>NZ_FNBM01000017.1 GCF_900102335.1 Phytopseudomonas seleniipraecipitans
CGCCACAAAGACGAAACCCCAGACCTCTGTCGAGATCTGGGGTTTCTAGTAGAAGCTTGACGATGACCTACTCTCACATGGGGAAACCCCACACTACCATCGGCGATGCATCGTTTCACTACTGAGTTCGGGATGGGATCAGGTGGTTCCAACGCTCTATGGTCGTCAAGCAATCCGGTTGGGGAGTCGGTTTTTAGGTCGCTTCCCCGAATTGGGTATGTGATATCAGTTGGTGTTGCGTGTTCTTTTTACAAATTTTCGGCATTACTGTCGACTTCTACCGTCTAACAGCCAAATTGTTTGGGTGTTATATGGTCAAGCCTCACGGGCAATTAGTACTGGTTAGCTCAACGCCTCACAACGCTTACACACCCAGCCTATCAACGTCGTAGTCTTCGACGGCCCTTTAGGGAACTCAAGGTTCCAGTGAGATCTCATCTTGAGGCAAGTTTCCCGCTTAGATGCTTTCAGCGGTTATCTTTCCCGAACATAGCTACCCGGCAATGCCACTGGCGTGACAACCGGAACACCAGAGGTTCGTCCACTCCGGTCCTCTCGTACTAGGAGCAGCCCCTCTCAAATCTCAAACGTCCACGGCAGATAGGGACCGAACTGTCTCACGACGTTCTAAACCCAGCTCGCGTACCACTTTAAATGGCGAACAGCCATACCCTTGGGACCGGCTTCAGCCCCAGGATGTGATGAGCCGACATCGAGGTGCCAAACACCGCCGTCGATATGAACTCTTGGGCGGTATCAGCCTGTTATCCCCGGAGTACCTTTTATCCGTTGAGCGATGGCCCTTCCATACAGAACCACCGGATCACTAAGACCTACTTTCGTACCTGCTCGACGTGTCTGTCTCGCAGTCAAGCGCGCTTTTGCCTTTATACTCTACGACCGATTTCCGACCGGTCTGAGCGCACCTTCGTACTCCTCCGTTACTCTTTAGGAGGAGACCGCCCCAGTCAAACTACCCACCATACACTGTCCTCGATCCGGATAACGGACCAGAGTTAGAACCTCAAGGTTGCCAGGGTGGTATTTCAAGGTTGGCTCCATGAGAACTGGCGTCCCCACTTCAAAGCCTCCCACCTATCCTACACAAGCAAGCTCAAAGTCCAGTGCAAAGCTATAGTAAAGGTTCACGGGGTCTTTCCGTCTAGCCGCGGATACACTGCATCTTCACAGCGATTTCAATTTCACTGAGTCTCGGGTGGAGACAGCGCCGCCATCGTTACGCCATTCGTGCAGGTCGGAACTTACCCGACAAGGAATTTCGCTACCTTAGGACCGTTATAGTTACGGCCGCCGTTTACCGGGGCTTCGATCAAGAGCTTCGCGTTAGCTAACCCCATCAATTAACCTTCCGGCACCGGGCAGGCGTCACACCCTATACGTCCACTTTCGTGTTTGCAGAGTGCTGTGTTTTTAATAAACAGTCGCAGCGGCCTGGTATCTTCGACCGGCATGTGCTTACGGGGTAAACCCTTCACACTCACCGGCGCACCTTCTCCCGAAGTTACGGTGCCATTTTGCCTAGTTCCTTCACCCGAGTTCTCTCAAGCGCCTTGGTATTCTCTACCTAACCACCTGTGTCGGTTTGGGGTACGGTTCCTAATTACCTGAAGCTTAGAAGCTTTTCCTGGAAGCATGGCATCAACCACTTCATCGTCCTAAA
>NZ_FNBM01000014.1 GCF_900102335.1 Phytopseudomonas seleniipraecipitans
AGCTGTTTTTGAAGAACTTTTTCTTTCTTCTCAACACCTTGCAGCGCCCCACCAGATCATCTTCTCTCCAGCGGGAGGCGAATTCTACAGCGTTACAAACCGCTGTCAACACCCTCTTTACCGCCTTCGATCAAACCTGATCGAACCATCAACAGAGTCACTCAAACCACCCTGTCGATGCCGGCGCATTCTACTCGAATTCGCCGTCCGTGCAACCTTTATTTTCATCTAACTTCTTGTTTTACAAGGAGTTTTCAGATCAGGCCACGCCGGAAGTGGTGCGCATTATAGGCCGCCAGATTCCTAGGTCAACCGTTTATTTCAGGTTTCATGACGAAATTGATCGACGCGCCATTATCAAGTGCATGGCCGAGATCAAGACAGGCCAGGGCGAGTTAGTTTATGTACATCTTTCTGAAGCGCTTCACCGGGAAGCCTTGCCTTCCAGTCTCCCAGCGAGCTCGGCGTGACTTGCAGGCGTTGTAGCGGCGCTGCGACACTTCAGCAACTATCAGAAGAAGGATGCACCTATGACGACTCAAGCACCGAGCATCCTCGCCGGCCTAATAGGTGCGGGCATCCAGGCTTCTAGGACACCCGCCATGCACGAGCATGAGGGTGACGCTTTAGGAGTCCGCTACATATATAGGCTGATTGACCTCGACCAGCTACAGCTCGACAGCAGCGCCCTTCCCGATCTCCTGGTGGCAGCTGAGCGCATGGGCTTCACCGGGCTCAACGTTACCTTCCCTTGCAAGCAGGCGATCATCCCTTTGCTCGACGAGCTGTCGGATGAGGCCAGGGGTATTGGAGCGGTAAACACCGTCGTGTTCAATAAGGGCAAACGGATCGGCCACAACACGGACTGCCTGGGTTTCTTGGAAGGATATCGCCGCGGCCTAAGCGATGCTCGGCGCAGACAGGTCGTGCAAATGGGTGCTGGCGGCGCCGGTGCAGCAGTGGCGCACGCGCTGCTGAGCGAAGGTGTCGAACAATTGATTATCTTCGACGTGGAGCCTGAACGCGCCCAAGCACTGGTTGCCAACCTCAACCAGCACTTCAGCTCGCCCTGCGCCCATGTCGGGAGCGACCTAGCTGGCGCGTTGGCAAGTGCCGACGGGCTCGTCAACACGACGCCTATGGGCATGGACAAACTGCCGGGTATGCCAATCCCCAAGGCGTTACTGCGGCCTGCACTGTGGGTGGCAGAGATCGTTTACTTCCCACTGGAAACCGAACTGCTCCGCGAAGCCCGAGCCATCGGCTGCAGAACGTTGGACGGCAGCAATATGGCAGTCTTTCAAGCCGTGAAGGCATTCGAGTTGTTCAGCGGCCTGGAAGCTGATGCACAGCGCATGCTCAACCACTTCCACAGCATGAACGGTTAGGCGACAGGCCGCACTTACGAAAAGGCCGGCCTGGTTCAGCGCGTTAGATAGCGCTGAACTGCTTCAAAGTTCATGGCTTGTCGCGCTGTTTGACCTGTTTGCCCAGAAGGTTGGTCTGAACGACCACCCTGCCGGGGTACCTGCTGCATAACCCGCAGGCAGAAAGCGTTGGTAGAAGTGCACGCTCGGAGCATCTGTATGAAACAGCCCCCTCTTTCTATCCCGAGCGAAGCCCTTCGCCCACCGTCAGTATTACCGCCTGCTCATCCAGGGGGCTGGAGATTGCGAGCGTGAGTTAGCAACCCACGCGTACAGACTGATCAGTAATCCGAGCGTTTTCGAACGATACGCTGCCTGCTCTATCGGGCCGCCTCGTCACGTGACTGATATCGGTTTGAAGGCCACCTGGGCATGGATCCACTATTGCCCACGTCCTCAGGACCAATTTGTTAACGGGACCTTCGATTACCGTCACAGGCCGAGGCACTTGCTTCAGCGCTTGCTGCGTTGTTGATACGCAGCAGCCAACCCGCTCAAGCAGATGATGGCGATGCCCACCTTGGCGCTCGTGTCAGGGTCATGCCCGAAAATCACCAAACCCAACAACCCAGCGAAGACGATCTGGCAATAGCCAAACGGCGCCAGTAACGCGGGAGCGGCGTGGCGAAAGGCTTTTGTCAGCATCAGGTGGGCGAACATACCGCACGCGCCCAAGGCCAGCATCAGCGGTAAATGCCGCCATTGCGGCAATTGCCAGAAGAACGGCACCAGGCAACTCATAAACAGTGTATTGAGTAGGCCCGTGAAAAAGTTACTGGTAGTAGGCGTGTCGTATTGGCTGAGTATACGCGTCAGCAATTGGTAAGCGGCGAAACAGGTCGCCGAACAAAGTGGTAGCAACACCGCCGGAGTAAACAGATCGCCACCCGGGTGGACAATGATCAATACCCCACAGAAGCCGACCAGCACTGCGGCCCACTGACCTCGACTGACGTGCTCTTTGAGCAAAGGTACCGATAACGCCGTAACCACCAGCGGTGCGAGAAAATTCACCGCCGTGGCTTCAGCCAGCGGGATGTACAGCAGCCCTGTGGTAAAGAACAGACTGCAGCCCAGCAGACAGATTGCCCGCAAAGCCTGTAGACCAGGTCGCTTGCTACGCAATACCCGCAACCCCGATTGCGGTAGGAAGATGCCCGCCATTAATAATGTGTGCACCACGTAGCGCGCCCAGACCACCATGACCACCGGATAAATACCGGACAGATATTTGGACAGCGCATCATGGCTGGCGAACAGAAACGTCGCCAGCACCACAAGGGCTATCCCCTTGAGCGGGTGATTAACGCCAGACAACGAACTCGGGGTACTCATGCAAACTCTCGTAATTCAACGGGCGACTTATCCGATAGCAACCTAAGCATTTTGCGCAAGGCAGGCCCACGTGCGCAGTGTATCCGCCAAGCGCGCCGACGCCAGTAATAGCGCGAGATAGGACGCAACGGTGCCAGCATCGCCAGCTCCTTGTCGATAGCTAACCGTGTGCGGCGTTATCCGGCGCGCGGGATATATCCCCGTTTCTGCCGCAAGCGGACTAGGCAATGATAGCAAGTCTGCGCCACCTGCAATCCCACCGCGTGATAGCACGGGCGCTAACAGGAACACCGTGCTTGAACCTGCGATCGGAAACCCTGGCGATTAAAGGAAGGGTTGGCTGCATGACCCAAGAACGCCATAATCGCCGAGCCCTAGGTGGCTAACCGGTTCGTTCTCACTCGGTTATCGAACGACAACAGCTTGGATCAATTGAAAGACTCCCCGTACCGCAGAGTAGTCGATCCAGCGTCTGAGGTTTGCTGTCCGCTCTGGCAATCTCGGAAGCGCTTTATCCGCCGTAGCCATAAATATAAAAAGGTCGTCCACATGCAGCAGTTCAGTACTGTGCTTGCCGGTACACAGCAGACGGCCCTTCAGGCCGTTCGCGCATTGGCCCATCCGTACAACGAAGAGTGGTCTTTGCTCTCGCCTACCACCTTAAGCCTGCTGATGCCTGCTACGCAGGGGCCATCGACAGCGGAGCTCCAGCCATACCATGCCAACATCCCCAGCTGATTTCAGACGGCCCTAACCTGGGCAGCATGTGCTGCATCCGGAGCGATCTATGACGACCCCAAAACGCGTGCCAGTGGGTGAACGCACCTTCTGCGTGCTGCTACTTATCTTCAGCCTTGTCGTGCTGTATCAGGCTTTTATGATTTCCAGTTTTTCCTCAATCAGCTCACCCGGCGCCTTTCCTCTCGGCATAAGCGCAGTACTGTTAATTGCATCGCTGCGCGTGCTGTACGAGCTACGCGGAAAACCCACTGACGGCGATGGGTGGCTGACCTCGTTCAAGAGGTTCAAGCACACACACTTCCCTCGCCATATCGTGGTGTTCACGCTCCTCGCCGTGACTTACCTAGTCGCCATTCAGTGGGTGAGCTTCTACGTCAGTACTTTTTTGTTTCTGATGGCGGCCGTCGTTTATCTGCGGCGTGGCAAGGTGCTTTCGGCCCTGTTCGCCAGCAGTGCACTGGTTCTGGCCATTTACCTGCTATTTACCCTGGCGTTCAGCGTCTACCTGCCCTGAGATAGATCCCATGACCGATACCCTTTCCTATTTGCTGATGGCATGGACGGATCCCAATCTGTTGATGCTGACGGCTCTGGGCACCTTCGCGGGCATATATATAGGCGCAATTCCCGGGTTGTCGGTGACCATGGCGGTTTCCATCTTGGTGTCGTTTACCTTTTCCTGGGACGTGAACGAAGCCCTCGCGCTGATCGTCGGCATATTTATCGGTGGCGTGTATGGCGGTTCGCGCAGTGCGATCCTGATCAACATTCCGGGAAGCCCCTCGTCGGTTGCCACATCATTTGACGGCTATCCGCTGGCGAAACGGGGTGAGGCTGGCCAGGCGATCGGCCTGAGCACCGTGATGTCAGTAATCGGCGGGTTGTGCGGCACTTTAGTACTCGCTTGCGCTGCGCCAGTTCTTGGTGATCTGGCGCTGCAGTTCGCTCCGCGTGACTACTTCCTGATCGCCGCCATCGGCCTGATGCTGGTCGGCAGCCTTGCTGCTGGCAGCCTTGCAAAGGGCATCGTAGCCGTCTGCTTGGGGGCTATCGTCGGCATGGTTGGCATGGACCCTGTCACCGCCCAAGGGCGCTTCACCATGGGCCAGATGGAGTTAATGGGTGGCATCCACTATGTGGTCGTAATGATCGGCCTGTTCGGCGTCGCCGAGGCGCTCTATCAACTGCACAATCTCGATACGGCGGTGGTCAAGCAGAACGTCAGCAAAGTCATTCCGCCGCTGGCGATGGTGCTTAGGTTCCTGCCATTGTCATTGCGCACATCGGCAATCGGCGTGCTGGTTGGCGCGCTGCCTGGTGTTGGCGGTGATATCGCCGCGCTGATGGCTTATGACCACGCCAAGCGTTCCGTGAAAAACCCCAGTCGGCCCTTTGGCGAGGGAGCTTATGAAGGGCTGGTCGCCCCGGAGACCGCCAACAGCGCAGCAGTCGGCAGCGCCTACGTACCGATGCTGACCTTGGGCATGCCAGGCGATGCGGTGACCGCCGTGATCATCGGCGCGCTGGTGGTTCACGGCCTCAACCCCGGCCCGATGCTGATGGTGGAAAACCCGCATATTTTCTGGTTCACCGTGGGCAACCTGGCTCTAGCCAATATCTTCCTGCTGATCTTCGGCCTGATGGGCATCAAGCTGTTCGCCAAAGTGGTCGAGCTACCCAAGGCAGTACTGATCCCGCTGATTTTGGTGCTCTGCACCGTTGGCAGCTACTCACTCAACAGCAGCATGACGGAGGTCTACTGGATGTTCGGGTTCGGTGTGCTTGGCTACTTCCTCAAGGCGTTCGGCTTCCAGATGGGGCCAATCATCCTCGGCGTTATTCTCGGCCCACTGATGGACACTTCCTATCGCCAGGCCATGGCATCAGTGGGTGATAATCCGCAAGAGCTGCTTATGGAGCTGATCAGCAGCCCGGTTTCACTGGTCCTCAGCGCCGCCTTGCTGCTGATAGTGCTCGGCAACACTCCACTTTACGGCTGGCTGAAGCGCAAGACAGCCCATGCTTCGTCATCCCCATCCTGATACCCGTCAGCACACTACAGACGCATAACAACAACCTTAAGGAGAGTCTGCACCATGCTCAAGAAACTGATTACCAGCGTTGCGTTTTCACTTAGCGCCCTGACGCTGGCCCTGCCCGCATACGCTGAATATCCGGAACGCAGCATCCAGGCAGTGATTCCCTGGGGCGCTGGCGGTGCCACTGACAACGTGATGCGCAGTCTGTCCCCCTATGTCGAAAAAGAGCTGGGCACCAAGCTGATCCTCAACAATCGTCCTGGCGGCACTGCAGTGATCGGTAGCAGTTACGTCATGCAGCAGAGGCCCAACGGATATACGCTGCTGCTCGGTGCTGAAAACCCGCAGCTGTACCCCGTGCTTGGTCTCGCCAAGTTCGATTACAGCGACTTCTACCCGGTCAACATCATTGGCCAGAACGTAGTGGTGATCGCGGCCAACGGCGACAGTCCGTTCAATTCCATGGCCGATCTGCTGGCTGCGGCCAAAGAAAAGCCCGACACGCTACGCATGGGCGCAACAGGCGCCGGCGGCTTGCCGAGTACCGTGCATGCCATGGTCAACGCGGTAGGCGAGCTGAAGGTACGCGAAGTGACTTTCGGTGGCGATGGCCCGGGCATCACCGCACTGATGGGCAAGCATATCGACTTCATGCCGCTGAGCCTGGCGGCCGCTCAGGAGCTGGTACGCTCCGGCAAGCTGAAAGCACTGGCGGTACTGGCTACCGAAGAAGTCCCGGAGCTGCCTGGCGTCGAACCCATCACCAAAGCCCTGCCGGACATTGCCGAGTACCTGCCGTGGGGTCCGTTTTGGGGCGCCTTCGTGCACAAAGACACGCCTGACGATATCAAGAAGAAATTGGTCGACGCCTATGCCAAGGCGGTTGCCAACGAAGAGTTCCAAGGCTTCCTGAAGAACTATGGCGCACAGAGCATGAACCTCCATGGCGCAGAAGCCGAAGAATTCCTCAAGCGCTGGCAGTCGGTGACCGCCTGGTCGATGTACAAAGCCAAGGCCATCGAGATCTCGCCGGACACTGTTGGCATTCCGCAGCCGTAATCCGCTAGGCGTTAGCCCAACTGGAAAGCCTCCCACATGCAGCATGTTTCGTGGGGGGCACTCAGGCGAGACCACCGCCGCGGTGACGATCAACCATGGAGCCGTAGAACGGTCCCCGCGACGGGCTTCTTACGGGAAAAAAAGGCGGACACGCAAAATCGCCGCTCAGGCTGATACCGAGCGAGGCAATACTTTATAATAGAAAACGAACCGAACAGGTCTTAGATGGAGGCAACCCTACCAGCCACACCCCGGCACACAATGTTCCCGCTGTGGCTGCTTCCTTCCGGATCTGACCAGGTTAACGGGTAATCGTTGCGGGGGGACCGGCAGGGCCACCATAACGCTGCTCACCTTGCAGTGAACGGGCGCCATTGTACCGCCTTGTGCCGAACTTACAACTGCTTCAAGCACTTAGCGATGAATCGCTGGGGGATTATGGAGTAAGCCCAAAAGAAGCACGTTCATCGCGGCCAGGCCCTGCGCGTGGTCTGAAGCGAAACCTATACCACCGAGGCGCACTCGTACTGTGGCGATTGATAACGTGTGCAGCGGGGCTGCCTTGCCCAGTACGTGCCCGAAAATTGCAGCGAAACGGTGAAACTCCGTTCGGATGCCCGTAATTGAGCGCTGCCGCGGGAATTAACCTCGCTCAGGTAGGTCACAATGTGGCCTGATTGGCTGGAACATCACGGCCTAGCCAATCACCCATGATGCGCCGGCATTTATCAATGCCCCCATCTTCCATTCTCAAGGAGCAACCACATGGCCATTACCAAAGACCAACTCATCGGTGACATCGCAGAAGCCATCGACACGCCGAAGACCACCGTTCGTGCGGCGCTCGATCAGCTCAGCGAGATCGTCAGCGACGCCTTGGAAAATGGTGGTGAAATCACCCTGCCCGGCATCGGCAAGCTGAAAGTCAGCGAGCGCCCTGCCCGCACTGGCCGTAATCCGCAGACTGGCAAAGCCATCGAAATCGCCGCCAAGAAAGTGGTGAAATTCGTACCGGCCAAGGCCCTGACCGACGCGGTCAACTGATGCATCAGCGGGGCGCTCGCTGCGCCCCGCTGCTCCCCGCAACACACTGCCCTCGATAAGACTGAACCCATCCCTGGCTGCTGCCTCAAACGACGACACCCGTCTTTTGCAGGTTCGCCATGCGCACAGACCGCGAACTCACCTTCCGCGCCCTGTTTTCAGGCGTGCTACTCGGTGCACTGCTGACACCCTCGAACATCTATTCCGGCCTGAAGATTGGCTGGTCCTTCAACATGTCGATCATCGCCCTGCTGGTCAGCTATGGCATCTGGCAAAGCCTGGTCCGTTGTCGGCTGGGCACGGCGTGGAGCATGCGCGAAAGCAACATCAACCAGACGACGACATCGGCCGCGGCGTCGATTATCTCTGGCGGCTTGGTCGCGCCGATTCCGGCTTACACCTTGCTGACAGGCCAGCAGTTGCCAACCCTGCCACTGATGGCCTGGGTGTTTTCGGTCAGCTTTCTCGGCATCTGGGTGGCCTGGTACCTGCGGCGCAGCATGGTCGAGGACACGCGGCTGCGCTTTCCGGAAGCGGTAGCAACCCTGGAAACCATGCAGCAGGTCTACAACCATGGCCGAGACGCCCTGCAGCGGCTCTGCGCACTGGGGGCCGCGGCATTGCTTGGCGGGCTGATCAAATGGGCCGACACCTTTGTATTTACCCTGCCGCGCTGGTCACCGTCGGCGAGCCTGGAACGGTTGACGTTCAGCTTAGATCCGTCACCTTTGCTGATCGGCTTCGGTGGCATCATCGGCATACGCGTCGGGATGTCGCTGCTGCTTGGCGCAGTGATCGCCTGGGGCGGCCTAGCACCCTGGCTGCTCGACAGCGGTTTGGTGACCATCGAGGCAAACGCCAGCGGGCCGCAATTCGGCGCGCTGGTAGAGTGGCTGCTGTGGCCGGGGGTCACCCTGCTGGTGTGCGCGACGCTCACTTCACTGGCGGTGCGTTATTACGCGAGCCGCCAAGTGGCCAACGCTGCTAACGGCGGTGCGAAGCAGGCACCGGCGAAACTGCCGATGGCCATGCTTGCATTGGCATCGCTGCTGGTGGTGACGCTACAGGTCGTGCTGTTCGATATCGACCCACTGATGGCGGTGCTCAGCGTGCCACTGGCAGTGGCGCTGGCCTGCATGGCGGCGCGAGTGGTCGGTGCTACCGGTATTCCACCGATTGGCGCAACGGGCCAGTTGTCACAGTTGACCTTCGGCTTGATCGCACCCGGCCAGGTCAGCGTCAACCTCATGGCCGCCAACACCGCCGGCGGCGCCGCTGGGCAATGTACCGACCTGCTCAACGACTTCCGCGTAGGTCATGCCATCGGCGCCAACCCCTACAATCAGGTGATCGCGCAATGCCTGGGTATCTTCGTTGGCAGTATTGTCGGCGTGCTGGTCTATCAGATCCTGATTCCAGATCCCCAATCCATGCTGATTACCGAGCAATGGCCCGCCCCAGCCGTCGCCACCTGGAAAGCGGTCGCCGAGGTGCTGGGCTACGGGCTCGACTCGATAGACAGCAGCATTCGCTGGGCAATGCTGATCGGAGCATTATGCGGTGCGCTGTTCGGTGTGCTGGAAGCCAGCCTGCCCGAGCAGTCGACCTTTGCACGCCTGCTACCGAGCTCGGCTGCATTCGGCCTGGCCTTCATTATTCCTGCCTCGATCTCGCTGATGATGGCCTTGGGCGCCCTGCTCGCCTGGGTGATTCAGTCACGCTGGCGCAGCGTCGGCGAGCGCTTCACCATCGCCGCGGCGGCAGGCCTGGTGGCAGGTGAAAGCATCGTCGGCGTCGGGGCCTCGTTCTGGATGATGTTTGCGGGCGGCTGAGGGATTGGCGACCGACTCGTCGGTAAGCCGGTTCCTACCTGGTCATGATGCAATCGTTTGGCACTGCATGTGTAGGGGCCCAGCCCTCGGGCGAATTGCGGGCACATTCCGGTATCGAGGTTGCCTGGGCTATTCGCCGCGAAGTCGCGGCTTCTACAGGTCGATACATCATGCACACATCAACCCGTAGCCTGGCGTTGAGCGAAGCGATACCCAGGGACTTCCCGCGTGTCGCTGCGCTCGCCACGGCTACGAGAAGCAACTGGCGCGGGTATGGCGACTCGCGGCCCTTACCTTCTTAGTCGGCGTTGATGCCGTAATCCGCGAGCCTGGCGATAAACGTCTGTTCATCCAGCACGGGCACGTTCAACTCGGTAGCCTTAGCCAGCTTCGAGCCGGCACCGGGGCCGGCGACCACGCAGGTGGTTTTTGCCGATACCGAGCCGGCGACCTTGGCGCCCAGACTCTCCAGTTTGTCCTTGGCAATGTCACGACTCATCACTTCCAGGCTGCCGGTCAGCACCCAGGTCTGGCCGCCCAACGGCAGGCCTTCGACTACCTTTTTCTCGCTTTCCCAGTGCATGCCGAAATCACGCAACTGCACCTCGATGGCCCGCGCGCGGTCAGCGTTTTCCTGTTTGGCGAAGAACTCGCGAACCGATTGCTTGGCTTTCTCGTTCAGCCCTTTCATGGCGCTTAGGTCGAGCCAGTCGGCATTGATCACCGCGTCAAGGCTCTTGAATCGCTCAGCCAGGTTCTTCGCGCCGGTTACGGCAACGAACGGGATGTTCAATTTGTCGAGCAAGCCACCCAGAGTGGTGCTGGCGGCGAACTCTGCGGCCAGCTCGCCCTGATCCTGCAGCTCCAGCCCGCGCTCAAGCAGATGCTTGATCACCGTCTGGTTGTGCTCGTCCTCGAAGAAACTGTGAATCTCGTGGGCGACTTCCAGGCCGATATCCGGCAGGTAGGTAAGCACTTCGGGCAGCGCCTGGGTGACCCGCTCCAGCGAACCAAGCGAGCGAGCCAGCACCTTGGCCGTTTCCTCACCAACATCCGGAATACCAAGCGCGTAGATAAACCGCGCCAACGCCGGGCGCTTGCTGTCGGCGATTGCCTTGAGCAACTTGCGGCTGGACACTTCCGCGAAGCCTTCAAGCCCGACGATATGTTCGAACTCCAAGGTATAGAGATCGGCAGGCGAAGCCACCAGACCTTCGTCGACAAGTTGCTCGACGCTCTTCTCGCCCAGCCCCTCGATGTCCATGGCACGCCGCGAGACGAAATGGATGATCGCCTGTTTAAGTTGAGCCGCGCAGGCCAGGCGGCCGACGCAGCGATACACCGCGCCCTCGCTGACCGTTTCGCGGCCCTTGCTGCGCTTGATCAGCTGAGTGCGCTCCACCGCCGAGCCGCACACCGGGCATTGCTCAGGCACAGCCACCGGACGCGCATCGGCAGGACGGCGGTCGCTGACGACCTGCATCACCTGCGGGATGACATCGCCGGCGCGACGGATGATCACGGTGTCGCCAATCATCACCCCAAGGCGCGCGACTTCATCCATGTTATGCAGCGTGGCATTTGACACCGTCACGCCCGCTACCTTGACCGGTTTGAGCCGAGCCACCGGCGTAACCGCACCGGTACGGCCGACCTGGAACTCCACATCGAGTAGCTCGGTAAGCTCCTCCATAGCGGGAAACTTGTGAGCGATGGCCCAGTGCGGCGTGCGCGCGCGAAAGCCCAGCTGCTGCTGGTCTTCGATGTTGTTGACCTTGAACACTACGCCGTCGATGTCGTACGGCAGGCCCATGCGCCGCTCGCCGATGTCCCGGTAGTAAGCCAGGCAGTCATCGATGCCTTTGGCCAGTTTCAATTCGCTGCTGATGGGAACGCCCCACGACTTCAAACGCTGGAGCATGCCGACCTGAGTCGCGGCCGGCTCGGCGCTGTGCTGCCCAAGGCCATAGCAACAGAACTCCAGCGGGCGACTGGCAGTGATCTTCGAGTCCAGCTGGCGCAGGCTGCCGGCGGCGGCGTTGCGCGGGTTGGCGAAGGTCTTGCCGCCAATCTCCGCCTGGCCGGCGTTTAGTCGCTCGAAGCCGGCACGGGACATGAATACCTCGCCCCGCACCTCCAGCACATCGGGCCAGCCGCTGCCCTGCAGCCTTAGCGGCACGTTGCGGATGGTGCGCACGTTGACGCTGATGTCCTCGCCGGTGGTGCCGTCACCCCGGGTGGCGCCGCGCACCAGTTGCCCATCGCGATACAAAAGGCTGACCGCCAGGCCGTCGAGCTTGGGCTCACAGCTGTATTCGATTTCAACGCCTGCCCCAAACAGATCCCCGCCCTGCAAGCCCAGGCCGTTCTGCACGCTGCGATCGAACGCGCGCAGATCGTCTTCCTCGAACGCATTGCCGAGGCTGAGCATAGGCACTTCATGGCGTACCGAACCGAAGGCATTCAGCGCTTCACCGCCGACCCGCTGGGTCGGTGAGTCTGGCGTGACCAGTTCCGGGTGCTCGGCCTCCAGTGCCTGCAGTTCGCGGAACAGCCGATCGTATTCGGCGTCCGGCACGCTGGGTTCATCGAGCACGTAATAGCGGTAGTTGTGCACATCCAGTTCGGTGCGCAGTTCGAGGATGCGTTGGGCGGGTTCTTTCATGCGGGTCACTCTCAACGGGACACGACCAGGCACAGAAACAAAAAACCTCAAGCCAAGCGCTTGGCTTGTAGCTTGAGGCTTGTCGGTGCCGCTGGTGGTTAGCGTTTTTGCGTCAGCAGGCGGCGTTCATATTCGACGATGCGCTGACGGTAATGTTCGATGGTTTGTGCGGTGAGCACACTGCGCTGGTCGTCCTTGAGCTCGCCGTTGAGCTCATGGGCCAGTTTGCGCGCTGCGGCAACCATGACATCGAAGGCCTGCTTGGGATGACGCGGGCCGGGCAGGCCCAGGAAGAAGCTCACTGCGCGGGTGCTGAAGCCTTCGATATCGTCCAGGTCGAACGTACCAGGCTTCAGGGCGTTGGCCATGGAGAAGAGTACTTCGCCGTTGCCGGCCATGCTTTCGTGGCGATGGAAGATGTCCATCTCACCGAAACGCAGCCCACTCTCGAGAATGTTCTGCAGCAGCGCCGGGCCTTTGAATCCTTGCTCATCGCGGGCGATGACGTTGATCACCAGCACTTCGTCGACGGGCGCCTGGTCCTTGCTGCCACTGTAGCCACTCTCAGAGGCGACATTGTCGTCCTCGACGGGAGTCAGCAGCATCGGCACCGGCTCGTCGGCGGTCAGGTCGAGGTCGCCCTGGCGCGGCTCGCCGCGGCGGCGCGTGTTGACTTCACGCGTGCTCAGCGACGGCAGGTCTTGTTCGTCCAGCGAAGGCTCATGGTTGCGCTCGATCACCCGGGGCGGGCTAAGCACGTCGGGATCACCTTCCTCGTCGGGCAGGTTGGACACATTGCGATCAAGCCGAAATTTCAGCTTGCCCTTGCCACCGCGCATCCGCCGCCAGCCATCGAACAAGATGCCAGCAATAACGATGATACCGATGATGATCAGCCACTCGCGTAGACCGAATTCCATGAAATGTCCTGACCCCTAAAAGCAAAAATTGATGAAAAAAGGCGTCCCGCCCGTACTGATGACCTTGAAACGCGGCGCCAACTCCATGTTCTGACTGGCGTTTTTCCACGTGTAACAAAAGTGGGCGTTAAGCTAGCACGACGAAAGGCAACTTTACACCGGCAAACCACAGTAAAACCGCCGCTCTCGGCAGTTTTTACGCAACAGAATCTGTGTAACAACGCATCAGCTATCCACCATCGCCAACGCTTGCTCGACATCCACTGCCACCAGGCGCGAACAACCCGGTTCATGCATCGTCACCCCCATCAGTTGATCGGCCATTTCCATGGCGATCTTGTTGTGGGTGATGTAGATGAACTGCACCGTAGCCGACATCTCCTTGACCAGCCGCGCATAGCGACCGACGTTGGCGTCGTCGAGCGGCGCATCAACCTCGTCGAGCATGCAGAACGGTGCCGGATTGAGCTGGAAGATGGAAAAAACCAGCGCCAGCGCCGTCAATGCCTTCTCGCCACCGGACAGCAAATGGATCGTGCTGTTCTTCTTGCCCGGCGGGCGCGCCATAATAGTCACCCCGGTATCGAGTAGATCTTCGCCGGTGAGTTCCAAATATGCGCTGCCACCACCGAAAACTTTCGGGAAAAGCGCCTGAATACCGGCGTTTATCTGATCGAAGGTTTCCTTGAAGCGATTACGGGTTTCACGATCGATCTTGCGGATCACATTTTCCAGCGTGTCCAGTGCCTCGACCAGGTCGGCGTTCTGGGCATCCAGATAGCGCTTGCGCTCGGACTGCTGCTGATACTCCTCAATGGCCGCCAGGTTGATCGCGCCGAGGCGCTGGATGCGCGCGGCCATCTGCTCCAGCGTCTGCTCCCAGGCGCTCTCGCTGGCGTCTTCAGGCAGCGTGGCCAGCACACCGTGCAGGTCGTAACCATCTTCCAGCAACTGATCCTGCAGGGCCTTGCGGCGCACGTTCAGCGACTGCCATTCCAGGCGCTGCTGCTCCAGCTGACCGCGCAGCAACTGCGACTGCTGTTCGGCCTGGGTACGGCGTTTCTCGGCGTCGCGCAGCTCGCGGTCGGCATCCTCGAGCGCCAGGCGCGCCAGGCGCAGCTCTTCTTCGACGCCCATGCGCCGTTCGAGGAGTTCCTCAAGCTTCATGCGCAGCTCTTCCAGCGGAGCCGCGCCCTCCTCCAGGTTGAGGTCGAGCTGCTCGCGTTTTTCATGCAGGCGTTCGGCTTGCAGCTCCAGCCTTTCCAACGCCTGCCGGGTGGAATCATGCTGAGCGCGCAGCGAACCCAGGCGCACGGCTAGCTGGTGAGCGTGGTCTTTGTGCTGCCGCGCATCCTGGCGCACCCGGTCGAGGCGCTCGCGCAGGGCATCGCGACTGGCCAGCAGGCTTTCGCGCTGCTCGTTGTCGAGGGCCATGCTATCGAGGGCGTCCTGCAGGTGCAGCCGCGACTCGCCCAGTTGCTCGTGCTCCAGTGCGCGCTGTTCGGCCAGTTCCTGCTGTTCCGCCTCGATGCGTTGACGACGCAGCAGCAACTGTTCGGCCTTGGCCTGGCCAGCGGACAGCCTGGCCTTCAGCTCGCCGAGACCACGAGCCTGGTCCTGCACCTGGCGACGCTGTTGTTCACGCACCTGTTCCGCGTCGCGTTGACGCTCGCGCAGGGTTTGCAGACGCTCATCGAGCAACGCCAGGGCTGCCTCGCGCTCGTCGCGCTCAAGGCCCAGGCTTTCGATTTCCTGCCCACGGGCCAGCACGCCGCTCTGCGCTTCGCTGGCGCGGCGCACGCGCAGGAAGTGCCGGCTGACCCAATAGCCATCGCGGCTGACCAGGCTCTCGCCGGGAGCAAGCCGCGCGCGCTCGGCCAGTGCCTGATCGAGGCTCTCGACCGGGCGCACGCGCCCCAGCCAGGGCGCCAAGTCAACCGGCGACTCAACCTTGTCCAGCAGGCTGCCAGGCATGCGTTCGCCAGAAGCGCTAGCCGAGACCAGGCGCAGCTCACCCTGGTCCAGAGCGGCAAAGTCCAGACCGGACAGATCGTCCTGCAGCACCGCCTGCAGGTCGGCACCCAGCACGGTTTCCACCGCCAGCTCCCAACCCGGCTCCACACGCAGGCCTTCGGCCAAGCGGGGGCGCTTGTCCAGGCCGTGTTCGCGCAACCACTCTGCAGCCCCGATGCCAGGATCCAGCGCAGCCTGTTGCAAGGCTTCCAGGGAGGCCAGACGGCCATTCAGGCGTTGCAGGTCGCCCTGCGCCTGTTGCTGGGCACTGCCCGCTTGCTGCAGGTCTTCGCGCAATTGCTGCAAGCGTTCAGCTTGTTCAGCCTCCTGCTCCTGCAACTGTTCCAGGTCCAACTCACCGACGGCGATCTGTTCGCCCAGTTCGATGATTGCCGCATCCTCAGGGTCGGCGGCCAACTGCTGCAGTTCATCGGCCAGGCGCCGCTGGCGTTCGCTGAGGCGCTCCAGGCTGTGCTCCAGCTGCTGGATACGCGACTGCTGCACTTCGGCCTGGCGTCGCGGCTCGGCGCTGCGCTGATTGAAGCTGTCCCACTGTTCCTGCCAGCCGTGCATGCCGGTTTCGGCATCTTCAAGGGCCGCAGCGGACTCCTCGGCAGCGGCGGCGGTGAGTTCCTGTTCAGGTTCGAGCATGGCCAGCTCTTCGCCCAATGTGGCCAACAAGGTGCGGTCATGGCCCAGGTGTGATTCGGTTTCCAGGCGCGCACGCTCGGCTTCACGCAAATCGTCCTGCAACTGGCGCAGGCGTTGCTGGCCATGCTGGATGCTCTGCTCGACGCGGGCAATATCGCCGCCCACCGAATAGAAGCGCCCCTGCACCAGGTTGAAACGCTCGGACAGCTCGTGGTGGCCGTCGCGCAGGCGCTCGATGCTGGCATCGGCATTACGCTGCTCGGCCACCAGCGCCTCGAAGCCGACTTCCTGATTGCCGATCACCGCTTCGCGCTGACCCACCTGTTCATTGAGCGCCTGCCAGCGCAGCGCGGTGAGTTGCGCCCGCAACTGGCGCTCCTCGGCCTTGTACTCTTGATACTTCTCGGCAGCCTGGGCCTGGCGGTGCAGGCGTTCGAGCTGGCGTTCCAGCTCGTCACGCAGGTCGGCGAGGCGTGCGAGGTTTTCCTGGGTGCGGCGAATGCGGCTTTCGGTTTCCCGACGGCGTTCCTTGTACTTGGAGATGCCGGCCGCTTCCTCGATGAAGTTGCGCAGCTCCTCCGGCTTGGCCTCGATCAGCTTGCTGATCATGCCCTGCTCGATAATCGAGTAGCTGCGCGGCCCCAGGCCGGTCCCCAGGAAGATGTCAGTGATGTCGCGGCGGCGGCACTTCACACCATTGAGGAAGTAGGTGTTCTGGCTGTCGCGGGTCACCCGCCGGCGAATGGAGATTTCCGCGAAGGCCGCGTATTCGCCGGTCAGGGTGTTGTCGGAGTTATCGAAGATCAGCTCGATGCTGGCCTGGGTCACTGGCTTGCGCGTGTTGGAGCCGTTGAAGATGACGTCAGTCATCGACTCGCCGCGCAGGTTCTTCGCCGAGCTCTCACCCATCACCCAGCGCACGGCGTCGATGATGTTGGATTTGCCGCAGCCATTGGGCCCGACCACTGCCGCCATGTTGCTCGGAAAATTCACCGTGGTGGGGTCGACGAACGACTTGAAGCCCGCCAGTTTGATGGACTTCAGGCGCATGCTGCGAGACTCGCCAGACGTGCACGTGATAACACGTCAACACAGTGAGGGGCCTGAACAGCAGGATGCGTCATGGATTTCCTTAAGGCGCGAGGTCCTGGGGAACGGTCGGTGATGGCGGAACGATCTGGCCAGGCGCGTGGCGCGACTTCCTGCTGGCAAGATCAGCGGGCGAGTCTACCACAGCAGGCAAGCCTGACAGCCAGCGCAGCAGGCGCTCTCAGGCACTTTTGTTCATCCGCAGCGCACATGATGCGACACTATCGCCCTGTCGAATTGCAACCTGTATCGAGGCACGCTCATGTCCAGCTCCACTCACGCCTACCGCGGCGCCATCCTGCACAGTCTGGCCGATCCCGCCGAGGTGGGTATCGAAGCTTCCTACGCCTATTTCGAGGACGGCATCCTGCTGGTGGAAGACGGCAAGGTACGTGAGGTTGGTCATGCTGCAGATCTGCTGCCACGCCTGTCCGGTGTCGCCCTGAGCCATTATGAAAACGCGCTGATCACGCCTGGGTTCATCGACACCCATATCCACTACCCGCAAACGGGCATGATCGGCGCCTACGGCGAGCAGTTGCTCGACTGGCTGAATACCTACACCTTCCCCACCGAAATGCGCTTTGCCGACAAGGCCCATGCCAGTGAAGTAGCGGATGTTTTCATCAAGGAGCTGCTGCGCAACGGCACCACCACGGCGCTGGTGTTCGGCAGCGTGCACAAGCAGTCGGTGGACGCACTGTTCGAAGCCGCCGAGGCGCTGAACCTGCGCATGATTGCCGGCAAGGTGCTGATGGATCGTAACGCCCCCGAGGCGCTGACCGATACCGTTGAATCCGGATACGCCGACAGTCGCGAACTGATCGAGCGCTGGCATGGAAAAGGTCGTTTGCACTACGCCGTGACCCCGCGCTTCGCACCAACCAGTTCGCCAGAGCAGTTGGCGATGGCCGCGCGCCTGCTGCAGGAATATCCCGATCTGTACCTGCATACCCACCTATCGGAAAATCGCCAGGAAATCGAGTGGGTCAAGGCGCTGTTCCCGGAAAATGGCGGCTATCTGGACGTCTATGACAAACACCAACTGACCGGCCCACGCTCGGTATTCGCCCACTCGGTGCACTTGTGCGATGCGGAATGCGAACGGCTGGCAGAGACAGGCTCAGCGGTTGCCTTTTGCCCGACTTCCAACCTTTTTCTCGGCAGCGGCCTGTTCGATCTGCAGCGCATGGAACGCTACAAGGTACGAGTGGGCCTGGGCACCGACGTCGGTGCAGGCACCAGTTTTTCGCAACTGCGCTCTCTCAGCGAGGCGTACAAGATCATGCAGCTGCAGGGGCAAAAGCTCGACCCATTCAAATCGCTCTACCTCGCCACGTTGGGCAGCGCGCGGGCGCTGTACCTGGACGAGCGCATCGGCAACTTCGTGGCCGGTAAGGATGCAGATTTCGTCGTGCTCGACTACCAAGCCACACCGCTGGTCGACTACCGGCTGCGGCAGAGCAACAACCTCGCCGAGCGGCTATTCGCGCTGATCACCCTGGGTGATGATCGGGTGATCAAAGAGACGTTTGCCGCAGGCCAAAGCGTGCATCGCCGCGATAGCTAATTTTCAGGTAGCTAAGCCGGACGTGCGATCCAACCTGGAAAAATTGCTGCCGTCAGAACAAAAAAAGGGATGCCCGTAGGCATCCCTTTCCATTCGCATCAACGCAGCGATCAGCTGGCACGCGCGGAATCGCGCAGCGCCTTGACCTGATCGTGATTGCGCTGCACGCCTTGCAGCTGCTGTTCCAGAACACTGCGCACGGAGGCCGGCAGGTCTTTTTCCAGCGCACTGCGGTAGCTCTTCAGTGCAGCATCTTCACCGCGCTCGCACTCATTGAGGATGGCCTCGGTGCTTTTGCCGGTGATCATGGATTTCAGGTCGACCCAGCCGCGGTGCAGTGCGCCGGAAACGCTCGAGCTGGTTTCCGGATCGCCACCCAGGCTACGTACCAGTTGCTGCAGTTCGGCAGCGGCGGAAGCGCAATCCTGTGCACGCTGGACGAAGAAACTCTGCAGGCGCGGCTCTTTCACATCGTCAGCGCATTCGGCGAAACCTTTCTCGCCATCTTTGCTGGTCTCGATCAGGTCGTTCAATACCGAAATAACGTCTTTGTTATCCACTTTGAGTCTCCTCGTCGCTTTAGAAAATAGCCCTTGCATGGGCCGCTCCCTTAAGTTGAGTGAGCGCTCGTCGCGGAGGTTCAGGGCATTTTCCGGCGGATAAGGTGATTGACCCTCAAGCGGCAACAGGCCAGAGCGCGCGCCGCCTGGCCGCGAACCGCTCGTCTGGAAGCGGCAAGTAGGCGAAACGGCTCAGCCGCCAGTCATGCTCATGAAGCGAATGACCTGCACCTGTTCATCCGTCTCGAAATGGTGACGTTCGGGCTTGAGTTGCAACGCCTCGAGCAACGCATCGCGCAGCCGCTCCGTGTTGCCGGGATGAGCGCGCATCAGGGTGCGCAGATCCAGCGCATTGTCGTGCCCGAGGCACAGCACCAGCTTGCCTTCGGCGGTGACCCGCACACGGTTGCAGTCGCCACAGAAGTTGTTGCTGTGGGGCGAGATGAAACCGACCCGCGTCTCGCTGCCGTTGACCTGCCAATAGCGTGATGGCCCACCGGTGACATGGCTGCTGCGCACCAGCGGATAACGCGCTTCGATGCGCTCACGCACCACGTCGCTGGAACAGAACGTGTGCTCGCGCTGATGGCTGACCACGCTGCCCAGCGGCATCTCTTCAATGAAACTGATATCCAGCCCGCGCGACATGGCGTACTCGACCAGTGCCAGCACCTCATCATCGTTGCGCCCAGTCTGCACCACGCTATTGAGCTTGATGCGTTTGAAGCCAGCGGCCACCGCTGCATCGATTCCGGCAAGCACCTGATCGAGCTTGTCACGGCGGGTAAAGTCGGCGAAGCGTTCGCGCTGCAGCGAATCGAGACTGACATTGAGGCGGGTAACGCCCGCCGCACGCAAGTCATTGGCCATGTGCGAGAGCTGCGAGCCGTTGGTGGTGATCGACAGGTCTTCCAGCTCGGGGCGTTCGCCAAGGCGGCGCAGCAGGCTCAGCAGGTTCTTGCGCACCAGCGGCTCACCGCCCGTTATGCGGATACGTTTGACGCCCAAGCCAATGAACGCATCGGCGACGGTGTACAGCTCCTCGAGCGTGAGTATCTGCTCGCGCGGTGTGAAGACCATGTCTTCGCTCATACAATACGTGCAGCGAAAATCGCAGCGATCCGTCACCGAAAGTCGCAGGTAAGTGATCCGCCGGCCGAAGGGATCGACCAACTGCGTCGTAGACATGTATGTGGCTCCCGGCCCAGCAGGCCAGCTATTCGTGGCTGCCACGACGTGGCAGTGCGCAGCGCCCGGTGGGCTGCAAGAAGACCTGCAGTTTACCACGCCTGCTCTGCTATCGCCCCGTCGGCAGGGCAGCAGGTCATCGGCGCCGCCCCGGGACTCTCACACATCCAGTGACATAACGCCGGGCATTGACCGCAGCCGGCAATCCTCTCGCTGAAAAGCCCGACGCCTGATTTTGCGCGCGCTGCAGGCTGACCGGCAGCCGAACAGCAACGCTTTTTTCAGCCCCACGTGCCTGGCAAAAAGGTCGAACCGCATTTCTTGAGCATGGGTCACAAAGGACAGGCCACGGGACTACAGGCAATGGAGGGCACCGATGCCACTGCTGAAACTGCTGCATTTCACCGCACTGATTCTCTGGTGCGGCGCCCTGCTCTACCTCCCCGCATTGATTGCGGCTAGCTGCCGCTCTGCCCACGTGCCAGACCGCCCTGGGCACCCCGAGATCAACCGCTCCGTGTTCACGCTGGTAATGACACCGGCTGCCATTGTCGCTATCGGCAGCGGCACGGCGCTATTTCTGCGTGACGGTACCTTTGGTGTGTGGCTGATCGCCAAGCTGACCATGGTCGCGGTGATGGTCATCTGCCACGCGCTGCTCGGCCTGCTGATTCTGCAGTGTGAACGTCATCCCAGGCCAGTGATGCAGATTGCCTGCGCCGCCTTGGGCGGAACCACGTTGTGCATGGTCGCCGCCACCTTGTGGCTGGTCCTGGCCAAACCGTTTTAGATGAGGAGTCACCCGTTCATGAATGTTGCCGGGCCTATGCCGGACTCAATCGACATCCACGCCCACGGCATGCTCGTAAACGAGGCGCCCGCCGAGGTATGCAGCGATCGCGATCAAGCCTGCGGTGAACAACGACAAATAGAACGCCCACATTTCGAAGCCGTCGTCGCCGTGGCGGTAGCGCAGCATCCAGTTCAGCGAGGCCAGGGAGAGCATCATCACGGCGATGATGGCGTGGCACCAGGCGCTGATTTTCTGGCGAATGCGCCGTACTGTGAGCAAGTCGATCATGCCGGCAATACTGGCGATCCAGCCACCCGCGGCGCCGACGCCAGCCAGCCACAGGCTGGCACGCGCCCAGAACGGGTCGGTGGTCCAAAAGTAGGCGAAGTCGGTTGCTACCAGGCCCAGCAAGGCGGCGACCGGAAAGTGGATCATCATCGGGTGCAGCGGGTGCCCGGCGATGGCCGCGCGGCTGACGATGGATTCTTGTTGCTCAGCCATGGCGGCCTCCCTGTCGATTGCAGAAAGAGCCGGGGTGTCTCGGCTCTACTCAAGTTGACCGCGCTCGCGTCAGCAGTTCCGCTTATCTCTGCGTGCAGTGGTGACCAATCAATTCTGGCCCCCGCCGGCCCGGTCGCCCGCGACATTGCCCTGCTGTGGTGGGCCATGTGCGGTTTCTTCACATTGGTGTTGGTGGTGGTCAGCGCGATATGGATATACGCCATATGGCGCAAGCCGCGCGAGTATTCGCTCGATGACGCCCGGCGAATCCAGAACCGTTGGCTGATTGGTGGCGGCATCGTACTGCCGTCGGTGACCATCGTGCTGCTCCTGCTGTTCGGCATTCCGGTCGGGACACGCATGATGCAACTGCCGATTCTGGGCGAGCAACCGCTGCAAATAGAAGTGATCGGCCATCAGTGGTGGTGGGAGGTGCGCTACCCGGACAGCGGCGTGGTGACGGCCAACCAGTTGCATCTGCCAGCCGGACGGCCGGTGGATATCACGGTGACCAGCGCTGACGTGATCCACTCATTCTGGGTACCGCGCCTGGGCGGCAAGATCGACATGATTCCCGGCCGCGAGAACCGCATTCGCCTGCAGGCCGACGCGCCCGGTACCTTCCGTGGACAGTGCACGGAGTTCTGCGGTACTCAGCACAGCCACATGATTCTCGACGTGCAGGCACACAGCGACGAAGACTTCGCCGCGTGGATCGACACCCGCCGCGAACCGCAGATCGAAGCCTTGCAAGGCGAGGCCGGCGCTACGTTCATGGCCCATTGCGGCACCTGCCACCGAGTCGCCGGCGTCAGTGCCGGCAACCGTGCGCCAGACCTCACCGACCTGGCCAGCCGCCGCACCCTGGGCGCTGGCCTGCTGCCGAACGAGCCCGGCGCGCCGCTGACCTGGCTACGCGAACACGGCCGGATCAAGTCAGGCACCGGCATGCCATTGACCGACGATCTCGATGCCGAGCACCTGCAGGCCATCGCCACCTGGCTGGAGGGCCTCGAACCATGAACGACCCGCGCGAAGCACAATGCCAGGACGACGCCGATGCGCTGCACGGGCAGTTCGATGATGTCTGGGGCAATCCGCGCGGCTGGCGCGCGCTGACCATCGTCAACCACACCACCCTGGGCCTGAGGTTCATGGTCACAGGGCTGTGCTTCTTCGTGTTCGGCTTGCTGCTGGCGATGCTCATCCGCACCCAGCTAGCGCTGCCGGGCAACGCGTTCATGGGCCCGGAAACCTTCAACCAGGTGTTCACCATGCATGGCACGGTGATGATGTTCCTGTTCGCCGTACCGATGATGGAGGGCCTTGCGGTCTACCTCATTCCAAAAATGCTCGGTGCTCGCGACCTGGTGTTTCCGAGGCTCTCGTCCCTGGGCTACTGGTGCTACCTGTTCGGCGGCCTGATCATCTGCTCCAGCCTGCTGCTCGGCATCGCCCCAAATGCCGGCTGGTTCATGTACACACCGCTGTCCAGCGCCGCGCACTCGCCAGGCGTCAACGCTGATTTCTGGCTGCTGGGCATCACTTTCGTGGAGATTTCCGCGGTGTCCGCTGGCGTCGAACTGGTGGTGTCGATCCTGCGCACCCGAGCCGAAGGCATGGCGTTGAACAAGATGCCGATCTACGCCTGGTACATCCTGACCATGGCGATGATGATCGTGATCGGCTTCCCGCCGCTGATCCTCGGCAGCATCCTGCTGGAACTCGAGCGTGCCGCCGGCTTGCCGTTCTTCGAAGTGGCGCGCGGCGGTGACCCGCTGCTCTGGCAGCACCTGTTCTGGCTGTTTGGTCACCCCGAGGTGTACATCATCTTCCTACCGGCCGCCGGCATCGTGTCGACCCTGTTGCCGGTATTCTGCGGTCGCCCCCTGGTGGGCTACCGCGCTGTGGTACTGGGCGTGATCAGCACCGGCTTCATCAGCTTCGGTCTGTGGGTCCACCACATGTTCACCGTTGGCATTCCGCAGCTCGCCCAGGCGTTCTTTTCCGCGGCGAGCATGTTGGTGGCGATTCCGACGGCCATCCAGGTGTTCTCGTGGATCGCCACGCTGTGGCTCGGCAAACCCCGCTATAACGTGCCGATGCTATGGCTGATTGGCTTTCTGATCATCTTCGTGTGTGGCGGCCTGACCGGGGTGATGTTGGCCCTGGTGCCCTTCGACTGGCAGGTGCACGACACCCAGTTCGTGGTCGCGCATTTCCACTACGTGCTGATCGGCGGCATGCTCTTCCCGCTGATCGCCGGGCTGTATTACTGGCTGCCGCACTTCTCCGGGCGCATGGCTTCCGAGCGCCTCGGCAAGTGGGGATTCTGGCTGGTATTCATCGGATTCAACATGACCTTCCTGATCATGCATTGGACCGGCCTGCTGGGCATGCCGCGACGGGTGTATACGTACGAAACCGGCCTGGGCTGGGATATGCCCAACCTGATTTCGTCGATTGGCAGCTTCATCATGGTGATCGGCATCGCCACCCTGCTGCTCGATCTCATCCTGCATTACCGCTACGGCAAGCCCGCTGGGCAAAATCCCTGGCAGGCAGACACATTGGAGTGGGCGACGAGCCTGCCACCCAATCCGTACAATTTCGTAAGCCTGCCAAAAATCACCGATCGCCATCCGCTGTGGCGTGACCCCAACCTGCGCGAAAGCATCGCCCGTGGTGACCACGCCCTGACAGTCATCGATCACGGCCGGCGGGAAACCTGGGGCGTCGATCCGTTGACCGGCAAGGTCAGAGAAATCGTCCACCTGCCCGGCAACAGCTGGTTGCCCTTTATCGCTGCCTGCTGCATCGCCGTGCTGTGCCTGAGCCTGTTGACCAAAGTCTACCTGCTGGCATTGGTCGCCTGCTTTGCCTCGGTGGTGGTGCTGCTGCGCTGGAGCTGGGAGAACGGCGCCCATCCCAAGGCTGCGCCGGACGCCAAGACCCAGCCACACGAGCCACCATTGCATTCGCGCACCTGCGACGGCCCGGGCCTTTGGGGCATGGGCGTGACCTTGCTGTCCAACGGCGCGCTGTACCTGTCGCTGCTGTTCGGCTGGTTCTATCTGTGGACCGTAGCGCCGAACTGGCAAGTACCGGACGCGCCGGTGTTCAACCACTGGCTGCTTTTAGCCAGCGCCCTGCTGCTAAGCGTGGCCACACCCTGGCATCGACGGGTACTGGCTCGCCTGCGCCTGGGCGATGACCGCGGCCTGTTCAACTGCGAAGTAGGCCTGGCGATCATCGGGCTCGCGCAAGCGGCGCTGCTGCTCTGGGCACTGCGCAGCGAGGCCCTGCAACCGACGGTTCGTGCCCACGATGCGGTGATCTTCGTGATGCTTGCCTACAGCTTCGGCCACGCCCTGCTGGCCGGCATCCTCAGCGCCCTGCAAGCGCTGCGCGTGCGCATTGGCTACGTGAGCGCCGAGGCGCCCTATGAACCGCTGGTGGTCGCGCAGTTCTGGTACTACAGCCTTGGCGTGCTGTGGGTCAGCTACTTCGCCATCGCCCTGTTCCCACCTGCTTTCGGAGGCTCGTGATGCAAAGCCTGCGCTCCGCCTATAACCCTACCCACATCGTTACCGGCCTCAGCATCTGGAGCGTCTGGTTCATCGTTCTCTATGGCGGCCAAGGTGTCGGTTGCTCGGTGGCGCCGCCGCCGCTGGAAGACGGGCCCTGGACCTGGTTGAACCTGACCCTGGCGGTTCTATCGGTGCTTACCGCCGGACTACTGCTGTGGCTGGCGCGGGTCTTTCAACACGCGGCAAAACGCCCGCATTGCAGCGACCGCGAGCGATTCGTCGCCAGCGTTTCGGCCGTCGTCAACCTCATCGCGGCGATTGCGGTGGTGTTCATCGCCCTGCCGTTGATGGCTTTACCGCCCTGCGCATGACCCTGAGAAGCCGTCGAGAAACCTGCTGAAACAGCTGCGCTTGAGCCTTCGGCGCTAACGGGCCTCCAAGCTGAACACCGTGTAGATGGAACGAGATAAAACAATGACTGAAACTCGACAAACCCAGGGCGCCATCATTGCCGCGCGTATCGGCTTTTTCGTCGGCCCGCTGCTGCTGCTCGCCGTCCTACTCACTGCGCCACCGCAAGGCCTGAGCGAGGAAGCCTGGATGGCCGCCGGCCTGGTCGGCCTCATGGGGATCTGGTGGGCCACCGAAGCGATCCCGATTCCGGCCACGGCGCTGCTGCCCATTCCGATGATTCCGCTGTTGGGCATCGGCAGCGTGCAGGACGCCACATCGCCCTATGCCAACCCGACCATCTTCCTGTTTCTCGGCGGCTTTTTGCTGGGCCTGGGCATGCAGCGCTGGAACCTGCACAAACGCCTGGCCCTGCGTACGCTGATGGCGGTGGGCAACCAACCGGCGCGGCAGATCGGCGGCTTCATGCTTGCCACTGCGCTGGTCGCCATGTGGGTGAGCAATACCGCCACGGCGATCATGATGCTGCCGATCGGTATGTCGGTGATTGCCATGCTCACCCAGCAAGGTGACGAGCGTGAGCACG
The DNA here is from genome assembly GCF_900102335.1 of Phytopseudomonas seleniipraecipitans. Lineage (GTDB taxonomy): Bacteria > Pseudomonadota > Gammaproteobacteria > Pseudomonadales > Pseudomonadaceae > Aquipseudomonas > Aquipseudomonas seleniipraecipitans. Next base: position 25,955 of record NZ_FNBM01000014.1, read on the forward strand.
AGCGGTTCGCCACGGCGCTACTTCTCGGCATCGCCTACGCGGCCAGTATCGGTGGTATCGCCAGCCTGATCGGCACGCCACCCAATGCCCTGCTCGCGGCGTTCCTGCGCGAAAATCATGATGTGAACATCGGCTTCGGCCAGTGGATGCTCATCGGCGTGCCCGTAGCTACCTGCGTGTTGGTGTTCACCTGGTGGTGGCTGACTCGCGGTGGATTCCGTCTTGAAGGCGATAGCCGTTCACTGCTGAGCAAGGAGCTGAGCGAGCTGGGCGGCTGGTCGAGTGGCGAGAAGCGCGTTGCCGTAGTGTTCGCCCTTACTGCGGCGGCCTGGGTCACCCAACCACTGCTGTCGCAATACGTCGACGCCATCGACGACACCCTCATCGCCATGGTCGGCGCAGTAGCGCTGTTCCTGATTCCCGCTGATCGCGACGGGTCGAAACGGGTGCTCCTGATGGATTGGGATACAGCCAACAAGGTACCTTGGGGAATTTTGCTGCTGTTCGGCGGTGGCCTGTCGCTGGCTGCCGCCATCACCTCGACGGGCCTCGCGGAATGGATCGGCGAAGCCCTGAAGAACCTTGGCGCACTGCCTCTGCTGCTGATGATTGGCGTGGTCGCGTTGACCATCAACCTGCTGACCGAAATAACCTCGAATACCGCCACTGCGGCGGCCTTCCTGCCATTGGTAGCGGCGCTGGCGGTCTCGCAAGGTCTGCCTCCGGAGCTGCTGGCCATCCCCGCTACCATCGCGGCCAGCTGTGCCTTCATGATGCCGGTAGCAACGCCGCCGAACGCGCTGGTGTTCGGCACCGGGTTGATGAAAATTCAGCCGATGATCAAGGCTGGCTTCGTGATCAACATGTTCAGCGTGGTCATCGTCACCCTGCTCTGCTACCTGCTGGTCGGGGTGATCTGGAGCCACTGACAGCCGCAGCGGCTAGATGCTTAAGGGTCTAGCCGCGCTCGGCGGGCGCCGAGGTCAATTCGAAGGGGTTGTTGTTACGTCGCTGGTTGCGATCCTCCCGCGGCGTAGCGCCGAAGAAGTTGCGATAAGCGCTGGAGAAATGCGGCCCCGAGGAAAAGCCGCAGGACAGGCCGATCTGGATGATCGACTTGCTGGTCTGCATCAGCAGTTGCCGCGCCTTGTTCAGACGCAGTTCGAGGTAGTACTGGCTGGGCACGCGATTGAGGTACTGCTTGAAGATGCGCTCCAACTGCCGCCGCGACACGCACACGTGCTGGGCGATCTCGTCGGTGGTCAGCGGCTCCTCGATGTTCGCTTCCATCAGCAGCACTGCCTGGGTCAGCTTCGGGTGGCTGGAACCGAGACGGTTTTGCAACGGGATACGCTGACGCTCGCCGCCTTCACGAATGCGCTCGACTACCAGCTCCTCGGACACCGCACCGGCCAGTTCGGCGCCGTGGTCACGGGCCAGCAACGCCAGCAGCATGTCCATCACGGCCATGCCGCCGCAGGCCGTAAGGCGATCCCGGTCCCAATCGAACAAGTGGCTGGTGGCGATTACCTTTGGATAGCGCTCGGCGAAATCGTCCTGCCAGCGCCAGTGCACGGCAGCCCGGTAGCCATCAAGCAGGCCAAGCTGCGCCAGCGGATAGACACCGGCGGACACCGCACCCACGCAGCAGCCGTTACGCGCCACTTGCTTGAGCGCGGCGGCAAGCGCCGGGGCGACGGCTGCCGGCGGTTCGTCAGCGAGCAGAAACAGCTTGCGATAGCCCTCCAACCCACCGGCCCAGGGGCTGCCCGGCAAACGCCAGGCGCCGTCGACCGGCTCTTCAGCCTGCAGGAACGACACCTCGTAGACCACTTCCGGATGGACGCGCTGAGCGGTGCTCAACGCCTCTTCCGCCAGCGCCAGGGTCAGGGGCTTGGTAGAAGGCCAAAGCAGGAAGCCGATTCGATGGGCAGTCATGGTGGGCTGATTGGGCTCTAAGGGCAGTGGAAAGTCGGTACGTGCAGGGATGATAACGCCATCTACTTGAGACTACCGCTGAGGAACTGTTGCAGGCGTTGAGATTGCGGGTTGCTCAGCACCTCGCGGGGGTCGCCCTGCTCCTCGACTAGGCCTTGATGCAGGAACAGCAGCTGATTGGAGACTTCACGAGCAAAGCCCATCTCGTGGGTAACCACGACCATGGTGCGCCCCTCGCCGGCCAGATCGCGCATGACCTTCAGCACATCGCCGACCAGCTCCGGATCCAGCGCCGAAGTGGGCTCGTCGAACAGCATCACCTCCGGCTCCATGGCCAGCGCCCGGGCAATCGCCACACGCTGCTGTTCACCACCGGACATGTGCGCGGGGTAGGCGTCCTTGCGGTGTGCCACGCCGACCTTTTGCAGGTAATGCTCGGCTTTTTCGCGAGCTTCGGCTTTGCTCATCCCCAGCACATGCACGGGTGCTTCCATGACGTTTTCCAACACGTTCATGTGCGCCCACAGGTTGAAGTGCTGGAACACCATGGCCAGGCGCGAACGCAGGCGCTGCAGCTGCTTGTCATCGGCGGCGCGCAGTGCGCCATTCTTGCCGGGTACCAGCTTGAGCGCCTCGCCATTGAGCAGGATCTGCCCGGCGTGAGGCTGTTCGAGCAGGTTGATGCAGCGCAGGAAGGTACTTTTGCCGGAACCGCTGGAGCCGATGATGCTGATCACGTCGCCGGCCTTGGCAGCCAGCGACACGCCCTTGAGCACTTCATGGCTGCCGTAGCGCTTGTGCAGATCCTTCACTTCGAGCTTGTACATGCTTTCCACTCTCTTGAATCCGATGTCGTGCCGCTACTTGTAAACACAGCCTGCTAGCTACGCCGCGGTGCCAGATAGGCCAGCCAGCGGCGCTCGGCCAGCTTGAACAGGCGCACCAGCACGAAGGTCAGGCACAGGTAGAACAGGCCCGCGGTGATGAACGCCTCGAACGGCAGGTAATACTGGGAGCTGACCGTACGCGCCGCGCCGGTGATGTCGATCAGGGTGACGATCGACGCCAGACTGGTGGTGTGCAGCATCATGATCACTTCATTGCTGTACTGCGGCAGCGCGCGGCGCAGTGCCGAGGGCAGCAGGATGCGCCGGTAAAGCTTGGCCCGTGACATGCCCATCGCCTTGGCCGCCTCGATCTCACCATGGGGCGTGGCCTTCAGGCTGCCGGCAAGAATCTCGGCGCTGTAGGCGCTGGTGTTGATGGCGAAAGCCAGGCAGGCGCAGAAGGTCGCGTTGGAGAGGTACGGCCACAGCACGCTCTCGCGCACCGCTTCGAACTGCGCCAGGCCGTAATAGACTAGGAACAGCTGCACCAGCATCGGCGTGCCGCGGATCACGTAGGTGTACAGCCACGCCGGGCCGTTGATCCATGGCGAGCGCGAGGTGCGCATCAACGCCAGGGGCACGGCGACCAGCAGGCCGAAGAACAGCGCGATGGCCAGCAGCTTGATGGTCACTAGCACGCCGCCCAGATAGAGCGGCAGGCTGTCCCAGATCACGGTGTAATCGAAGATCATCGTGCGCCCCTCACAGTTCAGCGGCCTTGGTGCCGACCGAATAGCGTTTTTCCAGATAACGCAGGGCCAGCAGAGAAACGCTGGTGATCAGCAGGTACAGGCCGGCGACCGCCAGGTAGAAGGTGAAGGGTTCGCGGGTGGCGTCTGCGGCGCTCTTGGCCTTGAACATCATGTCCTGCAGGCCGACCACGGAAATCAGCGCGGTGGCCTTGGTCAGCACCAGCCAGTTATTGGTGAAACCAGGAATTGCGAAACGGATCATCTGCGGCACCAGAATGCGCAGAAACACCTGCAGGCCGCTCATGCCATAGGCCGCGCCCGCCTCCGCCTGTCCCTTGGGAATCGCCATGAAGGCGCCGCGGAAGGTCTCCGACAGGTAGGCGCCGAAAATGAAGCCCATGGTGAACACGCCGGCCACGAAAGGATTGATATCGATGTACTCGTCATAGCCGAGCATCGGCATCACCCGGTTAACCAGGTCCTGGCCGCCGTAGAAGATCAGCAGGATCAGCACCAAGTCGGGAATGCCGCGGATTACCGTCGAATAGGTCTCGCCCAGCACCGACAACCAGCGCACCGGCGACAAGCGGCATGCCGCACCGATCAGCCCGAGCACGATCGCCACCGCCATCGAGGTCAGGGCCAGGATCAGGGTGAGCCAGGCGCCATCGAGAATGGACGAGCCGTAGCCGTTGAGCATCCGCTTACCTCATGCGTGCGCCATAGCGCGGGAAATGCAAAGCAAAAGTGGCACACGCCAAATCGATCAGCGTGTGCCACCTGACAAGAAACCGGGATCTTGCGAGCCAGAGCCAGAGCCATACCAAGACCAAGGCGTCCCCGAAAAGCTGGTCAGGGACGCGAAGTGTACCTGTCTCTACGTGAGCGTGGCCGAGGCGCAGCTGCAGATCGGGGTCTTACTTGCCGTAGACATCGAAACTGAAGTACTTGTCCTGGATGGACTTGTAGGTGCCATTGGCGCGAATCGCCAGGATCGCTGCGCTGATCTTCTCGGCCAGCGCTTTGTCACCCTTGCGCACGGCGATGCCCTGGCCTTCGCCGAAGTATTTCTCTTCGGTGAAATCCGGGCCAACGAATGCGAAGCCCTTACCGGCGTCGGTCTTGAGGAAACCGTCGTCGATGTTCACCGAGTCGGCGATAGTGCCATCCAGGCGACCTGCGCTGAGGTCGAGGAACACTTCGTTCTGCGAGCTGTAGCGTACGATCTCGGCGCCAGCGGGGCCAAAGACATCAGTGGCGTAGCGGTCGTACACGGAGGAACGCTGCACGCCGATCTTCTTGCCCTTGAGGTCGGTGGCCACATCGTTCATCACCGCACCGCTCTTCATCGCCAGCTTGGCCGGCGTGGCGTAGTACTTGCCGGTGAAGTCGACGGCGCGCTTGCGCTCTTCGGTGATCGACATGGACGACAGCACAGCGTCGAACTTGCGGACTTTCAGTGCTGGGATCAGGCCGTCGAACTCCTGCTCGATCCACTTGCACTCGACCTTCATTTCTTCACACAGCGCCACGCCGATGTCGTAGTCGAAGCCGGTGATGTTGCCATCGGGAGTCTTGTAGGCGAACGGCGGGTAGGCCGCTTCGATACCGATACGCAGCGCTTTGGCTTCCTGGGCCATGGTCAGCGGCGACAGCAGAGATAATGCCAACGCGCCGAGCAATGCGATCTTGTTCATAAGAAAACTCCTGACAGGGATAGGGAGTCGCTGGCCTGACGGATGATCCGGCCAGAGAGACATTGCGGCGCGCGGGGTATCGGGCGTCGCACTGGAAGTGCGGCATTCTAGCGATAGCGGGGCCTGCAATATTTCCCCAATGCGACAACTAATTACAGAAGCAGGAGGGAGCCTCGACGAGCATCTTGACAGAATAAAAATCTGCGAGAACTGAATTTAGCATTTGCGAAATGCAAACGCCCCACGCGGCATAACCGGCGTGGGGCGTTTGCACTCAGGCCTCGATCAGATCAGGCGCAGGCGGTCTGCATCGACTTGTGCGTGTCGATCAAGTGCTGCACCACGCCCGGATCGGCCAGGGTGGAGATGTCGCCGAGGGAATCGTACTCGGCCGTGGCGATCTTGCGCAGGATGCGACGCATGATCTTGCCCGAGCGAGTCTTCGGCAGCCCAGGCGCCCATTGGATAACGTCCGGCGTGGCGATCGGGCCGATTTCCTTGCGCACCCAGGCCTTGAGCTCCTGACGCAGCTGCTCGGAGGGCTCCTGCCCCTGGTTCAGGGTCACGTACACGTAGATGCCCTGCCCCTTGATATCGTGTGGCACGCCGACCACAGCGGCCTCGGCGACTTTTGGGTGAGCGACCATGGCGCTTTCCACTTCGGCGGTGCCCATGCGGTGGCCGGACACGTTGAGTACGTCGTCGACACGACCGGTGATCCACCAGTAGCCGTCCTCGTCGCGGCGCGCGCCGTCACCGGTGAAGTACATGCCCTTGAAGGTCTTGAAGTAAGTATCGACGAAGCGGTCGTGGTCGCCGTACAGGCTGCGCGACTGACCTGGCCAGGAATCGAGAATCACCAGGTTGCCTTCGGCAGCGCCTTCGATCAGGTTGCCCAGGTTGTCCACCAACGCCGGTACCACGCCGAAGAACGGACGAGTCGCCGAGCCCGGTTTGAGCGCGGTGGCGCCCGGCAGCGGGCTGATCAAAATGCCGCCGGTTTCGGTCTGCCACCAGGTGTCGACAATCGGGCAGCGCTCCTTGCCAACGTTGCGGTAGTACCAATCCCAGGCTTCCGGGTTGATCGGCTCCCCAACCGAGCCGAGCAGGCGCAGGCTGGAGCCATCGGCACCTTCGACGGCAGCGGTACCCTGGGCCATCATGGCGCGAATCGCGGTCGGCGCGGTGTAGAGGATATTGACCTTGTGCTTGTCGATGATCTTCGACACACGGGTCACGTCCGGGTAGTTGGGGATACCTTCGAACAGCAGCGTGGTCGCGCCGTTGGCCAGCGGCCCGTAGACGATGTAGCTGTGGCCGGTGACCCAGCCGACGTCGGCGGTGCACCAATACACATCGCCCGGTTTGTAGTCGAACACCCGCTCGTGGGTCAGCGCGGCGTACAGCAGGTAGCCGCCAGTGGTGTGCAACACGCCTTTCGGTTTACCAGTGGAGCCAGAGGTGTAAAGGATGAACAGCGCTTCCTCGGCGCCCATTTCCTTCGGCGCGCAGACACTGCCGGCGACTTTCATCAGGTCCTCGAACCAGATATCTCGATGCTGGTTCCACTTGATCTCGGAACCGGTGCGCTTGACCACGATGACTTTCTGGATGCTGCGCGTTTCCGGGTTGGTCAGGGCATCGTCAACGTTGGCCTTGAGCGGAATCTTCTTGCCGCCGCGCAGGCCTTCGTCGGCTGTGATCACCACCTTGGAGGCGCAGTCGATGATGCGCCCGGCCAAGGCTTCCGGCGAGAAGCCGCCGAACACCACGGAGTGGATCGCACCGATCCGCGCGCAGGCCAGCATGGCCACCACGGCTTCGGGAATCATCGGCATGTAGATAGTCACCACGTCGCCGCGGTGCACGTCCTGGCCGCGCAAGGCGTTGGCGAATTTGCAGACCTGCTCGTGCAGTTCGCGGTAGGTGATTTCCTGGTGCTCGGACGGGTCGTCGCCTTCCCAGATGATGGCGAGCTGGTCACCGCGCTCTGCCAGATGGCGATCCAGGCAGTTGTAGGAGACGTTAAGGGTGCCGTCGGCGAACCACTTGATGTCGACATGGTGATCGTCGAACGAGGTCTGTTTGACCTTGGTGAAGGGCTTGATCCAATCGAGACGCTGAGCCTGTTCACGCCAGAAACCGTCCGGGTTGATAACGGACTGCTGGTACATGGCTTTGTAGGTGGCTTCGTCGGTCAACGAATTGGCCGCCACCTCGGGGCTCACGGGATACAGGGAAGCAGCGCTCATTGAATCACCTCGGTTATTGATGTTGTTCTTCTATAGCTTCATTTGTAACCATCCCTCCCCATTACAACCATTCGACCATGGTCTTACCGGCGCTAGACCATGGTCGCAACGCGTGCAGGCAATCACCGCGCCTGCCAATTTATGCGAGCTGCGGACATTTCGAGACCCAGCGGGCATTCTTGTCGTACAACTTTCGCTAAGCTGACAAAGCCTTTACAGCTCAAGTGACCTCCATGCCCTTTTCCACCCTCCGCTCCCGTGGGCGCGCACTGCGCCTGAGCACTTCGCTGGGCGTCGCGGTGCTGCCTTTGCTGCTCGGTATCCCGCTGATGTACTGGCAGGCGGCGACGACCCTGGAAAGCCGTGCGGAGAAAAGTGCCACGGATGCGCGCGTGCAGTTGGAGAGCATGATCGATGATGCCGCGCACGCGGCCAGCGCAGTAATCGGCTCGGCGGGCTTGCCCTGCGAAGAGGTCGAGCAAGCGCTGCGCAGCCAGACCGCCCTCAGCCCGTTCTCGCGGTCAGTCAACCTGGTACAGGATGGCGTGATCTATTGCACCTCACTGATGGGCCCTTACGACAATAACGAAGACGTTGACACCTATGTCCAGGGAACGCTGCGTCTGATGGCTGGCAACCGCGTGACGCCCGATCGCGCGGTGTTGGTCTATCGCCAGACCGACGGCGACCACGGCGTGCTGATCGGCATCGACGGGCAGCACCTGATCAACCTGCTACGGATCAATGGCCAGGAAGTGCCGCTGCAGATCGCGGTCGGCGAGAGCTGGATCTCTGCCAGCGGCGCGGTGACTTCATCGAACTGGGGCGCGAAGAACGAATACGCCGTCGAGGCCAGTTCTTCGCGCTACCCATTCCAGGTGTTCGGCGGCTATCCGCCAGGCACGACGCTGCGCTACCTGCAGGAGCACTACACGCCACAGTGGCTACTGCTGGTGATTCTCGGTGCGCTGGGCGGCGTAGGCAGTTTCCGGCTCGGTTTGCGCTCAACCTCTCCGGGCACCGAGCTGAAGCGCGCCTTGGCGGCGAGTGAGTTCGTGCCCTATTACCAGCCCGTGGTGGATACCGAAAACGGTTGCTGGCATGGCGTCGAAACGCTGATGCGCTGGCAGCACCCAACCGAGGGCTTGGTGCCGCCGGATCAGTTCATTCCGCTGGCCGAACGCCTGGGCCTGATCGTGCCGATGACCCGCGCGATGATGCGCAAGGTCCGTGAAGATCTGGTGGCTCACGCCGCGCAGCTCCCGGCGGGCTTTCATCTGAGCATCAACATCACCGCAGCCCACTGCGAAAATCTGCAGTTGGTCGACGAATGCCGCGAGTTCCTTGCTGCTTTCCCGGCTGGCCACGTCGTGCTGATCCTGGAGCTCACCGAGCGGCAGATGATCACCTCGACCGAGGTCACCAGGCAGTTATTTTCAGCGCTGCGTGGGCTGGGCGTACGGATCGCCATCGACGACTTCGGCACTGGGCATTCCAGCCTCGCCTACCTGCGCGAATTCCATGTCGACTTTCTGAAGATCGACCGCAGCTTTATCGCCATGGTTGATTCCCACGCACTGTCGCGTCACCTGCTCGAGAACATCCTCGACCTCTCCATGCGCCTGCAAGTCGCGCTGGTCGCCGAAGGCGTGGAAAGCGCCGAGCAGAGCCATTACCTCACCCAGCGTGGCGTGCGCCTGCTGCAAGGCTATCTGTTCGCCAGGCCGATGCCGGCTGACAGGCTGTTCGCCGCATTGCAGACACCACCCAGCCAAGATTCAAGCGCATAAAAACCCGGCGCAAGGCCGGGCCAGGAAACCGATAGCGGTCAGCTCATGCCCAGCCAGTTCGGCAGAGCCAGCGAGATGAACGGCACGTAGGTGACTAGCAGCAGGAACGCCAGCATCATCAGCAGCCATGGCGACACCGCGCGCACCACGCGGGTCAGCGGCATGCCGGTAACCGCCGAGGTGACGAACAGGTTGAGGCCGGTTGGCGGCGTGATCAGGCCGATTTCCATGTTCACCACCATGATGATGCCCAGGTGAATCGGGTCGATGCCCAGCTGCATGGCAATCGGAAAGAGGATCGGCGCCAGGATCAGGATGATCGCCGACGGCTCCATGAAGGTACCGGCGATCAGCAGCACGATGTTCACCACGATCAGGAACTCGATCGGGCTGAAGCCCTGCTCGACGACCCAGCTGGTGATCGACTGCGGGATCTGCTCGGTAGTCAGCACGTGGGCGAACAGCATGGCGTTGGCGATGATGAACATCAGCACCACGCTCAGCTTGCCGGCCTCGATGATCACCTTCGGGCACTCGCGGATGGTCATGTCCTTGTAGACGAAGATCGCCACGAACGCCGCATAAACAGCCGCCACGGCAGCCGCTTCGGTCGGGGTGAACATGCCCGAGTAGATGCCGCCGAGGATGATCACGATCAG
>NZ_FNBM01000012.1 GCF_900102335.1 Phytopseudomonas seleniipraecipitans
ATTTCCTGTCAAGCTGTTTTTGAAGAACTTTTTCTTTCTTCTCAACACCTTGCAGCGCCCCACCAGATCATCTTCTCTCCAGCGGGAGGCGAATTCTACAGCGTTACAAACCGCTGTCAACACCCTCTTTACCGCCTTCGATCAAACCTGATCGAACCATCAACAGAGTCACTCAAACCACCCTGTCGATGCCGGCGCATTCTACTCGAATTCGCCGTCCGTGCAACCTTTATTTTCATCTAACTTCTTGTTTTACAAGGAGTTTTCAGATCAGGCCACGCCGGAAGTGGTGCGCATTATAGGCCGCCAGATTCCTAGGTCAACCGTTTATTTCACCTAACTGTAATAAAGCGACTTTTGGCCCCTTCTATACATAAGCAGCCTCTGCTGACAGCTATTTCAGACCAAGGCGTTTCGCCAGGCGCTGCAGATTGGCGCGGTCCACATCCAACTCGCGAGCTACCCCGGCCCAGCGGCCGGCATGGCGCGCCAATGCTTTCTTTATAAGGAGTCGCTGGTAATCATCCACCGCATCGCGCAGGCCCACGCCTGCCGATGACAGCTCGGCACCAGAGGCCAATGCACAGCCTGCTTCTATATAGGTAGCCGGCGAGGGCTGGAGATCCAGCGCGCCGCTATCAATGGTCAGAATCTGCGGACGCTCAGCGCTGGCTGACAAAGCCTTGATCGCTGCGCGGCCAATCAAGTGTTCCAACTCTCGGACATTACCCGGCCAATCATGCTGCAACAGGGTTTGCTGAGCATCAGCAGCAAGACGCAGGCTGCGTAGCCCCAACCGCGCCCGATTGTCTTCGAGGAAGTAGCCAGCAAGCAGCAGCACATCGCGACCGCGCTCGCGCAGCGCCGGGACTTTGAGTGGATACACGCTAAGGCGGTGATACAGATCCGCTCGGAAGCGCCCGGCACGCACTTCCTCGGCCAGGTCACGGTTGGTGGCAGCCAATACGCGCACATCGACACGATGCTCGCGGTCCGAACCCACCCGCTGTAGCTGCCCACTCTGTAGCACACGCAAGAGCTTGGACTGGACTGCCAGCGGCAACTCGCCCACCTCGTCGAGAAACAGGGTGGCGCCATCGGCCACTTCGAACTTGCCGCGCCGCTCGCTTACCGCCCCCGAGAAGGCGCCGCGCACGTGACCGAACAGCTCGCTCTCGACCAGCGTATCCGGCAGCGCCGCGCAGTTGATGCTGACCATCGGCCGCGTGGCCCGGGATGACGCTGCGTGCAGCGCTTCCGCAACCAGCTCCTTACCCACGCCGGTCTCGCCACTGATGAGCACGGTCAGATCGCTGCCGCCGACCAGCTCGATTTCCTGCAACAGCGCCTTGTGCCTCGGGCTCTGGCCGATCATCTCCCGCGGGCGCAAGGCGTCGGCCGCCTGTTTATAGAGTTCGGCTCGGCGCTGTTCGTCCTCCACGCGCCCCATCAGCAGGCTGATTCGCTCGCTGGCCGCGACAGTCGCAGCAGCAAGGCTGGCAAAAGCCTCCAGCATGCCAAGGTCAACACGGCCAAAGCTGCTTGACTGCAGCGAGTCCAGGGTCAACAACCCCCAGAGTTGCTCCTTTATATACAGCGGACAACCCAGACAGTCGTGCACCTCTAAATGACCGTGTTGCCCTTCGAGCAAACCGTCGTAGGGATCCGGCAGCTCGCAGTCGGCGGCAAAGCGGGTAGGCCCACGATGTTGCAGCAGCTCATGCAGGCGCGGGTGCTCATTCACCTTGAAGCGTCGCCCCATGGTGTCGGGGCTGAGCCCTTCTACCGATAACGGCACCAGTACATCACCATCGAGCCTGAGCAGCGCGACGGCATCACAGGGGAACAGCTGGCGCAGCGCGGCCAGCAGTCGTCGATAGCGTTCGCCCTCCGGCAGGTCACGCGACAGGTCATCGACCAGCGGGAGCAAAGCAACCAGCAAGGGATTCGAAGTCATAAAGACACCAAGAGAGTCATATCGACACAACCAAGCATAGGTCAAAAGGACTCATAGCATAGGCAAGCCCAGTGTTCCAGAGGCCTGCAGAGTTGGCACGGTATCTGTAACGAGCACAGCAGAAACTTTTCATGCCTCGCGATAGGAACCATGACCATGCTGACCAGCCAACAACGCACCATCATCAAAGCCACTGTCCCTTTACTGGAAACCGGCGGCGAAGCCCTGACCCGGCACTTCTACGCCATGATGCTCGAGGAATACCCTGAGGTACGCGTATTGTTCAACCAGGCTCACCAGGCCAGCGGCGAACAGCAGCGTGCACTGGCCAATGGCGTATTGATGTATGCGCGACACATCGATCAGCTCGAAGCCTTAGGCCCCCTGGTGGGGCGCATCGTCAACAAGCACGTGTCGCTGCAGATTCTGCCGGAGCACTACCCCATCGTTGGCAACTGCCTGCTACGGGCCATCCGCGAAGTGCTCGGCGCAGAGATCGCCACCGACGAAGTGATCGAAGCCTGGGGCGCCGCGTATGGGCAACTGGCAGAGATCCTTATTGGTGCCGAGGAAAGCGCTTACCGTGAACACGAACAGGCGCAGGGCGGCTGGCGGGGTTCGCGAGATTTCAAGGTGACCGCGAAAACGGTTGAGAGCGAGGAAGTCACCTCGTTCCACCTGGCGCCTGTTGATGGCGGTGCGGTACTGATTCAGCAACCCGGTCAGTACATTGGCCTGCGCATGGTCATCGATGGCCAGGAGCAGCGCCGCAATTACTCGCTCTCCGCGCTCGGCAATGGCCGCGAGTACCGCATCAGCGTGAAACGTGAGGCGGGCGGCAAGGTCTCCAACTACCTGCACGACCACATCCAGATCGGTGACACCCTGGAGCTGTTCCCGCCGGCCGGCGACTTCGTGCTCAACCCGTCGGACAAGCCCCTGGCATTGATCACCGCTGGCGTGGGCATTACGCCGGCACTGGCGATGGTGGAAGCGGCGCGGGACAGCGGTCGCCCGATTCACTTCATTCACTACGCACGGCATGGCGGCGTGCACGCTTTCAAGCAGTGGGTCGAAGCGCAGAGCCGTGATTATCCGCAGATCAGCTGCCGGTTCATCTACAGCGAGCCGCGCGATGGCGATCAACCGCACGCCGAGGGAATGGTCAGCCGTGAGCAGTTGGCCGAGTGGCTGCCTGCAGAGCGCGATCTGGACGCCTACTTTCTCGGCCCGAAACCTTTCATGGCCACGGTGAAGCGTCATCTGCAGGATATCGGCGTTCCCGCAGCGCAGTGCCGCTATGAGTTTTTTGGCCCGGCGGCTGAACTGGACGCGTGAATCGTTCCCTGGATGCCCCGACCATGGTCGGGGCAAACCTGAAGAATCAAATTACGCCCTGACTGCGCAGTACCGCGATCTGGCTGGTATCCAACCCCAGCACGTCGCTCAGTACCCGCTCGGTGTGCTCGCCTAACAGCGGCGGCGCCTGGCGGTATTCAACGGGGCTGGCCGACAGCCGCAGCGGACTGGCTACCTGTGGCGTACTGCCAGCGAGTGGGTGCGGCAGGTCGATCCGCAAGCCGCGGGCGATAACCTGCGGGTCGGCGAATACCTGTTCAAGATCATTGACCGGCCCACACGGCACGCCAGCGGCTTCCAGCACGCTGACCCATTCTGCAGTGGTACGGAACACGGTGACCTGACGGATCAGCGGAATCAGCTCGGCGCGATGGGCGACGCGCTGACCATTGCTAGAGAAACGCGGGTCGCTGCCCCACTCCACATGCCCGGCCACTTCGCAGAACTTGCGAAACTGGCTGTCGTTGCCAACCGTGAGGATCAAGTCGCCATCGGCAGTCGGAAATGCCTGATACGGCACGATATTGGGGTGCGCATTACCCAGGCGCTTCGGAGAAACACCGGTGGTCAGGTAATTCATCGCCTGATTGGCAAGGCACGCGACCTGCACGTCGAGCAGTGCCATGTCGATGTGCTGGCCTTCGCCGGTCTTCTCGCGATGCGCCAGGGCCGCCAACACGGCAACCGTGGCATACAACCCAGTAAGGATATCGGTCAGGGCGACGCCGACCTTGACCGGGCCACCGCCCTCCCCGCTATCAGGATGCCCGGTGAGGCTCATCAGGCCGCCGAGCCCCTGGATCATGAAGTCGTAGCCGGCCCGTTTGGCGTACGGGCCGCTCTGGCCGAAGCCGGTGATGGAGCAGTAGATCAATCGCGGATTGATCGCCTTCAGGCTGGCGTAATCCAGTCCGTAGGCAGCCAGGCCACCCACCTTGAAGTTCTCGATGAGGATGTCCGACTTGCTCGCCAACTCGCGCACCAGACGCTGACCTTCCGCCTGGGTGAAGTCGAGGGTCAACGATTGCTTGTTGCGGTTGGCCGAGAGGAAATAGGCGGCCTCGCTGGTATCGCACCCCTCGTCGTTACGCAGGTAGGGCGGGCCCCAGTGGCGGGTATCGTCGCCAACGCGCGGGCGTTCGACCTTGATTACCTCAGCACCAAGGTCGGCAAGGTTCTGCCCGCACCAGGGGCCGGCGAGCACGCGGGACAAATCGAGCACGCGGAGATGGGACAGGGCACCGGACATAGAAAGCAGCCTCATGAGACGGTGACGCGAGCGTCACAGGCGGCGTTCCCACGCCGAGCATGGGAACGATCAACAATCAGAAGAACGCTTGAATGCCGGTCTGCGCGCGGCCAAGAATCAGCGCGTGCACGTCATGGGTACCCTCATAGGTGTTCACCACCTCCAGGTTGACCAGGTGGCGCGCCACGCCGAACTCGTCGCTGATGCCATTACCGCCGAGCATGTCGCGGGCCATGCGCGCGACATCCAGCGCCTTGCCGCAGCTGTTGCGCTTCATGATCGAGGTGATTTCCACCGCCGCCGTGCCTTCATCCTTCATTCGCCCCAGGCGCAGACAACCTTGCAGGGCGAGGGTGATTTCGGTCTGCATGTCGGCCAGCTTCTTCTGAATCAACTGATTGGCGGCCAGCGGACGGCCGAACTGTTGGCGATCCAGGGTGTACTGACGTGCGGTGTGCCAACACGCCTCGGCTGCGCCCAGCGCGCCCCAGCTGATGCCGTAGCGGGCAGAGTTCAGGCAGGTGAACGGGCCGCGCAGACCGCGCACATCCGGGAAGGCGTTTTCTTCGGGACAGAACACGTTGTCCATGACCACCTCGCCGGTGATCGAGGCACGCAGCCCGACCTTGCCGTGGATCGCCGGGGCGGACAGACCTTCCCAGCCCTTTTCCAGCACGAAGCCGCGAATCTCACCAGCGTCATCCTTGGCCCAGACCACGAAGACATCCGCGATGGGCGAATTGGTTATCCACATCTTGCTGCCACTCAGGCGATAGCCGCCGTCGACCTTCTTCGCCCGGGTGATCATCGCGCCGGGGTCCGAGCCATGGTTGGGCTCGGTGAGGCCGAAGCAGCCGATGTATTCACCGGAGGCCAGCTTGGGCAGGTATTTCTGTTTGGTGGCTTCATTGCCGAACTCGAAAATCGGCACCATCACCAATGACGACTGCACGCTCATCATCGAGCGATAGCCGGAATCGATGCGCTCCACTTCACGGGCGATCAGGCCGTAACACACATAATTGAGACCGCTGCCGCCGTAGGCCTCGGGGATCGTCGCGCCGAGCAGGCCGGTTTCGCCCATCTCGCGGAAGATCGCGGGATCGGTCTTTTCATGGCGGAACGCCTCAAGAACCCGAGGTGCCAACTTGTCAGCGGCGAACTGCTCGGCGCTGTCGCGCACCATGCGTTCCTCTTCGGTGAGTTGCTGGTCCAGTAGCAGCGGGTCGATCCAGTTGAAGCTTGCCTTGGCGGCCATCGCGCATTCCTCGAGCGTGAATGGTTCTATTCGGGCTTAGCCTAGGCAGCGACAGGCCGATCGACAAACGAGTAATTCGCACGCAGTTGTGCACAAAGCTCACTCCGGGATAAGTTGATGGCCTTATTAGAGCCATCATTAGTGAGGCGTCCGCACATGCGCCGTAGAATCCCCTCCACGGCGGCACTGATCGCCTTCGAGGCCTCGGCCCGCCACCAGAGCTTCACCCGCGCTGCCGATGAATTGGCGCTGACCCAGGGCGCCATTTGCCGGCAAATCGCCGGACTGGAGGAATTCCTCGGCGTGGAGCTGTTTCGCCGCTCACGCCGTGGCGTAGTACTCACCGAAGCGGGCACCGCGTATGCCGGCAAGGTCGCCGCCCAACTCGATGCAGTGGAGCGCGACACCCTTGCGCTGATGGGCGCCCAAGGCGCGATGAGCCTGGAGCTGGCCGTGGTGCCAACGTTCGCCACCCAATGGCTGCTGCCGCGGCTAAAGGATTTTCAGTGCTTGCACCCGGAAGTCACCGTACACCTGACCAATCGCACCCGGCCGTTCCTGTTTGCCGACACCGGCTTCGACGCGGCGATCTACTTTGGCGACGGCGATTGGTCGGGTACCGATGCGCACTTCCTGATGCACGAGCACTTGATGCCCGTGTGTAGCCCTGCCCTGCTCGGCGGCCACCCCGCCAGTGCCGAACGCATCGCCGAACTGCCGTTGCTGCAACAGAGCACCCGGCCCTACGCCTGGCGCCAGTGGTTTGCGGCGCAGGGGATGAATGTTGGCCGCGACATGACCGGCCCGCGCCTGGAGCTGTTCTCGATGCTCGCCCAGGCGGCCTGCCACGAGATGGGCGTGGCGCTGATTCCACCGTTCCTGATCCAGCGCGAGCTGGCCGACGGCAGCCTGGTGGTCGCCCTCGACCGCCCGGTACCGGATCACGGCCGCGCCTATTACCTGACAGTGCCGGAACGCAAGGTCGAGTCAGCGGCGCTGAAAGCCTTCCGGGACTGGCTACTTCGAGAAGCGCGGCTATATGCAATTGACGGCTGAGCTGCCAGGGATAACTGCAGGAAACGCAAGCAGCAGCCAAGCTGGGCGGCACTCTTTTACACCGCTGCGATTGTTCGATATGACGTAGAACCCTCCTGTATGTGGTTGGCGAATTAGTACCTTGGCCTCATGTGCTGAAAGGCCTCGACGCTGTGCCGATTTCGTCATCACCCTCGCGCAAATCCTTCAAGCCGCGCCGCCCGCCTCGCGTCACGCTGTAGCCATCCAAACCGGCAGACAGGCGCAGCCCCATGAAACGCATCGAGGTTATCGATTCCCATACCGGCGGTGAGCCGACTCGTCTGGTCGTCAGCGGCTTTCCTGATCTGGGCACGGGCAGCATGGCCGAGCGCAAACAGCTGCTGGCCAGCGAGCATGACGACTGGCGCAGCGCCTGCATTCTCGAGCCGCGCGGCAGCGATGTGCTAGTCGGCGCCCTGCTTTGCGAGCCGGTCGACCCGAGCGCCTGTGCCGGGGTGATCTTCTTCAACAACACCGGTTACCTCGGCATGTGCGGCCACGGCACCATTGGCCTGGTGGTATCGCTGGCGCACATGGGCCGCATCGGCGCGGGGGTGCACAAGATCGAAACGCCAGTGGGTACGGTCGAAGCGACCCTCCACGAGGACCGCTCGGTAAGCGTGCGCAATGTGCCGTCCTACCGCTACCGTCAGGCCGTCGAACTGCACGTGCCGGGGCATGGCATGGTGGCCGGCGATATCGCCTGGGGCGGTAACTGGTTCTTTCTGATCGCCGATCACGGCCAACGCATCGCCGGCGACAACGTCGAGGCCCTCACGGCCTATACCTACGCCGTACAGAAGGCGCTGGAAGATCAGGGCATTCGTGGCGAGGACGGCGGCCTGATCGATCATATCGAGCTGTTTGCAGAAGATGAACAAGCCGAAGGCTCGCAGCCAAGCGTCGCGAGCGAAGAGGAGGCAAGGCGGGAGCTGGCGAAAAAGCGCAGTTTACTGGCTGTAAACGAGCATTTTTCGCCAGCTCCCAACGCAGCATCATCGAGCGCAGCAGCTTCGCTGCGAGCCGACAGCCGGAACTTCGTGCTGTGTCCTGGCAAGGCCTACGACCGCTCGCCCTGTGGCACCGGCACCAGCGCCAAGCTGGCCTGCCTGGCTGCCGATGGCAAACTGCAACCCGGCGAAATCTGGCGCCAGGCCAGCGTGATCGGCAGCCTGTTCGAAGGCTCCTTCGAATGGCAGGGCGACAAGGTGATCCCCACCATCCGCGGGCGCGCCAACATCAGCGCCGAGGCCACCCTGCTGCTCGAGCAGGACGACCCGTTCGCCTGGGGCATCCGCCCATGAACCCAACGCGGGTGGCGGATGTGATCGTCATCGGCGCCGGCATCATCGGCGCAGCCTGCGCCCGCGAGCTGGCCCGCCGTGGCCAGCAGGTGCTGGTGATCGATGCCGGCCTGCATGGCGCGACCGCTGCCGGCATGGGCCACCTGCTAGTGCTCGACGACAACCAGGCCGAACTCGACATCAGCCGCTACTCGGTGCGCCGCTGGCGCGAGCTGGGGCCGCAACTGCCGGACGACTGCGCCTACCGCAACAACGGCACCCTGTGGCTGGCCGCCAACGAGCAGGAACTGGCGGCGGCGGAAGCCAAGAGCGTGAACCTGCGTGCCGAGGGAATACGCTGCGAGATGGTGCCTGGCCACGCCTTGCAGGGGATGGAGCCGATTCTGCGTGACGGTCTGCACGGTGCCCTGCGCCTGCCGGACGACGGCATTCTCTACGCACCCAATACCGCGCGCTGGATGCTCGACGACGCGCGCGTCACCCAGCGCCGCGCGCGCGTCACCGAGCTGGACGGCAACCGCGTACGCCTCGACGATGGCGAGTGGCTGAGCGCCGACGCCGTGGTGCTCGCCAATGGCATCCAGGCGGTAGACCTGTGCCCAGAGCTGCCCATTGCGCCGAAAAAAGGTCATTTGCTGATCACCGACCGTTACCCACATCCGGTCACTCACACCATCACCGAGCTGAGCTACCTGACCAGCGTGCACAACACCAGCGGCGCCTCAGTAGCCTGCAACATCCAGCCGCGCCCGACCGGCCAGCTGTTCATCGGCACCTCGCGGCAATTCGATAATCTGGATCCCGAAGTCGACGGCTGGCTGCTGGCCCGCATGCTCAAGCATGCCGCGAGCTACGCGCCGGGCCTGGGGCAACTCAACGGCATCCGCGCGTGGGCAGGCTTTCGCGCCGCCACGCCGGATGGCATGCCGCTGATTGGCGAACACCCTGCGCAGCCCGGTCTGTGGCTGGCGGTCGGCCATGAAGGTTTGGGTGTCACCGCGGCGCCGGGCACCGCCGATTTACTGGCTGCGTTGCTGTTCAACGAGGCCGTGCCACTACCTGCGGCGGCTTATTCGCCGCGACGTTACCTGGGCCACAGTGGAGAACCCGCGCATGCCTGACCTGCACCTCGACGGCCGCCCGCTCAGCGTAGCGCTCGGCACTACGGTCGCCGCAGCGTTGGCGCTGGGCAGCGACGGCAGCGCGCGCACCTCGGTCAGCGGCCAGCGCCGGGCGCCGCTGTGCGGCATGGGCATTTGCCAGGAATGCCGGGTGACCATCGACGGCCTGCGCCGCCTGGCCTGCCAGACTCTGTGCCGCGACGGCATGCAGGTGGAGACGCGGCCATGAGCGCACCGGCTGATGTACTGATCATCGGCGCGGGCCCGGCCGGCCTGTCGGCCGCACTGGCCGCCGCCAACGATGGCGCGCACGTGGTGCTGCTCGACGACAACCCGCTGCCCGGTGGGCAGATCTGGCGTGACGGCGTGCAGGCCAAGATCCCTGCGCAAGCCCGCCAACTGCGCGATGCGGTGGACAACCACGCCAGTATCCAGCGTCACGCCGGCACTCGCGTGGTGGCGCGTGCCGGCGCCAGCGCACTGCTGGTTGAAGATGCCGAGCGCGGCTGGCTGATCAGTTACCGTGCGCTGATCCTGTGCACCGGTGCGCGTGAGCTGTTACTGCCGTTTCCAGGCTGGACCTTGCCCGGTGTGACCGGCGCCGGCGGCTTGCAGGCGCTGATCAAGGGCGGGCTGCCGGTGGCCGGTGAGCGCATCGTGGTTGCTGGCAGCGGCCCGTTGCTGCTGGCCAGCGCTGGCACCGCGAAGCACAACGGCGCGCAGGTGGTGCGTATCGCCGAGCAGGCCGCGCTGGGCGCTGTCGCGGCCTTCGCCCTGCAACTGCCACGTTGGCCGCACAAGCTGCTGCAGTCGTTCAGCCTGTTCGATCCGCGCTATCGCAGCGGCACGCGGATCATCGCCGCGCTCGGCACGGATCGCCTGGAAGGCGTGCGCCTGCAGCGCGGCAATAGCGTTGAAGAGCTGGAATGCGACCGCCTGGCCTGTGGTTTCGGCTTGATTGCCAACGTGCAACTTGCGCAGGCGCTCGGCTGTGCGCTGGGTAACAACGCCGTCCAGGTGGATGCCTGGCAGGCAACCTCTGTAAGCGGCATCTACGCCGCTGGCGAATGCACCGGTTTCGGCGGTAGCGAACTGGCACTCGTCGAAGGATGCATCGCTGGGCATGTCGCGGCCGGCAACCGCCAGGCGGCACAGCGTCTATGGCCCGGTCGCAGGCGCTGGCAGCGATTCGCCGACGCGCTGAATAAGCACTTCGTCCTCGATCCGGCTCTCAAACATCTGGCCGAGCCCGACACCCTCCTATGCCGCTGCGAGGACGTGCCGTACGCGGCGGTAGCCGCTCACACCAACTGGCGTGAAGCCAAGCTGGCAACTCGCTGCGGCATGGGCGCTTGCCAGGGCCGGATATGCGGGGCGGCGACCCAATACCTGTTCGACTGGCAGCCTGCGACGCCACGCCCGCCGTTCGGGCCGACGCGCATCGACACGCTCATGCAGCTGAAAGGCTCGACGCAGAGCGGACATTGACGCAGTGGCGCTTCAACAATGTGTTTCAGCCTCAACCAAACGGTAACAATTCGGGGTAGCGCGGTAACGCTTTACACGGAGAGAGGCGCCATAGAAAAAGCCTAAAAACAATAAAGCATTGAAAAATAACGATATTCCAAAAGTGGCACAGGATATGCTCTATGTTTCGCACAACAAAAATAACAAGACACACCCCATAACAAGAACAAGACAACGGCTCTAGCATAAGAAAGACAAAATCGCAGAGACGCAGCTAACTGATTTCTTTGGAGAGGACCGCCCTCGGGCTTGTACCGCAACCGGGTCGAGAACAATAAAACTGCTTTGTAAGGCAGCGACAGACGGGTTGGATCTCAGGATCACGGCAACATCAGCGTCCAAACAAATCCGTTCGCTCTTGGCTTCCTTTGGGAGCCTCGGCTAAAACAAGAACAAAAGGCCGGTAGCACTAATAAGAACGATGATTCGAACAAAATTTAGGGGGAGCTTCGGCTCCCCCTTGTGCTTTCTGGCATTCAGCCAAGCTGTTTTTTCCCGACTTGAAACCAATACCGCCGCTACTGGGCTGCCATACGACGCCTGAGGCACAGCTTCGCACGCTACGCCTGTTCTTCAATCGCCCACACCGCTACGCTTTGCGCTTCCGGATCATGCTGCGATCGCCCCATGCACAGCCTCTTCACCGCAACGCCACATGCTGACCTGCCGACCTTGATCAGCGCCCTGCAACAGATCGAGCCATTGCTCGATGCGATGCCTGACGTGGTGTTTTTCATCAAGGACATGCAGACCCGCTACGCCCTGGTCAACCAGACATTGGCGCAGCGGCTGGGCTACAAGAGCAAAGGTCAACTGCTGGGGATGATCGCCGAACAGGTGTTCCCGGCCCGATTCGGCCCGTCCTATACGGCGCAGGACCGGCGTGTCCTCAAAGACGGCAACGCGCTCGCCGAGCAGCTGGAGCTGCACCTCTATTACGGCAACCAGCCCGTGTGGTGCCTGACCAGCAAACTGGCGCTGCGCAACCCGGCGGGCGAGATCATCGGCCTGGCCGGAATCTCCCGCGATGTACAGCTGCCGCAATCCAGCCATCCGGCTTATCCGAAGCTGGCAGCGGTAGACGCCCATATTCGCGAGCACTTCGCCCGGCCGATCAGCCTCGCCGAACTCACCGAGTTGGCGGGCCTGTCGGTGGCGCAGCTGGAGCGCCACTGCAAACGCATCTTTCAGCTCACGCCACGACAGATGATCCACAAGGCACGCCTCGGCGAGGCCAGCCGCCTGCTGCAGCAGGACCTGCCCATCACCGAAATCGCCCTGCGTTGCGGGTATACCGACCACAGCGCCTTCAGCCGCCAGTTCCGTGCGCTTACCGGCCTTACGCCCAGCCAGTTCCGCGACTCGCATAACGGCTGATACCTGCTAGTGTTCCGAAACGGGGCGCTGGCGAGATGACACTGCTCCTATCTGTAACATCCGGCCTACGGCCCAGACCGCTGGCTTCCTCCCCCGTTGCAGCTCAACCCGCGCCCCACAGGCCATACACGCATAAGCACCGAAACAGGCACAGCCATTGCATATGAAATATCGTATACGAAATTTCCTATAACTATTGTCTGCACACTTTCGAGGCCCCTATGAAAAATCCCGCTTTTGCCGTAGCCCTCAGCGCAGTACTCAGTACCACCCTGATTGGCACCGCCCACGCCGACAAACTCGATTCGATCATCGAATCCGGCAAGCTGCGCTGCGCCGTAACCCTGGACTTCCCACCGATGGGTTCGCGTGACGACAAGAACCAGCCAATCGGCTTTGACGTCGATTACTGCAACGATCTCGCCAAGGTCCTCGGCGTCGAAGCAGAAGTGGTTGAAACACCCTTCCCGGATCGTATTCCCGCGCTGGTTTCGGGGCGTGCCGACGTGATCGTCGCCTCCACCTCCGACACCCTGGAACGCGCCAAGACCGTAGGCCTGACCGTGCCCTACTTCGCCTTCCAGATGGTCGTGCTGACCCGCGACGATGCCGGCGTCAACAGCTACGAGGATCTCAAAGGCAAGGCAGTGGGTAACACCAGTGGTACCTACGAAGCCATTGCTCTGGAGAAAGACGTGAAGGCCTGGGGCGGCGGCAGCTTCCGCGCCTATCAGTCGCAGAACGACACCATCCTCGCCGTCGCACAGGGCCACATCGCCGCCACCGTGGTGACTAACACCGTAGCTGCCGCCACCCTCAAGTCTGGCAAGTACAAGGGCTTGAAAGTGGTCGGTGATGCGCCCTACGTCGTCGATTACGTGTCTCTCGCAGCCAAGCGCGACGAGTACGGCCTGATCAACTACCTCAACCTGTTCGTCAACCAGCAGGTGCGCAACGGCCGCTATGAAGAACTGTGGAAGAAGTGGGTAGGTGACGAGATCAAACCGGCCAACCTGACTGTGCCGGGCGTGTACTACTGATCAACGCACCACTGCGCCGTCACTGGCGGCGCATTCCACCCCTTTTCGCTCGCGTGCCCCGGTGGCGCCGAGCTTTTGCCCACGGCGGAGCCCTTGATGACAGCAGTCGCGGATCACACCTCGCCCGCCCCTGAAGCGTGCGCGCTCCAGGGCCGCAGCCTGGTCGCCGGCCGCGCCGAGGGTGAGTTGCTGTTCGCCGAGATGGGCCTGAGTTTCTGGGGCGGCGTCGACCCGTTCACGGGCGAGGTGATCGACCGGCATCACCCGCTCAGTGGCCAGAATCTGGCGGGCCGCGTACTGGCGATTCCCAGCGGTCGCGGCTCCTGCACCGGCAGCAGCGTGATGATGGAGCTGCTCAGCGGCGAGTACGCGCCCAGCGCCCTGGTGCTGGCCGAGGCCGACGAGATCCTCACCCTTGGTGTGCTGGTGGCCGAGCTGCTGTTCCAGCGCTCCATCGCTGTGCTGTGCATCGGCCATGAAGCCTTCACCCACTTGCGTGGCCAGGCTTACGCCCGGCTGGACGGTGATCGGCTGCAGCTTTATCCACAGTCCCCCGCCGATGCCCGGCCAACAGGTGTGGCTTCAATACATCAGCAGCCGCTGTTCGCCAGCGCCCTGCAACTGAGCGAAAGCGACCGTGCACTGCTCGACGGCCGCCACGGCAAGGCTGCGCAAGTGGCCATGCAGTTGGTGTTGCGCATGGCCGAGCTGCAGGGCGCCAGCGAATTGCTGGACGTTACCCAGGCGCATATTGATGGCTGCATCTACACCGGCCCGGCCAGCCTGCGTTTTGCCGAGCAACTGGTGGCCTGGGGCGCCAGCGTACGGGTGCCGACCACGCTCAACTCGATATCCGTGGACCAGCGCCGCTGGCGCGCTCTAGGCATCGACGCCACCTTCGGCGAGCCGGCCAGCGCACTCGGCGATGCCTACATGGCCATGGGTGCGCAGCTCAGCTTCACCTGTGCCCCCTACCTGCTCGATAGCGCGCCTGCTGAAGGCGAGCAGATCGTCTGGGCCGAGTCCAACGCGGTGGTCTACGCCAACAGCGTGCTCGGGGCACGGACCCTGAAGTACCCCGACTACCTGGATATCTGCATCGCCCTCACCGGTCGGGCGCCCAACGTCGGCTGCCACCAGGACGAACACCGCATGGCCAGCCTGCAGATCGAGCTGCCAAAGCTCGTCGAACTGGACGATGCCTTCTACCCGGTGCTCGGCTACCACGTCGGCCTGTTGTGCGGCAGTCGCATTCCGCTGATCCGCGGCCTGGAGAAGGCGCAGCCGAGCCTGGACGATCTCAAGGCCTTTGGCGCGGCCTTCGCCACCAGCTCGGCAGCACCGCTGTTCCATATCGCCGGGGTGACGCCGGAAGCCAAGGACCCACAGAACGTTATCCACAGCGGCCAGCCGACGCCAACCGAGCGGGTCACTCTCGTCGATCTGCACCGTAGCTGGGATGAACTGAACAGCGCTGAGGAAGCCGAGGTGGGTCTGATCGCTCTCGGCAATCCGCATTTCTCGCTCAGTGAATTTGCCCGCCTCGCCACACTGTGCCGCGGGCTCAGCAAGCACCCTGACGTCAGCCTGGTGGTCACCTGCGGCCGGGCGATTCTCGAACAGGCCCGCGCGGCCGGTCATATCGCCGTGCTGGAAGCTTTCGGCGCGACGCTGGTGACCGATACCTGCTGGTGCATGCTCGGCGAGCCGGTGGTGCCGACGGGTTGCCGCACCCTGATGACCAATTCGGGCAAATACGCCCACTACGCGCCAGGGCTGGTCGGCCGTTCGGTGCACTTCGCCAGTCTGGCCGAGTGCGTCGACGCCGCCTGCTCCGGCCAGGCCAGCGGCCGCCTGCCGCACTGGCTGCAACCCGCTTCCCCGGTGGAGAACCCCACGCATGTTTGACTACACCTTCCATTGGCGCCAGGCATTCAAGGCATTGCCCGACATGCTCGC
This sequence comes from Phytopseudomonas seleniipraecipitans, assembly GCF_900102335.1. Lineage (GTDB taxonomy): Bacteria > Pseudomonadota > Gammaproteobacteria > Pseudomonadales > Pseudomonadaceae > Aquipseudomonas > Aquipseudomonas seleniipraecipitans. The sequence goes on from NZ_FNBM01000012.1 coordinate 15,229, forward strand.
CGGCGCCTGGGTGACCTTCGAGACGGCTGCCCTGTCGATGATCTTCGGCGTGCTCATCGCCCTCGCCCTGACGGTCATGCGTGAGCTGAAGAACCCAGTGGCCCGCGGCTTCGCCAACGGCTGGGTATCGATCGCGCGAAACACGCCGTCGCTGTTCCAGATCTACATCCTGTACTTCGGCCTGGGCTCGATGGGTTGGCACGTCAGCTCCTGGGTCGCGCTGCTGGCCGGCATCACCTTCAACAACGCTGGCTACCTGGCAGAGAACTTTCGCGGTGGCCTCAAGGCGGTGCCCGACACCCAGGTGCGCGCCGCGCGTTCGCTGGGCATGAGCGCCTTCCAGGCCTACCGGATGATCGTCGTGCCGCAGCTGCTGCGCATCGTCTTCTACCCGCTGACCAACCAGATGGTCTGGGCCGTGCTGATGACCTCGCTGGGGGTGATCGTCGGCCTCAACAACGACCTCACCGGCGTCACCCAGGACTACAACGTCAAAACCTTCCGCACCTTCGAGTTCTTCGCCATCGCGGCGGTGCTGTATTACCTGATCGCCAAGGCGATCGTAGCGGTAGCCCGGCTGCTGGCCTGGCGCCTGTTCCGTTACTGAGGAAGCACAGACCATGTTCGATACCAGCTTCACCTGGAACGATTTCCTCTACCTGCTCGACGGCGCCTGGGTCACCCTGCAGTTGACCTTCTGGGCCATCCTGCTGGGCTCCTTCGCCGGCCTGCTGTTCGGCCTGCTGCGTGCCCTGCTGCCGCGCGCCACACTACCGCTGGCCTGGGTACTCGACGTGTTTCGCAGCGTGCCACTGCTCATCCAGTTCGTGCTGTTCAACTCGTTCAAGAGCATCGCCGGCATCGACATCAGCGCCTTTGCGGTGGGCTGCATCGTGCTGGGCATCTACGCCGCCGCGTATTTCACCGAGATCGTGCGGGCCGGTGTGCTGTCGGTGCCCTTTACCCTGCGCCGCGCCAGCCGCTCCCTGGGCCTGAGCTACCTGCAGGACCTGCGCTACATCGTCCTGCCGATGGCCACCCGGGTGGCCTTTCCCGGCTGGCTGAACCTGGTGCTCAGCGTCATGAAAGACACCGCGCTGGTGATGTGGATCGGCATCGTCGAGCTGCTGCGCGCCTCGCAAACCATCGTCACGCGCATTCAAGAGCCGCTGCTGGTGCTGTGCATCGCCGGCCTCATCTACTACGTCATGAGCCTGGTGGTCGCCCAACTGGGCGCACGGCTGGAAAAAAGGTGGCAGGAAAATGATTGAGATCGACAACGTACACAAATCCTTTGGCAGCCTCGATGTGATCAAGGGCGTCAGCCTGACCGTGAACAAGGGCGAAGTGGTGTCGATCATCGGCGGCTCGGGCTCCGGCAAATCGACCCTGCTGATGTGCATCAACGGCCTGGAATCGATCAAGAGCGGCAGCATCCGCGTTGACGGCACCGAAGTGCACGCACCGGGCACCGACATCAACAAACTGCGCCAGAAGATCGGCATCGTGTTCCAGCAGTGGAACGCCTTCCCGCACCTCACCGTGCTGGAAAACGTCATGCTGGCGCCGCGCAAAGTGCTCGGCCTGAGCAAGCAGGAAGCCGAGGCCATCGCCGTGCAGCAGCTCACCCACGTGGGCCTGGCCGACAAGCTCAAGGTGTTCCCGGGCAAGCTCTCCGGCGGCCAGCAGCAGCGCATGGCGATCGCCCGCGCACTGGCCATGAGCCCTGACTACATGTTGTTCGACGAGGCCACCAGCGCCCTCGACCCGCAGCTGGTCGGCGAAGTGCTCGACACCATGCGCATGCTCGCCGAAGACGGCATGACCATGGTGCTGGTGACCCACGAGATTCGCTTCGCCCGTGACGTGTCCGACCGTGTGGCGTTCTTCCGCAACGGCCTGGTGCACGAGATCGGCGCGCCCGAACAAGTGCTCGGCAATCCGCAGAAGCCGGAAACCGCCGACTTCCTCAAATCGGTTCATTGAAAGCGACTTCACTGCCGCACAACAAACGAGCCGTAGGATGGGTCGGGCCGCGCAGGTGAAACCCATCAATTGTCGATGGGTTCCATCCATCCTACGGCCTTCAAGTCACGAAGAGGGCTGCGCCGTGCGCTCCAGCAAAGTCATTCATGTGGTCAGTTGCCATGCCGAAGGCGAAGTCGGCGACGTCATCGTCGGCGGCGTCGCGCCACCACCTGGCGAGACGCTGTGGCAACAGTCGCGCTGGATCGAACAGGACGACTTCCTGCGTAATTTCGTGCTCAACGAGCCGCGCGGCGGCGTGTTCCGTCACGTCAACCTGCTGGTGCCGGCCAAGAACCCCAAGGCGCAGATGGGCTGGATCATCATGGAGCCGGCCGATGTGCCGCCAATGTCCGGCTCCAACTCGCTGTGCGTGGCCACCGTGCTGCTCGACAGCGGCATCCTGCCGATGACAGAACCGCAGACCTTCCTGACCCTGGAAGCACCCGGCGGCCTGGTGGAAGTGATCGCCGACTGTCGTGATGGCAAAGCCGAGCGGGTCGAGGTGAAGAACGTACCGTCGTTCGCCGACCAGCTCGACGCCTGGATCGAGGTCGAAGGTCTCGGTTCGCTGCAGGTCGATACCGCCTACGGTGGCGACAGCTTCGTCATCGCCGATGCGCGCCACCTGGGCTTCGCCATTGAGGCCGATGAAGCCGCCGACCTGGTCGCCGTGGGGCTGCGCATCACCCAGGCCGCCAACGAGCAGCTGGGTTTTCAGCATCCGTTGAATCCGGACTGGAGCCACATCTCCTTTTGCCAGATTGCTGCCCCGGTGGTGCACGAGAACGGCATCGCCACCGGCGCCAACGCAGTGGTGATCCGTCCCGGCAAGATCGACCGCTCGCCCTGCGGCACCGGCTGTTCGGCACGCATGGCGGTGCTGCATGCCAAAGGTCAGCTGGCGGTGGGCGAGCGCTTCATCGGCCGCTCGATCATCGGTTCCGAATTCCACTGCCGCATCGACTCACTGACCGATGTAGCCGGCCGCCCGGCAATCTACCCCTGCCTATCCGGCCGGGCGTGGATAACCGGCACTCACCAGCACCTGCTCGACCCGAGCGACCCTTGGCCAACGGGCTATCGCCTGTCGGATACCTGGCCGGTGGAGCTGAAGCTTTAATAGGCACTTCATGATCTCGTCGACTAGCAAAAAGCACGTCGATTGAGAGGCTGCAAAGCAGTAGCGGCCATACGTAGGGTGGATCGGGGCGCGTAGCCGACGCTTTTTTCATCCACCGTAAAGATTGCAGAGCGGTGGATGGGTCGAGCCGCGTAGGTGAAGCGTCATCCACCCTACGGCCTGAAAGTTTGAAATCCGCCGGTTCGCCGGCGACCTGACCCGGGCATAACGCCCAACAACGGAAAACAGACGGCCTGCTACGGCCTTCCGCTTTCGTATACGAAATACTTTTACTCTGTCTAGGAGGCAACACCATGAGCAGCAACATCTTCACCGGCACCATCCCCGCCCTGATGACCCCATGCACAGCCGACCGCAAGCCGGACTTCGACGCCCTGGTACGCAAGGGCAAAGAGCTGATCCAGATCGGCATGAGCGCGGTGGTTTACTGCGGCTCCATGGGTGACTGGCCACTCCTGACCGAAGCCGAGCGCCAGGAAGGCGTAGCGCGCCTGGTGGCTGCCGGGATTCCGACCATTGTCGGCACCGGGGCGGTGAACAGCCGCGAAGCGGTGTCCCACGCGGCCCACGCTGCCAAGGTTGGCGCCCACGGCCTGATGGTCATCCCGCGCGTCTTGTCCCGTGGCGCGTCGCCGGCCGCCCAGGAAGCGCACTTCGCTGCCATCCTCGAAGCGGCGCCGACGCTTCCGGCAGTGATCTACAACAGCCCGTATTACGGCTTCGCCACCCGCGCCGAGCTGTTCTTCAAGCTGCGTCGCAAGTACGCCAACCTGATCGGCTTCAAGGAGTTCGGTGGCGCTGCGGACATGCGCTACGCCGCCGAGCACATCACGTCGCAGGACAAAGACGTCATCCTCATGGCTGGCGTCGATACCCAGGTGGTACACGGCTTCGTCAATTGCGGTGCGACGGGTGCCATCACCGGTATTGGCAACGCCCTGCCGCGCGAAGTGCTGCAGCTGGTCGAACTGAGCAAGAAAGCCGCCAAAGGCGACGCCGTTGCCCGCCGCCGCGCCCTTGAGCTGTCCGAGGCGCTGAACGTGCTGTCGTCCTTCGACGAAGGCACCGACCTGGTCCTCTACTACAAGCACCTGATGGTGCTGGGCGGCGACCAGGAATACGCCCTGCACTTCTACGAAACCGATGCCCTCAGCGAGGCCCAGCGTAACTACGCCGAGACGCAGTACACGCTGTTCCGCCAGTGGTACGCCAACTGGTCGGCGCAGCAGAGCGCCGTCTGATCGCCCTTCGGCCTGTAACAGCCATTACCGCTGCATGGATGCGGGAGGCCACCCCTCCCGCTTCTTTGGCCTCACCTGCCTTGCCTGACAACTGCGCAAGCCGCGCACCTGGCAAATACATAAAGACCAAGGAGAACAGGATGATCAACAAGACCACTCAGCTTTTTGCCGCTCTCGGCCTGGCGCTTTGCTGCGCCACCACCCAGGCGGCCAGCTACACCTACTCGGTGCCGACCTCAGTACCGGAAGGCAGCTTCTTCTTCGATAACTTCCTCAAACGCTTCGCCAGCAACGCCGCCCTGCTCACCGATGGCGAGGTGAAGATTCGCCCGATTGGCGCGGGCGTCATCGTGCCGCCATTCCAGGTTTACGAATCGGTACAGAACGGGGTGCTCAAGGCAGGCCACTCCACGCCGACTTACCTGATCAATCAGGATCCGCTGAACAACGTATTCGCCGGCTATCCAGGCGGCATGTCCGGTGAAGAAACCCTCGCCTGGCTGTACGAAGGCAACGGTCTGAAATACTTGCAGGAATACCGCCGCAAGAAGATGGGCCTGCATAGCCTGGTGGTCGGCGTCGGCAGCACCGAAGTGCTCGCCCACTCCAATAAGAAGATCGAAAAGCTGGAGGACTTCAAAGGGCTGAAATTCCGTACCGCTGGCGCCTGGGCCGAGGTCATCCAGCAGGTCGGCGCCTCACCGACCGTTGTGCCGCCGGGCGAAATCTACACACTGCTGCAGCGCAAAGGCGTGGACGCCGTTGAGTGGGCAACGCCAGGCGCCAACCTGACCGAGGGCTTCCATGAGGTGGCGCCGTACCTGCTGATCCCCGGCGTGCACCAACCGTCATTCGTCTGGGAGTTCTTCATGACCGAGGAGAACTGGAACGCCATCGACGAAAAAACCCGGGCCAAGCTGGAAGAAGCCGCCAAGCTCACCACCCTGCAGAGCTACTTCCACTTCCTCGACAGTGACATGAAAGCCATGGAGACCTACCGCAAGGCGGGTATCGAGATCATCGAGCTGGACAAGAGCATCACCGATGACCTGGCTCAGCGTGGCAACCAACTGATTGCCGACAAACTGGAAGCTCGCAAGGCCGATGACATCGATGCCAAGGCGATCTTCAAGGACTACAGCGACTACATGCAGCGCTGGTCGAACAACTCCTCCTATCTCTACAGACATTAATCGACTGGGCCGGCCACCCTCAGGTGGCCGGCCAGGTAAGGAGGCGTTATGAAAAACAGATGGTACAACTGGCCAGCGCAGGCGCTGCTGGGCCTGGCAGCCAGCATGGCGCTGATCATGGTGCTGGCGATGATCTATGAAGTGTTCTCACGCTATGCCCTCAACAGCCCGACGCTTTGGGCCTTCGATATTTCCTACATGCTCAATGGCTGCATCTTCCTGCTCGGCTGCGCCTACGCACTGAAGGAGGAGACCCATGTGCGCGTCGACTTCCTGTCCTCACGCATGCCGCCAGCGGTACAGCGGTGGTTCAACGCAGGCTTCTACCTGCTGGTACTCACACCAATTATCGGTGGCCTGACCTACGTCGCTGGCCGTCGCGCCTGGCATGCCTTTGCTAACGGCGAGGTCGAGCACGTCAGTGCCTGGGCGCCGCTCATGTGGCCGTTCTACCTGGCGCTCGCGCTGGGCCTGGCGGGCCTGACCTATCAGCTCATCGTCGATGCCGCGCTGTTCATCGGCAATCGCAAGCAGCCCGGCAACAAGGAACACTGACCGATGATGGAATCCATACCCCTGCTGATGTTCGCCCTGCTGTTCCTGTTGATATTCCTCGGCATCCCCGTGTCCTTTTCGCTGATCAGCGTGTCGTGCCTGTTCGGCCTGTTCCTGTTCGGCGACAACATCCTGCAGCAGATGTATGGCTCGCTGCTGCAGGCCTCGACCAACTTCGCCCTGTCGGCCATCCCGCTGTTTGTGCTGATGGGCGCGATCCTCGAGCGAACTGGCCTGGCACAGCGGCTGTTCAGCGCGATGCAGCTATGGCTCGGCGGGTTTTCCGGCGGCCTGGCGATTTCCTCGATGTTGATGTGCGGCATCTTCGCCGCCAGTTCCGGTGTGGTCGGGGCCGTGGAAATCGTCGTGGGCATGATGGCCATTCCGGCCATGTCCAAATACAACTACGATCGCGCACTCATCTCCGGAACCATCTGCGGCGGCGGCTCGCTGGGCGCGATCATCCCGCCCTCAGTGATCGTCGTGGTGTACGCGTCCATGGCGCAGCTATCGATCGGCCAGTTATTTGCCGCCACGCTGTTCCCGGGCCTACTCATGCTGGGCTTGTTTTTGCTCTACATCATCGTCATCTGCTGGCTGAAACCATCACTGGCGCCTGCCGTGCCGGAGATGAAAGCCACACCGCTGGGCGAGAAGCTGAAGATCACCCTCAGCGCACTGATTCCACCACTGCTACTGATCGCCGCGGTTCTGGGATCGATGCTCGCCGGTATCGCCTCGCCCACCGAGTCGGCTGCGGTGGGCGCCTTCGGTGCCGCGGTGCTGGCTATCTGGTTCCGTGAACTGAGCATCCAACGCTTGATCGAGGCGCTGGTTTCGACCATCAAGATCACCTCGATGATCATGCTGATCGTGGCAGGCGGCATCATGTTCACGGCCATCTTTGCGGCGAGCGGCGGGGGCTGGATGATCGGCGAATTCATGGATGAAATGAATTTCAGCCCCTACGCACTCATCCTGATTCTGATGGCCATGGTGTTCTTCGCTGGCATGGTGCTGGACTGGATTTCTCTGGTGCTGATCTTCGTACCGATCTTCACCCCGCTGGTGAAGGCTGCCGGAATCGACCCGGTGTGGTTTGCGGTGATGTTCATGGTGGTGGTGCAGACCTGCTACCTGACGCCGCCCCTGGCGCCCTCGGTGTTCTACCTCAAATCGATTGCCCCACCGGGTTATGGCTATGGCGTAATGTACCGCGGTGTGCTGCCTTTCATTGCCATCCAGCTGCTGCTGTTTTTGCTGATCCTGGCCATGCCCGGCATCGCCACCTGGCTGCCGAGGCAGCTGTTCTGAGGCTCTGACCCGGCCCTGTGATGCGGGCCGGGCCAACGCAGACTTGCGCAACTTATCAGACATCGTACAATCAAAGCCTTTCCGTACGTGTTCAAACGTCACCAACAGGAGCTAACAATGCCCGCTACCATCGGCCACAACATCATCGGCGGCGCGTACAGCGCAGCCGGCTCCGTAGTTCATAAGAGTCACGACGCCACCACTGGCGAAGCCCTTTCCTACGACTTCATCCAGGCCACGCCGGAAGAAGTCGATGCCGCTGCCAAAGCCGCAGCCGCTGCTTACCCTGCTTACCGCAGCCTGCCAGCTGCTAAGCGCGCAGATTTCCTCGACGCCATCGCTGACGAACTGGACGCCCTGGGCGACGAATTCGTCGCCACCGTCTGCCGCGAAACCGCACTGCCGACCGCCCGTATCCAGGGTGAGCGCGGCCGTACCAGCGGCCAGATGCGCCTGTTCGCCAAAGTGCTGCGCCGTGGCGATTTCTACGGTGCGCGTATCGACCGCGCTCTGCCAGACCGTCAGCCGCTGCCGCGCCCTGATCTGCGTCAGTACCGCATCGGCCTCGGCCCGGTTGCCGTGTTCGGCGCCAGCAACTTCCCGCTGGCCTTCTCCACCGCTGGTGGCGATACCGCTTCCGCGCTGGCTGCTGGCTGCCCGGTGGTCTTCAAGGCCCACAGCGGCCACATGGCTACCGCGGCGTTCGTCGGTGAAGCCCTGCTGCGCGCGGCTGACAAAACCGGCATGCCGAAAGGCGTGTTCAACATGATCTACGGTTCGGGTGTTGGTGAGACGCTGGTCAAGCACCCGGCCATCCTGGCGGTCGGCTTCACCGGTTCGCTGAAAGGTGGTCGCGCCCTCTGCGACATGGCCGCCGCCCGCCCGCAGCCGATCCCGGTATTCGCCGAGATGAGCAGCATCAACCCGGTCATCCTGCTGCCGGAAGCCATCAAGGCCCGCGGCGAGAAAATCGCCGGCGAGCTGGCGGGTTCGGTGGTCATGGGCTGTGGTCAGTTCTGCACCAACCCGGGCCTGGTGATCGGCGTTCGTTCGCCTGAGTTCAGCGCCTTCCTGGAAACCTTCACCGCCAAGATGGCCGAGCAGCAGCCGCAAACCATGCTCAACGCCGGCACCCTGAAGAGCTACGTGAAAGGCCTGGACGCACTCAATGCGCATTCCGGCATCACGCACCTGACCGGCGCCAAGCAAGAAGGCAATCAGGCTCGTCCGCAACTGTTCAAAGCCGACGTCAGCTTGCTGCTCAATGGTGACGAGCTGCTGCAGGAAGAAGTCTTCGGCCCGACCACTATCGTCGTCGAAGTGGCTGACAAGGCTGAGCTGCTGAAAGCCATCGGCGGCCTGCATGGTCAGCTGACCGCGACCCTGCTCACCGAGCCGGGCGACCTGGCCGGCAGCGAAGAGCTGTTCGCACTGCTCGAGCAGAAAGTTGGCCGCGTGCTGTTCAACGGCTACCCGACTGGCGTGGAAGTCTGCGACTCCATGGTCCACGGCGGCCCGTACCCAGCGACTTCCGACGCCCGTGGTACGTCGGTCGGCACCCTGGCCATCGATCGCTTCCTGCGCCCGGTGTGCTACCAGAACTGCCCGGACGCCCTGCTGCCCGACGCGCTGAAAAACGCCAACCCGCTGAGCATCGCTCGTCTGGTTGACGGTGCCAGCAGCCGCGACGCGCTGTAAGAAACGGCTCGGCGCCATGGCGCCAGCCCGCTCTGCGTTGTAAGAGAAAGCCGACCTCAGGGTCGGCTTTTTTGTGGGTGCGGTTTGTGCCGTGTAGGGCAACGCCTTTCCTGGGTATCGCTTCACTCAACACAGGCTACGGTTTGCGCTTCGGATGCTACCCGTAGGGTGGATAACGCGAAGCTTATCCACCAGCGATCGCGCCGGGAGCGCAATGATTTGACCGCCTCAAGGCGCTTGCGCGAAACCCCTGTCGCTTACGACTACCCTCAGGTCGTACTCGAATCCCGCCACAGCCGCCGAGCCACGTAAGTTATCCACAGATGGACGCAAAGCCGCGGAGCAGGCGCGTCTGCACGTTGGAGAACTAAGCGGAGGCAGCCATGAGCGTGAGCACTTATCCACAACAGGCTACGCATGTCGATCTGGGCATCTTGCGCAAGGTGATCGCCGCGTCGGCAATCGGCAACTTCGTCGAATGGTTCGACTTCGCCGTGTACGGCTTTCTCGCCGTGACCATCGCCGCGTTGTTCTTTCCCCAGGGCGATCCCGCACTGGCGCTGCTGCAGACCTTTGCGGTGTTCGCCGTATCCTTCGCGCTACGCCCGTTGGGCGGTATCGTCTTCGGCATCCTCGGCGACCGCATCGGCCGCAAGCGTGTGCTGTCGATCACCGTGCTGCTGATGGCCGGCGCTACCACGCTGATCGGCCTGCTGCCCACCTATGCCAGCATCGGCCTGCTCGCTCCTCTACTGCTGGCCCTGGCGCGCTGCCTGCAGGGGTTTTCCGCGGGCGGTGAATACGCCGGTGCCTGCGCGTTCGTCATGGAACACGCGCCGACCGAGCAGAAGGCTCGTTACGGCAGCTTCGTGCCGGTCTCCACTTTCGCGGCTTTCGCCTGTGCGGCAGGCCTGGTGTTCGGCCTGGGCGTCTGGCTGGACGAAACACAGATGCAGGCCTGGGGCTGGCGCGTGCCGTTCCTGATCGCCGCACCGCTGGGCCTGGTCGGGCTTTACATGCGCCTGCGCCTGGACGAATCGCCGGCCTTCCAGGCCCTGGCTGCGCAAGCGCACCCGGAACACTCGCCGCTGCGCGAAACCCTGCGTGAACACGGCGCCACGGTGCTGTGCCTGTCGGCCTTCATCTCCGCCACAGCGCTGTCGTTCTACATGTTCACCACTTATCTGACCACCTACATGCAGGTGGTCGGCGGCGCGGCGCGCCCCACGGCGTTGCTCGCCAGCTTGGCGGCGTTGCTGTTCGCCGCTCTGCTGTGTCCGTTCGTGGGCCGCTACTCGGACCGTGTCGGCCGCCGCCGCACCATCCTCACCGCCGGGGTGGCGTTGATCGTCGCGGTGTACCCGGCCTTCACCCTGGCCGCCTCGGGCACCCTGTGGGCCTCGGCCATCGGTGCCATGCTGTTGGCGGTCGGTGCGGTGATCTGCGGTGTGGTCACCGCTGTGCTGCTCTCCGAACAATTCCCCACCCGCGTGCGCTACACCGCGTCGGCCTTCACCTACAACCTGGCCTACACGGTATTCGGCGGCACCGCCCCGCTGGTCGCTACCTGGCTGATCGAAGCCACCGGCAACCGCATGGCGCCAGCCTTCTACCTGATCGCCATCGCACTGCTGGCTTTGGCCGGCGGCCTGGCGCTGCCGGAGTCGTCGAAGCGTTCGCTGGATTACCGACCGGATTGACCTCAGCAGCCGTCGGAAGCAGCACCCTGCTGCGCCAGAGCCTGTAGCAGCCCGTCGATTTCGCTGAAATCCGGGCGACTGGCAACCTGCGGTTGCTGGCAGCGCGCCACAAGCGCTGCCAGCAACGTCTGGTGCCGTGCGGGTACGTCGCAGCGGGCCAATAACTCTTCCAGCAAAATGCCGAACGCACGTACTTCGATGCGCTGCAGCAAGCCATGCTGCGACGACGCCCCGGCGGGCAGGAACGAGGCGGCGCCAAAGTCGCCGAGCAGCACGTCGCCAGTGTCATCAAGGAGGATGTTGTGGCCGTACAGGTCGCCATGGGTCACGCCTTGGGCATGCAGGTGGCGCAGCGCCGATGCGATGCCGCAGGCCACTTGCAGCGCCTGACCGAACGACGCGCGCCACTCGGCGGCATAGACGTCACGGCTGCAACTTTCCAGGCTCGGTGGCCCGGCCAGGGTGCGCAAACGTGCGTCGACCAGGCTCAGCAGCAGGCCCTGATCACCATCCGGATGGCTGACAACGCGGCCGATCGCACCGATCAGGTTGGGGTGCTGTCCGGCAGTGAGACAGGCCGCCATCTCGCTATCCGGCGTGCCGTCGCTGGTCATTTGCCCCTTGAACAACTTGAGCGCCACGGCCTCGGCAGAGCCGTCCGCCCGCTGCCACAGCGCACGGTGGATGATCCCCGACGCGCCCTGGCCAAGCACCTCGCCCACCTGCAGCTCAAACCAAGGCACGGCTACCGCCTGCGGTTGCGCCGCCGCAACGCTGGCGAAGGGATTGCCGGCATAGGCCAGCCAGGCCAGGCACGGCAGCCGCAACAGCTCATCAGGCAACGCAGTTAGCTGGTTGGCGGCGATACGCAGCAGCTCCAGCTTGTCGAGGCGCGCCAAGCTGGCAGGCAACGCACGCAAGCGATTGCCGGCGAGCATCAGCTTCTGCAGCTCAGTGCAGTCACCCAGCTCCTCAGGCAAGGTTTCCAGAAGATTGTCTGTCAGGATCAACCAGCGCAGGCGCGGCGGCAGCGCCTTGGCAGATAGCTCGCGAATGCGGTTGGACTTGAAGCCGACCATGCGCAGCGACAGGCAGCGACCCACGGATTCGGGCACATGCTCGAAGTGGTTGTTCGAGCAGAACAGCACTTGCAGGCGATGCAGCCGGTGCAAGTCGTCGGGCAGATCACTCAGCCGGTTGCCGCTCAGGTTGAGCACTTCCAGACTGTCGGCCAGGGAAAAAATCTCCTCGGGAAACTGTTCCAGCGAAGCGCTCAGGTCGAGGCGAGTGATGCCGTGCAGCTGGCCCGCACGCAGTTGGTCAAGGGTATGCATGAGAGCGCAGGCTCGGCAGCTGAACGAAGCGCGCCAGTGTACGCCATCACGCCAGAAGAGGCTGTCAGCGCCTGGTCAAGGGCTGCAGCGTATCAACGTGCTGGTAGTCGGCGGCCAGCTCATCGGCCAGTTGCAGCGCGCGCCCGAGGCGGATCGGCGCACACTCGATGTCGACCACCGTGGCCGGGCACGGGCTGGGCGCCAGCCGCGGCCATTCGCGCAGTCGCCCATCGGTGATCACCAACAGCCGCTGCGCCTCGGTCGGCTTCAGGCGCTGACGGCGCTGTAGCCAGTCATGGGCCTGCTGCAAGGCCGGGATCAACGGGCTACCGCCGCCGGCGCCGAGTTCGCGCAACCACTGCTGCAACGCGCCGGATGCCTTTTGGCCGTGCCAGTGCCACTGCGGTTGTGCACCGTGGGCGTCCAGCACGGCGATGCGCGCGCGGTCCCGGTAAGCGCGCTCGAACAGCTCGGCGAGCACACCCTTGGCCTTGCTCAGCGCGCCATGGCGGCGGGTCGAGGCCGAGGCATCGACGACGATCAGCCATAGTTGGGTTGGCCGGCTACTCCGCGGGCGACGCTGCAGATCGGCACGGCGTTTCGGCGTGCCCTGCAACAGAGTGGCGAGCCAGTCGATGGCGCCACTCTCGCCGTGGCGTTTGGCGCCGCTGCGGCCGCCCGCTTGTTTGCCGGGAGTGGGCTTCGCATCCGTCCCCGCCCTGGCGCGCGGGGGGATGCCTAAGGCTTTTTTGCCCAGCGCGGCGGTTCACGGCGCTCGCCGGTGCTTTGCGCTTGCGCCGGCAATTCGCCCCAGTTGCCCTCGCCCGCTGCGGGCTGTTCGCTTGGCGCTTGGGTGGGCGGGCTGGCCGGTGGCTGAGACGGCTGCTGGGGCGGTGTATGCCGACGCCGATGACGCAGCACGAAGTCGGCCACGGCCTCGATATCCTCCTCGCTGATGGCTTCCGCGCCACGCCAGGCCGCATGGGCGCGAGCGGCGCGCAGCCAGACCAGATCGGCGCGCAGGCCATCGACGCCGGCCTCGAAGCAGCGCCCGGTGATCGCCTCCAGCGCCTGGTCATCGAGGGGAATATTCGCCACGCGGGCTCGCGCCCTTTCACAGCGCTCGGCCAGCGCCGACTGCTTCTCCGCCCACCGGGCAATGAACGCCTGCGGGTCGGCATCGAAGGCCAGGCGCCGACGCACGATTTCGGCTCGCGCGCCCGGCTGCGGCTGGCCGTCCAGTGCCAGGTTGAGGCCAAAACGGTCGAGCAATTGCGGACGTAACTCGCCCTCTTCGGCGTTCATGGTGCCGATCAGGATGAAGCGCGCGTTATGGCGGTGGGAGATGCCATCGCGCTCGACATGGTTGACGCCGCTGGCCGCCGCATCGAGCAGCAGGTCAACCAGGTGATCGGGCAGCAGGTTGACCTCATCGACGTACAGCACGCCGCCGTCTGCCTTGCTCAGCAGGCCGGGCGAGAACTGCGCACGGCTCTTGCCCAGCGCGGCGTCCAGATCGAGCGTGCCGACGATGCGCTCTTCACTGGCACCCAGCGGCAGGGTGACGAACACGCCGCTTTCCAGCAGCTCGGCCAGGCCGCGCGCCAGGGTCGATTTGGCCATGCCGCGCGGGCCTTCGATCAGCACCCCGCCGATTGCCGGATCGACCGCCACCAGGCACAGCGCCAACTTCAGCGAGTCGGCGCCGACCACGGCGGCAAGGGGGAAATGGGCGGTATCGGTCATGAGACGGTCCGGGCTGGGCAAAGGCGCCCATTGTAACAGCGGGTGGTCGAATCCCTTGCAGCTGATCTGCTAAGGTCGGCGGTTTCGCGATGCTGTCGCGTGCGATTTATCCAGGGAGACTCAGATGCGCCTGTGCATTTTCTGCGGTTCCAATGCGGGCACCAATCCCGTCTATATCGAGGCGGCTACCCGCCTTGGTCAGACCCTCGCCAAGGCCGGTATCGGCCTGGTGTACGGCGGCGCCTCCGTCGGCCTGATGGGCGCGGTGGCCAACGCGGCGCTCGAAGCCGGCGGCGAAGTGATCGGCGTGATCCCGCGCTCGCTGTGGGAAAAGGAAGTGGCCCACACGGGCCTCGACGACCTGCGCATCGTTGACTCGATGCACCAGCGCAAGGCGCTGATGGCCGACTTGTCCGACGGTTTCATCGCCCTGCCCGGCGGCGTCGGCACCCTGGAAGAGTTGTTCGAGGTGTGGACCTGGGCACAGCTCGGCCATCACCAGAAACCCTGCGCACTGCTCAATATCAACGGCTACTACGACCGCCTAGCCGGGTTCCTCGATCACATGGTCGACGAAGCCTTCGTCAAGGCGCCGCATCGCGAGATGCTGATCGTCGAGCAGGATATCGATGTCGTGCTGGCGGCGATCGAGGGCTACCAGGCGCCCACCGTGGGCAAGTGGATCGGCAGGCAGGAAACCTGATGAGCCCGCAACCGCGGCTGGGTTGTGGCGCCGCCATCGTGCAGGACGGGCGCCTGCTGCTGGTGCGCCGCCTGCGTGAGCCGGAGGCAGGCTGCTGGGGTTTGCCGGGTGGCAAGGTGGACTGGCTGGAACCAGTCGAGCAGGCCGTGCGCCGCGAGATCGAGGAAGAGCTCGCCATTCGCCTCAAGGTGCTGAACCTGCTCTGTGTGGTCGATCAGATTGACCCGGCACGTGGCGAACACTGGTTGGCGCCGGTCTACCTGGCCGATGCCTTCGAGGGTGAAGTGCGCAACGTCGAACCCGAGAAACACGGCGATATCGGCTGGTTCCCAATGGATAACCTGCCCGAGCCGCTGACCGTGGCGACCCGACGCGCCGCGCTAGCCCTCAACGAACGGCGCTTGCAATCGACCGCTGCAATGAATTAACGTCGAGCCATTCAACGGAGCCGCACATGTCCCCAACCCTGATCCTGAACGCCACCCGCCTCGATGCAGCCTGCATCGTGATCGCGCGTGCCCAGGTGTCTGCGGTCGCGGCGGCTTCCTATTATTTTGGGTATTGGTTTAGCCACAGGCGCGCCTGATACCCCACAGGCGCCCTAGTAACTCAGGGTCGCCACCAGACAGTTTCTCGAAACCCCCGGTCGGCCTCCCGACCGGGGGTTTTGTTTTTTCCGGCACACCGATTTTCCAACGAGGATTTCACCATGACCGCCTATATCAACTGCATCACCTACCAAACCTATTACCGCTACAGCTGGCGATTTACCGGCAGCCGAGCTGCCCATCCACTCAATCGAACATCCCATCGAGCCAGATAGTGCGCCGCGCGCGGTAATAGTCCGCGCCGGCCGAGGAAATCACCATGTCCGTAGCCGTCAATTCCCGCTCCACCGCCAAGCCCGCTGATCTGCACCTGGTCACTACGCCGCCCCGCCGCCACACCTCGCCCCTGCCCAGCGCCCTCCAGCTGCGCGAAGAACTGCCTCTCCCTGCCGCCCTGGCGCGCCAGGTACAGCAACAGCGCCACTCGATCCGCGCCATTCTTGATGGTCATGACCCGCGCCTGCTGGTGGTGGTCGGCCCCTGCTCCCTGCACGACGATGCCGCCGTACTCGAATACGCCGAACGCCTGGCTACCCTGAGCCAACGCGTGGGGGATCGTCTGCTGCTGGTGATGCGCGCCTATGTCGAAAAGCCGCGCACCACGGTGGGTTGGAAGGGCCTGGTCTATGACCCGGCGTTGGATGGCAGCGGCGACATGGCCGAGGGGCTGCGCCGCTCGCGGCAGCTGATGCTGCGCATGCTGGAGCTGGGTCTGCCACTGGCCAGCGAGATCCTCCAGCCGCTGGTGGCCGGCTACTTCGACGACCTGCTCGGCTGGGCGGCGATTGGCGCACGCACCAGTGAATCCCAGGTGCACCGCGAGCTGGTCAGCGGTCTGGAGATGCCGGTGGGCTTCAAGAACGGCACCGACGGCAGCCTCGGCATCGCCTGTGACGCCATGCGCTCGGCAGCCCATGCCCACCAGCACTTCGGTGTCGATGGCCATGGCCGCCCGGCACTGGTACACACCCACGGCAATCCGGACACCCACCTGGTGTTGCGCGGCGGCCACGCTGGGCCGAACTATGACGCCACCAGCGTCGCCGCTGCCCGCGCCGAGCTGGAGCGCCAGGGCATCGCGCCACGGATCATGGTCGACTGCAGCCATGCCAACAGCGGCAAGAACCCAATGCGCCAGCCCGAGGTGCTGAGCAGCGTGCTCGACCAGCGCCTCGCTGGCGACGGCGCCCTGCGTGCGGTGATGATCGAAAGCCACCTGTTTGACGGCGCTCAAAGCCTCGGCGGCGAGTTGCGCTACGGCGTCTCGATCACCGACGGCTGCCTCGGCTGGACGGGTACCGAACGCATGCTGGTAGACGCTGCCATCCGCATGCGCCACTTGGTCTGACCGCCCGTAGCCTGGCGTTGAGCGAAGCGATACCCAGGGCGTCCTCGCGGGTATCGCTACCTCTGGTACTGCCAGCCTACCTCGATCCACTGCAGCCGGTCGGTGATCGCCAAGGCCTCGATGAACGCCGCGTCATGGGACACCACGATCAGCCCCCCACGATATTCTCGCAGCATGCCTTCGACGGCCAGCAACGAGTCGAGATCGATATGGTTGTCCGGCTCGTCGAGCAGCAGCAATGGCGCTGCCGGCTGACCATCAATGACCCCGGCAAGCGCCAGCTTCAGGCGTTCACCGCCGCTGAGCCGTGCGCAAGGAAGCAGCCCCCGCTGGGTATCCAACCCCAGGTGCCTCAGGCGCGCACGGGCGACGGCTTCCGGCAACCCTGGATTGCAGCGACGCAGGTGATCCAGTGCTGAATGCGCGGCGTGCAGGCAGGACAGCCGCTGGTCCAGATAAGCCAGCGGCACCTCGATCCGGCATTCGCCCGCCGCCGCAGCGCGTTGGCCCGCGAGTATCGCCAATACGGTCGATTTCCCGCAGCCATTGGGCCCGGTGATCGCCAGCCGGCGCGGGCCGAACAACTCGATATCCGGCAGGCCGGCGCCCGAGAACGGCAGGCGAACGCCCTGCAGGCTGAGAATTCGTTTACCGTCGGGCAGGTTGGGCAACGCACCGTGCAGGCTTATCACCTGCTGCTCGTCGACCCGGGCTGCGGCTTCTCGCACCGCGTCATCGAACCCGCTACGCGCCTCGCTGCGCCGCTGCTGCAGCCGCCCGGCGCTGGCTTCGCTGCGGTTCTTCTGGCGATTCACCAGGATCTGCGCCTGGTTGCTATCCCGCGCGCTTCGCGCCCCGCTGGCGGCACGGCGCTGCTGGCGTTGCTGCTGCACGTGCAACTCCCGTTCGCCTCGTTTGCGCTCGGTGCGGGCGTGCTCCAGCGCCTGCTGGGCGGCCTGCCGTTCACGCAACAGACAGTCTCGATAGACGCTGTAATTGCCGCCATAGGCGCGCAGCCCGCCTGGCGATAATTCGACGATACGCTGCATGCCGTCGAGCAGTTCACGGTCATGGCTGATCACCAGCAACCCACCCGGCCACTGCTGCAGGCGCCGATAGAGGCGCTGGCGGCTGGCCTGGTCCAGGTGGTTGCTGGGCTCATCGAGAATCAGCAGATCGGCACCGCTGAGAAACACCCCGAGCAGCGCCACACGCGTGCGCTCGCCACCGCTGAGCAGGGCGGCCGGGGTTTGCGGGTTTAGGTGGCCAAGGCCGTCGTCGTGCAACGCCGCGTGCAGCCGTTCGGCAATATCCCACCGGCCTTCGAGCGTCTCGATATCGTCCTCGCCCATGCGCCCCTCGGTCACCCGACACAGTGCATCGAACGGCGCAGCGAAGCCCAGCAGGTCAACCACCCGAGCGCCTTCCGGCTCCTCGATATCCTGGGGCAAATAGGCAACCTGTGCCTGCCGCACGATACGCCCTTCAGTAGGCGGCAACAGGCCAGCGAGCAGGCGGCCGAGCACGCTCTTACCGGCACCGTTGCGCCCTACCAGGCCGGTATGCCGGGCATCGAAGGTTTCGCTCAGTTCATCGAACAGAGTCTGACCATTGGAGAAATGAAAGGACACGCGCTCGAGCGCGATAACAGGCGGGTTCGTCATGGATGACTCCAGGCAATGCCGTGAAAACGCGAGGCACAAGGCCACGGCGGACCATCACAGGTCGTGCGGACACGACGGCATTACTGGCGCATTGGACGAAACTCCAGAAGGGAATGAACGGCCAGGGTAAACCTGGGCAAGCCACGGGGCAACCCGCGAAGCCAATGGGCTGAGCGCAGCGGTTCCCGGAAGATCGCCCCTGGGTATCGCCTCGCTCAACGCCAGCTACGGGCGTTTTCAGCTTTCTTCGCTGTCGATAAGCATATTTTCCAGCGCTTCGCGGTACGCGCCAGGCTCCTGCCACATGCCGCGCTGCTGGGCTTCGAGCAGGCGCTCGATGATGTCCTGCAGGGCGCCGGGGTTGTGCTGCTGGATGAAATCGCGGGTGTCTCGGTCCATCAGGTAGGCGTCGGTGAGCAGCGCGTACTGATGGTCATCGACCAGCTCGCTGGTGGCGTCGAAGGCGAACAGGTAGTCGATGGTCGCAGCCAGTTCGAAGGCACCCTTGTAACCGTGGCGCTTCATGCCTTCGATCCACTTCGGGTTGGCCGCGCGGGCGCGCACCACGCGGCCGAGCTCCTGCTTGAGGGTGCGGATGCGCGGGGTGTCCGGTTGGCTGTTGTCGCCAAAGTAGCTGGCCGCCTTGCCGCCGCGCAGGGTCTCCACCGCCGCCAGCATGCCGCCCTGGAACTGGTAGTAGTCGTTGGAGTCGAGGATGTCGTGCTCGCGGTTGTCCTGGTTGTGCAGCACCGCCTGCAGACGCTCCAGGCGCTCGGCGAACTGGCCCCGCGCAGGTGTGCCTTCGCTGCCTTTGCCATAGGCGTAGCCGCCCCAGTTCAGGTACACCTCGGCGAGATCCGCACGGCTTTCCCAGAGGCGCTCCTCGATGGCGTTCTGCACGCCTGCACCATAGGCGCCGGGCTTGGAGCCGAAGATTCGCCAGCCGGCCTGACGCCGCGCCTCGAGTTCGTCCAGCCCGCCATCCTGCAGCGCCAGGGCTTCTTGCCAGACGCGGGCGGACAGCGGGTTCATGTCCGGCGACTCGTCCAGGTCGGCGACCGCCTGTACGGCGTCATCGAACAGGCGGATCAGGTTGGCGAAGGCGTCGCGGAAGAACCCGGACACCCGCAGGGTCACGTCGACCCGAGGGCGCCCTAGCTGCTTGAGTGGCAGCACTTCGAAGCGCTCGACCCGCTGGCTGCCCGCCTGCCACACCGGGCGCACGCCCATCAGCGCCATGGCCTGGGCGATATCATCGCCGCCGGTGCGCATGGTCGCGGTGCCCCACACCGACAAACCGAGCTGGCGCAGGTGATCGCCTTCATCCTGCAGATGGCGTTCGAGCAGACGATCCGCAGCCTGCACACCGAGGCGCCAAGCCGTGGGCGTAGGCAGATTGCGCACATCCACGGAATAGAAATTGCGCCCGGTGGGCAGTACATCGAGCCGTCCTCGGCTGGGTGCACCGCTGGGGCCGGAGGGCACGAAGCGCCCATCAAGGGCATCGAGCAGGCCGTGCATCTCGGCATCACCACAGGCATCGAGCAGCGGCGCGATCTGCCGGCGCAGGCTGTACAGGACGGTATCGCTCGCCGGCCCGATGGCATCCAAACACGTGCCATCGATGAGGGCCAAGCCAAGCAACTCCAGGCGCTCACGTGTGTCACCAAAACTGCGCCAGGGTTCTTCGCTCAGGCCAATCAGAATCTCAGGACGCGGGCCGGTCCACGGCGCAGCCATATCGCAATCGAGGGGATCGAAGTCGAGTGCCAAGTCATGGGCCAGCGCACGCAGCAGGCTGGCGTTGCCGCCTTGACCGTCACCGCGCGGAATGCGCAGCAGTGCCAGCAAGGTGTCGCGGCGCAGCGTGCCGGTCGGCGATTCGCCGAACACATGCAGGCCGTCGCGAATCTGCGATTCCTTGAGGTCGCACAGGTAGGCGTCGAGCTGCGGCAGCCAACTGGCGGGGTCGTCGTTGAGCTGCAGGCCCAGTTCACGGTCCAGGCTGGCCTCGCGCACCTTGTGCAGGATCTCTCCGCGCAGCTCACTGGCACGGCGCAGGTCGAGCTGGCTGGCGTCGTAGTACTCATCGGCCAGCCGCTCCAGATCGCGCAGCGGGCCGTAGCTCTCGGCGCGGGTCAGCGGTGGCATCAGGTGATCGATGATCACCGCTTGGGTGCGGCGCTTGGCCTGGGCGCCTTCACCGGGGTCGTTGACGATGAACGGGTAGATGTTCGGCAGCGCACCGAGGATCAACGTTGGCCAGCAGCTCTCGGACAGGCCGACGCTCTTGCCCGGCAGCCATTCCAGGTTGCCGTGCTTGCCGACATGGATCACCGCCTGGGCCGCGAACACCTGGCGCATCCAGAAATAGAACGCCAGGTAGCCGTGCGGCGGCACCAGGTCGGGGTCGTGATAGACCGCCGCCGCATCGACCTGATAACCCCGCGCCGGCTGGATGCCGACAAAGGTCAGGCCGAAGCGCAGGCCGGCGATCATCAGCCGGCCGTCGCGGAACATCGGGTCGTTTTCCGGTGCGCCCCAGCGCTCCAGCACCGCCTGACGATTGGCTTCGGGCAGGGCCGCGAAGAAACGCTGGTAGTCATCAACCGCCAGGCTTTGCGCGCAGGGCCGCAGGTCAAGGTTGTCGAGGTCGTTGGTCACGCCACCGAGCAACTGATGGATCAGTGCGGTACCGCTGTCCGGCAAGGCGTCGACCGGGTAACCCTGCTGTTGCAGGGCCTGGAGAATGTTCAGCGCCGCCGCTGGCGTGTCCAGGCCCACACCGTTGCCGATGCGGCCGTCGCGGGTCGGGTAGTTGGCCAGCACCAGTGCGACACGTTTTTCGGCTGCGGGTGTGCGCTGCAGGGCACACCAGCGGCGCGCCAGTTCGGCGACGAAATCCATGCCGGGCAGGTGCGCGCGGTAACAGACCACGTCGCTCTGGCTGCGCTCGCTGCGAAAGGCCAGGCCCTTGAAGCTGATCGGCCGGGTGATCAGCCGGCCGTCTAGTTCCGGCAGCGCAATGTGCATGGCCAAGTCCCGCGGGCCGAGGCCCTGGGCGCTGCCTTGCCACTGCTCTTCGCTGTCCAGCGCACAAAGCGCCTGCAGCACCGGCACATCACGGCGGAACGGCCGCGCCTGGGGCGACTCGGGATTGGACTGCGCGAAGCCGGTGGTATTGAGGATCACACTCGCGCTGGTTTCATCCAGCCAGTCCTCGACCTGCGCCAAGCAGGCAGCCTCTTTGAGGCTGGCGACGGCGATGGGCAGCGGATTGAGGCCCTGGGCCTGCAGCCGCTGGCAGAAGGTGTCGACGAATGCGGTGTTCGCGGCCTGCACATGGGTGCGATAGAACAGCAGCGCCGCCACGGGCGCATCAGGCACCCAGTCGGCGCGCCAGTCCTGCAGCGAGGCGTTGCCGGTACGCGGGTGATAGAGGCCGACCCGGGGCAGCGCCTTTGGCTCGTCCCAGGTGTACTCACGATCCAAGTAGCGATTGGCGATGCAGTGGAAGAACTGCCGCGCATTGTCCACGCCGCCTTGGCGCAGGTACTGCCAGAGGCGTTCGGCGTCCTCGGCGGACACGGTGCCCAAAGCGGTCAGCTCGGGGTCGGGATTGTCGCAGCCAGGTACCAGGATCAGCGTTTTGCCTTGCCCGGCCAGTTCCACCAAACGCTCGATACCGTAGCGCCAATAGCTCACGCCGCCGTGCACGGAAATCATGATGACCTTGGCGTGCTGCAGCACCTTCTCGACGTAGAAATCCACCGAGGCGTTGTTGCCCAGTTGCGCCGGGCTGGCCAGGCGCAGGCTGGGGTAGTCGTCGGGCAGATGACGCGCCACTTCGGCCAGCAGCGACAGGTGCGAATCACCGGTGCACAGCACCACCAGCTCGGCGGGCGTCTGGCCGAGGTCGGCTATGCTGTCGGCCGGCAGCGACTGGCCGGGCTGGGTGCGAAGCAGGTGCATGGGGTCGGCCTAGATCGTTGCCCGCGCGCTGACAACTGCCAACGCGCGGGCCAAGAGTGTCACACCAGGGCGGCTTTCAGCTCGCTGGCGATGGCAGTGTGATCGAGCGCCTGGCCGATCACGATCAAGCGGGTAATCCGCGCTTCATCGGCCTGCCAGGCGCGGTCGAAATGCTTGTCGAAGCGCAAGCCCACACCTTGCAGCAGCAGGCGCATGGGTTTATTCGGCACGGCGACGAAGCCCTTGATGCGCAGAATGCCGTGGCGCGCCACCACTTCCTTCAGCGCGGCTAGCAGGCGCCCCTCATCGGTTTCCGGTAGTTCCACGTGGAACGAGTCAAATGCATCGTGATCGTGGTCTTCATCTTCGTTGTCATGGTGGGTCTTGCGGCCGTCGATATGCAGCTCGGTCTCGCTGTTAAGACCCAGCAGCACGTTAAGCGGCAACGAACCGCCATGGGCCTCCACTACCTTGACCGCTGGCGGCAGCTCCTCACCAACTTCCGCACGCACCGCCGCCAGCGCATCGGCATCGAGCAGGTCGGCCTTGTTGAGAATCACCAGGTCGGCGCTGGCCAGTTGGTCGGCGAACAGCTCATGCAACGGTGATTCATGATCGAGGTTCGGGTCCAGCTTGCGCTGGGCATCGACCTGATCGGGGAAGGCTGCGAAGGTGCCAGCGGCTACGGCCGGGCTGTCGACCACAGTAATCACCGCATCGACGGTGCAAGCGTTGCGGATTTCCGGCCAATTGAAGGCCTGAACCAAGGGTTTGGGCAGAGCCAGGCCGCTGGTTTCGATGAGAATGTGGTCGAGGTCGCCACGGCGCGCCACCAGTTCGCGCATTACCGGGAAGAACTCTTCCTGCACGGTACAGCACAGGCAGCCGTTGGCCAGCTCATAAACCCGGCCGTTGGCTTCTTCCTCGGTGCAGCCGATGGTGCACTGCTGGAGGATCTCACCGTCGATACCCAGTTCGCCGAACTCGTTGACGATCACCGCGATACGACGACCCTCGGCATTTTCCAGCATGTGGCGCAGCAGGGTGGTCTTACCGGCACCGAGAAAGCCGGTAACGATGGTAACGGGAAGTTTGGCGAGCGTTTTCATGGAGGCCCCTGGCGTCTGGAGAAACGGCGAGCGGGCAATAGGATGGCAAGCGCCAGCCAGAGCTGGTGCGAAGGCATCACCGGATCACCCCGCCCGGTTGTCGAAAGCGTTTACCGAGGCAGGTCTCCTGGCTCACAGGTCATGGCGCGTAGCCGGCCTTCCCGGTTTCCCAGTGGCGATTGGCGATGCGCTCGCTGCTTACAGTTGCGGGGGCAGCCACGGCTTGCCGTGTTCCCTCTTAGCTCCACGCGAGTGGAGAACCTCGAAAGACGCAAGGCTACGCAGAGCCTGCGACACGGTCAATCACGAGCTGACCCGTAACATATTGACGCATCTGCCGCTTCATGGTGTTCTTGCGCGGTTGTTTCAGGTGCCTCACGCCGCCGTGCGTGAGGTGAAACGGGAAGCCGGTTCGAGTCCGGCGCTGCCCCCGCAACGGTAAGCGAATGCCAGGATCGTTTTGGCCACTGTGCGACAGCATGGGAAGGCCGATCCTCATCACTGCACAGTGATCATCGCAAGCCCGGAGACCGGCCTGAATCGTTCGTTTGGCAACCCGCGGTGGGCGGGCACGCGCCGATAGCTGCCTGCTATTGCGGGCCGTCTCGCTGCGTCCCTGTGCACCGTTCACCTCATTCAGAAGGTCACGATAATGCCCAGCAGCGTTCTGTCGTCCGCCACGCCGTCCTCCCTTTCCCTGTCCCAGCGCATCGTGCTGGCCATCGGCAGTTGCCTGCTCGGCAGCGTGTTGATCTTCTTCGCCGGCTTCTCACACGTCGAAGCCCTGCACAATGCCGCTCACGATACCCGGCATAGCGCCGCGTTCCCGTGCCACTGAGGACGCCAAGATGATCAAGCGCATCGCCCAGACCGCAGGCTTCGCCGGCCTGTTCGCCGCCATCGTGCTGACGCTGCTGCAGAGCCTGTGGGTCACCCCATTGATCCTGCATGCCGAGACGTTCGAAGGCGCAGAGCCTGCCGCCCTTGTGGAACACAGCCACGATGCCATCGGCGTCGCCCACGACCACGGCAGCGCCAGCGGCCATAGCCACGACGGTGAAGCCTGGGCACCGGATGACGGCTGGCAGCGCCTGCTATCCACAGGGCTGAGCAACCTGGTGGTCGCCGTCGGCTTCGCGCTGATGCTGGCAGGCCTATTCACCCTCCGTGCGCCCGAGAAAACCTGGCAGGGCCTGCTGTGGGGCCTGGCCGGTTTCGCCACCTTCGTACTCGCGCCCTCGGCCGGGCTACCTCCTGAGCTGCCAGGCACCGCCGCCGCCGAGCTGGTGCTGCGCCAGTACTGGTGGATCGGCACCGCGGCTTCGACCGCGGCTGGTCTGGCACTGTTGGCATTTGGCAGCCACTGGCTGCTACGCATCCTCGGCGTGCTTATCCTCGCCCTGCCCCATCTGGTCGGCGCGCCTCACCCGGCGGCTCACGAAAGCCTTGCACCGCAGGCGCTGGAGCAAGAATTTATCCTCGCCTCGCTGCTGACCAACGCCGCGTTCTGGGCAGTACTGGGGCTGGTTGCCGCCTGGTTCCACGGCCGCAAGCAGCACGTGTGAGCGAGCGCCCAATTCTCGTCGCCGGCCTGGGTTGCCGGCGCGATTGCTCGCTGGGTGAGCTGCTGGCCTTGCTCGACAGCACGCTGGCCGAGCAGGGCTCGAGCACTGCCGAGCTGACGGCCCTGGCCAGCAGCGCACACAAGGTCGATGAGCCGGGATTGCTGCAATTGGCCGAGCACCTGGGCTTGCCCATCAGCTTCCTGCCCGCCGATGTGCTGACGGGTTACCATGCGCGCCTGAGCCAACGTTCGGCCATCGCCCAACGTGTTACCGGCAGCCCGAGCGTTGCCGAAGCCAGCGCCCTGGCCTTGGCCGAACGCTTGAGCAATCGACCTGCACGCCTGTGGATAACCAAGCGCAAGAGCGCCAACGCCACACTGGCTGTCGCTAGCATCGAGTGCTAGAACCGCCCTGGTGTAGGAGCGTCGACCTCGGCGCGAAAATGGCAGCCTCGCCGCAATACGGTATCGCTCACGCCATTCGCCGTGGGGTCGCGGCTCCTACAATGGATTGCGGCACACCACCACTCGCGTAGGAGCGTCGACCTCGGCGCGAAAATGGCAGCCTCGCCGCAAAACGGCGTCGTTAAAACCATTCGCCGCGAGGGCGCGGCTACGGAAAGGAGATCGCCGAGTTATGCGCAGATTCGCTGAGATGCATCGCTCATATTCATCCCTGTCGCGTACGACCCCAGGAACCCCATGACCGTCTATTTCATCGGCGCCGGCCCCGGCGACCCCGAGCTGATCACCGTGAAGGGCCAGCGTCTGATTCGTTCCTGCCCGGTGATCCTCTTCGCCGGCTCCCTGGTGCCAGAGGCCGTGCTCGACGGCCATCAGGCCAGTCTGGTGGTGAATACCGCCGAGCTGCACCTGGATGAAATCATCGCCCTGCTACGCGCCGCCGAAGCACGCGGTGAGGACGTGGCACGGGTGCACTCCGGCGACCCGTCGCTGTATGGCGCCATCGGTGAGCAGATTCGTCACCTGCGGGCCCTCGGCATCCCCTTCGAAATCATTCCCGGCGTTACCGCGACGGCGGCCTGCGCGGCGCTGCTGGAAAGCGAGCTGACCCTGCCTGACGTCTCGCAGACGGTGATTCTCACCCGCTACGGCAGCAAATCACCGATGCCCGCTGGCGAGCAGTTGCACGACCTGGCGCGTCACGGCGCGACGATGACCATCCACCTGGGCGTGCCGCACCTGGCCGAGATCGTTGCCGAACTGCTGCCGCACTATGGCGCCGATTGCCCGATCGCGGTGGTGCACCGCGCCAGTTGGCCGGATCAGGACTGGGTGCTCGGCACCCTGGCCGATATCGAAGCGAAGGTCAGCGCCAAGGGCTTCCGACGTACCGCGCTGATCCTCGTCGGCCGGGTGCTGAATACAGAGGACTTCGCCGATTCGGCGCTCTACCGTGAAAGCCATCGCCATCTGTTCAGGGCCGGCGCTGCAGACGATACAGACTCTCGCTGACCTTGCCGCGCTGCTTGGCAATGACGATCTGCCCGCCCAGCGCCGCCAGCCGGGCATTGAGATCACCGGCGTACAGCTGCTTGAGGAAGGTCGCATAAGCCGCTGTATCGGCCTGCCCGGCCAACCACTGGTGCAGTGTCGGTAGCCGAAAGCTCCACGCCGCTTCGCAGCATTCGAAGCCGGCGTCACGCAATTGCCCGATCATCGACCGGTCGCCTTTCAGCACCCCTGCACAGGTGAGGTAAAGCGCTTCGCGCCAGTCACTCATCCGGGCTCTCGGCCACTGGCAGCTCGATACGGAAACAGGCACCGCTCTCCTGGTTGCTCACGCTGAGCTTGCCGCCCATCTGGTTGACCAATCCATAGCTGACCGACAACCCCAGGCCTGTGCCCTTGCCCACCGGCTTGGTGGTAAAGAACGGATCGAACACCCGGTCCAGTAGCAGTGGATCGATACCACCGGCGTTATCCTGAACCCGCACGATCACCATGCTTTCGCTGACCTCGCTGCGTATGACGATCCGCGGCTCCAGTTCGGGATTCTTCTCGCGTGCGCTGAGCGAGGCGTCCTTGGCATTGACCAGCAGGTTGATGATCACCTGCTCGAGCTGATCGGCATGCCCGCGCACTTGCGGTGAGCCGCAGAGGTCGAGAATCAGCTCGATGTTGCCCGCCAACTCGCCTTCGCGAATCAGGGTCAGTGCGCCTTCGACCGCCTCATCAGGGCTGAACAGATCGCCCTCCACTTCCGACCGACGCCCGAAAATTCGCATGTGGTTGACGATTTTCGCCGCGCGGGTGATCTGCTGCTCGATACGCCCCAGCTTGTTCTTCAAGTAGTCGGGATTGGCCGAGCCGTTCTCGACGCCCTTCAAGGTGTTGGTCAGGGCAATGCGCATGACGTTGAGCGGCTGGTTGATCTCGTGGGCCAAGCCGGTGGCCATCTCGCCGAGGACCGCCATCTTCGCGCTCTGGTTGAGCATCTGCCGGGCCTTCTGCAGTTCCGTGTCGTCGCGCCCAAACGCCTGGATTTCCAGGAGCTTGCCACGCTCGTCGAACACGCCGCGCTCGGCCAGCACCCACCAGATGTGTTCACGACCCGGCAGGTCCATGCGTACCAGCGCGGTGGTAACCGGTTCGTCAGGGGTGAGTTGGCGATGCCGCTCGCGAAACTGGATCATTTCCTGTGCCGACAGGTAAGTCGCCAGGCTCGTGCCCGGTAGGTTGTCCTGGCGAATACCGAGGTACTGCGCCAGCGGCCGGTTGGCGTAAACAAGCGTGAGGTCGGGGCGGTACCGGCAGATGATCGCCGGTGAGTCCTCGACCAGGATGCGGTAGCGCTCTTCGCTCTCACGAACGCGCTCGGCCGCCTGAGCGGCGTCGGTGACGTCGAGGCACAGGCCGACCGCCTCGACGGGGATGCCGCGTTCATCGCGCAGTAGCTTGGCCTCGTCCTGCAGCCAGTGGTAACGCCCGTCGCGGTCGATCAGGCGGTAACGGCAGCTGGCCGCGCCCTGGCTCAGCAAGGTACGGATGTGTGCAAAGTAGATATCCCGATCATCCGGGTGGATGAAGTCGGCCATGCTGCGTTGCACGAAATCCTCCAGCGTCCAGCCCAGCAGTGCGCTGCTGCTGTCGCTGCAGAAGACCGGCACGAAGGCGCCCTCTTCGTAACGGTTCACATAGATCAGCGCTGGCGCGCTGGCAACCAGGCTCTTCAGGCGTGTGGTCGCCGCATCGGCCTCGACTTCCTTGAGCTTCATGTCGTTGATGTCGAGCACCGCGCCGACGATCCGCCGCTGGCCGTTGGCATTGAGAATGCGCGTGTGGATACGGAACCAGCACTGCGCATCGTCGCAATCGCGCAGGCGCACCACCTGCTCGAATGCCCGACCGCTCAGCTCGGCATCGCCCAGGCGAATACGAAATTCGTCGCGGTCCGCCGGGCTGAGCAGTTCCAGCCAGTCGGCCAGCGTCGCCGGGGATTGCGCATCGAAACCAAAGCGCTGCAGCAGGCTCGGCGCCAGCAGGAACGCGCCGCTGCGCGGCATGTATTCCCACCAGCCGGTACCCAGCAGGTTCTGCAAAATATCCAGACGTTCGCCATGCACCTTGCGCGCCTGCTCATCGAGACGCTGCAACAGCGGCGCAGCGACATAAGCGAATAGATCCAGCCAGTCCCGGGTGTTGAGCTCGGGCATGCTCTGGTGCGCGATGTACGGTGAACACAGCAACCAGGCGCGAATGCCCTGATAGTCGGCGTAGGGCACCAACCAGACCGAATCGGCGGCGTGCCATTCGGTGGCGTCCGATCCACCGCGTAACCACTGCACGGGCTGATCGCCGGGATACTGTTGCAGCTCGCGCGGTAAGTGCTGCCCGTCCGCCCAGAATACGGGGGTCTGCGCGTCACGGTAATGGCCGACGATCTGCCAGCCACCGCGTGACGCATCCGGCAAGGCCAGCGCGACGCACGCGAGCCGCAACGCCTGCGCCATCGCGCCCAGCCACTCCTGGGCATGCCTGGGGAACTCGACACGTTCAGCGCCTCGCACGCTCTGCGCCACACTGCTGATTTGTGAAAAAGCCTGCAGGCGTTGCTCGCAGGCGTGCAAGCGGGCCAGGAAGTCCCCGACCTCGAACGCCTGCAACGACCAGCCCTGCTGCTCGGCCTTTAGCCAGCCGCGGGTATGCAGAATGCTGCCATCCCGGGTGACGAAGGAAAGGTCGAGCGTCTGCTGCACGAAAGCCGCCAGGTCAGTCGCCAGGTAACGGCTCTGGCCATGCAGCAACTGCTCCAGTGGCAGCACCTGCGACACCGCGATCGGCAGCCGGTACGAGAGACTGCCGGAGACTTCAAACACGCGGCCCAGCGCGTCGATGGAGAGATTCAGGCATGGGCTGTTGGCAGACACCGGAGCGGGTGCCGCGGCTTCCTCCACTGCGAGCGGCGTTTCCGGGTCACGCTTGAACCAATCCTTGAACACTTGCATTGTCCAGCCCACCTACCATGATTAGCGCCGCAGACGGATCGAATCCGTCATGTGATCGGGCCGTAAAGCCCACCTCGAGAAACGACTACGTGTGGCATCCATGAACTACATCATAGTGCTGTGCTGGCTTTGCGCTTGTGCGCTGCAAGACGCTCAACAGCGCAAGATCGCCAATCTGCTCACCTTGGGCGGCCTGGCTGTCGCGCTGCTGCACCTGCTGTGGTCAGGCAGCAGCCTCACCGGCGCCAGCCCCGCCGCCGCAGCATTAGGTATGGCCGCGGCGGGCCTGCTGTCGCTGCCCGGCTACCTGACACGCAGCATGGGCGCCGGCGACGTGAAGATGCTGATAGCGCTCGGTGCGGCCAGCGATGCGCTGCACGTACTGCTCAGCGTGATCGGTGCGGCGCTTGTGTTGGTCGCCTGGGTCATCTTGGTACGCGCTTGCCCCGCCATAGCGCAGGCCATTCCCCGGCGCATGGTGTTCCTCAGATCACCCCACGCCAAGGACCACCCCTACGCACCATTCCTGCTTCTCGGTTTCGCATTTACTACGCTGTGGCTTATTACCCAATAAAAAATAGAGTCCGCAATAAATGACAATGTAATTCCTCTTATTACAGAAGCCTTATTACAGACCTGTAATCATCGAAATACCCGACGCAATGACGGAATTTGTACAACTTTGACTGCAAGTTAGGGCATAGCTATGCTGAGCTTTCTGTGTGCCTCAACTCAGAGAAGCGTTTGCATGAGTATTACCCAGCCACTGCGGATAATGGTCGTCGATGACGAGCCGGCAATTGTCGAGGAACTCGCGGAGTTTCTGGAACAGCTCGGCTACGGCGTCACTGCCTGTCACACCACAGAGGATGCACTTCGAGCCTTTCAGCAGGATGAGGCCATTGGCATCGTTCTGAGCGACATGCACATGCCCGGACTCACTGGCGTGCAGCTGATGGGCGAATTGGCTCGCCTTTGCCGCTCCGGACGGCTCTACGAAACCGCTATATTCACCGGTAGCAGCGATAAGCAGGATGTGGTTCTGGCTTTGCGCGCCGGGGTCTCCGACTACTACCAGAAGCCGGTGAACCTCGACGAGCTGCAGGCGGGTGTGAAACGGCTTCAAGAGCGCGTCGAACAGCAAATGAAAGAGCAGCAGATTCGCCAGCGTATTCAGGATCTGGCTGCCTCACTGCATGAAATGCACAGTGATCTGGTGCCGGCCAAACCGAGAAAAACCGATGTGCAGATGACCACGCCCGCTGATGTGATCCCGGAACCCTTCGACAAGCTCTCAAGACGGCAGCTGGCGGTCGCGCAGCTTATCGCCAAAGGGATGACTAATTACCAGATATCCTGTGAATTGGGTATTACCGAAAATACCGTCAAACTTTATGTTTCGCAGATACTGCGACTGACCCGCGTACACAACCGCACGCAACTCGCACTGTCTTACCCTTCTCACGCGTAAAGTTTGTAAGGGCCGGGTATAACATTGCTCAAGAAGTTATATGTGGCGACAGGTTGCGCTCAACAATTAATAAAGGCCGAAAAAAGCCAGCGGCGCTTTCCGGCCATATCTCGCTATTCGCCCAGTTCTCCACCGACATCCTGATCGAAGTATTCGGGTATAGGATGGTTATGGCTATCCAGCCATCGCTTCAGCGCCAACTCTCGTTCCGTGGGCGTTGAGGTCTGCGGGTGAGACGAGGCCAGTTGACCCTCGCGCTGCACACGCAGCCAGTACCCCGTCTGCGTCTCTGCGTCATTGCCAGTCAGCCCGCGCTCCTCGCCTTGACCCGCCGCAAACGTCGCCAATGGAAAACACGCCGCCAGCGCACAGCTAACGATCATCCGGTTCATGGTGCTCTCCTGTGTTTACCGTTATGCCGTCACTAGCTGTGCCATCAGTTGGTGCTGGTGGGCTCGACGCGCACAAAACCACCATCGTCCGGGACAATCAGACGGCCCGGACGCATCTCGATTACCGCGCCGCCCTGGCTCGCGGGCGCAACTGCGGCCACTGGTGCAGCAGATGCTCTTACAACCGGCGTGGCTGGTGCCGCTGCCGGCGTCGCAGGCTGGCTGGCGACTACAGATGCAGCTGCCACTGGGCGCGGCGCCGCAGCTGCCGGTGCGGCGGCCATGACAGGTGCCCGCACAACCGGCGCGACTGGTGCCGCTGCCGACGTCGCAGGCTTGCTGGCGACTACCGGTGCAGCTGCCACTGGGCGCGGCGCCGCAGCTGCCGGTGCGGCGGCCACGACAGATGCGCTAGTCACAGCTACCGCGGGGGTTGGGGTTGATGTTGGTGCAGGTGCCGAGGGCGCTTTGACAGCGGCTACAGGCGCGGCAGCAGATACTGGCGCGGCTGGCGGTTTCGCCGCCGTGCTGGCCATCGACAACGGCACCACTGGGGTCGGACGAAAATTGGACAGCTGCGGGGCGGGCACGCCGTGGGATTTCGGCGCTGGCGCCACAGGCGGGGTGGGTGTGCGCGTTGCTGTCGGCGCAACCGTTGGCTGAACGACCGGCCGTGTTGCTGTCACTGCAGTAGCTGCTGCAGCAGGCTTCGGCGCAGGAACCGGAGCGGGTGCGGTCGCGGCAACTGCAGGCGCAACCACCGGCTTGGCTGCCGGTATCGGAGCCACACGAACCTCTGCGGCCTTGACCGGTGGGACTACAACGGCAGCTGGGCTTTGCGCAGCCCCCTGGGCGGAGGCAGGTGCAACCTGCGCAGCCGGGGCCTTGCCGACAGCGCCACCGAGCTGACCACGCAACGCATTGGCGCGATCTTCAGCGGTGCGCAGCTGGTTGGCCGAAAAGCCCATGCGCTCGGCCAAGGCATTGGCTTGCGGCAACATGCCCTGGTAAATCAGCAAGGTCAGCAGATTCAATGCCGGTTGTTGCTCAGCCTCGTTCAGCTCCAACGCCGTCAGCAGCTCGAAGCGTGCTTCATCCAGGCGTCCAAGGTTCATGTACACCACACCCAGGTCATTGCGGATGGTGTCGCTGGTCGGATCCAGGCTGGCGGCCAGGCGCAGATGAGTCAGCGCCTCGTCATAACGACCCTGTGCGCTGGCAAGCTGGCCCAGGCCATGCTCGCCCTGAGCCTTGAGGCAGGTGTTGACCAGGCTGGCGTAAAGCGCCTTGGCTTCCGGGCGATTAAGCGAACGCAGGATACGCGCCTTGTTCAAGCGTGCCTGGGGCAGGCTCGCAGGCAGGCGTTCCAGATTGGCCAGCGCTGCGTGCAAGCGCCCTTCATCAGCGGTTTTCTGCGCCAGATTCAGGGTCAGTTCCTGCTCTTGTGACAGCGGCGCACAAGCCATCGGAATCGGCTCTGCTTTATTGGTCAACCAGGGAGACGGAGCCTGGCTGCTTGCGCATCCACTCAACAGACCCATCATCCCTACCAAGGTCACTACACGCTTCATCTCATTTCCCCTAAAGCCCCGACGATTGCAATGAATCCGGGCCCCGCCAATACGATCAACAATGCCGGAAACAGAAACACCATCATGATGACGGACATCTTGCCGGATAACTTGGAAACTCTTTCTTCGAGAGCCGTATGGTGCCGATCATCGATCAGCTCTTTGAGCCGCAGTAACGAGGCCATGGCTCCGCCGCCCTGGACGATAAGCTGATCAAGGATCACTACGCAATCGGTGACCTCATAGACTTCCAGAAGCGCGGCCATGTCACGTAATTCACGGCCTAATTCGAGCCCCGCATCGACGCGAGCGAGCACCTGCCGCAGCTCGCTGCTGAGGTGCGGCAGGATGCGTTCCGACTCCTTGCTGAGTACGCGCAGCCCCTGCTCGACAGTCATGCCGACATCAAAGAGGATGCGCAACAACGGGATGAAGGTCGTCACCTCCTCGGCCAGGCGCTCTTGCCGGTCTTTCGCCGCCCAGGCCAGCCAGCGCTTGGGCAGCAGGTAGCCGATGCCCAGCGCGAACACCGGCGCCAGCCATACGGGTTGTGGCGGCTTGCTCATCAGTAGCTGCACGATCACCACCAGCAGCAACAAAACGACCGGGGTACCCAGCTGAATCGCCGAGAACATCGCCTGCTGGCTGCGCTTGCGCCAGCCCAGGCGGTTGAGCAGCTGCAGCGTTTCGCTATCCATGCTCAGCGTGCGCCGGCCCAACGAGCTGCCGCCGATGCCACGGATCACGCCGCCACCGGAAGCCCGCGGTGCCGTTCCCATACGCTGACTGAACTGGCGCCGTGCCCGCAGATCACCATACGCCAGGTACAGAAACAGCAGTGCCAGCAGCAATTGCAGCAGTGCGCTGAGCAGCAACAGGCCACTCATCACAGGCTCCTCAACATGCGCCAGAGCGACACGCTGCCGAGCGCCTGCAGCACGAACGCCAACAGCAGCACCATCCGCCCGGTCGACTCGTGCCACATGCCCAACATGAACTGAGGGTTGGTGACGAAAATGTAGCAGGCCAGGCCCAGCGGCAGCCCGCCCATCACATAGGCGCTGATGCGCGTCTCGCCGGTCAGCGCGCGCAGCTTGCGAGCACTCTGTTCGCGCTCGCGAATCAGCCGGATCAGGTTGTTCAGCAACTCAGTGCTGTTGCCGCCGTAACGCTGGTTGACCCGCACCCCGAGGGCCAGCACCTGAAATTCATCACGCTCGTAAAGGTCGGCAAAATCCTGCAGGGCGTCGCCCAAGCCCATGCCGCGCTGCACATTGCGACGGGTTCGCGCCATGGCGCCACGCAAAGGCTCAGGCGCGGTTTCCATGGCCAGCATCAGCGCATCACCCAGCGCCCTGCCGGATTTCAGGCTGCGAATAACGTGATCGAGGAAGATTGGCAGCCGTTCGATCATCCGCTGCACCCGCCGCCGATAACGCAGCGCAATGAACAAGCGGCCCAGGAACAGCGGTAGCAGCAACATGATCAGCAGGCCGAGCCAATGCCCGAGGATCAATCCCATCAAGCCCCCGAGCAGCCAGGTGAACAGCCACAGGCCGAGCCCTTGCCGCGGTTTGCTGAAGCCGGCGCGCAGGAACAACTTATCCACATAACCCATGGAAAGTGCCTGCAAGGGTTGCGGCTGATCGATCAGCAGGCGCTGCATGACCTGCTCGGAAGCCGCCTTCGCGCGCCCTTTACGCAGCATCAGCAGGCCCACCCCAAGCAGAGTCAGGCAGATCGCTCCCAGCAGCAACGGTGCGTTCATCTACACGTTCCTTGGCTCAGGCCGCATTCAATCGCGACGCATCTTGTGTCCGGCCGGGTTCGGCGCATCACGGCAGAAGGTGCCGGTGCCGCTGCGGTCGAGACGAAACAGGGTGTTGGTCACGTACTGGTCCTCGCGCAGGCCCAGCACCTCGACGACCTCGCTGACGCAACGACGGCCATCGGGCATGCGAGTCAGCTGGATCACCACATCCAGGGCCGCGCAGATCATCTGCCGCAAGGTGCGCTCGGCGACCTTGGCACCTGAGAAACCCACCAGCGTTTCCAGGCGCAGCAAGGCGTCCTGCGCATTGTTGGCGTGCACGGTGCTCATCGAGCCATCATGACCCGTGTTCATCGCGGTGAGTACGTCGAGCACCTCGGCGCCGCGGATCTCACCCAGCACAATCCGGTCCGGACGCATGCGCAGTGCGTTGCGCACCAACTCGCGCGCACCCACTTCGCCATAGCCCTCAGCATTCGGCGGGCGGGTTTCCAGGCGCACCACGTGGTCGTGGTTGAGTCCAAGCTCGGCGGTGTCCTCGATGGTAACAATGCGCTCGCGTGGGTCGATCATCTGGCTGAGCATGTTCAACAGCGTGGTTTTACCGGTGCCGGTGCCGCCGCTGACCATGATGTTGCAGCGACGCCGGACCATCAGCTCCAGGCAGGTCAACATGGCCTGGTCCAGCGAGTTACTCGCCAGCAAGTCGGCACTGCGCAGCATGTCCTTGCGGAACTTGCGCACCGAGATGCAAGGCCCATCCAGGGCCACCGGTGGGATGATCGCGTTGATGCGGCTGCCATCGGGCATCCGCGCATCGACCATCGGCGACGACTCGTCAAGACGCCGCCCCACGGGCGCCAGAATGCGCTGGATCACCCTCAGCACGTGCTGATCATCGATGAAGCGCAGGTCGCTGAGTTGAAGTACGCCTGCGCGCTCGATGAACACCCGATGCGGGCCGTTGACCAGAATTTCGGTCACGCTTTCGTCCTTGAGCAGGATCTCCAGCGGGCCGAAGCCGGTCAGTTCATCCACCAGCTCTTCGG
Organism: Phytopseudomonas seleniipraecipitans; assembly: GCF_900102335.1. Lineage (GTDB taxonomy): Bacteria > Pseudomonadota > Gammaproteobacteria > Pseudomonadales > Pseudomonadaceae > Aquipseudomonas > Aquipseudomonas seleniipraecipitans. The sequence goes on from NZ_FNBM01000012.1 coordinate 50,870, forward strand.
CCAGGCGATCCACTTCATACCGGGAGATAGCGATCTGCCGGCGGCTGACGTACTCGCTGACTTGCTCAAGCACGAACATGGCGAGCGCTGTCCGGGTGCCCTCTAGCAGGTTCTCGCTCTTTTCTTCCAGTGCGTCGATCAGGTAGCGGTGCAACACCGGTTTGAGGTCGTGCACACCCACTCTGCCGCCATCGCCGCCGAACACGCCGATACTCATGATTTGCTCCTCAATAACCGCTGCCACCAGCGTCTGGAGCCGCCCTGCTTGCGCTCGACAACGCCATTGGCGAGCGCCAGGAGCGCCTGGGTAAGGCTGTCGCGAGGGGCGAATTGATACAGCGGAACGCCCTCATTCTTGGCCCTCAGCCGCGTAACCGGGCTCAATGGCAAACCTCCCTCGAGCGGCAGCGCGAACGTTTTGCTCAGCTCCTCCAGCCCGGGCGCCACGCCCGACTGATAGCGGTCGACCAGCAACCGGGCATGGTCGAGTTTGATGCCCTTGCCACGCCAGGTCGCCAGCAATGTCAGGTTACGTCGGCAGTTCGGCACGCTCTGGTCGATGCACCAGAACAGTCGCTGGGCATGCGTTGAAAAAGAGCGCAGACCATCGCTGTCCGGCTGGCCGCAGAGGTTCACCACCACGTGCTGGAAATGTTGGCGCAGGCTGCCGAGCAGCAGAAACAGCTCACCGAGACTGAAGCGTTCGAGGGCATCATCATCCGGACCGTGCGGCAGCAACCGTAGCCCATCGGGATGACGGGCAAAGGCGCTCTCGATCAGATTCGAATCGAGGCGACGAATATTGCGCAACGCATCGCCGAAGCAGAATGACGACTCCAGCCCGAACAACTCGAGGCTTTCGCCCCGCGGTACGCCCAGGTCGATGAACAAAGTGCGCTCGCCGCGCGCCTGAACTTGCAGGGCGAGGTGCACGGCCAGCAGAGCCGCATCGGCATCGGGCTGCAGCCCATAGAGCAGCGTCAGCTCGGCCTGATCGCGGGACGGCGGTAGATGCGGCAGGCGCTGCGTCAGGCGTCGAACCAAGCCCAGCACCTCGCTGCTGCGCGAGCCGTAGGCGATGAAGTCGCGAGCCCCTGCGCGCATGGCATTGAGCACCAACTGATTGTCCAACCCGTCCCCCAAGGCGACCACCACCACCATCGGCCGCACATCGAGTAGCGCCTCGATCAGCGCGCACTGAGTGGTCTGTCCCTCGCGGCTGAGGCCGATGAACACCAGGCAACTGCCGGTCATGTCCATCAAACTGAGCACTTCATCGAGGGTCTCGCCGACATTGAGTACCTGACCCTGACCGGCCAGTGCGGCCTGCAGCCATTCCAGGTCCTGCTTACGACGAGTCTGCGCGAGAAAAGTCTGTTCCATGCCTACTCCCTAGCGCGACAAGCCGTCAGCCCGGTGGTAATCACCGTTCTCAAGAAACAGCTGCCGGAACACCCCCGGGTCGTAATTGCGAAATTGCTCGCCCGGCAAATCTGGAAGCTGCGCATTAGCCGCCATTGGCTGCACCAGACGCGGGGTCACAACCATCAGCAATTCGCGCTCCTCCCGGTCAATTCGCGACGATCGAAAGAACGCACCGAGCACCGGCACATCGCCGAGAAACGGCAACTTATCCACAGACGAGGAACTGTTGGTGGAGATTAGCCCACTGATCACGAAGCTTTCACCGTCAGCCAGCGATACGCTGGTATCGGTACGCCGCACATTGAGGGCCGGGACCTGAGTGCCGGCAATGGTTATACCGGCGGTGAAATCCAATTCACTGACCTCCGGGGCTACTTTCAGGCTGATGCGGTTGCGCCCGACCACGGTCGGCGTCAGGGTCAGGCGTACGCCGAATTCCTTGTATTCGATGGAGATCGAATCACTACCGCTGCTCGGCACTGGAATGGGGAATTCGCCGCCTGCGAGAAAGCTCGCACTCTGACCGTTCAATGCCACCAGACTGGGCCGCGCCAAGGTGTAGGCGAAACCGCTGTTTTCTAGAGCGTCAAGGCCGAGCAGAAACTTGCTGCTGCCGCCGCCCCAGAGAATGTTGAAGCCGTCCCGTGAAAGTGGGAACGCAGCGCCCGACCCAACGCCGCTCACGCCGCCCACCGGCACCGTAGCGGGACCCGTCCCTGGCGCGCCGATCAGGAAGTTGTTCGACGCCGTACCAAAGATTCGCAAGCCCACCTCGCGCAACTTGCTACGCCGCACTTCGACGAAGCGAATATCGGTCTGCACTTGGCTGGGGACGATGTCCTCATCATAGGGCAGCACCGGATCGGCAACGGCGGCGGTTGCTGCGCCCTGGACAACAACCATGCTTTGCCTGGGCTCGCGGTCGCAGCGCGTCCACACCATCAGGCTGGTCGCACCGCCTTTTTTGCCTAACAACAGAAAGCTTTCGTTGGTGTTCAAGCTCACGTCCGCTACCTCGGGGTCACCGATGGCCAGGCGCGTGATCGGCACCGGGAAGCGCAGCTCGCGCTGTACTCCCTGGGTCACTTCCAGCATCGCCGGCACCGGTTCAAGGCCCGCACACGAGGCGGCTGCCAGGGATGGCAGGCTCATCAGCGTCACCACCAGGCAGACCGCAAAGCGCGATAAGCATGGACTACGGTAGGCATCATTCATGAAATGCATCCTTGCCGGTCAGGGAATTTGTCGAGTGGCATCGTTGCCGCGATAGACCTGAATGCTCGGCACTGAGGGTGGCGTCACACCCGATTGAAGCTGGGGCTGAGGCCGTGGTTCAGCGCTTCGCTGGGCGAGCTTCTCGAACTGAAACAGTTGCCGTTGCGCCTCGGCGATGTCCGCATCCAACTCATCGCCTGCGTAGTAACCAGCGAGCAGTTGTTCGTCGGCGCTGCGTACCGCCAGGCGCAGGCTGCCGACCTGAGTGGCCAGCATGAAGCGCGTCAACAATTGCTCGGGAACGGCCAGAACAGCGGTAGTCGGTGGGCGGCGACGGCGATTTTCGTCTGCCCCAAGCGGCGACTGCGCCGCGTCTCCCTGATTGGTCACGCCGAGCGCGTCACCCACGCTGAGCAGGCGCAACGCCGGGATCAGCACTTGCGCGGTCTGGTCGTTGTTGCGCTCGTCCTGACGCAGGTACAGCAGCACATCCACATAATCACCAGGACTCAGGTGCCCGCCACCCCCAATGACCTCATCCACAGCCACCGCGATAGCCCGCTCCTGGGGTCGGATCATCTTGGCCAGCGGGCCGCCCATATCGAAGGCAGCCTGGTTCAGGACAGTCCCGGCGGGCGACTGCCGCCACACGCTGCGCCCGACGAGATCGTCTGGGTTGCTAAAGCTGCCTGGCGGAGCGAGGCGCAAGCGCTCCACGGCCAGGTCATCACGGGTGATGGGAACCAGGGGCGGTACCTCACGGGCTAACACCACCACGTTGGTGCGCTGCTGCTCATCGACCTGGGCCTGCAACTGAGTGCCGACCTGCCCTGCCGGACTCATCGGGGCTATCGTCGACGAGGGTGCAGACTCCATAACGGGCTCGCGGCTCAGACTCAGCCCCCAATACCCCGTGACCACGGCGCCAGCCAGCAACACACCGGCGAGTACCAACGTCATTCGGCTATTCATGACAGCACGCTCCTTGTAGCCATAGCGCAGCAAAACCTCGGCACAACCTCATATTCATGCTGATAACGATAGGCAGAAAATTGACCCGCGTGGGATATCGGCACTTAAGTCGTGCACTTTAGTGATTATCTTACGGAAACTTATAGCGGTCCTGACAATCAAGATAATTGGCGCCGTTCGTCGGTACGTTTCGGTTAAAGGGCGTCAACTTTTCCAATAGTGCACGCGCATGGCCCGATTAAGCCTTGATTTTATTAGTGCTTATAGTTGTGATTAATACCTTATATATAATACCAAGGTGAGTTTGCGGATTGCCGCGTGCGATTTCTACACTTCCCCTAGCAAGCACAACGTACAGGCGCCCTGCCTGCATGGCTACAGAGGAAGTACCCGTCATGTTCAAACTCATTATCCTGCGCGAAAAAATCCGCGAGTTCTTCCGCAAGGAAGACGGTGCGTCGGCTATTGAATATTCAATTATCGCGGCATTGATTGCAGTCGTTATTGTCACCGCTGTCACTAACGTTGGCGAAGAAATTAACAACGTTTTTGGGGATATTCTTGCCGCACTGCAAGGCGTAGACGGCGAAGAGTAGTTATTAAGTTTTCCGGAACTGAGCAAGGTTCGCTTATGCGCCAACATCTCTTGCTGGTAGATGACGAAACAGACGCTCTCGAAGAACTCGGCGAACTGCTTGAGGGCGAGGGTTTCCATTGCCATTGCGCCAATAGCGTTAGCGCTGCAATGCTATGTCTTGCCACGTGGCCAGCCATTGCGCTGGTGATTACCGATTTGCGCATGCCCGACGAAAGCGGGCTGCGCTTGATCCAGAACCTGCGCGCCAACCCTCACCATGCAACTCTGCCGGTGATCGTCATGTCCGGCCATGCGGACATGAACGACGTGATCGGCTTGCTGCCTTTGCATGTCGTCGACTTCCTACCCAAGCCCATCTACCAGGAGCGCTTGATCGAAGTCCTCAATCAGCGCTTTCCAGTTGCTCAGCCGGTTGCGATAACAGACAGTGAGCCGGGCGCGCTGTCGGCACTACCTGTCAGCGCGCAATCAGCGTAACCACGCTGTCGCGATCACGTTGCGGCTAATCCGCCGCTGTGCAGATTTCGTCGTGACCCTACGTGCGGCAGCGTCTAAATAAGCACCACCTTACAACACTTACAACAGTCTTTAGAGCAGCCTGCTGCGCCTAAACCCCTCTCCCCTAGAAGCTGCGACCGAGATTGAGGTACAGCGCCTTCTCGTTCTCGTCATTCAGACCGTAGCTGAAGTTCAACGGGCCCAGCGGGGTTTCATAACCGAGAAATACGCTGGCGGCGTTGATGTAGCCGCTGTCGAACTCATTGCCGTTGTTCCATATCCGGCCGCGCTCTAGCGATGCGCCAAGATAGAGCGGGAAATCCAGCGGCAGGAACGAGCGCGGCGTCATGCGGCGGTAGTAGACCATCCGCGCGAGGCTGACATTCTGTCCAGCCAGGGCGTCCTGGCGGAAGCCCGACAGCTGCCGGGCGCCACCAAGCTGGAAGCTCGACGTAACGATCTCGGCATCGTCCAGCGTGCGCCCGTAACGGCCACCCACGACCAAACTATGCGGCCCATGGCTGAACGCCTTATCAAGCTTCAGCTCCCACTGCCGGTAGCGATCATCAGCGCCGAGGCTGGCATCGTACTGGCGCAGTTGCAGGCCGATCTCTTCGCCCTCGTGGGGAAAGTCGACATTGTCGAGGGTGTCGAACGAGTACTGCATTTCGTAGTAACCCTCGGTGAAACTGAACTCCGGCTGGTCACGTTCACCGATGCGCACTTCCGCTTCGCCAACGGCCTGACCAATGCCGAAACGCAGCTCGCCGTTATTGGCGATCTGCCGGCCAACATTGAGCCCGTAGCCATAGCGCTGCACCCGATATTCGGCGACGGGGTCGTTGTCCAGCACGGCATCAACGTTCCAGGCTTCGGCATACAGATTAGGCGCGACGAACCAGCGAGAGCCGACGTCCAGCGGTTGATAGAACTCGCTGTAAAGCTCCTGGCGATCGCCCAACTGCACGCGCGTCAGCCATTCGGCGCCAAGTCGATTGATGCCGTTTTTGCGGAAGCTGGCCCCCAGGTTGAAGACGCTGTCACCATGAAAATCATCGGACAGGTTCAAGCCCAGGCGCAGGTAGTCAGTGCCGGTGCGCTTCTCCCGCGCATCAATCATCAGGGTATTTTCGTCGTTGTGGCTGACCACCCGATATTGCACACGCTCGAAATAATCGAGGCCGTAAAGCGTACCCATGTCGCGCTGCAGGCCCGCCATGTCCAGCGGCTCGCCGAGCGGTTGACGGATGTAGTTGCGGATAACTTCATCGCCAACCTTGGAGTCGTTATCCACTTCGATGGCATGGATCACCGGAGCCCGCTGCTCGGCACTGCGTGCCAACGTAAGCGCAGGGTTGCCACCGCTGCGCCGCACCAGCGCGGTCAGGCGCGGCTGCAGGGCTTTCGCGGCCTGGTAGCCCGCTTCGATCATTTCCTCGCCGCGACCGAAATCGGTGACGCCATAGGGCGACATGTTCGGCTGGACCAGCACATCGTTGGACGTCAGCGTGGCCAGCTGCGCCTCGGAGTTGCGCCGGGTCATCATGGTGATCGACTGGTTGAGTACGTCGACCACCGTGAGCAGATCCTTGCGCGGCTTCAGTGGGGTACCGATATCGACCACGATGACCTGATCGACGCCCATATCGCGTGCGACGTCCACCGGGATGTTATCGACCATGCCGCCATCGACCAGCAGCCGCCCGTCCAGCTCGACGGGGGCGAACACCGCCGGAATCGACATGCTCGCGCGAATCACCTGCGGCAGGTGGCCGCTGCGAAAGACCACTTTCTGGTCGTTGGCGATATCGGTGGCCACGGCGCGGAAGGGAATCGGCAGGCGGTCGAAATCACGCACATCACTGCTGCGTACCAGCAGGCGTTCGAGCAGCAGCGCCAGGTTCTGCCCCTGAATGACGCCCAGCGGTAAACCGAGGCTGCCGTCATCACGAAAGCTCAGGCGCTGCTTGATGAGGAAATCACGATCATCCTGCTTGCGGCGAAACGGCACATCGGAGCGTGGCGGGTCGTCGGACAGTACCAGCCGCCAGTCCATGGTCAGCGCCACGTTTTCCAGTTCGGCGATGCTGTAGCCCGAGGCATACAAACCACCAATCACCGCGCCCATGCTGGTGCCAGCAATCGCATCGATCTGTACGCCCTGCTCTTCCAGCGCCTTGAGCACGCCAATGTGCGCCAAGCCACGGGCGGCGCCGCCAGACAGTACAAGGCCGATCTTGGGCTGAGCGCTTTGGGCGACAGCGAACAGAGGAAAAAACAGCAACAGCAGAACGAACAGACGGCGCATGGCACATCCCTGGCGATGGGGGGAGTAGGACATTGGCGCCATTATAGGAGCCAGATCGCCAGGATGTGCGCAGCGTGGTGCCTTGTTCAGGTTACTCAATGCAGGCGATGAGTCTCGCCGGAGAACGGGTCGTGAAAGCTGGAGATTTCCGATTGCAGGCGACGGTTTTCGCCATACGCCTCGATGGCACGGCGGTAGCGCATACGCTGCTCGTCGAGCAGTTTGCGCCGAGCTTTCACCACACTCTGTTCGTGTTGCGCTTCATCCACATGGCGAGCCATGGCAGGTCTCCAGGCTGAATAACGGGAGACCAGATTCAGCCAATGCCATGACAGTTTGAGGGCAATGCAATGACGCTGCGGTGAACTCAGACGCCTTCGTCGTGGGTCCTGATCGACTTGGCCGACAACCGCAGGCTGCGCAAGCTGCGCTTTACGCTCTTGAGGTGATTGACCAGGCTCGGCCCACGCGCCATGGCGACGCCCATGGCCAGCACGTCGATCACTACCAGGTGGGCGATGCGCGAGGCCAGCGGCGTGTAGATCTCGGTGTCTTCCTGCACGTCGATGGCCAGGTTCACCGTAGCCAGATCAGCCAACGGGGTCTGCCCCGGGCACAAGGCAATCAGCGACGCACCAGCCTCACGCACCACATTGGCAGTGGTGAGCAGATCTTTGGATCGCCCTGATTGCGAAATACATACCGCGACGTCCGATGGCTTGAGGGTGATCGCCGACATCGCCTGCATGTGCGGGTCGGAATAGGCAGCAGCGTTGAGCAACAGGCGGAAGAATTTGTGCTGGGCATCGGCCGCCACCGCGCCGGATGCGCCGAAACCATAGAACTCGATACGCTGCGCTTGAGAGCACAGCCCGATGGCCTTTTCCAACGCCACCGAATCGAGCTTCTCACGCACCTCGATCAAGGTGTGCAGCGTGGTATCGAAGATCTTCATGCTGAAGTCGGCGACCGAATCGTCTTCATGGATCGCGAACTGACCAAAACTGGCGCCAGCTGCAAGGCTCTGCGCCAGCTTGAGCTTGAGATCCTGAAAGCCACTGCAACCAATGGCGCGGCAGAAGCGCACGATGGTTGGCTCGCTGATACCCACCGAATGTGCCAGCTCAGCCATGGAACTGTGCATTACCGCCGCCGGATCGAGTAACACATGATCGGCCACCTTGAGTTCCGACTTGCGCAGGAGGTGGCGTGACTGGGCAATGTGCTGCAACAAATTCACTGGCAGGGACTCGACTGGTAGAAGGTGAATATGCCGGCTGGACTTTGACACTGTCACGACTCGGTTATAGTCCGAGTGCACCGGGCTGTAGTGTTCTTGTAGTTATACTACAAGCCTGCTGCCCCCGCACGGACAAACCGAGTCGGAGTTCCCATGCTGAGCAATTCCTGTGACATGCTGGTTTTCGGCGGCACTGGCGACCTCGCCTTGCGCAAACTGCTGCCAGCGCTCTATTACTTGCATCGCGACAGCCGCTTGCCGCGTGATACGCGCATCATTGCTCTCGCCCGCAGCAACCACACCCATGAGGCATACAAGGCGCTTGCCGAGCGGCACTGCCGCGCGCAAGTGGCGCGTGCGGACTTCAGCGAAGACACGTGGCGCAGCTTCGCCGAGCGTCTCGATTACCTCTCCATGGACGCTTCGCAAAGCGCCGACTTCGGCCGCCTAGGCAAACACCTGGGCAATGATCAGGAGCGGATACGGGTCTACTACCTGGCCACCGCACCCGACTTGTTCGAAGACATCGCCTCGCACCTCAAGCTTGCCGGGCTGGTGAACGCTCGGGCGCGCATCGTGCTGGAAAAACCCATCGGCCACTCACTGGAGTCGGCCCAGGCGATCAACGCCGGCATCGGCGCGGTATTCGACGAACCCCAGGTGTTTCGCATCGACCATTATCTGGGCAAGGAAACCGTACAGAACCTGATGGCGCTGCGTTTCGCCAATACCCTGTTCGAACCCGTGTGGCGTGCCGGGCATATCGACCATGTGCAGATCAGCGTTTGCGAAACATTGGGTGTGGAAAACCGCGGCGCCTATTACGACCATGCTGGGGCCATGCGCGACATGATCCAGAACCACTTGCTGCAGTTGCTCTGCCTGGTGGCCATGGAGCCGCCGGTGCGCTTCGACGCCGAGTCGGTGCGTAACGAAAAAGTGAAGGTTCTGGAGGCGCTCAAGCCGATCACCGGTTTCGACGTCCGCGACAAGACGGTGCGCGGCCAATACGCCGCCGGCAAGATTGGCGGCCAGGAAGTACCGGCCTATTACTTCGAGAAGAACGTCGATAACGACAGCGACACCGAAACCCTGGTTGCGGTGCAGGCCGAGATCAACAATTGGCGCTGGGCGGGTGTGCCCTTCTACCTGCGCACCGGCAAGCGCCTGGCCCGCAAAACATCGGAAATCCTCATCCAGTTCAAGCCGGTGCCCCATCAGCTGTTCGGTAATGGAGAAGCCAATCAGCTGCTCATCCGCCTGCAGCCCGAAGAGCGTATCAGCCTACAACTGATGGCCAAGAACCCCGGCAAGGGCATGCACCTTCAGCCGGTGGAGCTGGATCTCAACCTCGCCGATGCTTTCAATAAACAGCGTCACTGGGACGCCTACGAGCGGCTGCTGCTGGACGTCATCGAAGGCGACTCGACCTTGTTCATGCGCCGTGACGAGGTGGAAGCCGCGTGGCAGTGGATCGATCCGATCATTAAAGGCTGGCAGCAGCATTACCAACGGCCCCGCCCGTACGCAGCCGGCAGCAACGGCCCGGAGCAACTCCAGCATCTGCTGGAACGGCATGGCCGCAAGTGGATCGAGTAACTGCAATAAGCCAAGCCGAGCGACAAGCGCGTCTCGGCAGGGTTACGTTACCGAGTTCAAGCTAGAAATTGCCGTGGGGACGCCATGATCTTTGCCGTCTGCCAACTGAGCGATAACGCGCTTCAATTACCTCTTGTCGGGCCAGGCCAAGGCGCGACAAGCACAGCCGCAGGAATCTCGGGCGCTAGTCGTAAAGTGATATGGCGCGCCCCTTATTCGCTTGCTATTACGTATCTACTGGCCGGGTCTTCAAATGATATCGACGCGGTTGCGGCCGATACCTCCATGAACATCCTGCCGACACATCAGTAGTCCACGCGATACGCGCTGAATAGCCGCCACATAGAGCGATTGCAATCGCTCGAGGATCAGGGAAGTGCCTCACTCTTCAACAGTGTGCTCAGCTTATAAGCAGCGCGGCGCTGTGGCGGTCGAGTTCTCGATCGCCTTCATCATTTTCTTTCTGATTTTTTACGGCCTGGTCGGTTACAGCATCCCCTTCCTGCTCAGCGCTACCTACCAGGAACTGGCCACCGAAGCCCTGCGCGACGCCATCCACTCCCCCGATACGCGCGCGCCCACTCCCGAACAACTCGTGCTCCATCAACAGCGTGTGCTGCAGACAATGCGCAACTCCTGGCTACCACAAGCCTGGACGCGAACCTGCACGGGCTATGACGGTTTTCTGAAAACCGGCGCGGTATGGAGCGTCTGCGTGCGCCATGACAATCCGGAGAGCATCATGCCGCCGTTTTCGATCTTCGGCTGGAAGGTGCCACAGCTGCCCAGCGAGATCCGCGGCGAAGCCAAAATCCGCCTCTACAATCACTCGGGGGCTTGAGCATGACCCCTCTCCGATCAAACCTGCAGCGCCAGCGTGGCGCTTTCAGCATTCTCAGCGCGGCGACACTGGTGATGGCCATCCTGTTTCTCGCCCTGGTGGTGGATAGCGGCCGCCTGTATCTGGAACAGCGCAAACTGCAAAAGCTCGCGGATACCGCAGCACTGGAATCCATCTCCCGACTGGAGTCCGGCAACTGTGCGCTCGATACCGCCAACGCCCACCTGTATGCGGTGGAGAACGCGGCCTCTTACGGTTTTGTCGGCAATGGGCAGCAGTCGCTGACGTCGTCCTGTGTGAGCATCTCGATCATCGACGGCCTGCGAGTGCCAACAGCCGATCCCGCAGGCGGCCGAGCCGTCAGAGTAGTTACCCGCAATGAAGTGCCTGCCAGCATCATCGTACGCAGCGGCGGACTGTTCGGCCTCCCCGGCAACTCCACCGTGGGCTTGCAAGCGGTGGCTGTGGCAGAGAAGGACAGAGAACCAATGGCGGTATTCAGCGTGGGCGCGCAGCTGCTGGACCTCAATCCAGATGGGTTGCTGCCTAGGCTACTGGAGGGAGCGGGAGTGAACGTGACGGCGTTGACCCTGCTCGACCCAGAAGGCTTGGCGAATGCCCAGGTTACGCCGGGAGGCTTGCTACAGGCGCTCGGGGTGGAGGTGGGTATCAACCAGCTCAAGGCGCTGACGCCTAACGGGCTGGCGGAACTGGTGGATACCCAAGTCGGCGCTGTAGGCATTCAACAGTTGATCAATGCCTCGGCGAAGCTGGTGACCCACAACCAGACGCTGGCCGCTGATATCAACGCGTTTGGCGAAGAGCTGGTTGGCACTGAGCTGGAGAACGCTGCGGTCAACCTTATCAGCACCGCTGATCGTCCGGGCCTGCTTCAGCTGGCGTCAGGCCCGAACCAGGCAGTGGGGTCGGCGCTGGATGTAAAGCTCAACTTGGGTGATGTGTTATCCACAGGCCTGATGACGGCTGTTCAGGGTCGCGGGTTGTTGGTTAATGAGCCGAGCCTGCTGGGGTTAGCGAAACTACAACTTGGTATCGTCGAACCTCCCTCTATTGGCATTGGCCCAGTAGGAACTACTGCCCGCAATGCTCAAATTCGCTTAGGAATTGATGTTGATACTTCCATGTTGGTATTAAGCCCATTGCTTGGAACTTCAATAAAGCTACCAATCATTATCGATTTGGCCGATGTTACGGGAGAATTGACGAATATAGATTGCTCTGAATCTAAGCCAACAGCGTCTATTGCAGTAGAATCACGTATTGCCAATATTTGTCTTGGTTCAGCACCCAATGAAACATTGTGGTCAACAAAGACGAATTGCACTACAAGCGACCTAAATGATGCAACCGTGTTTAAGCTGTTCAATATTGATCTGATCAAAGGAAGGGCCGCTATCCCTCTGCTTAGTACCGGTAATCCGGGAGATAAGATTGTCACGCTGGTTGAGCGGGAATCAGTAGAGACCGATGTCAATGATATAGAACTTGGAACATCGGTAGCAGGCCTGATCCCGCAGGTATTGAGTATGATAAAACTCGGAATGCCTAAGAATGCAGATGGAGCACCCACCTTCTCGGCAGAGCAGGCAGGCCAAATTGCAGACAAATATCTTACGACGCTGAACCACAATAAAGTGGCGATACGCGAACGAATGCTGAGCGATGGGCTGGACTGGAAACGTCCGGCTGGGTTGCTGAATTTAGGGGAAACGACTATGCCCCAAGACTGGTATGAAAAAGCGCCGTCCAATTGTTCAGCTAATAAACCGGCCTGTCGAAGTACATTGGTAACGGCACTTCAAAGCAAAGCCCAGAGTGGGGTGTTAGGGTCTATATTGGATTTGGTAGGTGGATTGGTAAATGGGGTGCTTTTTGGTGTATTGGGTGAAAATACCCAGCCCCTGCTACTGAAAAGTATTGATCCACTAATCTCATTACTAAAATCAATTCTAGATGACCTAGGCGAACTACTGAGTTCCCTCCTCAAAACCCTCGGCGTTGAACTCGGCAAAAGCAAAATAAAGGTCCACAGCATCAGTTGCGGTCTTCCGCGGCTAGTGCAGTGAGAATCACCATGCGTTCATTTTTGTACAAGCGACAGCAAGGCGCCGTGGCTATCGAATTTGCCATGCTATTCGGGGTGTTTTTCGTGGTGGTGTACGGAATCATCGCCTACAGCATTCCCATGCTGCTGATGCTGACCTTCAAGCAGGTCACTGCCGATGCCGCCCGCGCCACGTTGCAGGTGGACCCGGGCAATGCCGCCTACACGCAGTTGCTGAGCCGGGAAATTACCAAAGCGGTGGAGCGCAGTTGGTTGCCGGACAGCTGGCGCAGTGGCAACTGTCCGGCACCGGAGCAAGATGCAGCCGGCTTCAGCTGGACCAGCCTGCCCGGCCAGAACGGGCAGCCCTCTTATGGCCATATCGCTCTGGACGCGCGTGATCCCGCTGCACCGCGCTACGTGTTGCATGTTTGCGTTCAGCGGCTCTACAACCGGGAGGGTGCGAGCAACCAACGCGCCATCGTGCCCACGCTGCGACTGCTCGGGATCAGCATTCCCAGCTTGCCGGAGGAGGACGGAAACGTCGTTATCCGTGGAGCGACGACCATCACCCTCTAGCGCAGCAAGCTGAGCGAAGCGCTAATCACGCGCCGATCACGCCCCCGTCGTCACGGCTGATGACCATCACCGATGAGCGCGGGTGCACACCAGGCTGGTGATCCGGGAAGGTCGAACCGCCCTCCTCACCAGGATGCTGAATACCGACAAACATCGTCTTGTAATCCGGCGAGAATGCCAGCCCGGTCACTTCGCAGCCTACCGGTCCGACCATGAACCGGCGGATCTCCCCCGTTTGAGGATCGGCGCACAGCATCTGGTTGTTACCCATACCGGCGTAGTCACCCTTGTTGCTGTACTTGCCATCGGTCTGGATCCACAGGCGACCACCACCGTCGAAGCCGACCCCATCCGGGCTGTTGAACATGTTGTCGGCGTTGATCGCCTGGCTGCCGGCTTGAGGCGTGCCGGCATGCACCACCGGATTGCCGGCGACCACAAACAGATCCCAAGCAAAGTCATGAGCCGCTGCGTCATCATCGTGCTCACGCCAGCGCAAGATTTGCCCGTACAAGTTGTTGGCGCGCGGGTTCGGCCCGCCCACCGGCTGGCCCTCTTCGCCACGCTTGCTGTTGTTGGTCAGGGTGCAATAAACCTGGCCGTCTTTCGGGCTGACAGTAATCCACTCAGGGCGATCCATCCGCGTGGCGCCGACCAGGGTCCCTGCCTGGCGAGCACGGATCACCACCTCGGCCTGGGTAGGGAAACCGCGTTCGGCGGTCAGGCCATTCTTGCCAGCCGTCAGCTCGATCCAGCGGCCGCGGCCTTTCGGGTGATCGGCATCGCCATCACCTTCATCGAAACGCGCCACATAGAGCGTGCCGTGGTCGAGCAGATGGCGATTGGCCTTGGCATTGCCGCGATCAAGACGGTCGCGCGTGACGAACTTGTAGATGAACTCACCGCGTTCGTCATCACCCATGTACACCACCACACGGCCGTCGCGGGTAGTGGTAAGGGCCGCGTTCTCGTGTTTGAAACGGCCTAGCGCGGTGCGCTTGATCGGCTTGGCCTGTGGGTCGAATGGATCGATTTCGACAATCCAGCCGTGGCGATTCAATTCGTTGGGCGTTTTGGCCAGATCGAAACGCGGGTCGAAACGATGCCATTCGTTTTCCGCACTGGCGTGCAGCACGCTGTAGCGCTTCTGGTCAGCGCTGAACTGCAAGCCCGCATCGCTACTGCCGAAGCAGTCGCTGAAGTTTTCTTCACACGTGAGGTAAGTGCCCCAGGGGGTCTGGCCACTGGAACAGTTTTGGAAGGTACCAAGCACCTCAATGCCAGCCGGATCGGCGACCGTCTTGAGAAGCTCGTGCCCGCGTGCCGGGCCGCTGACGTCGATTGGCAGGTTGCCATGCACGCGGCGGTTATAGGGCGAGCCCTGAACGAACGCCCAGCCATCGTTGCCGCGTCGGACTTCGATTACCGTCACGCCCTCGGCGTTCTGGGCCTTGCGCACGTCTTCGGCAGATTTCGGTAAACCACCGTGAGCCAGTAGATAACGGTAATTCACGTATTCGTTGTTGATGGCCATCAACGCGCGATCCGCATCGCCTGGCCAAGGGAAAAAACTCATGCCGTCGGTGTTATCACCAAACTGCTGCAGCTGTTCGGCTGCACTGTTGCTGCCGTCGCCCTTGAACGCCGGGCCGCCTGCATGCAATGGCTGCCCCCAGCTGATCAATTTGCGAAACGAGTAGCCCGGCGGAAGGGTAATCGTATCGGCGTTGGAGGCAGCCAGGTTGTTGAAACCCAGCAGTGGGCTGCCGCTGGCCGCGTGGATCGAGTCAGCCAGAACACTGCGCCCCAGCAAGCTGCCGCCGAGAAACAATGCCGCACCGGTCAGCGCGCCAGCACCGATAAAGCGTCGGCGGGATAAGGTCAGGCGTTCGAGGTCGGTCAATTGGTCGTCATGCATCACGGTGCTCCGGCGTTTTCTGATGCGCAGGACGCTAGGGCAACTACATGACGTTTGGATGACGATACCACTATCCACAGCAGACCTTGAAAATAAGATGGCTGATCGCAGTTGATCACAGTATCGGGGGGTTACCTTGTGGATAAACTGGTAGCGATCTGCTGCAAGCCCTGCAGTACGGCGGGTTTAGGATAGTGATCAAATATTAACCAACCAATACACTTACCCACACGCTATCTGGATAAACAGTTAAATTTTCTGTGGATAACATGACGAAAGCCAAGAAGCTCGGGCACTAGAAGGATCTGCGCATTTTTTGACCTGCTGATCATGAGTTGCGAGGTGCGTTTGCTGAAAATATGTGGATCGGTTATGAAATGCATCTTCACAGCTATTGATTCTCTCTAGCTCGCATCGAAGCCTGTGAATAAGTGGATAACTCTCTCCTGGTTTCAATACCACTGCCTAGGTGACCGCTCATGACCTTGAAAGGCCCCGTCATCACCACGATTCAACCCCTCGACAACCAGGATCAGATGCGTTACCAATATATGTAACGTATATGTTTCATATCAGGAGCGCTTGTGGGTATCGTTAATATAGATGATGAGCTACATGATCAGATCCGCCGCGCAAGCAGCGTGGCGTGCCGCTCGATCAATGCGCAGGCCGGGTTCTGGATACGCATTGGTATGCTTTGCGAAATGAACCCGACCCTCAGTTTCCAGCAAGTCATGGCCGCCGAACTGCAGGCGGCAGGTGTAACGTCGCCACACCTGGCTAATGCCTCATGATCAAGACCGCCCATGAGATCGAGCTAATGGCCGAGTCCGGGCGTCTCCTGGCATCGGTTTTTAGCTATCTCGACACGCTAGAACTGCTCGGCATGTCGACCCTGCAGGTTAACGACCTTGTGGATAACTTCATCGTCCGTGACCTGAACGCGCGCCCGTCGAGCAAGGGTCAGTACGGCTATGCCTATGCCCTCAATTCATCGCGCAATCAGGTGGTGTGCCATGGCGTCCCCAGCGCGGTGGACATTCTGCAAAGCGGCGATCTGGTGAACTTCGATATCACTCTGGAGAAAAACGGCTACATCGCCGACTCCAGCAAGACCTACCTGATTGGTAACGTGTCGGCAGAAGTAGAGAAGCTAGCGCGCGTCACCTACGAAGCGCTGTGGAAAGGTATCGACGTGGTGCGCCCCGGTGCTCGGCTGGGCGAAATCGGCTACGCCATCGAGCAGCACGCCCGCGCCCATGGCTACTCGGTGGTACGTGAGTATTGCGGCCACGGTATTGGCAAGCAGATGCATGAGCCTCCCGAGGTGCTGCATTGGGGCAAGGCCAAGAGCGGCCTCACGCTACGCGAAGGCATGGTGTTCACCATCGAGCCGATGATCAATCAGGGCCTGCCTGGCGTGCGCACGCTGCGCGATGGCTGGACGGTGGTCACCCGCGATGGCCAGCTGTCGGCACAGTTCGAACACACCGTGGCGGTAACCGCCGAGGGTGTTCGGGTATTGACGCTGCGCCCCGAAGAGCAACAGCGGGTCGAGGCCAATCAGGCATAAAAAAGCCCGCCTCGGAAGGCGGGCTTTTCATGGCTCCAAGCGCTCAGCCTGTCACTCGACAGTGACCGACTTGGCCAAGTTACGCGGCTGGTCGACATCCGTGCCGCGCAGCACGGCCACGTGGTACGACAGCAGCTGCAGCGGCAGGGTGTAGAGAATCGGTGCCAGCGCGTCGTGGATGTGCGGCATGTTCACCACGTGAGTGCCCTCGCCGTTGCTCATGCCAGCCTGCTCGTCAGCGAATACCAGCAGCTCGCCGCCACGGGCCCGCACCACCTGAAGGTTGGACTTGAGCTTGTCGAGCAGCTCGTTATTCGGCGCAATGGTGACCACCGGCATGTCAGCGTCCACCAGGGCCAGCGGGCCGTGTTTCAGCTCACCGGCCGGGTAAGCTTCGGCGTGGATGTAGGAGATTTCCTTGAGCTTGAGTGCCCCCTCCATCGCCACCGGGTACTGAGCACCGCGGCCCAGGAACAGGGTGTGGTGCTTCTCGGCGAACAGCTCGGAGACCTTCTCGACGATCTTGTCCATGGCCAGTGCTTCGTCCAAGCGAGCAGGCAGACGACGCAGCTCCTCGACCAGTTCAGCCGCGACGCCATCCTCCAGAGTGCCTTTGACTTGGCCGAGAGCCAGAGTCAGCAGCATCAGGCCAACCAGCTGAGTGGTGAAGGCTTTGGTGGACGCGACACCGATCTCGGGACCGGCGTGGGTCAGCAGGGTCAGGTCGGATTCGCGCACCAGCGAGCTGATGCCGACGTTGCAGATCGCCAGGCTGGCCAGGTAGCCGCCGTCGGCCTTGGCGTTGCGCAGCGCGGCCAGGGTATCGGCAGTCTCGCCCGACTGGGAGATGCTGACGAACAGGGTATCCGGCTGCACCGCTACGCGGCGATAGCGGAACTCGCTGGCCACTTCGACCTGGCAAGGGATACCCGCCAGCCCTTCGAGCCAGTAACGGGCAACCATGCCGGCGTGGTAGCTGGTGCCGCAGGCGACGATCTGCACGTTGCTCACCTTGGCGAACAGCTCGGCTGCTTGAGGGCCGAAGGCCTGCACCAGCACATGATCGCTGCCCAGACGGCCTTCCAGGGTGCGCTGCACGACGGTGGGCTGTTCGTGGATCTCCTTGAGCATGAAATGGCGGAACGCACCCTTGTCGGCTGCGTCGGCGCCTTCGTGGTATTGCACCACTTCACGCTGCACCTCGTTGCCGTTGGCATCCCAGATCTGCACGCTGTCGCGCCCGATCTCGGCGATGTCGCCCTCTTCGAGGTACATGAAGCGGTCGGTGACTTGGCGCAGGGCAAGCTGGTCAGAGGCGAGGAAGTTTTCGCCCAGGCCCAGGCCTACTACCAGTGGGCTGCCACTGCGGGCGGCGAGCAGGCGATCGGGGTTGGCTGCGCTGATCACCGCCAGGCCGTAGGCACCCTGCAACTGCTTGACCACCGCCTTCAGCGCGTCAGCGAGATCACTGTGCGCTTTCAGGGTGTGATCGAGCAGGTGCACGATGACTTCGGTGTCAGTATCGGAGCTGAAGTGATAACCCAGGCCCTGAAGGCGCTCGCGCAATGGGCCATGGTTTTCGATGATGCCGTTGTGCACCACGGCCAACTGGTCACCTGAGAAGTGCGGGTGGGCGTTGTTTTCGGTCGGCACGCCGTGGGTGGCCCAGCGGGTGTGCGCGATGCCCAGGCGGCCCGGCAGCGGTTCGCTGTTCAGCGCGCTTTCAAGCTCGCTGACCTTGCCGACACGGCGGCGACGCTGCAGCGTACCCAGGTCATCGACCAGCGCTACGCCGGCGCTGTCGTAGCCGCGGTACTCAAGGCGCTTGAGGCCCTCGACCAGCACAGCGGTGATATTACGTTCGGCAATGGCGCCTACGATGCCACACATAGCGTTCTCCTCAGGTAGCGTCAGCAACCGCACAGATCAGCTGGATCCCGCGGGCCAAGAGTTGGTCACGCGCCTCGTCAGTGAGGCGCTCGTCAGTAATCAGGGTGTGCACGCTGCTCCAGGGCAGCTCGAGATTGGGAATACGCCGGCCGATCTTGTCGCTCTCGACCATGACGATCACCTCACGGGCCACTTCGGCCATCACCCGCGACAGACCCAGCAATTCATTGAAGGTGGTGGTACCGCGCTGCAGGTCGATGCCATCGGCCCCGATAAACAGCTGGTCGAAATCATAGGAGCGCAACACCTGCTCGGCGACCTGGCCCTGGAAGGAGTCGGAATGCGGGTCCCAGGTGCCGCCAGTCATCAGCAGTACCGGTTCGTGTTCGATGTCGCGCAGGGCATTGGCCACATTCAGCGAGTTGGTCATCACCACCAGCCCCGGTTTGCGGCCCAGCTCGGGAATCATCGCGGCGGTGGTAGTGCCGCTGTCGATGATGATCCGGGCGTGCTCGCGAATTCGCGCGACACCTGCGCGGGCAATCGCTTGCTTATAGCGGGAAATCGGCTGCGCGCTGTCGACGATCAATTCCTGTGGCAGCGGTACTGCGCCACCATAGCGGCGCAGCAACAGACCGTTGGTCTCCAAGGCTGCCAGATCCTTGCGAATGGTCACTTCCGAGGTCCCAAAACGCTTGGCCAACGCATCCACACTCACCTCGCCCTGCTCGGCAAGCAAGGCAAGGATGGTATGGCGACGTTGCGGTGTGTTGCGTTTCGACATGCTTAAGTTTCGATTCGAAAGATAACGACGCGAATCAAAACCTAATGAAGCCCTGGCGTCAAGCTGTAACGACGCGAAAACTTATCCACAGAACGAGCTGTGACGTGCTCAGGACCAATGGATAAATGCGCTACTTCTGTTTTTTGGTCGGGCGCTGCCAGCCTTCGATATTGCGCTGCCGGCCACGGGCGACGGCCAGGTTATGGGCCGGGACATCATGGGTAATGGTCGAGCCAGCTGCCGTATTGGAGCCCGCGCCGATATCCACTGGGGCTATCAGTGAGTTATTGGAGCCGATAAACACATCTTCGCCAATTGAGGTCTGGTGCTTATTGGCACCATCGTAGTTGACGGTAATTGTGCCGGCACCGATGTTGGTGCGCGCGCCGATGACAGTGTCCCCCAGGTAGGTGAGGTGACCCGCCTTCACGCCCTCACCCAGCACGGCGTTCTTCAGCTCCACGAAGTTACCCACATGGGCCTTGGTGCCCAACACGCTG
Source organism: Phytopseudomonas seleniipraecipitans (assembly GCF_900102335.1). Lineage (GTDB taxonomy): Bacteria > Pseudomonadota > Gammaproteobacteria > Pseudomonadales > Pseudomonadaceae > Aquipseudomonas > Aquipseudomonas seleniipraecipitans. The sequence goes on from NZ_FNBM01000012.1 coordinate 70,875, forward strand.
CCAGGGCGCAGGCGAGCGAACGGACCGCAATCAGCAGCTTCACCCATCTCGGCACCATCCAGGTGGCTGTTGGCTTTGACGATGGCTCCCTTACGCAGCGTGCTGTCCTTGATCACGCAGTTCGGGCCGATCTGTACATCATCTTCGATGACCACACGGCCTTCCAGGATCACGTTGATGTCGATCGTCACGTCGCGGCCCACGCTGACCTCACCGCGCACATCGAAACGCGCCGGGTCGATCAGGGTCACGCCCTGCGCCATCAAACGGCGTGCGGCGCGGTATTGATAGTGGCGCTCGAGCTGAGACAGCTGGATGCGATCATTGGCGCCCAGTACTTCCATCTCGTCAGCCGCGCGTTCGGTGGCCACCACCAGGCCGTCGGCGACCGCCATGGCAATCACGTCGGTGAGGTAGTACTCGCCCTGGGCGTTGCTGTTGGACAGCCGCCCCAGCCAGTCGGCCAGGCGGTTACCCGGTACGGCGAGAATGCCGGTATTGCCTTCACGGATCTGCCGCTGGGCGTCGCTGGCGTCCTTGTGCTCGACGATGGCCTGGACCACACCCTGCGCGTCTCGGACGATGCGCCCATAGCCGGTCGGGTCGGCCAGCTCGACGGTGAGCAGCCCAAGCTGATCGTCGTTGACCAAGGCCAGCAGGCGCTGCAGGGTTGCAGCTTCGATCAGCGGGACGTCGCCATAGAGGATCAGCACGGTGTCGGCGCCAAGCTGCGGCAGTGCTTGGGCGACTGCGTGACCGGTGCCCAGTTGCTCGGCCTGAATGACGAAATTCAGGTCGTCGGCCGCCAGTCGCTCGCGTACCTTTTCGGCGCCATGGCCGATCACTACCTGAACGCTCTGTGGCTGCAGCGTGCGGGCGGTGTCGATGACGTGACCGAGCATGGATTTCCCGGCTACCGGGTGCAGTACCTTTGGCAGCGCGGAGCGCATGCGGGTGCCTTGGCCGGCGGCGAGGATGACGATATCGAGAGACATGGCGGGCGGTTCCTTGGCAATCCCGACGCACGAGTCGTACGGGAAATAAAACGGCAGAAAAGCAAAAGGGTAGCCAAGGCTACCCTTTTACCAAGCAACGATGAAGCCCAGTGGTATCAGCTACCGCCGAACTTCTTGCGCATTTGCTGGACGGTGCGCAGCTGAGCTGCAGCCTCGGCCAGACGAGCAGCGGCAGAACCGTAGTCGAACTCGGAACCTTGCTCGCTCAGTGCTTTCTCGGCAGCCTTGACGGCTTCCTGAGCAGAGGCTTCGTCGAGGTCGGCAGCACGTTGCACGGTATCGGCAAGTACCTTGACCATGCTCGGCTGCACTTCGAGGAAGCCACCAGAGATGTAGAACACCTCGGTGTCGCCACCCTGCTTGACCAGACGAATCGGGCCCGGCTTGAGGTCGGTGATCAGCGGCGCGTGGCCTGGGGAAATCCCCAGATCACCCAGGTTGCCGTGGGCGATCACCATTTCGACCAGACCGGAGAAGATCTCGCCTTCTGCGCTGACGATGTCGCAATGGACTGTCATAGCCATATCTAGCCTCACGTAAGCGCCCGTTGCCGGGCGCACGGGTGATTACAGTTTCTTCGCTTTCTCGATGGCTTCTTCGATGCCGCCGACCATGTAGAACGCCTGCTCCGGCAGGTGATCGTAATCACCTTTGAGGATGCCGCTGAAACCAGCGATGGTGTCCTTCAGGGAAACGTACTTGCCTGGCGAACCAGTGAAGACTTCGGCCACGAAGAACGGCTGGGACAGGAAGCGCTGGATCTTACGAGCACGGGATACCAGCTGCTTGTCTTCTTCCGACAGTTCGTCCATGCCGAGGATCGCGATGATGTCCTTCAGCTCTTTGTAGCGCTGCAGCACGTACTGAACGCCGCGAGCGGTGTCGTAGTGCTCCTGGCCAATCACGTTCGGGTCCAGCTGGCGCGATGTCGAGTCGAGTGGATCGACCGCTGGGTAGATACCCAGGGAAGCGATGTCACGGGACAGTACGACAGTGGCGTCCAAGTGGGCGAAGGTGGTCGCCGGGCTTGGGTCGGTCAAGTCATCCGCAGGTACGTAGACGGCCTGGATCGAGGTGATCGAACCGGTCTTGGTCGAAGTAATACGCTCTTGCAGAACGCCCATTTCTTCGGCCAGGGTCGGCTGGTAACCCACGGCGGACGGCATACGGCCGAGCAGTGCGGATACTTCGGTACCGGCCAGGGTGTAGCGGTAGATGTTGTCCACGAAGAACAGAACATCACGGCCTTCGTCACGGAACTTCTCGGCCATGGTCAGGCCGGTCAGTGCTACGCGCAAACGGTTGCCTGGTGGCTCGTTCATCTGACCGTAGACCAGGGCTACCTTGTCGAGAACGTTGGAATCCTTCATCTCGTGGTAGAAGTCGTTACCCTCACGAGTACGCTCACCCACACCGGCGAACACGGAATAACCGCTGTGCTCGATGGCGATGTTACGGATCAGCTCCATCATGTTTACGGTCTTGCCGACACCGGCACCACCGAACAGACCGACTTTACCGCCCTTGGCGAACGGGCAAACCAGGTCGATAACCTTGATGCCAGTTTCCAGCAGCTCGTTGGAGCCTGCCTGTTCGGCGTAGGTCGGCGCAGGACGGTGAATGCCCCAACGCTCTTCTTCGCCAATCGGGCCCGCTTCGTCGATCGGGTTGCCCAGTACGTCCATGATGCGGCCCAGGGTTTTCACCCCGACCGGTACCTGGATGCCTGCGCCAGTGCTTTCAACGTCCAGGCCGCGTTTCAGGCCTTCGGTCGAACCCATCGCAATGGTACGCACCACGCCGTCGCCCAGCTGCTGCTGAACTTCCAGAGTGGTTTCGGCGCCGACTACTTTCAGCGCTTCATAAACACTCGGCACCTTGTCACGCGCGAATTCCACGTCGATGACGGCGCCGATGATTTGAACGATACGTCCGCTACTCATCTTTGGTTCCTCTGAATATTTGAACCGTTAAACCGCGGCAGCGCCGCCGACGATTTCCGAAATTTCCTGGGTGATCGCTGCCTGACGTGCCTTGTTGTAAACCAACTGCAGGTCTTTGATGATGTCGCCAGCGTTGTCGGTGGCGTTCTTCATCGCAATCATCCGCGCGGCCTGTTCGGCTGCGTTGTTCTCGACCACTGCCTGGTACACCTGCGATTCCACGTAGCGAACCATCAGCCCGTCAAGCAGCTGCTTGGCGTCGGGTTCGTACAGGTAATCCCAGTGGTGTTTCAGCTCCTGATCCGAATCGGCCACCAGTGGAATCAACTGCTCCACGGTCGGCTTCTGGGTCATGGTATTGATGAACTTGTTGGAAACCACGGACAAACGGTCGATGCGCCCTTCCAGGTAAGCATCGAGCATCACCTTGACGCTGCCGATCAGATCATTGATCGACGGCTCTTCGCCAAGATGGCTGATCGCAGCGACGACGTTGCCACCAAAGTTGCGGAAGAATGCCGCGCCTTTGCTGCCAACCACGCAGAGATCGATCTCCACGCCGCGCTCGCGGTTTGCCGACATGTCCTTGACCAGGGCCTTGAACAGGTTGGTATTCAAGCCACCGCACAGACCACGGTCCGAACTCACCACCACATAACCGACGCGCTTTACTTCGCGTTCGATCATGAACGGGTGACGGTATTCCGGGTTGGCGTTGGCTAAATGACCAATTACCTGGCGGATACGCTCCGCGTAGGGACGGCTAGCTGACATGCGCTGTTGTGCCTTGCGCATCTTGCTGACCGCCACCTTTTCCATGGCGCTGGTGATCTTCTGCGTGCTTTTGATGCTCGCAATCTTGCTGCGAATCTCTTTTGCGCCTGCCATTTCACACCTATCGGGTTAGCAGGCGGGCGCCGTTGGGCGCCCGCTGCGGCTTACCAGGTTTGGGTGGCTTTGAACTTCTCGATACCGGCTTTCAGCTGGCCATCGATGTCGTCATTGAAGTCACCCTTCTCGTTGATCTTCGCCATCAGAGCGGCGTGATCACGGTTGAAGAAGGCGATCAAAGCCTGCTCGAAGCTGATGATCTTGGCGACTTCGATGTCGGTCAGGAAACCACGCTCAGCGGCATACAGCGACAGCGCCATGTCCGCGATGGACATCGGAGCGTATTGCTTCTGCTTCATCAGCTCGGTAACGCGCTGACCATGCTCAAGCTGCTTGCGGGTGGCTTCGTCCAGGTCAGAAGCGAACTGGGCAAATGCCGCCAGTTCACGGTACTGAGCCAGAGCGGTACGGATACCACCGGAGAGCTTCTTGATGATCTTGGTCTGCGCAGCACCACCCACACGGGATACCGAGATACCGGCGTTGACGGCCGGACGGATACCCGAGTTGAACATGGCCGATTCCAGGAAGATCTGACCGTCGGTGATCGAAATCACGTTGGTCGGAACGAACGCGGAAACGTCGCCAGCCTGGGTTTCGATGATTGGCAGAGCGGTCAAAGAACCGGTTTTGCCAGTCACTGCGCCATTGGTGAACTTCTCGACGTAGTCTTCGGAAACGCGCGAAGCACGCTCCAGCAGACGGCTGTGGAGATAGAACACGTCGCCTGGATAGGCTTCACGGCCTGGCGGACGGCGCAGCAGCAGGGAGATCTGACGGTAAGCAACGGCCTGCTTGGACAGGTCGTCGTACACGATCAGCGCATCTTCACCGCGGTCACGGAAGTATTCGCCCATGGTGCAGCCGGCATAAGGTGCCAGGAACTGCAGTGCAGCGGATTCAGAAGCCGAAGCAGCCACCACGATGGTGTTGGCCAGGGCACCGGACTCTTCCAGCTTGCGTACCACGTTGGCGATGGTCGATTGCTTCTGACCGATGGCTACGTAGACGCAGAAGATGCCGCTGTTCTTCTGGTTGATGATGGCGTCGACGGCCAGAGCAGTCTTACCGATCTGACGGTCACCGATGATCAGCTCACGCTGGCCACGGCCTACCGGGATCATGGCATCGACCGACTTGTAGCCAGTCTGTACCGGCTGGTCGACCGACTTACGCCAGATCACACCCGGTGCAACCTTTTCAACGGCGTCGGTGGCTTGAGCGTTGATCGGGCCTTTGCCATCGATCGGGTTGCCCAGTGCGTCAACAACGCGGCCCAGCAATTCCGGACCAACCGGAACTTCCAGGATGCGGCCAGTGCACTTGGCGCTCATGCCTTCGGCGAGGGTGGTATAGGCACCCAGCACAACAGCACCGACGGAGTCTTGCTCCAGGTTCAGTGCCATACCGTAGACGCTACCCGGAAACTCGATCATTTCGCCGTACATGACGTCGGCGAGACCGTGAATACGCACGATACCGTCAGACACGCTGACGATAGTGCCTTCGTTTCGGGCTTGGGAAGAGACGTCGAGTTTCTCGATACGTCCCTTGATGATTTCACTAATTTCGGAAGGATTGAGTTGCTGCATAGCTCTGCTGCCCCTTCAAACTCAAGATTTCAATGCTTCGGCCAGCTTCGCGATTTTGCCGCGAACTGAGCCATCGATAACCAAGTCGCCGGCGCGGATTACGACACCACCGATCAGGGTGGAGTCCTCCGCAGCATGCAGGCGCACTTCCCGGCCGAGCCGTGCACTGAGAACCTTGGCGAGTTTGTCTTGCTGTTCATCGCTCAATGCGAAGGCACTGGTGACATCTACGTCGATCGACTTCTCCTGTTCGGCCTTGTACAGCTCGAACAGCGAGTAGATTTCCGGCAACAAGGCCAGACGATCGTTCTCTGCGACAACGTGGATGAAATTGCGTACCTGGGCGTCGAACTTGTCACCACACACCTCGACGAAGGTGGTGGCCTTGTCTGTACTCGTCAAACGCGGGGCCTTGAACACGCGCTGCAGGGTGGCGTCCTGAGACACCTCCGCTGCCAGGCCGAGCATGGCTGACCAAGAGGCCAGCTGCTGGTGAGCCTGGGCGTATTCGAAGGCCGCCTTGGCGTAAGGTCGGGCCAACGTGGTCAGTTCTGCCATGATCGCGCCCTCGCTTAAATTTCGGCGGCCAGTTTGGAAACCAGCTCCGCATGCGCGTTTTGGTCGATGGATGCGCCCAGGATCTTCTCGGCACCGCCGACAGCCAGAGCACCCACTTGGGCACGCAGCGCGTCTTTGATGCTGTTGATTTCCTGTTCGATCTCGGCCTGAGCCTGAGCCTTCACACGGTCAGCTTCGACGCGAGCCTGTTCACGGGCCTCGTCAACAATCTGAGTACCGCGTTTCTTGGCTTGCTCAATAATCTCAGCAGCCTGGGTTTTGGCTTCGCGCAGTTGCTGACCCGCTTTCTCTTGGGCCAACTCCAGGTCACGAGCCGCACGACTGGCAGCATCCAGACCTTCAGCAATCTTCTTCTGACGTTCTTGCAAAGCCGCAATGACCGGAGGCCACACGAACTTCATGCAGAACAGCACGAAGATGAAGAAGGCAACGGACTGGCCAATCAGGGTTGCATTAATGTTCACGCCAACACCTCGCTCGTTCGTTGTCCATCACACCAATCAACTCGAAAATTCGAGTGATTAGCCAGCGATTTGACCAACGAAGGGGTTCGCGAAGGTGAAGAACAGTGCGATACCAACACCGATCATGGTCACGGCGTCGAGCAGGCCGGCGACGATGAACATTTTCACTTGCAGCATCGGAACCATTTCCGGCTGACGCGCAGCGCCTTCCAGGAACTTGCCGCCCAGCAGGCCGAAGCCAATGGCGGTACCCAGAGCGCCCAGGCCAATCAGCAGTGCAACAGCGATCGCGGTCAGACCAACTACAGTTTCCATCTTTCCTCCCGACTTTTTACGTCGTATTGGTTAAGGTTTTTCTAAGGGTAAAGCGGTAAAGCAAAACCGGTGTTTCCAGTGCCCTTGCGGGCGTTCCAGCCGAAGCTGGATCCATCAACAGCGCCGCACATCCAGCCAGCAAGGCAGTGGGTGCGCGTCACGCTATCAATGGCTGTCTTCGTGCGCCATCGACAGGTAGACGATGGTCAGCATCATGAAGATGAAGGCCTGCAGCGTGATGATGATCAGGTGGAAGACTGCCCAGGCCCACTGCAGAACGCCTGCCAGTGCTGCCAACAGAATGCCGCCGCCGAACATGACCGCGATGAGGATGAAGATCAGCTCGCCGGCATACAGGTTGCCGAACAGACGCAGTGCCAGGGAAATTGGCTTGGCGATCAGGGTCACGAACTCGAGGAGCAAGTTGACCGGGATCAGCAGAATCTTTACGAAGATGTTCTTGGCGCTGAACGGGTGCAGGGTCAGTTCGCCGAGGAAGCCGCCGATGCCCTTGACCTTGATGCTGTAGAAAATGATCAGCGCGAACACCGACAGGGCCATGCCCAGGGTAGCGTTCGGGTCAGTGGTCGGAACGGCGCGGAAGAACAGGTGCTCGTCACCAGCGATCTTGGCGGCAGCCATCGGAATCCAGTCCACTGGCACCAGGTCCATCAGGTTCATCAGGAAGATCCAGACGAAGATGGTCAGGGCCAGCGGTGCGATCAGTGCGTTGCGACCGTGAAAGGTGTCCTTGACGCTGCCGTCGACGAACTCGACCAGCACTTCGACAAAGTTCTGCAGACCGCCAGGCTGGCCCGAGGTAGCGCGCGAGGCGGCTGCCTTGAACAGCAGGATGAAGATCAGGCCCAGCACCACCGAGATACCCAGGGTATCCAGGTGAAACGCCCAGAAGCCCATTTCTTTGGCTTCTTCAGCGGAGTGGGCGAAACCCCAGCCATTCACCGGGTGCTGACCATAGGTCAGGTTCTGCAAGTGATGCTGGATATAACCCGAAGCGGTTTCTGCAGCTGCCATAAATCCCTCAAACGCTCTAAGGCTTTAAAAGTTATCTCTTCATCAGCAAGGGTGCGAACCAGTTGACCAATTGGGTCAGCAGGAAAGCGCCGAACAAGGCCAGCGCATCCAAAGGCTTCACACCTGCAAACACCAGCGCAAAAAGCACTGCTGTCAGAACCAGTTTCCCGGCCTCGCCGGCGTAGAACGACCGCACGATGGCCTGGGCCGCCCGCGCTCCGGAAAACCGGAATGCCTTGTGGGCGAAGTACACGTTTGGCAGCCAGGCAATCAGGCCGCCGCAAAAGCTGGAGTAACCAGCAACAACGCCCCGCCATTGCCAACACGCAACGGCGAGTACAAGTACCACGATCATCTGAGCCATGAGCACCGGAAAAACCGGAAGGCGATGGAAGGGCAGGCGTTTTGGCGCGCGAAAATCCATCTAATTACCCAGGGTGGCCCTCATGACATCGGCGCAAGAATAATCAATGCCTTGGCATAGTTTATGCCGCCGAAATGCGCGCAGAGTATAGGGGCGCTTCCCACCCCATTCAACTGCTCGAAAGTCTTTTCGGGCTAGCCCTGCGACTGCAATTGTTTCAGCGGATGTGAGCGAGGACACCCTGCAGTTCATCAAGGGAGTTATAGCGGATGACCAGCTGGCCTTTACCCTTCTGACCATGCTTGATCTGCACCGGAGAGCCCAGGCGTTCAGCCAGACGCTGTTCGAGCCGGCTGATGTCCGGATCACTCTTGGTGACCGCAGCCGGCTTCTCCTGAGTGCTCAACCACTGCCGCACCAAGGCCTCGGTCTGACGAACGGTCAGGCCTCGTGCGACAACGTGTCGCGCACCCTCGGTCTGCTGTTCGGCCGGCAAACCCAGCAGTGCGCGGGCATGGCCCATTTCCAGATCGCCGTGAGAAAGCAGGGTTTTCACCTCTTCAGGCAGGGCGATGAGGCGCAGCAGGTTGGTGATGGTCACCCGCGATTTGCCAACGGCTTCGGCGACCTGCTGCTGGGTCAGCTGGAACTCTTGCTGCAGGCGCTGCAACGCCATGGCTTCTTCGATCGGATTGAGGTCTTCGCGCTGGATGTTCTCGATCAGCGCCATGGCGATGGCCGCTTCGTCCGGCAGGTCGCGTACCAATGCAGGAATTCGCTCCAGGCCAGCCTGCTGGGTGGCTCGCCAGCGTCGCTCACCGGCGACGATCTCGAAGCGGCCTTCAGCGATCGGGCGCACCACGATGGGCTGCATCACGCCATGGGTTTTGATCGACTGAGCCAGCTCTTCGAGGGCAGTGACATCCATATCGCGGCGCGGCTGGTATTTGCCGCGCTGGATCAGGTCAAGCGGCAGGTGTTGCAATTCACGGGTGTCGACCTTGACCGCTTCTTCTTCCAGGGCCTCGACGCTGGAACCTCCCAACAGGGCGTCCAGGCCTCGTCCCAGCCCACGTTTTTTGGCGGCCATGCACAGATTCCTTATACGTTTGCGGTGTGGCGGTTCGCACGCTGACGGCGAACCAATTCACCTGCCAGCGCCAGATAGGCGAGCGCGCCTCGAGATTGCTTGTCGTAAACCAGCGCAGGCATGCCGAAGCTCGGCGCTTCAGCCAGACGCACGTTACGCGGGATCACGGTTTGATAGAGCGTCTCAGGGAAATGTTCCTTGAGCTGCGCCGATACATCGTTGGTCAGGCTGATACGCGGGTCATACATGGTGCGCAGCAGCCCTTCGATCTTCAATGACGGATTGAGCAGCTTGCCGATACGCTGAATGCTGTTGACCAAGTCGCTCAGCCCTTCGAGAGCGTAGTACTCGCACTGCATGGGAATGATCACCCCATCGGCGGCGACCAAGGCGTTGATGGTCAGCATCGACAGCGCCGGCGGGCAATCGATGAGGATGTAATCGTAGTTCTCGCGGATCGGCGCCAGGGCGTTACGCAGGCGGTTTTCCTTGGTCTGCATTTCCAGCAGGGCAACTTCTGCAGCCGTCAGATCGCGGTTGGCAGGCAGCAGCTGATAACCGCCGTGTTCGGAGAACTGCATGGCGTCGACCAGGTTGCAGTCACCGACCAGCACATCGTAAATCGAATGCTCCAGCGTCAGCTTATCCACACCGCTGCCGGTAGTGGCGTTGCCCTGCGGGTCGAGGTCGATCAGCAGCACGTGGCGCTTGGTTGCTACCAGGGAGGCTGCCAGATTGATGCAGGTGGTGGTTTTGCCCACACCGCCCTTCTGGTTGGCGATCGCGAATACTTTTGCCATGTTGCCGTGCCCCTTAAACCGAACGTCGCAGTATCAACAGATGGCGCTGGCCTTGGCAACCGGGAACCTTGAGCACGTGCGTGCCAGTGAGACGAAAGTCCGCCGGCAGCGCCTGCAGCTCGTCATCCGGGTGTACGCCCTTCATCGCCAACCACTGGGTTTGGCCATCACCGAGGTGGCGTGTCCAAGTAGCGAAATCTTCCAGCGAGCTGAAGGCCCGGGAACAGATACCGTTGAATGGCTGCGCCGGCGTAAATCCCTCTACCCGGCTGTGGATAACTTCCAGGTTGGCCAACTTCAGCTCAAGCTTCACTTGGGTCAGAAAGCGGGTTTTCTTGCCGTTGGAGTCGAGCAAGGTGAAGCGCCGCTCGGGAAACAGAATGGCCAGGGGAATACCCGGCATGCCGCCACCGCTCCCGACATCCAACCAGTTATCCCCAGCCTCTGCCACGAACGGCACGACACTGAGGCTATCGAGCAGATGCCGTGACACCATCTCGTCGGGATCACGCACCGCGGTCAGGTTGTAAGCCTTGTTCCACTTGATCAGCAACGCCAGGTAGGCGAGCAGCTGTTCGTGTTGCTGCTCGTTCAGGCTGACGCCCAGTTCGCGAGCACCTTGCTGCAGTTCTTCGGCATGACGGGAGGTAACGGCGGACATCAGGCGGGCTGCTCCAGCTGGCGACCGGCGCCACGTTTCTTCAAGTGAATCAGCAACAGGGAAATCGCTGCGGGCGTGACGCCGGGAATACGGGACGCCTGGCCCAGCGTCTGCGGCCTGGCAGCGCCGAGCTTGTGCTGGATTTCCTTGGACAGCCCTGAAATCGTCACGTAGTCGATGTCCACAGGCAGCTCGGTCTGCTCACTGGCGCGCAGGCGAGCGATCTCGTCCTGCTGCCGGTCGATGTAGCCGGCGTACTTGGTCTTGATCTCGACCTGCTCAGCTACCTGCGGGTCCTGCGCACCGTCGCCGGTTACGTCGATGAGGCCGGCATAATCGATCTCCGGACGCGACAGCAAGTTGAGCAGGTTGTATTCATGGGTCAGCGGCGTGCCAAAGCGCGCGACGATGGCCTCGCCCTGAGGCGTGTTGGGGCGAACCCAGGTGGTTTTCAGGCGCTGTTCTTCCAGGGCGATACCTTCACGCTTGGCCTCGAATGCTGCCCAGCGTTGATCGTCCACCAGGCCCAGTTCGCGGCCCTTCTCGGTCAAGCGCAGATCGGCATTGTCCTCACGCAGGATTAGCCGGTACTCGGCGCGCGACGTGAACATGCGGTAGGGCTCCTGGGTGCCCAGGGTGATCAGATCGTCGACCAGTACACCGATGTAGGCTTCGTCGCGGCGCGGGCACCAGGCGTCTTTGCCCTGGGCGCGCAACGCAGCGTTGGCACCCGCCAGCAAGCCTTGGGCACCGGCTTCTTCGTAACCGGTGGTGCCATTGATCTGACCCGCAAAGAACAGACCGCCGATGACCTTGGTCTCCAGGCTGTACTTGAGATCTCGGGGATCGAAGTAGTCGTACTCGATGGCATAACCGGGACGCACGATATGGGCGTTCTCCATCCCGCGGATGCTCTGCACGACCTGCAATTGCACATCGAACGGCAGCGAGGTGGAAATGCCGTTGGGATACAGCTCGTGGGTGGTCAGGCCTTCCGGCTCGATGAACACCTGATGGCTATCCTTGTCGGCAAAGCGGTGGATCTTGTCTTCGATCGATGGGCAGTAACGCGGCCCCACCCCTTCGATGATCCCGGAATACATCGGCGACCGATCAAGATTGGCGGCGATGATTTCGTGGGTGCGAGCGTTGGTATGAGTAATCCAGCAGCTCACCTGGCGCGGGTGCTGTTGCTGGTTACCCATGAACGACATCACCGGAATCGGCGTATCACCTGGCTGCTCGGTCATCAGGGTGAAATCTACAGAGCGCCCATCGATACGCGGTGGCGTGCCGGTTTTGAGGCGACCAACGCGCAGCGGCAATTCACGCATGCGTTTGGCCAGCGCGTTCGATGGCGGATCACCGGCACGGCCGCCGGAATAGTTCTGCATGCCAATGTGGATAAGTCCGCCCAGGAAGGTGCCCGTCGTCAGCACGACGGAGTCCGCGAAAAAGCGCAGCCCCATCTGAGTGACCACGCCTTTGACTTCGTCCTGCTCGACGATCAGGTCGTCTGCAGCCTGCTGGAATATCCACAGGTTGGGCTGGTTTTCCAATATCTCGCGTACTGCTGCCTTGTACAGAATGCGATCAGCCTGGGCGCGTGTAGCACGCACTGCCGGACCTTTGCGGCTGTTGAGCACGCGGAACTGGATACCACCCATGTCGGTAGCGATTGCCATCGCGCCACCGAGGGCGTCGATTTCCTTGACCAAGTGGCTCTTGCCGATGCCGCCAATCGCCGGGTTGCAGCTCATTTGCCCGAGGGTTTCCACGTTGTGGGTCAGCAGCAGGGTTTTCACGCCCATGCGCGCCGCTGCAAGCGCGGCCTCGGTACCGGCATGGCCGCCGCCGATGACGATCACCTGAAAACGGGAAGGGAAATTCACCACGCACCTCGTGCCTGTTGAGAAGGGAGCTTTAGTTGGAAAGCGGGAAAGGGCAGCAAGTATAGGGACTTAGCAGGGTTGAAAGAAGCCTTTTGCACAAAAAATAGCCAGTTGCTCACCTATCCGGGGTCGTGCGGTTGATTTCCGCTTCATCTTGTCCACACCCAGGCAGGCGCTGAACTCGTTTGGGAATAAATAAAATAGAAAAGAATGATTTTTTTAAAAGGCTTGTTTTTATGTTTATAAATGGTGACCCACATTTCTGTGGATAGATTGATACAAGCCAATAAATACGGGGTATGCAGCGATGTATCAAAGCGGGACTATCCTGGGCTGCGGGTGTTAGATAGCGGTGATCACCCTGTGGGTAACAGTGCTAGTTATTCACAGGGCGGTTTATCCCGAGGTTTGTCACCGGGTTATAGGCATAGCTCAACTACGCTTTTCCACAGGGTTTATTGTGCCTGTTGAAATCTTTCTGCAGCATCTGCCTTGGCTTCAATAACCGCTGGGTTTCGTGCGATTGGCATACCAGAATGTTATGAGCGCAGCGCCGGAAGCCATCTGACTGTGGCTTGGGTTGCGGGGAATAAGGGGATTTGGGGGTTAACCCATCATGCAGTGGGCTGGAGAGTGCTGTGAGAACCCTTTGAATGATGGGCCCATCGTGCTGGGGATAAGTCGTTGTCGTCAGACATAAAAAAGGCAGTGACCTTGGGCGAGGTCACTGCCTATCTGCGCTACGGCTCGGCTTATTTACCGATACAGAAGCTCGAGAAGATACGCCCCAGCAGGTCATCCGAGCTAAATGCGCCTGTGATCACTCCCAGCGCCTGCTGTGCGTGGCGCAGGTCCTCGGCAAGCAGCTCACCAGCGCCTGCAAGGGTCAGCTGAGCGTGACCGTGGTCGAGGTGGCGCTGCGCCTGGTGCAACGCATCCAGGTGGCGACGGCGGGCGCTGAAACCGCTTTCGGCAGTCTGCTGAAAGCCCATGCAGGCTTTCAGGTGTTCACGCAGCAGCTCCAAGCCCTCGCTGGATTTTGCAGACAGCACCAGCGTAGCGTGGCCATCATCACTGGTCTGCAGGCCGACGTTTTCGCCGGAGAGATCAGCTTTGTTACGGATCAGCGTGACCCGCGCGGCGTCCGGCCGCTGCTGCAGGAACTCCGGCCACAGCGCAAACGGGTCATTTGCTTCGGGTGCAGTGGAGTCGACCACCAGCAGCACGCGGTCTGCTTCGCCAATTGCCTTCAGCGCCCGTTCCACACCGATGCGTTCGACCTGATCTTCGGTATCGCGCAGCCCGGCAGTGTCGATCACGTGCAGCGGCATTCCGTCGATGTGGATATGTTCGCGCAGCACGTCCCGGGTGGTGCCGGCGACGTCAGTCACGATGGCAGCTTCGCGGCCGGCCAGCGCATTGAGCAGGCTGGACTTGCCCGCATTCGGACGACCTGCAATCACCACGTTCATGCCGTCGCGCAACAAAGCGCCCTGCCCGGCTTCCCGCAACACTGTGGATAACTGCTCACGAACACCTTCAAGCAAGCTCAACACGTGGCCATCGGCGAGAAAGTCGATTTCCTCTTCAGGAAAGTCGATTGCCGCTTCGACGTAGATACGCAGGCTGATCAGCCGTTCGGTCAGCTCATGGACGCGTCGCGAAAACTCACCCTGCAGCGATCGCACGGCATTGCGCGCTGCCTGTGCCGAACTCGCTTCGATCAGGTCGGCGATGGCTTCCGCTTGAGCCAGGTCAAGTTTGTCGTTAAGGAACGCCCGCTCGCTGAATTCGCCCGGGCGAGCCTGACGTGCGCCGAGCTCCAGGCTGCGCTGTAGCAGCATGTCCAGCACCACCGGGCCGCCATGGCCCTGCAGCTCGAGCACATCTTCACCGGTGAAGGAATTGGGCCCGGGGAAGAACAACAGCAGGCCTTCGTCGATTACCTCGCCGGCATCGTCATGCCAGGCCCCGTAGTGCGCGTGTCGAGGCGTCGGCTCGATACCGCTCAGGGTAATGGCGATCATCCGTGCACGCGGCCCGGAGACCCGCACGATGCCCACGCCACCACGACCCTGGGCGGTGGCGACGGCGGCGATGGTTTCTCGGGATGTGGGCATAAATCCTCCAAACGCTGGATAGCAGAACGCCCCACGAGGGGGCGTTCTGTGTATAGCTGGCGAAGCTTAGTAGATCAGGCTGCTGACGCCTTGGCCTGCGCTTCGATCTTGCGGGTAATGTACCACTGCTGGGCAATGGACAGGACGTTGTTGACGACCCAGTACAGCACCAGACCAGCCGGGAACCACAGGAAGAAGAAGGTGAAAATGATCGGCATCATCTTCATCACGCGAGCCTGCATGGGGTCCGGCGGCGTCGGGTTGAGCTGCTGCTGGATGAACATGGTGGCGCCCATGATGATCGGCAGGATGAAGAACGGATCCTTGATAGACAGGTCGGTTATCCACAGGATCCACGGTGCCTGACGCATTTCAACGGATTCCAGCAGGGTCCAGTACAGAGCCAGGAACACCGGCATCTGCACCAGGATCGGCAAGCAGCCACCCAGCGGATTGATCTTCTCTTTCTTGTACAGCTCCATCATCGCCTGGGACATTTTCTGGCGATCATCACCGAACTGTTCTTTCAGTGCCTGCAGACGTGGCGACACGGCACGCATGCGCGCCATGGAACGGTAGCTCGCAGCGGACAGCGGGAAGAACGCCAGCTTGATGATCAACGTCAGCACGATGATCGAGAAGCCCCAGTTGCCGAGCAGGTTGTGGATATGTTCCAGCAACCAGAAGATTGGTTCGGCGAGGAACCACAGAATGCCGTAGTCGACGGTCTTGTCCAGGCCTGGCGACAGCGCGGCAAGATCCTTCTGAATCTTCGGACCGGCGTAAAGCGTGGTGCTGGTCTGCGCTTCGGCACCGGCAGGAATGTTCAGCGCTGGGCCGGTGTAGCCGATGATGTAGTTGCCCTGGCTGTCCTTGCGGGTCTGCACCAGGTTGGTGTCATCCTGAGACGGAACCCACGCGGTCACGAAGTAGTGCTGCAGCCAGGCAATCCAGCCGCCCTCAACGGTTGTCTTGAGGCCCTGCTTGTCGATGTCTTTCATCGACACCTTGGTGTAGGGCTTGTCAGCGGTCCACAGTGCTGCACCGAGGTAGGTGGCAGTACCGGTGGCGGTGCTGGAAGACGGGTCGCCGCTGTTATCACGCTTCAGTTGCGCGAACAGGTTACCGGTCCAGGCGTTAGCACTCTGGTTGTCGATCAGGTAGGTGACGCCGATCTGGTAGCCATTGCCAGTGATGCAACCAGCTTTCTTCTGCTCCACTTCCTTGGCCGAGCAGCTGGTGTCGAGCCCACGGTTGAAGGTGAAACGCTTGATGTAGTTGACGCCGGCTTCGCTGAAGCTCAGGTCGACCACCAGCTGGTTCTGACCATCGGCCAGCTGATAGACACGCTGCTCGCTGTTGTACAGCGGGCGGCCATTGGCGCGGGCATCCGGGCCGTTAGTGCCAGTCAGGCCACTCTGCGCCAGGTACAGGTGCTCGCTGCCGTTGTCGAACAACTGGAAGGGAACATCAGGATGATCCTGGCGACGCGGGTAATGCGGCAGCTTCAGGCTGACCACATCACCACCGCGCGGATCGATGGCCAGATCCAGAACGTCGGTTTTAACCTGGATCAACGCATCGCTGACAGCGACGGCCTCCACCGGGCTTGGATCGCTGCCGTCGGCGTTGGCGGCCGTCGGGACATCGTCGTTGCTGGCAACGGAGGCGGTTTCCGGCAAGCCTGGAGTGGCTTTGCTGGTAGAAGCTGTCTGATTCGGCAGAGCGGCCTGGCCATAGTCCTGGTTCCATTGAAGAACCATCATGTAGGACACGACTGCCAGGGCGACGATCAGGATCGAGCGTTTGATATCCATGATTATTCGGCCATCGAAGAGGATCGGGAGTGTTTCGCGGGTGGCACCGGATCGTAGCCTCCGGGATGCCAAGGGTGACAGCGTCCCAGACGACGGACGGTCAGCCAGCCACCACGCAAGACGCCATGGCTTTCGATGGCTTCAAGCGCGTAGCAGGAACAAGTGGGGTAGAAACGACAATGACTGGCCATCATTGGACTGATGGCGTACTGGTAAAACCGGATTGGAGCTTGCACCAGTTTACGCATGGGGATTGTCGTTCACCCCGGTCTGGGCATCGGCCTGTTGGGCAGGCTTGCTGCGGGCAAGGCGCTTCCACAGCTTGCCGAACTGCTGAGACAGTTCGGCATTCTGCAGGTCACCCAGGCCTTTACGCGCGACCACCACAATGTCCCAGCCGACCAGGTTGTCCTGGTTGAGGCGGAACGACTCGCGGATCTGGCGTTTCAGGCGATTACGCTCAACAGCGAGCTTGACGCTCTTCTTGCCGATCACCAGACCTAGGCGAGAATGATCAAGCTCGTTGTTGCGCGCAAGCAGCAGGACACTCTTGCCCGGCGCTTTGCCACTGGGAGAGTCGAAGACTGCCTTGAATTGCCGGGGAGTGAGCAGGCGCTTCTCCCGGCCGAAGCCTCGACTCACCACAAGACTGGAAAATCAGACTGCGAGACGAGCGCGGCCCTTGGCGCGACGACGCGACAGGACGGCACGGCCGTTCTTGGTAGCCATGCGAGCACGGAAACCGTGAGTACGAGCGCGTTTGATGGTGCTGGGTTGGAAAGTGCGTTTCATGATGCGGTTACCTGGTTGTCGACAACGGACCGGAATGGCCCCCGTTTTAAGAGACCGGCGATTCTAGAGAAAGCTGCAGGCCAGGTCAATTTCCAACCAGGTGTTTTCAATGCTCGCCGGCAGATAGATAGATATAAAGGAAAGATCTTTTTAAAGAGAGCTTGTTTTTAAAGCTATATATACAGAGGCCTCTTTCTGTGGATAAGTCTTTGTGAGTCTTCATCACCGGGCATCTCACCGATTTAAAAGTCTGTCAGAAAACGGTGCTGCAGTTGTTGGGCGGGTGCGTATAAGCTGGGGGTGAAACGTGTATTTATCCACAGCGTGTTTACCCACTGAGTTATCCCTGCACTTTCGCACGGGCCTCATGGCAGCTTATCCACAGGCTTTAAAGTTATGCAACTGACGTACGGTTCAACCGATAAATCGTTGATTTGGCACGTATGAACTGCCTTTCCTATGTGGATAACTAGGCCGGCGGAGGCTACAATAGCGACTGTTTTTGCCTCAGCGCTTTTGATCAGGGGATGTCCGTGTCCGTGGAACTTTGGCAGCAGTGCGTGGAACTTCTCCGCGACGAACTGCCTGCCCAGCAATTCAACACCTGGATCCGTCCATTACAGGTAGAAGCCGAAGGCGATGAGCTGCGTGTCTACGCGCCTAACCGCTTCGTGCTCGACTGGGTCAATGAAAAGTACATGGGCCGTATGCTCGAGCTGCTGGGTGAGCGTGCCGAGGGTTTGGTTCCTGCCATTTCGCTATTGATCGGCAGCCGTCGCAGCTCTGCGCCCCGTGCGGTTCTGACGCCGTCGCCCTCGGTCTCCAATTACAGCAGCCCGTCGGCGCCTGCGCCTGCTGCCCCACAGGTCAGTGCGCCGCCGCCGAAACCGCCTGTGCAAGCCGAGCCATCTCGAGCCAGCTTCGATTCCATGGCAGGTGCTGCGTCCAGCGTGGCCCCTGCGCGCAACGAGCGTACGGTGCAGGTGGAAGGCGGGCTCAAGCACACCAGCTACCTCAACCGTACCTTTACCTTCGATAACTTCGTCGAGGGCAAGTCGAACCAGCTGGCCCGCGCCGCTGCCTGGCAGGTTGCCGACAATCCCAAGCATGGCTACAACCCACTCTTCTTATATGGTGGTGTCGGCCTCGGTAAAACGCACTTGATGCACGCGGTTGGTAACCATCTGCTGGCCAAGAATCCGAATGCCAAGGTGGTCTACCTGCATTCCGAGCGTTTCGTGGCGGATATGGTCAAGGCACTGCAGCTCAACGCCATCAACGAATTCAAGCGTTTCTACCGGTCGGTGGATGCGCTGCTGATCGATGACATTCAGTTCTTCGCCAAGAAGGAGCGCTCGCAGGAAGAGTTTTTCCACACGTTCAATGCCTTGCTCGAGGGCGGTCAGCAGGTGATTCTCACCAGCGACCGTTACCCGAAGGAAATCGAAGGCCTGGAAGAACGCCTGAAATCACGTTTCGGCTGGGGCCTGACCGTTGCGGTTGAGCCGCCAGAGCTGGAAACGCGTGTCGCGATCCTGATGAAGAAGGCCGATCAGGCCAAGGTCGATTTACCGCACGATGCGGCATTCTTCATTGCCCAGCGCATCCGCTCCAACGTACGGGAACTGGAAGGCGCATTGAAGCGGGTGATTGCCCACTCGCACTTCATGGGTCGTGACATCACCATTGAGTTGATTCGCGAGTCGTTGAAGGATTTGCTGGCCCTGCAAGACAAGCTGGTCAGCATTGATAATATTCAGCGCACCACCGCCGAATATTACAAGATCAAGATCACCGATCTGCTGTCGAAACGTCGGTCGCGTTCCATTGCCAGGCCCCGCCAGGTGGCCATGGCGTTGTCCAAGGAACTCACCAACCACAGCCTGCCGGAAATCGGTGTGGCCTTCGGCGGCCGCGATCACACCACGGTACTGCACGCCTGTCGTAAGATTGCTGAACTTAGGGGATCCGATGCGGATATCCGCGAGGATTACAAGAACCTGCTGCGTACACTGACCACTTGATACGCAACTCCATGCACGAGGCAAGGGACTAGACCATGCACTTCACCATTCAACGCGAAGCCCTGTTGAAACCCCTGCAACTGGTCGCCGGCGTCGTGGAACGCCGCCAGACCTTGCCGGTTCTGTCCAACGTTCTGCTGGTCGTCGAAGGCCAGCAACTGTCGCTGACCGGTACCGACCTCGAAGTCGAGCTGGTTGGCCGTGTGGCGCTGGAAGATGCTGCCGAGCCCGGCGAGATTACCGTCCCGGCACGCAAGCTTATGGATATCTGCAAAAGCCTGCCGAGCGATGCCTTGATCGACATCCGTGTCGACGAGCAGAAGCTGCTGGTCAAGGCCGGTCGTAGCCGCTTCACCCTGTCTACGCTGCCAGCCAACGACTTCCCTACCGTCGAGGAAGGCCCGGGTTCGCTGACCTTCAGCCTGGTGCAGAGCAAGCTGCGTCGTCTGATCGAGCGCACCAGCTTCGCCATGGCTCAGCAGGATGTGCGTTATTACCTTAACGGCATGCTGTTGGAAGTGCAGACCGGCATTCTGCGTGCCGTCGCTACCGATGGTCATCGCCTGGCGATGTGCTCCATGGAAGCCAGTATCGAGCAGGTTGAACGCCATCAGGTGATCGTACCGCGCAAAGGTATTCTGGAGCTGGCCCGTTTGCTTACCGAGCAGGATGGCAGCGTCAGCATCGTGCTGGGCCAACACCATATCCGCGCTACTACCGGGGAATTCACCTTCACATCGAAGCTGGTCGACGGCAAGTTCCCCGACTATGAGCGTGTACTGCCGCGTGGCGGTGACAAGCTGGTGGTTGCTGACCGTCAGGGGCTGCGTGAAGCCTTCAGCCGTACCGCGATTTTGTCGAATGAAAAGTACCGCGGTATTCGTCTGCAACTGGCTGCCGGCTTGCTGAAAATCCAGGCCAACAACCCTGAGCAGGAAGAAGCGGAAGAAGAAATCGCCGTGGAGTACAACGGCGGCTCGTTGGAAATCGGCTTCAACGTCAGCTACCTGCTGGACGTATTGGGCGTGATGACCACCGAGCAGGTGCGTTTGATCTTGTCCGATTCCAACAGCAGCGCGCTGGTACAGGAAGCCGACAACGATGATTCTGCTTACGTCGTCATGCCGATGCGCCTGTAACTGTCGCTGCCGCTAACAGGCAACCCAGGCGTTATTGAAATCAGCTTTGGTATGTTCGGACTCTATTATGGTCCGCGACATCCAAAGCTGATTTCGTTTCTGCCACCCTATTTTTAAATCTGTAATACGGCCTGCTTCATGTCCCTGATCCGCATCAATCTGACTGCCGTGCGCAATCTGGAGCCAGCTGAGCTGACGCCCTCCCCGCGCATCAATATCCTTTACGGGGCCAATGGCAGCGGAAAAACCAGCGTGCTTGAAGGTATTCACTTGCTCGGACTGGCGCGCTCGTTTCGTAGCGCCCGGCTGTTGCCGGTTATCCAGTATGAGCAGCAGGTGTGCACGCTGTTCGGTCAGGTCAACCTGGCTGATGGTCGGCAGAGTAATCTGGGTGTTTCACGTGATCGGCAAGGCGACTTTCAAATTCGTATTGATGGACAGAATGCGCGTAGCGCAGCCCAGCTTGCGGAGACGCTGCCCCTGCAATTGATCAATCCGGATAGTTTTCGCCTGCTTGAAGGGGCTCCGAAGATCAGGCGACAGTTTCTCGATTGGGGTGTGTTCCACGTGGAACCTCGGTTTATGCCTGCCTGGCAGCGCCTTCAGAAGGCCCTCAAGCAGCGGAACTCGTGGCTTCGCCGTGGTACACTTGATGCCGTTTCTCAAGCTGCCTGGGATCGCGAGTTGTGCCTGGCCAGCGATGAAATCGACAGTTATCGGCGATCCTATATACAGCAACTGAAACCCGTTTTCGAACGTACCCTTGGCGAGTTGGTTGAGCTGCAGGGGCTGACGTTGAGCTATTACCGAGGGTGGGATAAAGACCGCCCTTTGAATGAAGTGCTCACGTCGTCCCTTTTGCGTGATCAGCAGATCGGGCATACCCAATCCGGTCCGCAGCGGGCAGACCTGAGATTGAGGCTCGGCGCACACAACGCGGCGGACATCTTGTCCCGCGGCCAGCAAAAGTTGGTGGTGTGTGCCTTGCGGATCGCTCAAGGGCATTTGGTTGATCAGGCCAAGCGCGGCCAGTGCATTTATCTGGTGGATGACTTGCCGTCAGAACTGGATGAGCAGCATCGTCGCGCGTTATGCCG
This sequence comes from Phytopseudomonas seleniipraecipitans, assembly GCF_900102335.1. Taxonomy (GTDB): domain Bacteria; phylum Pseudomonadota; class Gammaproteobacteria; order Pseudomonadales; family Pseudomonadaceae; genus Aquipseudomonas; species Aquipseudomonas seleniipraecipitans. Next base: position 92,506 of record NZ_FNBM01000012.1, read on the forward strand.
ATTGTTGGAAGATTTGAACTGCCAGGTTTTCATCACCTGTGTAGACCATGAATTGTTGAGCGGTGGCTGGCAGAAGGATACGCCGCTGTCCATGTTCCACGTGGAACACGGGCGTATCATCCAGACCCACGATCACCGGGAGTGAAGCATGAGCGAAAACCAAACGTACGACTCCAATAACATCAAGGTCCTCAAGGGCCTGGATGCCGTACGCAAGCGGCCTGGTATGTACATCGGCGATACCGATGATGGCAGCGGTCTGCACCATATGGTCTTCGAGGTGGTCGATAACTCCATCGACGAGGCGTTGGCAGGGCATTGCAGCGAAATCACCATCACCATCCACCCGGATGAGTCAATCAGTGTGCGCGACAATGGCCGTGGCATTCCGGTTGATATCCACAAGGAAGAAGGCGTCTCCGCCGCCGAAGTCATCATGACCGTGCTGCACGCCGGCGGTAAATTCGACGACAACAGCTACAAAGTTTCTGGTGGTCTGCACGGCGTGGGCGTTTCGGTAGTGAACGCGCTCTCCAAAGAACTGGTGCTGACCATCCGCCGTAGCGGAAAAATCTGGGAACAGACCTACGTGCATGGTGTGCCACAAGCACCCATCGCGGCTGTGGGTGACAGTGATACCACCGGTACGCAGATCCACTTCAAGCCGTCTGAAGATACCTTCGCCAATATTCACTTCAGCTGGGACATTCTGGCCAAGCGTCTGCGCGAGCTGTCATTCCTGAACTCCGGGGTCGGCATCCTTCTTAAGGACGAGCGCACCGCCAAGGAAGAACTCTTCAAGTACGAAGGCGGCCTGCGTGCATTCGTTGAATACCTGAACGTCAACAAGACCGCTGTGAACCAGGTGTTCCACTTCTCCGTACAGCGTGATGACGGCGTTGGTGTGGAAGTCGCCCTGCAGTGGAACGACAGCTTCAACGAAAACCTGCTGTGCTTCACCAACAACATTCCTCAGCGTGACGGTGGTACTCACCTGGCGGGCTTCCGCTCGGCGCTGACGCGTAACCTGAACAACTACATCGAGCAGGAAGGTCTGGCCAAGAAGCACAAGGTCGCCACTACCGGTGACGATGCCCGCGAAGGCTTGACGGCGATCATCTCGGTCAAGGTTCCAGACCCGAAATTCAGCTCGCAGACCAAGGACAAGCTGGTCTCCTCCGAGGTGAAAACCGCGGTCGAGCAGGAAATGGGCAAGTACTTCTCCGACTTCCTGTTGGAGAACCCCAACGAAGCCAAGGCTGTTGTCGGCAAGATGATCGACGCCGCCCGGGCTCGTGAAGCCGCACGTAAAGCTCGTGAAATGACTCGTCGTAAAGGCGCACTGGATATTGCAGGTCTGCCGGGAAAATTGGCTGACTGTCAGGAGAAGGACCCTGCCCTCTCCGAACTGTACATCGTGGAGGGTGACTCCGCGGGCGGTTCTGCCAAGCAGGGCCGTAACCGCAAGACTCAGGCGATCTTGCCGCTCAAGGGCAAGATCCTCAACGTCGAGAAAGCTCGCTTCGACAAGATGATTTCCTCCCAGGAGGTCGGCACGCTGATCACCGCTCTGGGCTGTGGCATTGGCCGCGAGGAATACAACATCGACAAGCTGCGGTACCACAACATCATCATCATGACCGATGCTGACGTCGACGGTTCGCACATCCGCACCCTGCTGCTGACGTTCTTCTTCCGTCAGCTGCCTGAGCTGGTCGAGCGCGGCTACATTTATATCGCCCAACCGCCGCTGTACAAGGTCAAGCGTGGCAAGCAGGAGCAGTACATCAAGGACGACGAGGCCATGGAAGAGTACATGACCCAGTCGGCTCTCGAAGATGCCAGTCTGCACGTCAACGAGAGCGCGCCGGGCCTGTCAGGCAGCTCGCTGGAGCGCTTGGTCAACGATTACCGCCTAGTGATGAAGACCCTCAAGCGCCTGTCGCGCCTGTATCCGATGGAGCTCACCGAGCATTTCGTCTACCTCTCTGGTGTCACCACCGACCTGATGGCTGACAAATCTGCCATGGAAAATTGGCTGGCTCTGTTCGATGCTCGCCTGAAAACCATGGAGAAGTCCGGCCTGGCTTACAAGACCAGTCTGCGCGAAGACCAGGAGCGTCACTTGTGGCTGCCGGTGGTGGAACTGATTTCCCACGGCAACTCCAGCTACATCACCTTCAACCGTGATTTCTTCACCAGCAACGATTACAAAACGGTCACCACCCTCGGCGATCAGTTGAACAGTCTGCTGGAGGAAGGCGCTTACGTGCAGCGTGGCGAGCGCAAGAAGCCTGTTGCTACCTTCAAGGAAGCGCTGACTTGGTTGATGACTGAAAGCACCAAGCGTCACAGCGTTCAGCGATACAAAGGTCTTGGCGAGATGAACCCGGATCAGCTTTGGGAAACCACCATGGACCCTGAAGTTCGTCGCATGCTCAAGGTCCGTATCGAGGATGCTATCGCTGCGGATCAGATCTTCAACACCCTCATGGGTGATGAAGTCGAGCCGCGCCGTGACTTCATCGAGACCAACGCCCTGGCGGTGTCCAACCTCGACGTCTGATCACCGATCGCAGTGCATGAAAAACCCGGCCTGGTGCCGGGTTTTTTATTGCCCTCTATCGATGTTCCCACGCTCTGCGTGGGAACCCCGCTTTGGGCGCTCTGTGTCCGCTGTAACGAGACGCGGAGCGTCTCTGGATGCATGCCCACGCGGAGCGTGGGAACGATCAAAATTAGACGCACCTCGACGTCTGACCTGTTTCAGGTGAACAAAAAACCCGGCCGAGGCCGGGTTTTTCTGGTGGTTAAATCAGAGGGTTGCCGATTGTCCGGGCACCCCTATCCCCACCAGTAGCGCACCATATGGAAGAACACCGGAGCGGCGAAACAGACCGAGTCCAGGCGGTCGAGCATGCCGCCATGGCCTTCGATCATATGACCCCAATCCTTCACCCCGCGGTCGCGTTTAATTGCCGACATCACCAGGCCGCCGGCAAAGCCGAGCAGGCACACCAGCAAGGCGAACAGGCCGGCCTGCCAGAAGGCGAACGGGGTGATCCAGTACAGTGATGCGCCGATCAAAGTGGCCAATGCCACACCGCCGAAAAAGCCCTCTACAGTCTTGGACGGCGACAGGTTGGGCGCAATCTTGCGTTTGCCGGCCAGCTTGCCGCACACGTACTGCAGCACGTCGGAGATCTGCACGACGATCACCAGCCAGGCGATCAGCAGCAAGTTGCGGCCCTCGTAGCCGGCGATCTCCAGGGTTAGCAATGCCGGCACGGTGGAGATGCAGTACACGGCGATCATCAGCCCCCACTGCACTTTCGAGGTGCGCTCCAGGAAGCGCGTGGTATCGCCGCCGAGGGACGACAGGATCGGCAGTAGCAGGAACAGGTAGACCGGAATGAAGATGGCAAACAGGCCGTACCAACCGATACCGATCAGCAGGTACTGCATAGGCAGTGCGAAGTAGAACGCGGCGACCAGCGCTGGGTAGTCGCTTCGTCGAGTGGGCGTCAACGTCATGAATTCGCGCAGGGCGTAGAACGACACGCAGTAGAACAGCACCACCACGCCGATATTGCCGAACAGGAAGGCGAAGCCGATCACCAGTACCATTGCCCACCAAGCATTGATACGAGCGTTGAGGTTGTCGATGACCGGCTGCGGGCCGGGGCCAGCGCGGCGTTTCAGCAGCCAGCCAATCAGGCTGGCAAGGAGCAGGATGCCGCCGATGCCGGCGAATAACAGCAAGGTATTGCGATCCATCTCAAACCTCCTCGGGAGCCAGGGCCAGCAGGGCCTCACGGGCGCGGTCGAGGAAGGCCTCTTTGCCCTCCTCTTCGCCCATGCCCAGTGGTGCGCCGAAATTCAGGGTGCACAGCAGCGGTAATGGCAGGCCTCGGCCTTTGGGCATGACCCGATTGAGGTTGGCGATCCACACCGGAATCACCTCGACATCCGGACACGCCTTGGCCAGGTGGTAAAGCCCTGCCTTGAACGGCAGCAGCCCTTCCTCCAGATTGCGCGTGCCTTCCGGGAATACGATCAGCGAATCGCCTTCTGCCAATGCATCGAGCATCGCCTGCAGCGGATTGGCATTGGGGTCGCTGCGCTGACGGTCGACCAGCACGCCGTTGAACACGCGCTGGATCAGGAAGCTGCGCAGTGTGCCCTTCATCCAGTAATCGGACCCGGCGACCGGGCGCGTGCGTTTGCGCAGTTCGGCGGGTAGCGATGCCCACAGCAGCACGAAGTCGCCGTGGCTGCTGTGGTTGGCGTAGTAGATGCGTTGCACCGGCTGCGCGGTACTGCCGAGCCACAATGCGCGGGCACCGGTGAGCAGTCGCGCACCGGAGGTGATGAAAAAAGCGACCAGGGACGCAAGCATGGATAGTTCCTTATCCGAATCGAACCTGTGAAAGCCATGGCATCAGCACGATGGCTGCCAGGGCACTGAGAAATTGCAGGCCGAACCAGCACGCCTGGATGCGCAGCAGGCGCACGGCGCCTCGGCTGCGTTCGTCCCAGGAGCGTGGGCTCTCGGCGGTTTTACCGGCGATGGCGAGCAGCCCGCCGTCGAGCTCGGCGGTGCGCCTGGCCAACTGGTCGGGCGCGGCCGCCAGGCTGGCGAACAGCTCGGCATCCAGCGCCACGCGCAGGGCGTAATACTTTTGCAGCAGGCCGCACGTCAGCAAGGCGACGCTCACCGCAGCGCCGGTAGTCAGCGCCATGAAACCAAGCAACGGTCCCAGGCCGATGACCAGGGCCAGCAGCGTCAGCCCGCTGGACAGACGATCCAGCGAGCGACCGCGGCGCAGCAGTCCTGCGACCAGATGCAGCTGCATTTCAGTGGCCATGTAGAACTCCTGATGTGCGTGGGGATTGGCTCAAAACGCCCTCCAGGGCCTGCAGGTGAGCGTTTCCCAGTACAACTTGTGGGCGAGCTTGGCGAACGCGCGAAATCGCCTCTGCGACGCTCGCGCAACGGCCACTGAGCAGTAGCCACGCGGCGATCGCGGTGGCGCTGCGCGAATAGCCCAGCGCACAGCACACCAGCACCGGGCCGTGTTCGCGCAGGTCTTCGATGGCTACCGCTGCCTGCAGGCAATGCGCGCTGCTGGGTGCGATCAGGTCGAGACAGGCCAGTTCGCGGTAGACCTTGCCGTCTACCCGGCAGGGTAGCTCTGCACTGAGGTCGGCAATTGCGGCAAAGCCCTGCCCTTCACCCTTGGCAGGAATACGCCCGAGCCAGACACCCTCGGCCACTTCATCGGGCTGCGGGTGCTTGCTGGTCCAGGCCCGTGAGTTGATCCAGGCAACCAGTAGGTAAGGTGCCAATAGCCAGCTGGCAGCGGCGCTCAAGCGGCCATCGGCACGCTTCTGGAAGCCCTGCGCATCGAACAGCGCGTAATTGAGTGCCACCATCAACAACGACAGGCCTGGCCACAGCAACCACAGGGCGAAGCCACCGACGTTGACGGCCAGCGCGCTGCATAACGCCGCTCCGAGGCCGTAGCGCAAGGCCAGCCGCAAACGTTGCGGATCACGGGCCAGGCGCCAGTTCAGCAGTGGGCTGCGCCCTTCGCTGGGCCACAGCCACAGGCACAGGAATCCGGCGAGCATGCCGGTTGGCACATCGATGAAATGGTGTTGCCAGGTGGTCAGCACCGACAGGCCGATCAGAAAGAACCAGATGTGCACGACTACACGCCACACGCTGCTGGCGTACTGGACGAAGCATGCCCAGAGCACCACCAGCAACGTGATGTGCAGTGATGGTGCCTGGTTGAAGGGCTTGTCGAAGCCCATCAGCACATCGAACATCATTCCGAACAGGCCATCGAGCATCGGACGGTCGAAGGTGAAGCGCAACGGCCAGAGCAGAAAACAGCTGATGCAGATGGCTTGTGCGGTCAGCAGCCGCAAGCCGAGCCTGTCCACCGCAGCACGGGTAGCGGGCAGCAAGAAGGCCAGGCCGTAGAGCAGGTCGATCGACCAGTACGGGATGATCGTCCACGGCCACAAGGGGATCAGGCCTTCCCAGGCGAATACCAGGCTGCCGACGTCATCGCGTTGGCCGGTGAACCAGTTGGCGAAGCCGTAGGTGCCAAAGAACAGCGGGGCTAGCAGCAGCAACCAGAGAACGCCGCGCTTCCATAGCCCGGATTCCCGGGTTACCGCGGCAGGCGTCATCACGACACCCGCTGCGCCAATGACACGCTGAAGATGCCCCATTCATCGATGCGCTGGGAGAGCTTGCGAAAGCCGGCGGCCTCGATTAGCTGATCCATTTCCGCCTGGCTGCGCCGACGCATCACCCAGGCCTCGCCGCCACGGTGGCTGGTCAATGCACGGGCGATCAGCTCGAGCTGCGGGTGCCACGGCTGGCCGGTATAGATCAGGTAACCACCCTCTTCCACCGCCGCTGCCAGGCCTGCCAGCGAGTCGCCGACCATCGCGTTGCTGCCAAACAACTCATAGAGGCCCGACACCACCGCCAGCGTCGGCTTCGGGTCCAGCGCGGCGAGATCATCCTTGTCGAAGGCATCGCCCTTGAGGAAGCGGGCAATACTGCCCAGGCCCTTCTGTTCGATCAACGCCGCGCCGTCGCGCACATTGATGTCGCTGTAGTCGCGCAGCAGGATCGAATCCGGCATCTCGCCGCCCTGCTCCAGCGCTTCGAGAATGTAGCGGCCGTGGCCGGCGGCGATATCGACGATACGCACTGGGCGATTTTGCTCACGCAGGTTGCCCATGGCCAGGCGCAGCAGTTCCTCGGCGTGCACCTTGCGCTGGCGAATGCCCCGCCAGCCAATGGAGTTGAGATAGTTACGATCGATCAGCCGCCCCACAGGTGAGCTGCCGGTTGGCGTGTTGCGGTACACGTAATCCAGGGTGCTGCCGGAGTCGAAACCGGTGTCGAAACCCAGTTTCACGCCTGCAGAAAGACTGCTGCCGAGTCTCATGCTGGCACGCGTGGCGCGCCAGTAGAGATCGCGCGGCGAGTTCTTCGGCAACGGCGCAGCCAGTTCCTCGGCTTCGGCGCAGCTCCAGCCCAATCGATCAGCATCCAGTAGCGCGGGCCGCTCCATTGGTGTTTCGAAGGCTTCCAGCACGAAACGCCGAATACGGCTTAGCGCATGGGCGCGGTCACGCTCGCCCAAGGTGTCGTGGAAGAAGCCGGGCAGGATGTGCTTTTCCTTGTGCAGGCTGCCCAGGCGCTCGAAGAACTGCTCCTGGGGTTTGCGGTGCACCACGAAATCGCTGCCGGAGATCAGCAACTGGGTGGGGATCTGGATCGCTTGCGCGTCGGCAACCACGCGTTCGGCGGCTTCGTAGAGGCCCAGCAGCATGTTCACGGAAATGGCGCGGGTGATCAGCGGGTCGCTGTCGAACGAAGCGATGCGCTGTGGGTCGTGGCTGAGGAACTTGGCCTTCACGTAGCTGTTGACGAAGAAGTTGCCACGCCAGGCGCGCATCAGCTTCAGGCCGGGTCGCGCGAACGGCACGTACAGCTTGACTTTGAAGGCTGGCGAGGCAAGTACCAGGGCGCGGATCTTCGGGGCGTAGTCGTGAGCCCAGGTGGAAATCACCACCGCGCCGACACTCTGTGCCAGCACCACCATGTCTTCACTGGCGATGCTGTGCGCGGCAGTAATGTGATCGATGAAGCTCTGCACGTCGCGCACGCTGGTGCCAAAACTCGGGCTGTCGCCTCGGGCACCCGGTGATTCACCGTGGCCGCGAGCGTCCCAGGCGAAGAAATCGAAGCCCTGTAGGCCCAACTCCTCGACCAGGTGAGCCATCCGGCCCCCGTGCTCATGGCCGCGGTGGAACATCACGATGGCGCGGCGTGGCACTTCGGTCGGCCGGTCGGCGCTAGGCCAATGACGGTAGAACAGGCTCACGCCGTCGTGGGTGACAAAGTTACCGGTGCTGGCTTCGCTCATCGAGGTGTCCTTACTTCGTGTCTGAAGGGGCAACCGCTTCCGCCAGACCTTGGCGTACACGGTTGAACAGCGTGTACAGCAACAACGCGGTAATCACCGCGAGAATCGGGTTGATCCATGTCAGCGGTAGCAAGCCGGTGGCCGCCCCGGCCCCGATCACGCCAAAGCACAAGGCACGATCACTTTTGCCCATCGGGCCGTCGTAACGGCGCGACGCGCCGACCATTGGCCCCATCACCCCGGCGTATTCACTGATCAGTGCGCCGATAACCAGCAGCACCACCAGCACTGGCGAAACGCCTGGCAGTAGCGCGAAGGGCAGGAACAATGCCGCGTCGGCGATCACGTCACAGAGTTCATTGAGGTAGGCGCCCAGCGTGGATTGCTGGCCGAACTCGCGGGCCAGCATGCCGTCCACGGCATTTAGCGCCATGCGCAGCAGCATCCACAGGGGGATTAATGCGAATAGCCAGACATGCGCAGGGAAGATGGCGAGTAGCAGGCCAATCAGCACCGAAACGACGGCGGCGCCCAGAGTGACTTGATTGGCGGTAACGCCGCGGTCGAACAGACGCTGGACCAGCGGGCGCAGCAGGTTTTGAAAGCGTGGTTTTAGCTGGTAGATCGAAAGCATGTCACGAACTCCGTTTCGCCATGTTTCTAGGTTGTTGCGCACGCCAGCTTACCGGTTGGCCACGCACTAAGCGATACGCCAACGTGACCGCATTCATAGGCGTCGCTTAAAAACTTATTCCCAATTTATCTACATTTTCGGTACAGCCTAAAACCCAGCTATATCAGTGGGTTGAGCGCTTTATTTTGATATAAATTTAAAACGCTCAACAGGTTATCCACAGATAGCGGCGGTTCAGGCGAGGTCGTTTGGCGGCTCTGCCGTGGGGCTTTGTGGATCGAGTGCACCGATTTCCATCTGTGCCTGGCTTACCCACGCGAACGCACGGTCGTTGAGCGCGGCGATGGCACGCGGGCCTTCACCTTCAGCGAACATCGCCGGGCCGAAAACCACCTGCACGGTGCCGGGTTTCTTGCCCCAGCCTTCCTTCGGCCAAAACTGCCCGGCGTTGTGCGCGACCGGCAGCACCGGCAGCTTGCTGTTCACTGCCAGGGCGGTGCCGCCGCGGGAGAACTTGCCGATCTGGCCGTCCGGGATGCGGGTGCCCTCGGGGAAAACCAATACCCAGGCGCCCTGCTCCAGGCGCGTGCGGCCCTGGCTGGCGAGTTGCTTGAGAGCCGCCTTGGGATTGCTGCGGTCGATGGCGATCGGCTTGAGCATGGCCATCGCCCAGCCGAAGAACGGCACGTACAGCAGCTCGCGCTTGACCACCTGGCTAAGCGGTTCGAAGTAGGCGCACAGGAAGAAGGTTTCCCAGGTGCTCTGGTGCTTGGCGAGGATCACGCAGGGCTGATCAGGGATATTTTCTTTGCCCTTGATCTCGTAGTTGATGCCCGCGACCACTTTGGCCAGCCACACGGCGCAGCGGCACCAGTTCTGCACCACGAAACGATAGCGGGCCCGGAACGGCAGGAACGGCGCGACGAACATGCTGATGATGCACCAGATGCACGAGCTGGAGGACAGCAACAGATAGAAGAGGAAAGTTCTGAAGAACTGCACTGTCGACATAGGAGCAATTACCGTTGCAGGCCTGGGGCCTGCGCTATCAAGTGAGAAGCTGCGCAGCGACCGCTGCCAGGTCATCGAATACCAGGGTGCCCGCAGGCAACCCTTTGGCCAGGGTGCGTTCACCCTTGCCAGTTTTCACCAGCACCGGCTGACAGTCGACGGTGCGAGCCGTTTCCAGGTCACTGCTGCTGTCGCCAACGAACCAGATTCCGCTCAGCGGTACGCCGTAGTGCTCGGCGATCTGGCGCAGCATGCCGGGTTTCGGCTTGCGGCAATCGCAGCCGTCGTCCGGGCCGTGGGGGCACTGCACGATCAGGCCGACTTCGCCGCCCTGCTCGGCCACCAGCTCACGCAGCCGCGTGTGCATGGCTTCCAGCACCGCCAGCGGGTAGTAGCCGCGGGCGATACCGGATTGGTTGGTGGCTACTGCCACCGTCCAGCCCGCCTTGCTCAGGCGCGCAATGGCCTCGATGGAGCCCGCTATCGGGATCCATTCGTCGAGGCTTTTGATATAGGCGTCGGAGTCATGGTTGATGACCCCGTCGCGGTCGAGAATGATCAGTTTCACGCAGCGTCCTCAGCGCCCTCTCCATGCGGAGAGGGCAAAGGTGATCAACCCAGTACCGAGATGTCGGCGACACCCAGGAACAACCCACGCAGACGCGCCAGCAACGCATAGCGGTTGGCACGTACCTTGGGGTCTTCGGCGTTGACCAGCACCGCTTCGAAGAAGCTGTCCACCGGCTTGCGCAGCGAGGCCAGCTGAGCCAGCGCTTCACGGTACTGACGCGCCTGGGCCATTGGCTGCACGGCGTTGTCGGCCTGCTGGATGGCGGCGTTGAGGGTGAACTCCGCCGGTGTATCGAAGTAATGCGCTTCGATGCTCGTGGCGATCTGCCCGTCGGCCTTGCTCAGCAGGTTGGACACACGTTTGTTGGCGGCAGCCAGGGCCTCGGCTTCCGGCAGCGCGCGGAAGGCCTGCACGGCCTGTACGCGTTGGTCGAAGTCCAGCGGTGACAGCGGGTTCACTGCACGCACGGCCTGGTATACCGACACGTCCACGCCTTCGTCTTCGTAACGCGCGCGCAGGCGGTCAAAGATGAAGTCGAGTACTTGCGGCGCCAAACCAGTGGCCTTGACCTTGCCACCGTACTGGCGCACGGCGAAGTCGACGGTCTTGCCCAGGTCCAGGTCGAGCCCCTTCTCGATGAGAATGCGCAGCACGCCCAGTGCCGCACGACGCAGTGCGTAGGGGTCCTTGCTGCCGGTAGGCAGCATGCCGATACCGAAAATGCCGACCAGGGTATCCAGCTTGTCAGCCAGAGCAACCGCAGCACCGGTCAGGGTGCTCGGCAGCTCGGCGCCGGCACCGCGCGGCATGTACTGCTCGTTCAGCGCCAGGGCAACGTCCTGCGGCTCGCCGTCATGCAGGGCGTAGTAGTAACCGGCGATACCTTGCATCTCCGGGAACTCGCCGACCATTTCACTGGCCAGGTCACACTTGCTGAGCAGGCCGGCGCGGGCGCCACGCTTGGCGTCGCCACCGATGCGCTCGGCGATGAAGCCGGCCAGGGCCGAGATACGCTGAGCCTTGTCGTAGACGGTGCCGAGCTGGGCCTGGAACACCACGTTGGCGAGACGCGCGTTGAAGCTTTCCAGCTTTTGCTTCTTGTCCTGCTTGAAGAAGAACTCGGCGTCGGTGAGACGCGGGCGCACCACCTTCTCGTTGCCGGAGATGATCTGCGCCGGGTCTTTGCTCTCGACGTTGGCCACGGTGATGAAGCGCGGCAGCAGCTTGCCGTTGGCGTCCAGCAGGCAGAAGTACTTCTGGTTGTCCTGCATGGTGGTGATCAGGGCTTCCTGGGGTACTTCCAGGAAGCGCTCCTCGAAGGAACAGACCAGCGGCACCGGCCATTCGACCAGGGCGCTGACTTCCTCGAGCAACGCTGGCGGCACGATGGCCGTGCCCTGCTGCTCGGTAGCCAGTTGCTCGATGCGCTTGGCGATCATCGTGCGACGCTCGCTGGCGTCGGCGATCACGTAGGCAGCGCGCAGCTCCTGGGCGTACATCGCGGGCGCCGAGATGCGCACGTCATGATTGGCATGGAAGCGGTGACCACGCGAGACGCGACCCGCCTTCTGGGCGAGGATTTCGCAATCGATCACCTGATCACCAAACAGCATCACCAGCCACTGGCTCGGGCGCACGAATTCGGTCTTGCGGGCACCCCAGCGCATGCGCTTGGGAATCGGCAGCTCGTTCAGCGAGCTTTCCACGATGCCCGGCAACAGGCCGGCGGCGCTCTGCCCCGGAATATGCTGGCTGAATTTCAGCTTTGGACCGCTCTGGTCGATAGCGCTGAGTTCGACGCCGCACTTCTTGGCGAAACCCAGCGCAGCCTGAGTCGGGTTGCCGTCGGCATCGAAGGCGGCCTGCAGCGGCGGGCCGTCGAGATTGACGGTGCGGTCCGGCTGTTGGGTAGCCAGCTGTTCGACCAATACCGCCAGGCGGCGCGGCGCGGCATACATGCGCGCGCTGGTGTAGCTCAGGCCAGCGGCCTTGAGGCCCTTTTCAACGCCGGCAAGAAAGGCATCGCCGAGGTTCTTCAGGGCTTTGGGTGGCAGCTCTTCGGTGCCCAGTTCAACGAGGAAATCGAGCGCACTCATTCTGCTGCCTCCAGCTTGGCCAGTACTTCATCACGCAGATCGGCGGCGGCGAGCGGGAAGCCCAGGCGGCGCCGGGCCTGCAGATAACTCTGCGCCACGGCGCGGGCCAGGGTGCGCACGCGCAGGATGTACTGCTGACGCGCGGTCACCGAAATGGCGCGGCGGGCGTCGAGCAGGTTGAAGGTGTGCGAAGCCTTGAGGACCATCTCGTAGGTGGGCAGCGGCAGCTCCAACTCGATCAGGCGATTGGCTTCGTTCTCGTAGAAATCGAACAGCTCGAACAGCTTCTCGACGTTGGCGTGCTCGAAGTTGTAGGTCGACTGCTCCACTTCGTTCTGGTGGAACACGTCGCCGTAAGTCACCTTGCCGAACTGGCCGTCGGCCCATACCAGGTCGTACACCGAATCGACGCCCTGGATGTACATGGCCAGGCGCTCGAGGCCGTAGGTGATTTCACCGGTGACCGGGTAGCACTCAATGCCACCGACCTGCTGGAAGTAGGTGAACTGGGTGACTTCCATGCCGTTGAGCCAGATTTCCCAGCCCAGACCCCAGGCGCCGAGGGTCGGCGATTCCCAGTTGTCTTCGACGAAACGGATGTCGTGCACCAGCGGGTCGATACCGATGGCCTTCAGCGAGCCCAGGTACAGCTCCTGAAAGTTCTCCGGGTTCGGCTTGAGCACCACCTGGAACTGGTAATAGTGCTGCAGACGGTTGGGGTTCTCACCGTAGCGGCCATCAGCCGGGCGGCGAGAAGGCTGCACGTAGGCGGCGTTCCAGGTTTCCGGGCCGATGGCGCGCAGGAAGGTGGCGGTGTGGAAAGTACCGGCCCCCACTTCCATATCGTAGGGTTGCAGTACCACACAGCCTTGCTCGGCCCAGTATTGTTGCAGGGCGAGGATCAAGTCCTGGAAGGTGCGCACGGCAGGCGTTGTCTGGCTCACGAAAAATTCACCTGTTGGGGCTGCGACAGAAAGCCGGGGAGTATACCCGAAGCGAGGCTGAGCCCGCATGCTGCGCCGTCTCTACCGGCGAACAGACAAGCCTGGCGGTGGCATTGTGCTTGCGGCTCGCTGCGATATCGGTAGTCGGCCTTGTGAGGCCCCGTAAACGGCATGCCAGGGATGGGCCTCTACCCTTAGCCCATGCGCCGGCACGCTATCGGGTGCATTGCTTCAAGGCGTCTTGCCTTCACCGGGCGGCCAGCGAGTTTGCTGGCCGCCCGGTGAAGGTTGCTGCTGGGCGCCTTTGGAAGGCGTGGGCAAAGCCGGCGGCGAGATCATTAAATTACTGTCAATAATAATCAGTCGCGTTAAAATGCCGCGCTTTCTCACATGCCCGTCTTCTCACCAAAGGCGATGAGATCCGCTGCGCATATGAACTCGTCATGTGCTCTGTGCGCAGCCGCGTCACCAGGGACAGCACGGCATCAGTCGCCGTGCTCAGGACAACAATCAGGATAGATCGATGAAAGAGGGATTTCGCCAGTCCATGGCATGGCTGCATACCTGGACGGGACTGGTTGTCGGTTGGGTGCTGTTTTTCGTCTTCGTAACCGGCACGGCGGGTTACGTGGACGACGAAATCACCCGTTGGATGGAGCCCGAGCGGCCGTTGCAGGTGCCTGTCGAGGGCGTGCCGCGCCCCGAGTTGATAAAGCGCGCCCTGACGCGCCTGGAACAGGTGGCGAGCAACGCCAAAAGTTGGACCATCACCCTGCCCCACACCTCGTTGCGCCCGCGCGGCGAACAGGGGCTGGCGATTGCCTGGGAAGATATCCCCGAGCGTGGCCACGATTTCGGCCGTCGCGGCCGCGAAGAACTGAACGCCGAAACCGGCCTGCCGCGTCAGGAAGTCGAGCCGCGTGCCACCGGTGGCGGGGCGGCGCTGTACGAGATGCACTACGTCCTGCATTACATGCCTTACAACGTCGGCATCACCATCGTCGGCGTGTGCACCATGCTGATGCTGCTGGCGATCCTTACCGGGGTCATCACCCACAAGAAGATCTTCAAGGACTTCTTCACCTTCCGTCCGGGCAAGGGCCAGCGCTCCTGGTTGGATGCGCACAACGTGATCAGCGTGATGGCGCTGCCGTTCTTTCTGATGATCACCTACAGCGGGCTGATTTTTTTCGTCTTCAACTACATGCCGGCCGGTGTTGCCGCGGTGTATGGCACCGGCAACCAGCAGCAGCGTGCATTGTTCGACGATCTGTTTTCCCGCGACAAACGCGAGTACCTGCCGGCCAGTCGGCCCCAGGCGTCGCTCGAGCAAATGGTGCAACACGCCGAAGCGCAGTGGGCCGATCGCGGTGTGTCGAGCCTGACCATCAGCCAGGTCAAGGGTGAGCCGGCGCGTGTCGATGTGCAGCGGATCATTGGCGACTCGGTAAACGTCTATGACCCGGTGATGCTTAGCTTCGCCGCCGCCGATGGCCAGCCAACGGTCTACCCGGACAAGACCCACGGGGCCGGTAAAACCCACCGCATGCTGGTCGGCCTGCACGAGGGATTGTTCGCCGACTGGTGGCTGCGCTGGCTGTACCTGATCGCCGGCCTGCTTGGCTGCGCAATGATCGGCACCGGCCTGGTGCTGTGGACGGTCAAACGGCGTAATCAGCACCTCAAGCGCGACGACCGCGCCGCGCTGTTCGACGCTTACGGCCTGCGCCTGGTGGAAGTGCTCAACGCCGGTACGCTGGTCGGCCTGCCGGTCGCCGTGGCGGCGTACTTCTGGGCCAACCGCCTGTTACCGGTGGACATCGCCGACCGTGCGCAGTGGGAGATGCACTGCCTGTTCCTGACCTGGGGCTGGCTGTTCCTCTATGCCTCGCTGCGGCCACTGAAAAAGGCCTGGCTGGAGATGGTCTGGATGGCGGTAGCGGCGTTCGCGTTGCTTCCGCTGATCAATGCCCTGGCCACCGACCGCCACCTCGGCGTGACCGTTGTCGAGGGCGACTGGGTGCTGGCCGGATTCGACTTGAGCATGTTCGGCCTGGCGGCGCTGTTCGCCTATGGCGCCATGAAGATCCGCCGCCGCTGGCTGAAAGCCGATACGGCGGCTGCGCTGTCGGGCAAGGAGGCGCTGGCATGAAGAACGCTTCGATGGCGCGTTACCGCTGGCTCGTCGCCTCGCGGGTGCTGGCGGCTGCGCTGGGTGGCTATGCCCTGACCTCGGCGCTGACCGTGTTGTTGTCGCTGGTCTGGCCGTTGCCGAAAAGCCAGGCCGTGCTGGCCGCCACGATGCTCAGCTTTACCCTGTATGCCGTGGCGGTGATCTGGGTGTTCAGCGTACGTAGCGTGACCCGTGCCTGGCTGGGCATGGTGATACCCACCGCGGTGGTCGCTCTGTTGTGCTGGGTGCTGCAATCGGGAGGCGCGGCATGAGCTTGAGTCTCTCCATTCTGCTGGCGAGTCTTGGTGGCTTCATTGCCCTGGCGCTGGCGATGGAAAAACACTGCAAGCATCTGCTGCGCCGTGTGCTGTCGCCGCTGTGGATGCGGGTGTTGCGCGCCGCAGGCTGGTTGCTGCTGGCCCTCGCGCTGGGGCTGAGCTTCCAGCACTGGGGCGTAAGCGTGGGCGCGGCGGCCTGGCTCGGCTGGCTGTCGGTGGCCGGTATCGGGCTGGTGTTCTACCTGCCCAGATGGCCCTGGCAGCCCACCCAGGGCAAGGCCGCAACGCGCCGCGAGCGCAAGCTGGCGGGTGTTGAAACCGCCGCGGCGCAACCGCTCGAGCGCTTGCACTGGCTGCGCCGCGGAGCGACCGGGGTATTGCTGCTGGTGCCGGTTGGCGTGATCGGCTTGCTGTTGACCGCCTCGCCAAAACCGCTGCACAGCGATGAGGCCGTGCAGGGCCAGGTCGGCCCTTGGTCGTTCACCCTTGCCGAGGCGCAGCGCAAGGCCCCGCACCAGGTGCTGGGCACGCCATTCAAGGCGTTCGAAGTGCGTTTTTGCGAGGCCTGCGATGACCAGATCCGCGCCGCCTACCTGAAGATTCGCAAGCCGCGTTCGCTGCGCGCTGCAGGCCTGGTGTTCGCTGGCAACCGCTGGGATCGCTGGGTGGAAATCCAGATCCCGGCCAAGGCCAAGCTCAGCGATCAGCTGTGGCTGACCGTGGAAGGCAAGGACGGCAGCGTGCACCACGCCGCGGTGGATATCGACAAGGTCTCGCCCTCGCTTGCCGAATTCATTGCCCGCGAGTCGTGAGAACGTCGGTAACCCATCATGGGCGCAACACGAGAGATCGCCTAGCGGGTTACGCGGCGCGCCGGCATCGTGTCCATTGAGGAAGCCCAGGGTATAGCGCCGCTAACCCACCCTACCCGGCCTACGGGCTGGCTTGTCGTAGGGTGGGTCACGCTCCTCCGACCCACCAAGCCATTCACCGCCGATTGCGCTGGGTCGATTTGCCGTCTGGTTTAGATCGCTCCCGGGTTTCGCTGCGCTCTACCCAGGCTACGAGAGTCGGTGCTGGCTCACTCGTAATCGATCCCCGGTTATAGTCTGCCTTCGCCCATCGCCGAGCCGACTGCCATGCCCCGCTGTTTCTGGTGTAACGACGATCCGCTGTATCAGGCCTATCACGATGAAGAATGGGGCGTGCCGTCACGCGATCCGCAGCACCTGTTTGAGATGCTGCTGCTCGAAGGCGCCCAGGCCGGATTGTCGTGGATCACCGTGCTGAAGAAGCGCGAGCGCTATCGCCAGGTGCTGTTCGGATTCGACGCCGAGCAGCTGGCGGCGATGAGTGATGCGTACATCGAGACGCTGATGCAGGACCCCGGCATCATCCGTAATCGCCTCAAGCTGCAGGCGGCGCGCAAGAATGCCCAGGCCTGGCTGCGCCTCGACGATCCGGTGGCGCTGCTCTGGTCGTTCGTCGGTGGCGTCCCGAAGATCAACCATTTCGACGGCCGCGGCGACGTGCCGGCGGTGACGCCTGAAGCCGAAGCCATGAGCAAGGCGCTGAAGAAGGCTGGCTTCACGTTCGTTGGGCCGACCATTTGCTACGCCTTCATGCAGGCCACCGGCATGGTTATGGATCACACCCGCGACTGTGATCGCTACGCGGCATTGCAACAGGAGCTTCGCCCATGAGCACCATCATCGACACTCTGGACCAGTTGCAGGCGTTGTACGGCGAGGCCCACGAGCGCTCGCTGCGCAAGGAAATTACCTATCTCAGCGAGCCGTACCAGGCACTGGTCGCCGCGTCGCCCTTCGTGGTACTGGCCACTCACGGGCCAGACGGCCTGGACTGCTCGCCCCGTGGCGATGCGCCAGGCTTCGTGCGGGTGCTTGATGAGCGCACCCTGCTGCTGCCGGATCGCCCGGGCAACAACCGTATCGACAGCCTGCGCAACATCATCAACGATCCGCACGTGGCACTGCTGTTCCTGATCCCCGGCGTCGGCGAGAGTTTTCGGGTCAACGGTCGTGCCAGCATTTCACTGGAGCCGCAGCTTCTGGAGTTGTGCACCGCCCAGGGCAAGCTGCCGCGCAGCGTGCTGCGTATCAGCATCGACACCTGCTATTTCCAATGTTCCAAGGCGGCCGTGCGCTCCGGGCTGTGGGATTCCGAGCGGCACGTCGAGCGCGCCAGTCTGCCGTCAGCGGGTGATCTGCTTAAGGCGGTCATGGACCCGTCGTTCGACGTGCAGGCCTACGAGCGTGAACTGCAGGAACGCCTGAAGACCAGGCTCTACTGAGCCCTTCATCGTATCTATGCATGTATGTAACAGCCATGCGGGTTCGAGGCGGTTACACTGTGCGCCCTTTTTGGTTGGGAGCAGCGTGTGGAAAAGCTCAAAGGCGCCTTGGTAGTCGGTTCGTTGCGATTATTCGCTCTGCTGCCCTGGCGTGCCGTGCAGTCGCTCGGCGCGGTGATCGGCTGGCTGATGTGGAAGCTCCCCAGCGGTTCGCGCGACGTGGTGCGCATCAACCTGGCCAAGTGCTTCCCTGAACTGAGCGCCGCCGAGCATGACAAGCTGGTCGGCCGCAGCCTGATGGACATCGGCCGCACGCTGACCGAGAGCGCCTGCGCCTGGGTCTGGCCGGCACACAAGTCGCTGGCGCGGGTGCGTGAAGTCGAGGGCCTGGAAGTGCTCGAAGCCGCCCTCGCTTCCGGCAAGGGCGTGGTCGGTATCACCAGCCACCTGGGCAACTGGGAAGTGCTGAACCACTTCTACTGCTCGCAGTGCAAACCGATCATTTTCTATCGCCCACCCAAGCTCAAGGCCGTGGACGACCTGCTGCGCGAACAGCGCGTACAGCTCGGCAATCGCGTGGCACCGTCGACCAAGGAAGGCATCCTCAGCGTCATCAAGGAGGTGCGCAAGGGCGGCGCCGTGGGCATTCCGGCCGACCCGGAGCCGAGCCTGTCGTCCGGGATGTTCGTGCCCTTCTGCGGCACCGTGGCGCTGACCAGCAAGTTCGTGCCGGGCATGCTCGCCGGGCACAAGGCCGTGGGTGTGTTCCTGCACGCGCTGCGCCTGGAAGACGGTTCCGGCTACAAGGTGATTCTCGAAGCTGCGCCGGAAGGCATGTACAGCGAAGACACGTATACCGCTGTGGCCGCCATGAGCGCCGTGGTGGAAAAATACGTGCGGGCCTACCCGAGCCAGTACATGTGGAGCATGAAGCGCTTCAAGAAACGCCCCGAAGGCGAGGCACGCTGGTACTGAAAGCCGCTGCGCTTCACAACGAAGCGCCGACAGGCTGGGCGCAGGCCGGGAATTGCGGTATTAAACGCGACATATCTTTCCCACGAGGCTGTACAGGACATGTCCGCCAACCAGCGCCAGTATCCGCGCACACCGATGAAGTGCCGCATCAAGATCTGCCACCCGAGCTTCGGTGAGCTGGTTGCCCAGACCCGCGACCTGTCCGATGGCGGCGTCTATGTCCGGCACGACGCTCTGGCCGCACTCGAGCTGGGCGAGCGCTTGACCGGCCAGGTACAGGATATGCCCTTCGAAGCGCCGGTCCTGGAAATGGAGGTGATGCGCGTCGATGCCGAAGGCGTAGGGCTGCGCTTCGTCCGCGACTGATGCCACTGTACTGCAGATTAAAGCGTGCCCACCTTGCGTGGGCACGCTGCTTTTCAGGCTTCTGAACGAGGCCGTGGCGGTTTCTTCATCGCATGTGCGGGTTTTTCCCGCGTTATCTGACTTTGAAGATGAACTGCACTTTTTGCTCGGCATCGCTGCCGGGCCTCTCATTCACTTCGTGAAAAGAGGTTCCATGATCCAATTCCGCGTCCGGTTAGCAATATCTAGCTCGGAGCGACCAAGGCTGGGCTCACTGAGGTGTTACGCGCCTCAGTGCGCCTCGTTCACCGCGCTGAGGAAGCTCTGCGTACGTTCCTGCTGTGGGTTGCCGAATAGTTCGGCCGGGGTGCCCTGTTCGTGGATGCAGCCCTGGTGGAAGAAGCACACGCGGTCGGCGAACTCGCGGGCAAAACCCATCTGGTGGGTGACCATTAGCATGGTCAGCTTGTGCTCGCTGCCCAGACGGCGGATGACGTTGAGCACTTCGCCGCATAGCTCGGGATCGAGGGCCGAGGTCACTTCATCGAACAACATCACTTTGGGGCGCATGGCCAGGGCGCGAGCGATGGCAACGCGCTGCTGTTGGCCGCCGGAAAGCTGTGATGGGTAGTGCTCGAGCTTGGCGCCCAGGCCGACCATGTCGAGCAGCTCTCGGGCCCGCTCGCTGGCTTCGCGCTTGTTCATGCCGAGCACCTGTACCGGCGCTTCGATGACGTTCTGCATGGCATTCATGTGCGGGAACAGGTTGAAGCTCTGGAACACCATGCCGATCTTGCCGCGCACCTTGCGCTGATGGCCGGCGCTGGCACGTACCAGCCTGCCGTCGCGGCCAGGCATGTGAGTCAGCGGCTGATCGTCGACTTCGATCACCCCTTCGTCGATGTCCTCCAGGGTCATCAGGGCCCGCAGCAGCGTGGATTTTCCCGAGCCGCTGGGGCCGATGATGGCGACCTTCTCGCCAGCGGCGACTTCCAGGTTCAGGTGATTGAGCACGGTCAGGTTGCCGTAGCGCTTGGTCACGTCGGTGAAACGTACGATGGGCTGTGACATGGCGGGAATTCCGGCAGCGTTGGGGGAAAGATGCGGGGCGTTCATCGTGGCGCCTCCTCCATTCGGTCTTCGAGGCGGCGCACGCACCAGGCGAGGCCGAGGCTGAGCAACAGAAAGAACAGGCCGACCATGGTGATCGGCTCCAGGTAGCGGAAACTCTCCGAACCGATGTTCTTGGCCTGTTGCATGATTTCCACCACGGTGATGGCTGACAGCACCGGCGTGTCCTTGAGCATCGCCACCAGGTAGTTGCCCAGGGCCGGCAGGATCGGTCGCAGCGCCTGGGGCAGGATGATGTTGCGGTAGGCGCTCAGCGGCGACAGATTGAGTGCGGTGACCGCTTCCCACTGCGCCCGCGGCACGGCGTCCAGGCCGGCGCGGTACACCTCGGCGGTGTAGCAGGCGTAATGCAGGGCGATACCGAGGATACCTGCCTGCAGGGCGGTGAGGTTGAGCCCGTAGTTGGGGAACACGTAGAACAGGAAGTACACCTGGATCAGCAGTGGCGTACTGCGGATGAACTCGATCAGCCCGGTGGCTGGCCAGGATAGCCAGACCTTGCGGCTGCGCCGTGCGATGGCCAGGAACAGACCCAGCACGATGGCGATGGCGAAGCCGCCGAAGGTGATCAGCAGGGTATTGAGCGAGGCCTGCAGCAGTTGCGGCAGGATGCTCCAGGCGAATTGCCAGTCGAAGAAATTCATGACAGGCCTCCGCGCATGCGGCCACGGGCCAGGCGTTTCTCCAGGCGGCGCATGCCCAGGTTGATCGCCTGGGCCATGACGAAGTACATCAGCAGCGCCAGGCCGAAGATTTCCAGGGTCATGAAGGTCGCCTGATCCAGCTGACGAGCACGGAAGGCCAGGTCAGACAGGGTGATCAGCGACACCAGCGAGGTGTTTTTCAGCAGCTCGATGAGCAGGTTGGTACCTGGTGGAATCGCCGCCAGCAGCGCCTGCGGCAGGATGATCCGGTAGAAGCGCTTGAGCGGTGACATGTTCAGTGCCTGGCAGGCTTCGTACTGACCCTTGGCCACCGAGCGAATGGCGCCACGCATCACTTCCGCGCCATAGGCGCCGATATGCAGGCCGAGGCCGACGATGGCCACCGCGTAGGCGCTCATCTCGACGTTGAACGGCGGCATCGGCAGCACGAAGTACAGCCAGAACAGCTGTACCAGCAGCGAGGTACCACGGAACACTTCGATATAAGCGATGGCCAGCCAGCGCAGCGGGCCGATGGGTGAAAGCCGGCCAAGCGCGGCAATCACTGCCGAAACGACGGCCAGCAGCGAGCCCCAGAAGGTGATCTGTACGGTCACCCAGGCGCCTTGCAGCAACAGCGGGAGGAGATCGCCCATCAATGCAGTCCTATGTGGCGAGCGGAATAACGGAAAGCGCCGGGCCGCGCAGGTTGGAAGCAGCCCAGGCTAAGCCCCTTACTGGCCGCAGAGCTCGGCGGCTGTCTTGTCGGTAATGTTGGATTGGTCGAAACCGAACGGTTTGACCGTGGCGAGATGCTCCTCCGTGCCGATCCACTTTTTCAGCTCGGCATTGACCGCATCGCGAAAGGCCTTGTCTTCGGGACGGAAGGCCAGGGCACCGTAGCCCGTGTGGGATGGGTCGTCCTTGAACTCGGCGATCGCTTCCACGCTGTCGCCGCCCTTGTCGGCCAGGTTCTTCATGGTCAGTTGCGTGCCCACGGCGGCATCAGCGCGCCCGGCGCGTACTGCCTGCAACTGTGCGGTGGTGTCCGGCACCTGAAGGATCTGCCCGTCGGTGATACCGGCATCGCGGGCATAACCGAGGTTCACCGTGCCGGCCATGATCGCCACTTTGGCACCGCTCTTGGCGATGTCTTCATAGCTGTGCAGTTTCTTCGGGTTGCCGGTTTTGGTCAGCAGCGTGTCGGGCAACTGGTAATGCGGGTCGGTGAACAGCACCTGCTTGCAGCGTTCCGGGGTGATGTACATGCCGGCGGCGATCAGGTCGAAGCGGCTGGCGCGCAGGCCGGGAATCAGTGAACCCCATTCGGTGAGCACCGGATTGATGGTCTCGACGCCCATCTTCTCGAAGATTTTCTTGACGATCTCCGGCGACTCGCCCGTGACGCTGCCATCCAGCGCAGTGTAGGCAAACGGCGTTTCGTTGGCATAGCCGATGCGCACGCTGTTGCTGTCCTTGACCTTGTCCAGCGTGTCGGCAGCCTGCACGGCAGAGGTGCCGATGGCGGCGAGCACGCCGCAGGCCAGGGTGAGTCGACGCACGGTGGACGGAATAACGCTGCTTATCATGTGATTCTCCTGTTTCTTGTAGTCCGCTCGAAAAAGCGGAGCGCTATGTTAGGAGGCAGGTTTTTCAAGAGCATCTGGCCGCGAGCGACCGGAGGTGGATTCAATCTTCTTCTTGTGCGCTTGGTGCGCTGGTTCCACCCTTGACCCCGAGCATACAAAAGGCTTTTTGCCAGTGGTATTGCACTAGGACAATTGAATCATGGGCTGACAGGCGGGATGCTGTGCGCAATAGTCTCCAATCCGCGGGAGCAGTATGCACAACTGGAAGCAGGCACTGGGCAGCGCTCGCCAGGGCGAGTCCAAGTACAAGACGCTGGTGCAGGCGATTACCGCCGATATCGAGCAGGGCAGCCTCAGCGACGGCCAGCGCCTGCCGCCACAGCGTCAGGTCTCAGAGGCGTTGGGCATCAGCGTGCAGACCGTAACCAACGCATACAAGGAACTCGAACGCCAAGGCCGGGTGCGTTGCGAGGTGGGCCGTGGCAGTTTCGTGTCGCGGCGTACCAGCGAGCGGGTGGCCACCTCGATGCTTGATCACAGCGAGCAGGCGCTGCTGGATTTCTCGATCGCCCGCATCGTCCATACCCGCGAACACGATCGTCTGTGGCAAGCCACCTGCGGCGAGCTGTCCACCGAATCGGACCAGCCTTGGATCCGCGCCTTCCGACCCATCGCTGGTTTCGAAAGCCACCGCGATGCAGGCGTACGCTGGTTGTCCGGGCTCGGTCTGGACGTGACGCGAGAAGATCTGCTGCTCACCAACGGTGCTGCTCACGGTATCTTTCTGGCCCTGGCGTCGCTGGCCGGCCCGGACGATGTGGTGCTCTGCGAAGGGCTGTCCGATCACGGCGTGATCGGCTCTTCCCAGGTGCTCGGTTTTACCCTCAAGGGCTTGGAGATGGATGCCCACGGTATTGATCCCGAGCACTTCGAGGACATGTGCGGTAACGAGCGAATTACCGCGCTGGTGTGTACACCGAACCTCAACAACCCCACCAGTTGCACCATGCCGGACGCGCGGCGTCGGGAGATTGCCGAGATCGCCCGACGCTACGGCGTGTACGTGATCGAGGACGATGTTTATGGCCCGCTGCTGGCCGGCCAGCAGCGGGCGCGGCCGATCAGCCATTACATGCCGGAGTTGTCGTTCTACTGCACCAGCATGACCAAGTCGGTGCTGGCCGGCTTGCGCATCGGCTACCTGGCGATGCCCAAGCGCCTGGCGTTGCGCACCGAGAGCATCCTGCGAGTGAACAGCTGGATGGCTACCCCGCTGCTCGGCGAAATCGCCGCACGCTGGATCAATGGCGGGCATGCCGACGAACTGGTGCAAATGCAGCGCCAGCTATTGGCCAACCGGCAGGCGCTGGTCGAGGCGGAGCTAGGTGAGCACCTGCTGCGCAACCATGCCTATTCGCTGAACGCCTGGCTGGCCGTGCCGGAGCACTGGGAGCCGGACAGCCTGCTGCGCGAGCTGCGGCGCAAGCATGTGGCGCTTACGCTGCCCGACCCGTTCGTGCCGCCGGGCATGCCGCGACCGCGTGCAGTGCGTCTGTGCGTGGGCGCCGAGTGCAGCGAAGCGCAGGTGCAAAAGGGCCTTAAAACCATCCGCGAAGTCTTCGAGCAGTACCCGAAGATTCACGATTTCTAGCCCGATAGCGCCCTTGAGTGGGCCGGTTTTCTGATGAAACCGGCGCCTTACCAGGGCCTGCTGGCGTGCTCGTTAGCTGCATGGCGGCCCTGTGGAAAAGTCGAATGCGGTGGTATGAAAAATATCGTCCTAGTACATTCGGTGGTGCATTTCTCCGCTCGTACACTCGGTCGCAAACACCTTGCGGGGAATGCGCGCCATGCCTTCGATCCACCTCGACGACCTGCTCCAGGCACGCCAGCGTATCGCCGGCCTGGTTCGGCAGACGCCGCTGGAAGCCTCGCCCTCACTGACTCGCCTGCTCGGTGTGCCGGTGTGGCTGAAGCTGGAATCGCAGCAGGCCACCGGCAGTTTCAAGCTGCGCGGTGCCAGTAATGCCGTGGCGCAATTGAGTGCCGAGCAGCAGCGTCTGGGCGTGGTCACCGCATCCACCGGCAACCATGGCAGAGCGTTGGCATTTGCAGCGTCTCAGCTTGGCGTGAAGGCCACTGTGTGCCTGTCCGAGCTGGTGCCGGCGAACAAGGTTCTCGCCATCCGCGAGCTGGGGGCCGAGGTGGTGATCAGCGGGCGCAGCCAGGATGACGCCCAGCTCGAAGCGCTGCGCATCGCCCGCGACCAGGGCGGCACGTTCATTCCGCCGTTCGACCATCCCCATGTGATCGCCGGCCAGGGCAGCCTCGGTCTGGAAATCCTCGAGCAGTGCCCGGACGTCTGCGACGTGCTGGTACCGCTCTCCGGCGGCGGTCTGTTCGCCGGTGTGGCGCTGGCGATCAAAGCCACTCGTCCAGCCATCCGCACCCACGGCATCAGCATGCGCCTGGGCGCGGCGATGCACGCCAGCCTGCAGGCCGGTCAGCCGATGGAGGTGGAAGAGCTGGCGACCCTGGCGGATTCCCTCGGTGGCGGTATCGGCCTGGATAACCGCTACACCTTTGGCCTGACCCGCGAGCTGTGCGATCAGCTGCATCTACTCGACGAAGCGGCCATCGCCCGGGGCATCCGCCACGCCTACCGCGAGGAACGGCAGGTGGTGGAAGGTGCCGCTGCGGTGGGCATCGCCGCGCTGCTCGAAGGCCTGATCGAACCTCGTGGGCCGGTGGTCGTGGTGGTCAGCGGTCGCAACATCGATATCGACCAGCACCTGCGTGTGCTGGGTGGCGCGGACGCCTGAGGAAGCCCCATGGCCAAGACCCTGATTCTCAACCAGACCGACCTGCGCGACTGCGTCGGCCTCGATGCCGACAGCCTGGCAGTGGTGGAAAACGCCTTTCGCCTGCTGGCCACGGCCGAGGTGGCGATGCCGCCGATCCTGCGGTTGGACATCCCCGAGCACAACGGCGAAGTGGACGTGAAGACCGCCTACCTGCCCGGCGTACCGCGCTTCGCCATCAAGGTCAGTCCGGGTTTCTTCGACAATCCCAGGCTCGGCCTGCCCAGCCTCAATGGTTTGATGATGTTGTTTTCGGCGCACACCGGCCTGGCCGATGCCCTGCTGCTCGATAACGGCTACCTCACTGCGGTACGCACCGCTGCGGCTGGCGCCGTGGCCGCCAAATGGCTGGCCCGGGAGGATGCCCGCGCGGTTGCCATTCTCGGCGCCGGTGAACAGGCCCGCCTGCAATTGCAGGCGCTGCGCCTGGTGCGTGACGTGCGCGAAGTACGCATCTGGGCTCGCGACGGGAGCAAGGCCGCTGCCATGGCCGCCGAGCTGGGCGATGCGCGGGCGGTCGACAGTGTGGCGGCTGCGCTGGATGGCGCCGATATCGCCATCACTACCACGCCGAGCCGCGAACCGCTGATCCTGCCCGAACACCTGCGCCCTGGCCTGCATATCACCGCCATGGGCTCGGATGCCGCGCACAAGAACGAGATCGCTCCAGCCGTGCTGGCGCAGGTCGACGCCTACGTGGCCGACCGCCTTTCCCAAACCCGTGTGCTGGGCGAGCTGCACCACGCCATCGCCGCTGGCTTGGTTGGTGCCCAGGCGGACTTCGCCGAGCTCGGCCAGGTCATCGCCGGGCAGCGTCCTGGGCGTCGCAGCGCCGCGCAAATCACGCTGTGTGATCTGACCGGCACAGGCGCCCAAGACACCGCCATCGCCAACCTTGCCTACGAGCGGGCGACCGCGGCGGGCAAAGGCCTCAGCTTCGATTCCTGAATCCGTTTCACCCTGGAGGGCAACCGCAATGTCGGAAATCATCGTCAACCTTCCCTTCGCCCGGGAGGAATACGCCCAGCGTCTGGCCAAGACGCGCAGCGCCATGCAGGCCAAGGGCATCGAACTGCTGATCGTCACCGACCCATCCAACATGGCCTGGCTGACCGGCTATGACGGCTGGTCGTTCTACGTACACCAGTGTGTGCTGCTGGCGCTGGATGGCGAGCCTGTGTGGTTTGGCCGTGGCCAGGATGCCAATGGCGCCAAGCGCACGGTGTTCATGGAGCAGGCGAACATCATCGGTTACCCCGATCACTACGTGCAGTCCACCGAGCGGCACCCGATGGATTATCTGTCCAGGGACGTGATCGCAGCCCGTGGCTGGGACAGGCTCAGCATCGGTGTCGAACTGGACAACTACTACTTCAGCGCTGCGGCCTACGGCTCGCTGCAGCGCAACCTGGGCAATGCTCGTTTCATCGACGCCACCGCGCTGGTCAACTGGCAGCGGGCGATCAAGTCGTCCACCGAAATCGGCTACATGCGCATCGCGGCGAAGATCGTCGAGAAGATGCACGCCGCCATCTTCGAGAAGATCGAGCCGGGCCTGCGCAAGAACGAGTTGGTCGCTGAAATCTACCGCACGGGCATCCTCGGTGCCGACGGGCACGGCGGCGATTACCCGGCCATCGTGCCGCTGCTGCCCACCGGCGCGGATGCCAGCGCCCCGCACCTGACCTGGGATGACTCGCCGATGGTCAGCGGCGCCGGCACCTTTTTCGAGATTGCCGGGTGCTACAAACGCTATCACTGCCCGCTGTCGCGCACCGTTTACCTGGGCAAGCCGCCCCAGCATTTTCTCGATGGCGAGAAGGCCGTGGTCGAAGGCATCGCGGCCGGCCTGGAGGCCGCCAAACCGGGCAACACCACCGGCGATATCGCCCGCGCGTTCTTCAAGGTGCTGGAGAAGTTCGGCATCCACAAGGACAGCCGCTGCGGCTACCCCATTGGTATCAGTTATCCACCGGACTGGGGCGAGCGCACCATGAGCCTGCGGCCAAGTGACGAGAGCGTGCTGCAGCCAGGGATGACCTTCCACTTCATGCCGGGCCTGTGGCTGGACGACTGGGGGCTGGAGATCACCGAATCGATCCTGATCACCGACCGCGGCGTGGAAACCTTCTGCGACGTACCGCGCAAGCTGTTCGTGAAGGACTGATCCCACCGCCGCGTTTTTCTTGATCGGTGGACAAGCCTGCGAGGTTGTCCACTCTGCCTGGATGCCATAAATGACCCAGTTGCGTGATAACCCCATCAGCCCCACCGTCGACTTCGACCGTGACGGCGTGCAGCATGGCTTCCTCAAGCTGCCCTACTCCCGCGACGACTCCGCCTGGGGTGCGGTGATGATTCCGCTTACCGTGGTGAAAAATGGCAGCGGCCCCACGGCGCTGTTTACCGGCGGCAATCATGGCGATGAATACGAAGGCCCGCTGTCTCTGAGCAAGCTGGCGCAGACCCTGCGCGCCGAGGATGTCAGCGGGCGGATCATCATTGTGCCGTTCATGAATACGCCTGCCGTGCACGCAGGCACACGCACCTCGCCAATCGACAAGGGCAACCTGAACCGCAGCTTTCCCGGCAAGCCCGATGGCACCGTGACGCAGAAGATCGCCGACTATTTTCAACGCACCCTGCTGCCCATGGCCGATGTGGTGCTGGACATCCATTCCGGCGGCAGGACGCTGGACTTCCTGCCTTTCGCTGCCTGCCACGTGCTGGCCGACAAGACTCAGGATGCCGCCTGCGAGGCTGGCATGCGGGCCTTCGCCGCGCCCTACTGCATGCGCATGCTGGAGCTCGATGCGGTGGGCATGTACGACACCGCCGCCGAGGAACAGGGCAAGATTTTCGTCACCACCGAGCTGGGCGGCGGTGGCAGCAGCACGGCCAGGAGCCTGGCCATTGCCGAGCGTGGCGTGCGCAACCTGCTGATCCATTTCGGCCTGTTGGGCGGGGAAATCGAGGCCTATGAGTCGGTGATGCTCGATATGCCCGACAGCGATTGCTTCGTCGCCAGCGAAGATGATGGCCTGCTGGAAATGTGCCGCGACCTTGGCGACGCCGTGGAAAAGGGCGAGGTGATTGCCCGGGTCCACAGCGCCCGACGTACCGGTGCGCCGGCCATCGAGTACCGCGCAAAACGCAGCGGCGTGCTCGCCGCCCGGCATTTCCCCGGGCTGGTGAAAGGCGGCGACACCCTTGCCGTGATCGCTGACGTGGTCGGCTGATATGCACAAGCTCGATCGCTACGACCTGAAGATCCTGCGCATCCTTTCCGAGGATGGGCGGATCACCAAGTCAGCGCTTGCCGAGGCGATCAACCTTTCGGTGACCCCGGCCTGGGAGCGTGTGCGCAAGCTGGAGGCGGCCGGGCTGGTCAAAGGCTATCGCGCGCAGATCGACTGGGCCGCGCTGTTCAAGACCCAGCAAGTGCTGGTGGAGATCACCCTCGCCCGCCACACCGCGCAAGACATGCGGCGGTTCGAGCAGCGCCTGGGTGAAGCGCCGGAAGTCGCCTTCTGCTACGCCACGGGTGGCGGCGTCGACTACATCGCCATGATCCGTGCTCGCGACATCGATCACTACCAGCGATTTGTCGATCAGCTGTTGCTGGAAGGCCTTGGCATTGAGCGCTATTTCACCTACATCGTCACCAAGACCATCAAGCAGGACAACGCTGGCGCGCCTGCCGACCTTGGCGACGAATGAGGCGCGATTACAGCTTGGCCTTGACCGCCGCCATCGCATCGCCGCCGTCGCGGGTGGTCACGCCGGCGAGCCAGCCATCGAGCACCTCGGGGTTGTCCTTGATCCAGGCCTTGATCGCCGCGGTGTTGCCGACCTTCTGATTGAGCACCTGATCCATGATGGTGTTTTCCATCTCCTGGGTGAAGGTCAGGTTGGTCAGCAACTTGCCGACGTTCGGGCACTCGGCCACATAGCCTTTGCGCGCCAGCGTGTTGACCGAGCCGGTGGCGCCGAAGAATTTCTCGCCGCCCTTGAGGTACTGCATGTCGTACTGGATGTTCATCGGGTGTGGCGTCCAGCCGAGGAACACCACGAACTGTCCACGCTTCTCGGCCCGCCCGACTTGTACCAGCATGGCCTGCTCGCTGGACTCGACCAGTTCCCAGTCGCCTAGGTCGAACTCGTTGTTGGCGATCATCTGGCGGATATAGTCATTGGCGGGTGAGCCGGAGCCGATGCCGTAGATTTTCTTGCCGAAGCGCGCAGCGAATTTGTTCAGGTCCTTGAAATTCTGTACGCCTTCTTCGTAGGCATAGGTCGGCACCGCCAGGGTGTATTCGGTGCCGCCAAGGTTCTCGACCACCTTGTCGACCTGACCGCTGGCAACGTAGCGCTCGTAATCGTGCTGGCCGGCCGGCATCCAGTTGCCGAGGAACACATCGACCTGGCCCTTCTGCAGCCCGGCAAAAATGATTGGAACCGCCAGGGTGCGGGTTTGCGGTTTGTAGCCGAGGCCGTCGAGCAGCAGGCTGGCGATGCCGTTGGTAACCGCGATGTCGCTCCAGCCTGGGTCTGCGAGGCTAACGCTGGCGCAGCTGGCATCTTCCGCGATGGCTTGAAAGCTGGCGCTCATGGCCAGCAGGCTGGCGGCGATCACGGTCTTGAGAGGCTTCATCGGCATCGTCCTTTTGCTAGAGAGAGGCCTAACCCTAGGGGCATGGGCGAAGCGGCGCAAGCAGAACGGCCGTGAAAAACCGTCAGTAGGTAGCCATCTTCCTGATGCTTCAGCGGATCGACAGGCCGCCACCGCCATAATGGCGTGTCGGCCGCTGCCATTGAGTAAATCGGCTAAAAAAATTTTGAACTTGCTGATGGTTTTGCTTGTCCGTCCCTCGGGACGCGCGGAGCGCCATTTCTCTTTTTTATCAATGTTACAAGTGGCTGATTCAGGAAAGGATTCGCGGCGGCTTGGTTATCTTCAAGGTCATCATGTTGAACAAATTCTTCCTTTCCCTGTTTTTAGGCGGCGCCTTGTGCTGCGCCGCCATCGGTAATGCATCTGCCAGCTTTCGGGTTCATCTGCAGGACGGCAGCACACGTGTCATTGCTCCAGCCAAAATTGAAAAAACACCTGCGCAAAGCGTGATCCAGCGTGCCATGAGCACTCTCGGTACCCCGTACCGCTGGGGTGGTAACAGCCCGGAGCACGGCTTCGATTGCAGTGGTCTGGTGAAATACGCCTTCAAGAAAGTCGATGATCTGGACCTGCCACGCACGTCCCGCGCGCTCTCCCGCTTCGATGGCCCCAAGGTTGCCAAACGCAATCTGGAACCCGGCGACTTGCTGTTCTTCCGCATCCATAGCCGCAGCGTCGATCACGTGGCCATTTACCTCGGCAACGATCGCTTTATCCACGCGCCGCGCCGCGGTAGCAACGTACGGATCGACAAGCTCAGTAACGGCTACTGGCAGAAGCATTTCCAGCTGGCTCGCCGGGTAATGCCTGAAGAGACGCAGCTGGCCAGCAATGGCTGACGGAGCCGGTGAAACGACTGTTGTAAGGCAATAGCGGACGTAGGGTGGATCGGGGCGCGTAGCTGACGCTCTTTTCATCCACCATTGCGATCGCAGAGCGGTGGACGGGTCGGGCCGCGTAGATGAGGAGTCGTCCACCCTACGACTGTGGGAGCGGGCCGTGCCCGCGATTCGCGTGCATGAACAACTGGGCGTCCCCGCCCGCTCCCACCATTCGTAGGTTACGCATCATCTGCGCGCATCCCAGGTAGACGTAGGGTGGATGGCGCTTTTTTCATCCACCATTG
>NZ_FNBM01000011.1 GCF_900102335.1 Phytopseudomonas seleniipraecipitans
AGCTCCTTGATGCGCTGCTCAGGCGTCAAGTTTTTAGGATCGGTCACGGCTTGGCTCCTGTCGGCTCGAATCGAGGCCCCCTGACTCCAATCCTGCCGACCATGCTTACGCAACCATACCAAAACAGTGGAGCGGCCCTGGATGCCATAGCGCTCCTGAGCCTGCGTATAGGTCAACTCGCCTTTTTCGATCTGGTCGACCACCGCCAATTTAAAAGTCAGCGAGTAATCACGCTGCGTACGCTTAACACCTTGCTCCATCGAGATCTCCAGATTCTCAGGCAGAAGGTGTAAACCTTATTCAGGACGGGACAGCGCAACGAAAAAGGGAGGCCTCGGCCTCCCTTTTTCCTGTGCAGCGTTCAAGTGGCCGGAAGATGGCGCCGATCAGAGCGGGCCGTCACCGCGGCGGCGGAACCAACCGGTCAGCGACAGCCGATCGCGGGTTGCCGGCAAGACTTCGTGGGGCACATCGGAGGACAGGAATACCACCAGCGTGCCGGCTTCGGGGAGCACGTCACGCACCTGGCCGTCGGCCAGATACAGGCGCAGCATGCCGCCTTCATCGGCCTGCCAGTCTTCGTTGAGGTACAGCACTGCAGAAACCGCGCGGCGGTCGTCGTCGAGAAAGCGATCGAGGTGCTTGAGGTAAAAAGCGCCCGGCGGGTAGAAGGCGAAGTGGCTCTCGTAGTCGACCAAGCCCAGATACAGGCTCTGGTTGATCGCCACGCGCAGCTCGTCGAGCAGTTGCAGGTAACCATCGCAGGCTGGCGACTGGCCGGCCTCGAGCCACTGGATATGATCGCCACGGGTGCCTTCGCGCACGGCAACCGCATTGCCCCGGCCGGTGCCGGCTGGCGCAAGAGTGCCCAGGGAAATTCGCTGGCGGCACTCTTCGGCCAGTTGCCGAGTCAGCGACAGCGGGGCGAATTGGGTTTGCAACGACCATCCAAATTCGGCAAGGTCATCGATGATGCGGCTCAGCAGCGAATCGGAAAGGTCGGTTGTCATGCCGCGATTCTACCCTGTGTCGACTACACCTCGACAAGCTCCACCTGGCTGCCGAAAATAGCCGCCCCAGACAGGAGTCCTTATGCGTGCGTTGTGTTTTTTTCTGTTGTTGCTCCTGAGCCTTCCCGGGTTGGCCGAGCCCCATGCCGAGCTGTATGAAAAAGCCGGCTGGCCGCAGCAACGTGCGCATTTCAGCGATGCCCTCAGCGCCGCGCAGACCCGCTACCGCAACAGCCTGCCGCCAGCGGTGTACCAGGCGCTGGTGAGCAACAGCAATCAGCGCTTCGCTGCCAGCGCCATGGACCAACGCGCCGAAAGCAGCCTGCGCGCGAACCTCGCCGACCCGGTACCGGCCCTGCGCTTTTTCGAATCGCCCCTGGGCCGCAAGATCGTCGAAGCGGAGCTGCTGGCCACCCGCCCGGATCAGTTAGCGAAATATGCTGATGGCCTGCCGCTCAGTGAGGCAGACGCCACGCGACGCCTGCTGATTCGCCACCTGGCGCAGGCGCTGCCGGCCAGGGAAGCCGGCGCGGAAATCAGCCTGGCACTCGCCGGGGTCGCCGCCGACAGCCTCAGCCAGATGATTCCCGGCCTGCTCGGCGGTGGCACGGCTCAAGGCCTGCTGGACGGCCAGCGCCAGCGCCTGATGGCGCAGATCGACAAGGACCTGGATAACACCCTGCTGCACGTTTACCGCGGGCTTTCCGATCCGGAGCTTGAGGAGTTCGTCACGTTCGCCCAGTCCAGCGACGGTGCGGCTTACTACAAGGCAGCGCTGGCGGCGGTGCGCGCCGGCCTGGCCGTCGGTCAGTAAGCTCAGCTCAACTGCTCGCCCAGATAGTCGAAGTAGCGCTGCCGTATCGGCTGCGCCTCATTGGCCAAGTGGTGACGAGCCTCGGGCAGACGCAGGATGCGCGGCGCGCTGAATTTGTTTTGCAGCACGCCCAGGTTGTGCTGCCAGTCCACCGTCATGTCCGCCTCGCCCTGGATAATCAACGGGCTGCGCTTGCTGCGCTGGGCTTTTTCGATCCGCGGCACCCACTGGCTCAACGCACCGACCCAGACCGTCGGCACCACCTTGGGCTGCAACGGGTCGCGATTGCGCAGGAAGTCGAGGAACTCCAGGTCACTGGAGTTCTCGCTGAAGCGTCGGGGAATCTCCTGCACGAAACGGCGCAGTAGGCGATAGCTGAGTTGCGACCAGTTCCAGCGACGTGGGCGTACCAGCGGCGCCAGCAGAATGGTTTCGCCCACTGCGTCCAGCGGCGTGTCGTTGAGCAAATAATCGATGAGGATCGCCCCACCCGTGCTCTGCCCGCACAGGTGCCAGGGTTGTGGCAGGCGCAGTGCCTCAGCCTGCTGCAGTGCAGCGCGCAGCACGGCTTGGTACTCGGCAAAATCATTGATGCTGGCGCGCAGCCCGCTGGACAGCCCATGGCCGGGCAAGTCCACGGTAAGCACCGCGAAACCCATTTCCAAGCCCCACTGGATGACGTGCCGATACAGCGCGCTGTGGTCGTAATAGCCGTGCAGCACTAACAAGGTTGCGCGCGGGGCAACCGGCGACCAGACCTGTGCGGCAATACGGTAGCCGTCCACCTCGAACCAGCCCAGCCGGCTTTCCACCGCTTCCTGCGGCACGAAGCCATAGAACTGCCGGTAGGCGAGTTCGCCAGCCGACAACTGTGCCGCATCGGCCAGCGGGCGCAGGTTGGCGACCAGGGATTCAGGTTGAAAGGTATCGGACATCAGCGCTATCGACTCATTGATTCAGGGCAGCGTCACCGCATCGGGCAACCGGTACAGTACCGATATTCTGCTGCCAGGTTCAGCATGGCAAGCCAACCGACTGTTCAACGGAAGCTGTCAGCATGGCCCATTCGTGCCGCACCTCCCTGCCTGGCTGGTTGATCACCGCGGCCTGCCTGGCGGTCGTGGGCGCGGCGCTGTGGTGGTTCGACGCTCGCTATCTGCGTCCGTTCGATGAGCGCACCACGTTATTCGGTGGCACCGCGCTGCGCCTGCCAGCAACCCTGGCGGGGCCAGGCGAGATCCGCTTGGTGCATTTCTGGGACCCGGCCTGCCCGTGCAATGTCGGTAATCAGCAGCACCTTGCCGAGCTGGTGGGCAGTTACTCGGCGCGCGGCGTGAGCTTTCATGTTGTGCAGAAACCAGGCAGCCATGGGCAATCTCCTGGGACCCTCGGTGGCCTGCAGCCGCTTACCGGGCTGACAGGTAGCGATCACCTGCCCGCCAGCCCGGCCGTGGCAATCTGGGATCAGCACGGCAAACTGGCCTATTTCGGCCCCTACGGCAGCGGCCTGTCCTGCAGCCCCGGCAACAGCTTCATCGAACCGGTGCTCGACGCGTTGCTCGCTGGGCGTACGGTGATGGCCGACAATAACCTGGCCAGCGGCTGCTTCTGCGATTGGGTGCAGCAACGCTAAAGCGCCTG
Source organism: Phytopseudomonas seleniipraecipitans (assembly GCF_900102335.1). Taxonomy (GTDB): domain Bacteria; phylum Pseudomonadota; class Gammaproteobacteria; order Pseudomonadales; family Pseudomonadaceae; genus Aquipseudomonas; species Aquipseudomonas seleniipraecipitans. The sequence continues at coordinate 3,466 of NZ_FNBM01000011.1, forward strand.
CCGTTGAACGCCGTCACCGATCAGGCCAAGCGCTTCGTCGAGGCCGAATCGACCGCAGACCTGAGCGCAGCGGATGTCACCTTCCATACCCCAGCATGCTGCTTCTGTCGCCAGAGCACTGGGTCGAGGCAAATCGCAGGCATGAAAAAGCCCGCCATGAAGCGGGCTTTTCAACCACAGGGTCGCCGATCAATTACTTGATCTTGGCTTCCTTGTAGTTCACGTGCTTGCGCACGACCGGATCGAATTTCTTGATTTCGATCTTGTCAGGCGTGGTGCGTTTGTTCTTGTCGGTGGTGTAGAAGTGGCCGGTACCGGCACTGGACACCAAACGGATCAGTTCGCGCATGATAGCTCCTTAAACCTTTTCGCCGCGGTTGCGGATTTCAGCCAGCACTACGTCAATACCACGCTTGTCGATGATGCGCATGCCTTTGGCAGTAACACGCAGACGAACGAAGCGTTTTTCGGACTCGACCCAGAAGCGGTGATGCTGCAGGTTCGGCAGGAAACGACGACGGGTTTTGTTGTTAGCGTGGGAAATGTTATTCCCGGTTACCGGACCCTTACCGGTAACTTGACAGACTCTCGACATACCTCAGCCCTCTAAAACCACATGCCCAACCCGGCATGGGTTGGCCGCTTAATCTCTGTTTTTCGGCGCTGGGCGCCGCGTTTCTTCAGGGTCTTACCGGCGATAGATCGCAATCAAGCAACCGGGCCCCTAGAAAAGAGCGCTGCTTTATACCAGAAAGCCCCCAGATCAACAAGCGCGAGCACACTTTTATATACCCTGGCGGCTGCGCTGGCCCAGCCCTGCGGGCGCGCCCGGCACCGACCATTCGTCGCCACGATACATTGTTCAGCCGCAACTTATCGCTTAGTGTCTCAGGTCACGCGCCAACGCGACCTGCCCAGCCCGCGTTTTCCACCCGACGGCCCGCCGGATGCGCGCCACCCCGCTCAGGAGTTTCCCATGCGCCTCGCTCTGTTGCCGCTGCTCATCGCCCCGCTGTTCGCCCAGGCTGCCACCCTCAGCGTCTGTACCGAAGCCAGCCCAGACGGCTTCGACGTGGTGCAGTACAACTCCCTGACCACCACCAATGCCTCGGCCGACGTGCTGATGAACCGCCTGGTCGATTTCGATGCCGACGGCGGCAAGCTGGTGCCGAGCCTGGCCAGTAAATGGGATGTGTCAGCAGACGGTCTCATCTACACCTTCACCTTGCGGCCCGACGTGCAGTTCCACCGCACCGACTACTTCAAGCCGAGCCGCCCACTGGAAGCCGACGATGTGCTGTTCAGCTTCCAGCGCATGCTCGATGCCAACCATCCGTGGCACCACACCGCCGCCAGCGGCTACCCGCATGCGCAGTCGATGCAATGGCCGGAGTTGATCAAGGCAGTCGAGAAAGTCCATACCCATCAGGTGCGCATCACCCTCAACAAGCCGGACGCGACCTTCCTCGCCACGCTGAGCATGGGCTTTGCCTCCATCTATTCGGCAGAGTACGCGGATCAGCTGCTCAAAGCGGGTAGCCAGGAAAAGCTCAACAGCCAGCCGATCGGCACCGGGCCGTTCGTGCTCAAGCGTTTTCAGAAAGACGCTGCGGTGCGCTATGTCGCCAATGCGGATTACTTCGCCGGCAAGCCGAAGGTCGATGCCATGGTCTTCGCCATCACCCCGGATGCCAACGTACGCCTGCAGAAGCTGCGCCGTGGCGAATGCCATATCGCCCTGTCGCCCAAGCCGATGGACGTCCAAGCCGCCGCCCAAGACGCCAACCTCGACAGCGTGAAGACGGCCGCCTTCATGACCGCGTTCGTCGGCATCAACAGCCAGCACCCGCCGCTCGACAAGCCCGCCGTGCGCCAGGCCATCAACCTGGCGTTCGACAAGGCCAGCTACCTCAAAGCAGTTTTCGAAAATAGTGCTGAGCCCGCCAGCGGCCCTTATCCACCGAATACCTGGAGCTACGCCAGCGATCTGCCGGGCTACGCACACGATCCGCAGAAAGCCCGCGAACTGCTCAAACAAGCAGGCCTGGGCGACGGCTTCAGCACGACCATCTGGACTCGCCCTTCAGGCAGCGTGCTCAACCCCAACCCTAGCCTGGGCGCCCAGCTGCTGCAGGCCGACCTCGCCGAAATCGGCATCAAGGCGCAGATCCGCGTGATCGAATGGGGTGAATTGATCCGTCGCGCCAAGGCAGGCGAACACGACCTGCTGTTCATGGGCTGGGCGGGTGATAACGGTGATCCGGACAACTTCCTCACCCCGCAATTTTCCTGCGCGTCGGTGGAGTCCGGCCTGAACTTTGCCCGTTACTGCGACGCCAAGCTCGACACGCTGATCGCCGACGGCAAAACGCTCAGCGACCAGGCCAAACGCAGCGCGCTGTATAAAGATGCCCAGACGATCATTCACGAGCAGGCGCTGTGGCTGCCGCTGGCGCACCCGACCGCTTACGCGCTGATCCGCAAAAGTGTAGAGGGCTACAGCGTGAGCCCATTCGGTCGCCAGGACTTTTCCAAGGTCAGCCTGCAGCCCTGAGACACGGCAATACATCAGCGCCATCCGCGTCTCGATGGCAGGCGCCTGTCACAGCGGTGACATACGCCTGCCGCACCCTGTCCGTTCTTCACAGACGGGGATCGTTCAGGCCATGCGTTTCAATACCAGTGTTTGCAACCTGCTAGTCACCACTCTCTGCTGCATGCCGCTCGTCTCTCACGGGCAGGATGCCGCCGCCCGGGCCTACCCGGCAACACTGGCCGGGCATGCAGTCATGCCGGCTGCCAGCTTCGTGAAGCCGCCTGCGGACGCTCCGGCCGACTTTGCAATCAGCGGTAAATTTTCCAACGGCCAGCGCAGCGAGAAAATCGGCAGCGTCGAGGGATTATCAGCCAACCGCCCCACGGGGATGTTTCTGCCCTTCGAAGGCCAGCCGCTGCAGGGCCATTCCGGCATCAAGCACATGCCTGATGGCAGTTTCTGGGTGCTCACCGACAATGGCTTTGGCACCAAGGCCAATTCCGCTGACTCGATGCTCTACCTCAACCACTATGACGTGGACTTCCAGTCAGGCGAATTCAAGCGGCTTGCAACAGTATTTCTCAGCGACCCGGACAAGAAGGTGCCATTTCGAATCGTTCACGAAGGCACCCAAGCGCGCTACCTGTCGGGCGCTGATTTCGACCCCGAAAGTTTCCAGTTCGCGGGTGATGCAATCTGGATCGGTGACGAGTTCGGCCCCTATGTGATCAAAACCGACCTGCAGGGCCGGGTGCAGAAGGTGTTCGACGTGGAGATAGCGGGCAAACCGGTACGCTCGCCCGACAACCCCGCGGTCAAGCTGCCTGGCTGGCCTGCCGAGCCGATGAATGTCGAAGTGCGTCGTTCCAAGGGTCTGGAAGGCATGGCGGCCTCCAACGACGGCAGCACGCTCTATGCACTACTCGAAGGCCCCTTGTGGGACGCAACCAGCAAGGGTGCAGAACAACAGGATGGAAAGAGCGTGTTGCGCATGGTCGAATTCGACGTGAAGCACGAGGCCTGGACGGGGCGCCACTGGCTCTATCCTCTGGAGCAGCCAGGCCACGCGATTGGCGACTTCAACATGATCGACGCCAGCAGCGGCTTGATCATCGAGCGCGACAACGGCGAAGGCACCGCCGACAAGGCCTGCCCTGCAGGCGAGACCGGCAGCACCTGCTTCTCCGACATCGCCCGCTTCAAACGCGTCTACAAGGTGGCGTTCGACGACAGCAATGTGGGCCAGGCGGTGCGCAAGGTGGGTTATATCGATCTGCTCGCCATCCAGGACCCGCACGGCCTGGCGCGCAAGCCGCTGAACGACGGCGTATTGAGTTTTCCGTTCTTCACCATCGAGAACGTCGACATCGTCGATGACCGGCACATTGTGGTCGGTAACGACAACAACCTGCCGTTCTCCAGCAGCCGCGAGCCCAACCGGGCCGACGACAGCGAGATGGTCTTGCTGGAGGCTGCCGAGCTGCTCAAGGCTCGCTAGCGGTCGGCGGCGGCCACGTGCAGCCGCCGTCCCGACGGGCTACAGCCAGCCGTGCTCGGCCATCGACAGCGGCTCGCCGTCACCGACGATGAAATGATCAAGGATGCGCACCTCCACCAGGGCCAGCGCGTCCTTCAGGCGCTGGGTCAGTATTCGGTCGGCCTGGCTCGGCTCGGCGACGCCCGAAGGATGATTGTGGGTCAGGATCAACGCAGCCGCGTTATGCGCTAACGCGCGCTTTACCACCTGCCTCGGATAAACACTGGCGCTGTCGATGGAGCCCTGGAACAGTGCCTCGAAGGCCAGCACGCGGTGCTTGGCATCAAGAAACAGGCAGCCGAACACCTCGTGGGGCTCATGGCGCAGCAGTGCCTTGAGGTAATCACGCACCGCCTGCGGGCTCTCCAATGCGGAATCACGGCGCAGTTGCTCGGCAAGGTGCCGCCGCGCCATCTCCAGCACCGCCTGCAGCTGAGCGAACTTGGCGGGCCCCAGCCCGAGGCGTTGGCTGAATGACGGCAGATCAGCCTGCAACAGCGCGCGCAGGCTGCCGAAATCGGCAAGCAGGTGGCGCGCCAGATCTACCGCGCTCTGCCCCACCACACCGGTGCGCAGAAAAATCGCCAGCAGCTCCGCGTCGGTCAGGCTGGCAGCCCCCTGGGCCAGTAGTTTCTCCCGCGGACGCTCTGCCGCGGGCCATTCACGAATGCTCATAAACGCTCCCTGTCGTTCCAATTTGGTACCGCGCACCGCCTCTAAAAGGCCGGCTTGGCACGCCGCTGCTCCCCTGCTGCCGCTGTGCTATCGTAGCCCGGTTTTTCGCGGGGTGCCGGGCCTGGGGAGGTCTCGGTCACCTGCGTCTGTAACTACACACGACAAAGGCAACGTTATGCAGCGGCTGTATCGCAAACGCATCATCCTCGGCGTGGGTGGCGGCATCGCGGCGTACAAGAGCGCCGAGCTGGTTCGCCGACTCAAGGACCAGGGCGCCGAAGTGCGCGTGGTCATGACCCACGGTGGTCGCGAGTTCATCACCCCGCTGACCCTGCAGGCGCTGTCCGGGCACCCGGTGCACCAGGACCTGCTTGATCCCGCAGCCGAAGCCGCCATGGGTCATATCGAGTTGGCGCGCTGGGCTGACCTGGTGCTGATCGCCCCGGCGACCGCCGATCTCATGGCCCGCCTGGCACAGGGCGTGGCCGACGACCTGCTGACCACGCTGGTACTGGCCACCGATGCACCTGTAGCCCTGGCGCCAGCGATGAACCAGGCGATGTGGCGCGATCCGGCCACCCAGGCCAATGCCGATCTGCTGCGTGCCCGCGGCTTTCGCCTGTTCGGCCCGGCATCCGGCAGTCAGGCCTGTGGTGACGTGGGCGTCGGCCGCATGCTTGAAGCCGATGACCTCGCGCACCTCGCCGCCGACTGTTTCGAACACCTGGCGCTGACCGGCAAGCACGTGCTGATCACCGCAGGGCCGACCCAGGAGAACATCGACCCGGTGCGCTACATCACCAACCACAGCTCCGGCAAGATGGGCTTCGCCCTCGCCGAAGCGGCGGTGGAAGCGGGCGCCAAGGTCACCCTGATCAGCGGGCCGGTGCACCTGCCGACGCCCGATCGGGTCACCCGTATTGACGTGGTCAGTGCCCGTGACATGCTCGCGGCCTGCGAAGCAGCCATGCCCTGCGACATCCTCATCGCTGCCGCAGCGGTCGCCGACTACCGCCCGGAAGTTGTCGCCCAGCACAAATTGAAGAAAGACCCCAACAGCGGCGATGGCCTGCTGTTGCAGATGGTGCGCAACCCGGACATTCTCGCCACGCTCGCCCACCGCGACGACCGCCCCTTCAGCGTCGGTTTCGCGGCAGAGACCGAGAACCTGCTGGAGTACGCTTCGCGCAAGCTCAAGGACAAAAACCTCGACCTGATCGTTGCCAACGACGTGGCCAACCCCAGCATCGGCTTCAACAGCGAAGACAACGCGATCACCATCATCGATCGCCAGCTCCACCAAAGCAGTTTCGCGCAGACCAGCAAGGGCAAGATCGCCCGGCAGCTGGTGAGCTTCATCGCCGCGCACCAGCCGAAAAACTGACCTTCACAGCACGGATACCCAGATCGCCTCATGCACGCCCTACAAGCCAAGATTCTCGACCCCCGCCTCGGTACCGACTTCCCTATGCCGGCTTATGCCACTCCTGGTTCGGCAGGCCTCGACCTGCGTGCCATGCTCAAGGAAGACCTGACTCTGGAACCGGGGCAGACCGTGCTGATTCCGACCGGCCTGGCGATTCACGTTGCCGACCCAGGCCTGGCAGCGCTGATCCTGCCGCGCTCCGGCCTGGGCCACAAACACGGCATCGTGCTCGGCAATCTGGTCGGCCTGATCGACTCTGATTACCAGGGCGAGCTGATGGTGTCGTGCTGGAACCGCGGCACTACTGCTTTCAAGATGGCGATCGGTGAACGTATCGCCCAGTTGGTACTGGTGCCGGTCGTCCAGGCGCACTTCGAGGTGGTCGAGGAATTCGACGACAGCGAGCGCGGTGCGGGTGGTTTCGGTCACTCGGGTAGCCACTGACGCACACCCAATCGCCAGGAGACGTCTGATGAAAGGCTTCAAACGCGCGCCCAAGGAAGAACGCTCCGGCGACTCGAAAGGCACCGCCCGGCCCAGCGCCGCGACCGACCTGCTGCCAGGTGCCCTGGCCGCCACACTCGGCGTAGTACTGGCCGGCGCACTGCTGTGGGTCATGGCTGTCAGCCCGGCTCAACAGTTGCAGCAGCAACAACTTACCCAGGCCTGGGGCGCCAGCCAGGCCGCCGCTCTGCAGCAGGCGCTCAAGCAACTCAGCGCCGATACCATCGCAGCGGCCCGCAACCCCGAGCTGTCGCAAGCCCTGCAGAGCGGTGATGAGACTCAGCTTCGCAGCGCCGAGGCCGGGCTGCGCTACTGGAGCGGCGTGGTCGATGCCCAGCTCAACCTGACAGGCCAGGCCGTGCCCGACAGCAGCCGCACGGCGCCGATGAATTTTGCCGCACTGGACATGCTACGCCGCCTGGAAACTGGCCAGGCGCCCGCTGTCGAAGCCTATCGCGTGGGTGAGCGCTGGCTGGCCTACAGCGTCGCCCCGGTGCGCCAGGACGATACCCAGCCGATGCTCGGCACGCTGCTGCTGGCGGTCGACCTCAACCGCGTGCTCGCCAACTTGCCGCCCTTGCCGGCCGAGGTCGGGCAAATCCAACTGATCCAGCGTTTTGATGGCGGCGCGGCGCAGGTGCTGACCCAGCGTGGCCAGGCCGAGGGCAACGCCCAGGCGTTTTCCACCGGCAACCCGCACTGGACGCTGAGCTTCACCCCAGCCTCCAACCTGGGCGCAAACGGGCTGTCGCCGACCCTGCTGGCGCTCGCTCTGCTGGTCGCGTTGGCCGGCGCATTGGCAGGCCTGTATCTGGTCAACCGGCGCCTCCACCAGCGGCTGGACAGCGACACCTCGCAATTGACCCAACTGGTCAAAGAACTCTCTGCGGGCAAAGCCGTCAAAGCCTTCAGCTTGAGCCTGCCGGCCCTACACGACCTGGCGCAAAGCCTGAGCCGACTACCTCGTCGCGCCCAGGAACCCGTGGCTGTACGCCCGGATGTCATCGTCAGCCCGCAACCCAAGGGCAGTGCCGCGGCCAGGCCAGCGGATCTTGTAAATCCGCTGTTTCAAGACACCGATATCCTCGATATCGACATTCTCGACGATGACCAGGATCTCCTGGGACTGGAGCAGACCCCGATCATGACCACGCCGCAAGCCCCGAAACTTCCTGCAGACATCTTCCGTGCCTATGACATTCGCGGCGTGGTGGGCGCTGGCCTGACCCCGGAAACGGCGTACTGGATCGGCCGCGCCATCGGCTCGCAAAGCCTGGCAGAGGGCGAACCCAATGTCTCGGTCGGCCGAGACGGCCGCCTGTCCGGCCCGACGCTGGTGCAGCAGTTGATCGACGGCCTGGTCGACAGCGGTTGCCAGGTCAGTGACGTCGGCATGGTGCCGACCCCGGTGGTCTACTACGCCGCCCACGTGCTGGCCGGCAAATCCGCAGTGATGCTCACAGGCAGCCACAACCCGCCGGACTACAACGGCTTCAAAATTGTCATCGCCGGCGACACCCTGGCAAATGAACAGATCCAGGCGCTGAAGAACCGCATCGACAACAACGATCTGGTCAGCGGCCAGGGCAGCGTCGAGGCCGTCGACCTGCTGCCGCGCTACCTGGAACAGATCCGCAGCGACATCGCCATGGCCAAGCCACTGCGCGTGGTGGTCGATTGTGGCAACGGCGCAGCAGGCGTGATCGCCCCGCAGCTGATCGAAGCACTGGGCTGCACGGTCATCCCGCTGTTCTGCGACGTGGACGGCAACTTCCCCAACCACCATCCGGACCCGGGCAAGCCCGAAAACCTGGTCGACCTGATCGCCAAGGTCAAGGAACACAAGGCCGACATCGGTTTGGCCTTCGACGGCGATGGCGACCGCGTCGGCGTGGTCACCAACACCGGCGCCATCGTCTATCCGGACCGCCTGCTGATGCTGTTCGCCAAGGATGTGGTGTCGCGTAATCCAGGCGCCGATATCATCTTCGACGTCAAATGCACCCGTCGCCTGACTCCGCTGATCAGCGGCTACGGTGGCCGCCCGGTAATGTGGAAGACCGGCCACTCGCTGATCAAGAAGAAGATGAAGGAAACCGGCGCGCTGTTGGCCGGCGAAATGAGTGGCCATGTGTTCTTCAAGGAACGCTGGTTCGGTTTCGACGACGGCATTTACGCCGCTGCCCGCCTGCTGGAGATTCTCAGCCAGGACAAGCGCACCGCCGAACAGGTATTCGCTGCGTTCCCCAATGACGTGTCGACCCCGGAAATCAACATCCAGGTGACCGAACAGACCAAGTTCCCAATCGTCGAGCGCCTGCAGCGCGAAGGCCAATGGGGCGAAGGCAGTGTGACCAACCTCGATGGTGTGCGCGTCGACTACCCGAAAGGCTGGGGCCTGGTGCGTGCGTCCAACACCACGCCGGTTCTGGTGCTGCGCTTCGAAGCGGAGAGCCAGGCAGAACTGGAGCGAATCCAGGAGCTGTTCCGCACCCAGATGCACCTCGTCGCGCCCGATGTCAAACTACCGTTCTGATCCGCCCAGCACTGGAGCCCCCGCATGACCCTAGAGCGTGATGCCGCCACCAACGTCGCCAAGGTACTGTCCGAAGCATTGCCGTACATCCGTCGCTTCGTTGGCAAGACACTGGTGATCAAATACGGCGGCAACGCCATGGAAAGCGACGAGCTGAAAACCGGCTTCGCCCGCGACATCGTGCTGATGAAGGCGGTCGGCATCAACCCGGTGGTGGTGCACGGCGGCGGCCCGCAGATCGGTGATCTGCTCAAGCGCCTGTCGATCGAAAGCCACTTCATCGATGGCATGCGCGTCACCGACGCACAGACCATGGATGTGGTGGAGATGGTCCTCGGCGGCAAGGTCAACAAGGACATCGTCAACCTGATCAACAGCCATGGCGGCAGCGCCATCGGCCTGACGGGTAAGGATGCCGAGCTGATCCGCGCCAGGAAACTCACTGTCAGCCGCCAGACGCCAGAGATGACCCAGCCGGAAATCATCGATATCGGCCACGTGGGCGAAGTCACCGGGGTCAATACCGACCTGCTGAACATGTTGGTGAAGGGCGACTTCATTCCGGTGATCGCGCCGATTGGCGTGGGTCCCAAGGGTGAGTCTTACAACATCAACGCCGACCTGGTTGCCGGCAAGGTGGCCGAAGCGCTGAAAGCCGAGAAGCTGATGCTGCTGACCAACATCGCCGGCCTGATGGACAAGCAGGGCGAAGTACTCACCGGGCTGAGCACCGAGCAGGTCAATGAGCTGATCGCCGACGGCACCATCTATGGCGGCATGCTGCCAAAGATCAAGTGCGCGCTGGAGGCGGTGCAGGGTGGCGTGAACAGTTCGCACATCATCGACGGCCGGGTGCCCAATGCGGTGCTGCTGGAGATCTTCACCGATATCGGCAACGGCACCATGATCAGCAACCGCAAGCGTGTCTGATAGCTGCCTGAACACACAAAACGCCGGCTTCGCAGCCGGCGTTTTCATATCTACAGCATTAGCTTTGCAGCAGCTTTATCGACTCTGACTGCCAAGTGGAGCAAGCAGCCGGTGTAGGGTGGACGACGCTTGCCTGCGCGGCCCGATCCGTCCACCGCTCTGCGATCGCGATGGTGGATGAAAAGAGCGTCATCCACTCTACGTCCGCTCTCACCTTCAATCACCTCATTACCGAATCGCGTAGATATCCTTCTCGTTGGCTTCGGCGTATTCGTACAGGCGCGCCAGGTAGGCCTTCTGCTGTTCCCAGACCTTCTGCGCAGCGGGATCGGCAGCCGCGGTGGCGTCCACCACATCGGCAGACACTTCCTTGAGCTTGGCGAGCACCTCGTCCGGCAAGCGGCGCACATCGACACCCGCCGTCTTCAACTGCTCCATGGCTTCCATGTTCTTGGCGTTGTAGTCGTCGAGCATGTCGCCGTTGACGTCGCGGGCAGCGGCGCGAACGATAGCCTGCAAGTCGGCCGGCAAGGTTTCCCAGGCCTTGATGTTGATGTCCAGCTCGAAGGTGACGTTCGGTTCCTGCCAGCCCGGCGTGTAGTAATACTTGGCGGCTTTATGCAGGCCGAGGGCTTGGTCGTTGTACGGGCCAATCCACTCGGTGGCGTCGATGGCACCGGTCTGTAAGGCGGTGAAAATCTCACCTGCCGGCATGTTGACGACCGTGCCACCAACCTTGGTCAGCACTTCGCCGCCAAGGCCCGGGGTGCGCATCTTCAGGCCCTTGAGGTCGTCAACGGAGTTGATTTCCTTGTTGAACCAGCCTGCCGTCTGCACGCCAGTGGCGCCGCACGCCATCGGCAACACGCCAAAGGGCTTGTAGACCTCCTCCCAGAGCTTCATGCCACCGCCGTAATGCAGCCAGGCGTTCATTTCCTGGGCATTGGGGCCGAATGGCAGGGCGCAGAAGAATTGCGCTGCCGGCACCTTGCCCTTCCAGTAATAAGGCGCGCCGTGGCCCATTTCGGCGGTGCCGCGCGAGACCGCATCGAACACTTCCAGGGCGGGTACCAGCTCGCCGGCGGCGTAGACCTTGACCTTCAGGCGGCCATTGCTCATCTCGTCGACCAGCTTGGCGAAGCGCTCGGCGCCCACGCCTACGCCGGGGAAGTTCTTCGGCCACGAGGTGACCATTTTCCAGTTAAAAGTCTTGGCTTCGGCGGCGGGTTGCGACGTGCTCGCGGCACCAGCCTCCTCTTTGCAACCGACCAGCGCACCGGCTGCAATACCAACGCCCGCAGCGGCCAGAATGTGGCGACGTTTCATGAGTAGCTCCTATTGTTGTTGTAATAATTCTTGCCCAGCACGGCAGCCCAAAACCAAAGCCCTGAGCCGTTGCCCAGCCAGCGCGCAGACGGAGATCGGCGCCGCTGAAGCATATTCAAATATGGCTACATTAGAGGCAAGCCGCCATCAGGTATAGCAAACCTGACTAAAGTCGTATCGCCATTGCTGTTTTGCCAGGTAACTGCCTAGAATCAGCCGCTTTTTGCCTTCTCTATTTCATAACTATAAAGGACGCCCCATGTCCAGCTCGCCTTCACTTCCTCTCGGTATTGTCAGGGTCATTGACCTGATCAATGAATACCTCGGCAAGGTCTGCTCCTGGCTCACCGTGTTTCTGGTGATCGGAACAACCGTCGTGGTGATACTGCGTTACGGCTTTGGTATCGGAGCGACGGCCCTGCAGGAGGCAGTGCTGTACGCCCATGCGCTGGTATTCATGGGCGCCGCGGCCTGGACACTGCAGCGCAATGCCCACGTGCGCGTGGACATCTTCTATCAGCAATTCAGCGGCCGGCGTCAGGCAGTGGTCGAGATCATGGGCAACTTGCTGTTCCTGCTGCCGGTCTGCCTGTTCCTCGGCTGGGCGAGCTGGGATTACGTAGGCAATTCCTGGGCGACCCACGAAGGCTCCAGTGAGTCGGGTGGCCTGAAATTTGTTTACCTGCAAAAAAGCATCATCCTGCTGCTGGTGGTTAGTCTGACCCTGCAGGGCATCTCCAATCTGATCAAGGCGCTCTACGTCATCACTGGCCGCCTGCCTGCCCCTGAGGTGAACCATGGCTGAGTTGATGGCTATCCTGCTGTTCATCAGCATTTGCGTGGCCTTGATGGCCGGTTACCCGGTTGCGTTCACTCTCGGTGGCGTATCCCTGTTGTTCGCCGGTATCGGCATATTGACCGGCAGCTTCGACCCCGGCTACCTGAGCGCCCTGCCCAACCGCCTGTTCGGCATCATGAACAACCAGACCATGCTGGCGGTGCCGCTGTTCGTGTTCATGGGCGTGATGCTTGAGCGCTCCCGCGTGGCCGAAGACCTGCTCGAGTCGATGTCCCGGCTGTTCGGCACCCTGCGTGGCGGCCTGGCGATCTCGGTGTGCGTGGTGGGCGCCCTGCTCGCGGCCAGTACCGGCATCGTCGGTGCGACGGTAGTGACCATGGGTCTGCTGGCATTGCCAACCATGCTGCGCCGCGGCTACGACCCGGCGATCTCCACCGGCACATTGGCGGCTACCGGCACCCTGGGGCAGATCATCCCGCCGTCGATCGTGCTGGTTCTGCTCGGTGACGTGATGTCCAGCGCCTACCAGCAAGCGCAGCTGAAAATGGGCATCTTCTCGCCGAAGACCGTTTCGGTGGGCGACCTGTTCGTCGGTGCACTGCTGCCGGGCCTCCTGCTGGTCGGCCTGTACATCCTCTACATCATCGGCGTGGCGATCCTGCAGCCCAAGAAGCTGCCGGCGCTGTCCAAGGAAGAACTCGGTGACGTCGAGTGGGGCAAACTGCTGAAGGCCTTGGTGCCGCCGCTGATACTGATCGGCGCGGTACTCGGCTCGATCCTCGCCGGCTACGCAACGCCCACCGAAGCGGCCGCGCTCGGCGCAGTCGGCGCCATGCTGCTGGCGCTGAGCAAGAAAAAGCTGAATTTCACTCAGCTGCGTGACGTCGCTTACGGCACCACCGAAATCAGCGCCATGGTGTTCATGATTCTGATCGGCGCCTCGCTGTTCTCCCTGGTGTTCCGCGGCTTTGGCGGTGAAGCGTTGATCGAAGACGTCTTCGCGCAGCTGCCTGGTGGTGTGCTCGGCGCATTCTTCCTGGTCATGCTGGTGATCTTTCTGCTCGGCTTCATTCTCGACTTCATCGAGATCACTTTCGTGGTGGTGCCGATCGTCGGTCCCGTGCTGCTTGCCATGGGCCTCGACCCGGTCTGGCTGGGCGTGATGATCGCGCTCAACCTGCAGACCTCGTTCCTGACGCCGCCCTTCGGTTTTGCGTTGTTCTACTTGCGCGGTGTCACGCCGCCCAGCATACCGACCAGCACCATCTACAAGGGCGTAGTGCCGTTTATCCTGATCCAGCTGGCGCTGCTGGTGATCGCCTATATCTTCCCGGGCCTGATCACCTGGCTGCCGGAGCAGGTCTACGGCTCATAACGCGAGCATCAACAAAACGCCCGTTTCGACGGGCGTTTTTGCATTTAAGCCATTGAACCTGCACGGCTCAGCACGACCCAACTGAGCATTGCCCTCGACAGGAACCGCACCATGAGTAGCACCACCAACGAACGCATCCAACTCGGCGACCTGGTCTGCTGGCGCATTCATCATGCCGGGGCCGAGCTGTTGGTCAGTGAACAAGGCGCGCAAATCCTCCGCTACCAGCCGGCCAGCGGTCAGCCGTTGATCTGGCTGAGCGACGAGGCGGCCTATCAGGCCGGACAGAGCGTGCGCGGTGGGGTGCCGGTGTGCTGGCCCTGGTTTGGCGATCTGCAACGCAACCCCGAAGCGATACGCGCGGCCTACACCCGCCCGGAACAGGCCCCAGCCCACGGTCTGGTTCGTAGCGTCGACTGGCAGCTGATCGGTCTGAATACCGAGGAGGACGGCGTGACCCTGTCGTTCGCCTTCGACACGGCCGCGCAGCCGATCGCCGAATGGCTGTTCGCTGCCGAATTGCAGCTCGATATCCATCTCGGTGAGCGCCTCACGCTGAGCCTGACCACACGCAATCTCGGCGACAGCGAATTGCCGATCAGCCAGGCGCTGCACACCTATTTCGCGGTCAGCGACGTCCGTCAGGTGAAGGTCGAGGGCCTGGACGCCTGCCGCTATGTCGACACCCTCGACGGTTGGAAAAAAGTCCGCCAGAAAGGCGCGGTGACCTTCACCGGCGAAACCGACCGCATCTACCTCGACACCCCGGCGCAGCTGAGCATTGTCGATGCGCAGTGGAAGCGCCGTATCCTCATGCGCAGTGAAGGCTCGGCGTCGGCGGTGGTATGGAACCCCTGGATCGCCAAGGCCAAGCGCCTGTCGCAGTTCGCCGACGATGCCTGGCAGGGCATGCTCTGCATCGAGCACGCCAATGTGCTGGATGACGCGCTGATTCTCGCGCCGGGTGCCGAATACCAGCTTGACGTGACGCTGTGGTCGCAGCCTCTCTGATACCGGTCGCGCGTCGCAGCAGTCAGCCCGTACGGGTCAGCGGGTCGCCAGCCTGATAGACTGCCGCGATGCACGCCCTCCACCGGATACCCCGATGCAAGCAAAGAACCCTGCAATCGGCTTGTGTCAGCAAGCCACTTTTCTGATCAGCGCCGCCAAGGTCGACCAATGCCCGGACGATCAGGGCTACGAAGTTGCCTTCGCCGGGCGCTCCAACGCCGGCAAATCCAGTGCGTTGAACACCCTGACCCACGCCAGCCTGGCGCGTACCTCGAAGACCCCCGGGCGTACCCAGCTGCTCAACTTCTTCCGCCTGGATGAAGAACGCCGCCTGGTCGACCTGCCGGGTTACGGCTACGCCAAGGTGCCGATCCCGCTCAAGCTGCACTGGCAGAAGCACCTGGAGGCCTACCTGGGCAGCCGCGAAAGCCTGCGCGGGTTGATGCTGATGATGGACATCCGTCATCCGCTGACCGAGTTCGACCGCATGATGCTCGACTGGTCCGGCGCCAGCGGCATGCCGATGCACATCCTGCTGACCAAGGCAGACAAGTTGGCCTTTGGTGCAGCGAAAACCACGTTGCTCAAAGTGCAGCAGGAGATCCGCAAGGGTTGGGGCGAGCATGTCAGCATTCAGCTGTTCTCGGCACCCAAACGCATTGGCGTGGAAGATGCGCAGGCCGTTCTGGGCCATTGGCTGGGCCTGATGGGCGGAGAAGCCGAGGTCGAGCAGGTCGAGGAATAACCTCAAACGCCTGGCCTGACTAAAACGCCCCGCTTATGCGGGGCGTTTTGCTTCCAGCGAGCGCAGCTGGCAGGCGCTTTCGGCGATTGCGGTCTAGGCTGTAGCGCAAGGGAAGGGAGAAAGAAGTTGCTTGGCACTTTTCTGCAGGCAAAAAAAACCCCGAACTTCGTATGGGGAGGGAGAAGATCGGGGTTTAAGGGTCTGAACCGCTAGGGCGGGGCTCAGATGTCTGCCAACACTTAACACAACAAAGGAGCATCGAAGGGCTTTATGGGCCATTCACAAACTCTGACCGGGTGGACAGAAGTAAAGTTCAGCGATGCTTAGAACCCTTTGTTTGGTCTTTATATCGGTTAAGACTCCCCTGCTCTAACTGATAACGCGTCGCATCCCTTAGTGAGCTTCGTCCCAGTTATTGCCTACGCCGACTTCGACCAGCAGCGGCACATCCAGCTGGGTCGCCTCGCCCATCAGCACACGAATTCGCTCGCTAACCTGCTCGACCAGATCCTCACGCACTTCCAGCACCAATTCATCGTGTACCTGCAGAATCACCCGAGCGTCCACGCCCGACTCGGTCAGCCAACTATCCACCGCGACCATGGCCTTCTTGATGATGTCCGCCGCCGTGCCCTGCATCGGTGCGTTGATCGCCGTGCGCTCGGCACCAGCGCGCTCCTGTGGACGGCTGGATTTGATCGCCGGCAGGTACAGTCGACGGCCGAATAGCGTTTCCACGAAACCCTGCTCCGCAGCCTGGCGACGCGTACGGTCCATGTAGTCGCGCACGCCGGGATAACGGGCGAAATAGGTTTCGATATAAGCCTTGGCGGTCTTGCCGTCGACGCCGATATCCTTGCCCAGTTTCTGCGCGCCCATGCCATAGATCAGACCGAAGTTGATCGCCTTGGCGCTGCGCCGCTGATCAGAACTAACTTGGTCCAGCTCGACCTTGAACACCTCCGCCGCCGTGGCGGTGTGCACGTCGAGGTTATCGCGGAAGGCATTCATCAGCCCCTCGTCACGCGACAGATGCGCCATGATGCGCAACTCGATCTGCGAATAATCGGCCGCCACCAGCTTGTAACCCTTTGGCGCCACGAACGCCTGGCGGATACGCCGCCCCTCGGCGCTGCGGATCGGAATGTTCTGCAGGTTCGGGTCGCTGGACGACAACCGGCCGGTGGACGCCACCGCCTGCTGATAGCTGGTATGGATGCGCCCGGTGCGCGGGTTGATCTGCTCCGGCAGACGGTCCGTGTAGGTGCTCTTGAGCTTGCTCAGGCTGCGGTACTGCATCAGCACCTTGGGCAGCTCGTAGTCCTGCTCGGCCAGCTCCGCGAGTACCGCTTCGGCCGTCGATGCCTGCCCCTTTGCCGTCTTGCTGATAATCGGCAAGCCAAGCTTCTCGTAGAGGATGGTACCGAGCTGTTTCGGCGAGCCGAGGTTGAACTCTTCACCGGCTACTTCGAACGCCTGACGCTCCAGCGCGACCAGCTTCTCACCGAGCTCCTGGCTGTGTCGGCCGAGCAGGTTGGCGTCGACCAGCGCACCAGTGCGCTCGATACGCGCCAGCACGGGCACCAAGGGGATTTCGATCTCGCGCAGCACGCTGGCCAGGCTCGGTTCCCGCTCCAGGCGCGCCCACAGGTTCTGGTGCAGGCGCAGGGTCACGTCGGCATCTTCAGCGGCGTACGGGCCGGCCTGCTCCAGGGCGATCTGGTCGAAGGTCAGCTGCTTGGCGCCCTTGCCGGCGATGTCTTCGAAGCGGATGGTGCTGTGGCCCAGGTACTTGAGCGACAGGCTGTCCATGTCATGGCGCGTGGCGGTGGAGTCCAGCACGTAGGACTCGAGCATGGTGTCGAACGCCACGCCTTGCACGGTGATCGGCGTCGAGGCATTGGCGAGGATGTTGATGTCGTACTTGGCGTGCTGACCGACCTTGCGCTTGCTCGGGTCTTCGAGAATCGGCTTGAGCGCACGCAATACGGCATCGCGATCCAGCTGCTGCGGCACGCCCATGTAGCTGTGCGCGACAGGTACGTAGACCGCCTCGCCCGCCTTGACCGCGAACGACAGACCGACCAGTTGCGCTCGCTGTGCATCCAGGCCGGTGGTTTCGGTATCGAAGGCAATCAGCTCGGCCTGCTCCAGCTGCTTGAGCAGGGCGTCGAATTCGCTCTGCTCGAGCACCGTGCGGTAGTCGCCGGTAATCACGGCTTGTTCCACATCGGCAGTCGCCAGGTCACCGGCCGTCGGCGTCGGGTGGATGGCCGTGCTGAACAGGTCGTCCGCGCTCGGCGTCAGGTCTGCCTTGGCAGTGGCCTTGGGCGCGGCGCTCTTGTTCTGACGCAGCAGTTCGTCCAGCCAGCTCTTGAACTCCAGTTCTTCGTAAAGCGGAATCAACGCCTCGATATCCGGCTCGCCGGGGTGCAGTTGGGTGCAGTCGAGATCCAGCGGCACGTCCAGTTTGATGGTCGCCAGCTGATACGACAGGTAGGCCATCTCGCGGTGTTCTTCGAGCTTGGCCGGCAGGCTCTTGGCACCGCGTATCGGCAGGCCGGGCACCTTGTCGAGGTTGGCGTAGAGCACGTCGAGGCCGCCGCCGACCCCGACCAGCAAACCGAGGGCGGTTTTCTCGCCCACGCCCGGCACACCTGGGATGTTGTCGACCTTGTCGCCCATCAGCGCCAGGTAATCAATGATCAGCTCGGGGCCGACGCCGAATTTTCCTCGCACACCTTCGATGTCGTAGACGCTACCAGTCATGGTGTTGACCAGCGTGACGTGCGGGCACACCAACTGCGCCATGTCCTTGTCGCCGGTGGAGATCACCACGTCGCGGCCCTGCGCAGCGCTCTGCCGCGCCAGGGTGCCGATCACGTCATCGGCTTCCACGCCTTCGACGCACAGCAGCGGCAGGCCGAGCGCACGCACACTGGCGTGCAACGGTTCGACCTGCACGCGCAGCTCGTCGGGCATGGACGGGCGGTTGGCTTTGTATTCGGCGAACAGTTCATCGCGGAACGTACCGCCCTTGGCGTCGAAGACCACCGCGAAGGGGCTGTCCGGATACTGCCGGCGCAGGCTGCGCAGCATGTTCAGCACGCCCTTCACCGCACCGGTCGGTAGACCTTTGGAGGTGGTCAGCGGCGGCAGCGCGTGGAAGGCGCGGTACAGGTAAGAGGAACCGTCGACCAGGACGAGAGGGGCTTGGCTCATGAGGGTGATCAACCTTTTCGGCGGGCGTGGCGCTAGAATACGCAGTACCGTTGATATCAAAGGGACAAGGTTACCATGGGACCATTCAATCGCCTGATCCTGCTTGCCGTGCTGGCCGCCGTGCCAATCGCCGCGCAGGCCAGTGATGCACCCTCTGCGGAACCTGATGTCACCATCCGCCAGGACGGCGACCGTACCGTCGAGGAGTACCGCGTCAACGGCTTCCTCTACGCCATCAAGGTCACCCCCAAAGGTGGCAAACCCTATTTCCTGGTTCGGGCAGACGGCAGCGACGGCAGTTTCGTACGCTCCGATTCGCCGGACATGCTCATCCCCGCCTGGGAAATCTTCAGCTGGTAAGGCAGTCAATTCATGTCGGTGTTCACCCCGCTGCAACGTCCGCAACTGGACACGTTTCTCGCGCCCTACGGGCTCGGTCGCCTGCTCGACTTCCAAGGCATCGAGGCCGGTAGCGAAAACAGCAACTTTTTCGTCAGCCTGGAGCAGGGCGAGTTCGTGCTCACCCTGATCGAGCGCGGGCCCAGCGCCGACCTGCCGTTCTTCATCGAGCTGCTGGACGTGCTCCATGAAGCCGGTCTGCCGGTGCCCTACGCGTTGCGGACCGGCGATGGCGAAGCGTTGCGCAGCCTGGCCGACAAGCCTGCGCTGTTGCAGCCGCGCCTGAGCGGCAAGCACATCAGCGTGGGCAATGCCCACCACTGCGAGGAGATCGGCGGGCTGCTGGCGCGTATTCACCTGGCCACCCGTGAACGCCCGCTCGAACGCAAAAGTGACCGTGGGCTGGAGTGGATGCTGCAGGAAGGTTCGGCGCTGGCGCAGCGACTACCCGCCGAGCAGGCCAGCCTGCTGAATGACGCGCTGGCAGAGATTGCCGCTGTGAAGGAGCGCGTGCGCGCGCTACCAAGCGCCAACCTGCACGGTGACCTGTTTCGCGACAACTGCTTGTTCGAAGGCACGCACCTGAGCGGCGTGATCGATTTCTACAACGCCTGTTCCGGGCCGATGCTCTACGACCTGGCCATCGCGGTGAACGATTGGTGCTCGGACCAGGACGGCCGGCTCAATGCCGGAAGAACCCGCGCACTGCTGGCTGGTTATGCGGCGCTGCGCCCTTTCACGGCCGCCGAAGCCGAACTGTGGCCGGCCTTGCTGCGCATCGGTTGCGTACGCTTCTGGCTGTCGCGGCTGATAGCAGCTGAAGCCTTCGCCGGACAGGACGTGCTGATCCACGATCCGGCCGAGTTCCAGCACCGTCTGGCAGAGCGTCAACACGTCGCCCTGGCGCTGCCGTTCGCCTTGTAGGCAACCCGACGGCACGTTCACCTGCCAGCTCCGCATGGTGAACGTGCCGCTCTCCTGAGCGGCGTGCGCGTCAGAGCTTGCCCAGGCAGCCGCTCAAACCGTCAGCCAGGCCTTGCAGAAGGCTTTCGTAGCCACTTGCATCAATCGGCGCCGTGGCGCCCATGGCATCTAGTTCGGCCAAGGTTGCCGGCAAGCCGGCGGTCAGGGTTTCCGCCAGGCGCGGGCGCAGTGGCGGTTCGCTGAATACGCAGCTCGGACCTACGCGCTGCAGGTGCTCGCGCATTGCGGCCACATGCTGGGCGCCCGGCTGCACTTCACCGGCAACGCTGAACACGCCCACATGCTTGAGGCCATAGGCCGCCTCGAAATAATCGAACGCCTCGTGAAACACGAAGAACGGCTTGGTCGCCAGCGGCTTGAGCTGCGCCTGCAGGCGCGGCTCCAGAGCATCGAGACGCTCGCCGAAGGCGCGCAGGTTAGCGGCATAACGGTCCGCGTTGGCGGGGTCAGCCTGGCTGAGGTCGGCGGCCATGCGAGCGGCGATCACCCGGGCATTGGCCGGCAGTAGCCACAAATGTGCATCCAGGCTGCCGGGGCGGTGATCGTGGTCATGCTCGCCAAGCTGGTCGTGGTCGTGGTCGTGGTCGTGGTCGTCGCCATGGTCATGCTCGCCCTCGCCAAAGTGCCGTAGCGTCATGTCCGGCAGGCTCTGCACCGCCACGCTTGGCTTCTCTCTGGTGGCCAGGACGCGGGGCATGAAGCTCTCCATGTCCGGGCCGATCCAGTACAGCAAATCCACGTCCTGAACGCGGCGCATATCCGAAGGGCGCAGCGCGTAATGGTGCGGCGAGGCGCCTGGCGGCAGCAGAACGTCGGGCTCTCCCGCGCCTTCCTGCACAGCTGCTGCGATCAGTTGCAGCGGTTTGATGCTGGTGAGCACACGCACATCAGCATGGGCGACAGCAGCGCTGAAGAGCAGGCCGAGTGACAAGGCCAAAGACGACACGTGACGCAGACGAGGCAACATGGGCAACTATTCATCGCAGAACAAAAGGGGTAATACAATAACATCCTCTCCTGCCGAATGCGCACACGTGCGCTGAACAGCCGCTGTCTGACCGCGATGAACGGCATTCCGTGCGTGCATGGCATCAGCTGGCCGATGCGTAATAGAATAACGTCCTACGCTTCGAGGCCATCGCCATGTACAAACCTGTCAGCGTCGTGCCCCCTCTGGCATCACGCCCCCATGATCACTCCCACTGCGTCAGCCATGCTCTGGCCGAAGCGGAAACCATCTGCGCGCGTCAGGGCCTGCGCTTGACGGCTCTGCGTAAACGCGTGCTGGAGCTGGTCTGGCAAAGCCACAAGCCGCTGGGCGCCTATGACATTCTTGGCGTGTTGAGCGAGCAGGACGGGCGCCGCGCCGCACCGCCGACGGTCTATCGCGCGCTGGACTTCCTGCTGGAAAATGGCCTGGTACACCGCATCGCCTCGCTCAATGCCTTCGTCGGCTGCAGCCACCCCGCCCACGCTCACCACAGCCAATTCCTGATCTGCCGCAACTGCAACGCGGCGGTGGAGCTGGAGCAGACGGCGATCAGTGATGCCATCGTGCGTGGCGCCAAAGATGTCGGCTTCACTGTGGAAAGCCAGACCGTGGAAATCGTCGGCCTGTGCGCAGGCTGCCAGGGGAGCAAATGAGCGATCCGCTGATACGCCTCGAGGGCGTCAGTGTCGGCTTCGCCGGCCAGACCGTGCTTGACAAGGTCGAATTGACCATCAAATCCGGTGAGATCGTCACCCTGATCGGCCCCAATGGCGCCGGCAAAACCACCTTGGTGCGCGCCGTACTCGGCCTGCTCAAGCAGGACAGTGGCAGCGTGTGGCGCAAGCCAAAACTGCGCATCGGCTACATGCCGCAAAAGCTGCATGTTGACCCGACCTTGCCGCTCAGCGTGCTGCGCTTTCTGCGCCTGGTTCCCGGCGTGGACCGCGCGCGCGCCCAGGCCGCATTGGCCGAGGTAGGCGCCAGCCAGGTACTCGACAGCCCGCTGCAGGGCATTTCCGGTGGCGAACTGCAGCGCGTGCTGCTGGCCCGTGCGCTGCTGCGCGAACCGCAGTTGCTGGTACTCGACGAGCCAGTGCAGGGCGTCGACGTGGCCGGCCAGGCCGAGCTCTACCGGTTGATCACCCGCCTGCGCGACCGCCACGGCTGCGGCGTGCTGATGGTCTCCCATGACCTGCATCTGGTGATGAGCACTACCGATCAGGTGGTCTGCCTGAACCGCCACGTATGCTGCTCGGGCCATCCGGAGCAGGTCAGCTCTGATCCGGCGTTTGTCGAGTTGTTTGGTCGCGACGCCCAGAGCCTGGCGGTCTATCACCACCATCACGACCACGAACACGACCTGCACGGCAGCGTGGTCGATGACCAGCCGGGCCTGACCATCAATGGACCGCTGCGTCCGCACGTACACGGAGATGGCTGCAAGCATGGCTGATTTTCTACTCAACGCCCTGCTCGCCGGCCTCGCCCTGGCGGTGGTCGCCGGTCCGCTGGGCTCCTTCGTGGTCTGGCGGCGCATGGCCTATTTTGGCGACACCCTGTCCCACGCGGCGCTGCTTGGCGTCGCCCTGGGACTGATGCTGGATGTCAGCCCGACCTTTGCGGTAACCGTGGGCTGCGTACTGCTGGCGGTGCTGTTGGTGACCTTGCAGACCCGGCAGCCGCTAGCCAGTGACACGCTGCTCGGCATCCTCGCGCACAGCACCCTGTCGCTGGGCCTTGTAGTGCTGAGTTTCATGCGCGACGTGCGCATCGACCTGATGGGCTATCTGTTCGGCGATCTGCTCGCGGTCAGCACCACCGACCTGGCCTGGATCCTCGCTGGCAGTGCCGTGGTGCTGGTCGTGCTGATGCTGATGTGGCGCCCGTTACTGGCGATCACCGTGCACGAAGAACTGGCCAGGGTCGAAGGCCTGCCCGTGGCGGCGATCCGTCTGGGGTTGATGATGCTGATCGCCATCGTGATTGCCGTGGCGATGAAAATCGTCGGCGTGCTGCTGATAACCTCGCTGCTGATCATCCCCGCCGCCGCCGCGCAACGGCACGCGCGCACCCCGGAACAGATGGCCTTCGGCGCCAGCTTGCTGGGTATTGTCGCGGTGTGCTGCGGCCTTAGCCTGTCCTGGCTGCATGACACGCCGGCGGGGCCGTCCATTGTGGTAGCGGCCGCCAGTCTGTTCCTGTTGAGTTTCGCCCTGCCGCGCCGCAAGGCCTGATCACCGGCATTTGGTTGCCCGCACGGCGCCGTGTAGAATTGCCTGTTTTTTGCACAAACCGAGACTTGCAGCCATGACATCGTTTCCTATTCGCCGTGCCGCCCTGGCCGCACTGGCTTTGCTGATGGTCGGCTGCCAGAGCCAGCAGACAACCGAGCCGGTACACGCTCCTGCGCCAGCTACCGAGGCGGCCGTGCCCAGCGCCCAGGAGCAGTTCGAGACCAGCCTTGCCGAAGGTCGTCTGGCTGAGGCCGAGGCGCAGTTCGAGGCCTTGCAGCAAGACGGCGAGCCCACTGTGCTGCTACAAGCGCAACGGCGCCTGTCCGAAGCCTACTTGCAGGAAGGTCAGAAAGCCCTGGAAAGCGGCGACCTCGACAAGGCCGCCAAGTCGCTGGGTCACGCGCGCAACCTGATGCCCAAGGCGCCCGCGCTGACCACCGGTCTTGATGGCGCCATCGGCAAGGCCCGCGAGGCCGAGCTGAGCGCCGTGGAACAGGCTCGCCAGGCCGGCGAACAGGCCCAGGCCGCCCGTCAGGAGCAACTGCGCCTGCTGCGCCAGGCTGCCGAAGCACAGGCCGCCGCCACCCGCACCGTCGATGCCACACCGCCTGAAGCCTCGGCGCAGCTGATCGACCCGGCTGCGAAACGCAGCGAGGTCAGCCTGCCCATGCTCGACAGCCGCGACGAAGCCGCCCTGTTCGAACGCCTCGATGCCGTGGCGGCAGATGTGGTCACCTTCGACCGCAGCGTGCACATCCAGGTGCGCAGCGCCGAAGACCTGCGCCGCGTGACCAATCTGCTGGAAGCGCGGGTGATGAAGCGCGACCCGACCTTCAAGCTGACGCTCAGCCACGCCGTCAAACCCGTACAGGTTCCGCGGCTGATCCTGCGCGCACGCGGGCACTGAGCAAATGGGCGCGGCACACGCTGAAACGCGGCGCGACCATCCTTTTAGATATAAACATAGGCCCACAAAGATTTTTGAGGTCTAAACAGCGCCGGGTAGACTAGCGCCTTATATGCCTACCCGGCACAACGACGAACCCAAAAGGTTTAACGCGTGATCGACTTTCATCAGGTTCACAAGGCGTATCGCGTCAGTGGCCGCGACATCCCCGCCCTGCAACCCTGCGACCTGCACATCGAGCGTGGCGAAGTGTTCGGCATCATCGGCCACTCCGGTGCCGGCAAAAGCACCCTGCTGCGCCTGATCAACCGCCTGGAGGAGCCGTCCGGCGGCCGCATCGATATCGATGGCGTGGACGTGACTGCCCTCGGCGCCGACGGCCTGCGGCAATTCCGCCAACAGGTCGGCATGATCTTCCAGCACTTCAACCTGCTGTCCTCCAAGACCGTAGCCGCCAACGTCGGCATGCCACTGAAGCTGGCAGGCGTTCCGGCCAAGGAGATCGAGCTGCGCGTTGCTGCCCTGCTCGAGCGGGTCGGCCTCAAGGATCACGCCAGCAAATACCCCGCCCAGCTCTCCGGCGGCCAGAAGCAGCGCGTCGGTATCGCCCGCGCCCTGGCGACCCGGCCGAAGATCCTGCTCTGCGACGAAGCTACCAGTGCGCTTGACCCGCAAACTACCGCGTCTGTGCTGCAACTGCTGGCCGAGATCAACCGCGAGCTGGGCCTGACCATCGTGCTGATCACCCACGAAATGGACGTGATCCGCCGGGTCTGCGACCGTGTTGCGGTCATGGATGCCGGCGTTATCGTCGAGCAGGGCTCGGTCGCCGATGTGTTCTTGCATCCGCAGCACGCCACCACCAAGCGCTTCGTCCAAGAGGATGAGCAGGTCGACGAGAACGACCAGCGCGATGATTTCGCTCACGTGCAGGGCCGCATCCTGCGCCTGACGTTTCAGGGTGAGTCGACCTATTCGCCGATGCTCGGCCAGGTCGCCCGCGACACCGGGATCGACTACAGCATCCTTGCCGGGCGTATCGACCGTATCAAGGACACGCCCTACGGCCAGCTGACCCTGGCGCTTAGCGGCGGCGATATCGACGCCGCCCTGGCCCGCTTCGAAGCGGCCGACGTGCACCTGGAGGTTTTGCGCTGATGGAAACCCTATTGCCCAACGTCGACTGGCTGGAAATCTGGCAGGCCAGCCTCGACACCCTGAACATGCTCGGCGGCTCGATGCTGTTCACCGTGCTGTTTGGCCTGCCCCTCGGCGTGTTGCTGTTTCTGACCGGCCCGCGGCAGATGTTCGAACAGAAGGGCCTCTATGCGGTGGTCTCGCTGTTGGTGAACGTGCTGCGTTCGGTGCCGTTCGTGATCCTGCTGATCCTACTGATCCCGGTCACGGTGCTGATCACCGGCACCTCGCTGGGCGTTGCCGGCGCCATTCCGCCGCTGGTGGTTGGCGCGACGCCGTTCTTCGCACGCCTGGTGGAAACCGCGCTGCGCGAGGTCGACCGCGGCATCATCGAGGCGACCCAGGCGATGGGCGCCAGCACCCGGCAGATCATCTTCAACGCGCTGTTGCCGGAAGCGCTGCCGGGCATTCTGGCGGCTGTCACCGTTACCGCCATCACCCTGGTGTCGTACACCGCGATGAGCGGCCTGATCGGCGGCGGCGGCCTGGGCGACCTGGCGGTGCGCTATGGCTACCAGCGCTACCAGCCGGACGTGATGTTCGTGACCGTGGCGCTGCTGGTGGTGCTCGTACAAATTCTGCAAACCATCGGCGACCGGCTGGTGGTGCACTTTTCTCGTAAATAAAACAGCTGGAAGGGTCGGCGGCAGTCTGCCGCCACGCCGCCTCATTTCAAGGAGTCACACCATGAAAAAACTGCTCACTGCCCTGGCTGTCGTCGCAGCCTTCTCCAGCGCTGCCCAGGCCGAAACCCTGCGCGTCGCCGCGTCCGCCGTGCCACACGCGGAGATCCTCAATTTCGTCAAACCGGCCCTGGCCAAAGAAGGCGTGGAGCTGGACGTGAAAGTCTTCACCGACTACGTACAGCCGAACGTACAGGTCGCCGAAAAACGCCTGGACGCCAACTTCTTCCAGCACCAACCGTACCTGGACGAGTTCAACAAGAGCCGTGGCACCACCCTGGTCAGCGTTGCCGGCGTGCACGTCGAGCCGTTCGGCGCCTACTCAAGCAAGATCAAGGACCTGAAAGACCTGCCGCAAAGCGCCAACGTGGTGATCCCCAACGACGCCACCAACGGTGGCCGTGCCCTGCTGCTGCTGCAGAAGGCCGGAGTGATCAAACTCAAAGACGCCAACAACATCCTCTCCACGCCGAAAGACATCGCCGAGAACCCGAAGGCCATCAAGGTACGTGAACTGGAAGCCGCGACCCTGCCGCGCGTGCTGACCCAGGTCGATCTGGCGCTGATCAACACCAACTACGCGCTGGAAGCCAAGCTGAACCCGACCCAGGACGCCCTGGCTATCGAAGGCAGCGACTCGCCGTACGTCAACATCCTGGTAACCCGTGAAGACAACAAGGACAACGCCGCCGTACAGAAGCTGGTCAAGGCCCTGCACAGCGACGAGGTGAAAGCCTTCATCCTGGAAAAATACAAGGGCGCGGTCGTCCCGGCGTTCTGATCACCACTACCTGCCCCAGCTGCATCCAATGCCGCGTCGCTGTAAAGCAACGCGGCATTTTCATGTCTGCGCGGCACACTGCGCGCTCACGACGGGATAAAGCGCAACACGCCGGCCTGCCGCGAACCCGAGCCGCCAGGGTTATCCTTGGGATGGGAAATGCCATCGCTGACCGGCACCTCAGCGAAATCGAACGGGCTCACCCCTTCGAGGCAGGCCGCATTGACTCCGTACTGATCCGGATTGGATCGACGCTGATGATGGGTATAGATGCCGCAGCGCGAGCAGAAGTAATGCCGGGCGCTGCCGGTGTTAAAGCGATACACCGTCAGCAATGCCTCGCCTTCAAGCAGGCGGAAGTCAGCCACCGCGGCAGACACCGCAACCGCACCGCGCATACGGCAATACGAGCAGTTGCAACGCCGCGCGGTATGCAGGCCGTTGCTCAACCGCACATGAAAACGCACGCCGCCACAGTGGCAGGCGCCATTGATCGCGTTGATGTCCATGTTCATCCGTCACGCCTCCAATCGACTGGTACTGAAATCATAGGCCGAATCAGGCGGGCGGTGGCGCAACCAGGCACTGCAATAGCCAGTCCAGTGCGGGCTGGCGTTGGGCGCGACGCAGAATCGCCACCAGCTCGCGGTGGAAGGTCAGCTCACCCAGTTCCAGCACGCGCAACGTCGAGGGGCGCTGGCACCACAGGCCGGCGCGCGGAATCAGCGACACGCCCAAGCCGCATTCGACCATGCGCGCGATGGCCTCCAGTTCATCCAGCTCGAGTGCCTCGCGCGGGGTCAGGCGTTGTTCGCGCAGGAAACGCTCGACCTGGCGACCACCGAAGGAGCGGCGGTCGTAGCGCACGAAGGGCTGTTCGCGCAGCAACTGCAGTGGATCGTCTCCGCGCAGGCCGGGGGGCGCGATCAGTACGAAGGGTTCACGCACCAGCTCCACCTGCAGCAGCTCCTTGGGCAGCTCGAAGGGCGGACGGATCAGCACGGCCAGGTCCAATTCGCCAGCGTCCACCTGCCCGAGCAGGTCGAGGGAAACCCCTGGCACCAGCTTCAGCTCCACCTGCGACGCCTGCGCCCGAAACCGCACGAGGGCTTCGGGCAACAACCCGGTCTGCACGCTGGCGATGGCGCCGATCTTCAATTCACCCTGCCATTCCGCCAATGCGGTAGGCAGGGCCATCTGCGCGTACAGGCCAAGGATCTGCTCGGCCAGCGGCAGCGCATGGCGCCCGCCCGCACTCAGCACGGCGCTGCGTCCGCTGCGGTCGAACAGACGCACGCCCAGGCTCTGCTCGAGCACACGCATCTGTGCGCTTACGGCAGATTGGGTAAGGCCCACACGCAGCCCGGCTGCGGCGAAGGTGCCGTAACGGGCTACGGCAACGAAGGTTTTCAATTCACGGAGCATTGATCGATTTCTTTTGAGCTGGACGGCAAGAATATTCGCTTTTAATCAAAATTCTTGCATCTAGAATCGACTGGCACCGACCTAAGGAGTCAGATCATGGCATTGTCCCCGTTTCACCTGGCCATTCCGGTCTACGACCTGGCAGCCGCCAGACATTTCTATGGCGACGTTTTTGGCTGTGCCGAAGGCCGTAGCAGCGATCATTGGGTGGACTTCGATTTCTTCGGCCACCAGTTGGTTATCCACGAAGCGCCAAAGATGCCGCACCAGGAATCGGCCGTGAGCAACCCGGTAGACGGGCACGATGTGCCGGTGCCGCATTTCGGCGTGATTCTCGACTGGCCGGTCTGGGAAGCCCTGGCGCAGCGCCTGCAGGAGCGCGAGACGGCGTTCGTAATCGAACCCTACGTGCGCTTCAAGGGCCAGGTGGGCGAACAGGCCACCATGTTCCTGCTTGACCCCTGCGGCAACGCCCTGGAGTTCAAAGCGTTCAAGGACATGAGCCAGCTGTTCGCCAAGTAACTCAGCCACCACTTCTTGATTCGTACCCATGCACCAAGCTTATATGGGGCGGGTTACATGATGGGTTGCACCCATCCTATGACGAGGCTGCTGCAGCCATACGTAGGATGGGTGCAACCCATCAATAGCGCTTTCACCTACTCTCCCGCCAGGATGTCCTCTTCCGCTGCCCATCCCCAATCCTGGATAGAGCCCACGCTGCACATATGCGTGGAACGACGAATATGGCCAGTCGCGTACCCGATTCACCAGCCCATGTTTGACCGGGTTGTGGTGGATGTAGTCGATATGCCGCTGCCAGTCCTCTTCATCACGGATGACGTGCTCCCAGAACCGACGTTGCCAGATACCGCGCTCACCCTTGCCCAGAAGACTTTGACGCCTGTGCACAGGCACAGCTATCTGGCGGGAAAAGTTGCCTTTGATACGCCGCAGCCGGTTAGAGAAATCACTGTCGCCATCTGGTAGCCGCATTATCAGATGAACGTGCTCGGGCAGCACCACCCAGGCCTGCAAAGCAAAGGGCACGCGGTGCTGCTCTTTCCCGAAAGCTCTGGCGCAATGCATCAATATTGGAAACTAGCCAATCTCTACGCCGATCGGCGAGCGTCAGGGTGAAGAAATACACACCGCCAGCGCGGTAGTAGCGACGGTAGCCAGTCATCAACGCGCCCTTCCTTGGGTTGGTTTTGAGATATGTGATGGGTTGTACCCATCCTACGCATTACGTTTTCACGCAGCCTATGTCGCCCATTCTTTCAGTCTCCGCTGATCAGCCCCGGCAACTGTGCGGCCAGTTTGTCGATCTTGATCGGCGCACGAATGAACCCGCGCTGTGTCCCGTCGGGGCCGATGACGGCGAGATTGCCGCTGTGGTCGACGGTGTAGTTTTCCTTGCTGGTATCTGCAGGGATATAGGGAATGCTCACCGCGTTGGCCAGTTTCTGAATGGTGTCCGGCTCGCCGGTCAGGCCCATGAAGCCGGCATCGAAATAGCCAAGGTACTTCTTCATCTGCTCGGGTGAGTCACGATTCGGGTCGACCGTTACCAGCACGATGCGCAGGTTGTTCCAGGCTTCTTCAGGAATCTGCGTGCGCAGCTGACGCAGCTGGGCCAGCGTCGCCGGGCAAATGTCCGGGCAGAAGGTGTAGCCGAAGAACAGCAGGCTCCACCGATCCTTGAGCTGGCCGGTGGAGAAGGTCTGCCCATCCTGATCGACGAAATCGAGCGCCGGTACCTGGCGCTGCTGCGGCAGCATCACGATGCCGGCACCCAGCAACGCGGCAGGGTCATTCTGCGATTTGCCGTTGAGTACCTGATTGACGGCCAGGCCGAGTACCAGGGCGACGACGGCGATGAGGACGAATACGGTGATTTGCTTTCGGGTCATGGCGGCCACGATGGTCTGAGTGAAAGTGATCGCCCAGATGACCTGATAAGCCCGACCGACGCGAATACTTCGCGCCGGGCAGGCAATCGAATCGGCCGGTCGGCGATGCGCAGCGGGAAAAGGTACCAGATACTGACCGTCACGGTACCCTCCACCGCCTGCGGCCAGCTGTCACGCTGACCGCTGGCACGCATCTGCCGACGATCACGCCACGGCGCGACGCATGCTCAATGCGCGGCCTTCAAGGCGACGGTTGAGGCCATGGCGCTCAATCAGCAGTGCCCCGCCCTGCTGCTCGGCGGCGCGACCCCAGTCGTCCAGCAACTCCATGCAGGCATGGTCAACATAGCCGAGCTTGTCCAGCGGCACGTGCAGGCGAGTGGTCGGCGCAATGCTCTCCAGCACGCTGGCCAAACGTGGCACCTTGAGAAAGGTAGCCGAGCCGATCAGCCGCAGCTCCGCTTCGTCGGGGCCCATCCGGTTGAGCGTGACCTTGAGACGCGAGGCCTTGCCGGCCAGTTTGACCAGCGTCAGGGCGAAGCCGACCAGCACGCCGGTCAGCAGGTCGACGGCGACGATACCGACGGCCGTGGCGGCGTAGATGAACACCGGCGCCCGTCCGTAGCGGCCAAGATTGCGGATAGCCTTGATGTCGACCAGCTTGAAACCGGTGTACACCAGCACACCGCCCAGGCAGGCCACGGGAATGCTCTGCAGCACGCCCGGTAGCAACATGACGAAGGCCAGCAACCAGGCACCATGGAGGATGGCCGACATACGGGTGCGCGCCCCTGCCTGCACATTGGCCGAGCTGCGCACGATCACCCCGGTCATCGGCAAGGCGCCGAGCGCACCACAGAGCATGTTGCCGATGCCCTGGGCGGACAGCTCGCGATCCAGGTTGGATCGCGCACCGCTGTGCATGCGGTCAACCGCTGCGGCGGACAACAGGGTTTCCGCGCTGGCGATAAAGGCCACCACAACGGCTGCAAGGAGGATGTGCGGGTTGGCCAGGTTGAGCAGGTCGGCGGGCTGTACCCAATCGATGGCATCGCTCAGCGTGGCCGGTACTTCGACCCGTGCCACGCCGAGGTTCATCCACAGGCTGATCAGGGTCATGGACGCCACGCCCAGCAACGCGCCAGGCAGAAAGCGCAGGCTGTTGGGGCGCAGTTTGTCCCACAGGAACATGCAGGCGATGGTACCGAAACCCAGACTGGCGGCTGCAAGGGCGCTGCCGCCACCCAGGCCGGGGATTGCCTGGCGCACGGTATCGGGGAAGGCCAGCAGGTTATCCAGGCCGGAAGCCTGGGGTTTCATGTCGAACATCACGTGCAGCTGCGAGAGCACGATCAGTACGCCAATACCGGCGAGCATGCCGTACACCACGGCCGGCGCCGTGACGCGAAACCAGCAACCGAGGCGCAGGCGCCCGGCGACCAGCTGCAACAGGCCGGCGAGCAGCAGAATCGGCCCGAGCATCGCCAGGCCGTGGGTGCGCACCAGCTCGAATACCAGTACGGCGAGGCCGGCAGCCGGGCCGCTGACCTGCAGCGGCGAGCCGGCCAGCCAGCCGACGACAAGGCCACCGATGATGCCGGTGATCAGGCCCTTGGCCGGAGGCATACCCGAGGCGATGGCGATGCCCATGCACAGTGGCAGGGCGACGAGAAATACCACGATGGATGCCAGGGCATCACGGGGTAGCGCGGATTTGAATGATGCAAGGGTCATGGTGCGGTCTCCTGCAGGTACGGCGCACGAAAGGTCATGACGACAAGCCGAGCTCGTCGTCTGGCAGGCTAAAGGCAGTCAAAAACCCAAGAAGGCTGTCGATTGTTGGCGGGCGGTTAACGCGCGGGTCGATTCATGGCCACGGGTGACGTCCTGTCAGGGGCGTTTACGAGGCCAGGTAGCGTGCTCGCGGGCTGGCGTTGGGTGCGGTGTCGCCATCGAGGGGCAGGAACTCGCCGCGTTCGGCGTCATAGGCCTGGATGGTGCAGTTCTCGATGTCGTAGACCCAGCCATGGATGAACAACTGACCGCTGGCCAGGCGCGCTGCGACAGACGGGTGGGTGCGCAGGTGATCGAGCTGGGCCACCACGTTCTCTTCGGTGAGCACGCCCAGGGTGGTGTGATCGGCGCAGCCGCAGTTGTCGGCCACCACGGTCTTGGCCACCTCGGCATGGCGCAGCCAGGCCTTGACCGTCGGCATGCGCTCGATGGTGTCAGGGGCCAGCACCGCCTTCATGGCGCCGCAATCGGAGTGCCCACAGATGATGATGTGCTGGACGCCCAGGCCCATCACCGCGTATTCGATGGCGGTCGATACGCCGCCGTTCATCTGCCCATACGGCGGCACCACGTTGCCCACGTTGCGGGTCACGAACAGCGAGCCAGGGTCGCTCTGGGTGATCAGTTCGGGAACGATGCGCGAATCTGCGCAGGTGATGAACATGGCACGCGGGCTCTGCTGACGCGCCAGCTTGCTGAACAGCTCGCGCTGCTCGGGAAACACCTCGGTACGGAAACGCTGAAAGCCATCAAGCAAAGTCTGCAGGGCATCTTCCGCAGTTTGCTTGCCGGCTACAGTGGGAGTTGCGGATCGAATGGAACGAACGCGATCGCTCATGGGTGCCTCCTGGTTTCAGTCGTGATATTGACTTGCCATCTGATGGCAGCTTGCAACATGACCAATTGGTCACATTTGAAACCAAGCTACCCGTTAAGACTTAACTGAAACTTAATAGCAGGCTCTGCGAGGGGCTTCTTACCGTCACATTGAGGACAGAAAAGTGCCATAAGGCTGCGGGGTCTAGTGGGCAGGATGGCGTCAACAGCGCCACGTTGCAGCGTGGCGCAACCCATCCTGAAACCCTGCAGATGACGCTGGCGCTACAGGTGCGGCAGGGATCGTCCACTGGGACGAGGCGTGTCTGCCGCGCCCAGCCGGTCGATGCCATGCGGCGTGGGCGCCCGAACGACGCCCACGCCGCACACGCTTAACCGCGGTGGCGACCGCGGAAGAAGTTGATCAGGCCCTGAGTCGAACCGTCATCGGCAGGCGCTTCGTCGCTGCCGACCATGCGCGAATAAACGCCCTTGCCGAGGTCCTTGCCGAGCTCCACGCCCCACTGGTCGAAGGCGTTGTTGCCCCAGATGACGCTCTGCACGAACACTTTGTGCTCGTACATGGCGATCAGCGCGCCGAGGCGGCGTGGGCTCACCCGCTCCATGACCAGGGTGTTGCTCGGGCGGTTGCCGGGAATCACCTTGTGCGGCGCCAGGCGCTGCACGTCTTCCTCGCTCAGGCCCTTGGCGCGCAACTCGTCCTCGGCTTCCTTGCGGGATTTGCCGAGCATCAGCGCCTGGCTCTGCGACAGGCAGTTGGCGTACAGCCACTGGTGGTGGTCGGCGACCGGATTGTAGCTGCTCACCGGCACGATGAAGTCGGCCGGAATCAGTTGGGTGCCCTGGTGCAGCAACTGGTGGTAGGCGTGCTGACCGTTACAGCCGACCCCGCCCCAGATCACTGGGCCAGTTGCCGTGCTGATCGGCTGGCCATCGCCGCGCACGCTCTTGCCGTTGGACTCCATGTCCAGCTGCTGGAGGTGCTTGGTGATATTGCGCAGGTAATGGTCGTACGGCAGGATCGCGTGGCTCTGCGCATTCCAGAAGTTGCCGTACCACACGCCGAGCAGGGCCAGCAGCACCGGCATGTTTTCCTCGAACGGCGCGGTCTGGAAGTGCTCGTCCATGCGGTAGGCGCCGGACAGCAACTCCTTGAAGTTGGACATGCCGATCGACAGCGCAATCGGCAGGCCGATGGCCGACCACAGCGAGTAACGCCCTCCCACCCAGTCCCACATCGGGAAGATGTTTTCTTCACGAATGCCGAAGCCGACCGCGGCTTCACGGTTGCTCGACACGGCGATGAAGTGCCGGTACAGCTCGGCTTCGGAGCCGCCCTGGGCGAGGTACCAGCCACGTGCGGCCTGGGCGTTCTTGAGCGTTTCCAGGGTGCCGAAGGACTTCGACGAGACGATGAACAGCGTGGTTTCGGCGCGCAACTTGGCCGACAGCTCGTGGAATTCGCTGCCGTCGATATTGGCCAGGTAATGACAGCGCACGCCACGCTGAGCGAACGGCAGCAGCGCTTCGGAAACCAGCTGCGGGCCAAGGAAGGAACCGCCGATGCCGATGTTCACCACGTCGGTGATCGGCTTCTCGGTGTAACCGCGCCACAGGCCATCGTGAATGCGCCCGACCAGTTCGGTCATCTGCTGCAGCACGCGCTGCACCTCGGGGATAATGTCGACGCCGTCGACCTGCACCTTGTCGCCCAGTGGCCGGCGCAGGGCGGTGTGCAGCGCCGGACGCTGCTCGGTATTGTTCAGCAGCTCGCCGTCGAACAGCGCGCGGATGCCACGCTCCAGGCCGACTTCCCGGGCCAGGTTGACCAGCAGCTCGCGGGTCTCGGTGTTGATCAGGTTCTTCGAGTAATCCAGGAACAGCCCACAACCGCTGAGGCTGAACGTCTCGAAACGCTGCGCGTCGGCAGCGAAGGCCTGGCGCATGCTGAAGCCGGCCAGGCGCTCACGGTGGGCAACCAGTGCCTGCCAGCTCGGCAGTTGGGTCACATCCATCGATGAAGAAAGGTACGGCATGAAAACTCCTTGGTTCGGGCCAGCCTCCTGGCCTCGCGAATTCGATTGCATGCCGTTGAACGCCGGGCGTTGGCAAATACTGCGCTGAAAATTGCCTACCAGGCCGTTGAAAAACTATCTACGTTGCCACCGCGGCGTTAAAAACAGGCTAAAAATGCTCATTTACAGCTGTAAACTGCGCTTTTTCGCCCGTTTTTGCCTAGCGCTGGCTGCCTCGCCTACGTTTTTCAACGGCCTGTTACTGCGCCTCGTGCCCCTCAACGGCCTGATACTGCTCCAGCTCATGCCGATACGGCAGTTGCGGGCCAACCCGCGAACAGGTCAGCGCCGCGGCCTGCACGGCGAAATCGAGCATCGCACCGAGCGTCTCGCGAGACAATGTGGCGAGTGCGGCTGGGCTATCCAGCCCATGCTGCACCAGGTAGGCGATGATTGCCGCCTGGAAGGTATCCCCCGCCCCCACCGTATCGCGCGTGACCACCTGACGCGCCGGCACGGACCAGTGCCCGTGCTGCCGGCTGAACACGCTCGCCCCTTCGCTGCCACGGGTCAGAAACACCACCTGGCAACGCTGGGCCAGCCAACGTTCGATGCTCGCCAGCGGCTCGATACCCGGGTAGAGCAGCTCCAGGTCTTCCTCGCTGACCTTGATCAGATGCGCGTGGGCGGCAAAAGATTCAATTCGCTGGCGCCAACGCTCGATGTCCGGTGCAGGATTGAGGCGCACGTTGGGGTCCAGCGTGATTAACCGGCGCTCGCTCTCGCGCTCGACCAGCGCCAGCAGCGTGTCGCCAACCGGTGGCACGACCAGCGAGTAGGAGCCGATGTGCAGGCCGCTGACCTGCTCATCGAGCACGGGCATATGCTCGGCGAGCAGTTGCCGGTCCGCACACCCCTCGCCGCGGAACATGTACTGCGGCGAGCCCTGCGAATCCAGCGCGACCATCGCCATGGTGGTCGGCGCATCGCTGGCGACCAGGTAGCGATCGCTGACGCCTTCCTCCTCCAGCACACTGCGCAGGCGCTGGCCGAGGTAGTCGCTGGAAATCCCCGCGAACAACGCCGAGTCCACGCCCAGTCGACGCAGACCGACCGCCACGTTGAACGGCGAGCCGCCGGCCAGGGCCCGGAAATTCAGCTCGCTGCTGCGCTCACCAGGGTTGCAGAAAAAATCGAACAGGGCTTCGCCGCATACCAGGTACATGGAGTCTCCACATCACAGAAGGCGCGCTCGCGCAGGGAAGAGGCGACGGCGAAAGGCCGCCGGAATGAATTCATTGCAGTTGTTGCACCTGCTCACGGTAGCGTTGATAGACGCCCTCGTAAGCCCGACTGCGCTGCGCATCAGGCTGCGCGCCGCGGGTTTCATCCAGGGTCACGCAGCGTTCGCACAGGTCATCCAGGCTCAGCGCCTGGCCGTGTTCATGGCTCGCGCACCAGGCCGCCTGGATTGCCGCGCCCAGTGCAGCCGCTTCGGTGTGCTGCGGGCAGGCCACCGGCGCGCCCATGATATCGGCGACGATCTGCCGCCACGCCGCGCTCTTCGCGCCGCCACCAATCAGGCGGATGGCATCGCTGCGGATGCCGCTGTCGCGCAGCAGGTCCAGGCCGTAACGCAAGCCGAAGGTGGTGCCCTCCACCACGGCGCGGCACAGGTTGGCGCGGGTCAGGTTGTCGCTGGTCAGGCCGTGCAGACTGGCCGTGGCATGCGGCAGCGCCGGTACCCGCTCGCCATTAAGGAACGGCAGCATCAGCACGCCTTCAGCACCCACGGGCGCTTCACCAACCAGCGCGCCAAAGGTGTCGATATCCAACCCGAGCAGTTCGCGGATCGCGCCGCTGGCGTTGGTCAGGTTCATGGTGCAGATCAGCGGCAGCCAGCCGCCGGATGACGAACAGAAGGTCGCCACTTGCGGATGCGGGCTGACCTGCGGCTGATCGCTGTAGGCATACACCGTGCCCGAAGTGCCGAGGCTCATGGTGATCGCGCCCGGCGCGATATTGCCGGTGCCGATGGCGCCCATCATGTTGTCGCCACCGCCGCTGGCAACCAGCGCCCTGGGGTTGAGGCCCAGGCGCTCGGCGACCTGCGGACGGATCGGGCCGACGCAACGATGCGACTCGATCAACCCAGGCAACGCCCGTACCAGCGCGCCGTCCGGGTCGATCAGCTCCAGCAGTTCGGTGTCCCAGGAGCGCGTGCGCACGTTGAAATAACCGCTGCCCGAGGCATCGCCGTACTCGGCACAGAAGCGCCCGGTCAGCCAGTAATTGAGGTAATCGTGGGGCAGCAGGATGTGGGCGATGCGGGCGAACACCTCGGGGTGATGATCACGCGTCCACAGCAGTTTCGACACCGTGTAACCCGGGGCGATGGCCACGCCCAGGCGCTCCAGCGAACCGCTGTCACCGCCGAGAAAATCCAGCAGATGGGCATTCTCGGCGGCGGATTCGATATCGCACCACAGCTTGGCCGGGCGCAGCACCTCGCCCTTGGCATCGAGCAGCACCAGACCATGTTGCTGGCCGGAGACGCCGATGCCGAGAATTTCACGCCCCGATACGCCGGCCTGTTGCAAAGCCTGCGCGGTGGCCTGCTCAAACGCCTGCAGCCAGTCTGCCGGCTCCTGCTCACGGCGGCCGTTGGCACCGCTGATCAACCGGTGTGCAGCGCTGCCCTCACCGAGCACCCTGCCGCTGTGGATATCCAGCACCAGCGCCTTGGTGCCCTGGGTGCCGCAATCGATGCCGAGGTACATGGCTCAATCGCCCAGCAGGGTCTGCAGCGTGCGCGTCACGCCCAGCTTGCGCAGGCTGTCGTAGCAGAGCTCGAACGCTGTGACGAACGCCGCCGACTGCGGGATGGCGTTGCCAAAGATCACCTCGACACCCAGTAGCCGCTCGCGCACGCGGTCATCGTCCTGCACCAGCGCCTGGCAGAACTCGGCGCGCGGATCGGGAATCCGGTAGCGCGTGCCGTTCTCGTCGACGCCCTTGAGGTACAGCGCCCAGGCCGCCACCACCAGCGCGGCACGCTCCAGCGGCCGGCCGTCTTCGATCAAGCGGTTGAGGGTCGGCACGATGAACTTGGGAAACTTCGACGAGCCGTCCGAGCAGACGCGCTCGAGCTGGTCGGCGATGGCCTGATTGGAAAAGCGCTCGACCAGGGTGTCCTTGTAGGCCTCCAGATCGATACCCGGCACCGCCGCCAGTTGCGGGGTCACGTCGAGGTCCATGAAGGTGCGGATATAGCGTTGGAACAGCGGATCATTCATGGCTTCGTGAACGAAGCGATAGCCCTTGAGAAACCCCAGGTAGGTCAGCGCCAGGTGGCTGCCGTTGAGCAGCTTGATCTTCATCTCCTCGTAGGGCGTCACGTCATCGGTGAACTGCACGCCGACCTTTTCCCACGCCGGGCGGCCATTGACGAACTTGTCTTCCAGTACCCATTGCAGGAACGGCTCGCAGACCACCGGCCAGGCGTCTTCGATGCCATGGCGCTCGGTCAGTTGCTGACGATGGGCGTCGCTGGTCATCGGCGTGATGCGGTCGACCATGGCGTTGGGAAAGCTCACGTGGCTGTCGATCCAGGTTGCCAACTCATGGTCGGCCAGGTGGGCGAACGCCAGCAGCGCCTTGCGGGTCACCGCGCCGTTGTGCGGCAGGTTATCGCAGGACATCAGCGTGAATGCCGGCGTACCGGCTGCGCGGCGCGCGGCCAGGGCAGCACAGAGAAAACCGAAAACGCTACGCGGTGTATCCGGGTGTGCCAGGTCGTGCTGGATGTCCGGCAGCTGGGCCATGAACTCGCCGGTGCTGTCGTCGATGCAGTAACCGCCTTCGGTGATGGTCAGCGAGACGATGCGAATCGCCGGGTCGGCCAGCTTGTCGATCAGCGCAGCGGGCGAATCCTCGGCCAGCAGCATGCCGTTGATGGCGCCGACCACGCGCACCTCCAGGCCAGGCTCGTCGCCCAGCACCAGCATGGTGTAGAAGTGATCCTGCTCGGCTAACACCTGTTGCATGGCACGGTCTTCGGGGCGCAGGCCAACACCACAGATGCCCCAGTCCAGCGCCTCGCCGCGGTTGAGCAGGGCTTCGGTGTAGATCGCCTGGTGCGCCCGGTGGAAACCGCCGACGCCGATATGGGCGATGCCCTGGCGCACCACCGTCGGATCGTAAGCCGGTACGTCGACCTCGGCGGCCAGTGAAGCGAGATTCTTGCGATTCAGTTTCATGGTGATCATTCCTGCGCGTCAGGCGGCCTGGCCGGCCTGAATGCGTTTGTCGAGGGCCAGGCCATCGGCGTTGAAGAGGTGGCAGTGAGCCGGGTCAAAATCCAGCGCCAGCGGGTCGCCGTAGGCCGGTGCGAAATCGCCACGCACCCGCACGGTGAGGTCTTCCTTGCCCACGCGCACGTGACAGAAGGTGTCGCTGCCCAGGCGTTCGCTGACGTCGGCGGTGGCCTGCAGGCGGCCCTGCCCCGCGGGCACCACGTTGAGGTGCTCGGGACGAATGCCCAAGGTCACCTGACTGCCCGTGCTCAAACCGGTGCCCGACAGCGGCAGATCCAGCAAGGCACCATCTTCGAGACGGACCTGGCAGACGCCGGCATCGACGCGCTCGACCGTGCCACGCAGGAAACCCATCTTCGGCGTGCCGAGAAAGCCGGCGACAAACAGGTTGACCGGATGGTTGTAGAGCTCCAGCGGCGAACCGACCTGCTCTACACGACCGCCGCTCAGCACCACCACCTTGTCGGCCAGGGTCATTGCTTCGACCTGGTCGTGGGTCACGTAGATCATCGTCGCCTTGAGCTCCTTGTGCAGGCGCGCCAGTTCCAGGCGAGTCTGCACACGCAGGGCGGCATCAAGGTTGGACAGCGGCTCGTCGAACAGAAAGATCTTCGGGTTACGCACGATGGCCCGGCCAATCGCCACGCGCTGGCGCTGGCCGCCGGAGAGCTGCTTGGGCTTGCGCTCGAGCAGGGCTTCCAGCTCAAGGATGCGCGCCGCGTTGGCGACCTTCTCCTGCACCTCCTGCTTGCCCACGCGAGCCAGGTCGAGGGCGAAGGAGAGGTTCTTGCGCACGGTCATGTGCGGGTACAGGGCGTAAGTCTGAAAGACCATCGCCAGGTCACGCTTGGCTGGCGCGGTGTCGGTGATGTCGGTGCCATCGAGGGTGATGGTGCCGCTGGAAACCTCCTCCAGCCCGGCAATCAGCCGCAGCAGGGTGGATTTGCCACAGCCGGACGGGCCGACGAAGACCACGAACTCGCGGTTCTCGATATCCAGGTCGATGCCCTTGATGATCGCCGTGCCGTCGAAGCCTTTCTTCAGGTTGCGGATTTTCAAATCAGCCATGGAATCAACCCCTTATTATTTGACGGCGCCGAACGACAGGCCGCGCACCAGCTGCTTCTGGCTGATCCAGCCGAAGATCAGGATGGGCGCACAGGCAAGCGTCGAAACGGCGGAAAGCTTGGCCCAGAACAGGCCTTCGGGACTGGAGTAGGACGCCACCAGCGCGGTCAGTGGCGCAGCCGCAGAGCTGGTCAGGTTGAGCGACCAGAACGCCTCGTTCCAGCACAGGATCAGCGACAACAGCATGGTCGAGGCCAGGCCACCACGGGCGATCGGTAGCAGCACGCGAGCGATTTCCTGCCAGGTGGTGGCACCATCCAGGCGCGCCGCTTCGAGGATTTCCACCGGGATGTCCTTGAAGTAGGTGTACACCATCCACACCACGATCGGCAGGTTGATCAGGGTGTAGATGATGATCAGCGCGATGCGCGAATCGAGCAGGCCGAACTGCTTGGCCAGCAGGTAGATCGGCACCAGCACGCCGACCGGCGGGAGCATTTTGGTCGACAGCATCCACAGCAGCGTGGCCTTGGTGCGCTTGGTCTCGAAGAACGCCATCGAGTACGCCGCCGGCACCGCGATCAGCATGCACAGCAGGGTCGCCGAGAAGGAGATCAGCACGGAGTTCCAGGCGAAGCTGAAGTAGTCGCTGCGCTCGTTGATGTGCAGGTAGTTTTCCAGCGTCGGCGTGAAGATGAACTGCGGCGGCGTGGCGAATGCGTCGAGCTCGGTCTTCAGGCTGGTCAGCACCATCCAGAAGATCGGGAAGAAGATCAACGC
Source organism: Phytopseudomonas seleniipraecipitans (assembly GCF_900102335.1). Classification (GTDB taxonomy): domain Bacteria; phylum Pseudomonadota; class Gammaproteobacteria; order Pseudomonadales; family Pseudomonadaceae; genus Aquipseudomonas; species Aquipseudomonas seleniipraecipitans. The sequence continues at coordinate 44,412 of NZ_FNBM01000011.1, forward strand.
GGCGATAGCCCAGGCCAGCGTGCCAATAAACACGCTTTGCAGGCGACGGGACTGTTTGAGTGTCAGCATCTCGGCGCCCTCATTGTTTATCGGTCAGGTTCTTGCCGATCATGCGGATCAGCACGATGGCGGCGATATTGGCGATGACCACGGCAATCAACCCGCCCGCGGAGGCCATGCCGACGTCGAACTGCAGCAGCGCCTGGGTGTAGATCAGGTAAGCGAGGTTGGTGGACTCATAACCCGGGCCACCACCCGTGGTGGTGTAGATCTCGGCGAACACCGAGAGCAGGAAGATGGTTTCGATCATCACCACGACGGCGATGGGTCGCGCCAGGTGCGGCAAGGTCAGGTGCCAGAAGATCGCCAGCGGCCCGGCGCCATCGAGGCGCGCGGCCTCCTTCTGTTCCTGGTCGAGCGACTGCATGGCGGTCATCAGAATCAGGATCGCGAACGGCAGCCATTGCCAGGACACGATGAGAATGATCGAGAACAGCGGGTGGTGCGCCAGCCAGTCCACCGGCTGGGCGCCGAAAAACTGCCAGACCGCGGCGAGAATCCCCGATACCGGATGGAAGATCAGGTTCTTCCAGAGCAGCGCACTGACCGTCGGCATGATGAAGAACGGCGAGATCAACAACACCCGCACGATGCCGCGGCCAAAGAACTCGCTGGCCTCCAACAGTGCAGAAATCAGCACGCCGAACACCACGCTGATCAGCAAGACGCTACCGACCAGCAACAGCGTGTTGCCGGCCCCGGAAAGGAACGCCGCGTCGGTGACGAAGTACTCGAAGTTCTCCAGCCCGACAAAATCGTTCTCGCCGGGGTACAGCAGGTTGTAGCGGATCAGCGAGAAATACACGGTCATGCCCAGCGGCACGATCATCCAGACCAGCAGCAGAATGACCGAAGGGCTGACCAGGAACCAACCGGGCTTGATCGCACGACGCTTGCGGCCGGCCGGATTATCGGCAGGCTGCGTGCGATTTTCTACGGTGGAGATAGCCATGGTGAATCCTCTGATCGTTGCTGCGCTTCGCCTGACGTAGGGTGGACAACGCTCTTTTTTGTCCCCCATTGGCGACATAGAGCGGTGGACAAGCTTCGCGTTGTCCACCCTACATACTGCGTTGCGCCCATGGTGGGCTACGGCGCCATGCCTATCGCATAACACGCATGTCGCGATAGGCCGCCTCACCCACCCTACGGATTGGCTACTTCGGGTAGCCGGCGCGCTTCATTTCCCGCTCGGTGCTCTGCTGAGCAGCCTGCAGGGCCTGATCAGGTTTCATCTGCCCGGTCAGCGCGGCGGCGAAGAGCTTGCCGACGCTGGTGCCGATGGCCTGAAACTCGGGGATGGTCACCAGCTGAATGCCCACGTACGGCACCGGCTTGGCGCTGGGGTTGGCCGGGTCGGCCTTCTTCAGCGAGTCGAGGGTGACCTTGGCGAATGGCGCCGCCTTCATGTAGGCGTCGCTATAGGTCGAGGCGCGAGTGCCTGGCGGCACGTTGGCGACGCCATCTTTCTCGGCAACCAGCTCACCGTAGGCCTTGGACGTTGCCCAAGCGCTGAAGGTCTTGGCGGCGTCCTTGGATTTGGAGCTGGTAGGAATGGCCAACGCCCAGGAATACAGCCACGAGGCACCCTTGTCGGTGACCTGGGTCGGCGCGAAGGTGAAGCCTACCGAGTCGGCAACCTTGCTCTGCGACTCGTCGGTAACGAACGAGCCGGCCACGCTGGCATCGACCCACATTGCGCACTTGCCGCTGTTGAACAGTGCCAGGTTCTCGTTGAAGCCATTGCTCGACGCGCCGGGCGGGCCGTACTTGTTCATGGTGTCGACATAGAAGTTCAGCGCGTTCTTCCACTCGCTACCGGTGAATTCCGGCTTCCACTGTTCGTCGAACCAACGCGCGCCGTAGGCGTTGGCCATGGTGGTGATCAGCGCCATGTTCTCGCCCCAGCCAGCCTTGCCGCGCAGGCAGATGCCGTACTGGCCCTTGTCCGGCTGGTGCAGTTTGCCGGCGAATTCGGCCATCTGCTCCCAGGTCGGCTGCTCGGGCATTTTCAGCCCGGCCTGCTCGAACAGGTCTGTGCGGTAATAGGTGATTGACGCTTCGGCATAGAACGGCAGGGCGTAGAGCTGGCCCTTGGCCGAGAGCCCTTCACGCACGGAGGGGAAAACATCATCGAGGGCATAGTCGGCGGGCAGATCAGTCATCGGCTCCAGCCAGCCCTTCTCGCCCCACAACGCCGCTTCGTACATGCCGATGGTCAGCACGTCGAACTGGCCACCCTGGGTGGCGATGTCGGTGGTGAGGCGCTGGCGCAGCACGTTCTCTTCGAGCACGACCCACTTGAGCTTGATGTCCGGGTTCTGTTCTTCGAAGGTTTTCGCCAGGCGCTGCATACGGATCATGTCGCTGTTGTTGACCGTAGCGATGGTCAGCGTTTCGGCAGCCTGCGCACCAACGGTGAGCGACAGGCAGGAAGCGGCAACAAGTACTTTGATCGAATGGTTCATGGTCTTGAACTCCTCTCCCTGACCGGAGCGGTCTCAGGAGACATTATTGTTTTTGTGGGCCGACCCGGATTACACCCCCTCAGGTCAGGGCAAACAACGCCTCGACTGCACTGCAACCGATACTTTTTTGCACTGAAAATGCAGGGCTCGGCGCTAGTGAAATACCACAGACCTCTCAAGAGCGGGCCTTTGGCGATATTTCCAACGAATGAGAGCGACAGATTCAGTACAGGTTTTGCTCGGTAACCCGTTGCGTGACCAGCCGGCGATAGCCGCTGGGCGTCATGCCCTTGAGCTGCTGGAAACGCCGATTGAAGTTGGAAATATTGTTGAAGCCGGACTCGAAGCACACCTCGGTCACCGGCTTGTCGCTCTGGGTCAGCAGCTCGCAGGACTTGCTCACCCGCATGCGATTGACGAACTCGACAAAACCGCGCCCGGTGGCCTGCTTGAAAAAGCGCGAGAAATAGGTCGGCGTCATGCCCAGGTACTCGGCGACTTCTTCCTGGGTCAGCTCCTGGGCATAGTGCTGGAAGATGTAATCGACGGCGCGGTTGATGCGCTCGACATGATGCTCGTCCGCCAACTGCGCGGCAGTTCTGTCCGACAGCAGCTGGTAGTCGTCGCAGGCAGCGAGCAGCTCCATGAGGATGAAGAAATTACCCAGGCGGGTCATGCCTTGGGAATCGGCGATGCGCTGCAACAAATGGCGCGCCTCGGCGATGGTGTGCTCGCAGCGGAACTCGATACCGTAGTGGGCGCGGCTGAGTAACGGCTGCAGATCCTTGAGTTCGGCGAACACCGCCGTGCCGCTTTCCAGCACGTCGTCGGTGAAGTTGACCAGCATATCGCGCTGGGCAACCGCCTCGCCGGCAGCCATCTGGCTGATCCAGTTGTGCGGCAGGTTGGGGCCGGTAAGAAACAGGGTATCGGGGGAAAAGTTGCCGATATAGTCGCCGATGAACACCTTGCCCGAACTGGCGACGATAAGGTGCAGCTCGTATTCCTTATGGAAATGCCAGCGCACCAGCGGGCTGGGAAAACCATGCTGGCGGTAGATCAGCGAATGGCCTTCGTGGTCATCCATCAACTCGTAGGACGGGTCGAGCGTTCTTTGCGTTCGGGACATGGTCGGGCGGCATCGTCTTATTCTTGTCGAAACAAAGCCGCGCTTTTTCAAGCGCGCCCAGCTTACCGACTAAAGACCCTAGCACAGCCCGACTGGTTCGCAGACCTTGCGCCTGCGAACCAGTCTGCAGATCAGCCCTGTGGATAACGCGCGCGGGGCGTGGCCATCGGCAGCGGGCCGTCACCGATCTGGCGGAACCCGCCGTTCTCGGCATCGTAGGCTTTGATCTGGCAGCTTTCGATGTCGTACACCCAGCCATGGATGAACAGCTGCCCGGCAGCCAGGCGTGATGCGACCGACGGATGCGTGCGCAGGTGATCGAGCTGGGCCACCACGTTTTCTTCGGTGAGCACACCCAGGGTGGTGTGGTCGGCGCAACCGCAGTTGTCGGCGACCACGGTCTTGGCGACTTCGGCATGGCGCAGCCAGGCCTTGACCGTCGGCATACGCTCCAGGGTGGCGGGGTCGAGCACAGCTTTCATCGCGCCGCAGTCGGAGTGGCCGCAAACGATGATGTGCTGCACACCCAAAGCCGCCACGGCGTACTCGATGGCAGTGGAGACGCCACCGTTCATCTGCCCGTAGGGCGGCACCACGTTACCGACGTTGCGGGTTACGAACAGATCGCCCGGCTCGCTCTGGGTGATCAGCTCGGGGACGATGCGCGAGTCGGCGCAGGTGATGAACATCGCGCGCGGTGACTGGGCATGGGCCAGCTTCTTGAACAGCGCTTGTTGCTGCGGGAACACATCCTGACGAAAGCGCAGGAAGCCATCGACCAAGTGATCCAGCGCTTCGGCGGCAGAAGCGGCATTCTTCTCGGACTTGCCATCGGCAGGACGATGATTACCAGGCATAGCGTTACCTCGTTTACGGATAGGGACGAAGCGTGCGACAGCGCACAGCTTCCCAGCCGACGGCGTTGCCGGCAAGGGGGTCGAAGGCTTGGACTGTGGCAGCACGATTCAAGGCACGTCTGGGCAACAAATATCCGGTCACGGGGTGTAACGATGGAGTGCGGGGCATCGCGCCCTGGGTATCGCTTCGCTCAACGCCAGGCTACCCAAAGCCGCCCTCCGCCATACCCGTAGCCTGGGTCGAGCGCAGCGACACCTGGGAATTCCAACAACGACGAAGCCGTCAGAACAACCCCATCTGCTGCCCTGGCGGCGCGAACAGCGAGCAGTCCAGAATGGCCCGTTTGCTGCCGTCGTAGCCGTAGCGCCGCCGCGCCAGGCGAAAGCGCTGAGCCAGCAGGTCGGCGAAGTGGCCCTCGCCTTTCATCCGCGAGCCAAAACGGCTGTCGTAATTCTGCCCGCCGCGCGACTGGCGAATCAGGCTCATCACGTGCTCGGCGCGATCGGGAAAGTGCGTCTGCAACCATTCCTCGAACAGCCCGGCGATCTCCAGCGGCAAGCGCAGCAGCACGTAGCCGGCGGAGCTGGCTCCGGCATCCCGGCCCGCCTCGAGCAGGCGCTCAAGCTCCATGTCGTTGATCATCGGGATCATCGGTGCGGCCATCAGGCCCACCGGCACGCCGTGCTCGTGCAGCGTCTTCATCGCTCGCAGGCGAGCCTTCGGCGCAGCAGTGCGCGGCTCCATGATGCGTTTGAGTTCGTCGTCGAGGGTGGTGACGCTGAACGAAACGCTGGCCAGATTGAGGCTGGCCAGCTCTTCGAGCAGGTCGAGATCACGCAGGATCAGCGCGCTCTTGGTGATGATGCTCACCGGGTGGCGGTAGCGCAGAAGGATTTCCAGCGCCTGGCGCGTCAGCTGGTGTTCACGCTCGATGGGCTGATAACCGTCGGTGTTGATTCCCAGGGCGATAGGCTTGGGCATGTAACCCGGCTTGCTCAGTTGCTCCTCGAGGCGCTCGGCGAGGTTGGTCTTGGCGATCAGCTTGGTTTCGAAATCAATGCCTGGCGACAGGTCCCAATACGCGTGGCTGGGCCTGGCGAAACAGTAGATGCAGCCGTGCTCGCAGCCCCGGTAAGGATTCACCGAACGGTCGAAGCCGACGTCTGGCGAGTTGTTGCGGCTGATCACCGTCTTCGCCAGTTCGTGTCGCACTTCGGTGACGAAGGTCAGCGGCGTCTGCTCCTGATACCAGCCATCGTCCTCGGCTTCGCTGGTGGTCGGCGCGAAGCGATTGTGCGGCTGGCTGGCGGTGCCGCGACCGCGCGGGACTGAGATAGGATTCATGGCAAAAACTCTTTAACTGTATATAAATACAGTATTCACTTAACGACGTCTGCACAAGCCAGCCCGTCGGAAGAGGTTGCCTGAACCGTTCGTCGCCCGCTGCGGTCGCATTTGCACACACACCCGCTTCCTACCGTGCCGGAGCCTGCATGCCGCCCGTATCGATCTTCGCTTCGCCTCGTATTGCCGGGGCCTTGCTGGCATTCGTGCTGCTGGGCGGCTGCGCCGACGACGCGCCGCCAGAACCACAGCACCCGCGGGTCAAGGTGGCGACAGTCAGCCTGATCGACTACGTCGCCGACGCCACGCTGACCGGCGATATCCAGGCGCGCGTGCAGACCGACCTGTCGTTCCGCATCGGCGGCAAGATCATCGAGCGCCTGGTCGATGTTGGCGACAGCGTGCAGGCCGACCAGGTGCTGGCGCGCCTCGACCCACAGGATCAGCGCAACGCCGTGCGCTCCGCCGAAGCTGCGGCTGAAGCGGCCCGTGCGCAGCTCAAGCTGAGCGCGGCCAATCTGTGGCGCCAACAGCAACTGTTACCCAAGGGCTACACCAGCCGCAGCGAATACGACAGCGCGCTGGCCAGCGAGCGCAGCGCCCGCAACAGCCTGGCCGCCGCCGAAGCGCAGCTGGCCGATGCCCGTGAGCAGAGCGGCTACACCGAACTGCGCGCCGAAACCGATGGGGTGATCACCGCCCGTCAGGCCGAGGTGGGCCAGGTAGTACAGGCAGCCACACCTATCTTCGGCCTGGCCCGCGAGGGAGCCCGCGACGCGGTGTTCAATGTCTTCGAGGCGCTGCTCGTCGAACCGGGCCAGGCGTTGCGCGTCAGCCTGCTGGAAAATCCGGCGATCAGCGCCGAAGGCAAGGTCCGCGAGGTCAATCCGCAAGTCTCCGCACAGAGCGGCACGGTGCAGGTCAAGGTCAGCCTTGAGCAGGTACCGGCGGCGATGACCCTGGGTGCGACCGTCAGTGCCGAGGTACACACCCCAGCCAGGCGCAGTGTCGAACTGCCCTGGTCGGCCCTCACCAAGGCCGAGCGCGAGCCAGCAGTGTGGCGGCTCAGCGACGACGATGTTGCTGACCTGCACCCGGTGCAGGTCGGTCGCTATCTGACCGACAAGGTGATCATCCGCGGCGGCCTGCTGGACGGTGATCGCGTGGTGGTAGCCGGCGGTCAACTGCTGCATCCGGGCCAGAAGGTGGAAATCGCCGAGCAGCGCAAGCTGGAGGATCAGCCATGACGCGCCAGCTAGGTGTTGCGCTGGTCGCCGTCGCACTGCTCGCCGGTTGCGCCGAGGAAGAGAAACCCGAACCGATCCGCCCCGTGCTCTATACCGAGGTGCAACAGCAGGACCAGCAGGCGCTTGGCCGCTTCGCCGGCATCATCGAAGCGCGAGTGCAGAGCACGTTGGGCTTTCGCGTCGGAGGCCGTCTCGCTCAACGCCTCGTCGACGCCGGCGCTGAGGTGAAAGCGGGTACTACCCTGGCGACTCTCGACCCCACCGATCAACAGAATGCCCTGCGCGCCAGTGAAGGCGACTTGGCGCGCAGCGAAGCGCAGTGGATCAATGCCCAGGCCAATGCGCGTCGCCAGCAGGAGCTGTTCGACCGCGGCGTCGGCGCCAAGGCCATGCTCGAACAGGCACAAACCGAATTGAGCAACGCCCGCAGCAGCCGTGAACAGGCTGAAGCCGCCACGCGGCAAGCCCGCGACCGCGTCGCCTACGGCACCCTGAGCAGCGAGTTCGATGCCGTGGTCACCACCTGGCACGTCGAGGCTGGCCAGGTGGTCGGCGCCGGCCAGGAAGTCGTCACCCTCGCCCGCCCTGACGTCAAGGAAGCAGTCTTCGACCTGCCGGTGGATGTCGCCGATGCGCTTGATGACACCGTGCAGTTCAACGTGGTTTCTCAGCTCGACCCGAGCATCGCCACCCGTGGCACGCTGCGCGAACTGGCGCCGCGTGCCGACGCTGCAACGCGCACCCGCCGCGCCCGTCTGACCCTGGCCGACACCCCGCCGGGCCTGCGCCTGGGCACCGCCGTGGCCGTCAGCCTCACTCGCGAGCAGACGCCACGCAGTGTGCTGCCAGTCGGGGCGCTGCAGGAAGTCGACGGCCAGGCCCGCGTATGGGTCATCGACACCGCCACGAAGACCGTGCATCCGCGTGCCGTGCAGGTGGTAGCTCGTGACGGGCAACAGATCAGCGTCGAAGGCCTCGCGCCGGGCGACAAAGTAGTCAGCGCCGGCTTGAGCGAGCTCAAGGATGGTCAGGCAGTGCGTATCGATGAGGGCGTGGCACCATGAATCAACAGGCGCCGCGCAAGAACGGCTTCAACCTCTCCGACTGGGCGCTGCGCCACCAGTCGTTCGTCTGGTACCTGATGTTCGTGTCGCTGCTCATGGGCGTGATTTCGTACATGAACCTGGGCCGCGAAGAAGACCCTTCCTTCACCATCAAGACCATGGTCATCCAGACCCGCTGGCCGGGCGCCACGGTGGACGAAACCCTCAGCCAGGTCACCGACCGCATCGAGAAAAAGCTCGAAGAGCTGGACTCGCTGGACTACGTGAAGAGCTACACGCGGCCCGGCGAGTCGACCATCATGGTGTTCCTGCGCGACACCACCAAGGCGGGTGATATCCCAAACATCTGGTACCAGGTGCGCAAGAAGGTCGACGACATCCGCGGCGAGTTTCCCCAGGGCTTGCAGGGCCCCTCGTTCAACGACGAATTCGGTGACGTGTTCGGCTCCATCTATGCCTTCACCGGCGACGGGCTGAGCATGCGCCAGCTGCGCGACTACGTGGAACGAGTGCGCGCCGAGATCCGCAGCGTGCCCGACATGGGTAAGGTGCAGATGGTTGGCCAGCAGAACGAGGTGTTCTACCTCAACTTCTCGACGCGCAAGCTGGCCGCGCTGGGCATCGACCAGAGCCAGGTGATCCAGAGCCTGCAGGCGCAGAACGCGGTGACGCCTTCCGGGGTGATAGAGGCTGGCCCGGAGCGTATTTCCGTGCGTACCAGTGGCCAGTTCGCATCGGAAGCCGACCTGCGCAACGTCAACCTGCGCCTGGACGACCGCTTCTATCGGCTTACCGATATTGCCGAGATCAGCCGCGGCTATGTCGACCCGCCGCAATCGCTGTTTCGCTTCAATGGCACGCCTGCCATCGGCCTGGCCATCGCCATGCGCGACGGCGGCAATATCCAGACCTTCGGTAAAGCCCTGCACGCGCGCATGGACGAGCTGACCGCCGAGCTGCCGGTGGGTGTTGGCGTGCACGTGGTGTCCGACCAGGCCGAGGTGGTGGACGAGGCCGTCAGCGGCTTCACTCGCGCGCTGTTCGAGGCGGTGCTGATCGTCATGCTGGTGAGCTTCGTCAGTCTGGGCATTCGCGCCGGCCTGGTGGTCGCCTGCTCGATTCCGCTGGTGCTGGCCATGGTCTTCATGTTCATGGAATACAGCGGCATCACCATGCAGCGCATCTCCCTGGGCGCGTTGATCATCGCGCTGGGATTAATGGTGGACGACGCGATGATCACTGTCGAGGTGATGGTCACACGCCTGGAAAAAGGCGACTCGTTGCACGATGCCGGGACCTTCGCCTACACCTCAACGGCGTTCCCGATGCTCACCGGCACGCTGGTGACGGTGGCCGGTTTCGTGCCCATCGGCCTCAATGCCAGTTCGGCCGGCGAGTACACCTTCACCCTGTTCGCGGTGATTGCCGTGGCCTTGTCGCTGTCCTGGCTGGTGGCCGTGGTGTTCGCGCCGGTGATCGCCGTGCACATCCTGCCCAAACGCATGAAGGCCAAGGAAAGCGGTCCGGGCCGCATCGCCCGCGCCTTCGACAAGGGTCTGCTGCTGTCTATGCGTCACCGTTGGTGGACGATCGGCATCACCGTGGCGATGTTCGCGGCGTCGATCGCCGGCATGACAATGGTGCAGAGCCAGTTCTTCCCGGCGTCGGATCGCCCGGAAATTCTCGTCGACCTCAACCTGCCGCAGAACGCCTCGATCAACGAGACCCGCGCCCAGGTCGACCGCCTCGAGGCCAGCCTCAAGGACGACCCGGACATTGCCCGCTGGAGTACTTACATCGGCCAGGGCGCGCTGCGCTTCTACCTGCCGCTGGACCAGCAACTGCAAAACCCGTTCTACGCCCAGCTGGTGATCGTCAGCCAGGACATCGAGGCCCGTGATCGTCTGGTCGGCAAATTGAAGAAACGCCTACGCGACGACTTCGTTGGCATCGGCAGCTTCGTCCAGCCCCTGGAGATGGGCCCGCCGGTGGGCCGGCCGATTCAGTACCGGATCAGCGGCGCGGACGTCGATCAGGTGCGCAAGCACGCCCTGGAACTGGCGGCGCTGCTCGATAAGAACCCGGACATCGGCGAGATGGTTTACGACTGGAACGAACCGGGCAAGGTCTTGCGCATCGACGTCGCCCAAGACAAAGCGCGGCAATTCGGCCTGTCCTCGGAAGATGTCGCCAACCTGCTCAACGGCATCGTCAGCGGCACCACGGTCACCCAAGTGAAGGATGACATCTACCTGATCGACGTGATTGGCCGCGCCGAAGACAGCGAGCGCAGCTCGCCGCAGACCCTGGAGAACCTGCAGATCGTCAATCCGAGCGGCGTGGCGATTCCGCTGCGTGCGTTCGCCACCGTGGGTTACGAGCTGGAACAGCCGCTGGTGTGGCGCCGCGACCGCAAGCCAACCATCACCCTCAAGGCCGCGGTGATCAGCGATGTTCAGCCGACTGACCTGGTCGCCGACCTGGCGCCGGACATCCAGAAATTCTCTGACAGCCTGCCCAATGGCTACAGCGTCGCCACTGGCGGCACGGTGGAAGAAAGCGGCAAGGCCCAGGGCCCAATCGCCAGCGTGCTGCCGCTGATGCTGTTCCTGATGGCCACCTTCCTGATGATCCAGCTGCACAGCGTGGCCAAGACCTTTCTGGTGTTCAGCGTAGCGCCACTCGGGCTGATCGGCGTGGTGCTGGCGTTGGTGCCGACCGGCACGCCGATGGGCTTCGTGGCGATTCTCGGCATCCTTGCGCTGATCGGCATCATCATCCGCAACTCGGTGATTCTGGTCACCCAGATCGACGAGTTCGAGCGCGCCGGCGACTCGCCCTGGCAGGCGGTCATCGACGCCACCCGGCACCGTCGCCGGCCGATCCTGCTGACCGCCGCCGCAGCCAGCCTGGGCATGATCCCCATCGCCCGCGAAGTGTTCTGGGGGCCGATGGCCTACGCAATGATCGGCGGCATTTTCAGCGCCACCCTGCTGACCCTGCTGTTCCTCCCGGCGCTTTACGTGGCCTGGTACCGCATCCGCGAGGATGACCAGGAGGCTTCCCCGAAACAGGCGCAATAGACCGTGGCCCGGGTTGAGCGAAGCGATACCCGGGAGACTCCCGGGTCGCCATCCGTGCAGATCGTGTCGGGCTACACCTTGGCTTGTAGCCCCTCTTCAACGGCAACGGTTTCAGGCCGCCTGGCATAGCGCTGGGCGAGCACCGCGCAGACCATCAGCTGGATTTGATGAAAGATCATCATCGGCAGGATCATCAGGCCGATGCTGCTGCCGGCGAACAACACCTGGGCCATTGGTACGCCAGTGGCCAGGCTCTTTTTCGAGCCGCAGAACAGGATGGTGATGCGGTCTTCCATATTGAAGCCGCACCACTTGCCCAGCAGCGCGGTGATACCCAACGACAGCGCGAGCAGCAGGCAGCAGGCGAATACAAGCGCCGCCAGGGTCGGCCAGGACACCTCGCCCCACAGGCCTCCGACCACCGCCTCGCTGAACGCTGTGTAGACCACCAGCAGGATCGAGCTCTGATCCACGTACTTCAGCCAGTCCTTGTTGCGGCCGACCCAGGCACCAATCCAGCGCCGCGCGATTTGTCCGGCGATGAAGGGCACCAGCAGCTGCAGGGTGATCTTGCCGATTGCGTCGAGCATCGAGCCGCCGCTGCCATGCACGTCCATCAGCAGCGCCACCAGCAAAGGCGTGAGGAAGATGCCGAACAGGCTGGAGGCCGCAGCGCTGCAGATTGCCGCGGGAATATTGCCGCGCGCTAGCGAGGTGAAGGCAATGGCCGACTGCACCGTGGCCGGCAGCGCGCACAGGTAAAGCATGCCCAGGTACAGCTCAGTGCCGATCATCGGCGACAGCAGTGGCTTGAGCGCCAGCCCGAGTAACGGGAAGAGAATGAAAGTGCAGCTGAACACCAGCAGGTGCAGGCGCCAGTGCCCGGCACCGGCGATGATCGCCTCGCGCGACAGCTTGGCGCCGTGCATGAAGAACAACAAGGCGATGGCCAGATTGGTGATCCAGCCGAAAGCCACCGCGCCGTTGCCGCTCACGGGCAGGAAAGTAGCGGCGAGAACGACGGCGATCAGCGTCAGGGTGAAGTTGTCGGGCAGCAGACGGGAGCGGGCCATGGGCAGGATTCCGAGCAGACGAAGGCAGGCAGTTGCCAGAGAAGGGCGCTCACTCTACGCTGAAGCTCAATTGCCGACTAACGCCATAAAGCCAGATCATGTCGCCTAACGGACAAACCACCATTGCCGAGCGCAGCGTTCCCCACCTGGAACGCTTGCCGCGTCCCTTGTACGCACGCAACGAATCACTGACCCGGCAGACTGGCACGCCGCGCCACAGCCACACCTGGGTACAGCTGACTTACGCCATCCAGGGCGTGCTGCACGTACGCACCGCCGTCGGCAGTTTCGTCGCGCCGCCACAACGGGCGATCTGGATTCCCGCCGGCCTCGAACATGAGGTACTGAGCTCGCCAAATACCGAAATGCGCAGCCTTTATCTGGATACTGCCAGTACCGACTCCCCCGGCGGCAATTGCCGCGTGCTCGGCGTGGATGCGTTGACCCGCGAGTTGATTCGCAGCTTCTGTGAGTTACCGGTGGAATACGATGAAACCGGGCCAGACGGGCGACTGGCGCAGGTGCTGCTCGATCGCTTGCGGACGGCGCCCGAGGTGCATCTGTCGTTACCACTGCCGAGCGACCCGCGACTGCGCACGCTGTGCGCCATGCTGCAGGGGAAACCGGACGATGACCGCCCGCTGGCAGACTGGGGCGAAAGCCTGGGCGTGTCGGAAAAGACCCTCAGCCGCCTGTTCCTGCGCGACACCGGCCTGACCTTTCGCGCCTGGCGGCAACGCCTGCGCCTGCTCGGCGCGCTGACGCCGCTGGAGCAGGGCCAGCGCGTGACCGACGTGGCGCTGCTGTGTGGCTATGAATCGACGTCAGCCTTCATCGCCGCGTTTCGCCAGCAGTTCGGCGCCACGCCGGGCGAATTCTTTCGCGCCTGAATCAGCCGGCGCGGCGCACCTGCAGCAGTGAGTAGCCCTGCTCGCCAGGCTCGCCGGTGAGCACCAATTGGCCCGCTGCGGCCAGCTCGCGGGCGCGCCAGAACAGGAAGTAATCGGTGGCGAAGAACCCGTCGTTGCGCGCCATCACTTCCGCCATGAGGCGAGCCAGCGGTTGCGGCTCCGCCCGTGCCTGACGCAGCACCGCAGCGTCGACGGCCTGATAATCTTCGGCGGCGAACTGCCCCGTCTGCCAGCGATGAATCAGCCCACCATCGGTCACCGCCGCACGCCATTGTGCCGCCAGGGCTGCCTGGCGTTCTGTCTCGACCGGTCGGGGCTTGGCCAAGCCAAGCAGTGCCTGCGGCGTGCGCATGGCGACTGCCTGGCGGTTTTGCACCCAGCTGTTGCCGGTGCCGCAGGAGACCTCGATCAGCGCCACGGCGCTGCCTTCCAGTGCGTGCGCAACGCGCGCGAGCAGCAGCTGCTCACTGGCACTGTCGCCATGCCAGACGGTAACCGGCCGCTCCTGCCTGGCGAGGTCGGCGATCCACTGCGCATCGGCGGGCAGCCCAGCAGCGAAATCCGGCATCGGCGTAGCCCCCTCCGGCCACACCGCCCGCCAGAACGCCACGCGCTCGGCACAGGGCGGCGTGTCGACATCACCGAGCGGGCCGACGGCCAGGTCGTCACGCAATACGTGCAGCCCTGCCTCTGCAGCCGCCGGCCCGATCACATGGGTCACGCCTGCGACTGCGTTGTCGCCACACACCAAATGCCACATGACGCCTCCTCGCGCCCTCACGGGGCCAGTTGAACCGGCAAGGCCGGCTTGTCGCCCTGCTGCCAGGTGCCTGTCAGCGCGCCGTCCGCCTGGAATTCAAGTTCGAAGCGCGCGGGCGGCTCGCCGCTTTCGTGCAGGGTGACGTGGTCCTGCTGATGCTCGCCGCCCAGCTCGATGCGTGTGGCGTGTTTGTCGTAGAAGTAGCTCGCGGACAGGCTGTGATCGGCGTAAAGCTGCTCGAGCACCAGAGTGATGGGGTAGCGGCCCAAGGTGCCGTGGTAGACGCCCTGGCCCACACTGTTGGCTGGCAGTGCGCAGTTGCTGCGGCGCTGCAGCAGCACACAGCGACCGTACGCACTGAGGTCGCCGCTCAGCGCCTGATAGCTGAAGCGGTTGGCAAACTCGCCGAGGTCATCGAGCGCACGATTGACGTGAGCCGCGCAGGATCCGGCAATCAGCGTCAGGCTATCGCCGCTCAGTTGCACGCGGTCGTAATCGAGGCTGGCGTCACGGCGATCACCAAGGCAGCTGGTGTACATGGCGCGCTGGCCTTCCAGCCACTGCTCGTCATCGCTGAGTGCTTTGCCGTCATCCGCTTTGGCAGGCGGCAGCTGGTCGAGGAAATCCTCCAGGCGCTTTGTTCGCAACCCTTGCACCTCGCTCTGCACACGCTGCAGCCCTTCAGCAGTGAACAATTGTCGAAGGCCGACAGGCCGGCCGCTGGCCAGGTCGAAGCTGTAATTGCGCGTGCTCTGGCTGGTGTAGGCACCGGTGTACTCACCGTCGATGGCCAGAGACAGATAACCCGGCCCTTGGCCCGTGACCTGATAATCGAGGCTATTCACGCCCCAGATCTCGCCGTTTTTGGGCTGCACCTTCTCGAACGGCGATTTGGCGAAACGCCCTGGCAGGGCCTGGAGTTCGACGGTGTGCAGAAAGGTATTGATGCGCCCGATAGCGGGGCTGTCGCCGACCAGCAGCGGGAAGCGATAGGTTTCCCAGTCACTGCGCTTGGCGGTGAGATCGTCAATACGCACATCGGCCAGCGCAGGTAATGCGATGGCAAGCAGAGGCAGCAGCAGAAAGCGCACAGGGAATACCTTATTCGGAACCTGAAAGTCGGCCAGTATCCGCTAGCGAAAAGCTGACTGCCAGGCTCCGTTGAGGGTTCAGCAGGCGTGAGCCGATTGCAGGCTCAGAGCAGCTTGCCGGGGTTCATCAGGCCGGCAGGATCGAGGGCCTGTTTCAGCGTGCGCATCAACTCCAGCTCGAGCGGGTCCTTGTAACGGCGCGCCGCCTCTCGCTTGGCCTGGCCAAGGCCATGCTCGGCACTGATGCTGCCGGCGAACGCCCGGGTGACGTCGTAGATGACGTGCATGATTGCCTCGGCCTGGGCCTTGAAGGGCACGTCTTCGCTGCCAACCGGCTTGCTGATGTTGTAGTGCAGGTTGCCATCGCCAACATGGCCGTAAGCGACGATCCGCACCCCGGGAAACGCCGCTTGCAGCTGCTGATCAGCCGTCTCGATAAAGGCGGGGATGCTGCTGACCGGCACGCTGATGTCGTGCTTGAGGCTCGGCCCCTCATGGTTCTGCGCCTCGGAAATACCCTCGCGTATTTTCCACAGCGCGGCGACCTGGGTTTCGTTACCGGCCACCACGGCGTCCAGCGCTTCGCCCTGCTCGAACGCCTCGCCCAAGCCGTTTTCCAGCATCTCGTTGAGCGGCGCATCGAGCAACGTGTCGCTCAGCTCGATCAGCACGTACCAGGGATGAACCTCGGCAAACGGGTCGTTGCATCCGGCTACGTGACGCAGTACGAACTCGACGCTCTGTCGCGACATCAACTCGAAGCCCGTCAGCCGATCGCCACACAGCCCGCGCATGCGTCCGATCAGATCGACCGCCGCCTGCGTGCTGGGCAGCGCGACCCAGGCGGTGGTGCGGCTGCGCACTGCGGGATACAGCTTGAGCACGGCGGCAGTGATGATGCCCAACGTGCCTTCCGAACCGATGAACAGCTGCTTGAGGTCATAACCAGTGTTGTCCTTGCGCAGGCCGCGCAAGCCATTCCAGATGCGCCCATCGGGCAACACCACTTCCACGCCCAGGGTCAGGTCGCGCATGTTGCCGTAGCGCAGCACAGCGGTGCCGCCGGCGTTGGTGGCCAGGTTGCCGCCGACGGTGCAGCTGCCTTCGGCGCCCAGCGACAGCGGGAATAGTCGGCCGGCCTCGGCGGCGGCTTCCTGCAGGCGCTGCAGGATCACCCCGGCTTCCACGGTGATGGTCTCGTTGCCAGGGTCGACCTGGCGAATCTGCGTCATGCGCGTCAGCGAGAGCACCACCTGGTCGCCAGACGCATCGGGAATCGAGCCGCCGCACAGCCCGGTATTGCCACCTTGCGGCACCAATGCGATGCCGGCCTGCGCGCACAGCCGAACCACCTCAGCCACCTCAGCGGTCGACGCCGGGCGCACCACCAGCGCGGCCTCGCCACGGTAGGCGTTGCGCCAGTCGCTCAGGTAACTCTGCATGCGTTCGCTGTCGCGGATCAGACCGGCCTCGCCGACCACGTTTTCAAGTGACTTCGTCAGTGTTTCGGTCAGACGTCCCATGACGCGCTCCTCGGTTACAGGTGTTGTTCATCGGGCCGGGACGCGTGGCGTCGCTGCGGCCGGTGTGTGCAGACTAATCGTCCAGTTCGACCCGTTCGATTCGGCCGACCAGAAACAGATAGCAAAGCGCTGCCAGCAGGGCATTGAGCGCCACATAGGCGAGCGCCAGGTCGAACGAGCCGGTGCGGCTGACCAGATAGCCGACCACAATCGGCGTGGTGATTGCCGCCAGGTTGCCAAAGGTATTGAACAGCCCGCCGGACAGCCCGACGATCTGCCGCGGCGAGGTGTCGGCCACCAGCGTCCAGCCGTGTGAGCCGAACCCTTTGCCAAAGAAGGCCAGCGCCATCAGGCCGACCACTGCCGCATCGGATTCGGCATAAATGCACAGCACCATGCTGCTCGACAGCAGCAGACCGCAGACGATAGGCAGCTTGCGCGCCAGCGTCAGTGAATGCCCGCGGCGCAGCAGACCATCGGAGAACAGGCCGCCGAGCAAGCTACCGACGAAGCCGCTGATTGCCGGCAGGGCCGCGGCGAAACCGGCACCGAGCATGGTCATGCCGCGCGCCTGAATCAGGTAGACCGGGAACCAGGTCAGGAAAAAGTAGGTGATCGCGTTGTTGCAGTATTGGCCGAGATACACGCCCAGCAGGGTGCGCTCACGCAACAGCAATCCGAGATAACGCCACTGTGAACGCCCTGCCCCCGGCTTGTGCGGCTCGAGGTCGATGAGCCCGCCGCCCGATTCGATGTGGGTAAATTCCGCCTCACTGATATGCGGATGACTGCGCGGGCTGTGGATAACCTTCAGCCACAGCACGCAAAGCAGCAAGCCAAACACGCCCAGCACGATGAATACCTGCTGCCAGCCGAAGGTCTGCACCACCCAGCCCATCAACGGCGCGAACACCGCCGTGGCGGAATACTGCGCTGAGGCCGACACCGCCGTCGCCGTGGCGCGCTCGGTGGCGGGGAACCATGCGGCGATGATCCGTGCATTACCGGGGAAGCACGGCGCCGCAGCAAAGCCCACGGTAAGGCGCAGCAGGAATAGCGTCGCAACCGTCCAGGACAGCGGCAGCAAGTCGACGAAGCCTTGCGACAGCGTCAGCAGCGACCAGGCAAACAGCGTGATGCCGTAAACGCGCTTGGCACCGAAACGGTCGAACAGCCAGCCACCGGGAATCTGCCCGATCACGTAGGCCCAGCCGAATGCCGAGAAGATGTAGCCCAGGGTCACCGCATCGATACCCAGGTCAGCCTGCAAGGCAGAGCCGGCAATCGACATGCTGGAACGGTCAGCGAACGTTACCGAGGTGACCAGAAACAGCATCAGCAGGATGCTGTAACGCACCCGCCCGTGTTTAAAAACAGGCATAAGGCACGCTCATTCCGGGAACAGGGGTGGCCAGGCCGTACGGCGATGGCGGCCAAGGGCGCCTCGGCACATTGAATTGCCAAGGCGAGGCACCACAACAGGTGCGGCGAGCGAACATGGCATGAGGCAAACGGGTATCTAGGCGCATTATTTTTCTTGTAGATTGTCAGCGTTGAATGGCCAGCTGATCACCGCGGCGCTCTCGCCGCCCGGCACGCTGACCCTCGCGTTGAACGTTTTGAGGCGATGGTATCGGAGAGAATCCGGCACCGTCGGCAGGCGTATCATTGAGATACGTTATCGTACGACTGTCAAAAAAACACCTTCATTGATCCGCGAGCGTCTTCGTCCACTGCGCAACGGTGAAGTTAGTGCTCTACGTAAACGCTCTAGACCGGGGCTTGTTCATGAAAAATGAGCCTGTCACATGCCGATCACATTGACAGGTTAAAGGCAGCTTGGTACTAATCTGTTCAAGTCATACGACAACATATGACAACCCAATAACAATAGTGAGGTTCAGGTCATGCCAAAGACCTTACCCGTCCGCGCCGATCGCCTTGCACCGCCCCGCCTGACGGGCTTCGGTAGCCTATGCCGAGCGCGCGCCGAAAACCATTCGTCCTCCCTATGCACCTGAGCTGCCCAACGCCACGTATTTCTTGCTGGCGGCAAGGCCATCGGCTTTCCAGAGTGCCCTTCTTCTCCGCTCTTTTCGACGTGACTGCCTTGGGCTTCGCATGTCGTGACGAGCACCTGCAAGACGTTCATCGAAGCACAAAAAACTCGGTTGTCTCGGTTGAGCCGGGCGACTTCTACACCCCACGGAGCCTCCAATGAAAAAAATATTCCGCGCCTCCCTCCTCTCTGCCATGGTCGGTATGGGTGCCATCGGCGCCCATACCGCTGCGATCGCTGACGATGTCAAATGGCCGACCCGGCCCGTCCAGGTGGTCGTAATCGCCAACCCGGGTGGTGACACCGACTTCAACGCCCGCATGATGGCCAAGTACTTCAACGAAATCACCGGCAAGACCATGGTCGTGACCAACGTCGCCGGTGGTGGTGGCACCCTGGCCGCCGAACAGGTGAAGGGCGCTGCGGCAGATGGCAACACCATCCTCTTCACCCACCCGGGCCAGATGATCGTCAACGAAGTAGCGGGTCTGACTGAAGACAGCTACGAAACCTTCGATATTTCCTGCATCGCTGGCGTGGACAAGAGCGCGGTATTCGTCGCCTCCAAGCAGTCCGGCGTAACCAGCATGAAAGACCTGATCGAGAAGTCCAAAGCCAACCCGGGCAGCCTCACCTATGGCACCGAGATGGGTAACTTCTCCCACGTTCAAGGCCTGCAGCTGGAAAAACTCAGTGGCGCGAAACTGAAAATGGTTGATGGCGGCACCGTATCCGACCGTGTGGTCGGCATGCTCGGTGGTCGTCTGGATCTCGGCGCGATGAGCTACGGCGCCGTACAGGACTACGTCAGCGGAGGCCAAATGGTCGCCCTGGGCCAGCCCAACGCCGAGCGTAACCCGCTGATCCCGGACGTGCCGACCCTCAAGGAGCAGGGCCTGGACATCACCCTGGACAAGCCGTACATCGTTGCTTTCCCGAAAGGCACCGACCCGGCCATCGTCAAGAAAATGGCCGACATCATGAAGCAGATCACCGAGAAGCCTGCTTACGCCGAGGATCTGAAGAAATTCAAGCAGCCGGTTGCCTACTTCAATACTGAAGACTCGAAAGAAATTCTGGCCAAGACCCGCGACGATTTCATGCAGTTCAAGGATGCTCTGCGCCAAGGCAAGTGAGTCCTGACACAGCGCCGGCCGGATAAGCGCCGGCGCTGTGCTTTCGTTCTTCGAGGTTCCAAATGCGTACCCCCCCGAATAAAAAAGAGCTGATCATCGGCCTTGCCATGATCGGCTCCAGCCTCGCCTACCTGGTGATGGCCTACCAACTCCCTGGCCACGACGGCGTCGACGCGGGCACCGTCCCGGCGCTCCTCGCAGGCTTGCTGATACTGCTGGGTGCCATGCAGGTATTCAGCGCGTTCGCCCGCAAGCCGGCGCCCGCCGAAGCAGCGGCAACGCCGACTACAGGCGACCTACCGGAGGTGCCGGTCGAAGAAGCGGCACCGGACATCATCGAACCACGCACGGTGATTCTCACCCTGGCGTTGATCCTCGGTTACATGGCGCTGCTGGGGCCGGTGGGCTTCCCGATCATGACGGTGATCTACCTGTACCTACAGTTCCTGGTCCTGACACCGGTCACCCAGAAAGCCAAGCACGTGAGCTATCTCCTGATCGCGGTGATCAGCTCAGCCGTCATCTTCCTGCTGTTCCGCGAGGCCTTCGACCTGATGTTGCCCGCTGGCCTGCTGAACAATTTCATCTGAGGATCGACCATGCTCGACTTACTGCAGCAAGGCTTCGGTGCCGTTTTCTCGATCAACATATTGCTGCTGATGGCCATCGGCGTGGCCGTCGGTATCGTCTTCGGCGCGGTGCCGGGCCTATCCGCCACCATGGCCGTAGCGCTTTGCCTTCCACTGACCTTTACCATGGGCCCGCAAGCTGGCCTGTCTCTGCTGGTCGCACTGTTCATCGGTGCCACCTCGGGGGGGTTGATCTCAGCGATTTTGCTGAAAATTCCCGGAACACCCTCATCGATCGCCACGGTGTTCGACGGTGGCCCGTTGATGGAGCAGGGCCATGGCGCCAAGGCGCTGGGCATCGGCATCGTGTTCTCCTTTCTGGGTACGCTGTTCAGCATCGCCGCACTGATGTTCATCGCCCCGCAATTGGCCAAGGTCGCCCTGAGCTTCGGCCCGCATGAATATTTCGCCATCGCCATCTTCTCCCTGACCTTGATCGCCACGCTGTCCGCTGGCTCCATGGTCAAAGGACTGTTCGCCGGTGCACTGGGTTTTGCCGTGTCGACAGTGGGCATCGCGCCGGTAGAAGCGATTCGTCGTTTCACCTTCGGCGTCAGCGAGCTGAATGGCGGTTTCTCCATGCTCACGGTGATGATCGGCATGTTCGCGGTGGCCGAGATCATCAAGCTCGCCGAAACCGGCCGCCATGCGGTGCAAGGCAAGGCCAAGTCGGTCAGCATGAAGAACATCAAGGGCTTCGGCTTCTCGTTCAAGGAGTTCCGCGAACAGCTGCCGAACGCTGGCCGCTCTGGCCTGATCGGCCTGGGTATCGGCATTCTGCCGGGTATCGGCGCAGGCACCTCGAACCTGGTGGCCTACATCATCGCCAAGAAACGCGCCAAAGACGGCCACACCTACGGCAAGGGCAACATCGGCGGCGTGGTCGCTAGTGAAACCGCCAACAACGCTGGTATCGGTGGCGCAATGATGCCGCTGATGACCCTGGGCATTCCGGGCGACACCGTCACCGCGATCATGCTCGGCGGCTTCCTGATCCACGGCATCCAGCCCGGCCCGCTGCTGTTCATCAGCCAGGGCCCGCTGGTGTACACCATCTTCGCCGCGCTGATCGTCGCCACCTTCATGATGCTGTTCATGGAGTTCTACGGCCTGCGTCTGTTCATCAAGCTGCTCGACGTGCCCAAGCACATCCTGTTGCCGATCATCTTGGTGCTCTGCGTAGTGGGTGCCTTCGGTCTGTCCAGCCGCCTGTTCGACGTCTGGTCGATTCTGCTGTTCGGTGTGCTCGGCTATGGCTTCGTCAAAGCTGGTATGCCGGCGGCGCCATTCATCATCGGCTTCATCCTCGGGCCGATGGCCGAGACCAACCTGCGACGTGGCCTGATGTTGTCGGACGGCAACTTCATGGACTTCTTCACCAACCCCATCTCCGGCTCTTTCCTGGCCATCGCCTTGGTGTTCATCCTCTGGCAGGTGTACAGCGCAATGCGCCCGAAACAGAGCGCGATCAACGAGATTCTGCGTAGTTGATGAGGCCCGCAAGCCCTCTACCGACATATAGAGGGGTCGCCGCAGCACAATAAAAAACGCCGCTCCCAATGGAGCGGCGTTTTTCATTTCGGGTACGCCGCCAAACGCCTCAGTCGTCGTGTTTCTTCAACTTCGGGTTGGGGAAGAACTGCACGGCCTTGATCTTGGGGTCAGCCGGCTTCTTCGGTGTCAGGGCGCTGACGTTGACGCGGGTCGGCAGCTCCTTGGCTACCGAGTTACCGCGTTCGTCCAGGGTGTCGGCATAACCGCACTGCACGCATTCACGATGCGGCACGCCGTCGACGTTCCACATCTTGATGCTGTCCATTTCGCTGCACGCCGGGCACACGGCACCAGCGATAAAGCGCTTGGGCGTAATCACCGGTTCGTCGCTCATGCCGCCTCCGCACTCAGGCCGAGATGACGCAGCAGCGCGTCGATGCTCGGCTCGCGGCCACGGAAGTCGACGAACAGCACCATTGGCGCCTGGGAACCGCCGCGCGCCAGGATCGCCTCGCGGAAGGCGCGACCGGTCTGCGGGTTGAGCACGCCCTCTTCTTCGAACTTCGAGAAGGCATCGGCAGACAGCACTTCGGCCCACTTGTAGCTGTAGTAACCGGCCGCGTAACCGCCGGCGAAGATGTGCGCGAAGCTGTTGGGGAAGCGGTTGTAGGCTGGCGGACGCATCACCGACACCTCATCGCGAATGCCCTCGAGCACCTCCAGCACACTACGACCGTCGCCATGGGTGGCGTGCAGTTCGAAGTCGAACAGCGAGAACTCCAGCTGGCGCACCATCATCAACCCGGACTGGAAGTTCTTGGCGGCGAGCATCTTGTCGAGCAGATCCTGAGGCAACGGCTCACCGGTCTGGTAATGCCCGGAGATCAGCGCCAGGCCTTCCGGCTCCCAGCACCAGTTTTCCATGAACTGGCTCGGCAGCTCCACAGCGTCCCAGGCCACGCCATTGATGCCGGACACGCCAACGTGCTCGACGCGGGTCAGCAGGTGATGCAGGCCATGACCGAATTCGTGGAACAGGGTGGTGACTTCGTCATGGGTCAGCAGCGCTGGCTTGCCGGTCGACGCCGGGGTGAAGTTGCACACCAGGTTGGCCACCGGGCTGACCAGCTCGCCGCTGGCAGCGCGGCGCTTGTCGCGGGCGCCGTCCATCCACGCACCGCCGCGCTTGTTGGCGCGCGCGTAGAGGTCGAAGAAGAAGCGGCCTACGTGCTGACCGTTTTCCTCGATCTCGAACAGGCGCACATCCGGGTGCCAGGTATCGAAGCCGGACAATTCCTTGATCTGGATGCCGTAGAGCTTTTCGACAATGGCGAACAGGCCACTGAGCACCTTGTCGATCGGGAAGTAGGCACGGAGGATTTCCTGGGAAATGCTGTAGCGCTGCTCACGCAGTTTTTCGCTGTAGTAGCCGACGTCCCAACTCTGCAGGTCGCTGCAGCCCTGCTCGGCGGCGAACGCCTTGAGTTCGCTCAAATCCTGCGCGGCGAACGGCTTGCTGCGCACGGCCAGGTCACGCAGAAAGCTCAGCACCTGCTCGGGAGTCTCGGCCATCTTGCTGGCCAGGCTCAGCTGTGAGTAGTTGGCGAAGCCGAGCAAGCGCGCCAGTTCCTGACGCAGTTCGAGAATCTCGGCCATCACCGGGCCGTTGTCGTTCTGCCCGGCATTCGGGCCCTGGTCCGAGGCGCGGGTGCAGTAAGCCGCATACAGCTCTTCGCGCAGCGCGCGGTTGTCGGCATAGGTCATCACCGCGTAGTAGCTGGGGAATTCCAGGGTGATCAGCCAGCCCTGCAGGTCCTTGGCTTCGGCCGCCTGCTTCATCTGGCCCTTGGCGGATTCGGTAATGCCGGCCAGCAGACTTTCGTCCTCGACGTGCTTGCTCCACGCCTGGGTGGCATCCAGCAACTGGTTGGAGAAGCGGCTGCCCAGTTCGGACAGCTTCATCTGGATTTCGCCGTAGCGCTTCTGCTGCTCGGGCGGCAGGTCGATGCCGGAGAGGCGGAAGTCACGCAGCGCCTGCTCGAGAATGGTTTCCTGCGCCACATCGAAACTGGCCGCTTCAGGGCTGGCGGCCAGCGCCTCGTAGGCCTGGAACAGCGCTCGGTTCTGGCCCATCTCCGTCCAGTATTCAGACAGTTTCGGCAGGCAGGCCTCGTACGCAGCACGCAGCTCTGGGTTGTTGCGTACCGCATTCAGGTGGCTGACCGGGCTCCAGGCGCGGCCCAGTTTGGCGCCCTGCTCGTCGAGCGCGTCGATCAGCGTTTCCCAGCGCGGCGTGTCGCCCTGGCTGGCCAGCACATCGGCGACCACCGTGCGGCTTTCGGCGAGAATGGCATCCACCGCCGGCTCTACATGCTCGGGCAGGATGGTCGAATACGGCGGCAGGTCGAAATCTTGCAGAAGCGGATTGTTCGCACTCACGTCGGGTACCTGTGGTGGAATGAATTAAACACACTGACCAGTGATATGGCGGTCATCTTAATTACAATCAACCCCCAGCGCAGCTTAAGAGCCTGTTCAACGTCTCGCGAGCTAGAGCAATGCAAGGCGAAAACAGGCGAGGACGCGGAGTTTACGAGCTGTAAATGAGCAGTCCGAGCCTGTTTTTAACGCCGCAGTGCCGACGCGCAGCAGACTTTGAACAGGTTCTAGGAGGTTCTATCGTGGCGATTCGTAGATATCAGGGCACCACACCGACACTCGGCGATCGCGTGTTCGTCGATACCTCTGCAGTGGTTATCGGTGATGTGGAAATCGGCGAGGACAGCTCGGTGTGGCCGCTGACCGTGATCCGTGGCGACATGCACCGCATCCGCATCGGCAAGCGCACCAGCGTGCAGGACGGCAGCGTGCTGCACATCACCCACGCCGGGCCGTTCAACCCGGACGGTTTCCCGCTGCTCATCGGCGACGAGGTGACCATCGGCCACAAGGTGATGCTGCATGGCTGCACCCTGGGCAGCCGCATTCTGGTCGGCATGGGCAGCACGGTGATGGACGGTGCTGTGGTCGAGGACGAGGTGATCATTGGCGCTGGCAGCCTGGTGCCGCCAGGCAAGGTGCTGGAGAGCGGTTATCTGTACGTCGGCAGCCCGGTGAAGCAGGCACGGCCGCTGACCGACAAGGAGCGCAATTTTTTCAGCTACACCGCCGGCAATTACGTGAAGCTCAAGGATACGCACCTGGCCGAGGGTTTCGATCAGTGAGACCCCGGCAATGGCTTGATAGCAGCCCCGGGTATCGCTGCGCTCAACCCAGGCTATGCGTGATCGGCTAATGAGGACTGGCTTTGCCGCCTTGATCGCGACAGGCCGTGCAAGATCACCGCGCAAGGAGTAACCTTCATTTGATGTTATTTTTCAGTTCAAATGAAGGAGGCAGCATGACCATCACCGCAATGCGTCAGGCCAAACAGGGCAAGGACGAAGTGCCGCCCGTGGTCGCTGCCTTCTGGGATTTCAGCGCCGGCCGGGAAAAGCTCAGCGAAGCCGAGCGCCTGCAGGAGATCCGGGACGGGTTCGCCGCCGAGCTGGTGCAGGCGGTCAAGGCCACCTTCGCCCTGCCCGAGCGCAGTCTGGAAATTCTCCTTAATGCCTCGATCTCGACCCTCGAACGGCGGCGTCGCGAACGCAAGGTACTCGACCCGGTCGCCTCGGAGCGGCTCGACCGCATCGCCATGGTCTGCCAATTGGCCGAAGAGGTGTTCGAGAGCCGCCTGGCGGCTGCAGACTGGATGTCGCGCGCCAATCGCTCGCTTGGCGGGCAGGCGCCGATCATGCTCTGTGAGACGGAAATCGGTGCCAAGCAGGTTCGCCGGGTGCTCAACGCCCTCGATTGGGGTGGCGCAGCCTGATGCGCGCCTGGCGTGTCGCCAAGGCCAAGCGGGCGACCGATCTGTCCGGGCGTGGCGCCGCCATCGAAGGCGGGCGCTGGAACGAGCAGGATGTCGCAGCGGTGTACATGGGACTCTCCCCTGCCATCTGCTGCCTGGAAACCTTCGTGCATGCGGAGGGGCCACCGGCGATGCCGATGAAAATCACCTGCTTCGAGCTGCCGGACGATCTTGATCTTTACTGGGAGCCTGAGGCCAGTGCGCTACCGAATGGCTGGAGCGCATTGCCCGTGGACCGCCCGAGCATGGACTACG
This sequence comes from Phytopseudomonas seleniipraecipitans, assembly GCF_900102335.1. Lineage (GTDB taxonomy): Bacteria > Pseudomonadota > Gammaproteobacteria > Pseudomonadales > Pseudomonadaceae > Aquipseudomonas > Aquipseudomonas seleniipraecipitans. The sequence continues at coordinate 70,506 of NZ_FNBM01000011.1, forward strand.
GCAGCGCCTGGCTGCGGGCTGTCAGCCACCTCGGATTGATCGTGCCGTCGGCGGTGCTGCCGCTGGAGCGCAACCTCGTGATCAACCCGCTGCACCCGGCCGTCAGCCGTATCCGCATCGTCGATACCTACGATTTCACTTACGACCCACGCATGTTCAAGGCGTGAGCACCTTCAGGAAACCGTGTGAATATTCGTCCTATTACCGAAGCCGATTTCAATCAGGTCTGGCCGATCATCCGCGATGTCGTCCAGGGCCAGGAAACCTACGCCTATGACCCGGCCATGGACCGTGAAACAGCCTGGAAAACCTGGGTCGAGTTGCCCCGCGCGACCTATGTGGCCGAAGAGAACGGGCAGATCCTCGGCAGCTATTACATCAAGGCCAACGCCGCGGGGCCGGGCGACCACGTCTGCAACTGCGGCTACATGACTTCGCCGGCCGCGCGCGGAAAAGGCGTGGCGAGCGCGCTGTGCCAGCACTCGCTGCACATCGCCCGCGAGCTGGGCTTTCAGGCGATGAAGTTCAACTCCGTGGTGGCAACTAACACAGTCGCCGTGGCGCTCTGGCAGAAGCACGGCTTTACCATCGTCGGTACCCTGCCGAAGGCCTACCGTCATCGCACGCTCGGCTTGGTGGATTGCCATGTGATGTACCGCTGGCTGAACGACAATGATCTTTAGCCGAAAGATTGCCTGCGATGGCCACAAAGTGGCGGGAGCGGCCGTTCACGATCGTGGGAGGGGCTCTAGGCGTAGGGTGGACGACGCTTCATCCGTCCACCGCTTTACGATCGCAATGGTGGATGAAAAAAGCGCCATCCACCCTACGTCTACCTGGGATGCGCGCAGATGATGCGTAACCTACGAATGGTGGGAGCGGGCGGGGACGCCCAGTTGTTCATGCACGCGAATCGCGGGCACGGCCCGCTCCCACAGTCGTAGGGTGGACGACGCCTCATCTACGCGGCCCGACCCGTCCACCGCTCTGCGATCGCAATGGTGGATGAAAAGAGCGTCAGCTACGCGCCCCGATCCACCCTACGTCCGCTATTGCCTTGCTGCCGTCTATCGTCAGCAGCTCCTGAGACCTTACTTGCAGGTAACTACCTGAAGCGCGCCAGCGAGAACGGTGACAGGTCGACGGCGCCGGGTTCGTTGCAATGGTGCATGGCCAAGGCTTCGCCGATACCGGCGGAATGCTTGAAGCCGTGCCCCGAGCAGGCCGACACCAGGGTCACGTTGGCCATCTGCGGATGGGCGTCGATGATGAAGTTGAAATCCGGGGTGATGGTGTAGGTGCAGACCTTCGACTTGAGCACCCGCCTCGACACACCCAGCAAGCGGCCGGCTACGTGGGCGTCGTACATGGCATCGATATCGGCCTGGCTGACGCTGCGGTCCACCGCATCCGGGTCGCAGCCTTCGAGGTACTGCTCGGTGGCGATCTTGATGGCGTTCTCGCCCGGCAACGGCGCAAAGCCGTAGCAACTGTCGGTGTCCGCCGCGCCGTGCAGCAGGATATACACCGGGGAATCGGCGGCAAACCGCTCGGGCTCGTCGAGCTCGAACCAGAACAACTGCTGACGACAGACCTTGAGCAAACTCTCGACCGGCGCACCGAGCAGCCGGCCAGTCCACATGCCGGCGCAGACAATGGCCTTGTCGGCAGTCAGCGCGCCGCTGCTGGTTTGCACGCGAACACCCTGGCCCAGGGACTCGATGGCGGTCACTGGCGTGTTGTTGTACAGGGTCGCCCCCAACTGTTCGGCCAGCTTCAGTTGCACGTCGATGGCCCGCTCTGGCCGCACATAACCGGCGCCCGGCTCGAAGTAGCCGACAGCGTTCTCACCGTAACCATCGAACTGCGGAAACCGCGTGCGCAGCTGCGTCGCGTCGAGCAGGCTGTGCTCGATGCCGAAGCGCTCGGCCAAGGCCGCCGTCTCGCCCGCGAAATCCGCTGTGCCATGCCCACGGGTTGGCGTGTCGCTGCTGCTCAGCATCAGCATGCCGCAGGCCTCGAACAACGCTTCGCCGCTCTGCGCCTCCAGTTCACGCCAGATGCGCTGGGCATTCAGCGCCAGCGGTACATAGGCAGCGCCCTCGCCAACCGCCTGGCGGGTGATGCGCGTATCGCCATGGCTGGAACCGAGATCATGGGGCGGCGCATGACGATCCACGCCAGCTACACGCACACCGCGCTTGGCCAGCTGATACAGGGTGGCGGCGCCCATGGCGCCCAGTCCGATGACGATGACGTCGTAGTGCTGCATGCTCACTCCTCTATAGACGGTTGGATTTCCTCGCGAAACGCAGCGAGGAACGCGACCATCCGCGCGTGCCGCTGCTCGGCCAGTCGCGCGCCTGCAGCGGTCTGAAAGCCGGAGGCCAGGCCCAGCAGCTTGGTGCGGAAATGATCGAGGGCGAAACGCTGGTCATCCAGTGGGCGATGCCGCGCGTCGATGTCGTCGGCGTCATACAACGCGCTGCCCATCCGCCCGGACACGTGGAAGCAGCGCACCACGCCGATCAGGCCAATCGCATCGAGGCGGTCGGCATCCTGCAGGATGCGCGCCTCCAGGCTGGTCGGCGGGATTGCGGCGGAGAAGCTGTGTGCTTCGATGGCATGGCAGGCGGCGGCGATGCGCTCGTCACCCCACCCCAGGCTGGCGAGCATGTCAGCAGCACGTGCGGCAGACAGGCGCGACGCCTTGGCGCGCAACGGCGAATCCTTTTCCACCGCCACACAGTCGTGCAACAGCACGGCGGCCAACAACAGCTCCAGATCGCCACCCTCTTCGCGCTGCAGCCGCTGAATATTGGCCCACACACGCTGCAGGTGCGACAGGTCGTGGGCACCATCGTCGGTAGAGGGCGTGCAGAGTGCCAACAGACGGCTGGCCAGCTGAGAATAAGGAGCAAAACAGATCACGGGTGAGCTCGTAGATTAGCGGTCGACAGGGAAACGTAGCGGCCCGATGCCCGTGCAGGCAAACGCGCCACTCAGGTTACAGATCGCTTTCTTCGACCATTCGCGCGCTGCTGGCATCCAAGGCGTAGGCAGCGTCTGCCAGGTCGTTGCTAACCGGCTCGACCTTGAGCGTACCGTTGACCCACAGCGGCTCGTAGATATCCGTCAAGGCGATGCCTTTGGGGTAGCGCACCAGCACCAACTGATTGGGTGGCGGCGGCGGTACGTGAATGCAGGCGCCCGGATAAGGCACCAGGAAAAACAGCGTACTGCGCCCGGCGTTGTCGGTTTCCAGCGGCACCGGATAGCCACCGAGGCGAATCTGTTTGCCGTTCATGGCGGGCACCGTCTTGGCCGAATACATGACGGCGGGCAGTCCCTTGTCCTGCTGCTTGAGGCCCCCTTTGCTGTCGAAGCTGCCCAGCGCTTCGGGCGTGTCGTGGGTGATCTCCGGCATCTGTTCGAGCGCACGCTGATCCTCTTCAGGCATCAGCTCCAGCCAGTCGGTTTCCGGCAGTTCGGCGCGGGCGATGCCGCAGATCAACAGCAGAACAAGAGACAGGTAACGCATCGACGGGACTCGCGGCAGTAGGACCAACGGAAAGTAGCCCGTCGTCGATGCGTCAGGCTACGGTTCAGCGCTTCTTGGTGATCAGGCCGTAGATCACCAGCAGGATGATCGCACCAACCACTGCGCCGATGAAACCAGCGCCTTCGCCTGCGCGGTAGATGCCCAGCGCCTGGCCACCGTAGGTAGCAGCGATGGAGCCACCGATACCCAGCAGGATGGTCATGATCCAACCCATGCTGTCGTCGCCTGGCTTGAGGAAACGGGCGAGCAAGCCCACGATCAGGCCGATTAAAATAGTGCCGATAATACCCATGACGCCCTCCTGATAGAAAAAAGGCGCCGCATTCGTGCGGCGCCTTTTTTCAGACGAGGCCTGCGCAGGAGAGGTTCAACCTCTCGTGCCTGTGCCTCATTCGGCGGCGATCAGCGCTTGCACCTGGGCGATGCGGCTATCCAGGGCTGCGCGGTCGGCGCAGCGCAGGGTGGCGTGACCAACCTTGCGCCCGGCCTTGAAGGCCTTGCCGTAGTGATGCAGGTGGCACTCATCAATGGCCGCCACCTTATCCACAGCCGGAACGCTGCCGATGAAGTTGAGCATGGCGCTCTCGCCGACCTTGGCCGTCGAGCCCAGCGGCAGGCCGGCCACGGCGCGCAGATGGTTCTCGAACTGGCTGCACTCGGCACCCTCAATGGTCCAGTGCCCGGAGTTGTGCACCCGCGGCGCGATCTCGTTGGCCTTGAGGCCGCGGTCGACTTCGAAGAACTCGAAAGCCATCACACCGACATAGTCGAGCTGCTTGAGCACGCGGCCCACATAATCTTCGGCCAGTGCCTGCAGCGGATGGTTGGTGCTGGCCACGGACAGGCTGAGAATGCCGCTGTCGTGAGTGTTGTGCACCAGCGGGTAGAAGCGCGTCTCGCCATCACGGCCACGCACGGCGACCAGCGACACTTCACCGCTGAACGGCACGAAGCCTTCAAGGATGCACGGCACGCTGCCCAATTCGGCGAAAGCACCGGTGACGTCTTCGGGCTTGCGTAGGACCTTCTGACCCTTGCCGTCATAACCCAGGGTGCGGGTCTTCATCACCGCGGGCAGACCAATGCTGGCAACAGCCGCATCGAGGTCGGCCTGAGACTGGATATCGGCGAATTCCGGGGTGGGGATGCCCAGATCCTTGAACATCGACTTCTCGAACCAGCGATCACGAGCGATGCGCAGCGACTCGGCGTTCGGATAGACCGGCACGAACTGCGACAGGAACGCCACGGTTTCCGCGGGCACGCTTTCGAACTCGAAGGTCACCAGGTCGACCTCATCGGCCAGTTGACGCAGGTGATCCTGATCGCCGTAATCGGCACGGATGTGCTCGCCCAGGGCCTGAGCGCAGGCATCCGGCGCCGGGTCGAGAAACGCGAAGTTCATGCCCAGCGGAGTCCCCGCCAGCGCCAGCATGCGGCCGAGCTGGCCGCCCCCGATTACGCCGATCTTCATCACTGCGCCCTCGGGTCCGGGTTATCCAGCACGGTGTTGGTCTGCTCGTCACGGAACTGCTTGAGCGCCGTGTGGAACTGCGGATGCTGGTGACCAAGGATGCTCGCCGCCAGCAGCGCAGCATTGATGGCGCCCGCCTTGCCGATGGCCAGGGTGGCGACCGGAATGCCGGCCGGCATCTGCACGATCGACAGCAGCGAGTCGACGCCCGAAAGCATGGAAGACTGCACTGGCACGCCGAGCACCGGCAGGTGAGTCTTGGCGGCGCACATGCCCGGCAAGTGGGCAGCGCCACCCGCACCGGCGATGATCACCTGGATACCGCGGCCTTCAGCCTCTTCGGCGTACTGGAACAGCAGATCCGGGGTGCGGTGGGCGGAAACCACCTTCACTTCGTTCGCAATGCCTAATTTATCCAGCATTTCGACGGTATGGCTCAGGGTGCTCCAGTCGGACTTGGAACCCATGATCACGCCTACCAGTGCGCTCATCGTCGTGCCTCTCTCGTCTCGGGCGCTTGGCGCCGGGGCAGAAACAACAAACCACGCGGAGGGCGTGGTTTGCGGAAACCGGAAATTATACCGCAGTCGTGCATAAAGGGTTAAGCCACGCTCGTCTGCAGCGCCCGGCGCCTCTACCGCGCTGTCCCGGAACCTGTATCGGCATACACGCCCTGACGTTCGGCTTTCCGAACGAAAGCGGCGTGGAAAACCGAAATCCCGAATCAATATCCGCTGAAGACGTTTTCCTTGATTTTAAATAGCCAATAATTTCAATTAGTTACCAATCCTGAGCGGCCACAGGGCGCTTGGCATGCATTCTGCTCTTCTAAGCGTCAGGAATGCGATAGCTCTTCCACAGAGAAGCCGCGCCACGCTGTGCGGCTTCAACAGCAAAATAACAACAACACCGAGGAATTCGATCCATGCGTATTGTCCCCCGCGTACTGGCTGTTGCCGTAGCCGCTGCCCTGATGTCCAGCCCGGTCTTCGCCGCCGAACTGACCGGCACCCTGAAGAAGATCAAAGAGTCGGGCACCATCACCCTGGGCCACCGTGACTCGTCCATCCCGTTCTCCTATTTCGGCGACACCTCCAAGCAGCCGGTCGGCTATTCCCACGACCTGCAGCTCAAAGTCGTCGACGCACTGAAGAAACAACTGGAGCTGCCTGATCTGAAGGTGCGCTACAACCTGGTGACCTCGCAGACCCGTATTCCGCTGGTGCAGAACGGCACCGTGGACTTGGAATGCGGCTCCACCACCAACAACGTCGAGCGCCAGCGTCAGGTCGACTTCTCCGTCGGCATCTTCGAAGTCGGTACCCGCCTGCTGACCAAGACCAGCAGCGGCGTGAACGATTTCGACGACCTCAAGGGCAAGAACGTGGTGACCACCGCCGGCACCACCTCCGAGCGCCTGCTCAAGTCGATGAACGCCGAGAAGAAGATGGGCATGAACGTGATTTCTGCCAAGGATCACGGCGAATCCTTCCTGATGCTCGAGTCCAACCGCGCCGTGGCCTTCATGATGGATGACGCGCTGCTGGCTGGCGAAATGGCCAAGGCCAAGAAGCCGGACGACTGGCACGTGGTCGGCACCCCGCAGTCCTTTGAAATCTACGGCTGCATGGTCCGCAAGGGCGACGAAGGCTTCAAGAAGGTGGTCGACGAGGCCATCAGCGCGACCTTCGCCTCCGGCGAGATCAACGATATCTACAACAAGTGGTTCCAGCAGCCAGTACCGCCCAAAGGCCTGAACCTCAATTTCCCCATGAGCGACGAGCTGAAGAAGCTGATCGCCGAGCCAACCGACAAATCTGCCGAGCAGATCTGACGGCGTGACGCTGCGCCCCTTTCACGAGAAGGGGCGTAGCGGGGATTCGGAGACGCCGACGGCCTCTCCTTCATATTTCCTGATGAAGCCGACACTCATCCGCCCACGCGGATGCGGGCGACTGTTGCCTGCCGCCGTGCTTCGCCGCTGTTTTCCATCTGAGGGGAAACCCGCATGAACTACAACTGGGACTGGGGCATATTCTTCAAGTCCACCGGCATTGGCAGCGAGATCTACCTGGACTGGTTTATCACCGGTCTGGGCTGGACCATCGCCATCGCACTGGTGGGCTGGCTGATCGCCCTGTCACTCGGCTCGCTGCTCGGTGTGATGCGCACCGTGCCGAACCGTCTGATTTCAGGCATCGCCACGGCGTACGTGGAGGTGTTCCGCAACGTGCCGCTGCTGGTGCAGCTGTTCCTCTGGTACTTCCTGGTGCCCGACCTGCTGCCCGAACCGCTGGAACTGTGGTTCAAGCAGGACCTCAACCCGGCCACCTCGGCCTACCTGTCGGTTGTGGTCTGTCTCGGCCTGTTCACCGCAGCCCGCGTGTGCGAGCAGGTTCGTACCGGCATCCAGGCATTGCCGGCCGGCCAGACCGCCGCGGCCTACGCCATGGGTTTCCGCCTGCCGCAGATCTACAGCAACGTGCTGCTGCCCCAGGCCTACCGGATCATCATTCCGCCGTTAACCAGCGAATTCCTGAACATCTTCAAGAACTCCTCGGTGGCCTCGCTGATCGGTCTCATGGAGCTGCTCGCGCAGACCAAACAGACCGCCGAGTTCAGTGCCAACCTGTTCGAAGCCTTTACCCTGGCGACGCTGATCTACTTCACCCTGAACATGAGCCTGATGATGATCATGCGCATGGTGGAACGTAAGGTCGCCGTGCCGGGCCTGATTTCCGTGGGAGGCAAATGATGGACTTCAGTCAGATCATCCCGGCCCTGCCAGGCCTCTGGGAAGGCATGGCCATGACCCTGCAACTGATGGTCATGGGCGTTCTTGGTGGCGTGATTCTCGGCACCCTGCTGGCGCTCATGCGCCTGTCGAGCAACGTGCTGCTGTCGAAGCTGGCCGCCACCTACGTGAACTATTTTCGCTCGATCCCGCTGCTGTTGGTGATCACCTGGTTCTACTTCGCGGTGCCGTTCATCCTGCGCTGGATCACCGGTGAGGACACGCCGATAGGCGCGTTCACCTCGTGCCTGGTGGCCTTCATCATGTTCGAGGCGGCGTATTTCTGCGAAATCGTGCGTGCCGGTATCCAGGCCATTCCCAAGGGCCAGATGGGCGCCGCCCAGGCGCTGGGCATGAGCTACGGCCAGACCATGCGCCTGATCATCCTGCCCCAGGCGTTCCGCAAGATGACCCCGCTGCTGCTGCAACAGAGCATCATCCTCTTTCAGGACACCTCGCTGGTTTACACCGTCGGCCTGATGGACTTCCTCAACGCCGCCCGCTCGCGCGGTGACATCCTCGGTCAGCCCCACGAATTCCTGATCTTCGCCGGCCTGGTCTACTTCACCATCAGCTTCGCTGCCTCGCAGCTGGTCAAGCTCCTGCAAAAAAGGTTAGCCGTATGATTTCCATCAAGAACGTCAACAAGTGGTATGGGGACTTCCAGGTGCTGACCGATTGCACCACCGAGGTCAAGAAAGGCGAAGTAGTGGTGGTCTGCGGGCCATCCGGCTCGGGCAAATCGACCCTGATCAAGTGCGTCAACGCCCTGGAGCCCTTCCAGAAAGGCGACGTCGTGGTCGATGGCACCTCGATTGCCGACAAGAAGACCAACCTGCCGAAACTGCGCTCGCGCGTCGGCATGGTATTCCAGCATTTCGAGCTGTTCCCGCACCTGACCATCACCGAAAACCTGACCATCGCACAGATCAAGGTGCTGGGCCGCAGCAAGGAAGAAGCCACCCAGAAAGGCCTGGCGCTGCTCGATCGCGTGGGGCTCAAGGAACACGCCCACAAGCACCCTGGTCAGCTGTCCGGCGGCCAGCAGCAGCGCGTGGCGATCGCCCGTGCCCTGGCGATGGACCCGATCGTCATGCTGTTCGACGAGCCGACCTCGGCCCTCGACCCGGAAATGGTCAACGAAGTGCTCGACGTGATGGTGCAACTGGCCCACGAAGGCATGACCATGATGTGCGTGACCCACGAGATGGGATTCGCCCGCAAGGTGGCTGACCGGGTGATCTTCATGGACGCCGGGCAGATCGTCGAAGACTGCCCGAAGGAAGAGTTCTTTGGCGATGTCAGCGCACGCTCCGACCGCGCCCAGCAGTTCCTCGCCAAGATCCTGCAACACTGATCCGCCTCTCGGGGCCGGCCCGCCGGCTCCGAGACGTGGCCCACCCGCAACTGGCAGCCCAGGGAGGACTGTGATGCAATGCGCTCTTGCCAGTCTTCGTGTGGTGCCGCCCGCCTTGTCCGCCAAACCGCGCTACGTTCGCCACCTGTTGTTGACCCTGCTGATGCTGGCCCTGGTGTTCGGCTGCGGCTATGCCGGTTACCGCATCAGTGAAAAAGCCGGCATCCGCGGGCTGACCGAAAGCGGCGAACGCCAGCTGGAGCTCAACGCCCGCGCGGTGGAAAGCGAAATCACCAAGTACACCTACCTGCCCAGCCTGCTCGAGCTGGAATCCAACGTCAGCCGCTTGCTGCTGACACCCGACGGTTACCGTCGGCAGCGCGTCAACGATTACCTCGAAGGCCTCAACCGGCGCAGCGGCAGCCTGGCCATCTACGTCATGGACACCGATGGCCGGGTCGTGGCGACCAGCAACTGGCGGCAGTCCGACAGCTACCTGGGCGAGGATCTGTCCTTCCGCGCCTATTTCCAGGACGCCATCCTCGGTGAGTCCGGGCGTTTCTACGGCATCGGCAGCACCGTTGGCGAGGCCGGCTACTACCTGTCGCACGGGCTCAAGGCCAATGGCCGGATCATTGGCGTGGCGGTGGTCAAGATTCGTCTCGACGCGCTGGAGCAACGCTGGCAGCGCGCGCGCCTGGAAGCCTATGTCAGCGACGAGAACGGCATCATCATCCTCTCGAGCAACCCGGAGCGCCGGCTCAAGGCGGTACGCCCGCTGAATGCCGAAATCAAGGAACGGCTGGCGCGCAGCCTGCAATATCACTGGTCGTCGCTCGACGAGCTGATTCCCCTGGCACGCACCGAACTGGGCGCCGGCACCGAACAGGTCACCTTTGCCGCAGGCGCCCCCGGCAGCCAGGACCACGCGATTAACTACCTGGCCCAGACCCGCCCGCTGGAGGACACGCCCTGGCACCTGACGCTGCTTAGCCCACTACAGGATCTGCGCCGAGAAGCGATCAGCCACGGCATGCTGGCCGCCGCCGCCTTCGCCCTGCTGACGTTTCTGCTGATCGCCTGGAACGAGCGCCGCAAGGTCATCGCCACCCGCCTGGCAGCGCGCGAAGCACTGCAGACCGCCAACAACCAGCTGGAACGCAGGATCGCTGACCGCACCGCCGACCTGCGCGCCAGCAATGATCGGCTGAAGGCAGAAATTCACGAACGCCGACAAACCGAGAACGACCTGCGCAAGACCCAGGATGAGCTGGTGCAGGCCGGCAAGCTGGCGGTGATCGGGCAGATGTCGACGAGCATCGCCCACGAACTCAACCAGCCACTGGCGGCGCTGCGTACGTTATCGGGCAATACCATCCGCTTCCTGTCGCGCGGGTCCTACGACGTGGCCACCACCAACCTGCAGACCATCAACGAACTGGTCGACCGCATGGGCAGGATCACCGCCAGCCTGCGCGCGTTCGCCCGGCGCTCCAACGATGGCGGCGAAGCCAGCGTGGGCAAAGCGGTGGAAGCCGCCCTGCAGGTGGTGCAACCGCGCCTGGAACGCACCCCGCTGAACATTCATCACCAGTTCGAGGATGCGCGCCTGGCGATCAACCAGACCCGCCTGGAGCAGATCCTCATCAACCTGATCGCCAACGCCGTGGATGCCATGAGCTTCCAGGCAGACCGCCAGTTGTGGCTGCAGGGCAACGTCGACGGTGACCGCTATCGCCTGCGCGTACGCGACAACGGCCCCGGCATCTTGCCGGCTGATCGCGAGCACCTGTTCGAACCGTTCTTCACCACCAAACCCGGCGAGCAGGGGCTGGGTCTTGGCCTTACCCTGTCGGCCAGCCTGGCGTCGGCCGCGGGCGGCAGCCTCAGTGCCGAGCATCCGCCGCAGGGCGGCACTGCTTTCGAACTCAACCTGCCCTTGGCCGCCACCGTCATGGAGACACCCGATGAATGACGACCTCACCGTACTGATCGTCGAAGACGACCCGCACGTGCTGCTTGGCTGCCAGCAGGCCCTGGCCCTGGAAGATATTGCCAGCGAAGGCGTGGGCAGCGCCGAACAGGCCTTGCAGCGCATCGATGCGGACTTCGCCGGCATCGTCATCAGCGATATCCGCCTGCCCGGCATGGACGGCCTGCAACTGCTGGACGAACTCAAACGTCGCGACCCTGCGCTGCCGGTGGTGCTGATCACCGGGCATGGCGATATCGGCATGGCCGTGGGCGCGATGCGCGATGGCGCCTACGATTTCATGGAAAAACCCTTCTCGCCCGAGCGCCTGGTCGAGGTCACCCGCCGCGCGCTGGAGCAACGCAGCCTGGCCCGCGAGGTGTCCTCGCTGCGCCGCCAACTCGCCGGCAAACAGGCACTGGAGCACCGGCTGATCGGCAGATCACCGGCCATGCAGCAGCTGCGCGAGCTGGTCGCCAATGTCGCCGACACCTCGGCCAACGTGTTGATCGAAGGTGAAACCGGAACCGGCAAGGAGCTGGTCGCCCGCTGCCTGCATGACTTCAGTCGGCGGCAGAGCAAAGCCTTCGTCGCGCTGAACTGTGGCGGCCTGCCGGAGAACCTGTTCGAGAGCGAAATCTTCGGCCACGAGGCCCACGCGTTCACCGGTGCCGGCAAACGGCGCATCGGCAAGATCGAGCACGCCAACGGCGGCAGCCTGTTTCTCGACGAGATCGAAAGCATGCCGCTGAACCTGCAGATCAAACTGCTACGCGTGCTGCAGGAACACAGCCTGGAGCGCCTGGGCTCGAACCAGCCAATCGATGTCGACTGCCGGGTGATCGCCGCGACCAAGGCGGACCTGAACGAAGCGGGCAAGGCCGGGCACTTTCGCAGCGACCTGTATTACCGCCTCAATGTCGTCACCCTTGAACTGCCGCCGCTGCGCGAACGTCGCGAAGATATCGCGCTGCTGTTCGAACACTTCCTGCAACTCTCCGCGCTGCGCTTCGACCGCGCCGTACCCGAAGTGGATCGCCACACCCTTGCCGCGCTGATGGCCCACGATTGGCCGGGCAACGTGCGCGAATTGCGCAACGTTGCCGAACGCTTCGCCCTCGGTCTGCCAGCCCTGAAAAAGAGTGGCAGCCAGGACGGCAATGCCGCGACCTTCGCGGAAGCCGTCGAGGCGTTTGAACGCAACCTGCTGGTCGACGCCCTCGAACAACACACCGGCAACCTCAGCCAGGCCGCCCAGGCCTTGGGCATGGCCAAGACCACGCTATTCGACAAGGTCAAAAAATACGGCCTGGGCTGAGCATTGCTGCGATGGAGTTGGCGACCGACCTTTAGCGCCCCACGCCGCCTTCGAGCTTGCGCCACAGCAGACGCACGCCGGCCTTGCGTGACATGCTCCAGCGGTACAGACGGATCTCCAGCGGTATCCACCAGTGCTCCTTGCCGCAGATCACCAGTTCGCCGCGCGCCAGCTCGGCGTTCATCGACAGGCGTGGCACCCAGGCGACGCCCAGGCCTTGCAGCGCCATGGCCTTGAGGCTGTCGGCCATGGCCGTTTCGTGCACGGTGGTGGAGCGCAGCGCGCGCTGGCGCAGCAGCAGGTTGACCGAGCGACCGAGAAAGGTCCCGGCGCTGTAGGCCAGCAGCGGCACGCTCTGCCCGGCATCCAGGTCGTATAGCGGCGCGCCGTGCTCGTCCGCTGCACATACCGGGAGCATTTCGCTACTGCCGAGATACAGCGACGGAAACAGGTCAGGCACCAGTTGCACGGCGGCGTCCTGATCGTGATAGGCCAGAATCAGGTCGCAGGTGCCTTCGCGCAGGGAGTGCACCGCTTCGCCGACGTTGGTTGCCACCAAGCGCGTCGTCAATGGCAGCCCGTCACGACGCAGGCGAGCAATCCACTCGGGAAAAAAGCTGAACACCAGCGAGTGTGCCGCAGCGATCTGCAGCGCCTCACCTTGCTGGCCCTCGAGGTTGTGAAGATGGCGAACCACTTCACCCAGCTGCTCGACCAGGCTGCGTGCGGTCAGCAGAAACAGCTGACCGGACTCGGTCAGCTCGATGGGCGTACGCGAGCGGTTGACCAGGGTCAGCCCCAACGCAGCTTCGAGGCTGCGAATACGTCGACTGAATGCGGGCTGGGTGACGAAACGCTTCTGCGCTGCCGCAGAAAAACTGCGCGTGGAGGCCAGGGTCACGAAGTCTTCCAGCCATTTTGTTTCCAGGTTCACAGTGCATCCCTCTGCGCTAGCCGATCGCTCGCACCTTTTGAGTGCATCGGTGCGAGTCACACTTGCATTATGCCGATTATGCATAGGGCAGCAAGTAACAGCATTGGCCGGCACGACGGGATAATCCTTACCCTATGCGCCATCGCGGTATCTTCCGCGGCTCTATGAGAATCGAGACATCATGTCCGCTGCTGCATTGTTTCGCGTCGAGAAAGACCTGCTCGGTACCCTCGAAGTCCCTGAAGAAGCCTATTACGGCATCCAGACCCTGCGTGCGCTGAACAACTTCCGCCTGTCAGGCGTGCCGTTGGCTCACTACCCGAAGCTGGTGGTGGCGCTGGCCATGGTCAAGCAGGCCGCAGCAGACGCGAACCGTGAGCTGGGCCACCTCCCCGCCGCCAAGCACGCCGCGATCAGCGAAGCCTGTGCGCGGATCATCCGCGGTGATTTCCATGACCAGTTCGTGGTCGACATGATTCAGGGCGGCGCCGGCACCTCGACCAACATGAACGCCAACGAGGTGATCGCCAACATCGCTCTCGAAGCCATGGGTCACGCCAAAGGTGAATACAAACACCTGCACCCGAACAACGACGTCAACATGGCGCAGTCGACCAACGACGCCTACCCCACCGCCATCCGCCTCGGCCTGCTGCTCGGCCACGACACGCTGCTGGCCAGCCTGGACAGCCTGATTCAGTCCTTCGCTGCGAAGGGCCAGGAATTCAGCCACGTACTGAAGATGGGCCGCACCCAGTTGCAGGACGCAGTGCCGATGACCCTCGGCCAGGAGTTCCGCGCCTTCGCCACCACCCTCGGTGAAGACTTGGCACGCCTGCGCAGCCTGGCGCCGGAACTGCTCACCGAAGTGAACCTCGGCGGCACCGCGATCGGCACCGGCATCAACGCCGACCCGGGCTATCAGCACCTGGCCGTGCAGCGCCTGGCGCTGATCAGCGGCCAGCCGCTGGTACCGGCCGCCGACCTGATCGAGGCGACCTCTGACATGGGCGCATTCGTGCTGTTCTCCGGCATGCTCAAGCGCACCGCGGTGAAGCTGTCGAAGATCTGCAACGACCTGCGCCTGCTGTCCAGCGGCCCGCGCACCGGCATCAACGAGATCAACCTGCCGGCGCGTCAGCCGGGCAGCTCGATCATGCCCGGCAAGGTCAACCCGGTGATCCCGGAAGCGGTCAACCAGGTGGCATTCGAAATCATCGGCAACGACCTGGCCCTGACCATGGCGGCCGAAGGCGGCCAGCTGCAGTTGAACGTGATGGAGCCGCTGATCGCCTACAAGATCTTCGACTCGATCCGCCTGCTGCAGCGCGCCATGGACATGCTCCGTGAGCATTGCATCAACGGCATCACGGCCAATGAAGCCCACTGCCGTGCCCAGGTGGAAAACTCCATCGGCCTGATCACCGCACTCAACCCCTACATTGGCTATGAGAACGCCACACGCATCGCCAAGATCGCTCTGCAGAGCGGTCGTGGTGTGCTGGAGCTGGTGCGCGAGGAGCGCTTGCTCGACGAGGCCACGCTGGCCGACATCCTGCGCCCCGAGAACATGATCGCGCCACGCCTGGTGCCGTTACAGGCCTGATTCTTCCGCTATTACCCGCGCCGCCCCTCGAGAGCGGCGCATTCGTTTGTGCCCTCGCCTGCCGGGCACCACCCAATAGGCCGCACCTCGGTCATCACAAAAACGACAATTTAGGTGATATCCATGAGTCAGAGCATTACCGCTTCCCGCCGCTTTCTGGGGGGCATGCCCCTCTGGCAGCAAATCCTCATCGGCCTTGTGCTCGGCGTGCTGGTCGGCCTGCTGTTCAAGGACGGCGCCAAACTCCTCGCACCGCTGGGCGCGCTGTTCCTCAATGCGATCAAGATGCTCATCGTGCCGCTGGTATTCGTCTCCCTGGTGGCCGGCATCACCTGCATGCAGGACACTGCCAAGCTGGGCCGGATCAGCGTGAAGACCATTGCCATCTACCTGGTCACCACCGCCTTTGCGGTGAGCATCGGCCTGCTGTTCGGCGCGCTGTTCACCCCCGGTGCCGACATGAACATGGTCGCCAGCGCGGCGCCCGAAGCCAAGCAGGCGCCGTCGCTGATCGAGATCCTCGTTGGCCTGGTACCGAGCAACCCGGTGACCGCGTTCGCCGAAGGCAACATTCTGCAGATCATCGTGTTCGCCATCGCGCTGGGCGTGAGCATGAACCTGGTGGGTGAAAAAGCCGCACCCGCGGTCAAGCTGTTCAACAGCTTGGCCGAGGTGTTCTACAAGCTCACCGACCTGGTGATGCGCTTTGCACCGATTGGCGTGTTCGCGCTGATCGCCGGCGTGGTCGCTGCCCACGGCATCGAAGTGCTGCTGCCACTGGCCGGGGTGATCGGCGTCATCTACCTGGCGAGCATCGCACATCTGCTGCTGGTCTACGGCGGCCTGCTCGCCCTGCTCGGGCGGCTCAGCCCGCTGCGCTTTTTCCAGGGCATCGCCCCGGCACTGGCTGTGGCATTCAGCACCTCGAGCAGCTCCGGCACCCTGCCGGTGTCGATCGAATGTGCGCGCAAGAACCTCGGCGTGTCCGAAGGCGTGGCGGGTTTCGTGTTGCCGGTGGGCGCAACCATCAACATGGACGGTACGGCGATCTATCAGGGCGTGCTGGCACTGTTCATCGCCCAGGCGTTCGGCATCGACCTGAACGCCGGCCAGTACCTGATGATCATCCTCACCGCCACCCTGGCCTCGATCGGCACCGCCGGCGTGCCCGGCGCCGGGCTGATCATGCTGGGTCTGGTGCTGACATCGGTAGGCCTGCCGCTCGAAGGTGTAGCGCTGATCGCCGGTATCGACCGCATCCTCGACATGGCGCGCACCATGGTCAACGTAGCCGGCGACCTGATGACCACAACCCTGGTCGGCAGCAGCGAGAACGAGCTGGACCGTTCCATCTATAACGCCAGCAACAAGCAATAACACCGCGCTTGTGGTGACAGAAGGGGTGGCCACGTGTCACCCCTTCTTTTTTGCGCTCACCGTGCCAGAGAGGCTGCAGCGGCGCTGCCGAATACCGGCGTGCGCCGCCATTATGAGTGCGGGCAATCACTCTTGCGCAGGACCGATTGCCCTTTGCGCGGCGGCGCGATAAAACGGCAGCAGTCCTAATAAGAGAAGTCTGCCATGCTCCATAAAGCCGCTTGGTTGTTCTGCCTGCTATCCGTTTCGAGTGCCTTCACGCTACCCGCTCACGCCGAGTTGCCGGCGGGCTATCAAGTCGTGCTGCAAACGGAAAACTTCCCGCCATTCAACATGGCCGACAATGAAAAGAATTTCGCCCGTGACGCCAATATCCAGGGCGTCAGCACCACCATCGTGCGTGAAATGTTCAAACGCGCGGGCATCGATTACACCCTGACCCTGCGTTTCCCGTGGAGCCGGATCTACGACGCCACACTGGCCAACGCTAACCACGGTCTGTTTTCCACCTCGATGAACGAGGCGCGGCGGCCGCTGTTCAAGTGGGTGGGGCCGATCGCCAAGGTCGAGCGCGTGCTGCTCGCCGCCCCAGGCTCAACCATTCCCAACCTGACGAGCCTGGAACAGGCTCGTCAGTACCGCATCGGCAGCTACAAAGACAGTGCCGCCAGCCAGACGCTGGAAAAGGCCGGGCTGGAGCCGATCAACACGCTGCGCGATCCAGAGAACCTCAGCAAACTGACCCAGGGTCGCATCGACCTGTGGGGCACCACCGACCCGGTCTGGCGCCACCAGGCCCGTGAAATGGGCATCACCGGACTGCGCAACGTACTGACGTTCGACCGCTCGGAGCTGTACCTGGCACTCAACCTCGACACCCCGGACGAAGTGGTCGCCCGCCTTCAAAAAGCGCTCGACGAGATGAAGAGTGAAGGCTACGGCACCTGCAACAAACATCCTGAGCTGTGCTGATAAACGCTCGATGATGATGGTTGCCTGAACCGCAATATCGAGGGCGGCGCGCGACTCAACAGCATGAATCGCGCGCCTGGCCGAGTCAGACCGGCGTAACGGCCTTGCCGTGCTTGAACACGCCGTCGAGGTTGGCGAAGAACAGGTCGGCCATGGCTTGACGGGTTTCGTGGGTGCCGCTGCCGATATGGGGGGTGAGCACCACATTGTCCAGCGCCAGCAATGCCGCCGGCACGTTGGGTTCGTCGGCGAAAACGTCCAGCGCAGCACCGGCGATGGTGCCTTTCTGCAGCGCCTCGACCAGCGCGGGTTCATCCACCACCGAACCACGGGCGATGTTCACCAGATAGCCCTTCGAACCCAGCGCCTTGAGCTGCTCGGCGCCGATCAGCTTGTCGGTCGAGCTGCCACCCGGCACCACCACCACGGCGTAGTCGCACGCCTGCAGCAGACCTTCCAGGGTCTCGTGATAGGTGTAGTCAACGTCATCGCGGCGGCGACGATTGTGGTAGGCGACGGTCATGCCAAAGGCTTCGACGCGCTGCGCAATAGCGCGGCCAATGTTGCCCATGCCAACGATGCCGCAGACCTTGCCGCCAATACTGCCGGACAGTGGAAAGCGGTTTTTCTGCCATTCACCCGCTCGTACGAATCGATCCGCTTCGCAGATCCGCCGCCCCAGAGCGAGCAGAATCGACACCGCCGTATCGGCCACGCAATTATCCAGCACGCCTGGCGTGTTGGTCACCGTTACACCGCGCTTGTTCGCGGCATCGACATCGATGGCGTCATAGCCCACCCCAAAACTGATGATGGCCTTGAGGTTTGGCAAGGCCTCGATCAACTCGGCCTTGGCACCGAACACCCCGCTGGTCGCGATGCCGTCGATGCGCCCGGCATGCTCGCCAAGCCAGGCGTCGGCATCAGCAAGTTCCCAATAGCGATGGATGTCGTACTGTTCGGCGATGCGTTCCGTCAGGCTTGGTGATAGCGGTCCGATCATCAGCAGTTGCGGGCGCGTCTGTGCAGCAGTCATCGTCGTCTCCTGTTCCCATGGATGCGTAGCGGGCGCGACAGCGGCTCCTGCAGAGCAAGCGGTGCGCATCAGCGCGCGGCCTGCTCATCGTCAGCGAGCGCGGACTAACGCTGCCCGGCTATGCATGTTGTATTACGACCACGGAAATACGGCAAACGCCTCAGGACTTTGTTGCGGGCTGCGGGCGTCCGGCAGTTGCCAAGGCGCGCGGCCAGATCACCCGCGGTACACGGCTCAATAACCGACGGTAAAGCGCTGGCGCGAATGCTGCGGGCGCTCGAGCTCATCGATCAGGGCGATGGCAAAATCTTCCATGGAGATCGAACTGTTGCCGGCTGCATCGACCAGAAGACTGTCGGTGCCAAGGCGGAAACGTCCGCTGCGCTGGCCGGGTTCGAAGAGCGCCGAGGGCGAGAGGAAGGTCCAGTCGAGGGCCTGCTCACCGCGCAACACGTTGAGGAAATCGCACCCGGCACCTGCCTCGGCCTTGTAGGCCGCAGGGAACTCGGGGGTGTCGATCAGCGCCACGCCCGGCGCCACTTCCAGGCTGCCGGCACCGCCGACCACCAGCAGGCGCGGCACACCGGCGGCTTTCACGGCACCCAGCAGGCTGGCTGCGTCGCTGCCGACGAAGCGCGTCGAGCTGATCACCGCGTCGTGACCCTCGAGCAGCGGTACCAGGCGCTCGATATCAGCGACATCGGCACTGGCCACCTGCAG
This sequence comes from Phytopseudomonas seleniipraecipitans, assembly GCF_900102335.1. GTDB lineage: Bacteria > Pseudomonadota > Gammaproteobacteria > Pseudomonadales > Pseudomonadaceae > Aquipseudomonas > Aquipseudomonas seleniipraecipitans. The sequence continues at coordinate 89,628 of NZ_FNBM01000011.1, forward strand.
CCCCTGCTGCGCGGGCACCTCACCCACCTGCCGGGCGATGCCGGTGACATGATGCCCACGCTGCAAGAGCTCATGGGCAATGCGCGACCCCGCCCGCCCGCTGATACCAAGGACGACGATTTTCATAGGATGCTCCGATTTGGCTGATGAGGATCGGTCGGCGGCAGGTTCGCCACTGGCGAACACCAGCCCGGCGAACGCCAACAGCAGGGTGGTGTAGAACAGTTGCATGGAACGGATCATGTGAGGCACCGCCGATGGATGAGCTGGCAGCTTACTCGGTGCGAACCCTGCGAAAAGCTGCATAATCGCCGCAACTCAGTTGCATGGATCGAGCGAATCATGGACAGACTCATGGCGACCCGCGTTTTCGTCGAGGTGGTGGACCGCGGCAGCCAGACCGCCGCGGCCGAGCACCTGGATATTTCCCGGGCGATGGTTTCCCGCTACCTGGCCGCGCTGGAAGGCTGGGTCGGTGCGCGCCTGCTGCACCGCACCACACGCAAGCTCAGCCTGACCCAGGTGGGCAACGAGCTGTTGCCGCACTGCAGGGAGATGCTGCTCACCGCCGAAGCGATGCGCTCCACGGGGCTCAAGGCCAACGAGGGGCCCAGCGGCAATCTGCGTATCACCTGCAGCCAGGCATTCGCACAGGCCTGGCTGAGCCCGGTGCTGGTCGAGTACCTCGCCCTCTACCCCGACACCTCGGTGGACGTGCTCATCAGCAGCCAGGCAGAGAACCTGGTGGAGGAAGGCATCGATCTGGCCCTGCGCTTCACCAACCGCCTGGACCCCAACCTGGTTGCCCGGCAGCTGGGCACCTGTCATTCGGTGGTGTGTGCATCACCCGGCTACCTGGCGCGGGCGGGCGTTGCGCAACAGCCCTATGAGCTGGCCGCGCACAATTGCCTGAGCTACAGCTATTTCGGCCGCAGCGTCTGGCATTTCGAAGGCGAAGGCGAACAGATGGAGGTGGCGGTCAGCGGCAACCTGAGCAGCAACGACAGCGGCGTGTTGCTCGAGGCAGCCGTGGCGGGCGCGGGTATCTGCATGCAGCCGCTGTTTGCGGCGGCGCCGCTGCTCGCGAGCGGCCGGCTGACCCGCCTGCTGCCGCACTGGCAGCCCCAGTCGCTGGGCATCTACGCCATCTACGCGTCACGCCGGCAGATGTTGCCCGCGCTGCGCAGCCTGCTGGACTTTCTCGCCCAGCGCCTGGCCGACGATCCGCTGTGGCAGGCGCACTAGCGCGAACGGCGCCTCGGGCTATTGAGCCGCCTGCAACTGGCGCTGCGAGGCGCGCTGCTGCTTGTAGGCCAAGGCGGCAGGTGCGACCGGGGTGACCTTGCCGGTTTCCACCCACTTGCGCAGGCGGTTGGCGTCGGCCATGTGGGTGTACTTGCCAAAGGCATCGAGCACCACGAAGGCTACCGGCTTGCCGCCCATGGTGGTACGCATCACCAGGCAGTGGCCGGCACGGTTGGTGAAGCCGGTCTTGGTCAGTTGCACGTCCCAGCCGGCCTTGCGGGTCAGCGCGTTGGTGTTGCGAAAGCCCAGGGTGTAGTTGGGCTTGCGAAACGCCACGGTCTTCTCACCGGTGGAGCTGAGCTCGCCGATCAGCGGGTACTTGCGTGTCGCCTTGAGCAGCTTGACCAGGTCATTGGCGCTGGAGACGTTGTGCTCCGACAGGCCGGTCGGTTCGACATAGCGCGTCTGGGTCATGCCCAGGGCGCGGGCCTTGGCGTTCATCGCCGCTACGAACGCGGTCACGCCGCCCGGGTAATGATGGGCCAGGCTGGAGGCGGCGCGATTCTCGGAAGACATGAGGGTCAGCAGAAGCATCTCGCGCCGGCTGATCTCACTGCCGATGCGTACGCGGGAATACACGCCGCGCATGTCGTGCACGTCGCGAATGATCACCGGCAGTTGCTCGTTCAGCGGCAGTTTGGCGTCGAGGGCGACCATGGCGGTCATCAGCTTGGTGACCGAGGCGATCGGCACGACCATGTCCGGGTTGCTGGAATACAGCACCTTGTCAGTGGTCAGGTCGACGAGCAGTGCACTGCCGGAGGCGAGTTCCTGCTTGGCAGGGGCGGCAGCCTTGGCGGCCAGGGGCGAGACGATGAACAGGCAGGCCAGGGCAAGGCTGGCGAAGGGGCGACGAATATTCACGATGGCATTCACTGGGCAAGAGATGGCTGAGAAGGCACTCCATGCCGGTGAAAAAACGTCATCCGTGCCCTATCGTCAGCAGCAAATAGGGTTTGAAAAACAGCTGATTGCGTTTGCAATTGAAGGTGCGATGTTAGCACCCGTCAAGGCCGGTTCCCATTCTCCGATAAATGGATCAGCTGGCGATAGACCGTCGACGTCCCAGACGATTGAGCCACAGTGACGCAAGGATGATCGCGCCTCCCAGGGCCAGGCGGGGAATATCGGCATCGCGGTTCCAGATCAGCAGGTTCACCACCAGCCCGGCCGGCACGTGCAGCTCGTTCATGATCGCCAGTGTGCCGGCGTCCACCTGCACGCTGCCCTTCACCCACCAGAACAGCCCAAGCGCCGTGGCGAACAGCCCCATCCACAGCAGGATGCCCCATTGCAGCGCCGTTTGCGGCAGCTTGTCCGGGTTGCCGAAGAGCAGGAACGAGGGCACCACCAGCACCATCGCCCCCAGGAAGAAGTGCCCGAAGAAGCGATGCAGCGGTTGCTCGGTCGGATAACGCATCAGCAGCTGGCGGCACAACACCTGGCCCGCCGCGAAGGTCACGTTGGCCAGTTGCAGCAGCAGGAAACCAATCAGGTATTCGCCCTCCAGGCGCTCGAAGCGGATCACCACTCCGCCCCCTACCGCCACGAGCGCGGCGACCAGCGCCCAGGGATTGAAGCGGCGCGCCAGGGCATCGTCGAGCAGGGTCACGTAGATCGGCGTGAGCACGGTGAACAGCAGCACCTCCGGCACCGTCAGCACCTGGAAGCTGCGGTACAGGCACAGGTAGGTCACCCCGAACTGCAACGCACCGGCCAGCCAGAAGCCGGCCAGCAGGCGCCGTGGCAAGCCGCGCCAGAGGGTGAAGGGCAGGAACAGCAGCGCCGCCACGGCGACCCGCGCCAGCACGGCGAAATCGCTGTCCACCCGGCCCGCCAGGTATTCGCCGATCAGGCTGAAGGAAAATGCCCAGAGGACGGTGACGGCGAGCAGGTAAGGCATGGTACGGGCTCTTGGAAATCAGGCGCGGATCATACCGTGCCGCGGCTCCCGCGTCAGAGGCGTTCAGCGCCCCTCATCAGTTGGCCGCCCCGCGGGGAAAATGGACAGGTCCAGTGGTCGCACGGCGCCCATCCACAGGGCGAGGTCACGGTGATCGACCAGATCGTTACCGGTCAGAGGGTGGACGAACACCACCAGTTGCCCGCGATTGAGCATCAGCCAGGGAACCACTTCGGCGAACAGCTCGGCGGCAAACGCCAGCTGGCAACTCCAGTCAGGGTGCGGCCCAACGGGTTGCTGGTGCAGGCGCCCCATCGTCACCGCGAAGCGTGCCGCCGCGCCCTCGCACAGCGCGCGCGCCTGCGCCAGGCTGGCGGCGTCGAAATACACATGGGCGTGGTAGCCGCGAATGAGAGCCTCGGTCATGGCGCGATCGCCATCGGATCGATCACGCGCTGCGCGGCAGGCAGCGACTCGCGGGTCATCTCGTCGCGCAGCCAGTCGGTAAAGCCCTGCACCAGCCGCACCCGTCTCTTGCGCTCGGGCAGGACCACGTAATAGCCAAAGTCCGACGCGGCGCTGCGCTCGTCGAGGCGGCAAAGCAGCCCCTGAGCCAGCAGCTCGTCGACCAGGTGCCGCCAGCCGATCGCCACGCCCTGCCCGGCAATTGCGGCCTGCAGCAGCAAGGTGTAATTGTCGAAGCGCAGGCTGCCGGGGCTGGGTGTTTCAGCGATGCCCAGGGCGCGGAACAGGCCGCTCCAGTCGAACCAGCGCGAGCGGCTTTCAGGGCGCAGGTGCAGCAGCGGCAGGCGCGCCAGCAGTTGATTGGCGCTGGCGCTCTGCCCCTTGAGCAGTTGTGGGCTGCACACCGGGAATACTTCTTCCTTGAACAGCAGGTGCACCTTGCCGTTCTTCAGGCGGCCGTCGCCAAAGCTGATGGCCACATCGATTTCCGCCGGCAGGCTGGTCATGTCGCGCTCGCTGGTGACCAGGCTGACGTCCACCTCCGGGTGCAGCTGATGGAAGCGCTGCAGCCGTGGCATCAGCCAATACGCGGCGAAGGCGAAATCGGTGGCGACCTGCAGCACCTCGTGCTGATGCCGCCCGACCACCGCATCCAGCCCGGCATCCAGCGCAGCCAGGCCTTCCTGCACCGGCCCTAGCAGCGCCTCGCCAGCTTCGGTCAGCACGATTCCGCGATAAACGCGGTCGAACAGACGGGCCGCTACCTGCTCCTCCAGCCGCTTGATCTGCTGGCTGATGGCCGGCTGGCTGCTGCCCAGTTCGGCCGCCGCGGCGGTGAAGCTCAGGTGCCGTGCCGCCGACTCGAATACCCGCAGCACGTCGAGGGAAACGCCATCGAACGACTTGAACATAAGCTGTACTTATCCTAGCCATGTGCGTCATCGCGGTTTACCCAGGCGCTGCTAGGCTGGATGATCGAAACAACACTCTCGCATAAAACAACGATATGGAATACACGCCACCATGAAGCGTCCCAACATCCTCTTCATCATGGCCGACCAGATGGCCGCGCCGCTGCTGCCGATGCACGACTCGGCCTCGCCGATCAAGGTGCCGCACCTGCAGCGCCTGGCGGCTGAGGGCGTGTTGTTCGACTCGGCCTACTGCAACAGCCCGTTGTGCGCCCCGTCGCGTTTCACCCTGGTCAGCGGCCAGTTGCCCAGCCAGATCGGTGCCTACGACAATGCCGCCGACTTTCCCGCCGATGTACCCACCTACGCCCACTACCTGCGCCGCCTCGGCTACCGCACGGCGCTGTCCGGCAAGATGCACTTCTGCGGCCCCGACCAGTTGCATGGCTATGAGGAGCGCCTGACCAGCGACATCTACCCCGCCGACTATGGCTGGGCGGTGAACTGGGACGAGCCCGAGGTACGCGCCAGCTGGTACCACAACATGTCCTCGGTGCTGCAGGCCGGCCCGTGCGTGCGCACCAATCAGCTCGACTTCGACGAAGAGGTGGTGTTCAAGGCGCAGCAGTACCTCTACGACCATGTGCGCGTGACGCCGGACCAGCCATTCTGCCTGACGGTGTCGATGACCCATCCGCACGACCCGTACACCATCCCCGAGGAGTACTGGAACCGCTACAGCGATGGCGATATCCCGCTGCCGCGCCAGGTCATCGACCAGGCCGAGCAGGACCCGCACTCCCAGCGCCTGCTCAAGGTCATCGACCTGTGGGACAAGCCGCTGCCCGAACACAAAATCCGTGATGCCCGCCGCGCCTACTTCGGCGCCTGCAGCTACATCGACGACAACATCGGCAAACTGCTGAAGACCCTCAAGGACTGCAAGCTGGCCGATGACACCATCATCGTGTTCTCCGGCGACCACGGCGACATGCTTGGTGAGCGCGGCCTCTGGTACAAGATGCACTGGTTCGAGATGGCCGCTCGCGTACCGCTGCTGGTACACGCCCCGGTACGCTTCGCCGCGCGCCGGGTCAGCCAATCGGTGTCCACCGTCGACCTGCTGCCAACGCTGGTGGAGCTGGCCGGCGGGCAGGTCGAGCCAGGCCTGCACCTCGACGGCCGGTCCCTGCTGCCGCACCTGCAAGGCAGCGGCGGGCACGACGAAGTGCTCGGCGAATACATGGCCGAAGGCACCACCAGCCCGCTGATGATGATTCGCCGCGGCGAATGGAAATTCGTCTACTCCGAAGAAGACCCGCTGCTTTTGTTCAACGTCGCGAATGACCCGCGCGAGCGCGAAAACCTCGCCGAATCGCCGGATCACCGTGAGCAGGTCGCGGCCTTCCTCGACGAAGCACGCAGCCGTTGGGACATGCCCGCCATCCACCAGGCCACCCTGGCCAGCCAGCGCCGCCGTCGCCTGGTCGCCGAGGCCCTGACCCAAGGCACGCTGAAGAGCTGGGACCACCAGCCGATGGTCGACGCCAGCGAACAGTACATGCGCAACCACATCGACCTCGACGATCTGGAGCGCCGCGCGCGGTTTCCCCAAGCGTGACGTGATGCGCCAGGTGACCCACGGAAAAGTGGGAACCTGGCGCGCTCACCTGCGTCGCATAGCCTGCCAACTAAAAATCCAACATAAGGAATTAGGCATGAAGACATTCAAGACCGCTGTCGCCGGCAGCCTGCTCCTGGCCACCAGCCTGGCCTTCCAGGCCCACGCCGAAGACGCCAGTTGCGCCACGGTGAAACTGGGCGATCCGGGCTGGAGCGACATTGCGGTGACCAACGGCATCGCCAGCCTGGTGCTCGATGGCCTGGGCTACAAGGTGCAGACCCAGACCCTTGGCGTGCCGATCATCTTCGCCGGTCTGCAAAAGGGCCAGGTCGATGTGTTCCTCGGCAACTGGATGCCCGCGCAGCAGGCCAACCACGACAAGTTCGTCGCCAACGGCAAGGTCGACAAGGTCGCCGAAAACCTCAGCGGTACCGAGTACACCCTGGCCGTGCCGACTTACGCGTACGAGGCCGGAGTGAAGACCTTCGCCGACCTGGAAAAGCACGCCGACAAGTTCGGTCGCAAGATCTACGGCATCGCCTCCGGCGCGCCGGCCAACGAGTCGATCAAGGAAATCATCGCCGCCAACGAATTCGGCCTCAAGGACTGGACGCTGGTCGAGTCCAGCGAGCAGGCCATGCTGGTGCAGGTCGGCCGTGCGGTGCGGCGTGACGAGTTCGTCGCCTTCCTCGGCTGGACGCCCCACCCGATGAACGTGCAGTACGACATGAAGTACCTCAAGGGCGGCGAGAAGTACTTTGGCGAGAGCGGCAGCGTCAACACCCTGGCCCGTAAAGGCTACGCGACGCAGTGCCCGAACGTCGGCAAGCTGCTGAGCAACCTGAAGTTCACCCAGGAGATGGAGAACGCCATCATGGACGCCGTGCTGAGCAAGCAGGCGAGCAATGACCAAGCCGTGAAGAACTGGCTCAAGGCCAACCCGCAGGTGATCGATGGCTGGCTCGAGGGCGTTACCACTCGCGACGGCGGCGATGCGGTAGCGGCAGTGAAGGCCAAGCTGTAGGGCCGTCAGGGCGTAGGGTGGATGGCGCTTTTTCATCCACCATTGCGATTCCCAGAGCGGTGGACGGGCCGGGCCGCGCAGGTGAAGCGTCGTCCACTCTGCGCGACTGGCTAAAAGGGATCACCGGCAGCGATGAAGGCCAAGCTGTAGGGCTGTCAAGGCGTAGGGTGGATGGCGCTTTTTCATCCACCATTGCGATTCCAGAGCGGTGGACGGGCCGGGCCGCGCAGGTGAAGCGTCGTCCACCCTGCGAATACTCGCTTTTGATAGCTCCCACGCTCCAGCGTGGGAGCCAAGCCGGGACGCTCTGCGTCCATGAACGCCGGTTTCACACGAAGCGTGAGGAACGATCAGATAAACGCCTCTGCTACCCTGTCCGCCACCCAACCACCCGCTACCTGAGCGACCGCATGCGCTTACCCAGCCGATACAGCCTGTTCCCCTTCCTGCTCTGGTGGCCGAACGTCACCCGGCGCACGCTGGGTACGGACCTGCTGGTCGGCTTGAGCGGCGCAATTCTGGCTTTGCCCCAGTCGATCGCCTACGCGCTGATCGCCGGGCTGCCGGCCGAATACGGGCTCTACGCGGCCATCGTGCCGGTGATCATCGCCTGCCTGTGGGGATCATCGTGGCATTTGATCGGCGGGCCGACGGCAGCCATTTCCATCGTTCTGTTCACCAGCGTCAGCCCCATGGCCCGGCCAGGCAGTGAGGAATTCGTCGCGCTGGTGCTGGTGCTGACCTTTCTCGCCGGGCTTTTCCAGTGGCTGCTCGGGCTGTTGCGCTTCGGCAACCTGGTCAACTTCGTATCGCCCTCGGTGGTGCTCGGTTTCACGCTCGGCGCCGCGCTGGTGATCGCTCTCGGGCAACTGCCGAACCTGCTGGGCCTGCAGGTCGACAGCCAGCGTACCGCCGTCGCCACCCTGATCAACCTGGCCCAGCACCTCAAGGAAGCGGATTGGCACGCGGTGCTGGTGGCGCTGTTCACCTTGCTAGTAAGCCTGGCGTGTCGGCGCCTCTGGCCACGCTTGCCGGCGCTGCTGATCGGCGTGGTTGCCGGCAGCCTGCTGGTTGCAGTGCTGCCAGGCTTCTTCGCCAGCATCACCCTGGTCGATGCCTTCGAAGGTACGCTGCCGCCATTCACCGCGCTGGATTTCGAGGTCAACAGCCTGCTGCAGCTGCTGCCTGCCGCCATTGCCTGCGGCATGCTCGGCCTGGTCACCAGCCTGTCCATCGCCCGCTCCCTGGCGGCCAAATCCCAACAGTTGCTGGATGCCAATCAGGAGGTCCGCGCCCAGGGCCTTTCCAACCTGATCGGCCCGTGGTTTTCCGGCTCGCTGTCGGCCGGCTCCTTCACCCGCTCGGCGCTCAATCTGCAGGGCGGCGCCACATCGCCGCTGGCCGGCGTATTTTCGGCTGTGCTGGTCGCCGCATTCGCGGTGTTCTGCGCGCCGCTGATCGCGCACATCGCCCTGCCCAGCATGGCCGCGGCGATCCTGTTGATCTGCTGGGGGTTGGTCGACATGCCAGGTGTACGCGCGCTGCTGCGGGTCAGCCGCTCGGAGTTCGTGGTGATGCTGCTGACCCTGCTGGCCACCCTGGTGCTCGAGCTGCAGACGGCGATCTATGCCGGCGTACTGGCCTCGCTGTTCTTCTACCTCAAGCGCACATCGCAGCCGCGCTTCAAATACACCGGCGATGGAGACGAAGAACTGCTGCGCCTGGAGGGCTCGATCTTCTTCGGCGCCTGCCACTATGTGCAACAAGTGCTGCAACTCAGCCGCGGCGAACGCGTGGTGGTCGATGCCCGACACATCAACTTCATCGATTACGCCGGCGTGGAAATGCTCCACCACGAAGCCCGCCGTCTGCAGACACAAAACCGGCAACTGGTGATCCGCCATGCCCGCCCCCACGTGATCGAAGAAATCCAGAAACTCGAAGGCTCTACCTGCCCGGTGCAGTTCGAGGACTGAACGCTCGCCCCCGGGTGTCGCTGCGCTCGACCCAGGCTACAAAAAATGGTGCCGAACCTGACGCATCAACGCACCCAACCCCGTAGCCTGGAGCTGAGCGAAGCGATACCCAGGAAGCACTGTCCGCCCAAACCCGCTCACGAGCGAATCCGACCTGTAGGAACCGCGACCCCGCGGCGAAGGTGGTCACAACGCCATCTTGCAGAACGGCCACAGTCGATTCGCCCCGAGGTCGGGGCTCTTACATTCCGGCAAATTTGTGGACGATCGCAACGTCCTTCTCAGGTGTTGCTGCGCTCGACCCGGGCTACGAAAAAATGATCCCCACGCTGCGCTCAACGCCAGGCGACGAGAAACGTTTAATAGGTGTTAGCGCCAACCGTGGCGATAAAAATAGCGCCACACCAGCACCAGCGCTGCCAGCCCCAACGCGCTTGCGCAGACGAACAAGCCGTCATAACCCAGTGCCTTGGCCAAAACGCCGCTGGCGGCACCGACAAAGCCACCGAGCAGAATCTGCGTAGAAGCCTGCAGGGTGAAATCCGCGCCCTCATGGCCGGGGCGGCACTGGCGCATCATCGCGGCGAACAGCGCTACCGTGGACAGCCCGTCGGCCGCCTGCTCGAACAGGGTCAACGCATACACCAGGGCAACGTCGCCGCCACGACTGACCAATAGCGCCAGCGCGGCCAAACTCACGGCCTGCAAGGCGCCAAAAATCAGCAACGCGCGCAGCACACCCAGGCGCGCATACAGCAGCCCGCCCAGCAGCGCGCCCCCGATGCCGACCAGGCTGCTGATCAGCGTCAGTTGCCCCAGCTCAGCGTTGCTCCAGCCCTGGTCCACCAGCATCGGCTTGATCATCGGCGAACCAAGGGCGTCACCCAGCTTGAAGGTCAGCACTACCGCCAGCCACAGGCCCATGCCGGGCAGCGCCAGCAGGCCGCGGTAATGCTGCCACAGCAAACTCGGCCCTATCGGTTCGACGCAGGCAACCCGAGGCGGCAAATGACGCGCTTCGGCGAAACGCCAGATCGGCAGCAGCGTCAGCGCCAGCAACCCCGCCAGCAGCAGCATCGACAGATTCCAGCCAAAACGGTCGATGACCAGCAACAGGCCGCTGCCACTGATGATCATCCCGACCTTGTAGCCGCCCACCTGCAGGCTGTTGCCCAGCCCGCGCCAGCGCTCGGGCAGCAGGCGTACGGTCAGGCCATCAGTGGCGACGTCTTGCGTGGCGGCCGCCAGGTTGACCAGCAACAGCAAGCCGAGCAACAGCGGCAGGTGGGCACCGAACAGCGCATCCGGGGAGAGCATCGTCAACGCCAGCAGAACCAGCAGCACGCCGCTTTGCAGCGGCAGGATCCAGCCGCGGTGATGGCCCAGGCGCCGCGACGACAGCCGATCCACCCAGGGCGCCCACAGCACCTTGAGCAACCAGGGCAGCGCCAGCAGCTTGAGCAGCCCGATCAGCGCCAGGTCCACGCCGTGCTGGCGCAGCAGCACCGGCAGCGCATGGGCGATCAATCCTGATGGCAATCCCTGGGCGCAATACAACGAGGCCAGGAGTACCACGGTGGCGGCGGCGGGACGGCGCAAATCGGCAGGCATGGGCGTCATGAACAAATCCGCAGCAGGTGAACGGCGCAGCATAGCGCAGGCTCGGAAGCGTCAGCAGTCCGTCATGTGCCGGTAACAACTCGATACCCGAAAACCACGGCCCGAACGAACATCAGCACGCCGTTCCGGTCTATTCGCCTATCACGCTTTCACGTCCCGTCTGCCGCCCCTCAGCGTCGCAGGCAGCGGCGTCATGTTGTCGAGCAACACGGAGATCCATGGCCACATCACTTATCCACACCCTGCGCCGCCGTTGGTTCAGCCTGAGCTTGCTGGTCTGCCTGGCCGTCGGCCTGCCGGTCGGCTGCGCCAAATTGGAAGAGAAGGAACGCGAGCTGGTGTTCCGCATCGAGCCTGGCACGGCCAGCTGGTTCAGCGGCTTGCCCGCCGGGGTCGAGGAAATGACCCTCAGCGCACCGCAGTTCGGCGACACGCAGAACATCCACGCCTGGTGGTGGCCGGCGCAAAAGAAGGACGCGCCGACGCTGTTGTACCTGCACGGCTCACGCTGGAACCTTACCGGCCAGCTGTTTCGCATCGAGCAGCTGCACGCCATGGGCTTTTCGGTGCTGGCCATCGACTATAGGGGGTTTGGCGAGAGCCTCGGTGAGCTGCCCTCGGAGCGCACGCTTTATGAAGACGCGGAAATCGCCTGGCAACGCCTCACCGAATTGCAGCCAGACCCGGCCAAACGTTTCGTCTATGGCCATTCCCTGGGTGGCGCCGTAGCGGTCAACCTCGCTGAATCTCTGAGCCGCGACCGAAACACACCGCCGCTGACCGGGCTGATCATCGAGTCGACGTTCACCAACCTCGCCGATGCCGCCACCGAAGTGGCCAGCGAATACACCTCGTTGCCGGTGCGCTGGTTGCTGTCGCAGAAATTCGACTCGCTGAGCAAGATCGGCGACATCAAGGTGCCGGTGCTGATCGCCCACGGCACCAATGATCGCTACATCCCGCAGCGCTTCAGCGAAAGCCTGTTCCAGGCTGCCAGTGAACCCAAGCGCCTGTTGCTGATCGACGGCGGCAACCACAACAACAGCCTGCGCACCGGCAGCAGCGAATACCGGGCGGCGATTCGCTCGTTGTTCGCACCGAAAACCGTCGGCGCGAACAACGAGAGCTGAGTGCCTGCGTATCGGGCGCGAGCATGATTAGTCGCGAGCAGGCGGCGGACCCAGGCCCGCCACCTCAGTATCGATAAACCGCAGCCACCCCGCTGTCGGTCGGCATTACCCGCTCCGGGGGTACGACCACCACTTCGCCGCCGTGACGGATCACCGCAAGGATCAGCTCGTCGAGCACATCCTCCGTGGCAGGATCACCGTCCTCGTGCAGCACCACCTCGCCGCTGCTCAGGTCCATGGTGCCGGCGACCCGCTGCTCGGCGGCCACCAGCAGCAACGCGACCCGACCTTCAACCGCGGCGCGGGCGATAGCCGGCAGTTGATCGCCGGCCAGCTGCTGCCCCACTGCCACGCCGTAGCGGTTGAAGGCCTCGTCCAGTTTTTTGCCATGGCGGATGCTCATCAGCTCCCCGCAGGCCGACGCCAGCTGGGCACTGGACAACGTGGCGGGGTCGACTTCAACGCCTTCTGCCATCAGCAACGGGTTGCGGCTCAACGCCCTGAACACCGCCTGGTTTTCCGGCAGCGCCGCCAGGATCAGCGGCAGCTTGGTAACCCGCGAACAATGCTCGGTGATTTGCTTGTCGACGATCCGGAAGAACCGCTCGCGGTCCAGGTTGATCTCGTCCTGCTTACCGCCACCGCCTGACTCATGCATCATCGGGTCACCACGCTCACCGCCGCCGCTGAAGCCATCGGGGTGGCCCTGCTGGTCCCTTGAGGTCAGCTCATCACCCAGCGCTTCGACCAGATTGGTCGGCACCGAATCGGGCAGCTCGACGGCGTGCAGGCGTTGCGTCGACCCTTCATGCACGGACACGCTGTCGCGCGACAGGCACAGCACCTGGTAACGGTCAGCGAGCGGCGCCAGGCGTAACAACGGTTTCAGGTACGGGTGGCTGTTGACGATGGCGACCTCTTCGACCGGCTGATGCAGCCCGACTACCTGAAAGTGCGCCTGACCGGCAAAAATCGCGATGCCGGCAGGACAGTTGTTCCAGAACGCGGCGTCGTCGATCAACGCCTGGATGGGCGCGAGTACCGTGTCTTTTTGCAGTTGTGGATAACGTTGCTGCAACGAGGTCTCGAGGGTCTTGAACAGATTCTTCAAACGGATAGGGTCTTGCGTGCGCTCCGGAAACGTCCGGTGCGTGGGCATGTACAGGCTCAGGTTGGGTTGATCGGCCAGCGCCATAAGCGCGCTTACCGTCTGCTGCGTAAGGGGTTGGATTGGGGTCATGACCGGCTCCTCATTCTTTTCCCAGATCAGCCTGCTTGGCGAGGAATTCGTCCTCGAGCATGGCGTCGATTTCTGCTGTGGAATCTTCATGCACGACCGGCGCTGTCAGGTGCCCGGTCGACTCGACCCGCTGCGTCAGCCGGCCTGTCAGATGCTCCAGCGCGTGGCTCATTTTCCGTGCGGCGCCGGCTACCGCCAGGTCCAGGCTTTGCGCCTTGTGGGTCACCGACAATGAGCTGTGGCCCTTGGGCCGCGCTTCGATCTGGCAGCGTTTGTCCTGGGCGCCGCCTTTATGCGAGTTGACATCCCCGACGTGGATTTCCACCCGCGTCAGCAGATCGGTGTAGCGCTCCAACTCGTCGACGACGCGGCCGCCGACCCACTTCTGCAGGTCGGTACCGCCTTCGATGTGATTACTGTCCACCTGTACGTGCATGTCGTGATCCTCCGCTTCGGCGTCGAAAAGGCGCCTGTTGCCTGTAGAAGATCGAGCAAAACAATCAGTTCCGGGAGGTGGATAACTGGCGATCTCTCAATCGCACAAAGCACTTGCGTGCGCTGTGCAACCAGCCACTCGTGGCGCTGCAGCAAAACCGTCACAAAACCGCACTAAGGTGGCCGGAATCTTTCCAGCCCGTAGGGATACAACCATGCTGCGCAACGCCACCCGCTCTAGCCTGCTTTATGCACTGCTGCTGCCACTGATGGGCAGCGCCCACGCTGCCGACCTGTCCACCCGCTACAACGACAGCAATGGCGACATGGTGGCCGATGCGCCGACCGACGAAACCAAGTGGGTCGATCCCAGCACGCTGATCTTCGCCTACACGCCCGTCGAAGACCCGGCGGTATACGCCAAGGTGTGGGACGGTTTCCTGCAGCACATGGAAAAAGTGACCGGCAAGAAGATCAAGTTCTTCCCGGTCCAATCCAACGCGGCGCAGCTCGAAGCCATGCGTGCCGGTCGTCTGCACATCGCTGGTTTCAACACCGGCTCGGTGCCGCTGGCCGTCAACTGCGCCGGTTTCGTGCCCTTCACCATGATGGCCGACAAAGCTGGCAACTACGGCTACCAGATGGAAATCATCACCCACAACGGCAGTGGTATCGATGATGTTGCCGGCCTGCGCGGCCACACCCTCGCCTTCACTTCGCCGACGTCCAACTCAGGCTTCAAAGCACCGTCGGCGCTGCTCAAGTCCGAGTTCAACCTGGAAGCGGACAAGGACTTCAAGACAGCCTTCTCCGGCAAGCACGACAACTCGATCATGGGCGTGGTCAACCGCGACTACGACGCCGCCGCCATCGCCAACTCGGTGCTCGCGCAGATGCAGGCACGCGGCATGGTCAAGCCGGATCAGTACAAGGTGCTCTACACCTCGCAAACCTTCCCCACCACCGGTTACGGCTACGTCTACAACCTCAAGCCGGAACTGGCCGAGAAGATTCGCCAAGGCTTCGAGACGTTCGATTGGGAAGGCTCTGCCCTGCAGGCCGAGTTCAAGAGCTCGGACGGTGAGCAGTTCATCCCGATCACCTACCAGAAGCACTGGGAAGTGGTCCGCAAGATCGACCAGGCCATGGACGTGAGCTACTCGTGCGACAAGTGACAGACACTGGTCAGGCAAATGAGCAGGCGGCTATGAGCCTTCTCGAGATAAAGGGTCTGGGCAAACGTTACGCCAGTGGTGATCAGGCGCTGGCTGACGTGCGCCTGACGCTGCCCAAAGGCCAGGTGATGGCGCTGATCGGGCCTTCCGGGGCGGGCAAGAGCACCTTGATCCGCTGCATCAACCGGCTGGTAGAGCCGAGCGAAGGCGAGGTGCTGCTCAGCGGCCTGTCGCTGACCAAGCTGCGTGCCGGCGCGTTGCGCAAGGCACGTCGGCGCATGGGCATGATCTTTCAGGATCACGCCCTGGTCGACCGCCTGACGGTGATGGAAAACGTATTGTCCGGGCGCCTCGGTTATGTCGGTTTCTGGCGCAGTGTCTGGCGCCGCTACCCGCAGGCCGATGTGCAGGAAGCCTTTCGCCTGCTCGATCGTGTCGGCCTGGCCCACGCGCTCGACAAGCGCGCCGATGCATTATCCGGTGGGCAGCGGCAACGGGTCGGCATTGCCCGCGCGCTGCTGCAGAACCCCGATCTGATGCTGATCGACGAGCCCACCGCCAGCCTTGACCCGAAAACCTCGCGGCAAATCATGCGCCTGATCCGCGAACTGTGCGAAGAGCGCGGCCTCACCGCGATCATCAATATCCATGACGTCGACCTGGCGCGCCGCTTCTCGGACCGCATCGTCGGCCTGCACGCCGGCCGTATCGTGTTCGATGGCTCGCCCGACGCGCTGGATGCACCGACCCTGACGCGCATCTACGGCGAAGAGGATTGGGAAACCACCGTTGGCGAATCCACCCAGGAGGATGAGCCGGCAGACGAGCCGCGCGAGCCATACCAGGCGCGTGCGGGCTGGGCAGAGGCCGCGAGCTGATGGCCGCGCCACTGCCTGCAACCGACCGCCTGGCCCGCGCCCGGGCCGGGTACTGGAAACCACCGGCACTGATTCCCGGCCTCACCCAGCGTTGCCTGGTGGTCGCTGGGTTGGTGCTGTATCTGCTGCTTGCCGGCGCCAGCATCAACCTGGACTGGAATCGCATCGCCGAAGGATGGTCACGCGGGCTGGCCTTCGCAGCCGGCTTCGTTAACCCGGACTTCACCAGCCGCGGCGGCGACATTCTCGACGGCCTGCTGGAAAGCCTGGCCATGACGCTGGTCGCTACGGTTATTGGTATCGCGCTGTCGATTCCGGTCGGCCTGGGCGCCGCGCGCAATCTCGCGCCACTGCCGATCTACCTGTTCTGTCGGTGGCTGATCATGGTGTCGCGGACCTTCCAGGAAGTCATCATCGCCATCCTGTTCGTGGTCATGTTCGGTTTCGGGCCGCTGGCCGGTGTGGCGACGCTGGCCTTCGCCACCATCGGCTTTATCGCCAAGCTGCTCGCCGAGGCGATCGAAGACATCGATGCGCGTCCCGTCGAGGCCATCCGCGCCACGGGCGGCAGTTGGCTGCAGGTGCTCAACCATGCCGTGCAGCCGCAGATCATGCCGCGCCTGATCGGGCTCTCGCTGTACCGCCTCGATATCAATTTCCGCGAATCGGCAATCATCGGCATCGTCGGCGCAGGCGGCATTGGCGCGACGCTCGGTACCGCCATGGACCGCTACGAATACAACACCGCTGCGGCTGTGTTGCTGATCATCATCGCCATCGTGCTGGCCTCGGAATATTTCTCCGGGCATGTGCGTCGCTGGCTTCAGTAAGGCTTTTGTCATGCCCTTGATTCATGCCGCAACGGCAGAACCGCAATGGCGGCGTCGCACCTCCGCGCAACAGTGGGGCCATTGGCTCATGTGGTTTGCCGGTGCGCTGCTCTTCGTGTTCTGCGCGCGGTTCATTTCTGAAAATACCCTGTGGGAGTTCGTCGAAGACGCCGGCAGCCAGGGCGCCTCGCTGCTGGCACGCATGCTGCCACCGCGCTGGGACTACACGCCGGCATTGCTGCAGCCGCTCTGGGACACCCTCAACATCGCCACCCTGGGTACCGCGCTCGGCGTGCTGATGGCCTTCCCACTGGCCTTCCTCGCCGCACGCAACACCACACCATCACCGTTCATTCGCAGTGCAGCGCTGCTGATCATCGTGTCGTCGCGGTCGATCAACTCGCTGATCTGGGCAATGCTGCTGGTGGCCATGCTCGGCCCTGGCGTACTCGCCGGGATCATCGCTATCGCCCTGCGCTCGGTCGGTTTCGTCGGCAAGCTGCTCTACGAAGCCATCGAGGAAATCAGCCACTCGCCAGTCGAAGCCATGGCGGCTACTGGCGCGGGCCGCTTGCAGGTGCTGCAGTTCGGCGTGGTGCCGCAGATCATGCCGGCCTTCGTCGGCACCGCGCTGTATCGCTGGGACATCAACATCCGCGAATCGACCGTGCTGGGCCTGGTAGGCGCTGGCGGCATCGGCTTGCAGCTCGATGCGGCGATCAACAACCTGGCCTGGGATCGGGTGAGCATCATCTTCATCCTGATCTTCGCGACCGTGATTTTTTCCGAATGGGCCTCGGCGCGGATGCGTCAACGGCTGTCGTAACCAACGGCCCTCAAACAGGCGACATCACCCGATGTCGCCTGCGACTCCAGCCGCTCGCTGAGCGCGCCCCCGCACCGTGCTCGCACCGCGCAACCGTGCTCTCCCGTTCGGGACGAACGGTCTGCGCTGCAATCGCCTTTACCGGCTAACCTGTTTATTCGGTATCAATCTGTTGCGAACAGGTTGCGAGGGCCACACCTTCGCCGCTGTACCGCGTCCTTCGCATCAGTAGAACGACTCCCCCGCAAAACAATAAAAAGGAAGTTCGACCATGACGCACTCTCGCCACCTGCTGTCCGGCCTTGCCTTATCGCTGGCACTTGCCAGCGCGGGCACACACGCTGCGGGACTGACCAGCGAGCAAAAACCATTCGGCAAAACCAATGACGGCACGCCCGTCGAGCAATATGTGCTGCGCAACAGCCATGGCATGGAGGCCACGGTGATTACCTACGGCGGCGTACTGCAGTCGCTCAAAGTGCCGGACAAGCATGGAAAATCCGATGACATCGTGCTCGGCTTCGACGACGTGCAGGGCTATCAGGCCGGCACGGCGTTCTTCGGCGCGACCATCGGCCGTTTCGGCAATCGCCTGGCGGGTGGCGCTTTCGAACTGGATGGCAAGCGCTACCAGGTGCCGCTCAACGACGGGCCGAACGCGCTGCACGGCGGTGCCGAGGGCTTCGACAAACGAGTGTGGGAAGCAAAACCCGTTCAAGACAAGAACTCGGTCGGCGTGACCCTCACCTACCTGTCGGCAGACGGCGAGATGGGCTTCCCGGGTAACCTGAAAACCGAAGTTACTTACCGCCTCAACGACGACAACGAACTGCACATCGACTACAAGGCCACCACCGACAAGCCCACGGTGCTCAACCTCACCAACCACAGCTACTTCAACCTGGCCGGCGCAGGTAATGGTGACATCCTCAAGCAGGTCGCAACGCTGCACGCCAGTCACTACACGCCGGTCAACAAAACGCTGATCCCCACCGGCGAACTGGCACCGGTGAAAGGCACGCCGATGGATTTCACCCAACCGACGCCGATTGGCCAGCACATCAAGGACGACCACGAGCAGCTCAAATTCGCCGAAGCCAAACAGGGCGGCTTCGACTTCAACTGGGCGCTGGACGGCAAAGGCGACATCCAACAACTCGCCGCCGAGGTGCACGACCCGCAATCAGGCCGCCGCCTGCAGCTTTACACCACGGAGCCAGGCGTGCAGTTCTACACCAGCAATTTTCTGGATGGCACGGTGAAGGGCAAGGCGGGCAAAACCTACGCGCACTGGAGCGCCTTCACCCTGGAAACCCAGCACTTTCCGGATGCACCGAACCAGCCAACGTTCGCCTCTACGCGGCTGAACCCAGGGCAAACGTATACGCAGAACACCGTGTTCAAGTTCTCGGCGGACTGAGGACACGCTCTCTGCGTTCGTTGAGCCGCAACGGGGCCAGATTTAGCCAGCCCAGGCAGGCAGCAATCAATCTGCCCCCGTTGCGCTCACGCCCGTGCTCCCCAGACACCTGGGGGGCGGCTTCAACTACGGGCGGCAAGCAGCTCGGCAAAAGCCTGCAGTGCCGGCGGCCCCTGCACATCGCTCGCCAGCAGCGGCAGTTGCTGTATGGGCAAATGCCCTAGCACCAGACGCAGCTCGTCAAGGTAACTTTGCTCCTGCACCCGGCGCTCGGCAAGAAAGGCCCCGGCATCAGCCGGTGAGCGCTTGTTGACCACCAAAGCGGCAACATCGACACCGCTGCGCTGCAACTGCGCATGCAGCTCGATGCTCTCCAGCACCGGCAGACGTTCGGCCGCCAACACGATGATGAAGGCGCAGCGGTTGGCGTCGCCGAGCACTTCGCGCAGTTGCGTAAAGCGATGCCGGCGGCGATCCAGCAAGCGGCGCACCTGGCTGTCACGATCCTCCGGCGAGTCGCCCGGCTCGCGGCCCAGCAGCGATTCGCCAAAGCCGCGGTCATCGCCACCCAGATTGCGCAGCACCGCACCAAACCCGGCGCTGCGCTCACGTCGACGCATCAGCCCCTCGGTCCAGGCTGCCATCATCTCCGGCAGCGCCATCAGACGCGCCGTGTGCCCCGATGGAGCAGTGTCGAAGACCAGCAGATCATAGTCGTGCAGACCATTGTCGACCGTCTCCGCGATGCGTTCGAGCAGCGCCGCCTCATGCATACCCGGCGCATCGCGCGACAAGCTCATGTGCTTGTCCACTTCGCCAGCCAGATGCGCAGGCATCAGTTTGCGCAACGCCGCACCCACCTCACTCAGGTGCTGTTCGACGGCGGTCTGCGGATCGAGTTCGAGGCCATCGAGCCCCTCAGCCAACGACACCGGCCTCGGCCCAACCGGGCGCCCCCAGAGGTGGCCCAAGTTGTGTGCAGGGTCGGTGGACACCAGCAGCACACGGCGCCCGGCCTGGGCCTGGGCCAGCGCTGTGGCCGCCGATACCGTGGTTTTGCCGCCCCCCCCCTTGCCGCCGATGAACAGCACGCGGCGATTCCCGGCCAGTTCTAGCAGCATCCGATGTGATCCAGTGGCGAGCGCTCCATGCCCATGCGTCGATGCCAGTCATGAAAGCGCTCGTACAACACCGGCATCAGCTCCAGGGTGTAATAGGCCGCGGGGTTGGGCACGCCGAGGGTTTCGCCGAACACCAGCAGCATGAACAGATCATCCTCGTCGCGCCGGGCACGGGCGAAGGTTCGCCGGTACGGCGCGACATAGAATTCGCGCAGCCCGGCGGACACCCGCTGCAGCAGTGGCGGCTTGCGCTCGCTCACCCGCGTTGCTCGCGATCTGCCTCAACCTCGACGGGATCGGGGCCTTGGCGCATGGCGATCACCGACTCCAGGGTCACCCACAACGCAGCGATCAGAATCACTACGTCCATGCCCAACAGCAGCCAGTTCTCGGCGCGGTAGAACTGGCCCATCTGCACCAGCAGGGCGAAGATCGACATGGCCAGCAGGAACACCAGCGGCACCAGGGTGTAGATGGCCGGGCGTCCCTTCTTGATCAGAATCACCGTGATGATCGCCAGGGTCAGGCCAGCCAGGATCTGGTTGGTCGTACCGAACAGCGGCCAGATGATCATGCCACCACTGCCATCGGCACCAGCGCCGAAGGCCAGCGCCATGCAGACGCCAACGGCCAGCACCGTGCCGAACAGCGTGTTGACCTTGATCCCGGCCAGCTCGCCGGCCTCCTGGATAACGAAGCGCTGCAGGCGCAGGCCGGTGTCCATGGTGGTGCCGGCGAACAGAATCGCCATCACCGCCAGAATGGTCGCCCCCAGATCCGCCGGCAGGCCCAGGCCGTTGGCCAGCAGGCTACCGCCGCCAGTAACGAAGGCATTGACGCCACCGGTCCCGAATGCGGTGTACACCGCCTGCCAGTCCACCAGAGTAGCGAAGCCGGCGGTACAGCAGATGATCGCCGCGAGCGACAGCATGCCCTCGCCCACCGCGCCGAAATAACCGACGAATCGCGCGTCGGTTTCCTTGTCCAGCTGCTTGGAGGTGGTGCCCGAAGCCACCAGCCCGTGGAAGCCGGAAATAGCGCCACAGGCGATGGTCACGAAGAGCAGCGGCACGATGCTCGGCGTGCTGTCCGGCAGGGCATCGTTGAACGCAGGCGCGACGATTTCCGGCGCACCGAACAGCACCGCTGCGTAAAGCAGGCCGAGGCCGACGAACAATTGCAGGCCGTTGATGTAGTCGCGTGGTTGCAGCAACACCCATACCGGCAGCAGCGAGGCAATGGCCGCGTAGGCGAACAGCAGCAGGATCCACACCGACTTGGCCGACAGGCCCAACACCGTTTCCGGCAGCGCGACCGGCACCGCGTTACCCAGCAGGATCAGCGCGTAGAGCACTGCAACGCCGATTACCGATGGCCACAGCAGGCTGACCTTGTAGCGATAGATCGCCTGGCCGATGAGGAAAAAGGGGACAGAATTATTTTTCCGCCATTGGTATGAGCCGAAAATAAATCCCCCCTTTTCTCTGGTTGCTTTGAGTCTTAGCGCAGGGCCGACTAATGGTTATTCCCTGATGATATCGGCTACTTCTTTTCATTCATTTTATTCGCAATCCACATCCCCAGACCTAGCACGCTGCCGGCCCCCGCGGCGCCTCTAGCAGATAGAAAAATAGCTTCCGTGAAGTTTAATTCAAAGCGCCCAAGAGTCACATAAAAATAAAGCGCAACACCAACCTTCAAGCCCAATATAAGGAGAAAAAAGCTTAAAATACTGAGCAGTATTAGATATAACAACAAGCCTACGCTATTGAATCGAAACATCCCTAATCACCTTTTTTAACGGTCTCTTTAGAGACTTCTGCTCCAACTATTTCGGAGGCTACCGCTCCCATGGCAAAACTTCCAATGTTTCCTACCGCAAAAAGGGGACAGACATATTTATTCAGCCATTGCCATGAGCCAAAAATAAATCTGTCCCCTTTTCCCTTTCCTATTTGCTTTTATTCTTTGACTCCTCTAATTTAGCCATCATCCAGATCCCTATACCTAAAAAAACTCCAGCACCGCTGCCGCCTCTGGCTGAATACACAAGAGCATCCAGCCACATAAAATTGAACTCCCCGTTTACGAAAGTAAAATAAACTGCAACCCCGAGCTTTGCTAGAAATATTGCAACAGAAATAATTCCGCACCAGAGAGCTACTAGGGTAATACACAATCCCAGTCCTACGCTCTTGAATATCACCTCCTGCCTCCCTCCTCTACACTGTTAGATACTTCTGCACCAACTACTTCGGAAAGCACTGAGCTTGTAACACTCCCCCCTAGCTCGCCTACAGGTCCGGGAATATATTTATTAAGCTGCTCTGACGTCATTTTTCCAGCCAATGTGCCAATTGCTGCTGCACCGGTTCCTGCACCAATTATCGCCCCAGTAGGATCAGTACCTTTTACCTGACTGCCAACGTATGCGCCACTAACACTAATCGCCTCCGTGGCAAGCGAAAAAAGGGGACAGATTTATTTATTCAGCAATTGCCATGCACTAAAAATAAATCTGTCCCCTTTTCCCTTGGGATTTCTCAAAATCTGTCCCCTTTTTCGGTCTGATTTGCTCTAACTTTAATTTTCTACGTCATCTTCATCGAACAAATCTTTTTTTCTTAACTCCGCGTTATCATACCACTGTCCTTTGGAACTATTTACCGCTCGACGCCTTACACAATATATCCTTAAAGAATTTCCCACCCCTATTAAGAGCATTACTCCCGCCATAATACCTGCCCAAAAACGTCTAACGCGAATCGCATCATCACCCATATCTACGATAGTAATTCCAACAAGCGAATTTAACCAAAACGTTATATGATGAAGGTTCCACATAATTATGCAGCACAATATGACAAACAATACTGTCAGAAGATTTCCTCTAATAGTAGACAAATCAAGCATCCCGCCAGGCTGCATTTCTCTAGGAAGCTTTCTCACTACTGCTCCTTATTCAGCTTATCAATAATTAAAGGAATGCTACCGCTTGCAGCGCCCGCTGCCGCCTCTCCAACATATGCCGGGCATGGGTTTTTGACGCCAATATTCTGTAGCAGAATTGGCTTGTTTGGATCAATGATAGATCCGCCAATTCGGTAAGGAAGCAACTTTCCTGAAAGATTAAAACGAAAAGGGGACAGATATATTTATTCAGCAATTGCCATACGCTAAAAATAAATCTGCCCCCTTTTCCCTCGGTAGTTGGATGTAATCCCTAATGACGCGCTCTAAATTCATTATTAATACCTAGACCTTGACTCAGCGACTTCCCTCATTAGCTGCTCGGTTTCAGCAGGCGTAACTTGGTCAATAGGGGACAGACCACGATTCCACTCAAAGCTAAAGCTATAAACGGGGTCTGTCCCCTATTACACCTGGAAGTAATAGCCATCAACCTTGATACTAGTTTCTCTCAAGGCCGGATTGGCTTTGAATACATATTCCGCCTGGACTGCCCCGCGGCTAGACAAAGTCAATGACTCTGACCCTATCGATTCGCTATTACTTCTTGTCAACCTTCCTGTTCTTCTTCTCCTCTAACTTACTCATAACCCATACCCCTATACCTAAAACCACACCACCACCCACTCCACCTCGAGCAGATAAAATAAGATTCTGAGCCCACGAAAACTCAAACCCCCCACCAACCATATAAATATATAAAGCCGCCGCAAGCCTCATAAAAAATACAACCAGAAAGGAAGTAAGGACCAAAACAGAGATCAGCACCAGCAATAGCTTTATATCAACTTTTTCAAATTTCATTCGCTTGCTCCTGCTTCTACGCTTTTCGATACCCCGTCGCCAAGAACCTCAGATGCGAAAAGGGGACAGATTTATTTATTCAGCAATTGCCATGCGCTAAAAATAAATCTGTCCCCTTTTCCCTGGACTCGACCGGATCAACCCATCAGGTTCGGCGCTGGAAAACTCTGCTCTTAAAAAGCAGAGCGGGTGGCTTTGAGTCTTGACGCAGGGCCGGCTAATGGGTGTCCCCTATTATTCTCTCGCCATAATATCTCTAAACTCTCGTTTTAGGCTGACAGCCATGCCAGAAACTGCGAGCCCATACTCAGCTAACGACTTAGCCAACGAGGTATTGCCAGTGGATAGGCTAGCTTTGGCAGCGAGCAAAGCCAATCGTGACTTCGTCATCATCGAAAAGCATGTAGGAAGACTTCCTGATTCAATATCGTTGATAGTCAGCATCCTGATTAATTTCTCCGAGGAATCAAAAAGCTCAAAGAAGGGTACGCCCTGTTTTTTAAATAGAATCACCAATTCATCAGCCACTTGCTGTGGCTCTTGACTAAGTGAAACCCAATAGTCATCCATCCCTTGCAAAACCAGCCTAGTTCTTATAAAGCATTCAACCTCAGACAGTCTACGCAGTGCGTTTTCATTGGCCTGCTCAGGTGACAATAAGAAAAGGGGCTGAACTCCCGCGTTTAATGCGACAGCTGAATTATCGCTTTTCACCTGTATCGACAAGTAATCAGCAAACTGCATGCGCTCGCGAAAAAATCCCTGCTCGTTCTTTGAAAATTCTTCTTGCTCTAGTATCGGCGCAACTGCCAACTCAATAGAGCGCACGATCTTATCAGTCATATTTACCCACCATCTAGAAACGTTGACCGCTATATTTTATCTCAATACCAAATTTTTCGAGCTTCTCTCGGAGCGCAGGGGTCGGCCCCACTCGCCCAGTTTTTGCACTTTCCGAAAATTCCCATACAACTCGATCAACTTGACCACTACGCAGCATCTTAACGTCACGCGCAAGCTCTTTACGAATTCTAGAATCCAAGCTTGTACGTCCTACTTTCGACTCAATCGCAATGATGTCACCACCTTTATTCAGCACATCGACCCGACGCAATCCACCAGTAACTCTGAAGTTCTGCTCAATCACGCCACCTTCTCGCGCGGCAATGAAGTCTCGTGCGGCATCTCCTGAAGCCTTATTTGCCCGAACCGGAGGAATAGGCCCTGCGCTATTTGAAGCACTTTTCGTCCCGCCCATTGTATCAACACCTGTTGCCTCCTTTGCCCTTACAGGTTGGTTAAGCGGTCCAAAATCTCCATCTGCTCGAGAAACAGCATTATCCCACTTAGGTTTTACTTGATTAGGGGTTGCACTGATTATTTCCGGCTCACTGGCTTTCGTCGTACCCGACGATGACTTACCACCAATCAACCCTCCAACGCCGGCTGCACTTATTCCAAAGGGATTAAACCCGGTCTGATCTAAATACTGGCCGAAGGACTTGCTCCAGTCAGGATTACCAGCCAGTGCCATCTTGGCAGTCTGATCCAAATGCAGTTGGCCTGCCTTGGTCCAATCGCTTGCGTTACGCTGCATCAAATAGCCATAGGCCAAATCTGCATCACTACCACCGGGGTTGGCGATTTCCTGGCGCTCGACCAACGCATTCAAAGCGTTTGAACCTTGGTCAATTTCCGCCCGGATTTCAGCGCAATTCCCCGTAACATCGCAGTTATTCAAACGCTGGCGGTTAGCGTCGCTCCGGGCATCAAACTCTTGCTTAATTCCATCGCAGTTACCCCGCACTTTACATTCGCGCTGAGCCTTTTCCAGATCCTCCACATCCTCGTGATTGAGGAAGTTGTAGCTTGTTGCCCCACCCGCCACAGCCGAAGCCACCTGCAGGCTCTTCTCGTCCCCACCCTGCAACCCAGCGGTGAACACGCCCACCAGTTGCGAGTTCATGACCAGCAGCGCTTTGCGGTCTTCCACTCCCATCTTCTGGTGCTGGGCATCCAGCTTCTCGACAAGCAGCTCGTTCACCCCTGCCGCCAACGCACCAGTTTTGAAGTCACCGCCCATGGCTTCGGCGGTGAGGCCGCCCATGACGGCATGCAGGCCAGCCTTGGTGAGGCTGCCGTCTTCCAGTTCCAGCTTGGCGCCCGGCGCCGTGTTATCGCCAATCCAGTTGAAGCCAGCCGCCATAAAGGTGTTGGCCAGGGTGCTTTGCAACGCATCGCTAAAGCTGCCGTCCTGGCCGACGAGCTTGCTCAGCGCGGCGGACGTGGTGTTCTGCAGGGCTTGGTTAGCCGCAAACCTCCCGACTCCCGACCAGGTGCTCAAACTTGATCCCGAGTTCGCAACACTTACGGTGCCGGAGTTACTCAGCGGCGTATTTGCGCCGACCGCATTGCTGGTGCTGGTGTTGGTTGTCTCCGTACCTGTCCAACTGTCATAAAGGCCCGCCGTCAGACCTGCGGTCGCTCCCGCCACCATGTAGCCTTTCAATGCATCGCTGGAGGTGACGTCCTTAAAAACTGCGCCGAGGTTGCCCCGGTTGTTCACGGTACTGATAGCAGCACCGCTAGCTGCGGATGTTGCGACTGCAGTGAGCGCCACATTTGCCCAACCAGCACTAGCAGTCCCCACAGCCGTTCCCGCAGAAACCATTGCAGAAGAACCAGCAGCAGCCATTGCCGATCCACTACCCGCCCCGGCTCCGGCGGCACTGCCTATCAACCCACTCGCCGCCCCCGCCGTGAAATACGCCACGATGATCGCAATGACGATCGCAGCGCCACCACCCAACCCAGAATGGCTGTACTTGAAGCTGTCGTGAATCTCCTTCACGCGGTGCCAGTCGACGTCGCCGCGTTGCTCGGCGGCTTTGAGCCAGGCCAGCTGCGGGTCGGCATCGACCATGGCGTCGATGGTCTGGGTGACGGTCTGCTGGTCGACATCCTTGATGTCGATGTTCAAGCCTTCCACCGCTTTGATGGCGATTTCGCCCTGGGCGATCATCTGGGTCTGCAGCAGGGTTTCATCGGTGGTGCCTTTGCCTTTGGCGGAGGTCCACACCAGGCTGTTGCTGCTCTTCTCGTGGCTCTTCTGGTCGAGGTCCTTTACGCCTTCGAAGGTGATGCCACCGCCACTTTGCAGGGTCAGGTCGGCGCCGCTGTCGAGGCGCGCACGCTGGTACAACTGGTCGCCGGCGCTGGCCAGGGTCAGGTCGCTGCCGGTGGTGATCTCGGTGCCGATATGGCGGATGGTAGTGACTTCGTCACGCCGGGTGGCTTTGACGCCGAAGGAGCCTTTGGACTGTTTGTCGTAGAGCGAGTAGTGGCTGTTCTGCGCGGCCAGCAGGTTGAGTTGTCCGCCGCTGTAGAGGTAGGCAGAACCACCCGCATCGATGCGACTGGCGCTCAGGTTCATGTCTTGGCCAGACACCGCGCGGAAGTCACCGCCAGCGCTCAGCTCGCTGGCGACCTGGGTAACGCTGTCCTCTACGGCCTCGACTTTCTTGCCGCCGCCTTTGCGTTTGGCATCGTAGTGGTACTCATTGGCAGCGGAGGCGATGGTCATGCTGCCACCGGCCTGCAGGGCCATATCGCCCTCTGCCGCGACCTTGCTACCGACGATGGCCATGTCCCGCGCGGCAACGGCTTGCAGGTCACCACCGACCTTTACATCACTGCCGTACTGATCGATCTGCTGGCGAGTGCTGTAGTTGCGCGCGGCGTAGTAGCGCGAGGTGCTGTTGTCGGTTTGCTGGCTGGCCAGCAGCAGATCCTGACCGGCCTGCAGTGCGGCATTGCCGCCGGCGGACAAGGCGCCGCCGACATTGAGCAGATCACGCCCGGCAGCCATGCTCAGGTCACCTTCGGCTTCAATACGTGCGGCACTGTCGGCCATCTGCCGCTGGTGCTCGTAGGCCTTGCCGTTGGCGGACTGGTGGGTGGCGACGCTGCGCTCGTTGATAATGTCGCTGCCGGCCTGCAGGCTGACGTCGCGACCGGCAATGATGCCGCCCTGGGCGTTGCGGATGCTCTCGGTGGCCAGCAGTTGCAGGCGTTGATTGGCCTCCATCAGGCCGCTGTTACCGATGAAATCGGCCTGAATGCCAAGGTTAGCGGTGGCGCGCAGGGTGCCCGCGTTGTTCAGGCCACCGCCGCTGATCAGGGTGAGGTCGCGGCCCTGGATCAGCGCACCGTTAGCTGCCAGACGGCCTTCGGCCTGAGCCAGGTAGACCACCGGCGCCAGCACTTTCTGGCCATTCACCTCGCGCTCTTCCATCCATACGATGTCGTGGGTCAGGGCGGCGACCTGCTCGGCAGACAGGCCCACGCCGACGGATAGCTGCAGCGCTTGCTGGCTGGCGATGGCGTTATCCATCAGGTAGCGGAACTGTGCTTCGTCGCTGGTCAGCCCGGCAATGAAGCGCAGGCCGGTACGCGCAAGTATTGCCTCGCGGATCAGGCGTTGCTCGTAGAGGCCATCGCCGAGCAGCTTCTGCACCTGATCGGGGTTGTAGTCGAGTTGGTCGAGCAGGTAGCTGGAATTGAGGAAGTTGCCCAGATCAGCGAACGCCGGGTCAGTCTCGACCAGATAAGGGTGATCGGGATTGGTGTTGAGGCTGAACAGGCCATTGCTGCCAGTCGGCAGGCTGAAGCTCGGCAGACCGAGCGGGTCGACCGCCTGCTGGGCCAGGTCAGCCGGAAGCTGCGGATTGAGCGTAATGGCGGTGGCGATATCGCTACCTGGCGCCGTGGTGTCGACCCGCGTACCACCGCCGAGGTAGGCGTAGCTGGGACGGATGACGCTAGCGTCGAAGCCGTCGGCGGTGTTGATGCGAACGTCGCCGCCGCTCTGGATAACCGCTGCGTAGCTTTGCCCGTCGGTATTCACCCGCTCTACGGTGTTGTAAGGCAGGTATTCACGCTCCATGCTGCCAATCACGCGGTTGAGGTCGGCCTCCAGGGAGCCCAGGTTGCGCGAGCCCGCGTGGGTGGCGTTGAAGCTCTCGACCAGCCCACGGTAGTAGTAGTAACTCGGCTTTCGCCCGGAGACGAGTACACGGGTGGTATGCACTTCGCCGGTTTCCAGGCCGATGTTGCGCAGGCTGCCAAGTTGCATCTGCAGGTCACCCGCCGAGGCGATGGTGCTACTGCTGTTGGTCAGCTCGTTACCAAGCACATTCAGGGCGCCACCGGAGGTGATGTGCGAGGCGCCACTGTCGGCCGTGACGATCAGGCGGTCGTATTCCTTGAGCTGCCAGACGCCCACCTTGCGGCCGTTGCTGCCCAGTTTGCAGTCGCCACCGGGGTTGTAAGGGCCGCGGCAGGCCAGCTCGGTGAACACGGCGTCGTATTTGCCCTGTTCGGTTTCCAGCTCATCACGTACGTTGGCAATCACGGCGGCGCGCAGGCTCATGTCGCCCGCGCTGTCGAACGTGCCAGAGCGGTTCTCGATCAAACTGGCGAGGTTGCCCTGGGCATCCTTGGCGATGCTCAGGTTGCCCAGGCTATAAAGCGCGGCATTGC
Source organism: Phytopseudomonas seleniipraecipitans (assembly GCF_900102335.1). Classification (GTDB taxonomy): domain Bacteria; phylum Pseudomonadota; class Gammaproteobacteria; order Pseudomonadales; family Pseudomonadaceae; genus Aquipseudomonas; species Aquipseudomonas seleniipraecipitans. Next base: position 118,826 of record NZ_FNBM01000011.1, read on the forward strand.
GGTTGAGGACGCTGTCGGCTAACACTTGCAGGTTGCCGCCGCTAAACACCAGGCCACCGTCATTACGAACGCTGTTCGCCTGCATCAGCAAGTCAGCGCCCGCTCCCAGCGTGCCGCGGTTATCGATTTTTTGCGCAGCCATGCTCAGCCAGGCGCCTGCCGTCATGCGTCCCTGACTGACCAGATCACCCAGCGCCGCCAGCCGGCTGTAACCGCCGCTACGCAGCTGTGCGTCGGCACCGAGAGCGATGTTATCGGCCTGCAAGTCGAGGTTAACCAGGGCCAGCAAGCTGCCATTGCCGCGGTAATCACCGCTCAGGCGCAGATCGAGATTGCCGTTGGTTTCGATGCGGCCATCGTTGATCCAGCTGTCACCCGAGGTGCTGAGGCTGTTGACCGCCAGCAGGCCGCCGCTTGCGGTCTGGGTCAGGCGGGCGATATCCAGGGTGATCGAGGCGGCCTGTAACAGGCTGGTGTTGACCCACTCCTCGGCGCTCAGGCTCATTGCGCTGTTGGTGATGAATTGGCCGCCAGCCTGGCCGAGCAGCGCCATATCGAGGCCCAGCCCGCCAGTGCCGAGGTGACGAACGACGCCGTCCTGGTTGCTCAAGGCTGGAGTGTCGAACGACAGAGTGGCGCTGCCGACTTCCAGCAGGCCGTTGTCATTGTTCAGGCGAGTGCCGATGGTGAAGCGGCTCTCGCCCGTGCTGCCCAAGGCGCGCATACGGCCGCCGGTGTTGCTCAAGCTGTCGGCCTTGATGTCCATGTGGCTGCCAGCTTCGACGAGCCCGTCTTCGTTGTTCAGCTCGGTAGCAACACGCGCTTGTATCGAGGCGCTGGCAGCCAGGGTGCCGGTGCGGTTATCCACAGCCTCGGCGTCAACCGCCAGCGCCTTTCCGGCCAGTGCGCTGCCCTTGCGGTTGTCGATCTGGTCGCTGTCGAGGGTGAGGTCGCCCTGAGCGATTACCGTGCCACCCTGGTTGTCGAGCTGCTTGGCCTTGAGGTTGGCGCTGCCAACGACAGCTACCTTGCCGCCCTGGTTGTTCAGTGTTTGCAGGTCGGTATTCAGGCTGCCATGGCTGGTGAGCTGGCCAGCGTTGCGCACGCTGCCGCCCCTCAGTTGCAGGTGACCGGCGCTGTTGGTGGTGCCATTGGCCCGCACGCCGGCTTCTATGGTTCCAGCGTTGTTGAGGCGCTCTGCCTGCACCACGACTTGCTCACCGGCGGCGAGGCTCTCGCGTATGTCCACCTGCCTGGCTTCGACACGCGCGGTGCGGCCAGCATAGGTATCGCCCTTGAGGTCGATGCTGTCGGCTACCAAGGTGGTATTGCCACTGGCCGCGCTGCGGTGCATGGTCAGCTGACCGCTGGCGTCGATCTGGATATCACCCGCGGTCGCCGCCATGTCACCGGCCAGCTTCACGCCCACGCCCTGTTCGGTACCGACCAGGCGAATCGCCCCGGCATACATGCCACCCAATGCCGAGCTGTCGATAGCCACCTGGGGCTTTTCGCTGCCGTCGTCGGCCTTGGCGGTGGCTTGCAGGGTGGCAGCGTCCACGTCATTGCGGCCCGCGACGATGTTCAGGCGCGTGGCGTGAATCTCGGCATTGATCTTGGCGCTGCGGGTGATCAGGTCGAACTGGTCGACGTTGCCGGCATTGAGGCCCGCACCCTCGATGGCGATGTCGCCGCCATTCACGTCGAAGCTGCGCAGTTGGCCGTTCTCGATTACCGGCGCACCCGTACTGAGGGTCGCACGTGGGGTGTTGATGAAGCCGCAGCCATCGCAGGTGATGCCGTGCGGGTTGGCGACGATAACGTGCGCTCCCTGCCCGGCCACCTCGGTATAGCCCTTGAGTTGGCTGCGGTTGCTGCCGGTCACCTCGTTGAGAATGACGCCCGCGGCCCCACCTTTGAGGTTCGGGTTGCCGCTGATGTAGCCACCGAGCTGGCTGGGCACGAAAGCCTGAGTGCCGTTGTTGAGGATCAACCCCTGCTGATCGACGTTGTAGTCGGTGAACTTGTTATGCGACAAGCCGTTGTTGTTGGGCGTGGCGATGTTCACCACCGGCACGCCGTTACCAGCCTGGCCAATGCTGGTGTTGCCGCCGGCAGCGGCGTCGACCGCCAGGTCGGCGGCCAGCGCCTTGAGCGGATCGAAGAGCATGACGCCGATGAGAATGCGGGCGATGGCACGGTTCAGGGGGCTGCGAACGTCCATGTGGATAACTCCGTTACGCGTTGAAATCAGAAAAAGACATCCAGGCGGAAATACACAGGCCGCTCACCCTCGGTGAAGGCAGCCGGGCGCTCCAGGGAATGAGCGAAGGTCACCGACGCAGCCAGGTGCTCGCCGCGGGTGCTGAGCTCCAGGGCATGGCCGCTCATGCGCCCACTGACGCCGCTGTTGTGGCTGTCATGGCTGATCACGCCGACGTCATAGGCCAGCGCGGCGCCGTACTGCTGCACGAAGGGCTGTAGCGGTGCCCAGGTGACCGGGCGAGTCCAGCGCAGCTGATTGCGCCAATAGCCACCGCTATTGCCGGACAGCGACTGGTCCTTGAACGCGCGCACCGAGTTGAGACCACCGATGCTGATGCGTCCGGGGCTGTGCAGTTCGTCTTCACTCTTTTGCCCAGTGGCCAGGCTGTCGAAGCTGAGGCGCTCACCCCAGAGGTTGAAGGGCTGCAGATAACTCAGGGTCAGGGTGTATTTGTTGTAGCGCGCAACAGGCTGGTCACCACGCGGATCACCATTGCCCTGCGCATCCAAGGCACCGATGCCGCGTTGCCAGCCGACATCGGCGTTGACGAAGGCACTGCCCACTCGGCGGCCATGGTTGAAGCCCAGCTGCCACTCACTGAGCCGGTTGCTGGAGAAATCGATGCGATTGTCTTCGATGAAGTTGTTGCTGCGCACGTGACTGAGACCGGTGCTGAAGGCGGTCTTGCTGACGCTATCCCGGTGCAGCACCCGCTCGGCGCGCAGGCTGTGGCTCTGGTAATCGCCATCGGTTTGCGCGACGTAACCGTTGAGGTCCGCGGTGGTGCGGTAGTAAGACTGGCCGTAGTTGTAACTGAAGGTCCACCAACCGTAAGGCAGGCTGTAGTAGAGGCTTTGGCTGTGCGAATGCCGGTAGCTGTCGCTGACTGCATCGCGACTGGCGCGCAGGCTCAGCTGGTCGGCCAGGCCGAGGGGGCTATCCCAATCCAGGCCGATGCCCCACTGCTGTTCGCCAGTGCTGAGCTGCCCGTCGTTGTGGCGGGACAGGCTGGCGTGCCACGGCTTGCTGCGCTCCCCCTGCAACTGTACGCGGCTGCCACCGACCTGCTCGCCAGGCACCAGCTCCAGCTTGGCGAAACGCGATGGCAGCCGATTGAGGTTCTCGACCAACTGCTCCAGCTCGCGCAGGTCGAGCACCTCGCCGGTTTCGCCGGGAAAGCTCATGGCCAGTTCGCGGTCGCTGGCCAGGGCGGAGCTGTCGAGGCCTTCGAGGCGGCCTTCGACCACGGTGATCTTCAGGGTGCGGGCAGACAAATCCTGCTGGGGCAGGTAGGCCCGCGTGGTGACATAACCACGGTCGATGTAGTGGTTGGTGATGGCCTTGAGCAGCGCATTGAGCTGGCTGATGCCCAGGCAACTGTCAGCGAAGGGGGCAAGGATGGCGGCACGGTCGGCCGCGGAGAGCAGGCTGGCACCCGATATCTCGATCTGCTCGATGGCGAAGCAGCGTTCATCATCCGGCGCAGGCTCGGCAGGCGGCTGCGCTTCGCGTCCCGGCAACTGCTGTAGTTCCTGTAACCGCTGCTGTTGCTCCTGCAGCAAACGCTCCTGTCGATCACGAAACAGCTCTTGATCGCCGGGCGTCTGAGCGCTGGTAAAAACTGGCAAAACCGCCAGACAAAATCCTACCCATGCAGCTCCTTTGCGCAACGCCATGCATCCCTACCTGTTTGAAAATCCAGTCGGTCGCTACGACGGCCTGAGCACCTGAGGGTTCCCCAATGTCTGAAAAAGCTGCTCAACGGTGCAAAGAAATGTGCAGCGTTCGACACTGACGCCGCCCCTACAACCCGCGCCCCGTCCGGCCAAGATCGCTTGTGATGGCGTGCCCGCCCCCCTAGAATGCCGCGATGCAAAATGACCTCGATCAGCGACTCACTTCACTCAATCCAGCCCAGCACCATGCGGTTACCACGCCGCCTGGTCATCAGTTGGTGCTGGCCGGTGCCGGCTCCGGCAAGACCCGCGTGCTGGTGCACCGCATCGCCTTTCTGATCCAGCGCCTGGACGTCTCGCCGCACAGCATTCTGTCGGTGACCTTCACCAACAAGGCAGCGGCCGAGATGCGTCATCGCATCGAAGACGTGCTCGGGCAGAGCCCGGCTGGCATGTGGGTGGGTACCTTCCACGGCCTGGCGCACCGCCTGCTGCGCGCCCATTGGCGTGAGGCCAATCTGGCCGAGAACTTCCAGATTCTCGACTCCGACGACCAGCAGCGTCTGGTCAAGCGGGTGATTCGCGAGCTGGGCCTGGATGAGCAGCGCTGGCCGGCCAAGCAGGCGCAGTGGTTCATCAACGGGCAGAAGGACGAAGGCGTGCGCCCGGCCGGCATCCAGGCCAGCGGCGATCTGTTCCTGGCGACCATGCGCAGCATCTACGAAGCCTACGAGGCCGCCTGTGCGCGTGCCGGGGTCATTGATTTCGCCGAGCTGCTGCTGCGCGCCCTCGACCTGTGGCGCAACAATGCCGGCCTGCTGGAGCACTATCAGCGCCGCTTCCGGCACATCCTGGTGGACGAATTCCAGGACACCAACGCCGTGCAGTACGCCTGGCTGCGCTTTCTTGCCAAGGGCGGCGAAAGCCTCATGGTGGTGGGCGACGACGACCAGTCGATCTACGGCTGGCGTGGTGCGAAGATCGAGAACATCCAGCAGTTCGACAGCGACTTCGCCGATGCCGAGATCATCCGTCTGGAGCAGAACTACCGCTCTACGGCGAACATCCTCAATGCGGCCAACGCGCTGATCGCCAACAACCAGGGCCGCCTAGGCAAAGAGCTGCGCACCGATGTCGGCGATGGTGAGCTGATCAGCCTGTATGCGGCCTTCAACGAGCATGACGAAGCCCGCTACGTGGTGGAAACCATCGAGGACGCGCTGCGCAAGGACGGCCTCAAGCGCAGCGAAATCGCCATTCTGTATCGCTCCAACGCCCAGTCTCGGGTGCTGGAAGAAGCGCTGCTGCGCGAGAAGATTCCCTACCGCATCTACGGCGGCCAGCGCTTCTTCGAGCGTGCCGAGATCAAGAACGCCATGGCTTACCTGCGCCTGATCCACCAGCGCGGCAACGACGCGGCGCTGGAGCGGGTGATCAACGTGCCGGCACGCGGCATTGGCGAGAAGACGGTGGAAACCCTGCGCCAGTTCGCCCGGGCCAACGAGCTGTCGATGTGGGCGGCGCTGCACGAAGCGGTCGGCACCAAGGTCGTCAGTGGGCGTGCCGCCAGTGCCCTGAATGCCTTCGTCGAGCTGGTCGACACGCTGGCCCTGAAAGTCGAGGGCATGCAGCTGCACAGCATGGCGCAGCTGGTCATCGAGCAATCCGGCCTGCTCGCCTATCATCGCGACGAAAAGGGTGAGAAGGCCCAGGCTAGGGTGGAAAACCTTGAGGAACTGGTGTCCGCCGCGCGCGCCTTCGACTCCTACGAGGGCGAAGACGGTGACGAAGAACAGACGCCGTTGGCCGCGTTTCTCGGCCACGCCTCGCTGGAGGCCGGCGACACCCAGGCCGCCGAGAACGAAGACAGCATCCAGCTGATGACCCTGCACAGCGCCAAGGGCTTGGAATTCCCACGGGTATTCCTGGTGGGTATGGAAGAAGGCCTGTTCCCCCACAAGATGAGCCTGGAAGAGCCCGGCCGCCTGGAAGAGGAACGCCGCCTGGCTTATGTCGGTATCACTCGCGCCATGCACAACCTGGTGATCAGCTACGCGGAAACTCGCCGCCTGTATGGCAACGAGACCTACAACAAGGTGTCGCGTTTCGTACGCGAAGTGCCGCCGCATCTGCTTCAGGAAGTGCGCCTGTCGAACAGCGTCAGCCGGCCTTACGGCAGCGGCAACCGCAGCATGAGTGGCAGCAGCCTGTTCGCCGGCAGCGCCGTGCCGGACACGCCGTTCAACCTCGGCCAGCGCGTGCAGCACTCACTGTTCGGCGAGGGCACCATTCTCAACTTCGAAGGCTCGGGCCCACAGGCACGGGTGCAGGTGAATTTCGAGAGCGAGGGCAGCAAGTGGCTGATGCTGGCCTACGCGAAGCTCGAGGCTATCTAAGGAGTCTGCTCAAAGACAGCTGCGCGTCGGCCCTGCTGCTTTGAAATCAGGCTGGATTGCCAGCCCAGTCGCAAAGCCGCTTGCGGCTAACGCACTTTAGTGCGGCCCGAACGGGCGAGCGAAGCGAGTAATGCTCATGGACAACAGTACACTCCGCTTCCTCGCCTGATTTCGCCTTGCATGGCTCTAACTCGAAAGCCTTTGAGAAGACTCACTGAAATTCGTGGCGCAAATCTTTTAATAAATACGGGCACGCTGCTCAACACCCCAAGGGAGAACACGATGAACCGCCGTAAACTGTTCGGCGCCGCTGTGGCGCTGCTCGCTGCCATCGGCCTGGCCGGCTGCAAGGAAGAAACCCCTGCTGCCCAGCAAAGCGCCCCGGCTGCAAAGGCTGAAACCTTCCACTGGAAGATGGTCACCTCGTGGCCGAAGAACTATCCAGGCCTGGGCACCGCTGCCGAGCGCCTGGCCGAGCGTATCAACGCCATGAGCGCCGGGCGCCTGACCGTCAAGGTGTACGCCGCTGGTGAGCTTGTACCCGCGCTGGAAGTGTTCGATGCCGTATCCCGCGGCACTGCCGAAATGGGTCACGGCACGCCGTATTACTGGAAGGGCAAAGTACCGGCCGCACAGTTCTTCTCCTCGGTACCGTTCGGTCTGTCGACCCTGGAAATGAACGCCTGGTTGAGCAAGGGCGGCGGCCAGGCCCTGTGGGACGAAACGTACGCGCCGTACGGCGTGAAGCCGCTGTCGGCGGGTAACACCACCATGCAGATGGGTGGCTGGTACAACAAGGAAATCAACTCGCTGGACGACATCAAGGGCCTGAAAATCCGTATGCCGGGCCTGGGCGGCGAAGTGTGGAGCAAGCTCGGCGCGATCACCGTCAACCTGCCAGGCGGCGAGATTTTCACCGCTCTGCAAACGCGCGCCATCGATGCAACAGACTGGGTCAGCCCGTACAACGACCTGGCCTTCGGCCTGCATAAGGCTGCCAAGTACTACTACTTCCCGGGCTGGCAAGAGCCGCAGGCAGTGGTCGAGTCCATGGTCAACCAGAAGGCGTTTGACAGCCTGCCGGCCGACCTGCAGGCCATCGTGGTCGAAGCCGCTCGCGCCGCAACGCTGGACATGATGGACGACTACGTCTTCCACAATGCCAAGTCGCTGATCCAGCTGAAGGAACAGGGCGTGCCGATCAAGCGCTTCCCTGACGACGTGCTGGACGCCATGAAGCGTGAATCGCAGGCTGTGCTCGAAGACCTGGCCAGCCAGAACGACCTCAACGGCCGCATCTGGAAGTCGATGAAGACCTTCCAGGATGAAGTCACGCCAATGAGCGCAGTGACCGAGCAAGAACTGTACAACTGGCGCTGAGTCAGCAGCGGCCTTGCCGGGCGAGCTGAATGGCTCACCCGGCTACTGCAGCCGGTCGCCACCAAAACCTCAAGCAGCACTGAAACGGAACCTGCGGGTTCCGTTTCTCGTCCACTCTTCTGATTGCCTCACACAGCGCCAGCCGCTGCGCTGGGCAAAAGCTCGAAACATTCTGTTGCTGGTCATGCCGACCCGCCACGGGCAAGATGCCCGTCAGTGTTTCAACAACCAAGAGAAAACCGATAATGCAGCGTTTCCTCAGCATCGCCCTGGTAGTTTGCCTGGGCCTGTCGTTCAGTTTGACTGCCGACGCCAAGCGTATGGGCGGCGGCAAATCCTTTGGCTCTGCGCCGAGCCACCAGACTCGCCAGGCCGCACCGCCTTCGCAACCTAACGCCAATGCTGCTGCGCCAGGCCGTACCCCGGCTGCCGCCAGCGGTGCATCGCGCTGGCTCGGCCCGCTGGCTGGCCTGGCTGCCGGTGGCCTGTTGGCTTCGATGTTCATGGGTGACGGCTTCGAAGGCCTGCAGATCATGGACATGCTGATCTTCGGCCTGATCGCCTTCCTGCTGTTCCGCTTCCTGGCCGCTCGTCGCCAGAAGCAGCAGCCGAATGTGGCCGCCGCCGGTGGTGCGCCGTTCCAGCGTGAAGCGCATGGCCAGCCACAACCGGCACAGCCGTCGATCTTCGGTGGCAGCAGCGCCGCTGCGATCAAACCGGTGATCAACGCACCGGCCTGGTTCAACGAGGAAAGCTTCATCAATGCTGGTCGTGAGCACTTCCTGAGCCTGCAGCAGCATTGGGACGCGAACGAGATGGACAAGATCGCCGAGTTCGTGACCCCGCAACTGCTCGAGTTCCTCAAGCGCGAGCGTGCCGATCTGGGTGAAGGCTTCCAGTCCACCTATATCGACAACCTCGACGTGCAGCTGGACGGTGTCGACGACCACACCGACAAGACCATTGCCACGCTGACCTTCAGCGGTGTGTCGAAGACTTCGCGTTTCGACCAGGGCGAAGTGTTCAGCGAGAGCTGGCGCCTCGAGCGCGCGACGGGCGACAACCAGCCTTGGCTGGTCGCCGGTATCCGCCAGAACGGCTGATCACCACGCGTTATGAAAACCCGGGTTTGCCCGGGTTTTTTGTTTTTCAGCGCCCGTGTGCTGGCCCTCTCACTGCGCTCAGGCGCTACGGTCACACCGAACAGCATGTTGTGATCGCCCGAGGGATGTGGCGTTTTGCCTTTTTCCGACTTGTGACTATTTTCCATTCAGCGTAAAACGCTGCGCTATCACCCGAGCATCGAGTCCGACAGGCGCAAACCAAACGCCTGGCGGTTTTTGTGTTCCAACACCCCTAGAGATTTACCGAGTTTCGCTGGAGCCGCCTGTGGAAGAAGTCATCGAACAACTGCGTGAACTGAACGAACCCGTGCCGGTGCCCCTCGAGCTGCCGGATGAAGAGCTGCTGGTGGAGATCGAGGAGCAGATCCTCATCAACCTGCCGTTCGAGTTGCGCGAGTTCCTGCTCAAGGTCAGCGACGTGGTCTACGGCCGCCTGGAGCCGGTCACCGTCACCGACCCGCAGTCGCACACCTACCTGCCGGAAGTGGCCTCGGTCGCCTGGTCGCTAGGGGTCTCACGTGAACTGGTGCCGATCTGCGAAGACAACGGCAATTACTACTGCGTCGAACAGGACGGCACCGTGCTGCTGTGGGACGGCGAAGAAGAAGACCTCACCGACGACAGCTGGGATTCGGTCTGGCACTGGGTGCGTGAGGTCTGGCTGGAGGAGTGATCGCTCGCTCCCCAAGGGCACAGCGGCTGCTTTCGTAGCCCGTGCTGAGCGTAGCGACACGCGGGGAATACAGCCCTGGGTATCGCTTCGCTCAACGCCAGGCTACGGGTTTACATACAAGAAGGGCGCCTATTGGCGCCCTTGTCGTTTCAGTGATGCCCAGGTGTATCGGGCTTGTCGAGCGTCTCGAACAGGGCGATCTGCAGGCGCGTGTGCACGCGGATGAACCAGCGCCACAGCACGGCCACCACACCGGCGGCGACGACACCGACCAGTAGCAGCATGTCGTTGGACGGCAGGATGCTCGACGACAGCGCCGTCAGCAGCACCATGATGCCGACCAGCGAGAGCAGCGGAATCACCTCGGAAATCACCTTGCGCACCCGCGCCGTATGGCGACCGGCCTTCTCCTGGCGCACGCCCATCTCGGCGAGCAGCATGGAAAGCGCCTTGATCTTGCGGTACGCCGCGATCAGGCACGGCAGCGACAGGATCAGCGCCGCGCCCCAGATCACTGCCTTGCGCAGGTTTTCCTGATCGAGCCATTGAGCCAGCCAGGCGCCGATCTGGGTGGCAAAGAAGGCGATGCCAAGGAAGATCGCCACCACGAACGCCAGGTTGACCAGCACCTGCAGGACGATCTTGCGGATCATCCCCGCCAGGATCGCACCCTGGCCTTGCGGCTGGATGCTGCGCAGCCACTCGCCGTACAACGAGAACACCCGCGACACGCGCTGCGGCATGACCTTGCCGAGACTCACCGCCAGCGGATCCGCCGAGCGGATCAGGTACGGCGTGGTCAGGGTGGTGATCACCGACACGGCAACCGCTACCGGGTAGAGGAAGTCGCTGGTCACCTGCAGGGTCATGCCCAGGGTAGCGATGATGAAAGAGAACTCGCCGATCTGCGACAGGCCCATGCCGACGCGCAGCGAAGTACGCCCGTCGTTGCCAGCGATGAAGGAGCCCACGCTGCACGAAACCACCTTGCCGACGATCACGGCCACGGTAATCACGGCGATCGGCCAGGCATATTCGACCAGCACGTTGGGGTCGAGCAGCAAGCCGATGGCGACGAAGAAGATCGCGCTGAACATGTCGCGCACCGGCTCGACCAGACGCTCGATCTGCACCAACTGGCGCGACTCGGCCATGATCGCGCCGATCAGGAAGGCGCCCAGCACCATGCTGTATTCGAGCTTGACCACCAGCAGGCAGAAGCCGAAGCACATGCCCAGCACCGCCACCAGCAGCATCTCATTGCTTTCGAACTTGGCCACGTAAGCGAGGATGCGCGGCACCAGGATGATGCCGATGACCAAGGCGACGATCATGAACAGCGACAGCTTGCCGACGGTGGCGAACACCTCGCCGGTTTCCACACTGCCGCTCAGGGCGATACCGGACAGCAACGCGATGATGCCGATGCCGAGGATGTCCTCGACGATCAGCACCCCGAAGATCAGCTGTGCGAAGCGCTCGTTCTTCATCTTCAGGTCGCCGAGCGCCTTGATGATGATGGTCGTCGAGGAAATCGCCAGGATCGCACCGAGGAACAGCGAATCCATGGTGCTCCAGCCGAAGTAACGGCCGATCTCGAAACCGATCCAGATCATCAGGATGATTTCCAGGAACGCCGCGATGAAGGCCGTGGCTCCGACGTTGAATAGCTTGCGCAGGCTGAATTCCAGCCCCAGGCAGAACATCAGGAAGATCACCCCCAGCTCGGCGAGGGTGCGGATGGTCTCTTCATCGTGGATCAGGCCGAACGGCGGCGTGTGCGGGCCGATCAGGAAGCCGGCGAGGATGTAACCGAGCACCACCGGCTGCTTGAAGCGGTGGAACAGCACGGTGACCACCCCGGCCACCAGCATGATCACCGCTAGATCCTGGATGAAGCTGATGGCATGCATGAGGAAACTGCTCCTTGTTTTGAGGCAGGCACAAGCGAGCTCGGGCGGCTGCTCGATGGCTCACGTGAGCCTGCTGAAGAATGGGGGTAATTGGCCCGTTGCTGGGCCACTTTGACCGCAGGTTAACATCCGAGCCGTACACGTCGCGACGTGGCAATATTCGGAAACATTTACCGCAAAGCGCACGCCGTACGCGGTTGTGCAGGTACCGCAAAAAGACGTCCGACGATGTTTTCAGGTCACCGCCAATGCATGCGACACCCTGATTCGACGGTTTGAATAAGCGCCCACCTTCGCGAGGAAACACCCATGATCGGCAACAGCATCACCGAATCTGCACGCCGCTCATGATCTGAATCGGCGAGCAGGGCTGGCCCTGGTGCCTGAATCCGGTAGCGCCCTAGCTGGAGCTGGGTTGCTGACGATGGTGGCGGAGTGCCCATAGCCTGGGTTGAGCGCAGCGATACCCAGAGCAGCCATCCCACATGGCGTTGCACTCGACCGGGCTACCCACGCCGGTGTTCCAGGCAGCGCCTGATCAGCGCGCCTGCTGCTGCGGATCGGCGCTGACCTTCAGGTAATTGCCAGCCACGCTGATCCCGGCGCCGCCGTATTGCTGGCACTGCGGGTCGAAGACTTCCAGCACGCGAATATCCAAGCCTTCGTGAAACAACTCGACGGCGCAGCCCTGAGGCAGATCCGCAGCCGTCAGTTGGTAATAGGCTTTCTCGCCCTGTAAGGCTCCTTGCAGCTCACCGATGGCGGCCGGACCGTATTCTTCGACCTTGGCGCCCGCGCGCAATGGTGAAAAATGCGCCCGATAGCTGCCGTCTGGCTGACGGCTGATATCCAGGCTGCTCCACACTGCCGCTCCGGCGTAACGCAGATAGCGACCCTCCAGGCTGGCGCCAAGGGCCTGGTAATCCAGCGCCGCGGACACCGAGCGCAAATTGTGCCGGGTGGCCGTGCCGTGCATGCCGTCGTTCAGAGCCAGGTTCAACCATGCTCTTGCCTGACCTGACTGCTGAAGGCGCAGGCTGGTCACTACCAGATTGTTCAGGGCCAGCTCGCGGGCGGCGCTGTCTTGCGTTTGCTCGGCACGTCGCAGCTGACGCTCGAAGGCCTCTGCAGCTTCTTCGTAACGTCCCGCCTGATAGGCTGCGGTGCCGGCCGAATTGCACAGGCTGACGGTGTCGCAGGGCTGCGGTGCGGCCTGGGCAATGCCGATCACAAGCGGCAGCAAGGCGCAGACAACAACGGTACGCTTCATGGTGGCTTCCTTGTAAATGAACAAATGGGTCATGACGCTGAGAGTGAAATACCGGAGCATACGTTGCAGCAATCACGTACATAGACACAATCGACCAGCCAACGCCGCTCAGACGGTGGAAAATCGCGCCCCTTCAACCTGATGAGCCAGACCCTATGGAACCCGGAAACGCACAACTGACAATGACCGTCCTGATGACCCCGGACATGGCCAACTTTTCCGGCAATGTGCACGGCGGCACCCTGCTCAAATACCTCGACGAAGTGGCCTACGCCTGCGCCAGCCGCTACGCCGGTCGCTATGTGGTGACGCTGTCGGTGGATCAGGTGACCTTTCGCGAACCGGTGCATGTCGGTGAACTGGTGACCTTCCTGGCCTCGGTGAATTACACCGGCCGAACCTCCATGGAAGTCGGCATCAAGGTGGTCACCGAAAACATTCGCGAACGCTCGGTACGCCACACCAACAGCTGTTTCTTCACCATGGTGGCGATCGATGAACAGGGTAAATCCGTGGAGGTGCCGGTGCGCCAGCCACAAAACTCAGAAGAACGCCGACGCTTTGAGCAAGGCCGCCAGCGGCGCGAGATTCGTCAGGAACTGGAAAGCCGCTACCGTGCGCTGAAAGGCGATGCCTGACCTAATGCAACGGCATTAGCAAGGGCTGAGACACATCCCGTACAAATACCTTTTAGTTATAAGCAATATTTTCATATAAAATATCGGTCTTTATGGTCGGGCAACCCGACCTGGGCCGTTACGCACCTCTGCGCTGAGTTTCTCCAGCGTAGGCACGCGAGGCCCGTTCCAAATCGGGAGCTTGCATGCCTCATCACACCCCCCTGATTGCCACCATCGCCGTCGGTTTCGTACTCGCTTATATCTTCGGCAGCCTCGCCAACCGGCTGCGGCTGTCGCCTCTGGTCGGCTATCTACTCGCTGGCGTCATCGTCGGCCCTTTCACCCCTGGTTTCGTTGCCGACAAGGAACTGTCCCATGAGATCTCCGAGATCGGCGTGATTTTGCTGATGTTCGGCGTGGGCCTGCATTTCTCCCTGAAAGACCTGATGTCGGTGAAACACATCGCCATTCCCGGCGCCGTGGTTCAGATCGCCGTCGCCACACTCATGGGCATGGGCCTGTCGTGGGCCATGGGCTGGGGTTGGGGCGCTGGCCTGGTGTTCGGCCTGGCGCTTTCGGTAGCCAGTACCGTGGTGCTGCTGCGCGCTCTGGAAGAGCGCCAGCTGATCGACAGCCGCCGCGGCAAGATCGCGGTCGGGTGGTTGATCGTCGAGGACCTGGTGATGGTCCTGGCGCTGGTTCTGCTGCCCGCGCTGTCCGGTTTCCTCGGTGGCATCCCGCAGGGCGACGGCTCCAGCAGCATCGGTATGCAACTGCTGCTCACCTTTGGCAAGGTCGCCGCATTCGTCGCGCTGATGATCGTGGTCGGTCGACGGGTCATCCCCTGGTTGCTGGAACGCAGCGCCGGCACCGGCTCACGTGAGCTGTTCACCCTGGCCGTGCTGGCCATCGCCATGGGTATCGCCTACGGCTCGGCACAGCTGTTCGGCGTGTCCTTTGCGCTGGGCGCCTTCTTTGCGGGCATGATCCTCAACGAGTCCGAATACAGCCACAAGGCCGCCGAAGACTCGCTGCCGCTGCGTGATGCCTTTGCCGTGCTGTTCTTCGTCTCGGTGGGCATGCTGTTCAACCCGGCGATTCTGGTCGAGCAACCGTTACTGGTGCTGGGCACATTCCTGATCATCGTGTTCGGCAAATCGCTGGCGGCGATGCTGATCGTGCTGGCGTTCCGCAAGCCATTGAGCACCGCGCTGACCATCTCGGTGAGCCTGGCGCAGATCGGCGAGTTTTCGTTCATCCTCATCGGCCTGGGTATCGGCCTGAACCTGGTGCCGGAAGCAGGCCGCGATCTGGTGCTGGCCGGCGCCATCCTGTCGATCCTCTGTAACCCGCTGCTGTTCCTGCTGATCGACCGCCTGCAACCGTGGCTGGATCGCCGCGAACACACCAAGCCGGCCGACCAAGTCAGCGTTGCGGACGGCGAAGACAACGATCTGCATCCGATCAGCGAAGTCGGCCATGCCATCCTCATCGGCCATGGTCGCGTCGGCAGCCGTATCAGCAAACGCCTGCGCGGCGAAGGCGTGCCGTTGGTGATCATCGACGATAACCGCACCCGCGCTCAGGAACTGCGCGAGGAAGGCTTTAGCGTCGTGCTTGGCAACGCGGCCAGCACCCACGTGCTGGAGCTGGCCAATGTCGCCCAGGCGCGCTGGTTGATGATTGCCATCCCCAACAGCCTCGAGGCCGGGCAGATCGCCCTGCATGGCCGGCAGGCAAATGCCGACCTGGACATCATTGCACGCGCACATTTCGATGACGAAGTCGATTACCTGCGCGAGCACAAGGCCGATCTGGTGGTGATGGGTGAGCGGGAAATCGCCCGGGTGATGTTCGAGCGCCTGGGGCTGCAGGCGCCGGCGCCAATCAGCCAGTAACCTGCCAGTGGCAACCGATCTGCCGGGCGCCATCGTCCGGCAGATCGGGTAAGCTGAGCGCCCACCTCGCGAGTTCGTTTGCCATGCTGACCCTCGGCAACCTGCTGATTCTCATGCTGCTGGCCGCCGCTGCCGCCTGGCTCTGGCACGGCCATGGCATTCGCGAGCGCGCACTGACGCGGGTCAAGCAGCACTGCAGCAAGCTGGATATTGAACTGCTCGACGGTAACGTCGCCTTCCAGCGCTTCGCTGTGGTGCGTGACGCGCGAGGCAATCGGCGCTTCGCGCGCATCTACGGGTTCGAGTTCACCGTCACTGGCGATCAGCGCCATGGCGGTCGCATCGTCATGTTCGGCGCCAACCTGGGCGGCATCGAGCTGGATCCGTATCCATTCCGCGAGCCGCCAGCGGCGGTCGCGTCGCCCCCCGCACCCGCACCCGCACCCGCACCCCGGCAGTCTGGCCAAGTGATCGAGCTGCAGCAATGGCGCCGCGACCACCCCTCCACGCGGGATTGAAACAGCCTCAGGCCAACCGGCAGGCAGCCATCGCCGCGCGCAGTGCGGCCTGGTCCTGAGCGCCGCTGAAGATCAGCTCAAGCCGTGAGTCCTTGCGCCACTCGCTGTTCTGCCAATGCAGGGCTTGCCCTTGCAATGCATTGGCGGCGAGCCAGCCAGCATTGGTGTGCAGCACCAGCTTGGCGCGGCGCCAGGGCAGCGGAGCCAGCCATTGCTGCACCTGCAAAAGGTCGAAACGCTGGCTGGGGTGCCAGCGCCAGCCAATACTCCACCCCTCGGGCTGATCCTGAATCAGGCAGATCGGCTCTTCGGCACTGCGCCAGACCGCCGCTGGCGGTAACGGACCATCCGGCAACGCTGCGCTGCTGCTTGCAGCCGCTGCCACGCTAGCAATCGGCAGACGGCCGAACGGCACGCGGCCCTGGCTAGTCCAGTACAGCGCCCGCTGCAACCGGGTCTCGATGGCCGCACGGCTCGCTGCGTCCAGCCCGTCGCTCTTGTTCAACACCAGCAAACCGGCATGGGCCAGCGCGTCACGCTGGCTATCGGCGAGCGGTACATTTGTGGCCAGGGCGGCTGCGTCGAGCACCATCAGCAGCGGCTGCACGGCCAATACGCCTTCCCAGGGCGCGGCCGCCAGCTGTTCCAGCAGGCTCAGCGGATGGCCCAGCCCGGAGGGCTCGATAAACAGGCGATCCGGTTTGGCCTTGCGCAGCAGACGGCCCAGGCCGACCTGGAACGGCACGCCATTGACGCAGCACAGGCAGCCACCGGCAACCTCGCTGAAGCTCAGGCCATCCTCGTCACGCGCCAGCAGCGCAGCGTCCAGGCCGATCTGCCCGAACTCGTTGATCAGCACCGCCCAGCGCTCGCCCGCAGGCCGCTGCGCCAGAAGATGACGGATCAGGCTGGTCTTGCCGGCACCGAGCGGGCCGGCGATCAGGTGGGTGGGTATCTGTTTCAACATTCCACTATGGTGACGCGTTGGCAGTTTGGGAGGAAGCTTTGGCTTGCGATAAGCGCACCTCAGCCCCTACAGTTCTGCATCATTTTTCCGGAGTTGGATCGATGCGCCGTTTGCTGCCTCTCGCGTTATGTGGTCTGTCCGGCCTGGCCTGGGGCGAAGCGTGCGTGGTGCACAGCCAGGCTGAGCGTTTGGATGTGAAAGTCTGCCAGCAGAACCGCAGCATTCCCCCGAACCTGTTCCGCACCGGTTTCTGCCAGCCGCAGCTCAAGGGCCAGAAGGTCGACGTCAGCTTCGTCGAGCAGTGCCCCACTGGCGCATTCGGGGTGTGTCGTAACGCCCGGGTCGGCGGCACGCCGTACCAGCAGGATGTGCATTATTACGGCGTGGCCAACGACGCCGCCTACCTCAAGCCGTTCTGCGAGCAGCAAAGCAAAGGCGTGTGGATGGCCTACTGAGCCGTCATTCAATCGTCATCTGTAGGGGGCTTAATAAAGGCTCGCAGCCGGACAGGCCCGAGCTGCGCTGTTGCTGCGCCTTGGCGCAGCATTTTTTTGCCTGTGCATTGGCTTCACGCCAACCAGTCCAGGGTCAGCAGCAAGCGCCGTTCACCAGCGGGTAACGCCGGTGAGCGATGGACCAGGCCGCGGCCTTCGTTGCCGATCCAGCGCTCGCCCTTGAGCAGCGCGACGTGCCCGCAAGCGATCTGTTCGACTGCTGCACCTTCCCCAGCGAGCGCCTGCGCGCCACCGAGAGGCTGCCGCGCCACTGCGCCCTCGCGCAGCCACTGGCTACCGGGACCGGCGTAGCTGGTAATCAGCCGCAGCGGTACGCGATCAACGTGGAAGCGCGGGCACATGGCGCCATCCAGCACGCGCAGACGCAAGCCGACGCTGCGGGCGTCGAGCAGGCAGGCATAGGCGCGAACCAGCCAGGCCACGTCAGCGAGAAAGGCCGCCTGGCCGGGCATATCGCTGTACCCAGCGAGCAGCCCGGGCAATGCCGGCTCGGCTTCTGCATCGGTGAGGTCGATGCTCAATGATTGCGCCAGCGGCTCGCCCTGAGCCAGCAGCGCGGCGGCAAAGCCCGTGACGTGATCCGGCAGCGTGCGCTGCCAGACCGCCAGGTTGACGTCATCGCGCAGCACTTCGGTCAGTACATCGACGCGCTCGCCGCTCATTTGCTGTGGTGCCGGTGGTGTCTGCAGAGCAAGCATCATGCGGCCTCCACCCAGGGGCCGAACGGATCGGCCAATTGGCACCAGGTCTCTACCCCGGCCGCCATTTCGGCATCGCTGAGCAGGCAATCATCCAGCTCCGCATGCAGCTGCGCGAAGTCGATATTCTGGCCGATGAACACCAGCTCCTGGCGGCAATCGCCGCTGGCTTCGTCCCATTGACGGATGATCGCCTGCCGCTCGTCGGCGTCCTGCGGCCATTGGCTTTTCGGCACGAAGCGCCACCAGCGCCCGGCCAGACCGTGGCGCATCAGCCCGCCTGCCTGCGACCAGCTGCCGGCCTCCTGGTATTTGCTGGCCAGCCAGAAAAATCCCTTGGAACGCAGTAACCGACCGTTAACCCATTCCCGGTTAAGGAAATCGAAGAACCGCTGTGGATGAAACGGCCGGCGCGCCCGGTAAGCGCTGGAGGCGATGCCATATTCTTCGGTTTCCGGCACATGCTCGCCGCGCAATTCCTTGAGCCAGCCTGGCGCTTCGGCTGCTCGCTCGAAGTCGAACAGCCCGGTGTCGAGAATCGCCTGCAGCGGCACCGCGCCCATGCTCATCGGCAGGATTTCGGCACGGGTGTTGAGGCGTCGCAGAATGGCCATCAACTCTTCACGCTCGGCCTGGCTGATCAGGTCGATCTTGCTGACCAGCAGCACATCGGCGAACTCGACTTGCTCGATTAACAGGTCGCTGATCGAGCGCTCGTCCTCGTCACCCAGTGTTTCGCCCCGGCTGGCCAGGCTCTCGGCGGCTTGAAAGTCCTGCAGGAAGTTCACCCCGTCGACCACCGTCACCAGGGTATCCAGGCGCGCCAGATCTGCCAGGCTCTGGCCTGCCTCGTCGCGGAAGGTAAAGGTTTCGGCCACCGGCAGTGGTTCGGAAATACCGGTGGACTCGATCAGCAAGTAATCGAAACGACCATCGCGGGCCAATTTGCTGACTTCCTCGAGCAGGTCTTCGCGCAAGGTGCAGCAGATGCAGCCGTTGCTCATCTCCACCAGCTTTTCTTCGGCACGGTTAAGGCTGACGTCGCGCCGCACCTCGCTGCCGTCGATGTTGATTTCGCTCATGTCGTTGACGATCACGGCCACGCGCAGACCGTCGCGGTTCTTCAGCACGTGGTTGAGCAAAGTGCTCTTGCCGGCCCCTAAAAAGCCGGACAGCACGGTTACGGGTAGGCGGTTGGGCATCACGGGTTCCTCATCAGAGCGTCAGGCATTACACGGAGCGTTGGTGGCGTTCGCGCTGTTCTTCGCGCTCTTTCGCCTCGATACACAGGGTTGCGGTTGGCCGTAGCAGCAGACGACGCAGGCCGATCGGCTCACCGGTTTCGCGGCACCAGCCGTATTCACCGTGGGCCATTCGCTCGAGCGCTTCGTCGATCTTGTCGAGCAGCTTCTTTTCACGCTCAAGCAGGCGCAGCTGCCATTGCCGCTGCTCCTCCCGGCTGGCCATGTCGGCCTCGTCGGCGGGTCGGTCCTGCTCGCGCAAAGCCCCAAACTCATCGTCGATACGCTGCTGCAACGCCTGGCGCTGTTGAAGCAGCAGATCACGGAAGAAACCTTGCTGGGCTTCGTTCATGTACGCCGCAGGTGGCAGGGCAAGCAGTTCGTCGGGGGGTCATCGCAGGCTCACTCATTTACCTTATTTGTTATAACATAACATTTAAAGCGGAATTGTACTGAAAACGAACCAGGGTGAACAATGAATCAGCAAACCGACATGCCCGATATCGCCGCTCAGCGCAGCAGCGGTTCCACCGCCATGCTCGACTGGGTGGGCATGCGCGGCATTGCGCTGCCCGTGCGCATCGACACGCAGGCCGTCAGCGCGCGAATCGATGCCGGCGTAAGCCTGGACGACGGCCAGACGCGTGGCATTCATATGTCACGCCTGTATCTGGCTGTTGCCGAGCTGCAGCGCGAAGCCGTGTCGCCGGCCTTGCTGCGTGAAGTACTGGAGCGTTTTCTGAACAGCCACGACGGGTTGTCGTTACGCGCCTACCTGGAGTTGCGCGGCGAATGGCTGATCGAACGGCCGGCGCTGATCAGCCCATTGTCCGGTTACAAGGCCTATCCGCTTACGCTCAAGGCACACCTGGCCCCATCAGGATTTCACCTGGAGCTGGGCTTGCAGCTGAGCTACTCATCCACCTGCCCCTGCTCGGCGGCTCTGGCGCGGCAGCTGATCCAGCAGCGCTTCGCCGACGACTTCTGCGAACGGCAGCCAGACTTCGATACGATGCACGCCTGGCTCGGCAGCAGCGCTGGAATCATTGCCACGCCCCACAGCCAGCGCAGTGAGGCCGATATCCGTGTGCGCCTGCAAGCCGATGCCACTTCACTGCCCTTTATCGGCCTGCTCGACCGTGCCGAGGCCGCCCTCGGTACCGCCGTGCAAACTGCCGTCAAGCGCGCCGACGAGCAGGCCTTTGCGTTGGCCAACGGACAGAATCTGATGTTTTGCGAAGACGCCGCGCGTCGCCTGCATGGCGCGCTGCTGTCGATGCCGGAAGTCGAGGGTTTCCGCCTCCACGTGACCCACGCAGAAAGCCTGCATGCCCATGATGCTGCCGCGAGCGCCAGCCATAATTGGCGCTGAAGGCAGTCGCTTACCCTGATGACTGGCCACTACCGCGCGACACCCAGACATGGCCTACATGGCGGACTGCCGAGCAGACGAAGTCGGGTTTCACGTGGAACGCCGACAATCCCTCGCGACGAGCAGCCGATAGCGTGGTCTATGCTGGCACAGCAGTCATTAAGCGAACGGCAATGGAATTCGGCATACAGCATTTCTTCGGCTATCTGATCGCGGCGACCCATGGCCTTGGAGCGATCGCCGCCGTGCACGCGATTCTTACCGTACGCACCGCCCAGGGCGCCATTGCCTGGGCGCTGTCGCTGTTCTTCATGCCCTACCTGACCCTGCTGCCCTATGTCATTTTCGGGCGCAGCCGCTTTTACGCGTACATCGAGGCGCGCCGCCAGGTCGACAAGCAGATGCACAAGGCCATGGCGGCTCTCGACTGGCGTCCCTGGGTCAGAGAAGCCATCGCCGCCGGCGAATCAGAAGCCTATGGGCAACTCCGTGCCCTGCCGCGGCTGGGCCGCATGCCGTGCCTGGCGAACAATCGGGTCAGCCTGCTGATCGATGGCAAAGCGACCTTCGACGCCATATGCCAAGCGCTGGCCGAGGCGCGTCAGGTGATCCTCATTCAGTTCTTCATCGTCCATGACGACAAGCTCGGCCGGCGCCTGCAGGAAGTCCTGCTCGAACGCGCGGCGGCAGGCGTGCAGGTGCACTTTCTATTCGACGCGGTGGGCAGCCACGCGCTACCGCGGCGCTATGTGAAACGCCTGCGTGAGGGCGGCGTGCACATGCATGCCTTCCCTACCGGCGGCGGGCTGTTCAATCGCTTCCAGCTGAATTTCCGCAACCACCGCAAGATCGTCGTGGTGGATGGCGAGCGTGGCTTTCTCGGTGGGCACAACGTGGGGGACGAGTACCTGGGCGAGAAGCCGCGCCTGTCACCGTGGCGTGATACCCATGTGGAAGTGCATGGTCCCGCCGTGGCCTGCCTGCAGGAATCCTTCGCCGAAGACTGGTTCTGGGCGACCCGCAAATTGCCGCCACTGCTGCTGCCCGAGATCTACCCGGACGAAGGCATGCTCTGCCAGGTGATCACCAGCGGCCCCGCGGATGCTCAGGAAACCTGCTCACTGCTGTTCGTGGAAATGCTCAACGCGGCCCGTGAGCGCATCTGGCTAACCAGCCCGTATTTCATCCCGGACGAGTCACTGTTCGCGGCCCTGCGTCTGGCCGTGCTGCGCGGCGTGGATGTACGCATTCTGCTACCAGCGCGACCAGACCATCGCATCGTCTACGCCGCGTCCAGCCTTTTTGCCTTCGAGGCGCTGCGCGCAGGGGTGCGGATTTTTCGCTACCTGCCGGGTTTCCTGCATCAGAAAGTCGCGCTGATCGATCAGGACATCGGCGTGGTCGGCAGCGCCAACCTGGACAACCGCTCCTTCCGCCTCAACTTCGAAATCACCCTGGTGACGGTTGATACGGAGTTCGCCCGCCAAGTCGAGGCCATGCTGGAGAACGACTTCAGCCAATCCCGCGAGCTGATTGGCGCCGACCGCCGCGAGGTGCATCGCCTTCAACAACTGGGCATGCGCGTGGCGCGGCTGATCTCGCCGATTCTGTAACGCGGAACGGGCTCAGGGCTGAAGCGACTTCAACGCCCCGCACTCGGCCGAGACCCAGCGAGCATCGGACTCCATGCTGCCCTGCTGACGACCGGCACCGCTGTCGAATTCGCCGCGAACCTGCGTGGTGAAAGATTTATCGTCGAGGAAATGCGCTTCACCCTCACCCCGGCCCTGCGGGCAGGTGAAGTTGAACACCCAGCGGTCATTGTCACGCGAGGTGATCTGCTGGCGGCAATTAGGGTCCTGCAGCGGTATGTTCTGCGCATCAATCTGCGCCTGGCTGATGCAATACTGCACGCCCTTGTCGCCTAGCTGAATGCCCTGCTGGGCCATCGCCCGCTCCATCATTTCGCGCTGCGCCTGGGGCAGGTTCTTGAACTGCTGCAGCATCACGTCGCTGCTGGGCAGCGTGCGGCCGCCAAGCTGCATATTCTTCGAGGTGATTTCCCAAAGGCCGGGTTGGATCTGCTGCTGAGCGGTGGCCATGAAAGGCAGCGCCAGCAAGCAGAGGGGCAGGAACTTCAGACTAGGCATCGGCATGTAAGACTCCGTTCAGTGAACGCGACGTGGCTCGCCTGATCTCAGACAGCAAACCGGCTGGGATGTCACGGCACGATGGCGCTATCAGCCTTCGACTTCCTGGTGATACAGCTGCAACCCACGCGCCTGGTAGTTGGCCAGGGCGCTCTGATGATCGAGTGTGCAGGTATGCACCCAGACCCGCCGAGTGCCCGCCCACGCCCAGGCGGATTGCAGCGCATGAGTGAGCAACGGGCCGCCGAAACCCTGGCCGAAGAAGGCTTCGGCGAGGCCGAAATAAAGAATCTCCACCGAACTCTCGGCGTCACGCTGCAGCTCGTAGTAACCGGCGATTGCGCCTTGGTGATAGGCCACCCAGGTGCGGTGGTTGTCCTGCTCGATCAGCTCGCGCCACTGC
Organism: Phytopseudomonas seleniipraecipitans; assembly: GCF_900102335.1. Taxonomy (GTDB): domain Bacteria; phylum Pseudomonadota; class Gammaproteobacteria; order Pseudomonadales; family Pseudomonadaceae; genus Aquipseudomonas; species Aquipseudomonas seleniipraecipitans. The sequence goes on from NZ_FNBM01000011.1 coordinate 141,906, forward strand.
GCATCGGACCAGGACAGCTTGTCCGTCCACTCCCAGGGCCCACCCACCAGCTGGTAGAGAAAGCGGTTGAGCTGGAACTGCTTGATCCGGCATTCGACTACCTGCAGATCATCCGGCAACGGCTTGCCACGCACCTGCTCGGCGCTGTGCATTTCCAGGTAATACGTGATGTTGTCGCCCTGCTCGCTCATGCGGTCATCCGTCGCGTGGTAAGGGCCGCCTGGCCCGAAGCAAAACGTGCAGGCTAATGCCCCAGAGCGGCTTCGGCAATCATGCCATTCGGCTGCACGGTGTTCCGTTGATAGCCGTCTACACATTTGGTGAAAAAGCATTCGGCCAACCGCAACCTTATCGCTTCCTTCCGTCATGGCGCTTCTCTACGCTCAGCAGCCCAGTTGAGCCCGTCTAGCAGACCATGAACGAAAGCATGTCACACCCAACCGCCCCTACCTGGCGCCTGAAGCTGGCCGAGCTGATGGACAGCACGCCGGTGCAGCGGATTATCACCGCGCTGATCCTGATCAACGCCGCCATCCTCGGTTTGCTGACCTCGGCGGATATCGTTCGCGAATGGGGCTGGCTGCTGTTGCCTGTGGATATCTTCATCCTCACGGCGTTCGTGATCGAGCTGGCATTGCGCTTCGCGGCTCGGGGCATCGGCCTGTTGCGTGATCCTTGGGCGGTGTTCGACTGCCTGGTGGTGGGTATCGCACTGGTGCCGGCCAGCGGGCCATTCAGCGTGTTGCGCGCGCTGCGTGTACTGCGCGTGCTACGCCTGGTGTCGATCAACCCGAGCATGCGCAAGGTGGTGCAGGCGCTGCTGGCCTCGCTACCGGGCATGGGCAGCATCGTCATGCTGATGGCGCTACTGTTCTACGTCGCCGCCGTGATGGCCACGCAACTGTTCGGTCAGAGCTTCCCTGAATGGTTCGGTAACATCGGCGCCAGCCTCTACACGCTGTTTCAGATCATGACCCTGGAAAGCTGGTCGATGGGCATTGTCCGCCCGGTCATGGAAGAGCAGCCTCTGGCCTGGGTGTTCTTCGTGCCCTACATCCTTATCGCCACCTTCATGATGCTCAACCTGTTCATCGCGGTGATCGTCAACGCCATGCAGGACGCCCAGGGCCCGGACCCCGAAGTCGAGGCCCGCGCAGTACGCGAACAGATGATCCTCGACGAGCTGAAGGGTTACGTGCAGAGCTGGCGGAGATGCGCCGCATCTCGTGAGCGCAGCGCAGGGAGTGGCTGTTGCGTGGCGAGAGCGGACGTTCAACAGATCGTTCCTCACGCTCCGCTTAATGATGGCTCCCACGCTCCAGCGTGGTAGCTCAGGCTAGGGCGCTCTGCGCCCGTTTGCGCTAGGCAGAATTCAAAAGCGGACGCAGAGCGTCCCAGGAGGCATTCCCACGCGGAGCGTGAGGAACGATCTGATGGCTGCTTTCACCTTCTACCGCGCGTCCACCTCGCAACTCCACAGTTCCACCGCCGGCTGGCTTGCCGTCGGCGGGCCAAGCCATTGGCTGAGAGGCTGACAGTCGTTGTCGTTGCACAGCTGATAATCACCGGCCTCGGGGGTGCGACCGAGGCGCAGCGGTTGCAGAGCCGGCAGCTGGCGCTGGTAGTGCCAGCTGCCATCGCGCAGTACGGCGCCATCTGGAATCTCCATGCCGGCGCCACTGCCACGTACGCGCGCCTCGCCGAGCAAAAGCCCGGCAGGGGTGACGCGGTAGTCCTCTTCCCAGCGGATCTTCTCGATCGTGTGGTTCCAGGCCAGGGTAAAGGACGGCATGGGCAGCTGCGCCCATACCGTCCCCGCCAAGCCGAGGCACAGACCGATCAAACCGCCACCGCAGCGGCGCGGCGCGCGCGCCACAGGTGCTGGGCAATCAGCGTGATACCCAGCAGGTAGCCGATCTCGTCGCTGATGGGCATGGCCAGAATCAGCGCGACGCCCGCGGCGAACGCCCAAATGCGCTCCCACCAGGCCATCCGCACGTTCAGATAACCGACCACCGCCATGCCCCATAAGCCGACCGCAAATACTGCTTTGGCGAACATGTAGATCGTCGCGGCCCAACTGTCGCCCTGCATCATCAGCGCCGGGTCATAGACCGCCATGAACGGCACCACGAAGCCGGCAGCCGCAATACGCACCGCCCACAGGCTGATCTTGAAGCCGTTCTCCTTGGCGATCGGCGCGGCTGCGAAACAGGCCAGCGCCACCGGCGGCGTCAGGTCGGCCAGCAGGCCGAAATAGAACACGAACATGTGCGAGACGATCAGCGGCACGCCCAGGTCCAGCAGCGCCGGCGCAGCAATCGCGCTGGTGATGATGTAGTTGGGAATGGTCGGGATGCCCATGCCGAGAATCAGGCAGGTGATCATGGTCAGCACCAATGACAGGAACAGGTTGTTCTGGCCGATGGCGAGGATGTAGCCGGCGAAGGTGGTGGCGATGCCGGTCAGCGAGACCACACCGATGATCACGCCCACCAGGGCGCAGGCGATACCGACCGGGATCGCGTGCCGCGCGCCTTCAGCCAGCGCATGCACGCAGGCCTGGAGGGTTTCACGGCCGCCCTTGATGAACCAGCAGACCGCCACCAGCGCGGCGATCACCCCGAACACCACGCCAATGCCGAGCTGGAAGAAGCCCGCGCAAAGAATCCCCAACGCGACCCAGAAGACCATGCGCATGATCTTCGACGATACCTTGAGGATGATCGCCGAACCGAGGATGACGATGGCCGTCAGCGCCAACCCGACGGTGCCGGAGAACATCGGCGTGCGCCCGGAGAACAGCAGGTACACCAGTACCAGCAGCGGGATCAGCAGGAACCAGCGCTGCTTGACCGCTGCCCAGGCGCTGGGGCACTGGTCTTTCGGCAGGCCGCGCAGGTTGGCGCTTTTCGCCTCCAGGTGAACCATCCAGAACACCGAGCCGAAATACAGTAGCGCGGGAATCAGTGCAGCCTTGGCCACTTCCACGTACGGCACGTTGATGGTTTCGGCCATGATGAACGCCACTGCGCCCATCACCGGCGGCATCAACTGGCTACCCATGCTCGAGGTCGCTTCCACGGCACCGGCAAACGCCGGTCGGTAGCCGAAGCGCTTCATCAACGGAATGGTGAATTGCCCGGTGGTCACCACGTTGGCCACGCCGGAGCCGGTGATGGTGCCCATCAGCGCCGAGGACGCCACCGAGACCTTGGCTGGGCCGCCGAGCTTGTGGCCGAACAGGCCCATGGCGAAATCGGTGAACAGCTTGATCATGCCAGCCTGTTCGAGAAACGCACCGAACAGGATGAACAGGAAGATGTAAGTCGCCGACACGTAGGTCGGTGTGCCATAGAAGCCTTCGGTACCGAACGCCAGCTGGTTGATGATCTGATCGAAGCCGTAACCACGGTGCGCCAGATCGCCCGGCAGGTATTCACCGAACAGGCCGTAAAGCAGGAACAACCCGCAGATCAGCGGCAACGCGATGCCCATCACACGGCGGGCTGCCTCGAAAATCAGCAGCATGAGGCCGATGCCGACGACCATATCCGCAGTGCTCAGGTCACCGGAGCGCTGGATCAGATCAGCTTCGAAATACCATTGGTAGGCGAACGTGGCCATCCCGGCGAGGCCCAGCAACCAGGCCAGCGGCTGCCACGGGCGGCCTGCGCCGCGGGCCGGGTAGCAGAGATAGACCATCAGCAGCAGGAAGCCGACGTGCCCGGCACGCAACACCTGGCTGGACACCGGGTGAAACGCCGCCGTGATGATCTGGTACGTTGAGAACAGCAAGGCGGTGTAGAACAACGCCTTCGGCCATTCACTCGGGCTGGCGCTCAGCCCCTGATGTTCACTCATGCTGGTCACACCTACGCTGACGCCCAGAGGGCGAAAAATCGGACTGCGGGTGAATGCCGACCATCAGCTGACAGCCTGCACCCACCCGGCGAAGCGGGAAGTGTGCCGAGCGCTGTAGAAGCGCTCGGCCAGGGCGATTTACTTGAGTACGCCTGCTTCCTTGTAGAAGCGCTCAGCGCCCGGATGCAGCGGGATTGGCAGGCCTTCGGTAGCAGTTTCCAGCTTGATGTCCTTGGCCGCCGAGTGCGAATTGACCAGGCGAGGCAGGTTGTCGAACATCAGCTTGGTCATCTGGTAGGCGACTTCATCGTCGACGCCTTCATGGCTGACCAGGATGTTGATGATCGCTGCGGTCGGTACGTCCTGATCCTGACCGTCATAGGTGCCGGCCGGGATCACGCGCGCCTGGTAGGCGCTGCTGCCGATCTTGGTGACGACGTCTTCCGGAATGGCCACGAAGGTGATCGGCACCATCGACGCCAGGTCACGAATTGCTGCCATGCCGAGGCCGGACGACTGCAGGGTGGCGTCCAGCTGACGGTTCTTGATCAGCTCGACCGACTCGGCGTAGGGCATGAACTCAACGCGGCCCATGTCCTTGTAGCTCAGGCCGGCGGCCTTGAAGATCGCCCGTGCATTGAGCTCGGTACCGGACTTCGGTGCACCGACGGAAATACGCTTGCCCTTGAGGTCTTCCAGGGTCTTGATCCCGGATTCCTTGCTGGCAACGATCTGGATGTAGTTCGGGTAGGTGGCGGCAATCGCGCGGATTTTCTTCAGCGGCGCTTTGAAGCCCGCGTCTTCGACACCGTTCCAGGCATCGTCTACCGAATCGCCGAGGGCAAAGGCCAGCTCACCGCGGCCCGACTGCAGCAGGTTGAGGTTTTCCACCGAGGCTTTGGTCGCCTGTACGGAGGTTTTCGACCCTTCGATGCCGTTGCCATAAACCTGCGACAGCGCTACGCCGATCGGGTAGTACACCCCGCTGGTACCGCCGGTCAGGACATTGATGAAGGTGGGTGCCGCGAACACGGCCGTGCTGGCGGTGATGGCCGCAGCAGCGGCGAGAAGGCTGAAACGCTTGGTCAGTCGCATGGGTGTTTCTCCGTGCTTATTGTTGTCATAGAGCCGGTTCGGATCGATGACCACGGGGACGGAGAGTGCCGCGCGAACGGCTGCAGGCGGTTGGCTACCGCGAAGCATGACGACTCTTGTCTTTATTATGGTCACCGGTCGATGAATGCCGGTTGCCCTAAATACATAGCAGATGCCGTGCCAGAGATAAGAACCCACGCGCCAGAGGGGTCCAGCCCAGGCAGCCAGGCGTAAACCAGCGAAACCCCGCCTATTACCGGCTGGGCAACCGGCAAGATTCCGCTCAAACGTGGATAACTGACCGCCAGAAGCGGCGGTCGACCTGGAGTCAACTCACCAACTGCTCAGCCTGAACATGGCTGCAGGATGGATAAAACCCATCAATTGCCAACGGCTGCCCGCTCCCGCCGTCTGCCAGCCCTCGCGGATGATCGCGAAATGCTCCGGCGATTTTCAGTCTTCGTCGCTGCTGCCGGCGGGCCGGTAGGTGCTGCGCTGCAGGCCGTGGCGCTGCATTTTCTCATTGAGGGTGCGGCGCGGCAGTTGCAGCAGCTCCATGGTCTGCAGGATGCTGCCCCGGCAGCGCAGCAGCGCGTTGTGCAGGCACTGCGCTTCGAAGGCTTCCATCTGCTGCGCCAGCGATTGCTCCACGTCCTCCTGCGTTGAGCCGCTCAACCCGAGGGCGTGGCGCTCGGCTGCGTTGATCAGCTCGCGCACGTTGCCCGGCCAGTCGTGGCCCAGCAGGTTGGCCAGTTCGGCCGGGGTCAACGGCTCCAGGCTGCGGCCATGACGCTGCGCAGCTTCCTCGGCGAAATGCTCAAACAGCAGCGAGATGTCTTCACGGCGCTCGCGCAGCGCGGGGATCTGCAAGGTGGCGACATTCAGCCGATAGAGCAGATCCTCGCGGAAGCGCCCGGCGCGAACTTCATCGAGCAGGTCCGGCTTCACCGCGCTGATCACGCGCAGGTCGACACGGATGCTGCGGTTGGAGCCGAGGCGTTCCAGGGTCTTTTCCTGCAGCACGCGCAGCAGCTTGACCTGTTGCGCCAGCGGCAGGCTTTCCACTTCATCGAGGAACAGGGTGCCGCCGTCGGCATGCTCGATGCGGCCGATGCGCTTGCTTTGCGCGCCGGTGAACGCACCGCTCTCGTGACCGAACAGCTCGCTCTCGAACAGGTGCTCCGGGATCGCCGCGCAGTTGAGGGCCACGAACGGCTTGTCGGCACGTTCGCTGAAATCGTGCAGGCAGCGCGCCACGCGCTCCTTGCCGGAGCCGGTTTCGCCGCGGATCAGCACGTTCACCGAGGTGCCGGCGAGGTCGAGAATCTGCCGCCGCAGGCGTTCCATGGGCCGCGATACACCGAGCAGCTGCGCGGCGATACCGTCCTTCATGCCAAATTGCTGGCGCAGGATACGGTTCTCGCAGACCAGCCGGCGCTTCTCCAGTGCACGCCGCACGACGTCGAGCAGCCGATCCGGGGTGAACGGTTTTTCGATGAAATCATAGGCGCCCAGCTGGATCGCCTGCACGGCCATCGGCACATCGCCGTGCCCGGTGATCATGATCACCGGCAGGTCGCGGTCGCACTCGACCACCTTGGCAAGCAATTGCAGGCCATCGGTGCCGGGCATGCGCACGTCGCTGATCAGCACGCCGGCAAAGTCGACGTCGATCAGTGCCAATGCCTGCGCGGCATTGGAGCAGACCTGCACGCTGAAACCGGACAGCTCCAGCCACTGTTGCGCCGCCTCGCGAATCGCTGCTTCATCGTCGACGACGATTACCTGACCACTCATACCACCTCCTGGCTCGACGCCGCAGTGTAACGCCACAGCTCCCCGTGCGCGGCGGCGAAAGCCGCACCGCGCCCACACTCATCCACTCGCACACAGCCGCTCATGCCTTGGGCAGGCGCAGTGTGAAGACTGCGCCAGTGGCAGCGTTGGCAGCCTCCAGGTTGCCGCCCAGGTCGCGCACGATACCGTAGGAAATCGCCAACCCGAGACCCAGGCCCTCGCCCACCGGCTTGGTGGTGAAGAACGGCTCGAACACGTGGCCCAGGTTAGCCTCGGCAATGCCATCGCCGCTGTCGCTGATGCGCATGACGCACTGCGCGCCCTGAACCTCGATTAACACGCCAAGCCGCCGCACAGGGCTGTCGAGCATGGCGTCCAGGGCGTTGTTGAGCAGGTTGAGAATGACCTGCTCGAGGCGGATGGCATCACCGCAGACCCAGGCTTCGCTGCGGATTTCCTGCAGTAGTTCGACCTGTTCACTGCGCAGCCGTGGCGCCAGCAGCAACAGCGCCTGCTCCAGCACGTCGCTGAGCAGCAAGCGCTCGTTGAGCCCGGCCGGGCTCTTGCGGGCGAAGGTTTTCAGGTGCCCGGTGAGGCTGGCCATGCGCTGCAGAAGGCCGTCGATCCGCGTCAGGCCGGTGCGCACATCCTGCTCGCGCCCGTTGTCGAGCAGCAGGCCCAGGCTGCTCAAGTGCATTTGAATGGCGGTCAGCGGCTGGTTGATCTCATGGGCCATGGCCGCCGACATCTGCCCCAGCGCGGCCATCTTCGCGGCATGCACGAGGCCCTCCTGAGCTTCACGCAGTTCGGCGGTGCGCAACGTCACCTCACGCTCGAGGTTTTCTCGGATGCTCGCCTGTAACCGCCGGTTCTTGCGCCGCTGCAGCAGGAACAGCACTAGGAACACCAGGGTCAGCCAGACGCCAGCGGCGGCCAGCCGATAGCTGCGCGCCGTGTCGCCCAGGCTGCCCTCATCGACGAGCAGGTGCAGCGTCCAGGCTTCACTGGGCAGGCGCGAGCGTTGCCAGAGGTAATTGCGTCGACCGTCCGGGCCGTCGATAGTCATCCAGTCGGCGTTATCACCGAGTGATCGGCTGTGCTCCTTGGGCAGTGGCTGCAGCGCCCGTTCGGCATACTTGCGCACCTCCACCAACTCGGCGTGGTCAAGTTCATCGAGCTCTTCCAGCGCCCGAAAGCGCCAGGCCGGCCGGTTGCTGAGAATTACCACGCCATAGCTGTCGGCGACCAGCAGCACACCCGGCTGGCCGACCCATTCACGCTGCAGCTCCTCAAGCTCGAGCTTGACCACCAGCACGCCGATAACCGCACCGTCATCGTCGTACACCGCGTGGGACAGGAAATAGCCCGGCACACCGGTGGTCACCCCAACCGCGAAATAGCGGCCTGAGGTGCGGCGCAGGGCGTCCTGAAAGTAAGGGCGGAAGCTGTAGTTGTTGCCGACGAAGCTGCTCCAGTCGTTCCAGTTACTGGCCGCCAGGGTCAGCCCCTGCCGGTCGATCAGGTACAGCACGCTGGCCCCGGCGGCGGCATTGAGCAGCTCGAATCGGCGATTGAGTTTGTTGCGCAGTTGAGGATCGTCAGGGGCCTGCAGCAGCGACTGGATGTCACTGTCCATCGCCAGCAGCTGCGGCACCGAACGGAAGCGGTCGACCAGCGTCTGGATCGATTGCGCGTAAAGCTGCAGCTGGCCGTGGGCCTCGCTGCTGCGATCTTCCCAGGCGCGCTGCTCGGCATAACGGCTGGCCAGCCACAAGCTCACAGCCAGGCCGAGAGCGATCAGCAGCACGATTGCGACGGTGCGGTTGCGCAGAAACAGGGCGGTCATGCACGACTCGAGTTTTTATGATGGCGGCATGTTAGCCCGAAATGCCCGCGGGTCGAGTAGCGGATGCGGTGGTCGACGTAACCCAACGGACAGGTGCGGATAATTGCCAGTCCCGGGTATCGCTGCGCTCAACCCAGGCTACGGACTACGGCCGTTGCATCATCAGCTCGGGGACCGGGCGTCCGGCGACCAGCTGCTCGTCCACCAGGCGCACCACGTCGGCTTCGCTGCGCACCTGGTACCAATGACCTGGCGGATAGACGCTCAGTGTCGGCCCCTGATCGCAGGGAAACTGACACTGGGTGCGGGTGATGTGCACGCCGCCGTCGCACTCCAGGCGTCCGGCGGCTTTGACTTTCTCGCGCAACATTTTCCACAGCCCCAACGCGCCGCGGCGGGTGCAACGTGGGCCATTGCAGAGCAGCACGCGGTATTCGTGGGCGGGGACCTTCGACCAGGCATGGCTGCCAGGCAGAGCCGGCACCTCGACGCAGCCGAGGTGCAGCTCCGGCCGCTCGATCAATGCACAGGCGGCGCCGGCAGCATCGGCATCGAGCTGGCCAAACAGGCTGGTGACGAATACGCGCTCGCGATCGGTCTTGGCAGCGAGTTCAGCGCGTAGCCAGTCGACATGCTGGCTGCTGCTCTGCGGCTCCAGGTCGATCACCAGCAGCGGGCCGCTGCCGTCGCCCACACGTTGCCAGAGGCCGTCGTAGCCAGCGCCGGTGTCGACGATATCGGCCAGCGCCGCCGCGCCGCGCAGCTCGACCAAACGGCCACGAAACAACTCGGCGAACGAGCCGTCGAGCAAGTCCGGGCCAGCGAATAGCACCTGGGCATAAGGCGTGGCAGTCATGGTCGGGCTCCGCAAAAAGTGCGGCAGTTTAACAGCGTGGTCAGTTCGTAGCCTGGGTTGAGCGCAGCGATACCCAGGTTGGCCCTTGGATTTGGCGTACATCTGGCAGAGCGTTCCCCGGGTTTCGCTGCGCTCTACCGCGGGCTACGGCTAGAGGCCAAGCCCCTGCAACGCCTGCCAGAGCGCTTCGGGTTCGCTGAATTCGCGGTCTACAGCGGGCAACAGCGGCCGCTGCAGCACCAGCACCGGCACGCCGCGCTCACGGGCAACTTGCAGCTTGTGCTCGGTCGCCGCGCTGCCGCTGTTCTTGCTCACCAGCACATCGCAATCGAGGCGCTCGAACAACGCGCGCTCGTCCTCCAGGCTGAACGGTCCGCGGGCGCCGATCACTTCGGCGCGCGGCGTAGCGGGCTGGCTGTGCAGGCAGCGCACCGTCCAGTGCTGATGGGCGGGAATCTCATGCAGATGCTCCAGTGGCTCGCGGCCGAGGGTGAACAGCGGACGCTGAAAGTCGCCAAGTGCAGTGATCAGCGTCGGCCAGTCGACTACCTCGCGCCAGTCGTCCTCGGGCGAAGCCTGCCAGCCCGGCCGACGCAGCGCCCAGCAGGCGATCCCGGCCTGTTGCGCGGCGCGGGCTGCGTTGTGGCTGATCTGCGCGGCATAGGGGTGGGTGGCGTCGACCAGAAGGTCGATACCCTGCTTGTGGATAAAATCCGCCAGGCCTTCGGCGCCGCCGAAACCACCGACGCGTACCTGGCAATCGAGATCATTCGGTACCTTGCCCAGCCCGGCCAGGCTGTAGATATGCGCCGGGCCGAGGCGCCGGGCGAGAGTCAGAGCCTCGCCGATACCGCCGAGCAACAACACACGACTCATGAGGGCTTGGTGACCTGCAGCAGGGTGATCGGCAACGCGGCGCGCCAGGTGTCGAAGCCGCCGAGCGGTTTGGCCTGGGCCACGTCGATGCGGGTCAGCTCGCCGCCATGCTCGCCGCGAAAGGCGATCAACGCTGCCTCGCTCTGCAGGGTCACGGCGTTGGCCACCAGCCGCCCCCCGGGCTTGAGCGCCTGCCAGCAGGCTTGCAACATGCCCGGCACGGTAACGCCACCACCGATAAAGATCGCATCGGGCGCCGTCAATCCGTCCAGCGCCTCGGGCGCGCGGCCGGCCACCAGTTGCAGATTCGGCACGCCAAGGGCATCGCGGTTGTGGGCGATGTGCGCCTGGCGCCCTTCGTCCGCCTCGATGGCGATGGCCCGGCAGCTGGGGTGCGCGCGCAGCCATTCGATGCCGATCGAGCCGCAGCCAGCCCCCACATCCCAGAGCAGTTCGCCGGGCAGCGGCGCCAGACGCGCCAGGGTGATGGCGCGCACGTCGCGTTTGGTGAGTTGCCCGTCGTGGCGGTAGGCATCGTCCGGCAGGCCGGGGGTGAGCGGCAGACACCTGGCATCGTGGCTGGCGATGCAGTCGACTGCCACCAGATTGAGATCGGCAGCGCGCTGCAACGACCAGCCGTCAGCCAGGCCATCGATGCGCCGCTCCCGCGCGCCGCCCAGGTGTTCGAACACGCTCAGGCGACTGGGGCCAAAACCGCGCTCGCGCAGCAGTTCGGCGATGGCGGCAGGGCTCTCGCCATCGTTGCTCAGCACCAGCAGGCGCACGCCGGGATGGATCTGCGCCTGGAGCGCCGCCAGCGGGCGGCCGACCAGCGACACCAACGGCGTGGTCTGCAACGGCCAGCCGAGACGCGCCGCCGCCAGCGAGCAGGACGACGGGGCGGGCAGGATATGCAGCTCCTCGCTCGGCAACTCACGGGCCAGGCTGGCACCGACACCAAAGAACATCGGGTCACCGCTGGCCAACACGCAGACTGGCGTGCCGCGCTGTTCCAGCACCGGCGCCAGGGAAAAGGGTTTGGGCCACAGCTGATGCGTGGCGCGGATGCACGGCGGCAGCAACGCCAGTTGGCGCTCGCTGCCAAACACCTGATCAGCCTTGAGCAACGCATGCCGCGCCGCCTTGCCGAGGCCGGTGTAGCCGTCTTCTCCAATGCCCACGACGGTCAGCCAGGGTGTCATGCGTTTTTCCTCATTATCAGAACGGCCGTGCCGGAGGATGACGGTGAACGAAGCGGTGCTCATCAGTCAGCCTTGATGGGTATCGTCGCTGCACTCCTCAACCCTACGGACCTCATCAGCTATAAAGGCACCGGCGTGCTTTCCGCTGGGTGGATAACGCTTTTCTGTCCACCTTTGCAATGCTGGAGCGGCGGACGGAGAGCGTCGTCCACCCTACGTCTACGGGGCAGAGGCAGCCTTTTGCATGCGCCTGCCAAAGGGCCGCGAGCCGCGCACTGCTTCGTATCCGACGACGCGGCTTTTCATCCGGGCGCGCAAAGCGGGCATAATAGCGCCTTCGTCGGTGTCCGTCGGCTACGTGGTACGTAGACGCGGGCCTAAGAGGGAACACGAGCAGAGCACTCTGCCGCGTGGCTGCCCCCGCAACTGTTGCAGCGAGCGCGCCAATCGCCACTGGGAAACCGGGAAGGCCGGCCACGCGCCATGACCTGCAAGCCAGGAGACCTGCCGACGGATTCAGTCGCATGTGCCCACACCGGGCGGGGTGTCCCGGTGATAGAAGCTCGCTCTTCTCTGGCCTATCCTCGAACGGATGCCCATGTGACCCGACCCCGGTGATCCGTTGAAACAGGCCCAGCTCGATCCATCTCCAGCCTTTCGCCCCTCGGCCTGCCCGGGGTTGCTGCGTATCGTGCAGGCAAAGGATGGCGGCATCTGCAGAATCAAACTGGCCGGCGGCCGCCTCGACGCAACCCAGGCCGAGCGCATCGCCGACGCTGCGCAACGGCATGCCGGCGGCGTGATCGAAGCGACCAACCGCGCCAATCTGCAGATCCGTGGCATCCGTGCCGGCAGCGAAGAGGCGCTGATCGCCGAGCTCTTGGCGGCGGGACTTGGGCCCCGCTCGCCAGGCGCCGACGATGTGCGCAACCTGATGATCAGCCCCGCCGCGAGCCTCGACCCGATGGCGCTGGTCGATGTATCGCCCCTGGCCGCTCGCCTGCTGGACACTTTGGAAAACACCCCGCGCCTGCATGCGCTGTCGCCAAAGTTCGCCGTGCTGCTCGATGGCGGCGAACGCCTGGCGATGCTTGAACACCCTCATGACATCTGGCTCAGCGCCCTGCAGTTCGATGGGCAGATCGGCTACGCCTTCGGCCTGGCCGGTTGCCCGCCACAAGCACCTGGAGATGCACCCGCGCTGGCGGTTGTTCCTGAGGCGCACGCCCATGAGCTGCTGCTGGCGCTGCTCGATCTGTTCCTCGAACTGGCGACGCCCGAGCAGACGCGCATGCGCCATCTGCTGCTGACCCACCCAGCCGCCGAGCTGTTGCAGCGCCTGAACGAACGCATGGGCGACGTGCTGCTGAGCGCGGATGCGTGGCGCCGCTGCCCTGCCGGCACACAGGCACCTATTGGCATCGGCACCCAGCGCCAGCCGGGACGCGTGCATATCGGTGGTGTGCCACCGCTGGGCCGGCTCAACGCCGAACAGCTGCTGGGCCTCGCCGCGCTGGCGCGTCGCCTGGGTGACAGCAGCCTGCGCCTGACGCCCTGGCAGAGCGTGTTGCTGCCGAATATCGCCGAAGCCGATGCGATGGCAGTCCTCCAGTCGATGCAAGGCCTCGGCCTACTGGTTGACGCCGACGCGCCCTTGGCCCGGCTGATTGCCTGCACTGGTTCCAGCGGATGCGCCAAGGGCCTGGCCGACACCAAGGCCGATGCGCGCCGGCTGGCCGAAGGGTTGCCCACTGGTAGCCAGCAACCGGGCATTCACCTCAGCGGCTGCAGCCGTTCCTGCGCCGCCGCTCACCGCGCGCCGGTGACCCTGCTGGCGGTCGCCGAGGGACGCTACGACCTGTTCGCCCGCCAGGCGCACAGCACCGATTTCGGCACGCCACTGGCGCGCCACCTGACACTCGACGAGGCCCGCGAGCTGCTGGCCTCGCTTCCCGATACTTGGAGTTTCACCCAATGACCGATTACATCCGCGATGGTCAGGAGATTTATCGCAATTCCTTCGCCATCATCCGCGCCGAGGCCGACCTGAGTGCCATTCCGGCCGATATGGAGAAGCTCGCCGTGCGGGTCATCCACGCCTGCGGCATGGTCGATGTGGTGCAGGATCTACGGTTTTCTCCGGGTGCAGGTGCGGCCGGGCGTCACGCCCTGGCCAACGGCGCGCCGATCCTTTGCGATGCGCGCATGGTCGCCGAAGGCGTGACCCGCGCGCGCTTGCACGCCAGCAACCCGGTGGTCTGCACCCTCAACGATGCCGGCGTGCCGGAGCTGGCCAAGAGGCTGGGCAACACCCGCTCGGCGGTGGCCCTGGAGCACTGGCGCGCGCACCTCGAAGGCGCAGTCGTGGTGATCGGCAATGCGCCCACTGCGCTGTTCTATCTGCTCGACATGCTCGCTGCTGGTGCCCCCAAACCAGCGTTGATTCTCGGCTTTCCAGTGGGCTTCGTCGGCGCCGCCGAATCCAAGGACCTGCTCGCCAGCACCTTTGCCCAGCACGGCGTGCCCTACGTGATCGTTCAGGGCCGGCGTGGTGGCAGCGCCATGGCAGCTGCTGCGGTCAATGCGCTGGCCACGGAGGTCGAGTGATGACCGGTATGGACCGTCCCGGCAAAGGCCGCCTGCTGGGCCTGGGCGTCGGCCCGGGTGACCCGGAACTGATTACCGTCAAAGCCCTGCGCCTGCTCAAGGCATCGCCCGTGGTCGGCTATTTCGTGGCCAAGGCCAAGGCCAATGTCGGCCAGGGCGGCAACGCCTTCGGCATCATCGAAGCGCACCTCGACGACAGCCAGCAGCGCCTGCCACTGGTCTACCCGGTGACCACTGAAAAGCTCGAGCCGCCGCTGACCTACGAGACCGTGATCAGCGACTTCTATGACACCTGCGCAGTACAGATCGCCGAACACCTGGATGCCGGCCGTGACGTGGCGGTGATCTGCGAAGGCGACCCGTTCTTCTACGGTTCCTACATGTACCTGCACGACCGCCTGGCCGAGCGCTACGAGGCCGAAGTGATTCCCGGCGTGTGCTCGATGCTCGGCAGTGCGGCGGTGCTCGGCGCGCCGCTGGTGTACCGCAACCAGAGCCTGTCGGTGCTTTCCGGCGTGCTGCCCGAAGACGAACTGCGCGAGCGCCTGCGTGATGCCGAAGCCGCCGTGGTGATGAAGCTCGGCCGCAACTTCGAGAAAGTCCGCCGGGTGCTGCAGGACCTTGGCCTGCACGAGCGCGCTCACTACGTGGAACGGGCGACCATGGCCAACCAGCGCATCGTGCCGCTGGACGAGGTCGAGCCGATGGCCTCGCCCTATTTCTCGATGATCGTGGTGCCGGGTGAAAAGTGGCGCGGGTGAAAGCAGCCAGCGTTCTTATAGGAGCATCGCCATCGGCGCGAATTGATAGCCACTGTAACGCCGTTGCCCGTGCCCTTCACCGCGGGGGCGCGGCGCCTACAGGTTCTCCCTCACTGTTTCATGCTGTCAGCACTCTTGCGCTCGCTTTGGACAATTAAATTTCTATGACCTCTTCGCCCGCCATCATCATCCTCGGCCCCTCCGCCCTGGCCACTGCCCGGCGCATCCAGGCGCTTTATCCACAGGCCGCCATCCATGGCCTGCATGGGCGGGTGGACGCCGATCAGGCCTATGACGATTTCGGCGATAGCCTGCGCAACCTGTACCGCAGCGGTGCGCCGATCATCGCGCTGTGCGCAGCCGGTATCGTCATCCGCAGCCTGGCGCCGCTGCTCGCCAACAAAGGTGCCGAGCCACCCGTGCTGGCCGTGGCCGAGGACGGCAGCGCCGTGGTGCCGCTGCTCGGCGGGCTGGGTGGGGTCAACCGCATGGCCCGAGAAATCGCCGCGACATTGGGCACGCAGGCGGCGATCACCACCAGCGGCGAGCTGCGCTTCGGCACCTGCCTGCTCGATCCACCGAGCGGTTACGCCCTGGCCAATATCGAACAAGGCAAACGCTTCGTCTCCGACCTACTCGGCGGCGAAAGCCTGCGCATCGACGGCGACGCGCCCTGGTTGGCCGCAGCAAACCTGCCGCTGGCTGACGACGCCGCCCGCACGGTGCGCATCACCACACGCCAGGGCGCCGCGCAGCACGACGAACTGCTGATCCACCCGCGCACGCTGCTGGTGCTGATTAATAGCGCAGGCGATGACCTGGCTGCGGAGATCGGTGCGGCACTCGACCAGGCAGGCCTGGCCGCCAAGGCGCTGGCCGCCCTGCTCGCCCCGCACGCCCTGATGGCCGACAAGCGCCTGGCCCAGGCCGCAGCTGAGTTGGCCATCCCGCTGCGTTTCATCGCTGCGGACGAGGCGCTGCCGGCACCCGTGCACGGCAGCACGAACCTGCAGCTGCTGCAGGCCGCATCCCCAGACGCGGCGCAAACCATTGGCCGCCCACGTGGCCGCCTGAGCGTGATCGGCCTGGGCCCCGGCGCCGCCGAACACCTGACCCCGGCGGTACGTCGCGCGCTGGACGAAGCCGAGGACCTGCTCGGCTACGAAACCTACGTGAAGATGGCCGAACCGCTGCGCCCCGAGCAGGTGCGCCACTGCAGCGACAACCGGGAAGAGCTGCAACGCGCCCGCCATGCCTTCGAACTGGCTGCCAGTGGCCGCCGCGTGGTAGTGATTTCCTCCGGCGACCCGGGCGTATTCGCCATGGCGGCAGCCGTGCTGGAAGCCCTTGAAGCAAGCGATGCACCCGCCGACTGGCACGCCGTCGAGCTGCAAATCCTGCCCGGCGTGTCCGCCGCCCTGGCCGCCGCCGCCAAGGCCGGCGCGCCGCTGGGTCACGACTTCTGCCTGATCTCCCTGTCGGACAATCTCAAGCCTTGGGCGGTGATCGAAAGCCGCCTCGACCACGCCGGCGCCGCAGACCTGGCGATGGCCTTCTACAACCCGATCTCCAAAGCCCGCCCCTGGCAGCTCGGCCGCGCCTTGGAAATCGTCCGCCAGCACCGCACGCCCGACACCGTGGTGGTGCTTGGCCGCGACATTGGTCGCCCCGCCGAAGCCTTGCGCGTGCTCAGCCTGGGCGAGCTGACGCCAGAGATGGTCGACATGCGCACCCTGGTGATCATCGGCTCCAGCCAAACCCGCCGCTTCCCCCGAGGCGATGGCGGTGAGTGGGTGTATACGCCGCGCAGTTATCCACAGCTGCAGCCGTAACAACGCGCTGGGTTTACACCAGCTTTACATCCGCCTGACGTCACCTTGCACAAGCTTCCCGATAATCGATCCTGCCCAACCGTCTGGTCGGGCTGTCGATTCTCTGGAGCCCACGATGAAAGCAAGTCTCCCCCGTACCGCTGTCGCCGCACTGTTGCTGGCGGCGCTTTCCCTGAACGCGATGGCTGGCCCCGGCGGGCCGTGTGGTGGCCCAGGGGGCCCGAGTGGTCATCGCGGGCACGACGGCCCCGGGCCAGGCTGGGGCGGCCCGGGCCCACGGCATGGCCATGGCCTGCCGGACTACGCCCGTGAACTGTGGATCGGCAGCGCGCTGTACTTCGTCGCCGCCGGCAGCTACTACATGTGGAACGCCGACCGCAGGCAATACATTATGGTCGAGGCGCCGCCGGTAGCCGTAGCGGCCCCTGCGGCCAATTACACTGTGATCGCCTATCCAGCCCGCGGCCAGAACGCCGACCTGCAGGCCCGCGACCGCTATGAGTGCCACAGTTGGGCGGTCAGCCAGAGCGGTTTCGATCCGGCTACCGCCATCAGCGCGCCGGCCGCCAGCGCCACCGACTACTACCGGCGCGCACTGGGTGCCTGTCTGGGCGGACGCGGCTACAGCATCAACTGAGCAGCGCCTTCAGATCGTCATAAAGTGCCTGGGGAATCTGTACGCCATTGGTAAGGCTGCGGGCGCGCGCGTCGTAGCGACGCTGCGAAGGCAGTCGCGCGCCCTGCTCCTGAATCCCCTCGAACAGCACCTCGGCACGGGCCAGGTGCTCGTCGGCCGCCGCGCCGAGAAAGCGCTGCGGGTCGAGGGCGATGATCAGCTCGCCGTGGTACGGCGACGACTTGCTGTCGGCGTCATAAGCCAGGGATTCGGCGCTGGTCAGGTCGCCGATCAGCGGCCCGGCAATCAGCTCCACCATGGCTGCCAGCGCCGAGCCCTTGTGCCCGCCGAAAGTCAGCATGGCGCCGTTCATGACCGCCTCGGCATCAGTGCTGGGCTGGCCATTGGCATCGATGCCCCAGCCTTCCGGGATGGCTTTGCCGGCGCGCCGATGCAGCTCGATGTCGCCGCGAGCGATGGCACTGGTGGCGAAGTCGAAGATGAACGGCTGCTTGCCCGCCCGCGGCCAGCCGAAGGCGATGGGGTTGGTCCCGAAGATCGGCTTGCTGCCGCCCGCCGGCGCTACCCAGGCATGGCTCGGGTTGCACGCGAGGGCCACCAGGCCGGCTTCGGTGAGCGCTTCGATTTCCACCCACAGAGCGGAGAAATGCACACAGCGGTTGATCGCCAAGGCGGCGATGCCGTTAGCGCGAGCCTTGTCTTTGAGCACCGGCAAGCCGGCCTGGAACGCCAGTTGGGAGAAACCACCGCGCGCATCCACGCGGACAATCGCAGGCGCCTGGTCAATCACCTCTGGCTCGGCATCGGCGACCACCTTGCCCGCCTTGAGCGAACTCACGCAGCCCAGCACGCGATACAACCCGTGGGAGGCGCAGCCATCGCGCTCACCGGCAACTACCGTGGTAGTAACAGCCTGGGCCTGCGCTTCGCTGAAGCCGGCCCGGCGCATGACCGACAGCACCAACTCACGGGCTTCTTCCAGGGACAGCCGAATCATCGTCAACTCCTTTGGCTAGGCCCGGCACGGGCCGTTGCGCGCCCACAAGGGCACGGTAAGTCTTCAAGACTGGCGCCGGCGGCGCCGCACGGCTTGATCCGTTTGGCTCACCCAGATGACGATTTCGGCACAGGCAGGTGCCTGAAGGCGGTCAAGCCGTCAGCAGACGACGCAACTCGGCCAGTACCGGGGCGCTGTCCGGGCGCACGCCGCGCCACAGGTGAAAAGCTTCCACGGCCTGCTCGACCAGCATGCCAAGGCCGTCGAGGGTGCGTGCAGCGCCCTGCGCCGCGGCCCAGCGGTTGAACGCAGTGGGGCCTGCGCCGTACATCATGTCGTAACAGCAGGTGTGGCCCGGCTGGATCAGGCTGGCGGCGATCGGCGGCAGCTCGCCGGCAAGGCTCGCCGAGGTGCCGTTGATGATCAGGTCCACCGGCGCATCGATCCAGTCGAAACCGCTGGCGACCACCGGGCCGAGGTCGGCGAACTGGCGGGCCAGTTGCTCGGCCTTGTCCACCGTGCGGTTGGCGATCACCAGGCTTTGCGGCTGCTGCGTCAGGAAGGGTTCGAGAATACCGCGCACCGCGCCACCGGCGCCAAGCAGCAGGATGCGCTTGCCGCGCAGCTCGATCCCTGCATTCACGGTCAGGTCGCGCACCAGGCCGGCACCGTCGGTGTTGTCACCGAGCATGCTGCCGTCTTCCAGCTTCTTCAACGTATTCACGGCCCCGGCACGGCGGGCGCGCTCGGTCAGGCTGTCGGCCAGGGCGAAGGCCTGTTCCTTGAACGGCACGGTCACGTTGCCGCCGCGGCCATCGGTGAAGAAGGCCCGGGCGTAGCCTTCGAAATCCTCCAGCGGCGCCAGCAGCGCCTCGTAGCTCAACGTCTGGCCGGTCTGCTCGGCGAACAAGCGGTGAATCAGTGGCGACTTGCTGTGGCCGATGGGGTTGCCGAATACACCGTAGCGATCCATGAAAGTTTCCGTGCGCGAAAGCCAAAGGCGGCAAGCCTGAAGCTTTTGCCCGCGCGCTTCAAGCCTCGGGCTGCAGGCCGAGCCAGTCGCGGTCGGTGAGGTAGTAGTCGGTCAGGCGCTCTTCCTCGCTGCCCGGTTGGGCTTTCCAGTCGTAGCCCCAGCGCACCTGCGGCGGCAGCGACATGAGGATCGACTCGGTACGCCCGCCCGACTGCAGGCCGAACAGCGTGCCACGGTCGTAGACCAGGTTGAATTCCACGTAGCGGCCGCGGCGGAACTCCTGAAACTCGCGCTGCGCCGGGGTGAACGGCAGGGCCTTGCGGCGCTGCACGATGGGCAGGTACGCCTCGATATAGGCGTCGCCGATTGCGCGGATAAAGGCGAAGCAGGTGTCGAAACCCCACTCGTTGAGGTCATCGAAGAACAGTCCACCAATACCGCGCGGCTCGCCGCGGTGCTTGAGGTGAAAGTAGCGATCGCACCAGGCCTTGTAACGCGGGTAGACGTCCGCACCGAACGGCGCGCAGGCCTGCTCGGCAACCCGGTGCCAGTGCACGCAGTCTTCTTCGTTGCCGTAGTAAGGCGTCAGGTCGAAGCCGCCGCCGAACCACCAGACCGGCTCTTCACCTTCCTTCTCGGCGCTGAAGAAACGCACGTTGGCGTGCGAGGTCGGCACGTGTGGGCTGTGCGGGTGAATGACCAACGATACGCCCAGCGCCTGGAACCCACGCCCGGCCAGCTCGGGGCGATGAGCACTGGCCGACGGCGGCAGGCTGTCGCCAAACACGTGGGAGAAATTCACCCCACCCTTCTCGATCACCGCACCGTCACTGATGACCCGTGTGCGACCACCGCCACCGCCCGGACGCTGCCAGGCGTCTTCGATGAAACTGCCCCGGCCATCCTCGGCTTGCAGGGTGGCGCAGATACGGTCTTGCAGGTCGAGCAGGTAGGCTTTTACGGCCTCGGTCTGGTCACTCACGGGCTTACCCTGGTTGCGGCGAAATCGGCGGCTAGCATAGCACCGGGTATCCGCACTCCGCAGTTGACGCGGGTCAACGACAGGTGCGACGTTCAGCCGCTGAGAAAAAAACGGTTTAACCCCGTACCGCGCTCGCGGTCTATTGCACTCATCTTTAAAGCAGGAGCAAAACGATGGCCAAACGCATCCAGTTCAGCCGCCACGGCGGCCCCGAGGTTCTCGAATACGCCGACTACCAGCCGGCTGCCCCTGGCCCTCATGAGGTGCGTGTGCATAACCAGGCCATCGGCCTCAATTTCATCGACACCTACTTCCGCAGTGGCCTGTATGCGCCGCCATCGCTGCCGTCCAGCCTGGGCACTGAAGGTGCCGGCTTTGTCGATGCCATCGGCTCCGAGGTCAAGGGCTTCCAGGTCGGCGACCGCGTCGCTTATGCCACGGGCCCGCTGGGTGGCTACAGCGAGTTGCACGTGCTGCCCGCGGACAAGCTGGTCAAACTGCCCGATGCGATCAGCTTCGAGCAGGCCGCAGCAGTGATGCTCAAGGGCCTGACCGTGCAATACCTGCTACGCCAGACAGCCGAGCTGAAAAGCGGCGACATCATCCTGTTCCATGCGGCCGCAGGTGGCGTTGGCTCATTTGCGTGCCAGTGGGCAAAAGCTCTGGGCGTCAAGCTGATCGGCACGGTGAGCTCGGCGAAGAAGGCCGATTACGCCAAGCAGCAAGGTGCCTGGGCGACCATCGACTACAGCCATGAAGACGTCGCCCAGCGCGTACTGGAACTGACCGATGGCAAGAAATGCCCGGTGGTCTATGACGGCGTCGGCAAGGACACCTGGGAGACCTCGCTGGATTGCGTCGCGCCGCGTGGGCTGCTGGTCAGCTTCGGCAATGCGTCCGGCGCCGTCACTGGCGTCAACCTCGGCATCCTCTCGCAAAAAGGCTCGCTTTACGTCACCCGCCCGACCCTGGCGGGCTACGCCAATACGGCGGATAACCTGCAGAAGATGGCCGATGAGCTGTTCGGCATGATCGCCAAGGGCAAGCTCAGCGTGGAAATCGCCCAACGTTATCCACTGAGCGAAGCGGCCACCGCGCAGACGCTGCTGAGCGACCGCAAGACCACGGGCTCGACGATTCTGGTGCCGTAAGTCGGGGTGAGGTCCGCTGCCTTTTGGCTTTCCCTATGGCGAAAGGTAGTGGGCTTTTTGTGGCCAGTGGGTACGGTTGCAGCGGTGGATCGGTGAAGCGTGATCCACCCTACAGTTCTGTTGCCATAAACCTATTGAGTCTGGCTAGAGCCGTTTATGAGTTTGCGAGCTAGAGCCATGCAAGGCCTAGGCGGCCCCGCAAAACAGGCGAGGAAGCGGCCGGGGGCGCGGCCGACTGTACTGTTGTACATGAGCATTCCGAGTCTGTTTTTAACGCCGCAGGGCCGACGCGCAGCTGATCATAAACGGCTCTAGGCTGGTCGGCGTACGTCGCCGGTAACTAGATCACGTATCACGCTCGGATTACGCCGCCCGCCCAGGGCACCGCCCAGTACGGCGTCCAACTGCCTCGGGAAATACTGCTCGACCCGCAAGCGCGAACGCGCCGCCGGCCGACCGGCAGGATTGGCCGAGGTCGACACCAGGGGCCCGCTCAGCGCACACAGTTCGCGCACGCGCGGATGATCGCTGACACGCAGGGCGACGCTGTCGTGCTCGCCGGTTATCCACTGCGGCAGACGATCCTGATGGGGCACCAGCCAGGTGTTCGGGCCAGGCCAGGTGCTGGCCAGGCGGTCCTGCCAGAGCTCGGGCAAATCCTCGAGCAGGAAGTCGAACTGGCGAATAGTGTCGGCCACCAGAATCAGCCCCTTGCGCACCGGCCGCTCCTTGAGCGCCAGCAGACGATCCACCGCCATTTCATCCCAGGGGTCGCACCCCAATCCCCATACCGCCTCGGTCGGATAGGCGATAACGCCACCGGCGCGAACCACGCGCGCGGCCTGCTGAACCTGCCAACTGGTGATCATGGCTCGTCTCCCAAAAAACACTGGGCGCAGTGTATCCAAGCTAGGGCTTGCAGCCCACCCACAGCCCGGCTTCGCAGGCGACTCGGCCATCGAGTTCCAGCTCGGTCAGCGCGGCGAGCACCTCGGGCAGCGGCCAGCCGCTGGAGTGGGCAAGCGCCTCGCTGCTATGCGGCGCGGCGTGCAGCAGCATTAGCAACGGATGGGCTGGCGGCGGCGTTCCCTCTGCGCTCGCCGGGGCATCACCACTGGGCGTCTGCCAGCCACGCAAGGCTTCGAGAATGTGCTCGATGCTTTCCACCAGCGTCGCGCCGTCACGAATCAGCTGGTGACAGCCCTTGGCGCCCGGGTGATGAATGGAGCCGGGAATCGCGTACACCTCGCGACCCTGCTCTGCCGCCAGGCGTGCAGTGATCAACGAGCCGCTCAACGGGCTGGCCTCGACCACCAGCACACCCAGCGAAAGGCCGCTGATAATCCGATTGCGCCGCGGAAAGTTGCTGGCCTGCGGCGGGCTATCGAGCGGCAGCTCCGAGATCAGTGCGCCACCCCGCTCGATAATGTCCTGCGCCAGGCGCTTGTGGCGCGCTGGGTACAGGCACTGCAAACCGGTGCCGAGCACGGCGACGGTGTGCCCCTCAGCATCCAACGCACCCTGATGCGCGGCACCATCGATGCCCAGCGCCAGTCCGCTGGTAATCACGAAACCACCGCGGGCCAGGCTGCGGGCGAAGCTATGCGCCGTGTCCAGACCCGGCCGTGACGCACGACGGCTGCCGACCATTGCCAGTTGCGGCCGCTCGAGCAGTGTCGGGTCGCCAGTGACAAACAGCAGCGGCGGTGCGTCGTGGATTTCTGCGAGCAAGGCGGGATAGTGCGGGTCGTCCCACATCAGTACCTGTTGACCGGGCGCCTGCAGCCATTCAAGGCTGCGCCGTGCTCGTTCACGCACCTCAGAACTGCGCCGCGCCTCGGCGCATGCCAATGGCAAGCCCAGGGAGCTCCAGGCACTGGCTGGCGCACTGAGCGCCGCAGAGGCACTGTCGAAAGCGCTGAGCAACTTATGGAAACGCTTCGGCCCCAGCTCCGGCAGGCAATGCAGGCGCAGACGGGCTTCAAGTTCGGCGGGTGATAAGGCACGGGGGGATTGCGACATGGCTGATCATCCTTGATCGATCGCGCCGCCAAAGGGCACATCTAAAAACGTAAGCGAGGCGGTCAGCACAAAGCAAAACAGTGATGACACGCAGCTGGTTTTTATAAGTGCCCAGAGCGGCGGTGGTAGAAAGCACAAGCCCCGCAGAGGCGGGGCTTGTCGAGTGTTACGGGTTGCGGACCTTGTCCATCACCGCCAATTGCCGCGAGGCATTGAGGATCAGGCCATAGCTGAGTTTGTCGTAGGTGCGGAACACCATCAGCAGGCCAGCGCGCTCGTCCGGGATCTTCACCGAATCGCCGGTAACCCGATCCCGTACGGTTTCGCCGGTCTTGTAGACGGCCAGTACGTTGCCGATTTCCAGACCGTCGCGAGCACCCTTGTTGAGGGTGACCACGTCGAACTGGCCGATCTGGCTGACGCCGCGTGGCACGTCGAGGATCAGACCTTTGACGTCCACGCTCGGCTCGCTGGGCATGAATGTCGAGTTGATCGCGCGCTCCTCGGTGGGGAACAGGCGATCGCCGTTGCGTACTTCCTGAGTGGTGCGGGTCAGGTTGAGGGTACCGATGCCCTCCTCCTCGGCGACGATCTCTCCACCACCGATGTCATCGGCATTGATGCCGAGAAATTCCTTGGTGTCCGGATCGGTGTAGGTCTTGCCCTGACGGAAGATGCCGTACACCGGCTCGGCCGGGTCGAAACTGCCGCGGGCGTAGACACGATCACCCGCGCCGCTGACCACGCGCTCGGCATTGCCGGCAACGATGTACGGCGCGCTCTGGAATTGTTCGGGTTTGTCGATGATGCGGTTCTTCAGCAGGAAGCTGTTGATCGCCTCCAGCGGAATGGTCGGAATAGCTTCGGCCATCGGTGTGCTGCGCACTTTCGGCGACAGCTTGATGGTGCCACGCGACTCGCCACGGCCCAGCATCAGGCGTGGTTGACCGTCGATATAGACCAGGCTCAATACGTCGCCGGGGTAGATCAGGTGCGGGTTTTGCACCTGCGGGTTGGCGTGCCAGATTTCCGGCCACTTCCAGTGGCTGACGCAGGAACTTGCCGGAAATATCCCAAAGGGTGTCACCCTTCACGACCGTGTAGCGGTCGGGGTGGCCTTCCTTGAGCTGCACCTCGGCAAGCGCCAAGCCGCTCGCGGCGACCAGCAACAGGGCGAGTAGTGATTTCCTCATGCGGTGAATCCCTTTATTATGTGGCTTCGCGTGAAGCGCCCTAGCGCCGCGACAGAACCCAGTAAAACCGCGGCGTGAAGCCGTTTTTCAATGCTGCCGTCATCTTAGCAGCGGATTTTAAATTTATTCCACAAGTGCATCACAAACGCATATGGCGATTTTAAACATCCTCGAATTTCCCGATCCGCGCCTGCGGACCATCGCCAAACCGGTGGACGTGGTCGATGACGCCGTGCGTCAGTTGATCGATGACATGTTCGAAACCATGTATGACGCCCCCGGTATCGGCCTCGCCGCGACCCAGGTGAATGTGCACAAGCGCGTCGTGGTCATGGATCTGTCCGAAGACAAGAGCGAGCCGCTGGTATTCATCAACCCGGAATTCGAATCGCTCACCGAAGAGATGGATCAGTATCAGGAAGGCTGCCTGTCGGTGCCCGGCTTCTACGAGAACGTCGACCGCCCGCAAAAGGTCAGGATCAATGCGCTGGGTCGTGACGGGCAGCCGTTCGAAATGATTGCCGAAGGGCTGCTGGCCGTGTGCATCCAGCACGAGTGCGATCACCTCAACGGCAAGCTGTTCGTCGACTACCTGTCTACGCTCAAGCGCGACCGCATCAAGAAGAAGCTGGAAAAGCAGCACCGCCAGCAGGCCTGACCGGGCCCACAGCAAAGGCTTGCCGCGGCAAGCCTTTTGTTTTTTCAGCGCCCTCTATTTGCCAGTACAGCGAGACACCATGACCGAAGCTCTGCGTATCGTATTCGCCGGCACCCCGGAATTCGCCGCCGCCCACCTCAAGGCGCTGCTCGACACGCCGCACCAGATTGTCGCCGTCTATACCCAACCGGATCGCCCCGCGGGCCGTGGGCAGAAACTGATGCCAAGCCCGGTCAAGCAGCTGGCGCTGCAACACGACATTCCCGTCTTGCAGCCGCCAAGCCTGCGTGACGCTGCGGCCCAGGCCGAATTGGCCGCGCTGGCACCGGACCTGCTGGTGGTGGTCGCCTATGGGCTGATCCTGCCGCAGGTGGTACTCGATATCCCGCGCTTCGGCTGTATCAATAGCCATGCCTCGCTGCTGCCCCGCTGGCGTGGTGCGGCGCCAATCCAGCGCGCGGTGCAGGCAGGCGATGCCGAGAGCGGCGTCACCGTGATGCAGATGGAAGCTGGTCTCGACACTGGGCCCATGCTGCTCAAGGTGCGCACGCCAATCAGCGCAGACGATACTGGCGGCAGCCTGCATGACCGCCTCGCCGAACTCGGCCCACCTGCGGTAATCCAGGCCATTGCCGGCCTGGCCGGCGGCACGCTGATGGGCGAAGTGCAGGACGATGCTCAGGCCAACTATGCGCACAAGCTCAACAAGGACGAGGCGCGCCTCGACTGGACGCGCCCTGCCGACGAACTGGAGCGGCTGATCCGCGCCTTCAACCCCTGGCCGATTTGCCACAGCACGCTCAATGAGGCGCCGCTGAAGGTGCTTGCTGCCCGCCTCGCTGAGGGCCACGGTCAGCCCGGCGAGATCCTCGCGGCCAGCAAGGACGGCCTGACCGTTGCCTGCGGCGGCGGCGCGCTGCTGCTCACCCGCCTGCAGTTGCCGGGCGGCAAAGCGCTGAATTTCAGTGATCTGTACAACAGCCGCCGCGAGCAGTTCGCCGTCGGCACGGTGCTGGCATGAATCCCAGACTGGCAGCCGCCCGCGCTTTGGCCGCGGTACTTGAAGGCAAGGCGTCGCTGGGCAGTAGCCTGCCGCCGCTCCTCGACAAGGTCGAGGCCCGCGACCGTGGCCTCGCCCAGGACCTGGCGTTCGGTGCCGCACGCTGGCAACCGCGCCTGGCGCTGATCGCCGACAAGTTGCTGCGCAAGCCCTTTAAGGACGGCGACCGCGACCTCGAAGCACTGCTGCTGATCGGCCTGTACCAGCTGTTCTATACGCGCATCCCCGCCCACGCGGCGATCGGCGAGACAGTCGGCTGCGTCGACAAGCTGAAAAAGACTTCGGCCAAGGGCCTGCTCAATGCAGTGCTGCGCAATGCTCAGCGCGACAGCGACAGCCTGCTCAAAGAGCTGGACCGTGACCCAGTGCTGCACACCGCCCATCCGCGCTGGCTGCAGAAGCAGCTCAAAGCATTCTGGCCCGAGCACTGGCAGGCGATTTGCGCCGCCAACAACGCTCACCCGCCGCTGATTCTGCGGGTTAACCAGCGTCACGGCAGCCGTGACGATTATCTCGCGCGCTTGCGCCAGGCCGGTTTCGAGGCCGAGCCCTGCTCCTTCAGCCATGACGGCATCCGTCTGCTGCAGGCCTGCGACGTGACGCTGCTGCCCGGCTTTGCCGAAGGCCACGTCAGCGTGCAGGACGAAGCCGCGCAGCTGGCCGCCGAGCTGCTGCAACTGGCGCCTGGCCAGCGTGTGCTGGATGCCTGCGCAGCGCCGGGCGGCAAGACCTGTCACCTGCTCGAAGCTGAGCCAGGGCTCAGCGAAGTGGTCGCCGTGGACCTGGAAGCCAAGCGCCTGCTGCGCGTACGCGACAACCTCGACCGTCTGCGGCTCGACGCCACGCTGATCGCCGCCGATGGCCGAGATACCGCCGCCTGGTGGGATGGCAAGCCATTCCAGCGCATCCTCCTCGATGCGCCCTGCTCCGCCACGGGCGTGATTCGTCGCCACCCGGATATCAAGCTGACCCGCAAGCCCGACGACATCCCGGCGCTGGCCGCGCTGCAAGGCGAGCTGCTCGATGCGCTGTGGCCGACCCTGGAGGTCGGCGGCATCCTGCTCTATGCCACGTGCTCGACCCTGCCGACGGAAAACACCGAGGTGATCGAGGCGTTTCTAGCCCGCACGCCGGGTGCCCGCGAACTCGACATCCTCGGGCCGTTCGGCCTCAAGCAACCCCACGGCCGGCAGCTGCTCGCCCAGCAGGACGGCCACGATGGCTTCTACTATGCCAAGCTGATCAAGATCGCTGCAGGAGCCACCCGATGAAGATCATCATCCTTGGCGCCGGCCAGGTTGGCGGCACCCTCGCCGAGCACCTGGCCGGCGAGGCGAACGACATCACCGTGGTCGACACCGATGGCGACCGCCTGCGCGTGCTCAGTGATCGCCTCGATATCCGAACCGTACAAGGCAAGGGCTCATTCCCGACCGTGTTGCGCCAAGCCGGCGCCGACGATGCCGACATGCTGGTGGCGGTCACCAACAGCGACGAAGTCAACATGATCGCCTGTCAGGTGGCCTACACCCTGTTCCATACGCCGACCAAGATCGCCCGCGTACGCGAACCGGCTTACCTGACCCGCACCGGGCTGTTCGACAACGAAGCGATCCCGATCGACGTGCTGATCAGCCCCGAGCAGGTGGTGACCAACTACATCAAGCGCCTGATCGAATACCCCGGTGCGCTGCAGGTCATCGACTTCGCCGACGGCAAGGCGCAGCTGGTGGCGGTTCGCGCTTACTACGGCGGCCCGCTGGTCGGACAGCAACTGCGCCAGCTGCGCGAGCACATGCCCAACGTCGACACGCGGGTGGCGGCGATCTTCCGCCGTGATCGGGCGATCATGCCGCAGGGCGATACGGTGATCGAGGCCGATGACGAGGTGTTCTTCATCGCCGCCAAAGCCGATATCCGCGCGGTGATGAGCGAGATGCGCCGCCTCGAGGAAGGTTACAAACGTGTGGTCATCGCCGGCGGCGGCAACATCGGCGAGCGCCTGGCCGAAGCCATCGAAAGCCGTTACCAGG
This sequence comes from Phytopseudomonas seleniipraecipitans, assembly GCF_900102335.1. GTDB lineage: Bacteria > Pseudomonadota > Gammaproteobacteria > Pseudomonadales > Pseudomonadaceae > Aquipseudomonas > Aquipseudomonas seleniipraecipitans. Next base: position 170,348 of record NZ_FNBM01000011.1, read on the forward strand.
TGAAGATCATCGAGATGAATCCGGCCCGCTGCCGCTATCTCTCGGAAAGCCTGGAAAGCACCATCGTGCTGCACGGCAGCTCCTCCGACCGCGACCTGCTGGTGGAAGAGAACATCAAGGATGCCGATATCTTCCTGGCCCTGACCAACGACGACGAAGCCAACATCATGTCGTCGCTGCTGGCCAAACGCCTCGGCGCGCGCAAGGTGATGACGCTGATCAACAACCCGGCCTACGTCGACCTGATCCAGGGCGGCGAGATCGATATCGCCATCAGCCCGCAGCTAGCCACCATCGGCAGCCTGCTGACCCATGTGCGCCGTGGCGATATCGAAAGCGTGCACTCGCTGCGCCGTGGCGCTGCCGAAGCCCTCGAGGTGATCGCCCACGGTGACGGTCGCTCAAGCAAGGTGGTCGGCAAGGCGATCAAGGACATCTCGCTGCCGTCGGGCGCCAGCATCGGCGCGATCATCCGCGATGACCGGGTGCTGATCGCCCACGACGTGTCGGTCATCGAGTCCGGCGACCATGTGATCCTGTTTCTCATGGACAAGAAGCACATCCGCGATGTCGAACGCTTGTTCCAGGTCGGCCTGACCTTCTTCTAAGGAGCCGTAAATGAGCACCGAAGCACTGGAAAAGATGCTCGCCAAGGGTGTGGATAACTCGCTGCTGCGCTTCGGCCTGGGCAAAGGCTATCTGGATGCGGGCAATGCTGCCCAGGCGGCTGAGCATCTGCAGCGCTGTGTCGAGCATGATCCGCAGTATTCGGCGGCCTGGAAACTACTCGGCAAGGCTCACCAGGCGGCGGGCAATCCCGACGCAGCACGCAGCGCCTGGCAACGTGGCGTGCTGGCGGCCCAGGGCAAAGGCGACAAGCAGGCAGAGAAGGAAATGAGCGTATTCCTGCGCAAGCTGGACAAGAGCGCTAGCGCCTGAATCACGACACAACCCGTAGCCTGGGTTGAGCGCAGCGATACCCAGGTACCTTTTCCCGGGTGTCGCCGCGCTCGACCCAGGCTACGTAAAGCGGTGTGCAGCCTACCTACTTCATCGCCTGCACTTCCCGAGTGAGCAGGTCGATGAAGGCCTGGGCCAGCGGCGAGCGCTCCTGCCGCCGCTTGACCAGCCACACCGCCGTGGTGGCATCAGCGTCGATCAGCGTCCGGAACACCACGCCGTCGATGCGGATGCGCCGGAACGAGGCAGGTAGCACGGACACACCGAGGCCAGCCGCCACCAAGCCAATGATGGTCAGCGCTTCGTGGGCTTCCTGGGTGATTCGCGGGCTGAAGCCCGCCTGGCGGGCCAGGCTGAACAACTGACCGTAAAGCCCCGAGCCGTAACTGCGTGGAAAGAACACGAACGGCTCGTCGGCCAGCTCGGCCAGCGCTAAACCCCGGTCTTGTTCACCCGCCAGCGGGTGACCGGCATGCAGCAGCGCCACCAAGGGCTCGCTGAGCAGTTCCACCGCGTCCAGTTCGGCGGGCAGCTCCAGCGGGCGGATCATGCCGATCTGCAGTTTCTTGTCGACCAGCGCCTGGCTGACCTGGCGACTGGTCATTTCCTGCAGGTTGAGGTGCACGGCCGGGAACGCCTGGCGAAAGGCGAACACGGCTCGCGGGATGATCGACACGAATGGTGCCGAGGCGGTGAAACCGATTTGCAGCTCACCGATCTCGCCCTGCTCGGCGCGGCGCACTACATCCACCGACTTGCTCACCTGCGCGAGCGTCTGGCGGGTTTCCTCGAGGAACAACCGGCCGGCGTCTGTAAGCGCTACGTGGCGGTTGGTGCGCTCGAACAGGCGCACCCCGAGCTCGTGTTCCAACGCCTGAATCTGCTGGCTGAGCGGCGGCTGGGAGATGCCCAGCAGCTCCGCGGCGCGACCGAAATGCAGCTCTTCGGCAACGGCTACGAAGTAGCGTAAGTGGCGCAGTTCCATGTGGCCTCCATGAGTCGTATAACCTATCGATTGTGTCGAATTTTATATTGGAAAGAACTTGCCGGGCTATTTATCCTTGTCACCATTCCCAATAACAACAACACCGATGCCGGCAGTCGCCCGAGCATGCGGCCGCGTTTGGCCTGGGAAATGAGTGTTAAAGAGGTCGTAATGAGTCAGCCCGTTCCACACGCACCCAACGAGTGCGTGCCCGCCAGCTCCGAGGAGCCTGCCCCGCGTAGCGCTGTGGCAGAACCTGAGTACATTCAGAAAGGCACCCGCGCGTTTCTGCGCACCATTCTCGCCATGTGTTCCGGTGGTTTTGCCACCTTCGCCCTGCTCTATTGCGTGCAGCCGATGATGCCGATGCTGGCCCAGCAGTTCGCGCTCAGTGCCGCGCAAAGCAGCCTGGTCCTGTCCGTATCGACGATCACCCTGGCCATCGGCCTGCTGATCACCGGGCCGCTTTCCGACGCGCTTGGGCGCAAACCGGTAATGGTCGTGTCGCTGCTTGCCGCGGCGCTGTTCACCGTGGGCAGCGCGCTGATGCCGACCTGGGAAGGCGTGCTGGTCATGCGTGCTCTGGTCGGCCTGGCGCTCAGCGGCCTGGCTGCGGTAGCAATGAGTTACCTGAGCGAAGAAATCGACCCGCTGCACCTGGGCCTGGCCATGGGCGTGTACATCGGTGGCAACGCCATCGGTGGCATGAGCGGCCGCCTGCTCAGCGGCGTGTTGGTCGACTTCATGTCCTGGCACGCAGTGCTCGGCACCCTGGGCAGCCTCGGGCTGCTGGCCGGTGCGCTGTTCTGGCGGCTGCTGCCCGAGTCGCGCAACTTTCGCGCACGCTCGCTGCGCCCTCGCAGCCTGCTGCAGGGTTACACCTTGCAGTTTCGTGATGCCGGCCTGCCGTGGCTGTTCCTGCAGGGCTTCCTGCTCATGGGCGCCTTCGTCACGCTGTTCAATTACATCGGTTACCGCTTGATCGAAGCGCCGTTCAAGCTCGATCAGACCAGCATCGGCCTGCTCTCGGTGGTCTACCTGTCAGGTATCTACAGCTCTGCGCAGATTGGCGCACTGGCCGACAAGCTGGGCCGCCGCAAGGTGCTCTGGGTGGTTATCGGCCTGATGCTGGCCGGCCTGATACTGACGCTGTTCGACGTGCTGCCGGTGATTCTGCTCGGCATGCTGCTGTTCACCTTCGGCTTCTTCGGCGCCCACTCGGTATCGAGCAGCTGGATCGGCCGCCGCGCCACCCAGGCCAAGGGCCAGGCGTCGTCGCTGTACCTGTTCTGCTACTACCTGGGCTCCAGCGTCGCCGGCACCTTAGGCGGTGTGTTCTGGCAAGCCGCCGGCTGGGATGGCCTGGGCCTGTTCATCGGCTCGCTGCTGCTGGTGTCCCTGGCCGTGGCGCTGCACTTGTCGCGCTTGCAAGCGTTGCCGATGACAATTCAATCGCGGGGTTAAGCCGCAGAAATGAAAACACCGGCTACCTTCACAGGTCGCCGGCGTTTTTTGTTTGGGTTTTACAGGTAGTACCAAGGCTTTAAAAAGGTAGAGCGGTAGGGCGGATGACGCTTCATCCGTCCACCACGCCCTCTTGGTGGATGAAAAAATCGTCATCCACCCTACCGTTCAAGAGAGACTCAAAGCACCTGGTCCGCCACCGCATCCACTGCGGCTTTGGCGATGGCGACGATCTCGTCTGCCTGCGCTTTGGTGAGGATCAACGGCGGTGCGAAACCGAGGATATCGCCGTGGGGCATGGCGCGGGCGATCATGCCGCGCTCCAGGCAGGCTGCCGACACTTTTGGCCCGACCTTGAGCGCCGGGTCGAAGGGCGTGCGGGCGTCCTTGTCGGCCATGAACTCCAGCGCGGCGAGCATGCCGTCACCACGCACTTCACCGACCAGCGGATGCCCCTCGAACGTCTGGCGCAGTTGCGCGTTGAGGTAAGTGCCGACATCGGCAGCGTTGGCAGTGATGTTTTCCCGTTCGAGGATATCCAGGTTGGCCAGGGCTGCGGCGGCACAGATCGGATGGCCCGAGTAAGTCCAGCCGTGCCCCATGGCGCCGTCACGCGTCGAAGCGCTGTCGATCACGTTCCACACCTTCTCACCGACGATCACTGCTGAAAGCGGTGCATAGGCACTGGTCAGACCCTTGGCGGTGGTCATCAGATCAGGCTTCATGCCGTAGCGCTGGCTGCCCATCTTGTCGCCAACGCGACCGAAGGCGCAGACCACTTCGTCAGCGATCAGCAGGATGTCGTATTTGTCGAGCACCGCCTGGATCGCCTGCCAGTAGCCCTTGGGCGGCACGATGATGCCGCCAGTGCCCATTACCGGCTCGCCGATGAATGCCGCGACCGTGTCCGCGCCTTCGGCAAGAATCAGTTTCTCCAGATCCTCGGCGCAATGGCGCACGAAGGCCGCTTCGTCCATGCCTGCCGGCGCCTTGTAAAAATGCGGGCAGGCGGCGTGCTTGATGTCCGCTGCTGGCAGGTCGAAATGCTGATGGAAGGCGGCCAAGCCGGTGAGGCTGCCGGTCATGATTCCCGAGCCATGGTAGCCACGCTGACGGGAGATGATCTTCTTCTTCAGCGGCCGGCCGAGCACGTTGTTGTAGTAACGCACCAGTTTGATCTGGGTTTCGTTGGCATCGGAGCCGGAGAGGCCGTAATAGACCTTCTTCATGCCTGCCGGCGCCCAGTCGATGATGCGGCTGGACAACTCGATGATCGCCTCGCTCGAGTGGCCCACATAGGTGTGGTAGTAGGCCAGCTCCTTGGCCTGCTTGTAGATCGCCTCGGCCACCTCGGTACGGCCGTAGCCGATGTTCACGCAGTACAGCCCGGCGAAGGCATCGAGGTATTCGCGGCCTTGGTGATCGCGGATGTGGACGCCGGACGCCCCGGTGATGATCTTGCCTGGCAGCTCGCCGCTGGCATGGTCATGGGCGTGGGTGGACGGGTGCATGAAGTGGGCACGATCCTGTTCGAACAGCTTCTGGTAGTCGGTCATGGCGATCTCCATCGGATTCAGAGTAGGTAGTCGGGGGCAGGGCGTCAGTAACGCTGGCCCTGATGGTGGATGCAGAAATACTTGGTCTCGACGAAGGCTTCGAAGCCGTCGCTGCCGCCTTCACGACCCAGGCCGGAGGCCTTCATGCCGCCAAAGGGAATCGGGTGGCCGGTGAACTTGGTGCCGTTGACCGCGACCATGGCGTGCTCCAGCCGGCGGATCAGCGGCTGCACCACGTCCAGCCGGTTGGAACAGATGTAGGCGGCCAGCCCGTATTCGGTGTCATTGGCCATGGCCACAGCCTCGTCCAGCGTGTCGAAGGCGCGCACACCGGCGATGGGGGCAAAGTTCTCTTCACGATAGATGCGCATGGTGTCGGTGACATCGGCCAGCAGCGTCGGCTGCCAGAACCAACCGCCGAGAGCATGGGGTTCACCGCCAACCAGCAGGCGCGCGCCTTTCTCCAGAGCATCGGCGACGCGCTCGGCCGTCACATCCACGGCAGCCTGGTGCATCAACGGGCCGATGGCATGACGATCCTCCAGGCCGGGGCCGACGCTCAAACCACGCACAGCCTTGGCGAAGCGCTGCAGAAAGGCTTCGTAGACTGGGCGCTGCACCAGGATTCGGTTGGCGGCGCAGCAATCCTGACCGGAGGTCTGGAACTTGGCGTCCAGCGCGACCTGTACCGCGTGATCTAGATCGGCGTCGTCACAGACGATCAGCGGCGCGTTGCCGCCTAGTTCCAGCGCCACCTTCTTTACATCCGTAGCAGCAGCCTGAAGCACCAGCTTGCCGACTCGGGTCGAGCCGGTGAAGCTCACCGAGCGAACGCGAGCATCGCTGACGAGGGTTTCCATGGCCATCTGCGGCTCACCGAGCACCACATTGAACACGCCGGCGGGGAAGCCCGCTTCCTCGGCCAACTGCGCCAGGGCGAAGGCAGAGTAGGGTGTTTCGTGGGCCGGCTTGACCACCACGGTGCAGCCCGCCGCCAGTGCGGCAGCGGCCTTGCGGGTAATCATCGCGCAGGGAAAATTCCACGGGGTGAGCAGGGCGCAGACGCCCACCGGCTCCTTCAAGGTGCCGAGGTGAGCGCCGGGAATATGGCTGGGAATGGTCTGCCCATAGAGGCGCCGCGCTTCTTCGGCGAACCAGGGAATGAAGCTGGCGGCATAGCGGATCTCGCCACGGGCCTCCGCCAGGGGTTTGCCCTGTTCCTCGCTGAGAATGCGCGCCAGGTCTTCCTGATGCAGCAGGATCAGCTCGGCCCAGCGACGCAACAAAGCGCCGCGATGTTCCAGGCTCTGGTCACGCCAGGCGCCGAAAGCACGCTGGGCGGCATCCACGGCAGCGACGATCTGGGGCTGGCCAAGCATCGGCACATGGCCGATCGCGCTGCCGTCGGCAGGATTTTGCACGGCAACACTGGAGCCGTCGTCACTGTGTACCCAGTGGCCATCGATGTAGCACAGCGATTTGAACAGCAGGGGATGGTCGAGGGGCATGGCGATGTCTCCGGGCCGGTGGGCGTGGGAGACATGCTAAAGAAGGGCGGCCTGGTATTTTTCCCAAGCCGGGGTGGCGCTACCGCAGTTTTTTCTGAAGACGCCGGACAGGCAGTTGGTTTTTGCCGCCAGTCAGGCAGATACGCTGCGCTGCGGAAGACGCCGCACGATGGCGCTGAGCAGCATGCCGTACAGCGGCACGAACAGAATCAGGCTGATGGCCAGCTTGATCACGTAATCCACCGTGGCAATTTCCAGCCAGTTGGCGGCCATGAACGGATCGTCACTGCGCCAGAACGCCACCGAGAAGAACAGGAAGGTATCCAGCAGGTTGCCGAAGATCGTCGACGCCGTAGGAGCGATCCACCACTGGCGCATACGTCGCAGACGGTCGAACACCTGAATATCCAGCAACTGGCCGAAGGCGTAGGCGAGGAAACTGGCCAAGGCGATGCGGAACACGAACAGATTGAATTCGCCGAGCGCCGCCACGCCACCGAAGGCACCTTCATGAAACAGTACGGAAACGATGTAGGAGGCGACCAGCGCCGGCAGCATCACCCGGGCGATCACCACGCGTGCAGAATGCTTGCCGATCAACCTGACGGTCAGGTCGGTGGCCAGGAAGATGAACGGGAAGCTGAACGCGCCCCACGTGGTGTGCCAGCCGAACAGGGTGATCGGCAGCTGCACCAGGTAGTTGCTGGCAATGATGATGAGAATGTGAAACGCGATCAGCGCAGCCAATACGGCGCGACTGACCGATGCAGGAAGCAGGGTCATGGCATGTCCTTTTTCGTGAAATGGGGTTAGGGAACCCATTGCCGCGACCGACATGGCCGCGAGCGGCGCGCAGTGTACCGCCTGCGCCCACACCAGGACAGCCCGCCCGCCGGATGGCAGACGGCTTCATCGGGTGGCGGCTTGGTGGCGGGAGCGGCCGTTCACGATCGTGGGAGGGGCTCTAGGCGTAGGGTGGACGACGCTTCATCCGTCCACCGCTTTACGATCGCAATGGTGGATGAAAAAAGCGCCATCCACCCTACGTCTACCTGGGATGCGCGCAGATGATGCGTAACCTACGAATGGTGGGAGCGGGCGGGGACGCCCAGTTGTTCATGCACGCGAATCGCGGGCACGGCCCGCTCCCACAGTCGTAGGGTGGACGACGCCTCATCTACGCGGCCCGACCCGTCCACCGCTCTGCGATCGCAATGGTGGATGAAAAGAGCGTCAGCTACGCGCC
>NZ_FNBM01000008.1:0-142983 GCF_900102335.1 Phytopseudomonas seleniipraecipitans
GCCCGTAAACTGGCGCGCATCGCCTTTGCACTCATGCAGAAACAAGTCGATTACAACCCCAGGCAAGGAGGGTCGTTGACATAGAATCTCCTACACGTCTGCGGGGTGATGCGTTTATGTAGGAGCCGCGACCCCGCGGCGAATGGGGTGAGCACTATCGATGTGGCGGGCAGGGCTGCAGTTGTCTCGCGCGCAACGAATAGCTCCAATATTGCGGTGAACCTTTTATCGCTTCGCGCCGGGGGCGACGCTCCTACAAGTTAACTCTCATCTCCTGCCTATCGGGCTGCCGCACGCAGACCTGATTCGCCACATGCCGGGTCCTCCTTTACAATCCGCCCCTGATTTTTCCTAAGGGGCATACGCGCCGATGAAACCCTGGACGCTTGGCCTGACCGGCGGTATTGGCAGTGGCAAGAGTGCGGTTGCCGAGCAGTTCGTCTCGCTGGGCGTGGACCTGGTCGATTCTGACCAGGCCGCGCGCTGGGTCGTGGAGCCTGGTCGCCCTGCTCTTGCGGCCATCGCCCAGCACTTTGGCGAGCAGGTGTTAAACCCCGACGGCCACTTAAACCGCAGCGCCCTGCGCGAGCAGATTTTTACCAACCCTGCCGAGCGGCGCTGGCTGGAAAACCTGCTGCATCCGCTGATTGCTGCAGAGGTCGCGCAGTTTCTAGCCAACGCCAAATCGCCCTACGCCATCATGGTTTCGCCCCTGCTGATCGAATCCGGTCAGTACAAACTGGCGCAACGCGTGCTGGTGATCGACGTGCCGGAGCACGTGCAGATCGAGCGCACCATGCGTCGCGATCAATTGTCAGCTGAACAGGTGCAAGCGATTCTGGCCGCTCAGGCGACGCGCGAGGAGCGCTTGCGGCATGCCGATGACGTACTGACCAACGACCGTGACCTGACCTGGATGAAAAACGAAGTCGAGCGCCTGCACGCCTTTTACCTGACCTTGAATGGAGGCCAACCATGAGCACCCCTACCCTCGTCGCCTGCCCGACCTGCGCCGCACCCGTGGAGTGGGGCCCGCAAAGCCCGAGTCGCCCGTTCTGCTCCGAGCGCTGCAAGCTCATCGATCTCGGTGCCTGGGCCTCGGAGGAGCACGCCATCCCAGGCAATGAGCTTGAAGACGATCTGTTCTCCGAAGACATGCCGCCACGGCAGCATTGATTGGATCGCAGCCGTTGATGAGCGATGGGCTATTCCATCCACTGCAACGGCAACCCTGACGGAACCACCATGAGCCCTTTGCAAGCCCTTATTGCCGCGGTGCCGCAGCGCGGCCAGGTACGCTGGATCGGCGTACGCCCACAATCGCGCGGCGAGATGCTTGCACTCGATGCGGTCGAGGCACGTCGCGAAGCCGGGTTGACCGGGGATCACGCCCGACCCGGGCCACGCAACGCCCGGCAGGTCACGCTGATTCAATGGGAACACCTGGCGGTGATCAGCGCCCTGCTGGGCAGGGATGCCGAGCGAGCCATCCAGCCCGAAGACCTCAGGCGCAACATCGCCATCAGTGGCATCAACCTGTTCAGCCTCAAAGGCCGGCGCTTTCGGATCGGCAAGGCCATTCTCGAAACCACCGGCTGGTGCCAACCGTGCGCACGCCTCGAGGACCGTCTCGGCGCAGGAACCTTTCAGGCGGTGCGTGGGCATGGCGGCATTACCGCACGGGTGCTGCACGGGGGCATCATTCGCCTGAGCGACTCACTTGAGGTGGAGCCTCTAGAGCACTCTGAGTGATAAGCGCCGGCCAAATCCCGATCCCTCCGCCATCGGCAGCCTGATAGACTCAGTCGCATTCTGTAAGGCTGCACAGCCAGCCATTGAACCTTGACGAGCCCCGTCGAGTCGATGAATACCCTGGTGCGCTCATCAGCAAAACGATGCCAGCGACCGCGGTAAGCCAGCAGCAGCTTGAGCGCGCCAAGAAACACCGAGTCGCCCGGCGCTATGAGCCTTGCTCGCCCGGACTCATGCAGATTTTTTAGCCTTGTGAGATGTATCCATGACCCATCGAATCGTAATCGTCGGCGGTGGCGCCGGCGGCCTGGAACTAGCCACGCGCCTGGGCAGAACCCTGGGCAAGCGTGGTAAAGCCCATATCACGCTCGCTGATGCCAACTTGACGCATATCTGGAAGCCATTGCTGCACGAAGTTGCCGCCGGCTCACTGAACTCCACCGAGAACGAGCTGAATTACGTCGCCCAGGCGAAATGGAACCACTTCGAGTTTCAGCTGGGCCGCATGAGCGGTCTGGATCGGGCACGCAAAACCATTCAGCTGGCCGCCACGCTCGATGAAGACAACCGTGAGCTGGTGCCAGCCCGCGAGCTCGCCTACGACAGCCTGGTAATCGCGGTGGGCAGCACCACCAACGACTTCGGCACCGAAGGCGCAGCCAACCATTGCATCTTTCTCGACACGCGCGAGCAGGCCGAACGCTTCCACCGCAAGATGCTCAGCCATTACCTGCGCGCCCACGCCGGCAACGGCGATAACGACCAGATCAGCGTCGCCATCGTCGGTGCAGGCGCTACAGGTGTAGAGCTGGCGGCCGAACTCCACCATGCCGCTCGCGAACTGGCGGCCTATGGGCTGGATCGCATTCGACCCGAGAACATGCGCATCACGCTGATCGAAGCAGGCCCGCGTGTATTACCTGCCCTGCCCGAACGCATCAGCGCACCCGTGCATCGCACGCTGCAGAAACTCGGCGTGACCGTGATGACCAACGCAGCAGTCAAGGAAGTCACCGCTGACGGCCTACTGACCGCCAGCGGTGAGGAGATTCCGGCGAGCCTCAAGGTATGGGCAGCCGGCATCCGCGCGCCGGGTTTTCTGAAGGATCTGGATGGCCTGGAAAGCAACCGCATCAATCAGCTGGTCGTTACCTCAACCCTGCAGACGACGCGCGATGAAAACATCTTCGCCTTCGGTGACTGCGCCGCCTGCCCGATGGGCGATGGCAGTGAGCGCAATGTACCGCCGCGCGCACAAGCGGCTCACCAGCAAGCCTCGCTGCTGGTCAAGTCGCTGACATTGCGCCTGCAGAACCAGCCGCTACCGACCTATACCTACAAGGATTACGGCTCGCTGATCTCGCTCTCGAGCTTCAGCGCTGTTGGCAATCTGATGGGTAACCTGATGGGCAGCGTTAAGCTGGAGGGTTGGCTTGCGCGGATGTTCTACGTATCGCTGTATCGCATGCACCAGATGGCGCTGTACGGAGCCTTCCGTACCTTGCTGCTGATGCTCAGCGATCGCATCGGCCGCAGTACTGATCCACGCCTGAAACTGCACTGATCCCATGGGCAGCCTGCCGTAGGGTGGACGACGCTTCACCCGTCCACCGCCCTGCAAGCGCAATGGTGGATGACAAAAGCGTCATCCACCCTACGGGAGCACACCCTGTCTTCAGAAAGCAAAAAACCCGCTCTAGGCGGGTTTTCTACTCAAGCAGAGCTTGAAATGGTGGGTCGTGTAGGATTCGAACCTACGACCAATTGGTTAAAAGCCAACTGCTCTACCAACTGAGCTAACGACCCAAAAATGGTCGGGGTGAGGGGATTCGAACTCCTGACATCCTGCTCCCAAAGCAGGCGCGCTACCGGACTGCGCTACACCCCGAAGAAAGATTGGCTCCGCGACCTGGACTCGAACCAGGGACCCAATGATTAACAGTCATTTGCTCTACCAACTGAGCTATCGCGGAACTATGCTTCTTTCAGTCTCTGCTATTAGCGTTTGGCTTTCGCCAGTCGCCGTAGCTGAGGCGCGCCATTTTACGGTTCCGCGAGCAGCTGTCAACCCCCTAAATTGCTTTTATGACAATGCTTTGCGAAAGAATGGCTAATTGCTATACCTTCGCTGCATGCCTGCACTGTTTGTAGTAACGCAGCGAGGCTTTACTCAGGATCGCCGATGACCACTCAGGGCACGCCACCGACTCCCGCTAACGGTTCGCGAAACTTGGCTAGCCGAGGTATCCAGCCGCGCTTCAGTGAGCTGGGGCAGAGCTGCCGCAAACTGGTGCTCAATCATCTGGCTGATAACCTGCAGCGCACCTTCGCGCAGGTGGACGACACGCTGTTCCAGTGCGCGGAGAATGCCGAGAACAATCAAGTGCAGGCGCTGTTCTTCGACAACATGCGCAGCATCCGCAAGATGCGCCCGCAGATCGAACGTCATTACCACCTGAGCATTTCCCAGAGCATCGGCAATTTCCTCGACGGCAAACTCACTGCGCCCGCGTCGCCAAGAGCGGTGGATGCCGATGAACTGGCTCTGGTGCAAAACGACGACTACGAAGAGAGCCTGCAGATCACCAACATGGCCAGCCGCGTTCAGGCGCGCTGCGCACAGGCACTGTTCGCGCTGGAGCAGCGCCTCGCCCTGCTCAATAATGGGCAGCCGCTGCCGGAAGGCAGCAACCCGGTTGCGCCGAAGACTATCGCCCAGGCATTCCTGGCTGCACTCGCCCCCTGCGGGCTGCCGCTACGTATAAAGCTGGTGCTTTATAGCCTCTTCGACAAACACCTCATGCACGAGTTGGACAAGCTCTATGACTCACTCAACCAGCGCCTGGTCGATGCCGGCGTGCTGCCCAACCTCAAATACACCGCAACACGTACTCCTGCAGCAGTGCAGTCGCCCTCTTCTATCGAGATAACCGCCCAGCCGGCGCGCACTGCGCCACGGGATACCCGCGACGAGCGCCCGCTGCTCGATCTGGATGCCGCGCCGCCCTCGGATCTCAACCAACTGGTCGACGGCCTCAGCACCCTGCTCGCCGAGTACCGCAAGCACCAATCGGCAATTGGTATGCCCGGGGGGACACCGAGCATGGCCAGTTTCGCACCGGAAAACGCCAGGCGTAGTTATGATGCTGCCGACCTGCTGGCGGCCTTGGACCGCATGCAGCAAGCCTCTGCCGAAGAGCTGGCCCAGCGCCTGGAGCGGCCGCAGCAGGTTGCCGGGCTCAAAGCCGATCTGCAGCGCCAACTGGCCAGCCACAGCGTTGAGCCTCTGCAGCATCGCCTGGGTAATCGCGAGACCGATGTCATTGACTTGGTGGGCATGCTGTTCGACTTCATTCTCGATGACGACAACCTGCCGCAACCTTACAAAGTGGCTCTATCCCACCTGCATACGCCCTACCTGAAAGTGGCGCTGCTGGACAAAGCGCTGTTCACCCGACAACACCACCCTGCACGCCAACTGATCAATGCCATGGCCAAGGCTGGCGTGCTTTATGGCGCACAGGATGAAGTACACGGCCTGCTCGCCAAGGTGCACTGGGTCGTCAAGCAAGTCATCGAGCATTTCTCGGGCGACCTGCAGCTGTTTGACGAGTTGCTCAAGGAATTCAACGAATTCACCGGCACACTTAAACAGCGGGTCGATCTTCAAGAGCGGCGTGCCGTCGAAACCGCCAAAGGGCGCGACAAGCTGCTGGCTGCTCGGCATCAGTCGGCGCAGGTGATCGCTCAAAGCCTGGCCAAGCGATCGCCGCCGCCGCTTATTCGCCACTTCCTTGAGCGCACGTGGATCGACGTACTGGTGTTTATACAGCTGCGCCATGGCTCTTCCAGCGAGCAATGGCAGCGCGCTAGCGAGGTCGCTGAACAGCTTGCCTGGAGCGGAACGCAACTCGACGCCGCGCATCGCGACCGCCTGCAGCAGCTGCGCATCGAGATGCTCGAAGAGCTGCGCAAAGGTCTGATGCTGCTGGGTGGCTACCACCAGGACGATATCCGCCGCCTGTTGCAGGATCTGGTTGCCTGCCAGCATGCAGTTCAAGCGGGGCAACCCGGCCTTGCCTCGGGCCTGACGCTGCCACCGAATCCAAGCCAGCTCGGCGCTATGCTTGGCGATGATGCGGCGCTGCTCAATGTTGTAAAGGCCAGCACGACACTTTCGCAAAAAGGCCAGCGTCTGGTGAGCGAGTTAGAGAAGATCGAGTTCGGCACCTGGTTTGAATTCATCAACGGCGACAAACGCCAGACCCTTAAGCTGTCGTGGTACAGCCCAACAACTCATAACTACATGTTCGTGGATCCGAACGGCCAGCGAGCGGCGGTCAAATCAGTCAGTCAGCTGGCCGAGGAGATGGAGCAAGGTATCGCTCGGCTGAGCAAGCCGGATCGCGCCGCGCCAGTAGTCGATCGCGCACTGACTGCGGTTTATCGTGTTCTGCAACAGCTCACCGGCCGCACCCACTGAGGTTCACGCATGAATGACCGTCGCCAGCACAGCCGCTATCAGGCAACGTCGCTACTTGAAGTATTCGAGCAGCACAGCGGTCGTTACCTCGGTCGTGTGGCTGACATTTCCAGCGATGGGCTCATGCTGTGCGGCCCAGTGCCCCAGCCTGCCGATACCTTGGTGGAGTGTCGGCTGGTGTGCTCCACGCCACTCGATGGGGTGAGCGAGCTGCACTTTATCAGCGACTGCCTGTGGAGCCGCGGGGGTGAACAGGGGCAGCAGTGCTGGTCGGGCTACCACATCATTGATATCGATCAGCGCAACACAGAAGCGCTAAGCGCACTCCTGCGGCACTTTCAGGCTTCTAGCTGACCTACTTCGATAGCCTGCAAACCCTCATTGCAGAGCCGGAACAGCCCAACCGATAGACGCCCTCGATCAAGGCATCAGCAACAGCGATTAGACGCCACAAGGCCAAGCGCCTAGGCTTCTCTGTGTCAATCCGCCGCAGGGGAGCTTGCCGTGCCCCGGTCAGCCGAAATAGTCACCAGTCCCGAAACCAGCGAGCCTGCTGCCACGCAGCCGGAAGGCTACGCCTATGCGCAGCTCGGTAACCCAGACGTCACCGACAGCGCCATCCTGGCTCAGGAGAGCGCGCTGGCCATCAGCTACAACGGCATCAGCCACGCAGTGATGATGGTGTCGCCAAGCGCCGTCGAGGACTTTATTACCGGCTTCAGCCTTACCAGCGCGGTAGTCGACTCCATCGACGATATCTACGACATCCGCTTGCGCCATGTCGGTGCTGCGATCAATGCCGACGTTGAGATCAGCAGCCGTGCCTTTTGGGCCATGAAGCAGCAGCGCCGCCAATTGGCTGGCACCAGCGGCTGCGGGCTATGTGGCGTGGAAGCGCTGGAACAGGCGTTGCCGCAGCTGAACGTCCTGGCCAAGGCCGAGCTGCCTGCAGCCGCGCACTTGGACGGTCTGCGTGAGCGGATCAACGCCGTGCAGGATCTGGCCCGCCGTAGTGGTGCCCTTCATGCCGCTTTATATGTCGATGGCAGCGGCGAGATACGCACCTGCCGTGAAGACATTGGCCGGCACAACGCGCTAGACAAGCTGATCGGCGCCCTGGTCCGCGAGAGTCACGATGTTCGCCAGGGCTTTGCGGTGGTCACCAGCCGCTGCAGCCTGGAACTGATTCACAAGGCGGTCAGAGCCGGTATCGGCAATCTGGTCAGTCTGTCGGCCCCGACCGCCCTGACCGTGCAATGGGCGCGCCGGCACAACCTCAACCTGATTCATTTGCCCCACCACAGCGCGCCCCGGGTCTACAGCCCCGCGCCGTCTGCCAGAGAAGAATAACCATGAGCCTGCAACCCGTTAACCCGCGTTACAAACCCTACAAAGGCGCTGCCGCCGGTTGGGGCGCGCTGATCAGCGTTACGCAGTTCTGGCTGGACAGCAAACAGCCGTTCAAGAATCTGCGCGCATTGCTCAAGACCAACCAGAACGGCGGCTTCGACTGCCCCGGCTGCGCCTGGGGCGACTCCCCGGAAGATGGTCGCATCAAGTTCTGCGAGAACGGCGCCAAAGCAGTCAACTGGGAAGCCACCAAGCGCCGGGTCGACGCCAAGTTCTTCGCCAAGTACACCGTCAGTCAGCTGCGCGAGCAAAGCGACTACTGGCTCGAGTACCAAGGCCGTCTGACCGAGCCGATGCGTTACGACGCCGCCACTGACCGCTACGTACCGACCTCCTGGGACGACGCCTTCAGCCTGATCGCCAAGCACCTGCGAAATCTCGAAAGCCCCAACCAGGCCGAGTTCTACACCTCGGGCCGGGCCAGCAACGAAGCCGCGTATCTGTATCAGCTGTTCGTGCGCGCGTTCGGCACCAACAATTTCCCTGACTGCTCGAACATGTGCCACGAGGCCAGCGGTGTTGCGCTGACCCAGAGCGTGGGGATCGGTAAGGGCAGCGTGACGTTCGATGACTTCGAGCACGCCGATGCCATTTTCGTGCTGGGTCAGAACCCCGGCACCAACCACCCGCGCATGCTCGAGCCGCTGCGCGAGGCGGTGAAGCGTGGTGCCCAGGTGGTCGCGTTCAACCCGCTGAAAGAACGTGGCCTGGAGCGCTTCCAGCATCCGCAACATGCGCTGGAAATGCTCACCAACGGTTCCGAACCGCTGAACACCGCTTTCTTCCGCCCGGCATTGGGCGGCGACATGGCAGCCCTGCGCGGTATCGCCAAGTTCCTGCTGCAATGGGAACGCGAGGCAGTCGCCAAAGGTGACAAGCCGGTATTCGATCACGCGTTCATCGCCGAACACACCGATGGCGTCGACGCCTACCTGGCCGTGCTCGATGCCACCTCGTGGGAATCGCTGGTCGAGCAATCCGGCCTGACACTGGAAGAGATCGAACAGTCGGCACTGATGTACCGCCGCGCCGAGAAGGTGATCATGTGCTGGGCAATGGGTATCACCCAGCATCTGCACTCCGTGGCAACCATTCAGGAAATCGTCAACCTGCAACTGCTGCGCGGCAACCTCGGTCGCCCAGGCGCCGGCCTGTGCCCGGTACGCGGCCACAGCAACGTGCAGGGCGACCGCACCATGGGCATCAATGATCGCCCGCCGGTCTTACTGCTCGACAACCTCGAGAAGCGCTTCCAGTTCCAGGTGCCGCGTGACAACGGCCACAACACGGTGGAAGCGATCAACGCCATGGTCGACGGCCAGGCAAAGGTATTCATCGCCCTCGGTGGCAACTTCGCCCAGGCCACGCCGGATAGTCCGCGCACCCACCAGGCGCTGCAGAACTGCGACCTGACCGTGCAGATCAGTACCAAGCTCAACCGCAGTCACCTGACCACCGGCACCGATGCATTGATCCTGCCGTGCCTGGGCCGTACCGACATTGATCGTCAGGCCAACGGCCCGC
This sequence comes from Phytopseudomonas seleniipraecipitans, assembly GCF_900102335.1. Taxonomy (GTDB): domain Bacteria; phylum Pseudomonadota; class Gammaproteobacteria; order Pseudomonadales; family Pseudomonadaceae; genus Aquipseudomonas; species Aquipseudomonas seleniipraecipitans. Next base: position 9,170 of record NZ_FNBM01000008.1, read on the forward strand.
AGGCGATCACCGTGGAAGACTCGTTCAGCATGATCCACGCCTCCAACGGCCAGCTGGAGCCGCTTTCCAAGGAAATGCGCTCCGAGCCCGCAATCGTTGCGGGTATCGCCAAGGCGACCTTGGGCAATCACCCTGTTGACTGGGATGCAATGATCGCCGACTACAGCCGTATCCGTGATCTGATCGCCGACACCATTCCTGGCTTCCAGGACTTCAACCAGCGCGTGCAGCATCCAGGTGGTTTCTACCTGGGCAACTCAGCGGGCGCCCGCCAGTGGAAAACCACCACCAACAAGGCCAACTTCAAGGCCAACGCGCTGCTCGCCGACCTGCTGCCACCGCAGGTGCGCAACAGCGGCCAGAAGCCCGATCTGATCCTGCAGACCATGCGTTCGCATGACCAGTACAACACCACGATTTACGGCCTGGATGACCGCTACCGCGGCGTTCGCGGTCAGCGTGACGTACTGTTCGTCAACGAAGCCGACCTGACCCGCCTGGGCTACAAGCATGGCCAGAAGGTCGACATCACCTCGCTGTGGGACGACGGTATCGAGCGCAAGGTCGTTGGTTTCACACTGCTGGCCTTCGACATTCCTGCCGGCCAGGCAGCGGCCTATTACCCCGAAGCCAACCCGCTGGTGCCGCTGGAAAGCGTTGGCCTGGGCAGCCATACACCGACCTCGAAGTTCGTCGCCATTCGCCTGCACGCTGCCGGGCAAACCGCTCGCATCCTGTAATCGATAGCGCTTCCCTGCTAGACCCAGGCACCTTTGCCCGGGTCTAGAGAGTGGAGTGACGCTAACCTGCCCCGCTTCGCGAGATAACCGTCAGCACTGCGCGACCATGTTGCAGTTCGTCGGAATCTGCCGCGTATATCTGCTAATTCGCTGTCTGATGTCCCTTTGCCGTCATGCACGTCCGTTAACGTGCCCCGCTAAGCGCTCACCTGAAGCGCGCTGCGTTTCTTGCCCAAGCCATGATGTGGCCCTTCGGGCTTCTGCCAGACGAGCGACACCGTAAGGATGATCTGTCGAGCTGCGCCTTGAGCGCGACTCTGCACTGCGGTCATTCGCCTGTATCGGGAGGAATGCCATGCGTTTCCCATCTGCTGCCCTTCTAGGGGTGGCTCTGCTGAGTATCCACGCCCAGGCGGCTATCCTGGAGCGGGAATTGGGCGACTACGCCCTTAACCTCGGCACCACACCTACTCGCAGCATGGCGCAAGGGCTGGTCAAGCCACAGAGTGGTGGCGCGTTTCACGGTGGGCTGGATCTGAGCCACCCGAGCGGCTGGTACATTGGCCAATGGTCGCCGAGCCTAGGCATTACCCCAGGCAGCAACATGGAGCTGAACAGCTACGTCGGCTTCCGCCAGCATTTCGCAGACACCTTGGGCTATGAGCTGGGCACCATTCGTTATAGCCACCCGGGCTTCACCCACCTCGACAGCCAGGACGTGTATGCGGGGCTGACCTATGACGCGCGCCGCTTCGGCCTTTCCCTCAGCAATGACCCGAGCCGTATCAACAGCACACTGCTAGCCGACTTCGGGCGGATCGACACCCTGGGTATGGCGGTCAGCGTACGTTATGGCAACCACCTGCTCGACACTCCAACGATGGCAGGCGGCCGGCAGATCAGCTCGTTCAATGACTGGTCGCTGAGCCTGTCGCGCCCGTGGAAAGGCATCGACTTCGATTTTTCCTACTCGGACTCCAGCCTCAGCGGCGATTCGTGCTCGGCTTATTCGGGGCACAACACCGAATGCGAAGGCTGGTTCTCTATCAAAGCGTCCCGCTCGCTGTTCTAAGCCAGCCACTCGGCTCACCGACTACACGCGCATATCTCGCACACATTCAGATACATACAACGATGTATCTTTAATCACCCGTTCGGGAATTTCCTTGCAGATCAGGCTCTAAGCTTGTGTCGTCAGCTGCACGGCGACCGCATAAACCCGTGGCAACGCCATGGCTTGGCCCGCAAGGGTAATTTTTCGAGGGTTGCACAATGCGTACATTCCTTACCGCATTGGCTTTCAGTGCACTGGTTTCTCCCCTGGCCTACGCCGACACGACCAAATCCGCCATCGGCAGCGGTGTCGGTGGTGCCCTGGGCAATGTCGTCGGTCAGCACCTGGGCGGCAGCACCGGCGCGGCAATTGGCGCTGGCCTGGGTGGTGCGGCGGGCGGTGCCATCAGTTCTCGCAACAAGACCGAAGCTGCGCTGGGCGGTGGCTTGGGCGCCTCTGCTGGCTCGGTTCTGGGTAACCAGTTCGGCGGCGGTACGGCATCGACCATCGGCGCGGGCCTGGGCGGCGCCGCCGGTGGTGCATTGGCCAACGAAATGGCCGACAGTAATCGCAATGACTCCCGCTATCGCGATAGTGGTCATCGTCATGGCAAGAAACACCACAAGCGCCATAAAAAGCATCGCAATCGCTGATTGATCAGCAAACAGGGGCGCTTTAAGCGCCCCTGTTTTTTCAAGGTAATTGCAACGTCTGCAATGCCGCACGTAGCGCCTGCGGAATCGCAGTCGGTCGGTTGCTGGCCCTGTCGACAAACACATGCACGAAGCGCCCGGCTGCGCAGGCCTGCCCCTCACCTTCCTTGAACACTGCAAGCTCGTACTGCACCGAACTGTTTCCCAGGTTGCCAACACGCAGGCCAACCTCGATGCGCTCGGGGAAGGCAATCGACGCGAAATAGTCACAGCTCGAACTCACCACGAAGCCAACGATCTCGCCGTGATGGATATTCAGGCCACCCGTTTCGATCAGGTAGCTGTTCACGGCTGTGTCGAAATAGCTGTAATAGGTGACGTTATTGACGTGGCCATACAGGTCGTTGTCATGCCAGCGCGTGGTAATCGATTGAAAGTGACGATAGTGCTCGCGCAGGTGCTGTGGCTGTTGCATGGGACAAAGCCTTGCAAGGGGAAAGCCGGCATGGTGCCGACCTCCCTCGACGCTGACAACCTACCACCACTTATCCTGATATCGGTCGATCAGTAGGCCACCTGGTAGATAGCCAGCGCGTGGGCTTGCGTCATCTCCCTCGGGTTATTGGCAAGCAGGCGTTCGTGCAGCATCGCGTCGCTGGCCAGGCGCGGCAAAAATGCCTCGTCTACGCCAACATCGCGCAGTCGCGTCGGCAGGCCGCTGCGCTCACTGAGGTCGGCCAATTCGATGATGAACTGTTCGGTGTGATCCGTCGCATCACCGCCGCGCAGGCGTTCGCCGAGCAGCAGCGGTGCCAGCTCCTGATAGAGCGGCGCGGCTATCGAGGCATTGAAACCCAGCACGTGCGGTAACAGCACCGCAGTACTGACTCCGTGGGGCACCTGAAAATGCCCGCCGAGGGGATAAGCCAGCGCATGCACAGCGGCCAACGGCGCGTTGGCATACGCCTGACCGGCCAGGCAAGCGCCCAGCAGCACGGCCTGGCGCGCTTCGCGATTACCGCCGTTGTGCACCGCCTCGTCGAGATTGGCCCCGAGCAAGCGCAGCGCTTCACGAGCGAGCATGTCGGAGAGCGGATTCTTGCGTCGCGCGCCGGTGTACGCCTCTACCGCGTGCCCCATGGCGAGGATGCCGCAGGCAGCGGTGATGGGCGCAGGCAAATGCAGCGTTAGCTCAACGTCGAGCAATGCCAGATCGGGCAGCAGACGAGCCGATAGGACGGCGACACGCGTCGCATGCTCGGTAGTGATTACCGCAATGGGTGTGACCTCCGAGCCGCTGCCGGCAGTGGTCGGCACTTGTATCAGCGGTAGGCGCTGCCCCGCCGCCTTGTCGACCCCATACACGTCCCCGAGCGACTGCTTGCAGTCAGGGTGTGCCAGCAGCGCGACCAGCTTGGCCACGTCCAGCGAACTGCCGCCACCGAAGCCGATGATGAGGTTTGCCTGTACATTACTGGCGAACTGCGCAGCGCGGGTGATCACGCTCTCCGGCGCTCCCGCGGTTACGTCAGCGAATACGTGCAACTTCACGTCGCTTTCGGCGAAGGCAGCACGCACCTCCTCGAAGAAATCGAGCCGGGCAACACCGGCGTCGGTAATCAGTACAACGGACCGTGCGTTCCAGGCCTTGCACAGCGGCACCAGCCGCTGAACGGCGCCTGGTTCGCAGATGAGATGGGCGGCTGTAGCGAAACTGAATGGCTGCATGACGCTTTCCTCTTGTCGTGATGGAGCGCAGTCCGGCGCGTGAGATATGTAGCAAGCGTCATCGCGCCGCTTCCAGCTCCCCTTTTATTCATAGTAGGACGGGAACTGTTATCTGCCGCAAAACCGCCTCAATCAGCGCCCGCTCGTCGGCTCGAACTCCCGTGCAGAATCATTCGGCGAATTGCCTGAACAGCCAGGCGCTTCGCAACAGCGGCAGGCGTTAATTCGATAGGCCCAGTACCCATGCGGCTTTCACGGTTTCAGGCCGCTAGCCAAGCTGCCGCTCGACATTTGTCGGCTGGAAAAGTGCTAGTCCATCCAGTTCTTGCCGTTATGACACATCCGCCTAAGGCTCTGATGCCAACCGCAATAAAATGAAGATATCGAAGCGAGCAATGAGGTGACTCATGCCCCTTTCCATCGACGGCATGAATATCGGCACGTATAGCAACCGCCCGGTTAACTTCGGCAGCGGCTATCAGACCAGCCAACTGCAACGGACGACGCCGGTCGCCCAGCGCCTCAATGAGGCACAGGAACGCCTGCAAGAGCGCCAGCGACTGGAGCAGGGGCGCCAAGAACGACTGCGCGAGGCACGCGAAGAACGGATCGAGCAGCAGGAGCTACGCGAAGAACAGGCGCTACAAACGCGCTTGGAGCGCGAAGAAGCTGCCCAGGCGCGTGATGAACAGCTACGCGAACAGCGCCTGGAAACGCTGCAGGAGCAACGCGACGCGTACTTCAACCCGCTGTCGACAGAGAACATGGCGCGCCAGCGCACCCAATTGGAGGTCGGCAATTCGGCAGCGACCAACAGTGCCCCGATAAGTCCCCGATTAGCAGCGCAGGCTATCGCCACCTATCGCCAGACCGAGTCGCCGGACTTTATCAGCCGCAGCCTGGTTGCCTGATAGAACGCATTGAGCCCTGCATGAGGTGACTATCAAAAAGATACTCACCTCATACAGGGCTCAGCGGTTTACCTTGATCAAGTGCCTGCCCAGAGGCAGGCGTTATTCGATCATTCCTTTTCCAGAGCTTCCTGACGCTCGAGGAATTCCTCTTGCAACAACGCGTCGGGGTTCTCCGGCTCGCTGGTGTCGAGTTCCTGCTCTAGATGGCCTGTGCCGACGGCTTTGCTTTCCAGCTTGCCGACCAGATGCTCCAGAGCGTGGCGCATCTTCTCTGCCGCGCCTTCAACCGCCAGGTCCAGCGACTCCGCCTTGTGGGTTACCGACAGCGGCTGATGCCCTTTAGGACGCGCTTCGATCTGGCAGCGCTTGTCATCCGCCCCACTCTTGCTACCGTTTTCATCGCTGATATGTACTTCTACCCGCGACAGAAATTCATCGTAACGCTCCAGACGATCCGCCACCGATGCGCTGACCCATTCCTGGAGACGCGCACTGCCTTCGATATGGTTGCTGTTCACTTGAACTTGCATGGTGTTCCTCGCTTTTGACGGGTCTGTTCATAGGAGGCAGCGAAGCGGTACTAGGTTCCTGCTGTTTGCCCTCGCCAGGCAACAAATAGCGTGGCCAAACATTGCTGGCCCCGCTTAGAAACGGTCGCGGATCACTACCTCATCGAACGGCAGCTTGCCAATGCGCGGTTTGGCGTCGACGGCTTTCCTGCCGACCGCAACCATCAAACCGATCAGGTGGTTGTCCGGCAGATTGATCAGCTTGCCCACAGCGTCGAAGTCGAACCCATCCATGGGGCACGAGTCCAGGCCCTTGCCGCGCGCGGCCAACATCAGGGTCTGCGCCATCAGGCCACAACTGCGCATGGTTTCGTCACGCTGTACCTGGGGTTTGTCACGGTAGTAGGTGTCGATCGCACCGGCCATGTACTGCTGCACTTCCACCGGCGCACCTTCCCACACGCGAGCGACATTCTTTTCCCAGCTATCGATCTGCGCGCAGACCACCACCAGCATTGAAGCATCGGTCATCTGCGCCTGGCCCCAGCCCGCCTCACGGATCTGCTGGCGCAACGCGGGGTCGCTGACTTCGACCAAGCGGACATGCTGCAGGTTGAAGGCCGATGGCGCGAGCAAGGCCAACTGCAACAGCTCGTCCTTCTCTTCGCGGCTAAGCGTGAACCCGGCGTCGTAGACTTTAATGGCGCGGCGACTGCGGATGGCTTCGTCGATATGCATGAGGTAACTCCGGAAACGGTGGCAGAGAGATTTCTGCAATCCTAGGCAAGCAACTCAGGTAAAACCACCTGGCTTTTGCGATGCGATTCATCGCCTGCAACGATTTATTCGAACCACGCTCAGCTTAGCCAGTCGATTACCGCATAACTGGCGGCAGCGCCCTTTCAAAGACGCTGCGCTCCAAAGAGCGATGCCGCGCAGATGCCAGATAATCCCTGCGGCTCTATTACGGCTATTCCACACGATCGTTCGAGCGTTAAGCTGTCGACCATGACCAATCCGCCCTACATTACCCTGCCCACTGCCGACACAGCCGCGCTCAAGGTGGGTGGAGACTGGACGCTCGCCCACTACGGCGCATTGCTCGGCCAGGTCGACGCCACCAGACGCAGCCTGGCGGATAGCCTGGCCGCCGACATCAGTGAACTCGGCAACCTGGATACCGCCGGCGCCAGCCTGCTGGTCGAGCTGCTCGGTGCGGATCGCCTGAACCGCTTGCTGCCTGATGCTGCCCTCAGCGAGGAGCGTCGTGCGCTGCTGCAGACCGTCGCCAGCGCCATGCAGCAAACCCAGCAAGCACCGGAGCAACCCACTCGCTCGACCTACCGCGAGTTCTTCGGGCATATCGGTGAAGTGGTCGAGGGCGTGTGGCACAAGGCCGTGGGGCTGCTGGGCTTCGTTGGCATGACGCTAAGCGCGATGCTGCTGATCCTGCTCAGCCCGCGCCGCTGGCGGCTGACATCGCTTGCCTCGCACCTGGAACAAATCGGCCTGAATGCCGTGCCCATCGTCGCCCTGCTGACCTTTCTGGTTGGCGCCGTGGTGGCGTTCCTTGGCGCAACGATCCTGACTGATTTCGGCGCGACCATTTACACAGTCGATCTGGTGGCGTTCTCGTTCCTGCGCGAGTTCGGTGTGCTGCTGACCGCCATTCTCATGGCCGGCCGCACTGCCAGTGCCTTCACCGCACAGATTGGCTCGATGAAAGCCAACGAGGAAATCGACGCGATCCGCACACTTGGCCTCAATCCGATGGAGCTGCTGGTGCTGCCGCGGGTGTTCGCCATGCTCATCGCCCTGCCCCTGCTGACGTTCGTCGCCATGGTCTGCGGCATGGTCGGTGGCGCCGTGGTGTGCATGCTCACACTGGATATCTCGCCCGCCATGTTCCTCTACCTGCTGCAGGAGAACATCCCGCTCAACCATTTTCTGGTCGGCATGCTCAAGGCACCCATCTTCGCCTTCCTGATCGCGGTGATCGGCTGCCTGGAAGGCTTCAAGGTTACCGGCAGCGCACAGTCGGTTGGGGAGCGCACCACGTCCAGCGTGGTGCAGTCGATCTTCGTGGTGATCGTGGTCGACGCACTGGCTGCGCTGTTCCTGATGGAGATGGGCTGGTGAACGACGAAGTGATCATCCAGGTACGCGACCTGACCAACCAGTTCGGCCCGCAGGTGGTGCATCAGCACCTCGATCTGGACCTGTACCGCGGCGAGGTGCTGGGCGTGGTCGGCGGCTCGGGCACGGGCAAGTCCGTGCTGTTGCGTACCATCGTCGGCCTGCGCGAACCCAACGCCGGTACGGTACGGGTGTTCGGCGAGGATCTGCTGACGCTGTCGACGCAGCGGCGCTCCGAGCTGGAGCGGCGCTTCGGCGTGCTCTATCAGCGCGGTGCGCTGTTCTCGTCGCTCACCGTGGCGGAGAACATCGCCCTGCCGCTGATCGAACACGCCGGGCTTAACCGCGCCAGCGCCGAGCGCCTGGCCAAGTCCAAAGTGGCCCTGGTCGGTCTGCCCAGCCTTGCTGGCGACAAATACCCGACCGAGCTGTCTGGCGGCATGGTCAAGCGTGCCGCCCTGGCCCGGGCTCTGGCCTTGGAGCCAGACATCCTGTTTCTCGATGAGCCCACCGCCGGTCTCGACCCGATTGGCGCGGCGGCTTTCGATCAGTTGATTCGCACCCTGCGCGACGCCCTGGGCCTTAGCGTATTTCTGGTCACCCATGACCTGGACACGCTTTACACATTATGTGACCGCGTCGCGGTGCTGTCGCAGAAGCGCGTACTGGTGGCCGACCGCCTCGAGGTTGTCGCGGCGACCGACGATGCGTGGATTCGCGATTATTTTCATGGACCGCGTGGCCGCGCGGCCGAACAGGCTTCAGCGAGGATTAGTTGAATGGAACCACGTGCTCATCACGTATTGATCGGCGTGTTCACGGTGGCGATCGTCAGCGCCATTTTGATATTCGCCCTGTGGCTGGGCAAATCCAGCGCGGACAAGCAGTTCAATTACTACGAGGTGATCTTCACTGAGGCGGTCAACGGCCTGTCCCAAGGCAGCGCGGTGCAGTACAGCGGTATCCGGGTCGGTGATGTCACCAGCCTGACCCTCGACCCGCAGGACCCACGCAAGGTACACGCGAACATCCGCATCACCAGCAGCACACCGATCAAGCAGGATACCCGCGCGCGCCTGACCATCACCAACATCACCGGCGGCGCGGTGATCCAGCTGCACGGTGGCTCGCCGGAAAGCGCGCCGCTGACGGCCAGCAACGGCGGCATACCGGTGATCATCGCCGACCGCTCGCCTTTGTCGCGGCTGATGGCCAACGGCGAAGACCTGCTGGTCAGCGTTACCCGGCTGCTCGATCGCGCCAATGCCATGTTCTCCCGAGAGAACACGCAGAACATCGCCAAGACCCTGCGCAACCTGGAACAGATCACCGCCAGCGTGTCCGAGCAACGCGACGAATTACGCGAAGCCCTGGCGCAAATGAGCGCTGCCGGGCGCGAGGCGACGGCGCTGATGAACAACGCCAACGAGCTGTTCACCGGCCCCGCCCACAACACGCTGGATAGTGCCGAGCGGCTGATGACCTCCCTGGAACGCACCAGCGGCAATATCGAGCAACTGCTGCAAGACAACCGCGCCGCGCTCGATGGCGGCATGCAGGGCATTGGCGAGCTGGGCCCGACAATCAATGAGTTGCGTGACACCCTCGGCTCGCTACGCTCGTTCTCGCGGCGCCTGGAAGAAGACCCTGCCGGCTACCTGCTGCGCAGTGACAGCATCAAGGAGTTCCAACCATGAAAGCACTCGCCGCCGCAGGCGCTCTGCTACTGACCGGGCTGCTCAGCGCCTGCTCGATACTGCCCGCCGGAGAGGCGCTGAACGTGTACCTGTTGCCGAGCAACTTGCCCGTACGTGCAGCCGATGTGCAATCTGTGGACTGGTCGCTGCGGGTCAACCGCCCGCAAAGCAGCCAGCTGCTGGACAGCCCGCGAATTGCTGTACTGCCCGAAGGCGACCTGATCAGCGCCTATCAGGGCGCGCGCTGGAGTGATCGAGCCCCGGCGCTGGTACGTGATCGGTTGATCGGCGCGCTTCTCGATGACCGCCGTATCAGCGCGGTGAGTAGTGACGACAGCCGCTTGCAGGCCGATCTGGAACTAAGCAGTGACCTGCGCGCCTTCCAGAGCGAATACCGCAACGGCCGGCCGGAAGTGCATATCCTCCTCGATGCCCGCCTGGTGCAGGCTGGCAACCAGCGCATTCTGGCCAGCCGCCGCTTCGAGGTTCGCCAGATCGCCGGTGATCCCGCCGTGGAGTCCGTGGTGAAAGCCTTCGGCGAGGCCAATGATCAGCTATCGCGGCAATTGATGGATTGGGTGGTCGACGAGGGCCAGCGCAACGCGCCGGATACCGACAAACCCTGAGCGCAGGCGATGCCAGCAAAACATCCGGTAGCCTGGCGTTGAGCGCAGCGATACCCAGGGATCGACGGCAGCAGCGCTTACCGTTTGGCCGGCAAAGATGTTCCCGGGTATCGCTTCGCTTAACCACGGGCTACGGATCGTAATAAACAAACGGCCGGTGTGATCGCTCACACCGGCCGTTTGTTTTGTTGCCCGCCAGGCATCAGCTGAAGACGATTTCCTCGCCTTCGACCTTGCCCACCACGGTGCTACCTGGATTGAACTTGCCGGCCAGAATCATCTGCGCCAGCGGGTTCTCGATCCAGCGCTGGATCGCCCGTTTCAATGGCCGCGCACCGTATACCGGGTCGTAGCCTACGGCGATCAGCTTGTCCATCGCCTCGTCGGACAGTTCCAGGCTCAGCTCGCGTTCGGCCAAGCGCTGCAGCAGACGTGACAGCTGAATGCGGGCAATGCCGGCGATCTGCTCACGGGCCAGCGGCTCGAACACCACCACCTCGTCGATACGGTTGACGAATTCCGGACGGAAGTGGTTGCCCACCGCGTCCATCACCGCCGCGCGCTGGGCTTCACGGTCGCCCACCAACTCCTGGATCTGCGCCGACCCGAGGTTCGAGGTCATCACGATCACGGTGTTCTTGAAATCCACGGTGCGACCATGGCTATCGGTCAGGCGACCGTCTTCGAGCACCTGCAACAGCACGTTGAAGACGTCCGGGTGAGCCTTCTCGACCTCGTCCATCAGCACCACCGAATACGGCTTACGGCGCACTGCCTCAGTCAGGTAACCGCCCTCCTCGTAGCCGACATAGCCCGGCGGCGCGCCGATCAGACGCGCCACGGAGTGTTTCTCCATGAACTCGGACATATCGATGCGCACCAGCGCATCCTCGGTATCGAACAGGAACTCGGCCAGCGCCTTGCACAACTCGGTCTTGCCGACACCGGTCGGGCCGAGGAACAGGAACGAGCCACTCGGCCGGTTCGGGTCGGCAAGGCCGGCACGCGAGCGGCGCACGGCGTTGGACACGGCGACCACCGCCTCGTCCTGGCCAATCACGCGCTGGTGCAGCAACCCTTCCATTTTCAGCAATTTGTCGCGCTCGCCCTCGAGCATCTTCGACACCGGGATACCGGTCCACTTGGACACGACTTCGGCAATTTCTTCCTCGGTCACCTTGCTGCGCAGCAACTGGTTTTCGGTCTTGCCGTGCTGGTCGACCATCTGCAGGCTGCGTTCCAGGTCCGGAATGATCCCGTACTGCAGCTCGGCCATGCGATTCAGGTCGCCCTTGCGGCGTGCGGCTTCCAGCTCGGTGCGCGACTGTTCGATCTTCTGCTGGATCTGCGCCGAACCCTGCACCTCGGCTTTTTCCGACTTCCAGATTTCATCGAGGTCGGAATATTCCTTCTCCAGTTTGGCGATGTCGTCCTGCAGTTTGGCAAAGCGTTTCTTGGCCGCCTCGTCCTCCTCCTTCTTAAGGGCCTGGGCTTCCACCTTGAGCTGGATCAGGCGGCGGTCCAGCCGGTCGAGCACCTCCGGCTTGGAGTCGATTTCCATGCGGATGCGACTGGCCGCTTCGTCGATCAGATCAATGGCCTTGTCCGGCAGCTGGCGGTCGGTGATGTAGCGGTGGCTTAGCTTGGCCGCGGCGATGATCGCGCCGTCGGTGATCGCCACCTTGTGGTGTACCTCGTAGCGTTCCTTGAGGCCGCGCAGGATGGCGATGGTGTCTTCTTCGCTCGGCTCGTCGACCAGGACTTTCTGGAAGCGACGTTCCAACGCCGCATCCTTCTCGATGTACTGGCGGTATTCGTTCAGGGTGGTCGCGCCCACGCAGTGCAGCTCGCCACGTGCTAGTGACGGCTTGAGCATGTTGCCGGCGTCCATCGCGCCCTCGGCCTTGCCTGCGCCGACCATAGTGTGCAGCTCGTCGATGAACAGAATGACGCGGCCTTCCTGCTTGGACAGTTCGTTGAGCACGGCCTTGAGCCGCTCTTCGAACTCGCCGCGGAACTTGGCACCTGCAATCAGCGAGCCCATGTCGAGGGACAGCAAGCGCTTGTCCTTGAGGCCGTCGGGCACTTCGCCGTTGACGATGCGCTGGGCCAGGCCCTCGGCGATAGCGGTCTTGCCCACACCGGGTTCACCGATCAATACCGGATTGTTCTTGGTGCGGCGCTGCAGTACCTGGATGGTGCGGCGGATTTCATCGTCACGACCGATCACCGGATCGAGCTTGCCCTCTTCGGCGCGCTTGGTCAGGTCGACGGTATATTTATCCAGCGCCTGGCGCGATTCTTCGATATTCGGGTCATTCACCGCGTCGCCGCCACGTAGGTTGTTCACTGCGTTTTCCAGCGCCTTGCGACTGACGCCCTGGCCGAGCAGCAGCTTGCCGAGCTTGGTGTTCTCGTCCATAGCGGCGAGCAGCACCAACTCACTGGAGATGAACTGATCACCCTTCTGCTGGGACAAGCGATCGGCCTGGTTGAGCAGGCGTGCCAGGTCCTGAGACAGGCTCACATCGCCGGTGGGGTTCTGGATCTTGGCCAGGTGGTCGAGCTCTTTGCTCAACTCCTGACGCAGGCTGTTCACATCGAAGCCGACCTGCATCAGCAGCGGACGAATGGAGCCGCCCTGCTGGTCGAGCAGCGCCTGCATCAGGTGCAGCGGCTCGATGGCGGAATGGTCGTGGCCAACGGCCAGAGACTGGGCGTCGGAAAGGGCAAGTTGCAACTTGCTGGTTAAACGGTCGATTCGCATGGCGTCATCCTTCCTCTATAGGGCAGGCCGGCGCGGTGCATGCGCCTAACTTAAAACCTGCCGAGATGAAGCATAGATGAGGCCGATTGTGTCGGTTTCAAGCGAGGGAGACTTGATAGGCGTCAGTGGAGAGCCGATTGGTCGAGCAGAATGTCCTGGGTATCGCTGCGCTCAACGCCAGGCTACGAGACAAGCCGCCAGAACGACCCTTCGCAGGAGCGTCGCCCTCGGCGCGAAGCGATTGAGGCCTTTTCGCTGATTGAGCGTCGCTCACGCTATTCGCTGCGGAGCAGCGGCCAAGCGGGGAGTTCGGTCAGCGGTCCGCCAGCCAGATCAGCGAGGCGAAACGGCCGGTCTGGGCGGCGCGGCGGTAGGAGTAGAAACGCTCGTCGTTGACGGTGCAGAAGCCACCGCCATACACGGCGTTGACACCGCGGGCTGCCAGCCTGATGCGCGCCAGCTGATAGATGTCGGCCATGAATCGTCCGGCATTCTGGCTCGGCATAAAGGCGCCTGCCGCCTGCGCGTGCAGACTGACGAATGCCTCACGTACTTCGGGACCGACTTCGAAGGCCTGCGGGCCGATAGCCGGGCCGAGCCAGACCAGAGTGTCTTCAGGCTCGATGGCCAGTGCATCCAGGGTGGCCTCCAGCACGCCGCCTGCCAAGCCACGCCAGCCGGCGTGCGCCGCCGCAACCCGGGTGCCGGCACTGTCGCAGAACAGTACAGGCAGGCAATCGGCAGTCATCACCGCACAGGCAACACCGGGTGTCGCCGTCCAGCTGGCGTCAGCCTGTTCGACCCCTTCCGGGTCAGCCTGCGCCACGTCAATGCCATGCACTTGCTGCAACCAGGCAGGGCGGCAACCGAGTTGGCTCAGCAGCCGTTGACGATTCTTGGCGACGGCAACCGGGTCGTCCTCGACATGCGCAGCGAGGTTGAAGCTGTCGTACGGCGCCGAGCTCACGCCACCGGCACGCGTGGTCACGCAGGCACGCACCCAGGCGGGTGCCGGCCAGTGGGGCGTCAACCAGTCATGGGCCTGGCCACTCATCCGATAAACGCCTCGCGGTCCTGACGCAGCAATGTCAGCAGCCAGACGAAATCGTCAGGCAACGGCGACTGCCACTTCATCCGCTCACCGGTAATCGGGTGGTCCAGCTCGAGGAACCGCGCGTGCAGCGCCTGGCGCGGAAACTCCTTGAGGCTTTGCACCATGGTCTGGCTGGCAGCCGGCGGAATGCGGAAGCGCCCGGCGTACACCGGATCACCGACCAGCGGATAGCCGATGTGGCTCATGTGCACGCGGATCTGGTGGGTGCGCCCGGTTTCCAACTTGACCCGCGAATGGGTGTGCGAGCGGAAGCGCTCGAGCACGCGGTAATGGCTGACCGCGGGCTTGCCGCCATCGGTCACCGCCATGCGCTGGCGCTGCGAGGAACTGCGGCCGATAGGCGCGCTGATCTTGCCACCGGAGGTAATCACCCCGATCACGATGCATTCGTAGATACGGCTGACCGTGCGCTTCTGCAGTTGATCGACCAGGCGGGTCTGCGCTTCGATGGTCTTGGCCACCACCATCAAACCGGTAGTGTCCTTGTCCAGGCGATGCACGATGCCGGCGCGCGGCACATTGATGATGTCCGGCACGTGATGCAGCAATGCATTGAGCAGGGTGCCGTCAGCGTGCCCGGCAGCCGGATGAACGACCAGACCGGCTGGTTTGTCGATCACCAGAATCTGCTCGTCCTCGTAGACGATATTGAGCTCGATATCCTGGGCGATCCATTCGCCCTGGGCTTCCTGCTCGGCGGAGAGGGCCAGCACCGCACCGCCGTGAACGATGTCACGGGGGCGCAGCACCTGACCATCGACGGTCAGATTGCCCTCTTTGATCCAGCCGGATAGGCGCGAACGCGAGTGCTCGCCGAACAGCTGGGCGGCGACTTGATCGAGGCGTTGACCGCCCAAATCGTAGGGCACCTCGGCGGTTAACTGAATGGCCTGCTTATTAATAGATGACATGCTCTGCAACGGCGGGGGCATAGCCTTTGGTTTCAGCTACACGCTTGTGGTTAAATACGGCGTCTTTGCCCCAGGGGTACCGGGGGCGCTCATCATAACAGGACGGCCCTGCCCAAGACAGCCGCCGTCCCAGGGACGCAAGCCGCCATGCAAGTGAAACACCTGCTGCTGATCGCCATCCTCGTACTTACCGCCGCCTGCTCATCCAAGGAAGTCCTGGATGAGAATCTCAGCGAGACGGAACTCTATCAGCAGGCTCAGGAAGATCTGGACAACGGCAGCTACACCAGCGCCGTGACCAAGCTCAAGGCCCTGGAGTCCCGCTACCCGTTCGGTCGCTATGCCGAGCAATCGCAGCTCGAGCTGATCTACGCCAACTACAAGAACGCCGAGCCGGAAGCTGCACGCGCCGCCGCCGAGCGTTTCATCCGCCTGCACCCGCAGCACCCGAACGTCGATTACGCCTACTACCTGAAGGGTCTGGCGTCGTTCGATCAAGATCGCGGTATCGTCGCGCGCTTCCTGCCGCTGGATATGACCAAGCGTGACCCGGGCGCCGCACGCGACTCTTACAACGAGTTCGCTCAGCTCACCAGCCGCTACCCGAACAGCCGCTACGCTCCGGATGCCAAGCAGCGCATGATCTACCTGCGCAACCTGCTGGCCGCCTACGAGATTCACGTCGCCCACTATTACCTGAGCCGTGATGCTTACGTGGCTGCGGCCAACCGCGGTCGCTACGTGGTAGAAAACTTCCAGGAAACGCCGTCTGTCGGTGATGGCCTGGCTGTGATGGTCGAGGCCTACCAGCGTCTGACCCTGGACGACCTGGCAGCTACTAGCCTGGAAACCCTGAAGCTCAACTACCCGGATCACCCGAGCCTCGCCAACGGTGAGTTCGAGCCCCGCGAAGAAGCTGCCGACAACCGTTCGTGGCTGGCCAAAGCCACCCTGGGCCTGATCGAAAGCGATGTACCGCCACCGCCGAGCCAGACCCAGGCAAGCCAGGACGTGATTCGCCAGTACGAAGAAGCCGCTGACCAGCTGCCCCGAGAACTGAAGACCGAGCCAAGCGAAGAGCCGCAAGGCAGCAAGCGCTCCTGGTTCAGCTACATGACGTTCGGCCTGTTCGACTGATTCGGGAACAACTCCCACTTCAGTCAGACCGTACCGGTCACCTACGATGCCAGTCACCCGACTGGCATCGTGCGTTTCAGGCCTGCAAAAACGCTGACCAGGCAACTGTCCGCCCACCCCTTCCTTAGCTAAACTGCCACATCACTCACATGAAGAGAGCGTCATGGGCCTGTTCCGCCTGCTGTTCTGGATTGCCATCATCTTTGCCGCCATCTGGGTCTGGCGCCGCTTCTTCGGTGTAGCTCGCAAGCGCGCGGCACCACCGCCCGCGCAGGCCTCGACGCCCATGGTGCGCTGCGCTCACTGCGGCGTACACACGCCGCAACAGCACGCCCTGCAGCTGGCCGGGAGCTGGTACTGCAGCCAGGCCCACCTCGAACAAGGCCGTAAGCCCGGTGCCGACTGAAGCGCTCGCGTTAAGCGGCCTGCAAGGGCGGCGCGTTTTCCGGCTGTACCATTTCTACAGATTGCTTATCGGCGTTCTGCTGGTCCTGCTGATCTCGGCAGAACTGGATGCGGAACTGCTACAGCTGGCCCACGCGCCGTTGTTTCGAGGCGCCAGCTGGCTGTACCTGATCCTCAATATTTTCATCGCCCTGATCATCCACAACCCACGCAGCCTGATACAGGTGTTCGGCGTGGCGCTGGTCGATGTGATTCTTCTCTCGGCTTTGTTCTACGCGGGCGGCGGCACTCCTAGCGGTATCGGTAACCTGCTGATCGTAGCGGTGGCGATTGCCAACATCCTGCTGCGCGGTCGCATCGGCGTACTGATCGCCGCCAGTGCGGCCATTGGCCTGATCTATCTGACCTTCTACCTCAGCCTCAACAATCCTCAAGCCAGCAGCCAGTATGTTCAAGCCGGCGCTCTGGGTGCGCTGTGCTTCGCCGCCGCGCTGTTTGTACAGGGCGTAACACGGCGCCTGCAAGCCAGTGAAATTCTCGCCGAACAGCGCGCTGCCGACGTAGCCGACCTTGAAGCGCTGAACAACCTGATTCTGCAGCGCATGCGCACCGGTATCCTAGTCGTCGACGAACAGCATCGCGTGCTGCTCGCCAACCAGGCGGCCCTAAGCCTGCTTGGCCGCGAACACCTGGCCGGCAAAATTCTCGACCCGCATTGCACCGAACTGGTAGAGCGGCTGCAGCACTGGCAGGAAAACTCCAGCCTGCGCCCGGCGAGCCTCCAGGCGCGGGTAGATGGCCCGACCCTGCAACCCAGCTTTATCGCCTTGCAGCGAGGCGGCCAGCGCCACACGCTGATCCTGCTCGACGACATTTCGCAGATCGCCCAGCAAGCCCAGCAACTCAAGCTGGTCGCCCTCGGCCGCCTGACTGCAGGCATAGCCCATGAGATTCGCAACCCGCTGGGCGCCATCAGTCATGCTGCCCAGTTGCTGCAGGAGTCCGAAGACCTGCAGGGGCCGGACCTGCGTCTGACTCAGATCATCCAGGATCAATCCAGGCGCATGAACCTGATCATCGAGAACGTCCTGCAGCTGTCACGCCGTCGCCAGGCGGAGCCGCAATTGCTCGATCTCAAATACTGGCTGCATCGCTTCGCGGCAGAATTTCGCACCACTGCGCCGGCCTCGCGAATGCTCCACCTGGCTATCGAAGGCAGCAGCATCCAAACCCGCATGGACCCCAACCAGCTGACCCAGGTAATCACCAACTTGGTACAGAACGGCCTGCGTTACAGCGCCCAACTCAACCCTCAGGGCCAGGTGTGGCTGAAACTGTTCCGTGATCCGCGCAGCGATCTGCCGGTACTCGAGGTGCTCGATGACGGCCCGGGCGTGCCGGCAGACCAACTGCATCACATCTTCGAGCCTTTCTACACCACGGAAAACAAAGGCACCGGCCTGGGCCTGTATATTTCCCGCGAGCTTTGCGAAAGCAATCAGGCTCATCTTCACTACCTACCACGCGAAGGCGGCGGTGCCTGCTTCCGTATCACCTTCGCGCATCCGCGAAAAATGAGCTGAACCGATGAATCGCCAGAGAGCCCTGATCGTCGACGACGAACCCGATATCCGCGAACTGCTGGAGATCACCCTCGGGCGCATGAAGCTCGACACACGCAGCGCGCGCAACGTCAAGGAAGCACGCGAATGGCTGGCCAAGGAGCCGTTCGACCTGTGCCTTACCGACATGCGCCTGCCGGACGGCACCGGCCTGGAGATCGTGCAGCATATCCAGCAGCGCTACCCGCAGACGCCGGTAGCAATGATCACCGCTTTCGGCAGCGTTGACACGGCGATCAACGCGCTCAAGGCCGGCGCCTTCGACTTTCTCACCAAACCAGTCGATCTCGGCCGCCTGCGCGAGCTGGTGGCTACCGCTCTGCGCCTGGGCGTGAGCGACGAGGAAAGCTCGCCAGGCGCCAGTCGCCTGCTGGGTGAGTCACCACCGATGCGCGCCCTGCGTGGGCAGATTCAGAAGTTGGCGCGCAGTCAGGCGCCGGTCTATATCAGCGGCGAATCCGGCAGCGGCAAGGAGCTGGTCGCCCGGCTGATCCACGAGCAGGGTCCGCGCCGCGAGCGCGCCTTCGTGCCGGTCAACTGCGGCGCCATTCCATCGGAACTGATGGAAAGCGAGTTCTTCGGCCACAAGAAAGGCAGCTTCACTGGTGCCATCGAAGACAAGCAGGGCTTGTTCCAGGCAGCCAACGGCGGCAGCCTGTTCCTCGACGAAGTGGCCGACCTGCCGCTGACCATGCAGGTCAAACTGCTACGCGCGATTCAGGAAAAAGCCATCCGCACCGTCGGGGGCCAACAGGAAGTGGTAGTCGATACGCGCATTCTCTGCGCCACCCACAAGGATCTCGCCGCCGAGGTAGCCGCCGGGCGCTTCCGTCAGGATCTGTATTACCGCCTCAACGTCATCGAACTGCGCGTGCCACCGCTGCGCGAACGCCGCGAGGATATCCCGCTACTCGCCGACGTGATGCTCAAGCGCCTCAACGAAGGCATCGGCCTGCCGCCGGTCAAGCTCGACGGCCCGGCCATGGATAAGCTCAAGAGCTACCGTTTTCCCGGCAACGTGCGTGAATTGGAGAATATGCTGGAGCGCGCCTACACCCTGTGCGAGGGGGATGTTATTTGCGCTCACGATCTGCGCTTGGCCGATGCCGCGCCCGCTGGCGAAAATGGCGATGCCAGCCTGGCGCAGATCGACAACATCGAGGACTACCTCGAAGACGTCGAGCGCAAACTGATCATGCAGGCCCTCGAAGAAACCCGCTGGAACCGCACCGCCGCGGCGCAGCGCCTGGGCCTGAGCTTCCGCTCGATGCGCTATCGACTGAAGAAGTTGGGAATCGACTAAGGACCAAACGTAGCCTGTGGTTGAGCGAAGCGATACCCAGGGAAGTTTTATCTATCCGGGGCCAAGCGCAGCGCTTACTGGCGCCCCGCTACCCCAACCGTCCCAATGGCGCATAAGGCGCAGGATCGATGATTGGCTCGCGACCCAGCATCAGGTCCGCCAACAACTGACAGGACGCTGGTGCCAGCACCAGCCCGTTGCGGTAATGCCCACAATTCAGCCAGAGCCCGTCATGACCGTGCACCTCGCCAATGAACGGAATGCCCTCTGGTGACCCCGGCCGCAATCCCGCCCAATGCCCTACCACCTCGGCACTCTTCAACCCCGGCAATAACGTTTCGGCCGAGGCACGCAGGCTGGCCAGAGCGTCTTCGGTAGGCGTCTTGTCGAACCCCGCATGCTCCAGGGTGCTGCCCACCAGAATATGGCCGTCCCGACGAGGAATCGCATAGCGCCCGCCGGCCAGCACCATGCTTGGCAAAAAGTCTTCGGCGCACTTGAAGAGAATCATCTGCCCTTTCACCGGCGCCACCGGTAGGGACAACCTTAAACTTTGCAGCAGCTCGCCACTCCAGGCGCCGGCCGTCACCACCACGTGATCAGCCAACAGCTCGCCATCACCGGTGCGCACACCACAGATTCGCGCCCCGTCTTGCACGAACCCTGCGACCGAGGTGTGCTCGCGCAGCGTGACCAGTGGCATACCCTGCAGCGCCGCTCGCAGCGCCTTGACCAGCCGCGGGTTGCGCACATTGGCAACACCCGACATATAGATCGCCCGCAGAAAGCCAGCGCCTAGCGAAGGCACGGCGGCATAAGCCGATTCCACGGGCACCTCATGCAGCGGGCGCCCTTCACGCTGCGCCCACGCCAACGCGTCGGCCTGATCGTCCAGATCCAGCCAATACAGCCCAGTGACATGCACCTCTGGATCCACCCCGGTCAGCGCCAGCAATTGTTGGCCAAGTCCGGGGTAATAGTCCTGAGACCAGTGCGCCAGCGCCGTGACCGCCTGGCTGTAGCGCCACGGATACAACGGCGAAACAATCCCACCACCTGCCCAGGATGCCTCGCTGCCCGCGGCGCTGCGATCCAGCAGCGTCACTCGCTTACCGGCATTTGCCAGCAAATACGCCGACAACAAACCCATGACCCCACCGCCGATAACGATCACATCCGCACGCACAACTCACCCCATCGCATGAATGGCAAACCTTGACAGCGACACCTCAGAGTCTAAACAGAAAAGGCAGGCCAGGAAGGCCAACAATCATACGCGCATAGGGATTTGCATCATGAATAGAGATCAACAGAAAGCCCTCGGGCTAGTGGAACTGCTTGTCACCCTCACGGTATTGGCCGTTCTGATGATGATCGCGGTGCCCAGCTTCAGCTACCACATCGACCGTACGCAAAAAATTACCCACGTACACGAGATGCTCGCCGCGTTGCATTATTCCCGTGGCGAGGCGGTGGCGCGGCGCACCACGATAAGCCTGTGTGACGGCATGGAAGAGTGCGGCACGAGACGCTGGAAAAACCAGCTGGTGGTATTTCTCGACGGTAACGAAAGCGGCCAAATAGACGAAGGCGCCAACATTCTCCGCACCCTGCAAATTGCGCCCAGCTATAGCTGGCACTGGTCCAATTTTCGCCGTCGGAACCACATCAGTTTTAAATCCAACGGGATGACGCACAGCCTAAACGGGACGTTTACGCTATGTCGAAAAAGCACCGCAGTAGGCAGCATCGTCGTAAATGTCGCGGGCCGAGCACGGCTTGATACGCCCTCCGACAACAGCAGATGTGAGTGATCGACCGCTCGGAGGCAGGAAGCAACCGAACATCCCTCTTCCCTGTCTAGCCAAACGGTAAATTGCGAGTATTCGCTGGCCAATACCAGCGAGACATGCCATGCGCTTTACCCGAGGCTTCACCCTTATTGAATTGATGGTAACGATTGCCGTGCTGGCCATTGTTATCAGCATCGCAGTGCCCTCCTTCAGCGGCATGCTTAGAGAAAACCGCTCCCTGGCACTGACAAGTGAGCTGCAGGGAGCGATTCAGCTTGCGCGCTCCGAAGCAGTGAAGCGGCGAGGCAACGTCGTTCTTTGTCGGCGGAATGCAGCCGGCGATGCATGCCAAAACGGAACTGACTGGGCAAATGGTTGGCTGATTCTCGCGGGCACCACGGTGATAAAGGTCTGGGACAGCGCTGGAAGCCTTGTAGTGACTGGGCCGAATACCGGGCTGACCTTCAAATCTAACGGCGCAGTCGTGGCAACGGCAAACTTTGCAGTAAATGCGTCAGGCTGCAGTGGCCTGCAAAAACGAACGCTAACTGTATCGACGATTGGTTCGACCACACTAACTAAGGTCGATTGCTCATGAAGAATTCAGGTAACAACTCACAAAAAGGCGCCACGCTGATTGAAGTGCTGGTAGCCATGGTTATCCTCTCGGTCGGCCTGCTTGGCTTGGCGGGCCTGCAGGCAACTAGTATCCAGAGTAACTACGGTGCCTTCTATCGCTCCCAAGCGACCATTCTCGCAGCTGACATCACCGACCGTATGCGCGCCAACCGCAAAGCGGCTCAGGCCGGCGGCTACAACCTGAGCGCTCTTTCTAATACACACGCAGCGACAACATCGCGTACAGATAAAGATCTGAACGAGTGGCTCTCGCAGGTCGCGAAGCTTCCAGCCGGAAAAGCACGCATAGAACGAGACAACGCTACGGCTCTGGTAACCATCACCATCAACTGGGATGACAGCCGAGGCAGCATCAAGAAGGCTGATGGATCATCCATCACTGCCGACGGCACCGCCAACTTCGTTTACCGAACTGAGATATGACTATGAGACCTGTTCGTTTTCAGGCAGGCCTTTCGCTCATCGAATTGATGATCGCCATGGCACTGAGTCTGCTGCTGATGCTGGGCGTTCTGCAGATATTTTTATCCAGCAAACAAACTTATACCGCCAACAGTGCCTTGACACACGTGCAGGAAAGCGGCCGCTTCGCAATGGACTTCATAACTTACGACTTGCGTAATGCGGGGTATAAAGGGGAGTGCTTCTCAGACGTCAACCCTCTCATCGCCAATGCTACCGATGATCGGTTTAACCTCAACATTGGGATGAGCGGCTGGGATGCAGAAAATGACCTGCCTACATGGCCGACCGGTCTTAGTACGGTTAAAACACAACATACCGATAGCATCATAATCAAACATGCTGCAACCAGTGCTGGCACCCTCAACGCCGACGTGACCCCTGCCTCGAGCAGTATTACCATGACCAGCCCAAACAGCGAGGCATTAGGAACCAACGTAGTTATAAGCAGTGCCTTGGGCTGCGATATTTTCAAGAGTAACGATCCCCTTCCTCCTTCTTCTCCTCCTTCTCCTAACATTGCTAAAGCTGGCTCAGATAGTTTCAGTCGCTCCTACACCCCTGAAATTACTAAAATACTGCTTTTTCAAAGCAACCAGTATTATATTAAAAACGGCACCAATGGTTCTCCGTCGCTTTGGAGGGCGAGCTGGCGAAACGGTTCTACAACACCCCTACAGAACTTAGAACTGGTGGAAGGCATCCGCGACCTTCAATTTGAGTACGGTATTGGCAGTGGTACCGGTGAAAATCGCGCTGTGAGCGATACAGCTTTTATCAAAGCCAATGCAGTCACCAACTGGAACGACGTCGTAGCCGTGAAGGTTCGCCTATTGGCCTTGGGTAATGAGGTAAACGTGGCTTCGGAAGACCAGATATACGACCGCGAAAAAGGGCTTATCTGCAAGAAAGGCGATAGTGCTTGTGATGCTGTGAATATCATCGAGATTCCAAATCGGCGACTCGCGCAAGTATTTACCTCGACTGTCAGCGTACGTAATCAGTTGCCGTGAACATGAGAACCAACTTGATGAACAGAAAATCCCAACAGGGCGCGATCCTGATCGTTGCGCTGATCATGCTGCTACTAGTGACCGTTATCGGCTTAGCCAGCATACGCGGCACCTCGATGCAGGAGCGTATGGCAGGCAACCTACGTGATCAGGAACTGGCGCTACAAGCTGCCGAGGCCGCACTGCGTAAAGGCGAAACCAAGGTTGCTGCCTTATTTGAGGCCAACACATTAGGTACCTTGTCTCAGGTCACGGCAGGCAACGAGGAGGTGGTTGCTTATGGCTCATTCCCAGGTACCGCCAAAGATCCTACCTATACACTGCGATATCTCGCAACACTGAAGATGGGCGGCGAAGTAGGTGTTCCAACCGACGATGAAGGATCCATCGTGCGCATCCAGGCAACGGGTTATGGCTTAGCTCAAGACGCAGCTAATACACCGAGTTCCACCAGCGAGCTGTCTTCTGTCTTTCTGGTAGAGCAATGAATCGCTCTCCTTTCTTCCGAACTTTACGTGGAGCGCCTGCGATGAATCGCCTTGCGATCACTCTAAAAGCAGCCAAAACAGCTGCTGCCTTCTTTTTCACATGCGGGATGGTCGTCTCGACGCCTGCTTATTCAGCAGAAGTGTCGCAAGTACCTTTATTGCTTGGAGGCGGCGGTGTGCCGGGCAACCTTGCACTAGTTCCTTCAGTTGAGTGGCCCACGCTGGTCAGCGTGGCCAATTTGGGAAACTATAGTTCGGCAACTACATACGTGGGTTATTTTGACTCGTTCAAATGCTACACCTACGACAAAGCGGGAGAATGGTTTGAGCCCCAAAGCATCAACACGACGAGAATATGTGGCGGCTCTATGCAATGGAGTGGCAACTTCCTGAACTGGGCTGCAACTCCAACTATTGACCCATTCCGTAGCGCCCTCACGGGGGGCTATCGGGTTCGTGACGAAAAGAATCTTACTGTTCTAAGCAAAGCCAGAAACCCTGGATACGACGCAGGAAACCGTCTTAGCAGCGGACAAGGAATGATACCCAAAGCAGAGATCCCAGGCGCTACTCCTGCAGGCACCGACTGGGATAATTTTTACGTCTATCAACAGGGGCTGGGAACCTACATTAATATTTCGAACTGGGCCGACAAACTGGGCACCGCCGCCAACCAGGTTGCCGAGCAAGTAGACTACGACCCAAACAATACCCGCCAATGGAACAACGGCAAACTCAGAAGAGAATATCAACAACCCGTCCTTCTAAACGTGCTATTCAATCAATTAAAAACCGTTTACCGAGTAAATATGCGTGTCCGGGTATGTGTTCCCGAGATGCTAGAAAGTAACTGCAAGCAATACCCCAACGGAAATCACAAGCCCGAGGGCTTGATTCAACAATACTCGAACACACTACGCTATAGTGCTTTCGGCTATTTAAACGACTCATCCGCCACTCGAGATGGTGGAGCATTGCGAGCCAATCAGAAATTTGTAGGTGATAGAAAAATCACTCCAAACGTCGGAGAGCAAACGAATGGTAACCGAGAGTGGGACCCACAGACCGGCGTACAATTTTCGAACCCGGACAACATTACTAGCGCCATGGGCATTAATATTACGGACAGCGGCGTAATAAATTACATTAACAAATTTGGACAACTTAACAACAACATGTACAAAAGCAACGACCCTGCCAGTGAACTGTATTACGCAGCAATGCGTTATTTCAGAAACCTGGGAAATGTTGCAGCGTACACAAGCAACAACAATGGTAGCGTCAGTGCACGCACACAGTGGGCTGATAACTTCCCTGTCATCACCGACTGGCAAGACCCAATACAATACGCATGTCAGAAAAACGTTATTCTTGGAATTGGTGACGTGAACACCTGGAATGATAAAAATCTACCAGGCAACACAAACAGCAGTAACGAACCCAGCAAGCCTGCAGAAGTTATTGCTGACACTGACATCAACGCAGTGCGCGCCACACAAACTATATTTAACCTAGAGGGAATCGGCACAAGCGCTGCTGCCGAAAATTTTACTGGCCGTAGCAACTCCGCCTATATAGCGGGTCTCGCGTACTTGGCAAACACGCAGGATATGCGTCCCAATATTGCTGGCAAGCAGACTATCTCCACATTCTGGGTTGATGTTCGAGAAAATCAGGCACTTGAGGGTAAAAACAGAAACCAGTATTGGCTTGCTGCCAAATACGGCGGTTTCAAGGTTCCCAACGATTTTGACGCTGACCCCTACGCTCGCACTCAAGCTCTCCCCGAGGCTTGGTGGCGTACCACGCCCGATATGCTGGGCACCAATTACCCTCGCCCGGATAACTTCTTCGTTGCCAGCGATGCTACCCGCATGGTGGAAAGCCTAAAAATTGCCTTTGCCAAGATTGCTCAGGAAGTGAACAGCACGACAACGGCACTGGCGACCAACTCGACACGCTTGGCAACAGACACGGCGGTGTTTCAATCCTCGCTAGACAGCAAATATTGGAGCGGGGATTTGCTAGCGAAGAAGGTCAATACCAACGGCACTATCGATGAAGCGGCAACGTGGAGTGCCGCTACCAAACTCGACGCGATGACGGTCAGCACACGCAAGATTTTCACGCCAACTCCATTGGCCGCAGCTAACCCCACAACCAATGGATCCATAAGCAACAGCGCCACAGCGTTCACGTGGAGCAGCGGTATAGGCTCGAACCTGAAAGACTTGCTCTGGACGGCAAACGAGAAAGCCGCCAACAACACAACCATCGCGCAAAACAGGCTGAACTACCTTCGGGGAGATCGTAGCCTGGAAAGGACTAACACCAATATTAGCCAACCTTTCCGTCAGCGCTCCGGAAGACTGGGCGACATCATCAACTCTGATCCCCAGTTCGTTGCCAATCAGGATTACGGTTATACACGACTGACCGGTAGCGGCTGGTCTGCCGCGCGCGGAGCATATGCCCAATTCCGGAGCACCACCGCCAGCCGTACGCCAATGGTGGTAGTGGGCGCTAACGATGGCATGTTGCATGGATTCAATGCGAGCATGGCGGAAAATGGCAATGGTGGGCAGGAGCTCTTCGCTTTTGTACCCAATGGTATTTTTGCCAACCTTATCAACCTGACTGATCCTAGCTACTCGCACCGATACTACGTCGATGGCACGCCTCGCGTATCGGACGCGTGGCTCGGTAGCGGGTGGAAAACTATCGTTGCCGGTACCACAGGAGCGGGTGGAAAAAGTGTTTTCGTTTTGGATATCACTGATCCCGCCAATATGTCGGCGAGCAAGTTTCTTTGGGAATTCAGTCATCCCGATATGGGGGCTCCGATAGGCCAACCGGCAATCGTTGCGCTGCCCAACGGAAAATTCTCGGTTGTCGTAACTAGTGGATATCGGAACGCCGAACAAAACTCTGCCAAGATATGGTTTCTCGATGCCGCCAACGGTAGCGTGCTGCGGACCATTAGCCTCCCTACAACAGGCGATCTAGGATCACCGCTTATGGTGGATCTGGACGGCGATCAGGTTGCTGAGCGTCTCTACGTAGGCGACACCAAAGGCAACTTGTGGCGCGTGAACCTGAGTGGTGCTACTGCAAGTAATTGGGCCGCGCCCACCGCGCCTTTTTTCGTTGCAAAGGATGCAGGCAATAACCTGCAACCGATCACTGCACCTCTCTCATCGGCTTTCAATGAGAAAGGCCAGCATATGGTGCTGTTCGGCACCGGCTCGTTCATGAATGTAGGCGATAACGAAATACCGACGTCGCCTCCTATGCAAAGCTTCTACGCCATCGTTGACGATGGCACTACCTTGACTAGAAGTAACTTGCTTGCTCAAGAGATTCTGTCTGAAGTCCGGACGAACAGCTTCCAGGGAAGAACGGTTACGAACAACGAGCTGACCGACCAAAAAGGCTGGTATCTCGACCTTGCATGGAAAAGCAACCGCGGCGGCACCGGCGCACAAGGGGAGCGTGTTATTTCCAAAGCCGTATTGCGTACGGATCGCGTTACCTTCACTACCATGACTCCGTCTAAAGATCCGTGCGCGTCAGGTGGCACCAGTTGGATAATGGCGCTGAGTCTGTCTAGCGGATCACGGCTCAACTACACCTATTTTGACAGCAATAAAGACGGCAAATTGGACAGTAGTGACGACACAACTGTTGATGATGACAACATACCGATATCAGGTATATCTGACCCTGATATCGGTGTGGTCAAGGGCGCCACGCCTCTTTACCGCTGGTTATGCTACTCCGGCTCTGCAGGTGCAGCGCCACAGTGCATCAAAGTTGCTGGCTCGCAGCGTTACGGCCGTAACGCATGGCAAGAGGCACGATAAATCCGGAAAGCCGCGCAATTCGCTGAGAGACAGATATGAAAAAACAACGAGGCTTCACCCTGATAGAGATGATGATCGTGGTGGCGATCATCGGCATCCTCGCCGCCATTGCGTACCCTTCCTATCAGGAACATGTGCGCAAGAGTAAAAGGGCTGATGCCCAGGCGGCGCTGATGGAGCTGTCCCACTTCATGGAGCGCTACTACACGGCCAACGGTAAATACGCTGGTGCTACGCTTCCTTTCAACAAGGCACCCAAGGATGGTGGCTCGGAAAACTATAGTCTGGCATTTGAAACAGGTACTAATGCCGCTCCGGTTCCAGCTGCAGTTGCAGTTGGTGATTTCAGCTATACCTTGAAAGCCACAGCCACAAATTCGATGGCTGGTGACAAATGTGGCGACTTGACTCTTACTGATAAAGGCGTGAAAGGTTCATCCGCCGGAACTGCCGCGGAGTGCTGGAGGCGATAAACGGTTAGGGTGAACAGCGCGTGAGCTTATTCAGAGCGCCTGTTCACCCTTACTCCGCTATCGTGTTGTTTTAATTCGCGCAAGAATGCCTGCAGGCTTCGCAGGCCTCATGATTAAACGTCTCGACTGCCTGTAAAAACACACTACTGCAATCGCAACAGTACCCACCACACCTCCCCCGCTACTGCTACTATCTCCCTCTATCATTCGATGCGACCAAATTGCCAGCATTGCGGTCGTATGCCGATAACGAGACAACAACGGATCGATGATGCAGGACAACCCGATTTGGACGCTTCCACCGCGCAAGCAGCGTAGCCGTCTGGCTGAAGACCTGGTGGCAAAGATCTCCCAGCATATGCGTGACGGTACGCTCAAGCGTGGCGAGAAGCTGCCGGCCGAGCTGGATATCATGCGGGCCGAGGGGGTGAGCCGTACGGTGGTGCGTGACGCGCTGTCACGCCTGCAGGTGGCAGGCCTGGTTGAAACGCGGCGGGGAGTCGGTACCTTTGTGTGCGACATGCCGGCAGCGCCGGAACTGCAGCTTGGGCCGGCGACCATCAGCACGGCGCAGGATGTCTTGGAGCTGCTGGAGCTGCGCATGAGCCTGGAAGTAGCGGCCGTAGGCCTGGCCGCGCTGCGACGAACGCCCGAGTCGCTACTGGAGATCCGGGTCGCGCTGGATGCCCTGCAGCAGGGCACTGTGCAGCTGCCGGCCGGCTTGCCGATCAGTGCGGACTTTCAGTTTCATATCAAGATCGCCAAGGCGGCTGACAACCCTCACCTGCTCGACATCATGAAGCACCTGGGCTCCAAGCAGATTCCGCGCAACAAGTTCAACTCGGCCTACAAGGCTCACGAGGGCGGCGAAGCGTATAAGGATAACTTGAGCATCGAGCACGAAATGATTTACGAGTCCATTGCCCGTGGCGATGTCGACTGCGCCCGTGCCGCCATGCAACTCCACCTGATCAACAGCCGTGAGCGCCTGCTCAAGGCCCAACGTCGCGACTGATACGCCATGGGTGCAGGTAATCGCCGGCTGCAGATACGACGATTAGCCTCAAGCCACTAGGCGCCGCGCACCCGCAGCGGATAGATCAGGCAACGCCATGTCGCGACACGGCCGCCATCGCATCGCGCCGGGAACGCTCCTCAGGTGGCGGCTACAGCTACTTTCCTCTCGCCTGAACTTCGCGCACGTCTCGCAACACGCAAAGCACAACGGACGCCGGCGACCTGCGCACCTTGCGATGCCAAGCCCTCGGGCGTCCGTTGTTCCAGCTAGGCGTTTTGCCGGTTACATGAAGTTGTATTGCACCCCAACTCGGAAACGCAGCTGGCGGTCATCATCGGTGGCACTCACCTTGATATCACCAATTTCGACAAAGGGCGCCCAGGACTTGTCCAGCTTGTACTTAACATTCAAGTTCTGCTCGTAATCGCTCTTCTTGTTGTCGTAGCGGATGTAGTCGGTATTGAAGTGGATGTACTGGTATTCGTAGGACAATTTGCCGGCCGGGGTATAGCCGATCCAGCCCTCGTAACGCTGGGTGTTGCGGTTGTCGGAGCCACGATCCGGCACATCTTCGTCGATGCGGTCGCGGTTCAGCTTCAAGGCATCGAAGCGGTAGCGGGCGGCGACATAGAACTGATCGCTCAGTTTACGGGTGTACTTGAGACCGAACTTGTAGGTTGTGCCGTTCTCGTTACTGTCCAGCTGGATCGCAGGCTGCCAGGTCGACACCGCACTGTATTTGTACTGATAGCTGGTGGTCAGCTCGTGGCCGCTCGACACCGTGTTATCGAAGGCAACGTCCTTGCGATCACCGGCAGTGCGGTACTTCAGTTCACCCTCGAAGCCCAGGCCGTTGTCCATGCGATAGGCCAACTTGACCCGATCAGAGTGCATGCGGTCCTCGTCGAGAAACTGGTGGCGATAGTTGATCGAGGCACTGTCGGCCAATGCACTGCCAGCAGCGGCAGTGGAAAGCAGGCAAGCGAGCAGACGCAGTGTGAGTG
This sequence comes from Phytopseudomonas seleniipraecipitans, assembly GCF_900102335.1. GTDB lineage: Bacteria > Pseudomonadota > Gammaproteobacteria > Pseudomonadales > Pseudomonadaceae > Aquipseudomonas > Aquipseudomonas seleniipraecipitans. The sequence continues at coordinate 39,239 of NZ_FNBM01000008.1, forward strand.
TTTTCTTATTCATGATGGCCTTCTTATTGTTTTCGATTGATTAAGGTGTTGTTGCCCGGTTTTCAGGCAAAGCGCCGCCCTGCAGCGCTTTGTCCGCATGTTCGAATTTCAGGTTTGCCACCGCGCAGGCGAGTCCGTGCCACGAGCCTGGAAGCCCGTTTCAGAAGATCGGCAGGGAGCTGCTGCTAACGCGCGGTTGCGAGCGTCAGGTTTTCACCTGAACGCTCGGGCGCTACGGCATCAGGGTGGTGCGACGGCGCCGATGTCGCGGCTGGCATCGACCAGCAGTTGGGTGTAGGCGTGCTCGGCACGGTTCTGCGCCAGCAGGCCGGTGTCGAGGGTCTCCACGATGCGCCCGTGCTGCATCACCGCCACACGGTCGCAAAGGTGGGCGACGACCCCGAGATCATGCGTCACCAGCAAGTAGGTCAGCCCTTCCTGCTCGCGCAGGTCGGAAAGCAGGTTGAGAATTTCCGCCTGCACCGACACATCCAACGCCGAGGTCGGTTCGTCGAGCAGCAGCACGCGCGGTTCGAGGATCAGCGCCCGGGCGATGGCTACGCGCTGACGCTGGCCACCAGACAACTGGTGGGGATAGCGGTAGCGGAAGCTGTCGTTGAGGCCGACCTTGTTGAGGATCGAGGTGACCCGATCCCCGCGATCGCCAATGCCGTGCACACTGAGCGGTTCGCTCAGCGCCGAGTCGATGGTGTGACGTGGGTGCAGCGAGCCGTAGGGGTCCTGGAAGACCATCTGTACCTGGCGAAAATGTGCCAGATCCAGCTTGTGCCGCAGGCCCCGGCCCGCAACGCTCAGGTGCCCTTCCCAATGCCGGTACTGACCGGCCAGGCAGCGCAGCACGGTGGTCTTGCCCGAGCCTGACTCGCCGACCAGGCCGAACGATTCGCCCTCTTCGACGCGCAAGGCGACGTCGTAGAGCACCTGATTGCGCGCCGCACTGACGCCGAAACTGAGATTAAGTGAATCCACTTCGATCATGGCCATGGGTGCGTACTCAATGGGTCAGCCAGAGGGGATCGCGCTGCAGGTTGGGCAGGCGCGGACGGGGTTTGTCGATGTTCGGCAAAGCAGCCAGCAGGCCTTGCGTGTAGGGGTGCTTGGCGTTATCCAGGTCGGAGGCGTCGAGCGCCTCGACCACGCGGCCGGCGTACATCACCAGCACCCGGTCGCAGAAACTACGCACCATGTTGAGGTCGTGACTGATCAGGATCAGCCCCAGATCACGCTGGCCGACCAGTTCGTCGAGCACGCTGAGCACCTGGCGACGCACCGAGACGTCGAGGGCCGAGGTGGGCTCGTCGGCGACGATGATTTCCGGATCAGTGATCACCATCATGGCGATCATGATGCGCTGCGCCATGCCGCCCGACACCTCGTGCGGGTAGAGCCCGTAGACCCGTTTCGGGTCGCGGATATGCACCTTGTCGAGCATGTCCAGCACCCGCTCGCGGGCATCGCTGCGGCTGGCGCGGTGGTGAGCCAGGTAGGCCTCGGCGATCTGCTCGCCGACGCGCACCACCGGGTTCAGCGAATACTTGGGGTCCTGCATGATCATCGAGATGCGCTTGCCGCGGATCGCTTGAATCTGCTTTTCGCTGGCGTTCAGCAGATCAACGTCGCCGAGCGTCATGGTCTTCGCGGTTATCTGCGCGCTGGCCGGATGCAGGCGCAGCAAACTGCGCCCCACGGTGGACTTGCCGGAGCCGGATTCGCCGACGATCGCCAGCTTTTCACGGGCGAGGCTGAAGGACACGTTGCGTACCGCGTCGACTTCCTTGCGGCCGCTGGTGAAGCGCACGCAGAGGTCGTTTACTTCGAGTTTGATAGCGGACATGAGGCCTCCTTATTCGCTACGCGGATCGAGAACGTCGCGCAGACCGTCACCCAACAGGTTGAATGCCAGGCTGACCAGCATGATGGTCGCCCCCGGAACGGCTACCAGCCACCAGCACTCAAGCATGTAGCGGCGCCCGGTGGAAATCATCGCGCCCCACTCCGGCAGCGGTGCCTGGGCACCCAGACCGAGGAAGCCCAGCGCGGCGGCGGTAAGGATGATGCTGGCCATGTTCATGGTCAGGCGGATGATCACCGACGACATGCACATGGGCATGATGTGGCGAAAGATGATGCGCGACGACGAGGCGCCCTGCAGCTGTACCGCGACCACGAAATCGGCGTTGCGCAGCGACAGGGTTTCCGCCCGTGCCAAGCGCGCAATGGGTGGCCAGGAGGTCAGCGCGATGGCGATGACCGCATGCTCCAGGCCAGGGCCGAGCGCAGCGATGAAGGCCAGTGCCAGAACCAGGCTGGGGAACGAGATGAAGATGTCGGTGATGCGCATGAACAGCGCGTCGACGAAACCGCCGAAATAGCCGGAAATGGTGCCCACCAAGAGACCGATGGGGCCGACGATGATGGTCACCAGACCGATGATGTACAAGGTGATGCGCGAGCCGTAGACCAGCCGGCTGAACACGTCACGGCCATACTCGTCGGTACCGAACCAGTGCGCCGCACTCGGTGCCTGCAGGGCGTTGCTGAGGTTCTGCACGATGGGGTCGTGGGTAGCGATCCAGGGCGCGAAGGCCGCGACCAGAATCAGTAGCATGACCACAGTGGAACCCATCAACGTCATCGGGTTGCGCAGCAGGTGTTGCATCACGCGCACACTGCTGTGGCAAAACGCCTGGAACGCGGAGACCGGCATTTGCTCGCCCGTCCGCTTGATGGATGAAGATGAAGAGATGTTGGCAATCATCGTATGCCTCCGTGACTCGGTTCGGTCGGTGCAGGGCGCGTTGCCGCGCCCACTCACTCAACGCTGCTTGTACACACCCAGGTAACGCGTCGCCTCGGCGTCGGCACCTTGGAATCCTTTGACGTCGGCGGCGCTGACCACCGGATCGGTCATCTGCGAAATCATCATGATCGGCCCGACCAGTTCGTCGTAACGCTGCTGCGCGCGGTGATACATGCTCAGCTTGGCGGCTTCGTCACGCTCCACGCCGAGCTTGTCGATCAGCGAGTTGAGTTCGTCGTCCTGGAAGGCTGCACGCCAGCCCTGGAAGTTGGCGATACCGGCGTCATCACGGTTGTCCGGGTTGTAGACGAAGGTACGCAGGCTGAAGTACGGGTGCGGATAGCGCTCGGCTCCGCGCGCCACGATGATCTCGAAGTTGCGCGCACGCATGGCGCCGTACACCTGGTTGCCCGTGCCGGTGACGATATTCGCCTGGATGCCGGCCTGGGCGAGTGTCGATTGCAGGCTCGAAGCGATATTCACGAATGGCGGCTCAGCCAGGGTGCGAATGGTGGTCTTGAAGCCCTGCGGATGACCGGCCTCGGCTAGCAGCGCCTTGGCAGCTTCGACGTCCAGCTTGTAGCCCGGATCTGGCAGGCGCGCCTCCAGCCCCAGTTGCATGGGCTGCTGGTTGAGCTTGCCGTAATACGGCATCACCACCTTGTCCAGGCCCTGGTAGTCGATCAGCGAACGCACCGCCTTGCGCACACGAATGTCCTCGAACGGCGCCGACTTCATGCTCATCGCCACGTAATACATGGTGCCGCGCGGCAGGGTCTGAATCTGCATCTCGCCTTTGGCCGCCAGTGCCTGCACGTCCGACGCCGCCATGCCATAGCCCATGTCCAGATCACCCCGCTCCAGCATCAGGCGTAGCGACTGCGACTCGGTGATGTGACGGATCAACACGCGCTTGAGCTTGGTGGCGCCGCCCCAGTAATCGGCGAATGCGGTCATCACGAGGGTGTCGTTGGCGCGCCAGGTGCTGAGGGTGAACGGGCCGCTGCCGGCTTCGTTGGTCACCAGCCAGGCGGCGCCAAGGTCACCGTTCTTGTCGTGCTCGAGCACGGTCTTGCGGTCCAGCACCACGGCGCTGGGCGAGGTGGCCAGGGTGTCGATAACCAGCAATGGATCGGTTGGCTGCGGCAGCTCGACGATCAATGTGGAGTCGTCTTCGGCGCGGATCAGCTGCTGAATGTTGTCCAGCGTGTAGCCGTAGGCTTTCCAGGTGGTGGCCAGGCCGAAGTTGAGTTTCATCACGCGATACAGCGACCAGGCGACGTCTTCGGCGGTCAGCGTGTTGCCAGAGTGGAAGCGCACGCCATCGCGCAGGTGAAAGGTCAGCTGGCGGCCGTCTTCGCTGACCTCCCAACGCTCGGCCAGTTGCGGCACGTGCTCGTCGGGGCTGCCGTCCTTGCGCAGCACCAGGGTGTCGTAGAGGTTGGCGTTGATGCCCGAGGCATCGAGCCCCGGCGCGTTGGCCGGGTCGATGGAGAACAGGTTGGCCATGCTCATGCCGACGATCAGTTGATCGTCCGGGGTCTTGGCCTGGGCAGTCAGCAGCGGAGCGGTGCACAGCAGCGCACCGAGGACTGTACTGAGCAGCGTGGAGCGAAACGATTTCATGCGGATATCCCTATTTTGTAATTATTGAAGGGCTGCAATCGGTAAATCCGGGTCAGCGGGTGCGCGGGTCGAACACCTTGTACAGCGCATCGCTGAGCAGATTGAGGCCGACGAATATGAAGCCGATCACCAGCACGCAGCCCATCACCGCATTCATGTCACCGAGCAACAGGCTGCTGGTCAGGTACTGGCCGAAGCCGGGCCAGGCGAACACCGTCTCGATCAGCACCGCGCCTTCGAGCAGCGAGCCATAGGCCAGCGCCACCACGGTGAGCAACTGCACGAGGATGTTGCGGAAGGCATGCCCCCAGATCACCCTGCGCCGCGACAGGCCCTTGACCCGGGCGGTGAGGATGTACTCCTGAGAAAGCTGCTCGAGCATGAAACTGCGGGTCATGCGGCTGATGTAGGCCACCGAGTTGAGCCCCAGGATCAGCGCCGGCAGGAGGATGTGCTTGAGCGCGCTGGAGAAGGCATCCCAGTCGCCAGCGATGGCGCTGTCGATCAGCAACATGCCGGTCACCGAGGGCACCATGCCGTCGTAAGCCAGGTCGATACGCCCTGCCCCGCCGGCCCAGCCGAGCCAGGCGTAGAACACCAGCAGGCCCATCATGCCCAGCCAGAAGATCGGCGTGGAGTAACCAAACAGGGTCACCACACGGGCCAGGTGATCTCCGACGCGGCCCTGGTTGGCGGCCGCAAAGACGCCCAGCGGCAGGCCGAGCACCACACCGAAGATGATCGCCAGGGTGGCCAGCTCGATGGTCGCCGGGAAGACCCGGGCGATGTCTTCGATGACCGGATGGCCGGTGAGCAGCGCATTGCCGAAATCGCCCTGCGCCAGGTCGCGCAGGTAGTAGCCGAACTGCACCAGCAGCGGCCGATCCAGGCCCATGGCCTGATAGACCTGGTCGTAGGTGGAACTGTCGGCATCCGGGCCGACTACCGCCAGCACCGGGTCGAGGGGCATCACCCGACCGATGAAGAAGGTCATGGCCAAGAGGCCCAGCAGAGTCATCAGCACCGCACCGAAGCGGCGTGAGGTACCGCCCATCCGCGTGCCGAAGAAAGACGCAGTCGAAGCAAACATAACAGGCTCCCAGTTGATCGCAGCTCGTTCATCTCACCGTGGGCGGACTAGACCGCCCGGCGGCTCAACGATCCTTGTGCACATCCTTGTAGCGCGTGGTCGCAGCGCTGTGACCGACGTAGCCAACCACGTCGTGGTAGATCACCACCGTGTCGGTCATTTGCGAGATGGGCATGATGGCGCCGACCTGCTCGTCGTAGAGGTTCTGGAACTGGTGGTACAGCTCCAGCTGGGTCTGCTTGTCCGGCTCCACCTCGGCCTTCTCGATCAACGCGTTCAGCTCGGGGCTGTAGAACGAGGTGCGCCAGCCTTGGAAGTTGCTCAGCTTGGCTTCATCCCGGTTGTCCGGGTTGTACACCAAGGTACGCAGACTGGAATGCGGATGGCGCTCAGCGCCGCCACCACCACGACCGACGATGATATCGAAGGTGCGCTCGCGCATGGAGCCGTACACCTGAGTGCCGGTGCCGGTAACGATGCGCGCCTTGATGCCGGCCTGAGCCAGGGTCGACTGCACGCTGGAGGCGATGTTGATGAACGGCGGCTCAGCGAGCACGCGGATGGTGGTCTGGAAGCCGTCCGGGTAGCCGGCTTCGGCCAGCAGCTTCTTGGCTTCCTCGACGTTCAGGCGATAGCCCGGATCGTCCAGACGCGCCGGCAGGCCGAGCGGCATCGGGCGCTGGTTGAGGGTGCCGTAGTGCGGCATCACCACATCGTTGATGCCCTGGTAGTCGATCAGCGAACGAACCGCCTTGCGCACACGGGCGTCGGCGAACATCGGCTGCTTGGTGCTCAGCGCCACGTAATAGAGGGTGCCGCGCTGCACGGTCTGGGTCTTGACCTTGTCCGAGCTGCTCAGGGCAGTGATATCCGGTGCGGACATGCCGCGGGCGATATCCAGGTCACCGCGCTCGACCATCAGGCGCAGCGACTGCGACTCGGTCATGTTGCGCATCACCACGCGCTTGAGTTTGGCCGGGCCGCCCCAGTAATCCTCGAAGCGGGTCATCAGGATCACGTCGTTGGCGCGCCAGGCATTGAGCACGAACGGCCCGCTGCCGGCGGCGTTGGTGGTCAGCCAGGCGCCACCCATGTCGCCATTCTTGTCGTGCTTGAGCACCTCTTTCCTGTCGAGGATGAACGCACTCGGCGAGGTCGCCAGGGTATTGAGCACCAGCATCGGATCGGTCGGGCGAGCCAGCTCGACTATCACGGTGTGGTCGTCAGGGGCGCGGATCTGCTGCTCGACGTTATCGGCGGTGAAGCCGTACGCCTTCCAGGTCGATGCCAGTGCCAGGTTGAGCTTGAGCACACGCTGCAGCGACCAGATCACGTCCTGGGCGGTCAGCTCATTACCGGAGTGGAACTTGACGCCGCTGCGCAGGTGGAAGGTCAGCGTCTTGTGGTCATCGCTGATTTCCCAGCGCTCGGCCAACGCCGGCACGAGGTTGTCCGGAGCAGAGGCATCCTGCACCAGCAGCATGTCGTACAGGTTGGCGTTCACCTCGGACACGTCCAGGCCGGTCGCGGCTGCAGGGTCGAGGGACAGCAGGTTGATCATGCTCATGCCAACGATGAGCTGATCGGCAGGGGTCTTGGCCTGCACCGTGGAAACGGTGCCCAGTGCCAGAGTGGCGGCCAGCAGGCCCGCCACCAGATGCGGAATGGGTTTGATCATGAGATAGCCTTCTTATAGTTATTCGACTCTCAGAAACTGCGCAGCCGCATGCGGCTGCGCGCCGGTGCATCAGTACCGGTTGACGGTGTTCGTCTCGATGTAGGCGAAGTTGATGTCTTCGCCCAGACCCGGGCGATCCGGCAGGTGCACGTAACCGTCACTGTCCATCGGATCGACGATGCTGTTCAGGTAGGCAGGCACATCGTCGTAGTTGAGGAACGGGTGCAGCAGGCCGCGCTCGTACCAGTCGCAGTTCTTGATGGCGCCGACCACCGCCAGGTTGGCCGCGCCGTTACCATGGATCTCGCAGTGCATGCCGTAGGACTCGGCGAGGTGCGCGACCTTGAGGCACGGTGCGATACCACCGACCCCGGCCACACCGGCGCGCAGGATGTCACAGGCGCCCTGCCCGACCCAGCTGGCGCGGCTCATGTATTTACCGCCAAGCGATTCCGGGCCTAACACCGGGATGTCGAGGTTGGCTGCCAGCCAGGCATAGGATTCGGCAGACTCCTCCATCATCGGCTCTTCGAACCAGGCGAAGTTGAGCTTCTCCAGTTCACGGCCGATGTACAGCGCGTCGGTGCGGCTGTACCAGTGGTAGCCATCGAGCATCAGGGCGATGTCCGGGCCGACCGCTTCACGCACTGCGGCGCAGGCACGCACGTCCATCTTCGGATCCGGCGCGAAGGAGATCGGCGGCATCCAGGTGTGCAGCTTGATCGCCTTGTAGCCGCGGGCGACCAGTTGCTCGGCGAAACGGCCATATTCTTCCGGCGTCGACAGGCCGCCTGGCAGGTCATCACCACACATGGTCGACCCGTAGGCCAGCACCTTGTCGCGGTAGCCACCGATCAGCTTGTGCACCGGCTGCTTGAATTTGCGCCCGGCCCAATCCCACAACGCCTGCTCGACGAGCGCCAGTGCGCGGTCGGTCAACTGACTGGCGCTGCCGCGCTGCCAATGGGCGAGGTCTTGCCAGATCTTCTCGCGGTCCATGACGTTCTGCCCAATCAGCACCTTGCGTACAAAGCTGTCGATGATGTGCGGACGAATCAGTTCGGGAGCGCCGAAGGCATAGCCTTCCACGCCATCTTCAGTGGCGATGCGCAGCATAGCCATCTTGGCCAGGGATTCTTCACCTGGGTGGGCATGGCCAGCAGCATCGACGCTGCGGCGGGTGGGATAGGTGAAAACCTCGACATTGACCTGAGTGATCTTCATGAGCGCGCCTTGGATCTTGTGATTATTTGAGTGGCCCGATGTATGTTGTCATACAGCGAATGAGTGAATAGTTGCGCCGATCCGAAGCGCTGTCAAGAAGCTGTAAAGAAGTAAATCGAACCTGCTCAGCCTGCGCCAATGCAGCATTTCGAGCGCCATCCTTTTGCCACATAAAGACATAAAATCTTTTATATCAATAAGTTAATAACATTAATCTTGCTTCGACCAGCGGACTGCATCGAAACGAACTACACGATTTAAGATAAGAAGACCTATTGATAAGCGTTTTTTGGTATAAAAAATACCTACCCTACGTAAGCCTTAAAAAGTACCTCCTGCCTATGTTGTCATACAGCAGGAAGGTCACCACTAAGAATTGCGGGCAAAAAAAACCGCGCCAGAGCGCGGTCGATTGAGCAGCTGATTTCAGCGCTTGGCGATGATATACACCGCGTGAATGATGCCTGGAATGTAGCCCAGCAACGTGAGCAGGATGTTCAACCAGAAGGCGCCAGCGAAGCCCACCTGCAAAAAGACACCGAGCGGTGGGAGGAGAATGGCGATCAGAATACGGATCAGATCCATGAGGCAGGTCCTATCGAAGTGAGCCCGGTTGGGCGATACCTGACAATCGACTGGCGCCACTGGCCAGCGGTTCAGGGAAAATCGCGCCGCAGCCTGCCTCTATCGGGCACAGCAGGGCTCACCACCGCACTCTTTAGCCGGCTATAGTGTCTGTCGCCTCGACCCCATCCGTTCGTTCTAAGGGAGAACCTTCATGAGCAAAACTTACAACGTCGCCGTCCTGGTCGGCAGCCTCCGCAAGGCGTCGATCAACCGCAAGCTCGCGTTGGCTTTGGCCGATCTGGCACCAGCGAACCTGAAGCTGAGCATCGTCGAAATCGGTGACCTGCCGTTGTACAACGAAGACATCGATGTCGAGCCCGCACCGGCGACCTATAGTCGCTTCCGCGCCGAGGTGAAGGCAGCAGATGCCGTGCTGTTCGTTACCCCGGAATACAACCGCTCGATTCCCGCACCACTGAAGAACGCCGTGGACGTGGGCTCGCGCCCTTATGGGCAGAGCGCCTTTAGCGGCAAACCTGCCGGCGTGGTCACGGCTTCGCCGGGTGCTGTTGGCGGTTTCGGCGCCAATCACCAGCTGCGCCAGGCGTTGGTCTTCCTTGATATGCCGCTGCTGCAGCAGCCCGAAGCCTATCTTGGCGGCGCCGGTAACTTCTTCGATGAAAGCGGCACGCTGAGCGACAGCATCAAGCCGTTCCTGCAGAAGTTCATCGACGCCTATGCAGCCTGGGTCGAGAAAACGGCAAAAAGCTGATAACGCAACAGGGAGCCCGCCCAGCAGGCTCCCTGGGTCGACGACGCCGTTCGGCGCCAGCGCTGCTGACTTAATCGACCACAAAAAGAAAACCCCGCCGAAGCGGGGTTTACAGACTCTATTCTGACATCCTTGATCATCGCGCCATCCTGGCTGCGTCCCACCTATCCCTGTCTGTTCAGTGCGCTTCCTGCGCTAAGTCCTTGAAGTGAAGATTACGCTTCGCCTCTCTCTGGCCATAGTGGCTAAAGGCAGAACCGCGCGTAAGCCATAACCTACACGCGCTGCGCCAACAGCTGCAGCCTGCGGCCGATCAGAACTGCTCGGCATCAAGCAGATACAGGCTGTCACTGCCGGCACTGACCGAGGCGCTCAGGGAATGGATACGCGGCAGCAGGCGGGCGAAATAGAAACGCGCCGTACCAAGCTTGCTGGTGTAGAAATCTTCCTGAGCGTCCTTGCCTAACGCCGCTTTAGCCATCAGCGCCCACATGTAGGCATAGGCGGTGTAACCGAACAGGTGCAGGTATTCCACCGACGCTGCACCGATCTCGCGGGGGTTGTCACGAGCACGCTCGAGCAATGCAGTGGTCTGTGTTTCAAGGATGGCGACCGCTGCCAGCAACGGCTCGCTAAACTCCGCTGGCGCATCTGCGGCGCTGGCGAAGGCACGAATCTCGTCAGTGAAATGCCGGGAGAACGCACCGCCGCTACCCACCACCTTGCGACCGACCAGGTCCAGCGCCTGGATACCGTTCGTCCCTTCGTAGATCTGCGTGATGCGGCAGTCACGCACCAGTTGCTCCTGACCCCACTCACGCACATAACCGTGGCCACCGAAAACCTGCTGCCCGTGGATGGTGGTTTCCAGCCCCAGGTCAGTCAGAAACGCTTTGGCAACCGGCGTCAGCAGCGCCACCAACTCTTCGGCGCGCTTGCGGGTGGTCGGATCTTCGCTGTACTTCGCAGTGTCGAGCTGCACGGCGACGTAACTGGAAAATGCGCGACCTCCTTCGTTGAAGGCTTTCATGGTCAGCAACATGCGGCGCACGTCCGGGTGCACGATGATCGGGTCGGCCACTTTGTCCTTGGCCACGGCGCCACCCGGGGCGCGGCTCTGGATGCGCTCGCGGGCGTAGTCGATGGCGCTCTGATAGGAACGCTCGCCGGTCGCCAGCCCCTGGATGCCAACACCCAGACGCTCGTAATTCATCATGGTGAACATGGCAGCCAGGCCGCGGTTTGGCGCATCGATGATGTAACCGGTGGCGCCGTCGAAGTTCATCACGCAGGTGCTCGACGCCTTGATGCCCATCTTGTGCTCGATCGAACCGCAAGACAGCGCGTTGCGCTCACCCAGCGAGCCATCGGCATTGACCATGACCTTGGGCACCAGAAACAGCGAAATCCCCTTCGGCCCAGCGGGCGCATCCGGCAGTTTGGCCAGCACCAGGTGGATGATGTTCTCGGTCAGGTCATGCTCACCGCCAGTGATGAATATCTTGGTGCCGGTGAGCTTGTAACTGCCATCGGCCTGAGGCTCGGCCTTGGTGCGGATGATGCCCAGGTCGGTGCCGGCGTGCGGTTCCGTCAGGCACATTGAGCCCGACCAGACACCGGCATACATGTTCGGCAGATAAGCCTGCTTCAGCTCTTCGCTGGCGTGCGCGTTGATCGACAGACAGGCGCCGGCCGTGAGCATCGGATACAGGCCGAACGACAGGCTGGACGAGTTGACCATTTCCTCGACCTGGGCGGAGATCACCTTGGGCATGCCCATGCCGCCGAACTGCGCATTACCACCCACGCCGACCCAACCACCGTCGGCGAACGCCTGGTAGGCCTCGACAAAGCCCGCCGGCGTAGTCACCACGCCGTCAGCCCAGACGCAACCTTCTTCATCGCTCGCCCGATTCAGGGGCGCGATGACACCTGCAGTAATCTTGCCGGCTTCCTCGAGGATCGCATTGGCGGTTTCCTCATCCACGACTTCGGCCAGGGCAGGCAGCTGCGCCCACAGCTTGGAGACCTGTAAAACTTCGTGGAGCACGAAGCGCATGTCACGCAGGGGAGCTTGATAATCGGCCATGGGAATTCCTCGGGAGCACGTTCAGAACCCGAGTCTAGCGCAACAACTTTTCAGAGACATAGGGTCGTGTCGTGACCGCCCAGCCATGCAGCGGTCACTGCGTATATCAGCTCTCGCTGGACTTCAGCTTGACGGCGCCGCGACGCTTCACCTGGCTGCTCACACAGTTGCGTCCGGCGCTCTTGGCGCCGTACAGCGCCTTATCGGCGGCCTTGAGCACTTCATCCACGCTGCGCTGTGCATCACCCCGTTGCGCCACGCCAATGCTGACCGTTACCGAAACCCGGCCGCTGCCGGCACCGCCGCGACGCTGGCGGCCAAGCTGATCATCACCAGGCCGCTGCTGGCGATCACGCAACTGAATAGGATATTGCTCGACGGCCTGGCGTATCGCCTCCAGATGCGGCAGACACTCCTCGACGGTTTTGCCCGCAAACACCAGGGTGAATTCTTCACCGCCGTAGCGATATACCTTGCCGCCACCGCCGACTTTGCGCAGCTGGCCGGCAACCAGGCGCAACACCTGATCACCGACATCGTGGCCGTGGGTGTCATTGAATTTCTTGAAATGATCGACATCGGCCATGGCCAGCACGTAGTTGCGCCCCAGCCTTTGCAGCCGCTCATTCAAGGCGCGCCGACCCGGCAGCCCGGTGAGCTCGTCACGGAACGCCATCTGATAGGCCTCATGGGCCACGCCAACCACGATCATCAGCATCACCACGCTGGTCATCACCTGCAACGCATGGGGCTGGATGAAGGTATTGGGCAGCATCCACAACAGCGCGATTACGCCGACACATTGCACGGCATGTACCGGCCGTGGCGTACGCAGGTACTGCACCACCAGCGCCACGCCGATCAGCAAGAATAACGGGTACGCCAGCTGTGCCAGGCTCATCCACTCGGCGTGCAGCGCAGGCCAGCGGATCGCTGACAACCACTGCTCCAGCGCCAGCGGATAACGCCGCGCCAGCGCTGTGGCAACTCCGCAGACGGCCAGCAGCACGGCAAAACGCGCGATGAGGTCCTGAATCAGGTGGGTGCGTTCGCGCCACAGCGCGAACAAGCCATAGAGCATCGGCAGCAACAGGCTGCAGACCAGCGCGGCATCGTCGCGCACCCGGCCGACATCGCGAAAGTGATCGACCTGATCGTCGAGCACGAAATAGCCCATATAGAGCACCAGCAATATGAACAGCTCACGCTGCCGGCCGTAAACCATGCAAAACGTGCCGCCCAGCAACAGTAACAAGGTAGGCAACACATTGAAGAGGGAAGTGAAGAAATCCGTGAGGCTCGGCAAGGTAGCGGCCAGCAGCCCGCTACCCAGCAGCAACAATGCAGGCAGAAAGTGTCCCAAGCGCAGAGCGGCTAGGCGCGACAAGAGGGACTCCGCTATCGACCGTGAAGGTCTGGCATTTTGCCTTTATTCAACGGCCAGCGCACGGGATCTGCTCACATCATTCATTAACGTCTACTCAAAGCTGGCTACGGCCATCCAAGGCAGAAGGAAAACGTCTGCCATAAAAAAACCGCGCCCCTTAGGGCGCGGTTTTGTGTACGCCGAGAGCTATCAGTAGCCCAGAGCGAAGTCTTCCTCGTTCATGTCCATCAGGCTGCTTGCGCCGGACAGCATGGTTGCTACGTGCGTACGGGTACGCGGTAGGATGCGTGCGTAATAGAACTGCGCGGTCTGCAGCTTGGCCTTGTAGAACGCCTGATCACCGTCACCGGCGGCAAGCTTCTCGGCCGCGACGCGCGCCATATCGGCCCAGAAGTAGGCCAGGCAGGCATAACCCGAATACATCAGGTAATCCACCGAGGCGGCACCGACTTCCTCGCGGTCCTTCATGGCGGCCATGCCGATTTTCAGGGTCAGCTCGCCCCACTCCTTGTTCAGCTTGGCCAGCGGCTCGACGAACGCCTTGATCGACTCGTTGCCTTCGTTGGCCTGGCAGAACTTGTGGACGATCTTGGTGAAGCCCTTGAGCGCTTCGCCCTGGGTCATCAACACCTTGCGACCCAACAGGTCGAGGGCCTGAACGCCGGTGGTGCCCTCGTACATCATCGAGATGCGGCAATCACGGAGGTTCTGCTCCATGCCCCACTCGCTGATGAAGCCGTGGCCACCGTAGATCTGCATACCATGGGAAGCCGACTCGAAACCGACCTCGGTCATGAACGCCTTGGCAATCGGAGTAAGGAAGGCCATCAGGCCATCGGCGGCCTTCTTCTCTTCCTCGTCCTGGCTGTGCGTGAGGATGTCCACCTGCTTGGCGGTGAAGTACACCATCGCGCGGTTGCCCTCGGCGAAGGCCTTCATGGTCAGTAGCATGCGGCGAACATCAGGGTGCACGATGATCGGGTCGGCGGCTTTTTCCGGTGCTTTAGGGCCGGTCAGCGAGCGCATCTGCAGGCGATCGCGGGCGTACTTGATGCCGCCCTGGAAGCCCAACTCGGCATGCGCCAAGCCTTGCAGCGCAGTGCCCAGACGCGCGGTGTTCATGAAGGTGAACATGCAGTTCAGGCCCTTGTTCGGCGGGCCGATCAGGAAGCCGGTCGCAGCATCGAAGTTCATCACGCAGGTGGCGTTACCGTGGATGCCCATCTTGTGCTCGAGCGAACCGCAGTTCACCCCGTTACGCTCGCCGACGCCGCCCTCGGCGTTGGGCAGGAACTTGGGCACGATGAACAGCGAAATACCCTTGGTGCCAGCCGGCGCATCCGGCAGGCGCGCCAGCACGATGTGCACGATGTTATCGGCCATGTCGTGTTCGCCGGCCGAGATGAATATCTTGGTGCCAGAGATTTTGTACGAACCGTCGGCCTGAGGCTCGGCACGGGTGCGCAGCATGCCCAGGTCGGTGCCGCAATGGGCTTCGGTCAGGCACATGGTGCCGGTCCACTCACCGGACACCAGCTTGGTCAGGTAGATGTGCTGTTGTTCCGGCGTGCCGTGGGCAGAGATGGTGTTCATCGCGCCATGGGACAGGCCCGGGTACATGCCCCACGACCAGTTGGCGGTGCCAACCATTTCGCTGACTGCCAGGCCCAGCGACTCGGGCAAGCCCTGACCACCATGCTCGACGTCATGGGCCAGGCTCGGCCAGCCGCCTTCGACGAACTGCTTGTAGGCTTCCTTGAAGCCGGTCGGCGTCTTCACGCCGGACTCGCTCCAGGTGCAGCCTTCGGTATCACCCACGCGGTTGAGCGGAGAGAGCACCTGCTCGCAGAACTTGGCACCTTCCTCGAGGATGGCATCGACCATGTCTGGCGTAGCGTCCTGGCAGCCGGGCAGGCTCTGGTAGTGCGCTTCATAGCCGAGCAGTTCGTCACGAACGAAACGGATATCGCGCAAGGGGGCCTTGTAATCAGGCATAGCGGGTACCTCTGCGGGTGGTCTCTTGTATAGGGAATGACCGAAGGAAGCGGTCGTCTGCAGGCTGGTGATACAGGGAGCCGGCTGCCAGGCAGCGACTCAAACACATGTTTGAAACATACGTTTACGCCCATCCACTGTCAAGGGCTGCCCAAGGGGCTCAGGCGCGCAGATCGAGCAGTGCGGAGGGGGGCTGATCGACCGCAGAGGCAGCGTAGAGACTGATGCCAGGGGAAGGTAGCTGACTCTTCGCGTCGGTGGGCGTGACTGACGGGTCGTCGCTTTCCTTGGCGTCTTCGTCGGCGGGCGCCTTCGAAGCTTCCACTTCACTGCGCTGCATCGTGGCAAGCTCGGCGCGGGCCACCGCCATCTGCGCCTGCGCCTGGCTGGCCACGCTGCGATCCTGGGCCGACGGCTCTGCCGGCGCCAACGCCGCGCGGATCACGACCTGCATCTTGCTCAGCGTTGCCTGCGGGTCGTTGGCGACGGCGCCGACATCGATGCTCACCTCGCCACCCGAGGCATAGCGCTTGCCATCCGGTCCGCGGGTATAGGTGTAGGTAGGTGCCCCGGCATGCACGCCACCCACCGCGGCGTGGGCCTGTTCGTGGGTGCGCACTTCACGATCGCGGTTGGCCAGTTCGGAGATAACCAGCTGCAGCTCCTGCTCTTCCTCAGGCGTGCGCGGCTCGCCTGGCTTGGCGGTAGTCGAAGATTCTTCTGGTTTGTCCTGTTCTTCCTGCGCCGTTGCGGCTTTGGAGGAATCAGACGCGGAGCCCGGTGCCACCGGCGCGAAAGCGGCGCGGGCAAGATCGGGGGAGCTGGCGGATTCGACAGATCGAGGGGCAGGAGCCGATAACGGCGAGGCGGGATAGTAAGAGGAAGAAAAACCAGCAACTTGCATGTCGCTCTCCCCCTGGAGCCGAGCGCCTGAAAAAGGCGCTGCGATTTAGGCGGTGACGTCGATCAGGGTGCCCAGCACCTTGTCCGCGGTCTGCACGACACGAGCACCAGCCTGAGCTTCATATTGGCCAACGCGCATCTCGACCATGTTGTCGGCGATGTCGGAGCGCGCAGCGGAAGGCTCATTGGCCTGGGCACGCTCGGCGGTCACGGGAGCACTGGCGATCTCGCCGGCAGCTTGCTCGACGCGACGTTGACCGGACTGGATAGTGTTGATGCCAGCGGTAAAGGCGCTGGTGGATGAAATCTGCATGGGACGTCTCCTGCTGCAGTAACTGCATGGCGTGTATTTAAGCAGAAGCCGCTTAAAAAACGTACAACCAAAATATGCGGACGCTTCGCTTCTATAGTATTAATCGCGATAAATCGAGGTAGGCCGCCACCCGATCGGGCGAGGCCGAGGGCAAATACGGCACCTGACCAATGCAGGGGGCCGCCAGGCGTTCATTCAAGGTGCCTAGATTGTCCTGCAAGCGTGCCGTGCGTGGATCGACTACATTGGCGACCCAGCCCGCCAGTGGCAGGCCGTCAGCGACGATCGCATCGGCCGTCAGCACAGCATGGTTGATACAACCGAGGCGCACGCCTACTACCAGAATCACCGGCAGCTGCAGCGCGCACGCCAGATCGGACAGGGTGGCGTTACCGGTCAGCGGCACACGCCAGCCGCCCGCGCCTTCGACCAGGGTAAAGTCCGCCCCCTTATCGACAATCGCCCGCACTGCGGCACCCAGCTCTGCCACGTCCAGCCGAACGCCCTCGTCACGGGCCGCCAGGTGCGGCGCGATGGCCGGCGCGAAGGCCTTCGGATTTACCTCCTCGTAACGCAGCGGCACGCTGCACTGGGCGAGCAGCGCCAGGGCGTCGTCATTGCGCAGTCCCTCGGCGGTCAGTTGGCATCCGGAAGCAACCGGCTTGGCGGCTGCGGTCGACAAGCCGGCGAGCCGCGCGGCGTACAGCAGGCCGGCGGCGATGGTGGTTTTGCCGACTTCGGTGTCGGTGCCCGTGACGAAATAGGCTGCGCTCATACGCATTACTCCTTCTGCAGCACGCCGTAGATGACCTGATAAGTGCAGGGCAGCCCCTCGGGATGGCGGTGCTGCTCGTAAGCCTCGGCGAGCGCGCGCAATCGCGCCCGCCCAGTCAAACCGGCCGGGCGCCCCTCATTGAGGTTATGTGCACCCAAGGCCTTGAGGCCGTGGGTGAGGCTGCGCAGATCCGCGTAGTGAAGGCGGTGAGCGCGCACCTGCAGCGTGCCCAGGTGCAGGCCACTGTCCGTACACAGCTCTTGATAGTCCTCGAGGGCACGAAAGCGGTTGACGTGCACGAAGCCATCCACGGCCTGCCAACTGTCGCGCAACTCCTGCAACGTGCCGACGCACAGGCTGCTGAAGGCCAGCACCCCGCCGGGACGCAGCACCCTGCTCGCCTCGCCGAGTACCGCCTGGAAATCGCCACACCATTGCAAGGCCAGGCTGGAGAAGATCAGGTCACAGCTCTGCTCGCGCAACGGCAACTGTTCGGCGTCGCCAGCGACGAAACACTGCGCACCGCCAGCCTTCCGGGCGTGCTGCAACATGCCTTCGGCGATATCCACCGCTACACCTTGAGCATTCGGGTACCAGTCGGCCAGGGCGCGGCTGAAATGACCAGTGCCGCAACCCAGGTCCAGCCAGCGCTCGGGCCGCAGCGATAACGGCAGATACCACAGCAGTTGCCGACCCACATCGCGCTGCAACTGCGCGACGCTGTCATAGCTGCCAGCGGCCTTGGAAAACGACGCGGCCACCCGGCGCTTGTCGGGTCTTACATTCATGCTCGGGCCTCCATGAAACGGCTGAGCAGCGCAGCCACATCGGCTACCTGTTCGAGCACGAAGGCATGGCTCGCACCGCTCATACAGTGAACCGTGGCGTCAGGTTGCAGCGCCTGAACGGCCACCGCAGCGCTGACCGGCACCAGCGCATCGGCATCAGCGAAAACATGCAGCTGCGGCCCGCTGAACCGTTGCAGTATCTCTCGAGTATCGAGTGTTGCCAGCAGATCAAGCCCAGCCAGCGAATCGACGCCGCCTGCCGTGGCCGTTAGCGAGCGGGACAGTGACCGAGCATCCACGGCGCCCTGGCTGCACAACATGGCGAAGCGCTTGAGCGTCGCCGACGGGCTCTGCTGATAGCTGTCACGAAAGATCCGGAAGGTCGACGCGGCCATGGCGGTGGGCCAGGTCTCGCGGGCGACAAAACATGGATTGCTCGCCAACGTCAGCAAGCCGGGACAAGCCGAACCGCGACTTGCTGCCAACAGGCTGGCGAGCATGCCGCCCAGCGACCAACCGCCCAGCCAGGCGTTGTCGGGCAGACGCTCGTCCAGCTGGTCAAGCCAAAGGGCGACCGACGCATGATCGAGTTCGGGCAGCGGCTCAACCTGCACCTGCAGGCGCACGCCGAGCGCATCGGCCAGTGGCTGAAGCGGCGCGCTACCCAACCCCCAGCCGGCCAACAAAACCAGTCTTTGATCCGTCAAGCCGGCTCTCCCGATAGCGGCATCCAGCACTGGGAGAGCGCTTCCAGCAGGCGATCCACCTGCGCAACGTCGTGCGCGGCGGACAGGGTGACGCGCAGGCGAGCGCTGCCTGCGGGTACGGTCGGCGGGCGAATCGCCGTGACCAGAATGCCGCGCTCGCGCAGCGCCTGGGACAAGGCCATGGCGCGGCCACTGTCGCCAATCAGAATCGGCTGTATCGGTGTGTCGCTGTCCATCAGCTGCAGGCCGATGCTCGCCGCGCCTTCGCGGAAGCGCCGGATCAGCACCGCAAGGTGCTCGCGGCGCCAGTGCTCACTGCGCAACAGCTCGAGGCTCTTCAGGGTCGCGCAGGCCAGCGCCGGCGGCTGGCTGGTGGTGTAGATGTAGGGCCGAGCGAACTGCACCAAGGTGTCGATCAGCTCATCACTACCGGCGACGAACGCGCCAGCGGTGCCGAATGCCTTGCCCAGCGTGCCGACCAACACCGGCACGTCATCCAGGCCGAGGCCAAAGTGCTCGACCACACCGCCGCCAGTCGCGCCCAGGGTGCCGAAACCATGGGCGTCATCGACCATCAGCCAGGCGTCCTTGCGCCGCGTTTCGGCGCACAACGCCGGCAGGTCGGCCAAGTCGCCGTCCATGCTGAACACGCCATCGCACACCACCAGGGTATTGCCTTCGGCCTTGTCCAGGCGCGTCGCCAGGCTGGCGCTGTCGTTGTGCAGGTAACGAGAGAAACGTGCGCCACTGAGCAAGCCGGCATCGAGCAATGACGCATGGTTGAGGCGATCTTCGAGCACCGTGTCGCCTTTGCCGACCAGCGCCGTGACGGCGCCCAAGTTGGCCATGTAGCCGGTGGAGAACAGCAATGCCCGCGGCCGGCCGGTGAATTCGGCCAGGGCCTCCTCCAGTTCGTGGTGCGGCGTGCTATGGCCGATCACCAGGTGCGAGGCTCCGCCACCAACGCCCCAACGGGCGGCCCCGGCGCGCCAGGCTTCGATCAGCTGTGGGTGATTGGCCAGGCCAAGGTAGTCGTTGGAACAGAAGGCCAGCAGCTCGCGCCCGTCCACCGTGACCAAAGGCCCCTGCGGGCTGTCCAGCAGCGGGCGCTGGCGATAGAGATCGGCAGCACGACGCTCGGCCAGGCGGCCGGCCAGATCGAATGACATAGAACACTCCAGGCGTCAGGCAGCAGGCGCTGGGCACCCAGCGCGCTGCCTGCAGATACCATCAGACGGCGGCGTCGTAGAACATCCGCGAATCACGCTGTTCGACCAGCGCCTGCTCGATGGCGGCCTGGTGCACCTCGTCGGCGTGCTCTTCGCGCGCTTCCGGCTGGATGCCGAGACGGGCGAACAGCTGCATGTCCTTGCCGGCTTGGGGGTTGGCGGTGGTCAGCAACTTCTCGCCGTAGAAGATCGAGTTGGCACCGGCGAAGAACGCCAGCGCCTGCATCTGCTCGTTCATCGCCTCGCGCCCGGCCGACAGCCGCACATGGGACTTCGGCATCATGATGCGCGCCACCGCCAGCATGCGGATGAAGTCGAACGGGTCGACGTCCTCCTCGTTGGCCAGCGGCGTACCCTCGACCTTCACCAGCATGTTGATCGGCACCGATTCGGGGTGCTCCGGCAGGTTGGCCAGCTGGATCAGCAGACCAGCACGGTCGTCCAGCGACTCGCCCATGCCGAGGATGCCGCCGGAGCAGATCTTCATGCCCGACTCACGCACGTAGGCCAGCGTCTGCAGGCGCTCGGAATAGGTACGGGTGGTAATGATGCTGCCGTAGAACTCCGGCGAGGTGTCGAGGTTGTGGTTGTAGTAGTCCAAGCCGGCGTCAGCCAGCGCGCGGGTCTGCTCCTGATCGAGACGCCCCAGGGTCATGCAGGTTTCCAGGCCTAGCGCCTTGACGCCCTCGACCATCTGCAGGACGTAGGGCATGTCCTTGGCGGACGGATGCTTCCAGGCCGCTCCCATGCAGAAGCGGGTCGAGCCGATGGCCTTGGCTTCGGCGGCCGCCTCCAGCACCTTCTGCACTTCCATCAGCTTCTGCTTGTCGAGGCCGGTGTTGTAGTGCCCGGACTGCGGGCAGTACTTGCAGTCTTCGGGGCAGGCACCGGTCTTGATCGACAACAGCGTCGACACCTGCACGCGGTTGGCATCGAAATGCGCGCGGTGCACGGTCTGCGCCTGGAACAGCAGGTCATTGAACGGTTGCTCGAACAGCGCCCGGACTTCAGCCAGGCTCCAATCGTGACGCACGGTGGCAGCGGTGCTAGCGCTCATGGGGCAAGTCCTTCTCTACAGGCGGCCTGCTACAGTCACAGCAGACCCAACACGGATGTGCGGCATAGTTAAGGAAGCCTAATGCTCTGTCAACCATCGATACATACCACGGTTTACAACTGGTTAAAAATAAAACAAACCTGTTTGCTCTGTGACGAATCGGTTGATACCCCATTGCCGCTGTGTGCGGAGTGCGAGGCCGATCTGCCCTGGCTGGGCTCACATTGCGGCGTTTGTGCCCTGCCGCTTGCGGTCGACGGCCTCGTCTGCGGCCACTGCCTGAAACGCCCGCCGGCATTCAGTCGCGTAGAAGCGCCATGGCGCTATGGATTCCCGGTGGATGCGCTGATCAATCGCTTCAAGCACCAGGCTCGCTGGCCGATCGGCCGGCTGCTCGGCGATTTGCTCGCCCGCCACCTGGCGCATGCGTTCGCTGACGGCCTGCCCAAGCCAGACCTGCTAGTGCCAGTACCGCTGTCGCCGAAACGGCAGCGCCAGCGTGGTTTCAACCAGGCGCAGATGCTCGCCCAGGTGATCAGCCAGGCCCTGGACATTCCCCAGCACAGCGACTGGCTGCAGCGCACCGGCGATGCGCCGGCCCAGCAGAAACTCGATGCCGCAGCACGCCGACGCAACTTGCGCGGCGCCTTCACCGTGCGGCCCAAGGCGCAGCTAAAGGCGCGGCATGTGGCGCTTATCGACGACGTGCTGACCACCGGCGCCACGGCGCAGCAGTTGGCCCGCCACCTGCTCAACGCTGGCGCCGAGCGGGTGGATGTTTACTGCCTGGCCCGCACCCCGGCGCCGGGCGATCATTGACGGCCATCGGAGCGTCACGCACAGTGACCGGCCGTCGTGATTACCGCTGCTCTGTCGATATGACCACCCTTTCCCTGCTCGCCCAACACGTGAACCGCCGCCCACAACGCATCGCACTGCTCGAGCAGATTGCCGTGCAGGGCTCGATCACCCGCGCCGCCAAAGCCGCTGGCATGAGCTACAAGGCGGCCTGGGACGCCATCGACGAGCTGAACAATCTGGCTGATCAGCCGCTGGTGGCGCGCAGCGTGGGCGGCAAGGGCGGCGGTGGTGCGCGCCTGACCCCGGCCGGTGAACGGCTACTGCAGTTGCACCATCGCTTGCAGGCCATTCAGGCCGAAGTGCTGCAGGCGGTCGACGACGACGCCGACCTACAGGTACTCGGCCGCCTGATGCTGCGTACCAGCGCGCGCAACCAGTTAAGCGGTCGGGTGCGAGCGATCAAGCCGCAGGCCGGCAACGACCTGATCGACATCGAACTGCCCGGCGGCACATCGATCCAGGCGCAGATAACCCGAAGCAGCACGCAGCACCTGCAGCTCCAGGCCGGCGCGCCACTGATGGTGCTGATCAAGGCCGGCTGGCTGAAGCTCAGCGCTGCTGGTGAGACGGCAGATACCAGTCTCAACGAGCTGCTCGGCCACATCGAGCAGATTCAGCCCGAAGCAGACGGCCCCAGCGAAGTGCGCATCGCCCTGCACAATGGGCAAACCCTCTGCGCCCAGGCGACCGCCGAACACCTCGCCCACCATGGCCTGGTGGTGGGCAGCCCGGTGCGGGCGCAATTCGCGGCCAGCCATGTGCTGCTGGGTACGCAGGTCTGAGCTGAACACCTGCCGCCGCTGACCGAATTCCACAACGCGTTCTCCACCGAGCCAGCAAGACCTCGTGCTTTGGGCGCCACCGCCTGGCGACAAATGCGCTCAGGCACAGGTTCTGTTGAACGGCCACCATCCCCTTCGCGCCGGGGGCGACGCTCCCACGTGGGCGCCACGGACCGCGTGTGAATCCACATAGCGTAGGAGCCGCGACCTCGCGGCTAATGGCGGTCACGCCGCTGGTTCTGCTGGACGGCCGCCATGAGAGCTCGACGCAGTGGCAGGGCTGAAATTCCCAGTTGTGCTGCGCCCTCTGCCGTCCGATAGCGATAGTGCCGTGCCGACGGCCCTCGCGCGGTACACTCTGCGGCCCACCGACGGAGTAGCCCATGTCTCATCCTTTCGCCGCACTCACCCCCGATCTGGTTCTGGATGCCGTCGAAAGCCTGGGCTACCTCAGCGACGCCCGCGTGCTGGCACTCAACAGCTATGAGAACCGCGTCTACCAGGTGGGCATCGAGGGCGAAACCCCGCTGATCGCCAAGTTCTATCGCCCGCAGCGCTGGACCGATGAAGCGATTCGCGAGGAACACACCTTCAGCGCCGAGCTGGCTGAGTGCGATGTGCCGGTAGTGGCGCCGCTGCAGCGCGACGGCGAAACGCTGTTCGAGCACGCTGGCTTTCGCTTCTCGCTGTTTCCGCGCCGCGGCGGCCGGGCACCGGAGCCAGGCAATCTCGACCAGCTCTACCGCCTCGGCCAGCTGCTCGGCCGTCTGCATGCGGTGGGCTCTTTGCGCCCATTCGCTCACCGTGAAACGCTGCAGGTCAGCAACTTCGGCCATGCCTCCCTGGCGACCCTGCTGGAAGGCAACTTCGTGCCGCGTAGTCTGCTGCCTGCCTATGAGTCGGTCGCGCGCGATCTGCTCAAGCGCCTGGATCAGTTGTTCGCGGAGAACCCGGCCAAGGCGATCCGCCTGCACGGTGACTGCCACCCAGGCAACCTGCTGTGCCGCGACGAGACCTATCACATGGTCGACCTCGATGATTGCCGCATGGGCCCGGCGATTCAGGATCTGTGGATGATGCTCGCCGGCGAGCGTCACGAACGGCTGGGGCAAATTGCCGAGCTGGTCGATGGCTATCAGGAATTCCACGATTTCAATCCGCGCGAGCTGCCGCTGATCGAGGGGTTTCGCTCGCTGCGCCTGATGCATTACAGCGCCTGGCTGGCACGTCGCTGGGACGACCCGGCGTTTCCGCAGAGCTTCCCGTGGTTCGGCAGTGAGCGCTACTGGGGCGAGCAGATTCTCATGCTGCGCGAACAGATCGCCGCGCTGAACGAAGAACCGCTGAAGCTGTTTTGAACACGCGCCGGCTGCGATAAAAAAGCTGAACGGGCGGACAACTGCGCACTAGAATGATGCGTCTTTCCCTGCCTCGCTAAGGACTTACATGGCCACCGCAGACCTGCGCCGCGGGTACATCCTGGGTATTTGCGCCTATGTCATCTGGGGCCTGTTTCCGCTCTATTTCAAGGCGATCCAGGCCGTTCCGCCTGTCGAGATCATCGTCCACCGAGCGCTCTGGTCCGCGGTGTTCGGTGCCTTGCTGTTGCTCGTGTGGAAGCACCCAGGCTGGCTGCGCGAGCTGCTCGACCATCCCAAACGCTTCGCGGTGCTGGCCCTCAGTGGTTCGCTGATCGCCGGCAACTGGCTGGTCTATGTGTGGGCGGTGAACAACGGGCGCATGCTTGAAGCCAGCCTGGGCTACTACATCAACCCGTTGGTCAACGTGCTGCTCGGCATGCTGATTCTTGGCGAGCGCTTGCGGCGCCTGCAATGGGTGGCCGTCGGGCTGGCCGCAGCAGGCGTCGCCCAACAGCTCTGGCAGGTCGGCAGTCTGCCCTGGGTATCCCTGGTGTTGGCACTGACCTTCGCGGCCTATGGCCTGATCCGCAAAAAGGCTCCCGTCGCCGCACTGCCGGGGCTGGTCGTGGAAACCTGCCTGTTGCTGCCGCTGGCCATTGGCTGGATTCTTCTGCACCCGGCCGCCATGAGCAGTCAGCCGGCATTCTGGACCACTAGCGAAGCGTTGTGGCTGATGGCTGCAGGGCCAGTGACACTGATCCCGCTGGTGTGCTTCAACGCTGCCGCCCGCCACCTGCCCTACGCCACGCTGGGCTTTCTGCAATATGTGGCACCGACCCTGGTACTGCTGTTGGCGGTGTTCGTGTTCGACGAGCATTTCGACCCAACCAAGCTGGCCGCTTTCCTGTTCATCTGGGCGGGCCTGGCGGTATACAGCGTCGATGCCTGGCTGACCCTGCGTAAACGCTAGCCTGCACATGGCTGTGCTTCGCCAAGCCGCAACGCACGAGGCCGCCTAATGGGCGGCCTCGTCGTTTATGGGCGGGTTTCGTCTCGGCGGCGTGCCGTTGAGGCTTCCTCCCCTACTCTTCCATCCGCAACTTCAACTCCACCATCAGATCGTCGGCCAGGGTCTCCAGCGATGTCTGCAACGTAGTCAGGAGCAGGCTTTCAGGAACCGCCAGGGTCGCCTGGGCGTGGAACAGTGGCTCGCCGCTCATGGGAGCGGGCGTCACGTCGGTGATCAGGCTTTCCAGATTGACGCCGTTCTCGGCCAGCAGCCGGGTGATGTCGCGCACGATACCAGGGCGGTCATTACCCAGCAGATCGAGGTGGATCGATTTCCAGGTGCAATCCGGCTCGGCGCCGGCAGAGGCGAGTTGCACGCGAATGCCCTGGGCGCTCAGTTCGCCCAACGCTTCCATCAGCGCGCCATGGGACGCGGCGGGAACGTCCACCCGCAGAATGCCGGCGAATTGCCCGGCCATGCGCGACATGCGGCTTTCCAGCCAGTTGCCGTTGTGCCTGGCCACGCATTGGGCGACGCGTTCGACCAGGCCGGGTTGATCCTGGGCGATAACGGTCAGTATCAGATGATCCATGCTCACGTCCTCGTCGTTGATAGTTACGTCAGGTCGAGCCAGTAAGTCAGATAAACCGCGTCACGAACATAGCCGAGGCGTTCGTAAAGGGATTGCGCGGCCAGGTTGGTCTTTGCCGTTTCCAGCTGCAGGCCGCAGGCGCCAACGTCCAGCGCATGCTGCCGGGCCGCTTCCAGAAGTTGTTCGCCAACGCCCTGACGACGCGCGCACTCCGCTACATAGATGTCACTCAACAGCAGGCTCGGGCGTAACGCCAGTGAGGCGAACAGCGGGTACAACTGCACGAACCCCAGGGCACCGCCCCGCTCGTCGTGGGCGATGAACAGCGCGGAATCACCGCGCTCAAGGCGCGCGGCGAGAAACGCGCGCACTTCGGCGATGTTCTTGTCGACGTCATAAAACGCCAGGTAAGCCGCGAACAGCGGTGCCAGATCATCAAGGTCAGCGGTGGCGGCGGCACTTATCGGCATAATCACTCCTTGCGGGTGGACTGCAGTATAGGCACTCATATCGGTTAAACCGTCGACGGCATAGGTACGACCAAGGTAGCGGGCGACCATTTCTGGACTGTTTTTCCCGATTCGTTCATGTAGTATCGGAAAAAACTCACTACATAACCAAACCCAGTCCTGCTGGTTGTGGAAAACCCCGCTCACGAAGCACCTCCAGACACGCCGCAGCGATGCGGGCCGCCGTCAACAACGGCCCCGCCAGCGGCCTGCCTGCGCAGCATCGAGGGTTCCCCGCCGTTACAGTGGCTAAGCGAAGCAGAGAGGCGAGAGATGACTGAGCGTGTTCGAGTCGGTGGCCTGCAGGTCGCCAAGGTGCTGTTCGATTTCATCAATGACGAAGCCATTCCCGGCAGCGGCGTCACTGCCGATGCCTTCTGGGCCGGCGCCGATGCGGTATTCCGTGACCTGGCAGCGAAGAACCGCGCACTGCTCGACACGCGCGATCAGTTGCAGGCGCAGATAGACGCCTGGCACCGCAGCCAGGCCGGCAAGCCGCACGACGCAGCGGCCTACAAGGCCTTTCTGGAGCAGATCGGCTATTTGCAGTCGCAGCCGCAGCAGGTCCAGGCCAGCACCGAAAACGTCGATGACGAGATCGCCCGCATGGCCGGCCCGCAGTTGGTCGTGCCGGTGATGAATGCGCGCTTCGCCCTGAACGCCTCCAACGCCCGCTGGGGTTCGCTGTACGACGCGCTGTACGGCACCGACGCAATCAGCGAGGAAGGCGGCGCAGAGAGGGGCAAGGGCTACAACAAGGTCCGCGGCGACAAGGTGATCGCCTTCGCACGCGCCTTTCTCGATGACAGCGCGCCGCTGGCTGCCGGCTCCCACGCCGATGTCAGCGGTTATCGCATCGAGGGCAACAAGCTGCTGGTCACACTCCTCAACGGTGAGATCAGTGGGCTACGCGAGGCCGGCCAACTGGTCGGCTTCCAGGGCGAAGCCGGCGCGCCCATCGCCATCCTGCTCAAGCACAACGGCCTGCATTTCGAAATCCAGATCGACGCTAGCAGCCCGATTGGCAGTACCGATGCCGCCGGGGTGAAGGATGTGCTGATGGAGTCAGCGCTGACCACCATCATGGACTGCGAAGACTCAGTGGCCGCCGTCGACGCCGACGACAAGACCCTGGTCTACCGCAACTGGCTGGGCCTGATGAAAGGCGACCTGAGCGAGCAGGTGAGCAAGGGCGGTAGCATCTTTACCCGTACCATGAACCCGGATCGCGTTTACACCCGCCCGGATGGCGGCGAGTTGACCCTGCACGGGCGCAGCCTGCTGTTCGTGCGCAACGTCGGCCACCTGATGACCAACCCGGCGGTACTCGACGCCGCCGGCAACGAGCTGCCAGAAGGTATTCTCGATGCGCTGTGCACCAGCCTCGCCGCGCTGCACAACCTCAACGGCAATAGCAGCCGCGCCAACACCCGCAGCGGCTCGGTGTACATCGTCAAACCGAAGATGCACGGCCCGGAAGAAGTGGCGTTCACCAGCGAGTTGTTCAGCCGTGTCGAAGAGGTGTTGAGCCTGCCGCGCAATACCCTGAAGGTCGGCATCATGGACGAGGAGCGGCGTACCACCGTCAACCTCAAGGCCTGCATCGCCGCCGCCAGCGAGCGCGTGGTGTTCATCAACACCGGCTTCCTCGACCGCACTGGCGATGAAATCCACACGTCGATGGAGGCCGGCGCCGTGGTGCGCAAGGCAGCGATGAAAAGCGAGAAGTGGATCAGCGCCTACGAGAACAACAACGTCGATGTCGGCCTGGCTACCGGACTGCCCGGCCGCGCGCAGATCGGCAAGGGCATGTGGGCGATGCCCGACCTGATGGCCGCCATGCTCGAACAAAAGGTCGGCCACCCGCTGGCCGGCGCCAACACGGCGTGGGTGCCCTCGCCGACCGCCGCTACCTTGCACGCCCTGCACTACCACAAGGTCGACGTGTTCGCCCGCCAGGCCGAACTGGCCACACGCACGCCGGCCTCGCTGGACGATATCCTCAGCATTCCCCTAGCGCCGAGCACCGACTGGTCTGCCTCCGAAATCTGCAACGAGCTGGACAACAATGCCCAGGGCATTCTCGGCTACGTGGTGCGCTGGATCGACCATGGCGTCGGCTGTTCCAAGGTACCGGACATCAACGACGTCGGCCTGATGGAAGACCGCGCCACGCTGCGCATCTCCAGCCAGTTACTGGCCAACTGGCTGCGCCATGGCGTGGTCAGCGAGCAGCAGGTGCTGGAAAGCCTGCAGCGCATGGCCCCGGTGGTCGACCGGCAGAACGCCGGTGATCCGCTGTACCGGCCGATGGCGCCCGACTTCGACGGCAACATTGCCTTCCAGGCAGCGCTGGAACTGGTGCTCGAAGGCGCCAAACAACCGAACGGCTACACCGAGCCGGTGCTGCACCGCCGTCGCCGGGAACTGAAAGCCAGCCTGGCGCGTTAAACGCCCAGCCAAAAGAAAACCGCCGAAAGGCGGTTTTCTTTTGGCGTCCAGCAAGGCTCGCATCGTCACTATCCCAGGTGTCGCTTCGCTCGACGCCGGGCTACAAAATCGCTCCGTAGCCTGTGGTTGAGCGCAGCGATACCCAGGTTCCTACGCCGCCGGCTGGGCCGCTAGCCGACGCTGCTGCCAACGGTAGACGGAGAAACGCTTGGGCATTTCATACAACCAGTTGATGTTCAGCGCCTCGAGGATCTTCGCCGCGATGATCGGCAGCAGCACGCCCGCCAGGCACCCAGCGATGATGTGCACGGTGTCGTCGTTGACGCCCAGGAACTTGCTGAGGATCACCCGCATGCCGCTGCCGGCGAGAATGTGCATAAGGAAGATCGGCATCGACAGCGCGCCCAGGGTAAGCATCCACCCCATCGGCCGGCGTGCCAGCACCATGCACAGGCTGACCGTGAACAGGATGCCGATAAACGCCACCACCAGCGACGCCGCGCCGCGGTCTGCGTAAGTCAGGCCGAGCAGCCCATGGAACACATACTGCGCGATGACGAAGGCAATACCGCTGCCCAGTGCCACCGCAGCGGCGCGCGATTCGATGCTGCCGCGGATCTGCATGAACCAGACGCCAAAGGCGAAAAACACGAAGTTCTGCGCCAGGAATACCAGCGCAGCGACCCGCGGCGTCCACTGCTGCAGCAAATAAAACAACGCACTGAGCGCCAGCAGCGGCAGGAAGGCCCGCGTGGAAAAGCTGCGGTAGAGCAGAATTGCCAGGCAGAACGCGGCGAACAGCGCATACAGAAACCAAAATTGCGCACGCGGTGACCACAGCAGCGCCAGCACTTCACCCATACCTACGCCGCCGTTGGTGTAGCGCGCCAGCACCACTTCGATACTGCCCTGCAGCAGCGACCACAGCACGAAGGGATAGAAGATGGTATCAATCTTGTTGCAGAACAGCCCGCCACTGCCGCGGTTGTTCAGCGAGTGCCAGAAGAACAGCCCCGACAGAAAGAAGAACAGCGGCATGTGAAACGTGTAAATGATGCTGTCCACCAGCTCGTGGAAGGCCACGTTCTCGGTGATGATTCCACCGTTGAGCAGGCCGCGTACAACATGGCCATAGACCACCAGGAGGATGCCAATGGCCTTGGCGTAATCCACCCACAGATTGCGGTTCGTCATGCGTACGTCCTTGAGATGAAATGCAGCATGGAGTGCGGTAGCGGCGCCCCAGGGCGCCGCATCGCTGATCAGATCACCAACCTGACACTCAGGTTCCCGGCCCGATGCTGGTGCAATTACCACCGCCCAGGTACTTCTGTAACACCGCCCACTGCGGGCGGTCCACGCCCTTCACCGGCTCGATCGACAGCTTGTGCTTGCCCCACGATGGCCCCGCCGCCCAGTAGGTGAACGGAATGCAGTGCTTCTGCAGGTAGGCAAGCGTGTGATCCAGGGCTTTCAGGCCGCTTTCGTCGTCGGCGGGTACCCCGAACTCACCGATGTGGCCCTTCTTGTTGTGCTTGATCAGCCAATTGACGAAGGGCGCGATGCGCTTGACGCCGATCTCTGGGTCCAGGTTCGGGGCCAGCGCCTGCTTGTAACTGCCGCTGCTGTCGGGGTCGATGTACATGTGTGCGGAATAGACAATGTTGTTCGCCGGGTCTTTCAGGTCCAGCAAGGCATCGTTGAGCTTGGGCCATTGGGTCGCCGAGGAGTATTGCGCGCCCTCGACGTAAACAGCGTTGCGTGAATCGTGCTTACGCACCCCGTCGATGCCCGCCTGAGCCACCTCGGGCCAGAACTTGTTGGCCGCGCCGTAGGGCTCGTTCATCAGGTCATAGGAGTACACGGCCGGGTTGTTGCCCCAGCGCTTGGCGATGCGCTCCATCAGATTACGGTAGGCCGAGATCGGCACATCGTCCGTGCCGATCACTTTGCCGTAATAGCGGCCATAGTTATGCACATCGAGCATCACCTCGATACCGCTCTGGTGCGCCTCGGTCAGGGTCTTGTCGATGAGTTTGGCGTAGCTCTCGTCGAACTCAGCGTTGGCCTTGGGCTGCAGGCGTTCCCACTGAATGGAGAAGCGCACCCAGCTGATGCCCTTCTGCTGCCACTTGGTGTAGTAGCCCTTGGGCGGGAAAAAGAAATTGGTGCCGTGCTTGCCAGGAATATGCGAGCTGGCAAACGCCGCGCCGGCCACGTTGATGCCGATCAGTTCGACGGGCTTCTGCTGCGCAATAGCGCTGCAACTTAGGATGACGCCCAGCCCGAGGGCCAGGGCTCGGCCAGAAAGATTGCCGCTCATGCTGTTTCTCCTCTGTCTCCGGAACAACGGTCAGCCATCCGGTGCTAAAAATGCGTGTAGACAAAACAGGACGCCAAACATCCGCAGAGGTTCACGAACGACCGCTGCAATCTGATGACAATTAAGAACGCATGGGCACTGAACGCCGAGCATGCCGGGAGCATCTAGACTTACGTCCTATGTCGATTCTCGGCCCAGCCCCCCACCATGTCGCCACAAGAACAATCAGGACGCGCGTGATGAAACCAGCGGACGACTTCGCCCAGGCCGGCAAGACCGCGGTGATGCAGAACATCCACGGCACCATGGAGTTTCTGCAGAAATTCCCGCCGTTCAATCAGATGGACAGCGCTCATCTCGCCTTCCTGGTGGAGCACTGCCAACTGCGCTTCTATGGCGAGGAGGACACCATCATCCACCCGGACGATGGCCCGGTGCAGCACCTCTATATCGTCAAACAGGGCCGCGTGCACGGTCAGCGTCCGCACTCGGCACGGCGTGGCACGGAAACCACCTTCGAGATCACCAGCGGCGAATGCTTTCCCATGGCCGCGCTGATTGGCGAGCGGGCGACGCGCACCGCCCATCTGGCGGCAGAAGATACCTTCTGCCTGCTGCTCGACAAGGCCGCCTTCGCCCGCCTGTTCGCGCAGTCCACGCCCTTGCGCGATTTCGCCCTGCGCGGGGTCAGCAGCCTGCTCGACCAGGTCAACCAGCAGGTGCAAATGCGTGCGGTGGAAACCCTCGGCTCGCAGTACTCGCTCGACACCCGCCTCGGCGAGTTGGCGATGCGTCAGCCGATCTCCTGCGCGCCGAACATGCCGCTGCGTGATGCCGTGCGGCACATGCACGAGGGGCAGGTTGGCAGCATCGTCATCGTCGACCCGGGCCTGCGCCCACAAGGCATCTTCACACTGCGCGATCTGCGCCGCGCCGTAGCGGACGGCAGCTCACTGGAACAGCCGATCAGCAGCCTGATGACGCAGTCGCCCTTCCACCTGCCGCCGAGCGCCAGCGCGTTCGACGCTGCCATCGCCATGACCGAGCGGCACATCGCTCACGTCTGCCTGGTCGAACAGGGCAAGCTGTGCGGCGTGGTCTCCGAGCGTGATCTGTTCTCTCTGCAACGTGTCGACCTGGTGCACCTGGCGCGCACCATTCGCCACGCCGGCCGGGTGGAAAACCTCGTGGCGCTGCGCGAAGAGATACGCCAGCTGGTCGACCGTATGCTCGCCCACGGCGCCAGCGCCAGCCAGATCACGCACATCGTCACCCTGCTCAACGACCATACCGTGAGCCGGGTAATCGAGCTGACTCTTGAAGAGCTGGGCGACCCGGGCGTGCCGTTCACCTGGCTGTGCTTCGGCAGCGAAGGCCGCCGCGAGCAGACCCTGCACACCGACCAGGACAATGGCATTCTCTTCGAGGCAGGGGATGGCGCAGAAGCCGCAGCGATCCGTGGCCGGCTGCTGCCGCTGGCCATGGAAATCAATCAGCGCCTGGCACAGTGCGGCTTCACCTTGTGCAAGGGCAACATCATGGCCAGCAACCCGCAGCTGTGCCTGTCGCGCCAGGAATGGTCGAGGCGCTTCGCCGGCTTCGTGCGTGAGGCATCGCCGGAAAACCTGCTGGCCTCAACCATCTATTTCGACCTGCGCACCGTATGGGGCGACGCCAACGGCTGCGAAACACTACGTGATGAACTGCTCGGACAGATTGCCGGCAACAGTCTTTTTCAACGCATGATGGCCGAAAATGCCCTGCGCCAGCGGCCACCCGTTGGCCGCTTCCGGGATTTCGTGGTGGCCCGCCGCGGCGCCGAGAAAGACACCCTGGACTTGAAGGTGCAAGGCCTTACCCCCTTCGTAGACGGTGCCAGGCTGCTCGCACTGGCCCATGGTATAAAGGCCAGCAACACCCAGCAGCGCCTGCGCGAACTGACCGAACGCGGGGTGATCGATCCCCTCGACGGTGCCGCCTATGAAGAGGCCTACCACTTTATCCAGCAGACCCGCCTGCAACAGCATCAACTGCAGGCGCGTCAATCTCAGCCCTATTCAAACCGCCTCGACCCGGACAGCCTCAATCATCTGGATCGGCGCATCCTCCGCGAATCCTTTCGCCAGGCCCAGCGCCTGCAAAGCAGCCTGACGCTCCGCTACCAGTTATGAATGCACTGACCTGGCTGACCCGCCGCCACACCACCCTGCCGGCCGAACAGCAACGCCGTCGCGATGCGCTTCCTGCGCCTGCCGCCCCTGATGAAACGCCACTGGCTCAGCAGCGTCTGGTGGTGCTTGACCTGGAAACCAGTGGCCTGGACATGCGCCGCGATCAGGTGCTGTCGATCGGCGCCGTGGTCATCGACAACGGCGCTATCCAACTCGGCCAGCAATTTGAGTGCACCCTGCACCGCGACGATCACCGGGTCAGCGCCAGCGTGCTGATCCACGGCCTGGCACCAAGCGCCATCGCCGCGGGCATCGAGCCGGGCGAAGCACTGCTGGCATTCATGGAGTTTCTCGGTGACAGCCCGCTGCTAGCCTTCCACGCCGGTTTCGACCAGCGCATGCTCGCCCGCGCCTTGAAAGACACCCTCAACCTGCGCCTGCGCCATCCATTCTTCGACGTCGCCGAACTGGCGCCCCTGCTCTGCCCACAGGCGGACATCCGTAACGGCGGCCTGGACGACTGGACCCGCCACTTTGGCCTGCAGGTGCAGCAACGCCATCACGCCAGCGCCGACGCCCTGGTCACTGCGGAGCTCGCGCTGATCCTGTTCAGCCGCGCCCGCAAGCAGCAAATCGACAGCCTCAAAGAACTGGAACAACGCCTTGCCGGCTGGCGCAGACGACAGCAGACGCCATCGCTTTAGGCGGTACAGAGGTCTCATTCAATCTCTAATTGGGCACGTCGTAGCCTGCGGTTGAGCGCAGCGATACCCAGGAAGCTGGAAGCCCTTGCTACATATCCCCTTTCAACAACGCGAACTGCAGATCCACCTAGGCAGGCAGCGGCTGCTACACGACAGGGCCGTCGTCCAACGCGAGGTTGATGGTTTCGCCAGTTACACTTTCCAGATGTTCAGGGCAAAGCGCAGGTTGCGGTTCGGTGTCATCGACTCCGCGGCATCGTCGACGGCGAAGCGGTTCGTCACACGCACTTTTTACCAGCGATCTCGGCGCTTGCCGGTCCGCTCGCTGTCGGTCACCGAACGAACTGCAGCAAAGGGGCGATCATCAACAGGCAATGGTGCCCCGTTCACGCTCCAGCTTCGGTTGATGCAACCGCGCTCCGTACAGCTGCGAAGCGCGCACTCTGGCGATGCCTGTAGAAGCGACGTGGGGCGAAAATGGAGAGTAGGTGGCGATTGCAGGAGCGGCCACCACGCCAGGCTCACTCGCATGCAGGCGGTCCCCTACCCGGCGCTCACTGGCCGCTCACCACACAGAGGACTATTCGCCGCGGATGTACTGTTCCAGGTGCTGGATCAGGTTTTCCTGGGCGCTGATGATGTCCTTGACCAAGTCACCGATGGACAGCAGGCCGACCAGCTGTCCGTCATCCACGACCGGCAGGTGGCGCAGGCGATTACTGGTCATCAGCTCCATGCAATGCCGGCTGTCCTCTGTCGAGGTGACGGTGATTACCGTGCTGGTCATGATGTCGCTGACTTTCATGTTGGCCGGCGACCGCTCCTGCACGGCCACTTTGCGCACATAATCGCGCTCACTGACGATGCCTGCCAGGCGCTCGCCATCGATCACGACCAGCGAACCGATGCCTTTCTCGGCCATCAGCTTCACCGCGGCGAACACGCTGCTTTCCGGAGCGACGCTGTACACGTTGGAAATAGGCTTGCTTTTCAATACTTCGGCGACGGTTTTTTTCATGCGCGTTCTTCTTGTATCGGAAGATTGACGGGGCCATGAGCATAGCTAAACAACGCGCGTTTGTGCACGCAGCGAGTCGCATCTGCCTAGAAACGTCAGGCACAGCCAGGCGGCGCGTTCGATCTTCCCACGCCCAGCTCCCAGCCCTGTGGATTGGCCACTTCGCGCGTGAGATTAGATCCCCAGGCCCGTGATCGCGACCCGTCGCATCAGGATATGCCTCAAGGGTGAGAGCTGAGCAACGCGGGCGCTCGCCTGCGACGGGCATCAGAGATAGAAAGCGTCATCTTCGCAACAGAGGGCCGTCATGGTGGCTTACGTTCAGCCTCGGTACCAGCCAAGCGGCGATCGGAAGGAAGCCGAGCGGCGCAGTGTAAGACTATGCACAGAAGGCGGGGATGATTCTGTGGATAAGCTCGGAATGAAGCGCTGCAGCGCAGTAAAGGCAAGCCATACAGCCGTACGGTTACTATTTAACCAGCGACTTACACACAGACAGTTATCACAGCAAGCGCCGTAAGCGACAAATTTTAGTCAAGCTATAAATTCATCATCCACGCGATGTAGCCATGCACATATTCAGTGGGTGAAGCTGTGGATAAATACTGTATGTAGCCAGGTAAACCAGTAAAAACGGGGCCTTCACGCATTTGTACATTTTACGATCAGCGTTTTGGCACGCGTTAAGTAGCGCTATAAGTAACAGCACGCTGCGGATCTAGCTGACCATCCTTCATCGTCTGCCGGGAGCTATGCACAATTGCGGTGGATCACCTTGTGGATAAACACTGGATGATGGTCGATAACGTACAGCTGGCGAGGCCTACAAACACTTGTTCGTTTTTCGATCAAATTATAATTGATCTTCAAATAGCTGTATTTAAACGCTTTTAATACGTGGAACAGGGGCAGAGCCAGGGTTATCTCTCGAGCACGATCATGCACAGCAGGCGTGGATACGCTTGTGGACAACCTTGGGAAGGATGGGTGCAAGCCACGGATCGCGCGGCCTGCACAGGATTGATCATTTATTAACCGGACCGAAACGGAGGCGCTCAATCGATCCGGAAACGACCGGTATTTAGCGCCAGCGCCTCGCTGCCCTGCCTCAGCTGTTCGCCTGCGTTACTGACCATGCGCGCGCCATCTAGCAGCGCACTGGCGGCCTGATCGACCTGCTGGATATTGTGGCTTACCTCATCGGCGGTGGCAGCCTGCTGCTCGGCAGCGGTGGCAATCTGTGCCAGGCGGTCACTGACGCGCTGCACAGAATCGACAATGCCATCGAGGTCCGCGCTCATCGCCAGCACGTTATCCACATCCCCCTCGGCCTGCCGGACAGCCTGCTCCATTTCAGCCACCGACTGACCAACAACCTTGTGCAGGTCGCCTACCGTCTGGGCGATTTCTGCCGTCGAGTTTTGCGTACGCTGCGACAGCGAGCGCACCTCATCGGCGACGACCGCGAAGCCACGGCCCTGCTCGCCAGCACGCGCCGCCTCGATAGCAGCGTTGAGTGCCAGGAGGTTGGTCTGCTCGGCAATCCCCTTGATCACATCGACCACACGGGTAATTTGCTCAGTCTGCATGCGCAACTGCTGCAGCGTACTGGCGCTGCCCGCCAGTCGGCCGCTGAGTTCACGCATGCTGGCACTGGTGCGGGCGCCTCGCTGGTTACTCTGGGTAGCGATCTCGCGCGTCTGCCCGGCCTCCTGAGCAGCCTGCTCGCAGCTTTGTGCCACGCTTTGCGCGGTGGCCGCCATCTGCGTGGCTGCAGTGGCGATCTGGCTCATTTGTGCCTGCTGCTGCTCAACGGCAGCCAGCGAGTGGCTGGCCTGGCTGCTGAGACTGCGGACGGTATCATCAAGGTGCCGCCCTTCCCGACCAACACCCTGCATCGAGTCACGCAACTGGGCGACTGCGCTGTTCAGGGCGGTAGAGATGGCCGCCAGATCGTCGCCACCGTGCACCTTCATGCGCACTCGCAGATCACCGTCACGCAGGCCTTCGGCGGCCTGAATGATGCCGGTGGTGCTGCGCCGAATCGACGCGTTGAGGCAAAGCAGCAGATACAGCGCCAGCAGCGTGAGTGCGGCGAAGACCAACGCCGTATTCCACATGACGCGCTGCACTTGGCCTTTGTAGCGGCCAAGGTCGGTATTGAACTGCTCGAACACCGCCTGCCGCAGCGCCAGCTGTTGCGCCTGAAGTGTCTGCACCTGCTCCACGAACCGCGCCGGTTGAAGCACCATGGGGCTGGCTTCGATCATGTCGCGGTCGATTTCGGTCAGGAAATTCTGCAGCCCTTGCTCGGCCTCATTGAATGGCTGTTGCAAGTGCAGCATGGCGGGCGCAGACATGCGCTCCAATGCGGTGCGTGCCTTGGCAATCTGTGCACCAGATTGCTCCAGCGAGGCACGCAGGTCACGCACCAGTACGCGGTTTTGCAGCGTGAAATGTTGCGCCACCAGCGAGCCATAACCTTGGCTGGCGAACCTGCCAAGATCGCCTGCCAGTCGCGGCAGAGTGACCGTCAGCTGCTCCATCATCAGATAGGTATCTAGATAGGGGTCGAGTATCAAGCCACTGTCGGTAACCATCAGCTCGCGTAGCAACGCCAGGCGCGAGAGGGTGCTCTGGTAACGCCCCAACGCATCGAGTAGTGCCATTTTACCCAACACCGCCAGATCCAACTCACTCACCGAGGTTCGCAAAGCGTCCAACTGATGCTTGGTTTCTTCGCTCATCGGGGTGAGTTTCAGCTGCTCCGAAGTAGCGGCCAGCGCTTCATCCAGCTTGCCGCTACGCTCGCGCAGCAGCCCTTCCGCAGCCTTGTCATTGCCTTTCCAGCGGGCCAGCAGAAAGCGTTGTTCGAGCAGCTCCTGCTCGACGGCGCCGAGTGCCTTTACGCCCTGCATCCCGTCTAGCTCGCGGTTCAGTACCTCGATGCGCTCAAGGTTGGCATTCATCATCACCCACAAGGCGTAAGCCAGTGGAATGAGGAACAACACAAACAGTATCTGAAACTTGCGGGCGAAGCTGACACGCTCCAATACCCGCACACCCGGCTTGAGCAATCCCCACATACCCACCTCGAAACAGGTGCCACGGACACACGACGCCGTGGCAATGTGCCATTTCGAGGCAAGAATCACGCCTGAG
Source organism: Phytopseudomonas seleniipraecipitans (assembly GCF_900102335.1). Lineage (GTDB taxonomy): Bacteria > Pseudomonadota > Gammaproteobacteria > Pseudomonadales > Pseudomonadaceae > Aquipseudomonas > Aquipseudomonas seleniipraecipitans. The sequence goes on from NZ_FNBM01000008.1 coordinate 77,203, forward strand.
TATCAGAGGTGAGGGCGCAGCCTATCGGCTCAGCACTGCGGCTGCTCAGCGGTATACCGATTGGAGGGGTCGATGGCAGCGTCCAGCTTGCGGATGGCACTGGAACCGATCAGCAGCGGATAATCAAAATGGCTGCGATCGGTGAGGTTGACCTCGATAGTGCGCTTCTCTTCGCCCAGGCAGATGTCCATATTGACCACCGGCCGCGCGGAGTAGGATGGCGCGTCATCGCTGCCTTCTTCCGCACGGTTCTTGATTTCGCTGACCCGTGCCAACGGCTTCTCGAATACCTGATCGTCCGCCTCGTCGATGGCCAGGCGGAAACGCACCCAGTCCTCGCCGTCACGCTGGAATTGCTCGATGTCGCGGGCTGACAGCGATGCGGTCATCGCTCCGGTGTCCATCTTGGCCTTGAGGGTGTGGCCGATTTGCGGCAATTGAATGTATTCGTAGCGACCGTAAAGAGTCGGTTGGTTGGCCATTGCAGGCAGTGCGATTGCAGCTGCCAGCAGGGCTAGAACGGTTTTCACGCCTGAAAGTCCTTATGCTGAATAGACGACATTGGGACTTGATCAGGAGCAGATGGTTCTAAAAAACTACTGGGACATTGCTCAAAGCGGTGCCTGAGCCCCTTGCAGGGTGGACGACGCTTGCCTGCGCGGCCCGATCCGTCCACCGCGCTACCATCGTAATGGTGGACAAAAAGAGCGTTGTCCACCCTACGGGGAAGTGTCTGCTTCCGCCTTTGAAGCGACCTTGGCCGTCGCGCTACAGCACCTGGCGCAGGAACGCCTGGGCGCGCGGGTCTTTCGGTTGCGCGAAGAACTCGGCGGGCGGTGCGTCTTCGAGCAGCTTGCCGTGGTCGAAGAACAGCACGCGATCGGCCACTTCACGGGCGAAGCCCATTTCGTGGGTAACGCAGACCATGGTCATGCCTTCGACAGCGAGCTGCTTCATCACATCGAGCACTTCGCCGACCATTTCCGGGTCAAGGGCCGAGGTCGGTTCGTCGAACAGCATCACCTTGGGGTCCATGCACAGCGCGCGAGCGATGGCCACCCGTTGCTGCTGGCCGCCGGATAGGCGCGACGGAAACTCGCCAGCCTTCTGGCCGATGCCGACCTTGTCCAGCAACGCACGGGCCTTGGCCTCGCGCTCGGCCTTGCCACGCTTGCGCACCACTTTCTGTGCCAGACACAGGTTCTCCAGCACGGTCATGTGCGGGAACAGGTTGAAGTGCTGGAACACCATGCCGACTTCACGGCGGTAGGCGTTGATGTCGGTTTTCGGGTTGGCGAGGTCGAGGCCATCGATGCTCACCGAGCCCTCGTCCAGCTCTTCCAGGCCGTTGAGGCAGCGCAGAAAGGTCGACTTGCCGGAACCGGACGGGCCGATCACCACCAGCACCTCACCACGCGCTACCTGGGTGGTAACGCCATCGACCGCGCGAACCTGCTGGCCCCGGGCGTCGAATACCTTGATCAGATCACGAACTTCAATCACTTTGCGCGAGCCTCCGTTCCAGGCGGTTGGCGATCTGCGACAACGGCAGGTTGATCACCAGATAAAGCGCGGCTACGCAGAACCAGATCTCGAACGTCGAGAACGAGGTGGTAATGGCTTCGCGGCCGCTCTTGGTCAGCTCTGTGATGGCTATCACGGAGACCAACGAGGTGTCCTTGACCAGGCTGATGAACTGCCCGGCCAGCGGCGGCAACACCCGCTTGAACGCCTGCGGCAGGATCACATGGCGCATCGACTGCGCGGCACTGAGCCCCAGCGAACGCGCTGCCTCGTCCTGACCACGGACAATGGACTGCACGCCGGCACGTACGATCTCGCCCACGTAGGCACCGGTGAACAGCGCCAGCGCTGCCACCCCGGCGAATTCGCGGGACAGATCGAGCACCGTTCCGATGAAAAAATAGAAAATGAATATCTGTACCAGCAGCGGCGTGCCCCGCACCAGCTCGACGTAAACCGTCGAGAGATGCCGCAGCGTCGGGTTGGCGGAAAGCCGGCACAGGCCGGTGACCAGCCCGATCAGCAAGCCGAACACGCCGGCTGCCACGGATATCCACAAGGTCGTCCAAAGGCCCCAGAGTAACGGTCCGGCGGCCCAGTGACGGTTGACGCCGATCACATCGCCTTCGGCGACATCGTCACCCTCGTTGAACTGCAGGCTGTCGCTGGCCACAGTCAGTTGCTGTTGCTCACCGCTTTCACCAAGCAGCGTGACCAGCGCGTCGTCACCTTGCCGGCTGACGCTCTCGACACGGCTGTAGTCAGCTGCCCGCTGCGCGTCCTCGGCGTCGTAGGCGAAGTACTGAGGAACGCGATTCCAGCGCCACTCGTAGGAAATCAGCGAGGTGGAATACCAGATCAGCAAGGCGCCCACGACCAGGATCAGACCGGTCAGCAGGTGCCAGGGCCACTGGGCTTTCTTCTGTTTAGCCACGGCGAGTGTCTACCCATTGAGTTGCAAACATGACAGCGCGCGGACAAGCCGCGCGCCGGGTGTAGCTAGATGAAGCCGGGAACCTGTTTCACGAGCTCGCGAGCTAGAGTCATGCAAGGCGAAAACAGGCGAGGAAGCGGAGTGTACTGGTGTACATGAGCATTCCGAGCCTGTTTTCAACGCAGCAGGACCGACGCGCAGCAGATCGTGGGCAGGTTCCGCTTACTCCATGTCTTTCAGCCAGTTAGTGCTCTTGAACCACTTGGCATGGATGCGATCGTAGGTGCCGTCTTCACGGATCTGGTGCAGCCAGTTGTTGATCCAGTTGAGGCTGTCGTAGTCGCCCTTCTTCAGGCCGAACGCCAGGGGCTCGAAGGTGAACGGCTCGTCGAGGAACACCAGCTTGCCGGCGCCGGCCTTGTTCACCGCAACGACGTTGTACGGCGCGTCGTAGATGAAGGCATCGGCCTTGCCGTTGACCACGTCCATCACCGCTTCCTGCTCGTTGTCGAAGCCGCTGTACTTGGCTTGGGCGATCAGCTTCTTGGCGACCATCTCACCGGTGGTACCGATCTTCGAGGTGATGCGGTAATCGGCGCTGTTCAGGTCCTTGTAGCTCTTGACCTTGTCTGCCAGCTCCTTGCGGATCAGCAGGGTCTGGCCGACCACGATGAAGGGCTCGGAGAAGTTGATGCGCAGGTTGCGCTCCTGGGTCAGGGTCATGCCCGAACCGATCATGTCGAACTTGTCGGTCAGCAGTGCCGGGATGATGCCGTCATAGGAGGTGGAAACCAGCTCCAGCTTGACGCCCATGGCCTTGGTCATGGCTTTGAGCAGGTCGACTTCAAAGCCGATGATCTCGCCACGCTTGTTGGTCATTTCGAAGGGCATGTAGGTCGGGTCCATGCCGACGCGCAGGGTGCCGCGCTTGGCAGCGTCATCGATGACGCCAGCCTGGGCCAGGCCGGTGAATGCACAGACGGATAACAGCAGTGAGGCGACAAGCTTCTTCATTCTTGCTCCTGAAGGGCAAACGGTTGTGAGCGCTCGGAGTGATCCTGCACCGCGGCGGTGCAGGCCCGACCAAGGGCGATAAGGCGGCGCGGCATGCTAACCGTGATCGGCGCAGATAGCGAGATATCAGCACATGAGCGCGAACGATCACCGACGAACAATGCCTATCGGCGCCGCTACAGAAGGCAAGAAGCAGGCCAGCGATCAGGCTTCCAGCAGGAAGGTCACCGGGCCGTCATTGATCAGGTGGACCTGCATGTCTGCGCCAAAACGCCCACTAGCCACCTTTGGATGTTGCGCCCGGGCCTGCTCGAGCAAGTGATCGAACAGCGCTTCGCCGAGCGCCGGTGGTGCGGCGGTGGAGAAGCCGGGCCGCAGGCCGCTGCGCGTGTCAGCGGCGAGGGTGAACTGCGACACCAGCAGCAGGCCACCGCCGACATCCTTGAGCGACAGGTTCATCTTGCCCGCCTCGTCACTGAACACCCGGTAATTGAGCAGCTTGTGCAGCAGCTTGGCACAACTGGCCTCGCCGTCCTGCGGCTCGACGCCGACCAGCACCAGCAGGCCCTGATCGATGGCACCGATGGTTTCCCCAGCAACATCGACCCGCGCGTTTGAAACGCGTTGCAGCAGCGCCTTCATGCTTCGTCCGGCGCCAGGTCGAGCAAGCGATGGGCAATCTCGTCGGCGGCGCGTACCAGCGCATCGGCGATGCCCGGTTCGGCAGACGAGTGGCCGGCCTCGCGGATGATCTGCAGCTCACTGTTGGGCCACGCCTGGTGAAGCGCCCAGGCGTTGTCCAGCGGGCAGATCACGTCGTAACGGCCATGCACGATGATGCCTGGCAGATGGGCGATCTTTGGCATGTCGCGCAGCAGCTGATCAGGTTCGAGGAAGGCATTGTTGACGAAATAGTGACACTCGATGCGCGCGATCGACAGCGCACGCAGGCTTTCGGCGAAACGGTCGACCACCTGCGGATTGGGGCGCAGCGTGGCGGTGCGCCCTTCCCAGCATGACCAGGCCTTGGCGGCGTGCATCTGGGCAATCTGGTCAGCACCGGTCAGGCGCTTGTAGAACGCCTGCATCAGGTCGCCCTGCTCTTCGGCGGGAATCGGCGCCAGGTAATCCTGCCAGTAATCAGGGAACAACCGGCTCGCGCCCTCCTGGTAGAACCATTTGAACTCTTGCGGGCGGCACAGGAAGATGCCGCGCAGGATCAGTGCATGCACCCGATCGGGGTGAGCCTGGGCATAGGCCAGCGACAGGGTCGAGCCCCAGGAGCCGCCGAACAGCACCCATTTTTCGATGCCCAAATGCTCACGGATGCGCTCCATGTCGGCCACCAGATCCCAGGTGGTGTTCTTCTCCAGGCTGGCGTGAGGCGTGGAGCGGCCGCAACCGCGCTGATCGAAGGTAACGATGCGGTACAGGTTCGGGTCGAAGTAGCGGCGGCTCGCCGCGTCGCAACCTGCACCAGGGCCACCATGCACGAACAGCACCGGCAGACCATCCGCCGAGCCGCTCTCATCGACGTAGAGAACGTGCGGGGCGTCTACCGCCAGCTCATGGCGGGCGTACGGTTTGATCTCCGGATACAGCGTCTGCATGGTGCGCTCCTGCGGAAGAGTTGAGGTAGGCTCGGGCCGCCCGCTCGTCGAACGGGCGTTTGCGCTCGTTCGGGCATCATAACCATGAAAAAGGAATTCAGCATGCCGATGCGGAAATTTGCCCTACCCCTGCTGTTCGTCCTGCTCCTGGGGTGCCGCACAGACGATGACCCACAGGCTTCGCTCGAAGCAGCCGTACAGCAGTTGCAGGACAACCTGCAGGCGAAGAAGACCGCAGCCGTGCTCGATCAACTGCACAGTGAGTTTCTCGCCCAGCAGGCCAATGACCGGGACTGGGCGAAACGCACCATGACCTTACTGTTCCTGCGTCACAACAACGTCAAGGTACTCGCCTTGAGCAAGGCCAGCGTGATTGACGTCACCTACCGCGACAAAGGCTATACCGACGCCCAGGTAGCGCTGACCGGCGCCGAGGGACTAATTCCCGACAGCGCAGGGCATTTCAGCGTGAAGCTCGAGTGGTGGCAGGACGAGGGAGAGTGGAAACTGGCACGGGTGGAGTGGGAGTAAGGTAGAAAGCGGCCCCGTTGGGTAGGTCCGGCCGCGCAGGTTAGAAGCCGTTGTGTGCTTGGGACCTGTGATGATTTCCGTGGCGCCGTAACCCACCGTTGTTGCAATGCCGACGATCGCTTGGTGGGTTACGCAGCCTCTGCGATTAACGCCCAATGGCACTGCTAGCCCACCCTGCGAAAACCTACCGCAGCCTGGGTCGAGCGAAGCGACACCCGGGAAGCCTTTGCTCGCCATCGCTGCGCTCAACCCGCAAGACCGGCTGTATCACTTCGCCGGTTTGGCACCTTCACGCCAGATCAGCTCGTCGGTGTCATAGCCTTGGGCGCGAGCCACCGAGAGCAACTCGTCGCGCACCTCGTTGGAGATTTTCGGCGTGCGCGAGAGCAGCCACAGGTACTTGCGGTTCGGGTGGCCGACCAGAGCGGTCTGGTAGTCCTCGTCGAGGTCAAGCACCCAGTACTCGCCTTTGGTGACGCCTGGCAGGAGGCGGCTGAACCAATTGTCGAAGGTCACCCAGAGCTTGTCTGTCTTGCCCTCGACCTGCGGTACGGCGCGGCCTTCAACCTGCTGCCATTCGCCATCGGCGCTGCGGCAGCGGTTGACCACCGACACGCTGCCATCATCCTGCAGACCGTAGCGCGCCTCGGACTCCACGCAGTTGCGCTGGAAGAACATCGGCAGGCGCGCCACCTCGTACCAGGTGCCTTGATAGCGTTCGAGATCAACGGCGTCGACCGTTTTCGGTGGTGCCTCGCCAGTTCCGGAGTTGGCACAACCAGCCAGCACCACGGCGCCCAGCGCCAGAGCTGCCACTGCATATTTGTTCATTACTTCAATCCTTTTGCGGAAAACATCAACACCTGGTCACCGGCGTACTGAACGCTGATGAAGCTGACCTGATCGCCCCAGGTGCAACTGGACATGCCTAGCGCACCGGAGCACTCGGTCGCAGTGCCGAGCAGGTCCTCGACCTCAGCTTTGCTCATGCCCGAATGGAGTTTGCTGTAGTTGTCCTGATTGACCTTGCTACAGGCGGCCAGAACGACACAGCCCACCAGCAGCACGAGAGAGCGCAAGCGCATTAGGGTCACTCCAGTAGTCCAAATTGCCATGCCGGTTCGACTTAGAAGCGCGAGCCCGGTTCCAGCAGAAAGCGCAATTCCGCATCGGTACTGACGCGCCCGAGCGTTTCGTTGCGATGGGGGAAGCGCGCGAAGCGTTCGATGATGCGCAGGTGTCTTTCAGCGTAGTCGAGAAAACCCGCGAACAGCTTCAGCTCGCCATCTGCGGCAGAGGCGTGCAAATCGCCGAACAGTTGCATGGAGCGGCGCTGCTGTGGGAGGTTCTCGGCGTGTTCGAATACCAGGTAGATAAACACCCGCTGCAACGGCGACAGCTGCCGATCCCAGCCAAGAGTGACGCCTTCTTCAGCGAGCGGCTGAGCCAGCGCATCACCCGCGAAAGCCAAGGGCGTATCGCGGTAGATCATGCGTGGCAGCTGATCCAGCAGCAGGATATTGGCCAGCCAGCCACGAGAATCCGCCGACCACTCTTGCAACCCGCCGGCCAGCGCTTGTTCGACCAGGTCACCAAAGCGCTCACGCGCCTCGGCATCCTGCTCGTCACGCTTGCCGAACCACAGGGTGTTGCGTGCAGCAGCAACGTCCACAGCCGAGGTCGATGGGCCGAACCACCAGTCCAGCAAAGGTTCCCACGGCTGTATTTGCATGACTCAGCCCTGGTGGTAGCCGGTTACGCGCTCGACTTCTTCCTTGGAACCCAGGAATACCGGCACACGCTGGTGCAGGGAAGTCGGCTGGATATCGAGGATACGCTGCACGCCATCGGTAGATGCGCCGCCAGCCTGCTCGATGATGAAGGACATCGGGTTGGCTTCGTACATCAGACGCAGCTTGCCGGCTTTGCCAGGCTCGCGGTCGTCACGCGGGTACATGAACAGGCCGCCACGGGTCAGGATGCGGTGCACATCGGCGACCATCGAAGCGATCCAGCGCATGTTGTAGTTCTTGTTCAACGGGCCTTCCTTACCGGCCAGCAGCTCGCCCACATAACGCTGTACAGGGGCTTCCCAGTGGCGCTGGTTAGACATGTTGATGGCGAACTCGGCAGTGGTTTCCGGCACGCTGATGTTGTCGTGGGTCAGCACGAAGCTGCCCAGTTCGCGGTCCAGCGTGAAACCCATCACGCCGTTGCCCAGCGTGAGGATCAGCATGGTCTGCGGGCCGTAGATGGCATAACCGGCTGCGACCTGCTGAGTGCCTGGCTGGTGGAAAGCCTTCTCGTCGAGGTTTTCGTTCTGGCTCAGGTATTCGTTCGGGCAACGCAGCACCGAGAAGATGGTACCGACCGAGACGTTGACGTCGATGTTCGACGAGCCATCCAGCGGATCGAATACCAGCAGGTAGGCGCCTTTCGGGTACTTGCCAGGAATCTGGTAGGCGTTGTCCATTTCTTCGGAGGCCATGCCGGCCAGGTGACCGCCCCACTCGTTGGCTTCGAGCAGAATGTCGTTGGAGATCACGTCGAGCTTCTTCTGCACTTCACCCTGCACGTTCTCGGTGCCCATGCTGCCAAGCACACCGCCAAGGGCGCCCTTGGAAACGGCATGGCTGATTTCCTTGCATGCGCGCGCCACTACTTCGATCAGGAAGCGCAGATCGGCCGGGGTGTTTTGACTACGGGTCTGCTCGATGAGGTAACGGCTCAGGGTAACGCGGGACATGAAGGACTCCGGAAGGAAGGTAATCGGAAGGAGTTTAACCCTTTCCAGTAATGGGCGCCTCAGCAGCTGGTGACGCGGCACGCGGCAACAGGCTGCATACACGGTTACGCCCGCCACGCTTGGCTTCGTACAACGCGGCATCGGCCGCCCGCATCAATTCGTCCAGCACCTGACCCTGATCGGGCCACAGCGCAAGACCGGCCGAGAGGGTTACATGGCGCACGCCGCTGCGGGTTTCTATCGGCTTTTGCGCCAATCCCAGGCAGATCACTTCGAGACGTCTAGCGGCTTCGAGCGAATCGGCACCAGGCAGGATCAGCAGGAACTCTTCGCCGCCGATACGAAAGACCGTATCTGAACTGCGCAAGTTCACCAGCAGATGCTGGGCCACGCTCTTGAGCACATCGTCACCATCCAGATGGCCGTGTTCGTCGTTGAGCTGCTTGAAGTGATCGAGATCGATCAGCGCCAGCGACAACGGCGTGTTTTCGCGCCTGGCGCGGGCCAGCTCACGACCGAACAGTTCGTCCAGATAGCGGCGGTTATAAAGTCCGGTGAGTGGGTCGCACAGCGCCTGCTCGCGCAGCTGCTCATGCAGGCTGGTGATGGTGCGCAGGCGCTCCTCGCTGAGGGCCAGGGCCTCGGCCAGCTTGAGTTTGGCGAGCTGGCGCTGGGTGACGTCACGCAGGTAAAGCATCTGCCCGAGCACGACTGAACCATGGCGGGTCAACCGCTCGATGTTGCGCATGCGCACCTCGAAGTAGCCCTCGGAAGTGGTCAAGGTCAGCAATTGGTCCTGTTGCGCGTCCTGCTTCTGCAGCAGCGCCTGCAGGTCGCTGCCGAACACCGGCCAGTCCTGCAGCTTGCGGCCCTGCCACCCAGCGCCCAGCCCGCCCAATTTGAGAGCGGCCTGGTTGGCCTCGATCACCCGCCCCTGGGTATCGACCACCAGCACCGGGTCGAGCAACGCCTCGAGCAACAAGTGGCGAGCGACCGGCAGCAGGTCGAACAGGCGCACGCCGAGAATCAGCCAGGTGAATGCAACCAGGGTGAACACGAAACTGAACGGCGTGGGATCAACCCCGAACACCACCACGCCGAAGCCTACGTAGGCGATGTTGGCTGACCAGGGCACCGCCGTAACCAGCACGAACGCCAGGTAGTGGCGCCGATGCACGCCGTGACTGGTCAGTGCGGCGCGCAGTACCACGCCGAGGCTGAAGCTCATGAACAGATAGACGTACACCGCCGCGGCGTAGAACAGCGGCCCATGCTGGTAACGGATCGGCGCGCCCGGCTCGCTGGACACCGGCCCGGTTTCGGGGCCATAGAACAGGCCATGCCATGGATTGCTCAGCACCATCAACCAGATCAGCACCGGCCCCACCACAAGGCTCAGCATCGAGCGGCGCGGCAGCGGCGTGCGCACGCTGCTGACGTACTGCCAGAGGAACACCGCCCAGAAGGTCGGCACCGAGACAATGCCGGGCCACGACATGGCAGCCCAGAACTGCTTGCAATCGGGAGCGACTGATGCGACCTCGAGGCCCGCCATGGCGATCCACCACATGCTCGCCAGGTGCATCAGGATGAAGGTGTCGCGGCCCGGGAAATCACGCTGGTTGATCACCCAGCGCGCCAGCAGCACACCACCGATGCAGACCACTGCGGTGAACAGCACCGCGGCGTCGAAGTGCCACGCCGAACGAAGGCAGGCGTTCATTGCACGCCACCCGCTGCCAGGCGGCAGGGCTTATTGCATCGGCATGGCAGGCGACGCGGAAGATAACGCACGACGAGGGCAAGCGAAGAGGTTGTATTCATTCCAAACAGCTCGGGATGAAGGCCTGGGGCGGCCTCGACAGAACGGGCGCTAAGATACTGCAAAACACCTGCTTTTCAGGAGGTTTTTTATTGCTGGAGCGCCTTTAAAACCATATGAGAGGCAACCAACCGGCGGATGCTGATTCACAAATTCGCCAACCCCGCTATTATCGCGCGCCGCCCACCACGCGAACCCTGCAGAATGAAAACCAACCTGATCGCCGCTGCTGAAATAGACCGCCTCGACACCTGGGCGAGATATAACAGCGACATGTGCCACAGCTGCATTTCCAGCTGCTGCCAGCTACCGGTCGAGGTGCGCGTCGCCGACCTGATCCGTATCGGCGTGGTCGATGAGTTCGAGCGTGGCGACCCGCCGAAGAACATCGCCAAGCGCCTGCAAAAGGATGGCCTGGTGGAACGCTTCAACCAGAAGTCGGGGATTTTCACCCTGACGCGCATGAGCAACAACGACTGCTATTATCTGGATCGCAAGACGCGGCTGTGCACCATCTACGAGCGCCGCCCGGACACCTGCCGCAATCACCCGAAGATCGGCCCGCGCCCTGGCTACTGCGCCTGGCGCCCCAAGTGACAGACGCAGCCGTAATTTCCGGTTACCGGCTGCCCCGAAACAGATTGAACACCCCTTCGCACCCGCGCCTCGAATCCTCCACACCCGGCACGCAACGCCACCCGGAGGATCCGCATGTTTCACCGCTCACTCGTACGCCCGCTAATCATCGCCCTTGCCCTGCTCAGCGCCGCCGCCCAGGCAGACGCCACGCGGCCAGGCTGGCAGGAGCCGCTGCTCGCACGGCTGCAGAACATCGCCGCCAAACAGGACGGCGAACTGGGCGTATACGTGAAGGACTTGCACAGCAATCTGGCAGTCACCCTGCATGCCGAGGAGCTCTGGTACATGGCCTCGGGCATCAAGGTGCCGGTGGCCATTACCGTGTTGCGCGGCGTTGAGCGTGGCGACTGGAACCTCGACACCCGCCTGACCCTGGCCGCCGACGACTTTGTCGACGGTGCGGGCAGTACCAACCAGTACGGGCCGGGGGCGCAGGTGAGCGTACGCGCACTGCTCGAGCAGATGATCATTTATAGCGACAACACCGCCACCGACCGACTCATTCGTCTGGTCGGCATCGACGCGGTCAACGAGCTGGTGGGCGAACTGGTGCCGGAAGGCTTCGAGCCGATTACCTCATTGGCCGATGTACGTCGGCATATCTATCGGCACCTGCACCCGGCCGCCGAGCAGCTCGGCGGGCGTGACCTGATCCGCCTGCGCCAGGCCCGCCAGGACAACGAGCGCCTCGACAAGCTGGCCTCGCTGCTCCACGTGCCGCGCGCGCAACTCGCCCCGATCAGCCTGAATACCGCCTATACGCGCTACTACAGCAGCAACCTGAACGCAGCACGGCTGACCGCATTCGGCAAATTACTGGAACGCCTGGCGTACGGCGAAGCCCTCGGCGCCGAGCAGACGGATTACCTGCTCGGTGTAATGAGCCGCGTGAAGACTGGCAGCAAACGCATCATTGCCGGCCTGCCCAAGGATGCACGCTACGCCCACAAGACCGGCACCCAGCGCGCGCGCATCTGCGACTCAGGGCTGATCGAAACGTCGCTTCGCGGCACGGCTGAACCGGTACTGGTGGTCGCCTGCGTACGCGGCGAACTGTCGCTGGCCAAGGCCGAGCGCACCCTGCGCCAGGTCGGCGAGGCACTGAACGAGTCCGGTGTACTGCAGCGCGAAGCGCTTAACTGAGGAGTTGCCCATGAAGCTGATGCTGGCTGGTACCGTCCTACTTGGCTGCGTTGCGCTCTCCCTGTGGCTGTGGGCCTCGCCCCAACGCGACGCGCGTTTCGATGCCCTGAAGGAGCGCCTGCACGAGCTCGACGAAGCCTCGCCAGGCCAGCTGGGGGTCTACCTGCTGCGCCCAGCCGATGGCAGCGAAATGAACTACAACGCGGATCGTACCTGGTACCTGGCCTCAGCAACCAAAGCAGCGATCGCCATCGCCGTGTTGCAGGAAGTCGACGATGGAAAGCTGCAGATCGATCAGCAGGTCGCCCTCGAAGAAACCGACCGTGTGGACGGCTCCGGTGGCCTGGTGTGGGAAGAAACCGGCGCCCGTTACAGCATCGCCGAGCTGATCCGGGAAATGCTTCAGGAGAGCGACAACACCGCTGCCGACATGCTCATTCGTGTGGCCGGTGAAGAGCAGATCAACGCACGCATCACCGCGGCCGCCGGCAGCGATTTCGGCCAGGTGACGACCTTGCTGAAGGTACGCCACGAACTCTATCGCCAACTGCACCCGGATGCCGACCAGCTGGAGAACCGCCAGATCGTTGAGATCGCCGCAGCGCCGCTTGGTCCGCAGCGCGTCGAAGCGGTGGCCAATTCGCTCGAGCTGAAAACCGATCAGCTTGAGATCAGCGACCTCGACGAGGCCTACAGACGCTATTACCAGACCGGCCTGAACAGCGCGACGCTGGTCGCCTACGGGCAGCTGCTGGGCAAACTGGCGAGCGGCGAGCTGCTGTCACCTGAGAGCACCGAATTGCTCTACGGCATCATGGGCCTCGACAAATATGAGGCCTATCGCCTGGAAGCCGGCCTGGACAAGGCGCTGCCCTTCATTCAGAAAACCGGTACCCAACAGTACCGTGCCTGTCATGTAGGCGTGGCCAATCCGCAGGATGACAACGCCTTGGTAATCGTCGCCTGCGCGGCCGAACTCGACGAGAACGACGAAGCCGGCAAGCTGTTCGAACAGGTTGGCGAAGCGGTTCAGGAGTTGGTGCTGAACACAGGCAGGGCCGAAGCTGCGTAACACGCACCCAATAAAAAGCCCCCGCAGGCTCACGCCTGCGGGGGCTTTTCTAGTCAGCTAGAACTGGATCAGTTCTTGGCTTTCTTGGCAGCGCGGGTACGCTCGCCTTCGTCGAGGATCTTCTTGCGAAGACGGATCGACTTCGGGGTCACTTCGCACAGCTCGTCGTCCTGGATGAATTCCAGCGCCTGCTCCAGAGTGAAGCGAACTGGCGGAACCAGGGCGATGGTTTCGTCTTTACCCGAAGCACGCATGTTATCGAGCTTCTTGCCTTTGGTTGGGTTGACGCCCAGGTCGTTGTCGCGGCTGTTCAGACCGATAACCTGACCGTTGTAGATTTCCTGGCCGTGCTCGACAAACAGCTTGCCGCGCGCCTGCAGGGTTTCCAGGGAGTAGGTCAGTGCCTTGCCGGTATCGATCGATACCAGTACGCCATTCTGACGGCCGGACATGTGGCCGGACTTCATGGTGTCGTAACGGTCGAAGATGGAGGTCAGGATGCCTGCACCGTTGGTCAGGGTCAGGAACTGGTTACGGAAACCGATCAGACCACGAGCCGGGATGTTGTATTCCAGGCGTACACGGCCCTTGCCATCCGGGACCATGTTGCTCAGGTCGCCCTTACGCAGACCCATCTCTTCCATGACCTTGCCCTGCGCTTCTTCAGGGATGTCGATGGTGACGTTCTCGTACGGTTCCTGCTTGACGCCGCCCACTTCACGAATGATCACTTCCGGACGGCCAACGCCCATTTCGAAGCCTTCGCGACGCATGTTTTCGATCAGTACCGACAGGTGCAGTTCACCACGGCCGGAGACCTTGAACTTGTCAGCCGAGTCGCCTTCTTCAACGCGCAGGGCCACGTTGTACAGCAGCTCCTTGTCCAGACGCTCCTTGATGTTACGGCTGGTGACGAACTTGCCTTCTTTACCGCAGAACGGCGAATCGTTGACCTGGAAGGTCATGGATACGGTCGGCTCGTCGACGGTCAGCGGCTTCATCGCTTCGACATTGTTGATGTCGCACAGGGTGTCGGAGATGAACAGCTGGTCCATACCGCTGACACACACGATGTCGCCGGCGAACGCTTCTTCAACGTCGATGCGGTGCAGGCCATGGTGACCCATCAGCTTGAGGATACGACCGTTACGCTTCTTGCCGTCGGCACCGATAGCCACAACCGGGGTGTTCGGCTTGACGCTACCACGGGCAATACGGCCGACGCCGATAATGCCGAGGAAGCTGTTGTAGTCCAGTGCCGAGATTTGCATCTGGAACGGACCGTCACGGTCAACAGCCGGAGCCGGGACGTTGTCGACGATCGACTGGTACAGCGGGGTCATGTCTTCGGCCATTTCAGTGTGGTCGAGACCGGCGATGCCGTTCAGGGCCGAGGCGTAGACGACTTTGAAGTCCAGCTGTTCTTCGGTGGCACCGAGGTTGTCGAACAGGTCGAAGATCTGGTCCAGAACCCAGTCAGGACGCGCGCCCGGACGGTCGACCTTGTTGATCACCACGATCGGACGCAGGCCGGCTTCGAAGGCCTTCTTGGTCACGAAGCGGGTTTGCGGCATCGGGCCGTCCTGAGCGTCGACCAGCAGCAGCACAGAGTCGACCATCGACATCACGCGTTCTACTTCACCGCCGAAGTCGGCGTGGCCGGGGGTATCGACGATGTTGATGTGGTAGCCGTTCCAGTTGATCGCGGTGTTCTTCGCGAGAATGGTAATGCCACGCTCTTTTTCCTGGTCGTTGCTGTCCATCACGCGCTCGTCGTTGAGCTCGCCGCGCTCCAGGGTGCCGGACTGGCGCAGGAGCTTGTCGACCAGGGTGGTTTTGCCATGGTCAACGTGGGCAATGATGGCGATGTTGCGTAGATTCTCGATCACAGTAGTGGTCTCGTAGGTTGGGTCGGGCTACCCAGCAGTTGCATTCAGCGGCCCAACGCGAAAAATCGGGATAAGGATAAAGGCAGTACGTTAACGATGTGTGGCGACAATGCCGCCGCGAATCGGGTCGGGAGGTCGGTGGCGGATACTGCCGCCATTCAGCCCAGGCGTTTTATGCCGGACGATAAACGCGCACATTGGCATGTCCCTCGCTCAGCAGGTGATGAGCATGCAAGCGGCTCATCACGCCCTTGTCGCAGTAAAGAAGGTACTGGCGGGTCGCATCCAGCTCTTTGAAACGATTGTTCAGTGCGTAAAACGGCATGGCCTGCACCTCGATGCCATCGAGTTGCAGCGGCTCGTCGTCGACCAGATCCGGGTGACGGATATCGATCACCACGTGGCTGGGCAATGCCTCTCTGAGCTCCTCGACCTGCACATCCTGGCCCAACTCCTCGATCACCCGATCGATGGGCAACAGCCGCGCCCGCTCCAGCGCTCGCTCGAGCACCGCCATGTCGAATTGCTTCTCTTCATAGACGACGCGATCAGGCTTGGCCTTGGTGGTCGGGTTTACCGAAATCACACCACAGTATTCCGGCATATGCCGGGCGAATGCCGCGGTACCGATGGCCTCGGCGGTATCAATGATGTCCTGCTTGTGGCTGGCGATCAGCGGGCGCAGCACCAGTTTGTCGGTAACTGAATCGATGACCGACAGGTTCGGCAGAGTCTGGCTCGACACCTGGCTGATCGCTTCACCGGTCACCAGCGCATCGATCTGCAAGCGCTCGGCCAACTGACTGGCAACGCGCAGCATCATACGCTTCAGGGTCACGCCCATGTAGCTGTTGTCGACCTTGCCGAGAATCTCGCCGAGTACTTCCTCGAACGGCACGCTGATGAACAGCACGCGCTGCGAGCGCCCGTACTTCTGCCACAGGTAGTGGGCGACTTCCATCACGCCCAGCTCGTGGGCACGACCACCGAGATTGAAGAAGCAGAAATGGGTCATCAGGCCGCGGCGCATGATCTGGTAGGCGGCGACGGTGGAATCGAAGCCGCCGCTCATCAATACCAGGGTCTGCTCCAGCGAACCCAGTGGATAGCCGCCCAGGCCCGGATGCTGGTGATGAATGACGAACAGCCGATCATGGCGGATTTCGATGCGCACTTCGATTTCCGGCTTCTTCAGATCGATGCCCGCGGCGCCGCACTGCTGGCGCAACTGGCTACCCACATAACGTTCGACATCTATAGAAGAGAACGTGTGCCGGCCGCCACGCTTGCAGCGCACCGAAAACACTTTGCCTGGCAGCAGATCAGCATAATGACGCTTGCACTTTTCGACGATGTCGTCGAAATCACCCAGCGGGTATTCGTCGATCTGCAGGAAATGCACGATGCCCGGCACACAGCTCAGGCGCTCGACGATTTCCTGCAGAACCTTGGCCTCGGTGACCTCGGTTTTCACTTCCAGATTGTCCCACACACCAGTCACCTGCAGCTGCGGATCGAGATCACGCGTGACTGCACGGATGTTCTTGGCCAACTGCCGGATGAAGTTCTTACGAACCGGCGGGCTCTTGATGGTGATTTCTGGAAAGACTTTGACGATCAGTTTCATGGGAGCAAATATCGGGCACCAGGGCCTGAAAAACAGGGGCGCGGATTATAGCGGAAATTGCTCAAGCTTTGATCAAAAATCCGCAAACAATCCGTCATCGCACCAAAACAGCGCACCATCTCGCCATATCGCACCATTAGGGAGCCCAATCGCCCCGTATCGATGCGAAGATACCCACGCCAGCGCTGGTTTTCAGGGCATAAGTCCATCTCGGGGCACTGGCATGCAAATTGCTCCCTTGTGAGGCAGGGTGTCCTGGCAGACCATCATGCCCGGCGTCACGAACTCAAGAAGGGTTAATAGAAGACCCTATCCACCTGGAGGACAACATGTCTAAGGCTGTTCAACTGATCAAAGAACACGACGTGAAGTGGGTTGACCTGCGCTTCACCGACACCAAGGGCAAGCAGCACCACGTGACCATGCCGGCCCGTGATGCCCTGGACGACGAATTCTTCGAAGTCGGCAAGATGTTCGACGGCTCCTCCATCCATGGCTGGAAGGGCATCGAAGCCTCCGACATGATCCTCCTGCCGGACGACAGCACCGCTGTTCTCGACCCGTTCACCGAAGAGCCGACGCTGATCTTGGTGTGCGACATCATCGAGCCGAGCACCATGCAGGGCTACGATCGTGACCCGCGCTCCATCGCTCGTCGCGCCGAGGAATACCTGAAGACCACCGGTATCGGTGACACCGTCTTCGTTGGCCCGGAGCCTGAGTTCTTCATCTTCGACGAAGTGAAATTCAAGTCCGACATCTCCGGTTCCATGTTCAAGATCTACTCCGAACAAGGTTCCTGGATGACCGACCAGGACGTTGAAGGCGGCAACAAGGGCCACCGCCCTGCCGTCAAAGGCGGCTACTTCCCGGTTCCGCCGTGCGACCATGACCACGAAATCCGTACTGCCATGTGTAATGCCATGGAAGAAATGGGCCTGGTCATTGAAGTTCACCACCACGAAGTGGCGACTGCCGGCCAGAACGAAATCGGCGTGAAGTTCAACACCCTGGTAGCCAAGGCTGACGAAACTCAGACCCTGAAGTACTGCGTGCACAACGTGGCCGATGCCTACGGCAAAACCGCCACCTTCATGCCGAAGCCGCTGTATGGCGACAACGGTTCGGGCATGCACGTGCACATCTCGGTGTCCAAAGACGGCAAGAACACCTTCGCTGGTGAAGGCTATGCCGGCCTGTCGGAAACCGCTCTGTACTTCATCGGCGGCATCATCAAGCACGGTAAGGCCCTGAACGGCTTCACCAACCCGTCGACCAACTCCTACAAGCGTCTGGTTCCAGGCTTCGAAGCGCCGGTCATGCTGGCCTACTCGGCTCGCAACCGTTCCGCGTCGATCCGTATCCCGTACGTGTCCAGCCCGAAAGCGCGCCGCATCGAAGCTCGCTTCCCGGATCCGGCTGCCAACCCATACCTGGCTTTCGCAGCACTGCTAATGGCCGGCCTGGACGGTATCCAGAACAAGATCCACCCTGGCGATGCAGCGGACAAGAACCTGTACGACCTGCCGCCGGAAGAAGGCAAGCTGATCCCGCAGGTATGCGGCAGCCTGAAAGAAGCCCTGGAAGAGCTGGACAAGGGCCGCGCGTTCCTGACCAAGGGCGGCGTGTTCTCCGACGACTTCATCGATGCCTACATCGAGCTGAAATCGGAAGAAGAAATCAAAGTGCGCACCTTTGTGCACCCGCTGGAATACGACCTGTACTACAGCGTCTAAGCCAGCC
This sequence comes from Phytopseudomonas seleniipraecipitans, assembly GCF_900102335.1. GTDB lineage: Bacteria > Pseudomonadota > Gammaproteobacteria > Pseudomonadales > Pseudomonadaceae > Aquipseudomonas > Aquipseudomonas seleniipraecipitans. The sequence goes on from NZ_FNBM01000008.1 coordinate 95,497, forward strand.
TCGCTGCGCCTAGCAGTGCGACAAAACCTCCCCGGTTCGCCGGGGAGGTTTTTTTATGCGCCATGATTTTTCGGAGCGAGTGCAAATCCTCGACGCAGCATGCTTGCCAGCGCGTCGCGGCAGTGCAAGGCTATCGCCATCACCTGGACAGGAGGCCGGCCCAATGCGCCGTACGCTCGCGTGCTTGCTGCTGATACTGGCTCTGCCGGTCAGCGCACAGATCTACAAGTACACCGACGCCAATGGCAACACGGTGTTCACCAATCAGCCCCCGGAAGGTACCAAGGCCGAGAGTGTCGAGCTGAAGCCGATCAACACCACGACGCCAGCGGCAACACCGGCGCCCTCCGCAGAACCGCGATTAAGCGAGATGCCCCAGAACCCCTATCAGGTGCTCGAACTGCGCGACCTCCCCAGCGAAGAAGCGCTACGCGCCAACAATGGCACCTTCTCGGTGGGCGTCAGCATCGAACCACGCCTGGGGCCGGGCCATAACCTGCAGCTGATACTGGATGGCAAACTCTACGGTTCGGCCAGCAACGTGCCGCGCCTGCAACTCAACGAAGTCGACCGTGGCGAGCACAGCCTGGCGGTCGCTGTCGTGCAGGGTGAGCAGATTATCCAGCAAAGCGACACACGCACCTTTACAGTGCAACGGGTGAGCACCAACAGCCCGGCCCGAGGTAACTGAACACGATGCGTACCCTGTTTCTTGGCCTGCTGCTGATTACCCTCCCCTGTGTAGCCCAGGTTTATACCTACGTGGATGCCGAGGGTAACCGGGTGTTCACCGACAGCCCGCCAGACGGCAGCAATGCCAGGCAGCTGCAGATGGCGCCTTCCAACCGCATCGAGCCACCTGCGGCACGCACTGTCGCACCGGCGCCAGTGACAGCGCCCAGCGGGCCAATCCTCAATTACGAACTGCTGCGAATCACCATTCCGCAACCAGACGCGACCATCAACGACAGCGCCGGCAAGCTGATCGTCACCGTCAGCAGTGATCCCACCCTGCATCCTGGCCACAGCTACCGCCTGCTGCTGGACGGCCAGCCGGTCGGCACGCCAGGGCGCAGCCCGGTGTTCCCACTGGAGAATGTCGACCGCGGCACCCATCAGATCGCCGTGGAAATCATCACCGAGGGTGGCATTATCGTCGAGCGCACGCCCAGCCAGCCCTTCCACATGAAGCGCGTCTCGCTGGCCCAGAAGCGCAAGGTTCGTCCTTGCGAAAAAGGCGATTACGGCGTGCGTCCCGAGTGCCCACTCAAGGACAAACCGAAAGAGGAAGACAAGGGCATCATCAGTATCCTGCCCTTCTTCTAAACCCTGCCGAGCCGTGCTGGTCAGCCGCGCATCACAGTGAGCCAGCAGCACGCGACTGGTTACAAACCAGATCGCACCAATAAGGTGCACATAGGCGCACCCATTTCTATACTCGTCCCAAATTGGCACACGGCGTCTGCCGTGAGTGCGCCTAAAAGTTGCCAAAACAGGCCCATCGCGCGTTTGCGCGCGTCTTTTGAGGGCTTTGGTTTGCTTCTTGCATTTTCTCCTGCACTGCCGGGCCGCCCAAGGTACGCCGCACCGACCTTGAGCACCCGGCCCTTTTGCTGCTGTACACCGCACGAGGAACGAATTTTGGCTGGTTCCCCCACGCAACGAGGCGTATCACGCTGCGCCTCGTTGCCAGATAACGATCATCGCCCTGCTGCTGCGCGCCCTTATCAGGCACACACCAGGGCCTGGCTGGCAGACGCTGCACGATGATCATTAACGACTCCCTGCACCGCTTGCTACTCGACAACCTGACCACGGCCACGCTGCTGCTCAACGCTGACTTGCGCCTGGAATACATGAACCCCGCTGCCGAGATGCTCCTGGCGGTCAGCGGGCAACGCAGCCACGGCCAGTTCATCAGCGAACTGTTCACGGAAACCCGCGAAGCGCTGGGCGCCCTGCGCCAGGCAGTGGCTGAAGCGCACCCGTTCAACAAGCGCGAGGCGGTACTGACCACCCAGACCGGCCAGAGCCTGACCGTCGACTATGCCGTCACGCCGGTGCTCAGCCGCGGCGAAACCATGCTGCTGCTCGAAGTGCACCCACGTGATCGCCTGTTGCGCATCACCAAGGAAGAAGCCCAGTTGTCCAAGCAGGAAACCACCAAACTGCTGGTGCGCGGCCTGGCCCACGAAATCAAGAACCCCCTGGGCGGCATCCGCGGCGCCGCCCAGTTGCTGGCGCGTCAGTTGCCGGAAGAAAGCCTCAAGGACTACACCAACGTCATCATCGAAGAGTCGGATCGCCTGCGTAACCTGGTCGATCGCATGCTTGGTTCCAACAAGCTGCCATCGCTGGCGGTCACCAATGTGCACGAGGTGCTAGAGCGGGTCGCCAGCCTGGTGGAGGCCGAGAGCCAGGGCAGCATCGTACTGGTGCGTGATTACGACCCGAGCATTCCGGACCTGGTCATCGACCGCGAGCAGATGATCCAGGCAGTGCTCAATATCGTGCGCAACGCCATGCAGGCACTGGCAAGCAAGCCGGACGTGCACCCGGGGCGCATCACCCTGCGCACCCGCACCTTGCGGCAATTCACCATTGGCTACATTCGCCACCGCCTGGTGACCAAGATCGAGATCATCGACAACGGCCCGGGCATCTCGCCCGAGCTGCAGGAAACCATCTTCTATCCCATGGTCAGCGGGCGTGCCGACGGCACCGGCCTGGGCTTGGCGATTACCCAGAACATCATTAGTCAGCATCAAGGCCTGATCGAATGCGAGAGCCATCCTGGTCACACCGTGTTCTCGATCTTTCTGCCGCTGGAACAAGGAGTAACTCCGACATGAGCCGCAGTGAAACCGTATGGATCGTTGACGACGACCGCTCCATCCGCTGGGTGCTGGAAAAAGCCCTGCAACAGGAAGGCATGACCACCCAGAGTTTCGACAGCGCCGATGGCGTGCTCGGCCGGCTCGCTCGCCAACAGCCAGACGTGATCATTTCCGACATCCGCATGCCGGGCTCCAGCGGCCTGGAGTTGCTGGCGCGAATCCGCGAGATGCACCCGCGCTTGCCGGTGATCATCATGACCGCGCATTCCGACCTGGACAGCGCCGTAGCGTCCTACCAGGGCGGCGCGTTCGAATACCTGCCCAAGCCGTTCGATGTCGACGAAGCGGTTTCGCTGGTCAAGCGTGCCAATCAGCATGCGCAGGAGCAGCAAGGCCTGCACGTGCCGGCGGCAGAAGCGCCGACCCCGGAAATCATCGGTGAAGCGCCGGCGATGCAGGAGGTGTTCCGCGCCATTGGGCGGCTTTCACATTCCAACATCACCGTCTTGATCAACGGTGAGTCCGGCACCGGCAAAGAGCTGGTCGCCCACGCCCTGCATCGTCACAGCCCGCGTGCAGCGTCGCCGTTTATCGCGCTGAACATGGCAGCGATTCCCAAGGACCTGATGGAGTCCGAGCTGTTCGGCCACGAGAAAGGCGCGTTCACCGGCGCCGCCAATCAGCGCCGCGGGCGTTTCGAGCAGGCGGATGGCGGCACGCTGTTCCTCGACGAGATCGGCGACATGCCGGCGGATACCCAAACCCGCCTGCTGCGGGTACTGGCCGATGGCGAGTTCTACCGGGTCGGCGGGCACACACCGGTGAAGGTGGACGTGCGCATTATCGCGGCCACCCACCAGAACCTGGAAAGTCTGGTAACGGCGGGCAAGTTCCGTGAAGACCTGTTCCACCGTCTGAACGTCATCCGTATTCATATTCCGCGCCTATCGGATCGCCGTGAGGACATCCCGACCCTGGCCCGCCATTTTCTCAGCCGTGCGGCCACCGAACTGGCCGTCGAGCCAAAGCTGCTGAAGAGCGAAACCGAAGACTACCTGCAGCAATTGCCCTGGCCGGGTAACGTGCGCCAGTTGGAGAATACCTGCCGCTGGATCACGGTCATGGCCTCGGGTCGCGAAGTGCATGTCGATGACCTGCCACCTGAACTGCTTGTGCAGCCCCAGGACAATGCGCCGGTCAGCAACTGGGAACAGGCGCTGCGCCAGTGGGCCGATCAGGCGCTGGGCCGCGGCCAGTCGAACCTCCTCGATAGCGCAGTACCGGCCTTTGAGCGGATCATGATCGAGACGGCCCTCAAGCACACCGCCGGACGCCGCCGCGATGCCGCCATCCTGCTGGGCTGGGGCCGCAATACCCTGACCCGCAAGATCAAGGAGCTGGGCATGAACGTCGGCAGCTCCGAAGACGACGACAGCGACGACACCTGAGCTGTACCTGCTCCCGCAAAAACGCCGCGCCGCGATCAGGGCGCGGCGTTTTTTTATTGTTCGCGTGTGCGGCTGGTTCAGCCTCCAACGGACGCAGCGGCGTCCTTTCCTGGGTATCGCTGCGCTCAACCCAGGCTACCTGGATTGTCTACAACATTGGATTTGTTAAATCTGCCCGTGCGCGGATAAACCAGTGACATTGGTGAAACACTGAGGCGGTTTTTTAGGCCTCCCTGACATTGCACATCATCAGCGCCGTAGCCTGCGCCCTCGCCCCTGCAACGCTAAAGCGAACTCATCCCTATCTGCAGAGAATGCACGCCATCAGCGCACGCAAAGCGTGCCCATGCACCCGAGCGGAACATCCGCGCGCAGGCGCCGTATCGGACCAGATGCAGGCATGTACCGCACAAGCCAGTAAAACCGGGGCCTACCAGGGGTAAGCAAAGACTGGCACGCGACCTGCACTGGTATGAATAACCCAGTTTCGGGGACCTTGGTACAGGCAGGCCGGGGATTCCCCTCTTTCTTTGGGAGCCTCGGTACAGGCAGGCCGAGAACTCCCTTCTTTTTTCAGGGGCTCTGGTACAGGCAGATCAGAGATTCCCTTTTTTCTTCGGGAGCCCGGGTACAGGCAGGCCAGGTGCTCCCTCTTTTATCCGCTACAGCGGCGCCAGACGAATCGTCAGGCGCCAGTGTCCATCGACCTTCTCGGCATGCCATTCACCGCGCAATGGCCGCGCCGCCAGAACACGAAGCTCCAGCTCCCGCCCCTCACGCACCACTCGCCAATTGGCTGCACGCCCTGCAATCTGCAGTTGACCCTGCTGCTCACGCCCCAGCCCCTCGAAACGCAACAGGAAAGCGCCTTGAAAGTTGCCAACCTGCACGCGCGGCTCGACGTTGAACCACAGCACCAGCCGATCGTCTGCCGCGTCTACCTCTTTCAAATGCATTGCATCGGGGTGAAACAGGCGGCCGATCATCAACCCGACCAGAAAACCAAAAATCGCCAGCGAGCCGATTACGCGAATCCACGGACGCGGTCTTGGCGGCTTATCGGGCGTAGAATAGCCGCCGTCTTTTGGCTCGGAGCCGTGCATGTTTCATGTCATCCTTTTTCAACCGGAAATTCCGCCCAACACCGGTAACATTATCAGGCTATGCGCCAACAGCGGCTGTCACCTGCACCTGATCGAGCCAATCGGCTTCGAGCTGGACGATAAACGCCTGCGCCGTGCTGGGCTGGATTACCACGAGTACGCCCCGCTGCAGCGCCACGCCAGCCTCGAGGCCTGCCTTGAAAGCATCGGCCAGCCTCAGGTATTCGCCTTCACCACCAAGGGCTCGCAGCCATTCCATGAAGTGGCCTATCAGCCGGGCGATGCCTTTCTGTTCGGCCCGGAAAGCCGCGGCCTGCCGCAGGAAGTGCGTGACGCCCTGCCAGAACAGCAGCGCGTGCGCCTGCCCATGCGCGAGGGCTGCCGCAGCCTCAACCTGTCCAACACCGTGGCGGTCGCCGTCTACGAAGCCTGGCGTCAGCACGGTTTCAGCATGGGCGACGATTAAACCCAAAGGCGCACCGGGCTAGATGCGCAGCTTTTGTAGCCCGGCGTTGAGCGCAGTGAAACCGGAGAGCGCACCATCCCTGGGTATGCCAGGCTACGAATTCTCAGCCAATAAAAAACGCCCCGAAGGGCGTTTTATGCAGCAGCCGATAACTCAGTTGGCCGCTTGCTGGCGCTGCAGCTCCTGAGCATACAGGGCATCGAAGTTTACCGGCGCCAACATCAGGGCCGGGAACGAGCCACGGACTACCAGGTTGTCCAGCGCTTCACGCGCGTACGGGAACAGGATGTTCGGGCAGAACGCGCCGAGGGTGTGGCTCATCGAGCCGGCGTCCAGCCCCTTGATCAGGAAGATACCGGCTTGCTGCACTTCAGCGATGAATGCGGTTTCTTCGCCGTTCTTGACGGTAACCGAAAGGGTCAGCACCACTTCATGGAAGTCGCCTTCCAGGGCTTTCTGGCGGGTGTTGAGATCCATCGCGACGCTTGGCGTCCACTCCTGACGGAAGATCTCGGGGCTCTTCGGCGCTTCGAAGGACAGGTCACGCACGTAGATACGCTGCAGGGAGAACTGAGGATTCTGCTCGTCTTGTACGGCACCGGTAGCTTGTTCGGTCATGGGCAAAGCCTTCTGCTGTATGGGCTTAAGGAAAGGGGTGTAGCTGTATCAGGCACGGAGCAGCGCATCGAGTTTGCCTGCCCGTTCCAGGGCATACAGCTCATCGCAACCACCCACGTGGTTATTATCGATCCATATCTGCGGCACCGAGGTGCGGCCGGCCTTGCGGGTCATTTCCGCACGCAGGTCCGGCTTGCCATCGACGCGGATCTCGTCGAACGACACACCTTTATTGGTCAGCAGCTGCTTGGCGCGGATGCAGTACGGGCACCAATCGCTGGAGTAGATGACGACCTTGCTCATATCACTTCACCACTGGCAGGTTGTCGCTGCGCCAGGTGGCAATGCCGCCCCCAAGACGTGCAGCGGTAAAGCCGGCCTTCTTGAGGTCACGAGCGGCGGTGCCGGCCTGCTGGCCCAGGGCATCAACGAGAATCAGCGTCTTGGTCTTGTGCTTCTCGAGCTCGCTAACACGCGAGGTCAGCTTGTCGTGCGGGATATTCAGCGAACCAACGATATGGCCGCTGGCGAAATCTTTCTTGTTGCGAATGTCGATCACCACGCCCTCGTCACGATTGATCAGCGCGGTTACCTCGCGGCTGCTCAGGCTTTTTCCACCCTTGCTCAGCTCAGTGAAGATCAGCAGCGAAAGGATGATGACGAACAGCCCGCTGAGGATGAAGTGGGTAGTCGCAAATTCGATCAGGTTGGCAAGCATCACGCGGTTCCGGGACGGTAAAATGTCGGCCAGTATACACAGCCATGCGAGTCCCACCAAAGGCCGTGCGGCGGTGACGGGATCTTTCCGGGGTCGTAGAATGTCTGACCTTTTTTGCGTCCCTTTAGCAGAGCGAGCCCAGTATGAGCGCAACGCCCAAACCCTTGGTTCTGGTCATTCTCGATGGCTTCGGCCATAGCGACAACCCTGAGCACAACGCCATTTTCGCCGCCAACACGCCGGTTTACGACCGCCTGCGTGCCACCCAGCCCCATGGGCTGATTTCCGGCAGCGGCATGGATGTCGGCCTGCCGGACGGGCAGATGGGCAACTCCGAGGTTGGCCACATGAACCTGGGTGCCGGGCGCGTGGTGTACCAGGACTTTACCCGGGTGACCAAGGCGATTCGCGACGGCGAGTTCTTCGAGAACCCGGCTATCACCGGCGCGGTGGATAAAGCCGTAGGCGCTGGCAAGGCGGTGCACATTCTCGGCCTGCTGTCTGACGGTGGTGTGCACAGCCATCAGGATCATCTGGTGGCGATGGCCGAGCTGGCCGCTCGCCGTGGCGCCGAGAAGATCTACCTGCATGCATTCCTCGATGGTCGCGACACCGCACCGAAAAGCGCACAAAGCTCGCTCGAACTGCTCGACGCCACCTTCGCCCGGCTCGGCAAGGGCCGCATCGCCTCGCTGATTGGCCGTTACTTCGCCATGGATCGCGACAATCGCTGGGATCGCGTGGCCCAGGCCTACAACCTGATCGCGGCAGGCCACAGCCAGTTCAGCGCAGACACCGCCGTTGCAGGCTTGCAAGCCGCCTATGCGCGCGACGAAAGCGACGAATTCGTCAAAGCCACCAGCATCGGCGAAGCGGTAAGTGTCGAGGACGGCGACGCCGTAGTGTTCATGAACTTCCGCGCCGACCGCGCCCGCGAACTGACTCGCGCCTTCGTCGAGCCCGGCTTCGATGCCTTCGAGCGCGCTCGCGTACCGCAAACCGCCGGCTTCATCATGCTCACCCAATACGCGGCGAGCATCGACACGCCGAGCGCCTACAAGCCTGAGCCGCTGGTCAACGTGCTTGGCGAGTACCTGGCCAACAATGGCAAAACTCAGCTGCGCATCGCCGAGACCGAGAAGTATGCCCATGTGACCTTCTTCTTCTCCGGTGGCCGCGAAGAGCCGTTCCCCGGCGAAGAGCGGATTCTCATTCCCTCGCCGAATGTCGCCACCTACGACCTGCAGCCGCAGATGAACGCGCCAGAAGTCACCGACAAGATCGTCGATGCCATCGAAAACCAGCGCTACGACGTAATCGTGGTCAACTACGCCAACGGCGACATGGTCGGTCACACCGGCGTGTTCGAAGCCGCCGTGGCAGCCGTGGAATGCCTGGACACCTGCGTGGGGCGCATCGTCGAAGCGCTCGACAAGGTTGGCGGCGAAGCGCTGGTCACTGCCGACCACGGCAACGTCGAGCAGATGGAAGACGAGAGCACCGGCCAGGCGCACACCGCTCATACCTGCGAGCCCGTGCCGTTCATCTATGTCGGCAAGCGCAATGTCAGTATCCGTGAAGGCGGCGTGCTGGCCGACGTCGCGCCCACCATGCTGACGCTGATGGGCATGCCGGTTCCCAAGGAAATGACCGGTACCAGCATCGTGACATTGAACGCAGCCGATAACCGGTAACGGCGAGTCGCCGTCACCCGCAGCCCACGGTACCGATTTCGCCGACCGGGTGCCCATCGGTCGTTCACCAGACGCCTTGAGTCGGCATTAGCCATTCAAGGCGTTTTTTTTAACCCGCGCCACGGGCATACTAGGCCCGTTCCCCGCCAGGTACCGCCTGCCCCATGTTTCGTGCCCTCGCCCTTATCCTTCTGACCAGCCTGCTGGCGCCGGCCTTTGCCGATCAAAAAGCTGACACGCAAAAACAGCTGGAAGCGGCACGCGCCGACGTCGCCGAGCTGAAAAAGCTGCTGCAGCAGCTACAGCAAGAAAAATCTGGCGTGCAGAAGCAGCTCAAGTCCACGGAAACCGAAATGGGCGACCTGGAAAACCAGGTCAAGGGTCTGCGCGACGAGCTGCAAGACAGCGAAGAAGAGCTCAAACGCCTCGATCAGGAGAAAAAAAAACTCCACGACGCACGCCTTGAGCAACAACGGCTGATCGGTATTCAAGCGCGCGCTGCCTATCAGGGCGGCCGTCAGGAATACATCAAGCTGCTGCTCAACCAGCAGAATCCAGAAAAATTCTCACGCACCCTGACCTACTACGATTACCTTGCCGAAGCCCGCATGAAGCAGCTGACGGCCTTCAACGAGACCCTGCGCCAGCTGGCCAATGTCGAGAAGGACATCAGCCACCATCAGGCCCAGTTGCAAGAACAGAAAACCCAGCTGGACAGCCGCAGCGCCGAACTCGCCGCCGTGCGCAAGGAGCGTCAGAATGCCCTGGCCAAGCTGAACAAGGATTTCGCCGCGCGCGATCAGCGTCTCAAGGCGCGTGAGCAGGAACAGGCCGAGCTTGGTCGGGTACTCAAGACCATCGAGGAAACCCTCGCCCGCCAGGCCCGCGAAGCCGAACAGGAGCGCCAGCGTGCCCTGACCGCAGCCCGTGAGAAGCCCAGCGCGCCCGCTGCGAAGCGCCCGGCGAGTGGCCCGATGGTCAGCTCCGGCGCCACCTATGGCGGTCCTTTCGCCAATGCCAAGGGCAAGCTGCCGTGGCCCGTCGATGGCCGCCTGGTGGCAAGATATGGAACCCCGCGCGGCGAAGACGCTCGGACTAAGTGGGACGGTGTGCTGATCAGCGCTTCCGCTGGCAGCCAGGTCCGTGCCGTGCACGGCGGCCGCGTGGTATTCGCCGACTGGTTGCGCGGCTCGGGGCTTCTGGTCATTCTCGACCATGGTAATGGTTACCTGACCCTTTACGGGCACAACCAGAGCCTGCTCAAGGACGCCGGAGACATCGTCAAAGCTGGAGACCCCATCGCCACCGTTGGCGCCAGCGGCGGGCAGGAAACACCAGCCCTGTATTTCGCGATTCGCCAGCAGGGCCGCGCCAGCGATCCGGCCCAATGGTGTCGGGCGCAAGGATAAGCGCCATCTCATTGTCGTAGGAGTTAGTTCGAATGCCGCAACTGTCCCGCCTCACCTCTCTGGCCCTGGCGATTGCCCTGCTCGGTGGCGCACCCGTGCTGCATGCCGACCAGGCTCCAATCACGCCGCCGCCGGCAGCCGAGCAGAACGCCGCGCCGCTACCGCTGGACGAGCTGCGCACCTTTGCCGAGGTGATGGACCGCATCAAGGCGGCCTATGTAGAGCCAGTGACGGATAAGGAACTGCTGGAGAATGCCATCAAGGGCATGCTCAGCAATCTTGACCCGCATTCGGCATACCTTGACCCCAAAGCCTTCGCTGAACTGCAGGAAAGCACCAGTGGGGAGTTCGGTGGACTGGGCATTGAGGTCGGCACCGAAGACGGCTTCATCAAGGTGGTCTCGCCAATCGATGACACCCCGGCGTCCAAGGCAGGCATCCACCCCGGCGACCTGATCGTCAAGATCGACGGCAAGCCGACCAAGGGCCAGTCGATGATGGAAGCCGTGGAGAAGATGCGCGGCAAAGCCGGCAGCAAAATCGTCCTGACCCTCGTACGTGAGGGTGGCAAACCGTTCGACGTGGAGCTGACCCGCGCCGTCATCAAGGTCACCAGCGTCCGCAATCAACTGCTTGATCCGGGCTATGGCTACATTCGCGTCACCCAATTCCAGGTCAACACCGGCGAAGAAGTCGGCAAGGCACTGAACAAGCTGCGCAAGGAAAACGGCAAGAAGCTCAGTGGCCTGGTGCTCGACCTGCGCAACAACCCAGGCGGCGTGCTGCAGTCAGCCGTCGAAGTCGCCGATCACTTCCTCAAGAAGGGTTTGATCGTCTATACCAAGGGCCGTATTCCTAATTCGGAGCTGCGTTTCTCGGCAGACCCGCTCGACGCAAGCGAAGGCGTACCACTGGTGGTGCTGATCAACGGCGGCAGCGCCTCGGCCTCGGAAATCGTTGCGGGCGCTCTGCAAGATCACAAGCGCGGCGTGGTGATGGGTACCGACAGTTTCGGCAAGGGCTCGGTGCAGACCGTGCTGCCGCTGAACAACGACCGCGCGCTGAAGATCACCACCGCGCTGTACTTCACCCCCAATGGCCGCTCCATCCAGGCCCAAGGCATCGTCCCCGACGTGGAAGTGGCGCGCGCCAAGCTGACACGCGAAAGCGACGACCCGAGCCTCAAGGAAGCCGACCTGCTAGGCCATCTCGGCAATGGCAACGGTGGCGCGGACCGCCCCAGCGGCAGCGCTGCCAGCAAAGCCGCACGGCCGCAGGACGATGACTATCAGCTGAGCCAGGCCCTGAACCTGCTCAAAGGGCTGAACGTCACCCGCGCCGACTAAACGTCTGCGTCGATAAAAAGCCCCGTTGCAGCGTGCTGCAACGGGGCTTTTTGTTATATGAGCTCGCGGTGAATGGTGGGTGTGATGCCGATGATGCGGCAAGGCTGCAATCGTTCGCGCCGGGGCGACGCTTCTATGCAGGGCATGGTGCTGCCCTGAAAACCACGCCCATACCCCATCCTTGTAGGAGCCGCGCCCCCGCGGCGAATGGTGGGTGTGACGCCGGTACAGCGGCAAGGCTGCAATCGTTCGCGCCGGACACGGTGCGGCCGTGAAACCACTCACACACCCCATCCTTGTAGGAGCCGCGACCCCGCGGCGAATGGTGGGTGTGATGCCGATAATGCGGCAAGGCTGCAATCATTCGCGCCGGGGCGGCGCTCCTGCGCGGGGCACGGTGCGGCCGTGAAACCACGCACACACCCCATCCTTGTAGGAGCCGCGACCCCGCGGCGAATGGTGGGTGTGACGCCGATAAAGCGGCAAGCCTGCAATCGTTCGCGCCGGACACGGTGCGGCCGTGAACCACTCACACACCCCATCCTTGTAGGAGCCGCGACCCCGCGGCGAATGGTGGGTGTGACGCCGGTACAGCGGCAAGGCTGCCATCGTTCGCGCCGGAGCGGCGCCTCTACGCGGGGCGCAGTGCGGCCCGGGAGCCCCTACAGAAGCGGCGGTGCATGAATCATGCTTACAGGTAGCTGTTGGTCATCTCGTCGATGAAGCCTTCGTTGCGCAGCTCATCCAGCGCCTTCTGCAACCGTTGCACCACCTCGTCCGGCGTGTCCTTGTTGATCGCCAGATACAGCTCGGCCTCGTTGAAACGCAGCACCGTGTTCAGCCCGCTAACACCTTCCTGCTTGGCCAGGTAGCGGCCGACTGGATCGGTGGTCGCCCACAGGTCGATCTTGCCGCCGGTGAGTTTCTTGACGTTCTCCTGGTCGCGGAGCGCATTGACCGGCGCCAGGCCCTGGCTCTCCAAATGCTGGCTGACCGCATCGTTCTTGTAGGCGCCGATGGTGTACTGGCCGGCCTCCTTCAGGCTGTTGACGGTCAGGTTGTTACCAGGCGCCGCCAGCAATACCCAGCCGGTCTTGGCCAGCGGGCCAACCCACTTGAACAGCGCCTGACGCTCGGGAGTGAAGGTGGTCGAGAACAGCGCATAGTTGGGCTTGTCGAGGGTCAGCTTGTAAAGGCGATCCCAGGGAAAGCGCAGTGTCAGGCTGTAACTGATGTTGGCGCGTTTGAACATCTCGCGCACGATCTCGGCATTGATGCCGTCAATGCCGTCGTCACGCGCGAAGTTCTTGTCGTCCACCGCCATGTTGAAGGGTGGGAAGTTCTCGGTCAGCAGCACCATCTTGTAGTCGGCTGGCAACTCGGCCCTGGCGGCACATGCCGCAAGAGAAAGAACCAGTACGATCGCTTTCAGAGTGTTGTTCAACATCAGTCGTCCCCGCCGCGTAGTTATGATTATGCTTGGCGGCCTCCTGCCGAATTCCCGCGTCATTACCTTCCCTGGCGATGTACACCGTGCGCTCTGGGCACACTGCATGTGCGCATGAAGGGCGGATACAGACCAGGCGGGCGCTCCCTCAAGCGCCCACAACGCACTGTCAAACCGCCTTCAGGCTTAAAGATAACTGTTGAGGATGGTGTCGACCAATCCCTCAGCCCGCATCTTGTCCAGTTCGGACTGCAGCTTTTGTACCACCTCGTCAGGTACTTCGCGGTTCAAGGCGAGATAGAGCTGCGCGCTGTTGAAACGCAGTATGGTCTTCAAACCGCTGACACCCTCTTGACGCGCCAGGTAACGCCCGGCCGGATCGCCAGTGGCCCACAAATCGATCTGCTCGGCCATCAGCTTCTTGGCATTTTCCTGATCGCGCAACGAAGTGATTGGCTGCATGCCCTGCTTTTCCAGGTACTCGGCAATCGCGTCGCCCTTGTAGGCGCCGACGCGGTACTGCGCCGCCTGCTGCAGATTGTTGACCACCAGTGTGCTGTCGCCGCGCGCCAGCAGCACCCAGTCATCCGGGCCTATTGGCCCTACCCACTTGAATAGCTTCTCGCGCTCAGGCAGCCGGGCGGTTACGAACACGCCGTAGCCGGGCTTTTCCAATGCAAGGTTGTAGATACGGTCCCAGGGGAAGCGCAGGGTGAGACTGTAAGAAATACCGGCGCGCTTGAACATTTCACGCACCACATCGGCGGCGATGCCGTTGATACCGTCTTCCTGCGCGAAGTTCTTTCCGTTGCTGGCCATGTTGTACGGTGGGAAGTTTTCCGTCAGCAACACCACGTTGTAGTTCGGGTCGATTTCGGCGCGTGCCGCCGATGTCATCACGAGCAGCGCACCCGCCACTGCCAACCACAGACGTTTCCACATGTACTCGACTACCTGTCATTCAGAACGTTGACGGGCGGCCGGAAAGGTAACGCCCGGAGCAACCGGGCTAATTCATCAGAAACCTCGGGCTAGACGCCCGGGCTCGACAAATCCCTGTCACTCGGGTGCTAGCTTAGCGCCATTAGTGGGCGGCAAGAAGTGCAGATGCCCCAACTTGGACATACCGCACACTCACAGCCCTGCGCGACGTGCTCAGCGCACCACGATGCCGCGGCTGGCCATGTAGGCCTTGGCTTCCGGAACGGTGAATTCACCAAAGTGGAAGATGCTGGCAGCAAGCACCGCTGCCGCTTTGCCTTCGATGACGCCGTCAGCGAGGTGCTGCAGGTTGCCGACACCGCCGGAGGCGATCACCGGGATACCTACCGCTTCGCTGATGGCGCGGGTCACGCCCAGGTCATAACCGCTCTTCACGCCGTCCTGGTCCATGCTGGTGAGCAGAATCTCGCCGGCGCCCAGGCCTTCCATCTTCTGCGCCCAAAGCACCGCATCGAGACCGGTGGGCTTGCGTCCGCCGTGGGTGAAAATTTCCCAGCGCGGTGTTTCGCCCGGCGCGGAAACGCGCTTGGCATCGATGGCGACGACGATGCACTGGGAACCGAAACGTGAGGCCGCCTCACCGACGAACTCCGGGGTAAACACCGCGGCGGTATTGATCGATACCTTGTCGGCACCGGCATTGAGCAGGTTACGGATGTCCATCACGGTACGCACGCCACCGCCCACGGTCAGCGGGATGAACACCTGGCTGGCCATGCGCTCGACGGTATGCAGCGTGGTGTCGCGGCCGTCGACACTGGCAGTGATGTCGAGAAAGGTAATCTCGTCGGCGCCCTGCTCGTCGTAACGGCGAGCGATTTCCACCGGGTCACCGGCATCACGGATGTTCTCGAATTTGACGCCCTTGACCACGCGACCGTTGTCCACGTCGAGGCAGGGGATGATGCGTTTAGCCAGTGCCATAACGGTATTCCCGTAGGGTGGGTGCAACCCACCGATAAAGATTGCGTCAACTGCGGTGGGTTGCCACCCACCCTACCTCTGCTTATTTCTTGAAGTTGTCGCAGAAAGCCTGAGCCTCGGCGACATCAAGCGTGCCTTCGTAGATGGCCCGGCCGGTGATGGCACCGATGATGCCAGGCGAACGCGCCAGCAGCAGTTTCTCGATATCGCTCAGGTTGTGAATGCCGCCCGAAGCGATCACCGGAATGCGGCTGGCAGCGGCCAGCGCAGCGGTGGCCTCGACGTTGCAGCCCTGCATCATGCCGTCCTTGGCGATGTCGGTGTAAACGATCGCCGACACGCCATCGGCCTCGAAGCGCTTGGCCAGATCGGTAGCCTGTACGCTGCTCACTTCAGCCCAGCCGTCGGTGGCGACGAAGCCATCCTTGGCGTCCAGGCCGACGATCACCTTGCCCGGGAAGGCCTTGCAGGCCTCGGCAACGAACTCGGGTTCCTTGACCGCCTTGGTGCCGATGATCACGTAGCTGACGCCAGCCTTGACGTAATGCTCGATGGTTTCCAGCGAGCGGATGCCGCCACCGATCTGGATCGGCAGGTTCGGGTAGCGCTTGGCGATGGCGGTAACCACATCGCCGTTGACCGGCTTGCCCTCGAAAGCGCCGTTGAGATCGACCAGATGCAGACGACGGCACCCGCCCTCGACCCATTTGGCGGCCATGCTCACCGGATCGTCGGAGAACACCGTGGAGTCTTCCATGCGGCCCTGGCGCAGACGCACGCAGGCGCCGTCCTTGAGGTCGATAGCGGGAATAATCAGCATCTGCACACCTTGTCTAGTTCAGCCAGCGTTGGCTGGAATCAATCTTTCTCGAGCGCCCACAGGTCGACTTCGAGGCTTTCGAAGCGCTCACGCAGCAAGCTGTGCGCGTCGGTGACCGCTCGGTTGTAGTAATGCGGTGCCACTTCGCGGGCGAACAGTTCGAGTAGTTCGATCACCTCGAAAGAGCCCAACTCCAGCTCGTAACGATCGGCCAGAAAGCGCTGCAGCTTGTGCACTGCGTCGCTTTCCTGCTCGGGCGTGAGCGTGAGGATCGGGCTCTTGAGCCTGGCCACTACCAGCGGCCATCCCAGGCAGCGAAATTCTGCAGCAACTGCAGGCCGTGGGTGTGGCTCTTCTCGGGGTGAAACTGCACGGCGAAGCGCGAACCATCGGCCAACGCGGCGGCGAAATCCTTGCCGTAGTGGCCGCGACCGACGACCTGCTGCGCCTTGCCGGCTTCGATGTAATAACTGTGCACGAAGTAGAAACGCGCGTGATCCGGAATGCTGTGCCACAGCGGATGGTTGACCGCCTGGCTCACTTCGTTCCAGCCCATATGCGGCACTTTGAGCGGCTCGCCGTCTTCGACCATGTTCTTGCCGAAAAACCGCACCTGGCCGGGGAACAGCCCGATGCAGTCGACGCCTTCATTCTCTTCGCTGCGCTCGAGCAACGCCTGCATGCCCACGCAGATACCGAGGAACGGGCGGTCCTGGCTGACTTCACGCACCAGCTCATCGAAGCCCAGACGGCGAATCTCGGCCATGCAATCACGGATCGCACCGACGCCAGGAAACACCACGCGGTCGGCCTCACGGATCACCTGCGCGTCGCTGGTCACCAGCACCCGGCCGGCCCCGACATGCTCCAGGGCCTTGGCCACCGAATGCAGATTGCCCATGCCGTAGTCGATGACTGCAACCGTCTGCATCAGAGTACGCCCTTGGTCGACGGCATCTGCCCGGCCATGCGCGGATCAAGCTCCACGGCCATGCGCAGGGCGCGGCCGAACGCCTTGAATACCGTTTCGATCTGGTGGTGGGTGTTCACGCCACGCAGATTGTCGATATGCAGGCTGACCTGGGCGTGGTTGACGAAGCCCTGGAAGAATTCCTGAAACAGGTCGACATCGAAGCCACCGACCACCGCGCGCGTGAACGGCACGTGCATCTGCAGGCCAGGACGACCGGAGAAGTCGATGACTACGCGAGACAGCGCTTCGTCGAGCGGCACGTAGGAGTGGCCGTAACGGGTCATGCCCTTCTTGTCGCCGACGGCCTTGGCGAATGCCTGGCCGAGGGTGATGCCGACGTCCTCGACGGTGTGGTGATCGTCGATTTCCAGATCACCTTTGCACGCGATGTCCAGATCGATCAGACCATGGCGGGCGATCTGGTCGAGCATGTGCTCCATGAAAGGCACGCCGATATCGAAGCGCGCCTTGCCGGTGCCGTCCAGGTTGATAGAGACCTTGATCTGGGTCTCCAGGGTGTTGCGCTCGACGAATGCCGTACGTTCGGCCATCACCTGCTCCACAAAATCGTTGGGCGAAAGGGCGACCATTATAGGCTGATAAGCGCTAAACCGAGAAAGCCACACGGAAGAATTGGGCGAAACCCGCTTCAGTTATCACCAGGCATAAAAAATCCCGCTGGCGCACAAGGCGGCAGCGGGATTTTCAAGGCGACGATGCGTTACTGGAACAGCACCAGCGTCTTCTGCAGGGTCACCCACACACCCCACGCCAGCGGCAGACCAACGGCCAGCCAGGCAGCGATCACCAGCGGCTTGCTCGACGGATCGGCAGCCCACTCCAGCTCACTGGCAGTCGGCTTGGATTTCTCGCCATAAGCGCGCTCAGCGGCCAGTTCTTCTTCAGTCATGAAGTACTTCGCATCCACCGGACGTACCAGCAGGTTGCAGATGAAGCCCAGCACCAGCAGACCGGCGAGGATGTACAGCGTGATGTCGTAAGCAGCAGCGCGTTCGACGCCGATGCTCAGTTGATATTCACGCAGGTAGTTGACCAGCACCGGACCGAGGACACCGGCAGCAGCCCAGGCAGTCAGCAGACGACCGTGGATAGCACCAACCATCTGGGTACCGAACAGATCCGCCAGGTAGGCCGGAACGGTTGCAAAGCCACCGCCGTACATCGACAGGATCAGGCAGAAAGCGAACACGAACAGCGCGATGCTGCCCAGGTGACCAGTCCACGGAACCAGCGCATACAGGGTGAAACCCAGCGCGAAGAACACGAAGTAGGTCGCTTTACGGCCGATCAGGTCGGAGAACGAAGCCCAGAAGAAGCGGCCACCGATGTTGAACAGGCTCAGCAGGCCGGTAAAGCCGGCAGCGATGGCAGCGATCTGCATCAACTGCTCTTTGCTCAACTCGCTGAATGGCACGTTCACGCCGATCAGTTTGCCACCGAACACTTCCTGCAGCATGGGCGAGGCCATGCCGATAATGCCGATACCGGCGGAAACGTTAAGGCACAGAACGGCCCAAACCAGCCAGAACTGCGGGGTTTTCCACGCGGTGCTCACGTGTACGTGGCCCTTGGTGATCATCGCGTTGTTGGCCTTGGCAGCCGGAGCGACCCAACCAGCGGGTTTCCAGCCAGTCGGCGGAACGCGGTAGGACAGTGCACCACCGACCATGAAGATGAAATAGATCACCGCCATGACTACGAAGCTCTGCCACACACCAACATCAGTTTCGCTGGAGAAGTGACCCATCAGCAGGGCGGCGAGGGGGGCACCCACCATCGCACCACCACCGAAGCCCATGATGGCCATACCGGTGGCCATGCCGCGCTTGTCCGGGAACCACTTGATCAGCGTTGATACCGGGGAGATATAGCCCAGACCGAGACCAATACCGCCGATCACACCGGAACCGACCCACATTAACCAAATCTGGTGGGTATAGATACCGAGTGCGGAAATCAGCAGACCGCCACACCAGCATACGGCCGAAACCAGGCCGGCCTTACGCGGGCCCGCATGTTCCAACCAACCGCCCCACACGGCAGCTGCGCAGCCGAGGAAGACGAAGAACAGGGTGTAGATCCAACCCAGCATGGAGATCTGCCAGTCGCAGTTGCTGGAAAAGATCTGCTCGAAGAAACCGATGTCCGGCGCACAGGCGACGGCAGCATCGATACCGATGGCTTTCGACAGCGGCAGCCAGAATACGGAGAATCCGTAGGCCATGCCGATGCACAGGTGGATGGCGAGGGCAGCTGGCGGAACCAGCCAGCGGTTGAAACCGGGCTTCGCGATGATGCGTTCTTTGGAAAGAAACGCAGGCGTCGCTGAAGCACCGTTTTGCACGGTGGCGTCAGTCATTTTTTCTTCTCTGAATTTAAGTTGGCAAACAAAGACGATTTATTTGCATACGCCTCTTAACAGCAGCGTTTAACAGCAAATAGTGTTGAGCGAATCATTCGCAGCTAGCTGAACGCTAGAGTTCCCGCGGCATTGTGTCACATCGCCATAGTGCGTGTGCAACCACCAAAACGCCCCTTTACCTCTCTGAGACGCGGTTCTCAGCCTTGCGCACAAAAAGTTCCCGACAATCGGTAACTATGCGTAACGAAACCACTCCAAACTCTGGCCTTTAACGTGATGCCGTGCGGCAGCAAACCGCCGGATGGCAGGCGGCCGCGCTCAATTTCATTCGATCGGAAACAGCCATGGATAGCATCGACACTCTGATAATCGGCGCCGGCGCGCTGGGCCTTGCCTGCGCAGCGCGACTGGCAGAGCCCGGTCGCAGCACATTGATCGTCGAGCAGGAGGCGTTGCTGGGCAGCCACACCTCCAGCCGCAACTCGGAGGTCATCCACGCCGGCATCTATTACCCGCCGGGTTCGCTCAAGGCCGAACTGTGCCTGGAAGGCCGTGAGCGCCTTTATGCCTGGTGTGCGCAGTGGCAAGTACCGCATCGGCGCTTGGGCAAGTTGCTGGTGGCGGTGAGTGATGAGGAGCGCGGCAAGCTCGACGCGCTTGCCAATAACGCCCGAGCCAGTGGCGTGGATGAACTGCAGCCCATCACCGGCGCACAGCTCAGCGCGTTGGAGCCGGCAGTGCGCGGCAGCGCCGCCTTGCTCTCGCCGAATACCGGCATCATCGACAGCCATGCGTTTATGCAGTCATTGCTCGCCTATGCCGAACAACGGGGCGCCGAGCTGGTGCTGCAGACTCGCGTCGACCGCCTCCGCCATGATGGCGACGGCTGGATTGTCAGTGGCAGCAGCGCGGGCGAGCCGTTCAGCCTCAAGGCTCAGCGCGTGATCAATGCCGCCGGGCTGTTCGCTCAGCAACTGGCCACGCATACGGACGACCTGGCGCCACAACACATCCCGACGTTGCATATGTGTCAGGGCAACTATTTCAACTACAACGGCAAATCCCCGTTCAGTCATCTGGTCTACCCAATGCCGGAGGCCAACACCAGCGGCCTTGGCGTGCACGCCACCCTGGATCTGGGCGGCCAGCTGCGCTTCGGCCCCGACACCCGCTACCTCGACACAATCGACTACCGCGTCGATGAGTCTCTGCGCGATGCCTTCGCCAGCGCTATCCGTCGCTATTTTCCTGCGCTCGACAGCGCGCGACTGGTGCCCGGTTATGCCGGTATCCGCCCCAAGCTGAGCGGCCCCGGAGACGCCGCACAAGATTTCATGCTGCAAATGCCGGCTGAGCATGGTCTACCTGGACTGGTGAATCTGTTCGGCATCGAGTCGCCCGGCCTTACGGCCAGCCTGGCCATCGCCGAACGCATTGCCCACAGGCTTTAGCCCTGGGCATGCCGTCGGCGTTATACTCGCGGATTCAAATTTCTCGTCATCCCAAAGGACTTCTCCATGAAAGCGCTCGGCAAAATCCTGGGTCTGTTCTTCCTCGGACTGCTGCTGATCATCGTGGCGTTGGGCTTTGCCCTGACTCACTTGTTCGACCCTAACGATTACAAGGATGAAATTCGCCAACTGGCCCGCGACAAGGCCAACCTCGAATTGACGCTCAACGGCGATATTGGCTGGAGCCTATTCCCCTGGCTGGGCCTCGAGCTGACCGACGCCACGCTCGCCAGCGCCAGCACGCCGGACAAGCCGTTCGCCAATCTGCGCCTGCTCGGCCTGTCGGTGCGCGTGCTGCCGCTGCTGCGCAAGGAAGTGCAGATGAGCGATATCCGCGTCGACGGCCTCAACCTCGACCTGCAGCGTGACGAGAACGGTCACGGCAACTGGGAAGACGTCGGCCGCCCGGCCACCAAGCCAGGCGAAACGCCAGCTGAGCAGACCGCCGCCAATGATTCTCCGCAGGCAGAGTCGCAACCCGCTCAACAAAGCAGCGCGCAGCCGATCAGGCTCGACATCGACAGCCTGATCGTCAACGGCGCCCGCGTGGATTACCGCGATGCGCAGAAGGGTCAGCAATTCAGCGCCGAAAGCATCCAGCTCACTACCGGCGCGATCCGCGAGGGCGCTGGCGTACCGATCAAGCTCAGCGCCTTCTTCGGCAGCAACCAACCCGTCATGCGCGCCCGTACCGAATTGCAGGGTGAGCTGCGCTTCGACCGCGCGCTCAAGCGCTATCAACTGGAAGATGCACGCCTGTCTGGTGAAGCCTCCGGCGAGCCATTCAACGGCCAGACCCTTACCTACGCCGCCCAGGGCCAGCTACTGGTCGACCTGGCGGCCCAGGTTGCTGAATGGAACGGCCTCAAGCTTTCGGCCAACCAGCTGCGCGCATTGGGTGAATTGAAAATCCGTGACCTGCAAAGCGAGCCGAAGCTGTCCGGCGGGCTGTCCGTGGCGCCTGTCAATCTGCGCGAATTCCTCGCCAGTCTCGGTCAGAAGCTGCCGCCCATGACCGACGAAAAGACCTTGTCGCAGTTCGAACTGGTCACCCAGCTCGGCGGTACGGCAAACAGCCTGTCGCTGGACGACTTGACCATCAAGCTCGACGAAAGCACCTTCACCGGCAACATTGCTGTCGCCGATATCGCCAAGCAGGCACTGCGCGTGCAGCTCAAGGGCGATAAGCTGAACCTCGATCGCTACCTGCCGCCAGCGAACAAGAACAGCAAAGACAGCGACACCGCCCGCAAGGCCGAAGTGCGCGAAACGGTCGCCAATGCTGGCCAGGCTGGCAGTACGCCGGTGCCGAACGCGCCGACTCAAGAAGCCTGGAGTTCCAGTGAGGTGCTGCCGATACCGACGTTGCGCAAGCTCGATCTGCAAACCACCCTGAACCTCGGCCAGCTGACGTTCCAGAAGCAGTCGATCAGCACTTTCAACCTCAAGGCGCGAGCGCAAGGCGGCGCACTGAAGCTGGAGGAGCTGCGTGGCGGGCTGGGCAACGGCAACTTCTCCTTCAAGGCCGACGCCGACGTGCGCCCTGCTGTACCGGTACTCAGCCTGCACACGCAGTTGAGCAGCATACCGGTCGAGCCATTCCTCAAGGATGAACAGCGCCCTTCGCCCCTCAAAGGCCTGCTCGATTTGAAAAGCGACCTGACCACCAGCGGCAACAGCCAGAAAGCCTGGGTCGACGCGCTCAACGGCACCGCCAGCTTCCTGCTTAACGATGGCGTGCTGGTCGATGCCAACCTCGAGCAGCAGCTGTGCCGCGGCATTTCCACCCTCAACCGCAAGGCGCTGAGCAGCGATCCACGCAGCAAGGACACCCCGTTCGAGCGCTTGCAGGGCAGCCTCAACATCCGTAACGGCGTGGCCAGCAACCCTGATCTGCAAGCGCGCATTCCCGGCCTCAGCGTGGCCGGCAATGGCGACCTTGACCTGCGCGTGCTCGGCCTCGACTACCGCGTCGGCATTACCATCGAAGGTGATCAGCGCGAAATGCCCGACCCCGCTTGCGAGGTCAACCGTCGCTACGTCGGCATCGCCTGGCCGCTGCACTGCCGCGGCCCGCTCGAGCTTGGCGCCAAGGCCTGCCGCCTCGACCAGGAAGGCATGGGCAAGGTCGCCGCCAAACTGGCCGGTGAGCGCATCAACGAAAAACTCGAAGAGAAGCTCGGCGACAAGGTCAGCCCCGAACTGAAAGACGCACTCAAGGGCCTGTTCAACCGATGACACCGGAGCAATTCTCCAGCGCGGTACTGCGCTGGTACGACGTGCACGGCCGCAAGGACTTGCCCTGGCAGCAGAACATCACACCCTACCGCGTGTGGGTGTCGGAAATCATGCTGCAGCAGACCCAGGTCAGTACCGTGCTCGGCTACTTCGACCGCTTCATGAGTGCGCTGCCCACCGTGCGCGACTTGGCCGAAGCGCCCGAGGACGAAGTGCTGCACCTGTGGACGGGTCTGGGTTACTACACCCGCGCCCGCAATCTGCAGAAGACTGCCCAGATCATCATGCGCGACCATGGCGGTGAGTTCCCCCGCGACGTCGAGGCGCTCACCGAGCTACCCGGTATCGGCCGCTCCACCGCCGGCGCGATTGCCAGCCTGAGCATGGGCGTGCGTGCGCCGATTCTCGACGGCAACGTCAAGCGTGTACTGGCCCGCTATGTGGCGCAGGAAGGTTATCCGGGCGAGCCCAAGGTCGCCAGGCAACTGTGGGCGGTAGCCGAGCGCTTCCTGCCTGCAGAGCGTTTCAATCACTACACACAGGCGATGATGGACCTTGGCGCCACGCTGTGTACCCGCAGCAAGCCCACCTGCCTGCTCTGCCCGGTACAGAGCGGCTGTGAAGCGCACCTGCTGGGCCTGGAGATCCGTTACCCGATCGCCAAGCCGCGCAAGGAGCTGCCACAAAAGCGCACGCTGATGCCAATGCTTGCCAGTCGTGACGGCGCCATTCTGCTTTACCGACGACCGTCGACCGGTCTCTGGGGAGGCTTATGGAGTTTGCCCGAGCTGGAAGACCTCGATGCGCTGGCGGCCCTGGCCGAGCAGCACCAGCTGCAACTCGGCGAACACCGCCAGCTCGACGGCCTCACTCACACCTTCAGCCACTTCCAGCTGGCCATCGAACCCTGGCTGATCGAGGTCGATGGCGTCCCCGGTTACGTGGCCGAGGCCGACTGGCTCTGGTATAACCTCGCCACCCCGCCGCGCTTGGGGCTTGCCGCCCCGGTCAAGAAACTACTGAAGCGCGCGGCCGACGCACTGCACACAGGAGAAATGGCATGACCCGCACCGTGATGTGCCGCAAGCACAAACAACAACTGCCCGGCCTGGATCGCGCGCCCTACCCTGGCGCCAAGGGCGAAGACATCTACCAGAACGTCTCCAAGCAGGCCTGGGAAGAATGGCAGAAGCACCAGACCCTGCTGATCAACGAACGTCGCCTGAACATGATGAACGCCGAAGACCGCAAATTCCTGCAGGCCGAGATGGACAAGTTCCTGTCTGGCGAGGACTACGCTCAAGCAGAAGGCTACGTTCCTCCGAGCGAATGAGGCTTGAGGACGTAACCACCCGGAATATTTAAATATTTTCCAAAAAACGTTTGACACCTAAAAGCTAAAACCGTCTAATACGCCCCGTTGCCCAGGTAGCTCAGTCGGTAGAGCAGGGGATTGAAAATCCCCGTGTCGGCGGTTCGATTCCGTCCCTGGGCACCACCTTTCTTCTCAGGTGGTGCCAGCATCACATGAGAAACTAGAAAACCGGCCTTGAGCCGGTTTTTTATTGCCCGTGATTTACTCTTCGCTGCAGGGTAATAGCGCCACTGCGATACATCGCCCCTCCTGCGGCATTCGCTCAACGAGTTCGTAACGCTGTTAATCGGGCTATCGCCATGCGCTTTCGATTGTTGGGCTTGTTCCTGTTATTGCTGGCAGCGCCTCACATGAGTGCAGCAGCCAACTACCCCTGCTCCGGCAAAAAAGGTGGCGTGGCGCGCTGCGATGGCCCTCTGTTCGTGTGTAACGATGGCTCTATCAGCGGCAGCAAACGCACCTGTAGCGCCGGGCAGCAAGGTGGCGGCACAAGCGCACTCAGAGCGACCGGCAACACCGCGAGCGAATGCCCCTGCGGCGGCGGGACTTTATGCACGGGCCCTCGCGGTGGGCAATACTGCCTCACGGCCAGCGGCAGCAAGAGCTACCGGCGCAAGTAAGCGCTCAGCATCGACGGAGGTAGACCTTCAAGACGGATACACACCGC
The DNA here is from genome assembly GCF_900102335.1 of Phytopseudomonas seleniipraecipitans. GTDB lineage: Bacteria > Pseudomonadota > Gammaproteobacteria > Pseudomonadales > Pseudomonadaceae > Aquipseudomonas > Aquipseudomonas seleniipraecipitans. The sequence continues at coordinate 120,476 of NZ_FNBM01000008.1, forward strand.
CCAGCGGATGCAGTGAACAGGCACTGACACAGCGCGTTCAACATCGCATAGCCCGCCTACTTGAGGCGGGCCATCGCAGCCGGAGCCAACCATGCATGTATCCATTGCAATGAACGCCGCCAACGATCCGCAATCTCCGCCGGCCGAGCCGCATGAAACACCGATCAACGATCCGGGCAACGAAGACCCGGGTTCCATCGTCGATGATCCGGATAGCCCGTTCAGCCCGCAACGCCCATTACAAGAGCCCGGCAAACCGAACCCCGAGAAACGCTGACTACCGAGTGGCACCCTGACCTTAGCCTGGGTTGAGCGCTGCGACACCCAGGAACGGATCAGCACTGGCTCAACGCGAGAGACAGAAGTCGCCTGGTGATGTGCGGGACGCCGAGGTGACGGGGAGCACCGGTATCGCTGCGCCCTCGCCTACCTTACGACTTGCAGCGCTGCAGCCTGAAGCAGGCGAACGCGCCGATCAATCGAGCAGGTGCTCGATCTGCGAACGCAGGGTTTCCAGCGTGAACGGCTTACTCAGCAGCGGCGCGGAGTCGAGCAATGCACTGCCGGTTTCGCGCACTTCCGCCGCGTGGCCGCTGATGAAGATTACCTTGAGGTCCGGGCGCAACAGTAGCGCGGGTTCGGCGATGCGCACGCCGGAGACACCACCCGGCAGGCGGAAGTCGGTGACCAGCAGATCCAGGTGCGGCTTGGCGGCGAGGATGGCGAAGGCGTCGGTGGCGCAATCGGCCTGCAGCACGCTATAACCTTCACCTTGCAGGTATTCAGCCAGCAGCATGAGCAAGAGCGGATCGTCTTCGACGATCAGTACGGTACGTGTAGGTGGGTTCATTGACCTGCTCCTGGCTCTTTTTTCTCCTTCGGTTCGACCTTGCCGGCGGAGCGAGTTCAACCTATATCTGCGCGCTTCTCGCGAGGCAACCACAGGCTGAACACCGATCCTTTGCCAAGACTGCTGTGCACTTCGATGCGCCCGCCATGCGCCTTGATGATCTGGTCGGAGATATACAGACCCAATCCCAGGCCAGCGGCCGACTCGCTACCCACCGCCCGCTCGAATTGCTGGAAGATGCGCTGCTGGTTTTCTTCGGAGATGCCGATGCCATGATCGCGCACTTCGATGCGCACGCCGTCTTGCACCGCTCTGGCGCGTACTTCGATGGGCCGACCTGCGCCATAGCGCAAGGCGTTGCTGAGCAGGTTGCTGATCACCTGCTCGACGCGGAACTGGTCCCAACTGCCGCGCAGTACGTCATCACTGTCGAGCTGCAAGTCACAGCCCGCCACGGCCATCTGCTGAGCGAAGTTCTCGGCCACGTTGCGCACGGTTTGCGCGAGGTCGAATTCGACCGGGCGGATCGACAGTTTGCCGGTACGGATGCGCGAGACGTCGAGCATGTCTTCGATAAGACGGATAAGACTGTGGATCTGTCGCTCGTCGCGGTCGAACATGGCCTTGAGCTTGTCTTCGCTGAACGCCGTTAAATTGCCCTTGGCCAAGTGCATCTTGCGCAGCTGCGTGTCGAGAATCAGTCCGTTGAGCGGCGTGCGCAGCTCATGGGAAACGATCGACATGAAATCATCGCGCATGCGCACCGCGTGCTGCAGCTCGGTCTGTGTGGAGCGCAGCTCGTTGAGCAGTGCTTCCTGCTCTTGTCGGGAACGCTCCAGGGCGTCCAGCTGCTGCGCCATGACCTTACGCTGGCGATACAGGTCGACGAACACCGCGACCTTGCTCTGCACCGCCTGGATATCCAGCGGCTTGTAGAGGAAGTCGACAGCGCCACTCTCATAGCCCTTGAACGCGTAGTTCATTTCGCGGCCAGCCGCGCTGACGAAGACGATGGGGATGTGCTTGGTCTTTTCCGTGCCGCGCATCAGCTCGGCGAGTTCGAAGCCGTTCATGCCGGGCATCTGCACATCGAGAATGGCCAGAGCGAACTCGTGTTCGAGCAGCAGCACCAGCGCGTCGTCGGCACATTGCGCCTTGAACACTTCACGATCATCACGGCGGATCAGCGCCTCGAGGGCCAGCAGGTTTTCCGGCAGGTCATCGACGATCAGTAGTTTGCATCTGGTGCTACTCAGCATGGGCGTGAGTCCAGTTGGGCTAGCAATGCGAGAATGCCCCGCAAAGAAAGAATGTAATCGGGACGATGCAGCGCCAGCGCCGCTTCGGGCATGGTCGGAACCTGCGCCTCTTGCGGATCCTGCACCACGGTCACACCACCCCGCTGCTTTATTATGTTCAGGCCTGCGGCGCCATCCTGGTTAGCGCCGGTCAGCAGTATGCCCATCAGCCTTGCGCCATAGACGTCAGCAGCCGATTCGAACAGGTAGTCGATCGACGGCCGTGAATAGTGCAAGGGCTCGTCACGGCTGTAGGAAAACCGCCGATCCGACTCGATACACAGGTGGTAGCCCGGTGCCGAGAAATACAACGTGCCTGGCTGCAGCTGCTCCTTGTCCTGCGCCTCCTTGACCCGCAATGCCAGGCGCCGTGCAAACAATGCGGGCAGCAGACTTTCGCGACTGTCCGGCAGATGCAAAACCACGACCAACGGCAGACGATAGTCTGCTGGCAGCCCATCGAACAGCGTCATTAGCGCTTCCACACCTCCGGCGGACGCGCCAATCACTACGGTTTCGAGTGATTGCAGTGGCGTGCTCATAGTTTGCGAAACACCCGCTCTTGCCGATTGAGCGCTTCGAAACGGCCCGCATAGGCAGAGAAATCCAGGCTTTCCTTGCTGCCCAGGCCAAGGAACGCACGATGACCAAGGGACTCGTGGAACAGCCCGAAGGCACGATCCTGGAGCGCCTTGTTGAAGTAGATCAAAACATTGCGACAGGAGATGAACTGGGTTTCCGAGAACACGCTGTCGGTGGCCAGGCTGTGATCCGCGAAGGTCACGTTGGCGCACAGGAAACGGTCAAACAGCGCACCATCATAGGCCGCCGTGTAGTAATCAGCGAGTGAGCCCTTGCCACCGGAACGCTGATAGTTCTCGCTGTACAGGCGCATGTTATCGATGGGAAAGATGCCCTTCTTGGCTTTTTCCAACGAGTGCGGATTAATGTCGGTGGCGTAGATGATCGAGCGCTCGAGCAAGCCTTCTTCGTGCAGCAGAATGGCCAGGGAATAAACCTCCTCGCCGGTGCTGCAGCCGGCCACCCACAGCTTGAGCGACGGGTAGGTGCGCAGGAACGGCACCACCTCCTGGCGCAAGGCCAGGAAGTAGGACGGGTCGCGGAACATTTCGCTGACCGGGATGGTGAGGAACTGTAGCAGCTGCATGAAGGCCGCCGGGTCGTGAATGATCCGCCCCTGCAATTCGGAAATGCTCGAGCAGTCGAACTGGCGCATGGCATGCACCATGCGGCGCTTCAACGAAGAGCCGGAGTAGTCGCGAAAATCGTAGCTGTAGCGCAAGTAGATCGCCTCGATCAGCAGGCGCAGCTCGATATCCTGCGTATGCTCGGACATATCAGATGCGCTCCAGCTTCGGCAGCCAGACGCGGATCAGCGAGAACAGGCGGTCCAGGTCGATGGGCTTGGCCAGGTAGTCGTTGGCACCGGCCTTCATGCACAAATCCTGATCGTCCTTCATTGCCTTGGCCGTCACCGCGATGATCGGCAGCTTGCGCCAGCGCGGGTTTTCGCGAATGCGCCGGGTGGCTTCGTAGCCATCCATCTCGGGCATCATCACGTCCATCAGCACCAGGTCGATGTCGCTCACGGCCTCCAGCTTGTTGATAGCCTCACGACCGTTACGCGCCACCTCGACCTGGGCGCCCTTGTGCTCCAGGGCGCTGGTCAGGGCGAAGATGTTACGCACGTCATCATCGACCAGCAGGATGCGCCGCCCTTCGAACACCTTGTCGCGACTGCGCGCGGTCTTGAGCATGCTCTGCCGCTCGCTGGACAGCTCCGACTCGACCATGTGCAGGAACAGCGTGACCTCGTCGAGCAGCCGCTCGGGCGAGCGAGCGCCCTTGATGATGATCGAACGCGAGTACTTGAGCAGCTCGGCTTCCTCGGCACGGGTGAGGTTGCGCCCGGTGTAGACGATGACCGGCGGGAAGGAGCGGATGTTCTCGCCGCCCATGCGCGCCAGCAGTTCATTGCCCTGCATGTCCGGCAGTTTCAGGTCGATGATCATGCAGTCGAAGATATGGTGGCGCAGTTGCTCCAGCGCCTGCTCGCCGAACTCGACAGCGACGATCTCGATGTCGTCATCGCCGATCAGGCGGGCAATGCTGTCGCGCTGCAGCTTGTCGTCCTCGACCACCAGCACGCGCTTCATTTTCTGCGTCAGGCGCGCTTCCAGCTTGCTGAACACGCCCTTGAGCTGGTCGCGGGTCGCAGGCTTCTGCGCATAGCCAATGGCGCCCATGTGCAGTGCGGCTTCGGCCATGTCTTCAACCGAGATCACGTGCACCGGAATGTGGCGAGTGCCTGGGTTTTCCTTGAGACGCTGCAACACCGACAGACCGGAAACATCCGGCAGACGCATGTCGAGCAGGATGGCGTCGGGGTGGTGCGTGGTCGCCAGATTCAGGCCATCTTCAGCACAGTGGGCAACCAGGCAGCGGTAGTCGAGCTCGTGGGCCAGATCATAGAGAATGTGAGCGAACTGCGGTTCGTCCTCGATCACCAGCACGCTGCGGCCACCGAGCACCGACATGCCGCGGTCATCCGGGAAGGTCGGAATCGGCTTCTCGACCGCCACATCCCTGACTGGCTCGGGCGCACGCGGGGCGATGCTGCGGGCCACTGGTGCCGGCTCAGCTGTGAACGGCTCTGCCTCGCCATCCTGCGGCGAGTAATTCTCCGGCAGCAGCAGCGTGAACACACTGCCCTCACCCGGCACGCTGGACACACTGATCGAGCCACCCAGCAGCACGGCCAAGTCGCGGGAAATCGACAGGCCCAGGCCTGTGCCGCCAAAGCGACGGTTGGTGGTGCCATCGGCCTGGCGGAAGGCTTCGAAGATGTACTCCTGCTGATCCTTGCGAATCCCGATACCGCTGTCGCGCACGGCAAACGCCACGCCGCTGTCGGTGCGGCTTACCGTCAGGCTCACAGCGCCCTTTTCGGTGAATTTGATGGCATTGGAAAGCAGATTCTTGAGGATCTGCTCGACCCGCAGGCGGTCGGTATACACCGAGCGTGGTACGTCGTCGGCGACCTGCACCTCGAAGCTCAGCTGCTTTTCGCCGGCCAACGGCTGGAAGGTGTTTTCCAGGCTCTGGGCAAGACGCACCACGTTGGCATTTTCCGGGCGCAGATCGAGCTTGCCGGCCTCGACCTTGGAAATGTCGAGGATGTCATTGATCAGGTTGAGCAGGTCGTTGCCGGCGGAATAGATCGAATCGGCGAACTTGACCTGCTCAACGTCCAGGTTGCCCTTGGGATTGTCGGACAGCAGCTTGGCCAGAATCAACGAGCTGTTCAGCGGCGTGCGCAGCTCGTGGGACATGTTGGCAAGAAACTCGGACTTGTAACGGCTGGCGCGCTGCAGTTCTTCGGCGCGCTCTTCGAGCTGTTGCTGAGCAACGCGCAGGGCGCTGTTGCGGTCATCCAGCGCATCACGCTGCGACGACAGCTGTTCGTTGGTCTGCTCCAGCTCGGCCTGCTGAGTTTCCAGATGCGCCTGGGATTCCTTGAGCGCTTGCGACTGTTCTTCCAGCTCTTCGTTGGCAGTCCTCAGCTCTTCCTGCTGCACCTGCAGCTCTTCGTTGAGTTGCTGGGTTTCGGCAAGAATTTCCTGCAGGCGATGACGGTAGCGGGCGGCTTCGACCGACGCGCCGACGCTGGAGGCGATCTGGCGCAGGAACTCGCCGTCACGCTCGGTCAGCGGGCGCAGGAAGCCCAGCTCGATCACACCATTGACGTCACCGTCGTTGTCGGTAGGCAGCAGCGCCACCGTGAGCGGCGCGCCGCTGCCCAGCCCGGAGCTGACCTTCAGGTAGTCCTCGGGCAACTGGTCCAGAGTCAGCAGGCGCCGGTTCTGAGCCACCTGGCCAACCAGGCCCTCGGCGCTGTAGAACGACTGATCGGCCTTCTCCAGTTCACGGGAGAATCCGTAAGACGCCACCCGGCGCAGGCCGCCATGTTCCTCACGCACATACAGGGCGCCCACGGCCGCGCCCAGGTGGCTGGCGAGGAACTCCAGCATATTGCGCCCCAGCACCGGCAGCGCCTGTTGGCCGATCAGCCGATCGGCCATCTCGGTCTGGCCATTACGCAGCCAGGCCTGAGCCTGCAGGCGCTCGTTGTGTTCATCCTGCTTGTTGAGGATGGCGCTGTACGTGTCAGTCAGGCTGAGCAGTTCGCGGCGACCGAACAGTGCCAGCGAGCCGCTGAAGAGCAACGTGAACAGCAGGAACAGGCCAATGGTGAGAGTGGCCGTGTTGGAGGCATCGTCGTTGCGCTCCTTGCGCAGGCGTTGTTCCTGCGTGATGAATTCCGCGTATTCGTAGCGAATGGCATCGGTCAGCTGCTTGCCGCGGCCATCGCGCACGGCATCCAGAAAATTGCCACCGTCGCGCTTGGCGATAATTGCTGCTTGCGCGAACTCGTTCCACTCCTCCTGAAGCGCACTAATGGTGCGCAGGCGGTCGATCTGCGCGGTGTTGTCGGCCACCAATTCGGAGAGGATTTCCATCTCCGCCTTGATCCGCGGCTTGGCTACTTCGAACGGCTGCAGGAAGCGCACATCGCCGGACAGCAGGTAACCCCGAAAGCCCGTCTCCTGATCAATCGACAGCTTCAGGCCTTCGTTGGCGTTGTTCAGTACACGATCCGTGTGCTGCACCCAGCCGAGCACATTCAGCAAGTAGCTGATCAGCACCACGAAAAACACCGCACTGACCACCCCCACGCCCAAGGGCAGGGCGACGTTACGCCTGAGAATGCGCTTGAAGCTGTTCTCATCGATGGAAGTGGTGTTGGTCATCGGAATTTCCTGGCCGCGATTAGATAATGCATGGATCTGCACGGTTATTCGGTAAACAGCCGATGTTAATGCGCTGGCTGAACTTAATCCAACAATCAACGCTCGGTGGCCCGCGCGCTTGGATCGCTCACGCATGCGCAGGTTCGACTTATTTTTGCCGAACCCAAGGCTTGGCAGCACAACCTGGCGGCAACCTGTAAAGAGGGTAATTTTTTCGCCCAGCGGCGCCTCCCCGGTGCAGATCAGCCCCTCGATTCGTGCCATGCTAATTGACCTGCCCTACCGGGCGGCGAAACGCGAGCGCCAATGGCTATTGCCTGCTGGCTCAATCGGCAGTTTCATCATCCTTCTACCGAGGTAACGCAGTGTCAGACCTAGCACCTAACGCATCGCCTACCGGCCAACGCATCCTCTTGGTGGAAGACTCCGAGGTGGTGCGCATGCTTACAGTCGAAGTGCTCGAAGAGCTCGACTACAGCGTGATCGAAGCCGCAGAGGCGCAAGAAGCGTTGCGGGTGCTGCGTAGTGACGAGCACATCGACCTGCTGATGACCGACATCGGCCTACCCGGCATGAACGGCCAGGAGCTCGCCGTCGCGGCGCGCCAACTGCGCCCGGACCTCAAGGTGTTGTACGCCAGCGGTTATGCAGAGAGCGTCGAAATCGACAAGAGTGAGCCGGCGACCCGTACCGACATTATCGGTAAACCTTTTTCCCTCGATGCCTTGCGCGACAAGGTTCAGGGCATGCTCGGCGACTAACAGCCAGTTCCAGTTCGGCCGAAAAGCCCATTGGCACTGGAATTGCGAGACGGATGTGAGTAGGGTGCGCGTCTTTTTGAAACCGTAGTCTGCAGCGCCTCCTCTATTGCGGCGGGGCGACACTGCACTGCGCTGATGCGACACCCCCGTGACAGTAGCGGCAGCGGGCCAGCAGCACCCTTGGCGCTCCCTGGTGCCTATGCTAGGTTTGCAGCCCACAGCCCTGCCCCACACGGATCTTATCCGCACAAGAATTAAGAGGACTGCTCGATGGCTGAGGCCACGCCTGCGCTGGAAATCCGCAATCTGCACAAACGCTATGGCAACCTCGATGTGCTCAAGGGCATTTCCCTGACGGCCCGCGACGGCGACGTGATTTCCATTCTGGGCTCTTCCGGCTCGGGCAAATCGACTTTTCTGCGCTGCATCAACCTGCTGGAAAATCCCCATCAGGGCCAGATCATCGTGGCCGGCGAAGAACTCAAGCTGAAGAGCCAGAAGAATGGCGAACTGATCGCTGCCGATAGCCGGCAGATCAATCGCCTGCGCAGCGAAATCGGCTTCGTGTTCCAGAATTTCAACCTGTGGCCGCACATGACCGTGCTGGACAACATCACCGAAGCGCCGCGACGCGTGCTCGGCAAGAGCAAGGCCGAAGCCAACGAAATCGCTGAAGCCTTGCTGGCCAAGGTCGGCATCGCCGATAAACGCCATGCCTATCCGAATCAGCTCTCTGGTGGTCAGCAACAGCGTGCAGCCATCGCTCGCACCCTGGCCATGCAACCGAAAGTGATCCTGTTCGACGAGCCGACTTCGGCGCTCGACCCGGAAATGGTACAAGAAGTGCTTACTGTGATCCGCGCGCTCGCCGAGGAAGGTCGCACCATGTTGTTGGTGACCCACGAGATGAGCTTCGCCCGACAGGTTTCCAGTGAAGTGGTTTTCCTGCATCAGGGTGTGGTGGAGGAACAGGGCTCGCCGGAGCAGGTGTTCGACAACCCCAACTCGGCGCGCTGCAAACAATTCATGTCCAGCAATCGTTAAAACACGGAGCAATCACGCATGCATAGCTATAAAAAGATTCTGCTGGCAGCTGCCGCCACTCTGGCTTTCGGCACCACTGCCGTCGCTGCTGACAAACTGAAGATTGGCACCGAAGGCGCCTACCCGCCCTTCAACCTCATCGACGCCAGCGGCCAGGTCGGCGGCTTCGACGTGGAAATCGCCCAGGCCCTGTGCGCCAAGATGAAGGCCGAGTGCGAAGTGGTCACCTCTGACTGGGACGGCATCATCCCGGCCCTGAACGCCAAGAAGTTCGACTTCCTGGTCGCCTCCATGTCGATCACCGAAGAGCGCCAGCAGGCGGTCGATTTCACCGACCCGTACTACACCAACAAACTGCAGTTCATTGCCCCGAAAAGCAGCGACTTCAAGAGCGATAAAACCAGCTTGAAAGGCAAGGTGATCGGTGCGCAGCGCGCGACCATCGCTGGTACCTGGCTGGAAGACAACATGGACGGCGTGGTCGACATCAAGCTCTACGACACCCAGGAAAACGCCTACCTCGATCTGGCCTCGGGCCGCGTCGATGGCGTGCTGGCTGATACCTTCGTCAACTGGGAATGGCTGAAGAGCGACGCCGGCAAAGACTTCGAATTCAAGGGCGACCCGGTATTCGACAACGACAAGATCGGCATCGCCGTGCGCAAGGGTGATGCCCTGCGCGAGCGCCTGAACAAAGCGCTGGCAGAAGTGGTTGCCGACGGCACCTACAAGAAGATCAACGACAAGTACTTCCCCTTCAGCATCTACTAAGCAGCCTGCCCGCGCCGCCACTGGCGGCGCGGGCGCTTGAGTTTCCATGAATTTCGACCTTTCCGGATTCGGCCCGGCCCTGGCCGCCGGCACCCTGATGACCGTCCAGCTTGCGCTCAGCGCACTGTGCCTCGGTCTGGTGCTCGGCCTGCTCGGCGCCTTCGCCAAGACTTCTCCGTACAAGCCGCTGCAGTGGCTTGGCGGTACCTACTCGACCATCGTCCGCGGCGTTCCCGAGCTGCTGTGGGTGATGCTCATCTATTTCAGCACCGTGAACGTGCTGCGCGAACTGGGCGAAAGCCTGGGCGTCGGCAGCCTGGAGCTGAGCCCGTTCGCAGCAGGCGTGATCGCCCTTGGCCTGTGCTTCGGCGCGTACGCCACCGAGGTGTTCCGCGGCGCCATCCTGGCAATCCCCAAGGGCCACCGTGAAGCCGGCCAGGCACTGGGCATGTCCAAGCCACGTATTCTCTGGCGAATAGTCATGCCACAGATGTGGCGCATCGCGATGCCAGGCTTGGGCAACCTGTTCATGATCCTGATGAAGGACACCGCGCTGGTTTCAGTGATCGGCCTGACCGAGATCATGCGTCAGTCGCAGATCGCCGTCACCGCGACCAAACAAGCCATGACCTTCTACCTGGTCGCCGCCATCATCTACCTGAGCCTGACCGTTATCTCCATGATCGGCCTGCACTTCCTCGAGAAGAGAGCCTCGCGCGGCTTCGTAAGGAGCACTCAATGAATTGGGAGCTGATCATCAAGCACCTGCCGAAAATGGCTGAAGGTGCGCTGCTGACCCTTGAACTGCTCGCCGTCGCGGTGGTTGCCGGCCTGATTCTCGCGCTGCCGATGGGTATCGCCCGCGCCTCGCGCCTTTGGTACGTGCGCGCCCTGCCCTATGGCTACATATTCTTCTTCCGCGGCACGCCGATGCTGGTGCAGCTGTTCCTGGTCTACTACGGCCTGGCGCAGTTCGATGCGGTGCGCCAGGGTCCGCTGTGGCCCTACCTGCGTGACCCGTACTGGTGCGCGGTGATCACCATGACGTTGCACACCACCGCTTATATCGCCGAGATCCTGCGCGGCGCGATCCAGGCCGTGCCACCGGGCGAGATCGAAGCGGCCAGGGCGTTGGGCATGTCGCGGGCGCAGTCGATGCTGCACATCATCCTGCCGCGCGCCTCGCGTATCGGCCTGCCGGCGTACAGCAACGAAGTGATCCTGATGCTCAAAGCCAGTGCGCTGGCCAGCACCGTCACCCTGCTGGACCTCACCGGCATGGCCCGCACGCTGAACGCGCGTACCTACGTGAACATGGAATTCTTCTTCACCGCCGCCGTGTTCTACCTGGTGATCACCTTCGTGCTGATCAACGCCTTCAAACTGCTGGAACGCTGGCTGCGCGTCGACGCCTGCCAGGGTCGCTGACGTGACGGGGTCAACGCCCCGTTGCCTTTCGCCATGACCTCAGCCCAACCTCTCCAGCCGCTCAGCGGCGATGCCCTGCTCCAGCGCTTCCAGGCGCTGGACGCGTTTCTCTGCGCCCATCAGGCGCTGTGGAAACCGCGGCCTTTTACCCATCGGCAATTGCCTTGGGAAAGCCAGCATCCCGAGCTTGCCCAATGGCTGCGCAACCGCACCCTGGAACAAGCCGAGGCCAGTCACAACCAGCCGACGTTACTCGAGGACGCGCCCGCGCCCTATCCCGAGCTGGCCGCCAGGGCTGAGTCACTGGGCGAGATCGGTGAGCTGCCTCGCAGCGAACCGAAGCACTTGCCATTACGTTTCACGGTGGATGTGCCAGGCCGCAAGTGGCAGCAGATAAACGCCTTCAGCGACAGCCTGACGTTCAATCGCCCCCCTCAGCACTGGCTTGATTGGTGCGCGGGCAAGGGCCATCTCGGCCGCGTACTCGCCCATCCCGAGCAAGCGCTGACCTGCCTGGAGTACGACCCGGCCTTGGTCGCCAGTGGCAACCAGTTGAGCCAGCGCCTAGGCATCAGCGCGCGGCATATCGAGCAGGATGTGCTTGCCGAAAGCGCAGACAAACAGGTGCTTGCCACGCACAGCCCAGTCGCCCTGCACGCCTGCGGCGACTTGCACGTGCGCCTGATGCACCTGGCCAGCGCAGCGGGCTGCCGACAACTGGCGATCGCGCCCTGCTGTTACAACCGCACCGCCGCCAGCCATTATCGAGGGTTATCCACAGCAGGCCAGGACTCGTCCCTCAACCTGTCGCTGGACGATCTGAGCCTGCCCATGAGTGAGACGGTGACGGCTGGCAATCGCGTGCGCCAGCAACGCGACCAGTCGATGGCCTGGCGCCTCGCCTTCGACCTGCTACAGCGCGAGTTGCGAGGCACGGACAGCTACCTGCCGACGCCGTCACTACCGACAGCCTGGCTTAAGAAACCTTTCGCCGAATACTGTCGCGAGCTCGCTGAGCTGAAACAACTAGCGGCGCCTGGCGAGCGTGACTGGCCGAGCCTTGAGGCGGCCGGTTGGCGGCGCCTGGCTGAGGTGCGCAATCTGGAACTGCCCCGCGGCCTGTTTCGCCGCCCTCTGGAGCTTTGGCTGGTACTCGACCGGGCGCTCTATCTCGAGGAGCGAGGGTTCGCGGTACGCCTCGGCCAGTTCTGCCCGGCACAGCTCACGCCCCGCAACCTGCTGCTGCTCGCCGAGCGCGCCTGAGTTGCGCACACAATCTGTGGATAACTCTGTTCACACATGCTGAGCAACAACAGCCAGGCCAAAGACGCCAAGCCCCCAACGCAAGTGATCATTTTTTGATCAAAAATAAACGCCATATAAAACAGCCAGTTGCACAGCAGCGCTGTCAGCGCTGGGAAAAACGCTAAAACTGCCGAGGCGCCCCAGCCTTTGTGCATAAGCCGCGCTAGAGCCGCTTAGAGCGCCTGTAACTTTTTTGTCTCACACGCTTTACTCATGCAAATGAATGGATATAATGCGCCCCACAAATGCCGGTATAGCTCAGTTGGTAGAGCAACTGACTTGTAATCAGTAGGTCCCGAGTTCGACTCTTGGTGCCGGCACCATACGAAAAAACGAAAAGGCTCACCGCAAGGTGGGCCCTTTTTCGTTGATGCTCAGTATCCACTAGGATTGGGGCAGGCCAGCCTCACCTTTCCGAGCTGGTATCTGTACTAAAACGGTCTGCTGGAACCAAAGCCTGGCATTTGGGTGCCTGGTTACTACTACTCAGGCATTCCCGCAAACGAATGCAGCGTGGGCATTGAGGCGCATCAATACCGCCGTGCCGCCATGCTGACAGGAAATGTCATCCAAGCATCTTTACCCCTGCGGCCATCAAGACTAGCGCCAAGCCAATCTGGATCCAGCGGCCCGAAATTTTTCCAACCAACAAGCTCCCGAGCAGTACCGTTGGGATCGAGCCCAGCAAAAGGCTGGCCAGCATCCACCAATCCACCATCCCCGCAAATAGATAACCCAGCCCGGCAACAACTGCGAGCGGGATGGCATGCACGATATCGGTAGCCACTAAGCGGTGAGGGGTCATGCGCAGAGGGTAGAGGAATAGCAGTATCACACTACCGAGTGCTCCAGCCCCAACAGAGGTCAGCGCAACACATAACCCCAGGATCGCACCTGAAATCACAGTTAAAACAGGCTGCATAGCTTTGAAGCGCTCTGCCTGGCTAATCCGCTGGTTTCTGGCATGCGCCATCAACTTTGGCGCCGCTAGAAGACCCACCGCGGTGATCAACACCACCACGCCGATTGCCCTGGTTAGCCAGTCAACCTTGGCTACCTGTGCGCCCAAACTGACAACTAACACAATCAGCAACGCCAAAGGGAGGCTGCCTAACCAGAGACGTCTGGCTACCTGCCAGTCGACTTGACGGTTAGCGTGATGCACCCTTGCGCCTACAAGCTTGGTAATGGCGGCAAACCACAAATCGGTTGCAATTGCAGTGACCGGTGAGACCCCGAATACTAGCAGCAGGATCGGCGTCATCAAGGCACCGCCGCCAACGCCTGTTAAACCAACCACGAACCCAGTCAAAGCTCCTGCCAGCGAATATCCCCAGTCGATCATGAGGGAATAAGTGCGGCGCTACGCGCAGCTATAAAACATGAATTCAGCACCTCAGGCTTGCCGTAACGCAGCGGATTACCTTCTTGATCCAGCACGACACCACCAGCCCCCTCCAGTACAGCCTGCGCGGCTGCAGTGTCCCATTCACAAGTAGGGGCCAAGCGCGGATAGATGTCAGCCATACCCTCTGCCACTCGGCAAAACTTCAGCGAACTGCCAGCCTGTACTAGGCTGACTGAGCCTAGCCGGTGAATGAAAGCGCGTGTTTCGACGTTAAGATGGCTCTTGCTGGCTACGACGCGGCAAATGCCGTTCGGGTCCTCCGAGCTCACGCGAATCGCCTCTGTCCCGGTGGCTGTCACTTTGAATGCCCCCAGGCCAGCGCCGCCCCAATACATGCAATCGATAGCCGGCGCGTAGACCACCCCCAAGACAGCGCGCCCCTGCTCGATAAGGGCGATGTTGACGGTGAACTCTCCATTGCGCGCAATGAATTCCTTGGTGCCATCAAGCGGATCAATCAGCCAAAAACTACCTGCGTTATGGCGATGAGCCAATGAACTTTCGTCTTCTTCCGACACGACTGGATAGGTAGGAGACAGCGAGCTGAGAGCTTTGGCCAATACAACATGAGCAGCGAGATCAGCCTCAGTAACTGGGCTGTTGTCCGCTTTCTGGTAGACATCGCTCGGGCCGCCGTTGTAGACCGCCATGATGGCATCGCCCGCGTGACGAGCGATTGGCAATAGCTGTGTAAACGGATCCTTCAACCTACTTTGTCGCATAACGCAATTCCGTGTGCTTTAATTTGTTCCGAGAATCCTATCACGATGTATTCATGAGCAGAAACTGACATGCCGCAAAACACGACAACCATCCCAGATGCCTTGATGGGACTAGAGGCGGAACAGGTCTGGGACACAGAGCGCGCCTTCGTGCATCTCAAAGCGTTTGGCGAAGCCGATACCAAACGCACGGCAGAACGACGCCTTGGCACTTACGGCCTGCTGCCTGCGGAGTTGGTGGAAAATGCGCTGCAAGACGAACATGGTCTTGCACCAAATGGAGTTGTGTTGGCTTGGGCCATTGAGCAAGCTCGCAAACGGCGTGACAGAGTGTTTCTCGTACAAATCAGTCCATTGCCAAGCGGCAAGCCCTGCCTGCACGCGAACGATGCAAGGGGTGCGCGTTTCTGGGTGCCATTAGCGAATGTCGAGCGGAAGGCAGTCAGCACAGCCCTTATCGAATTGCAGCAACACATTGATAAACCCATCGCCGTATTCCCGCACGGCACGTTGGTAGCCTTGATGCGCGACATGGCAGAGATGCCAAACATTCGTCTCTGTCCTCAGGCCTACCAGCCAGTTCTGCCTGTAGATGTGCAATTCAGCGAATTTGGTGAGTTAGCAAACCAGCTAGCCCCCGAATTACCGCCGCACCTCAAGCGCCTGGAAGCAGAGAGCATTCACATCATCCGTGAGGCGGTAGCCGAGGCGCAGAATCCGGCGATGCTCTATTCCATCGGCAAAGACAGTGGCGTGATGCTCCACCTTGCCCGCAAGGCCTTCTTCCCCTCGCCGCCACCCTTTCCGTTACTGCACGTAGACACGCGCTGGAAGTTTCAGGAGATGTATCTGTTCCGTGATTTCATGGCACGTGAGAGCGGCATGGACTTGCTGGTACACACCAACCCGGAAGCCATCGAAAAGAATATCAACCCTTTCGATCATGGCTCTTCGCTGCATACCGACATCACCAAAACCGAAGGGCTCAAGCAGGCGCTGGACAAGTACAAATTTGACCTCGTGTTTGGTGGCGCGCGCCGCGATGAAGAAAAATCCCGCGCCAAGGAGCGCATCTTCTCGTTTCGCAGCGCAACCCAGCGCTGGGATCCGAAAAGCCAGCGCCCGGAACTCTGGAACCTCTACAACACCCGCAAGAGCCAGGATGCCAGCATTCGAGTATTCCCCCTGTCGAACTGGACTGAACTCGATATCTGGCACTACATCTACCTGGAAAACATCCCCATGGTGCCCCTGTACTTTGCCAAGTTGCGGCCTGTAGTCGTGCGTCCCGAGATGATCATGCTGGTCGACGATGAGCGCTGCAAACTGCTGCCCGGCGAAGAAATTCAGATGCGCCAAGTGCGTTTTCGCACACTAGGCTGTTACCCGCTGACAGGAGCCGTGGAGTCAGAGGCGCAGACGCCGGAAGACATCCTGCTGGAAATCATCAACACACGACAATCCGAACGGCAGGGCCGTCGAATCGATACGGATAGCGCAGGCTCCATGGAGAAGAAAAAACAAGAGGGCTACTTCTGATGGCACGCCTCAAAAAAAGCGCCTCGTCCGCACAGCACGCCCACAAGCCGGCCACACTGACCGAATGGCTGGAGCAGCAAGCCCATCAGGACCTGCTGCGCTTTATCACCTGCGGTAGCGTTGATGATGGTAAAAGCACGCTTATTGGCCGCTTACTCTGGGAAGCCCAGCAGGTCTTTGACGATCAGCTGAGTACGCTGCAGGCCGACTCCAAACGCCACGGCACCCAAGGCAGCGACATTGACTTTGCCTTGCTGGTCGATGGCCTCGCAGCAGAGCGGGAACAAGGCATTACCATCGACGTGGCCTACCGGTTTTTCTCCACGCCGCATCGTAAATTCATCGTGGCCGACACCCCAGGGCACGAGCAGTACACGCGCAATATGATCACGGGAGCGTCCACCGCCGACGTCGCGGTACTGCTGATCGATGCGCGCCAGGGTGTGATGACGCAAACCCGCCGGCACGCCTATCTGGCGTCACTGGTGGGCATAAAGCACATCATCCTGGCCATCAACAAGATGGATCTGGTGGCGTATGACCCTCAGGTGTTCGCCGATACCCTGGCTGCGTTCAACACTGCGGCCGAGCCATTGGGATTCGACAGCATCACCGCCATCCCATTGTCGGCTCTCAAGGGCGACAACATCACCTCCCGCTCGGCGCATACGCCCTGGTACCAGGGCCCAACCCTCATGGCCTGCCTGGAAACCATCGACCCTCGCCCCCCCAAGGCATTCAAAACGGTCTTCCCCGTTCAATGGGTCAACCGTCCGGATGCCAGCTTCCGAGGCTTCAGCGGCACATTGGCCTCCGGCAAGCTAGCCGTTGGCAACGAAGTGCGCGTAACGGCTTCCGGGCAAACGGCCAAGATCGCACGCATCGTCACCGCCAACGGTGATCTGGACTGTGCCAACCCGGGTGACGCAATCACTCTGGTATTGAACCGCGAAGTCGACTCCTCGAGAGGCGACATACTGGCGCGCGCTGAGCAACCGCTGGAAATGACCGACCAGTTCGAAGCCACCCTGGTCTGGATGCACGACGAGCCTGGCCTGATAGGCCGCTCCTACGAGATCAAACTGGCGAACCAATGGGCCAGCGCCAGCCTTACCGCACTGAAGCACCGCATAGACGTCAACACCCAAGCTCATGAATCGTGCCGCCAGCTGCAGCTTAACGACATCGCAGTGGCCAACCTTGCACTGAGCAAGCCACTGGTTTTCGATACCTACGCTCAATCAAACACCCTGGGCGGATTCCTGCTGGTCGACAAATACACCCACAGTACCGTCGCCGCCGGCATGATCCGCCACAACCTGCGCCGCGCACAGAACGTACATCGCCAGGCACTCAGCATTACCCGTGAGGACCGCGAGAGCCTCAATGGCCATAAAGGCAAGGTCATCTGGTTCACCGGCCTTTCCGGCTCGGGAAAATCGACCATCGCCAACGCCCTGGAGAAAGAACTCCACGCTCAGGGCAAACGCACCTATATCCTCGATGGCGACAACGTACGCCAAGGCCTGAACAAGGACCTGGGCTTTACCGATGCAGACCGGGTGGAAAATATTCGGCGCGTGGCTGAAGTAGCCAAACTGATGATGGATGCCGGGCTGATCGTGATGACCGCCTTTATCAGCCCCTTCCGGGCAGAACGCCAGATGGCCCGAGAGCTGATCGGAGAAGATAACTTTATCGAAGTGTTCGTCGACACGCCGCTGGCCGTGTGCGAGCAGCGTGACCCGAAAGGGCTTTATAAGAAAGCGCGTGCTGGGCAGCTGCCAAATATGACAGGTGTGAGCAGCCCTTATGAAGCGCCGCTCCAACCCGCTATCTCTATCGACACAACCCTGATGAACATAGAGGAAGTACTGGAGTTGGTGCAGGAGGCCATGAACACAAGTAGCGTTTAAAGCGGCATGTAAAAAGCCTGGGCAAACGGGCGATAGCTGCACGGAAAAGCGAACCCGTACTTTCGCAGCTGCATCGTTAGGCCCAGGGGCTCGCAGTATTCAGTCTATCGGTAGGCATAGCAACGGCTACTTCTCAAGAAAGAAGGTGTCACGCCAACCTTGGTCGTAATCGGCCATGGACGACACCTGCTCAGGCTTAGTCGCGAAGTGGTTCGGCCAGTCATAAGTTCTACATGTGTAACCAAAATGATTGGCCATGAACTCCACCGCCGCACGCGAAGGGCGTCCAACCAGCGTCCGCCCATTACGGGTCAGGGCGTCCTGCCAAGCCATTTGCTGATCATCAACCGGCTCGCTCAGCATCTGAATGGCGTAGGGGTTATTGAACACTAGGCGGCTGTGACCGCTGGGCAATACAACTGCCTCTTCTGCCCTCGGTGTAACCTCCGTATCTATGATTACAAATTGGGCGCCAGTGCGTTCAATTAGATCAAGTAGCTCGGCATGCCGGGTAGTGTGGTAATAAAAGCCAAGACACAGCACTACGTCAAAGACTTGTCCGTGCAGAAGATTGAACACATCGCCACGTTGAAAATCGAAGCGGGAAGCATTCACCTGATAGCGGGCGAAAGTGTCACAAGCGTTGTCGATTAATTCCTGACGGGGCTCGATGCCGGTGACGTGTGCCGCTCCCGCCTGCAGGGCGGCGAAACTCCAACGGCCATCGTGGCTTGCGATATCCAAGACTCGTTTACCTGCAATCAGGTTAGCGTTACTGGCAATAATCGCCTCATGACGACCATTAAGGCGGTGCGGAAACGGACTGGTTTGGCTGGTTGTATAGAAACGATCGTATTGGTCAAAAAAATTCATTGAATACCCTTAGCTTAAATAAGCACTCAGCAGTGTTCAGGGCTATATTTTTAGAGTATTAATTCCAAGTCGCCCAACCATGAAACTATCGAAAATATTTTCTCCACAACATATAAAACCAGTCATAAAGCTGGAGCGGAATGCTGGAGTAATAATATTTCAGAAAGGATTTTCTCTGCTTCGATTTGAGATCGAAGCCATAAGAAACCTCAAAATTACTCCCTTTATAATAATGAAGAATTTTTTTCTTCAGACATTCACCAACAATCTTTTCCTTGATATCAAATTTTTTTATATATTCATCCTTGAAGCGACCCCACTCACATGAGTGAAGGCTTAAATTTGTACACGTAGCCGTCAGAATAAGTTCAATCTCCAGCAACAAATCTTCAACTTTAAAATCTTTATTATCCGGAGCATCTATTAACTTTTGGATAATTTTTTTTCTTACCTCCAAGCAATCGCTATTGCCTTTTAAAAACTCAGGGAAAGATTTATCCAGAAATGAAACCAAACTTGAAAAACAAGGCAATAGACTTTTATTCACAACTTCAGGTGAATCCTCACAAATATAATCGCCATACACCCCGTCAAAAAAATAGCTTAATGTTCGGCCACCAATAAGCTTCTTATCATAAACTTTAACTATAATAGCGCTCTCACCAAATTTATCTACCCAACCCTTTATCATCCACTGATAGTTAAACCCCCCCTTCGCCATCTCAAAAAAATCATCAACATTATATTTATAATCATATCCTTGAGCTTGCCACCATAGAAAAGTTGACTCTACAAGACTGACCTGCTCTCTTACGTATAGAATAATTTTTACAGAAAACCCTTGAAATGATTTACTTATGAAATCAATAAATTCACTTTTGCAATAACAGTATAACTCCGAGCTGATTAAAATATTTGACTGTGAAGATGCTGAAATCTCGGCGAGCAACTCTCCATACAAGTCTTTAGTAACATTAGACGGGAGACTTTCTTGGTAATTGGCCAATCTATGGTGGCCAAGATTGTCATAGTTCAACCCTGTTAGCGGTATAAACAAATCATGCTTTAAAAAAGTCTCTCTTTCTGAATATAGTACTTTTTGAATAGCACTTGTACCGGTTTTACCTATGCCTATATGAATGTAAACAGTTTTCATAAGCTAAACTTCACCAACAATAAAGTTGCAACACTATCTAGCAGAGCTAAAAATAGGATATGCCACTATCCAACATCCACGACGGAGACGCCATCAAAAGAGCCTACTCCATACCCATTATGTCTTACTAGTTGAGAAAATATCCGCTCAACACCATGAGCAACCGTGCCATCGGCTAAGCCATCTTCAAGATCAAAGTATTTGTGGCCTATTTTCTCTATTCCTTTTATTGCTTCTGGCTTAAACCAAAACATAGTGCCTGCCGGGAAGCTTGAATATTCAAACTCAAACCCTAGCTCTATTGCCAGCTTTCTAACAATCTCCCCCGTATAGGTCAAATTGTGATTAGTGTGCTTTATAATAAATTTTTCGCTAGCAACAAGCCCAGCACCAGAACTCTCCAAATGATTTAAAATGGAAGAAACTTTATTTTCGCTGCCAAGAAGCGCCTCATACAGTTCATGCCTAATAGCTTCGCCGTCGTTGCGATAAACACTCTTCTTAGAGTGTATTTTGCACGCATACTTGTACCCGAAACCGCGTATTCTTTTAATTGTTCGTATGAAAGGCAAAACATCACGCCCTCTATTGTCCACCAGAGAGATATCTGCATTCGGATACTTGCTTCTTATCTTATCAACCACTCCGCACTCGGTGCTTGTGAGTGTTACATACAAATCAAAGCCAGCAAATTCTAAATTCTCAAGATAAGTACTAATCTCATCCCAAAGCTCTGCATAATGAATATGCAAAACAACGGCAATATCGTTATTTTTTTTGAAATTTTTAATGTCATTAGCGGGCGCATTTCTAAGATCATATTGCTTCAATACATCATGCATTACTTGCAAATAACCATAGCCATACTTTCTATCTGGTTCTAAATGAGTCCCTTCAGCCCACTCATTCCATGCGTTAATAAACACCAGCTTTTCATCATCGGCATATTTTTCGCTATTGAAAGTTTCAGAAGCAATGTGCGATACCCACTGCTTAAACCTGAGCAATGAAAAATTGTTGAAGGTGTGGCTTGCATTCTGCTTTCTTGCCGTATTGTCCCATGACAGCATTGCTGTTTTAAACAGCTTGTAGTTTTCCTCTTCACCTTTCACAGCATTTCTCACAACCTGATTGTAGTCATAGACTCTTCCTTGAAAATCAGTGTTGGATATAGCCGTCTGACTTGTAACCTCAGAGCTTTTAGCTGTATGCGGTGGAAACTCCATAGCTGCATCAAAACCATATTTCAGGGGAGACTTTATACCGAAAGTTTGAGCGCAAACTAGATATACTCCATCAAATCCTGCTTCTTTTACTTTTTGCCTCCATAGCCCAACAGTCTCTTTCATATTTGGAATTATGTCTGCCCTGTAAATAATAAGTACTGGCTTATTATCTATTCGAATATATCTCTCGTCATTGAAAAACTTATATAGGCTTTCAATAAATTTTATAGAGTCTTCATCGCAATGCCGTTGAGCCATCAGAACATCATGCTCAGCACCATCCCAACGTCTAGTCCAATTTTCGTTGGCCCATGTGATGCAAAAATTAATGTCTATTTCTTTGTGTTTTAAAAGGATCTCAAATGGTTTGTGCATTAGAATCTTGCCATCAAACCAGTAATAATAAAAATTGAACCCATGAACCCCATAGTTTCTAGCAAGGCGCGCTTGCTCTATCATCACCTCGGGAACTCTTAAATCATAGAACCCGTTATGGATAGGTAAATGTGGTTGATAATGACCGATGAAATTCGGTTTTGCTTTCGTGACGTTTGTCCACTCAGTAAAACCTTTTCCCCACCACTCATCATTTTCTGGGAATGGATGGAATTGCGGCAAATAAAATGCAATTGCTTTGATCTTAGATACAATAGGCGAGTATTCTTGGAAGTCTACAAACTTATCTTCTGTTTTATCAAATTTAATTTTCGGTATTAATGAAGTAAAATCAGAAGCCGGCTCCACCTGTTCATCCAGCCTATCCTTTAATAACTTAATGGTCTTATCAAAGGCGCCTTGGGCAGTATTGTTCTTTATCGCGCTAATAACTCTATCCGAAAAGGGCCTTCTACCTTCTTTTTTCCCATGAAGAATAAAGTGGAGTAGTGGATTTATTTTTGAACCCTTAACGTCTCTATTACTAAAGCAATAATAATTGGTATCAAAGTCTTTACTTGGGTTGCGCCCCTCACTGGCACCAAACATCACATAGTGTGTGACTGGATCAATATCAGCAGCCCTGACATCCGGATATGTCATAAGATAGAAGTCGCTATCAAAAAAGCCGCTATTTCTGATAATCCTTATCCATCTTCTATGTTTAAGCTGCTGAATCATTTATTTAATTTCCTTCTGAGGGTTCGCAAGAATCGAGTAATGCGCCAGCTTCTGCTTTTGTATATACCTAGCAGCTCTTGTCGTATACTATTTAGTTCTCGCTCTTTTACTTGTAAAGATTGCTCGATCTGAATAATTTGACCATCTTTATCTTGCAAAACCTGCCGGGCAAAATTCAGTTCGATATTTTTATCCTGCAAGCCTTGCAATGCTTGGTTTAGCTCACTCTCTTTCTTATGCAGGCTTAACTGAATATCGGCAAG
>NZ_FNBM01000008.1:143160-232907 GCF_900102335.1 Phytopseudomonas seleniipraecipitans
GCAAGGCTCAATTCAGCGTCTTTATCCTGCAAGAGCTTCTTTGTGTGCTCCAAGTCATCTAAATGCACAGTAATGTTTTTATTATAAAAAAGCCTCTGATAATTAAAAAGCTCACTCCTCAAACGATCAAAATCTTCTGACAAATCAGAGGTATTGAACTTGTTCTCCAAGCACAAAATATCACTAATTATTTTCGGTAGCTTAGATGAAAAATTGTCCATCGATATATTGTGGTGCTTGAGATTTGGCTCCAAAAAATCTGCAATTTTCTTGGAGTTTGCTGCATATTTTTTTTCAATATCCAAGGTTAATTTTTTAGAAATATCACTCACAACATTTGAAGTGTTTTTTACAAGCTCGTCAAAGCTTACAAATATCCTTTCGCGGCCTCTACTGAATTTTTCCGCAAGCAAGAAATGGTATGCCCAAAGCAACATACCCTTCTCAAGGGATATTTGATCTCTAGCATGCAGTGAGCAGGCAACTTCTAACGGATTTCTGTATGGTATTATCACCTTGATATCAATATCTAACTCATTTAATGACTTTTCATAAAACGGATATAATAAGCAGGCGCGCGGATCTTTAATCGCAAACAATCTAGAGTATTTAAACTCTGACACGATTATATTTTTTAATTCGGCACTGCTATTTTCTAACGCCTCAAGTTTTTCTAAATTAAAAAATGCATCATCCCAAGAGCTATCAATGGAGGTAAGAAGCTTGTCGCTTAGCTGCTGTATCTTCCAGTTTTCGAAATATCCTTTTTCGTTATTTTTGTCCCCGCCTATTATACTTGCCAAATAAATATCGAGAAAACTGAGTACACCAGTCAAAGCAGATGTACCGCTCCGATGCATTCCAAGGACCAGAACACAAGTTTGCTTCATGTTAGTTAATCGCCTCAATATTAATATTATCGATAAAATTTACACTTGAGGTTATTTGACCATTTGCCTCTATGACCTTCACCATATAAGCATCAACTATTCTATGCGCATAATCTTTTTTGGAACCAAAATCTGCTAGCACGCCACAGTTAAGGAAGTACTCCCCTGCATTCAGTTCGCATCTGAAATAGATGTTTACTTTATGGGTTCCTGATAGCCAGGGTAAAAACTCATGCTTCCCAGGAAAGGCCCCGCCACCTAAGGGCGCCCCGTTTTTTTGCTTGATTAGAAAACCAACCTGAACATTTTGAAGCGAGGCCTTTATCTCTACTTGGTAGCTATAGATATATACATTACCTTGCTTCAATATATTGACTTTTCTGCCATCAGTCGTGGTCACTTTTACATCAAAAATTCTTGCGCCTTTCTCAGCATAAGTAATGATCGAACGAGATCTAATCGCCGGATTAAAAAACTCTTCTATGGCAGTTTTATGCTTTGCTGACGGCAGATTTACCAGCCCACCGCTCCCGCTTTCTGATTGCGTTGAGTTGGCGCAGGATTCTGGTCCAGCAGATACCAGCGCTCGGAATTCGCTTTGCACTCCTGCTATATCAACCATATTTTCGTTGACATACTTCATATACAGCCCAGTTATCAATTTCGGGGCGCCTTGTATCACTTGCTCGCCGCGACTTATCCATATTGCCCGACTGCAAAGATTTACTATGCTCGCTTCACTGTGGCTAACAAAAAGAATAGTTGCCCCTTTGGCACGAATCTGTTCCATTTTGGCAAAACATTTACGGCCAAATGACGCATCACCTACACTCAAGGCCTCATCGACGATGAGGATATCCGGCTCTACATTAATAGACACTGCAAAGGCTAGCCTTGCCTTCATTCCGCTACTGTAGGTTTTGATGGGTTGGTGGATGAAATCCCCAAGATCGGCAAACTCTATTATTTCCTTGATCTTTTTATCGGTCTGAACCTTGTTCATACCATTCAAGGCGTTATTCAAATAGATATTCTCAACCCCTGTCATTTCGGGGTTGAAGCCAGCACCCAGCTCCAGTATTGCAGACACCTTACCCTGTACAGTCACACTGCCGCTGGTGGGGGTGAGCACACCGGTGATGACTTTAAGCAGTGTGGACTTACCGCTGCCGTTTTTGCCAATGATGCCAACACACTCACCTTTCTTGATTTCCAGGCTCAGATTTTGTAGTGCGTGGAAGTCTCGATGGTACTTTTTCTTGAACGGATGCAGGGCTTCCTTGAACCGGCTCATAGGGCTCTCGTAAAGCTTGTAGACTTTAGTAAGGCCCTGAATTCTTATAGCGACGTCGTTACTCATCAGAGCACATCCCCAAAGTGAGGCCTGAGCCGCTTAAAGACCAATGCCCCCAACGCCATGAAAAACAATGTCATACCAAAATAATAAAGGGTCAGATTCTGTCTTTCCCAGAACCAGACGCCGGTGATAAAGGTATCTCTATAGCCACTCACGATATAAAAGGCAGGGTTTGCCTGGATAACCGTCTGCAGACGTGGCGAGAGCATCTCTACTGACCAGAAGATGGGGGTAGCCCAAAACCCGATCTGCATCAATACCGCGACAAAATTGCTAATATCCTTAATGAACACGCGTATTGCTGAGGTTAGCCAAGTTATCCCCAATAAAAATGAAATAGAACATGCCATATAAAATGGCAACTGCAACCAATACAGCGTTGGCCTGTAGCCATAAAACAGCAATGCCAGTACCAAAAAGGCTACCAGCACAATATGAATGAGCAAGGCCGAGCCTATCTCCACCAACGGCAAGACACTGACCCGAAAAGCCACCTTCTTGACCATAAAGGTATTATTAATTATCGCACCAGTGCCGCTGATAATTGCATTTGATATGAACAGCCAAGGCACCATCCCACAAATCAGCCATAAAAAAAACGGCGTACCATCCGTGGTTGGGCCCGCCCTGAACCCCATTTCAAAAACAAACCAGATCACCAACATAAAGGTCAGCGGCTGGACGAATGCCCATACAAGCCCCAGATAAGAACCAAGATATTGTTTACGAAAGTCATTTTTTACAAGCGTGAGCAATAACTCTTTACTGCTGTATACGTGCCGTAAAAAAATTACAAATTCTTTGATAATTTTCAATTTTTACTCTTTCTTACCAAGTCAGCCAAACGCGTCCACCTCATAAAGAGAAAGGCCTTTGCTGTCTTTTTCTGATAACTGAGGTTTTATACCTGCGGGCCAGTTAATCTGAAGTGCTGCATCATCCCAACGAATGCAGCGCTCGTGCTCTGGCGCGTAGTAATCGGTCGTCTTGTAGAGAAACTCAGCCGTCTCGCTCAGCACCACAAAACCATGCGCAAAGCCTTCAGGCACCCAGAGTTGATGCTTGTTTTCAGCACTCAAGTGAGCTCCCACCCACTGGCCGAAAGTTGCGCTGCTCTTGCGCAGATCCACGGCGACATCGAATACTTCGCCTTGCACCACCCGCACCAGCTTTCCCTGCGGTTGCTGGATTTGGTAATGCAACCCGCGTAGGACATTTTTTATCGAGCGTGAATGATTGTCTTGCACGAAGACTACCGGTTTGCCAACAGCTTCTTCGAACTGGCGCTGGTTGAAACTCTCATAAAAGAAACCGCGCTTGTCACCGAACACCTTGGGCTCGAAGAGGATCACCTCTGGAATGGCTAATGGTGTAGCTTTCATCAGTAAATGGTCTCTTGCAGCAGTCGCTTTAGATACTGGCCATAGCCGTTCTTTAAGAGTGGTGTGGCAAGCTTGTCGAGCTGCTCGGCATCGATCCATTTCTGCCGAAACGCCACTTCTTCAGGACAAGCGACTTTAAGACCTTGGCGATGCTCAAGCGTGGCGATGAAGTGGCTTGCTTCAAGTAGAGAGTCATGGGTGCCTGTGTCGAGCCAGGCGTAGCCTCGACCCATGATTTCAACCGACAGGCTGCCCTGCTCCAGATAAATCCGATTCAGATCGGTGATTTCCAGCTCACCGCGCGGCGAAGGCTTGATGCTCTTAGCAATCTCAACCACTTGCTGGTCATAGAAATACAAACCCGTTACAGCGTAATTTGACTTTGGCTTGAGCGGTTTCTCTTCCAGACTAATGGCCTTGCCTTTGGCATCGAACTCGACCACGCCATAACGCTCAGGGTCATTAACGTGATAAGCAAACACACTGGCGCCATTGCGACGCAGCATGGCGCTTTGGAGCAGATCATTGAAGTGGTGGCCGTGGTAGATGTTGTCGCCTAATACCAATGCTGATGGATCATTACCGATGAATTCTTCGCCAATGATGAACGCTTGCGCCAAACCATCTGGAGAGGCCTGTACGGCATAGGAGATGCTCAGTCCCCAGTTGCTACCATCGCCCAGCAGCTGTTCGAAACGCGGAGTGTCCTGGGGGGTAGAGATGATGAGGATGTCGCGAATGCCCGCCAGCATCAGAGTGGTCAGCGGGTAATAGATCATCGGTTTATCGTAAACCGGCAAAAGTTGCTTGGAGATAGCCAGGGTCGCAGGGTGCAAACGAGTGCCTGAGCCGCCGGCAAGAATGATGCCTTTACGTTTGAACATATTCATTTCTCTAGTATTTCTGTGAGCATCCGTGCCACACCGACCTGCCATGCAGGCAGGCTCAGCGCAAACGTCTCTTGCAGTTTCTGAGTATCGAGTCGTGAGTTATTGGGCCGTTTGGCCGGGGTCGGATAAGCGCTGCTGGCGATAGCGGCAACCATGTTGCTTGAAACCCTGAGGTTGGCACCCGCTGCTTCTGCATGTTCCAGTACGAAACAAGCGTAAGCATGCCAATTGGTCTCGCCCGACGCAGCCAAGTGATACAGCCCCGCAAGCTGAGGTTGCTGCAGAGTGGCGCGAATAACATGGGCGCTGACATCCGCCAACAGTTCAGCCCCGGTCGGCGCACCGAACTGGTCAGCAATCACGCTGAGGCTATCGCGCTCACGGGCCAGACGCAGCATGGTCTTGGCGAAGTTGTTGCCACGCGCGGCGTATACCCAACTGGTGCGCAGGATCAAATGCAGGCAGCCACTTGCCTGGATTGCGCGCTCGCCAGCCAGCTTGCTGGCACCGTATTGATTGAGGGGCGCAACAGCATCCGTTTCGCACCAGGAGCGTTCACCATCACCGGCAAACACGTAGTCGGTTGAGTAATGAACCAGCAAACAACCCAACTGTTTGGCACCGCGAGCCAACACAGAAACGGCTTCAGCATTCACCCGGAAGGCCAGGTCAGTATCGATCTCGGCCTTGTCAACGGCAGTGTAAGCGGCGGCATTAACGATTACATCCGGCGCAAAACGCTGCACGGTCTCTGCCAGGCCGTCGAGATCACACAGGTCTCCGCAGTAGTAGCTGCTTCTGGAGTCAAGCGCCAGCACGCTGCCCAATGGGGCCAGGCTGCGTTGCAACTCCCAGCCAATCTGGCCGTTTTTACCTAGCAGCAATAGTTTCATTCACTGCGCCCGGAATAGTTCGTTTCCATCCATTGGCGGTAATTGCCGGAAAGGATATTGCTCACCCAGTCCTGATTATCCAGGTACCACCGCACTGTCTTGCGGATACCTGTTTCGAAGGTTTCTGCAGGCTTCCAACCTAGTTCACTGGCAAGTTTCGTCGCGTCAATGGCATAGCGTCGGTCATGTCCCGGGCGATCGGTAACATAAGCAATCTGCTGTTGATATGGCTGGCCGTCGATGCGCGGACGCAATTCGTCCAATAGCGCACAGACGGTATGCACGATTTCCAGGTTAGGTTTCTCGTTCCAGCCACCAACGTTGTAGGTTTCGCCCACCACGCCAGACTCAACTACGCAGCGGATTGCACTGCAGTGATCTTTGACGAACAGCCAATCACGGATCTGCTGGCCATCGCCATAAACCGGCAGCGGCTTACCGGCCAAGGCGTTGACAATTATTAATGGAATGAGCTTTTCCGGAAAATGGTAAGGCCCGTAGTTGTTCGAGCAATTGGTGGTGAGCACCGGCAGCCCGTAGGTGTGATGATAGGCACGTACCAGATGGTCACTTGCAGCCTTGCTGGCCGAATATGGACTGTTTGGCTCGTATTGATGTTGTTCGCTGAACGCGGGTTCATCTCTACCCAACGAGCCGTATACCTCGTCAGTCGATACATGCAGGAAACGAAACACCTGCTGTGCGTCAGACCCCAGCCCCTTCCAATAAGCACGCACAGCTTCCAGTAGACGGAACGTGCCGACGATATTGGTCTCGATAAAGTCTTCGGGCCCATGAATAGAGCGATCGACATGAGACTCGGCTGCGAAATTGAAAATGGCCCGAGGCTGATGCTCAGCCAACAAGCTCGCAACCAAGGTGCTATCGCCAATATCACCCTGAATAAACAGGTGCCGAGCATCACCATCTAGACTGGATAGATTTTCGAGATTGCCGGCATAGGTCAGCTTGTCCAGATTGATCACCGGCTCATCGGACTGAGTCAGCCAGTCGAGCACAAAGTTGCTGCCTATGAAACCGGCTCCGCCGGTCACAAGAATAGTCATGCGTCAGATTTTTCCGAGAATGGCTGCAGCGACCAAGCCAATATTGCCAAGCAATGTTTGGCGATAGATGCCACTGCGCTTGAGATGGATAAGGCGAGGTATGAGGGCCATATTCCGGGCTTTAGCAAAACGCTGCAGTATTTCCCGATTTTCTGGTGTGAGCCTGTGCTCTAGCGTCAGTAGCGCAGAGATGTTGCAG
Source organism: Phytopseudomonas seleniipraecipitans (assembly GCF_900102335.1). GTDB lineage: Bacteria > Pseudomonadota > Gammaproteobacteria > Pseudomonadales > Pseudomonadaceae > Aquipseudomonas > Aquipseudomonas seleniipraecipitans. Next base: position 149,839 of record NZ_FNBM01000008.1, read on the forward strand.
TCATTCCAGTGCTTGAAGCGCCCCTGAAACAGCATACGGATACGTTTTGAACGAGCTGCCCAGTTGGAGTTGGTGCCCACCAAATTACCGCCGTGCTGGCGATAGCGCAGTGTGGGTTTGCTGTCGTAGAAAACTCGACCACCGCAGCCTGTCACCACCATGTAGGCCCACCAATCGTGGGTGATCACAGACTTATTTTCCCCTGCCTCGCGCAGGAGCTTTCGCGCAGCCTTGTTGAACACCATGGTGTTGCCACCACCGATGTTCTGCATCAAGGCATTGGCGAAACCGGGGGCTTTGGTAAAGAGTGGCGACGCGCCGATTGCATTGTTATCAGCATCAACTAATAGGGTGCGAGAGCAATATAACGCTGGAACATCAGCAGGTAGGCTCTCGAGCCACTGCACGGCTCTCGCGAGCTTATCCGCCTCCCAGACATCGTCTTGGTCCGAGTAAGCATAGAAATCTGCATTGATGCTCGCGTTGCAGGTCAGCGAAAGAAAATTAGCTGCAAAGCCCTCGGCTGGCCCGTAATGCGTGGACAGGCGGCCAACATCCCATTTCTTCCTGTAACCCTCTAAGATTGAATGCGTATCGTCTTGCGAACCATCGTCAGAAGCCCACACTTCCCAGTTGGCATGTGATTGGGCCGCAAAAGAATCCAGCTGCTCGGCGAGGAAATGCTGGCCGTGATAAGTACACAACAGAATGGCTACCCGAGGAATGCCGGCGGGCTCAGCGAGTCTTGATACAGACACAGATACTTTACAAGCTTTGGTGCTACTGCAGGATTTAGCTGTCCTGGCATCACGAAAGGTAGGGGATAGCACTTCCTGTTGCTCCGTCAACATATCCATTCAGAGGCGTTAGCCTCACTCATTCCTTGAACCTGACAATAGAGTGCCAAGCTGATCACGCTTCCTAACTTTACCAACATCCGGGAGGGAGGGGGGTGAAATAATTAAGTCATGGCTTGGTTATGGGCAGTGCGGTGGTGGAATAGCCCGCCTCCCAAGCCTCGCAACCCCGGCCTCTACACGAGCACCCGCTTGCCACGCCATGCTTCCGACATCCTGCCCTGATAGACGAGCCGACTTTCGGAACCCATTGAAAGTATATGGAATATTGTTTTCCATAAGGGAAGCAAACGCTGGTTGAACGGTTCTTCTGCAACGAGGTAGTATCAGTCGATGGCGTGTGCTGCGTGCGCCGGGGCTAGCCCCTATACGGAGAACGATTAGTCGTTTTCCGTGAGGCTCCAATGGTTACGCAGCGCTCCCATTCCGTTGATATATCGCCACGCTCGTTCGATACGCATCGAGTACGTGCACTCATTTCCCTCTGCACATCGCCTCGCTCTGTCCCTCTGCGACAGCGGCTTTGTTGCGCCCGAATTTTGTCTTCGAGCCCCATGGACGGCTTTCGAAAACAATCCAGTGTTCCACCTGCTCAAGGAAATAACTGAATGACTCAATCGTCATCAACGCTGGCTGTCAGGCAGTCTGCGCTGAAGCGGTTCCTCGCCAGCGAAGCAGCTGGCGGTGTATTGCTGATGATCGCCGCGGCAGCGGCCATAGTAGTTGCTAACAGCCCCCTCGCTGAGGACTATTACCACTTCCTGCACGCAAACGCCGGCCCGGCGCTCAGCGAAAAGCTGGGGCCGATGACGCTCCATTTATGGATCAACGACGGTCTCATGGCGATCTTCTTTCTACTGGTTGGGCTGGAGATAAAGCGCGAACTGGTAGATGGGCGATTGTCGTCGTGGGAGCAACGCCGCCTGCCAGCACTGCCGGCATTGATCGGTATGGCCTTGCCGGCGTTGATTTATCTGCTGGTGACCAATGGCGACCCGCTGCTCACCAAAGGCTGGGCGATCCCGGCGGCAACCGATATCGCCTTTGCCGTCGGTGCGCTGGCCCTGCTGGGCCGTCATGCACCGCTGTCACTGAAGTTGATTCTGGTGTCGGTTGCCATCATCGATGACATGGGCGCGGTGGCGATCATTGCGATTTTCTATACCTCGTCTATCAACCTGCTTGCCCTCCTCGCTGCGGCGGGCATCATCGCCGCCTTGTTCGCGCTGAACCGCATGCGCGTGATGACGCTCTGGCCGTACCTGCTGGGCTTGGTTCTGCTCTGGTACGTCACGCTCCTGTCTGGCGTGCATGCCACCATCGCCGGCGTGGTCGGCGCGTTCCTGATTCCCTACATCCCCTCGCCTGGCAAGCCGGACGACGCAGAGTCGCCGCTGCACCGGCTCGAGCACGGCATTGCACCCTGGGTAGGCTTCCTGATCGTGCCGGCATTCGGCTTTGCCAATGCCGGGGTGTCCTTTGCCGGGGTTTCCATCGCCGACGTGTTTGCGCCACTGCCTCTCGGCATTGCCGCCGGATTGTTCCTAGGTAAGCAGCTGGGCGTGTTTGGGGGCGTGCTCCTGGCAGTCAAGACCGGTCTCGCAGCCAAGCCGCGAGGTTGCACCTGGCTGCAGATCTATGCGGTGTCGATGCTGTGCGGCATCGGCTTCACGATGAGCCTGTTCATCAGTGGCCTGGCCTTTCCAGGCTACGAGGCGCTCATGGAGGAAGCGAAGATCGGCATCCTCATGGGTTCGCTGCTGTCAGCGGCGCTGGCCTGCCTGATCCTGCGCTTCGCACCGAAGGCAGCGGATCAACAGCAGGAAGAGAAGCTGCAGGAAGCAGAGATTCTTCAGGACGGCGACGTGCAACGCGTCTGAGACCGGGGCTGAGGGAGATAAACACCTCTCTCAGCCTGCTGCAAGACCGTTCGAGGCGGACGGCGCCACTCCCTAGAAAACCCCTTCAAAGGGCACGACGCTGAGCGCCTTATGCGGACCTCAGCTCGTGCTGCTGATCGATGGCTACTACCACGCATTCGACCAGACGCGTTATTTGCAACGCTTCGAGCAGCGTCGACGCTTGTCACCCTGCCGCATCGGCCACCTCTTTACTGCCGGTCCGTTCTTGCTCGCGCGACGTAGATGGAAGCGCAGCGCCCCATCTAGCAATCAGTCCACCAATGACACAGGGCGTGATCGTTTAAACGATCGGATACCAGACGAGTTGGGTCTTTCTCAGCATCCCTCGACGACACCCCCTTAGGTTACCCATCACCCCAAACTCAATGAAATGGCCTATTCACGCGCCTACCCGGACGTGTTGCATGACGTTTCCACGGCCTCTTCGACAAGCCAAGCTGAGTGTCTGGATAAGCAATTATTGGTCTGAAATCGACTTGAACATCCTTGCAGGCTTCGCTGTCGGACGGTTTGTAAGGAGTTCCGTAAGGCAGGCGAAACTTTGTTGCTGTATGTTGCAGCCATAAGTCGCGTCAAATCCATGCTGCTTATGGCGGAGCCGTCGGCGAGCCGAATCAAATAGACCTATTACATCGGCCGCATCAATCGACGCTCCTCCTGGATGTCCGTGCATCCGCATCCCGCCCCCCGGGCGGATTCGTTTTAGACAGTCTGAGCCGTGCAGCGATTGCGCGGGTTATCGAGGAGTCGATATGTCCAAACAACCCCCTCAAGGATTGAGCAGGCGCACTCTGCTGAAAGCCTCCGCAGCGACCGTTGCTGCCGGTGTTGCGGCAAGCGCCCAGGCCGTTACCGTCAACGGTGTACCGCACTGGTTACCCTTCGACCACAACGGGCCGCTCCACTACGACGCCAAGGGCTGGCAGTTCTTTACCGCCGAAGAGGCGCGTGAAGTCGAGGCCATCGTCGAGCGCCTGATCCCCGCCGATGACCTATCGGTAAGCGGCAAGGAGGCGGGCTGCGCGGTGTTCATCGACCGTCAGCTCACCGGCCATTACGGTCGCTACGAGCGCCTTTACCAACACGGGCCATTCGTACCCGGGGTAGAACCTGCCTCTGACCTGGTGCCCGCCGATCGCTATCGGGTCGGCCTGGAGCAGTTGGGCAAGCACTGCCAAGCCACTTTCGGCAAGCGTTTCAGCGAGCTGGACGACGCGCAGCGCGACGACGTGCTCAAGGCGATGGAGAGCGGTGACATTAAATTCGAGGGGATCGAGTCGAAAATCTTCTTCGAGCAGATTCTGCAAAACGCCATGGAGGGGTTCTTCGCCGACCCGATCTACGGCGGCAACCGGGACATGGTGAGCTGGAAGATGCTCGGCTTCCCCGGCGCACGTTACGACTATCGCCCCTACATCGACCGGCACAACGAGAAGCTGGATCTGGTACCGCTGTCGATCATCGGCAGCTCCTCGTGGAATCGCAAAGGATGAGCGGCATGGCCAAGAAATTACCCGCAACCAACGTTGTGGTGGTGGGGCTCGGCTGGGCCGGCTCGATCATCGCCAAAGAGCTTGCCGACGAAGGTTTGAGCGTCATGGGCTTCGAGCGCGGCGCCTGGCGCGATACCGCCTCGGATTTCAACATCGCCTCGGTAACCGACGAGCTGCGCTACGTCATTCGTCAGGAGCTGATGCTGCGCACCCGGCAGAACACCTGCACGATGCGCAACAAGCCGAGCGAAACCGCCTTGCCGATGCGCACCTGGGGCTCTTTTCACCCCGGCAACGGCACCGGCGGTGCCGGTAATCACTGGGCCGGCATTACCTTTCGCTTCCAGCCCGAGGAATTTCACCTCAAGAGTCACCTGACCGAGCGCTACGGCAAAGAATCCATCGAGGGCCTCACCCTGCAGGACTGGGGCACCACCTGGGAAGAAATGGAACCGCACTACGATGCCTTTGACCAGGTAGCGGGCATCTCCGGCAAGGCCGGCAATATCAACGGCACGCTCATCGAAGGCGGCAACCCGTTCGAGGGCGCGCGCTCCAAGGAATACCCCAACCCGCCGACCAAGCAGACCTACGCGCCGACGCTGTTCGCCGAGGCCGCCCGCAATATGGGCTACAAGCCGTTTCCGGTGCCGTCGGCGCTCGCCTCTCAGGGCTATACCAACCAGTACGGCGTAACGATGGGGCCCTGCACCTTCTGCGGCTTCTGCACCAACTACGGCTGCGCCAACTATTCCAAAGCCAGCGCCATCGTCAACGTGTTGCCGGCGCTGGTACGCATGCCCAACTTCACCGCCAAGACGCACTGCGAAGTGCTCGAAGTGACCAAGGACAGCACCGGTAAACGCGCCACCGGCATCATCTATGTCGACGCCAATGGCGAGAAGTGGGAGCAGCCGGCCGATATCGTCGTGGTCGCCGCCTTCACCTTCGAGAACGTGCGCTTGATGCTGCTCTCCGGCATCGGCCAGCCCTACGACCCGCTCAGCAACACCGGCACCACCGGGCGCAACTACGCGTACCAGACCGCCAACAGCGTGCGGATGTTTTTCGACGACAAGAACTTCAACCCGTTCATTGGTGGCGGCGCCATCGGCATGGGCATCGACGAATTCAACAACGATAACTTCGACCATTCCGGCCTGGGTTTCGTTGGCGGCGGCAGCACGCGGGTAACGCCCATCGGCGCTGCGCCCATCAATTCGCGGCCGGTGCCGCCGGGCACGCCGAAATGGGGCGCGGAGTGGAAGAAAGCCACCGTGCAGTACTACGCCAACAGCATGTCCATCGGCTGCGAGGCGAGCAACTACAGCGCGCGCGGCAACTACCTCTCGCTGGACCCGAACTACACCGACCCACACGGCCGACCGCTGCTGCGCATCACCTTCGACTTCACCGACAACGACCTGCGCATGGCCCAATACGTGACCGACAAAACGGCGGAGATCGCCAAGGCGATGAACCCGAAAATGATGTTCGCCAGCCCGCGCAAAGGCCCTTGGTCGAACACCTCGTATCAGTCCTCGCATGTGGTCGGTGGCTTCATCATGGGTGCTGATCCGGCCACCAGCTCGGTCAACAAGCACCTGCAGGTCTGGGACGTGCCCAACCTGTTCGTGGTCGGCGCTTCGGCGTTCCCGCAGAACCCCGGCTACAACCCGACGGGCACCGTTGGCGCACTGGCCTTCAAGGCGGCGCACGCGATTCGTACCTACTACCTCAAGCGCCCGGGGGAGATGATCAGCGTATGAAAACTCTCCTTAACCTTGGCATCGGCCTGCTGGCCGCGACAAGCATCAGCGCCTATGCAGTGACCGGCCCGGACTCCTACGAGCTGGTGCAGAAGGGCAAATACATCGCCACCCTCGGCGACTGCACGGCGTGCCATACGGTGCCTGGCAAGCCGCTGTTCTCCGGCGGCGTGGCGATTGAAACGCCCTTCGGCGAGCTGCTCGGCGCCAACATCACCCCTGACCCGGCGACCGGCATCGGTCGCTGGAATTTCGAGGAGTTCCAGAACACCATGGCGCGTGGCCACGCGCGCAACGGTAAGCAGCTCTACCCGGCCATGCCGTACGCCGCGTATACCAAGGTTACGAGCGAAGACAATATGGCGTTGTGGGCGTACCTGCGCACGATCGAGCCGGTGCACAACGAGGTGGAAACCAACCAGTTGCCGTTTCCCTTCAACATCCGCATGAGCATGCGTGTGTGGAACTGGCTCAACTTCACCGAGGGCGAATTCGAGCCTGACGCGCAGAAGAGCGAGCAATGGAACCGCGGTGCGTATCTGGTGCAAGGGCTCGGCCATTGCGGCAGCTGCCACACGCCGAAGAACCTCATCGGGGGTGACAAGAGCAGCGAAACCCTGAAGGGCGGCGAGCTGCAGGGCTGGATGGCGCCGAACATCACTGGCGTCGCGCATGTCGGCCTGGGGGACTGGAGCGAGGATGACATCGTGCAGTACCTCAAGACCGGCGCCAACCGCTACGACATTGCCTCCGGGCCGATGGCCGAAGCGGTGGAAAACTCCACGCAGCACTGGCGCGACGAGGACCTGATGGCCGTGGCCGTCTACCTCAAGGATCTCGACCACGAGCACGACAAGCCCCAGCCATTGGCTGCCGATGAGCCGGCCATGACGGCTGGGCGTGGCATCTATGAAGACCGCTGCTCCGGTTGCCATACGCCAAACGGCGAAGGCATCCCAACGCTGTTCCCCAAGCTGGCAAACGCCCCGTTGGTGAATTCGCGTGAGGCAGTATCAATGATCCGCGTGGTACTGGCCGGCAACCGCGCCGGCACCACTGACGCCGCGCCGACCGGGCCTGCCATGCCGTCGTTTGCCTGGAACCTGTCGGATGAAAACGTCGCCGACGTGCTCACCTACATTCGCAACAGCTGGGGCAACGCCGCACCGGCGGTCAGCGCCAGTGAGGTGCGCAAGCAGCGCGAAACCCTGCAAGACGAGTAATCCGCGCCACAGCCTGGGCCGTGCTGCCGCCGGTCCAGGTTTTCCTTTCCAGCTCCGCTCTGCGAGCGCGCCGCAATCCTTGGTCGTCAAAACACACGCATCAGCCAGCTGATGGGTAACAACTCCGTGCGCCCTCCGAGTTGACCGGCGCCCGGCCGCGATCAGTCGGCTTACAGGAATCAGCCCCGCAAAAGAGGATATTATTCGCCCCTCAGTTTTCACGATGCGCCGCCGTGGCTCATACCGGCAGTCGCCTTTCAGGACCTTACGATGAATAACTCACAGCGCGGATCCGGCCACCTGTTCAGCCTGATGGTCATCGCGCTCATCGGGTGGGGCGCTTACGTCACCCTCTATGTGCCCTACGAGCACCGCAAGTCGATGGAAACCTTCCGCAGCCAACCGCCAGCGGTGAGCCCGGCCAAGGTGGCGATCGTCGACGCCTACAAGGCGAAGCCGACTCCGGCCCAGCTGCCACGAGGCCTGTATAGCGGCACGGTGGAGCAGGATGGTTACCCGATGAGTATCAGCTTCGATTTTGCGGACGACCAGGTAATCACAAAAAAAGCCCTCATCAAGAACTACCAGTTCGCTGGCTCGGCTGCTTACCAATTCGACGGCTCGGTGCTGACCTTCAACAACGTCAAGGGCGACGCCGTGCTGTTTCCCGGAACGGGCGAACCAATCGAAGTAATCAGCGCCAGCGAGATTCATGTGCCGGGGCCCGGTACGACGCTGGTCTTGAAGCAGCAGTAAGGCCAGCCCTTCGCAGCTCTGTATGGCTTTTGGGTCGCCAGGCTCAGCGGTGTTACGGGCGAACACCAAGCCTGGCCCACAGCGAATGGCCGCGGCACACCAAGACCAGAAGAGCCCCGCCAGCGGCAGCAGCCATATCTTTCTGCGCATCCCAGATGTCGCCCTGAGCACCGACGAATACGGAATGGGCGCCGCCCACGTACTGCGCGCCAATCCATTCCATCAACTCGTAGAGCATCGACGTGGACAGCACGAAGGACCATGCGATCAGCGAGGCCCACGCGCCCTTCAACTGGCATTCGCGGGTAATGATCTCGCGGATCGGCAGCACCACCAGCACGCCGTAACCCAGGTGAACGAAACGGTCGTAGTGATTGCGCTGCCAGCCGAACAGCTGCTCGATGTTCAGCCCGGTCAGGTTCTCGATCGCGGCGACGTAGGGCACGCCCGGGTAGGTGTAATGGGTGCCAACCTGATGCAGGCAGAGGAACAAAACGACCAGCGCCCACGACCTGGGCGTCCAGTAAAACCGATGCCGGGTAAACCACACTGCCAGCGCGCCGACGACAACCAGACTGTTCTCGATCATCCAGGTCTTTCGGTCGACGGGGTCCCAGCCCAGCCACAGAAAAACGCCCAGAAATACGCACTGCAGCCACGTGGTTATCGACGACCTTTGGTTACTCGGCACCCATCCTTCCTCACGCCGCAATTCGATGGCGGACCAGCGTCAGCCTTGTTGAGGATTAGTCTGGGTATAGACGCGAGGATTCCATGAAAATAAGCGCCCAGTGTGAAGGCGTATTCCACCTCTCAATGGCGCGAGGTGAATCTTGCCAGCAGGAAAAACGCTCGAATGTGTGGCGGAAATCCCTTGTGCTAGCAATGCGCGCGCCCCGGTCTTATCCACATATTCCAGAGGCTTCAGGCTTTCATCGATCCCACACGTACTGGCAGCGTGTCGTTAAATATGTGAATATCCGAATATTCGGTTTTCCACATATAGACACGCCATGCTAACGCCTCCCGAAGCCTTCAAGTGCCTTGCTGAAGAAACCCGCGCTCGTGCCATCCTGCTCATTGCCGAGCAGGGTGAGCTCTGTGTCTGCGAACTCATGTGCGCCCTGGAAAACAACCAGTCCAAAGTCAGCCGGCACCTCGCGCAGCTTCGCAGTGCAGGTCTGCTGCTGGATCGCCGACAAGGACAGTGGGTGTACTACCGCCTCAACCCTGACCTGCCGCAATGGCTGCACGACGTGCTTCGCGTTACCGCGGCGAGCAATGCCTCCTGGCTGAAAGACAGCACCACCCGACTCGATACGATGGTTGGCCGCCCTGAGCGCGCTGCCAGTTGCTGCTGACCCAGGCCAGGAGAATTTACGATGCTCGTTGCAATTGCCGTGTTCGTTTTCACCCTCATTCTGGTCATCTGGCAACCGCGTGGCCTGGGCGTAGGCTGGAGCGCGAGCATCGGCGCAGCCCTGGCACTGGCCGTCGGTGCAGTGTCCCTTCAGGACATCCCGACTGTCTGGGCGGTGGTGTGGAACGCAACCGCGACATTCATCGCGATCATCATTATCAGCCTGCTGCTGGACGAAGCCGGTTTCTTCGAGTGGGCAGCGTTGCACGTCGCTCGCTGGGCGAATGGCAACGGGCGGCGCCTGTTTGCCTTCACGGTGCTGCTGGGGGCCTCAGTATCAGCGTTGTTCGCCAATGACGGCGCGGCACTGATCCTCACTCCCATCGTCATTTCGCTGTTGGTCGCGCTGCGTTTCTCGGCCGGCGCCACGCTGGCTTTCGTCATGGCAGCGGGGTTCATCGCCGACACCGCCAGCCTGCCGCTGGTGGTGTCGAACCTGGTCAATATCGTCTCTGCCGACTTCTTTGGCCTGGGCTTTGCCGACTATGCATCGGTCATGGTGCCGGTAACCGTGGCCAGCGTGGCGGCGACACTGCTGGTGCTGTTCGTGTACTTCCGCTGCGATATACCCGCAATTTATTCCGTGGCCGACCTGAAGACGCCAGACTCGGCGATCCGCGATCGCACCACGTTCGTATGCGGCTGGTGGGTGCTGCTGTTGCTGTTGATCGGCCTGTTCGTACTGGAACCGATAGGCGTGCCTGTGAGCGCTGTCGCCGCCGCATGCGCCGCGATCCTCTTTGCAGTCGCCGCCAGAGGCCAGGTGATTTCGACTCGTCGCGTGCTGCGTGAGGCGCCCTGGCAGATCGTGGTGTTCTCGCTGGGCATGTACCTGGTCGTCTACGGCCTGAACAATGCGGGCCTCACCAGCCACCTAACACGGGTGCTTAATCAACTGGCCGAGCATGGCGTCTGGGCAGCCGCGCTGGGTACCGGGCTGCTCTCGGCGCTGCTGTCGTCAGCCATGAACAACATGCCCAGCGTACTGATCGGCGCGCTGTCCATCGACGCCAGCCACAGCACCGGCCTGGTGCGCGAAGCGATGATCTACGCCAACGTCATCGGCTGCGACCTCGGCCCCAAAATCACCCCTATCGGCAGCCTGGCGACCTTGCTGTGGCTCCACGTGCTTCAGCGTAAAGGCATCCGCATCACCTGGGGTTACTACTTCAAGGTTGGCGCCCTGCTGACCTTTCCGGTGCTGTTCATCACCCTGTCGGCACTGGCGTTGCGCCTCAGCCTATGACCCTCGCCCATGGCGAAAAGGAGCATGCATGCGAATCCTGTTCATGTGCACGGCCAATAGCTGCCGGAGCATTCTGTCCGAAGCGATGTTCAATCACCTTGCGCCAGAGGGTTTCAAGGCAGTCAGTGCGGGCAGCTTCCCGAAAGGCCAGGTACTGCCGCGCAGCCTGCACACGTTGGAGCAGGCTGGAATCTCCATTACGGGCTTGAGCAGCAAGGGCAACGACGCCTTCGAAGCGAACCCTCCAGACATCGTCATCACGGTGTGTGACAAGGCGGCCGGTGAAGCCTGCCCGGTCTATTTCGGGCCTGCGCTGAAAAGCCACTGGGGCCTGGCAGACCCATCCGATGTACAAGGTGACGAGCGGGAAGTCGACGCCGCATTCAACGCGACGCTGAAACGTATCGAACAGCGCTGCCGGGCTTTCCTTGCCCTGCCGTATGCAGACTTGAGCCGCGACGCGCTGAAGCGCGAGCTGGACCGTATCGGCAACCTCTGAGGCCTGGGCAGGTTTACCTGCCTAGCTGCACCACCTCAGGAATAAATCGCTCCTTTGCCCTTTTTATCGCACCGGTTGCCACGGTTTCCGAAAGCTTATTTTGCAATATATAATCATTCTCATAAGCATTAAGTATATCTATTGGCTTAAAGAGAATCGTTATGTCCTGCACCTCCTCACTCCTCAGCTTCAATTTCCCACGCAGCCTGCTGGCAATGGCTGTCTGCATGAGCACAATCAACCCAGCGCTCGCCGATGAAGTGAAAGATACCGATCCCGCAGTATTCGAGCTCGGCGCTACCCAGATCACTAACACGCAACTAGGCAGCACAACCGAAGGGACCAGCTCCTATACCACCGGCGCAATGTCGACCGCGACCAAGTTGCCGATGACCATGCGTGAAACACCGCAAGCTACTACTGTGATCACACGTCAGCGCATGGACGACCAGGCGATGACGAGCATCAATGATGTGGTCAACGCGACCCCTGGGTTGTTTCTCAGTTATGCCAATGGCCCGGGCCGACAGTCATACAAAGCACGCGGTTTCGATATCGACAACCTGATGTATGACGGTATCCCGAGCGGTTATAACGGCGTGGCTGTCGGCGCCCAGCCAAACCTGGCGATGTTCGACCGCGTTGAGGTGGTGCGCGGCGCGACCGGCCTGGTAACTGGCGCGGGGAACCCGTCGGCGGCGATCAATATGGTGCGTAAACGCCCGCTGGCCGAGCAGAAAGTCACCCTGACCGGCGCTGCCGGTAGCTGGGATGACTACCGTGGCGAACTCGATGCTTCGAGCCCGCTCAACGACAGCGGCACACTGCGCGGTCGGGTGGTCACCTCTTACCGCGACGCCAACAGCTTCATTGACGGTGCCGAGGAAGACCACGGCCTGTTCTATGTCATTACCGAAGCAGACCTGAGCGACGACACCACACTGACCCTCGGCTTCTCGCACCAGAAAGACCAGACCAATTACTTCTGGGGCGCATCGATGGTAGGCCTCGACGGCCGTCACCTGGATCTGCCGCGCTCCTATAACCCAGGCACCTCATGGGAGGACAAGGATCAGGAAATCAACACCGTGTTCGCCGAGCTCCGCCACCACCTGGCCAACGACTGGAAACTCCAGATCAATGCCAACTATGCCGAGCAGAATGCGCTCTTTTCCGGTTCTTATCAGTCGCGCTGGGCTGCTGATCGACGCCTGGAGCGCACCGTGTGGCAGGCCAAATACGATGAGAACCAGGCCGGGGTCGATGCTTTTTTCAGCGGGCCTTTCGAGGCGCTGGGACGCAGCCACGAGTTGGTGCTGGGCGCCAGCAAACGCATCTACGACATGACCACCCACAGCTACGACCCCTACGACATGAACTGGCCGCTCGATGCTGGCAAACCGAACTTCGTCGGTACCGGCGACGGCCGTGCGGTCACCACCCAGGACGGCGTTTACCTGACCACCCGCCTGAGCCTGGCAGACCCGCTGAAACTGATACTCGGTGGGCGCCTGGACTGGTATGACTACGACAACAAGGACAGCTCCACCGCAGACTATAAGGTCACCCGCAACGTGACCCGCTACGCTGGCCTGGTCTACGACCTGGACGACCGTCATTCGGTCTATGTCAGCTACAGCGATATTTTCACCCCGCAGAGCGAGAAGGACAGTACCGGCACGCCAGTGAAGCCAATCGTTGGCAAGAACTATGAGATCGGTCTGAAAGGCGAATACCTCGATGGCGCACTCAACGCCAGCGTCGCGGTTTTCCGTATCGACCAGGAAAACCGCGCCGTCGCACTGACCGACCTGAGGGGATGCGCCGACGCCAATAACTGCAACGAGCCCTCAGGCGAAATCCGCAGCCAGGGCATAGACCTCGAACTGCAGGGCGCAGTCACCGAAAACTGGCAGGTTGGCGGCGGCTATACCTACGCAAGGACGCACACCATCAAGGACGCGGCCAACCCGCAGAACGTGAACCAGCAGTTCGACACCGACACCCCCGAGCATCTGTTCAAACTGACCACCAGCTATCAGTTCCAGGGCCCGCTGGAAAAATTGCGCGTGGGTGGCAACGTCTCCTGGCAGAGCCGCATGTACAACGATGTTGCGCTGCTTGATGGTGGTAGCTACCGGCTGAAGCAGGGCGCCTACGCCGTCACCGACCTGATGGCCGGCTACCGGGTCAACAAGGACCTGGATGTGCAGCTCAACGCCAACAACATCTTTGATCGCAAATACTATTCGACGATCGCCAACTCGGTGAGCTACGGCGGAGATGTATACGGCACGCCACGCAACCTGATGCTGACCGCCAAGTACAGCTTCTAAAGGGGGTCATCGGCTCGTTTCAGTGGCGTATGCCGCAACGGTGCGCATCTCACGCGATGCGCACCTGGCTGATCAGAGCTGATCGCCCTTGAGGCCAGCATACAGGCGGGTCATTTCGTTGAGCTGACGGAACATCGATTCGGCGTTCACCGCGACGATGGTCGGCACGAAATCCTTGGAGGCGAAGGCCTTGGTCGCGAACTGCCAGCGCGCATCGGTCTTGCGCAGCGCAGCGGCAATCTCATCGTTTGGCGCTTTTTCCGCTTTGAGCTCCTGCATGATGGCGTCGAACTCCTTCACCGAGGCGTCGAAATTGGCGTCCAGGTTGGGTGCTTGCACACCCCACGCGCGGGCCATGTAGAACATCGCGGTGCGCTGGGTGAGCACGCGGTTCCAGCCGCTGCGGTTGATCGAATGGGAAGCCGCATCGCCGTTATGCTTCTCGAACAAATCGGTGACGTGCTGGGTCTGCTTGACCAGCTCCTCGGCCTTGGCGAGTACGGCTGGCGCCTGGGCCTTGTCCGGGGTTGCGCTGAGCAGCGGGCGATAAGCTGACCAGATGACCTCGACCTGACCGAGTGCTGCACGAATCTCGTCGTTGGTAGGGTGCGCCTTGAGCTGGGCGTGGTGGTCTTCGAACAACGCGATGCTGGTGTTGAGCTGCTTGGTGGCGTCGTCGACTTTCACGTCCGAGCCAATCATCAGGTAGTCCTTGGCCATGATCTGGCCCAGGCTGCGCTGCAGGCCGGCCATGTTCATCGCCTCCAGCGGCTTCATTTCGGCCCAGCTGACGAAGCTGGTCAGGCTGAGCCCCAGCAGCAGCGTTTGCATGCAACGTTTAATCAACTCGATATCCTCGTGCGCTCTAACGGCCACTCCACCCCGCGAGCACCCCTGAAAAACGGTGCGCGCGGCGACGGTCGACCTGAGTGGATGCTGGCGAGTCAAGGCAGCGGAAGCTGCCGGCATTGCGACGCCAGCGATTGGCTGAATTCTAATCCATACGCCCGTCGTTGACGTGTCGCCGAGCCCCGATAGCCTGCCGACCGGCGCGCGAACATAGAGATTGGTGACGGCCGTCACACTGCTCGGCGTACGGCCGCTCTACTCCAGCACTTCGATGCGCTCGCTGGCCGGCTGCGGGCGGCCGAACAGGTAGCCCTGGAAGTGCGAACAGCCTTCCGCCTTGAGCTGCTCAAGTTGCGCGTCGGTTTCCACGCCTTCGGCGGTGGTCTTGATCAGTAGGCTGCCACTCATGCCGGTGATGGCGCGCACGATCGACAACGCCTCGCGGCTCTCGCCCATGTCCTGGACGAAGGACTTGTCGATCTTGATGCGGTCGAAGGAAAACGAGCGCAGGTAACCGAGGGATGAATAGCCGGTGCCGAAGTCATCGAGCGCAATGCTCACCCCCAGCGCCTTGAGTTCCTTGAGGGTGTCGATATTGCTCTCGCTGTTTTCCAGCAGTACCGATTCGGTGATCTCCAGCTCCAGCCGCTCGGGTTCCAGCCCCGAGTCGGCCAGTGCCAGGCCGACAATCTTCACCAGGTCGCTGTTCTTGAACTGCACCGGCGACAGGTTCACTGCGACAGTCTGCTTGCCAGGCCAGCTCGCTGCTTCCTGACAGGCAAGATTGAGGGCGCGTGCGCCCACCTCGTGGATCAGCCCGGTTTCCTCGGCGATGGGGATGAAGTCGAGCGGCATCACCAGGCCGTTGCCCGGGTGCTGCCAGCGCATCAGTGCCTCGTACCCGGAAATCTGGTTGCTGCCATTGTCGACGATCGGCTGGTAGTACAGCTGCAGCTGACCCAAGTGCAACGCCGTGCGCAAATCCATTTCCATGCTGCGCCGCCGGCGCGCCGCTGCATCCAGTTCGGGGTGAAAGTATTCGTAACGGTTGCGGCCGTTGCGCTTGGCTTCGTACAGCGCCATGTCGGCGTAGCGCATCAGCTGATCGGCCTGCTGATGATCGTCCGGCGAGATGGCGATGCCGATGCTGACGCCCACCGAGAAGCTGTGGCCATCGATCAGGAATATCGGCGCCACGGCGGCGATCAGTCGCTGGGCGGTGCGCTGCGCATCCTGAGCGCTCTCCAGCCCGTTGAGCACCACGGCAAACTCGTCGCCACCAAGCCGCGCGAGGGTGTCGCGCTCGCGCAGCACCGCCTTGAGGCGCTGCCCGAGCGAACGCAGCAAGCGGTCGCCGAAAGCGTGCCCCAAGGCATCGTTGATGTTCTTGAAGTTGTCCAGGTCCAGGCACAGCACGGCAGTCAACCGCGCCGTTTGCGCGCCGTCGTGCAGCGCTTCGTCGAGCCGTTCGCTGAACAGCGTACGGTTGGGTAATCCCGTCAGGGCATCGTGGTGAGCCATGTGATGAATCTGCGCATGGGCGGCAAGCTCGTCGGTAACGTCCTCGGCGATGAGCAGCACGTAGCTGGTCTGGTACTCGATACTACTGCTGAGCAACACGCGGGTGCGCAGCATGCGCGGGCCCATTTGCGTATCCAGGCAATCCTCGGAGAGGTGCAGGGTCTGGTCGCGCAGACACTGCTCGGTCTGCTGATCAATGTATTCGACGATGGCCGGTGCCAGGCACTCGTCGGCGCGCCGCCCGATCATGTCCTGGGTGCGGCAGCCGAACAGCTTCTCGGCCTGCGGGTTGGCCAGGAGAATGCGCCGGGTGCGGGTGTCCTGGACGATGACGCTGGCCGGGATGTTGGAAATCACCGAGTCGAGAAAGCGCGACAGCGACGCCATTTCTTCGCTGTAGCTTTCCGCCAGCTCCTTGGCCTTGAGCAGTTCGAGTTCGTTCTGCCGGCGCTCGGTGATGTCGCGGGTGATCTTGGCGAAGCCGATCAGTTGGCCGTCCTCATCGTGGATGGCGTCGATCACCACGCTGGTCCAGAACGGCGAACCATCCTTGCGCAGACGCACGCCTTCGGCCTCGAAGCGGCCTTCGCTGCGTGCCGTTTCCAGCCCCAGACCAGGTAAGCCGGCCTCGCGATCTGCCTGCGTGTAGAACACCGAAAAATGCTGGCCGACGATTTCTTCCGCCTTGTAGCCCTTGGCGCGTTCGGCGCCAGCGTTCCAGTTCTCCACGTGGCCCTGGGGGTCGAGCATGTAGATGGCGTAATCGGTGACGCCCTGCACCAGCAGACGAAAGCGCCGCTCCTGCTCGCGCTGCTGCATCTGCACGTGCCGCTGCTCGGTGCAGTCGCGGGTGATCTTGGCGAAGCCGATCAGTTGGCCGTGGTCATCGCGCACGGCATCGATCACCACATGAGCCCAGAACGCAGTGCCGTCCTTGCGCAGGCGCCAGCCTTCAGCCTCGAAACGGCCGGTATCGAAAGCCTGCTGCAGTCCGCGCTCGGGCACACCGTCGGCACGCTCCTGCTCGCTATAGAACACCGAAAAATGCCTGCCGACGATCTCCGCCGCCAGGTAACCCTTGGCGCGCTGGGCGCCGGCGTTCCAGTTGGTCACCACACCCTCGGGGCTGAGCATGTAGATGGCGTAATCCACCACGCTCTGCACGAGCAGGCGGTACATAACATCGGCATTGGGATGGGTGGCGAGCATAGAGGCAGTCCTGGTCAATCTGTGTAGGGACGATCCGGGGCACGTTTGCCCAGCAGTCGCGCGCAAAGGTGTTACGCGACACTGAAGTCGCCACCGGTGCGTCATCCCTGACTCCGCCGAACCGATTCGGGCCGCCGGCGTCGCTCTGGATAGCGGGCGCAAGGGCATGGTTCGGGAGCGTGCATGAACAGGGAACCCCTCAGCGTGCTGCCAGCTGTATGCCTGGCCGAGCTGAGGGACATCCCATCAGAAAAGGATTTTGCCGCGCACGATGGCACGGTGCCAGCAAAATATGACCGAACGGTCAGAGTTTACCGAGGGAAGGGAAAGCGGAAGCAGAAGGCAGCCATCCCCTCCTGCCGCGGCAGGAGGGGATGGACAAGGTCATGGCGCCTTGTTGGCCTCGGCGGCGGCCTTGCGGCGACCCCGGCGGGACAGCATGTTGAGCCCTTCGATAATTGCCGAGAAGGCCATCGCAGCGTAGATGTAGCCCTTCGGCACATGAGCGCCAAAGCCTTCTGCAATCAGCGTCATGCCGATCATGATCAGGAAGCCCAGCGCCAGCATCACCACGGTGGGGTTGTTGGCGATGAAGCGCGCCAGCGGGTTGGCGGCGACGAGCATCACGGTAACGGCGGCGATCACGGCGATGACCATGATCGGCACGTGTGGGGTCATGCCCACGGCAGTGATGATGCTGTCGACCGAGAACACCAGGTCAAGCAACAGGATCTGCACGATAGCAGCGCCGAACCCCAGGGACGCAGCGCGGCCGACGAACATGTCGCCTTCCGGCTCCGGGTCCATGGAGTGATGGATTTCCTTGGTCGCCTTCCACAGCAGGAACAGACCGCCGGCGATGAGGATGATGTCCTTCCAGGAGAACGCCTGGCCGAACAGCTCGATCACCGGTTCTACCAGCTGGACGATCCACGCGACGGTGCCCAGCAGGCCCAGGCGCAGAACCAGTGCCGCACCGATACCCAGGCGCCGCGCCTTGTCGCGCTGATGCTCGGGCAGTTTGTTGGTGAGGATGGAGATGAAAATCAGGTTGTCGATGCCCAGTACCACTTCCATCACCACCAGAGTGGCAAGGGCGACCCAGGCAGTTGGGTCGCTGGCTAGTTGCAGGAGATAGTCCACGATCACGCACTTTATGGCTGAACAGAAGCCGCATTCTGTCTTGTTGCCGGAATAACAAATATGACAATTTGCGACAACTTATTTCATTAAGTTGCAACAAAGGCCAACGCCCCGAAACCGTGCACTGGCGCGGCCTGCAAGGCTATCAGCGGAAATCACTGGACACTGCCACCGCGCACGCTAGCGTGCCAGCAGCGCCACTACCGTCAGCGCCAGGGCGGCACAACTGATTTGCCAGAACAGCAGCGGGTTGCGCTCCATTAACGGCACCCGCCCGCGCAGCAACGCCTGGCCGGGGTGGCGCAAGGCATGGGCTAATTCGTCCGGGTCGTCATAGCGTTTCAGCGGGTCCGGGTGGCAAGCCTTGCGCAGCACGTCATCGAGCCACAGCGGCAGCTCGCGCTCCGGTTGGCCGAGCGGCGTGTAGCGCAGCCGCGCCTGGGCAGTGCGGGTTCGCGCCCGCGCCATGCCGGCGCCGTACGGCAATCTGCCGCTGAGCATCTGATAGGCGATCACCGCCAGTGAGAACACATCCGAGCGCACCGTGCCCGGCTCGCCGAGCCAGTATTCCGGGGCACTGTATTGCGCGGTGCCGAGTATCGGGTCATCCGCCTGGCGACTGTCGATCTCCTGCAGGCCGGCGACGCGGGTGGCGCCGAAGTCGATGATCTTCACCGTGCCGGTGGCGTCGATCATCAGGTTGGCGGGGCGCAAGTCCTGATGAAGCATTTCCAGACGGTGGAAGGCACGCAAACCGCGGGCGACCTGCTCGACGATGCGCCGCACGGCTTCCAGATCCGGGCGCGGGTGATCGATCATCCACTGCGCCAGCGTCTGGCCTTCGATGAATTCACTGACGCCGTACAGGAAGTTGCGCTTGCGGGTCGGCGCGCAGGCCTTGAGCACGTGAGGGCTGTCGACGCGCCGGGCGATCCACTCCTCCATGAGAAAGCGCTCGAGATAGCCGGCGTCATGCTGCAAGTCCAGCGAGGGCGTCTTGATCACCACGGTGGCGCCGCTGTCTTCATCGGTGGCCAGGTACACGTGGCTGCGGGCGCTAGCGTGCAGCGGACGAACGATGCGGTAACCGTCGAACTGCATCCGTGCTTCGAGGATCGGCGGGCACGGCAGCTCACCGAGCTTGTGCTGCAATTCATCGGCCTCGGCGCGCGGCAAGCTGTCGATGCGTACCAGTTGCAGGGTCAGGTTGTCATCGCTGCCATTGGCCAGGGCCCGGTCGAGGATGTGCTGGGCGGCGTGTTGCAGGTCGCCTGGGTGCTCGGCGATGCAGTCGATCATGAAGCGCGCGTCGACGAATTCGTAGACGCCGTCGGTGGCCAGCAGAAACAGGTCGCCGCGCTCCAGCGCCAGGGCCTGGTAGTCGATTTCCAGCTGCGGCTGGATGCCCAGAGCACGGCTCAGGTAGCTCTTGCCCTCACCGACCCATACGCGGTGGTCGCGGGTCAGCGGTTCCAGGGAGCCGTCGCGCAAGCGGTAGATACGGGTATCGCCGACGTGGAACAGGTGCGCGGTGGTCGACTTCAGCACCAGGGCGCTGAAGGTACACACGTAGCCGCGGTCCATGTCGTAGCGATGCTGGCCGCGCCGCGTCTGGGCGTGCAGCCAGGCATTGGTGGCACTGAGCACGCGGGTCACCGAGGTCTTTACGGACCAGGCTTCGCTGGTGCTGAAGTAGTCGGAGAGAAACGCCGCCACTGCCGTTTCACTGGCGATGTGGCTGACGTCGCTGCTGCTGATGCCATCGGCCAGGGCGATGGCGATGCCCTTGCTGCTCAGTTGCGGCTCAAGGGGCACACAGAGGCCGTGAAAGTCCTGATTGCGCGACTTGCGGCCCTTGTCCGAACACTGGCCGATGCTGACCTGCAGCTGGCTCCGTCTGTCAGTCCACAGGTTTTCAGCGGCAGCGGCCATCGACGACACTCAGTTGTAGGAGCGCTTGGGAGCGGTCTTGATGTGCGTGGTGTAGAGGGTCAGGCCGGTGAAGGCCAGGCCGCCCACCAGGTTACCCAGTGCGGTGGGGATTTCGTTCCAGATCATGTAGTCCATCACCGAAAAATCGCCGCCCATGATCATCCCGAAGGGGAACAGAAACATGTTCACCACCGAGTGTTCGAAGCCCATGTAGAAGAACAGCATGACCGGCATCCACATGGCGATGGTCTTGCCGCTGACGGTGGTGGAGATCATCGCGCCAACCACGCCCATGGACACCATCCAGTTGCACAGCATGCCGCGCAAGAAAATGGTCAGCCAGCCGGCCGTGCCGAACTCGGCGTAGCCCAGCGTGCGCGATTCGCCGATGTGCGAAATCTTCTCGCCGATCTCACCCGCGCTGGTCGAGAAGCCATAGGTGAAGACGAAAGCCATCATCACGGCGACCGTCAGTGCCCCGGCGAAGTTGCCGATGAACACCAGCCCCCAGTTGCGCAGCACGCCACCGATGGTAACCCCCGGACGCTTATCGAGCAGCGCCAGCGGAGCGAGGACGAATACCCCGGTGAGCAGGTCGAAGCCCATCAGGTACAGCATGATGAAACCGACCGGGAAGAACGCTGCGCCAAGCAGCGGCGAACCGGTCTGCACCGTGATGGTGATGGCGAACACCGCCGCCAGGGCCAGAATGGCGCCGGCCATGAAGGCGCGGATCAGGGTATCGCGGGTCGACATGAAGATCTTCGACTCGCCGGCATCCACCATCTTGGTGACGAATTCGGCAGGAACCAGATAGGACATGGAGAGGCTCTCTTTTTTCAGGTGGGGCAAACAGGGAATGAGGTGTCGGGGCAACCGGGGCGCCTGATTGACGCTCTTTTCGGCCACCGGTACGTCGTCGAGATCAGCCCGCCAGGCCGATTTCCACGGTGTCGCCATTGAGGCGCACCGGCCACACGCGCAGGCGCTGCTCCGGATACTCCAGGCAGCTGCCATCGGCCAGGCGGAAATGCTGTTTGTAGAGCGGCGAGGCAATCACCAAGTCGCCCTTGATCTGGCCGATCAGCCCGCGGCCGATGACGTTGGCGCCGGATTTCGGGTCGCGGTTTTCCACCGCGAACAATTGCTCGCCAGCCTCGCTGTGGGGCAGATGGAACAGTGCGATCTGGTCACCCTCTAGCCAGGCCACCACGCCCGAGTTGGCGACCAGATCCTGGCTGCTGCACAGCGGTTGCCACTCGGTGGCGGGAAGCGATTGGGCACGCACGGCGTTGGACTGGCTCATCAGAGCACCTCCTCGGTAACGGGAATCAGGTGTAATTCACTGGCTGTCATCGGCCGGCGCTGGCCGCGTTCCTTGACGAAGTGGATGTCCGGGTCGGCGCGCTTGTCGTTGACGAAGGTGCGGAAGCGCTTGAGCTTTTCCGGGTCCTTGAGGGCGCCGGCCCATTCGCATTCGTAGCGGTCGACCACCAGTTGCATCTGCGCTTCCAGCTCATTGCCGAGGCCCAGGCTGTCGTCGAGGATCACCGCCTTGAGGTAATCCAGGCCGCCTTCCAGCGACTCGCGCCATACCGAGGTGCGCTGCAGCTTGTCGGCGGTGCGCACGTAGAACATCAGCACACGGTCGATGGTGCGGATCAGCGCTTCGTCATCCAGGTCGGTGGCGAACAGTTCGGCGTGCCGCGGGCGCATGCCGCCGTTGCCGCACACGTAGAGGTTCCAGCCCTTGTCGGTGGCGATCACGCCGATGTCCTTGCTCTGCGCTTCGGCGCACTCACGGGTGCAGCCGCTGACCGCGAACTTGATCTTGTGCGGCGAACGCAGGCCCTTGTAACGATCTTCCAGGCGCAGCGCCATGCCGACGCTGTCCTGCACGCCGTAGCGGCACCAGGTGCTGCCCACGCAGGACTTCACGGTACGCAGCGACTTGCCGTAGGCATGCCCGGTCTCGAAGCCGGCAGCGATCAGCTCGCTCCAGATCTCCGGCAGTTCGTGCAACTGCGCGCCGAACAGGTCGATGCGCTGACCACCGGTGATCTTGGTGTAGAGGTCGTATTTCTTCGCCACCGCGCCGATGGCGATCAGCCCGTCCGGGGTGATCTCGCCGCCAGGAATACGCGGCACCACCGAGTAGGTGCCGTTCTTCTGCATGTTGGCCATGAAGGTGTCGTTGGTGTCCTGCAGCGGGATCAGCAGCGGATCGGTGATCGGCTGGTTCCAGCACGACGCCAGGATCGAACCGACTGCCGGTTTGCAGATATCGCAGCCGGTGTGGCCGCGACCATGCTTGGCCAGCAGCTCCTCGAAACTGAGCACGCCTTCCACGCGGACGATGGCGTACAGCTCCTGGCGGGTATGGGCGAAGTGTTCGCAGAGGCTCTTGTCGACGGCCACGCCGCGGGCGCTCAGCTCGTGCTCGAAAACCTGCTTGAGCAAGGCGCTGCAGCCACCGCAACCGCTGCCGGCCTTGGTGATGGCCTTCAATTCGCCAAGGTCGGTGATGCCGGCGTCGACCTGGCAGCACACCGCGCCCTTGCTGACGTTGTGGCAAGAACAGATGGTCGCGGTATCCGGCAGCGCATCGGCACCCAGAGTCGGTGCGCCGTCGGAGAGCGGCAGGATCAGGCTGGACGGATCGGCCGGCAGCTTGATGCCGTTCTGGGCGTACTGCAGCAGGGTGTCGTAATAGCTGTTGTCGCCGACCAGCACGGCGCCGATGACGTGCTGACCATCCGGCGAGACCACCAGACGGCGGTAGCTGGCGTTGGCTTCGTCGATGTAGCGGTAGCTCTTGGCGCCCGGCGTGGCGGCGTGGGCGTCGCCGATGGAGCCGACGTCGACACCCAGCAGCTTGAGCTTGGTCGACATGTCGGCGCCGGTGAACGCTTCATGGGCAGTATTCGCGAGCTGCGCGGCGACGTTACGGGCCATCGAATAGCCCGGAGCGACCAGGCCGAAGACCATGCCATTCCAGGACGCGCACTCGCCGATGGCGAAAATCGCCGGGTCGCTGGTGCGGCAGTCATTGTCGACCACCACGCCACCGCGGGGCGCGACATCCAGGCCAGCAGCACGGCCGAGGGCGTCCTGCGGACGAATCCCGGCGGAAAACACGATCAGGTCGGTTTCCAAGAATTCGCCGTCATTAAATTTCATCCGGTAGGCGTATTCCTCACCGATTACGATCTCCTGGGTAGCACGCGACAGGTGTACGCCAACGCCAAGGGCTTCGATGCGCGCCCGCAGTGCGTCGCCACCGTCCACATCCAGCTGCACCGGCATCAGGCGTGGCGCGAACTCCACCACGTGGGCTTCCAGGCCAAGGGACTTGAGCGCATTGGCGGCCTCCAGCCCGAGCAGGCCGCCGCCGACCACCACGCCACGGCGGGCATTGGCTGCTGCCGAGCGGATACCGTCGAGGTCGTCCAGGGTGCGGTAGACCAGGCGCGAATTGCCCTCGGCGCCCGGAATCGGCGGCACGAAGGGGTAGGAACCGGTGGCCAGCACCAGCCGGTCGTAGCTGCGACGGCCCTTGGTGGTGACCACTTCGCGGTTCTCGCGGTCGATCTCCAGCACCTGCTCGCCAAGGTGCAGCTGCACGCCGTTGCGGGCGTAAAGATCAGGCTCGCCAAGGGCCAGGGCTTCGGCATCCTTGCCGGAGAAGTACTCGGACAGGTGCACACGGTCATAGGCGCGCTGGCGTTCTTCGCCATACACGTGCACCTGATAGCGGTGCAGGGCGCCGCTGGCGATCAACTGCTCCACACAGTGGTGGCCGACCATGCCGTTGCCGATGACGATCAGGTTCTCGCGCTTGATCGATGTGACGATGGAATTCATAGCCTGCCCTCTGTCTGCTGCGGTATCACGGTTTTCTGCAACGCAAAAAAAAGACGCCTGGAGCTGTTGTCAGCTTCAGGCGTCTTTGCCTTGGATTCAGTGATGTCGTTATGGCGTGGATGGCGGGCTACGGTGCCCAGGCTCATCGCGCCTGGCGGCCTAAGCGGCCAGGGCACCTGCACGGTTGGTCAGGTCACGCAAAGGAGATAGCAGGTAGCATGCCAACGCTTCGAGAAACGCTGCAGCTCAGCAATGACGGGACATGCAGACAGGCATGAAGGTGACTGACCGTTATAGCGGCGGCGGGAAAAGCGAACCAAAATGAAGCGCTTCCCACCTGAACTCACCGTTTTAGGGCGCACCGGGTGCGAAGCGATAACGGCTTGACCGTCACCTGGCAGGCGTCAGCCCGCATCAACATCCACGACTCTCGCTCGAAGCGCGCCTGGTGAGCTCCGTAGGATGGGTGAAACCAATCAATGGTCGATCTCGGTGGGTTGCGCCTACGCGGCCGAGCCATCCTGCGACGTCATTCTGCAGGAGGACCGTAGCCTGGTTAACCGAAGGCGTAATCCGGGAGCAGTCGATGGACCTGCACTGATTGGCAGAAACGGCGGATTGCGCTCCGCTAATGGCCCGGCACCCGAGACGCCATGGCATGTTCGTGGTGGCTCAAGCGGATCGCCGCCCGGCTCAGCCTGCGGACAGCAGGGTGAGTGACGTAGGGTGGACAACGCTCTTTTTGTCCACCATTGCGATCGCAGAGCGGTGGACGGGTCGGGCCGCGTAGGTGAATCGTCAGCTACGCGCCCCGGTCCACCCTACGAAAAGCCGCTCCCGCCCTTTTGCGGTGGTACATGAAACATCTGTAGGCGACGCGAGCAGATCGTGAACAGGCTCCTAGCGCTCCCAAGGCGGAGGCGGCTCACTGTCCTTGGGCTCGTCTTCGGCATTGAGGGCTGCCTGGCGACGCGCTTCATCGGCCAGCGCGGCCTTGATCTCGCGCATCACCGCATCAACGTCGGCTTCGTCTTCCGGATCATCGAATTCGCCGGTCAGCACGCTTTCGGGCGTCAGCTTGCCGTCCTCATAGAGCGCCCACATTTCCTTGGCGTACTTGGTGAACTTCAGCTCCGGCGCGAACTGGCCGAAATAGGCCGCCATGTTGCCGACATCCCGTTCGAGCATCTTGAAGGCGTGATTGTTGCCCGCCGCATCCACCGCCTGGGGCAGGTCGATGATCACCGGGCCTTCCGGACCAAGCAGCACGTTGAACTCCGAGAGGTCGCCATGCACCAGGCCGGCGCAGAGCATCTTGACGATCTCTTCGATCATGAAGGCGTGAAATTCGCGGGCATCTTCAGGGTGCAGGTCGACGTCGTTGAGGCGCGGCGCTACGCCACCCTCGCCGTCGCTGACCAGTTCCATGAGCAGCACACCTTCGAGGAAGTCGTAGGGTTTGGGCACCCGAACGCCGGCGCTGGCCAGGCGGAACAAGGCCGCGACCTCGGCGTTCTGCCAGGCATCCTCCTGCCCCTTGCGGCCGTGCTTGGAACCCTTCGCCATGGCGCGGGCGTCCCGGCTATTGCGAACTTTACGGCCTTCCTGATATTCGGCGGCCTGACGGAAACTGCGCTTGTTGGCCTCCTTGTAGACCTTCGCGCAGCGCAGCTCGGTACCGCAACGCACCACATAAACCGCTGCTTCCTTGCCGCTCATCAACGGGCGAATCACCTCGTCCACCAGGCCGTCTTCGACCAGGGGCTCAATGCGTTTTGGCGTCTTCATCAGCTTTTATCAGGGTCCTCGGTGGTCTATGCGGCCCTTTTATACGGCAATCCTGGGGCAGCGCCCAGCCTCTGCCGAAAATGCATCCGCTCATCCGCTTTGAAAGCGCGATTGGCACTGGCGTGGAATCGCCTGGATACCGACAATCGACGGACTGTTACAGGAGATGAACATGTCGGAACAACGCCACTGGCAGGCGGTGTGCGAACGCGACGCCACGCAGGACGGTCACTTCGTCTTTGCCGTCCGTTCGACAGGCATCTACTGTCGCCCCAGCTGCCCGGCGCGTCGTCCGCTGCGCGAAAACGTCAGCTTCTACAGCGCCCCCGCGCAAGCCGAAGCAGCGGGTTATCGGCCCTGTAAACGCTGCAGCCCGCAAGGCAACAGCCTGGCCGAGCAGCTCGATGCGCTGGTTACGGCGGCGTGTCGCCTGCTCGACGAGGCGCAAAAGCCGCTGACCTTGAGTGCGCTCGCGGCACGAATCGGTTTGTCCCCATCGCACCTGGCCCGGGCCTTCAAGGCACGCGCCGGGATGACGCCCAAGGCCTGGGCCACCGCCCGCCAGCGCGAGCGTCTGGAGCGAACGCTGCCGCTGGCGAACTCGGTGCTCGACGCGGCACTGGCCAGCGGCTACTCAAGCACCCGAGCGCTCTATGAAACCGCCGACGGCGTGAGCCCGGCTCGCCGTCGCCTGGGTGCTGCGGGAGAAGTGCTGCGCATCAGCGTGGCGCCCTGCCCGCTCGGCTACCTGCTGCTGGCCGCCACCGACAAAGGCCTGTGCGCCTTGCTGTTCGGCGAATCCGAAACAGCAGTTGAAACGGAGCTGCGCCAGCGTTTTCCAGCCGCGACGCTGCAGCGCGATGATGGCGCCCTGCAGGGTTGGCTGCAGGAGGTGCTTCGGCAGATCGAAGAGCCCGCTCGCGCGTCCCGATTGCCACTGGATCTGCGCGGCAGCGCTTTTCAGCAACGGGTCTGGCAGGTCCTGCGCGCCATACCAGCCGGGCAGACCCGCACCTACGGCCAACTCGCCGCCCACCTCGACAGTCACCCACGCGCCGTGGCTCGCGCCTGCGCCAGCAATCCATTGGGCCTGCTGGTGCCCTGCCACCGCGTCACCGCCGCCGACGGCGGCCTCGGCGGTTACCGCTGGGGCGTGGCGCGCAAAGCGGCCCTGCTCAAGGCCGAAGCCGAGGCGAGCAGCGTCGAAACGGAACAGACTGAAGCCCGGCCTTAACCTGGCGAGGGTAGTCGCCATTTCCCGGGTATCGCTCCGCTCAACCCAGGCTGCGACGCTGCATGCCCACAACTCTCGGCCCGGGCTCGCCCTCACGAAGGCCAATCCGTAGCCTGACGTTGAGCGAAGCGATACCCAGGACAGCGATTCCCGGGCGTCGATGTGCTCGACCTGGGCTACGTTCTGACTGGCTCAGCGCTCCAGAATGGCCGTTACGCCCTGGCCGCCCGCGGCGCAGATGGAGATCAGGCCACGGCCTTCGCCTGCCACCGACAGCAGCTTGGCCAAGTTGGCGACGATGCGCCCGCCGGTCGCGGCGAATGGGTGGCCGGCAGCCAACGAGCTGCCCTTGACGTTGAGCTTGGCCCGGTCAATGGCGCCCAGCGGCTGCTCCAGGCCAAGCTTCGTACGGCAATAGTCGGGATCTTCCCAGGCGTTGAGCGTACACAGCACCTGAGCCGCGAATGCCTCGTGGATCTCGTAATAGTCGAAGTCCTGCAGGGTCAGGCCGTTGCGCGCCAGCAAGCGCGGCACGGCGTAGACCGGTGCCATCAGCAGCCCCTCGTCGCCTTTGACGAAATCCACCGCCGCCGCCTCGCCGTCACGCCAGTAGGCGAGAATCGGCAGGCCACGGGCCTTGGCCCACTCTTCGCTGGCAAGCAGTACCAGGGACGCACCATCGGTGAGCGGCGTCGAATTAGCCGCGGTCAGGGTGCCACGCTGGCCCTTCTCGAATACCGGCTTGAGCGTGGCAAGCTTGGCCAGGTCGATATCGGCACGCAGATTCTGGTCGCGGGTAAGGCCCAAAAATGGCGTCATCAGGTCGTCCTGCCAACCTTCGGCGTAGGCCGCGGCGAGCTTGCGATGACTCTCAACGGCTAACAGATCCTGCTCGTCGCGAGGGATGGCCCAGTGTTGCGCCATCAGCTCGCAGTGCTGTCCCATAGACAAACCGGTACGCGGCTCTCCGTTACGTGGCAGCGACGGCGCCAGATGGCGCGGACGGATCTGCAACAGCGTCTTGAGTTTGTCACCGGTGCTCTTGGCCCGATTGGCTTGTAACAGGATCTTGCGCAAGCCCTCGTTCACGCCAATCGGCGCATCCGAGGTGGTGTCGACGCCACCGGCGATGCCGCTTTCAATCTGCCCCAGAGCGATCTTGTTGGCGACCACGAGCGCCGCCTCAAGCCCCGTGCCGCAGGCCTGCTGAAGATCATAGGCCGGCGTTTGCGGCGATAAGCGCGAGCCGAGCACACACTCACGGGTCAGGTTGAAATCACGCGAGTGCTTGAGCACCGCGCCGGCGACTACCTCACCGAGGCGCTCGCCGTGCAGGTTGTAGCGTTCGATCAGGCCATCCAGGGCGCTGGTGAGCATCGCCTGGTTGCTGGCCGTGGCGTAGGCGCTATTGGAGCGGGCATAGGGAATGCGGTTGCCACCAACGATGGCGACCCGGCGCGGCAGGCTCATGTAAAGCTCCTTGCGGGTAATATTCTGCGGCACTTTAAGTGCCTATTTATCGACGCGCAGGCCGGTCATTGGGCTGCTGTCGATGCATGAAACGAGTGATGGCGTACAGTGGTCAACCTCTTTGAGTTTCAGCCCTGGAGTCTGTTCCATGTCCGATCGCTACCTCAACTTCGCCAACACGCCCGCTGGCCGTCGCCTGGTCGGTGCACTCGGCCTACCATCGCCGCTGCCTCTGGAGCGCTGGGTGGCAGGCCGCAACCGGCCGCTGGAGGGCGCGTTGCTGATTGGCGGCGACGGTGACCTGGGCGCATCCGTGGCGGCGTTCGCGAACCGCCTGACCGACGAGTATTTCGCCGAGCGTGACGACCAGTACGGCCTGCCGCGCTGGACCGCCGAGCACGGCCCCAAGCTCAAGGGGCTGGTGTTCGATGCCAGCGGCCTGAGCCGCTTCGAAGAGCTGGACGCGCTGCGCCAGTTCTTCCAACCGGCGCTGAAGAACCTCGGCCGCTGCCCGCACGTTGTGGTGCTCGGCCGCGCGCCGCAGACTCTCGACGATCCCCAGGCCAGCAGCGTACAACGCGCCCTAGAAGGCTTCACCCGCTCGCTGGGCAAGGAAATCCGCCGCGGCGGCACCGTGCAGCTGGTGTATGTCGATCCGGGCGCAGAACCGCAGCTCGAAGGTGCGCTGCGCTTCCTGCTCTCGCCGAAGAGCGCCTATGTATCGGGGCAGGTGCTGCGCCTGCAGCCCTGCGCACAACAGGTCAGCGACTGGACGCGCCCGCTGGCCGGCAAGACGGCGCTGGTAACCGGCGCCAGCCGCGGTATTGGCGCCGCCATTGCAGAGACCCTGGCCCGTGACGGCGCCGAAGTGGTACTGCTGGACGTGCCCCAGGCCAAGGATGCCCTCGATGCGCTGGCCTCGCGGCTCGGCGGGCGCAGCCTGGCCCTGGACATCTGCGCCGAAGAGGCGCCCGGCAAACTTGTCGAAGCCCTCGCCGAGGGCGTGGACATCGTCGTGCACAATGCCGGCATCACACGCGACAAGACCCTGGCGAAAATGAGCGAAGGGCTCTGGGAGTCGGTGATCGACGTCAACCTGCGCGCGCCCCAGCAACTCACCGCTGCCCTGCTGCAGGCCGGCGCCCTGCGCGACAACGGCCGTGTGGTGCTGATCGCCTCGCTGAGCGGCATCGCCGGCAATGTCGGGCAGACTAATTACGCCACCAGCAAGGCCGGGCTGATCGGCCTCGCGCAGAGCTGGGCGCCGACCCTGGCCGAGCGTGGCATCAGCATCAACGCCGTGGCGCCGGGTTTTATCGAAACCGGCATGACCGCCGCCATCCCGTTCACCATCCGTGAAGCCGGTCGGCGCATGAACGCCATGAATCAGGGCGGCTTGCCACAGGATGTCGCCGAAGCCGTGGCATGGTTCGCACAACCAGGCTCCGGCGCGGTCAGTGGCCAAGTACTGCGCGTTTGCGGGCAAAGTCTGCTGGGGGCGTGACTCAGGTGGCGTCGCGCTGGCCATTCGCCTGGCGGGCGCGACGCCGGAACTCCACGGGTGTCTCGCCAAGCCAGCGCTTGAACGCGCGATGAAACGTGCTGAGCTCGGAGAAACCGGTGCGTTCAGCGATCAATTCGATGCGCGTGTCGGTGTCTTGCAACAGCTGCTTGGCAAGACGACAGCGACAATCATTGAGCATATCGTTGAAGCGCACATCTGCCTGCGAGAGCTGCTCGCGCAGACGCCGCACGGGCCTGTGCAGGCGCGCGGCAACCTGCTCCAGGGTCGCCCCGTCGACCAGCAGCTCGTCGATCACCTCGCACACCTCGGCAGCCAACGCGACTCGAGCAGTATTCAGCGACCGCTGCACCTGCGGGTTGAGCAGGTAAAGAAGCTGCGGCGCCTCGGTGATCGGGCGCATTATTGCCTGGCCTCATGGGTAGCTGCATGCATGCTGGCGTCGTCCTTGCCGGTCCGGATAACACCAGCGTAGGCAGCTTTTGCCGATGCTGCCGCGCGCACGCTCAATTGCTGTCGATCGGGCAACAATAGTCGTTGGTCAATGTCTTACATCTCGATGACAGCACACAGAATTTCATTCGCAACGGAGCGCACGATGGCGACAGAATGGCTTGATCTGCACACCCCACCTGCTCTGCCAGGCCTGCTGTTGCGCGCCGCGATGCGCCGCGGCATCACCGGTAAGGTACTGCCGCACAAGGGGCTGCGCTGCCCGGTGACGGTCGATTCGGCCCACCTGGCCCGCTATCGCCAGCTGTGCGGGTTCACCGACGATGCCAGGCTACCGGCGACCTACCCGCACGTACTGGCCTTTGCCTTGCAGATGAAGCTGCTCACCGAGCCGGACTTTCCTTTTCCGCTGCTTGGCCTGGTGCACCTGGAAAATCGTATCCGGGTGATTCGCCAGCTCGCCGGGCTGGGTCCGTTCACGCTCAGCGTTGAAGCCAGCAACCTGGCGCCTCACGACAAGGGTGCAGTGTTCAGTGTGATCACCCGCCTCGAAGACCAGCTCGGCCTGCTGTGGGAAGGCGACAGTCGCCTGCTCTGCCGCGGCATGAAGCTCGACGGCCCGACAGTCGGCCGCAGCCAGCCAGCCAGCCAGCCGATGGACGAGTTGGACCACTGGAAAGCGTCCACGGACATCGGCCGCCGTTATGCGCGGGTGTCTGGCGACTACAACCCTATCCACCTGTCGGCGCTGACCGCCAAGCCTTTCGGCTTCCCGCGCGCCATCGCCCATGGGCTGTGGAACAAGGCACGCGCACTGGCGGCATTGCAGGCTCATCTGCCCGCCTCGGGCTACAGCGTTGAGGTGCGTTTCCAGAAACCGGTGCTGTTGCCGAGCGAGATCCGCATGCGCGCCAGCCTGCCGGCCGCCCAGGGTCAGTTCGATCTGCTGGGCAAAGAAGATGTGCCACACATGGTTGGCTACTGGCAGGTCATCTGAGCCTCTGCCTGACGCCCGCAGCACATCGGCCAGGCGGCGACAAAAACGCGCTTCGCACTGCTCGTTCACACGACGCGAACCCCGTTCGCGTGCGCTCGGTTTTTTTGCCTTGCATCGTACTGTCTCGCTTGCCTTGGACGGGGCCTGGCGCCCGTGAAAGAATGCCCGGCTACCGGACAGAACCGCCACGGAACCCGCATGAACATCGCCGAACTCACCACTCGCCTGCACGCTATTCGTGATCGCAACGACTGGCGCCAATTTCACGCCCCGAAGAACCTGGCCATGGCTGCCAGCGTAGAGATGGCCGAGCTGGTGGAAATCTTTCAATGGCTCAGCGAGGATCAGTCGCGCAGCCTGCCGGCCGACAAGCTCGAACACGCCGGGCAGGAAGTCGGTGACGTGGTGCTTTATCTGCTTCTGCTGTGCAGCGAGTTGGGGCTGGATATGGAACAGGTGGTGCGCGCCAAGCTGGCCGACAGCGAACGGCGATTCAGCTGATGAGCGACCGACACTTCGATGAACTGGCGACCCGTTTCGCCGAAAAGATCTATGGTGGCGCCAAGGGCGCGATCCGCCTCGCCGTGCTGCAGGCCGATCTCGGCGAAGCGCTGCCCGAACGCCCGCTGCGGGTCCTGGATGTCGGCGCCGGGCTCGGTCATATGGCCCTGTGGCTCGCCGAACGCGGCCATCAAGTGACCCTGGCGGAACCGGCCGAACCGATGCTGGCCGGCGCCCGCGAACGTTTCGCCGATGCTGGCCTCGCCGCGACCTTCATTCACGCCCCATGGCAGGAGCTGACGGGGCGCTTCGAGGCGCCGTTCGACCTGGTCATCTGTCACGCCGTGCTCGAATGGCTGGCCGAGCCGGCAGCCATCCTCCCCGCCCTGCATGGCCTTACCGTGGCGGACGGCCTGCTGTCGCTGGCGTTCTACAATAAAGATGCACTGATCTACCGCAACCTGCTCAAGGGTCACCTGCGCAAGTTGCGCAAGGAAGAATTCGCCGGTGAGAAGCAGAGCCTGACACCGCAGCGTCCGCTCGACCCACGCGAATTGGCAGCGCAACTTGCCGCACACTGGCAGGTCGAAACTCAGAGCGGCGTGCGGGTCTTTCACGACTACATGCCACGGGAATTTCAGGCCAAGGCACAGCTTGCCGATCTGTTGGAAATGGAACTGGCTCACCGCCGCCATCCGGCCTTCGCCGGGCTCGGGCGCTACCTGCACTGGATCTGTCGGCCACGCTGAACACCTGCTCTGCCAGGAGAATCGTCATGAAACGCGTCGCGCTGTTGCTGCTCACCACTGCCCTGGCGGCCTGCCAGAGTCAGAACCCGTACACCACGGATTCGGTACCCTTGCCGCCCGCACCACCCGGTGCAGCCAACCACTTCGACCGCAGCGCCTACCCGGCCGCGCCGCGCGACTACGCCGCTTACCGCAGTTGGGCCTGGCAGCAACGCCCGGCTGGTAGCGCCTGGGCCAGCGCGGATCTTGTCCAAGATGCCCTCAACAACGCCCTCGATCAGCGTGGCCTGCGCCCCGCCCAGGGCAGCGCCACTGCGGATATCAAGGTGCGCACCGACACGCGTCTGGAGCGCCGCGTGCGCCAGGTCGCAGACAGCTACGACCCGTACTATGGGGGTGGTTATGGCAGCTATGGCAACCGCGGCTACTACGGTAATGGCGTCGGCGTGGGCACCCGCGTGCCGCTGACTCGCAACTATGAGGAAGAGGTCGTGGTGGTACGCATCGACTTCTATGATGGCCGCAGCGGTGAGCAGGTGTGGAGCGGCCAGGCAGAAATGCGCAGCAGCGGCAGCCAGGCCGAGCGTGCCGAAGCGCTGCGCAAGGCAGTAAGCGATGCATTGGGCGAATACCCGCCGGCATGACCCTTGATGTCTGATTCAGGAGAACTCTTATGCGCCGTCTGCCTTTGCTACTGATCCCCATCCTGTTGCTGCTCGGCGCCTGCCAGAGCCAGCAGATCAACCGCGACTTCGACGCCAGCCGCGACTTCGCCGGTTACCGCAGCTGGAACTGGCAGGAGCCGGCGGTACAGTACAAGCCCGATGACCCGCGCATCCGCAGCGACCTGACCGAGCAGCGTCTGCGCGGCGCGGTGAGCGAACAATTGGATCAGCGCGGCTTGCGCCCTGCCGCAACGGGCGCTGCAGGTAATCTGCGCGTGCAGGTGTGGTTGATCGTCGACCAGCGCCAGCAACAGGTCAGCACCGGCTTTGGCGGTGGGTTCGGCGGTTATTGGGGTAATTACTGGGGCGGCCCGGCCTACAACGAAACGCGCACCGTCGATTACAAGGTCGCGACCGTGCAGATCGACCTCTTCGATGGCAAGGACGGCAAACTGGTCTGGCGAGGCAGCGACGAACGCATCATGCGCAACGACGAGGGCAATCCGACCCAGCGCGAGACGGTCATTCGTGAAGCCGTCGCGCGCGTGCTGAGCCAGTATCCGCCCCGCTAGAGCACCAGGGCGGCGGGAGCGGCAAGGGTGCTTGGTTGTAGTTGCGCAGCCCCCGGGCGGTAAATGGTGCGGGCGGCAGCGATATTGCAGTGAGGCCACCGTCGATTCGCGCCGAGGACAACGCTTCTACAAAAGCTTGGCACGGCAGCTTAGCCGCGGCCGAAGCGATAGAACAGGTTCGGTTCGCTGATGATGTACAGGTTGCCGCGGTCATCGAAGGTCATGCCCTCGCCCTGCGGAACCGATTTGCCGAGGCCGGCGAACTCACTGTCCAGATCACGGTAGGCGATCAGCTCGCCAGTGTCGCCATCCAGTTCCATGATCCGCTTTGACTCGTCGCTGAGCAGCGCCACATGGCCAGTGCGCGCGTCGAAATGTACCGCGGACAGATCCGATGCGAAGACCGAATCGCGAATCCAGTCGTCGTGATCGAGAATTTCCAGGTCAAAGCTGCCGTTCACGCTGCGTTTGAGGCCGCGTATTTCGTAGAGCTTCATCGGCGAATGCTCCTTGACCACGAACAGCCGGTCCCGCGCGCGGTCATAGCCAACGCCCTCGAACCCCTCGTTGCCCCCGCGCTGGATGCCCAGCGTCAGGGAGCGGTAGTCCTCGCGAAACAGCGCCCCGGAGCGCTCTGGCACGGGCACCACCACCAATGCATGATCACGCTCTTCGGCAAGCAGCAACAAGCCGTCGCCCAGGTAGGTCACATCCTCGACATCGCTGAAGCCACTGAGCGGGTAGCGCGCCAGCACCTCGCCGTCCTTGCTCATGGCCAATAATTCCTCGGGGTTGTTGAGCACCGCCCAGAGCTGATCGCGCTGCTCGTCGTAACTCACCCCCGACAGATTATCGCTGACCCCGGCAACCGCCTTGGCATCTACCTGCGTCTTGTATTCACGACCGAGCAGGCTGTCTGGCGCCCATTGCGACACCGCAGGCGTGGTCAGCCAGTAATAAAGACGGTCGTCCAGGTGCACGGCGCGCATCTGGTAAGCGCCGACGGAGAGAATCAGCAACAGCAGCCACGCCCACGGGCGCAGAACGGGCAGACGGGAAAAGGCCCGTTTGGCAACAGAGATCATGGCGATTCTCGTGATTCATTAAATGCGGGCAATGTGCCCGAGAAATGTTGCAATCTGTCGAAGTGACAGGCGGTGTTGAGAGCAGTGCCCTGCGGGCAAAGTTCCTCGGCACCTGTGATTCCGGGCACCGACGGCACCTGGCAATCGTTACGCTGTATGACGGTTTACCCGGCCAGTGAGAGCGTGCAGACTGCCCGCGCGGGAACACATTCACGGAGAAGATCTCGCACGCCGTTGTCTGAGGCTGTAGCGTCCTGCCTCCCCAACGAATCTGCTACGAACCATTCATGCAGACCGGCCTGGAACTGAAGGAGAACCTCTTGGCGTCCAGCGAAACCATCACCTCATTGAGCAGCGCCATCGCCAACTGCGCCAAAGAACCCATTCATATTCCGGGCAGCATTCAGCCCCAGGGATTCCTGATGGCGTTCGACGAACAAGCGCTCACGGTGCTGCAGGTGAGTGAAAACGTCAGCGATTGGCTGGGCCTCGATCCTGATCGGCTGCTGGGCCAACCACTGGATACGCTACTCGAAGACAGCGCATCGCTGGCCGAACGCCTGGCGCAGTTGTCCCACGACGAGACCACGCCCTTTCATATCGGCGACGTGCGTTTCCGCGAGGGCAGTCGCAGCGGCCAACTGATCGCGATGATGGCGCACCGCTACGACGGCGTATTGATTGCCGAGTTCGAGCCGACCTCCAACGTGATTGCGGCGTACAACAACCTCTACCCGGTGGTGCGCACCTTCATCGGTCACCTGCAGGATGCCGTCGACATCGACGAGCTGTGCCGCCTGTCGGTTGAAGAGGTCAAACGCATCACCGGCTTTGGGCGGGTCAAGGCGTACAGCTTCGACGCCGACGGCAATGGGCTGGTGCTTGCCGAAAGCCTGGATGAAGATTATCCCAGCTATCTCGGCTTGAGCTTTCCCGCATCGGATATTCCGCCCCAGGCGCGCGCCCTGTATGTGGCCAACCGCATCCGCGTGATTGAAGACGCTTACTATCAGCCGTCGCCGCTGCGCCCGGCGCTCAATCCGCGCACCGGCCAGCCGCTGGACCTCAGCTATGCCGCGCTGCGTAGCGTATCGCCAGTGCACCTGCAGTACATGCGCAACATGCAGACCATCGCCTCGATGTCGATTTCCATCGTCGTCGAAGGGCAGCTCTGGGGGCTGATCTCCTGCCACCACGCCAATGCACGTTCGGTGGGTTTCCAGACCCGCACCGCCTGCGAACTGCTCGGCCGCATGCTGTCGCTGCAGATCGAGGCGAAGATCGCCCAGGCCCGCACCCAGCATCTGCTGCAATTACGCCAGCAGATCGTGCAGATGCTTTCATCCATGGCTGACCGCGACAGCGTCAGCGAGGGCTTGCTGGCACTGCCCGACACCTTCCTGAACTTCGCTCGCGCCAGCGGCGCGGCAATCATTTCCGCTTCGCGGTGTGAACTGATTGGCCAGACGCCACCACGCGATCAGGTCAATGCCCTGGTGCAGTGGCTGAGCACGCGCTCCGGCGAAGATCTGTTCCAGACCGACAATGTCAGCCGTGATATTCCTCAGCTGCCAGGGCTCGCCAAGCATGTGGCGGGCGTTCTGGCAGTGGCGATTTCCGAACTGCATTCGCATTACCTGATCTGGTTCAAGCCGGAGCAGACGCGCATCGTCAACTGGGCTGGCAAGCCGGAAAAATCCATCAGCGCCAGTGGCGTGCTCAATCCGCGCAACAGCTTTGCGCGCTGGCAGGAGAACATCAGCGGCTTTTCCACGCCCTGGCACGCTCAGGAGCCCGAGAGTGCGCTGGAATTGCGCAATGCGGTGCTCGGCATCGTGCTGCGCAAGGCCGAGGAAATGGCGCAGCTGGCCAGCGACCTGAAAAAATCCAACAAGGAACTGGAAGCCTTTTCCTACAGCGTGTCCCACGATCTGCGTGCGCCGCTGCGGCACATTGCCGGTTACGCCGAGCTGCTCAGCGACTTCGAAGGCGCCAAGCTGTCGGAGCGCGGCCTGCGTTTTCTCGAACACATCGGCGAGTCGGCACGTTTCGCCGGCACGCTGGTGGACAACCTGCTGAGCTTCTCGCAGATGGGCCGCTCGGCATTGCGTTTCTCGGACGTCAACCTGCAGGCACTGGTCGACTCGATCCGCGAAGAGATGAAGCCCGACTACCAGGGGCGCAGCCTGGAATGGCACGTGCAGCCGCTGCCGACGGTGGTTGCCGATGCGGTGTTCCTGCACCTGGCGCTGCGCAACCTGCTGGCCAATGCCATCAAGTACAGCCGCGAGCGCAACCCGGCGATCATCGTCATCGGCGCTCAGGAAAATGACGACGAGGTGGTGGTCTTTATCCGCGACAACGGCGTCGGCTTCAATATGGAATATGTCGACAAGCTGTTCGGCGTGTTTCAACGCCTGCATCGCATGGAGGAATTCGAAGGTACTGGCATAGGCTTGGCCAGCGTACGGCGTATAATCGAGCGTCACGATGGCCGAGTCTGGGCCGAAGGCGCAATCGATCAAGGCGCCACCTTTTATTTTGCGTTGCCCAAACGCCAGCACCCCGCTGCATCCCTTGATGGGACGAGGATCTGAATGCTCAAACCGATTTTGTTGGTCGAAGACAATCCCCACGACCTGGAACTGACCTTGATCGCCCTGGAACGCAGCCAGCTGGCCAATGACGTGATTGTCATGCGCGATGGTGCCGAGGCGCTGGATTACCTGTTTCGCCGTGGCGAACATGCCGACCGCCTGCCCGGCAACCCGGCGATCATGATGCTCGACCTCAAGCTGCCCAAGGTGGACGGCCTGCAAGTGTTGAAGATCGTGCGTGACACCCCTGAGCTGCGCAGCATTCCCATCGTCATGCTGACCTCCTCACGCGAAGGCCCGGACCTGCAACGCGCCTATGAATTGAACGTGAACGCTTACGTGGTGAAACCAGTCGAATTCAAGGCGTTTGTCTCGGCCATCTCTGATCTTGGGGTATTTTGGGCGGTACTCAATGAGCCGCCTCCTGGTTCGTTACGCCTGCATCGACGTGGCTCGGAGAACGAGCCGGAAGCCGACAACACTGGTAACTGAACGGTTTCGCTTGAAACGCCGGCCTACAACAGACAGTAATCGACGAACTTTCCCATGCCGCCCGAACCCCTGAAACTGCTGTTTATCGAAGACAGCCCGCGTGACGCGGAGCTTGCCCTGTTCGCGCTGGAGCGCGCTGGACTGTCTGTCGACAGCACACTGGTCTATGACCATCAGGCGGCCGAGCGAGCCTTGCAAGAGCAAAGTTTCGATCTGATTCTGTCCGATTACCTGCTGCCAGGTTCCTCCGGGGCCGAGGCGCTGGAAGTCGCGCGACGGCTGGCGCCGCAGACGCCCTTCATCTTCCTGTCCGGCATGTTCGGCGAAGAGCATGCGGTAGAGATGATGCGCCTGGGTGCGGTCGACTATGTTCTCAAGCAGAACCTGCCCTTCCTGCCCAAGGCCATCGATCGCGCCATCGCCGAGGTCAGCGAACGCCAGAAGCGCCGCCATGTCGAGGATACCCTGCAGGCCGTGGAAGCCCGCGCGCGGCTGGCCATCGGCGCGGCGCGCATGGGCATGTGGGATTACGTTCCTGCCACCGACACGCTGATCTGGGACGAGCGTTGCCGGGCGCTCTATGAGCTCCAGCCGGATGAAGACATCAACATGGAGTTGTTCTATGAGCGCTGCCATGTCGATGACCGCAACCAGTTGCGCAAGCAGGTCGCCGAGGCGCTCTCGAACAACACCGGTAACGAATTCCAGGCCGAATTCCGCCTGCCCCTGAACAATGGCAGCGAGCGCTGGATTTCTGCCCGTGGCCAGGCCTTTTTCGAAGACGAGCAATGCTCGCGCTTTCTCGGCGTGCTGCATGACATCACCGAGCAAAAGCAGACCAACGAAGCCCTGCTACGCCTCAATGACATGCTCGGCGAGCGCGTCGAGAAGCGTACTCGCGAGCGTGACCGCAACTGGGAGCTGTCCCGCGACCTGCTCGCCGTGCTGCGCTTCGATATGCACCCCAGCGCGCTCAACCCGGCGTGGGAACAGACCCTCGGCTGGTCGCGCCAGCAACTGACCCAGGGGCCACTTTGGGAGCTGGTTCATAACGACGACCTCACCGACACCCTGGCACAGATCGAGCGCGTCACCTCGGCCAACGTCTCGGTGCGTTTCGTCAACCGCATGCGCCACGCCAATGGCGACTACCATTGGCTGTCATGGATTCTGGTACGCGACGACGACCTGCTCTACGCCGCAGTACGCGACATCACCCACGAACGCGCGGTTATCGAGGAGCTGGCGACTACCAACCAGCGTCTGCGCGAGCAGATCGACGAGCGTGAACGTGTCGAGGCAACGCTGCAGCAGATGCAACGCCTCGAAGCGGTCGGCCAGCTTACTGCTGGCGTAGCCCACGACTTCAACAACCTGCTGACGGTGGTACTGACCAGCACCAGTTTCCTGATCCGTGACCTGGAAAAGGGCAACCTCGACAAGGCCCGCAGCCGCCTGCAGAACATCACCGATGCCGGTGAGCGCGGGGCCAAACTGACCGGCCAGCTGCTGGCCTTCTCGCGACGCCAGCGCCTGGTGCCGGAAGCGGTCAACCTTGGCGAAACCGTGTACGGCATGCTGGAACTGCTCAAGAGCACCCTCGGCGGCAGCGTATTGATCGAAACCTCCACCGAGCCGGGCCTGTGGCATGCACGGGTCGACCCGACGCAGATCGAACTGATCATCCTCAACCTGGCGATCAACGCCCGCGATGCCATGTCGGTAGGCGGAACGCTGCGCCTGAGCACCTGCAACGAAGTCATCACCCAGGCGCCGCGGCGTCCCGAAGATCCTGAGCCCGGCGACTATGTGGTGCTTTCGGTACAGGACTCCGGCAGCGGCATGAGCGAGGCGGTACTGGCCAAGGCATTCGAGCCGTTCTTCACCACCAAGGAGATTGGCAAAGGCTCTGGCCTGGGCCTGGCGCAGGTGTTCGGTTTCGCCAAACAGTCCGGCGGTGGTGCACGCATCCTCACCGAGATCGGCGTTGGCACCACGGTCAAGGTTTACCTGCCGGGGCTGCGCGACGTCATCAAGCCGCTCGACGAGATATCCAGCCAACCTCAACGCAACGCCGAGCATGGCGCGCAGCGCACCATTCTGCTGGTCGACGATGACCCGCATGTGCGCGAGGTCACCGCGCTTACCCTGGACGCCCTGGGTTACCAGGTGCGCGAGGCTGACAGCGGCGCGCAGGCATTGACCAAGCTCGACGACCAGGTCGACCTGCTCCTGGCCGACTTCGCCATGCCCGGCATGAACGGCGCCGAACTGGCGCAGGTCGCTCGCAGCCGTTACCCGGAGCTGCCGGTGGTGTTCGTCACTGGCTATGCCGAGCTCGGCGGGCTGGATGCCGACGAAACATTCATCGTGCAGAAACCCTACCGCCGTGAAGAGCTGGCGGAGAAACTGCAGCACGCCCTCGCGGGCTGTAAAGCCGGCTGAAACGCGACACCTCGAGCCGGCAGATCAGCGCATGGCGGCCACACGGCGTCATCATCGAATGCATGCCGCTGGCCGTTACGGTAGGCTTCCACGACACTTGTTGGCGATGTAGATGATGGTCACAGAAACCTGCCTGTTTGCCGGCCAGTCCGGCGATATCGTCGAGCTGATTCGGCGCTTCGATTGGGCCGGCACCCCGCTGGGCCCTATCAGTGATTGGCCGGATGTGCTGATCAGCTCCACACGCCTGATCCTCTCCTCCCCGACTCCGATCGTGCTGCTGTGCGGTGCGCGTGGCGTGCTGATCTACAACGACGCCTATGCCACCTTCGCCGGCCTGCGCCACCCGCAGATCTTCGGTTTGCCGGCAGAAGATGCCTGGCCGGAGATCGCCGACTGGAACCGTCACGTGATCGACATGGGCATGGCGGGCAAATCGATTTCCCAGGAAAACCTCTACCTGCCCCTGCGCCGCCCGGGTCTGCAGGACGACGCCTGGATGAACCTCTACTACAACCCACTGCTCGATGCCGCCGGCCAGTCTCACGGAATGATGTGCATCGTGGTGGAAACCACCAGCCAGATGATCGTCACCCAGCAACGCGCCAAGGCCGAAGCCGAGCTGCGCAGCGCCAATGAACGCATCGAACTGGCGCTGGACGCCGGCGCAGTACTCGGCACCTGGGTGTGGGACATTCCCAACGACAAGGTCACGGGCGATGAACGCTTCGCGCGGGCCTTTTCGGCAGACCCGCAGGAAGCCGGCCACGGCATACGGTTCGACGTCGTCACTTCGGCGATTCATCCGCAAGACCTCCCGCGGGTGCGCACGCTGATCGAGCAGACCATGCAAACCGGCGGTGCTTACCGCACCGAATACCGGATTCGCAAACCCGATGGCAGTTACCGCTGGATCGAAGCCAACGGCCGCTGTGAGCTGGCGGCAGACGGTACGCCGTTGCGCTTTCCGGGTGTGCTGATCGATATCGACGCGCACAAGGCAACCGAGCTGGCGTTGCGCCAATTGACCCAGACGCTCGAAGAACGGGTCGGCGAAGCGGTGCTGCAGCGCGTGCAGGCCGAAGAGCAATTGCGCCAGGCGCAGAAGATGGAAGCCATCGGCCAGCTTACCGGCGGCATCGCCCACGACTTCAATAACCTGCTGGCCGGCATACTCGGCAGCCTGGAACTGATCAAGCGCAAGTTGCCGGCAGAGAATCCAGTGCTGAGCAAGTTCATCGATGCCGCCATCGTATCCGCCAACCGCGGTGCCTCCCTGACCCACCGGCTGCTCGCCTTCGCCAGACGCCAGTCGCTGGACATGCGCCCTGTGGAGGTCAATAAGCTGGTGCGTGCCACCGAGGAACTGCTGGCGCGTACGCTCGGCGAGCATATTCGCCTGATCACCGGGCTGGCCGACGACCTGTGGCTGACCCGCAGCGACGGCCATCAGCTGGAAAATGCCTTGCTCAACCTGGCCATCAACGCCCGCGACGCGATGCCCCACGGCGGCGAGCTGCGCATCGAAACGAGTAATACCCACCTTGGCGAAAGCCTCGCCCGCGGTTACCAGGTGGTCGCCGGCGACTACCTGCTGATCACCGTAAGCGATACCGGCAGCGGCATGTCCCAGGAGATCATGCGTCATGCCTTCGAGCCGTTCTTCACCACCAAACCTATCGGCCAGGGCACCGGCCTGGGCCTGTCTATGGTCTACGGCTTCGTGAAACAGACCGGTGGCTACCTGCACATGGACAGTCAGGTCGGCCGCGGCACCACGCTCTACCTGTATCTGCCGCGCCTGCACATGGAGCCCGATACCGCCGCGCAGGTCGACCCGGTACAGGCGCCGCGAGGCACGGGTGAGCGAATTCTGGTGGTCGAGGATGACCGGGTCGTGCGTATGCTGATCGTCGAGGTGCTCGAGGAACTGGGCTATCAACTGATGCAGGCCGGCGATGCGCAAAGCGCCCTGGGGCTGCTTGAGCAGAGCCCGCCGCTGGATCTCCTGCTCACCGATGTGGGCCTACCCGGAATGAGCGGTCGCCAGCTGGCCGACGCAGTCCGCCAGCGCCAGCCAGGCCTCAAGGTACTGTTCGCCACCGGCTACGCGGAAAGCGCGGAAGTGCGCGATGGCTACCTCGACAACGGCATGGAGATGATCGCCAAACCGTTCTCGTTCGATGCCCTGGCGGCCAAGATCAAAAGCATGCTTGGCGATGAGTGAGCCCCGCGCCGCTGCGCAAACTCGTGGAACTCCGTCTGCTCCTGACAGCCCAATAGGCCAGCACCCCGATTTTGCCCGTCTCTTCTGTATCTCAGGAATGTCTTCATGCGCGTAGAAGGTTTTTTCGAATCCCTCGGTGAGGCGTTCGGCTCGTTCATCCGCTTTATCGTCGACGCCTTGAGCGGCGTCATCAGCATGCTGGGCGGCGCGGTAGCCAGCTTTATCGACGGCATGTCCGGCGCATTGGGCGTCACGCCTTCGTTGCTCAGCATCGCCGTGCTGCTGCTTGGCCTGACCCTGCTGTACAGCGCGGTGCGCTCCTTCATGCGCGGTTCGATTATCGGCGGGTTGATCTGGCTCTTTCTCGGCTTGTGGTTGCTCAGCGGCCTGATCCACTAAACAAACCGTGCAACCGTGACGGGCCAAGGGCGGCCTGTCGCGTTTACGGTCGCTTGCATCCAAATGTTACAGGGGACGTGCTAGTCTGATCGGCCGTCGGTAGTCGCCTAAGTATTCCAATGTCCGTTCATGGTCAGTTGCTGCTGCGTCATCACACGCCCTTCATTCGCTTCTGGCTGGCCCGGGTATTCACCGCCAGCGGCTTCCAGATGCTCACCGTGGCCATTGGCTGGCAGATGTACAGCCTTACTGGCAACGTGCTCGACCTGGGCCTCGTCGGCCTGGTGGAGTTTCTGCCCAAAATCCTCTTCATCCTGCTGACCGGCCACGTCGCCGACCGCTTCGACCGTCGCAAGGTTGCGGCGCTGTGCCAGTGCGGCCAGGCTATGGTCGCGCTGACGCTGCTGGTCAGCACCAGCACCGGCAACCTGACCCGCGAGATGATCTTCGTCATCGCCTTTTTAATGGGCACCGCGCGCGCCTTCGAAATGCCCACCACCCAGGCGCTGCTACCGAACATCGTGCCGCCGGGCCTGTTTCCTGCTGCGGTGGCTGCCTCCAGTTCAGCGATGCAGACCGCCACCATCGTTTCCCCCGCGCTTGGCGGCGTGCTCTTCGCCGTTGCGCCAGGCTGGGTTTACGGCCCGGCACTGGTGTTGTACCTGATCGCCATGGGCATGATGCTCAGCCTGCCGTCCCAACAGAAACCGCTGAAGCAGAAGATCTCGGTGGAGTCGCTGCTCGCCGGCTTCCGCTTTATCCGCAGTCGCCCGGAAGTCCTCGGCGCCATCTCCATGGACATGTTCGCCGTATTGCTCGGCGGCGCCACCGCGCTGTTGCCGGTATTCGCCAAGGACATTCTGCTCACCGGACCCTGGGGCCTGGGCCTGCTGCGCTCGGCGCCGGCTGTTGGTGCGCTGCTGATGTCGATCTACCTGGCACGCCACCCCATCGAACGGCGCGTCGGTCCGGTGATTCTCGGCTCGGTGGCGATCTTTGGCGTGGCGACCATCGGCTTCGGGCTATCGACGTCGTTGTGGTTCAGCCTGGCGACGCTGGTGCTACTCGGCGCGGCGGATATGGTCAGCATGGTGATCCGCGGCGCCTTCGTGCAATTGCAGACGCCAGACGAGATGCGCGGCCGCGTTGGCGCGGTGAACGGCCTGTTCATCGGCGCCTCCAATCAGCTCGGCGACTTCCGCGCCGGGGTCAGTGCTGCCTGGTTCGGCACGGTGCCGGCGGTACTGATGGGCGGCGTGGGCGCCATCGCCATCAGCGTGCTGTGGATCAAGCTGTTCCCGGCGCTGTCGACCCGCGACCATATGCACACGCCGCTGGTGGGCGACGACAAGCCCTGACGGCTGCGCCGTGCCTGTGCAGATGCCATCTGGCACCTGCAGAAACGTGCTGCATTCGACCCCGCGGCGAAATGCTGCGGAGCTGCTATGATGCCGCGCTTTCGCGGATCAGCAGCATGCCAGGGTCGCCGTAGTAACAGGCGCCGGCCCTACTGGCACGTGATGTGCTTTGCTTGCCTTCTGCCTCTGTCAACGCGTGTTCGCCGCCCCGGGAGCCCCCGCATGCTGGAAAGACTGTTCCAACTCAAAGCGCACAACACTAACGTGCGCACCGAAATACTCGCCGGGGTCACCACCTTCCTGACCATGGCCTACATCCTGTTCGTCAACCCGAGCATCCTCGGCGAGA
This sequence comes from Phytopseudomonas seleniipraecipitans, assembly GCF_900102335.1. GTDB lineage: Bacteria > Pseudomonadota > Gammaproteobacteria > Pseudomonadales > Pseudomonadaceae > Aquipseudomonas > Aquipseudomonas seleniipraecipitans. Next base: position 194,781 of record NZ_FNBM01000008.1, read on the forward strand.
CCGGCATGGACAAGGGCGCAGTGTTCGTCGCCACCTGCCTGGCAGCCGCCTTCGGCTCCGCCGTGATGGGCCTGATCGCCAACTACCCGATCGCCCTGGCGCCGGGCATGGGCCTCAATGCCTTCTTTACCTACACCGTGGTGATGGGCATGGGCCACACCTGGCAGGTCGCGCTGGGTGCGGTATTCCTGTCGGCGTGCCTGTTCTTTCTGCTGTCGATCTTCAAGATCCGCGAGTGGATCATCAACAGCATTCCGCTGGAACTGCGCTCGGCCATCGCCGCCGGCATCGGCCTGTTCCTGGCGCTGATCGCGCTGCAGAACGCCGGTATCGTCGCGGCCAACCCGGCGACCATGGTTGGCCTCGGTGATCTCGGCTCGCCCGCCGCCCTGCTGGCGATTCTCGGCTTTTTCCTGATCATCGGCCTGGAAGCGCTGCGCATCACCGGCGCGGTGCTGATCAGCATTCTGGTGGTCACCGGGCTGAGCATCCTGCTCGGGGTCAGCGAGTTCGGCGGTCTAGTGTCGATGCCGCCGTCGCTGGCACCGACCTTCATGCAGCTGGATATCGCCGGCGCGCTGGACGTCGGCCTGATCAGCGTGATCTTCGCCTTCCTGTTCGTCGACCTGTTCGATAACTCCGGCACGCTGATCGCCGTGGCCAAGAAAGCCGGGCTGATGCGCAAGGACGGCCACCTGCCGAAGATGGGCCGTGCGCTGATCGCCGACAGCACCGCTGCCCTGGGCGGCTCGCTGCTGGGCACTTCGACCACCACCAGCTATATCGAATCCGCAGCTGGCGTGAGTGCGGGCGGGCGTACCGGGCTGACTGCCATCGTGGTCGCCGTACTGTTCCTGTTTGCACTGTTCTTCGCGCCGCTGGCCGGTAGCGTGCCGGCGTTTGCCACTGCGCCGGCGTTGCTGTTCGTCGCCGTACTAATGGCGTCGGGCATGGCCGAGATCGAGTGGAGCGACATCACCGTTGCCGCGCCCGTGGTGGTGACCGCCCTGGCGATGCCGCTGACCTATTCGATTGCCACCGGCATCGCTTTTGGCTTCATCACCTGGGTAGCGGCCAAAACCTTGGCTGGCCGCTACCGCGAGCTGAACGGCATGTTGGTGGCGCTGGCGGTGTTCTGCGTAATCAAGCTGGCGCTCTTCTAAGAGCTTCTGCGTGGGAACGCGTTCCCGGACGCGCCCTTCGCCATCGATGATCAATGGTGACGGCACTTCGGCAGCACGTAGGGCGGACTCAGGAGCGAAGCGAACAGTCCGCCAAACCCACGCCGATCTGACACAACGGCAACGGCACTTCGGCAGCACGTAGGGCGGACTCAGGAGCGAAGTGAACAGTCCGCCAAACCACGTCGATCTGACACAACAGCAACGGCGTACTGCTTCGCGAGTACGCCCTACCGCTCTGCGTGGCAACGCCTCCCCAGACGCTACGCGTCCCGCGCCATCGATGATCAACGGTGACGGCACTTCGGCAGCACGTAGGGCGGACTCAGGAGCGAAGCGAACAGTCCGCCAAACCACGTCGATCTGACACAACGGCAACGGCGTACGGCTACGCGAGTACGCCCTACCGCTCCGCGTGGCAACGTCCCCCCGGACGCTACGCGTCCCGCGCCATCGATGATCAACGGTCACGGCACTTCGGCAGCACGTAGGGCGGACTCAGGAGCGAAGCGAGCAGTCCGCCAAACCACGTCAATCTGACACAACGGCAACGGCGTACTGTTTCGCGAGTACGTCCTACCGCTCTGCGTGGGAACGCGTTCCCGCGCCATCGATGATCAATGGTGACGGCACTTCGGCAGCACGTAGGGCGGACTCAGGAGCGAAGCGAACAGTCCGCCAAACCACGTCGATCTGACACAACTGCAACGGCGTACGGCTACGCGAGTACGCCCTACCGCTCTGCGTGGGAACGCCTCCCCGGACGCTACGCGTCCCGCGCCATCGATGATCAACGGTCACGGCACTTCGGCAGCACGTAGGGCGGACTCAGGAGCGAAGCGAACAGTCCGCCAAACCACGTCGATCTGACACAACCGCAACGGCGTACTGCTTCGCGAGGACGCCCTACCGCTCTGCGTGGCAACGCGTTCCCGGACGCGTCCCGCGCCGTCGATGATCAACGGTCACGGCACTTCGGCAGCACGTAGGGCGGACTCAGGAGCGAAGCGAACAGTCCGCCAAACCACGTCGATCTGACACAAGGGCAACGGCGTACTGCTTCGCGAGTAGGCCCTACCGCTCTGCGTGGCAACGCCTCCCCGGACGCTACGCGTCCCGCCCCACCAATAATCGACGACACCGGCACGTCGGCAGCGGAATCGCTACAATGGCGCCCCGTTTTCCTGCCGCCTGAGTGACCGATGAGCCGTCCCGCATTCGACCCCGCCACTTACGACGCCCAACTCGCTGCGAAGAAGGCCCGCCTGGTCGAGCTGCTCGCGCCGTTTGCTGCGCCAGAGCCCGAGGTATTCGAGTCGCCGCGCGAGTATTACCGCCTGCGTACCGAATTCCGCCTGTGGCGTGAAGCCGGTAGCGAGAACCGTCACTACGCGATGTTCGAGGCTGGCGACAAGCACAGCCCGATCTTCTTCGAAGACTTCCCAATCGCCAGCCTGCGTATCAACGAATTGATGCCGCGCCTCAAGGCCGCCTGGCAGTCTAGCCAGGCGCTGGGTTTCAAGCTGTTCCAGGTGGAGTTCCTCACCACCTTGGCCGGTGATGGGCTGATCACCCTGTGCTATCACCGCCCACTGGATGACGCCTGGGAAGCGGCCGCCAAGGTGCTGGCCGATGAGTTGGGCGTCAGCATCGTTGGCCGCTCGCGGGGCAAACGCATCGTGGTCGGCCGGCCTTATGTTGAAGAGACGCTGCAGGTCGCCGGTCGCACTTTCCGTTACCGCCAGCCGGAAGGCGCCTTCACCCAGCCCAATGGCGAGGTGTGCCAGAAGATGCTCGGCTGGGCCTACGAGGTACTCGGCGAGCGCGACGACGACCTGCTGGAGCTGTATTGCGGTAACGGCAACTTTACCTTGCCGCTGGCCACCCGCGTGCGCAAGGTGCTGGCCACCGAAATCAGCAAGACTTCGGTCAATGCGGCCTTGGCGAATCTGGCCGATAACGAGATCGATAACGTCACGCTGGTCAGGCTGTCTGCCGAAGAGCTGACTGAGGCGCTGAATGACGTCCGTCCGTTCCGCCGCCTAGCCGACATCGACCTGAAGAGCTACGACTTCGGCAGTGTGTTCGTAGACCCGCCGCGCGCCGGTATGGACGCTGATACCTGCGAGCTGACCCGCCGCTTCGAGCGCATCCTGTATATCTCCTGTAACCCGGAAACCCTGGCGCAGAACATCGCCCAGTTGCACGACACCCACCGCATCGAACGTTGCGCGTTGTTCGACCAGTTCCCCTATACCCATCATATGGAGTCGGGCGTATTGCTGGTTCGCCGGGGTTAAGGCGAAAGCAGCCTCAAGCTCTGCGTAAAGATGGCACCCACGCTCCAGCGTGGGTGCTCAGGCTAGGGCGCTCTGCGCCCGTTTGCGCTAGGCAGCGTTCAAAGCGGACGCAGAGCGTCCCAGGAGGCATTCCCACGCGGCGCGTGAGGAACGATCAGGTGAACGTCCGCATGTGCCTTGAGGAAGCCACAACGCCTCGTCAACTCACCTGTTCCAGCCATTTATCGACGTCCTTGCGGCTGATCTTGCCGTCGGACTTGGTGTTGTTCGGGTGGAAGCGGATGGTGTCGAGGAATTCGAAGAACTCCTTGTTATCCATCAGGAACTGCACGGCGTCGATATCTTCCTGGGAGTTGTCGAAGCGGTCGTCGCCCTTGAGCAACTTGTTGAAATCTTTGTCGCTGATGATGTCGTCGCTGCCCTGCCACTGCTCCCAGTTATCGACGATACGGTCGATCTTGTCCTTGTTCTCGCGATAGAACTCGGCGTCGAACTTATCGTTGTAGGTCACCAGATCCTTCATGTTGTCAGTGAACCAGTCATCACCAATTTTTCCGTCCTTCTCGACCTTCTCGGTAAATTCCTTGTAGTGCTCGGGCTGCGCCTCCCAAACGGGAATATCCTCGGGGTACCAGGCGTCGAAACGGTCTTCGTATTTGCCTTCGTAGTAGTTGTACTCGTAGCTCATGTGCACGAGGTAGTTGAGCTTGTCGCCCCACTCCTTTTCCAGCACGCCGTCCTTGTCCAGCTCGCGGAAGTAGTCGCGCACCTTCTCGACGGTTTCCTCGCTTTTCTTCAGGGCCACCACGCCACCGATGATGGCACCGATGAAACCGAGCACCGCACCGACACCACCGGCCGCGGCGGCAACTACCCCGGCCACGGCCGCAGAGCCAACGCCAATCGCAGCCGCCAGACCGGCGCCGCCCATTACCAGCCCGGCGGTGCCGCCAACCAGCTGCAAGCTCTTGGCCGCGAACTGCTCGGGCGTGCCGCCTTCCTTGCGCAGTTTGTCGATGCCCATGCCGCCGAGCACCAGATCGAGTACCCCGCCCGCCACGTCAGCGACGCCGCCGATGGTCGACAGCGCACCGCCAATCCAGCGCAGCTTCTCTGACTCGGGAACATTCTTCAGCTCCGGGTTCTTATCGGCGATCGTGGTAAGGCTGCTGCGCACTGCGTCCTGCTGATCCGCCGGCAATTGTTCGATCAGGTCCTCGACCGCGGGACGGGACGTGCGGGTGTTGTCGTCGAAGTCCTTCCAGAAGTTGTCGGCGGTGAACGCCTTGCCCATGTCGAGCTCGGGCAATTCCTTCAGGTTATCCAGCTTCTTCTGGATTTCCTTCATCTCGATCGATTCGGTTTCCGACACGTCCTTTGGCTTGAAATGCTTGTCCCAGACGGTTTCCTTGAGGCTCTTGCCAAGGCCCAGCGAATCCGCGGCGCCCGGTTTGCGGAACAGCTCTTCGTAGGCGCCGGTAACCATGGTAGCCATCGGCGAGATCATACTGATGGTGGTAACGAAGTTCTTCGCCGCCTCGATGCGCTCCGCCGGCGTGTCACCGAAATTCAGCCCGCCATCGGCCAGCTTGTAGATACCGGCGACCATCGAAATCAGCCCGGCGCTGGAACTCAATACACCCGTCTTGCCGAGCTTGCCGAGCACGCCGGCCACACCGTCGCGTTCGGCCAGCGGGACTTTCGCCACAGCTTTGTCGATTTTCTCGGCGGTGATCACGCCGGACTGTCCCGACGGGTCGTTGATACTCGCCTTGGCGCTGTCCTTGAGGAGCTGGGTCAGCGGCTCTCGTGAGCTTTCCACCGAGGTGACGAGTTTTTGCTCCTCTGCGCTCAGCTCGGGCTTGGCCTGGCCTTTCTCTTTGCCGCCGCCGAAGAAGTAGTTGTAGATGTCGGTGCCGCGCTTGGTGCCCAGCACCGAGGTCATCATGGTGGTCAGCAGCGTGGAGACCATGTCAGTGGTGGCCTTGTCGACGTTCTCTTCGCCGACGCCCTCCATGCCATCTTGGTAAAGCTCGTTAAGCTGATCGATAGGAATGCCGAACTTGAATTCGGTATCGATCTGCGCCGCCAGCTCGGCATCGAGCAGGCTAAGCGACTGCATATCGGCCGCATAGCGCGCCGCCGCGCCTTCGGGGTTGTCCTGCTCTAAATCCGCCAACGCTTTTTTGTACTCGGGGTCGCGCAGGGTCTCGGCCAGCTTATCCTTGAAGCCGTCCTTGTCCTCGACCTTGTCGATCGCCTCCTTGAGGAAGCGGTCATTGTCGGCGGCGATGTCCTCGTCGGTCATCAGCGCCAGCAATTCTTCGCCCAGCTTGCCCTCGTCAACCAGCCCACGCATTTCCGCCGGGCTCATCTCCTTGGGATCTTTGCCGTAACTGGTATTGGTGGTGCCGCTGAACGCACCGTTTGTGGTGGTGTATGGCAGGAACTGGAAACCGCCGTTGAGCATCGCCCGCGCTTCAAGCAGGCGCAGGTACTTGGCCTCCTTGGAGTCGTCAGGCTTGTCCTTGTATGCCTCCTTGAGGTTGTCGTAATACAGCTCGCCAACGGTCTTGGCCTTGCCATCCTTCTTCTCGCTGGTTTCGGCGAGCATCAGGTCGGTGTCTTTCGCGGGCGGCAGGTCACGATCCTCGAAGGCCTTGTCGACCGCGCCTTGTTGCTTATCAACCTGGGTGCCTTCCAGGTTGGCGAAGTGTTCAGGGGTGACGCTCTCGATGACGATAAATTTGCCGCGTCGTGGCGTCTCGACCGCGAGAACACCCGGCGCCAGGGTTTCGACCTTGGTGCCGTCGGTGACCACGGGGATGTCGTCGCGGGCGCTCATGACCTTGTAGCCATCCTCGTCGATCTTCTTCTCGATCTCGTCGCGGGTCTTGGCCAGCTCCTTGACCCGCTCGTAGGCGTCGGGCGACACCTCCTTGGACACGGCGTATTTATGACCATCTGCGGTGGTGAACAGCGCCGTATCGTTCTCGCCATACGCGCCGTTGTCGTCGACGGTGAGCTGGAAGCCGTTGCCCGGGTGATACACGGCCGCGCTCATGTCGAGATAGCCATCTTCGATAAAGCGCAGATCGCCTATTTCGGGAACATCCTCTGGTGACGTGACGACAGTGAAGCCGCCCGCCTCGCGCTGCCCAAGCCACAGCTCGTGCTCGTCGGAGAGGTCTTTTTCTGTCCAGGCGGGTGCGCCCTTCACATCACCACTGTCCATCTTCGCCTTGGCGACCTCGTGAAGGCGCGGGTTGACGCCAGCATGTACCAGCACCTGGTCACCGTTTTTCATGGTCACCAGCAACAGGTCGTCCCAAAGCATCAGCCGGTGACCGCTGGAGGACAGCCATTCACTCTCGACGTTGGCGATATCCTCTTCTTTCCACTGGTGGTTGCTCTCTGCCAACGGCGGCTTGCCGTCCAGATAGGGCCCGCGGTGTTCCTTATAGGCCTCGATACCCTTTTTATCGAGCTGCCCACCCTTGCTCCGAGCCTCGCGCAGCTTTTCGTCGAAGTCAGCGTTGCCCGTCTCTCCGGTCACGCGTTTGGGTGTGCTGGTATCGATCGTACTCATCGGCGTCGGCGCTCCGGCTCAATAAAGTGGACAGGGTCGCAAAACGGCGCTGCGAGCCTTGTACAAAAAGGAATGGCTATGGCACTTGTGAACGACGCAGTCACGCGCTCGGCTGCTGCCCAAAACTGAGCGTCAGCTCTCATCTGTGCGCGTGAACGACACCTGCGTTGCTTGCATTCAAGCAATCGTCACATTGATGCAACAACCTAATCGGAAAGGATTTCGCAGCTTTTCACAGTGAGTCATGGCCCTTAACAGGACGTAGGAGGCCGACGCTGTATGGACTGCCAGGAGCGCCGCCTTGTGAGCCTCGATCCAACCTACATCAACGCCGTCACGCACGGTTTTCCGAACGCCTTTTTAGTCATCATCCGAATTACCGAACAGGCCAATGTCGACGAACTGCACACGCCGTTGACAATCAAGCAGTTAGCGACCTATCGGTCACTGTCGATAACGGCACGCTATTTGCGACGTTTCCCCTACCTCTGATCGACGCCGCGATGTAGCCGCGCGGTGATAAACAAAAACAAACGACGCTTTGGGGGATTTTCTCTTGCCTATTGAAACTGCCGCACTGGCACGTCCCGTGGCCATTCACTTCGATGAACCGCCACGTCAGCCGCATCCGAACATGCACCCGCATCCAGGCCCGCAGCGATTACCCGTGCGCAAAACAACACTAACTCTCGAGGATTTATAGGCATGTATTCGACCATTCTCGGCGCCAGCGCGCCGACCGAGATGCCTTTTGACCACGCCCCCTTCAGCAGCGAAGGCGCATTGCGTTTTGGCGCATTCGTTCTCTACCCGCGCCAGCACCTGCTGCTGAAGAACGGTGAGCCCGTCAGCCTGGGCAGCCGCGCGCTGGACCTGCTGATCGCCATGGCCTCGCGCGCTGGCGAGCTGCTGGAGAAGTCCGAACTGATCGCCTGCGCATGGCCCAAGGTCATCGTTGAAGAGTGCAACCTGCGTGCACAGATCGTCGCGCTGCGCCGGGTACTGGGCGAGGATGAAAATGGTTTCGAATACATTGTCACCGTGCCGGGCCGTGGCTATCGCTTCGTGGCCCGCACCGAGCCGTATCAAGCATCCAGCGAGCCGTCCAGCACAGAGCGCCAGCAATCCTTGCCAAGCCTGATCACTCTGCCGCTGGGCCGTGATGCGGTTATCGAGCGACTCAGCGAGCAACTGCTGCAGACTCGGCTGATCTCGCTGGTCGGCCCCGGCGGGATCGGCAAGAGCACCGTGGCGCTGGCGCTCGGCAACCAACTGGCGGAACAGATGCCCCACGGCACCTGCTTCGTCGACCTCAGCGAAACCAGCGACGACAGCCGCATTGCGCAGGCGCTGGCCGAGGCGCTTGGCCTGCAGCCGGGCAACGATCCGTTGCGCGATGTGGTTCAACACCTGCAACAGCGCCGTCAGCTGCTGATTCTGGACAACTGTGAACAGGCCCTGGATGGCACCGCGCTGGTCGTGGAAACCCTGCTCAAATGGACGCCCGACTGCGCCATTCTGATCACCAGCCGTGAGCCGCTGCACACCGCTGGCGAGCAGGTCGAGCGCCTGCTGCCGCTGCAACTGCCCGCGGCGTGCGAACACCCGACCAGCGAGCAGGCCCTGAGCTACCCGGCCGTCGCGCTATTCGTCGAGCGGGTGCAGGCCAACGACACCGCTTTCTGCCTCGACGACGGAAATGTGGCGGATGTGGTGAGCATCTGCCGCAAACTCGACGGCATCCCGCTGGATATCGAAATCGCCGCGACCCGCGTCAGCGCCTTCGGCCTGACGCCGCTGGCCGACCTGCTGGATGGCGATTTTCGGCTGCAGATGGAGGGTCGGCGTACCGCGCCCCCACGCCACCGCTCGCTACGCGCCACGCTGGACTGGTCGTACCAGACGTTGCCCCCAGCCGAACAGGCAATGCTGCGTCTGGTGGCGATTTTCAATGGCACCTTCACGCTGAATGCAGTGCGCGCAATCGTCGAAGGTGACGAGCAGCTGGCCGGCGACCCATTGCCGCTGATCGAGAGCCTCGTCGATAAATCGCTGTTGATCGCCCACCGCGACGACACCATGAAGTACTACCAGATGCCCAAGACCGAACGGCTCTATGCGCTGGAGAAACTCGACCAGACCGGCACCACCCAACGCATCGTCGCGCGTCACGCGGCCTATGCCCTGGCGGTGGTAAAAAAGGCCGCCAGCCAGCTCGACACCGTGGTGCCGGATGCCTGGAAGAACCTCTACGGTGCGGAAAGCGACACCATTCGCTCGGCGCTGACCTGGGCTTGCTCCACCGACGGCAATCAGTCTCTGGGCCTCGAACTGACCCTGGCGGCTCTTGGCCTGGGCCCCTACCGGGATCGCTCGTCGCGGCCTCGCGTGGAGCAGCCGCACGATCAGCCGGTAGATCGACGAAAGGCTAGTTGAGCGGCGGCGCTCTATAAGCGTTCGGGACGACGGGCGAGGGATCAGTTGGTAGGGCGGAAGACGCTTTACCTACGCGGCCCGCCCTTTCCACCGCTCTTCAATCGCGATGGTGGACAAAAGAGCGTTGTCCACCCCACGGTCGCTCGCGACTCTTTCAAGCATCGCTGGCGACGCTGATTACAAAATCACGCCGGGCCATCAGATCAGCCGCGCGGCGACCAGCGCATCGGCCACCGGCTGGAAGGTGTTGGCCGGAATCGGTTCGCCTTTCACCGCACGTTTGGCGATCTCCCCGGCCAGCTTGGCATCGGCGCTACGCGGCACGCCGAGGCTCGCCGATTGCGCCTGCAGCGCCTTGGCGTCCTCCCCGGAGGCGATGCACACCAGTACCGGCACAGGCGTTTCGCCGCGCACGTAGCGCACGCCAACCAGCCAGCCGTCTTCGCTGCCGATCATCAACGTGGCGTGCGCGATGCCGACCTTACGGCTGCTCAGCGCCTGCATCTCGCGGCGCTGACGCTGGCGTTCACGCTTGATCAGCGGATCACCGTCCATGTCCTTGCGCTCGCGTTTCTGCTCGCTGCGGGTCATGCGCATCTCGCGCTGGAACAGCCAGCGCTGCAGCAGCACGTCGACGATGCCGATCACCAGGTACGTGACGATCACCGTGGCCACCAGCGGCTTGAGCAGCAGGAAGAACACCGACTCGATGCATCCGGCGCCACAGCGCGACGACTCCATTAGCGCCTGCAGGGCGATACGACCGACCACGTAAAAAGCGATCGACAAGACCAGCACCTTGAACAGGCTCTTGAGGAACTCAATCACGTTGCGCATGGAAAAGATGCGCTTGGCGCCTTCCACCGGGTTGATACGCGCGATGTCTGGTTTGATCGGCTCGCCCGAGAACAGCACGCCACGCATGGTCACGATATTGGTGAGTATGACGCACACCACGGTTACCCCGAGGATCGGCAAGGCGGTGCGCAGCAGCACCTGCTGAGCGCTCTCCAGCAAGCGCGGCCAGACCGTGGCGAAAGGCTCGACGTAGATGGTCGCCGCCAGATCGAGCAAGGCGCGCACCCGCGACTCGGCGATGCTGGCCAGAAACGCGATGCACACCGTGCAGCCAAGCAACACCACGGCCGAGACCATGTCCTGACTCTTCGAGACCTGGCCCTTCTGGCGCGCCTCGCGCAGTTTCTTGTCGGAGGCCGGCTGGGATTTTTCCTCGCTGCCGCTGTTGCCTGCCATCAGGGCTCACCGAAACCGGACAGCGTCTTGAGCACCTCGACGGTACCGCGGAATTCGGCCAATTGTTCGAGCATCAGCGGGATCAGGAAGCCGCAGTAGAGCACCATCAGAAAGGTGAAGATGAGGTTCTTTACCGACAGCGAGAGGTCGAAGATATTCATCTGCGGCGCCATGCGCGACAGGTAGGCGAGCATCATGTCGACCACCAGCAGGGCAATGATCAGCGGCGCGACCATCAGCACACCGATGCGCATTACCTGATCGAGAATCACCAGCACCGCCTCCAGTGCCGAGCTGGCGATCACCGGGGTGAACGCGGTGACGGGCCAAAGCTGATAGCTGTGATAAAAGCCGTCGACCATCAGGATAAAGCCGCCCGACATAAAGAACAGCGTGATCAGCACGACGCTGAGCAGCGTCGCCGTGACCCCCGCCTCGCCGGCACCCGACGGGTCGACCAGTTGCGCCATGGTCGAGCCGCGTTGCAGGTCGACCAGCTCGCCAGCCACCTCGGCGGCCCAGAACGGAATACCGAACAGCAGACCCACCGTTACGCCGATGAGGAACTCCTTGACCATCAGACCGGCAAGGAAAAAGCTGCCGTAATCCTCCAGCGCGGTGAGCGCGGAAAACGCCGGCAGGAACATCGGCGCGGAGATCGCCACCGCCACGCAGCTGCGGATCATCCCGGTCAGACCCAGGCGATTGAACGCCGGCGTGATGAACACCAGACCCAGCGCCCGGCATACCGCCAAGGCGGCCGCCGAGATCACCGGATAGGCGATCTCGGCGATGCCCAGGCCGATGTCGGCATCCATGCTCTAGCGTGTCCAGGCAGGGAAATTATCCAGCACGTGGCTCGCCAGTGCCGCCACCTGGGTTGCCAGCAAGGGGCCGATCAACACCAGCACCAGCAGCACCGCCACCAGCTTCACCGCTTGCGGCAGGGTCTGATCCTGGATCTGCGTCAACGCCTGCAACAAGCCGACACCCAGGCCGATCAGAATAGCCACGCCCAAGGCGGGCGCGCTGAGCAGCAGCACGGTCATCAGCGCCTGCTTCATCAACGAAAGAAAGACATCCTGGCCCATGCTTTACCCTCCTCCATAACTGAGGATCAGGCCGTGCATCAGCCGTGACCAGCCGCTGACGGCAACGAACAAGAAGATCTTCAAGGGGATCGAGATCAGCGTCGGCGACACCATCATCATGCCCATGGCCATCAGCACGTTGGCCACCAGCAGGTCGATCACCAGAAAGGGGATGTACAGCAGAAAGCCGATTTCGAAGGCGCGGGTCAGTTCGGAGCTGACGAACGCCGGAATCAGCACCACCAGATCATCGTCGCGCAGATCGGCGCGGGCCTCCTCGGACCATACGGTCTCCGTGGCCGACACAAAGAACGCGCGCTCCGAAGGGTTGGCGAAACGTGACAGGTGCGTCTGCAAGGGCGCATGCAGCGCATCGCCCAGCTCGCGTAACTCCTCGGCGTTCTGCAGGCTGATCGAGCGACCCTCCACCTCGCGGTACATCTCGCCGATCAGCGGCGTGGTCACGTACACCGCAAGGATCAGGGCGATACCGTAGAGCACCAGGTTTGGCGGCGTCTGCTGCACGCCCAGGGCGTTACGAATCAGGAACAGCACTACGGATATTTTCAGAAAGCCGGTGAGGGTCACCACCGCCAGGGGAATCAGACCGATCGTGGTAACGACCAGAATGATTTCCAGCAGGTTCGGCTGGTAATCCGTCATAACAGGCAGCTGAAAAACGTTACCGAGGCAGTCAGCGCAAGGCAAAAGGAGGTGAGAAAGCGGAGCTTACTGGTGTAAATGAGCATTTCGAGCCTCTTTTTAACGCCGCGATGGCAACGCAGGTAGTTTTTCAGCAGCCTGATGGGCTGGCGAACCGGGTCAGGCGCACACCCAGCCCATCACCGATGGCGACCAGTTCGCCGCGCCCTATGCAGCGGCCATTGACCATCAGCTCGACCCGCTGCGCATCGCCTTCCGGCAGGGTCAGCACACTGCCCTCGCCCAGCTCACGCAGTTGCCCCAGGGGCATCTCCAGGCTGCCGATCTGACAGATCACCGTCAGCGGTACATCGTCCAGTTGCGCGTCGTCGGCATCGTGACCCATGGCGTTCTCCGTGGTCGGGTTGATCGGTTGCAAGGCTTCGAGCAGTTCCAGGCGGGACTGCTGGCGCTTGAAACGGGCCTGTCGGTGACCGCCGCCCAGCACCAGCAAACCATCGGCATCCGTTGGGCAATCGAGCATCAGCACATCGCCCGGTTGCAGGCTGCGCAGCTCGGCGAGGCTCAGCGATTGCCAACCGCGCTGCAGCCCCAAACCCAGGTGTAACGCAGGGAGCGAATGACGCGCCGATTGCAGGTAACGCTCCAGCAGGCTGGCAACGGCTTCGCCGGCAGCGGCACTCAGCTCCAGGCTGAGAAGGCCCAGCGGCTGGCCGTCCACCTGCAGCTGCAGGGTTAGCGTTAAATCCCCAGGCTGCGGGTCGGTATCCAGACTCAGCGTCTCGCCCAGTAATTGCTCGAGTGGCTCGATCCATGGCAGTAACGCCTGTTCGAACAACACGCTCTGCAGCGTCGGCGGCAGGCTGTGAAAATCCCGCTGCAACGCGACGCTGCTCAGCAAGCGTTCCAGCAGGGGTACATCGAGGTGTAACTGCAGCGCTGCCGAGCCGAGCCGCGCTGGTATGACCAGCTCAGCGCACCCATCCAATGGCGCTCGGATTACGCTGACCTCGAGTTGCTGGCCGTTCACCTGCCCCAGCCAAGGCTGACGGCGACGCAGCAGGCGGTTATGCAAGGCCTGCTGCGCGGGGTCCAATTGCGGTAACGACGGCAACAGCGGCGCGGGGAGCGACGACTGCAGACAATTCATCGACGGTTAGCTCCGTGGGGGCGGTCTTCGCTCAGGCTTTCCTCGATCGCCTCGGCGGCCCGCTGTTGAGCGCGCTGATAGCGCTGCAGCAGGGGCTCCAGCGCTTCGCATTGCAGTTGGCGGCGCAACCACACCTGGTGAGCCTGGTCGCGATCGGCTTGCACGTCGGTCAGGTTGCGCGATGCCTCATCGGCCTGCTCGGCCAGATGAACGCGCTGCGCCTTGAGGGCGTCGAGCAGATCCAGCGCATTGCGATACTGGCCCACTGGCAAGGCACCTTCGCTGAGCAGGCGCTGCAGCTGGAGGGCTTCCTCTTCGAGCAGCGCCAGCGCCTCGCCAACCTCGGCTTGTGCCTTGGCCAGGCGCAAGGCCGCCTCCTGACAGCGCACGCGCCAGATAGCCAGTTGCGCCTCGGCACGGCGCTCGCGCAGGCGACGCAGATCGTCCAATTGCTGCACCGCGTGGGGGCGGGTCATGCCAGCACCTTGCGCAGCGCGCTTTGCGTATCGTTGAAACTGCTCGGCTCGGCGGCATCCTGGCGCAGGAACTGCTCGATGGCCGCCTGCCGGCTGATGGCTTCGTCGGCCAGCGGATCGCTGCCGGCCACGTAGTCACCAGTGCGCACCAGCAGCTCGATTTCGGCATGCCGGGCCATCAGGGCGCGCAAATGACCGGCCAGCTGTCGCTGCTCGGGCTCGACCACACGATCCATCAGGCGGCTGCGGCTCTGCAGCACGTCAATGGCCGGGAAATGGTTGCGCTGGGCCAGCTCGGCACTCAGCACCAGATGCCCATCGAGGATCGAGCGCACTTCCTCGGCCACCGGGTCGAGCGAGGCATCGCCTTCGGTGAGTACCGTATACAACGCCGTGATACTGCCGTTGGCCGCTGGCCCGGAGCGCTCCAGCAGGCGCGGCAAGGCGGAAAACAGTGACGGCGGATAACCGCGGCGGGTCGGCGGCTCGCCAATCGCCAGGCCGATCTCGCGCTGGGCACGGGCGAAGCGCGTCAGGCTGTCGAGCAACAGCAGCACGTGGCGGCCCTGGTCGCGGTGGTACTCGGCATGCGCAGTCGCCACCAGCGCGGCCTTGACCCGCTCGGTGGCTGGGCGATCCGAGGTGGCGACCACCGCGACGGTGCGTGCCCGTGCTTCGGCGCCAAGATGCACGTCGAGCAGCTCGCGCACTTCACGGCCGCGCTCGCCGATCAGGCCGATGACGATCACCTGGGCCTCGCTGCGCCGTACGATGCTCGCCAACAGCGACGATTTGCCCACGCCGGGCTCGCCAAAAATGCCCATGCGCTGACCACGCGCCACGGTGAGTAGCCCATCGATCGCGCGGATGCCCAGCGGCATCGGTTCTTCGATCAGTTGTCGGGAAAACGGGGCTGGCGGGTCGGCTTGCAGCGGATAGCGCTGCAAGCCGCTGACCGGCGGACCGCCATCCAGGCAATCGCCCAACGGCCCGATGACTCGGCCGAGCAAGGCATCGCCGACCAGCACGCTTTGGTTTTCGCCAGTGGCGACGATTTCAGTGCGGGTCGACAACCCTTCCAGCGACCCGACGGGTGAAAGAATCGCCTCGTCGCCCTCAAACCCCACCACCTCGGCCGTCAGCACACGCCCGGTAGCCGGGTCGCTGAGCCGGCAAAGCTCACCAATCCCCACGTTGGGTACGCTGGCCTGGATCAATGTGCCGCGAATGCTGCGGATACGCCCGCGCAGGGGCCGTGGTTGTGCATCCTCCAACCGTGCACTCAGGGTGGGCAGCAGATCGCTCAAAGCGGCGCTCATGTGCCGGCCTCCAGCACACCGGGCAGTAACGCCTGGCGCAGCCCCTGCAGTTGGGTGTGCAGATCCAGCTCGACACTGGCCTGAGGACTGCTCAAACGGGCATGACCGGTGGCAAGGCTGTCATCCGCCTCCACCTGCAGACGCTCGCCCAGATCGGCAAGCTGCGCGCGGACGCCGTCGAGACGCTCGGGGCGAACCTGCAGGCGCAGCCGCTGTGCCTCGCGGAACGCCGACAAGGCGCGGCGCGTGCACAGCGCCAGGCGCGTGCTGTCATCCAGCTCACCGATTACCTGACGGGCGATGCCCAGCGCCAGGTCAGTCATCTGCGCCTCCAGGCTGGTCAGGTAGTCATCGACCTGGGTCGCCGTACGGGCCAGCAACTCGGCAGCTTCGCGCTGCCCCTCGGCACGTCCTCCTGCCAGGCCTTGCTGGTGCGCCTGGTCGCGCAACTGCTGCAACGTCTGTTCGGTTTGTTCGGCCTGCTCGCGGGCGGCTTGCAGAAAGGCGTAACCGTCGATCCATTGTGCGGCCTGTTCAGCCCGCACGATGCGTTGCCCCGGTTTGCTCGGCAGCGTACTCATGCCGCGCCCCGCTGTTCATCGGTGGTCAATGCGCTGGCCACCTGGCGCACCCGCTGAATGTCCGCATCACGGCCTGTCGACAGCGGCGCGGCAAGATCGAAGCGCAGGCGCAACCAGGCTTGCAGCGCAGCCGACTGGGCCGCCAACCAGGCATCCACACAGCGCTGGCCATCCTGGTCGATGGCTGCCAGCAGCGCATCACCGTCGAGAATCACCTGGGTGCCGGCAGCCGGTTCGCGCCAGCCTACGGCGAGGTCGTAAATCTCGTCGCCGAGATGGGCGCGCAGCGATTGCACCACCGCGCCGCGAATTTCCCGAGCCAGGGAAGCGGCGTGCTGGCAGGCGCCACACGCCAGGGCGAGGCGGGCGAAACGTTGCGGAGCCAGCAACACGACGGGCAGGTCTTCATCGACGACCTGCCCGGCATTGGTCAGAGGTTCGAGCCCGTAGTAGGAGACGAGCAAACCACTGACCCGCGAGGCGAAGCGCGGCTGTTTCGCCAGGTTGATCGCCTGTGCACGCGGCACGGCACCGAGCAGCGCAGCCTCGAGGCAGTCCTCGGCAACGAACTGTAGGGGTTGAGCCACTAGCGCGCGCCAGGTATCACGCAACGCCTGGCTCATTCGCTCTCCCTCAACACGTAGGTGCTCTGGCCCTGGCGCTCGCGCCACAGGTACCAGGCAAGCGCCCCGCCAACACCGATCAGCACAAGCAGCAAGCCGAAGAACAGCGTACGCGCCCGCGGCACACTCTCATCGAGCATCCAGATGCCCAGGAAGGAACTCAGCGGCGGCCGGGCATCGTCACGCAGGTTGCGCATCGCCGCCTTGATGGCGGTAACCGAGACACCGTCATAATTGAGGCCGGAAATGCTGTTGGCGACCAGCGTCTTGATCTGCGGAATCAATTGATCGACGTCGGTATCCGGCTCGTAACGGATCAGCACCGATGCAGACGAAGGCGAAATCACCCGTTTGAGCAGGTCGTTATCGGGTAGCACGACATGGACGCGCGCCGACAGCACACCATCGATCTGCGACACGGTGTGCGACAGCTCCTCGCTGAGGGCATAAACCATCTGCGCCCGCTCCTGCACCGGCGAGGACACCAACCCGTTGTTCTTGAACACCTCGCCCATGTTGGAAAACTGCTGCTGGGGCAAGCCGGCCTCTTCGAGCAAGGCAACCGCATCGGAGAGGCGCTCCTGCGGCACGCTGACGGTGATTCGGCCGTCCTCCTGCACGTTGCGCTGAGCGGCGATGCCCTCACGCAGCAAGGCTGCGACCATGCTGTTGGCTTCGCGCTCGCCGAGGTTGCTGTACAGCACCATGCCGTCACAGGCTTGCAGCAGCAGCGTCAGCAGCAACAGCGCGACCAGCCGAAAAGGATGCCCGCGCATTCACTGCCCCCTTAGCAGGGTGTTGGCAGAGCCGGAAATCTGCGTAGCGCCGCGCACCACCATCTGGGTTTCAATGGAGTAATCGAACACCCGGCTTAGGGAGCCGACCAGCCGATCAATCTGCTGCTCGTTGACCTTGCCGGGCTCGACGCCAGCGCCCTTGTCCACCGGCGAGCTGCTGACGTAGGGCGTGCGCTCCACCGCGGCGCCTTCGGAAAAGCCACGCGAGCGGTCGATGAACCCATTGAGCCGTTCCATCAGGTTTTCACCGATCTGGTTCGGGCTAGCGCCCTGCGGCATGCCCTTGGCCTGGCTGGCCATGTGCTCGAACAGGTTCTGCGAGACCTGGGCGACATCCTGGCCGGCGGCCGTAGGGGCCGCCGTGGCGACTGCTGCGCTGACTGTCATGGCCGATCCCCGTGGTTATTCTTCGTCGTCCGCGGTGGCTTCCTTGAGGATCTCCTGGGCGCGCGGCATGACGATAAACTGGCCGCCGAGGATGATCGCCTGGGTGACCATGTCATTGGTGAGCTCGTCCGCCTGGGCGTTTTCCAGCGCCTGGTCGAATTCGGCCTCAGGGGTGTTCTCTACCGTGGTGTTGCCATCTACCGAGCTGACTGCCATGGGAACTCTCCTTTCATCTGACGTTTATTCGTCCGCACTCTTGACCACCTGAATGCCGGCACTGCCGCGAAATACCCGCACACCCCGTTCGCGAACCACTTCAGGCTGGGCCATCACCGGCCCTTGGAGCTGATCGATGCGTTGCTGAACCAACGCCATGTAGGGCGGTGGTCCGGAAATCAGCATGCCGTCGCCATGAAAACTGCTGCGCAGGGACAGGTGCTTGCCTGCAACCCCCAGTTCGTCCAGCGAGGCCTGCAGCTCGTCGAGCTGAAAGCCGCCGGGTTCGAACTGGCGGATCTCGATTTCTTCCTCGCTGTTCACGTGCAGCATGTTGCCGTCGAAAAACCAGGTCAGGCCGCCGTTGCTGCACAGCGCGTCGAGAAATTCACCGGCACTGGAAGCTTTCAAATTGCTCTGCGCGCGGCCTTTCACCCGGTTTGAAATCGCCATCGGCAAACCAAGGTTGCGACCAAAGGCCTCCAGCGCACTGCGCAAATCCTGATTGATCACCACGTATGCGTAGGGCTGCTCGAACCACTGCGGTGTCGCTTCGGCCCGAGCCAGCCCGGCACTGCCTGCGAGCAACAGCAGGGACAGCGCCAGACCGCGCCTGACGAAACCACTATCGGCGCAGGCAGGTCGATGAAACAACTGCCGGCCGGCAACAATCACAAGATTTCGCAGGCGCTTCACAGATGCCGTCGAAGATGGCTCTATAGAATGCCCAGCACGTGCAGGATCAACCCAGGAGCACCGCCTTTGCCGCCGATTTTCTCCCGCCACATTCTGCTGCTCGCCAGTCTCGCCCTGGTTGGCGCCTGCAGCAGCAACGCGCCCAGTAATACCCCGGCAGCAACGAGCGATGACGCCTACCAACGTCTGATGAAACTGGCGGGCGATGTCGAAACCCGCGGTGACCGTGGCACCGCCGCCACCCTGTACCAGCGCGCGGCGGAACAGCCCGGCGCCGGTTTCGAGGCCTGGCAGCGGCTTGGCGAGGCTCGCCTGGCCAGCGGCAATCTGCCGGGCGCCGAACAGGCCTACCAGAAAGCTGTTGCTCTGGAACCGGACAACCCCATCGGCCTGCTGGGTCTGGGCACTGCGCAACTGCGCCTCGGGTATCCAGAGCGCGCCCAGCCGTTGCTCGCCAGTGCTGCCGAGCTCATGCCGGACAACGTCCAGGCCTTCTCGCGGCTTGGCGCAGCCGAGGCGCAGCTGGGCAATATCGACGCCATGCAGCGTGCCTTCGCCGTAGCCAGCCGACTGACGCCCTCGGACCTGGATGCGCGCAGCAACCTGGCGCTTGCCTACGCCCTCAACGGTGATAGCGCCAAGGCCTTGCGGGAAATCGACGGCGTCGACCGTGCGCCTACCGCACAACCGCGCCACCAGCGCACCGCGCTGCTGGTTCAGGTGCTGGCCGGCACCCAAGGTAAACCGGCCAGCGTGCAACTCGGCGGTGCCAGCACGGCCGAGCGTCGGTCGCTGATCGCCGAGGCGCAGCGTATCGCCGCCATCACCGACCCCGCCGAACGCGCCCGAGCCCTGGGTTTGAGCGCCAACAAATAGACGCTGCCGAGGGCTCATCGCGCACCACCCGAGATAGCGTTCTGCGCCGCTTGTTCCTGCCGACGACGGCGCTTCTCCTCGGTCTCGAAGCCTTCCAGATAGGACTGCGCCGCCCGGCCCACGGGCGCCGCCAATGTCGGTCCGGTCTCGCGGCCGCGCAGCACGTCACCACGACGCTCAACCATGCGCAGCAGGTTGGCGTTATTCGCACAGCCAAGTGGCAGCGCCAGCACGTCTTCTTCCGGTATCAGCTGGCCGTCGCCATCGTAACGTCGGCACGCCTTGGGAATCAGCAGGCTGCGGCCTTCGGCATCGACCACCCGTTCGAAGCCGGTCTCGTAAGCCGGCGCTGTCAATTCGGTCTGGCACGCGGCGAGCAGAAGACAGGCGCCAGACAGACTTAAACGAATCACGGCAGCACTCCCGTTCATTGCAGATAGAACCCGAACGCACTGCTGCGCGTTGGCGCCTGCGCATGCATGCCATTGGCGCGATCCAGCGGGGTGAGCATCGCCTGGGTCTGCATCGGCTCGACCAGATACGGCGTGATCAGAATCACCAGCTCGGTTTCGTTCTGCTGGAAGCGCTTGGAGCGGAACAGGTTGCCGAGTATCGGCATGTCGCCGAGCAGCGGCACCTTTTCCAGATCCTGGGAGTTTTCGCGCTGGAACAGCCCGGCGATGGCGAAGGTCTGGCCGCTGCCCACCTCGACACGGGTATCGGCACGCCGTACGCGGAACGACGGCACGCGGAACCCGGACACTTCCAGGGTGCTGCCGCCCATCAGGCTGCTGACTTCCGGGCGCACCTGCAGGCCGATGCGGTCGCCCGGCAGCACCGTCGGGCTGAACAGCAGCGACACACCGTAGGATTTGTATTCGATGCCGACCAGGTCGCTGTTCACCGGCACCGGCACCGGCACTTCGCCGCCCGCCAGAAAGCTCGCTGTCTCCCCGGTCATGGCGGTGATGTTGGGCTCGGCGAGAATTTCCAGCACGCCGTTGCTCTGCAGCGCTTCGAGCACGGTGTCGATATTGAAGTTGCCACTGTCCAGGCCCACGCCGATCAGATTGGAAGCACCGGCAGCAGCTTCCGCCGCCAGGTTGCCGCCTGTGAGCAACCCGAACGAGAACGTGCCGTTGTTGAACAGCGCATTCCAGCTCACGCCATAACGCAGCAGCTCCTCCCGGGATACTTCGGCAAAGCGCACGCGGATGTTTACCTGCGCCGAACCCGGATAAGTCGCGGTGTTCACCGCGCCCTGCCAGTCTTGCCCGGTCGGGTCGAGCATGGCGTTGAGGTCCAGCGCCTCGCCGACGCTGCTGACCTGACCGCGGGCCGCCAGACGGTTGCCCACGCCCTTCACTTCAACGCCGCTCTGCGGATGGCCGCTGCGCAGTGCGCTGCTGATCGGGCGGCCATTGCTGCCGACATTGATCTGCAGCGAAGCGATCTCGCGCTCGTCGCTGCCCAGCGCCACCAGTGTGGTGTGCCCGGCACGCTTGCCGAACAGGTAGATGACCCCTGGCGAGACCACCTGCAGATCGGCGACACCCGGCTCGGCGACCATCACCGCATCCACCGGCTCGGCGAAACGCATGATGCGCCCTTCGCCGGTTGCCAGATCGATGCTGCCTTCTCGCGGCACCTGCGCCATGGCCAGCAGCGGCACGCAACAGATCACCAACAACACGGCGCGCATCATGTCGCACTCGCCAGTGCGGATGCAGGCTGGTTTCTTTCTGCTCGCGCGGTGGCGGGCGTACCAATCACCTTGATCGCCTGCAGGCTGTATTCAGGGGCCAGTTCAGTAAAAGACAATACGGCCATCTCCAGTTCGTCACGAATACACAGGCGCAGGATCCGGCGACGCAGCTCCGGGTGCACCACGAGGGTCGGTTTGACCTGTTCGGGCAGTTGCGCGCATTGCTGGCGCAGCGCCTTGAGCAAGCCGCGGGTGGCTTCACGGGCACGGATTTCGCCGCGGCCAGTGTCTTGCTGGCGCGCCGCCTCAAGCAGTTGGGCTTCAAGGGCCGAACCCAGCACGAAGGCGGCGATCACGCGTTTTTCATCGGCATGCTGATGGCTGATCTGCCGGGCCAGCGCGGTGCGCAAGTGATCGGCGAAGCGCCCGACATCACCTTCGCGGCCGCCCCACTCGACCATCGCCTCGAGCAGCGCGCGGCGATTACGGATCGATACGCCTTCCGATACCAAGCGTCGCAGGGCATCGGCGATGCGCTGCAGGGGCACGGCACGCAGGGCTTCCTTGACCAGCTCGCCGTGGCTCTCTTCCAGGTGCGCGAGCAACTGGCGGGTTTCCTGAATGCCGAGAAAATCACCGGCGTAACGGCGCAGGGTCCGTGCCATCACGTCGCGCAGAATTTCATCGGGGCGCAGGTAGCCAATGCCTGCATCGCTCAAGTCGGCCTGGTGCTCGCCAGCGATCCACAGCCCCGGCCGGTTGCTCAACGGCGACAGGCGTTCCTCGCCCTGGATATCGAGCAGTTGCAGATGCACGGGGTCGTCCTGCAGCAGCAACTGAGCGGGATTCAACTCGCCCTGATCCACCGGCACACCCTCCAGCTCGACACGGTAGCTGCCGGTCGGGGCCGCCATGTCGACCGCCACCGAGGGCTGCGGAAACTCGATACCCAACTCGGTGTGCAGATCGTGACAAAGCACCTCGAGACGCTGCTTGAACGGCTGCAGGGGCACCGCTTCCGCCAACCCAGGGCCGATGGACAGCAGCACCCGAGAATCCGCCGCCGCAGGTGCCGCCTCCTCCTGGTTGTCGGGCTCTTGCGCGGCGTGCTCCTCGGCCACTTCCGGCACCAAGGCCGCGGCTTCCTGCTCGCGGCGCTGGCTGCGCCTGAGCAACCAGGCGCAGCCTCCCAGCAACGCCGCCAGGCCGAGGAACACGGCGGCCGGAAAGCCGGGGATAAACGCCACGGCGACCAGAATCAGCGCGGTGATGGTCAGCGCGCGCTGGCTGTTGCCCATCTGGCGGATGATCTCGGTGCCGAGGTCGCTCTCTTCAGACTCGTTGTTGACCCGGGTGACCACGGTGCCGGCCGCTACGGCAATCAGCAGTGCTGGAATCTGCGCGATCAGGCCGTCACCCACGGTAAGCAGCGAGTAAGTACGGCCAGCTTCGGCAAAGGACATATCACGCGACAGCATGCCGATCAGCAAGCCGCCGATGAGGTTGACGAAGAGGATGATCAAACCGGCAATGGCGTCGCCTTTGACGAACTTCATCGACCCGTCCATGGCGCCGAACAGCTGGCTCTCGCGCTGCAGATCGGAACGCCGCCGGCGGGCTTCGTTGGAGTCGATATCGCCGTTGCGCAGGTCGTTGTCGATGCTCATCTGCTTGCCCGGCATGGCATCCAGGCTGAAGCGCGCCGCCACTTCGGCAACCCGCTCGGCGCCCTTGGTGATCACCACGAATTGCGCCACGGTGATGATCAGGAAGATCACCAAGCCGACCACCACTTCGCCGGCAATGACGAATTTACCGAAAGCGTCGATGATCGCGCCGGCATCGCCATGCAGCAGGATCAGCCGTGTGGTGCTGATCGACAGGGCCAGACGGAACAGCGTGCTGAGCAGAATCAGCGCCGGTAGGGCGGACAGCTCGAGAGGCTTGCGGATATAGAAGGCCACCACCAGCACCAGGATGCTCAGCGAGATGCTGACGCCGATCAGGGTGTCGACCAGGTAGGTCGGCAGCGGGATGATCATCATCACCACGGCCATCATCATGAATGCGATGACCACCACTTCGGTGCGTTGCGCGGCAACACCCGCCAGGGCGCTGAGACGCGCCATCATGCGTCACGCCCCTGACGCATCTGCCGGTAGCGGGCAAAACTGGCGCGTGCCTCCGGCTGCTGGCCGGCGCACCACAGGGCACGACTGCGCAGCAGCAGCCAGGCCGCCGACTCGCCTTGCAGCGCATGCAAGCGGTCCAGCGTGCGCAGCGCCCGCTCACCATCGCCAATAGCGGTAAACGCAGCGGCCAACCGCGCCAGCAGCACTGTGTCGTCCGGGTTCAACTGCACGGCCAGCAACAACAGCACCAGCGCACGCTGACCCTGGCCAACCCGCAGATAGAGGTCGCCCAGGCCTTGCAACAGCTTGGCGGCATCGTGATCGTCGCGCTGCATCATTCCCCCGTCTCGGTTTCAAGCCGCTGCCGATCCAGAGCCTGACGGGTGTCGAGCTCTTCACGCACAAGGGCCATGGCCAGCGTTCTGGTTTCGCCGTCGAGCGGCAGCGTCGGCAAGATGCGTTCGAGAATGTCCTCAAGAATTTCCGCAGGCCGCGAGCCGGCGAACAGCCCGGGCTCCACGCCAGCAGCCAGCTCCAGCGCCTGCAGATCAGCCTGTACCGACGGCTGTGGCGGCGTGCGTGGCAGGCTGGCTTCACGAGGAGCAGATGGAGGTTTTGTCGATACAGGTACCAGCTCGTCCGGCCGATTACGGACCGACGAAGCTGAATCGGCAGGCGCCAGCGGAGCGCGTGAATCGATCTTCATGCTACCCCTCAGGCGCTGGCGAAGGCCCAAGCGTGAGGGCGAAGCGTTCATCACCGAGCGCCAGTACCACCTCGCCATCTTCGATGCGCTCGAGCTTCCAGCCACCTTCCAGCGGCGCACCGGGATACAAGCGCGCGCCCGAGGCGTTGATCACATAGGGATTGTCGCCGAACCACACGGCCTGGAAGTTGACCCGCGGGCGCGCGGCGCTCTCGCGTACGCTGACATCACCCCGCAGGACGTACTGACGGCCATAGCGGCCATCGAAATAGTGCTGCAACGCCAGCCAATCCTGCTCCTGACCATGCTCCACAGTGCCGCTGACGCGCAGTTGGCCGGCACCGGCATCGAGCTTGAGATTGTTCAGCCCGGCCGCCTTGGCCTGGTTGGCCAGATCAGCCCGGGCCAACTGCAACGAGGCGGCCTCGGGCACGGGCGCGGCCCGTTCTTCAGTGATGCTGAGGCGCTGCAGGGACTCAGGCGCAGGGTCATAAATCGGCCCATCGCGCAGCATCGCCAAGGCGCCGGCGCAGATGAACATGAACAGGGCGGCGATGGCCCACTGTGCTTTGCCGTACCACACGGGGTTCGCAGCCGGACCACCGCGCTGCGGCATACCCAGACGCAGGGTAGCCTCGCCAATGCGGATATCCACAGGCAACCGAGCGCGGTAGCCGTGGCCGCGCGTGATGGTCGTCTCACGGCCAGCGTGGATAACATGAACATCGCCGCCGCTGGCTTCGATGCCTACATGGCGAGCACTGAAACGCAGGGTCAGATGACGCTCCTCAACCCCGGCGTCGCGCAGCATCAGATTGGCTGCGGCGCCACTGCCAATGCTGTAAACCGCCTCGTCCAGCGGCAGAGAAACGCCTCGGTGAACGCCAGCGGTCACATCCAGACGGGGAAGGTCACTGCTGTTCGGCAGGGCGGAACTAGAGGCCATCGCAGTCATTTGACTCACCGGATTCGCGGCTCACGCCTAGGTTCAGGAATCGCCTTGTCGAGCAACACGCATGGCCAGAACGACCACGCCATGTGCTCGACGGAAAAGGTGCCGATAACGGCGCAGACGCAGGTTGCAGGCGACGCCAGGCGCCGCCTGCAGCCCGGGTCAGTTCTGCGGACGCTGTTTGGTCGCGTCGAGCTCGGCTTTCTTGGCCGTGGTGATTTCAGTGATCTTGGCGGATTTCTCGATCGCCATATCGAACACTGCGGACATCTTGTCGATCGCAGCGTCTGCGCCGCCGCTGCTTACTGGTGGGACGTCAGCCATGGGATATCTCCAAAAGGAATCAAGGGGGTAGTTGCGACACCACCAAACGGCGGTAGCCGGCTGCAGGAAAACCACCTCGCCGAGCGGGCTTTCCTGCAACGACTCGAAGCCTAGGGATGGATCGGCATAGGGTGTTGTTAAAGGTTGTTAAAGCTTGTTGAGCGGCGTGATCCCTGCACTTGGGCTGCCGGGGAACACGCATCGCTATAGCGAAAGGCTTACACGGCAAAGCGCTGTATCGCTCTCGTCTCGACCGCGCTAACGCCGTAATCTAGCCACATTCCTGCAGCACAGGACGTGCTCAGGGTCATGGATGACGTGACCATAGCCAGGATGGCAAGCCGACAGGACGTTGGCATTGGTCAGTAAAAGCCCGCTTCGGCGGGTTTTTTATTGCCCGCAGAAAAGTGCATGCCTCACAGGTCGCGCATCATCACCAGGGTAATCTCGTCGTTATCGACAACTTCACGAACCAGGCTGTAGCCCAGCAGTGCATAGAAGGCCCGAGCGGTCAGTGAAGACGGTACGGCAAGCCGCTGCACGCCGGCCTGCTTTGCCATAAGTTCGATGGCGCTCATCAGCGCCCGCCCCACTCCGCAGCCTTGCACAGCCGGGGTGACGAACACCGTTCTGACCACCTCGCCATCCAGACTGGCCGTGCCGACGATGGCACCCTCTCGCTCAGCCACCAGCACCTGACGCACGACAAGCAGCCGGGTCACCGCAGCAGCGCTAAAGTTGCCCGCAACCCGCTCGATCACCGTTGCCGGATAGTCCTGCGCATTGCTATGGCGTAGCGCCTGGATAACCACCCGGCTGATCGCCTCGGCATCGTCCGGGCCGGCCGCGCGGATACAGAGGTCACTCATCCGTCGCGTATCGCTGCGGTTCACCGCGCCCGCGCAGGCGCTGCAGAAGCCAGCCTGCAACCCCAGCGGAGACAATCTCGAACAGCGCGGCCCAGAGGTTGAAGGTCTGCTGCGCCCCGCCATCGAGCCACAGCCCAACGATACGCCCGAGCGCCAGACTGGCGTATAGCACCAATAGCAGTAGCAGCACTGGGCGAGTCAGATCACGCAACCACAGGCCCAGACCAAGAAATACCGCCATACCGATCTGCAGGGCGCCGTAATAAGCGCGCACATCGGTGACCGCTGCGGCCTCCATCAGCAGCATGCCGCTGACCGCGCCCATTTCTTGTGGTCGCAGGAAGTAGGCGACGCCAAACCCGGCAAGCACAAGGATCTGAGCAGCGAGAAATACACGGGCAATCAACATGAACAGGCTCCTCGGGCGGCGATGAACAGTCAGCATATGCCACTTTTGCCGATGCACCGTGGCTCTATTCTGCAGCCTCCGATGAGCTGGCAGCCATGGCGATGAGATGCCCCCTGGAGCGGTTCGCCAAATCCCGCGGATCGGCCTGACAAGGCTCAAGCAAATCAACTCGCGCAGCGCTATGCTCGCTCGACATTCAGCGAGGATTTCTGCATGCGCCCACTGCTTTTGCTCGCCGGTTTGTTCGCCGGTATCGCCCAGGCCGCCGAGCCACTCACCATCGACGTGCACCGCGATGCCAACTGCGGCTGCTGCACGGGCTGGATCAGCCACCTGCAGGCCAACGGTTTTCAGGTCAATGATCATGTCGAGACCGACATGCACGCGGTCAAGGAGCGCCTCGGGGTTCCCGAGCACCTGGGGTCGTGTCACACGGGCGTGATTGATGGCAAATTCGTCGAAGGCCATGTGCCGGCGGCAGACATCTTGAAGCTGCGCCAACGCCCGGATCTGCTCGGTATCGCTGCTCCCGGCATGCCCACCGGCTCGCCCGGCATGGAGCGCGGCAATATTCGCGACGCCTATCAGGTTATCGGTTTGGACGCACAAGGCGGCGAAAGCGTGGTCAGTAGCTACCCGGGCAATTGAATCGCCCATTGAAAGGACATCGCCATGCGCTGGAAACGAGCACGACGCAGTGACAACGTAGTGGATGCGCGCGGCGGCGGAGGCTCGCGGTTTGGTGGTGGGCGAGGCCTGGGCCTTGGCGGCATCGCCATTGTCGTGGTGGTCGGCCTGCTGATGGGACAGGACCCGATGCAGATTCTTGGCCAGCTGGCCGGACAATCTGGCGGCTACCCAACGAGCCAGACGGAGCAACCGGCGGAGAATGACGAACAATCGCAATTCGTAAGAGCCGTGCTCGGCGATACCGAGGATACCTGGCGCGAAATATTCCAATCCGCTGATCGCCAGTACCAGGACCCAACCCTGGTGCTGTTCGATGGCGGCGTGAATTCGGCCTGCGGCTTCGCCAGCTCGGCAGTCGGCCCGTTCTATTGTCCGGGCGACAAGCAGGTCTACCTGGACCTGAGCTTCTTCCGCGACCTGGAGCAGCGCTACGGTGCGGCGGGCGACTTCGCCCAGGCCTATGTGATCGCGCACGAGGTCGGCCACCACGTACAAACCCTGCTCGGCGTCTCTGCCAAGGTCAACGCAGCACGCCAGCGCGGCGAGAACCTGGAGGGCGCCGACGGTCTGCTGGTACGCCAGGAGCTGCAAGCCGACTGCCTGGCAGGTATCTGGGCACACCACGCGCAGCGGCGCCTGGACTGGCTCGAGCCCGGCGATCTGGAGGAGGCGCTGAACGCTGCCAATGCCATTGGCGATGACCGTCTGCAACAACAGTCGCGCGGCCGGGTGGTGCCGGACTCGTTCACTCACGGTACCTCGGAGCAACGCGTGCGCTGGTTCACCACCGGCTTCGAAGGCGGCAAGGTCAATGCGTGCGACACCTTCTCCAGCGCGCAGCTGTAATTCGCCGGCTTAACCACAAGCAGCGCACGATCCGCCCGGCGTCACGGTAGTCGAGGCTCGAGCGCTGTACCTAAAACAGACCGGGCAGGCATACTTCACACTTTTACCGTCGGGCACTCTTCACATGCGCATTCTCGTCACCGGCGGCGCGGGCTTCATCGGCTCCGCGCTGATTCGTCACCTGATCACCGATACCGATCATGAGGTGCTCAACCTCGACAAACTGACCTACGCCGGCAACCTTGAGTCCTTGCAGCAGGTAGCCGGCAACCCGCGCTACAGCTTCCTGCAGGCGGACATCGGTGATCAGGCGGCAGTGACCGAGGCGCTGCAGGCGTTTCAGCCGGACGCCATCATGCACCTGGCTGCCGAGTCGCACGTCGACCGCTCCATCGACGGCCCCGCAGCATTTATTCAGACCAATATCGTCGGCACCTATGCCCTGCTCGAAGCCACTCGTGCCTACTGGCTGGGCCTCGACGAGCCGCGGCGTCAGGCGTTTCGCTTCCACCACATCTCCACCGACGAGGTGTACGGCGACCTGCACGGCGTCGACGACCTGTTCACCGAGCAGACGCCCTACGCACCCAGCTCGCCCTATTCGGCCAGCAAGGCCGCCTCGGATCATCTGGTACGCGCCTGGCAGCGCACCTACGGCCTGCCGGTGCTGCTGACCAACTGCTCGAACAACTACGGCCCGTACCACTTCCCCGAGAAGCTGATCCCGCTGGTCATCCTCAATGCGCTGGATGACAAGCCGCTGCCGGTGTATGGCAACGGTCAGCAGGTGCGCGACTGGCTGTTCGTCGAGGACCACGCCCGCGCCCTGCTGCAAGTGGTGAGTCGCGGCACGGTTGGTGAGACCTACAACATCGGTGGCCACAACGAGCAGAAGAACCTCGACGTGGTGCATGCCATCTGCGACCTGCTCGACGAGCTGCAACCGCGTGCTGCGGGCAGCTACCGCGAGCAGATCACCTTCGTCACCGACCGCCCCGGCCATGACCTGCGCTACGCCATCGACGCCAGCAAGATCGAGCGCGAGCTCGGCTGGACGCCAGCGGAAACCTTTCCCAGCGGCCTGCGCAAGACCGTGCGCTGGTACCTGGACAACCTCGACTGGTGCCGCCGCGTACAGGACGGCAGTTATCAGCGTGAGCGGCTCGGCGCCCCCAAGGAGCAACAACAGTGAAAGGCATCAT
Source organism: Phytopseudomonas seleniipraecipitans (assembly GCF_900102335.1). GTDB lineage: Bacteria > Pseudomonadota > Gammaproteobacteria > Pseudomonadales > Pseudomonadaceae > Aquipseudomonas > Aquipseudomonas seleniipraecipitans. The sequence continues at coordinate 224,251 of NZ_FNBM01000008.1, forward strand.
CCTCGCCGGCGGCTCCGGCACCCGTCTGCACCCGATTACCTTGGGCGTCTCCAAGCAGCTGCTGCCGATCTACGACAAGCCGATGATCTACTACCCGCTGTCGGTGCTGATGCTGGCCGGCATCCGCGAGATTCTGATCATCTCCACGCCCCATGACCTGCCGCAGTTCCAGAAGATGCTCGGCGACGGCAGCCAGTTCGGCCTGCAGTTGAGCTACGCCGAACAGCCCGAGCCGGATGGCCTGGCGCGCGCCTTCATCATTGGCGAGCAGTTCATCGGCATTGATCCGGTGTGCCTGATCCTCGGCGACAACATCTTCCACGGGCAGCACTTCACCGAAAAACTGCTGCGTGCTGCGAGCGCGGACAAAGGCGCTACGGTGTTCGGTTACTGGGTACGCGACCCGGAGCGATTCGGCGTGGTCGAGTTCGATGCTCAGGGCCAGGCCATTTCCATCGAAGAAAAGCCTGCCCAGCCGCGCTCGCAATACGCAGTGACCGGGCTGTATTTCTACGACAACGACGTGATCGAGATCGCCAAGGCGGTCAAACCATCGCCGCGCGGCGAGCTGGAGATCACCGACATCAACAACGCCTACCTGCAGCGCGGCGACCTGCGTGTCGAGCGTTTCGGCCGCGGTTTCGCCTGGCTCGACACCGGCACGCACGACAGCCTGCTGGAAGCCTCGCAGTACGTGCAAACCATCGAGCATCGCCAGGGTCTGAAAGTCGCCTGCCTGGAGGAAATCGCCTACGGGCAGGGCTGGATCGACCGTGACCGGTTGCTGGCCCAGGCCAAGGCCTTCGGCAAGACCGGTTACGGCCAGTACCTGTTCAGCCTGGCTGAGGACAACTGATGCAAGTTATTCAAACCGCTATTGCCGATGTACTCATTCTGCAGCCCAGGGTATTCGGGGATGACCGCGGCTTCTTTTTTGAAAGCTTCAATGCCAAGGCTTTCACGGAAGCGACCGGTCTGAATCCAAATTTTGTGCAGGACAACCACTCCCGCTCGCAGCGCGGCGTGCTGCGCGGCCTGCACTATCAGGTGCAACAGGCTCAGGGCAAGCTGGTGCGCGTTACTGCGGGCGAGGTATATGACGTTGCCGTGGACCTGCGCCGTCAGTCGCCAACCTTTGGCCAGTGGGTTGGTGCCCATCTTTCTGCCGACAACAAGCGGCAGATGTGGGTGCCGGAGGGTTTCGCCCATGGCTTTCTGGTGCTCAGCGAGTTCGCCGAATTCCTCTACAAGACCACCGATTACTACGCGCCCGCTTTTGAGCGCTGCATCCGCTGGGATGATCCCAAACTGGCCATCGACTGGCAGTTGCAGGGTGAGCCCAAGCTATCGGCGAAGGATCAGCAAGGTCTGGCATTCGACGAGGCCGAGCTGTTCTCATGAAAATTCTTTTGCTCGGCCAGCACGGCCAGGTCAGCCGCGAGCTGCAATTGCTACTTAGTAAGGAGCACGAGCTCATCGTGCTGGGCCGCGAGCAAGTCGACCTCGCCGATACCGGGCGCCTTCGTGAAGCCGTACGCCATCTGCGCCCGGAGTTGATCATCAATGCCGCCGCGCACACGGCGGTCGACACCGCCGAAAGCGAGCCGGAAGCCGCCTTCGCCATCAACGCCATCGCCCCCGGCGTCCTCGCCGAAGAGGCAGCCAGGCTCGACGTGCCGCTGATTCACTACTCCACTGACTATGTGTTCGATGGCAGCAAGCTCGGCGCCTACGACGAGGATGACCTGCCCAATCCATTGGGTGTCTACGGCAGCAGCAAGCTGGCCGGCGAACAAGCCATCGCGGCGGTCGACGGCAAACATCTGATCCTGCGCACCAGCTGGGTGTATTCGCGGTACGGGCGTAACTTCCTGCTGACCATGCAGCGCTTGCTGCAAGAGCGCGAGCAACTGAGCGTGGTCGCCGACCAGATCGGCGCGCCGACCTGGGCGGGCAGCATCGCCGCCGCCACCGAACAACTGGTCCAGCGCTGGCAAGGTGGTCAGCCTGGCGCCTGGGGGCTCTACCATTTCACCGCCCAAGGCGAGACCTCCTGGTTCGGCTTCGCCGAGGCCATCGCCGCGCAGCTGCTGACGCAAGGCAAACCCGCGGCGCGCCTCACGCCGATTGCCACCCGCGAGTACCCGACACCCGCCCAACGCCCGCTCAATTCAAGACTGGACTGCAGCCGCCTGGAGCGTGACTGGGGCGTGCGCCTGCCGGATTGGCAGGATGGCCTGCTGGAATGCCTCAGCAACCCGCGCTAACGCCACCCCGTAGCCTGGGTTGAGCGCGGCAATACCCAGGGGCGTTCCTGGGTTTCGCCACTTTTGACCCGAGCTACCAGGCTGAACGCTTCTGCGCTCATAATGCCCGGGTCTTCACGGCGCCTACTTGATGAACACGATTCCCACCACCATGCCCAAACGCCCCCGCTGGCGCAGCCTGGCCATCCTGGCGCTGCTGCTCGCACCACTGCTGTGGCCGCTGCAGCACCTTGCCGAACGCTACTACCGTGCCGAGCTGACCGAGCAGAACCGGCAGACCCTCGACCTGTATGTCGCCAACCTGCTGGGCACCCTGCGCCGCTATGAAGTGCTGCCGCCGATTCTCGGCGATCTGCCGGGCCTGCGCACGGTATTGACGACGCCGGGCGATGCAGACGCTCAGGCTGCCGCCAACCAACTGCTCAAGCGCGTACGCCAGCAGACCGGCGCCGACGTGATCTACCTGATGAACCCCGCCGGCGAGACCCTGGCGGCCTCCAACTGGGATCAGCAAGACACCTTCGTGCGCGGCAACTTCGCCTTCCGGCCGTACTTTCAGGAAGCGCTGGCAGGCCGCCTGGGACGCTTCTTCGGCCTCGGCACCACCTCCGGCAAGCGCGGCTATTACTTTGCCTCCGCCGTTTATGATGGCAACCAGAAGATCGGTGTGATGGTCATCAAGGTCGATCTCGACCACACCGAAAGCCTGTGGGGCAATACACCGGAGCAGTTGCTGGTGACTGACGGCAATGGCGTGGTGATCCTGACCTCGCGCCCCGACTGGCGGTTTCACGCCAGCCGCCCACTGGACAAGGCAGAGCGCGCCTCCATCGCCGCCATTCAGCCTTACCCGACGCAATCACCGCCGCCCCTGCAGCTGGACCCCGAGGTCTGGCTGACACAAAGCCGGGTGCTCGACGAGACCGGCTGGAGCGTCAGCATTCTCGCCCCGCGCGTAGTGCTCGACCGCTCGGTGCGCACTGTGGTGGCGATCGGCGGCGGTGCGCTGCTGGTGCTGATCCTGCTGCTCGGACTGATGATGCAGCGCCGTCGCCATTACCTCGACCGCATCGCCCTCAGTACCCGCGCCCGCCAGGAGTTGGAGCAGCGCGTGCAGGAGCGCACCCAGGACCTTGAGCGCCTCAACAGCCGCCTCAAGCAGGAAGTATTGGAACGTGAGCAAGCCCAGCAGGAGCTGGTGCAAGCCCAGGACGAACTGGTGCAGGCGAGCAAACTGACGGCCCTGGGCACCATGAGCGCCAGCATCAGCCACGAACTCAACCAGCCGCTGGCGGCCATCCGCAGCTACGCCGAGAACGCCGGCGTACTGCTCGACCACGAACGCACCGAAGACGCCCGTGGCAACCTCAAGCTGATCAGCCAGCTCACCGAACGCATGGCCTCGATCATCGCCCACCTGCGCGCCTTTGCCCGCCGCGACCGGCATGCGCCGGAAAGCGTCGCCCTGCAGCCGGCCATCGACGATGCCCTGGCGCTGCTGGCCAAACGCCGTCGGGCCATGGACGTGGAGTTGATCCGCGACCTGCCCGACGCCACGCTGTGGGTACAGGCCGGCGAGACGCGCCTGCGCCAAGTGCTCAGCAACCTGTTGGCCAACGCCCTCGACGCCCTTGGCGAACGGGCGCAACCGCGACGTATCTGGATCAGCACTGAAGTGCACGACAACCTGGTCGAACTGCACCTGCGTGACAACGGCCCGGGCTTCTCCGAAACGGCGCTGGCGCATGCTCGCGAACCCTTCTTCACCACCAAAACCAGCGCCCAGGGCCTCGGCCTCGGCCTGGCAATCTGCGATACCCTGATGCGCGCCCTGGGCGGCGAATTGCTGTTCAGCAACCACCCCAATGGCGGCGCCCACCTGATCCTGCGCCTGCACACAGCTGAAAATGGCGTGAACATCCAGCCGCCCGAGGACTTCGCCGTATGAGCACCATCGACGCCCGCACCCAGGTCCTGCTGATCGACGATGATCCCCACCTGCGCCAGGCCCTCAGCCAGACCCTCGACCTTGCAGGTCTCAAGGTCGCCACGCTGGCCGATGCCAAAGGGCTCGCCGAGCGCATCGATCGTGACTGGCCGGGCGTGGTGGTCAGCGATATCCGCATGCCCGGTGTCGACGGTCTGCAATTGCTGCAGCAACTGCACGAGCAGGACCCCGAACTGCCGGTATTGCTGATCACCGGCCACGGCGATGTGCCCCTGGCCGTGCAGGCGATGCGCGCCGGTGCTTATGACTTCCTGGAAAAACCCTTCGCCAGCGAAGACCTGCTGGAAAGCGTGCGCAGGGCCCTGGCCTTGCGCCGCCTGGTACTGGACAACCGCAGCCTGCGCCTGGCCCTTGCCGACCGCCAGCAGCTTGCAGGCCGCCTGGTTGGCCACTCGGCCGCTATCCAGCGCCTGCGCGAGCAGATCGGTTCTCTGGCGAGCATCAGCACCGATGTACTGATCCTTGGCGAAACCGGCGCCGGCAAGGAGGTGGTTGCTCGCGCCCTGCACGACCTGTCGAACCGCCGTGACGGGCCGTTTGTGGCCATCAACGCCGGCGCATTGGCCGAATCGGTGGTGGAAAGCGAGCTGTTCGGCCACGAGCCCGGCGCCTTCACCGGCGCGCAGAAACGGCGCATCGGCAAGTTCGAATTCGCCAACGGCGGCACGCTATTTCTCGATGAGATCGAGAGCATGAGCCTGGATGTGCAGGTCAAACTATTGCGCCTGCTGCAGGAGCGTGTAGTCGAGCGCCTTGGCGGCAATCAGTTGATCCCGCTGGATATCCGGGTAATCGCTGCCACCAAGGAAGACTTGCGGGCCGCCGCTGACCAGGGCCGCTTCCGGGCGGACCTGTACTACCGGCTGAACGTCGCGCCGCTGCGCATTCCACCGCTGCGTGAACGCGGTGAAGACATTCTCCTGTTGTTCCAGCACTTCGCCAATACCGCGAGCGCACGCCATGGCCTGCCTGAGCGCGAGTTGCAGCCCGGTCAGCGCGCCATGCTGCTGCGCCATCCCTGGCCCGGTAACGTACGCGAACTACAGAACGCGGGGGAACGCTTCGCGCTCGGCCTGGAGCTTGGGCTTGAGTTGATGCTCGACAATCAGCTGCACCATGCACCACTGATTGGCAGCCTGAGCGAGCAGGTCGAAGCGTTCGAGCGCGCTCTGATCGCCGCGGAACTGGCACGCTCCCACAATTCCCTGCGCAGCCTGGCGGAAGCTCTGGGCCTGCCCCGCAAGACACTGCACGACAAACTGCGCAAGCACGGCTTGAATTTCTCGGACTCCGGCGGAAGTTCGCCAGAGGATGCGGAATAAATAAGCGGATTTCTGCCGATACTGCCGAGCACTGCGCCATACGCATCCCCCGAGGCCGCCACCCGTCTAGCGGATGAAAAAAGCGTAATTGGAACAATCCTTGATTGGTGAGGCTTTGCGAGAGGCGCATAGCAGCTCTGCGCATTCGGGTCGCGTGCTGGCACAGCGCTTGCTATTGTTCAAACCAGCGAAAAACAAGTACAAGTCCAGGCTAATCGCTGCCAACCGATACGCCGCAAAAAAAGCGGCAATCCTCGACTTGCTCTTGTTCGCTCGTTTTAGCGCCTCGGCGCCTCGCACGATATCCAACAACAAGAGGAAGCATCGCATGTTCAAATTCACTGCCAAGGCACTGGTCTGTGCCCTGTCGCTGAGCATCGCCGGCCTGGCCCAGGCTGCCGACCCGATCAGCATCAAGTTCTCTCACGTAGTTGCCGAGCACACGCCGAAAGGCCAGGGTGCCATGCTGTTCAAGAAGCTCGTTGAAGAGCGCATGGCCGGCAAGGTGACCGTGCAGGTCTACCCGAACTCCTCGCTGTTTGGCGACGGCAAGGAAATGGAAGCACTGTTGCTGGGCGACGTGCAGATCATTGCCCCGTCTCTGGCCAAGTTCGAGCACTACACCAAGCAGATCCAGATTTTCGACCTGCCGTTCCTGTTCAACGACATCAACGCCGTCGACCGCTTCCAGCAAAGCCCTGAAGGCAAATCCCTGCTGACCAGCATGGAAAGCAAAGGCATCACCGGCCTGGGCTACTGGCACAACGGCATGAAGCAGCTGTCAGCCAACAAGAAACTGGTCGAGCCCAAAGACGCTCGCGGTTTGAAATTCCGCGTACAGGCTTCTGCCGTACTGGACGAGCAGTTCAAGGCCCTGCGCGCTGCGCCGCGTAAGATGAGCTTCGCCGAGGTGTACCAAGGCCTGCAGACCGGTGTGGTCAACGGTGCCGAGAACCCCTACTCGAACATCTACAGCCAGAAGATGCACGAAGTGCAGAAGTTCATCACCGAGTCCGACCACGGCGTGCTGGACTACATGGTGATCACCAACACCAAGTTCTGGGACGGCCTGCCGGAAGACATCCGCACCGAACTGACCGCTATCCTGGCTGAGGTCACCGTCGAGGTGAACAAGCAGGCAGGCGAGCTGAACCAGAAAGACAAGCAGCGCATCCTCGATGCAGGCACCACTGAAATCGTCACCCTGACTCCTGAGCAGCGTGAAGAGTGGCGCGAAGCCATGCGCCCAGTGTGGAAGAAGTTCGAAGGCGAGATCGGTGCTGATCTGATCAAAGCTGCAGAAGCTTCCAACAAAGCCAACTAAGGCTGACCTCCGGCGGCGATTCCTGAGCGGGATCGCCGCCCGCTTCACCGACAGAGATCCGACCGATAACTTCATTGAGGTTGTCGCGCGGTGTGCTGCTGTCCTATTCGTCGCTTCGCGACCGCTTTATTGACGGAGAAAACCCATGCACGCTGTCGCTCGTGTCTGGAACCAACTCGAGGAAATACTGGTGGCGTTCCTGCTTGCAGGCATGACCCTGGTGACCTTCTCGTACGTGGTTTTCAACAACCTCTACGGTGTTTTCTATTCCCTGGGTGATTCGCTGCCGTTCGCCAACGATGCGATGTTCAGCATCGGCGACAGCATCCTCTATGTCGCCCAGGAAATGACGTGGAGCGTGGCCCTCACCAAGGCCATGTTCGGCTGGCTGATCTTCGTCGGCCTGGCCTGGGGCGTGCGCATCGGCGCGCACATCGGTGTCGACCTGCTGGTCCGCCAATTCAGCCCCGCCAATCAACGTTTGATGGCCATCCTCGCGCTGCTCATCTGCCTTGGCTACTGCGCCCTGATGACCTACTCCAGCGAGCAATGGGTTTCCGTGCTGTACACCGTCGGCACCGGCGCCGAGGACTTGGATCGCTTCGGTGTTCGCCAGTGGCACATCGTGATGATCGTACCGATCGGTTTCGCCCTGATGTTCTTGCGCTTCCTGCAGATATTCATTCGTGTATTGCAGGGCAAGCAGCAAGGCATGGGCCTGCACAGTGAAGTGGACGACGCCGTGAAACTGGCTGAAACCGACAAGGCGGAGACCACCAAATGACCATTACCTTCCTGTTCGTCGCCTTGTTCGTGCTGATGTTTATCGGCATTCCCGTGGCGATTTCCCTGGGTTTGTCCGGGGCCATGACTATCCTGTTCTTCAGCAACGACTCGGTACGTTCGCTGGCGATCAAACTGTTCGAAACCAGCGAGCACTACACGCTGCTGGCGATTCCGTTCTTCCTGCTGTCCGGCGCATTCATGACCAGCGGCGGCGTGGCCCGTCGTCTGATCGATTTCGCCAACGCCTGCGTCGGCCACATCAAGGGTGGCCTGGCCATCGCCGCGATCATGGCGTGCATGCTGTTCGCCGCGCTGAGCGGCTCGTCCCCGGCCACGGTGGCAGCGGTCGGCTCGATCGTCATCGCCGGCATGGTGCGCTCCGGTTACACCAAGGATTTCGCCGCTGGTATCGTCTGTAACGCTGGCACACTGGGCATCCTGATCCCGCCGTCGATCGTCATGGTGGTATTCGCCACCGCGACCGAAACCTCGGTGGGCAAGCTGTTCATGGCCGGTGTGGTGCCAGGCTTGCTGCTCGGGCTGGTATTGATGGTGACCATCTACATCATGGCCCGCGTGAAGAACATGCCATCGCTGCCCCGCGCCTCGATGAAGGAAATCCTCGTCGCCGGCCGCAAGGCAGGCTGGGGCTTGCTGCTGATCGTGATCATCCTCGGCGGCATCTACTCGGGCATGTTCACCCCGACCGAAGCGGCTGCCGTGGCGGCTGTTTATGCGGCGTTCGTGGCGATCTTCGTCTACAAGGACATGACCATCCGCGAGTGCCCGAAGGTGATCATCGAGGCCGGCAAGCTGAGCGTGGTGCTGATGTTCATCATCGCCAACGCCATGCTGTTCGCCCACGTGCTGACTACCGAGCAGATCCCGCAGTCGATCACCAGCTGGGTCGTCGAGCAGGGCTTCAGCCCGATCGAGTTCCTGATCGTGGT
>NZ_FNBM01000009.1 GCF_900102335.1 Phytopseudomonas seleniipraecipitans
GGCAGCGAATCACCCAGGGAATAGAAAACACCGTAGAGGTTGTTGAAAACCACGTACGAGAAGGTCACCAGGGTCATCGCGGCGAGAAGAAAGGCGATGGCGACTTCTTCGAGACGATTCCACAGGCGCTGCAAAGCTGTCATCAGCGGTCTCCCAGATAGGGTTGTTGTAATTGTTTTGGCAAGCCGACTCTAACCCCGTCGTCTAACGGGCAGATATTCACGATTGATAAACGCGCCCTTCGGTCTTGGCGAATAGCTCGCGCCGGACGGCGCTCAGTGCTGTCGAAGCGCCAGGATCGGCAAGATCAAGGCGGGAGCAGACGCTCACTCCGTAGGGTGGATGACGCTCTTTTCATCCACCATTGCGATCGCAGAGCGGTGGACGGGTCGGGCCGCGCAGGTGATGCGTCGTCCACCCTACGAAAGGCCGTTTGCGCCTTTAAGACCGTAGAGCGCAGCCTTGATTAGCCGCAGGCGTAATCCGGGGCCGAAGGCCGTGTTCGATGGTTCACCGACCGGCTGCTTGTTGCTTGTTGCTCTTCAAACATCGCAAAACTCACACCTGCTCGGAGATTTCGATCAGGTTCAGGTCGGGATCACGCAGGTACACCGAACGGATCGGGCCGGTGGCGCCGGTGCGCATCACCGGCCCTTCGATGATTGGCCAGCCAACACGCTGCAGGTGTGCGATCACCTCGTCCAGAGGTTGGCTGGCGATGAAGCATAGGTCCAGCGCCCCCGGTACCGGCAGATGAGCCTTGGGCTCGAACTCCTGGCCACGCACATGCAGGTTGATCTTCTGACTACCGAAACAGAACGCCTTGCGACCATTGCCGAAGGTTTCCAGGCGCATGCCCAGCACCTCGGTATAGAAATGCGTGGTCGCGTCAGCGTCGGTCGCGGTCAGTACCAGATGATCCAGGTGGTCGAGCATGCCAGCCTCCTATTCGGTGATGTGACTACTGCCCGGCGGCGTTGGCCGCCTGGGCAGCCTCGATCAGGTCGCTGCCGATCTTGCCTTCGTATTCTTTCCACACCGGGCGCATCACCTCGCGCCATTGCTGACGCTCTGCGTCGGTGAGCACGATCAGCTCACGCTTGCCATCGGCAAGGATCTGCTGTTTGTCCCGCTCGTTCAGCGCCAGCGCCTGCTTGTTCACCTCAGCGGTGACTTCGTCGATGATGCCTTTGAGCTCACCGCGAATGTCGTCTGGCAAACCGTTCCAGAACTTCGCATTGGTGATCAGCATGTAGTTGCCGACGGCATGGTTGGACTCGACCATGTACTGCTGCACTTCATAGTGACGCTGGCTGTAGATATTCGACCAGGGGTTGTCAGAGGCATTGATAACGCCCGTCTGCAGCCCCTGATAGATCTCGGCAAACGCCATCTTGCGCGGCACCGCACGCAGCGCGCTGATCTGTGCGGCCTGCAGGTCCGATGGCTGCACGCGGAATTTCATGCCGCGCGCGTCGCTCGGTACATGCAGCGGCTTGTTCGCGGTGAACTGACGCATGCCGTTGAGCCAATAGGCCAGGCCCAGGATGCCGTTGTTCTCGAAACTGTGCAGCAGCTCCTGACCCTTGGGCGATTGTTCGAAACGCTGTGACGCAGCCGCGTTATCGAACAGGAACATCAGGTCGAAGATCTGTACCCGCGGCTGGTACTTCTCCAGTTTTACCGGCGCCGGCGCCAGCAGCTGCACGTCACCGAGCAGCAGGGCTTCCATCTCCTTGCCATCGCCAAACAGCGAGGAGTTCGGATAGACCTCGACCCGCGCCTTGCCGGCCAGGCGTTCCTTGACCAGTTTTTGCAACATCAACGCGCCCTGCCCCTTGGGGGTTTGATCAGAGGCGACGTGGGAGAACTTGATGACGATTTCTTCGGCGTGCACGGCAGCACCGAATGCCATGGCGGTGGACAGCAGCACGCAGGACAGACTGCGGCGAAGGACGCGGGACATGAGGCGATCTCCTGTTGTTGTTAGTACGGACGGCCAACGCCGTCCGGATGCCTTTGCTCACCACGAACTCTACTGCAGCGCCGATGGCGACTAAATTCTTGATTGACCAAGCCTGCCTTCGCAGTTGCCGAAGGCAAGGTGATCGACCATCTGCCGGGCGATCAACGACAGGTTGTCGTAGTGGCGCACGCAGATGTTCAGCTGCCGGGTCGCCCAGGCGTCCTCGATCTCCACGGCACGCACCGCCATGCTCGGCAGGTACGTGCGCACCGCCTGCTCGGGCAGGATGCCGATGCCCATGCCGGTATGAATCATCCGGCAGATAGCCTCGAAGCTGCGCACCTGGATGCGCACCCGCAAATGCGCGCCGGCCTGCTGCGCTGCCTCACTGATCAGCGCATGCAGCGAGGCTTCCTTCTGCAGGCCGATGAAGTCGTAGCCGATGGTATCCAGCAGCGTCACCCGCTCGCGCGTCGCCAGCGGGTGCTCGCTCGGCACCACCAGCACCAGGCGGTCGCTGCGGTAGGGGAACACCTGCACGCCGTCAGCCTGCACGTGGCCGGCGAAGATGCCGATGTCGGTCAGCCCCTCGCGCACCGCATGGATGATGTCGCTGCTGACCCGTTCTTCCAGGTCGATGCGAATCTGCGGATGCAGGGCCGTGAAGGCGCTCAGGTCCTCGGGCAGAAAGGCGATCACCGCCGAAGTATTGGCGTGGATGCGCACATGACCATTGATGCCTTCACTGAACTCGCTGAGGTCGGCCTGCATCTGCTGAATATTGTCGAGCAGGTTGCGCGCATGGTGCAGCAGCGCATCGCCGGCCGGCGTCAGCGCCACGCCCTTGGGCTGGCGATACAGCAACGGCGTGCGCAGATGCGCTTCGAGATCACTGATGCGTTTGCTGACCGCCGCCAGCGCCAGGTGCTCGCGCTCGGCGGCTCGGGTCAGGCTGCGCTCATCGGCAATGGCGACAAACAACTTGAGGGTCAGGAAATCCACGCGCATGACAGGCTCCGCTTCGTGATTGGCGAAAGGCTCGCTGCCGCGGCACAGGCCTTCGGCGGGCGGCCTCACCATAAGCCTTCGTGTGGCGCGAAGCCAGACTTGACGATTGACTGATTGCCGCCAGGCCCGCCATGGGGGATGCTCGCCGCCATCGACCCAAGTCACCGGGAGCTCGCTCATGTCATCTGCACATTCCATCCCGCCCATGGCCCTGGCAGGGCTCAAGGTCATCGAAATGGGCCAGCTGATTGCCGGCCCGTTCGCCAGCAAGATGCTTGGCGAGTTCGGTGCCGAGGTGATCAAGATCGAGCCGCCGGGTATCGGTGACCCGCTGCGCAAATGGCGCAAGATCAAGGACGGCACGTCACTCTGGTGGCACGTTCAGTCACGCAACAAGCAGTCGCTGACCCTCAACCTCAAGGAAGCCGAAGGCCAGGACATCGTCCGCCGCCTGGTCGCCGAAGCAGACATTCTGGTGGAGAACTTCCGCCCCGGCACCCTGGAAGAATGGGGCCTGGGTTGGGATGAACTGTCCCGCATCAACCCGCGACTGATCATGCTGCGCATTTCCGGCTACGGGCAGACCGGCCCCTACCGCGACCTGCCGGGCTTCGGCGTGATCGGTGAAGCCATGGGTGGCCTGCGCCACCTCTCTGGCTACCCTGGCCAGGCGCCAGTACGGGTCGGCGTGAGCATCGGCGATTCGCTGTCGTCGCTGTATGGGGTGATCGGCGTACTGCTCGCCCTGCAGGAGCGCAACCGCAGTGGCCAGGGCCAGCAGATCGACGTCGCCCTGTACGAGTCGGTGTTCGCCATGATGGAAAGCCTGGTGCCCGAATACGACGCCTTCGGCTACGTTCGTGAACCAGCCGGCAGCGCCCTGCCCGGCATCACGCCGTCCAATTCCTACCCGTGCAATGACGGCAGCTACGTGTTGATCGCCGGCAATGGCGACAGCATCTACAAGCGCCTTATGACCCTGATCGGCCGCATCGAGCTGGCCGACGACCCGCGCCTGGCGCAGAACGATGGCCGCAGCCAGCACGCCGAGATGATCGATGCCGCCATCGGTGAATGGACCGCGCAACGCGGCCGCGACGAGGTGATCGAGGCGCTCAAGGGCGCCCGCGTGCCCGCCGGTTATCCCTACACCGCCGCCGACATCGTCAGTGACCCGCATTACCTGGCGCGGCAGATGATCGAGACGGTACAGACCAGTGCCGGCCCGTTGAAGGTTCCCGGCGTGCTGCCTAAACTCAGCCGCACCCCGGGCCGCATCGGCGAAGGTGGCCCCCAGCTCGGTGAACACACCGATGACGTCTTGGCCGGCTTGGGCCTGAGCGACGAGCAGGTTCGTGGCTTGCGCGAACGCGGAATTATTTGAGGCAGCTATTGCAGATAGCTCCCACGCTCCAGCGTGGGAAATCAGATTCGTAGGGTGGATGACGCTTCACCCATCCACCGTTTTGCAAACCAGTGGTGGATGAAAAGAGCGTCATCCACCCTACCCAGCTGTCAGGGCCGTAGGGCGGACAACGCGAAGCTTGTCCACCAAGGCGCAAGAGCAACGACAACCCTCAGAGCGCTATCCAGACTGGCGCTCAAACGGAATCCAACCATGACCAAACGCCTTTATATCCAGGACGTCGCCACCCGTGACGGCTTCCAGATCGAAGCGGCCTTCGTGCCGACCGAAGACAAGATTGCGCTGATCGACACGCTCTCGCAGACCGGCCTGGCAAAGATCGAAGTCACTTCGTTCACCTCGCCTAAGGCGATTCCCAACCTGCGCGACGCCGAAGAAGTGATGCGCGGCATCAAGCGCGTACCGGGCGTGGAATACACCGTACTGGTGCCCAACGTGCGCGGCTGCGAGCGGGCGTTGTCATGCCAGGTGGACGAGATCAACCTGGTGATGTCGGCCAGCGACACCCACGGCTTGGCCAACCTGCGCATGACGCCGGAGCAATCGCTCGAGCAGTTCGCCGAAATCATCGAGGTCAGCCGTGGCAGCGGCGTGTTCATCAATGCATCGCTATCGACAACCTTCGGCTGCCCGTTCGAGGGCGCAGTGCCTGAAGCGCGTGTGCATGAGCTGACCCAGCGCCTGCTCGACCTCGGCGTGCAAGGCATTACGCTCTGCGACACCACCGGCATGGCCGATCCGGCGCAGGTCGAACGCATCTGCCGCGAGTCGCTGCAACGCTGGCCCGAGGCGGTGTTCACCGCGCACTTCCATAACACCCGCGGCATGGGCCTGGCCAACGCGCTGGCGGCGCTGAATGCCGGCATCGACCGCTTCGATGCATCCCTCGGCGGCCTCGGTGGCTGCCCTTACGCGCCAGGCGCCAGCGGCAATATCTGCACGGAAGATCTGGTGCACATGTTCCAGCGCATGGGCCTGGATACCGGCGTCGACCTCGATGCGCTAATGGCGGCGGCGGCCACCCTGCCCGACCTGATCGGCCATGATGTGCCCGGCGCGATCCTCAAGGCCGGTACTTCAGAACGCCGTTATCCGAAACCGAAATGGATGAGCGAAGCGAGCGCCTGAACTGGCGACCGTAGCCTGCGGTTGAGCGCAGCGATACCCAGGAAGCCCTACCCGGGTGTCGCTGCGCTCGACCCAGGCTACCTGGCCGCCATCCCCCGGTATCGCTACGCTCAAAGCCGGGTCGCATGCCGGATGTAGGAGCCGCGACCCCGCGGCGAATGGTGGCAGCGCGGGACAGCTAAGGGGTGGCTGCGATCGCCTTCGCTACGCAGCGTTCAATGCCCGCCGCCCGAGTCCGCCGCGCCCTTGGCCGAGAACGGTGGCTTGGCCAGCCAGATGATCAGGATCAGGCCGAAGAACAGCCAGCCCATCAGGGTGAAGTAATCCACCGTCGAGAGCATGTAGGCCTGGCTCTCCACCACCCGGTCGATCTGCGCATAAGCGGTTTGCGAAGCGCCGCCGAGGTGTTCCAGATACTGCTGAGTCGCCGGGCCGTAGGGGTTCACGTGCTCGGTCAGTTGCGCGTGATGGTAGATCTCCCGGCGATGCCAGATCCAGGTGGTCAGCGACGAGGCGAAGCTGCCGCCCAGTACGCGCAAGAAGGTCGCCAGGCCGGAGCCGTCGGCGATGTCCTTCGGCGGCAGGCTGGAGAGCAGGATGCTGGTGGTCGGCATGAAAAACAGCGCGATACCCAGCCCCATGAACACCTGCACCTCGGCAATGTGCCGATAGTCGACTTCCGTGTTGAATGAGGCACGCATGAAACACGACGCACCAATCACCAGGAACGAGCCACCGGCCAACAGGCGCAGGTCGAACTTGTGCGCGTACTTGCCCACCAGCGGCGACAGGAACAGCGGCAGAATGCCGATCGGCGCTGCCGCCAGCCCGGCCCAGATCGGCGTGTAGCCCAGTTGGGTCTGTAGCCACTGCGGCAACAGCAGGTTGATGCCAAAGAACCCGGAGTAACCGAGCACCAGCGCCAGGGTGCCGAAGGTGAAGTTGCGGTACATGAACAGGCGCAGGTTGATGATCGGGTGCTGATCGGTCAGCTCCCAGATCACCAGGACGATCAGCGACACCACGGACACGGCCGTGCCGATCTGGATAAAGGTCGACTCGAACCAGTCCAGGTCGTTGCCCTTGTCGAGCACCACTTGCAGCATGCCGACACCCAATACCAGCAAGGCCAGGCCGATGTAGTCGATCGGTTGGTGAACGATGGTTTCCGGCCGCTTGCGCAGCTGCGCCCAGACCACGAACGTGGCCAGAATGCCGATCGGGATGTTGATGAAGAAGATCCACGGCCAGCTGTAGCTGTCGGTGATCCAGCCGCCGGCAATCGGCCCGATGATCGGCGCGACCACCGTGACCATTGCCAGCAGCGCCAGGGCCATGCCGCGCTTGGCGCTGGGAAAGATCGCCAGCAGCAGCGTCTGCGCCATCGGATACAGCGGCCCGGCGACCAGCCCCTGCAGGGCGCGGAATGCCACCAGTTCGGGCATCGAGCGGGCAATGCCGCAGAGAAACGAGGTGATCACGAACAGCACCACCGCGGCCAGAAACAGCTTCACCTCACCGAAGCGCCGCGCCAGCCAGCCGGTCAGCGGCAAGGCGATGGCGTTGCACACGGCGAACGAGGTGATCACCCAGGTGCCCTGCTCCGAACTGACGCCCAGGTTGCCGGAAATGGTCGGCAGGGCGACGTTGGCGATGGTGGTGTCGAGCACCTGCATGAAGGTCGCCAGGGAGATGCCGATGGTGGCCAGCAACATGCTCGCCGGGCGAAAGTTGGCGTCGCTCATGTCAGCCCTGCTTCGTGGCGTGGCTGGCCTGGCCCGGAGTCGGGCCATTGGCATGGATGATCTGCTCGATCAGCGCATCGGCTTCAACCAGTGGCGCGTCGTACACGGCAGTGGTGAAGCGCGGCTCGCTCGGCATCTGCGTCGACAACTGCGCGCCGCTCTGGTCGTGCAGGTCGACGGTCACCGCGGTGGACAGGCCGATACGCAGCGGGTGGCTCTGCAGCGCTTCTTCGTCGAGACGAATGCGCACGGGCAGGCGCTGCACGATCTTGATCCAGTTGCCGCTAGCGTTCTGCGCCGGCAGCAGCGAAAACGCACTGCCAGTACCTACGCCGAGGCTCTCGACGTGGCCCTGATAGGTCACCTCGTCGCCGTACAGATCAGCCTCGACGGTAACCGGTTGGCCGATGCGCATCTCGCGCAGCTGGGTTTCCTTGAAGTTGGCGTCGATCCAGATCTCATGCAACGGCACCACGGCCATCAGCGCGGCACCCGGTTGAATGCGGCTGCCGACCTGCACGGAGCGCTGCGCCACGTAGCCGCTGACCGGCGCCACCAGGGTGCTGCGCGCGTTGTTGAGAAAGGCCTGACGCAGCTGCGCGGCGGCACTTTTCACGTCCGGGTGCGAGGCGATCACGGTGTCGTCGACCAGCGCCTGGTTGGTATCCAGTTGCTGCTGGGCGGAGGTCAGTGCGCTCTGGGCACTGCTCAGGGTGTCTTGCGCATGGGCCAGTTCCTCGCGGGAAATCGCCCCGTTGCGGGCCAGGGTCACTCGCCGCTGGTAGTCGGCCTTGGCGCGTTGCACATCGATCTTGCGCGAGGCCACCTGGGCTTTGTAGCTGTCCACGTTGCTGTAAAGCCCGCGCACCTGGCGGACCGTACGCGCCAGGTTGGCCTCGGCGCTCTGCTGGGCCACTTCAGTGTCGGCCGGGTCCAGCCATACCAGTGGCTGGCCGGCTTCGACGTAGTCGCCGTCATCCACCGCGATGCGTGTCACCGTGCCGGTGATCTGCGGGGTGATCTGCACCAGGTTGCCGCCGACATAGGCGTCGTCGGTCTCTTCATAGAAGCGCCCGTACAGCTCGTGGTAGGCGAAAATTGCCGCGCTGCACAGCACGACGATGACGCCCAGGCCCAGCAACAGGCGTTTGCGCTTGCCCGAATTGGGCGCAGCGGGAGTGTCTTTGGTTTCGGTCATGACAAGGACTCAGCGTGCGGAAGTGGGTGATGGAGCGGCAGCCTCGAAGCCACCGCCCAGGGCCTGCATCAGCAGCACCGACGCGTCGATACGCTCGGCACGCAGATTGGCCAGTTGCCGTTCGCTCTGCAGCAGTTGCTGCTCGACGCTCAACGCGTCGAGGTAATTACCGATGCCGTCGGCGTAACGCTGCATGGCGATGTCGTAGGAGCTGCGGGCAATGTCACGAGCCCGTTGTTGCTGTTCGATCTGCTGCTCGAGGGTGCGGATACGGCTGATGCCATCGCCGATGTCGCCCAGCGCGCCGACCAGGGTCTGGTTGTACTGCGCCACGGCCACGTCGTAATCGGCATTGCGACCGGCCAGGGCGGCGCGCCGGGCGCCACCGTCGAAGATCGGCAGGCTGAGCGCCGGGCCAACGCTGAAGAAGCGACTGGCGCCACCGAACATGGCATCACCGAGCAGCGACTTGCTGCCTGCGGCAACGCTCAGGTTGAGATTGGGATAGAAGTCCGCCTTGCTGGCATCGATGTCGCGGGTAGCCGCTTCGACGCGCCAGCGCGCAGCGACCAGATCGGGACGACGACCAAGCAGTTCGGCGGGCACGTTGGCCGGCAGGCTGACCGCCGTGGGGGCGATCAACTGTGGCCGCGGCAGTGTGGCACCACGATCCGGCCCCTGGCCGAGCAACACCGCCAGGCGAATGCGCGCGCTGTCCACCTGTCCGGTGGCTGCGGTCAAGCTGGCTTCGGCGGCGGCTTCCAGGCTCTGGGTCTGTTGCAGCTGGTATTCGCTGTCCAGGCCGGCGTCGACGCGGCTGCGGGCCAGGCCAAGCATGTCGCGGCTGCGCTTGAGGTCCTGCTGGGCAAGGTCCTGGGTGGCGTAGGCCAGGCCGAGGTCGTTGTAGGCACGAGTCACCTCGGCGGCCAGGGTCAGGCGTGCGCCCTGGCGGTCTACTTCACCGGCACGGGCACGGCCCAGGGCCGCTTCCCACGCCGCGCGTTCGCCACCCCACAGATCGAAGCGGTAACCGCCGTCCAGGGACAGCGTGCGCAAGGTGCCGTAGCGGCCGCCCTGCCCACTGGGGTCATCGACCCGGGCGGAGCGTGAGCGGGTGACATTGGCATTGGCATCCAGGGTCGGCTGGCGCTGCGCGTCGGCAGCCAGCGCTGCGGCACTGGCCTGCCGGGCACGGGCATCGGCAACCTGTAAATCAGGGCTGCTGCGCAGGGCTTCGTCGATCAGCGCATTGAGCTGCGGGTCACCGAGACGGTTCCACCAGTCAGTGGTCGGCCAGGCCGCTGGCGACAGATTGGCGGTGAAGGTGGCGCCTTGCAGGCTGGCGGCGTCCAGCGCCCGGCCTTCGGTGTGCAAACCCTCCTGCGAGGCGCACGCGACCAGCAGCACGGCGCTGAAGATGAGGGCCAAGGGGGTACGCAAGGGCATGGTTTTCATCATTCTCCTGGCATGTGTGGCAGCGCATCGGCGGCCATCAGCATTTTTTTCAGCAGGCGCTGGAATTCATCGAGTTCGCTGCGGCTCAGGCAGCCAGTGAGTTCGTTGGTGGCGTCTGCCGCGATCTGCGGTACGCGTACCCCCAGGGCCTTGCCCGACTCGGTGAGCGTGAGGCGCACCTGGCGGCGATCCTCAATGCTGCGTTCGCGGGTCAGCAGGCCCTTTTGCTCAAGGCGGTCAAGCATGCGAGTCATCGCCCCGCTGTCGAGGCTGAGCAGGCGCACCAGATCAGCCGAGTTGCTGGCCCGTTCCTGGCTGATCAGCAGCACGATCTTGAATTGCGCGGCGGTCACGTCGTGATCAGCCAAGTGTCGCTCGAGCAAGCGGTCCTTGAGCTGGTTGATCAGCGCAATCAGATGACCCGGCGAGTGCTGGAGCGAAAACCGCTCCCGGTCGAAATGTGGCATCGCAAATACCTGCTCAGGCAGTGAATGCCATGCAGATTACTGCCCAGGCAGCGATCAGCCCAATTACATTTGGTAATACTCAACATCAATTTCAGACATACTTTGAAATATCTAAGTGTTCAAAAGGGAGTGCTCGAAGCGCCGGCGGGTTCAGGAGATTTGTGCCGGGCGCAGCTGCGCAGCCTGATTGGAGCGATGAGAACGCGGGGGACAGCCGAGGGTGTCGCAGGCTCGACCCAGGCTACGGAGGCTCGCAGATAGCCTGGGTTGAGCGAAGCGATACCCGGAAAATGGCGTCTAGCAACAAACTCAATTCCATATGAAGGGTGAAACGCGCCCATGGATAGTCGCTTGCTGCTCAGTTGGTTAACCGACGCGCCGGGGCGATGGCGCAATGCAGCTTTTGATAATTCGGCATATGGCGAGGCAGATACCCGTTGCTATCCCCATCAACACAAAAGCCGCGTCCTGATGGAAGCGGCCCATGGTGCAGCGCAAGGCAGCAATCGATCACTGCGCCTGGTTGGATGCCTCGGCAGCCTTGATCAGGTCGGCGCCAATATCTTTCTCGAACTTCTTCCACACTGGGCGCATGGCTTCGCGCCATTGCTCACGCTCTTGCGGAGTCAACTCGATGATTTCGCTGGTGCCGGCTTTGACGATCGAAGCGCGGGCTTCCTTGTTGAGGTCGTCAGCCTGACGGTTCACCTCGGCGGTGACTTCAACCATGATTTTCTGCAGCTCGCTGCGCACGTCGTCCGGCAGCCCATTCCAGAACTTGGTGTTGGTGATCACCATGTAGTCGATCAGACCATGATCGGAGGCAGTGAAGAACGGCTGCACCTCGTGCACTTTCTGGCTGAAATAGTTCGACCAGGTGTTCTCGGTACCGTTGACCACACCGGTCTGCAAACCCTGGTAGACCTCAGCGAAGCTCATTTTGCGCGGCGCAGCGCGTAGCACCTTGAACTGCTCATCGAGCACCGCTGATGCCTGCACCCGGAACTTCAGGCCGCGAGCGTCCTTGGGCTCACGCATCGCCTTGTTGGCAGACAGCTGCTTCAGGCCGTTGTGCCAGTAGGCCAGGCCGGTGATGCCCTTGCCTTCCATGCTGGTCAGCAGCGCCTTGCCCTGCTCGCTGCCCTGGAAACGGTCGACCGCTTCCATGTTGTCGAACAGAAACGGCAAGTCGAAGATCTGCAGCGGCTTGGCGTAGTGCTCGAACTTGGCCAGCGAGGGCGCCAGCAACTGCACGTCGCCAAGCAGCAGCGCTTCCATTTCCTTGCCATCACCGAACAACGACGAGTTGGGGTACACCTCAACCTTCACGCGACCCGGCAGGCGTTCCTCGGCGAGCTTCTTGAACAGCAACGCGCCCTGCCCTTTGGGCGTGTTATCCGCCACCACATGGGCGAACTTGATGCTGATCGGGGCGGTCGACTCAGAATCAGCGGCGTGCAATACGCCAGCCACGGAGAGTGAGACGGCGCAGACCAGCGCCTTCATGGAAAGCTTGAGCATGGGTGACCTCATATTGTTTTTGTAATGGTGCGCAGGAACGCTCGCGTCAGCGTGGCGTCCCTCTCGAACGGCGTCAGGAACAGAGTGGCCCCGTAGCCGCGTGAGGAGAATCCGTTTTTAGCGAAGACGGCGTTCGAGTGAGTCGAACGCCCTCGTGAAGGCCCTAGACCACTCGCCCCCCATCCACGGGCAGTTCCACACCGTTGAGAAATGCAGCTTCATCGCTGGCCAGGAACACCGCGACCGCAGCGATATCCGAGGGTTTTGACAGACGCCCGAGGGGAATGGTGGCGACGAAGCGAGCACGGTTTTCAGGGGTATCCGGTACGCCCATGAAATCTTCCAGCAGGGCTGTTTCGCCCATCACCGGGCAGATATTGTTGACCCGAATGCCATCGGGTCCGAGTTCCACGGCAAGGGATTTCGACAGCAGATTGACCGCCCCTTTCGAGCCGTTGTACCAGGTCAGCCCCGGCCGTGGCCTGATGCCCGCGACCGAACCGACGTTGATGATCGAACCGTTCTTGCGCTCGCGCATCAGCGGCACCACGGCCTTGACCATGTGGAAGATCGATTTGACGTTGACCGCGAATACCCGGTCGAACGTCTTCTCGTCGACATTCATGAGCGGCTGGTTGCGGTGCGTGGTGCCAGCGTTGTTAACCACGATATCGGGAATGCCGAAGGTGTCCACGCAGAGCTGTACGGCGGCCTGCACCTGCTCGCCATTGGTGACGTCGCAGGTCGCCGCGCACGCGTTGGGACCGAGTTCCTCGGCCAGACGCTGGGCTGCCTCGCCATTGATGTCGGCCAGCACGACCTTGGCGCCGGCTTCGATATAGCTGCGCGCGATACCGGCACCAAAACCACTGGCCGCACCGGTGACGATGGCGATCTTGTTAGTCAG
The DNA here is from genome assembly GCF_900102335.1 of Phytopseudomonas seleniipraecipitans. Classification (GTDB taxonomy): domain Bacteria; phylum Pseudomonadota; class Gammaproteobacteria; order Pseudomonadales; family Pseudomonadaceae; genus Aquipseudomonas; species Aquipseudomonas seleniipraecipitans. Next base: position 12,822 of record NZ_FNBM01000009.1, read on the forward strand.
CTGGGGCATTTTTGTTTCCCTCTCAGTGCATGAACGGCGCGGCCCACAGCGGCGCCGCGCTCGATAACGGGTAGAAACCTGGCCGGAGCCGGTTATTCAAAAAACGATCAGGTCACGCAGACCACTGCCACTGGCCAGGCGGTCGAAGCCGGCATTGATATCGTCGAGCTTGAGCTTTTCGCCGATCAAGCGGTTCACCGGCAGCTTGCCGGCCCGGTAAAGCCCCACGTAGCGCGGAATATCGCGAGCGGGTATGCAGGAGCCGATATAGCTGCCCTTGATCGTCCGCTCCTCGGCGGTCAGCGACAGCTGCTGCAACGGCCATTGATCATTTGGATGCGGCAGCCCGGCAGTCACCGTGGTGCCACCACGGCGGGTGGCGGCGTAAGCCAGCTGCATCGCCGGTACCGAACCGGCGAACTCAAAGGCATAGTCGACACCGCCCTTGGTCAGTTCGCGAATGCGTGCCACGGCATCGGCATCCCGCGCATTCACCACATGGGTCGCGCCCAGCGCCAGAGCCAGGTCGAGCTTGCTGTCATGCACGTCCACCGCCACGATCGGGTTGGCGCCGGCCGCCAGCGCACCGAGCAAGGCGCTGAGGCCTACGCCCCCCAAACCGACGATCAGCGCTGACGCGCCGGGACGAACCTGGCCGGTATTGACCACGGCACCGACGCCGGTAAGCACCGCGCAGCCGAACACAGCCGCCTCGACCGGGTCAATATCGTCGCCAATCGGGATGCACGAGCGGGCGGAAACCACCGCGTACTCGGAGAATGCCGAGACGCCACAATGATGATTGACCGTCGCTCCCGCATGGCTCAGGCGATGCCCACCCTGCAGCAACTCACCCTTGCCATTGGCGCCATTGCCGGGCTCGCAGAGTGCTGGGCGGCCCTCCATACACGGTGAGCAGTGGCCACAGCTGGGCACGAAGACCAGCGCGACTTTCTGCCCGGGGCGTACGTTGTCGACGCCGGAACCGACTTCGACCACCTCGCCGCTGGCTTCATGCCCGAGGGCCATGGGCAGCGGGCGCGGACGAACGCCGGTGATGACCGACAGATCGGAATGGCAGAGGCCGGCGGCAATCATCTTCACCAGCACCTCGCCCGGCCCAGGCGGGGCCAGTTCGAGTTCACTGATAACCAGCGGCTTGCTGTCCGCGAAAGGGCCTTCGGCGACCATTTCACGGAGTACGGCGGAGCGGATTTTCATTGTTGTTTCTCCAGCGCGAAGTTGTCGGATCGGCGATCAACCGTGGTGGCTGACCACCGTCTTGGTGACGCTGAACTCCTCCAGTGCGAGAAACCCCTTCTCACGCCCGTGGCCGCTCTTGCGCACACCGCCGAACGGCAGCTCGACGCCGCCCCCGGCGCCGTAACAGTTGATGAACACCTGGCCACCGACCAGGCGACGCGCCACGCGCTGCTGACGCGCGCCGTTCTCCGTCCAGATGGCCGCCACCAAGCCGTATTCGGTGCCATTGGCCAGGGCAACGGCGTCGTCTTCGTCATCGAATGGCAACGCCGCCAATACGGGGCCGAACACTTCCTCGGTGGCCAACCGGTGATCACGCGGCACCGGCCCATAGAGCCGGGGTGCCACGTACCAGCCGTTGGTGGGCAACCCTTCATCCCTACGCCCCTCCGCCGCCAGCGGCAGCCCACTGGCATCGCAATCGGCGATGAATGACTTGACCCGCTCGAACTGCGCACGGGTAATGATCGGGCCGCAATCGGGCGAAGCATCGGGAGCGCCCACACGCATTTCTCGGAAGCGTGCGGCGACCTTTTCCAGCACGCTGTCGAACACCTCGCGCTGGATCAGCAGGCGGCTGCCGGCCGAACAGGTCTGACCGGCGTTCTGAATGATGGCGCCAACGATGATCGGTACCGCCTTGTCCAGATCGGCATCGGCGAACACCAGTTGTGGTGACTTGCCGCCCAGCTCCAGCACGCATTTGACGTGGTTCTGCGCGGCGGCCTGCTGCACCTGCACGCCCACCTGAGGCGATCCGGTGAAGGTGATCAGGTTGATGTCCGAATGCTCCGATAACGCAGCACCTGCTTCGCGGCCGAGCCCGGTGACGATATTCAGCGCCCCCGCCGGCAAACCGGCCTCGACCGCCAGTTCGGCGATTCGCAGCGAGGTCATGCAGGCATCTTCCGCCGGTTTGACCACCGAGGCGTTGCCCATGGCCAGCGCCGGGCAGATGGTGCGCCCGAGCATCTGCGCCGGGTAGTTCCAGGGAATGATGTGCGCCACCACGCCATAGGCTTCGCGCACCACGCTCACCGAATAGCCGGGCAGATAAGGAATCACCTGACCGTGCACCTTGTCCGCAGCGCCACCGTAGAACTCAAAGTAACGGGCCAGCGCCTCGATGTCCTTGCGTGCCAGGGCCAGCGGCTTGCCAGTATCACGCGCCTCGATCTTTGCCAGCTCGTCGATGTGCTCCAGCACCTTGTTGCCGATACGCACCAGCACCCGGCCGCGCTCGGTTGCGCTGTAGCGGCCCCATTCGCCGTCGAAGGCCTTGCGCGCCGCTTTTACCGCCAGGTCGATATCGTCGGCTTGGCCACGGCCAATTTCGGCATAGACCTGGCCGTCGGCAGGCGAGTAGACCGGCAGGGTTTCTTGGCTGAGGGGTGCGCACCAGGCGCCGTCGATGAACAACTTGCTCATGGGTAAGCCTCGAGGGGAAAGGAGGATGAAGTGACGGGCGCCACAGACGTGAGCGCCGCCTGATCAGGCAGCAGCGCTCCCCGCTCGATGTGCAGCACATGATCGGGCAGATCGCGCAGCAGGCTGCCGTTGGATTCGGTGATCACCACACAAAGTTCGGGTGCGCGTTGTTGCAGGCGTTTCAGCGCTTCGCCGTACTGCCCGGCCAGGGCCGGCGCCAGCCCCTGGAAGGGTTCGTCGAGAAGGATCAGGCGAGTGCCGACCATCAGCGCACGGCCGAATGCCGCCATCTTGCCCTGCCCGCCGGACAGCGCCGCACCGGAGCGCGGCAGCATCTCCTTGAGCTGTGGCGCCACCTCGAGGGTCAGCGCCAGGCGGGCGTCCACCTCGGCGCGCGACATGCCGATGACCTGGCAAGGCAGACGCAGGTTTTCTTCCACCGTCAGGGTCGGGAACATCACCCGCTCCTGCGGTGCGTAACCAATTCCCAGACGCGCTCGACCGTGAGCCGGCACTTTCGCCAGGTCGCTGTCATCGAGCAGGATGCGTCCACCACGTAACGGCACGAAGCCCATGATCGCGCGCAGCAAGGTGGTCTTGCCGGCCCCGTTGCGGCCGACCACGGCGCTCAGGCTGCCCTGCGGCAGGCTTGCCTGAATCCCTCGCAGCACTGGCGCCTGCAGGATGTCTGCGCTGATGTTTTCGAAATGCAGCATGACGACCTCCTCTACTCGCCCAGGACTTCACGGCGCACATTGGCGTCCGCGAGTACGGTGTCGGGGGAACCATCGGCAGCGATACCACCGGAAATCCAGGCGGCGACGCGGGTGGCGTAACGGCGCACGATATCGACGTCGTGCTCGACGAAGATCGCGGTGACTTTCTTTTCCTCCAGCGCGCCCATGACGATCTCCATCACCCCATGCTTCTCTTCGCTGGATACGCCGCTGGTGGGCTCATCCATGATCAGCAGGCGCGGTTCGAGCATCAACGACATGGCCACGTCGAGCAGCTTGCGCTGCCCCTCCGGCAGGTTCGAAGCCGGCTCATGCTGACGCGCACGCAGGTTGACCAACTCGAGTACGCGGTCGACCTCACGGGCATCGGCACTTGACGCCAGCGAACGCCACCAGGGCATGCGTGACTGCCGGGCCATGCCGGCCAGCTCCAGGCACTGGCGCACACTGTGATCGAGGAACAGTTGCGGCAACTGGAACGAGCGGGCCATGCCACGGCGCACGATATGCCGAGGCGACTTGCCGGTAATGTCCACGCCGTCGAACTCGACGCGCCCCGCGCTGGGACGCAGCAGGCCGGTGCAGATATTGATGAAGGTGGTCTTGCCGGCACCGTTCTGGCCGATAACCGCCAGACGCTCGCCCTCGTGCAATTCGAAGTCGATACCGTTGGCCACCACCAGGCCGCCGAATGCCAGGGTCAGCCCTTCGGTTTTCAATAAGGCGCTCATGCGTCACCTCGCAGCGCCTTGCGGCGTTCCGACAGCAGCCCGACCAGGCCCTTGGGCAGGAAATAAATGATCACGATCAGGGTCACGCCGAGAATCATTTGCCAGGCCCCGCTGACCAGCGCCGCGGCGTACATCTTGAGGAACTCGTACAGCAGCGCGCCGACGAAAGCGCCCACCGCGTGGCCCGAGCCGCCAAGAATGGCGATGAACACGAACTCGCCAGAGCGCAGCCAGTAACCCATTTCGGGCGTTACCAATCCCTGGGACAGACCGAACAGCGAACCGGCCAGGCCACACAGGCCAGCCGACAGCACATAGCCTTGCCAGAGCAGCAATTTGGCGGACACGCCCAGGTATTCGAGGCGCGTTTCGTTGGTCTTGATCGCCGCCAGCGCCTCACCGGCACTGGAGCGGAAGTAGCGCTGCACACCCCAGATCACTGCCAGCGAAAGGATCACCGCCAGTACCAGCAGGGCACTCTCGAACTCGGTACGGCCCAGCTCGAAGCCGAACAGCGTCGGGCGCTGCACGCGCAATCCATCGGTGCCGCCGGTGTAGGCGTAAAACTTGCCGAGCACGGTGAACAGCACCATGGAAATGGCCAGATTCAGCATGCCGAAGAAAATCTCCCGGTAGCGCACCACGAAGGCGCCGACCAACATGCCCACGGCGATGCTGGCGAGGGTACCGAGGATGATCAGCAGCGCGCCGTCGAGGCCACGGAAATGGCTACTCAGGTAAGCCACTACATAGCCGGAGATGCAGGCATACATGGCGTGCCCGAACGAGATCTGCCCGGCGCGCAGCAGCACGCCGATACCCAGAGCGGCCATGCCGTAGCAGAAGGACAGGATCAGCGGAATCTTCAGCCAGGGCATGCTCAGCCCGGTGATCAGCAGCGCGACCCCGGCCACGGTTGCAACAATCATTGAAAGGCGCATCAGATTCTCCTTGCCTGAGCCACGGTGAACAGGCCCTGGGGACGTACCAGCAGTACCAACACCATGATCACGTAGGGCATGACCACTTCCAGCTCGGGGTACAGGTAGACGCAGAACGAGCGCGACAGGCCGATCAACAGCGCCGTGATCAGCGCACCGGATATCTGCCCGAGCCCGGCCGTGGCCACCACCGCGAAAGACAGCACGATCATGTCGGCACCGATCCCAGGCACCAGCGACGTGGTCGGCGAGGCAAGCGCGCCACCAAGAGCACCGAGCATCGCGCCGACCACGAAGGTCAGGTAAGCGATGCGTTTGGCATTGATGCCCATGGCCGTGGCCACTTCGCGATCATGGGTAACCGCAACGATCTGCCGCCCCATCAACGTGCGATTGAGGAACCACTGCAGCAGTGTATAGACCCCCAACGCGGCGCCAGGCACGAACAACAGCTGGTAGTTCATGTAGATGACGCCCAGCACTTCGGAGGTGCCCATCTGGTTGACCACGTCGGCGACGAAATAGGGCTGGGTGCCCCAGATCATCCGCTGCAGGTCTTCGAAGATCATGAAGGCGCCGAAGGTAACCAGTAGCTGCAGGATCGGATCACGATCCTGGAATCGCCGCAGCAACAGCATCAGCAGAGTACCGAGCACGATACCCACGACGATCGAGGAGCCGATCAGGGCGGCCAGCGATACCCCGAGGGAACCACCACCCAGCCACAGACCGAGCGTGGCGGCGGCATAGCCACCACAGGCATATAGGCTGCCATGGGCGACATTGAGGATGCGTACTACACCAAAGATGAAGGTAAGTCCCAGCGCGACCAAAAACAGCAGGCCGGCGTAGGACACCCCATCCAGCAACGCCAGAATCAGGATGTCCTTGCTCATGGTTACTGCGCCTGTGCGGGTTTGACTGCGTCGATGATCGTCGGCGTTACGGTCTTCAGCCAGTCAGGCGTGTGCTGACCAGCCGGCGTGGTGACGGGCTCGGCTGGCACGATCATGATGTCCTTCAAGACCTTGAAGGAGTGCTCGCTGCTGGTCGTGGTAATGCCGAACAGTTGCTCTTCCATGCCCTGCCCGTCTTCCGGGCGGATGGTGACCGCGCTGGTGAGACCACGGAATTCCAGCCCACGGAACGCCTCGGCCAATTGCTCCTCGCTCGGCCAGCCAGCGTTCTGTTTGATCGCCTTGTCATAGGCCGCGACCATGGCGTCCAGTGCCTGCACCATGTGGTACACGGAGTAGATCGGGTAGCTGCCGGTCTTCTCCTTGAACTTGGCAACGAAGGTCTTGTGCTTCTCGTCGTTCAGGTAGCTGGGGTGGAGAAAGTAGTGGTCGCCACGCGCGCCTATCAGCACGCCGTCAGGCAGGGTCTGGCCGAGGCGCTCCAACGAGCTCTCGCCCAGCGGCAGGTAGAACCTGGAGGTACGCAGCAAGCCCCGTTGGCTGGCCTGACGCACGAAGGTGTCGAGGTCACCACCCCAGGAGGTCGACAGCACCACATCCGGGCGCAGCACCTGCAAACGGCTGACTTCGGCTGAGAAGTCCGGCGCACCGAATTTCGGGAACAGTTCGGCGACAACTTTCACGTCAGGCTTCAGCTGGGTCAGTACGGTGCGGAAGATGTCCCAGGAATCGCGGCCCCAGGCATAGTCCTGGTTGACCACCGCAATGGTCTTGAAGTCCGGATTGACCTTGAGCAGGTAAGCGACTGCCGCGACCATCTCGGTCACCGCGTTGGCCTGGGTGCGAAATACGTAGCGGTAGCCGTGGCCTTCCAGCGCCTTCTCGGTACCGCAATCCCACATCAGGTTAACCACCTTGAGGTCTTCGGCTACCGGCGCCAGGGTGTTGCAGTTGCCGCTGGAGATCGAAGCCAGCATCAGCTCGGCCTTTTCCTCCTGCACCACGCGGCGGTACTCGGAAAGCAGGCGGTCGCCGCCTACGCCTTCATCGATGTAGATCGGCTTGATCTTGACGCCATCGATGCCGCCCTTGGCGTTCAGCTCCTCAATGTACATCTGCGCCGCGTCGCGCGCAGGCACACCGAACACCGATGCCGAGCCAGAAAGGAACGTCGTGATGCCGACCTTGAGTTCGGCGGGCTTTTCAGCGGCCTGCACGGCACCGTGAAGTGCCGCCAGGGAAAAAGCAGCGAGTACACCTACTCGTAGAACTGTTTGCTTGAACATGGCTCTGCCTCTGAGGCTGTTGTTTTTGTTTTGAAGCGTACGTCTACAGCTAAGCGCAGGTTGCACAATGCGCCCTGTTTTCAGAATTCACATTTTTTCAAGGCGGCGTTCGGTTTTACCGAACGCCAGAACGCATGTTTCGACCCCTTCCTATTTCACGAACCAGCCAGCGCCAGCAGGCGCTGCGCCCTGAGTAGCACTGGCGCATCGACCATCTGGCCGTCCACTTGATAAGCGCCAGCCCCACCGCTGTCGGCCGCGACTACACGGCGTGCCCAATCGAGGGTCTGCTCATCCGGCGCGAGGGCGCGGTGAATGGTGTCGACCTGGGCAGGGTGAATGCACAGCGCACCGCCAAAGCCCATGTCCCTGGCATGCTGGGTCGCACGAAACAGGCCGTCGGTATTGCTGATGGCCGGATACACACTGTCCAGCGGTGGTTCGAGGCCACAGCCAACGGAATTCACCAATACGTTGTAACGCGCCTGATCGAGGATGATCTGCGCTGCAGGGCTATCCATATTCAGATTGAGATCGAGGGCTAGATCCAGCGCCCCGAAACTCAGGCGCTCGATACCCTTTACCTGGGCGATCGCGCTGAGCATCAACAAGCCTCGGGCGCTTTCGATGATGGGCCACACCGGCTTGCCGGTTACCGCGGCACGCTCGCTCTGCGCGGCACTTTCGACCTTGGGCAGCAGCACGCCGATCACCCCGGCGTGGGCCTTGCAGAAGGCAAGATCAGCCTCGTGCTCAGCATGCTCCGGGGCGTTGACCCGCACCCGAACGCGCGCCTCGGGATGCTCACCAAGAAACGCACCCAGGTGTTCGCGAGCCTGACGCTTGAGCGCCTCCTCGACGGCATCTTCGAAGTCGACGATCACGGTATCGGCACCACTGGCCAGTGCCTTGGCAAAGCGCTCGGGGCGGCTGCCTGGTACGAACAGCGCGGTACGAATGGGTTGGGTCATGTGTGGCTCCCGGTCAATCGGCTGAGCCCGCCAAAACGGCCCCAGCAGCAGAAAAGAGGTAGCGCGGCTTAGACCGCGCCGGTGGCCTTCAGGCCTGCTATCGCCGCCTCGCTGTAGCCCAACTCGGCAAGCAGCGACTCGGTGTGCTCACCGAGCCCCGGAATGCCGTCCATACGCGGGGTGAAGGCGCTGTTGCTGCCGGGCGGCAGCAAGGCCGGCAACGCTCCGGCCGGGCTGTCGACCTGGCGCCAGCGGTCACGTGCCTTGAGCTGCGGGTGATTCCATACGCCAGCCATGTCGTTGACGTGGGCGCTGGCGATCTGCGCCTGCTCCAGCCGCTCGATCACCTGCTCGGCCGTCAGCGCAGCAAAGGTTTCGACGATGATCGCGCGCAGTGCTTCGCGATTGGCCGAGCGCTTCGAGTTGGCAGAGAAGCGTTCATCCCCGGCCAGGGCTGGCTGTAGCAGCACGCGCTCACAGAACGCCTGCCATTCGCGCTCGTTCTGCAGGCCGAGCATCACCGTGCCGCCATCACCGGACGGAAACGGCCCATAAGGATAGATGGTCGAGTGGGCGGCCCCAGCACGCGGCGGCGGCGTGGCACCGTCGTACGCGTAATACAGGGGATAGCCCATCCACTCGACCAGGCTCTCGAGCATGCTCACGTCGATGCGGCTGCCCAGGCCGGTTCTGCCGCGTAGCAGCAGCGCCGTGAGGATGTTGCTATAGGCGTACATGCCGGCAGCGATATCAGCGATCGAGCAACCGGCTTTGGCCAGCTCACCTTCACCCGCGCCGCCGGTAACCGAGAGAAAACCGCCTTCGCTCTGGATCAACAAGTCGTAGGCCTTCTTCTTCTCGTAGCTGCCACCATCGCCGTAGCCAGAGATGTCGCAGAAGATCAGTTTCGGGAAACGCTCATGCAGCGCCTCGAACGACAGCCCCATCCGCGCAGCCGCGCCGGGTGCAAGGTTCTGCACCAGTACGTCGGCTTTTGCCAGCAGGTTGTCGAGCACCTCGCCGGCATCGTCCTGCTTGAGGTCGAGGGTCAGGCTCTCCTTGGAACGGTTGGTCCACACGAAGTGCGAGGCCAGGCCGTTGACGCGCTCGTCATAACCGCGAGCGAAGTCGCCGCTACCAGGGCGCTCGACCTTGATCACACGGGCGCCCATGTCGGCCAGCTGGCGCGTGCAGAACGGCGCTGCGATGGCGTGTTCCAGGCTGACGACGGTGATGCCGTCCAGAGGCCGAGGCTGCATATTGTTGTTATTCATGGCGGATTCCCGTCTCATTCGTCAGTCAGGCAATGTTGCTCAGATCATCGGTGTCACGCAGGCGCCAGACGCGGGCGATCAACTCGCCCGCCTCAACGTCACTGCGCTTGCCGGCGAATGCCAGCAGGCGGCGGAACTTGTCTTCCAGCTCGGCGCGGCTGAGGGTATTGCCTGGATCGCCTTTGGGCTCGTCGATGGCGCCGTGCAGCGTACGGCCATCAGTAGTCACCACCTCGACCCGGCCCAGCCAACGCGCCGGATAGGCGCCATCCACCTCGGGATCGAGGCGCATGCTGACCTTGTCCCTGAATCCGCTGACGTCAGCATCGCTGAGCGACAGGTTCTCGAACTCGGTGAGCTGCGCCTTGCCATGCACGGCGATCAGGCCCAGCACGGTGCCCATGGAAAACTTGGCCTGGTGCACGGTCTGCGGAACCACCACACGGCCGAGCACATCGATGGCGCCCTGGTGCACATGGGTGATCACCTGTTTGATATCGCCATGACGCAGGCCTTCGCGCTGCATCAGGTCCAGTAGCGCATCGGCGGCCGGGTGGGTGTGGCGGCACGAGGCGTGGAATTTGAACGAGGTTTCTGCCAGCGCCCAGCGGCTGCCGAGACGATCCGACAGCTTGCTCGGGTTGGCATCGCTGGACATGCCGGCAGCCATGCCCTGCTCGCCTTCGAGAATGTTCTGTGCGCCGGTCAGGCCCTGCTCAGTGAAATACGCGGCCAGCAGGCCATCGGCTGCCGCCTTGGCGGTATGCAGCTGTTTGGAGTCGGCGGCATCGCGCAGGAACTCCCAGAGCCCGGCGGCCTGGGTGCCGGCATTGCCGAGCAGGTGGACGAACTGCTGTTTGTCGAAGTTCAGCAGCTTGCCCACCGCCACGGCAGCGGCCAGGGTGCCGACCGTGGCCGTGGTGTGGAAGATGCGGTAATGGGAGCGACCGAGGAATTCACCGATGCGAATGCCCGCCTCGTAGCCGGCCACCGAGGCCAGCAACAGCTCGCGGCCGGACTTGCCCAGATCCTGCGCGGCCGCTAGAGCCGCCGGGAACACCACGGTGGCCGGGTGCAGCACCGAACTGTTGTGCAGGTCATCCTGCTCGACCAGATGGGAAGACGCACCGTTGACCAGTGCCGCGAAGTACGCCGAGGTCCCGCGGCCGTTGACCAGAATGCGCGCCGGGCCATCGGCCGGGCCCATCTTTTGCGCGTAGGCTTCGAACAGCGGAATCGGCCGCGCGCCTTCACTGGCCAGCGCCGAACCGAGCCAGTCGAGGAACAGGTCTTCGGTACGATCCAGCACGTAGTCAGGCAGATCGTCGTAACGCAACTCGGCGAGGAAACTTGCCAAGGCTTGGGTATGGCTCATGACAGGCTCCTCAGAAACTACGCGGCAGCTCGAGCAAGTGCTCGGCCACGTAAGACATGATCAGGTTGGTAGAGATCGGCGCCACTTGATACAGGCGGGTTTCGCGAAACTTGCGCTCGACGTCGTATTCATTGGCGAAGCCGAAACCGCCGTGGGTCTGCAGGCAGGCGTTGGCCGCCGCCCAGGACGCTTCCGCCGCCAGGTACTTGGCCATGTTGGCGCTGGCCCCGGCGTTTTCGCCACGGTCGTACTGTTCGCAAGCGCGCCAGCGCATCAGATCGGCGGCTTCGACTTCGATATGCGCCTTGGCGATGGGAAACTGTACGCCCTGGTTCTGGCCAATCGGGCGGCCGAACACCACGCGATCACGGGCGTAGGCGCTGGCTTTCTCTATGAACCAGCGACCATCACCGATGCACTCGGCAGCGATCAGCGTGCGCTCGGCATTCAGGCCGTCGAGAATGTAGCGAAAGCCCTTGCCCTCTTCGCCGATCAAACTGCTGGCAGGAATTTCCAGGTTGTCGAAGAACAGCTCGTTGGTCTCGTGGTTGACCATGTTGGCGATCGGCTGCACGGTCAGGCCGTTGCCGATGGCCTCGCGCAGGTCGACCAGGAAGATCGACATGCCTTCGGATTTCTTCTTCACCTCGGCTAGCGGCGTGGTGCGCGCCAGCAGGATCATCAGGTCGGAGTGCTGAATGCGCGAGATCCACACCTTCTGGCCGTTGATCACGTACTTGTCGCCCTGGCGCACGGCGGTGGTCTTGATCTTGGTGGTATCGGTACCGGTGGTTGGCTCGGTCACGCCCATGGACTGCAGGCGCAGCTCACCGCTGGCCAGCTTCGGCAGGTAGTAGCTTTTCTGCTCGTCGCTGCCGTTACGCAGCAGCGTGAACATGTTGTACATCTGCCCGTGGATGGTGCCGGAGTTGCCGCCACAGCGGTTCACTTCCTCGAGGATCACTGAAGCCTCTGCCAGGCCCAGACCGGAGCCGCCGTATTCTTCCGGAATCATCGCCGACAGCCAGCCGGCTTCGGTCATGGCCGCCACGAAGGCCTCCGGAAAGCCCTTCTCTTCATCGATCTTGCGCCAGTACTCGGCAGGGAATTCGGCGCACAGGCCGCATACGCCTTCGCGGATGAAATTCAGTTCTTCGTTCTGTTCCGGGGTCATCTTGATTCCTCGATTCTTGTTGTTGTCGCGGCCGATATCGCTGGATCAGTGATGCGCGATCCACCCTAGGCAGGTGCAATCATTCGAATTCCACGTCAGCCTGCTGGGCCATGCCGGCTTCGTTGCCAGCCCACAACTGCGCCTTGCCTGGCGCGCAGATCCGCCCAGCCACTTCGAAGGGCTGCGGCGCGACCAGCGGGCGCAGGCCACGATAGGCGAAGCGACGCAGACGGGTCTGTGGGTTGGCGCGGCAGAACGCGCGCAGGTTCAGCGTGGCGATCAGTGGGCCATGCACCACCAGCCCGGCATAGCCTTCGGTGTCGGTGACATAGGGCCAGTCGTAATGAATGCGATGGCCGTTGAAGGTCACCGCGCTGTAGCGGAACAGCAGCGTCGGGCTGGGCACCACGCTTTCTTGCCAGTCACCGTTCGGCAGCGCCTCGCCGGCGCCACTCTTGGGCGGGCTAGGTTCGCGGTAGACGATGTCCTGCTCCTCGCGGATCGCCAGTTCGCCGTCCTGCAGGTAGTCATGCTGCACAGTGACGAACAGCAGCGCGCCAGTGCGGCCGTGCTTTTCTTCGATGTGCTTGATGGTCGACACGCGGGTCGCCTCCCCGCCGACCCGCAGCGCGGCGATGAACTCGACGCGACCGCCCGCCCACATGCGGTTGCGATTGTCGGCCGGGGGCAGGAAGCCACCGCGTGCCGGGTGACCGTCACCACCCAGGCCGCTTTCGGCGATGGGGTCTTGAAAGAATGCCCAGTGCCAGAGCGGCGGCAGGGCTTCGCCGTGAGCGGGCGTGTCTTCGCCCAGGGTCGCGGCGATGCGCTTGACCAGGTTGCGGCTCAGTTGATCGTGGGATTCTTCGGTGCGGCCGATCCAGGCGGAAAAAGCAGAGTCGCTCATGGTGGGTTCCAGCTGTCTTTTTTATGTGCGGCCAGCATGCAATCCACTGCACGTTCCGAGAATCCGCATTTATTTAAACCAGCGTTCGGATATGCTGAACGCCGGTTTTAACCTTCATCGCCATCCGATACACACCTGTCGGATGGTCGCAAACGTGTAGGAGCCGGCTTGCCGGCGATGCGTTGACTTAGCATCAGTGGAGATACTTGCCATGCACTTCGATCTGCCGGATTTGCGCCTCTTCATCCATATCGCCGAATCACCGAGCCTGACTCAAGGAGCGCGCCGCGCCTCGCTGTCGCCGGCCGCTGCCAGCGCGCGCATCAAGGCGCTGGAAGGTCAACTCGACACCCGCCTGCTGTACCGCGACAGCCGCGGCGTGGAGCTGACACCCTCCGGCCAGCGCCTGCTGCAGCACGCGCGGCTGATCATGCGTCAGGTCGATTATTTGAAAAGCGAGTTCACCGAATACGGCAGTGATTCGGCCGGGCATATCCGCATTTTCGCCAACACCACGGCAGTGACCGAGTTCCTGCCTGAAATACTGGCTGGCTTCCTTGCCGAACGCCCCGGCGTGACGGTGGATCTGCAGGAACGCCTGAGCCGCGATATCGTGCGCGGCGTGCTCGACGGCGGCGCCGACCTGGGCATCATCGCCGGCCCGGTGGAGGCCGCCGGCCTGCAGGTGCTGCATTTCAGCACCGACCGCCTGGTGCTGGTGGTGCCGGACAGTCATCCATTGGCGGGCCGCGAGCAGGTCAGCCTGCGCGATACCCTGCAGTACCAGCACATCGGCCTGCACGACGGCAGTACGCTGCTGACCTTCTTGCGTGAACACGTGGAAACCCTGGGCGGCACCCTGTCGCTGCGTATCCAGATGTCCAGCTTCGAGGCCATCTGCCGCATGGTGGAAGCCAACGTCGGCATCGGCATCATCCCCGAATCCGCCGCCAGCCGGCATCGCCGCACCATGAAGCTGCACACCATCGAACTCGACGAACCCTGGGCGGTGCGCGAACGCAGCATGCTGGTACGAGACCTCGAAGCGCTGCCCGGCAGCGTGCGGGCGTTGATCGCGACGCTGCTGCCCCAGGCGTGAACTGAGGCGGCATCGGTAAAAAGGGCTTTGCTCGCGTTGCCCTGCAGCTACGCCTTGCCAATCCCATGCTCACGCAACTTGTTGGCGATGGTGGTATGCGACACGCCCAGGCGTTTGCCGAGCAGGCGACTGCTCGGAAACTCCCCGGCAAGCCGCTCCAGCACGGCTTTTTCGAAGCGCCCGACAATCATATCTAGCCCGCCTTCCAGCGAGAAGTCGCCCAAGGGCTGCGCCGCGCCGTACCCCGGCAGACGGATATGGTCGGGCTTCACCACCCCGCCTTCGCACAGCGATACTGCCTGGAACAGTACGTTTTCGAGTTGCCGAACATTGCCTGGCCAATGGTAGCGGCTCATTTTTTCCAGCGCAGCGGGCGCAAGGCTTGGTAGCGGACAACCGATCTGCCGGCTGGCGCGGTCGAGAAAGTGCTCGACCAGTGGCGGCAGACCGTCGAGGCATTCGCGCAGCGGCGGGATATGCAGGCTGAGCACATTGAGGCGGTGATAAAGGTCTTCACGAAATTCCCCCCGCGCGCACAGCTCGGAGAGGTCCAGCTGAGTCGCGCAGGTCACCCGCACATCCAGGTACACCTCCTCATCACTGCCGACCCGGCGGAAGCAGCCGTCCTGCAGAAAGCGCAGCAGTTTGGCCTGCAGACGCGGGCTCATTTCGCCGACCCCATCGAGAAAGAGCGTGCCGCCTGCCGTCAGTTCCAGCAGGCCCAGCTTGCCTTCAGCGCGTGCGCCCTCGAAGGCGCCCGGCCCATAGCCGAACAGCTCGGTCTCGGCCATCGACTCCGGCAGGCCGGCACAGTTGAGCGCCATGAACGGCGACTGACCTCGGGGGCTGGCCAGATGGCAGGCGCGGGCCAGCAGTTCCTTGCCGGTGCCGGTCTCACCTTCGATCAGAAGCGGCGCGTCCAGTGGGGCCATGCGCCGTGCTTCACGCACTACCGCAGCCATCACTTTGGAGCTCTGGAAGATGCTGTCGAAACCGCGCAGCTCCTGCTTGCGCACCTGGTAGATGCGCTCGCCCACTCGGTCGGCGCGGTGCAGGGTCAGGACTGCGCCGGCCATGGCTTCGCTGTCTTCCTGCTCGGCCTGCAGCGGGGCGATGTCGGCAAGAAACACGTCACCACAGACCTTGACCCGCAGGCCGTTGATCCGCGAGCGGTTGGCCCGCACCAGTTCCGGCAAATCGAAATCTTCGGTGTAGCGCGACAGCGCAATGCCCGGCACCTCGTCAACGCGCACACCCAGCAACTGAGCGGCCGCACGGTTGGCCGCGACGATGCTGCCGGCCATGTCGATGGACAGCACTGGAAACTCCAGCGCGCCAAGCAACGCATTGAGTTCCAGATGGCGACGCTCGCTGGGCATCAACCCCACGCGCTTGACGCCGAATACCCCGGTGATGGCTTCAAGCTTGGGGCGCAGGGCCTGAAATTGCAGATTGATCAGATTGGGGCAGTGCAGGTAGATGGCGTTGCCCTGCTCGCCGCCCACTTCACCACGCGCTACGTTGGTACCGTAACCGACAAGCAGTTCGAGGATGTCGCGCAGGATGCCCACGCGATTCTGGCAGTGGATCTTGATACGCATGACAGGCCGCTCTTGTTATTTTCGTCAAGGTTTCTTGCCAGTCTAGAGGAAGCGGCCAAGCCAGAAACAGGCCTTCGCGCAAGACGTAATGCTTTCTTTACGAAAACCGCCATTTGCCCGCTCCCCCACGCCGCTCGCGCCCGCGCCAAGCACGCTTGCCTGCGGCATGCTCAGGCCACAGAACGGATGTGCAGGGAGATCGCCAGATGAAAGTCAGCCAGTACGTTGCCCGGCACCCTGACGCGACCGGCTTCATTGACTACAGCGAGGTCGAGCATCGCACCTGGCAGACGCTGATCGAGCGCCAGCTCAAGGTGATCGAGGCCCGCGCTTGCCAGGAATATCTGGACGGCCTCGACAAGCTCGCCCTGCCCCGTGAGCGGATTCCCCAACTGCCGGACATCAACCGCGTGTTGCGAGCAACCACGGGCTGGCAAGTCGCCCAGGTACCGGCGCTGATTCCATTCCAGCGCTTCTTCGAGCTGCTCGCCAACCGGCAGTTTCCGGTGGCCACCTTCATCCGCAGCGAAGCGGATCTGGACTACCTGCAGGAGCCGGATATCTTCCACGAGATCTTCGGCCACTGCCCATTGCTGACAGACCCTTGGTTCGCCGAATTCACTCATACCTACGGCCGCCTGGGCCTGGCTGCCAGCGCGCAGGAGCGGGTGTTCCTGGCACGCTTATACTGGATGACCATCGAGTTCGGCCTGGTAGACACGCCTGCCGGCCTGCGCATCTACGGCGGCGGCATTCTCTCCTCGCCCAAGGAGGCGGTGTATTGTCTGTCAGGCGAACCCGAGCACCAGCCGTTCGACCCTGTGGAGGCCATGCGCACGCCGTATCGCATCGACATCCTGCAGCCGCTGTATTTCGTACTGCCGGATTTACAACGGCTGTTCGCCCTGGCACAACAGGACATCATGAGCCTGGTACAGCAGGCCATGACGCTCGGCCTGCACGCACCGAAATTTCCACCCAAGGCGGCCTAAGAACCTGTTCACGATCTGCTGCGCGTCGGCGCTCCTGCGTTAAAAACAAGCTGGATTGCCAGCCCAGGCTAGACGCCCCCGTCAAATGCTCATTTACTACTTGCAGCTCCGCTTCCTGGCCAGTTTTTGCCTTGGATCGCTCTAGCTCGCGAGATCGTGAACAGGCTCTAAGCTTGCCGTAACGATCAACGTTCAGAGGAAACCCCATGACCGCACTGTCCCAAGCCACCTGCGAAGCCTGCAGCGCCGATGCACCCAAAGTCAGCGAGGCCGAACTGGCGCAACTGATCAAGGAAATCCCGGACTGGAACATCGAGGTCCGCGATGGCGTGATGCAGCTCGAACGGGCCTACACCTTTCGCACCTTCAAGCATGCGCTGGCCTTTACCAATGCCGTAGGCGAAATTGCCGAAACCGAGAACCATCACCCGTCGCTGCTCACCGAATGGGGCAAGGTCACCGTGACCTGGTGGAGCCACTCGATCAAGGGTTTGCATCGCAACGATTTCGTCATGGCGGCGCGCACCGATGTGCTCGCCAGCGCTGCCGAGGGTCGCAAGTGAGCAGCCACCCCGCCCCGCTGTGCGGATGACGCACGGCTTGATCACAGCGAGACCCTGCAACCTACCAGATGGCGCGCCATGCCTGGATCAGCTGGCCGCGCCAAAACCAATTCGAGGGTGAACTGGGTGGGCACCAGGCGGTCATTATGACCTGCCGCGCATGCATGCCCGAACGCTATAGCGCGGTCAACGCCATCCAAGACGGATTCGCCAATGGCCGTGCCCAGCAATTTTCTGTTTCGCGCCTATCAGCGCATTACCCACAGCCTGGCGTTCTACCCAACGCTGATCGCCATCGGCTTCTTTCTCTTGTGCGTGCTGACCATGGCACTCGAATACCGTCCCTGGATGCTGGCGCTCAAGCAGAACGTCGACATCGGCATGGTACGCAACGCGGAGAACGCCAGGCTTATCCTTGCCACCTTGGTGACCGGCATCCTCTCGCTGATGGTGTTCAGTTTCTCGATGGTCATGGTGGTGCTCAACAATGCCGCGGCCTCGCTCTCCCCGCGAGTGATCCCGGGGTTGATCAGCAGCAAGGGGCACCAGAAGACACTGGGCATCTACCTTGGCAGCATCCTCTATGCGCTCCTGCTGATTACCACCATCGAACAGGGCGACACCGATCGGGTGCCGAGCCTCGGCGTGCTGATCACCCTGGCCATGGGCATCACCTGCCTGGGCCTGTTCGTGCATTTCATCCGCTCGATTTCGCAGTCGATCCAGGTCGAACACATTCTCAACAATCTCTACCTCGCCAGCCTGGCAAAGCTTCACACCTGCAGCAGCAAACTCGCAGCAAGAGAGCAGCAGGTGTCCTGGCCGGATGACAGCGACTGGATAACGGTCAATGCGCAACGCAACGGTTACTTCAAGGCGCTCAACGTCAGCGAAGCCAATACCCTGCTACGCCGCCATCAGGTGCGCATGACGGTGATGGCCCATCGTGGCTTCTTCGTCAGCGAAGGCCATCCACTGTTCCGCCTGGAGCGGCAACTGGACGAGGACACCTGCCAACAACTGCTCGACTGCTTTGACTTCTTCATCGAGGAGTACGCCAGCAACCATTATTTCTTCGGCTGTCGGCAGATGTCGGAGATTGCGGTGAAGGCGCTCAGCCCCGGCATCAATGACCCGGGCACGGCAATCAAGACCGTCGACCTGCTCAGCGTGCTGCTGGGCAAACGTCTTGAGCTGGGCGACAGAGACTTCGCCCGCCTGCCCGACGAACCCCCTCGCCTGTCGTACCAGGAGCTCTCGCTGGACCAACTGCTGTTGCAACTGCTAGGCCCTATACGAGCCTATGGCGCGACAGACGTCAGCGTCCTGGTGAGCCTCCTGCAAGCCTTCAAAAACTTGCTGCATCGTCCGTGCAGCACTGCGCAACGCGGCGAACTGCTGCGCCATGCACGCAGCGTGCGTGACACCGCAGACCGCTGCCTGCACGAGGGCCGCGAACGGCAAGAAATCAATGACTTCATCGCTCGCCTCAACCGCACCCTCGGCGCCGAGCAACGCCCGCTGATGCCCCTGCCGGAACCAGCGCTGCCCCATGACGGGGCATGATAAACCCCGAAAAAATTGGCGAAACGTTTATCAACTAAAATATTCCTTTTAAATCAATGGAATAGAGAGCCTAGCAACGATCACTGGCGCGCTTCGTGCTTGCCATCACCGGCATAGTCCCCTAGGGTTGTTCGCCATGTGGTCCTTGATTTCCCCTATCAGCTCGTTGCTGGGTGGGGTCGCGTTACTCCTCCTTGGCAACGGTCTGCTCAACACTCTACTGACTCTGCGTGGCGTCGCCGAAGGCTACTCCACCGGGATGCTCGGACTGATCATGTCCGGGTACTTCGTCGGTTTTCTCCTCGGCACCTGGCTGGCTATTCCGCTGGTTCGTCGCGTTGGGCATATCCGTGCGTTCTCCTTTTGTGCCGCCCTAGCGGCGATCACCGCCCTACTCCATGTGCTGATCGTCGACCCCTGGGTCTGGCTCGGTTTGCGGGTGCTCTACGGCCTGGCGCTGGTCAGCCTGTACATGGTGATCGAAAGCTGGCTCAACGCTCAGGTACCTAATGACAAGCGCGGGCAGATGTTCGCCGTGTACATGGCCGTCAACCTCGGCGCCCTGGCGGCGGCGCAGCAACTGCTGAACCTGGCCGACCCGGCTGACTTCCTGCTCTTCGCCCTGGCCGCGATGCTGATCAGCGCGGCGCTGATGCCCATTACACTGACGCGCCAGCCGCAGCCCAGCGTGCCCGACACCCTGCATACCAACCTGCGCGCAATTGCCGGAATCGCGCCGCTGTCGATTGCCGCTGCTGGGCTTTCCGGCCTGGCCCTCGGGGCGTTCTGGGGCATGGCGCCGGTGTATGCCAGCCTCAATGGTTTCGATGCTGCAGGCGTGGGCCTGATGATGAGCGCGACCATTCTCGGCGGCGCCCTGCTGCAATGGCCGATCGGCCGCTTCTCCGATACCCATGACCGACGCTGGGTGCTGTTTTGGGTAGTCAGCGCGGCCGTGATCGTCGCCCTGCTGATGAGCCTATTGCCGGCTGGTCGCCTGTTGCTGGCGTTGATGTTCGTGTTTGGCGGGCTGTCGTTCGCCATCTATCCGATTGCCGTCGCGCAGTTGATCGACCAGCTGCACAGCGACGAGATTCTGTCCGGCTCCAGCAGCCTGCTGATGATCAATGGAGTTGGCTCGGTATGCGGGCCGCTGCTCGCCGGGTTGCTGATGCAATACACCGGCGCCGCCGCTCTACCGCTGTATTTCGCCGCCACGCTGGGCGTGCTGGCAGCCTACACCTTCTATCGTCTGCGTCATGTCAGCGACCTGGTTGCCGGCGAGCAGGCGCACTTCGTGCCGATGATGCGCACCAGCCATACCGTGCTGGAGCTGATGCCAGACGCCCCGTCGTCTGAAGATGACAACGACCCCGATAACGATAACCAAGGTGACGAGCAGGAGCCCGTCACCGTTTCACCGTAGGCGATTGCCTACGTAACAGAGGCGCCAACAAGGCGCCCGCTTTGCTCGTCGGCTGATGTCGGCGCGTCACTGCACCACTCATGGACAGGGAGACAGCGCATGCTACTTGCAACCGATCTTGACGGAACCTTCCTCGCTGGTGATCCCGAAGATCGCCTAAGCCTTTACCAGACCATCGCCGCTCACCCGGAAATTCAGCTGGCCTATGTCACCGGTCGCAGCCTTGAGGCAGTGCTGCCGCTATTGGCCGACCCGACCCTGCCACAACCGGACTTCATCATCGCCGATGTCGGCGCCACGTTCGTGCATGGCGACAGCCTGCAACCGATCCAGCCGCTGCAGGGCCAAGTGGATGCCCGCTGGCCAGGTGAAAGCCTGGTGGCTCAAGCGCTGGAAGGCTTCGGGCTGGAGCGCCAGGATGTGCCACAGGCGCGCCGCTGCTCGTATTTCTGTACACCCGAACAAGCGGCAGACCCGGCGTTGGCCGCTGTGGCAGAAACCCTAGGTTGCGACCTGCTGTACTCCGCGGATCGCTACCTCGACTTTTTGCCCAAGGGCGTCAACAAGGGCACCAGCCTGCAGGCGCTGGTCGACTGGCTCGGCATCGATGCCGGTGAAGTGCTGGCCTGCGGCGATACCCTCAATGACCTGCAGATGCTCGACGGCACCTACAAAGGTGTCTGCGTCGGCGAGTCGGAGCCTGATCTGATCAAGGCCACCGAGCATCAATCATGGATTCTACAAGCCGACCGCAGCGGCTGCGGCGGCATTCTGCAGGCTTTCGTGCACTTCGGTTTTCTTGGTGAGCATGGCATCGCCGCGGAGAAACGCAACGCCACCAAACCGGGGCAAGCCGAGCTGGTGATGGTCTATCACCGGTTGCCCTACGAAGAGCATCGCGTCGACGGCAAGGTGCAGCGCCGCCGCCCCACTTCGCCCAACGGCATCATCCCCACGCTGATGAGTTTCTTCGGCGATTCACGCCCCGGCTCCTGGGTCGCCTGGGCGGTGAAAGAGGACGACGAGCCGTTTGAAACGCACACCACGGTAGACGCCGAGCGCTATCCCAAACTCACCGCCGCACGGGTGGCGCTGAGCAAGGAAGAAGTCGACATCTTCTACAAGCGCTTCTCCAAAGAAGCCTTCTGGCCGACGCTGCACACCTTCTGGGAACGGGCACGCTTCGACGAGGATGACTGGCAGGTATTTCTCAAGGTCAACCGCGCCTTCGCCGAACGCACCGCCAAGGAAGCTGCAGAAGGTGCCGTGGTCTGGCTGCATGACTACAACTTGTGGATGGTGCCGGGCTACCTGCGCGAGCTGCGCCCGGATCTGCGCATCGCCTTCTTCCACCACACCTACTTCCCATCGGCCGACGTGTTCAACGTGCTGCCATGGCGCCGGCAGATCATCGGCAGCCTGCTGCAGTGCGACTACATCGGTTTCCACATTCCGCGTCAGGTGGAGAACTTCGTGGACGTGGCGCGCGGCGTTACGCCGTTGCAGACCGTCAGCCGGCAAAATTGCGCACCGCGCTTCATCACCTACGGCTGCGCCGTAGGCCTGGAGCGCATGACCACCGCCGTCGACACCGGCAGCCGCGTGGTCAAGCTGGGTGCCCATCCGGTTGGCCTGGACATCGACCGGGTGCGCAACGCCCTGGCGTCGGACAAGACCCGCGAACAGATGGCCAACCTGCGCGATGAGTTGCGCGGCATCAAGCTGGTGCTGTCGGTCGAGCGACTGGATTACACCAAGGGCATCCTCGAAAAACTGCAAGCCTATGAGCGGCTGCTGGCCGACAACCCGGAACTGCACAAAAAGATCACCCTGGTCAGCATCTGCGTGCCGGCCGCTCGCGAGATGACCATTTACGACGAACTGCAATCGCAGATCGAACAGGCCGTGGGCCGCATCAACGGCCGCTTCGCGCGGATCGGCTGGACGCCTGTGCAGTTCTTCTTCCGCGCCTTCCCGTTCGACGAAGTGGTGGCCTGGTACGCCATGGCCGATGTCATGTGGATTACCCCGCTGCGTGACGGCCTTAACCTGGTGGCCAAGGAATTCGTCGCCACCCAGGGCCTGCTCGAAGGCCAGGGTGTGCTCGCACTGTCCGAATTCGCCGGTGCCGCAGCGGAGCTCAAGGGCGCATTGCTGACCAACCCCCACGACACCGCGGACCTGGCGCAAACCTGCTACCTGGCGCTGAACATGCCGAAAACCGAAGCACGGGCGCGGATGCGCGAGTTGTTCGATATCGTCAACTTCAACGATATCCGTCGCTGGGGTGACGAGTTCCTCGCCGGCGTCGCCGAGCCATCGGCAGAAGAGGAAAATGTCCTGCGCCTAGCGGCTGGTTAAATACCAGTAGCCTGGCGTTGAGCGAAGCGATACTCAGGGGAGCATTCGGCCTGCCGACAACTCGCTCCTGCGCATCGCTTCGCTCAGCAGCAGGCTACGGTCAGCTGTCGTGACGAACTGCTATGCTGCGCGCCATTGCAAGTACGAGACACGCAGCATGAAAGACATCCTGATCATCGGCATCGGCGCCGGTGACCCTGACTACCTCACCACGCAAGCGATCAAGGCGCTCAATCGCGCCGACGTGTTCTTCATCCTCGACAAGGGTGAAGCCAAGGACAAGCTGATCGCCCTGCGTCACCTGATCCTTGATCGCTATATCGAGCCTGGTCGCACCTATCGAATCCTTGAAGCGACGAACCCTGAACGCGAACGCGATGTGGCCAACTATGACGCGAGCATCGATAGCCTCAACCGCGACAAGCAGGCGGTGTTCGAACAGTTGCTTGGCCAGTTGAAGGACGGCGAAACCGGCGCCTTCCTGGTCTGGGGCGACCCGTCGCTCTACGACAGTACCATCCGTATTCTAGATGGCGTGATCACGGGCGGCATGCGCCTCGATTACGAGGTGATCCCCGGCATCACCAGTGTTCAGGCGCTGACCGCGCGCCACCGCATTCCTCTGAACCAGATCGGCCGTGCCGTGCAGATCACCACCGGCCGACGCCTGCGCGAAGGCTGGCCAGAGGGCGTGGACAGCGTGGTGGTGATGCTCGACGCACAGGACAGCTACCACCATGTGATTAGCGAAGATCTGCATATCTACTGGGGCGCCTATGTCGGCACGCCGGACGAGATTCTTATCGCCGGCAAACTCGCCGATGTCGCCGAACACATCGCCCAAACCCGCGCCGCCGCGCGCGAGGCCAACGGCTGGATCATGGACAGCTACCTGCTGCGCCGCGGCGGCCGCGAAGCCTGATCGCAGCAAGGCGCAAGCAGACGTAGGGTGGATGACGCTCTTTCCATCTACCATTGCAATCGCAGAGCGGTGGACGGGTCGGGCCGCGTAGGTGAGGCGTCGTCTACCCTACGAAAGGCCGCTTGCGCCACATAGCGGCCTGCGAGGTGCCCCATGCCTCAAGCTAACCGATCGTAAACATCGACTCAGAGGCGCTCGCGAAACAGCGCCTGATGCTCGCGGCACTGTTCGGCCGAGAGCATGAACACGCCGTGGCCGCCTCGAGCGAACTCCAGCCAGGCGAAATCTACCTCGGGATATAGCGCCTCGACATGCACCTGGCTATTGCCGACCTCGACGATCAGCAGACCTTTCTCGGTCAAGTGATCGGCGGCCTCTGCGAGCATCCGACGAACCAGATCCAGGCCATCATCGCCACAGGCCAAGCCCATTTCCGGCTCATGCTGGTATTCGGCGGGCATGTCGGCGAAGTCTTCGGCATCTACATACGGAGGATTGGACACGATCAGGTCGAAGCGCTGCCCCGGCAGTCCGGCGAAACCGTCGCCCTGCACGGTGTAGACGCGCTCCTCGAGGCCATGGCGCTCAATGTTGCGATTGGCCACTTCCAGTGCCTCGAAGGACAGGTCACCCAAGACCACCTCGGCGTCGAGGAACTCGTAGGCGCAGGCAATACCGATACAACCCGAACCGGTGCACAGATCCAGAATCCGCGCCGGCTCGCCGCCCAGCCAGGGGCTGAACCGTTGCTCGATCAGCTCACCAATGGGTGAGCGAGGTACCAGCACGCGCTCGTCAACGATAAAGGGCAACCCGCAGAACCAGGCTTCGCCGAGCAGGTACGCCGTCGGCACGCGGCCTTCGATGCGGCGTTGCAACAGATCATGCAAGTGGCGCTGTTCGTCTTCTTCGAGACGGCAGTCCAGGTAGCTGTCGGCAATTTCCCAGGGCAGATGCAGTGCACCCAGCACCAACTGACGAGCTTCGTCCCAGGCGTTGTCGGTACCGTGACCGAAGAACAGCTCCTCTGCCTGAAAACGGCTCACGGCCCAGCGAATGTAATCGCGCAGGGTGCGCAGGCGGGTGTTCAGGGCTGGGTGGGCATCGGTCACAGAATGGCTCCGGGCAAAAGTGCACAGTTTAGCAGGCTAGCCCCAGCATTCCAGCGCCGGGACCTGTCGCCACGAATAGCCAAGCCGCCAGTGCATAGAGGAGCTGAAACGATTCACCAGCTCAACCACGTGGCATTGCACGGTAATACCTCAACAGAGAGGTTCACAGCGGCGCCATACAGGCGGACAATATGCACCGTTAACCGCGCCAGCAAGGAGTCGTACATGTCGTCCAACCCGCAAACGTTCTATCAGCTCACCGGTCGTGGCCACGCGCCTGCCCACCTGAGCAATGCGACTCTGCTGGTCATCGATGCTCAGGAAGAGTACCGCAGTGGTGTGGTGCAACTGCCGGGCCTGGACGCGGCTCTGGCGGAGATCGCCAAGCTGCTGGATGCCGTGCGCGCTCAGGGCGGCGCCATCGTCCACGTCAAGCACCTGGGCATTCCCGGTGGCCTGCTCGACCCGCGTGGCCCACGTGGCGACCACCTGCCTGAAGTCGCGCCGCTGCCGGGCGAGATCGTCGTCGAGAAACGCATGCCGAACGCCTTCTCCGGTACCGACCTGCACGAGAAGCTGCAGTCGCTGGGCCATCTGGACCTGATCGTCTGTGGATTCATGACGCACTCCAGCATCAGCACTACCATCCGCGCCACCAAGGATTACGGCTACCGCTGTACTGTGGTGGATGCAGCTTGCGCCACTCGTGACCTGCCGACGCCCGACGGCAAGGTGATCAGCGCCGCCGAGATGCACCGTGTGGAAATGATCGCGCTCGCCGACAACTTTGCGGCCTGGGTTCCGAACGCCAGCGCGCTGGTTTAGGCTGCAGCAGGCGGCGCCAGGCGCCGCATTGTTTTGAACCCGACTCGCTACGGCCAGTCATAGCGGAAATGATCCTGCGAGGAAATGCCGCCCCATGAAGCTTTCAGACGGTTTCGATGCTCGCCGCCTACGTCCGCAAAAAACCGGCTCAGGTAACTGGCGCTTGCGGGTTGCTGCCGCACTGGCAGCCCTGTTCGCGACATTCGGCGTGCTGCTGTTGATGGCCGGTGCCGCGACGTTTCTGGGCCGCCCGCCTGCGCTGGGCGAGCTCAATGATTCCACCACCGATGCCAGCGTGCTGCTGGTCGTCGGCGTGATCATGCTCTGGGGCGGCGTACTGGGCTGGCGTAAATGCCGTCGGCGGATCCGCCAACGCAAAGCCGATCTGGCCATGTCCCCTCACCTGATGAAGAAACGCGACTGACCCGCCCCCCTGCCCTTGGTAAACTGGGTGCTCCTGCGGAGGCTCAGATGCAAGACGACGACTTTTCCCTGTTCAAGGCTCAGCTGCATGGCGTCAAGCCGATCAAGCATGATCGCGCCGACACCGGCAAACCCAAGAGCGATCGCGCTCGCCTGGCCACTCTGCGCCAGGCCGCTACGCTGCGCACCGATACCCTTAAGGTTGACGGCCTCTCCGACCAGTTCGTGATCGATGTGGGCCCCGAAGACCCGTTGTACTGGGCCGGCAACGGTGTGCAGGACGGCCAGATGCGTAAACTCAAACTGGGCCAGATTCCCTTCGATGGCAGCCTGGATCTGCACGGGATGAATGTCGAAAAAGCCCGCGATACGCTCTGGGAGTTCCTCGCCGAAGCTACCAAGCTGGAAATTCGCTGCGTGCGCGTGACCCACGGCAAGGCCGTTCGCACCGACGGTCGTCGCCCGATGATCAAGAGCCACGTCAACACCTGGCTGCGCCAGCACCCGCAGGTCCTCGGCTTCAGCTCCTGCATCGCCAAGCATGGTGGCACCGGCGCGGTGTACGTGATCCTCAAGCGCACCATGATGGATGGCCGCGACGAGTAAGCCTCAGTCACTGGCGCATGGCT
Source organism: Phytopseudomonas seleniipraecipitans (assembly GCF_900102335.1). Lineage (GTDB taxonomy): Bacteria > Pseudomonadota > Gammaproteobacteria > Pseudomonadales > Pseudomonadaceae > Aquipseudomonas > Aquipseudomonas seleniipraecipitans. The sequence goes on from NZ_FNBM01000009.1 coordinate 39,345, forward strand.
CAGACGCTTGGCCACGTACCGAATTACAGGCACAAAAAACCCGGCGCGAAGGCCGGGTTTTTCATTACTTCACACAGCAAGCCTGACGATCAGACCGGCGCCTTGGCGCGGGACTTGTACTCGCCGGTGCGGGTGTCGATCTCGATCCAGTCGCCGATTTCGCAGAAATCAGCCACTTTAACTTCGGTACCGTTGTTCAGTTTGGCAGGCTTCATCACCTTGCCGGAGGTGTCGCCACGGGCGGAACCTTCGGTGTAGGCCAGCTGACGCACGATGGTGGTCGGCAGGTCGACGGAGATTACTTTGCCTTCAAAGAACACGGCTTCGCAGACGTCGTTCATGCCTTCTTCAATGAACGGCAGAACGCTTTCCAGGTCTTCGGCACGCAGCTCGTAGGAGTTGTATTCCGGATCCATGAATACGTAGTCGTCACCGCTGATGTAAGACAGGTTCACTTCCTTGCGCTCAAGGATGACCGGCTCCATCTTGTCGTCGGCTTTGTAGACAGTTTCAGTCTTCGAGCCATTCATCAGGTTCTTCAGCTTCATCTTGACGATGGCGCTGTTACGACCGGACTTGGTGAACTCGGCCTTTTGGATCAGCCATGGCTGGCCATCGATCAGGGCCACGCTGTTAGGCTTCATTTCTTGTGCGGTTTTCATACGAATATCCGGATCTGAATGGATTTACAAAATTCGAGGCCGCGTATCATAGCCAATTTCGGTAAAACTGCACCAGCGCCGCGGCAAGATCTGCAGGTACCGCCTGGCGCTTCGCCCACGCTCTGGCGTGCGCAGCCAGTTCATCTTCGCAGCGCAGCCACTCACTCCAGGGCTGCGCCAGCGGCGCGCCGGCATTCCAGGCGCGCCATACACCCTGCACGGCTGCGGCGGCCGCCGCTGAAAGGCCGTGGCAATAAAGCGCCATGAATGCTTCCAACTTGTCCCAGTGCGCGCCCTCTTCCTGCGGATAGATATGCCAGACCAGCGGTCGTGCTGCCCACTGCGCCCGTACAAAAGAATCCTCGCCGCGGATCAGATTAAGGTCGCAGCACCACAGCAGCGCGTCGTATTGCTCCTGCTGCATAAAGGGCAGAACCTGAATGGTCAACGATCCGCGATGCACCGGCGACCCAATTTCGCTGGGCTGCCCCAGCCAGCGCTGCAGATCACCCATTATCCGACCTTCTGGAACCAACAGATGCGTGGGCGTAACGTGACTCGTCAGGCAATCCAGCCAATCGGCCAGCGCAGCATTTTCGTACGCGAACAGCGAAATCAGACGGCTGCCAGGCGCAATGTGCACATCCATCGACTTGAGAAAGCGTTCACGCGCTACGGGATCCTGCTGCACGGCATCTCGCCTGACCAGCAAATCCTGCTCACGCAGCAGCCCACCGGTACCGGCGGTGAACCCCGGAAAGAAGAAGAACTTCTGCAGACCATTTCCCTGCAGCGAGGGCAGCCCATGACAGCCTTCTACCCAATCTTCAGCGCTCAGGTACTCCAGGTTCAGCCAGAGAATCCGCGCAGGGCTCGCCAACATCGCCGACACATAGTCTGCGGGCAACTCACAAGCGAAAGCCTCGATCACCGCATTCGCCGGCTCGACCGCTTGCCACGGCTGCGCCCAGCTGCGCACTTCGACCCCATGCAGACACTGGCTGGCTAATTCGCGATCAGCCTGCGGACAGATACGCGCGAGTGCCGTCATGTCGTCGACCCACAGCCGTACCGCCGCGCCCTGCTCGGCCACCAGTTGCCGCGCGAGCCGCCAGGTCACGCCGATGTCGCCGTAGTTATCAACGACCCGGCAAAAAATGTCCCATCTCATCGCGGCACTCCGCTTATGCCAAGCCTAATTGGCCAGAACAGCCATCAACGCGCTGATAACTGCGAGCCCAGCCACCCTCGCCAGTGCGCGAATAGACAGGCGAGCCGGTAGCAGAAGCTACGGAAAATAGATTCGCCCATCCATCCACTATTCAGCCGTCACGCCTGCAACCCAGGAGCCTGCCGTTCCTGCACGCTCGACAACGCATCGTGCGTGGGTTCGGCGACTTCGACACCGGGGACTACATCGGAGAGATCCTCCATGCGCTCATGCTCGAGCGCGCCCTGCATCAGGTCCTCGGTCACGCGCATCTGCGCACCGACCATCGAGGCCGGCGTCGCTGGTTCGAAGGGTGCCACAGGCTGCGGAGCAGGACGCACCTTGCGGCGCCAGCAGAACAGCAACACCAGGCAGCCATTGAGCAGACTGAAGGCCAGAAACAGCCCGGCGTCGCCATCGCGTTCCATCAGCGGCGAAATCATCAGCGGGCTGATTGCCGAGCCCAGCGAGTTGATCAGCAGCAGCCCCTGAACCATGCGCACCAGCGCGCCAGCCGGCGCCCGATCCGCTGCGTGACTGACCGCCACCGGATACACCGCGAACACCCCGCCGCCAAGCAGGAACAGCAGCACCATCAACAACAGCGGCGATGATGGCAGTACCACGATAGCCACGGAGATCAGCAGGCAGAAGATGCTTAGCGCGATCAACACCACCTGACGGTCATGCTGATCCGACCAGCGCCCGACCGGATACTGCAGCAGCATGGCGCCGAGGATCACACTGGCCATCATCTGCCCGACTTCGTTGACGCTCATCCCCACGCGCTGCAGGTACAACGGCAACAGCGAATAAACAGCGGCGATGGCGATACCCGAACCGAAGCAGCCGATCACCCCGGTGGGCGTCATACGAATCAGCTGATGCGGCAGCAACGGCTCGACACGCTCGACCAAAGGCGTCACCCGCGGAATGATGCCCATCGGCAGCACCGACAATGACGCCAGCAACCCGGCGACCATGAAGGGCGCGGTTTCGCCCCACGCATCGATAGCTCCCAACTGTAATTGCCCCAGCATGCCCGAGCCGTAAAGCGCCATCATATAGAGGGCCAGCAAGCGACCCCGCACCTTCTCATCGCCCGCCAGGAGCATCCAGCTCTCTACCACCAGAAACACCCCGAGAATCGCCCAACCACTGATCAAGCGGAAAACGAACCAGGCCCAGGGATCGAAAAACAATCCCTGCAAGAGCACGCAGACCGCGGTCAGCGACGCGAAGCTGCTGTAAGCACGGATGTGGCCGATGCGCACGATCAGTCGGTCGTTGAACAACGCGCCAAGGGTCAGGCCGATGAAATAGGAAGCGGAGACGATGCCAATCACCGTCGCCGAAACGCCGGCAGCGTCGAGACGCAGCGTGGTCAGCGAAGAAATGAAGCCATTACCGATGCTGATAATAAACAAACCGAGCAATGGCCCCAGCGCCATGCCAAGCAATTGCGACATAAAAAACCTCGGAACGATGACGCCCAGGAGACGCATCGGAAAAAGAATGCAATGGTTGTTACGCGCAGCCCACACTGCACACACAAGAACGCCCCACGACAAGCGATGCTTGGCCGAGTGGTGAATGCTTTAGGGAAAGACGCCGTAGAAAAGCGGACGCCGAAGCCCAAAAGCCCGGTGGCTTTTGGTTTTTGATTTTGTTGAAAGTGGCGGAATCAGCGGGAGCTGTAACGATAAAAGCTGAAGGGCGCAGGCCGCCCCATCAAAGGCCGCGGACGATACACCAGCAAGCTAGCACGGACAATCCGCTCGTTCATATCGCCGTGATAGCACGCTTAAATTGAATGCCGCTTACACAGAACTGAGCGAAGCGAGGCTGCAGCCTGAAGCTAGTTGCAGCCTCTCCTGCTTTAGCCTCTCTGGCGCCGAGCGCCATCCTCAAGTGCACGCTTCCAATCATCGGCATCAAGAAAACCGACCACTTTCAGGAATTTAGAATCGGCAGGCTTGGTGAAAAACAATGCGGTCCCATATTCGGGCGTTTCGGTGTCATAGCCAAGCGACTGCTCGAACGCGGAAATGCAGCTGCTATGCGTTACCAGAACCATATTCTTGCCTGGCACCTTACGCTCAAGCGCATCCTCGAGCATTGTTTCTCGGCACTTGTACAACCAGTCTTCGTCGATACCTAGATCATTGAATACCAGCTCTTCGGTCTGCGCAGTGCGCGTGAGCGGGCTGTTATAGACATCTGTTTTCGAGAGCCCCAACTGCCCAAACCCCTCGGCCAACAAGCTTCCCACGGGCACCGATCTGGAGGTGATTCCCTCGGTTCCCTCCAGGCACGGATAGTCCTCTTTGTCGCAGCGCTCCAGATGACGCAGCAGGACGATTACATCGCCCTCCTCCCATTGGTCGAGAAGACTGGGCAGCTCATTACTGCGCTCCTCAGAAAGATCTTCGATCTCTGGGGGATGCATCACGAAAGCACCCAAGGCCGTCGCGAAAGAAGCTGCCATGCATGCGGCGAGTGCACCACGGCGCAGGCGAGCGCTCAGCTTGCTATACAAACGCCGAGTAGGGCGTAGAACAAGGGATTGCAGCATCAGAACTCCAGCTAGATCGCCTGGGTACGGTTTATAGGCGTGACCTGAACTGACCCACTCTGTCACGCATAGTTCGCGAACGGGTCGGAGCGTTTTGTAAGCTGAAGTACTCGTCAGCGCCTACTTGAGCCCCAGAGCGTCTCGCTCCCAGCGTTAATCGAATGCTGGTCGGAAATCGTCGCACTCCCAATAAAGCCCTAAGTTCCGACAGCCAGAAACACAAAACCCCCGCAATCGCTAGGATTCACGGGGGTTCGCGTTGATTCGAAAGTGGCGGTGAAGAAGGGATTCGAACCCTTGATACGATTTCTCGTATACACACTTTCCAGGCGTGCTCCTTCAACCGCTCGGACACTTCACCGGATCTCGCCAGGCATTGCTGTCTGTCGAGGCGCGCTAATGTAATCGAACGTATCGCCAAAGGCAAAACTTTTTTCAGAAGATTCATGCGGTTAAGTTCCGGCCAGGATCGCCCCCTCAGCGTCGATGGAAGAGCTGGAGGCACCTTGAGCGGCCAATTCATTCAAGCAAATGTCGGCAGTGGCAGGCAGCCTGATCCATCACAGTACGACAATGGCCGGTTTCCACCAGCTTGCACGTGCGGCACGGGCAGGCATGACTTGTCGGTCACCCTTCGTGCTTTACCTGACCCTGCGCGATGCGTAACGTCAGCCGCATTTCCAGAACAAGGAGTCGACCATGAGCGACCTGATCAGCTACCAACTCGACGATGGCATCGCCACCCTGACCCTTAACAATGGCAAGGTGAATGCCATCTCGCCGGCCATGATCGAGGCCTTCAACGCGGCGCTGGATCGTGCCACGCAAGACAAGGCCATCGTCGTGCTGACTGGACAGCCGGGCATTCTCTCCGGCGGTTATGACCTCAAGGTAATGACCTCCAGCCCACAGAACGCTATCGACCTGGTTGCCGCTGGTTCGACGCTGGCGCGGCGCATGCTCGCTCACCCGTATCCGATCATCGCTGCCTGCCCAGGGCATGCAGTCGCCAAGGGCGCATTCCTGCTGCTGTCGAGCGACTACCGAATCGGTGTCGAGGGGGCGTTCAGCATCGGCCTCAACGAAGTGCAGATCGGCATGACCATGCACCACGTGGGTATCGAACTGGCCCGTGATCGCCTGCGCAAATCCGCCTTCCATCGTTCGGTGATCAACGGCGAGATGTTCGATCCGCAAGGCGCTTTGGATGCGGGCTTCCTCGACAAGGTGGTCCCTGTCGACCAGTTGATGACGACGGCGCTCGCGGTGGCCGCGCAGTTCAAGAAGATCAACATGAACGCGCACCGCAAGACCAAGCTCAAGGTGCGCGCCGCGCTGCTGGAAACCCTCGACCGCTCCATTGAACTGGACAAGCAGCACGCCCTGTAAGCACCAGCCGCTCTGCCAGGCCTCGGCAATCACTGGTAATGGCCTGGCAATTGCCCAAATCCTGACCCACACCTACACTGCGCGACCTTTTCGAGTAGGTCGCAACCATGCTCTTCGTACTGCGCATGCTGATGATGAGCGTGCATTTCGTCATCGCAGGCATTCTGGGATTGCTGTTGGGCCTGTGCCGGCCGTTTCACTCCGATAACAGCCGCCTGTGCGCGCGCTTCTATTCATTGCCGGCACTGCGCATGCTGCGCCTCAACGTCGATACGGACACCCGCAACCTCGCCGAGCACGACCGTCCCTGCGTGATCATCGCCAACCACCAGTCCAACTATGACCTGTATGTCATCGGCTGCGTGGTGCCGCGCCGCACGGTGAGCATCGGCAAGAAAAGTCTGAAGTGGGTACCGCTGTTTGGTCAGCTGTACTGGCTGGCCGGCAATGTGCTGATTGATCGTGGCAACGCGCGCAAAGCCAAGCAGTCGATGCTGGCAACCACCCACACCCTGCAGCATGAGAACACGTCGATCTGGGTATTTCCCGAAGGTACGCGCAACGGCGGCGGCGACATGCTGCCGTTCAAGAAAGGCGCCTTCCAGATGGCCATCGCCGCAGGCGTGCCGATCATCCCGGTGTGCGTCAGCAGCTATGTACGCAGCCTGCGCCTCAATAGCTGGAGCAGCGGCAAGGTCATGATTCGCTCGCTGCCGGCGATTCCCACCGCGGGCCTCGGCATCGATGACGTGCCGCAATTGATCGAAAACTGCCGTTCGCGCATGCAGGCGTGCATCGATTCGATGGACGCCGAGCTGGCAGGCGCATGAAGGGCCGAGGGCAGCCAACGCTGGAAGCGGGTAAGCTGCCCGCACCATCTTGAGCACGAGGCCAATCATGGGCGAAGTCGTCGCAGCAGCCGTCTATAGCAAGGGCCGCAAGGTCAGTGATATCCACCTCGACGAGGGGCGTGACTGGGCCAGCAAGCCGAATCATTTCGTGTGGATCGGCCTGCATGATCCGGGCAGCGAGGAACTCGGCAACCTGCAGCAGCAGTTCAGCCTGCATGAATTGGCGCTGGAAGACGCGCTGCAACGCCACACCCGGCCCAAGCTGGAGACATTCGGCGATGCCTTGTTTCTGGTGCTCTACTCGCCGGTACAGGTGGGTGACGAACTGACCTTCGTGGAAACCCAGATATTCGCCGGCACGGGCTATGTCATCAGCGCCCGTTACGGTGAATCCGCTTCTTATTCCAAGGTTCGTCAGCGCTGCGAGGCTCGGCCGCTGCTGCTCGAGCACGGCGAAGATTTTGTGCTCTATGCCCTGCTCAGCTTCATCATCGAAAACTACCGCCCGCTGATGGACACCTATTACGCCGAGCTCGAGGAATTGGAACAGACCGTGCTGGAGTGCGCGCTGAGCCACGCCGAGGTGGTGCGCATTCAGCTGCTGCGGCGCAACCTGCTGCGCTTACGTCGCAATATCGGCCCGCTGGCCGAGATCTGCCAAGAACTGCAGCGTCTGGATTTTCCCTTCATCGACAAGCACATGCGGCCGTACTTTCGCGACGTCGCCATCCACGTCAACCGCCTGCTTGAAGACCTCACCAACCTGCGCGAAATGGCTGACCACGCCATTGAAATCGGCTTGCTGCTGGAGTCGTCCCGGCAAAGCGTGGTGCAGCGCAAGTTCGCCGCCTGGGCGGCGATCCTGGCCTTTCCCACCGCAGTAGCGGGCATCTACGGCATGAACTTCCATAACATGCCGGAGCTGACCTGGCAGTACGGGTATTTCGCCGTACTGGGCTTCATCGGCGCAGGCTGCGTGGGGCTGTATGCCAGCTTCCGGCATTACGGTTGGCTGTAGTCCGCAATCCGTTGCTGCCGAAGACCGCCGCTGAGCGTAGGGGCTGGCTTGCCGGCGATGAGCGTTCATCAGCAGTTCGCGCCGAGAGCGACGCTCCTAGAATTGCGCGCTCATGCAGGTCTGGGGCCGGGCATAAGGCCCCTACCTCGCCTCACTCACTGACGCATGCCGCGCCCGCTGACCAACAAGCGCACACACAGCACGTACAGCACCGCCGTGGCGACCAGCATGAAGCCGATGGCCGTGCCGATGCGGATGTCCGACACGCCAAGAATGCCGTAACGGAAGGCATTGACCATGTGCAGCACCGGATTGGCCATTGACACGGCCTGCCAGAACGGCGGCAGCAGGGTGATCGAATAGAACACGCCGCCCAGGTAGGTCAGCGGTGTCAGCACGAAGGTCGGGATGATCGAGATGTCGTCAAAATTGCGCGCGAACACCGCGTTGACGAAACCGCCCAGGGAAAAGATCGTCGCCGTGAGCAACACCACCAGCACGGTCAGCCCCAGGTGATGCACCTGCAGGTGGGTGAAGAACAGCGAGAGTATCGTCACGATCACCCCAACTGCCAAGCCGCGTAGCACGCCGCCCGTCACGTAGCCGATGAGGATGGTGTGCGGTGACACTGGCGAGACCATCAGCTCTTCCACTGAACGTTGGAATTTGCTGCCGAAGAAGCTCGACACCACATTGCCGTAGGCGTTGGTGATCACCGACATCATGATCAGCCCCGGCACGATGTACTCCATGTAGGTAAAGCCGTCCATGTCGCCGATCTGCCTGCCGATCAGATTCCCGAAGATCACGAAGTACAGGACCATGGTGATCGCCGGGGGCAGTAATGTCTGCGGCCAGATGCGCATGAAGCGTCGGACTTCGCGGTAGACGATGGTGCGTAGTGCCACCAGATTGGCACCGAATTCAGATTGCTCGTGACTCATACGGCTACCTTCGACAGATTCTTCTCGACCAGTGACACGAACAGCTCCTCCAGGCGGTTGCTCTTGTTACGCAGGCTGAGCACCTCGATATTGCGCACCGCCAGCTGCCGGAACAGCTCGGTGACGCCCAGGCTCTTGTCCACCTGCACTTCCAGGGTGTGCGCATCGACTAGCGTGGCTGGATAACCGGGTAGTTCAGGCACCGCCGTCAGGTTTTCTTTAAGGTCGAGCAGGAACGTCTCCACGTGCAACTTACCGAGCAGCGACTTCATGCTGGTGTTCTCGACGATCCGCCCGTGATCGATGATGCCGATGTTGCGGCACAGCTGCTCGGCCTCCTCAAGGTAGTGAGTGGTCAGGATGATGGTGATGCCTTGCTCATTGAGGCCGGTGAGAAAACTCCACATCGAACGGCGCAGCTCGATATCGACACCTGCGGTAGGCTCGTCGAGAATCAGCAGGCGCGGCTCGTGCACCAGCGCACGGGCAATCATCAGCCGACGCTTCATGCCGCCGGACAGCTCACGCGACGCCACGTCGCGCTTCTCCCACAGGCCCAACTGGTTGAGGTATTGCTCGGCACGCTCTTTGGCCAGGCGCGCCGGGATGCCGTAATAGCCAGCCTGGGTCACGACAATGTCGAAGACCTTCTCGAACTGGTTGAAATTGAATTCCTGCGGCACCACGCCAATGCAGCGCTTGAGCGCAGCGGGCTGGGCGTCCAGGTCATGACCGAAGACGTTGACCGTGCCGCTGGATTTGTTCACCAGGGTAGAGAGGATGCCGATGGTGGTGGATTTACCGGCGCCATTAGGGCCGAGCAAGGCGAAGAAATCGCCCTCGGCAACATCGAGATCGAGGCCGTGCAGGGCCTGAAAGCCATTACCGTAGGTTTTGGTCAGCTGCCGGATCGACAGAGCAGTACTCATAAAGGATACACACGCATAAAAAGACAGGGTTTAGAGGGGGATGCCGCGCAAACATTGCAACGCAATTGCGCGTCAGGTCAGCTCGGTCATCACTGCACGCTGGTAAGCGGGCCGCTCGCACAGCCGCGCATACCAGGCCTCAAGGTTAGGCTGCGGCGGGCGCTCGATGGGCATCTCAAACCACGCGTAGATAAAGCAACCCAAGGGAATATCGCCCATGGCGAATGCATCGCCGGACAGATAATCATGCTCGCCCAGTGCCCGCTCGGGCAGCTTCAGCAGCTCGATGCAGCGCAGGCGCGATGCTTCGATAACGGCCGGATCACGCCGCTCGGCCGGCGTACGCACGGTTCCCCAGAACACATCACGAATAGCGCCAGCAAAGCTGGACGTCGTCCAGTCCATCCATTTGTCCCCTGCTGCTCGCTGCGCAACATCGTCGAGATATAGCTGGCCCGGCGCGTAGGCAGCTGCCAGGTAACGGACAATAGCGTTGGACTCCCAGAGCAACAGGTCGCCATCTTCCAGAACGGGCACGAGACCATTGGGGTTGCGCGCCAGAAACTCCGGTTGGTCGACGAGACCGAAGGCTCCGCCGGCATCAAGCCGATGGTAAGCGACACCGGCTTCTTCGGCGCACCACAACGCCTTGCGCACGTTCGAGGAGTTTTTGCGGCCCCATATTTTCACCATTGCCAATCGTCCTTATCAGAAATCCGTCAGCCTAAATGCTGCACAACCCTACCACTCTGCTGGCAAGAAGGAAGCCGGGGCGGTTAATGTTCGGTATCGACCCCATTCATGGCGGGCCGCGGATAGCGCTCGCCGACTGACTGACGGGTCATCTACAGACGCAATTTGTTAGCCGAACTAGGCGGCCTCGCACAGGGTCACTATCGTGAACGCGGCAGGTCGTGACCTTGCAGATGACCTGTTACGCACCTGTCGGCAGCTTCCGCTGTTGCCGACTACGATTATGGCGGCGGTAGGTGTTCCGCCATCGCCATCACGGAGGATTTTGCATGCTCGCTGTCTGGTTGCTCGTTCTGGTTCTCGGTACGGCCTACTTGGCCCACCGCCGCACGGCGCCTCTACCCGCCTTGGCAATCGTTGCCGTCTACCTGCTCGTCATGGGCGCCTACAGCCACGCACCGGGCTGGCTGATGGTGGTCTTCTGGCTGCTCTGGCTGGCTGTTGCCGTGCCACTTGCGCTGCCAGAATTGCGCCGCAAGCACTTCACCGCACCGCTGTTCGCCTGGTTCCAGAAAGTGCTGCCGCCGATGTCGGCCACTGAGAAGGATGCTATCGAAGCAGGCACCGTATGGTGGGACGGCGAACTATTCAGTGGCCGCCCCGACTGGGACAAGCTCCTAGCCTATCCCAAGGCCAAGCTGACAGCCGAAGAACAGGCGTTCATCGACGGTCCTACCGAAGAGCTGTGCGCAATGGTCAGCGAGTGGGAGATCGGTCAGCGTATGGATCTGCCGCCCGAAGCCTGGGCGCACATCAAGCAACATGGTTTCTTCGCCCTGATCATTCCCAAGGAATACGGCGGCAAGGGCTTTTCTGCCTACGCCCACTCCCAGGTGGCGATGAAGCTGGCCACCCGCAGCGGTGACCTCGCCTCCACCGTGATGGTGCCCAACTCGCTCGGACCGGCCGAACTGCTGCTGCATTACGGCACCGAAGAGCAGCGCAACCACTATCTGCCGCGCCTCGCGCGTGGCGATGACATTCCCTGCTTTGCGTTGACCGGCCCACTCGCTGGCTCCGACGCCGGTGCCATGCCGGACAGCGGCGTGATCTGCAAGGGCCAGTGGAATGGCGAAGAAGTCATCGGCCTGCGCCTTAACTGGGAAAAACGCTACATCACCCTTGGCCCGGTGGCGACCTTGCTGGGCGTGGCCTTCAAGGCCTACGACCCGGATCACTTGCTGGGTGACAAGGAAGAATTGGGCATCAGCCTTGCGCTGATCCCCACCGACACCCAAGGGGTGGAAATCGGCCGTCGCCACCTTCCGCTGGGCGCCGCGTTCATGAACGGCCCCAACTCCGGCAAGGATGTCTTCGTGCCGCTGGAGTACCTGATCGGCGGGCCGGAGTACCTCGGCAAGGGCTGGATGATGCTGATGAACTGCCTGTCGGTAGGTCGCTCCATCTCCCTGCCTGCCGTCGGCACCGGCGCGGCTAAATACACCAGCCTGGTCACCGGCCAGTACAGTCAGGTACGCGAGCAGTTCAATGTGCCACTGTCAGCCTTCGAAGGTATTCAGGAAGCACTGGCACGCATCGGCGGCAACGCCTGGCTGATGGACAGCGCACGCATTCTCACCGCGAATGCGGTGGATCTGGGCGAGAAGCCTTCTGTCCTCTCGGCGATCCTCAAGTACCACCTCACCGAGCGTGGCCGCGAGTGCATCACTCACGCCATGGACGTGCACGGCGGCAAGGGCATCATCATGGGCCCGAGCAACTACCTGGGCCGCTCGTGGCAAGGCGCGCCGATCTTCATTACGGTCGAAGGCGCCAATATCCTCTCTCGCAACCTGATGATCTTCGGTCAGGGGGCGATCCGCTGCCATCCCTATGTACTCAAGGAAATGGCCCTGGCGAATCGTGAGGATCGTGACCAGGCGCTGCTGGAGTTCGATGACCTGCTGATGCAGCACATAGGCTTCGCCGTCAGCAACGCGGCCAGCACGCTGATTCTCAGCCTGAGCCTGGGCATGCTCGGCAAGGTGCCAGGTGACCGGATCAGCCGCCCCTACTTCCGTGCCCTGAATCGCCTCAGTGCGGCGTTCGCCATGCTTGCCGACCTCAGCATGATGCTGCTGGGCGGCGAGTTGAAGCGTCGCGAGCGCCTGTCGGCGCGCCTGGGTGATGTCCTCAGCCACTTGTACCTGGCCTCGGCAGCGCTCAAGCGTTACCACGATCAGGATTATCCCGAGCACGTGCGCCCGCTGCTGCATTGGGCAATGGAAGAAAGCCTGGGCAAAGCCGAGACGGCCATCGACAACCTGCTCAGCAACTTTCCCAACCGCTTCTTGGGCAGCGCGTTGCGCGTCCTAGTATTCCCGTTCGGCCGTCGCCACCAGGGAACGGATGACCACCTCGACGCGCAGGTGGCTGCGATTATCGGCCGCAATGCCGGCGATCCAGCACTGGAAGAACTGCTGGAAGGCTGCTTCCGCCCGACTTCGACCGATGATCCGGTAGGTGCCTTGCAGCATGCCCTCAATTTGCTGCAAGAGGTTCAGCCACTGCAGAAGAAACTGCATAAAGCAGTGAAGGCCGGACAGGTTCGCGAAACCCCTGGGCAGAGCGAAATCGAAACGGCTGTCGCTGCAGGCGTGCTGACCGTCGACGAAGGCGAGCAATTGCAGCGCGCTGAAACCGCTCGCCGCGTGGTGATCGATGTCGACGACTTCAGCAAGGAAGAGCTGCTGCCCAGCGAGGGCAAAGTAAGGTAGTCGCGCCCCAGGCACGACAGCGGGCGCCGTGGACTTTATACTCCGGCGCCCGTTTTACTTTCAGGATCACCGTCATGGCCACCACCCATCTCGATCACCACATCGCGCTGCTCAACCACCTGCGCACCATCCTGGTCGCCCTGGGCGAAGCCGAGCAGATTCTCGATGACAGCCATGCCAACTTTCTCGAGCGTTACGACGAGTTGCTCGCCGAGCTACCAGTCGACTTTGAGAGCAGCCAGTACCTGGGCCAGGATCTGATCAGCCAGATCTTCCAGCGCTACCCACAGATTGCCCATCTGGTGCCACGCGACCTGCTGTGGTTCTTCGGCGGCGATTGCCTGCACTTCATGCCGGATGAAGAAATCGAGTTGTACCAGCAACTCGACGAACGCCGTTTCTATGCCGAAGAAAACGACGAGCCGTTCGACTGGAATCAGGAAAAACAACTGCTGGCCATGCCCGCGCCAAGTAGCCGCCACTGACACCGGCGCAAAAAAAGCCCACCAGCACTGTTAGATGCTGGCGGGCCTCGATACACCAAAACGCAGAAACGAAAACGCCGCTCATTGAGCGGCGTTTTCGTTTATTTGGAGCGGGAAACGAGACTCGAACTCGCGACCCCGACCTTGGCAAGGTCGTGCTCTACCAACTGAGCTATTCCCGCATTTACAACAAATTGGCGTCCCCTAGGGGACTCGAACCCCTGTTACCGCCGTGAAAGGGCGGTGTCCTAGGCCACTAGACGAAGGGGACCTGGAACTTTTTTTCAACGATTCAGCCGCCAAGCTGAATCTAGAATCTGGAGCGGGAAACGAGACTCGAACTCGCGACCCCGACCTTGGCAAGGTCGTGCTCTACCAACTGAGCTATTCCCGCATTTACAACAAATTGGCGTCCCCTAGGGGACTCGAACCCCTGTTACCGCCGTGAAAGGGCGGTGTCCTAGGCCACTAGACGAAGGGGACGTTGCCCGGAATTTCCGGCTTCCTCGCTGTGCCTTTCGGCATTCCCTTGGAAGTGGCGCGCATTCTATGGAGCCTTTCAACAGTCGTCAACCTCTCAAATTAAATTTTTTAAAATCAACGACTTCACCAGGATTTCTGCGCCTCGCCAGCAGTGCTGAAAACCCACCTAAACAGTGCACGCGGTCACAACCCGAGCAAAACAGCGGCCAGCCAAGGCAGTGCCGGCACAATGATATGGAAACGCCGCTAGGAGCCGACTCAACTAAACACTACACTCGTAAGAAAACAGCGCTATAGAGGTTTATAACGATGTCCTCGCTCGTGATCACCATGGCGATAATCGGCGGCATCACCCTGCTGGTGCTCATTGCGTATCTGAATCAGCTGGCCGAACGCAACAAGCGCAAGAAATCTCGGCTCAAGGCTGATCTCGCCGAACGCTATCGGCGTGTAGCCGACATCAATGAGCAACTTGCCGGACAGATGATGACGCCGCAGCTCAAGCTGCTACTCAGCAGCCTGCAGCTGCAAGCCGCCGAACGCATGCTGGAAGCCGATAAGCACGACGCTGCCTGTGGAGCCATGGTCCAAGAATTGCGCAAGAACATTGCCCTGGGTGATGCCATTCCGGTTCGCAATGCACCCTTCCCGGTCACCGATGACGCACGGGCTCAGCAGGTGCGCGCACAGCTGGAAGCGCTACACGGCCAGATTACCAAAGCTGCGCAGACAGGCGTGCTGCCGGTCGATGAGGCCAAGCAGTGGGTACAGAGCATACGTCACATGCTCGCTCAGCTTTATATAGAGCTGTATGGCAACCAGGCCCGACAGGCGTTGCAGCAACAGCAAACCGGCCATGCACGGCTTGCCCTGGAGCGCGCCGTGCAATTTCTGCAGAAACAGAGCGACACCGCGCGTTACCAGGCTCAACTGGCCCAGTTCGAGCAGCAACTGGCGCAGGTCAACGCCATGCTGGTCAATCCGGATAAGCCAAGCGGTGAAGAACCCAGCGAGCTCAATGAGGGACTGAAGTCGCTGAGTGACGACGGGGACTGGAAGAAAAAAGCGCTATACGACTGACGCTTGGCAGTCACTGGCCTGCAGCAGAATCGCCGCCAGGCGTTCGATGCCTTGCTGATCGGCTTCGGTGAAGCGGCCTATGTGCGGGCTGTCCAAATCCAGCACACCGATCAGGCAGTCATCCTTGATAAGCGGGATGACGAGCTCGCTGTTGGACGCACTGTCGCAGGCGATATGCCCGGCAAACGCGTGCACATCTTCAACGCGCTGGGTCTGTCGGGATGCCGCCGCCGCGCCGCACACACCGCGCTCAAACGGAATGCGCACACAGGCGACCTTGCCCTGGAACGGCCCCAGCACCAGTTCACCGTCCTTGACCAGATAGAACCCGGCCCAGTTGAGGCCTTCCAGCTCATGAAAAACGAACGCGCTGAACTGCGCGGCGTTGGCGATGAAATCTCGCTCGCCAGACAACAGGGCCTCCAGCTGCGCAGCCATCAATGGGTAACCGTCCAGGCCGGCACCGCTTTCACTCAGGTCGATCATCGCGACACCTCCAACAATTGCAGGCCCACCCACTGACGGGCGAACTGATAGGCACAACGTCCATTACGGTTGCCACGGCCGGTCGCCCAGCGCACCGCAAGCTTCTCGAGTTCTTCGCTCCACTGCCATTGCAGGCCAGTCTCTGCGGCTTGCACTTCAATCCAGTGGCGCACTACATCCAGATAGTGCTGCTGGGTGAAGGGGTAGAAGGACAACCACAAACCAAAGCGATCCGAGAGCGCAATCTTGTCCTCAACGGCCTCGTTGGGGTGCAGCTCGCCGTCAACCATCTTGGTATTGGCATTGTCACTCTCGCGCTCCGGCACCAGGTGGCGACGGTTCGATGTGGCGTACAACAGCACGTTTTCCGGGGAACGTTCCAGCGAACCGTCGAGCACACTCTTGAGCACCCGGTAATCGCCCTCGCCGGCTTCAAACGACAAGTCATCGCAGAACAGGATGAAGCGTTGCGGCAGATTCAGCAGTTGCTCGACCACACGCGGCAAATCCGCCAGGTGATCGCGTTCGATCTCGATCAGGCGCAAACCAGCACCGGCATGCTCAGCCAACAAGGCGCGTACCAGCGACGACTTACCAGTGCCCCGCGCGCCCCACAGCAGCGCGTGGTTGGCCGGCATGCCCTGCACGAACTGGCGGGTGTTGCGCGCCAGTTGCTCGCACTGGGTGTCGACACCGATCAGGTCGCTCAAGCTCATGTCCAGGCTGACCTTCAATGGCTGCAAATAACCGCCGCGCCCCTCGCGCTGCCAGCGCGCGGCCAGGCTGTGCTCCCAGTCGAGCGGCTCGCGCATTGCTGGCAGCAGGGGCTCCAGGCGCGTCAGCACGCTGTCGGCGCGCTGCAGAAAATCAAGCAAACGGGAATCCACGGTCAGGTCCTCGAATCGATCAGTAAGTGAGTCGGGAGTGCCGAAAAGCAGGCCATATCGACTATGCTTGGGCAGCGAATGGAACGAGACAGCGCCTTATGGAAATTCCACTGACACAGCGGCTGTCATTCAAACAGGCTGGCCTCACCGTTCTGGTGGCGTTCATCATCGGCGCACTGCTCAGCCTGGTGCAGATAGGCGTCGATTATGCCAGCGAAGACGCCGCCATCAACCGTGAGATTCGCGCGCTGATGGACATCAGCCACAACCCCGCCGCTCGCATTGCCTACAACATCGACGCCGAACTGGCCCAGGAACTGGTCGCCGGGCTGCGACGCGCGCCCGCGGTAATCGGCGCACGCATCGTCGACAACAATGGCGATACCCTGGCCAGCACTTCGCAGTCACCGACCGAGAGCCGCTATCGAATCCTCAGCGACTTCCTATTTGGCAGCAGCCGCCATTTCGAAACTCGTCTGTCGGTCGAGCATGCGCCTGACGAGCAGCTAGGCTCGCTGCAACTCGATATCGACACCTACGCGTTCGGCAGCAATTTCATCAAGCGCTCGATGCTCACCCTGATCAATGGCTTTGCGCGCAGTCTGTTGCTCTCGGTCGTCCTGTTGGTGCTGTTCTACTTCATGCTGACCAAGCCGCTCAGTGAGGTGATCCAGGCGCTGGCTGGCCGCGACCTGCGCACCCCCGACCGCAAGCGCCTGCCCTGCCCGCCGGGCCATGAGCACGACGAGATAGGCGTACTGGTGGACGTTGCCAACCGCCAGCTCGCCAGCATCTCCACCGAGATCGAGCACCGGCGCAATGCCGAAGACCGGCTGACCGACTACCTCGGCGAGCTGGAGGCGATCGTTTCTGCCCGCACGATGGAGCTCAAGGCGGCCAACAGCAGGCTCAGTCGCTCCAATGAGGAGCTCGAACAGGCCCGTCACAATGCTCTGGCCATGGCCCACGCACGCTCCATCTTCCTGGCCAATATGAGCCATGAGATCCGCACGCCGCTCAATGGCCTGCTGGGCATGCTGGCGCTATCGCTGGAGGGCCCGCTGAACAGCGAACAGCGTCAGCAGCTGTCGATCGCCCATGACTCTGGAAAGGTGCTGGTCGACCTGCTCAACGACATCCTTGATCTGTCGAAATTCGAAGCGGGTCAACTGGAACTGGAAAACATTGCCTTCGACCTCGGCACACTCGTCGAAGGCACTGCCAGCCTGCTGTCGCAGAACGCCTTGCCCGGCGTGGAGCTGACCTGCCTGATCGATCCGCAGCTCCCGGCCCAGGTACTCGGCGATCCGACTCGGGTACGGCAGATCGTCAGCAATCTGCTCTCCAACGCCTTGAAGTTCACCCGCGAAGGTCGGGTCGATATCCGCGTCAGCACCACCGCGGGCAAGGTGCGTATCGAAGTCTGCGATACCGGTATCGGCATCGCCGAGGACGCTCAGGCACGCATCTTTCAGCCATTCACCCAGGCGGCAGCGGACATTACCCGCCAGTTTGGCGGCACCGGGCTGGGCCTCGCGCTGACGCGCCGTCTGTGTGAGGCCATGCAGGGCCAGTTGCAACTGTCGTCGACCCCAGGCAGCGGCAGCCGCTTCATTGCACTGCTGCCGCTACCGAGCCTGCAGCCGGCAATCACGCCACCGCAATTGACCGGGCGGATACTGGCTATCTGCGGCGCTGGCACCGGCCTGGCCGAACTGCTACCGCAGCTGATCGGTAGCTGGGGCCTGGATTACCAGCGCCTGGATAGCGCCGAGCAAGCCGACGACAGCGATTTCGACGTGCTGATCAGCGATTGTCCGAGCTGCATGGCGCGCCTGCGCAAACAAACTGCCGCACCGACCATCCTGGTGACGGCTTACGGCAGTTTTCTCGACGCCGAGCAGGCCAGGCTCCTTGCTCCCCTGGAACAGGTCGCCCGGCCTCTTACTCGCCAGCACCTGCTGCAAGCGCTCAACCATGCGCTGCAGCAGCCGGAGGAGCGCCTCGCCAGTGCGCAGGTCGGTGTCGCAGCGCCGCACAAGCAGGCTCGCGTACTGCTGGTCGAGGACAATCCGGTCAATCAACTGGTAGCCAAAGGCATGCTCGGCAAACACGGCATGCAGGTCGTACTGGCCAACAATGGCGAACAGGCATTGGAGCGCCTGCACGAAGAGAACTTTGATCTGGTGCTCATGGATTGCAACATGCCGGTCATGGACGGTTATGAAGCCAGCCGTCGGATTCGCGACAATCCAACATGGCAGCACCTGCCGATCATTGCGCTCACCGCCAACGCACTCTCCGAAGAACGCGAACGCTGCCTTGCGGCAGGCATGAACGACTACCTGGCGAAGCCGTTCCGCCGCGAAGAGTTGCTCGCTCTGGTCGATCAGTGGCTACCCACCTAGGGCGTGAAATGCCGGCTTTCAAAACGCCGGCAAGCGGCCCATACGCTGCAGGAGCTGATCGAGTTGGCCATGGAGAGGCGCCAGCGCTTGGGCCTCCACATCGTGCTCGCACAGCAACTCACGCTTCAGGGCTGGCACCTGCTCGCTCAGTTGCCGGCCGGCTGCAGTGAGACTCAGGTGCACCTCACGCTCGTCTTGCGTGCTGCGCTGCCGCTGAACCAGACCAGCCTGTTGCAACCGCTTGAGCAACGGCGTGAGCGTGCCGGAGTCGAGCATCAGGCGCTCGCCCAACGCTTTCACCGTCGGCTGCTCGGGAGCCACGTCGTGCCACTCCCAGAGCACCAGCATGACCAGGTATTGCGGGTAGGTCAGCCCGAGCCGGTCGAGCATTGGCTTGTAGGCTCGCACTACCGTGCGCGAAGCGGCATACAGCTTGAAGCACAGCTGCTGATCGAGCTTCATTTCAGCTATCCAGCAGTGCTTCGATGGCAGCGCTCAACGCTTGAGGCTTGGTGGTCGGCGCATAGCGGGTAACCTGGCGGCCATCGCCACTGATCAGGAACTTGGTGAAATTCCACTTGATGCGCTGGGTGCCCAGCAAACCGGGGGCCTCTCGCTTGAGATGCACGTACAGCGGGTGCGCAGCATCACCATTCACCTCGACCTTGCGAAACAGCGGAAAACTCACACCGAAGTTCAGCTCGCAAAAACTGGAGATGGCTTTCTCGTCACCGGGCTCCTGCTTGCCGAACTGGTTGCAGGGAAAGCCCAGCACCACCAACCCCTTGTCCGCGTATCGCTTCCAGAGACTCTCCAGCCCCTCGTACTGGGGTGTAAAGCCGCATTGGCTGGCCGTGTTGACGACCAGAATCGCCTTGGCGCCAAAGTCGCCCAGGGTTTTGCGCTCGCCGCTGATCATCGCGCAGGGTATCGCCAGCAGGTCATGACTCATGGTGCAGAACTCGCTTGAAAATGAATGGCAAGAATAGTCAGCAATTAAATTGCACACAATTTAATTGCATAAAAATAAGGCCCGCTATCAGCGGGCCGTTGATCATCTGGTTCTAGCGCTAGCGAGGCACATGCTTGAGCGACACCGAGTTGATGCAATAGCGCAGCCCGGATGGCCGCGGGCCGTCGGGAAAGACGTGCCCGAGGTGCGCATCGCAATTCGAGCAGCGCACTTCGATACGGTGCATGCCGTGGCTGAAGTCTTCCAACTCGGTAATTACCTCGGCATTGAGTGGCTGGAAGTAACTCGGCCAGCCACAGCCGGAATCGAACTTGGCGTCGGAATCGAACAATGGGGTGCCGCAGCACACGCACTGGTAGACGCCCGGTTCCTTGCTGTCGTGATACTCGCCAGTGAAGGGCCGCTCCGTGCCGCCCAGCCGACAGACGTTGAACTGCGTGTCCGACAACTCCTCACGCCAGGTTTCCAGTGGTTTTTCGAGCTTGCTCACAGGCCGTCCTCCTCAGGATAAAAAAGCCTTATCTGTACCTTTGCCCGACTCAGGCTGACACGTATGATTCGACACCTCAACCCGCAACGGCTCGCCGCCGCCTCGGCCCGCTGAACGCCGCACCTCTTCGATTCGGGATTCTTCATCATGCAGGTCAGCAAATCCAACAAGCTCGCCAACGTCTGCTACGACATTCGCGGCCCTGTGCTCAAGCACGCCAAGCGTCTGGAAGAGGAAGGCCAGCGCATCCTCAAGCTGAACATCGGCAACCCGGCACCGTTCGGCTTCGAGGCGCCCGAAGAAATCCTTCAGGACGTGATCCGCAACCTGCCTACCGCCCAGGGCTACAGCGATTCGAAGGGGCTGTTCAGCGCCCGCAAGGCAGTCATGCAGTACTGCCAGCAGAAACAGATCGAAGGCGTCAGCATCGAGGACATCTACCTCGGCAACGGCGTTTCCGAGCTGATCGTCATGGCCATGCAGGCGCTGCTCAACAATGGCGATGAAGTACTGATCCCGGCTCCGGACTATCCGCTGTGGACTGCATCGGTGGCGCTGTCTGGCGGCAGCCCGGTGCACTACCTGTGCGACGAGCAGGCCGGCTGGTTCCCGGACATCGCCGACATGCGCGCCAAGATCACCCCGAACACCAAGGCGCTGGTGCTGATCAACCCGAACAACCCGACCGGCGCGGTGTATTCGCGTGAAGTGCTGCAGGACATCGTCGACCTGGCGCGCCAGCACAATCTGGTGATTTTCTCGGACGAAATCTACGACAAGATTCTCTACGACGAAGCCCAGCACATTTCTACCGCCTCCCTGGCCCCGGACGTGCTCTGCCTGACTTTCAACGGGTTGTCGAAGTCTTACCGCGTGGCGGGCTTCCGCTCCGGCTGGGTGATCATTTCCGGTCCCAAGCATCGGGCCAAGAGCTATATCGAGGGCATCGACATCCTCGCCAACATGCGCCTGTGCGCCAACGTGCCCAGCCAGCACGCGATCCAGACTGCGCTGGGCGGCTACCAGAGCATCAACGACCTGGTATTGCCGCAAGGCCGCTTGCTGGAACAGCGCAACCGTACCTGGGAGCTGCTCAACGACATTCCCGGCGTCAGCTGCGTCAAGCCGATGGGCGCGCTGTACGCGTTCCCGAAGATCGACCCGAAAATCTGCCCGATCCACAACGACGAGAAGTTCGTGCTCGATCTGCTGCTCTCCGAGAAGCTGCTGGTGGTTCAAGGCACGGCGTTCAACTGGCCGTGGCCGGATCATTTCCGGGTCGTCACCCTGCCCCGCGTCGATGATCTCGAGCAGGCCATCGGCCGCATCGGCAACTTCCTCAAGACCTACCGTCAATAACGATACCAGCCTCACGAACGCCCACCAGGGCGCTCGTGAGCAGAACGTTTGCCTACCCCTCCATGCCATAGCCATCAGACCGACCTTATGGACCTGCAGATAGACGACTTCTACAAGGATGCGGCCAGCGGTTTGCTGGCGCTGTATCAGGTATTCCCGCGCAAGGCTGCACTGTACGTGGAGGACCTGATCGGTCGCGAAGAGCCGGACGAGTTCGGCCTTCCCAGCAAACGCCACCAGGCCTGCCTCGGGACTCTGCTGTGGCTTGCGGAAGAAGGCTACCTGCGCTACGAGTCCACTATCGGCTATGACGCGGTGGATCAGGCAGTGTTGAGTGAAAAGGGTTTCCTGCGCCTGTCACGCAGCGTCCCCCGTGCCCTGTCGGACGGCGAAGCCCCCCCACCGGCGGTGAGCCGCGTGCAGGCCACGCTAGCCTTTCAATTGCGTGAAGCACTCGCTCAGCAACATGGTGAACGGATTGCACGACTGACCCGTCAGCTGTTCGAACATCGCCCTGCAGAGCCCCGCCCCTAGTCATCTGCGTATAGCGCCAGCCCGCAATATCCGCGGTATTTCTCGGCCCGGATTGAAATAAACTGCAGAAACCCCATCTAAGCACTTGTCGCCACACTGCGCCGGGCTTCCAGGCCGCGGCCAGGCGACACAGTTTGAAATAGTCACTTGGTTGAATAGCCACAGGCCGAGCCCTTATATAGCCGCCGTATTGAGCCTGTCTTTCCCGTGAGGAGTCGTTTCACACCATGATGCGCATTATGTTGTTCCTGGCCACCAACCTGGCGGTACTGGTTATCGCCAGCATCACCCTCAAACTGCTGGGGGTTGATCGCTTTACCGGCCAGAACCACGGCAGCCTGCTGATTTTCTGCGCCGTCTTTGGTTTTGCCGGCTCGCTGATCTCGCTCTTCCTGTCCAAGTGGATGGCGAAGATGAGCACCGGCACCGAGATCATCACCCAACCGCGTACGCGCCATGAACAGTGGCTGCTGCAGACTGTCGAGCAGCTGTCCCGCGACGCCGGTATCAAGATGCCGGAAGTGGGTATCTTCCCGGCCTACGAGTCCAACGCGTTCGCCACCGGCTGGAACAAGAACGACGCGCTGGTCGCCGTCAGCCAGGGCCTGCTCGAGCGTTTCTCGCCCGATGAGGTGAAAGCCGTACTGGCTCACGAAATCGGCCACGTGGCCAATGGCGACATGGTCACCCTGGCGCTCATCCAGGGCGTGGTGAACACCTTCGTGATGTTCTTCGCGCGCATTTTCGGCAACTTCGTCGACAAGGCGATCCTGAAGAACGAAGGTGGCCATGGCATTGGTTATTTCGTGGCGACCATCTTTGCCGAACTGGTACTGGGCATCCTCGCCAGCATCATCGTCATGTGGTTCTCGCGCAAACGCGAATACAAGGCCGATGAGGCCGGTGCTCGCCTCGCCGGTACCGGCGCGATGATCGCTGCGCTGCAACGCCTGCGCGCCGAACAGGGTGTTCCAGTGCAAATGCCCGATAGCCTGACGGCCTTTGGCATCAACGGCGGTCTGAAGAATGGCCTGGCCGGCCTGCTGATGACCCACCCTAAACTGGAAGACCGCATCGAAGCCCTGCGCCGCCTGGGCTGATTGCGACACAGATGAAAAGGCGACCCACAGGTCGCCTTTTTTATGCGCTGTCGTCTGGCTTACAGCAGCTGCAGCCGATAAGCACGCTCCTCCATTCGCGTGAGCCCTCGCGCCCGGAAGCGCTCCTCCAGCGCGTCCTGAGTGCCCAGCAGCTCGCTTCGCCAGGCACTGCCCGACCAGCCTTGTACCTCGTCGTGGCTGACCGAAAACGGCGGGCCGTCCATCAGCGCCTGCTCGTAATCCAGCGTTATCAGCAGTCCCCGGCAACCTGACGGTAGTGTCTGTTGCAGATGCCGAACGTAGCGCTCACGCATCGCAGGTGGCAAAGCGATTAACGCAGCCCGGTCATAGAACAGTGCGCAGCCTTCCAAGTGGCCGGCGTCGAGCGCGAAAAAATCACCACAGTAGAGCGCTATCCGCCCATGCCGGTAGACCTTGAACGCACCTTCCTGGCTGATCATCGGCTCTAGCCCCTGCTCCGTGAAGAACGCCTCGACGGCGGTCTGCGCCAGCTCGACACCGATGACGTGGTGCCCACGTTCGGCAAGCCAGCTTAGGTCCAGACTTTTACCGCACAGCGGCACCAGCACCCGAGCCTCGTCGGATGTAGCGACTGCCGGCCAATGACGCTGCAAGAGCGCATTTGGCGCACTGGCGTGAAAGCCGATTTGATTGCGCTGCCAGCGCGCCTGCCAGAACGCTTCCTGCATGGTGCCTCCTCAAACAATCAGTAAATCAGATAGAAATGAGCGTTTAATAACCGTTGTTCACTCGGCAATGCTGATGGATTATTCCGCCTACCGTAAGGAGACCATCATGCTACCCAGTCTGTTTATTTCCCATGGCTCGCCCATGCTCGCTCTGCAGCCAGGCGCCAGCGGCATCGCCCTCTCGAGCCTCGCCGAGCAGCTGCCAACTCCCCGTGCCATCGTAGTGGTTTCGGCACACTGGGAAAGCACCGAGCTGCTGGTGATGAGCGCGGCACAGCCACAAACCTGGCACGACTTTGGTGGCTTTCCAGCTGAACTCTATCAGCTGCAATACCCGGCGCCAGGCAATCCGCAGCTGGCTCAAGATATTCTGCAGCTGCTTCAGGAAGCTGGTCTGCGCGCTCGTGCAGATGAGCGAAGACCGTTCGATCATGGCAGCTGGGTGCCGCTGTCGTTGATGTATCCGCAGGCGGATATTCCGGTCGTGGAGGTGTCACTGCCGAGCCGCCACGGCCCTGCCCTACAACTGCAAGTTGGCCAAGCGCTGGCCGCATTGCGCGAGCAGAACGTACTGCTGATCGGCTCCGGCAGCATCACTCACAATCTAGGCGAGGTAGATTTCGGCAAAGAAGCAGAGGATGGCGCGCCCTGGGCGGTCGAGTTCCGCGATTGGGTGGCCGACAAGCTGCTGAGTGATGACCTGAGCGCCCTGCTCGACTATCGCCGCCAAGCGCCTCATGCACGACGCAACCACCCCAGCGAAGAACACCTGCTACCGCTGTTCTTCGCCCGCGGTGCCGGTGCAGCCTGCCGTATCGAGCACCAGGGATTCACCCTCGGCTCACTGGGAATGGATATCTACAGCTTCAGCTGAGCTACGAATCGCTCCAGCGTGCTGAGCAGCACCTGGACCTTGGTGATCGATTCCTGATATTCGGTCTCCCAGAGCGAGTCGGCAACGATGCCGCCACCACCCCAGCAACTGATCATGCCGTCCTTGGCCAACAAGCTGCGGATGGCGATCGAGCTGTCCATCTCGCCGCGTACGTCCAGGTAAAGCAGCGAACCGCAATACAACGCACGCTGCGTAGGCTCCAGCTCGTCGATGATCTGCATGGCGCGGATCTTCGGCGCGCCGGTGATCGAACCGCCCGGAAACGCGCCCAGCAGTAGATCCAGCGCATCCTTGCCGGCAGCCAGCTCACCCGTCACCGCACTGACCAGATGGTGCACATTCGGGTAGCTCTCCAGAGCAAACAGCTCGGGCACGCGCACCGAACCAATCGTGCAACTGCGGCCCAGATCGTTACGCAGCAGGTCGACGATCATCAGGTTCTCGGCGCGGTCCTTGGGGCTGTCGAGCAAAGCGCGGGCGTTGTCCGCATCTTCCTCGGCCGTTCGCCCACGTGGCTGGGTGCCCTTGATCGGTCGCGTTTCGACCTGCCCGTTACTCACTCGAATGAAGCGCTCAGGCGACAGGCTCAGCACCGCGCCGCCACCCGGCAAGGTCAGATAACCGGAGAATGGTGTCGGGCACGCTGCACGCAGCGCGCAATAGGCCTGCCACGGCTCCCCCGTATAGGGGGCCTGGAAGCGCTGGGCGAAATTGACCTGATAGCAGTCACCAGCGGCGATATAGGCGTGAATCTTCGCGATGGCGCTGGCGTACTCCGGCGCGTCGATATTGGCCTGAAATGGCTCTAGCAACGCGAAACAACCCTCGTCAGAAACGTCCGCCGCCGGCCGCTGGAACAGCGCGAGCAGCCTATGCTGCTCGTCACCATCAAGCGAGGGGTGAAACACCAGCTGACTGCTCTGCGCTTGGTGATCGCTGATCAACGCCCAGGCGTAAACACCGAAGGCAGCGTCGCCCAGCCCGAGGTCGTCGTTCGCCTGTTCCGGCAGTTCCTCTACACGGCGGGCAAAATCGTAAGCCAGGTAGCCAAGCAAACCGCCAGCGAACGGCAACTCAGTACCGGCAGGCAGTTCGGCGTCCCCCAGCCTGGCCAGGGCTTTACGCAGCCGCTGGAAGAAGGTTGCTGCAGGCTCGTCCAGCAGCGGGGTCAGGGTCTGCACGGGCCAGGCGCTAAGCAGGTCATAGCGGCCACGCGCCGCAGCCGGCCGCCCGGCATCCAGCAACACGGCACCTGGGGCCTGCCGCACTTGCTGGAAATACACGGCAGGGTCGGCCTGATACGGCAGGGAATGAACGAGGCAGGTAGGCATTCGGCACATCACACAAACGGGGACGTCGGATTGTAGAGCCGCGCGCCCGATCGTCCTAGCTGCTGTTGCTCCGCCTGGACGTGATCGGCATTTTGTTCGCCGCCACAAACGACTCGGGGGAGCCAATGGCTCCCCCGAGTGTTACCGCAGCGCGAATCAGTCTTCGCGATAACGGCGCAGCTTCAACGGCTTACCGGCAACACGGGTGTCCTTGAGCTTGCTCAGCAGACCATCGAGGCCATCTTCCGGCAGCTCGACCAGGCTGAAGCTCTCGCGGATCTGAATACGGCCGATGGCTTCGCGAGCCAGACCGCCTTCATTGAGGATGGCACCCAGCAGATTCTTGGCAGCGATACCGTCCCGCGCGCCCAGCGCGGTACGGCAGCGTGCGCGGCCTTCGCCCAACGGCATCGGCGCGCGGCGCTCGCGCGGGTCACTACGCTCACTGCTGCGCTCGCCATCACGCTCACGGCGCTCACGCGGAGCACCACCAGCGCCCGGCACCAACGGTTGCTCGCGCTCGACACTGGCCAAATCCAGAGGCTGGCCATTGGTAACCTTTTTCAGCAGCGCCGCAGCCAGGGCACGCGGGGAGCAGCCGATGTCGGCGGTCAAACGGTCAAGCAGCTCACCGTGGCTGACTTCAGCGTCGCCAACCAGCGGCGCCAAGCCGTTGGTGAGCTTCTTGATGCGGGCATCGAGCACTTGCTGGCCGTTTGGCAGCTTGACTTCACCCACCTTCTGGCCAGTCACACGCTCGATAACCTGCAGCATGCGGCGCTCACGCGGGGTAACCAGCAGCAGCGCGCGGCCGTCACGACCGGCACGGCCGGTACGACCAATACGGTGCACGTAGGACTCAGGGTCGTACGGCATGTCGACGTTGAATACGTGAGTAATACGCGGCACATCGATACCACGGGCAGCGACGTCGGTAGCGACGACGATGTCCAGACGGCCATCTTTCAGCGACTCAATGACGCGCTCGCGCTGGTTCTGGGCGATATCACCGTTCAGCGCGGCAGCCTTGTAGCCTTTGGCTTCCAGCGCAGCGGCGAGATCCAGGGTCGCTTGTTTGGTACGTACGAAGGCGATCAGCGCGTCGAATTCTTCGACTTCGAGCAGACGCAGCACGGCGTTGGTCTTCTGATCGGCGTGGATCATCAGATGCGCCTGTTCGATACGCGAAACGGTCTGCGTCTTGGCGGCGATCTTGATGTGCTGCGGATCGCGCAGGTGCTTTTCAGCGATAGCACGGATCGAGTGCGGCAGGGTTGCGGAGAACAGCACGCTCTGACGGCTTTTCGGCATGGCTTCGAAGATCACTTCGAGGTCATCCATGAAGCCCAGCTTGAGCATTTCGTCCGCTTCGTCGAGTACCAGATACTGGATGGTCGACAGCACTTTCTCGTCGCGACGCAGGTGGTCGACCAGACGACCTGGGGTTGCAACGATAACCTGTGCGCCCTGGCGAATGGCTTTCAGCTGCGGGCCCATCGGCGCGCCGCCGTAGACGGCGACCACGTTGAGGCCAGGCATCTGCTTGGAGTAGGTTTCAAACGCGGTAGCGACCTGCAGGGCCAGCTCGCGAGTTGGTGCAAGAATCAGCGCCTGCGGCTCACGCTTGGCCGGGTCGATTTTCGACAGGATCGGCAGCGCGAACGCTGCGGTCTTGCCGGTACCGGTTTGAGCCTGGCCGATCATGTCCTGGCCAGAGAGAATCACTGGAATGGCCTGGTACTGGATGGGCGAAGGCTCTTCGTAGCCGACGGCGGTCAGGGCGGAGAGAATATTGGCGTGAAGGCCGAGTGCGGCGAAGCCGCCGGTTTCCTGGGTCATGGGTCTGCCTCTAGTGCATCCGCAAAGACCCATGTTCCAAAGCTGCACATGCCATGTAGGACCTTGTGGGTCACCCTGGCAGCCATGTCGGCGGGGATTTGCGAAAACGTGGTGATAATGAATCGTCAAGATAGCCCGCGCTTGGCGGACTGGCTGCCGAAAATAGCTTCCGGGCGAGTTGCACTACTTGAACGTAGCCATGAATTGGCCGGCGCGTACTATACCGGAATCTCCATACGCTTGTGCAATATTTCCTACATAAAACCGTCTGTGTAACGCCGATTAGGCCGGCCCGCGGCGTTGTGCCGCAGGCCTGCGCGCCAATCGTTGGGCTGGTCAGCTACGGCTGTTCAACTGCGCCTCGATGGCGGCTTTGTCGACCACTGACCAGACTTCAGCGATCTTGCCGTCGCGAAACGCGTAAAACACGTTCTCGCTGAAGGCGACCTTGCGGCCATTGACTGGCAGATCGAGGAAGCGGCCTTTCGGCGAGCAGTGAAAATCGAGGCGACTGGCGATCATCGATTCCTCGCAGGTGAGCAAACGGACAATAAAGCGCAGGTCGGGGATGTCCTGAAAGTCTCGCTCGAGCATCTCGCGGTAACCGCTCAGGCCGAGACGCCGGCCATTGTGAACCACATCGTCATGAACGAATTCTCCCAGGCCCGGCCAATCCTGACGGTTCAGGCAATCGATGTAGGCGCGATATACCGCCGGAAGATCGTGCTCGTGCATGGAGTTGCTCCGTCTGATTGATTCCAGGCTGTCAGCACGTGGTTAACCGGCACACTCACGCTCGTGAAACGGCAACAGCTCTAAAAAGACAGTGCACAGACGGGTTAATTCCTGACTCAGCTGGCCAGGCGAACGGCATCGATCAGCGGCTGCAGGGAATAGCCCAGTCCTGCCTGCAGCGCGGCGGCGCGGCGACTGACCGCTTCGCGATCGAATTGCTGATCGAGTTCGGCCGGCACCAGCACCACCACGTTGCCCTCCACCACCGGGCATTCCCAGTAATGGCGGTGGTAGAGCCCTCGCAGCAGCGCGGCGCCAAGCGGTTTGCCATCCTCGCTGGCCCACTGATTGATCACCAGCCAGCCGCCAGGATTGAGCTTGGCACGGCAGTCGTCGAGGAAACGCCAGGCCAGATGGCCGACGCCAGGGCCGGTATCGGTGTACAGATCGACGAAGATCAGGTCGGCGGTCTCGGCACTGGGCAGCAACTCGATAGCATCACCGATACGCATGGTCAGCCGCGGATCGTCCTCCAGGCCCAGGTACTCCATGGCCAGACGCGGCACGTCGGGGCGCAGCTCGATGGTTTCGACATCTTCGAGCGGCAGGAACTTCAAGCACGCCTGTGTCAGGTTGCCGGCGCCCAAACCAAGAAACAGCGCAGTTTCTGGCGCTTCGTGGCACAACGCACCAACGAACATGGCGCGGGTGTAGTCGTATTCCAGCCAGCTGGGATCAGCGGTGAACACACAGCTCTGCTCGATCGACTCGCCGAATTCGAGAAACCGGTACTCGCCAATTTCCACCACGCGGATCACACCGAAGGCATCGTGCACCTCGGCCAATACCACTTCGTCCTTCATGTCCTCCACCGGGGGCAAGCCAGGCATGTGCAGATCTCCACCATCGCGTTCCCCGGCACAGGCCGGGCTGGCGCCGATTGTCGATGATGCAGCGCACTCAGGTCACGCGCTAAATGCCTGGCAATAGCTTGAACCAGCATGTCTTGACGTGTGCAGTGATCGGTTACCATGACCGATCACCAACAAGAGATGCCGCCATGAGTGAGCCCTGGAGCCCCGATAGCTGGAGAAGCAAAGCCATCCAGCAACAACCTGTCTACCCGGATGCCGCACGGCTGAGCCAGGTCGAGCAGACCCTGGCCAGTTTTCCGCCGCTGGTATTCGCCGGCGAGGCACGGGAGCTGCGCAAGCAGTTCGCCGAGGTGACCCAGGGCCGAGCGTTTCTGTTGCAGGGCGGTGATTGCGCGGAAAGCTTCGCCGAGTTCAGTGCCGCGAAAATCCGCGACACCTTCAAGGTGCTGCTGCAAATGGCCATCGTCATGACGTTTGCGGCCGGCTGCCCAGTAGTCAAGGTCGGGCGCATGGCCGGCCAGTTCGCCAAGCCGCGCTCGGCCAATGATGAAACCATCGACGGCATCACCCTGCCCGCCTACCGCGGCGACATCGTCAATGGCATCGGCTTCGATCCAGCCAGCCGCGCACCTGATCCACAGCGCCTGCTGCAGGCCTACCACCAGTCCACTGCCTCGCTGAACCTGCTGCGCGCCTTCGCCCAGGGTGGTTTCGCCGACCTGCACCAGGTGCATCAGTGGAACCTGGATTTCATCGCCAACTCTTCGCTTGCGCAGAAGTATCACCAATTGGCTGACCGCATCGATGAGACCCTGGCCTTCATGCGTGCCTGCGGCATGGACAGCGCCGCCCAGGTTCGCGAAACCAGTTTCTTCACCGCCCACGAAGCGCTGCTGCTCAATTACGAGGAAGCCTTCGTACGCCGCGACAGCCTCACCGGCGGTTTCTATGACTGCTCGGCACACATGCTGTGGATCGGCGACCGCACCCGCCAGGTGGACGGCGCCCATGTCGAGTTTCTGCGTGGCGTGGGCAACCCGATCGGCGTGAAGGTCGGCCCGAGCATGACCGATGAGGATCTGATCCGCCTGATCGACATCCTCAACCCGGACAACGACCCAGGCCGCCTCAACCTGATCGTGCGCATGGGCGCCGACAAGGTGGAAGCCGGTTTGCCGCGCCTGATTCGCACCGTACAGCGTGAAGGCCGCCAGGTGCTGTGGAGCAGCGACCCCATGCACGGCAATACCATCAAGGCGTCCAGTGGCTACAAGACCCGCGACTTCGCGCAGATTCTGGCAGAGGTGCGACAGTTCTTCGCCGTGCACCATGCCGAAGGTACCTATGCGGGTGGTATTCATATCGAAATGACCGGCCAGGACGTGACCGAATGCATCGGCGGCGCCAAGCCGATCACCGAGGCCGGCCTGTCGGATCGTTACCACACCCATTGCGACCCGCGCATGAACGCCGATCAGTCGCTGGAACTGGCGTTCATGATCGCTGAAACCCTGAAGCAAGTGCGCCGCTAGGCTGAGTTGGACCGCTGTGAATGATGGCCATGATTCACAGCGGTCATCCTGGCAGGTGCATGGAACCGCCCCGCTTTTACCTGAACGAAGCTCGCCGACAAACGGTCTTCTGTTCAGAGCCGATCACTTGAAGGCTCATCTATCTCGAGAAGGAGTCGCACATGCCCTGGTATGCCTGGTTGATCCTGATTGTGGCAATCGGCTCCATCGTCGGTGGCCTGTTCATGCTGCGTGATACGGCGAAAAAACTGCCGCTCAGCGACGAGCAGCTCAAGCGTATCCACGACCGCAACATCGAGCAGGATGCCAAGGACGCTCAAGATCGCTGATCCCGTGCACCGGCTGTAAACTGCGCCTTCGCTCTGGAGGCGCAATGCTCTTACTACCCCGCCTGCTACTGCCCTTCTCTCCCCTCGCCATCGGCGCTGCCCTGGGCTTCATTCAGCCAGTCGGTATCGTTGCTGCTTGCCTGTTTATGGCGCTGGTATTGACGCCCGCCCGCCTGCCCGACTGGCTCTGGTGCGGCCTGGTCATCGTTGCCAGTCTGCTGCTCGCCGCACATCAGCTGCCTGGTTTCGAGCCGTGGGTTTTCGGCAACGCCACGCGAATCAGCGAAGATGCGCCGCCTTACCTGCTAAGGCTGTCATGGGACAAATTGCTGGTGGGCTGCACGTTGCTCGCCTGGTGGCTGGGCCAGCCGCCTCGGCAGCTGGGCAAACCGATGCGGGCGATAGCCGTGTGCGTGTTGACCGTAGTCGCAGTGCCCGGCCTGGCATTGTTGCTAGGCGTGGTGGGCTGGCAGCCGAAATGGCCGGAGCTGCTATGGCCCTGGTTGATCATCAACCTGGGCGTAGCGGTGCTGGCTGAGGAATTACTGTTTCGTGGCTTGCTGCAACCGCGCCTGATCGAGAGGCTTGGCACCTGGCCGGGGATTGCCTGCGGCGCCCTGCTCTTCGGCGCAGCGCATATTCCCTTCAGCCCGACGTTTGCCGTCGTGGCGGCCGTTGCCGGCGCCGGCTACGGCCTGGCCTTTCACTACAGCGGCCGGCTGAGCGTGGCGATTGCCTTGCATGGAGCGGTCAACCTGCTGCACTTCACGTTGCTGAGCTATCCACTGCGCAAGGGCTAACCGTGACCATTCATGGCTCAAACAGGTTAACGCCAGCAGTTAGCGTTAGCGGCGGAATTCGAATTCCAGCTGAGCACCCTCGACAGAGTTGGAAAACTCGCTACCAGCTTCCCCAGTAAGCAACTTGCCGCTGAGCTGGAAGGGGTTGGTGATGGGTTTCTTCTCTTCAAAGAACGCTGGCAAGATCGGCGCCAAACCGTCTTCGGCGGCCTGATCTTCGGCATTGAGCTGAGCGGTCAGCTCTGGCGGCAGGCTGAGATCCAGCTTGGTTTTAGGCGCCTTTTGCACCATCTTCTGCACCTTTTTATCCGCTTTGACCCGCTCTGCGGCTTTCTTGGGCGTTGGCGGCGCAACTTCTTCCTCGACCAGCGGCGGCTCTTCGGTCGGCGCTTGGACAGGCGGCTCGACCGGCTTCTGCACCGGCTTCTGCACCGGCTTCTGCACCGGCTTCTGCACCGGCTCGGTGGTGACCACGGCCGGCTTCGCGTTCTCGCGCGGCGTCTCATCGCCCTGCTCGTCGGCGCCACAAGCGCCTAACAGCAGAGCAACAAGTATCGGCAATAGGTAACGCATCGAAGTCATCGGGCTGCTCACACAGTTGCGGCTAAAAACTTATTCTAAAACCCCTGGGGAATAACACCAGCCGGGCTGCCGAATGGCAGCACCGCCTGTCAATCCGATGATCACTCAGCGCTCGTGCAAGCGCGCCAGCTCGGCCTCGATATCCAGGCCAGGATACTCAGCCTTGAGGCGCGTTATGCGTTGATCGACCTCCTCACCATCGCCGCGCGCCTGCAACTCGGCGATTTCGCGCAGCGCGACCAGCACCTCTTCAGACAACGGCGCCACCTTAGCTGCCATGCGTGCAACGACCCTGGGCGCCTCAGCGTTTTCAGCTATTACCGAGCTCGCGGCGGGATTGGCCGGTGCCTGTAGTGCCATTGGCGCTGGGGCCTGGCGCTGTAGCGTGGCGGGCGCCGCGTCGTAGCCTTGCGGCACCTGGTCAAGCGTAGTGAACGTCAGGCCAAGGCCCAACCCGAGCAACGCGAGACAGCCAAATGCTGCCGACCAGCGCCTGCGCCCAGGCGCCCCCTCCATACCGTTCAGCAGACGTTGCCACCCCCCCGGAGCGCTGGCGCTGGGCGCCCTTGCCGCGTCGGCAGCCGCTGCCAGAACCCGGGCGTCCAGCGCCGAGGACGGCTGCGCACGGTCATGCTCACGCATGTGGCGCAACAGCGGCTCGTCGTCTCGCTCGAAATGATGCGAACGGTCGTTCATGGTGACACCTCTTCAGCCACGCTGAGCAGACGACGCAGCTTGTTCATCGCGTAGCGCAAGCGACTCTTTACCGTTTCGGCCGGCGTGCGGGTCAGCTCGGCAATCTCGTGCAACTGCAGATCAGCATGAGCACGCAGCAGAAACACTTCGCGCTGCTCGGCAGGCAAGTCAGCCAGCGCCGCCTGAATGCGCGCCTGATCCTGGGTCAAACTGAGCTGACGCTCGGGATCTGACGCGGCGCTAGGCTGATCGTGCAGAAGCTCGTCGAACGCCTCTTCGCGCTGCTGGCGCTTGCCGTGCTTGCGCCAGTGGTCGATCAGCCGGTTCCGAGCGATCTGGTATAGCCAGGTCTTGAACAGCACGGCAGCCTCACTCTGCAGCGACTCGCTGCGAATCAGGCTAATCCAGGTTTCCTGAAACACCTCTTCGGCGACGGCATGCTCGCCGCACAGGCCCAGCAAAAAGCGAAACAGGCCAAGACGATGCCGCTCATAAAGTTGCGTGAAAGCGGCGGCATCGCCGGCCCGATAGCGACGCAACAACTCGGCATCGCTGGGCTCAGCGGCTATCGGCAGGATGGCGGTCACTCACTCGACTCTGGCGGCGCGGGAGTCGCCAGTTTGCAGGCTTTGCGCCAGTTTCACCAGCTGCAGGAACCCGTTGCGTAGGCCGAACGGGCATCCCCCGACTGCTCCGCGCCAGCCCTCCTCGGCGGCCAATCGAAACGGCCGGTATAGCGGCTACCGCTCGGCTGCGGGGCGGAATTGCGTGCCAACGCCAGGCAATCATATCCCCTGGTCCGTCTACCGGCTCGCAAGAGCGCCTCGAAAAAGTAGACGCAGATCTGCCACGATTCGGGTTAATCAGAACCCGTTGGTCGAGGCCTCCTGACACAGCTGGCTGGCCAGCATGCCGAGGGTCATCAATGCACGCTCGGCTTCGCGGTTCCACGGAATGCCACAGTTGAGCCGTACGCAGTGATTGAACTGCTCGGTATTACTGAAGATCAGCCCTGGCGCGATGCTGATGCCCTGCTGCAAAGCGCTGACATGCAGGTCCTTGGTATTGACCCGTGCCGGCAGACTGACCCAGAGGATGAAGCCACCGTTGGGCCGGGTGATCTGCGTGCCCTCCGGGAAGTGCTGCTGGACCGCGAGCTGGAAGGCGCTGAGGTTCTTGCGGTATTCCTGGCGGATGTGCCGCAGATGGCGGTCATACCCGCCATTCTCCAGATACGCCGCCACAGCCATCTGCGTGACGCTGCAGGCCGAGTGGGTGGTGAACATCTGCAGCCGCTGGATCTCGTCCTGGTACTTGCCGGCGATGATCCAGCCGATCCGCACGCCGGGCGACAGGGTTTTCGAAAAGCTCGAGCAGTACACCACGCGGCCCTCCAGATCCCCGGCCTTGAGCGCCTTGGTACGGCCCTGCTCGAACATCAATTCGCCGTAGATGTCGTCCTCGATGATCTGGATATCGAAGTCGCTGGCCAAACGCAGCAACTGTTTCTGCCGCGCCTCGGGAATGGTGCCGCCCAACGGATTGCTCAACCGCGCAGTCAGCACCAGCGCCTTGATCGGCCACTGGCTGGCAGCCAGTTGCAGGGCCTCGACACTGATGCCCGTAGTGGGGTCGCTGGGAATTTCGATGACCTTGAGCCCGAGCAGATCAGCCAGTTGCAGCAGGCCGTAATAGGTCGGCGACTCGGTGGCGATCAGGTCGCCAGGACGGGTCAGCACGCGCAGGCTCATTTGCAGGGCGTCCACGCAGCCGTGGGTGATCACCACCTCCGACGGATCGACCAGTACGCCGGCGTCACGCATGCGGATCGCCACCTGCCGGCGTAGCGGCTCGAAGCCGGGACTGAACATGTAGCTGAAAGCGCGCGGACTCTGAAAGCGGGTGACCTTGGCCAATTGCTGGTGCAGCGCTCGAACCGGCAGGTAGTCGACATGCGGCACGGCAGCGCCGAGCGGGAACACGCCCTCGCGGCGGGCTTCGCCAAGCACTTGGTTGATGATACTGCTGCGCGTTACCAGCCCCGGCCGCTCGACGCGAGCGATGTCCGGCGTATCAGCGGTCAGCGCAGGCGTCTGGTGGACGTAGAAGCCCGACTGCGGCCGCGCGCGGATCAGGCCGAGGTCTTCCAGATTGGCATAGGCCTGCAACACCGTTGCATGACTCACGCTGAGCTGAGCGCTCATTTTACGTACAGACGGCACGCGCTCGCCGGGCTGATAAACGCCACGACGTATGTCGTCTGCGAGCTGTTGAGCGATACGCTGGTAGAGCAACAGATTGGTCATGGTCATCTAACCCCGGTACTGAACCATAACAGTAGCCCAGCTAAATGTTTCTGTACCGGTACAGCCTTGAAATATCCAGGCGATACAGCATCCAGCGTTACGTATTTGTGCGCTGGCCGAACCATGTCGGCTGGCCTTTTACCACAGGCAATAAAAACCCGCCGTGCGACGCAACGGCGGGTCTGTGTCGCGCTGGCTCAGCGCGTGGCGCCTAATCGCCCCTGCTCATCGGAAAATACAATCTCGACACGACGATTTTGCGCGCGCCCCTTGGCCGAAGCGTTCTCAGCCACCGGGAAGCGCTCACCAAAGCCCTGCACTTCAATGCGCTTGGCATCGACGCCCAAATCACTCAGCGCATCGGCAACGGTCTGCGCCCGGGCCTTTGACAGTTGCAGGTTTTCCTCGCGCTTGCCGCTGCTGTCGCTATAGCCCTCGATGCGTACGATGCGACGCGGGTTGAGTTGCAGAAACTGCACCAACTTGAGAACAGTACGGTTGGCGCTGCTTTTAAGGCGCACGTCACCCGTATCGAACAGCACGTCGCCTAGGGTCATCACCAGACCACGATCCGTTTGCGCCGTCGCCAGGCTGACGATTTGTTCCTCGAGCCAGGCGTTCTGCTCCTGCACGCTGATCAGCTTGGCCTCACGCAACGCCAATTGCAGGCGCTGGCGCTCAAGCTCCAATCGAGCAGCACGCTCCTGGTCCAGGGCAAGCTGACCATGCTCGCGGGCAATTTCGCTGTAGCGCTGGCTCAGGTATGCGTAATGCGCCACATCGTCAGCGCTGCCCAGGTAACCAGCCAGTCGCTCGGCGCGGCCGAGCGATTCGCCGGCACGTATCACGTCCTTCGGCGCACTGCGCAACACTTGCGGGTCTTCCTTGACCGACTGAAAGCTGCTGCGTGCGGCCTCCAGCGCGGCATTTTGCTCATCGGCAAGACCGGCACAACCGGCCAGGCACAGGCCCATCAGCGCAACAGCGCCTAACTGCAGTGCGCTCATGGCATGGCTCCCAATTGCTCACGCAACCGGCCAATTTGGCGGTTCAGCTCAACCAGCTGGGCCTGGCTGCGCAGGCTCAGCACCCGGGCTTCGCCCAGGCGCGCGTCTAGCTCGGCCTGCTCGGTTTGAATCCGCGCGTCGCGATAGGCTTCGTCCGCCATGGCCGCGCGGGCCAGAGCAAGTTTCTCTTCTGCCTGAGTCAGTTCAGCTACGGTTTCGCCTGCCGCGACGGTGCGAGCCTGCTCGACCACTTGCTCGGTCAGGCGCATCTGCTCGGAGGGCGCAGGATCGCTGGCGCAGCCCTGCAGCAACAACAGCGCCAGGGCGGCACCGGTATATCGATAGATCACGGGAATGTCCTACGGATTCGGAACACTGACTGCCGGCTGAGGCTGTTGATCCTTCCAGCGCTGCAGGTTGCGTTGCAGAAGGGTTTGCGGCATGCCAGCGGCGGTGAATTCTGTCATTTTTTTGGCTAGCTGTCCGCGCAACCACGGATCGTTGCAGGCCGAATTGTGCGATAGAGCCAAGTGCAGCCCTTCACTGGATACGGGCGGATCGAGCACCTGCAGATCATCCTGCAAGCCCAGGGTCGACGCCAGGGCCTGGCCCGGATAGCGCTCATAAAGCACGTAATCGGTGCGGCCGAGCATCAACTTCTGAAAGGCCTGAGTCAGACTCGAAACGCCTTCGAGTGTCAGGTTGTTCTTGGCGTAAGCATCGAACGACTGCCCGAAGCTGTTATTGACCAGCGTGTCGCCCGTACGGCCCTGCAGATCCGCCCAACCCGCGTAGGGAAAATCGCTGCCCTTGCGAACCCACACCACACTCGGCGTGGACAGAAAGGCCGGGTGAATGAAGTCCATGTTGTCCAGGCGGGGCACGGTCAGAAAGGCTCCCGCGAGCATATCGATACGCCCCGTTCGCACATCTTCTTGAGCCCGCGACCACGGCCCGGCATACACCACCTCGATGCCGATGCCGAGCTCTTCGGAAACCGCCTTCAGCAGATCGACACTGGCGCCGATCAGTTGCCCTGGGTTCTGCGGGTCACGCCACAGGTAAGGCGGGTACTCAGGATTTCCGGTAGCGACCAAGCGCTCGCACTTGCCGGCGGCCTGCACACCGTTTGCCAGCAACAAGCCAGCTAGCAGCAGTAGACCGGACCTGACTAAAGCTCGCTCATGCATTGGTTCTCTCTCGATTCATGTATGGGCCTGCATTTACTGGCACCAGATTCATGACATGCTAGCTCATACCATCTGGATAATCAGCGATAACACGCCGCATGAAGAAATTGCTTCTAGCCATAGCCCTCTTGATCCTCGCTACCGGTGCAGTTTTGTACCTGTCACCAGCCGCGCAGTTGACCGCTTACCAGTCCATCGAACAATGGCGCGCCGGGCTGCATGAGCGTAGCGTCAGCGTGAATGACCTGCCTGTGAGCTATTACGAGGGCGGCCCGCCGGGTGCCGATACCGTACTGTTGGTGCACGGCTTTGGCGCAGACAAAAGCACGTGGTTGTGGTTCGCCCGTGACCTTACCGAGCGCTATCACGTTATCGCTGTCGACCTGCCCGGCTTCGGTGCCAGCGGCCGTCCGCATGGCAGCTATGACGTCGGCACCCAGACCGAGCGGCTGGCCGCCTTCACCGAAGCACTGTCGATCAGGCGCATGCACGTGGTAGGCCACTCCATGGGTGGCCATATCGCAGCACTCTATGCGGCGCGTTATCCGCAGCAGATCACCAGCCTCGCGCTGATGGCTAATGCCGGCGTTAGCGCACCGCAACGCAGCGCCTTTTTTCAACGCATGGACGAGCACGGCGATAATCCATTACTGATAGAGCGCACCCCGCAGTTCGATCAATTGCTCGACTGGCTGTTCGTTGCGCCACCGCAATTGCCGGAGCACATTCACAATTATCTGGCGCAACGCGCGGTGGACGACAGCGCCCACCAGCGCGAGGTGTTCGAGCATCTGCAGCAGCGCTACCTGCCGCTGGAGCCCGAGCTGCCGCGGATCAGCGCTCCCACCCTGCTGCTGTGGGGCGATCAGGACCGTATTCTCGATGTGTCCAGCGTCGAGGCGATGAAACCTCTGCTCGTCGATGTCAGCGTGGTGATCATCAAGGGCTGCGGCCACGCGCCGATGCTCGAGCGGCCTGAAGAAACCGCCGCGCATTATCGACATTTCCTTGATGGCATAGGACCAGGCAAAACCACAGAAGCGGGCCAGACGGCGGCGGTCGATTAGCCGTCGCCTTGTCACCATCCAAACCACCATTGCGCTATTCGCAGCCATAAAAAAACCCGCTCGATGAGCGGGTTTTCGTGGCTACAAAAGCGGATCAGACCAGCTTTTCCAGCTCCGGTACAGCTTCGAACAGATCGGCGACGAGGCCATAGTCGGCAACCTGGAAGATCGGTGCTTCCTCATCCTTGTTGATCGCGACGATCACTTTGGAGTCCTTCATACCAGCCAGATGCTGGATAGCACCGCTGATGCCGACCGCGATGTACAGCTGCGGCGCGACGATCTTGCCGGTCTGGCCGACCTGCATGTCGTTCGGCACGAAGCCGGCATCGACCGCAGCACGCGAGGCGCCGACCGCGGCACCGAGCTTGTCGGCCAGGGTGTAGAGGTGCTTGAAGTTGTCACCGTTCTGCATGCCACGCCCGCCGGAAACGACGATCTTGGCAGCGGTCAGCTCGGGACGATCAGACTTGGCCAATTCTTCGCCAACGAACGCCGACGTGCCGGCATCGCCGCCCGCCGAAACGTTTTCGATGGCAGCCGATCCACCTTCGGCAGCGACCGCGTCGAAACCGGTGGCGCGCACGGTAATCACCTTGACGGCAGCAGACGACTGCACGGTAGCAATGGCGTTACCGGCATAGATCGGACGCTTGAAGGTGTCCGGGCTTTCAACGGCAACGATCTCGGAGATCTGATCAACGTCCAGCTGCGCAGCGACGCGCGGCAGAATGTTTTTGCCGTTACTGGTAGCGGCAGCCAGCACGTGGCTGTACGCCTTGCCCAACTCGGCCACCAGCGGAGCAATGTTTTCCGGCAGTTGGTGAGCGAAGGCGGCATTGTCGGCAACCAGTACCTTGGCAACGCCAGCAATCTTGGCTGCTGCCTCAGCGGTAGCGCTGACGTTCTGGCCAGCGACCAGCACGTGGATGTCGCCACCAATGGCCTGGGCGGCAGCGACGGTATTCAGGGTCGCAGGCGCCAGCTCGGAATTGGTGTGTTCAGCGATAACCAGAATAGACATTAGATCACCTTCGCTTCGGTTTTCAGTTTCTCGACCAGTTCGGCAACCGACTTGACCTTGATACCCGCACCGCGTGCAGCAGGCGCTTCGACCTTGAGGGTCTTGACGGTAGAGGCAGTGGAGACACCCAGCGCGTCAGGCGTCAGGGTTTCCAGCGGCTTCTTCTTGGCCTTCATGATGTTCGGCAGCGAAGCGTAGCGGGGCTCGTTCAGGCGCAGGTCGGTGGTGACGATGGCCGGCAGGTTCAGTGCAACGGTCTGCAGACCGCCGTCGATCTCACGGGTGACGTTGACCTTGTCGCCGCTGACTTCCACTTTGGAAGCGAAGGTGCCCTGGGCATAGCCAGTCAGCGCCGCCAGCATCTGGCCGGTCTGGTTGTTGTCGCTGTCGATGGCCTGCTTGCCGAGGATAACCAGCTGCGGTTGCTCCTTGTCGACCACGGCCTTGAGCAGCTTGGCGACCGCCAGGGAGTTCAGTTCGTCGGCAGACTCGACCAGAATAGCGCGATCAGCGCCCAGTGCCAGGGCGGTACGCAGTTGCTCCTGTGCCTGGGTCGGACCGATCGAAACGACCACGATCTCGCTGGCGACGCCCTTCTCTTTCAGACGTACGGCTTCTTCAACGGCGATTTCACAAAAAGGGTTCATCGACATCTTGACGTTGGCAAGATCGACGCCGCTGTTGTCCGGCTTAACGCGAACCTTGACGTTGTAATCGACCACTCGTTTGACAGCTACAAGAACCTTCATGGATTCCTCGTTACTCTCCGGTGAATAGGAATGTCGCCAGAAGCGAGCATGCGGTGATGCAGACAAGCAGGACGCAAGCGACCTTCAGTCCAGACGGCGAACGCAAAACCGCCCGTATCTTGACCGCACGACATAGCTCGGTCAATACACCTAGCTGCGAGCCATTCGTGTTGTAGCCGGATTCTAACAGGCCTACAGAAAATTCAAACAAACGTTTGTATTGGCCGTGATCCAGGCTGGCTATATACTGCGCGAGCGTGGATCAGGAAGGATGCCGGCACGCCATAAAAAATTAGAGAGCCTTGATGAGGAGATAGCCCGTGGAACGCGAATTTATGGAGTTCGACGTCGTCATCGTCGGCGCTGGCCCCGCCGGCCTGTCCGCCGCTTGCCGCCTGAAGCAGAAGGCCACCGAGGCTGGCCAGGAAATCAGCGTCTGCGTGGTCGAGAAAGGCTCCGAAGTAGGCGCTCACATCCTCTCCGGTGCCGTTTTCGAACCGCGCGCTCTGGATGAACTGTTCCCCGACTGGAAGGAACTGGGCGCGCCGCTCAATACGCCGGTCAAGGGCGACGACATCTATGTACTCAAGGATGCCGAAAACTCCGTCAAGGTTCCGGGTTTCTTCGTGCCCAAGACCATGCACAACGAAGGCAACTATATCATTTCCCTCGGGAATCTGTGCCGCTGGCTCGCCCAGCAGGCAGAGAATCTTGGTGTGGAAATCTACCCGGGTTTCGCCGCTCAGGAAGCACTGATCGACGAAAGCGGTGTGGTACGTGGCATCGTCACCGGCGACCTCGGCGTCGACCGTGAGGGCAACCCCAAGGAAGGCTATTACACCCCCGGTATGGAACTGCGCGCCAAGTACACGCTGTTCGCCGAAGGCTGCCGCGGTCATATCGGCAAGCAACTGATCAAGAAGTACCAGCTCGACAGCGAAGCCGATGCCCAGCATTACGGTATCGGCCTCAAGGAAATCTGGGATATCGACCCCAGCAAGCATCAGCAAGGCTTGGTGGTGCACACCGCTGGTTGGCCGATGGACATCATGGGCACCGAGAACACCGGTGGCTCCTTCCTTTATCACCTGGAAAACAACCAGGTTGTCGTTGGCCTGATCATCGACCTGTCCTACGCCAACCCGCACCTGTCGCCGTTCGACGAATTCCAGCGCCTCAAGCACCACCCGGTGTTCAAGCAATACCTGGAAGGTGGCAAGCGTGTTTCCTACGGCGCGCGTGCAATTGCCAAAGGTGGCCTCAACTCGCTACCGAAAATGGTCTTCCCGGGCGGCGCACTGATCGGCTGTGACCTCGGCACGCTGAACTTCGCCAAGATCAAGGGCAGCCACACTGCGATGAAGTCCGGGATGCTGGCCGCTGACGCCATCAGCGAAGCGCTGGCTGCAGGCCGTCAAGGTGGTGATGAGCTGCGCAATTATGTCGACGCGTTCAAGGCCAGTTGGCTGTACGACGAACTGTTGCGCAGCCGCAATTTTGGCGCGGCGATCCACAAGTATGGCGCCGTGGTCGGCGGTGGCATCAACTGGGTCGACCAGAACCTGTTCGGCGGCAAGCTGCCCTTTACGTTGCATGACAACAAGCCAGACTATGCCTGCCTGAAGCTCGCGGCGGACTGCAAGAAGATCGACTACCCGAAACCGGACGGCAAGCTCAGCTTCGACAAACTGAGTTCGGTGTTTCTTTCCAACACCAATCATGAAGAAGAGCAACCCTGCCACCTCAAGCTGACTGACCCAAGCATTCCGATCGACAAGAACCTGCCGCTGTACGATGAGCCCGCGCAGCGCTATTGCCCGGCGGGCGTGTATGAAGTGGTAGCCAACGACGACGGCAGCAAGCGCTTCCAGATCAACGCGCAGAACTGCGTGCACTGCAAGACCTGTGACATCAAGGACCCAGCCCAGAACATTACCTGGGTGGCACCGGAAGGCACGGGCGGGCCTAACTACCCCAACATGTAACCAACAAAAAGGCTCCCTCGGGAGCCTTTTTGTTGAGCGCTATTCCAGCGGCCCAATGGGAAAGAACACCCCGCAGCTCCACACGCCCAGCCAAGCCTTGCCATCGATTTCACGGGGCTGCGCCAGCTCGACCAACTGATAGAAGACGTTGCGATGGATCAGCGCTTCCAGATTGGCGCGAATGTGGACATAGGGCGACGGCTCCTGGGTCTGCGCATTCAGGACCACCCGCAGCGGATGCTCTCCTCCCGCCTCTACCTCGTCACCGACATTGGTCACGAAGCGCAGCACCTGCGCTTCGCCCTGCCCGGTCGTCTCGACCGAGACGGCCACAAAAGGCGCGTCGTCGACCGTGATGCCGACTTTCTCGACGGGGGTCACCAGAAAATAGTCATCGCCATCGCGGCGAATGATTGTCGAGAACAATCGCACCATGGCCGGACGACCAATCGGCGTGCCCATGTAGAACCATGAGCCATCGCGGGCAATACGCATATCGATATCGCCGCAGAAATCCGGATTCCACACATGCACCGGCGGCATGCCCTTGCTGCCTGCTGGCGGAATCTGCGCCAGCAGATCACCGGCTTTATCGGTTTCGCTCACTGCCCCTCCCAAGGCCAGCTCCAGGCAGAAGCGGGCCGTTAACGACTGAAGCCCAAAAGTGTACGCGCATAATCCTCGAGCGGCGCTCTGATCAGATCTTCGGGCCGGGCGTCGTAAAACGTCAGGAATCCGCCGCGACTGCGAATACGCGCGTTATCCACCAGGTAACGAGTGTTGGTTTCGATCAGCATCAGCTGCAGCACGCTGCGATCAGTCCCAAGCCGGTCAAAGGCTTCCTGGTCTTCCCACTCTTCCAGGGTGCCAATGCGGTCGTCGGCGTAGGCGAAGCGGGTGTACAGCAGGTAGTGGGCACCAGCAGCACGGGCCTCGCCCAGGGCCTCGTCCAGGCCGACCGGCGCCCGAGAGCGGCGCACCATGGGGAAGTATTCGACGAAACCGCGGAACGCTTCTTCGGCGACCACGTTGGGCCGCGGGTAGGCGTGCTTGCCACTGGGCGCGAAATGGCCCTGGGCGATGTAGATGAACGAATCGGCCTGCAGACGCCAGGAGGCGGTGCGTCGAACCTTGCTATGGTCGAGCACGCCGGCGTCACGCAAGTGATAGGTGGCGCCATCAGCCATGTCGCTTATATTCATGCAGCCAGCCAGGCTCAGCAGCAAAGCGGCAGCAAACAGATTACGCATCTAACTCTCCCGGCCGGCGGCGGAAAACCGGCGAATACCTGCGTTAAGCAGGTTTCGCGCCAGCCCCATCAAGACCTGAGCTTACCGTTGATGATAAATTCCACTCCCGATGCCTCAACCTAGCAAACGCTTCCCCAGCG
Source organism: Phytopseudomonas seleniipraecipitans (assembly GCF_900102335.1). GTDB lineage: Bacteria > Pseudomonadota > Gammaproteobacteria > Pseudomonadales > Pseudomonadaceae > Aquipseudomonas > Aquipseudomonas seleniipraecipitans. The sequence continues at coordinate 83,720 of NZ_FNBM01000009.1, forward strand.
CCGCCGCCCCAGCCCTTCAGCGGAACAGCCGCCTCATGACATTCGAGCAATCGAACAGCAACCGTACAACCAGCACGCCACCCAGCATGCTCGAGTTCCCCTGGCACGAAACTCCGCTCGGCGCTCGCGATACATGGCCGGCCACCCTGGCTGTAGCCGTGGAAATGATCATGGCCTCCAAGTTCCCCCAGTGCCTGGTGTGGGGCGACGAATTGATCACCATACACAACGAGGCCTTCAAGCCGTTGCTGGGTGAGAAGCCAAACGCCCAGGGCCGGCCGTTCAGCGATGTCTGGAGCGAAAGCTGGGAGGCGATTGCGCCGATCGCTGCACGCGCCTTCGCAGGCGAAGCCACCTTCATCGAGGATTTTCAGTTGCAGGTGGTACGTCGGGGTTATCCCGAACTGGCCTACTTTACCTTCTGCTACAGCCCGGTTCGCGACGAACATGGGCGGGTGCTGGGAATTCTCGACACGGTGGTCGAGACGACCGAGAAGGTCGTCATCGAAAGCCAGTTGCTGCATGAGCAGCAGCGGCAACGCACCCTCAATGAAACCCTCGAGAAACGAGTCGCCCAGCGCACCCGTGAGCGCGACAGCATCTGGCAGCATTCACGTGACCTGTTGGCAACGCTGGATGATTCCGGCCGGCTGAGCAGCGCCAGTCCGTCGTGGCAACGAATCCTCGACCAGCAAGGCGAATCGCTACTGGGCCGCTCGTTTCTAGAGTTGATGCATCCGAACGATATCGAGGCGGCGCGCGAGCAACTGGCTCTGTTAACCAATGACAGCGTGCAAATCGAGTCGCGCTGTGCACATGCCGATGGCTCCTGGCGGTGGATTGCCTGGTACCTGACCGTCGATGGCGAAACCACCTACGCCTACGGCCGCGACATCGACGAAGAAAAACAGCGGGCAGCCACACTTGCCCAGGTTGAAGAACAACTGCGCCAGGCACAAAAAATGGATGCCGTCGGTCAACTCACCGGCGGCATCGCTCATGACTTCAATAACCTCCTGGCTGGCATCATCGGCAACTTGGAACTGCTCGGCAGCCGCATTAGCCAAGGCAACATCGGCGGGCTCGAGCGTTACACCGGCGCAGCACTGGGAGCAGCCAACCGGGCCGCGAACCTTACCCATCGGCTACTGGCCTTTTCGCGCAGGCAGACGCTCGCGCCGAAGCCGATCAACGTCAATCACCTCGTCCAGGACCTCGAGGAACTGCTGCAGCGCACCGTTGGGCCGCACATTCAGGTCGAGTTCGATCCTGCCACCTCACCCTGGACAGTACTGGTCGATCCCAATCAACTGGAAAATGCGGTGCTCAACCTGTGCATCAACGCGCGTGACGCCATGCCAGAGGCAGGCACGCTGGGAATTACCACCCGCAACGTGACACTCACGCTGGAACAGGCGCAGATGCATGACGTGCCGCCCGGCGAATACCTGTCCCTGCAAGTCAGCGACACCGGCAGCGGTATGGCGCAACCCATCATCACGCGTGCGTTCGACCCCTTCTTCACCACTAAACCAACCGGCAAGGGTACGGGGCTCGGCCTGTCGATGATCTACGGGTTCGCTCGGCAATCAGGCGGCATGGCATACATCGAGTCGTGCGTGGACGATGGCACCACGGTGTACATCCTGCTGCCTCGCGACCACCAACTGGCGCAAGCCCCTGACGCCGCCCCGCAACCCGGCGAGTCACTGAAAACGCTGCCTGCGCCGCACAAAAACATCTTGCTCGTCGACGACGAAACGACGTTACGCGAGCTGATAGGCGAGGTACTCGAAGAGTTGGGCTACGCCGTGCTGCATGCCGAAAATGGCCCGCGCGCTTTGGACATTCTGCAGTCGAGTGCAACCGTCGATCTGCTGGTCAGTGACGTCGGGTTGCCTGGGGGCATGAACGGTCGGCAGGTGGCCGACGCGGCCAGAGAGATCCGGCCCGGGCTGAAAGTGCTGTTTATCACCGGTTACGCAGAGAGTTCGGTCATGCACGCCGACGACCTGGACGCCGACATGCAGGTGCTTACCAAACCCTTCGAGATCGACACGCTAGCCAGCCGGGTCACTCAGCTGCTTGGCTGATCCACAGACGAGTCAGCCGCCAGCGCCTCGGGATCGCGCTTGCGCTTGTTACCCATACGCACGCCAATATCCATAAGGAACTGAAAGAAGCCTTCCTGATCTTCCAGGACATTGCTCCAGAACGGCGAGTGATACAACGCCACCGCGCCATGTACCAGCGCCCAGGCGGCGCAGTAATGGAAGTAAGGCGGTACGTCTTCGAGTTTGCCTTCGCCGATCCGGCCCTTGATCAACTGGGTCAGACGCTCGAAGTTGGATGCGCGCATCTTGTGCAGGTGTTCGACCAGATCCGGCACCTGATTGCCCTTGACCACCTTCTCTTCGAGGCGGTCGAACAGTCGGTAACGCTGCGGATCACGCATGCGGAACTCGAAGTAAGCGCGCGATAACGCTTCCTTGTCACGGTCGACATCGGACGACTGCAGCAACTCGCTCAGGTCACTCTCGTAGTCGAGCATCAGCCGCAGGTAGATTTCTGCCTTTGACTTGAAATGCTTGTAGATGGTGCCTTTGCCAATGCCCACGGCGTCGGCGATCATCTCGACGGTCACGCTGTCCTCGCCCTGCTCGAGGAAGAGCTTGAGGGCGATATCGAGAATCTCCTGCTCGCGGCGGCGAAACTCACGGATCTTGCGGGGTTCTTTCTGCATAAGGATATGACAAGGTCAGAAAATTCAAGTCCGTTATTATGCCTAACTAACGCCAAATTGCACGGATCACACGCTCATGAATGCCATCATCGACGAGTTTCCTCAGCCAGCCGATCTTTACTACCTGAACCACGCGGCGGTCGCCCCCTGGCCGGCACGCACCGCGCGGGCCGTGGAGCGCTTCGCGAAGGAGAACATCACCAGCGGCGCGCGTGATTACTCGCAATGGCTGGAAACAGAACGCCGCCTGCGCGAGCGCCTGGCGCGCCTGCTGAATGCGCCGTCGCGGGCTGATATCGCACTGGTCAAGAACACCTCCGAAGCGCTGTCGTTCGTGGCCTTCGGCCTGGACTGGCGCGAAGGCGACCAGATCATCATCAGCAGTGAAGAATTCCCGTCCAACCGCATCGTTTGGGAGGCTCTACGGCCACGGGGCGTTGAGGTGGTGCAGGTGAACCTGCACGACGGCGCCGCAGAAAGCGCACTGCTCGCTGCTTGTACGCCACGCACCCGCCTAATGGCGATCAGCGCGGTGCAATACGCCAGCGGCCTGCGCCTGGATCTGGAGCGCCTCGGTATTGGCTGCGAGCAACGCGGCGTGCTGTTGTGCGTGGATGCTATCCAGCAACTGGGCGCCGTGGGCATGGACGTGCAAAGCAGTCGCTGCGCCTTTGCCATGGCTGACGGCCACAAATGGCTGCTGAGCCCGGAAGGCCTGGGCGTGTTCTATTGCCGACAGGATTTGCGTGAGCAGCTGACGCTGCACGAATACGGCTGGCACATGCTTGAGCACGCTGGCGACTACGACCGTGATGACTGGCAACCAGCACGCAGCGCCAGGCGCTTCGAATGCGGCAGCCCCAACATGCTCGGCGCCATGGCGCTGGAGGCGAGTCTGTCGCTGCTTGAGGAGGTCGGCATGCGTCAGGTCGAAGACGCGCTACACGAACGGGTGCAATGGCTGCTCGACGGACTGCAGGGTCTGTCGGGCGTCCAGCTACTCAGCGTCAAAGAGCGGGAAAAACGCGCGGGCATCGTTACCTTCGCCCTGGCTGGATGGGAGAACCGTGCGCTGCACGAGCGTCTGAAAACAGCACAGATCATCTGCGCCCAGCGCGGCGGCGGGATTCGCCTGTCACCACACTTCTACACGCCGCCACGCGTTATCGAAGAAACGCTGCGGCTGTTACGCGCCGTCGCCTCGCAATGAGCACTAGCAGCCGGAGAAATATTCCAAATCCGTTTAAAGCCGGCATAGACGTCGGCCGCAAATGACCAATACTTCAGAGACCGTTGCGGCATCTCCCCCAAGTGTCGCGGCGGCCGGAGTGCCGAGGACCGCGCACTTCGCTTGACTCCTAATGGTCTTGACCCGGATTCCCCCGAACCCGGGTTTTTTTTACCTGCCGCAAGCCGCAGGCCGACAGCAAATCAGGCGACCCGCGCCAAGGGGAACAACCGCTTGAAGTTCTCGCCCGTCTGCTGCGCCAGCTCGTCATAACTCACGCCGCGCAGCACTGCCAGGTACTCGGCGACATCACGTACGTACTCCGGCAGGTTGGGTTTGCCGCGGTGCGGGATGGGTGCCAGATACGGCGAGTCGGTTTCCACCAGCAGGCGGTCGGCGGGCACCTGGCGAGCCACTTCGCGTAACGCGTCGGCATTGCGGAAGGTGACGATGCCCGACAGCGAGATATAGAAGCCGATATCCAGTGCTGCCTTGGCCATCTCCCAGTCTTCGGTGAAGCAGTGCAGCACCCCGCCTTGCGGCAATGCCGCTTCACGCAGGAGCGCCAGCGTATCGGCGCGGGCTTCGCGGGTATGCACGATCACCGGCTTGCCGGTGATCTGGGCGGCGTGCAGGTGCAAACGGAACGCCTCGCGCTGCGCCTCGGCCGCCTCTGGCTCGTAGTGGTAATCGAGGCCAGTCTCGCCGATGGCCACCACACCGGGGTGATCGAGTTCGGCGAGCAGCCAGTCCAGTGCCGGCGCGCTGCCCGGCTGCAGATCGAGCGGGTGGATGCCAACCGAGCAATCGACGTCAGCATAGCGCTGCGCCAGGCTGCGCACCGCGGCAGCATTGTCGGCACTCACCCCGATACACAGGAAATGACCAACACCGCGTGCGCGCGCGGCAACCAGCGCCTCGTCCAATGAACCGCCGTGGGCAGTCAGGTCAAGACGATCAAGGTGGCAGTGGGAATCTATCAGCATGAAGTAGCGCCTCAAGCGGCAAGCATCGAGCCGCAAGCGAGTCGCCAGGGCTCACTTGTCGCTCGCGACTGGGGGCTTGCAGCCTACATCGTATGGGTGGGGCGATCGGACTTGAGAGCGCCCGCCAGGTAGGTTTCGATCTTGTTTCGAGCAGAATTGTCGCCTTCGTTGAACTGCACACCCACACCAGCGGCGCGGTTGCCCTGAGCGCCCTTGGGGGTGATCCACACAACCTTGCCAGCGACCGGGATCTTTTCCGGTTCGTCCATCAGATTGAGGAGCATGAAGACTTCATCGCCGAGCTTGTAGTTCTTGTTCGTAGGAATGAACAGACCGCCGTTCTTGATAAAGGGCATGTAGGCGGCATAAAGCACCGACTTGTCCTTGATGGTCAGGGACAAGATGCCGTTACGGGGCCCCAGATTCGGTGGCAAGCTCATGCGTGATTCCTGATTTCGTGTCGTGGCATCGATTCTAGCCCGGTCCAGGCAGGCTTGCCCACTGCACCAGCAAGGCTTCGAGAAGCAGCACACGGTTGAGGTTGGCTTTACCCAGGACTTTCTGCCGCTGTTGCAGCAGCCATTCCTGAATGCTCAGCACTTTGCTCTGCGGCGCCTTCTGCGCCAGGTACTGCACGACCTTGGCCATATCGGTGGGGCCAAGGCCCTGCTCGTCCTGCGTGAGCTGGTAACGCAGGATCAGATGCGCCCAATCGCAAAACCAGTCGAACAGCAGCGGCAAGGGCACCTCTTTCCAACCCTCGGCCAGTTGGCTGACGGAAATCTGCTGCTTGTGCAGCTTTTTCACACCCTCTACAACCAGCGCACGCTGCTCGCGCACCCCTTGTGCCTGCAGCCTGACCGCCGCCAGCGGAGAGCCCGCCGCCAGGTACAGCAACTCGCGAATCTCCTGCTCGGAGGTGCCCGGCAGGGCCTCGCCCAACCACTCCAGGCTCACCCTCTCGCTGGGCAGCGGGCAGGCCTGCTGCACGCACCGGCTTTTGATGGTCGGCAACAGCCGGCTCGGCTGGTGGCTGATCAACAGCAGCACGGTATCGCCCGAAGGTTCTTCCAGGCTCTTGAGCAACGCATTGGCGGCGTTCAGGTTCATGGCCTCGGTCGGCTCGACGAGGATCACCTTGCGCCCGCCCAGCTGTGCGGTTTGCACCACAAAGTTGACCAGTGCCCGTACCTGATCGACCTTGATCGGCTTGTCGGCCTCCTCCGGCTCAAGCACGTAGTTGTCCGGGTGGCTGCCGGCAGCCAGCAGATGACATGATTTGCACTGCCCGCAGGGCTGCAGCGCCACCGGAGACTTGCACAGCAAAAGCGCCATCAGCCGTTCGGCCAGCGCTCGCTTGCCGATCCCGGCAGGGCCATGGAGCAGATAAGCGTGGGCATGCTGGCTGCGTCCGGCCAATTGCTGCCACAGGGCGGTCTGCCACGGATAGACATCAGCCACGCTGCAGCTCCAACAGCTGCGGCAGCAGCTCATCGAGGTCGCGCTGCACGGCTTCGAGGGTCTGCGCCGCATCGAGAATGCGATAACGCGCCGGCTCGGCCCTGGCGCGTTGCAGGTAGGTCGTACGCACCGCCTCGAAGAACTCGCGGCCTTCCTGCTCGAAGCGATCCAGGCGCCCGCGGGCAGCTGCACGCGCCAGGCCCACTTCCACCGGCAAATCGAACACCAGGGTCAGATCGGGACGCAGCGCGCCCTGCACGAACGTTTCCAGCTGCGCGATACGCTGCACATCCAGGCCACGGCCGCCGCCCTGATACGCGTACGTGGCATCCGTGAAACGGTCACAAAGCACCACGGCACCGCGGCTCAACGCCGGCACAATGACCTGAGCGAGGTGCTGGGCACGTGCCGCGAATACCAGCAGCAGCTCGGTATCGCTGGCCATGGCTTCGCCGCTGGGCGCCAGCAGCAATTCACGCACCCGCTCGGCCAGCGGCGTGCCGCCGGGTTCGCGGGTCAGCAGCACGTCGATCCCCTGCTCGCGCAGCAGCGCCGCCAGGTATTCGCGATTGGTGCTCTTGCCGGCGCCCTCGGGGCCTTCCAGGGTGATAAACAAGCCGCTCACGGGGTGTCCTTATCGCTGTTCTGAGAAGTCGGCGCCGGGCTGGAACGGTAGTCCGCCCGCCGCTTCAACTGGTATTCACGCACGGCGCGGTTGTGTGCGTCGAGGGTCTCCGAAAAGACGTGACTGCCATCGCCACGGGCGACGAAATACAGCGCCTTGCCAGCCACCGGATGCAGCGCCGCATGAATCGCCTCGCGGCCGACCAGGGCAATCGGCGTCGGCGGCATACCGTCGATGGTGTAGGTGTTATAAGGCGTAGGCTCGCGCAGATGAGCGCGAGTGATCCGCCCTTGATAGCGTTCACCAAGACCGAAGATGACCGTCGGATCGGTCTGCAGTCGCATACCAATCGCCAGGCGGCGAACGAACACCCCGGCGATCTCGCCGCGCTCTTCCGGCACGCCGGTTTCCTTCTCGATCATCGAGGCCATGATCAGCGCTTCGTACGGATTCTTGTACGGCAGCGATTCGGAGCGGTTCGCCCACTCTTCATCGAGCACCACCTGCAGGCGTTTGTGAGCCTGCTTGAGCAGGTCCAGATCGCTCATGCCGCGCACATAGCGGTAGGTATCGGGGAAGAAGCGCCCTTCGGGGTTGAGGCCGGGCTGCCCAAGCTTCGCCATGATCTCGTCATCACTCAGCTTACTCAGGGTCAGTTCCAGTTTGTCCTGACGCGCCAGTGCTGCCCGCACCTGGCGGAAGCTCCAGCCTTCGACCAGGGTCAGGCTGTATTGGACCACTTCACCGCGTCGCCACAGGTCGAGCATATCCCGCACACTCAGGTCGGGCGTCAGGCGGTATTCGCCGCTGTGCAGCGGTTGTCCCTGCAGATTGAAACGCCAATACAGGCGCAACCAAATCGCGCCATCGATCACGCCATCGGCCTCCAGCCGGTTGAGTACGCCACCAGGCGTGGCACCGGCGGGCACCTCGATCAGGCGTTCCTCGCTAATGGCCAGCGGCTGCTCCAGAGCGCGGTGCTGCTGCCAAGCGGCAAAGCCCAGCGTAAGGCCAGCCAGCACAACGGCAATTTCGAGCATTAACAGTAATTTGCGGATCACGAATCAGCAGTCCAGTAGATGACGGGCAATGGCCTGCAGTTTACGGGTGAGCGGTCCGACCGACCAGTGACGGCCCTGTAACTCGCGAACCGGCCATATGCCGTACAGGCTGTTGCAGACGAAGACCTCGTCGGCGGTCAATAGCTCGTCGAGTTCGATATCACGCACCTGACAGATAATCCCCAGGCTCTGCGCCTGTTCCAGCAGTTCGGCACGCATCACGCCCGCCACGCCGCAACGCGACAAGTCAGGGGTCGACAGCATGCCATCGCGCACCATAAACAGGTTGCTGAACACGCCCTCGATCACTCGCCCCGACACATCGCGCATCAATCCTTCCGCGTGTTCGGCATCCTGCCATTCGGCACGAGCCAATACCTGTTCGAGGCGATTGAGATGTTTGAGGCCGGCCAACAGTGGCTGCTCGGCCAGGCGGGCCTGACAGGAGAACAGATGGACACCGCGCTCGGCGTGCTGCGGCGGGTGAGCCGGCATGACGCCAGCCTGCAGAATACGCCGTGGAGCCCCGGCTGACGGCGCGTAGCCTCGCTGGCCGTCACCGCGGGTGACAATCAGTTTGGCGACGCCCTGCTGAAGCTCGGCGCAGAAGGCCAACAGCTCGCCGCGTAGTTGCGCGCTATCGAGGTTGATCAGCAGACGCTTGCAGCCGGCACCGACACGCGCCAGGTGGCGGTCGAGCAGCACCGGCTGGCCGCCGCGCACGGCGATGGTCTCGAACAGGCCGTCACCGTAGGCCAGGCCGCGATCCCCAAGGGACAACGACGTGGCCGGCCGGCCATCGACCCAGCTGAGCATCAATCAGCGTACCGACGGAATACCAGTGAGCCGTTGGTGCCACCGAACCCGAACGAGTTGGACAGCGCCACCTCGATCGGCATTTTGCGCGCCTGGTGCGGCACGAAGTCCAGATCGCAGCCTTCGTCCGGCTCGTCCAGGTTGATAGTCGGCGGCGCGACCTGATCACGCAGCGCCAGGATGCTGAAGATCGCCTCGACCGCACCTGCGGCGCCGAGCAGGTGCCCGGTCATCGATTTGGTCGAGCTGACTGCAACCGAATGCGCGTGATCACCGAAGACGGTCTTGATCGCTGCCACTTCAGCCTTGTCGCCGGCCGACGTCGACGTGCCGTGGGCATTGATGTACTGCACGTCGGAGGGCTGAATGCCGGCATCACGCAACGCGTTGGTCATGCAACGCGCGGCGCCAGCACCGTCCTCGGGTGGCGAAGTCATGTGGAAGGCGTCGCCGCTCATGCCGAAGCCGATCAGCTCGGCATAGATGGTCGCGCCACGTGCTTTGGCGTGCTCGAGCTCTTCGAGCACCAACGCACCAGCACCGTCGGAAAGCACAAAGCCATCGCGGCCCTTGTCCCACGGACGGCTGGCCTTGGTCGGCTCGTCATTGCGAGTGGACATGGCGCGCGCCGCACCGAAGCCGCCCAGGCCCAGACCACAGGCCGCCATCTCGGCACCACCGGCGAACATCACGTCAGCCTCGCCATAGGCAATGTTGCGTGCGGCCATGCCGATACAATGGGTACCGGTGGTGCAGGCCGTGGCGATGGCGTAGTTGGGGCCCTGCAGACCGAGGTGAATCGACAGGAAGCCGGAAATCATGTTGATGATCGAGCCCGGCACGAAGAACGGCGAGATGCGCCGTGGCCCCTGCTCGTGCAACGATTTGCAGTTATTCTCGATGTTGGTCAGGCCGCCGATGCCGGAGCCCATGGCCACACCGATGCGATCACGGTTGGCATCCGTGACTTCCAGGCCGGCGTCACGAGCTGCCTGAAAGCAGGCCGCCAGACCGTACTGGATAAATAGATCGAGCTTGCGCGCCTCTTTGGCGGACAGATACGGCTCGACATCGAAATCCTTTACCGAGCCACCAATGCGGGTGGAATAGGCAGAAAGATCCATGTGTTCAAGCAGGCCGATGCCACTGCGGCCGGCCAGAATGCCCTGCCAGCTGCTCGGCACATCGTTACCCAGCGGCGACAACATGCCCATACCGGTAACCACGACGCGTCTACGCGACACAGCAATCTCCTCTTATCAGGTTTTTCTACGCCTCGATGCACCTGGCAAGCCTTTGCCCAGGCATTGATCATCCAGCGATTGGCTCTGGGCAGACTCACCCGAGCGGAAAGACGCCGTCGGCGTTCTTCTTGCTTTTACAGTGACCCGTTAAAGAAAAGCCGCACGCCTTTGCAGACGTGCGGCTTTTCCGATTCGGGAAGCGACGAACTGCTTATTGCGCGTGCGCAGTAACGTAGTCGATTGCTTCCTGAACAGTGGTGATCTTCTCGGCTTGCTCGTCCGGGATTTCGGTCTCGAATTCTTCTTCGAGAGCCATCACCAGCTCAACGGTGTCAAGAGAGTCGGCACCCAGGTCTTCAACGAAGGAAGCGCTGTTGGTTACTTCTTCTTCCTTCACGCCCAGTTGCTCGGCAACGATTTTCTTGACGCGTTCTTCGATGGTGCTCACGTGTTGTCACTCCTATTGGACAAATCCAGCCAGCTGGTTGTGCCGGCAAGTGTATAGAAAGGGTTTTCGGCTTTTCAAGCTGAAAGCCAATGGCGCCCACGGAAATACCTCAACGACCTCATTTCCAAACCCGCAATTTTGCCACCAAGTTTGAATCGATCGAAGACGTTCGCCGAAGGCACCGCCCGTATTCAGCTCATGTACATCCCGCCGTTCACAGGGATAGTAGCCCCTGTGACGTAAGCTGCACCATCGGAGGCAAGGAAAGAAACCACATTGGCGATCTCTTGTGCCTGCCCCAAACGGCCCAGCGGAATCTGTGTCAGCAGCGCTTCACGCTGTGCTTCCGGCAATTCACGGGTCATATCGGTATCGATGAAACCCGGTGCCACAGCGTTGACGGTGATCGAACGCGAACCAACCTCACGGGCCAGTGCACGGCCGAAACCTTCGAGGCCAGCCTTGGCCGCTGCGTAATTTACCTGCCCGGCGTTGCCCATGGCACCCACCACCGAACCGATGTTGATGATACGCCCGAAACGCGCCTTGGTCATGCCGCGCAGCACGGCCTTCGACAAACGATAGAGGCTGTTGAGGTTGGTATCGATGACGTCATGCCACTCGTCATCTTTCATACGCAGCATCAGGTTGTCGCGGGTGATGCCAGCATTGTTGACCAACACCAGCACCTGGCCGAAATCCTTCTGGATCTTTTCCAGCGTGGCGGCGACCGACTCGTCGTTGCTCACGTTGAGCATCAGGCCAGTGCCTTCGATGCCATTTTCCTTGAGGGTGGCAGCGATACGCTCGGCACCCGCTTCGGACGTCGCCGTACCGATCACCACGGCGCCCTGACGACCCAGCTCCAGGGCGATTGCCTGGCCGATACCGCGGCTTGCGCCAGTGACCAGTGCAACCTTACCTTGCAGACTCATAGCATTCTCCTAGTGTTCGGCCTAGACGGCGGCCAGTGCAGCGCGCGCAGCGGCAAAGGCTTCGGGGGTGTCGAGGTTGTGCGTATTGACGCCCTTGACACAACGCTTGTTCAAACCTGACAGCACTTTACCTGGGCCGCATTCGACCAGATCGGTAACGCCCTGCTCGCCGAGACGGACCATTGACTCAACCCAGCGTACCGGGCTGTACAGCTGAGCCAGCAGATCGCGCTTGAGGGTATCGAGGTCGGCCACCACATCGGCACTGACGTTCTGCACCAGCGCAATCTCCGGGGCCTGCCACGCGATGGCGGCAACCGACTCGGCAAAGCGCTCGGCAGCGGGACGCATCAGCTCGCAGTGCGACGGTACGCTGACCGGCAATGGCAGCGCACGCTTCGCGCCACGTGCCTTGCAAGCCTCGACCGCGCGAGCCACGGCAGCCGCGGAACCGGCGATTACCACCTGGCCCGGCGCGTTGTAGTTGACTGCGCTAACCACTTCGCCCTGCGCCGCTTCGGCGCAGGCGGCCTGCACGTCGGCGTCTTCCAGACCAAGAATGGCCGCCATGCCACCCTGCCCGGCCGGTACGGCCTGCTGCATCAGCTGGCCACGCAGCTCGACCAACTTCACCGCTTCGGCGAAGCCGATGGAGCCAGCGGCGACCAGCGCACTGTATTCGCCCAGGCTATGCCCGGCGACGAACGCAGGACGCGCGCCGCCCTCGGCCAGCCACAAGCGCCACAAGGCGATAGAGGCAGCCAGTATGGCAGGCTGGGTCTTGTCAGTCTGGTTGAGCTGGTCTTCCGGGCCCTGCTGGGTCAATGCCCACAGGTCATAACCCAAAGCGCTCGATGCTTCACTGAAGGTGTCGAGGACCAGCGCGTGCTCTGCGCCGTGTCCGGCCAACATGGTCAGCGCTTGCGAGCCCTGACCGGGAAAGACGAATGCGAGGGATGCAGACATGGAACGGTTCCCTTAGTGATCTTCTCGTCGAAAATTAACGCCCGCCATCGGCGCGCGCTGGAAAACTGACATTTTGGATGGCGGACCATCCCAAGTGGTCACATATTACGGCAGTAAGTGCCTGATCCGACCACTCAGTCGCTCTGGCAAATTCTCTTGCACATCGGTCATTGCCCGGCGAATGGCGCTCTTTATACCATCCGGGCCGGCGCTGCCGTGACTCTTCACCACGATACCTTGCAGGCCAATGAAGCTCGCACCGTTGTGCCGTGCCGGGGCCAGCTCGCTGCGCAAGCGGCGCAACAGCGGCAACGCCAGCAACCCGGCAACGCGCCCCAGCAGCGTACTGCGAAACAGCGCCTCGAGCCGTGACACGATCATCGTCACCAGGCCCTCGCTGGACTTGAGCAGCACATTACCGACGAAACCATCGCAGACCAGCACGTCAGCATCGCCGCGATACAAGCCATCCCCCTCGACGAAGCCGACATAGTTGAGCCCATCGACGCCCTCGAGCATCGCAGCCGCCTGCTTGACCTGCTGGTTACCCTTGGTTTCCTCGCTGCCGACATTCAGCAAACCGACCCGCGGCGCCGCCACGCCCTGCACCTCGGCTGCCACTGACCCCATGATTGCGAACTGACAGAGATGCTCGGCCGTGCAGTCGACATTGGCACCCAGGTCGAGCAGATGACAGACGCCATTGCGGCTCGGAATGGCCGCGATCATCGCTGGCCGGTCGATACCGGGCAGGGTTTTCAGCACATGCCGCGACAAGGCCATCAGCGCGCCAGTATTGCCGGCACTCACGCAAGCGTGCGCACGCCCGTCGCGCACCACCTCCAGCGCCACGCGCATGGAGGAATCCGGCTTGCCACGCAAGGCTTGAGCAGGACGCTCACCCATCTCGATAGACTCGGCCGCATGCTCGATTTTCAGGCGTGAGTAATCCACACCGGAGATACCAGCGAGCAGGGTTTCTATAAGGGAGGCTTGGCCGACTAGAACCAGGTGCAGCGAGGGGAATTCAGCCAGACAGGCGACGCTGGCTGGAACAATGCAGTGGGGACCGAAGTCCCCACCCATTGCATCAATCGCGATGATCGGAGCGGACAAGATTTACTCGTCAGCGCCCTTGTCGATCACTTTGCGACCACGGTAAACACCTTCCGGCGATACGTGGTGGCGCAGGTGAACTTCACCGGTGCTCTTCTCAACGGACAGAGCGTTACCCTCGAGCGCGTCATGCGAACGACGCATGTCACGGGCGGAACGGGATTTTTTGTTCTGCTGAACAGCCATACTAGTAAACTCCTAAACGTTTGGGTCACGCTTTAACTGTGCCAATACACTGAACGGGTTGGACCGCGTCACCCCGTCCTCGCTCGACTCAGGCTCATCAAGGCCCGCCGGCGGCTGGCAATCTTTCGGGTCATGGACCGGCACGATGGGCAAGGCGAGCAACAGCTCATCCTCGACCAAGGCCAGCAGATCCAGAGGATCTTCACCCATTTCCAGTACGTCATAGCCTTGCGGCACGGACTGGGTATTCGCGCCTTCCTTCACCACAGCGTAATCACACTCGCTGAGGATCGGTAAGGTGACCTGATCCAGACAACGCTGGCAAACCATCTTGACTTCAACCTCGAGCTTGCTGTGGATGACCACAGCATGGCGCTCGTCACGCTCGAAAGAAAACTTCGCACGCACGTTACCGCCGTTATCGGCAAGAGGGTCGCAGAGCCTCGACAAATCGGCTAGCGGTAGCTCACCCTCAAGGGTGGCACCACGATCGGCGAGTTTGCGTGGATCAACGTGAGGTGGAATCGGGCCGTTTGACATAGGCGCCGCATTCTATGGATGCAACCGTGCGCTGTCAAAGGAAATTCCGCCTGTCCAGGTGCTTTGCTGACGGCTAGAATTTCCAGCCCATTCCGTACAAGGCCAATGCCGATGTCTTCCTTGGTTCTCGCCTCCAGTTCACCCTACCGCCGTGAGCTGCTGAGCCGTTTGCGTCAGCCCTTCGAATGGGCCGCACCGAGCATCGATGAGGCGCGTCGCAAGGGCGAGTCCGCCGAGCATCTGGTACGCCGTCTGGCTCAGGAAAAGGCCCTGGCGCTGGCCGAGCGTTTCGGCGAACACCTGATCATCGGCTCCGACCAGGTTGCCGTGCTCGACGGCCAGGTACTCGGTAAACCTCACGATTATCGCCGTGCCCACGCACAACTCAGCGCAGCCAGCGGCAAGAGCGTCACCTTTCTAACCGGCCTGGCATTACTCGACAGCCGCGATGGCAGCTGTCAGGTCGACTGCATTCCTTATACGGTGCATTTTCGCGACCTGACCGCCGAGCAGATCGAGCGCTACCTGAAAGCCGAAGAGCCTTACGACTGTGCCGGCAGCTTCAAGGCAGAAGGACTGGGCATCAGCCTGTTTCGCAGCACCGAGGGTAGCGACGTCAACAGCCTGATCGGGCTGCCACTGATCCGCCTGGTGGAGATGCTCGACACCGCGGGCGTTCAGATACCGTGATAACGTCATAGTCTGGCGTCCAGCGAAGCGATACCCGGAGAACAGCGGTGACCCGCGCCACGGTATTACCGCACTCAACGGCGGATTCCGAAACGGTGGCCGGGACCGCATCGTGCCATCCGGCACCTCGATACCGATGCGGCTGGTGGGTGTCGATACGCCGTGAATCGCAGTTGTGTCCCGCCATCGCCCTGGCGGATCCGTCTGGCCAAGATGCTCGAGGGCGTTCAGGCACTCTGAATATCGTCATAGCCTAGCGTCCAGCGAAGCGATACCCAGGTGCGGCTGCGCTCAACCACGCGCTACGAAACGGTGGCCAGCAGCGCGGCTCAGCTGATTAGACAACGGTGGCAGCTGACGGACGTCGATACGCAGGTGACCGCAATCCTTCTTGCATCGCCATGGTGGATGAAAAGAACCTCATCCACCCTCTTGGATCGACCACACATTCGACGCCGATGAGCTAAGTGCTCAAGCGCTCCCACAACCCGCTGCGGCGCTCAACGCGGCGCTGAATGGCGGTTTCGAATACGCCGGCGCGGCTTTCGATAAGGCTGAAGCAATCGCGGGCGCGGGTGATGCCGGTGTAGACCAGCTCCTTGGTCAGCACCGGGTTGATGTTGTCCGGCAGCACCAGGGCGCAATGGGCGAACTCCGAGCCCTGGGATTTGTGCACGGTCATGGCGAAGACGGTTTCCACGGCGCCAAGGCGGCTGGGCAGGATCGAGCGCAGACTGCCCGAACCGTCATTGCGCGGGAACACCACGCGTAGCGCCGAGCGCATGGGGCCGCCCGCCTCCAGCGCCGGCTCGGGCAAGCGCAGGGCAATGCCGATATCGCCGTTCATCAAGCCCAGGCCATAGTCGTTACGCGTGACCAGCACCGGGCGGCCTTCGTACCAGCCATGCTCCTGTTCGATCAGCCCACGCTGCAGCAGCGCATGGGCGATGCGTCCGTTGAGCGCCTCGACACCCCAGGACCCCTTGCGTACGGCGCACAGCAGCTGAAACCGATCGAAAGCGGCCAGCACCCTGGCAGCCCAGGCATCCCAGCGCTCTTCACCGTCAGTCAGGCCAGGCCGCTGCTCACGGAGAACGCTCAGGTAGTCGGCATAGCCCACCGGGCGTTGCTCGCCGCCGGGCAAACCATCAAGCAGCAGGCGCTCGAAGGCGCGGTCCTGCTCACCTGCCAGTCGCAACTGGTGCAGATCCGCGCCACCGGCAGCCAACACCTCACGTGCTTCCATCGCCGCGCCGCGATTCACCGCGACGGCCAGACGGCCGATACCGGAGCCCCCGGCGAAGCGCCGGGAATGGCGGAGCATGACGATGTGCTGCGACAGCGCGCGCTCACCCACCTGCAACTGTGTGGCGTCGATCCGCTCGCCCGTCTGCCGTGCCAGCCACTCGCGGGTGGCCTGGCTGTAACCGCCGGCCTCAGCATCGCGGCATAGATCGCCCAGCACCGCACCGGCCTCCACCGAGGCCAGCTGGTCTTTGTCACCGAGCAGAATAAGCCGCGCATGCATCGGCAGCGCGTCGAGCAGGTTGGCCATCATTTCCAGGTCGATCATCGAGGCTTCATCGACCACCAGCACATCCAGCGGCAACGGGGTGGCGGCGTGATGACGAAAATGGCGACTGTCCGGCCGGCTGCCGAGCAGACGGTGCAAGGTGGTGACCGTTTTGGGAATTTGCTCACGCACCGCCTCGCTGACCGGCAGCGTTGCCACCTGCGCACCGATGGACTCGGTCAGCCGCGCTGCCGCCTTGCCGGTGGGTGCCGCCAGGCTCAGGCGCAACGGTGCACCCTGATCCAGCGCGGCCGCCTGCAGCAGCGCCAGCAGGCGTACCACGGTGGTGGTCTTGCCCGTGCCGGGGCCACCGGTGATCAGCGTGAAGCGCCCCCGTGCCGCCAGGGCGCAGGCCAGTTTCTGCCAGTCGGTGAGGCGTTGACCGCCCAGTTCCAGCGGCTCGGGAAACAGCACCGCCAGGCGCTGAGCGAGATCGGCCGGTGCATCCGCCGGGGCCTGCAAGCGCTCGCCAATGTCCCCGGCGACGCTGCGCTCGTACTCCCAGTAGCGGCGCAGATACAGACAGGTACCGCGCAGCACCAGCGGCGCGACCTCATCCTCGGCATCGTGCAGCAGCGCGCTGTTCGCGCAGGCCGCCAGCCAGGCATCGGTGCTCAGACCAGCCAGTACCTCGGAGGGCAGCAGGCTGACGCCTTCGGCGCCCTCGCCTTCCGGCGGCAGCGACAGCGCCGAATCCGGATCGGCCAGGGTGGTCTGCAGATCGAGGCACACATGCCCCTGGCCCAGTTGATGGCTGGCCAGCGCAGCTGCCAGCAACAGCAGGGGTGATGCTTCGGGGTCGAGCTCAGCGAAGAAATGCGCCAGAGTACGGTCCAGCTCGCGCAGCCAGCCGCGCTCGCTCCAGGCTGCCAGCAGTTCAAACAGGCCTTCACGGGTGTCGAACATCGGCGTCATACCAGGTCCTCCATGGGCTCGCCGAGAAACAGCGCGTCCAGCTTTTCGATCAATCCGCGGTCCGGCCGCGCCAGATACTGCCCGGCCCCCGGTGCGCGCAGGAACAGGTACAGCGCGCCGCCCAGGTGCGTGTCGTAGTCGTAATCGACCAGGCGCAGCCGCAAGTGGCGATGCAGAGCCAGCACATAGAGCACGTACTGCAAGTCATAGCGGTGGCTGGCTACGGCGGCGCTCATGGCCTCCGCGGTGTAGGCCTGCTCATCAGCACCCAGCCAGTTGGACTTGTAGTCGACCACGTAGTAACGGCCCTCATGCTCGAACACCAAGTCGATAAAGCCCTTGAACATGCCATTCAGGGTATCCGGGCTCAGCTGCGGGCGCGCCACGCCGGGCATTTCAGAGCGTTGCACCAGCGCATCCAGACGCAGCACATCGACCCGCCGGGCCTCGAACCAGAACTCCAGTTCCGCCTGATACTCGCCCAGGGTCGCCAGGCTCACCGACTGGCCATTGCCGAGCGCCATGGGCTGCACCAGCAGGCCCTGCAGCCACAGCCATAGCGGCTCGATCCAGGTTTCCAGGCCACGCCGCTGGCAGCGCCGCGCCAGGTGTTCGCGCAACACATCCGGCGCCGCCGCCATGGCCGCGAAGCCTTCTGCCGCAGCGATTTCCAGCAGGCCATGGAGGAAGGTGCCGGGATTCGGCCCGCGCGGAAAGCGGTGCAGGCCCTGGGCGGAGACCGGAATTTGCTCCAGCGCCAGTGCCGGGTTCTCGTCATCACCGGCGATCTGTACGGTCGAGCTGTCAGGGGACACGTCTTCGTGGCGATCTACCGGGTGGCGATCTACCGGGTGGCGATCCACCGGGTGGCGCCCCACCACGCTCGCTTCGCCTTCTTGCATGCGCAAGGCGCTGTAGGAGGCGATCCACCAATGCTCGGCAGCACGGCGCAGCGGCGTGCGCCACTGCGGCTCGAACGCGTCGGCCTCCTGCGCGCGGTACTGCTGCTCGCTGGCCGCCGGAGCGGGCAGCGCCACGCAACGGGGCGGATCGGCCAGCGGAGTCAGCCAGTCGATCAACTGCGCGCTTTGCGCCAGAGGCAACCCGCCGCCGAGCAGGTAACCGAGAGCGCACTGGTGCAGCCGCGAGGTCTTGCCGGTGCCGATCTTAAGGTCTGCGATGCCCAGCCAGCAGGCGTGCTGGGCGCGGGTCAGCGCCACGTAGAGCAGACGCAGGTCTTCACCGAGGCGCTCCTGCTCGGCCTGTGCCAGGCTCGCCTCGTCGGGTTTGAGCAGCAGCCGGCGGCGTTCGCCGTCGTGCACCTGCACCGGTTTCTTGTCGTCCAGCGGGCGGAAGGAACAGATGAAGGGCAGAAACACCAGCGGGTATTCCAGGCCCTTGGATTTGTGGATAGTCACCACGCGCACCAGGGCATCATCGCTTTCCAGGCGCAGCACCTGCTCCTCGGCAGCCTGACCGCGCCCAGCCAGGGATTCGCCAAGGTGGCGGATCAGCGCCAACTCACCGTCCAGTTCAGCGGCAGCGAGTTGCAGCAGCTCGGCCAGGTGCAGCAGGTTGGTCAGCACCCGTTCGCCGTCCGGGCGGCTCATCAACCGCTGTGGCAGGCCGAAATCCTGCAGCAGCTGACGCAGCATCGGCAGCACACCCTGGCGCTGCCAGCGCTGACGATAGCCACGGAACTGCATGACCCGCGCCTCCCAGAAGCGCTCGTCGAGGTTCAGTCGCTCCAGCTCGGTCAGGCTCAGGCCCAGGGTCGAGCTGGCCAGCGCCGCGCGCAGCGGGCGGTCCTGATCAGGTTCGGCGCAGGCGCGCAACCACAGCAGCAGGTCATGGGCTTCCACGGTGTCGAACACCGAATCCTTGTCCGACAGGTACACGCTGCGTACGCCACGCGCCGCCAGCTCGCCACGGATCGCCTGAGCTTCCTTGAAGTCGCGCACCAGCACGGCGATATCGCTGGGCCGCAGAGCCGTGAGCGTATCGCCCTTGAGGAATCCGGCGCGTTGCTGCTGGCCAAGCACCAGCAGGCGGACGATCTCTGCCGCGGCGCTACCGGCTAGGGCGTCCAGGTAACGCCCCTTGGCGACCGCCTCGTCGCTGTGCAGATGCCACAGGTTCAACGCTGGCTGCGCCTCGCCCTCAACCGTCCAGACTTCCTTGCGCCCTTGAGCGCCGACCGCAATGAACGGTAGATCGTCGCGCAGCAGAAAGGCACCCTGCCCGTCCTCGCGGGACTCGGCCAGTTGGAACAACCCGTTGACCGCCTCAACCATGGGCTCGCTGGAGCGGAAGTTGGTGTCCAGGTTGTAATGCCGCCCGGCGGTGGCGCGGCGTGCCCGCAGGTAGGTGTGGATGTCCGCGCCGCGGAAGGAATAGATGGCCTGTTTGGGGTCGCCAATCATAAACAGCCCGCAGTCGTCGCGATTCGCCGCCACCTGATACAGGGTGTCGAAGATGCGGTACTGCAGCGGATCGGTGTCCTGAAATTCGTCGATCAACGCCACCGGGAACTGCTGACGAATCACCTCGGCCAGACGTGGGCCGCTGTCGCTCTGCAGGGCGTCGTCCAGGCGGGTGAGCATGTCGTCGAAGCCCATTTCGGCGCGTTGGCGCTTCTCGCGGTCGAAGCGCTGGCGAATCCACGCGGCGGCGTGGCGCAATGCGGCATCGCCAGGCGTGGGCAGGCCTTCAAGCTCGGCTTTGAGCGTGGCCATGGCATCCAGCGCCGGATGCGCGGGTGGTGCCCCGACCTTCCAGGCCTCGGCCAGGCCGTCCGGGGTCAGCCGCGTGAAGCCAGTGCCGATGTCCAGTATTTCGTCATCGCCGAGTGCCCAGGCACGCAGCTTGTCGAACCAGGGTGTGTAGAAGCGCGTCTGCAGCTTGCGGGCATCGACCTGCTTGGCACCGGCCGCCTGATCGAGCACACCCTGCAACGCGTCGGCCCAAACCGCCCAGGGTTGCTTGAGGGCGGTCAACGCGCTCCGACGTGCCTGCAGGGTATCGTCCAGCAAATTACCGAGCGTCAGGGCGGCGCCATCGTCGTTCTCGCCGAGCAGCGGGCGGATGCGCAGCCCCAGTTCGTCCGGTGCACGCCAATGCTCCGCCACCCACTCAAGGGCCGGCCCTTGCAGCGGATAGCAATGCTGACGCCAGTAGTCGCGCACCACTTCGGCAAGCAGCTCGCTGTGGTCGGTTTCCAGGGTCTGGCTGAACAGGCTGCCGCTGTCGAAGGCATGCTCGCGCAGCATGCGTTGGCACCAGCCGTGAATGGTCGACACCGCCGCCTCGTCCATCCATTGCGCGGCCAGCTCCAGGCGCCGGGCGCACTCCGGCCATTCGGCGGCGGCGAAGTCGGTCTTCAGGGTCGCCAGCAAGGCATCACCCTCGGCATCACCACGAAACACCGTGGCGGCTTCCACCAGACGCGCACGGATGCGATCACGCAACTCGCGGGTGGCGGCATCGGTGAAGGTCACCACCAGAATCTGCGGCGGCAGCAACGGCTCGCGGAACGCCGCCTCGCCGCCATGACGGAGGATCAGGCGCAGGTACAGCGCAGAGATGGTGTAGGTCTTGCCGGTACCGGCGCTGGCCTCGATCAGACGGCTGCCGTGCAACGGGAAACGCAGTGCCAGAGGGCGTGATGGCTGGCTCATGGCTGATCATCCTTGAGTTCGGCGATATCTGCATCGAGCAATGATTTGTAGAGCACGGCGCTCCAGTGCGGGAACTGGCCATCGCCGAGCAGTGTGTCGAAGTCCGGGTACTGGCGAGCCAGGCTGGCGCTCTGCTGCACTTCGCCGGTAACCAGGTGGCCGCCCTCATAGGTCTTGCGTGCGGCCTCCTCGGCCTTGTCCGCATCCTTCTCGACGGCAGCGGACCAGGCCGCGGCGGTATTGATCGCCACCGGCAGCGGCGCCTGCATGCCAGCGGCATAAGCTTCCAGCCAGTGGCGCAGGATGTGCTCGCCGTCGGCCTGGGTCAGTGGCTCGAAGGCCAGGCGCACGTCCTCGGCGACCAGCAGCGTGGTCAGCGGATGCCCGCAGGCGGCGGCCACTACATGGCTGACCCAGGGCCTGAGCAGGCGGTGCCATTTGTACGAACGGTCCTTGCGTTTCAGGCCACCGGCTTGCAATTCCAGGCGCGCCAGGGCGTCACCGGCGCTGCGCAGTTCGCCGAGCCAGTCGTCCAACTCCAGGCCGGCGTGGGCGAAGCTCAGGCGAATCGG
This sequence comes from Phytopseudomonas seleniipraecipitans, assembly GCF_900102335.1. Lineage (GTDB taxonomy): Bacteria > Pseudomonadota > Gammaproteobacteria > Pseudomonadales > Pseudomonadaceae > Aquipseudomonas > Aquipseudomonas seleniipraecipitans. Next base: position 105,502 of record NZ_FNBM01000009.1, read on the forward strand.
CGACGGCAGGCGATTGGGCCAGCGCGCCAGCAGCGCTTCATAGCTGCGCAGTTGTTCCGGCAACGGCTCAAGCAGTTGCGCGCGCAGGCGATCACCGAAGCCCGCCACCGGTAGCAGACCACTGCGCTGGATGCGCCGTGCAGCCCGTTCCAGCGCGGCGTCGACGCCCTGCTGATCTTGCAGCGCCAGGGCGGCGGCCTGCAGCAACGCCTGCTGAATCTGATGACGCTGCAATCCGTCGAGGGCGAAGGGCTCGGTGTCCAGTTCGGCCTGCTCGGCTTCGTCCAGGTGCACCTTGAGGCGCACGGTGAAGAAGTGCTTCACCGGGTCACGCAGAAAGCGCTGCAGCTTTTCCAGATTGAGCGCGGCATCGGCCAGGTAGGTCCCCAGTGGCTGTTCAAGCGGCTGGGCCACGAGGGCGCGGTGCGAGGCGGCCCACTCGTGCACATAGCTGAACAACGGCCCGTCGCCGGCAAAGTAGCGGCGGCTGAAGGGTTGTAACGGGTGTTCGATGGTCAGCGCGTGGAGCAGATCGACGCCATCCGTCAGACGCCAGGCGCTGGCCAAGTGGTCACGCAACTGGCCGACCAGCACCGACGGCGGTCGCTCGGTGTTGTCACGAATGCTGCGCCCGACCCAGCTGATGTACAGGCGCTCGCGCACCGCCAGCAGTGCTTCGAGCAGCAGGTAGCGATCGTCTTCACGGCGGGAACGGTCGCCGGGGCGGTAGTCGCCACCCATCAGGTCGAAATCAAGTGGCGCCTGGCTGCGCGGGTAATCGCCGTCGTTCATGCCCAGCAGGCACAAGTGACGAAACGGGATAGCACGCATCGGCATCAGCGTGCACACGTTCACGGCGCCCGCCAGGAAGCGCTGACTGAGGCCGCCTTGGTCCAGCCCGCCCAGCCAGGCCTCACGCACCACGGCCAACGGCAGGGCTTCTTCAAGCGTTGCCGCGTCACAGAGTTCCAGCCAGCTTTCCAGCGCATCCTGGGCCTGGTTGCGCAGCACCTCGTCGCGCTCATCCTGAGGCAGCAGGAAATCGTCGAGCAGCGCCCGCAAGCGCTCGCCCCAGGCGACCGGCTGCAGCGTTTCGGCAAGGCTGTCGCAGTGAATTTCCAGCGCGTCCAGCAGGCGCGTCAGCGGGCCGATCAGTGCGGCATCCAGGCCGCCGATCTCGTCATAGGGCTCGATGCCCGCGCGCGCGCCGGCGCCACCCACGGCGTAACCCAGCAGCATGCGCCGCAGGCCGAAGCGCCAGCTGTTCTGCTCCAGCCCGGCACCCAGGCCAAGGTTCTCACGCTGGCCAGCATCCAGCCCCCAACGCACACCGGCGCCTTCCAGCCAGCGGCGCAGCAGCGGCAACTGTTCTTCGCCAATGGCGAAACGCGCGCGTACGGCGGCCACGTCCAGCAGGTCGAGAATCTCGCTGACGCTGAAGCGGCTGTCCGGCAGGCGCAACAGGTGCTCCAGGGCAATCACCAGCGGCTCCTTGCCGCGTAGGCCCTGGTCCGCCAGGGTGAAGGGAATGAAGCGTGGGTCATCACTGGCGAACTGGCCGAACACCGCGCGGATGTGCGCCGCGTAGGTATTAACGTCCGGCACCATGACGATAACGTCGCGCGGGCGCAGCGTCGGGTCTTCGCTGAACGCCGCCAGCAGACGATCATGCAGCACCTCGACCTCACGCTGGGCACTGTGGGCGACGTGAAAGCGCAGCGAATGATCCTGCTGCGGGTCGACCGCTGGCCAGTGCGTGCGGCTTTCCTCCACTGGGCGCAGATCAAGGATGTCGTTCTGCAGTTGGCCGAGCAGTGACCCCTCGTTCATCGTGCTGAACAGGTCGATGCGCTCGAACTGCTCGCGGTAACGCTGCGGCTCGTCGTACTGATCCAGCAGGTTGATGTAGTCCCGGCCCTGCTTGCCCCAGGAAGCCAGCAGCGGTTGGCCATGCTGGTGCAGTTCCACCGCGTCGAACAATCCCAGCTGACCGACCTGACCGGCCTGGCCGCCAGCCTTGCGCTTCTGCCGGCGGTATTCGTGGCGCAGCAGATCCTTGTCTTCGACAATATCGCCCCAGTGATGCTGCGACGGGTTATGCACGTAGAGCATCACCTGGCTGAAGCGTGCCATGGCGGCCAGCGCCTCGAGCATCTGCGCCGGCAACGAGGAAATGCCGAATACCGTGACCCGACGCGGCAGGCCATGGGGGGGCGCTTCCAGTTCGGCCAGCTTGGCGACGAAACGCGGGTGCACGCCGGCACGGCTTTGCGACAGGTGCTCCTCGCCAACATCGGCCAGCAAGGTGCGCCACAGCAGCGGCTGCCAGAGCGCCGTGTCATCGAGCGGCTTCAAGCCGCCACGGGCACTGCGCAACTGATCGAGGCCCGCGGCCCAGTCCGCCAGCCAGTCGGCGCGGTACACCTGGTACTGGTCGAACAGGTCAGCCAAACGCTCGGCCAATTGATGGCGCTTACGCAGGTCGGCATCGTCCGCCAGAAAGCGCCGCAACGGTGCAAAGCACGGTTCGCTCAACAGGCTCGGGAGTAAGCGCATCAGTCGCCACGTCAGCGGCGCCTTGTCCAGCGGCGACTGCTGAGGAATCGCCTCGCTGCCCAGCACGCTGCGGTAGGCCTGCCAGAGAAAGCGTGCCGGCAGGCTCACATCCACCGCCGCCGCAATGCCGCAGCCCTCCTGTTCGGCCAACGCCAGTTTCAGCCATTGAGCGATGCCGTTGCTCTGTACCAGCAGCACCTCGTTTTCCAGCGGCCGCAACGGGTACCGGCGCATCCACTCCACCGCCAGGGCGCGCAGCTCCTCAAGACGGTTGCCATGAATCACGATCAGACCGGGGTTCAGCGCCGACATCGATGAAGCTCCTGGGGTGTGCAGAATCAGACGGCGAATGATGACAGAGCGGGGCGCTGAGATGCGACCTGCAGCGGCGATTGATTGCCAGGTAAGTACAGCGCCCGCAGCCAACGTCGCGACACTCCAGCCTCACCCGGTACCCGCCCGGGATCACACGTGGCATCAAGCCGGTGGCAGTTTGTCTACGAAGGTGAGCAATGCCCAAAAACGTGAAGTGGCAGCCCTGGCGGTAACGCGACCACCACATCGGATAAGACTGATCGAAGGGGACAGACGCCCTTCGCTAGCGGACGTTTTTGCGCGTAGTTCGCTGATTACTGGCCCGCGCCCGGCGGAAATTCCAGCCGAGAAACAGCCGTGAAGCCAGGTTGTCACGGCTGTGCGGCTCACCGTAATGCAGCAATACCGTGGAACGCAGGGCCTTCGGGTCGCAGGGTTCGTTGGCATGCAGAGAGCGGTAGCCCCAGAAGAAATAGGCGTTACCCGGGACGATCTTGATTTTCACGGGTTTCAACCAGCCACGCTTGACGGCAAAGGTGACCAGCTTCTGGGTCAGGGTATTTTGCATCAGCGCCTTTTCGGCGATGTTGGCGTACAGACTCGAACGGATATTGCGCAGGTTCGGGAAGAAGATGAAATCCCCGCAGTGGCGGCCCGCTGTGGGCGTAACCAGCGGGATAAGCGCGGTCAATGCCGCGGCGTCATAGTGGAAATAATAGGACTCGCGCTTGCCACTGGTGCCCTGCAGGCAACGCAATGCGGGGAAGATGGCCGGCGAACGCGGTGGTTGGCCGAGGCCTGCCTGATAAATCTGCCGAAAAAGATCGGTTACCTCAGGCGAAACACTCATCGCCTCAATAACACTGCCCCTGACTGCATCCCGGCCCTGCAGCGCAAAGTATTCCTGCTCATGCCGCGCCACCTCATGCTTCACATGGGCGCGGGCTGCCTCCAACTGTTCTTCTGATAAAAAACGCTCGATAACGGCGTAACCCTGTTGCTCCATTTCACTGACGATTCGCGGCACCACCTGCGGATCGGCCTTGAGGAATTCGGGCATACAGAGTCGCTCCTTAACTGAATATTTACAGCCTTGTTAGCGGCCAAGCCGACCGAGACGTCGACTCATATCGAAGGCAGACAATAAATAGGTTGCTTTGCATATGTAGCGATTGAAATACCTCCCTGCCATGTTTCTGAGAATTTTCTGACTAGCGGTTTAATGGCCATAAGCCGGCAAGCCAGCAGGAAATTAAAATAGTTGTACCGCCCACTATCACTACGCCAGCAACCGTCAGGCGTGCCCCTGGCTCCTATTCGGAACATGCAGGATAACCAGGCAGTGATCAGAAAATTTTAGGGGATATAGCGGTCTTCTATGCCGTAGATCCTTAACTAAAACCAAGTCCCATCCGCCATCACGAACTAACCAGCAACAACAAGCGAAACGAGATGTGCGATGCGTCAACTTATACAGCGCGCGTACAAGCGAGGAATTAGTAAAATTATTTATGAATATCATAAGTGGCCGCTTCATGACCGCTTACTCCTTATAGATACTGGCAATTCACTATAACTTTAACCGCCTGTCATAACATGGAAAAAAATGGCGAACGAATCAAATACTCGCTCTTTCATACTAGGTGTGAGGCAGTCGTCTTACGCACTTAACTTAAGAGGAATGCAACCATGACCAACAACAACCCTGGCAATTTTGCGAATGACCGAGAGAAAGCATCTGAAGCGGGTCGTAAGGGAGGTGAAAACAGCGGCGGGAATTTTGCCAATGATCCAGAGCGCGCTGCCGAGGCCGGCCACAAGGGTGGGCAGAACAGCGGCGGCAATTTCGCTAACGACCCAGAGCGCGCTGCAGAAGCCGGCCGTAAGGGAGGACACAACAGCGGTGGCAATTTTGCCAACAATCCCGAGCGGGCCGCAGAGGCGGGTCGTAAAGGCGGCCAAAACAGCCATGGCGGCAATAATGGCTCGTAGCATTTCTATAAAGGCCCGGCATGCCGGGCCTTTATAGCGGTGTCGTTGGTGTTAGAACCGGGACGGGGCCGCTAAAAGGAGATTGAAAGCGCTTTGAATAAAATCAAATTCCTGGATGCAATGGCATTCGTTGCCCGGTACTTCAAGCCGTTGCATCTTCAGGCTTCGCTACACCGCCCACTCACCGTCACTATCGAAGTCAAAGATCCAGACACTGAGCTATTCGTCAAAATTCAAGATTACCCCATTGGCACCGCGCTAAGTTGCGGTGCCATCATGGAACTGATAGCGAATATAGAAGCACAGGTCGAAAAAACACACCCGACCATCTATGCCTTCCATTGCGGGAGAAGACACGTTGTTTCTCGACGCTGACGAAAGCGTGATATTCGCGGTACCTATTTATGTCTCAGGAACCTCCTGGGTCAATGCGTATCGGCACGCCGCACGCCCTATAAGCGAACGCTAGCCCTACTATCGACGCCTGCTCAGGGAATCAGCAGCGCTTCAGCTTTCTGACTCCTGTACGTTCCAGTACGGCTGACCGTGGCCTCGATCACTTACTTGATCCATTCCCCATTTGAGCGGTCTTAACGCAAGGTAGATAGCATAGCGGAGCGACCATGAGCGCATTCGATTGGCAGCGTATGCTGCTGGGGGATTTCCCTTTTTTATTTCTGGGAGAAGTAGCCTTTCGAGCGGCGTTCGCGTTCCTCGTCGTTTTTGTCTTCTTGAAAGTCAGTGGCCGGCGTGGGATTCGACAGCTGTCGCTGTTCGAGCTGGTGGTGATCCTCACGTTAGGCTCAGCCGCGGGCGACGTCTCGTTCTACGAGGATGTTCCGCTGCTACCAGTGGCAATGGTCTTCGTCACGTTGCTGGTGCTGTACCGTGCGACCGTTCTGACCATGAGCCACAGCGAGCGCTTTTCCAACTGGATGGAAGGCAAGCCAGTCACCATCATCAAGGACGGGCTGTACGAGCTGAACAGCCTGGACTACATGAATATCTCTTCCGACGAGTTCTTTATGGAGCTGCGTCAGCAAGGCGTCGAACACCTCGGCCAGGTGCGCCTGGGCATTCTTGAAACCGACGGCGATGTGAGCCTGTACTTCTACTCTGCCGAGGCAGTCAAACCCGGCCTTTCGGTGTTACCAAGCGAGCATCGCACCGACTATCAGCACGTGCCTGAAACCGCCGTTTATGCCTGTACACGCTGCGGCCACACACAGCTCATGGAGCGCCAGCAGGAAGCCGCCTGCCCACGTTGCGAACAGGTTATCTGGTCGCGGGCATTGCACCATCCACGCACGCGCTGAGGAGTGGCTCTACGTATTGCATCCCCAGGCACGTATGGGCGCGACGCAGGCCTGAGTGCGGGAAGCTGACCGCAGCCTTCCGTGGCTGCGGTCAGCCCTATTCCATGGTTACAACGTTAGTTAGAGAACGGTGTCAGCGGGCCGCCGCGAGTACCTTTGAGCTGGCAGGTAGCGAATGGCTTCATCATCCCCATCGAGGAAAATGCCAGCATGCCGCCCGTGGCGCCGCTCGGAACGGTGCAGTTGTAATCACCGGAAGCCGTGCGCGCGAGGTAGTAGGTCTGCGTTGAATCGCTGCGCACATTGGAAACACTCCGCACCGGCTCGCCGATGTTGGTTTCCGAGAGTGTCTTGAGATGGTCTTCGGTCGGTTTGATATTGCTGCAGCCGGCAACGCCAACGAACAACGCGCCGAGCACGGCGATAGTGGTGATGGGTGAACGCAGCTTCATGGTGGGCTTCCTTTTTCGGATTCTAATAATTCTCCGCAACGCGCCAGCGGCCCACGCAGCAGGCACTGCGCGGCATGGGTTTGGAGCGCTGGAGATGCCCAAAAAAGATATCGTCGCCTCAAGCAAAGATCATTAGCACAAGCGTGCTAATGGCACTCTGGCAGGCCCACTGCGCGTTGAGGTGTGTTCGCCAAGCCAGGAAACCCCTTGCCACCGAGGCCGTTCCGGTGCATCAAAAGGCAGTCGCAAAAACCTATTTTTCTACCTCGCTGGCGATGCTGTAGTCGTCAGCATCAAGCGGCCGAACGCCGCCAGCGCGGGTGATGCCGTACATCACCACCCCCGTCAGCAGCAACGCGCCGGCACGCAGCCAGGTTTCCAGATCCTGCTGCGTCATTAGCAGCAGGCACGAGGCAACGCCCAACACCGGCACCCAGGTTGGCACGCGAAAATGATCCGTGGTGGCCTTGTCACGGCGCAGCACCAGCACAGCCAGGTTGGTGCTGATGAACACGAACAGCAGCAACAGCACCACGGTTTGCGCCAGGGTCGCCAGCGAGCCAGTGAGCGTGAGCACGATAGCCACCAGCGTCGTCGCCGCGATGGCCATGCCAGGCGTACGCCGCGTTGACAGCACACCGGCCAGTGCACTGGGAAGCAGCCCCTGCTGGGCCATGCCGTAGGCCAGGCGGCTGGCCATGATCATCGTCAGCAGCGCGCCGTTGGCCACGGCGATCAGTGCAATAAACGCGAACAGCTGCGGCGAGATTCCTAAACCCGAGGCTTTTACCACCTCCAGTAGCGGCGCAGTGGAGGTGGCTAATTGCTCGACCGGCATCACCACCGCCGCGGCGATGGCAACGGCCATGTAAACCACGCCGGCAATCAGCAGTGCGCCGAACAATGCACGTGGGTAGGTCTTGCGCACATCGCGAATTTCTTCCGCCAGGTTGGCCGAGGTTTCGAAGCCCACGAACGAATAAAAGGCGAGGAGCGCGGCACCAAGCACCGCGATGGCCGGGTTTACCCCTGCCTTGAATTCGACGACTCGGCCCAGGTCTGCCTCTCCGCTTCGGAAGAACCAGGCCGCCGCGAACACTACCAGCAGCAAGCCGGAAAGCTCGATGGTCGTCATCACCAGATTGGCAGACAGCGACTCCTTGATGCCGCGCGCATTAAGCAGCGCGATAACCACCAGGAAAACCAGCGCCGCGATGTGCGCCGGTATGTCCACGAAGGCTGACAGGTAATCTCCGGCAAATGCCAGCGAAAGCCCGGCCGCGCTGGTGACTGCAGCGGCGAGCATGCAAAAACCCACCAGGAACGAAACCAGTGGCGACCGGTACGCCTTGGCAGCAAACACCGCCGAGGCGCCGGCATGGGGATACTTGGTCACCAGCTCGGCATACGAGCCTGCAGTCAGCAAGGCGAAACCCAAAGCGACCAGCAAGGCCACCCAGACAGCGCCACCGACCTCTCCAGCAATAACGCCCGCCAGCGCATAGACACCGGCGCCCAATACGTCGCCGAGGATGAATAGCATCAACATCGGCCCCGTTACGGCGCGTTTCAAGGTGGGGCTGGGCTGAGTCTTCGACACTGGCATGGCATGCTTCCTGATAAGTACGCAGCTCCCCGAGGACGCTGCCTGTAGCCGGATGGGTTCCGGCCGCTCACTTTCTGGAAGATGCCAGCCGCACTGAAAGATTCAACAAGCCAGCCGGCTGGCAGTACTAACGCCTTCATCCGCCGACTGGCATAGCGGCGGTATACCGCATCAATGGCATTTTATAGCCAGCTACCTGCAGTGACGATAACCATATGCGTGATCATTGATGCGCAAGTACGGGGTCAGAAGGAGCTCCTCCTGATGCAAGAATTTGACGAATAACCGCATCGATACAGCGAAACGGCCTCAACCCGCAGTGCATAAATGGTCTGCAGCGGGATTAAAGGAATTGAGCCCACGAATCAATGAACAGTGACGGTTAATTGCAGCTTACCGCAAGGCCAGTCCGGCGTATCACCGCGCTCTCCACACGCCACACATACATAGCCCTCGCCCGGCAGGCCAAGATAATACGCCTTGCGTACCAGAGGGTGACTGCAGTTCTTGATCCGCTTCGCTGTCTGTACGGATTTCTTTCGCATTCGAAAAAACCTCAAAAAAAACCCGCACGCATGCGGGCCAATCCACCCATGAACTTGTCGTCTATCCCAGACTGAACCTGCAGCCTGTAAACCGTAAAACTGTACACTCTTATTTGATCATATAGGAGAACGCACAGTGGTTAGTGTGCAGTCGCAAATTCGTAATTCAAGGAGGGAGACGAATGGTGAATTTTTCTTTGCTGTAAAATTTAATAAGCCCTGCTGATCTAACTATTCAGAAACTTATACAGATACATGTACAACGCAGGACAAATAAAGCAGCGTACAACAATCGACTTATTTCTTACTTATTGAATGGATCTCCCATCTGCCAAGCGAACTTGCAGCACGTCAGGCTATGACGCACCACGTGTAACTTGCTGTCCACTTTAAGCTACGCATTACCGCTGTCGGTTAGCTCCGTCTCGACTTACCAGCCAAGTCGTTTGGTGATTTCGCGGCGATACGGCGTATCGATCTGCTCGGGCACCTGTTTAAAATAGTCGAGCGCGTGCTCACGAGTTTCGCCCGCCAGGCTATCGAGGTAGACAATGGCATCCTCGATAGACGGAACCTGACCTTCCCTTTCGCCGAGCCTGGGGGGCAAGGCGGTCCATATCACGGCGTCCAACTGACGGGCCGAAGCCCATTCGGCAAGCTCTCCGGTAGGCGACTCGCCTACCACCAGAACACCAATCGCATCCTGCCGTTCAGTGGCTATCTGCTCACGCTTACGCAGCGCTTCACAGGCTTCGCCGATGGAATGAACATCTAACCTCGCCCAAAGCACCCTGCACGGCGGTGCATTCATGCAGATGACGGTAGCAAGCTCGCCGCCGTCACTGGGCCGTGAAAACTCGATAGGAAACATGGGTCCATCGGTGAACCAATCACCGGTTACAGGCAGGTCGCCGGGTTTCCATATCAATGAGCCCCAGCCAAGGCACGCAATAACCATTCATCGAGCTCCTTGAAGGTATGAATTCCAGCAACCATGTGGATGTCATCTGGCGAGGAGTATCTCTTCGATCTCCACCCGAGGTGGGCAGGTAAACATGCTCCCGGCGGTAATGAGCAGGCTCCGTAAAACACAGGGCTTCTGCCGCTACAAGTCTGAAAGAGCAAACAAGACGGTAGTGCCGCGACATCGACGGACGGCGAGCAAAGAACCACGCCCGCCTTGCGCCATGGCGGCCGACTGCTGATCTTTCCGAAATAGGACACGAGCACGCCCGATCAGGCGCTTGCGCTTGCTCCGATATGCGCGCCGAGAAAGCCTAACTGTCAGGCTATGGAGCTACTTTTTATTCTGTAGATTCAAATATGCTATATTTTTATCTACAGACTAAAACGAGTAGCGCACATGACGTTGGCAGTCCTTCAGGCTCAGGATTTTTCGAAAAGCCAATGCGCGACCGGTTTGCGGGCGGCGTTGAATGTCCTGGATAAATGGATGGCGTCTTGCGAGCAGGCCTGCCGGGTGCTGCGCATTTCTCGTAGCACCTATAACCGCGCCGGCCAAAAGGATTCGACCTGGGCGGTGAGCCTGGATGCTGATCAAATGCAGCGCATCAGCCTGGTGCTGAATATCCACGCAGCGCTGCGCCTGGTATTTGATAACCCGGAAAATGTTTACGGTTTTCCCAAGATGGACAACCACAACGCATTCTTCAACGGGCGCGCGCCTCTCGACATCATGGCCCAGGGAGACATGATCTCGCTGTACGAGACATTCCGGCGAATCGACGCCCTGCGAGGTGCCCAGTGGTGAAGAGCAGCGACCTTCCGCTGCTGGAAGGTCATAGCCTGCCAGCCTATCGCCTGGTCAACTCGAAGTTTCCGCCTATCGCCCTGTTCGATGATGTCGCCAGCGAAGACGACTTCGAAGCCCTTTATCAAATCCAGGCAATAACCAACCCCCGACTGCAGAATGAAATTGGCAGCCTGGAGCTGATCGCTCGTGATCAGATTCCCTTTGGCATTCCCGGCTGCTCATATGCCATAGCGCCGTTCACTCACGTGAACCCGGCAGGCTCACGTTTTAGCAGCGGCGGCTTCGGCGTGCTCTACCTGGCCGACCGGATGGATACAGCGATCGCCGAGGTACGCCACCACCAGCAATATTATTGGTCGAATGTCGCCGGACTAAACTACGAACGCTTCGTTTTCAGGGGGCTGACGGTTAATTTCAGCGAAGCCGGACTAAGGGACGCCACGGTATTGCCGTTGTCAGACCCGATCTATGCGCCCGATGATTACAGCCGATCAAATGCCTTGGGAGCGGAGGTCAAGCAGGCCGGCGACGCGGGCATTCGCTATCGCTCGGTGCGCGCGCCAGGCGCTATCTGCTGGGCCTTGCTAACGCCGCGGCTGGTAACCTCGGTCCTCCAGGCGGCGCACTTCGAGATGGTATGGAGCGGGCAGATAATCAGCGTGAGCCAGATCAAGATGCTGCCAGACAGGTAACGCTGGCGCTGAAGCACGTTCGCAACCCTCCACGCATGCACGCTCACGCCTAACCAAATCGGCCGACTCGCAGATGCACCAGTCACCGCTCTCCCCGTTGAGCAGTCACGGCTGCAGCGTTAGATGAATGCCTTTAGGCAACTCCCAGCCTATCTGTAATGGCTCGCTGAGCTGCTATTGCGCGCCCATCAGAATGCAAAAAGCCCAGCGCAGTGGCTGGGCTCGTATTACCGGCGCGGGGTGATCAGTCAGTCTTGGCGCTACCGATATCCCGGTCCTTCATCGCGTCCTGGTCAGATCCCGGGTTACCCGCAGGCGGCGTCCAATCCACTCGGTTCTGTTTGGCATCCGCCTCATCAGTGCCCTGCTTCGGCTCGGAAGGCGACTCTTCGAGCCCCGAGCCATGACCTTCCCCCGCGTCCGGGTTCTTGTGAGCGGGTCCTTGATAAGGTGCTTCCGGCCCGTTGTTTTCTTCGACTGACATGACAGCTCTCCCGTCTCAACGTAGGACATCCACGCTTATATTTCAGGCAAGCCAGACGGAGACGAAGTGCCCGGACCGCGACGGACGGCGCTGAGCGTCACATACATCGAAGGCTCCTGGTCACGCTCGTCGAACAGCCAGAACCCGCTAACGGCCGCAGTGAAAGCACCTCAGCGCAACGCTCATAGCGCCAGCCTATCCCTACAGTAGGGAAGCCCAATTGGGCGCGCGTGACACGTGACAGTAAGTTGGCGTCCAAATGATGTCACATTGACATCCGCTGCCTTTCCTTGCGCCACGTCGAGTCCTGCCATGAAAACGCCCATCTCCCTCAGCGCTCGCATAGGCCTCGGTTTCGCAGCGATCGTATCGCTGCTGGTCATCATCACGGCCGTCGGTATCCAGCGGGTGGGTTTCATCGACTCCACCCTGGACGACGTCAATCAGAACGTTGCAAAGGTGCAGCGGTATGCCATCGACTTTCGAGGCAGCGTGCACAACCGGGCGATTGCCATCCGAGATGCGGTCCTGGTCAATAACCAAAGCGACCTTGAGCGGCACCTCGGCGAGGTCAGCCAGCTGCAACACGCCTACAGCGAGGCAGCCAGCGCAATGGAAGAGTTGTTCCAGGGCGCGCACGTTTCTGCGCAGGAACACGCGTTGTTACAGCGCATCAAAGAGATCGAAAAGCAGAGCCTCGAGATGACCACGGCCTTAATCGCGCTACGCCGTAGCGGTGACATCCCGGGCGCCCAGGCCTTGCTATTGAACCAGACTGCCCTCGCCTACAGCGAATGGCTCGAACGCATCAATGCGCTGATCGATTACGAAGAGGCATCGATCAAGTCCCATCTGGCGGCAGTACAGGCAACCGCCAGTCAATTTCGCGGACTGATGATGCTGGCCACTGCGATTGCCCTACTGCTGAGTATTTGGCTGTCGTTCGTGATTATTCGCTTCGTCACTTCGACGCTCGGCGCAGAACCAGCAGATGTTGCGCGTGCTATCCAACGGTTGGCTGCGGGTGAGCTTCAGCAGTCCATCACCACACGCTACCCCAACAGCGTGATGGGTATGCTGCACACCGCGCTGAACCGCTTGGCCGACACCATGGCACAGGTGCGTGAAGCCGCCCGAGAAGTGACCGACTCGTCAACGCAGCTCTCCTACACCTCCGCCAGCAACAACGAGCACATCAGCGTGCAAACCCAGGAGGCCGAGCAGGTCGCCACCGCTGTCACCGAGATGGCCGCCACTGCCGGCGTGGTATCGGGCTACGGCTCCCAGGCGGCAGACGCTGCTGGCAAGGCCACTCGCGAAGTGGAGCACGGTAACCAACTGGTCGCTGGAACCACGCAGGCAATCGGCCAGCTGGCCTCATCGCTGACCGAGACCACCCGTACCGTCGAGCAAGTCGCCGCGCAAAGTGAGCAGATCGAGACCGTTATCGAGGTCATCAATTCGATCGCTTCACAGACCAACCTGCTGGCCTTGAACGCAGCCATCGAGGCGGCCCGGGCCGGCGAACAGGGTCGCGGGTTCGCAGTGGTGGCCGATGAGGTTCGCTCCCTGGCCACCCGCACGCAGCAATCGACCCAGGATATTCGCAAGATGATCAGCGCCCTGCAGAACGGAACGGATACCGCCGTTCAAACCATGCGCGATAGCTGCGAACTGGCGAGCCACACGGTTCAGCAGACTGAGCTCGCCCAGGAAGCACTGTCACGAATCAGTCGGGAAGTCAGCGCGATCAACCACATGAATGCCCAGATCGCCAGCGCCTCACTGCAGCAAAGCACCGTCGCCGAGGGCGTTGCGATCAACATCAACCGCATCCACGGCTCTACCGTGCAGTCCGCGCGAGGCTCGCATCAGGTCGCACAAGCGAGCCAGGAATTGAACAGACTGGCTGATCGGCTTGCCGGGAAAGTAGCATTTTTTGATGCGGCGAAATGAAAATGTGCCATTCCACTTTTACGCCAAGCCAACACACCGCTCATCCATTCAACCTGCTGACCTCCAAACCAGAGGTGCACTGTGGTTAACCCGCCCGGCCGCGTGCTCAACTTCCCCAAGCGCCCAAACCCTATCTCGGGCCCCAACTTCCAAACTCAAACCGCCCTGGACGATGCCGACTTGCGTGCGGCGCTGTTAAGCGAACTCCTCGAAGATCTGCTCCAGAAAGAACGAGAACGACCAGACTCGCTGAGAGTGCAAATGGCCTGCATCGCCGCCCAGGATCTGCTCAATGAACTGACGGTGCTTTACCGCCGCGCGGTATGCGAAACCGACGGAGCTGACGGCAGTGAGTAAAGTCAGAACCGCCAGCTGCTACCGACAATGACCGCCCGCAGCCTCAAGCTTCCGACAGGGCATCCGCGCGGCAGAAGAGCAAAGTGCCGTCGCCGATGAGATCAACCGCAATGTGGCGGGGATACCTGGACGTAACCGAATCGCTGGCCGAACAGGCGGATGAGTCCGCACAGGTGAGCCGCTCGTTGACTGCGCAGGCTAACCATCAGCAAGAGTTGATGGATTAGTTCAGGGGTTAGTTCGTCGCGAGAATGACGGCGGATAAAAGCGCCGCAACATACGTTGAGCGATCGTTCCGGAGCGGTTGCCGGGAAATGCTCAGGTTTGTGTTGCACCACCCCGGCTACCTGGGGCGCGGTGAGGCAGCAGAATCAGCACGACACCATTGGGTATTGCGCATGGCGTTCAATCCTTATCAGACGATGGCCGTTTGTGCGCGGCACTCTCCGCCTCGGAAACAGTACAACTATCGCCTTTACAACGAGCAGCGCCATCAGGATGAGGAAGCCACGCCAAATGCGGGCGCCAACGGCAAAAAAGCCGATAGCCCAGATTGAGCACAGGCCTGGTCAGCCGCCACGATAACGGCGCAGCCCAAAAGCCGAGGCCTGCTGCTCGCCAGCTCCAGAGCGTCGCGTCCAAGCCTGTGACCCAGGTTCCATCGTCGAATCTGGCGTGCAGTAACGACTCCATCTGCGCAAAAGTGAACCCTGTGGATTTGGGATCAAAGCTTTCGTCACTGATATCAACGAAGCGCAGACGATCCGGTGCCGCACGCCCACGCAAAACGCTGATCTCCCGAGCGCAGAGCGGGCATTCACCGTCGAAATAGAGGGTCAGCGGCCACTTTGGATACCTGTCCATTTACCATGTACCTCGTCTTGGCTTCGTGGGCTTTTGTCGCGAAACCCAAACCCAACATGGGCAGTACACCTAGTATGACAAGAACCAGCGATACCTGACTGCAGCAAACGCTTAGCCAGTAAACCAGTGAAAAAGCCCAATCACTGCGGATCGAGCTTCAATGTTGAGCTGGCGGAAGTAATGCGTGCGCTTGCTCTCCCTTGCGGCCCACGCTCACTCTATCGGTACATAACGCCTCAGACGGTTTCTTGCTACGGCGCCTCCAGCGGTGTGACATTCAGCGTCGCCGACCTGATTCCCGGCCTGGACGACCAGAGCCACGTGATCGTCTTCAGTAACCAGACCTTTCTGCAGGATGGCCGACAGTTCGTGTACACCCAGTCACGGCATACGCTCGACAAGTTTTACTTTTCGGATGTGGCGCCGAGGTAGGGGGCAGTGGGCTGCTCTCCCCGGACGACCTTTAGGCGAGACCATGCCATACAGACATGTTCGATGGACGGACCGCCGCCCCTGCAGCAAAAGATTCAGAAGCTTGATTTGTCAGTAATTGGCTAGACCGACTGCAGCGAAGGATGGCTGAGGCACGCGGCTGTGCTTCAGTTTTCGGAGATGCCAAAACCGCCAAAATGAACTTCGTGAAATCATGGTCTGTCCCCGAATACACGGAGCCCGAATTTAAAATACAGGCCAACCACTGCAGCTAAAGCGACGAAGAAACCGCCGATTACGAATAGCATCCGCCTCACGCCTCCCCTCCTCTTTACAAGTGTTCCAAAGCACGCGAATGCCACACGTAGTAAGCAACGACTTGCCTAGCAAACGATGTAGTTCTACCGACGATCAACCTGTGAAAACCATCTAGGCGCCTACATCGCGGACTGTACCGCAGCTCGGTCTGCCATCGGTGCCTCCGAATCGCTCGACACGAAGATGCGCTTCTTCAGCGATGCAGACGAGCAGCTGCAAAGCGGCTAGAGATCTGGCTCTTTCTCCATGCGATCCAAAAACTCATGGTCAAGCCGCCCCGTCAACCCACCAGTATTTCAGCGAACCATTGAGGTACGGCATCCTCGCTCAGCTCGAGAAAATCTCTCTCCATAGTTCTTGATCAGCAGAAGATATTGCCGCACACCTCAATAGCAACGTGACGACACCAAAGATCGCCAGCACTCACAAAGTCGCCCGCAAGCCCCATAGTGCTAAATGTTATAATTAGGTATCCTCCTTGCCATAAACTAAACCAAGCATGTGGAAGGGAGGCACACTTTGGCCAAACCAACGATGAAGATCCTGTACGGCCCACCTGGCACGGGGAAAACCTGGCAAGCAATGAGGGAGGCAGTCAAGGCGACGGCCCCCGATCTCTTTGCACAGGCATTGACTGAAGAGGCTCCTGAGGAAGCCTTGAAGTTGGTCCACGATAACTTGGTGGCCGACGGCAGAATCCTATGGGTGACATTCCATCCTAGCTACTCATATGAAGACTTCGTAGAAGGCTTTCGTCCGGTTCTCAATGATCAAGATCAACTTTCATACAAAGTCGTAGACGGCCCTTTCAAGATGCTTTGCCAGCGCGCCAAGCTTGCTGGAGATATTCCTCTTGGAACCATATTGAAAGATGGCAGCAACAGAGATGCAGGAGAAGTTGTCAGAAAGGATGCAGAGGGTTGGGTCGTAAGGGTCAAGCCAAATCGATCAGATGAAATCGCAGAGTATATTGACAAATTTGTTCCGCGCTACGTCGTAAGTAAAATTCTCGCAAAAAAACTGCCCGCTAAAATATTCTCCATTCCTGGGAGCTCGGTTGTAAAGCTTTCTGAGTATGGAATAGCCTCTGATGACCCTAGACTTCCTCCGCCACGGGCTGAACTGAATGAAACAGAGTCAGCTCGAGTTGGCTCTTTGGTGCGGAGGATTGTAGCTGCAGACAGCGAAATCTTCTCCTCTTCGGACCTTTCGAACTCTGCCCATATTGGCTCGGTAATAAGAGAGCTCCTTAGACTTGAGGAACAAGGGTCTCACTCTCCGACATCTGTCACCCTGGTCATAGATGAAATAAATCGAGCTGAATCATCGCGGGTGTTCGGAGAGCTTCTTACGCTACTAGAAATTAACAAGCGAGAGGGTATGCCTGAGGAAAAGCAGGCATGGCTGCCTTACTCAAAGTCATCTTTCACAGTTCCTCCGAGCCTTTCAATTATAGGCACCATGAATACTGTTGACCGGTCGCTGACAGCCCTTGATTTTGCCATGCGACGCCGCTTTGACTTCGTTTTGGTACCAGCAAACCCAGGCAAGGTCCTTACCTCCTACGGCGGGATGCCTGCACGCGAGTTTCTGAAAAGAATCAACACCCGCGTAACAGCACTGCTTGGAAGTGGATATGAATTTGGCCATGCTTTTCTGATGGAACACAGACTGGAAGAGATACGATCTCTGATGTCATGGCCTAATGACTCAGATGGCCAGGCGAAAGTATTTGCTCATGTGCTCAGAACAAACATACTTCCGACACTGGCAGAGTACCTCCATAATGACTGGAGCAAGGTCAAAGCGGTTGCCGGGATTGCACAAAGCGACACTCTCACCATCTCGCTCTTTGAAAGTTCACAGCCTGACCAAAAATTCATTGAGCGCCTCGAGGAGGAATATGAACTATCCGAAAACAGATCACTCTCCTATTCACATTGGTGGGATCCAAGTAGCGAATCGTGGGATGCAGACATTTTTCAACGCTTTGTGAACGCACTAGCCAATGGAAACTGAGCAGCGAGACGGATAAATTGCTGAAAATAACGACAAAAGAAGGTTCGCCGATCGATATTCCAGAAGGGCATGACCGGCTCGCCATATATGAAAATCTACAGCGAGCTGCGGAAAAACTAGGAATCAACGCTTTTCGTTGGAAGCAAAAAAAATTATATGCTGCGGAAGTCGTTGGATACATTCAGGCACAAGGTATACAGCTGAACATACTCCCAAAGCTTGACACCTTGGAGGAGAACAGAGATGAAGATTTCTTATTTAACCTACTCGCCTCCTCTGGCTATATCAAAAATCCCAAATTTGCTGCAGCACAAACTAAAAAGACCGCACTCGAGCCTCTTGAAATAATTATATCTGAACTGGCAGGTGAAATTGAGGCAGCTCTCAGGGGGGGAATTCCACGCCGTTACGAAGAAACGCGGGAGGACTCTCAATCAATACGCGGTAAAATCGACTTTCCCCGCCTTTCCACACGCCCCCCTGGAAACACACTCATACCGATACTGCATAGTCCATTGAGCGCAGGAAATAAACTATCTCAAGCAGTAAAATTTATTACCGGCGCACTACACCATCGAACCACCAGCAGCATAAACAGGCAACGACTTGGCGCAATCCTTGAGCTTCTTTCAAATATAAAAAATCGAGAGTTCAGTAGTCGCGAACTACACTTAATAAAGATCTCCCGACATGAGACTCAATGGGAGCGAACCATATCTATAGGGCAAATGCTATCAACAGGCCACTCGCCGGACCCAACATTTTCGGGCGAGAGCAGTGCTTTTTCCTTACTATTCAAGCTCGAGCATCTCTTTGAACGATCGATGCGAAAGATAATTTCCGAATCTATAAAAGACTCCGGCTTAAAGGTTCTTAATAACAACCTCCCCCTATATCTTCTGAACGACGCCCAAAGCAAGAAAGGGATTGTCCAACTACGACCAGATTACGTTTTGCACAAAAATGAAAACTATATTGCTATAGCTGATGCAAAATGGAAAAGATTAGATAGAACCAAACGAGCATACGGTGTAGACCGAGACGACCTATACCAAATTAACGCCTATCTCGGGCGCTTTAAAGTAGAAAAGGGAATTGTCTTTGTTCCCAGGCTACCATGGATGCAAGCGGGGTGGAGCGTAATGTATGAGATTCCCGAAAGCCCAGCAAAAATATATCTGGTAGGCGTAGATCTAGAATGCCTTCTAAGCCGTAATGAAATCACCCGAAAAGAGGCTTACACCAGCCTGTCCTGCACGCTGAAAAACATCCTAAATTAAGTTACTAGCTCTGCTTGGCGCGTCTTGAACGAACTTCCACTATCCCGGCCTCTTTTTCCAGAAGATCCTCAATATGCCAGTTTTCTACAGTGCCGTCAGGACTTGCCTGGCACACTCTAGTGACTACTTTTCGTGCTTTGGCTTGATAAATCGAGGGATTCCTATAAAGGATGGATATTTCCTTCACGACCGCGCTTAAATCATAGCTCAGCTCATGCTCCCAATAGCGAAGCACAATCCAGCCCTTATCAAACAGCTGCCGAGTCTGAATACGATCCCGGGAAGTATTGGCCGCAAGCTTGCCAGCCCAGAACTCGGCCTTGGTCCGAGGCATCACATAATGAAGGGGACAACCGTGCCAGAAGCAGCCGTCAACGAATATGGCAATCCTTCTGCCCTTGAATACGAGATCGGGGCGAAATCCCTCGACTCGTGTATTTAATCGAAAACGCAGCCCAGCATGCCATAGCGCCTTTCTGAGCCTCACCTCAGGAGAGGTATCAACGCCCCTGATCCGAGCCATATTGGCGCTTCGCTGTATGGAGGTCCCTGATTCTGATGCCACATCAGCAGATTTCAAGCCGCTCTGACTGTCGCTCTTCACAGTGCTCCTCAACTCCCAAACGATCACTAGGACGATCCGCATCCGCAATCGCCAACACCTGCGCTACGCGCTCTGCGAACTGCAGGCTCAGAAGTGGAGGTACCGCATTGCCAACGACCTTGAAACCGTCCACGAGCCCAACACTTCCAAAACGATAGTCATCTGGGAACGATTGAACCCTTGCAGCCTCCCGGACAGAAAGCGTCCGGGGCAGGAAAGGATGAACGAATGCGTAGGTATCCTTCGCCATATGACTGACGATTGTCTTCGAAGGCTGCACCGGATCCATACGAGACAACCAATCCCCGTGAGCTCCTTCCTTTTTACGGAGATAAGTAGCCGTGAGCAGGTGATGCTGTAGCTCCCCGGGCTGAGGAGGAATACTCTCTAACAGTAGACGAAGGCTCAATGAACCATCGAGCAGCTCAGACAGACTCTGAATCTCACTTGAAGATACCCCCAGCTTAGACTCAAGCTCCGGAGCCTCCTCCAACATCTGCATAATTGACGACAACGTGCTGGCAAGACGCTGAAGCGTCGGAGCCTCATCGCAGCGATAGTCCATCCAGCGTTTACCAGGCCCCATCAGGGAGAAGAACGCACCATCATCAGGACGCGGGGGTCTAGCTAAATGAGCATCAACAGCGGCGCCTTGGAAGGCCCAGTTTCTGAACACATCGCAAGCCAGCCCACTAGCCTTTCCCTTAGTTAAAGGCAACTTCTCCGGCTTAGCTAAAACTTGTTGTTGCTGCTCTTGATTGCTGAACTTGGGTTCTGGCAGACCTTCAAGCGCAACCTGAAGAGGAACTGGTTCCCGCCGCGGAAGCGAAATGCACCAGGCCGCCGCATCAATGCCGGAGAGCCCCTGCCCTAGATTTCTTCTGACACCGGCCATGACAAAACGCTCACGAGCTTGGGGTACCGCATGCTGCGACGCAACAACAATACGCCGGGAAACAGCGTATCCAAGGCCGCGGGTAGATACAGACTCGATAGCCTCGGCAAGGATGTCTGCAGCATCGAACTCAACTCCGTCCGACTTCACCACAGCTTGGAAATGCCGCACGTTTTCGAATAGGAATACCTGAGGCGCAAGAGCCGCCACAAACAAAACATACTGATGCATTAGTTGATTGCGACTATCGACAGACTCTTCGTCCTGATGAACGTGCACGCTTTGCTCTTGAAGGCTACGGATTTTGCCTCGACCAATCCGGCTGAACCCCTGGCATGGTGGTCCGCCGAGAATGACAGCAACTTGCCGACCATTCTCATAAACCGACTGTAAACGTGCTTGGACAATCGGATCTTCAAAGAAGGAACGCCTGATTGCCTCCCGAGTTGCACGCCACTCCACCCAAAGAGACTTGATCGCTCGCATTGCTGTTGTATCAAGGAAGTCGCGGAATCTATTGATTCGTTCAGCAGCAGAGGCCAGCTGCCCACGTCCTGACCCACTAGAGCGAGTAGAAAGTTTTCCTAGCTCTTCTTCCCACAACTTCTTCATCCGGGAGCGGCATGCCCGGAGCAGCTTCTCTTCAGTACGCCCTGAATAGCTCCTCCCCACGTCAGGGACAGCACCGTCGTTGCACCAGATCAGCGGTCCAACTTTCGGTGCTGCCGTGCCACTGGCCGGCAGCTTGGTAGCATTGTGAAATCCTTGCACAGAGGTCTGCCCAAGTACTGCAGACCCGAGAGTACGAACGGCTGAGACATAGTCTGGCGAACCACGTCGTGCGCCCAGGTCAGCCAGGAACTGCTCATCGAGCTCCCTCAGTCTTCTACGCAATGCAGGAATGCCACCACCACCTAACTCAGCCAACTCACTAGCCAAAGTCAGATCATCAGTAGAACGAGCCAGATGATCCAAGTAGTGACCTTGAATCTCTGCTTCATTCATGAAGTCTGATATATCGCTCTGCCTCGCAATCGGAAGACCACCGGATGGAGAGGGATGGTTATCGTTGAAGACCCTGACCATCGGCTCCTCAATGTCCAAAGCCATAGCAATCCGGAAGACATTGCCGCCCTGAAAGCGCTCAAACCCAAGCGACATGCCGCCGCAGCCGCAGAAGAGATCTACAACGTTAAGAGGCCTCTTTGGGACGTAGTCAGCCGGGGCCAGGCCAACAAACGGAGACTTTATTTCTACATCGTCATAGCTCTGAATTCTTTCGGTTTCCTGCGAAGACCGAGAGCTTTTGACTACTGGAGATCCGTCCAGCCAGAGGCGGTACTTGGCAAGCGAGTCACTACGAACGTATTCCCCTGAGAGATGCCGACTGAGAACCGATGCACCTACGCCGATCAATGCGGCTGCATCCTTGAGGCTCAGGCCTCGGGATTGGATTTGCTGACGGACTTGGTCAAGGATGGGTTCGATCATTGGGCTCAACTGTAAAAATGTTTGCTGGCTGAACGCTGCGCTCACAGGGCGCACTAAAGCACGACACCCAGGCGACGTGAGGCAGACGTGTAACAAGCCAGGATATCGAAAATGATCAGGAATCATACCGGAAACCTCGGTCATCCCCCACCCGGATCCCAAGTCGGCTACGTCATCAAGCAGCCTTTCACGCAGGCACTCTCTGCGAGCAAGGATGAATAGAGACATCTAGGCCCCACCAATAATACTGTACATATGAACAGCTATCAAGAAAAGACTGAATCGGTCAATCGACCCGGTAGGTGAACTCGACGGAAGGAGCTAAGCGATCCACACCTAGAGGGTTAAGTGTTCTCCAGCTCAGTGCGCAGGATGCGCATCTGCCGCGGAGCCTCCACGAAAAGACGCGCCTAACCAAAGCTGGCGTCATGCAGACTGCTACAACTTGTGCACAAGGCATGAGCAACTCGCAGCAGGAGATCGATTTGAATCTGACACAGTACTTTTCAACGGATGACGGGTCTCTTCCAGAAATAGAAGTGGCCTATCGAGAAGCGGCCTCGGCAGTTGAAGCTTTTGCGCTGTTATATGAAAGAGGAGCGAGAGACGTCACCGTTGATGGCGGACAGCTCTGGATGCGAGCAACGCGGAGCGAGAAGTCATTTTCGGGCCCGGCCGATGCTCTGTTGATGGCTGAGGGGCTGGTCGACCCATTTCATGTCGTTCTTGGCGGCATACGCGGCACCGATCAGGTCATCCCTGACCTCGGCGTTTTCGTATCTACCGACGGCCTGGCCTTGGACTACCGAATGGGCCCCGAGTGGGGAAAAGCGGAGATCGAGTCCTTCTTAGAATTGTTGCGGAAACTTCATAGCCTAGGCGGGACGATATCCTCTCCATGGTGGGGGGAGGATGGCGAGCGTGATTTTCACGCAGCTCTGAAACGCTGCTGACACATCCCATATAGAGCTCAGCCACATTACAAGACAGAAGAATACTGCCGAACCGCCACCAAGAAAATGCCCCTCAAACTGGCACATACAAAAAAGCCCGATCATTTCTGATCGAGCTTAGATGTTGGGATTATTTGGTCGGGACGGAGTGATTCGAACACTCGACCCCTTGCACCCCATGCAAGTGCGCTACCGGGCTGCGCTACGCCCCGACGGGTGTTGCTGGTGCCTTTGGCGTTAACCGAAAGCGGGAGAAACTATAAACTAAGCATCTGAATTACGGAAGGTTTTTCTTCCACATTCATTTGCGCAGGACGTGGAGTACATCTTCCAGCTCAGCGATCATCTGCTTGATGAGTTGCTTGTACTGGGTGGTGTCGTCCTTGGCTTCTTCGCCGGTGAGGCGCAAGCGCGCGCCACCGATTGTGAAGCCCTGGTCGTACAGCAAAGCGCGGATCTGGCGGATCATCAGCACATCCTGGCGCTGATAATACCGACGGTTGCCGCGACGCTTGACCGGGTTGAGCTGCGGGAACTCCTGCTCCCAGTAACGAAGCACGTGCGGCTTGACCGCACAGAGTTCACTGACCTCGCCGATCGTGAAATACCGTTTGCCGGGTATGACAGGTAGTTCGTCGTTATGACTTGGTTCCAGCATATGCTTCGACTCTGGCTTTGAGCTTCTGGCCGGGGCGGAATGTCACGACACGGCGAGCCGTGATCGGGATTTCCTCCCCTGTTTTTGGATTACGACCGGGGCGCTGACGCTTATCGCGCAGATCGAAGTTACCGAAGCCTGAGAGCTTCACCTGCTCATTGAGTTCCAGTGCCTGGCGGATTTCTTCGAAGAAGAGCTCCACCAGTTCCTTGGCTTCTCGTTTGTTCAGGCCCAGCTCATCGTACAGACGTTCGGCCATCTCAGCTTTCGTCAGAGCCCCCATACGCTAGTTCCTTAACGTGGCGTTGAACCTTTGTTCCAGGGAGGTGAGGATGTTCTGGGTTGCGGTGCTCACCTCATCGTCATTTAGAGTGCGCGATGGATGCTGCCAGGTCAAGCCAACGGCGAGGCTTTTTCTAAGCGGATCAATGCCTTTACCGTGATAAACATCAAACAACCTGAGGTCGGTCAGCCACTCGCCAGCCTGCTCGCGAATATCGGCCAGCAGATGCTGGGCCGGTACGTCGCGATCGACCAGCAACGCCAGGTCACGGCGCACTTCCGGGAAGCGCGACAGTTCCTTGAACGCCGGCATGCGACCCTGCGTGATTTCACTCAGCACCAGCTCGAACAGGAACAACGGCTGGTCGAGACCGAGGGTCTTGGCCAGCTCAGGGTGGATGGCACCTACATAGCCGACCAGGCGCCCTTCCCGCTCGATGCGCGCGGTTTGGCCTGGATGCAGAGCGCTATGCTCGCCCGGTACGAAGCTGAAACTACCGATATCGCCGGCCGCAGCCAGCAGCGCTTCGACGTCTGCCTTGGCATCGAAGAAGTCGACGCCGTCACGGCCATGGGCCCAGCTTTCCGGCAGACGGCTGCCGGTGATCACACCGGCCAGCATCGGCTCTTGCTTGAGTTCGTCCAGCTGCCCCACGAAACGCAGGCCGCTTTCGAACAGGCGCACGCGCGGCTGCTGACGGTTGAGGTTGTGCTCCACGGCCTTGATCAGGCCCGGCCACAGCGAGGCACGCATCGCGGCCATGTCGGCAGAGATCGGGTTGGCCAGGGTCAGCGGCTGTACGCCTGGGCTGAACAGCTCAAACAGCTTGGGATCGATGAAGCTGTAGGTGATCGCTTCCTGGTAACCACGGGCCACCAGCAGGCGGCGCAGCACCGGCAGATCAGCCACGGCTTCGGCCTTGGTCTGTGGCGCCAAACGCGCTTGCGGGTAACGAACCGGCAGGCGGTTGTAGCCGTAGAGGCGGGCCAGCTCTTCGATCAGGTCGACTTCCAGGCTGATGTCGAAGCGGTGGCTCGGCACACTGACCTGCCACTGACCTGCGCCCTGGGCTTCGATACCCAGACCTAATGCGCTGAGCAGTTTGACGATCAGCTCGTCGTCGAGCTTGAGGCCGAGCATCTGTTCGACGCGCTCGGCACGCAGGCTGATCGGGGCAATGTTCGGCAGTTGCGCTTCGGCTACCGCCTCGATGATCGGGCCTGCTTCACCGCCGACGATCTCCAGCAGCAGCGACGTGGCGCGCTCCATGGCTTCGCGGGCCAGCTGCCAGTCCACGCCGCGCTCGAAGCGGTGCGAGGAGTCGGTGTGCAGGCCGTAGGAACGGGCCTTGCCAGCGACGGCGATGGTGTCGAAGAAGGCGCTTTCGAGGAACAGGTCGCGGGTGCTGTCGCTGACGCCGCTGTGCTCACCGCCCATCACGCCAGCGATGGCCAGAGCACGCTGATGGTCAGCGATCACCAGCGTGTCGGCACGCAGGGTGACTTCCTGGCCGTCGAGCAGTACCAGTTTCTCGCCCTCTTCGGCCATGCGTACACGAATGCCGCCCTGGATCACGTCAAGGTCGAAGGCGTGCATCGGCTGGCCGAGCTCGAGCATCACGTAGTTGGTGATGTCGACGGCGGCGTCGATGCTGCGCACGTCAGCGCGGCGCAGGCGCTCGACCATCCAGCGCGGAGTCGGCTTGGACAGGTCGACGTTACGCACCACACGGCCCAGGTAACGTGGGCAGGCCTGGGTGGCGAGCACCTCGACCGGGCGCACTTCGTCGTGGGACGGCGCAACGGCGGCGACTTGCGGGCGAGTGACCGGCGCCTCGTACAGAGCACCGACTTCGCGAGCAAGGCCGGCCAACGACAGGCAGTCACCGCGGTTTGGCGTGAGGTCGACTTCGATGCTGACGTCGTTGAGTTCGAAGTATTCGCGAATGTCCTGGCCAACCGGCGCATCGGCCGGCAGCTCCATCAGGCCGTCGTTGTCTTCGCTGATCTGCAGCTCGGACGCCGAGCAGAGCATGCCGTTGGACTCGACACCACGCAGCTTGGCTTTCTTGATCTTGAAGTCGCCGGGCAATTCGGCGCCGATCATGGCGAACGGAATCTTCAGGCCGGGGCGCACATTAGGCGCGCCGCACACAACCTGGAAGGTTTCGCTGCCGTTGCTGACTTGGCACACGCGCAGTTTGTCGGCGTCTGGGTGTTGCTCGGTGCTCAACACCTCGCCAACGATCACGCCATTGAAGGCACCGGCCACCGGGCTGACGCTGTCAACCTCAAGGCCGGCCATGGAAAGGCGCGCGACTAGTTCATCTCGGGAAACCTGCGGGCTTACCCAGCCACGCAGCCACTGTTCACTGAATTTCATGCTGTCTGTTCTCCTGATCCGATTCGATTACAAGCTGCGAGAGGTACTAGCGAAATTGCGCCAGGAACCGCAGATCGTTATCAAAGAACAGCCGTAAGTCGTTGACGCCATAACGCAGCATGGCCAAACGCTCGACGCCCATACCAAAGGCGAAGCCGGAGTATTTTTCCGGGTCGATGCCGGACATGCGCAGCACGTTCGGGTGCACCATGCCGCAGCCCATCACTTCCAGCCAGCCAGTCTGCTTGCACACGCGGCAGCCTTTGCCGCTGCACATCACGCACTGCATGTCGACTTCGGCCGATGGCTCGGTGAAGGGGAAGAACGAAGGACGGAAACGCACGCCCAGAGGCTTCTCGAAGAACACCCGGAGGAATTCCTCGATGGTGCCTTTGAGGTCGGCGAAGCTCACCCCTTCGTCGACCAACAGGCCTTCGACCTGGTGAAACATCGGCGAGTGGGTGATATCGGAATCGCAACGGTACACACGGCCCGGGCAGACGATACGAATCGGCGGCTGCTGGGACTCCATGGTGCGCACCTGCACCGGCGAGGTATGGGTGCGCAGCAGCATGTTGGCGTTGAAATAGAAGGTGTCGTGCATGGCACGCGCCGGGTGGTGGCCCGGAATGTTGAGCGCCTCGAAGTTGTGGTAATCGTTCTCCACCTCCGGGCCTTCAGCGATGCCGTAACCAATGCGCGTGAAGAACTGCTCGACGCGCTCCAGGGTACGGGTAACCGGATGCAAACCACCCGATGCCTGACCACGGCCCGGCAGGGTGACATCGATCCGCTCGGCGGCGAGCTTGGCGCTCAGCGCAGCCGATTCGAGAATTTCTTTACGGCTGTTAAGGGCGTCCTGAACACGCTCCTTGGCCGAATTGATCAGAGCGCCCGCCTTGGGACGTTCTTCAGCAGACAGATTGCCCAGAGTCTTCATGACCTGGGTCAGCTCGCCTTTCTTGCCCAGATAGTGAACCCGCAGTTGCTCCAGGGCGTTCACATCGTCGGTGTGGCTGACGGCCTCAAGCGCTTGCGAGACCAGCACATCCAGATTTTCCATTTACAGACTCCAGATACGAAATAGGGGAAGAGCTTTAAGGCTCTTCCCCTATTGGTGACGTTTAGCACCGGGCGAGCCCGGTGATTGTCGGGGACTTAAGCCAGTACGGCTTTCGCTTTCTCGACAATCGCAGCAAACGCCGCTTTTTCGTTCACTGCCAGATCAGCCAGAACCTTACGGTCGATTTCGATCGACGCTTTTTTCAGGCCAGCGATCAGGCGGCTGTAGGACAGACCGTTGACGCGAGCACCAGCGTTGATACGAGCGATCCACAGAGCGCGGAACTGACGTTTTTTCTGACGACGGTCACGGTAGGCATATTGACCAGCCTTGATGACAGCCTGCTTGGCAACACGGAATACGCGCGAACGTGCACCGTAGTAGCCTTTAGCGAGTTTCAGAATTTTTTTGTGACGAGCACGAGCGATAACGCCACGTTTAACACGAGCCATGAGCTATTTCCTCTATCTTGACCGAGATTAACGAACGCGCAGCATGCGCGCGACCTTTGCAACGTCAGACGGATGCACCATGGTGCTACCGCGCAGGTGACGCTTACGTTTGGTCGACATCTTGGTCAGGATGTGGCTCTTGAAAGCGTGTTTGTGCTTGAAGCCGGTGGCGGTTTTCAGGAAACGCTTAGCCGCACCGCTTTTGGTTTTCATCTTTGGCATGTTCGGATACTCCGCATTCAGTTGATATAGATAACCATAAGGCCTGCCGTGCCCTGGAGGTTACTTCTTGCGTTTGGGAGCGATGACCATCATCAGTTGGCGTCCTTCCATCTTAGGATGCTGTTCGACGGTACCGTATTCAATCAGGTCAGCCTCAACCCGCTTCAACAGTTCCATACCCAGCTCCTGGTGGGCCATCTCACGACCACGGAATCTCAGAGAGATCTTGGCCTTGTCCCCTTCCATCAGGAAACGTACCAGGTTGCGCAGTTTTACCTGGTAATCCCCATCTTCCGTCCCTGGACGAAACTTGATTTCTTTAATCTGCTGCTGGTGCTGGTTCTTCTTGGCGATCGCAGCCTGCTTCTTCTTCTCGAAGAGGTGTTTGCCGTAATCCATGATTCGGCAAACGGGCGGCAGTGCGTCCGCAGAAATCTCTACTAGGTCCAGCTTCGCGTCTTCGGCAACTTTAAGCGCGTCTTCAATCGAGAGGATGCCAAGCTGCTCGCCCTCTGCGCCAATTAACCGAACCTCGCGCGCCGAGATATTCTCGTTGATCGGCGCCTTCGGGGCAGCTCGTTTATCTTGTCTCATATCACGCTTAATAATAATTACTCCAAATCTTGGCGACCGCGCCGGGAAACCGCTTGTGCGAGCAACTCATTGAATTGGGCGACGGGCATGGAGCCCAGGTCAGCACCTTCACGGGTACGCACAGCGACAGTTTGCGTCTCTACTTCACGATCCCCGATGACCAAAAGATAGGGGACCTTGAGCAAAGTATGCTCGCGGATTTTAAAGCCTATCTTCTCGTTCCTCAAGTCGGACTTGGCACGAAAACCGCTTTGAGTGAGTGATTTTTCCACTTCAAGGGCAAAATCGGCCTGCTTGTCGGTGATATTCATCACCACCGCCTGCGTCGGAGCCAGCCAAGCGGGGAACGCACCCTCGTAGTGTTCGATCAGAATACCGATGAAGCGCTCGAACGATCCGAGGATTGCGCGGTGCAGCATGACCGGGACTTTGCGGCTGTTGTCTTCGGAAACGTAACTGGCTTCCAGGCGCTGCGGCATGTTCGGGTCGTACTGCAGGGTACCGCACTGCCAGGAACGGCCGAGGCAGTCGAGCAGCGTGAATTCAATCTTCGGACCATAGAACGCACCCTCGCCCGGCAGGTATTCCCACGGCAGGCCGGCATCGTTGAGCGCATCGGCCAAGGCTTTTTCGGCACGATCCCAGAAGGCGTCATCGCCTACACGCTTGGGCGGACGGGTGGACAGCTTCATCTTGATGTCGCTGAAACCGAAGTCCGAATAGACCTGCAGAGTCAGCTTGATGAAGTCGGCCGCTTCCTTCTTCACCTGCTCTTCGGTGCAGAAGATATGCGCGTCGTCCTGGGTGAAGCCGCGCACGCGCATGATGCCGTGCAGCGCACCGGACGCCTCGTTGCGGTGGCAGGAGCCGAACTCGGCCAGACGCAGCGGCAGTTCGCGGTAGCTCTTCAGGCCCTGGTTGAATATCTGCACGTGGCACGGGCAGTTCATCGGCTTGATGGCGTAGTCGCGGCTTTCCGACTCGGTGGTGAACATGTTGTCGGCGTAGTTGCCCCAGTGTCCGGACTTCTCCCACAGCACACGGTCGACGACCTGCGGGGTACGGACCTCCTGGTAGCCATTTTCGCGCTGCACGCCGCGCATGTATTGCTCGAGTACCTGGTAGATGGTCCAGCCATTGGGGTGCCAGAACACCATGCCCGGCGCTTCTTCCTGGGTATGGAACAGGTCGAGGCGCTTGCCGATCTTGCGGTGGTCGCGCTTCTCGGCTTCCTCGATGCGCTGGATGTAAGCTGCCAGCTGCTTCTTGTCAGCCCAGGCCGTGCCGTAGATGCGCTGCAGCTGCTCGTTCTTGGCATCGCCACGCCAGTAGGCACCGGACAGCTTGGTCAGCTTGAATGCCTTGAGAAAGCGCGTGTTGGGCACGTGCGGGCCGCGGCACATGTCCACGTATTCTTCGTGGTAATACAGGCCCATAGCCTGCTCGTTCGGCATATCCTCAACCAGACGCAGCTTGTAATCCTCGCTGCGGAACGTGAACACATCGATGACTTCGGCGCGCGGCGTCACTTTCTTGATGACGTCGTAGTCCTTATCGATCAGCGCTTTCATGCGCGCTTCGATGGCGGCGACGTCATCGGGCGTGAAGGGCCGCTCGTAGGCGATGTCGTAGTAGAAGCCATCGTCGATCACCGGGCCGATGACCATGCGCGCAGTCGGATACAGCTGCTTGACCGCATGACCGATCAGGTGAGCGCAGGAGTGGCGAATGATTTCCACGCCCTCCTCGTCCTTGGGCGTGATGATCTGCAGGGTCGCATCGGCTTCGATGAGGTCACAGGCGTCGACGAGACGACCGTTGACCTTACCGGCAACGGTGGCTTTCGCCAGACCAGCACCAATGGATTGCGCCACCTCGAGTACGGATACCGGGTGATCGAATGAACGCTGACTGCCGTCGGGAAGAGTAATGGTGGGCATGGCGCCTCCTCTCCTAGTGGTGACCTCTACCAAAGGCCACATGGGTTGGGATGAGCCAGTAAGCGATCCGGTGGCGTATCTGCCATACAGAGGCAGGAGCCGTGAGGCCCGACCGAGAACGAACCGCAATCACTGGAAGATGCGAAACGGTGGATGCTTTCAGAATCATGACCGCCTGACAAGACGGGCAAAAAAAATGGCCGCCGAGGCGACCATTTAAAAATTTGGTAGGCACAATTGGATTCGAACCAACGACCCCCACCATGTCAAGGTGGTGCTCTAACCAACTGAGCTATGTGCCTGCTGTGGGTGCGCATTCTACGGAGCCGCGCTAAAGAGTCAATACCCTTTTTCGCTAACTGACTAAAAAAATTGAGTTTTTTAGGTTTGCGGTCGGTAGCCGCCATGCCCTCGCCGTCGTAACTCTTATTCATGGGTATCGCTTCGCTCAACCCAGGCCACGATGATGCGCGTCGCCTCGTAGGGTGGAAAACGCCCTTCTTTTCCACCATAGCGGCGATTGCAAGTGGAGCTGGGATGACGGAAGCGGCGTGAGTGATCTTTCCCTACGCTGCGCGTGGGAATGCATTCCGGGACGCTCTGCGTCCCCGCGGGCAGGGAAGCGGGCCCGGAGCGCCCAAACCCAGCACCCACGCTTGAGCGCGGGTGCGATCAATCAACCTGGCGAGTGGATGAAAGAGCGTCAACTATGCGCCCGATCCACGTTAAAGCAGACAGGTCGGCGTAGGGGAATTGCATACAAAAACGGCGCTCAATGAGCGCCGTCTTGCTTTGCCAGATGGGTTACTGAACCGGGCACGCAATCGGCGCAGTGCACTGGCTAGATGCCTCACCCTGCTTACCGGCAACGGCAAAACGCTTGTCATCTGGTGCCAGGCGCTGCGCGCATTGGCGCGAGCTAGCGGCTTCGCTCTTGCAGCCACGCTCGTCCTGCACCTGGGAGAGATTGAACCAGCCGGCCGCGAAATCCGGCTGGCGGTTGACGCTTTCCCTAAACGCCGCTTCGGCGCCGCGTAAATCTCCACCGGCGTAACGGCTGTTGGCCAGGGCAAACCAGCCTACGGCCTGTTCAGGCCAGCGCTGGGTCGCTGTGCGATAGGCATGCTGGGCGACATCCTTGCGGCCGACTTCTTCCAGATCCGCAGCGGCCTTGAGCCACACGGTTGGTTCAGCCGTGGCAGGCAGTTTGTCGGCGGGCATGGTCAGCACGGCCCAGCGATTGCCGCGCGCCCAGGTCTTGTCGAACGCAGCGAAATCCACCGTCCAGCGGCGGCTGGTACCGGAACGCAAAATCAGCGTCTGCTCGCGACGGTCATAGCCCACCAGCACTGCGAAGTGCCATTGCGGGTACCAGTCGAAAGCGAGGTTCTGCAGCACCAGCACGGGGTTGCCTGCGGCCACTTCGGCGAGCAGAGCGTCGAGCTTGGGCTTGAGCGGGTAGACAAGAAGGTCATGGGAGCGGGCAGCGGCAACCATTTCCACCTGCAGGCTGCCCTCACGGCCGGGGATATACACCTGGCCCTGCAGGAAACCGGGGGTAGTCAGCACACCGCGCTGGTTGAGCATGGTCGCCAATGCAGCCGGCCCACACTGGTAGGCGGTCTGCGGAAAGAAAGGAACACTACTCAGCTCGACCCGCTCAGGCAGACGCTCGGCCTCCGGCGAAAGCACCGGAGACCGTGCGCATGCACTGAGCAGAACGATCAGAAGTGAAGCGAGAAGCGGTTTTAGCGATTTATGCATTTGACGAAACTGAACAGGTTTGTGGCGCAGAGCATATCGGTGATGATGAAGATCACCAAGAACAACACGATGATGCCTACGACACCCGCACCGGCCGGCGCTTCGGACAGCTGCGCGTTGAATTGCGACAGTTCGGCGCTGGTCAGGTTGTTGATGCGATTTTCCACCTGATCACGCTCTACACCCATGGAGACCAGCTTTTCCTTGACCTGCTGATCATCGAGCATCGACAGCAGTTGCTGACGGTCGACCTGCTGTTGCTGCTCGGTGAGCACTTCACCCGTACCGATCATCGCGGCGTTGGCTAGTGGAACCTGGGCAATCATCAGGACATGGAACACTGCCAACATGGCAGCCAGACGACGGAAGAACGGGGACTTGGTCATTTTGGTATCTCCTTGTTGTTAACCATCATCCTAGACCCGCCTGGCAAACAGCCAGTTCCACCTATATCAGCGCCCATGACTGAAAGCGCTGGAGCCCTCGTCGCCTCGGCTTTTGCGGCACGCTTCGAGCAGCCGCTGGCGACTCGAATTGCGCCGCAAAAATGCGTTATCTGGCAAGCGCCTCAAGACGCCTCGCCGAGCTGACTGCTGAGGTAGTCGAGAAAACAGGTGATGCGTGAGGTAAGCGCGGTATTGCGATAGTAAACGGCGTGTATCGGTTGGCGGACCTCCACGGTGTGCTCGGTGAGTACCTGCACCAGATCACCGCGGGCACGATCAAGGTGGGTCATGAAATCCGCCAGGCAAACAATTCCGGCGCCGCCAAGGGCCAGTTGACGAAGGGTTTCCCCACTTGAGGCCTGCAGGCTCGGCTCAATAGTGAAGGCGTCACCCTGCGGGTTTCGCAACGGCCACTGATTGAGGCTCTCCGGTTGGGTAAAGCCGAGGAGATTATGGCCGGCCAGCGCCTCGACGCTGGCCGGCACTCCGTGCACCTGCAGGTAAGCCGGGCTGGCCAAAACCCGTAGGGGATTGCTGCCAAGCGGCCGAGCGTGCAGGGTCGAGTCGCGCAGCGGGCCGATACGGATCGCCACGTCGGTGCGCTGCTCGATCAAGTCGATGATTTCATCGCTGCTGTGCAGCTCCAGCTGGATATTCGGGTAACGCTCGCGAAAGCCATTCACCAGCGGCACCACGCCATGCAACATGAAAGGCGCAGCGGCGTTGACGCGCAACCGCCCGGCCGGCGTCTGCCGACGTACGCGCATTTGCTCTTCTGCCTCTTCGACGCTATCGAGGATACGCCGCGCCTGGGCGAGAAAGGCATGGCCCTCTTCGGTCAGATCCAAGCGCCTGGTGGTGCGCTGCAAGAGTGTCACGTCGAGCTTTTCTTCCAGGCGACTGAGAGCGCGACTGATGCCCGAAGCGGTCTGCCCCAACTGCTGCGCGGCGGCGCTTATGGAGCCGCTGGCGACCACAGTACTGAAGGCGAGAAGTTCGTCGAGGGTAGTTTTCATGGCGGTATTCGTGAGTGCGACGCAAATATGTTCTGCATGAAACGCGGTTTTTGCGCATAAGTCCACGGTACATACTGGCTCACCAATCCAGCGCAACAACCCCGCCACAGCGCTGTCAGCTACAGACAGTCCATTTGACAGGAGCCCCTCATGCAGCAGATTCCCGCCCTAGGCCTCGGCACGTTCCGCCTCAAGGATCAACAGGTCATCGACTCGGTCCGCAATGGTCTCGAACTGGGCTATCGGCATATCGATACCGCCCAGATCTACGGCAATGAGGCCGAAGTCGGCCAGGCCATCGCAGAAAGCGGCGTACCGCGTAGCGAGCTGTTCGTCACCACCAAGGTCTGGACCGACAACCTCGGCTCCGACAAGCTGATCCCCAGCCTGAAGGAAAGCCTGCGCAAACTGCACCTCGGCCAGGTCGACCTGACCCTGATTCATTGGCCGTCGCCCAACGACGAGATTCAGGTGGCCGAATACATGGCCGCATTGATGGAAGCCAAGGCCGCCGGCCTGACCGACAAGATTGGCGTATCGAACTTCACCAACGCCCACCTGCAACAAGCCATGGAAGTGGTCGGTGCCGACCAGATCGCCACCCATCAGGTGGAAATCCACCCATTCCTGCAGAACCGCAAGGTCGTTGAGTTCGCTCAGGAGCACGGTATCCATCTGACCGCCTACATGCCGCTGGCTTACGGCAAGGTCATCAGCGACACGGTGATTCAAGGCATCGCCGCCGGCCACGCCGCCAACCCGGCACAGGTCGCCTTGGCCTGGGCGCTGCAGCAAGGCTTTGCGGTAATCCCGTCATCGACCAAGCGCGCCAACCTGGAAAGCAACCTCGGCGCCTTGAACCTGACACTCAGCGAGCAGGACATGGCCTCCATTGCCAAGCTGGAGCGCGGCGAGCGCCTGGCCAACCCAGGGTTCGCTCCCAAGTGGGATTAAGCACGGACTAAAAGTCCACCTTACCCCTACCCGCCTTGATCGCCCCGCGCTTGGTCTTGCCTTCCAGCCGACGCTTCTTCGAGCCAAGCGTCGGTTTGGTCGGGCGTCGGGCCTTTTCAGTTTTGCCTGCCGAACGGATCAGTTCCGCCAGACGCTCCAGCGCGTCGGCGCGGTTCTGCTCTTGGGTTCGATATTGCTGCGCCTTGATGATCACTACGCCACCCGCTGTGATGCGGCTGTCGCGCATGGCCAGCAGGCGTTCTTTGTAAAAAGGCGGCAACGATGACGCCTGGCTGTCGAAGCGCAGGTGCATGGCACTCGACACCTTGTTGACGTTCTGCCCGCCCGCGCCCTGAGCACGAATGGCGGTGAGTTCGACCTCGTCGTCGGGCAAATGAATGCTGTTGGAGATGACCAGCATGGGGCGCCTTGCTTGCTGTGGGCGTGCAGGATAGCCCATGGCGACGCCCGCACAGCTGAAACCTTTGCTTGAAATTTGCTTCTACGAACGGCCAAGCGCTCGAGTAACTTAAGCGACCGCCCCACTCCACTCGCGAGAACTCCATGGATTCGATTACCCAAGCCGTACTTGGCGCCAGTATCCAGGGCGCCCTGCTGGGGCGCTGGCAGGGGCGCAAGGCGCTGCTGTACGGCGCCATGCTAGGCACCTTGCCAGATCTGGATGTGGTCATCGATTACGGCGACTCGGTCGCGGCCATGACGTATCACCGAGGCTTCAGCCACTCACTGTTCGTGCTTAGCGGCCTGGCTCTGCTGCTGACCTGGTTGATACGACAGTGGCGACCCAATCCTGATTATTCGGCGCGACGATTGTTCCTGGCGATCTGGCTGGTATTGATCACTCACCCGCTGCTCGACGCCTTCACCAGCTACGGCACTCAGTTGCTTTGGCCGTTCGCGCCAACGCCGGCAGCCTGGTCGAGCATCTTCATCATCGACCCGATCTACAGCCTGCCGCTGCTGGGCGCGGTGATCTACGGCCTGATCAGGGGTTTGCAGGACAAAGCCAACCCGGTGGTCAACTGGGCGCTGGCGTTCTCCACCCTTTATTTGGCCTCCACGCTAGGCGGCAAGTACATGGCCGAGCAGCGGGTGAAAACCGAGCTGGCGAGTCAGGGCATCGAAGCGAAAGGCATCTCCAGCTCACCCACACCGTTCAATACGCTGCTGTGGCGGGTCATCGTGATCGAGGGCGAGGACTACCACGAAACTCTGGTCGGCTGGTTCGACAGTGCGCCGCCAGTGCTGGAACGCATACCGCGTGGTGCAGCGTTAAGCGAGGCACTGTCCGATTCGCCGGCCCATCAACGGCTGAAGTGGTTTACCAATGACGTGCTTCGCTATGACCGCCTTGGCGCTCACCTGGTGGTGACCGATATTCGCCTCGGCATGACCGGTTTTCACCCGTTCCGCTTCGATTTCGCTCATTGGCAGAATGATGTCTGGAAAGTGCAACCGTTTATCGAACGCTGGCCAGCAGAGCGCGGCGATATGCAGCGCCTGACATTACTCTGGCAGCGCATCTGGCAACCTGCGACGCCCGTACCGCTGGCCTTGTGGGCCAGCGAATTGAACCAGTATCCGCAAGGTAAAAGCGCCCCGCCCGACGTCGATCTGGCTCCAGGCCATAAAGCTGCCAGCTCGGCAACTGAGAAGAGCAATCCGGCGTTATAGCGCGTGGCCCGTTGACCGCAGCGATATCCGGGCATTCGTCCCTGGGTATCGCAGGGCTCAGCCCAGGCTATAGGAGCGTGTTCATTCAGGAAGTGATGACGCCGTTTACATCAAGGTCGGACGATGAAACGCCCCGCGCGCAACGAAGAACGTAGCCCGGGTTGAGCGAAGCGATACCCGGGGTAAACACCCCGGATACCGCCGCCACTCAGGTTCGGAACTGCCGTACCAGCCCCTGCAATTCGACACCCAGCCGCGCCAGCTCAGCGCTTGAGGCGGCGGTCTGATGGCTGGCGCTGGCGCTCTGCTCACCAATGTCGCGTACACGAGTGACACTTTCGCTGATGGTTTCCGCTACGGTGCTCTGCTCTTCCGCAGCAGCAGCGATCTGGTGATTCATCTGTTCGATGGTGCTCACCGCCTGGGTGATACGCCCCAGCGCATCGCCCGCTTCGCCCGCAAGACTCACGGTGCGCTGAGTCAACGCACGGCTGCCTTCCATCTGGGTCGCGGCGCCGCCGGCCAGGCGCTGCAAATTGGCGATGAGGCTTTCGATTTCCTGAGTGGAATCATGGGTACGCCGCGCCAAGGCGCGTACTTCGTCAGCGACCACCGCAAAGCCGCGGCCCTGATCGCCAGCACGGGCCGCTTCGATGGCAGCGTTGAGCGCCAGCAGGTTGGTCTGCTCGGCCACTGCGCGGATCACTTCGAGCACGCTACCGATGCGCCCACTCTCCTGATTCAGCTCCTGCATGGCTTCGGCCGATTGTTCGACCTCTTCAGCCAACTTGCCGATCTGGCTGATGGCCTGCTGCACCACCAGGTTGCCCTGCTGCGCTTCACGGTCGGCATCGGCGGCAGCCAACGAAGCCTGCTCGGCGTTTTGCGCCACTTCCTGCACGGTCGCTGCCATCTGGTGCATGGCGGTGGCGGTCTGCTCGGTTTCTTCTTTCTGGGTCTGCACGCCAGCGCTGGTTTGCGCAGTAATGGCGGAAAGCTGCTCGGCTGCCGCGGCAATCTGCCCGACGCCGCCGCTGATCCGCCCAACCAGATCGCGCAGGCTGCGGGTCATGCCCTGCATGGCTTCGAGCAGTTGGCCGAGTTCGTCATGACGATCCTGCGGCAGGTCCTGGCTCAGGTCACCCTCGGCGATACGACGGGCGAACGCCACGGTCTGACGCAGCGGTGCGACGATGGAGCGGCTGATACTCACCGCTGCGAACAGCCCAATCAGCACAGCCGCTATGCCCATGCTGCCGAGCAGCAACATGGCGCTGCGGCTGTCGTCGCCCATGCTTTGTTCTTCGACATTTTTGGCCTGCTCAGCCAGCGCCAGGACCTGATCGGCCTGCTGCAACATGGCCGCATCGCTGGCCTTGCTCTGCTCATAGACCTGCTGGAAGTTGGTGAAAGCCTGCTGGTAGCTGGCGAGCGCCACCAGAGCGGCTTCGATAGCGCGCTTCTGATCATCACTGAGCCACACCATCAGGCCGTTGGCCGATGACTGCAGGTCGTAGCTGACCATGTTCCAGTCTTCCAGCGCCGTGGGCGAACCGTCGATGATGAACTGGCTTTCATGGCTGCGCAGTTCGAGCATGCGTTTGCTGAGGTTGGAGGCGGTTTCCGCCAGAGTCAGCGGGTCGCTGCCACGCAGCTGGTCACCGGCCAAGCGCAGTTCGCGCACCGCGTCATACATGTCCAGCTCGATCATTTCGAACTGGCTGCGCGCTTCTTGCGCGGCCTCGTCCATCTGCATGCGGGATTCGTTGGCGCGCGCTCGCTGTTGCACGCTGGCGTCGAACTGCTGCAGATAGTCGGCAGCAGCGGTATCCATGGCCTGAAGATGCTCACGCTCGGTCGGCGTAGCGCGGGCGATTTGCTCCGCCAGCTCCGCACGCACCATGGCGAGCCGGTCGCGCATGCGTTGCGCGTCGGCCTCACTGTGGCTGATGGCGTAATCGCGCTCCATACGCCTGGCCCCCAGCACCTGCTCATTGATGGTCGAAAGCCCCAGTGACTGGGCGTGCCCCTTCATTACCGCCTGCACGGCAACGAAACCAGCGCCGGTTACGGCGACGGTCAGTAAAAGCACAAGGCCAAAACCCACTAGAAGTTTCTTGCCTACGGAAAGATCGACGAACAGTCGAGTGGCAGAATGCAACATCCAAGCGGCTCCATTATTTTTGTGTTCGCAGTGCAGTCGCTCAGTTTTGAACGGTGCAAGTCATGGTTTCAGATAGTTAGTCGGCTGATTGGCACAAAGCCTTAGCGAAAAAATCTCGGCCACGCGACAGTAACTGGCCACTATACCGGCAGCGTTTCAATGCGTTTTTGCTGTAGCGCAAGAAAAGGCCAGCGCGCCTCGTGCAGGCCATCAGTTGGCGCGAATACCACCCGCAGCATTGCACTGCGGGCGTGTTGAACGTGGCGGTTTACCGAGCGAGCTGACGCTGGCGCAACTGGAAGCAACCCCAAATGAACAGCAGCCAGAACGGGATGGCGATCACCGACATGCGAATGCCCGGAATGAACAGCATCAGAGCAAGGATGAACAACACGAACCCCAGGCACAGGTAGTTGGCGAAGGGGAACCAGAAGGCCTTGAACGACGGCTCGACGCCCTTGGCCTGCATGGCCTTGCGGAATTTGATATGGGCCAGGCTGATCATCGCCCAGTTGATCACCAGCGCGGCGACCACCAGGGACATCAGCAGCTCCAGCGCGCTCTTCGGCACCAGGTAGTTGACCACCACACAGATCAGCGTGAAAGCCGCCGAGAAGAAAATAGCCAGCACCGGCACACCGCGCTTGTCGACCTTGAGCAGCGACTTGGGCGCATTGCCCTTCTCGGCCAAGCCATAAAGCATGCGGCTGTTGCAGTACACGCCGCTGTTGTAGACCGACAACGCCGCAGTGAGCACCACGAAGTTGAGGATGTGCGCAGCGGTGTCACTGCCGATCAGCGAAAAAATCTGCACGAAGGGGCTGCTGCCATAGGAGTCACCGCCGGCGGTCAGGGTCGCCACCAGGTCGTCCCACGGATGCAGCGACAGCAGCACGGTCAGCGCGCCGACGTAGAAGATCAGGATGCGGTAAACCACCTGATTGATCGCCTTGGGGATCACCGTTTTCGGTTGGTCAGCTTCGGCCGCAGTAATGCCCACCAGCTCCAGGCCGCCGAAGGAGAACATGATGATGGCCATCACCATCACCAGCCCCGAGATACCGTTGGGGAAGAAGCCGCCGTGGCTCCACAAGTTACTCACCGATGCCTGCTCGCCACCTGCGCCGCTGAACAGCAGGTAGCAGCCGAGCAGGATCATGCCCATGATCGCCACCACCTTGATGATCGAGAACCAGAACTCGGCCTCGCCGAATACCCGCACATTGGTCAGGTTGATGGCGTTGATGACTAGGAAGAACACCGCGGCGGTGGCCCAGGTCGGTACCTCCGGCCACCAGTACTGCACATACTTGCCCACTGCGGTGAGTTCGGCCATGCCGACCAGCACGTACAACACCCAGTAGTTCCAGCCCGAGAGAAACCCCGCGAACGGCCCCCAATAGGCGTGTGCAAAGTGGCTGAAGGAACCGGCTACCGGCTCTTCGACGATCATTTCGCCAAGCTGGCGCATGATCAGGAAGGCGATGAAGCCGCCAATGGCATAGCCAAGAATCATCGATGGCCCGGCCGACGCCATAACTCCGGCCGAGCCGAGGAACAGGCCGGTACCGATGGCGCCACCCAGGGCGATCAACTGAATATGGCGATTCTTCAGGCCGCGCTTGAGCGGGCCTGTCTGGAGCATTTCGCTTGGCATCTGTCACCTGTGGGTGATCGACCGTGACAGGATCGAACCCGCCCGGCTCATGGCCTGGCGGAATGGCTAAGGGCTTGTCTCGCGGATTACTGCGCGTCGGGCTGGGCGTCCGGTGCTGCTTGGCGGAACGCCTCGATCGCCTCACAACGCGCGGCCAGCGCAAGGATGCGAGGGTACGCATCGAGGTCACAGTCGAAACGGCGCGCATTGTACACCTGTGGGATCAAACAGGCTTCCAGATAGCCGGGCCGCTTGCCAAGGGAGAATGTTTCACCGTACGCCGCCAAACCTTGCTCCACCGCAGCCAGGCCCTCGGTGACCCAATGCCGGTACCAGGCGTTTTTCTGCTGCTCGGAGACGCCCAGCTCGCCACCGAGATACTGCAGCACCCGCAGGTTGTTGAGCGGGTGCACTTCGCAGGCGATGTGCAGCGCCAGGGCGCGCACCGCCGCACGCTGCAGGGGATCGTCGGGAAGAATCGCCGGGACCGGAAAAATCTCGTCGAGGTATTCGAGAATCGCCAGGGACTGCGCGATGGTGACGCCACCGTTTTCCTCATCCACCAGCAACGGCACCAGGCCTTGAGGGTTCAGGGCTTGGTACGCATCGCCATGTTGCTCGCCGCCACCACGCACCAGATGCACCGGAATCTGCTGATAGGCGAGCCCCTTAAGATTCAGCGCAATGCGCACCCGGTAGGCGGCGCTGGAGCGCCAGTAGCCGTATAACGTCAACACGGTGACCTCCCTATTCATCGGAACCCGCCCCAAGGCGAATCAAGCGGCCGACGCCGAGTACGCGGCAAAGCAGCTATCGCTTAGCAACGAGGGCGACGCTTCTACGCCAACGACTGACATCTTCAGGCGCCCCGCGCCCCGTAGGAGCCCCGACCTCGGGGCGAATCGTGTAACAAACGTGGATTTTTCAGCAAGCCAGCGATCGCTTCGCGCCGAGGGCGACGTACTTACAGTCTAGGGATAGCGCTCCACCTGCTGGTCGATGGCGCCAAATATGCTCGCTCCGGCTGCATCGAACATCTCGATGCGCACTCGGTCGCCGAACTTCAGGAACGGTGTTTTCGCCTCACCCTGTTCAAGCACCTCAAGCATGCGTTTTTCGGCCAGACAGCTGGAGCCTGCGCTGCGGTCGTAGTTGGAGACGGTGCCGGAGCCGATGATGGTGCCGCTGCCCAGAGGGCGGGTGCGCGCGGCATGGGCAACCAGCGTGGGGAAGTCGAAGGTCATGTCGGTGCCGGCGTCGGGCTGGCCGAACAGCTGACCATTGATGTGCGACACCAAGGGCCGGTGCAGGCGCCCCTCCCTCCAGCTCTCACCCAGTTCGTCCGGGGTAACGGCTACCGGTGAGAAACTTGATGACGGCTTGCTCTGATAGAAGCCAAAGCCCTTCGCCAACTCGCCGGGAATCAGGTTGCGCAGCGACACGTCGTTGACCAGCAGCAGCAACTGGATATGCCCGAGCGCCTGAGCCGGCGTCGCACCCATCGGAACGTCGTCGGTAATCACCGCCAGCTCGGCTTCCAGGTCGATGCCCCAGGCTTCGTCACCCAGGCGGATCGGCGCATGGGGCGGGATGAAGGCGTCTGCACCGCCCTGGTACATCAACGGCTCGTGCCAGAACGACTCAGGCATTTCCGCGCCACGGGCCTTGCGCACCAGCTCCACGTGATTGACGTAGGCGCTGCCGTCGGCCCAATGATAGGCACGCGGCAACGGGCTGTGGCAGGCGCCCTGGTCGAAATCGAAGGCGCCAGTCTCTAGGCCGTCATTCAGGCGCTGGTAAACCGATTCCAATTGGGGCCGCTTGCTCGCCCAGTCATCCAGGGCGGCCTGCAGCGTTTGGGCAATCTGCGGCACACGCACGGCGCGCGACAGATCGCGGGAAACCACCACCAGCACGCCATCGCGGCCCTGGTTCAGGGATGCAAGTTTCATCAGGACTCCTTGCCCGGCGCGCGCCAGGAATTCACATATTCGGCGACGTCCACCGCAGCGGCGGCGTCAGCCACTTCCAGCGCGCGGCGGGTGTCGATCATCACCGCCACTTCATCGGTGAACGTGGCGGGATCTATCTGCGCCTTTTTCAACGCCTTGGGGTGCGGGCCATGGGGGAAGCCGCAGGGATGCAGGGTGACCATCCCCGCTTCGATGTTGTCGCGGCTGAAGAAATTGCCGCGGTGATAGAACAGCACTTCGTCGTAATCATCGTTGTTGTGGAAAAACGGCACCTTCAGCGCGCCGGGATCGGACTCCACCGGTCGCGGCGTGAAGGTGCAGACCACGAAGCCGTTGGCGACGAAGGTGGTATGTACCGAGGGCGGCAAGTGGTAGCGATGGCTCGCCAAGGGGCGAATATCGCGCCAGTTGAGGCGCACTACGGTGTTATCACCGTGCCAGCCGACCACGTCCAGCGGGTTGTAGGGGTAGGTCACCGTGCTGATCTGGTTGCGCCGCTTGATGCGGATCTGCCAGCTTCGCTCGTCCTGCTGGGCCTTGAAGGCGTCATCGATGTGCGGGTGCTCGAGCATCGCCGGGTCGAAGATCGCCTGGGGGCCGAGCAGGCCTTTGTCCGGTAACTGATAGGCACCGTCAGTGTTCTCGATCAGCAGGAAATGGCTGGGCGCTGTCGGCTCGATACGCCAGGCAGTGCCGCGGGGGATCACCAGGTAATCGCCATCGCGGTATTCGAGGTGGCCGAAATCGCAATAGAAGTGCCCTGCACCGTCATGCACGAAGAGCAGCTCGTCACCGTCACTGTTGCGCACCAAGTGCGTCATGGCACCTGCGGTCTTCCACACGCGCAGCCGGATGTCAGCGTTGTGCAGGGTCACCGGCGCCTGCAGCGGGCAGTCGTGCTCGCTGGGAATTTGGTTGAAGTTGAAGGCATGGGGCCGCAGCGGGCCCTGCCAGTCCACCCAACCAGTCGGCGGATGCTTGTGGTGCAGATGAGTGACGGGGCCGAAGAAACCTTCGCGGCCCATCTCCCGCTCATAGGTCTCGGCCGGCAAGTCACAGTGAGCCTGACGCGAGTGCTCGCCTTCACGCAGGGGAAAGCTGATCCATTTGCGGCTCATGGCGCTACTCCTCGCTGATCACACCGCGACGCACCTGGTCCTCTTCGATGGATTCGAACAGGGCCTTGAAATTGCCTTCGCCAAATCCTTGGTTGCCCTTGCGCTGGATGATCTCGAAGAAGATCGGGCCAATCACCGTGTTGGTGAATATCTGCAGCAGAATGCCGTCGTCGCCCAGCGCTCCGTCAATCAACAGACTCAGGTCACGCAGCACGTCCAACGGCTCACCATGCCCGGCCACGCGCTGGTCGACCTTCTCGTAGTAGGTATCCGGCGTGCTCATGAAGACCACGCCGTTGGCCTGCAGCTTGCGCACGGTGGCATAGATGTCATCGGTGGACAGCGCGATGTGCTGGATACCCTCGCCGTGGTACTCGCGGATGAATTCCTCGATCTGCGATTTGTCATCCGCCGACTCGTTGATCGGAATGCGGATCTTGCCGCACGGCGCGGTCATGGCCCGAGAAACCAGGCCGGTGAGCTTGCCTTCGATATCGAAATAGCGAATCTCGCGGAAGCCGGCGATGCGCTCGTAGAAACCGGACCACACATCCATCTGCCCACGCTTCACGTTGTGGGTGAGGTGGTCGATCATCTGCAGGCCGACCGCGTTGTCATCCGCGCCACGACCCTCGATGAACTCGAAATCCACGTCATAAATGCTCTGTGTGCCACGCTCACTGGCGTAACGGTCGACCAGATACAGCAGCGAGCCGCCAATACCTTCGACGCAGGGAATGTTCAGCTCACCGAAATTCGCGTGGCTACCCACCAGCGTGGCGCCCTGCTCCTCAACATAAGCGGCCGCCTGAGCGGCATTGCGCACCCGGAAGGCCATGGCGCACGCGCTCGGCCCGTGCTTCTTGGCGAAGGCATGCACGTGGCCGGTCGGGCTGCCATTGAGGACGAAATTGATGCCGTGCTGCTGGAACAGCCACACCTGTTTGCTGCGGTGCTTGGCCGTTTCGGTGAAGCCCATGGCCGTGAACAGCTGGCGCAATTGCCCGATGCCTTCAGGGGTGGGAGCAGTAAATTCCACGAACTCGAAACCGTCGGTTCCGATGGGGTTGTGTTGCTCGATTTTCGC
This sequence comes from Phytopseudomonas seleniipraecipitans, assembly GCF_900102335.1. Lineage (GTDB taxonomy): Bacteria > Pseudomonadota > Gammaproteobacteria > Pseudomonadales > Pseudomonadaceae > Aquipseudomonas > Aquipseudomonas seleniipraecipitans. The sequence continues at coordinate 149,871 of NZ_FNBM01000009.1, forward strand.
CACGGCATTCATGGGGGTGTCCTCGTTGTCGTTATGGCTTCATGACAATCGAGGCGAGCAAGCGCGGCAAGGGTTATAGGGTGACTCTGGCAGAGAGTGGCGCGACCCGTTGGCAAAGGTTCGATACAGATGCCTGCAATCGCTTGATTTTCCGCCAGCAGACCTCGGCGAACCCCGCATTATCGTAAATCTTTCTTTACATAGCGGTCGATTTTGATTCCGTCACGATGACAGGCAGATATGCCCAAACGCTGCCAGAATGACTGTCATCTTGCCGATACATTACACAGAGGCCGCAATGAGCAGTGAAACGCCCTCCGAACCCGAAAGCCCGAGCGCGGCCTTTGACCTCGCTCCCGATAGCGACGAAGAACGCCTGGCCAAGCTGGAGAAAGCCAACCGCTTCAATCGCATACTGATTTTCGCGCTGGCGTTGCTGCTGTTTATCGTGCTGTCGAGCCTGGCGACATCCGCAGTGGTGAAGATGCTTGCCGACGAGCCGCCACCCTTTGATCCTGCAGCCTTCGCGGCGCTGCAGCAGCGTGCCGATATGCTGGAAAAGGAGCTAACCGCTGTCAAAGAGGACCAAAAGCGCCAGGACGTTTTGCTGAAACTGGCCGCAGCCCCACCGCCAGCGCCCGCCCCGGTCGCGGCGACACCTGCAGCACCGCCATCGCAGGATGTTGCCGCCTTGAAGCTCATGGGCCGCACCTTGCTGGGTCAGGAGCAAAGCTTTCAGCAGAGCCTGCAAGCATTGAAGAACGGTATGCGCGATCTGGCCGACATGATTCCCGGCTCACGCAGCTGGCTGTCGGATTACAACGAAGAACTCGACAAGGCCGTCAATGCCAGCGTGCAACGCACCAAGGCGATCCAGCAATGGGGTAGCAAACTGCCGCGTGAGTAGAGATTGCTTTTGGTAGCACAGCGTGGAGCGTAGCGATACCCAGGGACGATCCTGGGTATCGCTACGCTCCACCACAGGCTACGGGATGCTGTATCACCACGAATATGCGGTAAGCCCATAATCGTTTCGCGCCGAGGGCGACGTTCCTACAAGAGCTGCGCGCGCGCCGCAGACAACTCAAACCTATAGGAGCCCCGACCCCGAGGCGAATCGTCCGGCCAACACGGATATTGCGATATGGCCGCAACCCCATCGCCAGCAAGCGTGCTCCCATGCGGTGCCGGGCGAACACCGGCCTAGTGCTGCAAGTTGCCGTAGAGCTTGGCGTACAGGCCGCCGTCGGCGATCAGTTGGCGGTGGTCGCCATCTTCGGCGACGCTGCCACCATCGAATACCAGCACCCGATCCGCCTGCTTCACCGCACTCAGACGGTGGGCGATGATCAAGGTGGTGCGGCCGTTGAGGAACTGCGCCAGCGCTTCGTGCAGGGCGTATTCCGTAGCCGCGTCGAGTGCCGAGGTGGCTTCGTCGAGGATCACCACCTTGGGTTCGGCCAATACCATGCGTGCAATGGCCAGCCGCTGGCGCTGCCCGCCCGACAAACGCACGCCCGAGCGGCCAACCACGGTGTCCAGACCCTGCGGCAACTGGCGGATGGTCTGCGCCAGCTGTGCGATGGTCAGCGCCTGCCAGCAGGCTTCGTCGCTGCGCTCACGGCCCATGCAGAGGTTGGCGCGTACCGTATCGTTGAACAGCGCCGGGTGCTGGAGCACCACCGCCACGTGCTCGCGGATCGCCGGCAGGCCGATTTCTTCCTGGCTGCTGCCGCCAAAGCGAATGACGCCGGACTGTGGCGTGTACAAGCCCAGCAGCAGCTGCACCAGGGTGCTTTTGCCGCCGCCGCTGGCGCCGACGATGGCCACCTTTTCGCCGGGCGAGATGGACAGGTTGAGGCCGGCCAGCACCGGTTCTTCACCGTAGGAGAAACTCAGGTCGCGGATGTCGATGCCAACCGTTTCGCGCCCCTTGAACGGGTCGGCGCCACCGACGTAGTCCGGCTCGTCACGACGGCCGAGCAGTTCGTTGATACGGGTCAGCGCGCCACCGGCGGCGTAGAAGGCGTATTGCAGGCTGAGCAGCTGCTCCACCGGGCCGATCATGAACCACAGGTAGCTGAATACCGCGAGCATCTGCCCGATGGACAGGTCGGAGAACAGTACGGTGAGCATCGCCGCGGCGCGGAACACATCGATGCCGAACTGAAACAGCAGGCCGCTGGCGCGATTCGAGGCGTCGGTCTTCCATTGCGAGGCCACGGCGTAGTCACGCACTTCGCGGGCACGCCCACCGAGGCGGCCGAGAAAGTAGCCCTGGCGGTTGCCGGCGCGCACTTCCTGGATCGAATCCAGGGTCTCGGTCAGCGCCTGGGTAAAACGCGAAGTGCTGTCATTTTCGAGTTTCTTCAGGTGTTTGACGCGCTTGCCCAGCTGCACCGTTGCGTAGATCACCAGCGGATTGAACAGCAGGATCAGCAGCGCCAGCTTCCAGTGCATCCACAGCAGAATCCCCGAGGTGCCGGCCAGGGTCAGCACCCCGACCAGGAAACGGCTGAGGGTTTCGCCGATGAATTTATCCAGGGTGTCGAGATCAGTGACCAAGTGGGTGGTGACTGTGCCGCCGCCGAGGCTTTCGTACTCGGCGAGGGAAATGCGCTTGAGGCGCTCGATCAGGCGGATGCGAATGCGGTAGACGATATCCTTGGAGAGCCGCGCGAACAGCCGCGCCTGCACCACGTTGAAGATCAGCGCGCCGCCGCGCAGCATGAAGGTCAGCGCCAGCATCAGCAGTATGTAGCCGACCGCGCTTTGCCAGGCTTCGGGCAGGAAATTGTCCATCACCTGCAAGGCGGCGTTGCCGTCGCCCAGCAGCACCTCATCCACCAGCAGCGGCAACAGCAACGGGATCGGCACACTGCACAGGGTTGCCAGCACGGCGACCAGGTTGGCGATGATCAATGCTCGCTTGTGGCGCAAGGCCAGGCGACGGATTTCCGCCCAGCTCAGGCGATCAACCATCAATGGCATGCTCCAGCCAGCGCGCGAGCAGTGGCGACAACGCCTCCAGGGGCTGATAGCCGTTGGTGAGCAACGCCAGCCGCCCGTTTTTCTCCGCCAGCAAGGTTGGGAAGCCCGCGATACCAAGGTCCTGCGTCCAGCTGAAATCCGCGGCAGTGGCCCGGTGCTGTTCTTCACTGTCGAAGGCTTCGGCGAACTCGATGCGCGGAATGCCGACTTCCTCGGCCAGCCTCACCAGCGTCGGCGCATGGGTCACGTCCGCGCCTTCTTGGTAAAAGGCCTGCTGAATACGTTGCGCCATGAGCGGGGCGCTCTGCGCATCGAGGCTACGCACGGTGACCACCGCGCGGCACGCCGCTTCGGTGTCGTAGCGCATGCCTTCGGGCAGCCCGGCGTCGAAATTGAAGAGTTTCCCGGTAGTGGCGTTGACCGCCTGCCAATAGCCCAGATAGCGCACCCGCGCGGCGGCGTCGATGGCCACCTGATCACGGCGCAGCCCACCAAGCACCAACTCCATCGGCACGCCGCGCTCAGCCGCCTGTGCCGCGAGTGCTTCGACCACCGGCGCAAAGCCCCAGCACCAGGAACACATCGGGTCCATCACATAAAGCAGGCGCGCATGCATCCTCAGGCCTCGTGTTTCTGACGGGGGTTATTGCCCAGAGGATGGGGCTGATTGCGTGCTTTGGCCAGTTCGATCTGACGCTGGCGCTCGCGGGCACCTTCACGGGTTTTCTCCGGCAGCGAATCCCAGCAATGCGGGCAGCTCACGCCTGGAGTGAAATATTCGGAGGCGCGATCCTCAACCGAGATTGGCGTTCGGCAGGCGTGGCACTGGTCGTAGTCACCTTCGCTGAGGTCATGGCGCACGGTCACGCGGTTGTCGAACACGAAGCAGTCGCCCTGCCACTTGGTTTCTTCCTGCGGTACGTCTTCGAGGTATTTGAGGATGCCGCCCTTGAGGTGATAGACCTCTTCGAACCCCTCATTGAGCATGTAGCTGGAGGCCTTTTCGCAGCGGATGCCGCCGGTGCAGAACATTGCCACCTTCTTGTGCTTGCTCGGATCGAAGTGCTCGCGAATGTAATCCGGAAACTCGCGAAACGACTTGGTCTGCGGGTCGATGGCGCCCTCGAAGGTGCCGATGGACACTTCGTAATCGTTACGGGTGTCGATCAGCAGCACCTCGGGATCGCTGATCAGCGCGTTCCAGTCCTTCGGCTCCACGTAAGTGCCGACACGCTGGTTCGGATCAACGCCCGGCACGCCCAGGGTGACGATTTCCTTCTTCAGCTTGACCTTGGTGCGGTAGAACGGTTGCTCGGCGCAGTAGGACTCCTTGTGGTCCACATCGGCCAGGCGCGGGTTCTGAGCGAACCAGGCGAACAGCCCATCGATGCCGGCGCGGCTGCCGGAAACGGTACCGTTGATGCCTTCCTCGGCGAGCAGCAGCGTGCCCTTGATGTCGTTAGCCAGCAGGGTGTCGAGCAGGGGTTGGCGCAGCGCTTCGTAGTCCGGCAGGGAAACGAATTTGTAGAGCGCCGCCACGACGATGTTATCGGTCATGTCACTGTCCTTCAGTAGTCGCCCTCGCAAAGGGCGGACTGGGAATTGAATAAAACCGTTTCGCCAATACACCGCGGTGCGCGATGGCACTCCGAGCCATGGCGCGAGGGGTACTGGAGAAATGGGCCGTGCAGTTTACTGGTGTTGGCCGCCAAGGTGTAGGGGACAGAGCTGGAACGCTGACTGCCGAGGACGGTCGAGAGAGAAGCGCGGCGATTTCCGGCCGCGATGATCACAGAGGAGCAGCCCATGAAAGCCGTCGTCGTCCGCACACCCGGAGGCCTCGACAAGCTCGAGGTGACTGACATCGCCGATCCCGGCCAGCCGCAGCCAGGCCAAATCCGTGTGGCCCTGCACGCCAGCTCGCTGAACTTCCACGACCTGCTGGTAGCCAACGGCAGCAGCACTGCGGCTGACGGCCGGGTGCTGATGGCCGATGGTGCCGGTGTAGTCGAAGCCATAGGCGAAGGCGTCAGTGAGTTTCAAGTCGGTGATCACGTGGTATCGACCTTCTTCCCGCACTGGGAAAACGGCGAAGCCCTTACCTTGGCGAGCAATTTCGCCGGCACGCCGGGCGATGGCATCGATGGCTTCGCCACCCAGTTCGCGGTGCGTGCTGCCACTGCCTTTACTCATGCGCCGCTCGGCTGGAGCCACGCCGAGGCGGCGACTATCACCACCGCGGGGCTGACTGCCTGGCGCGCGTTGGTCGTCGATGGCGGGCTGAAAGCCGGTGACAGCGTGCTGATTCTGGGCAGCGGCGGTGTTTCGATCGCCGCCCTGCAGATCGCCAGGATGATGGGCGCATCGGTGATTGCCACCTCCTCGTCCGATGAAAAACTCGAACGCCTGCGCAAGCTCGGCGCTGATCACACCATCAACTATCGACAAACGCCGGACTGGGGCAAACGAGTACTGGAGCTGACCGACGGGCGCGGCGTGGATCAGGTCGTTGAAGTGGGCGGGCCTGGCACTCTGGCGCAGTCGATCACTGCCGTGCGGGTGGGCGGCCACATTGCGCTGATCGGTGTATTGACCGGCCGCCAGGGCGACGTGCCGACATCGGTATTGATGGCCAAGCAGGTGCGCCTACAGGGATTGATCGTCGGCAGCCGGCGTCACCAGCAGGATTATGTGCGAGCGCTGGAACAGTCCGGCGTGCGGCCAGTGATTGATCGCAGTTTCACCCTGGAAAACCTGGCATATGCGTTCCGCCTTCAAGAGAGCGGCGGCCATTTCGGCAAGATCGTCGTTGAATGGTGAGCGGCGATCCAACGTAGCCCGGGTTGAGCAACGCGATACCCGGTGTGGGTTTAACTGCGGCTATCGCCGTTAGACGGCTTGGTGGGTCGATAACGCGTGACCCACCCTACGGGGATTGCGAGTGGCCGACATTCAGTGGTCGTGCTTGCTACCGCCGCGACACGTTGGCGACTCGGGAGCGATGCCCTGAGCAGCCCACTCCTGCGGGGTATAGGTGTGCAGCGCTAGCGCATGGATCTGGCTCATAACGTCGCCGAGCGCGCCATACACCTTCTGGTGGCGTTTGACGGCGTTCAGGCCCTCGAACTGCGGGCTGACAATCACGGCCTTGTAATGGGTTTCCAGACCGCGGCTGTGCATATGGCTCTCGTCCTGCACATCGAGGTGCTCGGGATGCAGGGCGGCAAAGGCAGACTGGAGGTGTTCGCGTTTCGACATCGGTGGCTCCACGGGGTGAACCGTGACCGGCGATATGCCGGTCACGGCAGGTATCAGGGCTTCTTGACGCCCAGCTCGCTGCTCATGTCAGCCAGCAGCTTGTTCACTGACGGTACTGCGGTTTCCAGCTTGGTCTGGGTGATTTGCGCCGACTGCGCGGTCAGGGCCGGCATCTTCTGCAAGACCTTCTGGCCCAGTGGCGACTGGTAGAAGGCGATCAGATCCTTGAGTTCCTGTTCACTGAAATTGCTGGTGTACAGCTTGACCATATCGGGCTTGAGCTTGTCCCAGCCGACCGCCTTGTCCAGTTCGGCGTTGGCCTTGGCCTGATAGGTTTCCAGCACAGCCTGCTTACTCTCCGGCGCCTTGGCCTCGGCGAACCGCTGGGCGAACATCTGCTGAACCTGGGCGTACACCGGTACGGCGAGCTTGTCGGCGTGGGCGAGCTGCAGGAACCGCTCGGCGTCAGCGTTATGGCTGCGGGCATCAGCCAGCACCTGAGTGCTGCCGACAGCCATCAGAGCGGCAATGCAGAGTGCGGGGATACGGGACATCGGGTACTCCTGAACACAAGGGTGAGCTGGTTTGACAGACCGCCGGGCATTTTGTGCCCCAGCAGCCCGGCCCTCAAGTACTTTCCCGCAGGCAGCTGGCCGACACTCGGCAGCGAAAGACTGTTAATTATCGCTAATGCCTACTGGTGCACCCTTTGCGCTAGGCGCAAACTGCCGATACTTTTCAGCCCGACGCCTGCATGCTCGACGGCGTCCTACGCACACATGGACGTGCCAATGAATAGCCACTTCGGACCAGCGCCCCCCGTTCCCCTCTGTGATGCCGCTGGCCAGCTGAATCCCAACGCCGTTGGCTGGTCGTCGCAGCCGCGCGTCGCCTGTTCCCTGCCCGGCAATCTGGGCCGCCGCAAGCGCTGGAATCACTGGACCATCAACACCCCGGACTGGACGCTGTCGCTGATCCAGGCCGACATCGACTACGTCGGTTATGGCGCGGTGTATTTTCTCGACCTTAACAGCGGCCAACATGTCGCGCACAGCCAACTCAGCCTTTTCGCCCGCGGCTGCTGCCTGCCGGATACGCCACTCGGCAGCCATGCCTTCGAGCACCCTCGCGTGCAGCTGCACTTCAACGAGTTCCCCGGTCGGGTACGGCTGACTGCCACCTCGGCAGATATCGGTGGGCTGCCGCTGCACCTGGCGCTGGATATTCAGCGGCCTGACCATCAGGAGTCGGTGAATCTGGTCGTACCGTTCGGCAAAAAAGGTTTTCACGCCACCTGCCGCCAGGTCGGTTTGCCGGTCACCGGCAGCGTTCAACTCGGCGAACGTGAATACCAATGCGCCAATGGGCAGAGCTTCGCATCGATGGATTTCGGCCGCGGCGTGTGGCCACTCAACAGCCATTGGACGCGCGCCGTGTTTGCTGCCCCGGGCGGCATCGGTGGCAACTTCGGCAGTGGCTGGACGGATAACAGTGGGCATTCAGAAAATGCCCTGTGGTTTGGCGGGCTTCTTCTTCACTTGGAACAAGCCGTGCAGATGCGCCAAACCGGGCTGCAGCCGCTGGCACCCTGGCACTTGTCTACCGACGACGGCCAGGTCGACCTCACGTTTACACCGCGTCAGGTTCATGTTGCCAAGCCGCGCCTGGGGCTCGGCCTGCTCTATGCCGACACCTACGAGTGGTTTGGCCAGTACGATGGTTTGCTGCGTGACGCCTATGGCGAACGCGTGCCGGTCAAGGCGGCGAACGGCTGGATAGGCGCCTCGCAAACACGCTGGTAGTCAATTCGAAGTGGAACGTGTGGCCATTGTCACAGCCTAAATGCCTGAACAGCCACGGAGAGCCTACTCATGAGCCGCACCGAAACCGACAGTATCGGCCCAATCGACGTACCTGAAGACGCGTACTGGGGCGCGCAGACCCAGCGTTCGCGGGTGAATTTCGCCATCGGCGAGGAGCGCATGCCCATTGCCGTGGTGCACGCCCTGGCGCTGATCAAGAAAGCCGCCGCACGCATCAACGACCGCATCGGTGACCTGCCCCCGGATATCGCCCGGCTGATCGAGCAGGCTGCCGACGAAGTGATCGCTGGTCAGCACGACGAGCAGTTCCCGCTGGTGGTCTGGCAGACCGGTAGCGGTACGCAGAGCAACATGAACGTCAACGAAGTGATTGCCGGGCGGGCCAACGAGCTCGCGGGCAACCCGCGTGGCGGCAAGAGCCCGGTGCACCCCAATGACCATGTCAACCGTGCACAAAGCTCCAACGACTGCTTCCCGACGGCCATGCACATTGCCGCCGTCGGCGCTGTCAAACGCGACCTGCTGCCGGCGATTGGCGAGCTGTGCGAGGCCCTGGCCGATCAGGCGGCACGCCATAACCGTCTGGTAAAAACCGGTCGCACTCACATGATGGACGCCACGCCCATCACCTTCGGCCAGGAGCTGTCGGCATTTGTCGCCCAGCTCGAACTGGCGGAACAGGCAATAAACGCCACCCTCCCCGCCGTCTGCGAGCTGGCCCAGGGCGGCACGGCGGTGGGTACCGGGCTGAACTCGCCACCGGGGTTTGGCGAGGCTATCGCCGCCGAACTGGCAGCGCTGAGCGGCTTGCCACTGAAAAGCGCACCCAACAAGTTCGCTGCACTAGCTGGCCACGAGCCTTTGGCGGCACTGTCCGGAGCTCTGAAAACCCTGGCCATTGCACTGATGAAAATCGCCAACGACCTGCGCCTGCTGGGCTCCGGCCCGCGCGGCGGCTTCGCCGAAGTGCGCCTGCCGGCCAACGAGCCAGGCAGCTCGATCATGCCTGGCAAGGTTAATCCGACCCAGTGCGAAGCCCTCTCCATGCTGGCCTGCCAAGTGATGGGCAACGATGTGACCATCGGCTTCGCCGCCAGCCAGGGCCACCTGCAATTGAACGTCTACAAGCCGGTGATCATTCACAACGTCCTGCAGTCGATTCGCCTGCTGGCCGACGGCTGTCGCAACTTTCGCGAGCACTGTATCGTCGGCATGCAGCCTGACGAACAGCGCATGGCAGAGCACCTGGAGCGTGGCCTGATGCTGGTCACCGCGCTGAATCCGCATATCGGTTACGACAAGTCTGCGGAGATTGCCAAAAAGGCTTATCAGGAAGGCACCACTCTGCGTGAAGCAGCGTTGGCGCTGGGTCATTTGAGCGCAGAACAGTTCGACGCCTGGGTTCGCCCGGAAACCATGCTGGAGGCAGGGCAACATGACTGAAACCGCCAAGAGCGGTGCCACCCCACTGGAAGGTGATGGCAAGCGCATCCTGATGATCATCGGAACACCGAAAGGCGACAGCCTGTGTCATGCGCTTGCCGAAGCCTACGCCCTGGGAGCACGCACCGAAGGCCACGTGGTGCGGCAGATACGCCTTGGCGAAATCACCTTCGATCCGGTGCTGCACGAGGGTTACGACCAGACGCAGACGCTGGAAGCGGACCTGCTCGAAGCACAGCGGCAAATCCACTGGGCTGAACACCTGGTGTTCGTCTACCCGGTCTGGTGGGGCGGCTTGCCGGCGCTGCTCAAGGGCTTTCTGGACCGCGTGCTGCTGCCCGGCTTCGCGTTCAAGTACCGCAGCAATTCGCAGCTGTGGGACAAACTGCTAAGCGGCCGCACGGCGGATTTGCTGGTCACCCAAGATACCCCGAGCTGGTACTTCCGCTGGGTCTACGGCGCGCCAGCGCACCGCCAGATGAAACGCACCATTCTCGGCTTCTGTGGCATCAAGACTCGTCGCCTGGCGGAGTTTTCACCGGTTCGGCCGTCTTCGGAGACTCAACGGCAGAACTGGCTGCGTCGTGCGGAACTGCTCGGTAGCCGGGTCTAACCCGGCTGGCAGCAGCTTTAAAGCGCCGGTGAGGCGTTAATCAGGATCAGCGCCACGCTGATGGTGAAGAACGACAGCACCGTGGCCACCAGCAGGGTCGCGCTGCAGCGATCCTCTAGGCCGAAGCGCTGCCCGAGGATCGGAAAGATGCTCATCATCGGCGAACAGGCGAACAGCACGCCCACCGCTTTCATGACCGGATCGACGCCCGGTATCAGCAGGAATGCACAGAGCACCGCCAGCGGATGGATGATCAATTTGCCGCTGGCGATCCATGCCGCATCTACCCATACCCCACGCGCCTTCATACCGAATAGCCCGGCACCAATCACGAACAGCGCCAGCGGCGCCGATACCCCGGCGAGCATGTCGATGGGCTTGAGCAGCAGCGGTGGAATCTCGACGCCCAGTAGCGATACACAAAGGCCGAGCACGATGCCGATGATCACCGGGTTCTTCAACAGGCGCGCAAAGGTCATGCGCAACACCGTCAGCCAGCCGCCACCCTGCTGCTTACCGGCCTCCGCGAGCACCAGCGCAAGGGGAATCAGCAGCAGATTCTCGACCAACATGCCCATGGCCATGCCCAGTACCGCAGGCGAGCCGATGGCCGCTGCCACCAATGGGTAACCGATGAACCCGCTGTTGGAAACCGACATGCCCATGGCGTTGATCGCCGAGCCGGACAGGTCGTCACGTCGCAGCCAGCGGGACACGCAGAATGCCGTAACGAAGGTCACGAACGAGCCCAGGGTATAGGCAATCAGGTAGCCGGGAATCATCGTCTGCTGGATCGGCGACGTACCCAGGGTCTTGATCAGCAGCGCCGGCATGGCGAAGGTGATGACGAACGTACCGATGCCGCGCACTTGTTCGCGACTGAGCACAGCGCTCATGGCAGCGGCATAACCCAGCCCGATCAGCAGGAAGATCGGCGCGGTGATCTGAAAAATTTGCAGCACGGGATCAGAATTCCTTGTCGATGACACCACCGGCGCCGTGGCCGATGCCTTCAGACACATGCAATTCATGCACACGCAACTGGCTAAGGCGGCTGCGCGTACGGGCGAAGTCCTGATGGGGTGAACCGCGGCACAGGCGCTCGAGGCTCGATTCGCTGCTTAGCAAGACAGTCGCGCCGGCATCGTACGCGATATCGACCAGATTGATGAACCGCTGGCAAGCATCGGTCGGCTGCGAATCCAGAGTAGGCACCCCGCTCAGCGCCAGGCGCGGACAGCGCTGGAGCAACCACAGGAAGTCCGCCGTAGAGTACGCATTACCGCATAAGTCGGAGAACTCCAGCCAAGCGCGACCGGGCGCCATTGCCTTCACTCGCAATGGATGATGGTTGACCTCCAGCACCTGCTCGCTCGCGGCCTGCTCATCAAGGCCCAGCCAGGTTTGCAGGTAAGCCAGCCCGCCCGCCGAATGCGGCCACACGTAGTCGCCCCAACGCTGCTCGCTGCCAGGCAGCGCGCGGTAATCGATGCCGGCATCCAGGGCCACCACGGTAAACCGTTTTTCCAGGGTAGTGATGGCCGGCGTGAAGCGATCGCGGTACAGCGGATTGGGGCACAGCCCGGCCGGCGCGTAATTGGACGTCATCACCAGGCCGACGCCCTCCCCGACCAGCACGTCGAGCAGACGGCGCAAGAGCATCGCATCACCGATGTCATGCACGTGGAACTCGTCGAAGCACAACAGGCGGATGTCCTGGGCCAGCGCACGAATGGCCAGCACCAGCGGATCCGGATGACCGGCGAAAGCCTGCATGCGCTGCTGCAGTTCCTGCAGAAAGGCATGAAAATGCACGCGCCGCTTGGCCGCCAACGGCGCCGCGGCGAAGAATGCGTCCATGACGAAACTCTTGCCACGCCCTACGCCGCCCCATAGGTAAACCCCGGCAGCAGGCTTGCGCAGCCGGCCACGACGCCCCGTGCTCCATTCTTGCAGCCACCGCGCCAGAGTATCGATTGCCCGCTGCTGCTCGGCGTCGGCGCGATAGCCGCGCGCCTGCAACGCCGCGGTGAAACCGTGCTGCACCCACGCCTCGATCTGCTCGACGGGTACACCCAGCGACTGCTCAGAAATCAAAAAACACCGTTTACCATCCCCCTGAATGCGGATATCAAAACGGTAGGCTGGCTTACCGTCAACCTCACAGCGTTTGCCAGGGCTGCGGCGTGACAGGTGGTCAGCATCCACGCCACCGCCTGAGAGTGTTCGCGATTCGCTACAGCAGGCCTCTGTCAGTGAGCAAATTGCCACCGTTTTACCTCAACAAGCGCCAGGCCCAGTCGCCGTTTAGTGCGTAACTTCTAGCGGCGGCTGACTTATCAGCAAGTTCATTCGAGGCTCGCGGAGGTCAGCTCACTCGACCGAGCGAACGGGAATATCGAACAGGTACGAGCCGATATAAAACGATAACTCCCATACTTGTTCATCCGATCAAACTAAAGTGCCACTAAGGCGCGAACTAGTGGCGCCGCTTAGTTGTGCAAAGTTTTGTCCAAGCCTTGTCGAAGTTTCGCTTAGGGGCAGTAACTAACCGATTTACCCGAGCCTTATGACCGCCTGTCGCCCTGCGCAGGGGGAAATCCTGAAAAGCGCCTCCCAGAGCGCCTTTCAAACAGTTAAAAGCCCCGCACAAGACCGCCCATCACAGTCGAAAAACGACAACTAACCGGCTAAGCGCAGCGAAAAGTCACTGCCTTGCGTTAGTTCCGCGCTGCCGGCCGCCAACGTGAAAATAGTCGAAACTTCTTCTTTACCGCCTAGGTCATCAACTACGTGGGAATTAAACAACCAGAAAGCAGCTTCTCCTCCGGCCCCAGATACGGGATTCAAGTGGAAAGACATGCGGCATATTCCCGTTGGCGTGCAAGCAAACGAAACAATCACGGGTCAAGGACAGAATCGATCGGAGGATGGTATGGGAAACGCTGTCGCAGCATCACGGTTTGATCAATCAGTACTGGTAGAAACGCCGCTCAAACCGCAGTCGAAAATTACCAACCTGCACGCGGTGAAGAAAAAAATTCTTTTTGTCAGCCCAGAGCTGGCTGACCTCATCAAGGTGGGCGGCCTGGGCGATGTATCCGCCTCGCTGCCACGCGCCATGAACGCCGATCACGACGTTCGGGTGCTGATTCCCGGCTACCGCCAAGTGATGGAAAGTGGCCACGCTATCCGCGATGTGGGTAGCGTACCGGGTCACGCCGCGCTGCCGCCCGCACGTATCGGCTGCATGACGCTGCCCGATGGGCTGGTGGTTTATGTGCTCATTTGCCCCGAGCTGTATGACCGTGACGGCACCCCGTACGGCGACAGCCACGGCCGCGACTGGCAGGACAACCACATCCGCTTCGCCCGCCTGGGCTTGGCCGCTGCGGAAATTGCTGCCGGTACTGCTTGCCTCAGCTGGTGCCCGGAGGTGGTTCACGCCAACGACTGGCCGGCCGCACTGACCCCCGCTTACATGAGCTGGCGCGGGCAGACCACGCCCACCGTGTTCACCGTTCACAACCTTGCCTATCAGGGACTGTGCAGCCTGGAATGCAGCCCGGAGCTGGGCCTGCCCTCCTCGGCTTGCGGCCATCAGGGCATGGAATTTTATGGCCGCCTGTCGTTCCTCAAGGCCGGCCTGGTGTACTCCGACCACGTGACCACCGTGAGCGAAAACTACGCGCGCGAGATCACTACGGAGGAATTTGGCTGTGGCCTGGAAGGCATGCTGCAGTTCAAGGTCAAGCTTAACCAATTGAGCGGCATCCCCAATGGCATCGATGACAGCTGGGATTCGCTGAACGACCCGCATCTGGTGCAGGGCTTCGAAGCCCATGACTGGGAAGCCAAACGCGCGAACACCCGCCATGTAGAGCGCATGTTCGGCCTTGAGCAGAGCGACGGCCCGCTGTTCGCCGTGGTTTCGCGGCTGGTGCAGCAGAAAGGCATCGACCTGACCCTGGAAATCGCCGACGCCATCGTCGCCCAGGGCGGCCGCATCGCCATCATCGGTCGCGGTGAGGAAGACCTCGAGGAAGCGGTACGCGAACTCGCCCGTCGTCATCCGGGCCGCGTTGGCGCCAATGTGGGTTTCAACGAAGCCGACGCGCGGTGCATGTTCGCCGGCAGTGATTTCCTGCTGATGCCGTCGCGCTTCGAGCCATGCGGCCTCAGCCAGATGTACGCACAACGCTTCGGCTCGCTGCCCATTGCCCGTGCCACTGGCGGCCTGGCTGACACCATTGAAGATGGGGTCACCGGCTTCCTGTTTAACGAAACCAGCAGCGAGAGCTATCTGGAAGCAGTGCAGCGGGCGATGGCGGTGTACCGCAATCCTGAACTGCTCAACGCCATGCGCGCTCGCGCCATGGCCTCACCTTTGTATTGGAAGCAATCTGTGGAGCCCTATGCGGCGTTGTACCGCAAGTTGCTGGCTGCGAAAAAGTCGGGCGGGAAACTGGTGTGATGGTAGAGAACAAGCGACGACATGGCGCATGGCTGGACGACCAGGGGCAAACCCGCTTCAACCTCTGGGCACCAGATGCCAAACGCGTGGCAGTAGTGCTGCAAGATGATCAGCAACATGAAATGACCGCCGACAATGGTTGGTTCAGCACAACGCTCGAAGTTGCTGCAGGTACCGATTATCGCTACCTGATCAATGATGAGCTGCAGGTTCCGGACCCCGCTTCGCGCTGGCAAGCCAGTGACGTACATGGGCCAAGCCGAGTGGCCGATCCTGACCAGTATGCCTGGCGCACCGATGACTGGCAGGGTCGTCCCTGGCAGGAAACGGTGCTTTACGAGCTGCACGTTGGCACTCTGGGCGGCTATGCCGGTGTAGCTGAAAAGCTGCAAGACCTCGCTGACCTGGGCGTCACCGCCATCGAACTGATGCCGCTCGGTGAATTTCCCGGCGGCCGCAACTGGGGCTACGACGGCGTGCTGCCATTCGCCCCGGATTCCTCCTACGGCACGCCTGACGACCTACGCGCACTCATTGACCGCGCCCACGAGCTGGGCCTGATGGTGTTCATCGATGTGGTCTACAACCACTTCGGCCCTGATGGTAATTACCTCGGCCAGTACGCCAGCGCCTTTTTCCGCGAAGACGTGCACACCCCCTGGGGCGCTGCCATCGACTTCCGCCGCCGCGAAGTGCGTGACTTCTTTATCGACAACGCCCTGATGTGGGTGCAGGACTACCGCGTCGACGGCCTGCGTCTGGATGCAGTGCACGCCATCGGCGAGCGCGACTTCCTGATCGAACTGGCGGAGCGCCTGCATGGCTCGATTCCGTCTACCCGGCATCTGCACCTGGTGCTGGAGAACGAGCACAACGATGCCGAGCTGCTGCAGCGCGGCTTCATTGCCCAGTGGAATGACGACGGCCACAACGTGCTGCATCATCTGCTGACCGGCGAGCGAGAAGGCTACTACGCCGATTACGCCGAAGATGCTACGCAAAAGCTGGCGCGATGCCTGCGCGAAGGCTTCATCTATCAGGGCGAAAATACCCGCCGTGGCACCGCCCGCGGTAGCAGCAGCGGCCATCTGCCGCCGAGCTCCTTCGTGCTGTTTCTGCAGAACCATGACCAGATCGGCAACCGTGCCGTTGGTGAGCGCTTGCTGGCGCTTGCCGATGTCGACGCGCTGAAAAGCGCCACCGCCCTGCTGTTGCTCAGCCCAATGATTCCACTGCTGTTCATGGGCGAGGAATGGGGTTGCGAGCAGCCGTTCCAGTTTTTCACATCGCACAACGATGAACTGGGCGAAGCAGTCCGCAAAGGCCGCCAGAACGAGTTCAGCGAGTTCTCGAAATTCTCTGGCCAAGCCATTCCCACACCCAATGATGAGCAGACGTTCAAGGCCTCCGCTCCCGACTATGCCATGCGCACCTCGCCCGCTGCTCAGTCCTGGCTGGCCTTCTACGGTGAGCTGCTTGCGTTGCGCCACCAGCACATCGTGCCGCGTCTGCTCGGCAGTCAGGCCCTGGAAAGCCGCGTGCTTGGCGAGGCCGCCGTCGCTGCCAGCTGGCAGCTCGGCGACGGGCAAACCCTGCACATCGACCTGAACCTGAGTGATACCCACGTGCCAACCGACGCCCATGATCAAGGTCATACGCTGTTCGCCTACCGTGCAGGTGAGCAAGCCGACCGCCTGCCGCCACGCAGCATCCGGGTCGTTCTGGAGGGCGCAGCATGAGTGATGCACGCCTTGCCGAACTGAGCCAAGCCGCTGGTCTGAGCGTCGATTGGGTCGATGCCGATGGCCGTGAACAATCCGTCGCCCCCGAACATCAGCGTCAGCTGCTTGAAGCGCTGGGTTATCCGGCGCAGACCGACGAACAGATCGAAGCCAGCCTGGGTGAATTGCAGCATCGCCGCGACACCCTGGCGCTTGGCCCGCTGATCACCCTTGATCAGGATGAAACGCTCGACCTGACTCGCTACTTCCCGCCGGGCACTCCGTTTGTGATCGAGCTGGAACAGGGTGAGCGCCTCGAAGGCCGCCTCGACGACAGCGCGCGCCTGCCCGTGATCGGTACTACCGGCTACCACAGGCTTCGCATCGCCAATGGCGAAGTCACTCTGGCTGTGGCACCGCCTGCCTGCCCGAGCGTGACGCAGCTGGCTGGCCGTGAGAATGCAAAAATCTGGGGCCTCAGCGCCCAGCTGTACTCTCTGCGCCGCCCGCACGACGGTGGGCTGGGCGACACCCAGGCATTGGAGTCGCTGGTGAGCAGCGCTGCCAGGCATGGCGCCGACGCGGTGGCGATCAGCCCGATGCATGCGATGTTCAGCGCGAACCTGCACACCTACAGCCCCTACTCGCCATCCAGCCGCCTGTTCTTCAACGTGCTGCATGCGGCGCCGGCCAGCGTGCTGGGTGACGCAGCGGTGCAGCAAGCTGTCCGCACCTGCGGCCTTGGCGATGAACTGGCGCGTCTGGAAAGCCTCGATCTGATCGACTGGCCGGGTGTGGCCAGCAGCCGGATGCGCATCTTGCGTCAATTGCATGCCGACTTCAGCGTCAGCCTGCATCCCTTGCAGGCCGACTTCGAGACATTCCGTCGCGATGGCGGCGATGCATTGCGTCAGCACTGCCGCTTCGAAGCGCTGCGCGGTTTCATGGATCTCAATCAACTGCCCGTGGACTGGCGCGTGTGGCCCGAGCAGTATCGCGACCCGGCGAGTGACGCCGTGGAGGAGTTCTGCGAGGGGCATCAGCACGAAATCGAATTCCATGCGTTCGCACAGTGGCTGATCGCTCGCTGCCTGGACCGTGCTCAGGGCTGCGCGCGTGAGGCCGGTATGAGTGTCGGCCTGATTGCCGACCTGGCAGTCGGCGCCGATGCCTCAGGCAGCCAGGCCTGGGCGCGTCAGACGGAACTGCTGCAAGCGGTCAGCGTTGGCGCCCCGCCCGACATACTCAATCGCTCCGGGCAGAACTGGGGCGTATCTGCTTTCTCGCCGCAGGGGCTGCAGCAGAGTGGTTTCCGCGCCTATATCGAAATGCTGCGCGCCAACCTGGCGCACGCTGGCGGTATGCGTATCGACCACGTGATGAGCATGCGCCGCCTGTGGGTCATTCCAGAGGGCGCGGACTCTTCGGCAGGTGCCTACCTCAACTACCCGTCGCAGGACCTGCTGCGCCTGCTGTGTCTGGAGGCCGAGCGCCACCGTGCACTGATCATCGGCGAAGATCTCGGTACCGTGCCTGACGGCCTGCGCGAGGAACTTGCGCAACGCAACATCCTGGGCATGCGCGTTCTCCTGTTCGAACAGAACGATGGCCGTTTCCATCCAGCTGGGCATTGGCCCCAGGACGCCCTGGCGACTACGACCACACACGATTTGCCAAGCATTCGCGGCTGGCTTGCCTCCCGCGACATTCATTGGCGCCAGGCCGCGGGCCACCGCAGCGACGACTACACCAGACAGGATCATGAATTGCGCGCTCACGAAACCCAGGCACTGCATCAGGTCTTGCAAGAGCATGGCCATGCCACTGCCGATCAGATGGACGACAGCCAGCAGCTCGATGCGAGTATCGCGTTCATCGGCAGCACCCCGGCACCGCTGGTACTGCTGCCCCTCGAAGATGCCATGGCATCCAGCGAACAGCCCAACCTCCCGGGGCCTGGCGACGAACACCCGAACTGGCGCCGCCGTTGGCCAGAGCAGGCGCAAGACATGCTTGACGCCCCGGCGGTAAGCCATCGCCTGCAGCGCTTGCAGTGGGCACGCAACCTGGTCGAGGGCACTCGCCATGAGTGACTTGCGCGCCACGGTTCGCCTGCAGTTTCACAAGGATTTCACCCTGGATGATGCGGTGCCGCTGGTGGACTACTTTGCCGGCCTCGGCATCAGCCACATCTATGCGTCGCCACTGCTCACCGCACGGCCTGGCTCCATGCATGGTTATGACGTGGTCGACCCGACTCGCGTCAACCCTGAGCTCGGCGGCGAAGCGGCGCTCAAGCGCCTGGTCGCTGCGTTGCGCAGCAAAGGCATGGGCTTGATCCTCGATATCGTCTCCAACCACATGGCCGTGGGCGGCGACGCCAACCCCTGGTGGCTGGACGTGCTGGAATGGGGCGTCAGCAGCCCGCACGCCAAGTTCTTCGACATTCATTGGCAGTCCCACGACCCGCTGCTGCGCGGCCAGCTGCTGGTGCCGTTCCTGCGCAGCGATTACGGCGAAGTGCTGGCCGCCGGCGAAATTGAGCTGCATTTCGATGCCGAGCATGGCCTGCTCTACGCCAGTCATTACGATCACCGCTTCCCGCTCAATCCGCCGACTTACGGCGACGTGTTGCAGCGTAGCGAGCATCCCGGCCTGCAGGCACTCGGCAAGCGCTTTGCCGCCCTGCAGGACAACCGCGAAGGTCAGCAACAGGCCAAGGCGCTGTTCGGTGAATTGGCCGAGCTGGGCAGCCAGGCCGGCGAGGCTATCGAGCACGCGTTTGCCAGCCTGCGGCCGACTGAAGACAACGGCTTCCAGGCCCTGCACGAATTGCTCGAACGCCAGCATTATCGCCTGGCCAGCTGGCGCACGGCGGCGGATGACATCAACTGGCGGCGCTTCTTCGACATCAACGAGCTCGGCGGCCTCAAGGTCGAGCGCCACGAGGTGTTCGAAGCGACCCACGCGAAGATTTTCGAACTGATCGAAAATGGTCTGGTTGACGGCCTGCGCATCGACCATGTCGATGGCCTCGCCAACCCACGGGCCTATTGCCGCAAGCTGCGCCGCCGCGTTGAGCGTTTGCTCGCGCAGCGCCCTGCCGAATTACGCGGAGCGCGCTTCCCGATCTACGTCGAGAAAATCCTCGGCGAAGGTGAGCATCTGCCGCGCGACTGGGGCGTCGATGGCACCACCGGTTATGAATTCATGAACCAGGTGTCGCTGTTGCAGCACGCCCCTGAAGGCGAAGCCGCATTGGCGCAGCTATGGAGCGAGACCAGCGGCCGTGATGCCGACTTCATGGAAGAAGTGCGCCAGGCGCGCCATCTGGTACTGACTACCTCCCTGGCCGGCGACCTCGAAGCGCTCGCCCAAGGCTTGCTGCTGATCGCCCGGGATGACATCGCCACCCGCGACCTGACCCTCGGCGCCATTCGTCGCGCGGTGCTGGAGCTGATCGTGCACTTCCCGGTGTACCGCACCTATGTGTCTGCCGCGGGCCGCAGCGTCAGCGATCAGGCGGTGTTCGACCAGGCGCTGGAAGGCGCGCGTACTCGCCTGGCCGAAGGCGACTGGCCGCTGCTCGAGCACCTCAATAGCTGGCTGGGCGCTCAGGCACTGTCCGAGCTGCAGCCAAGCCCACAGCGCAAGCTCAGGGCGAAAATGATCGAACGTTTCCAGCAACTGACCTCGCCCGCCGCCGCCAAGGCTGTGGAAGACACCGCCTGCTACCGCAGCGCCGTGCTGCTGTCGCGTAATGATGTGGGCTTCGACCCGCAGCAGTTCAGCGCGCCTATCGATGCCTTCCATGACGGCAGTGTGGAACGGGCCCGGCACTTCCCGGCCAACCTGCTGACCACCGCGACCCACGACCACAAACGTGGCGAAGACACCCGTGCGCGCCTTGCCGTACTCAGCGAGCGTGCCGACTGGTTCGCCGCGCGCTGCCAACACTGGCGTGAGCTGGCTGCACCGCTGCGCGAAGAGCAGGATGACGGCATGGCGCCCTCGCCCGGCGACGAGCTGATGCTGCTGCAAATTCTGTTGGCCTGCTGGCCGCTGGATTTGCAGGCAGATGACGCCAACGGCTTGCAGGCATTTGCCGAGCGGCTGATCGCCTGGCAGGAAAAGGCCGTGCGCGAAGCCAAGCTGCGCAGCACCTGGAGCAACCCCAACGGTACTTATGAGAGCGCCTGCCGGGCCTATCTGGAACGCCTGCTGGGCAGCGATGAATGCCGCGAGTTGCGTGAGCAGATCCGCACCGCGGCCATGCAATTGGCTCCTGCCGGAGCGTTGAACAGCCTGGCCCAAAGCCTGTTGCGCATGAGCGTGCCGGGTGTGCCGGATCTGTATCAGGGCTGCGAGTTCTGGGACTTCTCGCTAGTCGACCCGGACAACCGCCGCCCCGTGGATTTCGCTGCCCGCCAGCAGGCGTTGCAGGCCAAGGAATCCATCAGCCAAGCGCTGGTCCACTGGCACGATGGTCACGTCAAGCAGGCGTTGATTGCC
This sequence comes from Phytopseudomonas seleniipraecipitans, assembly GCF_900102335.1. Classification (GTDB taxonomy): domain Bacteria; phylum Pseudomonadota; class Gammaproteobacteria; order Pseudomonadales; family Pseudomonadaceae; genus Aquipseudomonas; species Aquipseudomonas seleniipraecipitans. The sequence continues at coordinate 170,706 of NZ_FNBM01000009.1, forward strand.
GCAACCCTGACCGCGCGCCAGCAGCAGGCAACGGTATTCGCCACGGGCGATTACCAGCCGCTGACCGTGCACGGTCAACACGCCGACAAGCTGCTCGCCTTCCTGCGCAGCGACGGCGACAGCCACGCGTTGGTCGTAGTGCCTTGCCGCGCTGCCGACCTGCTGGGCGACAGCCCACTGCCGCTGATCCCACATGACCAATGGGGCGACACCCGTATCGCTCTGCCGCCTGTGCTGGCGGGCAAAACGCTGCACAGCGTGTTCTGCCCTGCCGACCCGCTAACGAACGACGGCCACCTCGCCGTCAGCGATGTGCTGCGTGAGGTTCCCGTCAATCTGCTGATCGCCCCTAGCCAACCTCAGGAGTCACACCCATGAGCGCAAAAGAAGAACGCATCCGTGAATTCGCCTACCAGATCTGGGAATCCGAAGGGAAACCCAATGGCCACGCCAAGCGCCACTGGGAAATGGCCACAAAGCTGGTAGAAGCCGAACAAACGCCGTCGGGCAAGGCCGCAGCGGCCAGCAAGCGCGCAGCCAAGCCGAAGGCCGCGGATCCCGAGCCAGCCGCTGCAAGCAAGCCCCGCGCACGCAAGCCCGCAGCACCCGCCGAGGCGGAGAAACCAGCACTGCTCAAACCTGCCAAGGCGCCGGCCAAGGCCAAACCTGCCGCCGCCAAAGCCACCCCCAAGAAACCCAAGGCCTGACACCAGGAGCCACCCAGAATGAGTCAACCACGCTCGCGTATTACCGAAGGTCAACCCTTTCCTCTAGGGTCGACCTGGGATGGTTTGGGCGTTAACTTCGCGCTCTTCTCGGCCCACGCCACCAAGGTCGAACTGTGCATTTTCGATTCCGACGGTCTGGAGGAGATTGAGCGCATCGAATTGCCGGAGTACACCGACGAAATCTGGCACGGCTACCTGCCCGATGCCCATCCGGGGCTGGTCTACGGCTACCGCGTATACGGCCCTTACGAGCCGGAAGCCGGGCACCGTTTCAACCCCAACAAGTTGCTGATCGACCCGTACGCCAAGCAACTGGTCGGCGAGCTGAAGTGGTCGGAAGCACTGTTCGGCTATGAAATTGGCCACCCAGACGGCGACCTCAGTTTCGACGAGCGCGACAGTGCGCCTTTCGTGCCCAAGTGCAAGGTGATCGACCCTGCGTACACCTGGGGCAAGCACCGCAGCCATCGCGTGGACTGGGACAAGACCGTCCTCTACGAAGCCCACCTGCGCGGCCTGACCATGCGCCACCCGGCAGTGCCCGATGACAAGCGCGGCACGTTCGCCGGGCTGGCCAACGCCGAGGTGATCAAGCACATCCGCAAGCTGGGTGTGTCCTCGGTTGAGCTGTTGCCTGTACATGCCTTCGTCAACGACCAGCACTTGCTGGAAAAGGGCATGAACAACTACTGGGGCTATAACAGCATCGGCTTTTTCGCGCCCCACCCACGTTACTCGGCCAGCGGTCACATCAACGAGTTCAAGGAGATGGTCGCGCACTTGCACGACGCCGGTTTGGAGCTGATTCTCGATGTGGTCTACAACCATACCGCCGAGGGCAACGAGCTCGGCCCTACTCTGTCCATGCGCGGTATCGACAACGCCAGTTACTACCGGCTGATGCCCGACGACAAGCGCTACTACATCAACGATTCGGGCACCGGTAACACGCTCGATCTGAGCCACCCGTGTGTGCTGCAGATGGTCACCGACTCGCTGCGCTACTGGGCCAAGGAAATGGGTGTCGACGGCTTCCGTTTCGACCTCGCGACCATCCTCGCTCGCGCCCACGATGGCTACGACGAACGCCACAGCTTCCTTGTCGCCTGTCGCCAGGACCCGGTGCTGAGCAAGGTCAAGCTGATTGCCGAGCCGTGGGACTGCGGCCCCGGCGGTTATCAGGTCGGTGGTTTCCCGCCGGGCTGGGCCGAGTGGAACGACAAGTTCCGCGACAACGTGCGCGGCTTCTGGAAAGGCGACGAAGGCCAACTGGCCGAGCTTGCGAGCCGCCTGACGGCCTCGGGCGATCTGTACAACCAGCGTGGCCGCCGGCCGTTCACCTCGGTGAATTTCATCACCGCCCACGACGGCTTCACCCTCAATGACCTCGTGTCGTACAACGACAAGCACAACGAGGACAACGATGAGAACAACCAGGACGGCAGCAACAACAACCTGTCCTGGAACCACGGCGTCGAGGGTCCGACCGACGATCCGGAAATCAATGACCTGCGCTTCCGCCAGATGCGCAACTTCATGGCCACCCTGCTGCTCGCTCAAGGCACGCCGATGCTGGTGGCTGGCGATGAGTTCGCGCGTACCCAGCACGGCAACAACAATGCCTACTGCCAGGACAGTGAAATCGGTTGGATCGACTGGAACCTTGGTGAGCAGGGCAAGCAACTGCAAACCTTCGTCAGCCGCTTGATCAAGCTGCGCATGAGCTACCCGATTCTGCGTCGCGGGCGCTTCTTCGTCGGCGCCTACAACGAGGAATTGGGCGTCAAGGACGTCACCTGGCTGGCACCGAACGGCGAGGAAATGAGCGAAGAAAACTGGCACGACCCGCATGCCCGCTGCATGGGCATGCTGCTCGATGGCCGTGCTCAGCCGACCGGCATTCGCCGTAGCGGCGCTGACGCGACCTTGCTGCTGGTAGTCAATGCGCACCATGACGTGGTCAATTTCCGCCTGCCGGAAGTTGCCCAGGGCAGCCACTGGACCTGCATGATCGACACCAACCGCACCGACGAGCTGGAAGACGAAACCTTCCAGTTCGGCAGCGAGTTCATCGTCACCCACCGTTCGCTGGTGCTCTTCGAGCTTCAGAAGGAAAAGGTGGTATGAACGGCGGCGGCCATTCGACAGAGCGCCTTGGTGTCCTGCTGAATGAGCTGCCGCTTGCTGCACCGATACACTCCGAGGCCCTCGCCCACGCGTTGCAAACGCTGTGTCGCGCGGGCCTCGACCAATTACCGCAGCCTGGCCACGGCCAGACCCTGCAACGCTGGCAGGCGCTGGCGGCCGTAGCGGCGCACGACCTGAGCCTGTGCAAGCTGTACGAAGGCCACACCGACGCGCTGGCGATTCTCGAGCACCACGCCGTGCCCGCGCCGGTCGACAGCACCTGGGGCATGTGGGCCGCCGAGCCGCCGCAGGCCCGCGTCACTGTTGATACCGACATCGATGCCAAGCAGCCTGAAGCCGGCGCGCGCTTGTACGGTCGCAAGGCCTGGTGCTCAGGCGCCAAGGTGCTCAGCCATGGCCTGCTGACCGCATGGAACAGTCGCGGCGAACAGCAATTGGTCGCCGTGGCGCTGGCCCAACCGGGTGTACACGTCACCGACCAAGGCTGGCAGGCGATCGGTATGCAAGCCACGCAAAGCGTCGAAATCGAGTTCGATGATGCCCATGGTCTGCTCGTCGGCCCCGCCAACGGCTATCTGCAACGACCCGGATTCTGGCAAGGCGGCGCGGGCATTGCTGCCTGCTGGTACGGCTCGGCGCAAACCATCGGTGAAGCGCTGCGCAAGCACTGTGCCCGGCACGATGAACCCCACGCCCTCGCCCACCTTGGCCAGGTCGACACTGCTTTGCTGGCAGCGGCCACCGCCCTGCGCGAGTGCGCCAGCTGGATCGACGACAATCAGCACGCCGATGCTGAACTGCCGGTGCGACGGGTACGCGCGGTGTGTGAGAACAGCGCCGAGCAGGTCATTCATCACGTCGGCCGCGCTCTGGGCGCAGCGCCCTATTGCCGCGACGCCACGCTTGCCCAACACCTTGCCGATTTGCCCGTGTACCTGCGCCAGAGCCATGCCGAGCGCGACCTCGCGGCATTGGGCCAGCTGGCGGCGCGCCAACCACAAGGAAGCTGGATGTTATGAATACCAATCCGATTCAGGGACAGGGCACCTCGCCCCAAGCGTGGAAAGCCTCACGTCGCCTCGCCGCAGTGGCCGATATCGATGGCGCCGAGCTGGTGCCGGTTGGCTCGCGGGCAGTGATCATCTCACCGCACCCGGACGACGAGATTCTCGGCTGTGGCGGCCTGCTGCAGTGGCTCGCCCGCGAACATCGCCAGGTTCTGCTGATTTCCGTCACAGACGGCAGCGCCAGCCACCCGACATCCAGCTATTGGACACCCGAGCGGCTGAGCATCGCCAGGCCGCTGGAAAGCGCCGACGCCCTCAAACGCCTCGGCCTGCCGCTCAACCAGATGCAATGGGTCCATGGTGGCTTTCCGGATACCGGCGTTGCCAGCCGGGAAAGCGAGCTGGTGGCGTTTCTCAGCACTTACCTGCAACCCAGCGACGTGGTGTTCACCACCTGGAGAGAGGACGGCCATAGCGACCACGAGGCGGTGGGTCGGGCCTCGCTTGCCGCCACCCAGGCGCGTGGCGCGCGGGTGCACGAGATACCCGTGTGGGCTTGGCATTGGGCCAGCCCGGAAGATCCGCGCATTCCATGGGATCGAGCTCGCAAACTACCGCTGGACAAATGGGCCCAGGCGCGCAAACGCCACGCCATCCAGGCCTTCGCCAGCCAGTTGTATAGCGACCCGGATACCGGCCACGAGCCCGTGCTCTCCGCGGTGACAGTTGAACGTCTGCAGCAACCGTTCGAGGTGGTGTTTTTATGAGCGTGGCCGACAACTACTTCGAGAAGCTCTACCGGAGCAGCGAGGATCCCTGGTCGTTTCGTGAACGCTGGTATGAACAGCGCAAGCGCAACTTGACGCTGGCCGCCTTGCCGCGCAGCCATTACGGCAACATTTTCGAGCCGGGTTGCGCCAATGGTGAACTCAGCGTGCGCCTGGCTGAACGCTGCAGCCAACTGCTGTGCAGCGACACCTCGGCAATCGCTCTGGAGCTGGCGCGTACTCGCCTTGAGCATCGCTGCAACGTGCGCTTGCTGCAAACCCGCCTGCCTGAGCAATGGCCGCAGGGCCGCTTCGACCTGATCGTGCTCAGTGAGCTGTGCTACTACCTCGACAGCGAGGACCTCGACCGGCTTATCGAACACGCGCGGGCCTCGCTCAACCAGGGCGGCAACCTGCTCGCCTGCCATTGGCGCTGGCCGATCGATGAATGCCCGTTGAGCGGTGACGAGGTCCACCAGCGCCTGCATGCCGGGCTTGGCCTGCCGCGCCTGTCGCGCCTCGAAGAAGCCGACATGCTCCTCGAAGTCTGGGGCACCCAGCCGACCTCGGTGGCGCAGCGCGAGGGCCTTGCGCCGCTCGCTGGACACGAGTCCACAGCGTGATTGGCATCGTCATCCCCGCCCACAATGAAGAGCAATATCTCGACCAGTGTCTGGACGCAGCGCTGACCGCGGCTGCTCATCCCGAGCTGGATGAGCCTGTGCGCATCCTCGTGGTGCTGGACAGCTGCAGTGACGGTTCTGCGTCAATCGCTGCCAATTACCCGGTCGATGTTTTGTCTGTATGTGCACATAACGTCGGCCTGGCGCGGGCCGCTGGGGTGGAGTGGCTGCTGTCCCATGGCGCCAGCTGGCTCGCCTGCTCCGATGCCGACAGCCGCGTCGCGCCGGACTGGTTAGTGCAACAGCGCCGTCTGAACGCCGATATGGTGTGCGGTACGGTGCAGATCGCTGAATGGGGAGACCTCGGCGAAGCGCTGCAGGCGCGCTACCACAGCGCTTACCACGCCCGCGACGGGCATCGGCACATCCATGGTGCCAACCTGTCGTTCAGCGCCAGCGCCTATCGGCACGCCGGTGGATTCAAGATGCTGCCGGTGAACGAAGACGTTCAGCTCGTAGCGGCCTTCGAACGAATTGGCGCGCGTATCGCCTGGAGCTGTCTGCCGCAGGTGTATACCAGTGCGCGGCTTGACTGCCGCGCGCGCGGCGGCTTCGGCGATTACCTGAAATCATTGCTCTAGCAGGCGTAAATGCTGCCCTCACGCAGCGCCTACACCGTAAAAACCTTGAACCGCCGCCCTGCCCGTCCAGTCGGAATTTAACGATGCCTGGAACACCGATGGCTGCCCCACGCAGCCACCAGGCGCCTCGCTGAACCACCTTGACCACCGACCGGAGGACAGAATGAAAGTCAGCGATATCATGACTCGCGGCGTACAGACCATTACCCCGTCGCAAACCATCCACGAAGCGGCGGCAATGATGGCGCGCATCGACTGCGGCGCCCTGCTGGTCAATCAGGACGATCGGCTGATCGGCATGATCACCGACCGTGACATCACCATCCGCGCCGTGGCCACCGGCATGCCCGGTGAAACGCCGATCTCTGAAGTGATGAGCGGCGAAATCCGCTACTGCTTTGAGGATGAAGACGTCGAGCACGTGGCACGCAACATGGGTGAGAACCTGGTGCGGCGCCTGCCCGTGCTCAGCCGCGACAAGCGACTGGTAGGCGTGGTGTCGCTGGGCAATATCGCCCAGGGCGGCGACAGTGACGCCAGCATGGCGCTGCTGCGCCGCGTCACCGAGGCGCACTGAGCCATGCCGATACAGGCGACGCGCAAGCAGGCGGCCCGCTATGGGTTTGCCTGCCAGCTTGGCCTGTCATCTGCCACCGCTCGGTTCGGTGACCGCTTGTGAGCCACATCCATATCGGTATTTCCGGCTGGCGCTATGCGCCCTGGCGGGGTGATTTCTACCCTGAAGGTTTGCGTCAGCGCGAGGAGCTGGAGTTCGCCTCACGCGCCGTCAACAGCATCGAGATCAACGGTTCGTTCTATGCCCTGCAAACGCCAGAGCGCTATGCCGGCTGGGCGGCCGAAACGCCGGACGGCTTTCGCTTCGCGGTCAAGGCGCCACGCTATATCACCCATGTACGCCGCCTGAAAGAGGTGGCGACCCCGATCGCCAACTTCTTCGCCTCGGGCCCACTGCAACTGGGCGAAAAGCTCGGGCCGATTCTTTGGCAATTCCCGCCCAGCATGGCCTTCGACGAACAACGCTTCGGCGCATTCCTCGACCTGCTGCCGCATGACACCGAACAGGCGCAGCGCTGCGCCCGCGAAGCTGATCGTCACGGCGAAGACAGCACCAAGGTCCCGCATCATCAGCGCTTGCGGCATGCCGTGGAAATACGCCACGACAGCTTTCGCGACCCTGCGTTTATCAAGCTGCTACGCAAGCACAAGGTTGCCTTGGTCGTCGCCGACAGCGGCGGCAAGTGGCCCTACGCCGAAGATTTAACCAGCGACTTCGTTTACCTGCGCCTGCACGGCAACGGCAAGCTCTACGAAAGTGGATACGACGCCGAAGCTCTGGCGCACTGGCACCAGCGCATCGCCACCTGGAGCCGTGGCCATCAGCCCGGCGATGCCCAGCTGATCGACCCACACAAGCCACGGGCACGCGCATCGCGCGACGTGTATTGCTACTTCGACAACGACCTCAAGGTCCGCGCGCCCTACGACGCCTATTCGCTTTTAGAGAAGTTCGACCTGGCCAGGGCGCTACCCAACGCGCCCGGCCAGTCGCCAGGAGCAGCATCATGACGACTCACCAACCGGCACCAACGGAGTTGGCCGGCGCGGTCCATTCGCTGAAGATTCTCACGGTCAACACCCACAAGGGTTTCACCGCACTGAACCGGCGCTTCATCCTGCCGGAATTGCGCGATGCCGTACGCACCCTGTCTGCGGACATGGTGTTCTTGCAGGAGGTGCATGGCACGCACCAGCACCACGCCAAGCGCTACGAAGATTGGCCGCCGACGCCGCAATACGAATTCCTCGCCGACAGCATGTGGCCGCAATTCGCCTACGGGCGCAACGCGGTTTACCCGCACGGCGATCATGGCAACGCGTTGCTGTCGAAATTCCCGATTCTGCGTCACGAGAATCTAGATATTTCCATCGGCACCCAGGAACAACGCGGGCTGCTGCATTCCGTGCTCGACGTGCCTGGGCATGCCGAAGTGCATGCCATTTGCGTGCACCTGGGGCTACGGGAAATTCACCGCAAGCAGCAACTCGGCTTGCTCTGCAAGGTGCTCGACGGCCTGCCCAGCGATGCGCCAGTGATCGTCGCCGGGGACTTCAATGATTGGCGCAAGCGCGCCGATGGGCTGCTGGCTGCCAGCGGCCTCAAGGAGGCCTTCGTCAGCGAGCACGGCGCACCTGCCAAGAGCTTCCCGGCGCGCTGGCCGCTGCTGTGCCTGGATCGCATCTACGTACGCAATGCAACCACTCACCATCCGCAGGTGCTATCGACCCGCCCCTGGTCGCACCTGTCGGATCATGCACCGTTGGCTGTGGAGATACGGCTATGAAGTACGACTGGCGTGATGGCAACCAGGTCGATTTGCTGATCAACGGCGAGGAGTTTTTTCCCGCTGTGTTTGAAAGCATCCGCAATGCGCAACGCGAGGTGCTGCTGGAGACCTTCATCATCTTCGAAGACAAGGTCGGCATGGAGCTGCAGCAAGCGCTGATCAGCGCGGCGCGCAACGGCGCCCGCGTGGAGATCACCGTGGATGGCTACGGCACCGCTGACCTGTCGCAGGAATATGTCGCTGCGCTGGTCGAGGCTGGCGTGCGTATTCATATGTTCGACCCTGGCAAGCGGCTGTTGGGCATGCGCACCAACCTGTTTCGCCGCCTGCATCGCAAGATCGTCGTGGTCGACAGCGAGGTCGCTTACATCGGCGGCATCAATTATGGGGTCGATCACCTGATGGAATACGGCCCAATGGCCAAGCAGGACTACGCGGTACGGGTGCGCGGGCCAATCGTCGCCGACCTGCATGCGGCCAGCGAGCGACTGCTTGAGGCCCGTGACGACCGCGACATCGCGCTGCGTCGCAGCAACCAGCCGACTCAGCACCGGCATGCTGGCAACAGCCGGCTGTTGATGACCATCCGCGACAATGGCGAAGACACCAACACCATCGAACAGCATTACCTGGATGCGATCCGCAATGCCCAGCACCGTCTGGTGGTGGCCAATGCGTATTTCTTCCCGGGTTATCGCCTGCTGCGCGAACTGCGCAACGCGGCGCGTCGTGGCGTCAAGGTCACCTTGATTCTGCAAGGCCAGCCAGACATGCCGCTGGTGCGCCTGTGCTCGCGCCTGACTTACAACTACCTGCTGCGCGATGGCGTGACGATCTACGAATACTGCCAGCGCCCGCTGCACGGCAAAGTAGCGCTGGCTGACCACGAGTGGTCGACGGTGGGCTCCAGCAACCTGGACCCACTGAGCCTGTCGCTGAACCTAGAAGCCAACGTGATCATCCGCGATCCGGCACTCAACCGCCGGCTGTATGACCACCTGATGGAACTGGCCACCGCCAGCTGCAAGTCGGTGCCGCTGAAACGAGTGATGCGCGGTTACTGGTGGCGCGCGCCGCTGATCTTCCTGTGCTTCCACTTCCTGCGGCACTTTCCGGCCATCGCCGGCTGGTTCCCCGCCCACTCGCCGCGGCTCAAGTTGCTGCAACCGAAAGTCGATGCCGCGCAATGCGGCAACTTGCAGGTCGATCAGGAGAAAGTGTCGTGAGCAAACCCGACGACAAGCAAGGCAAGCCGGCATGGCGCTGGGCCAAGCGGCTGTTGACCCTGTGTTTCTTCATTCTGGTGCCGGTGCTGCTGTTCATGCTGGTCAAGAACCTCGACTGGGACGAAGTCAGCAAGGCGCTGCGAGGCTACAGCAGCGGCATTCTGTTCGCTGCAATCGGCGTGACAGTACTGAGCTATGCCGTGTATTCGAGCTTCGACCTGATCGGGCGCGCCTACACCGGGCATAAACTGCCGGCGCGGCAGATCCTGCCGCTGACCTTCGTCTGCTACGCCTTCACCCTCAACCTCAGCTCCTGGGTTGGCGGCGTAGCCCTGCGCTATCGGCTGTACTCGCGCCTTGGGCTGAAGGTTTCAACCATCACCCGCGTGCTAAGCATGAGCCTGATCACCAACTGGCTCGGCTACATTCTGCTGGCTGGCGTGCTGTTCACCTTTGGCCTGCTGCCACTGCCGGAAGGCTGGGCAATCGGTGCTACGGGCCTGCGCATCATCGGCGTGGCGTTGCTGGTCGTGGGCATCGGTTACCTGCTGGCCTGCCAGTTTTCCAAGCGCCGTACCTGGAGCGTTCGCGGCCATGAGCTGACCCTGCCTGCGCTGCCCATGGCCCTGCTGCAGGCCGGCCTTGGTGCGCTGAACTGGTCGCTGATGGCGCTGATCATCTACCTGCTGCTGCCGGAAGAAGCCTTCTACCCGATGATTCTCGGCATTCTGATGATCAGTAGCATTGCCGGGGTGATCACCCATATCCCAGCCGGGCTGGGCGTGATCGAGGCGGTATTTATCGCCATGCTGCAGCACGAGATGTCCAAGGGCAGCATCGTCGCCGCGCTGATCGGCTACCGGGCGATCTATTTCCTGCTGCCGCTGGCGGTCGCCTGTGTGGTGTATCTGGTGTTGGAAAAGCGCGCCAAGAAGCTGCGTCAGAACAGCAATCAGGACAATTCCGCAGAAGCCAGCGATCCGGCCTGACGCGCAGGATTAGCGCCTGTTCGGTGACGTCGGGTCGTTACCTCAGGCGCTTTTCAAAACGCACATCACCATCCGCTAGATGCCCTACGGACTGCCAGCCGAGGTGTCGGTAAAAACCACTCGCGCGGCTGGCTTCAGCGGTTTCCAACCCTATCGTCTGGTGTTTTTGGAACAGATACGCCTCCGCCTTGCCCATCAAACTACGCCCCAGCCCATACCCCTCGAATGCAGGGAGAACAAAAACGGCGAACACGCAGCCTTCCTCGCGATAAGCCATGGAAAAACCGACGGGAACATCGTCGACCTCGGCGACCCAGGCACAGGGAGCCTCGGCAATCGCCTTTCGTATCGCTTCGGGGGTGATGCCCATTTCCGTCAACTGGGCGTGAGACAAATGGTTTTCCCGGACGCTGGTGCGAATATGAAAAATGGCATCGATATCAGCGTGATTGGCGAGCCTTATTATTATTTTCATGACCTACTCCTGTGTATCTCGCTACGGTCGCAATGCAGCGATTAACTGTGGCGAAGCCCGGTACAGCGGCACATGCCCGCGCAGCAGCACCTGCGCGGTGCGTCGATAAGCGGCGCTGTCTACCTCCAGCCGCCCCTCGCACTCGCGCGCCACCACCGTCGTGGCGAGGATACCGGCGGGGTTTTCGATGGCCACTTCGATATCGGCAAATTCGCCTGACGGCGCATCAAGCCCCTTGGCGACCTGCCAGGCTACCGAGCCCGGAATCAACGCCGCAGCGGCCAGGCAGCAGCCGCCAGACACCGCCATCGAGGCGTGCAGCGACTGCGGGGTGAAGTAGCGCACGGCAATGTTACCGTCGCCCTTGGGTGGCCCGACGATACAAACCTTTGGCTGGGTTTCGCTGCGTGCCAGTTCGTCGGCGCTCATCAATTCGCCGTCACGGCGGCGCAGGCCCATGCGCAGGCCGGCTGCCACCCAAACATCGCGCAGCTGGCTCATGAAGGCATGATCGCTTTGCAGCTCGGCGAGCGACTCGTGGGCGGTCTTGCCGAAATCACTGGCCAGAGCAATGACCATCGGCACTGCCACATCGACGCAGGACACCGCGCGCCCGTCGATCCGATCGACAACCTGGCCGGTCGGCAACAACTGACCGGTCTTGGCGCCTACGGGGTGATGCAGGAACAGATCGACAGAGGGAAACTCGCCGTCGACGCCGGGAATGGATGCACGGACCAGCGCACCATCAGCCCCACGACCGATACGCCCGGTGCTGATCACCCCGGTATTGCTGTTGCGAATGCTGATATCGGCAGTCTCGCCCGCCGCGACGCTGGCCAGCCCGACGTCCAGCGCCCAGAGCGGTAAGGCGCTGGAAAGATTGCCGCAATTGACGCTCCAATCGATGGCCGCATGATCCCCAGCCAACTGCGCCAGGGTGCTGACCAGCCGGCCAGCGCCTGCGTGCGTTTCCCAGTCGGCAAAGAACACCTTGTTGCTGGTCGGTGCGCCACGCCCCAGGCCGGTGATCTGCCGATTGCCTGGGTGCGTGCCACTCAGCGGCACGCCCATCAGATGACGCAACAGCTCTTCCCTCAATTCTGGTTCGCGCGGGGCAAAGGGCTCCCAGAGCACCAGCCCGGTTGAGGTGCCGCCGCGTACGTGATGCACGGGAAACTCGATCAACCCATCACGCAGGCGCGGCTGGAATTCGGCAGACGGCAACATCGACAGGTCCTCGGGTTTGAGCGGGCGCCCATCATAACGGCATCGAACGAAACGCTCGACCGTAGACCGCCGTCACTCAGAAGTGCGGCGCTGCTCGGCCAGCCATTGCACGCGGCTGATCTCGAACCGCCGGGAGAACTTCATCGGGAAACAATTGCGCAATGGTTGCTCTTCGATGACCGGCGCCTGATAACGCACCCGTCGACACAGCACCTGCAGGCAGGTTTGCATGATGTCGATGGTCAACCACTCGCCCGCACAACGGTGCCCGGTGTGATGATCACCGCCGCCCTGGGAGATCAGCGTGTATGCATCGAGCGGCAGATCCACGAAGCGTGGCGGGTGGAATCGATCCGGCTCGGGCCATACCTTCGGGTCGCGGTTGCTGCCGTAGAGGTCCAGCAGCACCCGCGATCCGCGCTTGAGCTCCAGGCCCTGCCATTGGAAATCATTGACCACCCGCGCAGCGGTGAACGGGAAGAAGGCGTACAACCGCCGCACTTCCTGCACGAATGGCAGTAACAGGCGATCATCATCCTGCAGCGATTCACGCCATTGCGGATGACGCGCCAGTTCCACCAGCCCATACAGCACGAAATACGCGACCGCTACGATCGGCCGCAGCACATTGAGCAATTCCACGGCGGCGACTCTCGGCGCCAACAGTTCAGCGTTTTCTCGATAGGCCGCGATTTTCGCTGCCGGGCTATCGGCCGGTAGCAGCGTACCCCCGGCGCGACGTTGCGCCTCGATCAGTTCCGCACCCCAGCGCTCGGCCTGCTTGCGCGCGCTGCGCCCCCGAAAATGCTCCAGGCCAGCACTGCCGGCACCTTCGATCAGCGCTACCAGTTGCGCCTGGTGCCGGGCAGACAGGTGCTCCGCCGGCACCCCCGCCCAGCGGTTCACTGCCCGGTAGAGAACGCCCTGCAGCTCGCTCAGCACGTCCACCGATTCGGCGGCCACCCAGGCGTCCAGCGAATCGAGCAGCTCTTGCTCGACGCCTTCAACCAGCCGTGCAGCGGACTCGCGCGTCAGCAGTTCGATAAACAGGGCTTTGCGGTCGTGATGCGCAGGCCCGTCCATGCCCTGAATCGCGCCCGCGCCGAACAGCGTCTTGACCAGCATGCGCGGTGCCGCGCCGACGCGGCTGAGGTTGGGATTCTCGTAGAACATCGCAGCGGCGTCGTGGCCCTGCAGGCAATAAGTCCGCTGCAGCAGAATGCGGCACTGGAACACTGGGCTGCGCAGTCGGCGGCAGCGATTGCCGATGAAGCCATACCCTTCGCGGAGCAAGGCGAAGGAGCTGTCGAGGTGGGAATCTCTAGGCACAGGCATGAGTGAGGGCTCCCTAATCGTCCATAGGTCTTTTATGGACTGACGCCCGCAGCGTGAAGTTGAAGCTGATTGGAGACCGGCCATCGCCCGCTCAGGCCTGTGCAGAGCCGTTTCGCTGGCTCAACGGTTCGCCTGAACGCTTATGGATGGCGTTGAACGTACACCAGCAAACGACCCCGTCTGCTTAGCGGCGGGCAACGCGCAACGCGCTCAGGCAGGTAGGCCCCAGGCGCCACGCAGCGCCTGCAGCGCCGACTCGATCTGCGCTTCGGGCACCGCTGCGAAGCCCAATACCAGCCCCGCACGGGCGTCGTGCACGGTCTCGCCGTCCGGCAGCCACTGGCTGCTGAGGGGGTTGATCTCGACACCTACGGCGGCGGCGCGGGCAATCAATTCTCGCTCGCGCGCCAGGCTGTCGCAGCGCACGCTCAGGTGTAGGCCAGCCTGCACATCCGGCAATGACTGGCAGCCCGGCACGGTTTGGGGCCAACCGGCGAGCAAGGCATCGCGACGTGTACGGGCAGCGTTACGCATGCGGCGGATATGCCGCTGGAAGTGTCCTGCGGCGATGAACTCGGCCATTACCGCCTGGGTGCCGATCTCCGAATGGCGGATATCGACAGCACGACGGCGGGCAAACGCGCGGGCCAGCGACGGTGGCAGCACCAGATAGCCCAGCCGCAGGCCCGGAAAGGCAATTTTCGAGAAGGTGCCGACGTAGACGACGCGCTGCCCACGGTCCAGCGCGGCCAACGGCGCCAGGGGCGTGCCGCTGTAGCGGTACTCGCCGTCGTAATCGTCCTCGATAATCCAGGCTTCGTTGCGCTCGGCCCAGTCGAGCAGCGCCAGACGCCTGGGCAGCGACAGCGTGACGCCGGTCGGGTACTGGTGCGAAGGCGTCACGTAGGCCAGGCGGCAAGCCCCGGCCTGCTCCAATGCCGCGACGTCCAGACCTTCACCGTCGACAGCGATGCCGCGCAGCTGCGCTCCGGCAATCGACAGAGCGTGGGCAGCGGCGCGATAGCCGGGATCTTCCACGGCCACCGAATCGCCCGGTTCGATCAATAGTTGCGCGCAGAGGCTGATGGCCTGCTGGGAGCCGCAGGTGACGACGATCTGCCCGGGGTCGCACTGCAGCCCGCGGCTGCTGCGCAGGTAAGCGGCGATCAGCTCGCGCAACTGCGCATCCCCAGCCGGGTCACCGTAGCCAAGCCGCGCCGGCGAAGGCCGCCGCCAGAAACGTGCCGACAGTCGTGCCCAGGTGTCGAACGGAAACAGATCGAAAGCCGGTACGCCGACCCGAAAAGCCCGTGGCGGGCCCGACAATGGCGGCGGTAGATGGTGCGCGTCGAGCATCTGCCGGGCGGCACTGCGCGTGCCCACTGGCGCGTCGGCAACTGGCGGCTGCGGCTTGGCAACGATGTCGGCCACATAGGTGCCGTCGCCAACGCGCCCCTGCACATAGCCTTCGGCGTACAGCTGGTCGAGCGCACGGTTTATGGTATTGCGAGACACGCCCAGGCGTTCGGCCAGTTGCCGGCTGGCGGGCAGGCGCGTGCCGCCCGGCAGGCGACCATCCAACACACGCTCGCGCAGGGCCTGATAGAGCTGACGGGCCAAGCCGCTGCCAGATTGTAAACGCAGGCCTGACAGATCAACCGGCAAGGATGCTGAAGACACCATGATTGGCCCCACGAAAGTCACTGAAAATGGATCTTACAACAGACCAATAGCAGCTCTAGCATAGGCGCGTCCACTCATTGGAATGCCTCATGTACGTGCCTCCCGCTTTCCGCCAGACCGACCTCCCCGCCTTGCACAGGGAGATCGGCAATTGTCGCGTCGCCACCCTGGTCAGCCACGGCCAGAACGGCTTGCAAGCCAGTCATCTGCCGTTGCTGCTGCGCCCTGACGAAGGCCGCTACGGCACGCTGTACGGCCACCTGGCGCGGGCCAACCCACACTGGCAGGTGCTGGCCGAAGGCACCGAGGCGTTGGTGATGTTCAACGGTCCCGACGCCTATGTCAGCCCGTCGTGGTACCCGGCCAAGGCCGAGCACGGCAAGGTGGTGCCGACTTGGAATTACATCGCGGTGCACGCTTACGGGCGTGCCGAGGTCTTCGACGACGCCGAACGCCTGCGCAGCTTGCTCGCAGGCCTGACCGAGCGCCACGAAGGCCCGCGCCCGCAACCCTGGGCGATGGACGATGCGCCCCAGGATTATATCGCCGGCATGCTGCGTGCCGTGGTCGGCTTCGCCCTGCCCATCGAGCGCCTGGAAGGCAAATGGAAGCTCGGCCAGAACCGCAGCGAGGCCGATCGCCGAGGCGTACACGACGGCCTCGCCAACAGCACCGAGCCGCGCGACCGCGACCTCGCGCAGCGCATGAACGGCTAACCAGCAGGAACCTCTCGACCATGGAAATACGTGCCATCACCGCTGACGACCACGCTGCCTGGGCGCCGCTCTGGCAGGCTTATCTGCGTTTCTACCGACACGCGTTGCCCGAGGCCATCAGTGCCGTGACCTGGCAACGCTTCCTGGCTGCCGACGAGCCGATGCATGCCGCCCTCGCGTGGCACGAAGGGCGCGCCATAGGCCTGGTGCACTGGATCTTCCACCGTTCCTGCTGGACCACCGGCGATTATTGCTACCTGCAGGACCTGTACGTCGACGAACACGTTCGGGGCAGCGGCGCCGGGCGCAAGCTGATCGAACACGTTTACAACCAGGCCAGCCTCGCCGGTGCGTCGCGGGTGCACTGGCTGACCCATGAAAGCAACACCACCGCCATGCAGCTCTACGATCACATCGCCGAGCGCCCTGGCTTCGTGCAATACCGCAAGCTGCTGTAACCAGGAGCCAGACCATGAACCACGACACCTTGCTCGATTGGAAACCCGTTTCGCCGCCGCCTCGCAGCACCCTCGACGGCCGCTATGTGCGCCTGGAGCCCCTGAATAGCGCCACGCATGGCGACGATCTCTGGCTCGCGTTGCAAGGCGCCGACAGCGACCCGGCATTGTGGGATTACCTGCCCTACGGTCCCTTCGCCGAACGTGCCGCTTTCGATGTTTGGCTGCAGGACAAGCAAAGCACCAGCGACCCGCTGTTCTTCAGCGTGGTCGACAAGACCACCGGGCGCGCCGTCGGGCTGCTGTCCTTCCTGCGTATTGCGCCAAACGACGGGTGTATCGAGATCGGCCATATCGCTTTTGGCCGCGCCATGCAGCGCTCCCCTGCCTCCACCGAAGCGATTTGGCTGCTGATGAGCCTGGCCATGGACACCCTCGGTAATCGGCGCCTGGAGTGGAAGTGCAACGGCCGCAATCAACGCTCGCTGCGCGCAGCCGAGCGGCTGGGTTTCGTGCAGGAAGGCCTGTTCCGTCAGCACGCGGTGATCAAGGGGCGCAACCGCGACACGGCCTGGTTCTCGATCATCGACAGCGAGTGGCCGCAGTGCCGGGATGCGCTGCAGCGCTGGCTGTCGCCCGACAATTTCGATGAGCAGGGCAAGCAGCGTCAGCGCCTGGAAGCGCTGCGTGCCCGCTAGGTATTTTTCGCGCGACACGATTGTGGCCATCCTGCAAAACCGCATCGTGGCCGCCATTGGCCGCGGGGCGCGGCTCCTACACGGCGTCGCGAGGTAACAACCAATCGGCTAGGAGTGTCGCCCTCGGCGCGAAAGCGACAGCGGCCCTACCGTGACCAGGCATCACGGCCACGGATCGGCGGCAAGCACGCTGCTACGTGGTTGTGTTAACCGAGGTTTGCAGGCGATGCGATTACCAGGGCGCGCCGAGCCAGGCGGAAACCAGCAGCAACAGCGCCATGGCCTGATTGAACCGGGTCATCGCCCGGGCCGAGGTGAACAGCCTGGCAGCGCCGCGCCCAAGCAATGCCCAACAGCCCAGGCATGGTAGTGAAATCGCCAGGAACACTGCTGCGAGCAAGGTCACCCGCATGGCTTGCCCAGGGCCAGGCGCGGCGAACACGCTGACCACTGCCAGGGCCATCATCCAGGTTTTCGGGTTGATCAGCTGCAAGGCGGCGCCGGCGAACAGCCCGAGTCGTTTCTCGCCAGGCTGCTCAGCCGAATCATCCAGCGCAACGGGCGGGCTGCGCAAAATCCGCCACGCCAGGTAGCTGAGCCACAGCACGCCGAACCCGGCCATCGCCCACTGCACGCGCGGGTGCTGCTGCAACAGTTCGCCCAGGCCAAGCCCCACTGCCACCACGATCCCCGCAGCCCCCAGGCAGGCGCCAAGCACCAGCGGCAACGTGGCCATCACGCCATGGCGCGCGCTGCTGCCCAGCACCAGCACGTTGGTCGGCCCAGGGGTAATGGAGGCGACGAAGGCGAACAACATGAACGGCAACAACTGACTCATCAACGGGCTCCACGGCTAGGCGAGCGTTGATGATCGGCCGGCCCGGCTCAGGCGTCTGGAAGGTTTGAGCAGCGGCGCTGGTAATGGGCCGGTGTCATGCCGTAAGCCCGTCGGAACCAGCGGCCGAGGTGGCTCTGGTCAGCGAAACCAAGCACGGCGGCAACCTGCACGGGCGGCTCGCCACGGGCCAGCAGATGCCTGGCACGGGCCAGACGCAACTGCACCAGATAGGCGTGCGGCGCCAGGCCGAAGGCGGCCTTGAAGGCACGGCTGAGGCGAAAGCGATCCACACCGCAGGCAGCGGCTAGGTCATCGAGGCCGATGTCGCGGGTGTGCTGGTCATGCAGAAAATCCCTCGCCCGCTGCGCCACCAACGGCAGGCGCGGGTCCGGGTCGAGACGTCGACGCCAATGCAGCTGCTCGGTCAGGCGCGTCAACAGGCCATCGAGCGCGCTCTGCCTGAGCATGCGCATCTCATGGCGATGCAGCGCGCTGAAGGCCTGGCCAACTGCCGCCAGCAGGCGCGGCTCGCTGGCCAGCGTTGCGCTGAAACCCGGCAGGCAGTCTGCCGGCGCCTGCTCGAACAGGCTGCGCAGCTCGCGCTCCAGCCAGTGGGCATCGAGGTATAGCATCGAGTAAGTGAAGCCTTCCGGCTCCGGCGCGTGGCCATCGTGCAGCTCACCGGGTTCGAGCAGAAACACCTGCCCTGCCAGGCTGCTGTTCAGCTGCTTGCGGCAATGAAACTGCTGCACGCCCTGCTCGGTGAAGCCGACCAGATAGGCGTCATGCCAGTGGGGATCGTAGGCATGCCCGCGAAAATGCGCGCGGATGGTCTCGATGCCGGTGTCTTCGTCCTGGGCCAGGTCGACCCAACTCTGCGCGCTCATGCCTGCTCCAGCGCCATGCTCTGCCAATCGCTCATGCTAACCGACTCATTCGTAGCATTCTGGAAGTTTTGTGCAGCACAGGGAACACCCTTCCCGTTGGCAAGGCAAGCAGCCCAAGGCAAGCAGCGATGGCAACGCCGGTAGTTTTACCGGGCGCGCGCCATGCAACGCTGGTGGCGAGTGTCGACCCGGTCGGCGAACCAGGCGGTCGTCAGGCGTCGGGTGATCTTCGGGCTTTTCAGCACGATGCCCGGCAGCACCGCCCGCGGCAGCGGTTTGCCTTCGGCCTCGTCAGCAAGAGCGAACACGCGCTCGTACAGGCGACTGGACTCGAAGTCCAGGCTGTCGCCCTCTTCCAGCGCCCGGCGAATCGCCCGGTCGCTCATGTTCAGGCGATCACCCAGGGAGCGCACCGCCAATTCGGTGGAGCCGGCCTTGCTGCTGCCGTGGATGATCAGGTCGCCGTCCAGTGCCAGCGGAATGCCCGACGCGGTGGTGACCGCATGCTGGAAGGCGGCGTTGCGGCTGGCGTACCAGCCGGCATTGAAATCAGCGAAGCGATACAAGGGTTTCGGATAATTGGCCGGGTAGCCGAGCAGATGGGCGATGCCGAAGTACATGCCGCCGCGGCGACTGAACACCTCACGGCGAATCGAGCCGTCGGGCGGATAGGGATAACCGTCGGCATTGGCCTGGGCGAAGGCGATGCTGACCTGCATCGGTCCGCCGGTACGCACCGGATTGAGGGTGCCGAACAGCTGCCGGCCGAGCGGCACCATGCCGGTAAAGTCGTCGAAGATTTCGCTAAGCTGCTTCTCCGTCCGCACACGATCAAGACGCTGCTGATAGGTTTTGCCGGTGGGCGAGTCGATGTTCAGCGCGGCATTCACCACAAAACGCGGCACGTGCAGGCGGGCCGCACGGCGGTCAATTTCCGCCCGAGCGATTTTTGCCAGCCCCGGCACTTGGGGGTCGGCGTTGAAGGTCGATTCCTGCTCGGTCACCGCCAATACGGCGCAGATGTTTTCGGTGGTCGGCGGGATATCCTGGGCGGCGAACGCCGCGTAGATGTCGGTGGCCCAGCCCTGGCGATCCGCCGTCTGCGCCGGTAGCAGGCGGACGATCTGCGCACGCACCTCGGCCGGATTGGGCGCAGGCACCTGCGACCGGCTGGAGCAGCCCGCCAGCAACAGAACCAGCAGTACGCAGGGGATACGCAGCAACGATGGTTTCACCAACAACGTCCTCGGATAAACATGACGCAACTGAGACAACGCCAGCACCAAGCCGCTTCGGGATAATTTCAGCAAGGCCGGCAACAGCCGTTGCAGCCTTGGGCACCCGAGGAGCACAAGCGAACCGGCGCAGCCAACTGCGGTCTACCTTAGGTCGATGGCTTGAATCAACAGGCCGGCAGACACGGAGCACGTTCCGCTTCCGGATCGACACAAGGAGATCCACCCATGGTTACTCATTACAAGAACGATGGCCATCTGGCCTGCGGCACGCACGGCGAAAACCTCGCTTCGAGCGCAGAGCTGAATCGAGTGAAATGCCGTAATTGTCGCAACACCGAGGCATATAAGCAGGCCCGTCGCGACACCCGCAATGCAGCGCGCCGCGCTACGCGCAAAACCCGAACGTCACCGCCACGTACCGATTGGCGTGCTGCCTGGCAGCAACACCTGACTGACCTGCCAGGTACGCATCGCCTACCGCGCGGTTTCGCCGGGCAATCCTACGTTTGAGCAGTTGGGCGATCTGTCAGCCATGACAGATCGCCCTTCAGCTGAGCCGCGCCCGCTTACTGCGGCTTGATTACCAGCGTGCCCAGGGGCGGCAGATCCAGCAGCAGCGATTGCGGCTGACCATGGTTGGCAATTGCCTCGGCCACCACGCCACCCTGGCTACCGGCATTGGAGCCGGCATAACGCTCGGCATCGCTGTTGAGCAGCACGTGCCAGGCGCCCGCTTTCGGCACGCCGACGCGATAACCGTTGCGCGGCTCCGGCGTGAAGTTATGCACCACCAGCAATGGCTCGCCGCTTTCATCCTGACGCAGCCAGGCATACACACTGTTGGTGGCATCGTCGCCGATCAACCAGGCGAAGCCTTCCGGCTTGCCATCGAGTTGGTGCAATGCAGGCTCATGGCGGTACAGCGCATTGAGGTCGCTGACCAGTTGCTGAACGCCCTGGTGCTCGCCGTACCGCAACAGGTACCAGTCCAGCTCGTTGTCGTGGTTCCACTCGCGCCATTGACCAAACTCGCAGCCCATGAACAGCAGCTTCTTACCGGGATGGCTCCACATGAAGCTCAGGTACAGGCGCAGGTTGGCGAACTTCTGCCAGCGATCACCCGGCATTTTGTCCAGCAACGAGCGCTTGCCGTGTACCACTTCATCGTGGGAAATCGGCAGCACGAAATGCTCGGAAAATGCATACAGCAGGCCGAAGGTCATCTGATGGTGATGATGGCGACGGTGCAGCGGGTCTTCCGCGACATACTTGAGGCTGTCGTGCATCCAGCCCATGTTCCACTTGTAGGCGAAGCCCAGGCCACCTTCCTGAGTCGGTCGGCTGACACCTGGCCAGGCTGTCGACTCTTCGGCGATCACCAGCGCGCCAGGCACTTCCTGGGTGACCACGTCGTTGAGGTGACGTAGAAAATCGATGCTTTCCAGGTTTTCGCGGCCGCCATGGCGATTGGGAATCCACTCGCCATCCTTGCGCGAATAGTCGCGGTAGAGCATCGAAGCCACCGCATCTACGCGCAGGCCGTCGATGTGATAGGCACGCAGCCAATGCAGCGCCGACGCCAGCATGAAGCCGTGCACTTCATTGCGACCGAGGTTGTAGATGAACGTGTCCCAGTCCTGGTGGAAGCCCTCGAAGGGGTGCGCGTATTCGTACAGAGCCGTACCGTCGAACTGGCCAAGGCCATGGGCATCGGTAGGGAAATGCGCAGGGACCCAATCGAGAATCACGCCAATGCCGGCCTGGTGACAGGCATCGACGAACGCCGCGAAATCAGCCGGGCTGCCATAGCGCGCGGTAGGCGCGAATTGCGACAGCAGCTGATAGCCCCATGAGCCGCCAAACGGGTGCTCCATGATCGGCATCAGCTCGATATGGGTAAAGCCCAGTTGCTGTACATAGGGAATCAACTGCTCGCCGAGCTCTTTCCAGCTGAGCACGCGGCTTTCTTCACCCGCTTCGTGGCGCCACGACCCGGCGTGTACTTCGTAGATCGACATGGGTGCCTGGTAGCCCTGTTGCGCCTCACGGCGCTGCATCCAGTCGTCATCGCGCCACTCGAATTGCAGCGGCGCCGACACTACCGAACCGGTCGCCGGCGGTAGTTCGGTGGCCAATGCCATCGGGTCAGCCTTGAGCGGCAGGATGCCGTCGCGGCCGAGAATTTCGTACTTGTAGACTTCACCGGCACCGAGGCGCGGGATGAACAATTCCCAGACACCGCTTGGCTGACGCAAGCGCATCGGGTGACGGCGACCGTCCCAGCCGTTGAAGCTCCCGACGACTGACACACGCCGAGCATTCGGCGCCCACACGGAAAAGCGCACACCTTCGACACCTTCATGGCTGGTCAGCTGCGCACCCAGGCTCTTGCCCAATTCGCGGTGATTGCCCTCGGCGAACAGATAGAGATCCATCTCGCCGAGCAGTTGGCCGAAGGCGTACGGGTCTTCGGTTTCCTGAACACCCGAGCTCCAGTGGATACGGTAGTGATAAGGCACGCGCTGCTCGACGCGGATGCTGAACAGCCCCGGCACACTGGATTGCTCCAGGGCGCCGAGCACCTCGCCGCTTACCGAGTGGATAAGCTCGACACCCAGCGCCCCAGGCAGGTAGGCGCGAATGATTATGCCGTGGGCCAGCGCGTGCGGGCCCAGGACCGAAAACGGGTCGCCATGCTCAGCCCTTACCAGAGCCTCGATTGCGGCGCGCTCGATACCCGCCACTTGGCGATCGGTTTCTCCATTGCTCATCGTTTACCGCTCCCCAACAGATATTTGGTCAGCTCTATCAGCCCTTGCACTGGAACCTCCAGCCAATCGGGTCGATAGCGCGCTTCATACAGAATTTCGTAAGCCGCCTTCTCGATGCAGAACAGCGCCAGAGCGGCCACTTCACCTTCACGGTCATGCCAGGCATGAGGCAGGTTCGCGGCAGCCAGGCGATAGGCTTCGTTGAAGGCAGTTCGCGCCTGGCTGCGGTACAGCCCGGCAATGTCATGGCGAGCCTGCTCGGCCTCGCTGGATACGTCGGCGCTCTGCGCATTGCGCATGGCCATGGCCGCGGCATAATCGAAGGAACGCAACATGCCGGCGACATCCTTGAGCGGACTGTAGAACGCCCGACGCTCGTCCAGCGTGCGGGTCGGCTCGCCCTCGAAGTCGATCAGGTACGCGTCGCCCTGCACGACCAATACCTGGCCGAGGTGCAAGTCGCCGTGTACGCGCATACGGATGCCACCCGCCGAGCGGCGCGCCAGGTCGTCGACAAGAGCGATGATCTGCTCGTGGCGGGCGGCGAGCCAGTCAGCCTGATTGGCAGCCTCGCTCGGCAAATGCCCGCGGCCCTCGGCGATCACATTCAGCGCTTCGTTGACCTGCGCGGCGATGCTTTTCGACCATTCAGCCACGTCGGCTTCGGTGGTTTCGTGGTAGCCGAAGTCGGGGTTGTCACTGGCCTGCCCAAGGGCCACATGCATTTCACCCAGGCGGCGGCCCAGCAAACCGGCGAAGGTTTCCAGCTCAGCCAAGGCGGTGTATTGGTTTTCCTGCTGCGACAGGCCACCGGCCAGTTCGTCGCGGATCGCGCGTTCCAGGTTGTTCTGGGTCCACTGCCAGGCATCACCCTGGTTGTTCAGAAAGCCCTGCAGGATCATCAGCGTGTGCGGCACGCCCTGCTCGTCGACCCGGCGCACTTCGCCCAGCAACGGTGCGATGTGTTCGAAGCCGGCCGCCGTCAGATAACCACCCACCTCGGCTTCAGGATGAATGCCGGGCAGTACGCGGCGCACCAGCTTGAGCACCGCCTGGTCGCCGATGATCGCCGAGCTGTTGGATTGCTCGGCAGAAATCAAGCGGATATCAGCCTCTCCGAGGTCGCCCAGTGCCTCGAGGCGCGGCGTCGGCACGAACTGAATTTCACTGCCCTGCCAATCGAGCACGCTGCGTGTGTCGAGATGGCGCATCACGTGACGCACGAAGCCGTTGAGCGTGAAGCCGTCGGTCAGCAGGCCAACCTGGCGACCGCGACGCAAGCGCGCCAGGGCCAACTGCTGGGGCACGCTGCTACCAGCCTCATGCTCGCCGACGAAGCCTAGCGGCACCTGATAGTGCTCGCTGGCGCCGCTGGCGCGACTGACTTCCACCTCGCTGAGCACGAACAGTTCGTCCGCCTCGCCAAAGGGAATCGCGTAGAGCATCTTCACCTCGCGCAGGTCTTCGGCCTGCCCGGAGAACCAGCGCCGTTTGGGCAGATACGCGGGTAACGACTCCTGCTCAAGCATGCCGCGTGCAGGGGGCTGCAGCAGCTCACTCAGTTCATTCTTGATCACCAGAGTGGTCAGCTCCGGCATGCGTTCGACCGGTGGTACGTGCCAGCTGGGCATTTGCGCCTCCTCGGCGAGCAGAAACCAGTAAAAGCCATAGGGCGGCAAGGTCAGCAGGTAATTCAGTTGGCCAATCGGCGGGAAGGACGAGCCACCGACCATCTCCACCGGCACCTTGCCCTCATGCGCGGACAACTCCAGCTCGACCGCCTGAGCAGAACGCGACAGGTTGGCCACGCAGAGAATCAGTTCAGGATTGCCGTCGGCATCAGTGGCCTCGCGCACATAGGCCAACACCCGGCGGTTGCTCGGTCTGAGCATCTTCAAGGTGCCGCGGCCGAAAGCGCGGTGCTGCTTGCGAATGGTGAGCATGCGCCGGGTCCAATTGAGCAGCGAATGCGGGTCGCGCGACTGGGTTTCCACGTTGATGCTCTGGAAGCCATACAGCGGGTCCATCACTGGCGGCAGCACCAGGCTGGCCGGATCGGCGCGGGAGAAGCCACCGTTGCGGTCGGGCGACCACTGCATCGGCGTGCGTACACCGTCGCGGTCACCGAGAAAGATGTTGTCGCCCATACCGATCTCGTCGCCGTAGTACAGCGTCGGTGTGCCCGGCATGGACAGCAGCAGGCTGTTAAGCAACTCGATACGCCGCCGGTCACGCTCGACCAGTGGCGCCAGGCGACGGCGAATACCCAGGTTGATGCGCGCGCGACGATCCGCGGCGTAGTAATTCCACAGGTAGTCGCGCTCCTGATCGGTGACCATTTCCAGGGTCAGTTCATCATGGTTGCGCAGGAAGATCGCCCACTGGCAGTTATCCGGAATTTCCGGGGTCTGGCGCAGGATGTCGGTGATCGGAAAGCGGTCTTCCTGAGCGATAGCCATGTACATGCGCGGCATCAGCGGAAAGTGAAACGCCATGTGGCATTCATCGCCGGGGCCGCCGTCTTGGCCACCAAAATACAGCTGGGTGTCTTCGGGCCACTGATTGGCCTCGGCAAGCAACATGCGATCCGGGTACTTGGCGTCCAGCTCGGCGCGAATCTTCTTCAGCACCTCGTGGGTTTCCGGCAGGTTTTCGTTGTTGGTGCCGTCGCGCTCGATCAGGTACGGAATGGCGTCCAGGCGCAAACCGTCGACGCCCATGTCGAGCCAGAAACGCATCACCCCGAGCACTTCCTTGAGCACCTGCGGGTTATCGAAATTCAGGTCAGGCTGGTGTGAATAGAAGCGGTGCCAGTAGTACTGCCCCGCTTCTGCATCCCAGGTCCAATTGGATTTCTCGGTGTCGAGAAAAATGATCCGTGTGCCGTCGTACTTGCCATCATCATCGGACCACACGTAATAGTCGCGCGCCTTGCTGCCGGGCTTCGCTGCACGCGCACGCTTGAACCAGGGATGCTGATCCGAGGTGTGATTGATCACCAGCTCGGTGATCACTCGCAGGCCGCGCTTGTGCGCTTCAGCAATAAACCGGCGAGCGTCACCCATCGTGCCGTAGTCGGGGTGCACGCCGCGGTACTCGGAGATGTCGTAGCCATCATCGCGGCGCGGCGACGGATAGAACGGCAGCAGCCACAAGGTGTTGACGCCCAGATCAGCAATGTAATCGAGCTTGGCGATCAGTCCGGCAAAGTCGCCGATGCCATCGTTGTTGGCGTCGAAGAAAGACTTCACGTGCACCTGATAGATGATCGCGTCCTTGTACCACTGGGGGTCGTCGAGAAACGCTCCGCGGCGGGCGTCGGCTTTGCGTGACATTGAATGACTCCCTCAGCTCGCCACGCGAATACGCCAGATACCGAACGGCTGATGCCACGGCTCGATACGCATCCATTGCACCTTGCCGTGCCACTGCCAGGTGTGGCCGGTCATCAGGTCTTCGCCCTCGGTGGTGGCGTTGTCATCCAGGCCCAGCTCCCACAGCGGCAATTCGAAGTTGGCCTCCTGGGCGTTGTGCGGATCGAGGCTGATGGCAACCAGGATGAAGTTCTTGCGGTCAGCAGTGCGCTTGCCGAAATACAGGATGTTGTCGTTCCAGCAGGTGTACGCCTTGAAGCCCAGATGCGTCTGCAAGGCCGGGTTGAGACGGCGGATACGGTTGAGTTGGGCGATCTCGGCGACAATGTTGCCTGGCGCCTGATAGTCGCGAACGCGGATCTCGTACTTCTCCGAATCCAGGTACTCCTCCTTGCCCGGTACCGGCAGCGACTCGCAGATCTCGAAGCCCGAGTACATGCCCCACAGGCCCGAGCCCATGGTCGCCAGCGCCGCGCGAATGAGGAACCCGGCACGGCCGTTGTGGTGCAGGAAGTACGGGTTGATGTCCGGCGTGTTGACGAAGAAGTTCGGCCGGTAGCAATCGCGCCACGGCGCTTCGTTCAGCTCGGTTAGGTATGCCTCCAGCTCGGCCTTGGTGTTGCGCCAGGTGAAGTAGGTGTAGCTCTGGGTAAAGCCGAGCTTGCCGAGGCGCGCCATCATCGCCGGACGGGTGAAAGCCTCGGCGAGAAACATCACCTGCGGGTGCGTCTTGCGGATATCGGCGATCAACCATTCCCAGAACGGCAGCGGCTTGGTGTGCGGGTTGTCGACGCGGAACTGGTACACGCCCAGTTCGACCCAGCCGCGTACCACGTCACGCAGCGCCAGCCACAGTTCGGGGATCGCGTCCTGGGCGTAAAAGTCGACGTTGACGATATCTTCATACTTCTTCGGCGGGTTTTCCGCATGGCGGATGCTGCCGTCCGGGCGCCAGCTGAACCAGCCGGGATGCTGTTGCAGCCACGGGTGATCAGGCGAGCACTGAATAGCGAAATCCAGGGCGATTTCCAGGTCATGTTCGCGCGCCGCCTCGACCAGGGCGATAAAGTCCTCGCGGGTCCCGAGTTGCGGGTGAATCGCGTCATGGCCGCCCTCGT
Source organism: Phytopseudomonas seleniipraecipitans (assembly GCF_900102335.1). GTDB lineage: Bacteria > Pseudomonadota > Gammaproteobacteria > Pseudomonadales > Pseudomonadaceae > Aquipseudomonas > Aquipseudomonas seleniipraecipitans. The sequence continues at coordinate 198,022 of NZ_FNBM01000009.1, forward strand.
GGCTGCCGATCGCGTAAGGGCTGCCGGGATCTTCCGGGCCGGCGGTCAGCGAATTGTTGCGGCCCTTGCGGTGGGTGGTGCCGATGGGATGGATGGGCGGAAAATAGAGGACGTCGAAGCCCATCGTCTGAATGGCCGGCAAGCGCTTGATCACGTCCCTCAGCGAACCGTGGCGAGTGGGATCATCGGTTTCGGAACGGGGAAAGAGTTCGTACCAACTGGCGAAACGCGCCAGCGGACGCTCGACATCGAGCAGGTAGACAGCGCTGCGAGTGCGATGCGGGTGCCCTTCAGCGCGACGTACCGCAGCTTGAGTATCGGGCGCCAGCAGCAATGCCACGCGCTCGTCGAGGCTCTGCAATTCGCCCAGCTCATCGACCACAGCCTGCAGCGTCATGGCCAGATCGCCTTCGGCGCGCCCGGCAGCCTCGCGCAACAGCGCTTCGCCCTCCTGCAGCTCCAGGTTGATGGTCACCCCGGCGCCGAATTTTTTCGACAGCTCATAGCAATAACTGGCGTAGATGTCCCACCAGGCCTCGATGAGAAACTCGACTTCACCGACTTTCTGCGGCGTGATCACTGCCTGCCAGCGATCGTGGCCGATGTCTTCCAATGGCTCACGATGCCAGTGCTCGGCGCCCTGATCTCGCCACAGCACTTCACCCGCGAGTTTGTCGTGACCATCGGCAAAAATCAGCGCGCTGACCGTTACCTCATCGCCGGCTATCGCCTTGACTGCGAAACGGCCCTGCTCGACCTGCGGCTCCACTTCTTCGATGGCCAGGCGTGGTAACTCCAGCGCCTGTTCAAGTGACAACTGACCATGACTCAGACGGACAGGCTCTTGCAGATAAGGGGTTTGCAGTTGAGCAGACGGCATCGAAACGGGCTCCTCACGCCTTGCAGGCGTATAAGCTGTTGCCCCATGGCATGCGCCATGGGCCGTACGCGAAAGTGCGTACCTGAATGCGGATTGGTCACGGTGTACTGCAGCCGGTAACGCTGTTGCGTCATAACGCCTTTGGAGTTCAAAAGGCCTCGACGATCAGGGTCATTCTCCGTTGCGAGGTAGCGCGACCTGTCTATCTCCGAACCTGCCGGATTGAGCTAAGTTCAGAGTTTCCAAAGTGCCGCTGACGCGCTGCAACGCAGCTGGCATCGAGCTATCACGGCGCGTCGACCCCCAGTTTTTTCCACATGCCGCGAGTGATTCGCTGCCGGTTGGCATAGCCCTCCCAGGGGTCGCCCTGCAACTGCGCCAGTCGCTGTTGCAGGTTGCCGATGTGCCACTGCGCTGAATGTTGCAGCTGGGCCAGCTCCTCGCGGCGGATCGGCACGGAAACCGGCAGCCCGGGCCGTGCCCGCACCGAATAGGCGGCCACCGTGCTGGCGCCACGCCCATTGCGCAGATAGTCCAGATAGACCTTGCCGATGCGGTTCTTCGGCCCCATGCGGGCGCTGAAACGGTCCGGCAGTTCACTGGCCATGAATTGCGAAACTGCTTTCCCAAATGCCTTCAAGGTGTCCCAGTCAACATGTCGTGCGAGCGGCACCACCAGGTGCATGCCGCTACCGCCACTGGTCTTGAGAAAGACCTCAAGGCCCAACTCGTCGAGCACTGACAAACTGAGCCGCGTCGCTTCGGCGATAGCGCGCCAAGGCAAGGCTGGATCGGGATCAAGGTCGAGGATCAGCCGATCCGGTCGCTCGAGGCTGGCGTATTCGGCGTTCCAAGTGTGCAGCTCGACGGTGCCCATCTGCACGGCGCCGACCAGTGCCGGCACGCTATCGATCGCCATCAGCCGGTCGTGCCCAGGATCGAGCGCCGGGTCGAGGTGGCGGATATTGGGAATCGACAGGCGCTCGGCATGTTTCTGGAAGAACTGCTCATCGCCCACACCGCTTGGCGCGCGTAGCAACGACACCGGGCGCTTACGTATTTCCGGTAGCAGCCACTCGGCGATCTCTGCGTAAAACCTGGCGAGGTCGGCCTTGGTGGTGCCGCTCTGTGAATCGATGACCCGCTCCGGGTGGCTGACGGACACCTCGGCGATGGTCTCTCTGCCCTGGCGACGCGGCTTGGCAACCGCAGGCTTTGGCGGCGCCTTGAGATCCTTTGCCGAGGCAGCGTGTTCGCGAACGATCTGTTCGACCGGCTTGTCGCTGCGCTCGCCAACGAATGCACCCTGGCGAACCAGCCCATCGTTGGTCCACCCGGCGAAGGCCACCTCCACCACCATTTGCGGCTCGATCCACTGCACTCCCCGCCGCTGCGCCGCGCTCGGTTGCTTATGCAGCGGTGAATCCTTGCGGGCCAGCGCCTGCATACGTTCGTGCAGGCTGCTCAACAACGTTTGGTTGAAGCCGGTACCCACACGCCCGGCATAGCGCAGGCCGTCGGCATCATTGACTGCCAGCAGCAACGCGCCAAATCCTGAGCGGCTACCCTGGGGCTTGGTAAAGCCCACCACCACGAACTCCTGACGTTGGCGGCATTTGAGCTTGATCCAGTCAGGGCTGCGCGCAGAGCGATAAGGGCTACCCGCACGCTTGCCGATCACCCCCTCCAGGCCGAGCGCACAGGCGCTGTCGAGTACGCTTTGGTGGTCGACGCTGAACGCTTCTGAGAAGCGCAGCAGGCTGCGCCGTTTCGGCAGTTTCTTCTGCAACAAGGCACGCCGTTCCTGTACCGGCAGGCTGCGTTGGTCCTGGCCGTCGAGCCAGGGCGCATCGAAAAGGAAATACACCACATCGGCACTGCGCTGCTCGTCGAAGGCATTCTGCAGAGCCTGAAAATCCGGCATGCCGTGCTCGTCGAGCACCACTGCTTCGCCATCCAGCCAGCTGTCGCCAAGCTTGAGCTTGGCCAGCGCCGCGGCTTGGGGCGCCAGACGCTGCGTCCAGTCATGGCCATTGCGGCTGAACAGCTTCACCTCACCATCGGTGACGCGCGTCAGAATGCGATAACCATCGTATTTGACTTCATACGTCCAATCGCCGGTCGGCGGCTCACTGACCAGGGTTGCCAATTGCGGCGAGAGAAAATCCGGCATCGGCTCGTCCTGGTGCTTGCCGCCTGCCTTCGCCCGGGTCGCCGGCTTCGAAGCAGCCTTGCGCTTGCTCTTGGTGGCCGAGGGTTGCGACTGGTTGGCGGCCGGCTTCTGCATACCACCAACCAGGGTGCCGCTGATCACGCTGGCTGGCAACTCGCTGACGATGTCGTATTCGGCCGCCGGACGCGCCACGTCGTCCTGCTCCTTGATCAGCAACCACTGCTGTTTATCGCCGCTGCCCTTCAAGCGCGTGCGCACCAGCGTCCAGGCGCCGCTGAGCTTCTCGCCGATCAACACGAATTTGAGCTTGCCAGCCTGATACCCCGCAACGGGGTCGCCGTCCGGTTGCCAAATGCCCTGATCCCAGACGATTACATCGCCCGCGCCATAATTGCCTTCGGCGATGCTGCCCTCGAAGGTCGCATAGTCCAGCGGATGGTCTTCAACATGCACCGCAAGGCGCTTCTGCGACGGGTCGAGGCTCGGCCCTTTGGGCACGGCCCAGCTTTTCAGCGTGCCCTCCAGCTCCAGGCGGAAGTCGTAGTGCAGATTACGCGCGTCATGCTTTTGCACCACGAAACGCAACGAACCTGCCTTGGAGCGAGGTCGTCGCGCCGGCTCACGCGGCTCGCTGGTGGACTCGAAATTGCGCTTGCGGTTGTATGCGCTGGGGGCCTTGGCCATGACCACTCACCTCACTTCGACGAACGCTTGCGCGCCGGCTTTGAAGAGTTGCCCTCCAGGCTGCGCTTGAGCAGATCGGTAAGGTCGATGACATCGGCGCTCTTGCTTGCCGGTTTGCTCTCGCCGCCCTCCACGTCTTCGATTTTTCCGGCCTTGGCCTTCTTCTCGACCAGCGCCATGATCTTTTCGCGAAAGGTATCCTGGTACTCGTCCGGCTCCCAGTCGACCGCCATGTCGCGCACCAGCCGCTTGGCCATGTCGCGCTCGCCCTTGCTCAACTTGGCACCGGTCACCGCCTCGCTCAACTCCAGTGCCTCGATATCCCGCACCTCGTCGGGCCAGCGCAGCATCACCAGCAGCAACGCCGAGTCAACGACCATCAGCGCCGCGAGGTGCTGTTTGACGTGCAGCACGACGTGCGCCAACGCCACCTTGCCGGTGTCCTTGAGGGTCTGCTGCAACAGCGCATAAACCTTCTCGCCGCGCTTGTCCGGCGCCAGGTAATAGGGGCGCTCGATGTGTTGCAGGGGAATCGCCTCGGCATCGATGAAGCCGAAGATATCGATGGTCTGGGTGGATTCGGGGTGAGCAGCGCGAATCTCGTCCTCGCTGATGATCACGTAGCGGCCCTTCTCGACCTGCACGCCCTTGGCGATGTGCTCCTTGTCGACTTCCTTGCCGGTGGCCTTGTTGACACGCTTGTAGCCGACCGGCTCCATGCTGCGTGAGTCGAGCCAGTCGAAGTCGATGCCCTGCGATGAAGTGGCCGATACCAGCGAAACAGGAATATGGACCAGCCCGAAGCTGATCGCCCCTTTCCAGATTGCACGCGCCATGTGTGAAACCCCGCGAGATGAACGTCTACGGGTGACCGGGCGGTGAAAATAAAAGTTTCAGTGATCCGCCGGAGGGCAGCGGGCGGTGAACAAGCAGATAAGGCCGCACTGCAGCAGCGCAGTACAGATCAACAAGCGGCAGAACCGCTAAAGGGCTACGCCGTCGCGATAGATCACGCTGCCGTCGATGGTGATGTCACGGATCTGCCGCAGCATATTGTCAGCAGCTGTCTCCGCCTCGCTTTCGCAGATCGAGCCGGGGGCAGCCACCCAAAGCATCTGCACCGCAGCGCCGGCGCATTTTGGCTGGTATTCGATCAGGCCAACATAGTGCTGGCCGTCCTTCATGGCGTCCGTCCAGGCAATGCATCCCTTGAAGTTTCTGAACATGGCGAACTTCCTACCGCTTCAGGTCTACCTGATAGGAGCACGGCTTGGCCCAGGTGTTCCAGGGTTTTCAGCGCGCACGCTTCTCGATCCACCGATTGAAGTGCGGAACGATGTTGAAGATGAAGAATGCCAGCAGCGTGCTCAGCACCGCAGTGGCCTCGCGCCCCAGGCCTACGGTGATGCCGATGGCTGCAGTCAGCCAGATGCCGGCAGCCGTGGTAAGGCCCTTCACCTCGGACATCGATTCGCCCTTGAGGATGGTCCCCGCGCAGAGAAAACCGATACCCGCCACGAGCCCTTGAATGACCCGGCTCATGGCGTCGCTCTCAGCGCCCATCTGAGCAGGCACCAGCACAAATAGCGCAGAACCCATCGCAACCAGCATATGCGTGCGGATACCAGCGGCTTTGCCATGCGCCTCGCGCTCCAGCCCAAGCAAACCTCCCAGCAACGCAGCCAACAGCAGACGCAGCGTGACCTGAGTGAATTGCTCGGGGCTACTCAGATCGGAAAATTCGTTGGCCAGCGTGGCCAGTACCTCTTCCCAAAAACTCACGATGTTCGCTCCCAGCCTACGGTGATGACCCGGATGCGCATCGCACGACAAACAGCTGCTAGCGCTCCGCTATTGACCGTCCATCGGCACATAGGTTTGGGCTTTTTAAGCGCTGACCGTTGGGCAAAAAACCTGAACGTGCTGCCTGGTCGCCCAGTCTTGATAGATACCGGCGACGTGACTTCATCGCACGCCACAGGCCCGACGAATAGAGGTTCGGATGTCGAAAAATCATTACTTCCTCGTCAGCTACCGGCTCGGCAAGCAGAAGAAATCAACCGAGGTGCAGACCGGCGCGCCGGTGCTGACGCCCGAGCAGGCTCGCTACCACATCGAGTCTTTGCACAGCAGCGATCTGCCTAATGAAATTACCGACATTGAGGTAAAGCCACTGGGCGACGCAGCCGACCAGGAACCTGGGCAAGTCCGGCAAACCTGAGCGAACACCATGAACGAGCCACTAATGATCGAGAAAATCGCCCTGTACGGTGCACCGGATCGCATGACCGATGCTCTGCTGGAGGCGTTGCTGGATAAAGGCTTGCGGGTGGTCGTTATTGTCGACGACCCAACCGATATCGCAGCTCGTGCAAACCTGAGCGCCAAGAGTGGCAATCCATTCGACGCTGCCAGCGTCGCACGCAGCGTGGCTGGCGTGGACTCGGTAATAGCCGTGCTGAGCAGCCGTCAGCTGCGCGCGGGGTGTGATGCCGACGGTTTCGAGCGCACCTATGACGCGATCATCGCATTACTCGAAGGGCTGCCCACCGCGCGCGTGGAGCGCCTGATCCTGATCGGCGACCACGCCTGGCTGGACGATGCCGCACAGCTGCCAGCCGAGAAAATCGAGCACCTGCAACACAGCCTGCACAAATCCCCGTTGGCCTGGACGCTAGTGGATGCGCCGGGCAACCGGGCGAGCGACAGCCAGACCAATGACCCTACTGCAATCATCACCCTGCAACATTACGCCTGCAGCGTGATAGACCAATGCCTGCCGGGAACGAGCGCCAAACAACGCATACGCGTCGACGCTCGCCCGCAGGCCGAGGAGGCCCCATGAGTCCTGAAAGCTATATCCTGTTGATGATTTCCGGTTGGCTGATGCTGTCTGCCGCCATGCTCTGGGGCATGCTGCGTCTGGTCAACCGCTATCAGCTCGAAGCCCAGCTGGCCGAGGAGTTTCCACCGTTGCCGACCTCCCCCAGCACGCCCGCCTGGCGCCGTCAGCATGCGCCACGCCGTGCGCGCCTGCGTGAACGTGCCTACCGCACTTATCAGCAGCACCAGCACGCGTTGAACGCCTGAGACCGGGCGCGGACCTGAACTGCTGCATCAGCGTCTGGCACCTGCGCAAAAACACCAGCCCATAAAAAAACGCCCGTCTCGGTACCGAGTACGGGCGTTTTCTGATTGCATCACTCAGTCATCAATGCCGGCCACTTTCCAGATGTCCTTGGCATATTCGCGAATGGTGCGGTCCGACGAGAACCAGCCCGTGCGCGCGGTGTTGAGAACCGCAGCTTGCCACCAGCGATCCGGCGTACGCCACAGCATGTCGACCTTGCGCTGCGCATCCCAGTAAGCTTGGAAGTCGGCGCAGACCAGGAAACGGTCGTGGGCCAGCAGGCCGTCGATCAGGCCAACATAACGGCCCGGATCATCCGGCGAAAACACCCCGGAACGAATCGCCTCCAAGGCACCGGCCAGACGCTCGGACGCGGCCACCTCGGCATGCATGTTCAGGTCCCGACGCGAACGCGCAGCCACCTGTTGAGCAGTCATACCAAAGATGAACATGTTCTCGCGGCCGATCTGCTCGGACATCTCCACATTCGCGCCGTCCAGCGTGCCGATGGTCAGCGCACCGTTGAGGGCGAACTTCATATTGCTGGTGCCCGAGGCCTCCAGCCCTGCCGTGGAAATCTGCTCGGAGAGATCCGCCGCCGGGATGATCACCTCGGCGAGGCTGACGTTGTAGTTGGGGATGAACACCACTTTGAGCATGCCACGCAGCGTCGGATCGACGTTGATGGTGCGGCTGATGTCATTGGCCAACTTGATGATCAGCTTGGCCTGGTGGTAACTGGCAGCCGCCTTGCCCGCGAAAATCTTCACCCGCGGCGCCCAGTCGGTAGCCGGGTCGTTACGCATCGCTTGGTACAGCGCCACGGTATGCAGCAGGTTGAGCAACTGACGCTTGTATTCGTGGATGCGTTTGACCTGTACATCGAAAATCGCCTGCGTATCCAGGCTGATGCCCATGCGCTCGCGAATCAGCTCAGCGAGTTCACGCTTGGCATGCTGGCGCTGTGCCGCGAACTGCTTGCGGAAAGACGATTTGGCAGCAAACGGTTCGAGCTTGCGCAGTGTGGTTTCCGGTGAATCGAGCAGCTCCTCACCGACCGCACTGACCAGCAACTCGGTCAGCTGTGGGTTGGACTGATACAGCCAGCGGCGGAAGGTCACGCCGTTGGTCTTGTTATTGATGCGCTCCGGATATAGGCGATGGAAATCGCTGAACACGCTCTTGCGCATCAGGTTGGTATGCAACGCCGACACGCCATTGATGCTGTGCGAGCCGAGAAACGCCAGGTTGCCCATGCGCACGCGGCGACCGTGGTCTTCATCGATCAGCGAAATGGAGCGCAGCAGTTCGAAGTCATGGATGTCTTTGGCCCGCAGCGAATCGATGTGGTACGAGTTGATCAGGTAGATGATCTGCATGTGCCGCGGCAACAGGCGTTCCATCAACGACACCGGCCAGGACTCGAGCGCCTCGGGCAATAAGGTGTGATTGGTGTAAGACAGCGTGGCGACGGTCAGCTTCCACGCCTCGGCCCATTCCAGACGGTAGTCATCGACCAGCAAACGCATCAGCTCGGCCACGGCGATGGCCGGGTGGGTGTCGTTGAGCTGGATGGCAACGCGGTCGGGCAGCGAATGAATGTCGAGATTCAGCTCCAGGTGCCGGGCGATCAGATCCTGCAGCGACGCGGAGACGAAGAAGAATTCCTGGCGCAAGCGCAACTCCTGCCCGGCCTCGGTGCTGTCGGCGGGGTACAGCACGCGGGAAATACTCTCCGCCCGGACCACATCGGCAACGGCGCCAAAATGGTCTCCGGCATTGAATCGCTCCAGTTTGAGGTCTTCTTCGGCGCGGGCGCGCCACAGTCGCAGAGTATTGACGCTGGAATGGCGCCAGCCCACTACCGGCGTGTCATAGGCGATTGCACGGACCTGCTCGTTAGGCAGCCATTCGTGCCGCGGTGCCTCGCTGGACTCGGCAAGGTTGGCGACGCTACCGCCGAACCCGACGCGGTAGCTCACCTCGGGCCGCTCAAACTCCCAGGGGTTGCCGAAGTCCAGCCAGGTTTCTGTGTGTTCCTGCTGCCAACCGTCGACCACCACCTGGCGAAACAGGCCATGCTCGTAGCGAATGCCGTAGCCGTGCGCAGCGATATTCAGTGACGCCATGCTTTCCATGAAGCATGCAGCCAGGCGGCCCAAGCCGCCATTGCCCAGCGCGGCATCCGGCTCGAGATTACGGATCTGATCAAAGTCCACGTCAAGCTGCGCCAGCGCCTCGCGGGCCGTATCCAGCAGGCCGAGGTTGCTGAGGTTATCGACCAGCAAGCGGCCGATCAAAAATTCCAGTGACAGGTAATAGACGCGCTTCTGCTTTTGTCGGTCGACCTGCAAGGAAGCGTCTTCCCAATGATCGATGAGGTGGTCGCGAGCCGCCAGCGCGACGGCCTCGAACCAATCGTGACCATAGGCGTTACCCGGATCCTTGCCGACCGAATACCTGAGCTTGGCCAGGATCAGTTGTTTGAAAGTCTCGACTGGGTCTGTTGCTTTCGCTGCTTCCTCGGCCATCACAGGTTTACTCCCTGAATCAGTTGTAGACGTGCCCGTTGTGGCCCTCTTCGGCACCGCTGTTGGCGGCGTATAGCATGGAGTCGGCGGTTGGCGCGTTTTTCAATCCTTCATAGGTGATGCCACCGGAGCGCGCCTGTAGAAATGCCTTCTTGGCTTGCCACTGCGACGTTTCGCGAATGCCATCGAGCAGGTCGTGACCGGTCAAGGTCAGGCCGTTGGCGATGGCAACAGGTGCGCCGTTCCACGGATGGTGCTGGGAACATTCGATGAGATTGGCCTGGCACATGAGATGAATATGATAGCTGACCGCTTCGGCACAATGCTGGCCGACGCTCTGCGGGTAGAAATGGTGGCCGGTTTCCAGTGCCTCGATCTGCAGCAGCAGCTCACGGATCAGTTCCCAATCTCGTTTCATCGTCGATCTCCTCATAAATTAGTCAGCGGCTGGCGGGCGCATTGCAGAGCCAGCGCCCTGCCCAAAAGCACTTAGCAATGAGTGCCCCACCCTAGGCAGAGTTCAACCCATTGGACCGATTGGTAGACGACCACTCATCCACCGCCAGGAACTCGCGACAGCACGGCGCTTCACAGCTGCACAGGTTGGCAACGCAGCGCTGCATCACGCTTGGCAAGGTGCCGGTGAAATGCGGCACTGAACCCAGCCCAAACGTAAGGCCGCGGCGCGCTAAAACTGAGCGTCCACGCATGGCAAGGGCCAGTTGCAGCTACTCATCAACCTCGCGCGCCGGGGAAATCGGCGCGCACTCGACCCTGCGCAAGGCCGATCTGGTCAGCGCCCTGAAATAAGCCTCTCGAGCGGAGTAATGGCATGAGCGAACGCAACCAGCAGCACAGCGCAATCAACCTGGCACCGGTGGAGCGCGTCATCTCCATCGCCGGCGGGGTATTGCTGATACGCAAGGGGCTGGCGGTACGCGGCATGTTTGGCCTAGTGGATATCGCCGCCGGGGCGTTGGGAGTGTTTCGCGGCGTCACCGGTATCTGCCCAGCAAAACGCCGCATGGCGTCCAGAACGCCAGCCGCCACGCTGAAACGCCTGCCGGCCCCGCAGCGTCTATTGGGAAATGGCTGACCGCCCGGATATCAGCTAGCTGCGCTGCGCCAGCGGGCCGAAATATTCAGCGGTAAGAGCAGATCATCGCCAAAAACTGGTTTTCGGTGCTGGAGCCGTGTGGCGCGGTTTCATCCCACAGCAGCAGTTCACCGTTGTAGTAAGCGAAATACAGGGCGCGATCCTGAGCGTCGCGGCTGGCGTGGCCGCATACCGCCAGGTCATCGCCGGCGGGGCTGGCAGCGGTGCCGAACAACGCGTCGAACGTCACGCCGTCCTGCTCCACCGCGGAGAACAGGCTATTTTTCGCCGCTTCAACGTCGGCGTCAGCCGGGATCACCAGAAAGCGCGTCGGATTGACCTTACCGCCGACCGGCGCCTGCGCTATCGACGAGGTGTTGTGGCTGCCGCAGCCGGCCAGCATCAGCACGGCCAGCACGCCGGCCATCAGGGTTTTCATGGCGTTCACTCCAGAGAAAGCAGATCGGGTCGCCTGCCCGCAGAAAGTCGAAAGCGGCGAAGCGGCATTGTAGGCATGAAGGCAGGCCACGGCGCTGCACAAGATCATATAATCGACAGCCACGCTGACGAGTGCCAAACCTCCTTTACTGGCCAGCAAGCAGTCCCATGCGGGCTTGCGCTAGTATCGACATGGATGGCCCGATAAATTGCTCTCTGCCCTGCCCTGATTTCGGAGTTTTCATGACCACCGACGACACCTGCGCCGACCTACTGCTCGACAATCAGGTGTGCTTTGCCCTGCACTCGACCTCGCTGATGATGACCAAGGTCTACAAGCCACTGCTCAAAAAGCTCGGCCTGACCTATCCGCAGTATTTGGCGATGCTGGTGCTCTGGGAGCGCGATGGCATCACCGTGGGTGATATCAGCGCGCGGCTGCTGACCGACCCGGGCTCGCTGACCCCGCTGCTCAAGCGCCTCGAAGCCGAAGGCCTGCTCAATCGCACCCGCAGCAGCAGCGATGAACGGGTGGTGCACCTGCAACTGACCGACAAAGGCCGGGCGCTGCGTGAACAGGCACGGCAGATTCCAGGCTGCATCATCAACGCCAGCGCACAAACCGCCAAACGCCTCTCCGCGCTCACTGCGGAACTCACTGCGCTGCGCAAGCAGCTTCATGACAGCCTCTGATACCAACGCAGTGAATGGCTGAGCCAGGCTGTAACCCCTTCTCTGATACTCACGCCTGCTCCTGGCTCTACGGTGATAGCCGCTGAAGCGCTAACAGACGAAATATCGAAAATACCTTGCGCACTAAATAAATCACGACTAGAGTTCGCATCAAGCAACTAGTTTGCGCACTAAATTTTAATGCGAATTACATTTCCTGAGCGAGGATCCATCATGTCTATCGAAACCGTTGCCTACCGCGCCTACGCTGAAGCCACTGGGGGCCGTGAAGGCCGTGCCATTTCCTCTGACGGCGTACTCGACGTTGCGCTGACCACGCCCAAGGAACTCGGTGGCGCTGGCGGCCAGGGCACCAACCCGGAGCAACTGTTCGCTGCGGGCTACTCGGCCTGCTTTCTGGGTGCGATCAAATTTGTCGGCGCCCGTGACAAGCACAAGGTATCGCCGGACAGCTGGATCGAAGGCATCGTCGGCATCGGCGCCGTGCCCACCGGTTTCGCTATCGAAGTGGAACTGAAGATCACCCTGCCAGGCCTGGACCGTGAAGAAGCACAGGCGCTGATCGACAAGGCGCACATCGTCTGCCCTTACTCCAACGCCACGCGCGGGAATATTGACGTGACCCTGACGCTGGTCGAGTGATCGTCTCGCGCTGAAACGCAAACGCCCCGGACTCTTCCGGGGCGTTTGCGTTGCGGCTCAAGCGGCACGGCTTTGCAGGTGCTGGATGACGCCGTTACGCCAGGCGCTGTCCAGTACCTCCTGAAGCAGCGGCGCGCGAAAGTAACGATCCAGATCACTGGGCTTGCGCCAACGACCAGATAGCTGCCAATGATCCCGGTCGCGCTGCAGCTCGAACGCCAGGCAACCTTCCAGGCCACGCATCGGTTCCAGCAGATCGCGCAAATACCCGCCCAGCTCTTCACTGCGACCAGGTGGAGCGTCAAGAACGGTGATATGGGTCTGCATCTGCGTATCTCCTTTCATGATCATCACGGCGGCGAGGCATCGGCACTGGCGAGCACCTCACGCAGTGCTTGCGCCGCATCGATGGCACGAGGAAAACCGGCCGTGACGGTGGTCAGGTAGATGATTTCCTTGAGCTCATCGGCCGTGACGCCCAGTCTCAGTGCGTAGCCGGCGTGGATTTTCATCTGCGGCAGGTTGCCCTGAGCCGCGAACGCCGACACGGTAGCGAGCTGGCGGGTGCGATGGTCGAGCACCTCGCGACCCCAAACATCACCCAACGCGTAGTCGGTGATGGCGCCAGCGAGAAACGGAAAATCCTTGTGCATTTGCTGCAGCACCGGCTGGCCGCCTGTGCCGGCGAGCGTCTCGATGACCTTTTCGCCTCGCACACGGCGCTCGTCCTGGGTTGCTTCGGCAGGCACTACGGCAATTGCCAGCAGCAATGTTGGCAGGGTGAACCATGAATTGTTCATGATCAGCGCTCCTCGGCTCAATGGATGCTTGCGGTGGGACGAATCACCAGCTCGCTGACATCGACATCCGCCGGCTGCTCGATGGCATAGGCCACAGCTCGGGCGATTGCTTCCGGGCTGATGGCAACCTTGCGAAACTCGCGCATGGCCTCGCGCGCACCTTCATCAGAGATGGTTTCCGCCAGCTCGGACTCGACCACGCCGGGCGATACCAGGGTGACGCGAATATCCCCGCCGACTTCCTGGCGCAAACCGTCACTGATCGCCCGCACTGCATATTTGGTGGCGCAATAGACCGCTGCCGTCGGCGATACCCGATAGGCACCGATAGACGCCACGTTGATGATCTGGCCGCTGCGTTGCTTCTGCATGATCGGCAGGGCCGCAGCGATGCCATGCAGCACACCGCGGATATTGACGTCGATCATCTGGTTCCACTCGTCGAGCTTGAGCGCTTCGATCATCGACAGCGGCATCACCCCAGCGTTGTTGAGCAGCACGTCGACGCGGCCGTATTTGGTCATGGCAGCATCGACGAAAGCCTGCACATCGGCTGCGTCAGTGACATCCAGTCGGCGAGCGATGGCTTTGCCGCCAGCAGCCTGGATTTCTTTTACCAGTTGCTGGAGCCGCTCGACACGCCGTGCGCCTAGCACGACCCGGGCGCCCTTCTCTGCCAGCAACCGCGCGCAGCCTTCGCCGATACCGCTGCTGGCGCCAGTGATCAGTACAACTTTTTCTTGGATATTGGACATGACACGATCCTCTGGTGAGTGCGGCTCACTGCGCCGCGGTGACTCCAGAGAGTAGGCAGTTGAAGGATTTTTCGTTAGTCGATTGCTGGAGGATTATTGCCTGATTCTGCAAAGCTACGTGTTAACCAACTCTGTCGTGCCCCATGGATGCTGGCCAAGTGATCATGAATTGCCTATTACTCTCACATGCTTGCCCATTCCTGCGAAGCGCTGTTGTCGCGCGGGACGTTTGGGCAAATCCCGGATAGTCTGCGCCGAGACTCAGGAGCGCCCCGATGATGCAACTCGATCCCATCGATGAACTGGCCGTGCAGCAAAGCGAACTCGCCAGCCTTATAAAACGTAATGTTCCCGCAGAAGGCATGCACGACACCCAGATAGAGGGGTTGGCCCTGGCCTGCACGACGGCACCAAGCCTGCCAATGCCGACCCTGTATCGCCCTTGTCTGTGCATCATTGCCCAAGGCCGCAAAGAGGTCCGTCTGGGCGCCGAGCAATACTTTTACGATCCTCTCAATTACCTGGTGGCCTCCGTCACCCTCCCCGTTACCGGCCAAGTGATCGAGGCAACACCCGAATCGCCCTACCTCAGCCTGAAACTGGATATCGATCCGGCGATGATCAGCAGCCTGCTCGCCGACGCTGGCCCGATTGGCCTGCCTGACCCAGGCCCCAATCGCGCGCTGTTCGTCGACCGGCTGGACCCGGCGATGCTGGATGCGGTGATACGCCTGCTGCGCCTGCTCGATACGCCACGCGACGCTGCCATGCTGGCGCCCCTGGCACAACGCGAGATCTTCTATCGCCTACTGCGCAGCCCCCAAGGCCAGCGCCTGCGCGAGTTGGTGATGGCCGACAGCCAGAGCCATCGCATCGCCCGCGCCATCGAGTGGATCAACCAGCATTACGACAAACCGCTGCGCATCGAAGAACTGGCCCGCGAGGTCAACCTGAGCGCCTCGACCCTGCACCACCGCTTCAAAGCGGTCACCGCCCTGAGCCCGTTGCAGTACCAGAAGCAACTGCGTCTGCAGGAAGCCCGCCGGCTGATGTTCAGCGAATGCCTGGAGGCAGCATCAGCCAGCTTCCGCGTCGGCTACGAAAGCCCGTCGCAGTTCAGCCGCGAATACAGCCGCCTGTTCGGCGCCCCGCCGCTGCGCGACATGCTGCGGTTACGCAACGCCGGCTGAGCGCAGCAACGAAAAACGCGCCACTGACCGAAGTCAGAGACGCGTTTTCTTCTGCCTTTGTGCGAGGTCGTTGCACTCGACCCGGCTACGCGCGCAAGCGTCTAGGCGGAGATCGGGCGACGCCCTGCCAGGGCGTGAGCCAGGGTGCCGCCGTCCACCAGTTCCAACTCACCACCAAGCGGCATGCCATGGGCGATGCGCGAGGCGATCAGGCCTTTTCCGGCCAGCAGTTGGGCAATGTAGTGGGCGGTCGCTTCGCCCTCCACGGTCGGGTTGGTGGCCAGGATCACTTCGCTGAACTGGCCTGCCTCGATACGCGCCATCAGCTCGGGAATGCCGATAGCCTCCGGCCCCAGACCATCAAGCGGTGACAGGTGACCCTTGAGCACGAAGTAGCGCCCACGAAAACCGGTGTGCTCCACGGCGAACACATCCATCGGCCCCTCGACCACGCACAGCAGACTGTCGTCGCGACGCGGGTCGAGGCAGATCTGGCACAGCTCGTCCTCGCTCAGGCTGCGGCACGACTTGCAGTAACCAACACCTTCCATGGCCTGGCTCAGGGCCTGGGCCAGGCGCGTGGCGCCGCTGCGGTCGCGCTCAAGCAACTGCAGGGCCATGCGCTGGGCAGTCTTCTGGCCAACGCCAGGCAGGATGCGCAAGGAATCGATCAGTTGGCGGATCAGGGGGCTGAAACTCATGGTGCGAGTGCTCGAAGAGGGTAAAGCGGGAAGGTGAAACAGGCCGTAGGATGGGTGAAACCCATCGACGATTGATGGGTTTCACCTACGCGGCCCGACCCATCCTACGGAGCGGGCCATACCCGCGAATCGCGCGCATGGCCCGCTCCCAAAAGGAAGTGGTTTTAGAACGGCATCTTGAAGCCGGGCGGCAGTTGCATGCCAGAGGTCATGCCGGACATCTTGTCCTGGCTGTTGGCTTCGATCTTGCGCACGGCGTCGTTGACGGCCGCGGCGATGAGGTCTTCAAGGATTTCCTTGTCTTCCTGCATCAGGCTGTCGTCGAGGCTGACGCGCTTGACGTCATGACGACCGGTCATCACCACGCTGACCAGACCGGCGCCGGATTGACCGGTGACTTCGGCGTTAGCCAACTCTTCCTGCATCTTCTGCATTTTTTCCTGCATCTGCTGCGCCTGCTTCATCAGGCCGGCCATGCCACCTTTCATCATGATGTTGTCCTCGGTAGTCAGGGATTAACGACGGTGTCGACGGGTTCAATGCTGCCCGCACGCACAGAGGCGGCGAACTGGGAAATCATCTGTTGAATCAATGGATCGCTCTGGATCGATGCTTCAGCCTCGCGCTGACGATTGGCCCGTTTGCGCGCAGCAGCCTGGGCCGGCGTCTCTTGCTCGGGCTTGATGAGCGCGATATCCAGCTGCAGCTCGCGGCCATGATAGGCGTTCAGCGCATCGTTAAGACGACGCTGCTGAGTGGCGTTGAACAGCGCACTGTGGGCCGGGTCGAGGTGCAGCACCCATTTGTCGCCATCAACCGCGATCAACGAGCAGTTGGCGGCGATGCTGCCGGTCATGCCGCCGAGCCCTAGCTTGGGGAACAGCTCGAGCCATTCTGCCGCCAGGCCGGTGGCCGGCAACGAAGCAGGCTCGGGCTCGACTTCCTGCTGGTCATCGGCAAGCGCGTGCTCGAAATCGTAATCGAGGTTCTCGGCGTCCATCGCCACATAGTCGTAGTCGCCAGGTGGCGGCTCGTCATCGCTGTCGGGCGGGTTCAGGTCGCTGCTATCAATAACCGGAACGTCGGCCAGCTCTGGGGCCGGCAATGCAGCTTCCGGCTCATGCTCTGCAGCGCTGGGCGGCACTGGCGTATTCGGCTCCGACGGCGCCTGAACCGCGACCGCAGGCTGAGGCGCCTCGCTCACAGGCGCTGCAGGCTCGGCCTGCGTGGCCTCGACGGCGTTGCTTTCGACCGGCGCCTCTTCCCAGGGCGGCGTTACCGCTGGGGCAGTTGCCACGGGAGAGATTGCTGCAGGCGCCACCATCGGCTGCGCGGGCGCAGGCGCTGCAGCGACTGGCGCAGGCTGTGTGGATGCGACTGCAGGCTGGGCCGTGACAACAGCTGGCGACGCAGCAGGCGCTGCGTCGGCCACCGGTGTTGTCCGGGGATCAGCCTTGGCCTGGCTGATCCCCAGTGGCTTTAGCGCCACCCTCGGCGCAGCGGCCTCGCCTGCCGGCCTGAACGCCAGCATGCGCAACAGCACCATCTCGAAGCCGCCCCGCGGGTCCGGCGCCAATGGCAGGTCACGACGACCAATCAGACCCATCTGGTAATAGAACTGTACGTCCTCAGCCGGCAATGCCTCGGCAAGCGCAAGCACCCGGTCGCGGTCGCCCTGGCCATTGTCCACAGCGTCTGGCAGCGCCTGGGCAATCGCCACGCGGTGCAGTACGTTGAGCATTTCTGCCAGCACACCGCTCCAGTCCGGCCCTTGCTCGGCAAGTTGCCGCACGGCCTCGATCAAACCACGCGCGTCACCTTCAATCAGCGCATGCAACACGCCGTATACCTGGCCATGATCCAGTGTGCCGAGCATGGCGCGCACATCGGCGGCGAGCACCTTGCCCTCACCAAAGGCGATGGCCTGGTCGGTCAGGCTCATGGCGTCGCGCATGGAACCGTCGGCAGCGCGGCCGAGCAACCACAGCGCGTCGTCTTCGAACGGGATGTTTTCCGCGCCCAGTACGTGGGTCAGATGCTCGACCACGCGCTCCGGCGGCATATTTTTCAGCGAGAACTGCAGGCAACGCGACAGCACGGTGACCGGCAGTTTCTGCGGATCGGTAGTGGCGAGCAGGAATTTGACGTGGGGCGGCGGCTCTTCGAGCGTTTTCAGCAACGCGTTGAAGGAGCTGGTGGAGAGCATGTGCACTTCGTCGATCAGGTAAACCTTGAAGCGCCCGCGGCTCGGCGAGTACTGCACGTTATCGAGCAGCTCGCGGGTATCCTCCACCTTGGTACGGCTGGCAGCATCCACTTCGATGAGGTCGACGAAACGACCCTCGTCGATCTCCCGACACACCGAACAGGTGCCGCAGGGTGTGGAGCTGATGCCGGTTTCGCAGTTCAGGCACTTGGCGATGATCCGCGCGATGGTGGTTTTGCCCACACCGCGGGTACCGGTAAACAGGTAGGCGTGGTGCAGGCGCTGGCTGTCGAGAGCATTGATCAGCGCTTTCAGCACATGGGTCTGCCCGACCATTTCGCGAAACGAACGCGGGCGCCATTTGCGTGCAAGAACCTGATAACTCATTGAAAACCGTCGCCAGAGGAAAGCAAAAGAGGGCTAATGCTAGCTCAAATCGGCCTGGCAGTGCGACGCCGATCAGCGGACGTAAAAAGATCACGATCCGAGCTGGCTAAATTTTATACAGCAGCGTATAGTCCGTCCCGTTCGTACCACGCTGCAAGTCATTCGGCCTTATGGCCTTCCTGATGGTTTCCTGGCAATCGGCATCCAAACGATGCACGCTTACTCGCCAAGACCCCCTCCGCTGACTGATCTGGCCGTCCCGCTCACGCGTCGACCTTCGCCAGCCTTCCGAAGTACAGACCCGCTCTAGTTTCCACCTCATCTATATAGGTGGAACTTAAAAGCGCGCAGTCCGCTCCGATTATCAATCCCGTTGGCCCTGCCAATGCCCGGAGCCCTCTTTATATGGCGCGATCATGCGCCCGTAGTATCAGGAAACACCCGAATATGAATACCAATCAACAAATTCAGACCGCTATCCACACCCTGTCCAACGCATTCGCGCCGCTGGCCTGCCACATCCTCGCAGCTCGCAAAGGCAGCTTCAGCTTCACCGTGGTCGACCACACCGGTGTCGCGCAGCATACTCAGCGCCTGTATCCCGGCCAGTACAGTGATGATTCCCTCAAGGGCGTGATCGAGCGTACCCGTCAGGCACTGCGTCGCTGATCATCAGCGCTGCGTGTAAATAAAATCAGCTTTTGGGGCGCGAAATAGCAGCCATCGTCGAACTAAATGAATCCCAGTTACTCATAGGTATTCATACTTCAACTGGAGTTCGTCAATGGAAAATAGTAATCGACAACTTGTCGACCAGCTATTCGCCCCCCTACGCGCCACCTTCAGTCGGCCTCGCCCGGATGGCAGCATCGTCCTTTCTCTGATCGATGAAGCCGATACCACCGCCTACAGCCGGGTTCTGCAGAAGCTGCAGCTCAACGATTCGAATGCCTTCGCGCAAAGCCTCGAAGATATCCGCCTGGAGCTCGCTGTCAGAGCCGGCAATATCCCGGCTGAAATGCGCAAGATGCTCAAGGAACAGGACAGCGTGATCAACTACCACCACGCGTAGTTCCTGCTCCAACAAAAAGCCCCGCAGCCCAACAGGCGCGGGGCTTTTTCGTTTCTGTGCGCTTCGCCTATCACCGCCGCTGGTCGGCCAGGGACCTGCACAGGATTTTTTTTGCAACAGTTACACGATAAGCGCTTGAAGCCCTACCGCAGTGCCCCAACGTCGTTCCATACTGGTGTCGCGCGGCACCACCCGATTCGGTAGACCTGCATAAACCTGACGAGGAAACAGCCATGAGCAGCCCTGACCAACGAGCCACCGATCAGCCCAGCACCGAAACGGAGATTGCCCACGGTGCGGTGATTGACCCAAGCGGCCGCGAAATACCGATCACCGAGGGAATGATTCAGAATGCCTGCAGTGAGCTGGAGAAAGAGCTGGTCGAGCCGCCGAAAGACAGCGCGCCTGAATAGTCTCAGCCGTTCCTCGCTATGACCCGCTGATTACGCGTGCACCCAGCGCCGTGATCAGCGTCCGCAAGTGTGCATCCTCGCCTATCAGCTCAACCTCCAGCCCCTGCACTTCCCGGCGCATTGGATAACGCTTGCGCAGCAGATCGAAATTACTCTTGCGCGCCTGCACATCGCCGCCCAGACCGCGACGCAGATCGCTGTCGTCGCGCCGCGGGTCATAAACCGCCCGGCACAGGGTGGCCAGGACCCAGGCTGGATCACTGCCAGCCTTGATGCTCAGGCGCGGCAACCAGCGCTCCGGGGTGAACGACTCCAGTTGTAACGTCGGGGTGATGCCGCGGTGCCTGCAGAAAGCCTGGTAGATCTGCGCCGTGCCGCGCAGCTTGCCATCCAGGCTGTAGCCAGCGATGTGCGGCGTGGCGATATGGCAAAGCGCAGCCAGGGCAGGATCAACCAGCGGCTCGCCTTCCCAGACGTCCAGCACCACATGCAGGTCGGCACCTTGCTGCAGATGCTCGCGCAAGGCGTCGGTATCAATCACTTCGCCGCGGCTGGCATTAATCAGCCAGGCGCCAGGACGCAGCTGCTTGAGGCGCTGAGCATCGATCAGGTGCCGGGTGGCCAATTCGCCGTCGCGCAGCAGCGGTGTGTGCAGGCTGATTACGTCACACTGCTCGATAATCTGGTGGAGATCGACGTACTCACCGCCTTCGGCGCGCTGGCGTGGAGGATCACAGACCAGCACGCGCCAGCCCAGGCCACGCAACACGCCAACCAATCGCTCGCCCACTTGGCCGGCACCGACCACTCCATACGTGCGTTGCGGCAATTCAACGCCAAGGCGCTCGGCAAGCACCAGCAGACTGCCCAGCACATAGTCCACCACGCCGCGGGCATTGCAGCCCGGCGCGCTGCTCCAGGGGACACCGGCCTCGGCAAGGTAATCGACGTCCAGATGGTCGGTGCCGATCGTGCAGGTGCCCACAAAACCAATCCGGCTGCCTTCCAGCAGTGCCCGATCAACCCTCGTTACCGAGCGCACCAGCAGCAGCTCCGCATCGCCGAGCGCAGCGCGGTCGATGGCCCGGCCTGGCAGCCGGCGAATCTCGCCAAAGCCGGCGAAAAACTCATCGAGCAGGGGAATATTCTCGTCAGCGACTATTCGCATGGTGATCTCCACAATCAGACGCCCATTCTAACCGCATGCACTGCCTGGCGCCTTTCCTGACCGATCCGTCAGCGCGTAGACTGTGCGGTTTTCCACGCCCGGCGGAACCATCATGCCTGCCCTCTCTCGCCTACAGCGCGTGCGCACCGAATTGCGCGCTCTGCTGGCTCTGGCCACCCCGATCATCATTGCGCAACTGGCCTACACCGCGATCGGCTTCGTCGACACGGTGATGTCCGGCCGTTTCAGCGCGCAGGCGCTTGCCGCCGTAGCGCTGGGGAACTCGATCTGGGTGCCGGTGTTTTTGCTGATGACCGGCATCCTGCTGGCGACCACACCCAAAGTAGCGCAGCGCTTCGGCGCCGGGCAGCGTGCGGAAATCGGCCCACTGGTACGCCAGGCCTTGTGGCTGGCGCTGGTGGTCGGCAGCCTGGCAGGCGCGGCGCTGTGGAATGCCGAGTTCGTGCTGCACCTGATGAACGTCGACCCGGCGCTGATCGAACCGGCCATGGGCTACCTGCGTGGTGTGGCGTTCGGCTTTCCCTGCGTGGCGCTGTTTCATGTGTTGCGCTGCTACAGCGACGGCCTTGGCCGTACGCGCCCAAGCATGGTCATCGGCCTGCTCGGCCTGCTGGTGAACATCCCGTTCAACTACGTGCTGATCTACGGCAAGCTCGGCCTGCCGGCTCTGGGCGCCGTCGGTTGTGGCTGGGCCACAGCAATGGGCATGGCGTTCATGCTACTCAGCATGGTCTGGTGGGTGCGCCGCGCGCCCATCTATAAAGACACCACGCCGCTGCAGCGCTTCGAGCCGCCACGCTGGCCGCCGATCAAACGGCTGCTGGGTATCGGCATGCCAATTGGCATTTCGGTGTTTGCCGAATCGAGCATCTTCTCGGTGATTGCCCTGTTGATCGGCGGCCTGGGTGCGACCGTGGTGGCCGGCCACCAGATTGCCCTCAACTTTGCCTCGCTGGTGTTCATGATCCCCTACTCCATCGGCATGGCCGCGACGGTGCGCATCGGCCAGGCATTGGGCCGTGGCGAGCCGCGTGAGGCGCGCTTCGCGGCGGGCGTGAGCATCGTGACGGCGCTCGCCTACGCCTGCGTATCGGCCAGCGGCATGCTGCTGATGCGTGAACAGATCGCACAGATCTATACGCCGGCGCCGGAGGTGATTGCCCTGGCGGCGAGCCTGATCGTCTATGCCGCGCTGTTCCAGTTTTCCGATGCCATTCAGGTGACCGCTGCAGGCGCCCTGCGCGGCTATCAGGACACTCGCGCGACGATGATCATGACCTTGTTCGCCTATTGGGGTATCGGTTTGCCGGTCGGCTACGTGCTCGGCCTTACCGACCTGCTCGGTGCCGCCAGCGGCCCCGCCGGGCTGTGGGAAGGCTTGATCGCCGGCCTGACCTGCGCCGCGTTGATGCTCATGTTGCGCCTCAAGCGCAGCGCCGGACGGCGGATTCAGCTGAGTCTAGCGGCCAGCCAGGGCCTCTGATCAATGAACCCTGGGTGTCGCTGCGCTCGACGCCAGGCTACGGAGCAACCATCTCGTAGCCTGGGTTGAGCGCAGCGATACCCGGGGCGATCCAAGCTCCAACTCAATCGACCTTCTTGCGAATCCAGTAGAGGTAGGTATCGGCGTCCTGCGCCTGCTCGACCAGCTCGTGGCCGAGAAACACGCAGAATTTGGGGATATCGCGGCGCGTCGACGGGTCGGTAGCGATCACCTTGAGCAGGCCGCCAGCCGGCAGATCGCGCACCTTGTTGTGCAGCATCATCACCGGCTCGGGGCAGAACAGCCCGGTGGCGTCGAGGGTGTCATCGGGTGTTGAATCCAGCATCAGGGGCTCCGCAGTATCGAATCAATAACGAGCTTGGCGGTACACCGCCTTATTTGCTCAACCGCCGCAGGTGGCAGGTCACTTCCTCGCGGTCGTGATACAGCTGCTTGCAGGAAATCGAGACCTTGACCTTGCGCGCCGCCAGGCCATCAGCGATGCGCTCGAGCAAACGGCGCACCTCGGCATAGCGCTGCTTCATCGGCAGTTTGAGATTGACCACCGCTTCGCGGCAATGTCCCTCGCCAATCCAGGTTTCCAGCAGCGCCGCACTGCGCGCGGGCTTTTCGACGATGTCGCAGACCATCCAGTCCACCGGCTGCTTGGGCTTCCAGGTGAAACCGTCGACCATCAGGTGCTGCACCAGGCCGGTGTCCATCAGGCTCTCGGCCATCGGGCCGTTGTCGATGGCAGTCACCAGCATGCCGCGGCGAACCAACTGATAGGTCCAGCCGCCGGGCGCTGCGCCGAGGTCGACACCGGTCATCTCGTCCGACAGGCGTTCATCCCATTGATCGCGAGGAATAAAGGTGTGCCACGCCTCTTCGAGCTTCAGTGTCGAGCGGCTGGGCGCCTCGCGGGGGAATTTGAGGCGTGGAATACCCATCGGCCAGATGGCCGAATTGTTCGCCTCGGCCATGCCCAGGAACACTTCGCGGCCGCTCTTGAAGGTCAGCAGCAGCCGTGGCGCGCGCTCGTTCTCCACCAGCCTGCCAGCGGCAGTCAGCGCCTTGCGCAGCGGGCCTTCGAATTTCTTGCAGAAGCCGGACAGCTCCTTGCCGTCGTTGGTGTCCAGCACCTCCAGCCACAGGCTGCCGAATACCGGTAGTGACGCCAGATGTTCGAGCAGCACGCTGATGCGGTCCTTTTCCGGCAGCTCGATAAAGCTGCCCCGCGCCCACTGGCGAATGAAGATCAGTTGGCTGAAACGCAGCCCTGCCATCAACCGCACTGCGCCATCCTCGTCGCTGCAAATGAACTCCGCATAAGCAGTGTTCGGTTTGGCCTTGGCATAACCAGGCACATCGAGCAGCGCCGCATGCTCGGAAATTTCCGAACACACCTCGTTTTCGAAACCGGGGCGGCAGTGCAGCAACAAAGTATTCATCGGGGCTCTCCTTGGGCCGCGCATGATAGCGAAAAACTGGAACCCACGGCGCCTGCTCCCTGTCCAGTGAACACAATCCCAGCATTGGCCGGCTCCGCTACACTGGCGTTTGTACGCCCGGCGCAAGACCGGACTTCGGCTCATCGCAAGCCGTAAGGGGAATCGTCGCGCAGAGCTGCAACATGCCTCTGCCACAATCACAACGGCTTGTACCGTGCAAGCCACAAGGAGATGCACGATGCCTTCCATCGATAGCCTGAACTGCCGCCGCACACTGGACGTGGACGGTAAATCCTACGATTACTTCAGCCTCCCCGACGCCGCCAAGCAACTCGGCAACATCGATAAACTGCCGGTGTCGCTCAAGGTGCTGCTGGAAAACCTGCTGCGCTGGGAAGATGACAAGACCGTCACCCGCGACGACCTGCAGGCCATGAGCGACTGGCTGCACAAGCGCGGCTCCGACCGCGAGATCCAGTACCGCCCTGCCCGCGTGCTGATGCAGGACTTTACCGGCGTGCCGGCGGTGGTCGACCTCGCCGCCATGCGCGACGCGATGGCCAAGGCCGGCGGCGACCCGCAGAAGATCAACCCGCTGTCGCCGGTCGATCTGGTCATTGACCACTCGGTGATGGTCGATAAGTTCGCCTCACCCGAAGCGTTTGGCGAAAACGTCGAGATCGAAATGCAGCGTAACGGCGAACGCTATGCGTTCCTGCGCTGGGGCCAGAGCGCCTTCGACAATTTCAGCGTGGTGCCGCCGGGCACCGGCATCTGCCACCAAGTGAATCTCGAATACCTGGGCCGCACCGTGTGGACCAAAGAAGAGGACGGCGTGACCTACGCCTACCCCGACACCCTGGTCGGCACCGACTCGCACACCACCATGATCAACGGCCTCGGCGTGCTCGGCTGGGGCGTAGGCGGCATCGAAGCGGAAGCGGCGATGCTCGGCCAGCCGGTGTCCATGCTGATTCCCGAAGTGATCGGCTTCAAGCTGACCGGCAAGCTCAAGGAAGGCATCACCGCCACTGACCTGGTGCTCACCGTCACGCAGATGCTGCGCAAGAAAGGCGTGGTCGGCAAATTCGTCGAATTCTACGGCGATGGCCTGGCCGAGCTGCCCCTGGCGGATCGCGCCACCATCGCCAATATGGCGCCGGAATATGGCGCCACCTGCGGGTTCTTCCCGGTTGATGACATCACCCTCGGCTACCTGCGCCTGTCCGGCCGCCCCGAAGAGACCGTCAAGCTGGTCGAGGCCTATTCCAAAGCGCAAGGCATGTGGCGCAACGCCGGCAGCGAGCCGGTGTTCACCGACAGCCTGGAACTGGACATGGGCAGCGTCGAAGCCAGCCTGGCCGGCCCGAAGCGCCCGCAGGATCGCGTCGCGCTGCCCAATATCAGCCAGGCATTCGATGATTTCCTTGGCCTGCAACTCAAGCCCGGCCGCAAGGAAGAGGGCCGCCTGGAAAGCGAAGGCGGTGGCGGTGTAGCGGTCGGCAATGCCGCGCAGAACGAAATACAGTATGAAATGGACGGCCATCGCTACCCGCTGAGCGACGGCGCCGTGGTGATCGCTGCGATCACCTCGTGCACCAACACGTCCAACCCGAGCGTGATGATGGCCGCCGGCCTGCTGGCCAAGAAGGCCGTGGAGAAGGGTCTGCAGCGCAAGCCATGGGTGAAAAGTTCGCTGGCGCCCGGCTCCAAGGTGGTGACCGAATACTTCGCCGCTGCCGGGCTGACCGAGTACCTCGACAAGCTGGGTTTCGACCTTGTCGGTTACGGCTGCACCACCTGTATCGGCAACTCTGGCCCGCTGCCGGACCCGATCGAGAAAGCCATTCAGGAGCATGACCTGACCGTCGCCTCGGTGCTCTCCGGCAACCGTAACTTCGAAGGCCGCGTGCACCCGCTGGTGAAAACCAACTGGCTGGCCTCTCCGCCCTTGGTGGTCGCCTATGCCCTGGCCGGCAGTGTGCGGATCAATATCGCCGAAGAGCCGCTGGGCGAAGACCGCGACGGCAAGCCGGTGTACCTGCGCGATATCTGGCCGAGCCAGAAGGAAATTGCCGAGGCCGTGCAGAAGGTCGACACCGCCATGTTCCGCAAGGAATACGCCGAAGTGTTCGCCGGTGACGAGCAGTGGCAGGCCATCGCCGTGCCCGAAGCCGATACCTATTCCTGGCAGAACGATTCCACCTATATCCAGCACCCGCCGTTCTTCGAAGGCATCGCCGATGCGCCACCGCACATCGGTGACGTGCAGAACGCCAACATCCTGGCCCTGCTCGGCGACTCGGTGACCACCGACCACATCTCCCCGGCCGGTAACATCAAGGCAGACAGCCCGGCTGGGCGCTACCTTCGCGAACAAGGCGTCGAGCCGCGCGACTTCAACTCCTACGGCTCGCGCCGCGGCAACCATGAAGTGATGATGCGCGGCACCTTCGCCAACATCCGCATCCGCAACGAAATGCTCGACGGCGAAGAAGGCGGCGTCACCCTGCACGTGCCCAGCGGCGAGAAGCTGGACATCTACGATGCCTCCATGCGCTACCAGCAAGAAGGCACGCCACTGGTGGTGATCGCCGGCAAGGAATACGGCACCGGCTCCAGCCGTGACTGGGCCGCCAAGGGCACCAACCTGCTTGGCGTCAAGGCGGTGATCGCCGAAAGCTTCGAGCGCATCCACCGCTCCAATCTGGTGGGCATGGGCGTGCTGCCGTTGCAATTCAGCGAAGGCACCGATCGCAAGAGCCTGGGCCTGACCGGCAAGGAAACGCTGTCCATCAAAGGCCTGGACGGCGTGGAAGTACGCCCGCACATGCCGCTGATGCTGGAAATCGTTTACCCGGACGGCAAGCAAGAGAGCGTTGAAGTGCTCTGCCGTATCGACACCCTCAATGAGGTGGAGTACTTCAAGGCCGGCGGCATCCTGCACTACGTGCTGCGCCAACTGATCGCAAGCTAAGCCGCCTGCACAGACCGCCGCAAGGATGCGGCGCTGTGCAGCAACCACCGTAGCCTGGGTCGAGCGAAGCGACGCCCAGGTTTTTTATGCCCTCGAAAAAGCTCGAACGCGACCCTCTACCCACTGACTCATCAATAATTGCCGCACCGAAACTGCACAATTCTACGAATGGACTGCCGTATTACCGGCGCCAAAATGTGATCCACCCCTAATTCCAGTTACACTCGAGCCCTGCCGCGCGCACGCGATATATCAAAAAAATCATCAGGGTAGATGCCATGCGTAACAACCAGCCGATCACCGGGAACGAGCGCACTTTTCCAGAACAGCAGCGTTTGATCTCCACGACCGACCTCAAAGGCCAGATCACCTACTGCAACGACGCCTTCGTCGACATCAGCGGGTTCTCGCGAGACGAGTTGATACGCGCCCCGCACAACCTGGTGCGTCACCCTGATGTACCGCCTGCCGTGTTCGAACACATGTGGGCCACGCTCAAGGACGGCCGGCCGTGGATGGGCATCGTCAAGAACCGTTGCAAGAACGGCGACCATTACTGGGTAAATGCCTACGTGGTGCCGGTGCTCGATGGCGGCAAGGTCACCGGCTACGAGTCGGTGCGCAGCAAACCCACCACCGAACAGGTGCAGCGCGCTCAGGCGCTATACGGCCGCATCAACGCAGGCAAGGCCGCCGTGCCGAGCCTTGACCGCTGGCTGCCGGTGTTACAGAACTGGCTGCCGTTCATTCTGGTCAGCCAGGTCGGCTTTCTGGTCGGCACCTGGCTGGACAGCACCTGGGGCTTCATCGCCGCCGCCGCGCTGTCGATTCCCCTTGGCCTGCTTGGCCTGGCCTGGCAAGGCCGTGGCATCAAGCGCCTGTTGCAACTGGCCGAACAGAGCACCTCCGACCCGCTGATCGCGCAGATGTACACCGACAGCCGTGGCGTCGAAGGCCGTCTGGAGCTGTCCATCCTTAGCCAGGAAGCGCGCTTGAAAACCTGCCTCACGCGCCTTCAGGACAGCGCAGAGAACCTCGCCAAACAAGCCACCCAGGCGGATGTGCTGGCCCACAACAGCTCCGCCGGGCTGCAGCGTCAGCGCGAGGAAACCGACCAGGTCGCCACTGCCGTCAACGAAATGGCCGCCACTACGCTGGAAGTGGCCAACAACGTGGCACGCACCGCCATCGCCACTCAGGAAGCCAACCGCCTCACCCAGCAAGGCCGCACCATCGCCCGTGAAACCCGCGAAGCGATCCAGCGCCTGTCTCTCTCGGTCGGCGAAACCGGCGAAACCGTTACCCGCCTGGCCCGCGACAGCAACGAGATCGGCGGCGTGGTCGACGTGATCAAAGGCATCGCCGACCAGACCAACCTGCTCGCCCTCAACGCCGCCATCGAAGCCGCCCGCGCCGGCGAGATGGGCCGTGGCTTCGCAGTGGTCGCCGATGAAGTACGCTCCCTCGCCCAGCGCACCGCCCAGTCCACCGGACAGATCCACGAACTGATCGCCAAACTGCAACGCACCGCCGATGAAGCCGTGCTGACCATGGACATCGGCCGCAAACAAGCCGACGAAGGCGTCGAACGCGTACAGCAGGCCGACCACGCCCTCGCCGGCATCAGCGACGCCGTCGCCAACATCGCCGAAATGGCCGAACAGATCGCCGCCGCCGCCGAAGAACAAAGCGCCGTAGCCGACGAAATCAGCCGCAACATCACCACCATCGCGCAACTATCCGACCAGACCGCGGGCGAGGCGCAGAGTACGGCGTTGTTGAGTGAGGAACTGACCAGCACGGCGCAGGGGCAGTATTCGTTGGTGGCGCGGTTTAATCGTTGAGGCCCCAGCCAGACTTTATTTAAGGACTCTTGAACGTGGCGTGCTGATCAAAGGATTTTTCGCCTTGGAAATATTCAATAAAAACTGGAGCCAAATAAGCCAGTTCTATGAGACAAAGATAGTCAAATCAATCTATTTCTGGCTTCCAGAGGTACATCCACCACGCCATGTGCGGGGCTTTTTATTGTCTGCGCCCCCACAGCGAAACCTCCCTCTACCGGTCAAGCAGGCTGTTCACCGCTAACGCACCGCGAATGTTTCACCCACTCGGCGTAGACAGACTCAGTACGAATCGAATAATTTCTCACCCGAATCTGCTCGCGCACCTGCACCATCAATTTTGGCTTGCCGTCATCCATGTCGTATTGCTCCCTGAGTGATGTCGCGCTTACCGCGACCTAGCTCACACTAGGCAAGAAAATACGCCACAACAAGGAACGTTATCCGACATGCTGTCGGATCTTATGCGACAGCAATGTCGTCTAATTATAGTTAGGCAAAAACACCACAACGGGATACACATGACATTAAAATCAGAAAGTAAATCGTTAGAAATATTTAACTTGGCCGCCCTCTCATACGGAATTTTCACTTTCTTGGAGTTAACGGCGTGGCTAAAATATATCGGCTTTTCTAGCGTAAGAAATGGTGATTTTAACATCCTGAATCTTATGACACTCACCGCTGCTCAGATAGCAGTATTTATTGGTGGGATTCTTGTCATAAGAAAATCAAGGTTCACATTGCACGTATACGTTACGGCCGCTTTACTTGGCGCAGCAGGCACAATGGAACTAATTTTCTTTGGCCCTGCCATCAATATATTTACACCACCAACGCCAGAGCGAATGTTCTTAATTACACTGGCAGCTCTATATCTCTATAGTATTAAAGAACAAAATAGAACCAATAGCACACATGCCTAACAGGGCGCTGAAGTCGCTCATTTCATTCGCTGGGACAGGCGAAGCCTGCCCCTTAGCTTAGCAAGTAGGGCGGATGACGCTCTTTTCATCCACCACTGCACTCTGAATTGGTGGACGGATAAAGCGTCGTCCACCCTACTAAGCTGAGTACCTTGAAGGCCTTGTACCTGCGCAACTTCAGGAGCCTATTCGCTTTGTTTTCGTGGATGGCAAGCAGGGCATGCTGAGCCGTGAAGAGGCGATCTTCCATCTGGTCAACCACGCCACCTACCATCGGCCATGCTCTTGACCTGGCTGACAGCACCGGCCCGCCGATACCTACACGGTATTTATCATGAGGTGGAGCCTCATCGTAGAACGCCTGAGGCATACTCTTCGCTCGATACAGACCCTCACCTCCCGGCGCATCATGACCACTCCGCAAACCCAGCTGAACGAACTGATCGCTCACCTCGCGGCGCTCACCGAGATTCTCGCCCTTGACCCCGATAGCCACTGGGGCACGCATTTCCGCAATTGCCTGTCGACTGCCAGAGCGCTGGCGGGCAGCCGTTACGATGCCGATGAGCTGACAGGCCTGGCGTGCTCGGTGATGTCCGTTTACGGCGGCATGGGCAGCTTCAACGATTACGCACCGTGGCAAAATGGCCGCTTCATTGTCGGCATGGAGTTGCTGGATGAGGCGTCGAACCGCGTCTATATAGCGGCCCGGGCGATAAGGCTGCGCAACGCCACCGACGTTGACTGACTTCACGCGTACACCACAGGAGATCACCTGAATCGATGTCCGCCACTACCCTATCCGACCTATTCAAGCCTGCGCCCATCCAGTGGGGCCTGCGTGGCGACCCCTATCTGTGGCAGGAAATGAGCGAGGCGCTGGGCGCCCTGCCACTTCCGCCAAGCGAGGCAAAGCTGGCCGAAACTCTCGATGCCACCTTCGAGCGCCTGGTTGGCTTGTCGCCATGCGCGGAGCAGTCGTCGGTGTCCGTCGAACGCCATAGCCATGGTGGCATGTCGTCGGGTGGAATCAGCCTGGTCTTCTGGCGCGAGAAGGCCTTGCCGTTGTTGTTGGCGCGCGACCGCACAGCACAGGGCGACAAGCCGTGAAAGAACTCGATGGCACGCTCGTGCTGATGACCGAGCGCCTGCTGGTGCGACGCTGGGTGCCGGATGACCTGGAGCGGCTACTACGGATCTACGGCGATGAAGAGGCCATGCGCTGGGTCGCCGACGGCGTGCCGTTGACCCAGCAACAGGCCGCCAACTGGCTCTAGGTGACGGCGAATAACTACCGACAGCGCGGCTATGGCATGTACACCGTGACCCTGCGCAACGGCGGCTCGGTAATCGGGTTCTGCGGGCTGGTGCACCCGGATGATCAGGACAAACCCGAGGTGAAGTACGCCTTCGCCCGCGAGCACTGGGGCCATGGCTATGCCAGCGAAGTGGTGTGCGCCCTGCTACCCTACGCGGCCGAAAAGCTGGGCCTGAAGCAGATCATCGCCACCGTCGCGCCGGACAATGCCGCTTCCCGGCGGGTGCTGAGCAAGGCTGGCATGACGCTTATCGACACCTTGCCAGAAGACGACGGCAGCCAGACACTGCTGCTGAGCTGGCACGCGCCAGCTGTAGCACTGCAGTGATTTCAGGAGCTTCTCCCATGACCGAAAACACCCCCGCCTACTCCATCCTGCATGCCATCCCGTCGGTGGAGACCTATCGCCATCTGCGCAGCGCAGCCGGGCTGAGCGCCAAGACTGTCGAAGCGGCAACCCGTGGTTTACCCAACAGCCTGTTCGCCGTGCAGATCCTCTGTGCTGGCGAGCCTGTCGGCATGGGCCGAGTGATCGGTGATGGCGGTTCGTTCTATCAGGTGGTGGATATCGCCGTGCTGCCGGCCCATCAGGGACGTGGCCTGGGCAAGATAATCATGGGCGCAATCAGCGATTACATCGCTCGCGAGGTGCCAGAATCCGCCTACGTCAGTTTGATCGCCGACGGTGAGGCGTATCGCCTGTACGAGCAGTTCGGCTTTGCGCTGACGGCGCCTGCGAGCCAAGGCATGGCGCTGAAGAAAACTGCGGGCTGAATCCATTATGCTGCGCACCTGATCAAAGGCCGGGCACTACCCCGTCGGGAAAACCATGAATCGTCGCAAGAAGATAAAGCAGCTGCTGGAGGCCCACGCCAAGAAGGCCAATGCCAAGCTCGCCCCCAAAAGCAGCAAGCCGAAGTACGTCAGCAAAGCGGACCGATTGAAATTGGCTGCGGAGCAAGACCTGGAGCCGACACCCTCTGCCGATTAAGCCGGAACAGCATTTTCGATTTACTGGTCAGTTTTTAGGCAAGGCTCTGCAGGATCGGCCATAACGACAGGGATGCCGCGTATGAGTCAGGATGATTACAACCACCTGCGCAAGCACGTCGATTTTCTCGAATCGCTGCTCGCCGTGCTGGTCATTGCGCTGTTCGTGTTCGCGATGTTCAGCTCAGCGACCGAGCTCCTAGTCGCGTTGGCAGCGGTCATTGGCGGATTGCTATTGTGTTTGTATCGGCAGCATCAGGCGCTGTCGCGTTATGCCTGCCCTGGCTGCGGTGAGTCGCCACATAACAAGGCAGATAGCGTTGCGGGCGATCGCCATGATCCGGCGACTGCCAATTGTCTGCATTGCGGACAGCGGTTATCAGGCTAAACGATTCGGGCTCAGCACCGGACTATCGCGTGGGAACCTCGCCTTTGGCGCGATGCGATTGTTGGTCGAGCTTTGATATCGGCGTTGCCTGGGCTATTCGCCGCGGGGGCGCGGCTCCTACAGGTCAGCTGCCGCGACAGGCTGGATGACTTTTTCATCCATCATTGAGATATCAAAGCGGTGGCGAATCAAGCATCAACTAGCGCACCGCTCCGCTCTACGAAACCACGCTGGCCCCATGACTACTTTTTAGGAGAAGCCTGTGCCTCATTGCATCATCGAACATTCGACTTCGCTGGATGGCGAGCCCTTGGTTGCGTCCGTGTTTGCCGGCGCTTTGCAGTCGGGATTGTTCGAGGCTGATGGGAGGGATATCAAGGTGAGATCGATTGCTTATCAGCATTACCTGACCGGCCCAGAGAAAGGCAACTTCGTGCATGTCACCGTAAAAATTCTGTCGGGCCGCACCCCGGAGCAAAAGCAGGTGCTGTCGCAATCGGTGCTGGCGCATCTGCAAAAGCTGGAGCGTCCGGGCTGCTCACTGACCGTCGAGGTGGTGGATATCGACCGCGCCAGCTATGCGAAGGTGACCGGGTAAACGATCTACATTGCGGGCCGCGCTTGTCTGAGTAAACGATTCGGGCTAAACACCCGCCTATCCCGTAGGAGATTCTATGTCAACGACCCTCCTTGCCTGGGGTTGTAATCGACTTGTTTCTGCATGAGTGCAAAGGCGATGCGCGCCAGTTTACGGGCCAGGATGGTTAAGGCTTCTGTTCGTTTCAGTCCACGCTTGAGGTAACCCTGATAGACCTCTTGCCACCGCTGGGTCCGGGCAGCGGCCATCGCAGCGTTATGCAGAAGCCGGCGGATCTCCGGATCGCCCTGTTTGGTGATCTTGCGTTGGCCACAATATCGCCCCGACTCCTTCATGCGCACGTCTAGTCCAAGAAAGGCGATGAACGCATCGCTATTGCGAAAGGTTCCTCTGAGAAAGGCCATGTTCAG
>NZ_FNBM01000002.1 GCF_900102335.1 Phytopseudomonas seleniipraecipitans
GGCACGACCGTGCTGACCACAACTGCCACGGTTGTGGCGGGTGGTACCTACTCGGCAGATGTACCGGCGGCTCTGGCTGAAGGCGCTTACTCGGTTGATGCCAAAGTCACTGACCTGGCTGGCAACACCGGTTCGGCCACTGATAGCGGTGCTATCGACACCACCGCTCCGGCCATCACCGTCGATGCTCCGGCGGTCAGCAATGACACCACCCCGACCATCACCGGCACCACCGATGCGCCGGTGGGCAGCACCGTCACCCTGACGATTACCCAGGGCAACACGGTCATCACCGTGAGCACGCCAGTATTGGCGGGCGGCACTTACACAGTCGACATGCCGCAAGCCTTGGCTGAAGGTCCGTATACCGTGGGCGCTCAGGTTACTGACCCTGCCGGAAATACGGGCAACGCGACTGATAGCGGTGTTATCGATACCATTGCCGGCGACACCGGCGCTGCACCAATCGTCACCATCACCGAAGACATCAACAACGACGGCGTGATCAGCAAGGCTGAGCTCAACGGCCCAATCGATGTACGCGTAGATCTTCCGGCCGGTGCAGTTCTTGGCGATACCCTGGTGATCACCAACGGCACCGCGCCGCAGACCATCACCCTGACTGCTGCGCACATCGCGGCTGGCTTCGTCAACACCACCTTTGCCAATCCAGGCGAAGGTCAGACCCTGACCGTCGATGCGACGCTTCAAGATCAGTTCGGCAACACCTCCAACAAAGGCACCGACAGCGCCACGGTCGACACCCTGGCCGGTGCTACCGGTGCTGCACCAATCGTCACCATTACCGAAGACGCCAACAACGACGGCGTCATCAGCAAAGCTGAGCTCAACGGCGACATCGACGTCAGCATCAAGCTGCCAGCCGGTGCAGTTGCTGGAGACACCATCAGCATCACCTCGGGCAATGTCACCAAAGACATCATCCTGACCGCGGAGCAAATCACTGCAGGACAGGTCGGCACGACTTTCCCAAGCCCGGGCGAAGGTCAGACCATCACGGTCGATGCCGTGCTTAAAGATCAGTTCGGCAACACCTCCAACAAAGGCACCGATAGCGCCACGGTTGACACCCTGGCCGGTGCCACGGGTGCGGCTCCCACCGTGGAAATCCGTGAAGACATCAATAACGATGGGGTTATCGGTCAGAACGAGCTCAGCGGTGCAATCGATGTACGGGTCGGGTTGCCGACCGGATCTGTGGCGGGCGATACCATCAATGTCACTGATGGCGCGACCACGCAGAACATCAAGTTGACTGAAAACGACATCACGGCCGGGCACGTCGACACTACCTTCGCCAATCCTGGTGAGGGCAAGACCGTCACTGTCGAGGCGACGCTTCAGGATCAGTTCGGCAACACGTCTGGCAAAGGCAGCGACCAGGCGCTGGTGAACAGCAACCCCGTCGCCAACGATGATCCGGTTGGCAAAATCTATACCGTCAAAATCGGAGACCTGAATGATGCGGGGTCTCAAATCAACAACTGGACAGCGACAGACAGCAACAGTCAGAAGACGAGCATCGTGGCCCAAAACGGCAACGGTGAAAGTGCTGACTTGCTGCAACTGACGGTGGACCGTAACCAAAATGCGCTTGGCGTAGGCGGCACTCCACGGGCGTCGGGTTCACCGACACCCGATCAAATCGAATATGACAGCCTGACCGGCAAGAGCGAATCGATTACGCTGAATTTCAGCGGCAATCTGAATCACGCCGATTTCACAGTCAGCCGACTCATTCCCGGCGAAGACGGTGGCGAGCAAGGGCGCTGGGTAGCTCTTTATCAGGGTGTAGAAGTTGGCAGCGGCACCTTCAAAAATAGCGGTAACGGCACCGGCAAGTTTTCAATCGACACCGGCAACCAGGTATTCGACAGCATTCGCTTCGAAGCCATTCCGACGGTCAATAACAGCAATACCCCCGGGGATAGCTCGGACTACTTCCTCACAGGCTTTTCTGGCACGGGCCCGGCGGCAGCGAACGGCACTTATGTCATCAATGAAAGCCAAACGCTGAATATCAATCAGACCAAAGGACTGCTCAGCAACGACTCGGATAGCGACGCCGGGCAAACGCTGCAGGTTGTTCAAATCAACGGCCAGAACGTGCCCGCCAACGGCAAGGTCGCGCTCGCCACAGGCATGCTCACCATCAATGCCGACGGCAGCTTCAGTTTTGCCGCCAACGATAACAACCTGAAGTCAGGGGAGCTCAAGACTCAGACCTTCGAGTACACCATAAGCGACGGTTATGGCGGCACCGCCACAGCGAAAGCGACCATTACCATCGTTGGTACTGAAGTTGTTCCGAGCATCGCCAGTGTCAGTGCAGCCACTGATACTCAAGGTCAGCAGGTGGATGAAGGTGACCTTGCTGTTTTCACTGTCAAACTCACCAATTCCAGTAGCACCAGCACTACGTTCGACTTCGCACTTAAAAGCGGTACGGCGACGGCGGGCAGCGACTTCAAAACCGGCAGCGCGGATCTGCAATTCAGCAATGGCGTTATCTACAACAGCGTCACCGGCAAGATCACTGTGCCCGCCGGCGTCACCGAGTTCACCGTTGGCGTACCGACCATTGATGACCTGCAGATCGAACCGAATGAGACCTTCAGCCTGACTATTGGCGGTCAGTCGGCACAAGCCACGATCTACGATAACGACAGAGGCATCAACATCGTCGGCGGCAGTCAGTTTGCCGTATCGGAAGAAGGCTTGGCTGGCGGCGTACCTGATAGCACCGGCAGCAGCGATACCACCAATGCGGTGGAATCCAGCGGTGCGTTCAGCCTGAACGGCAGCGGCGTCGGTGCGGTCTGGACCCTGACCGCGCCACCAGAGTCGCTGACGTCCGGCGGTGTTCCAGTCACCTGGAGCCTATCTGCCGACGGTAAAACGCTGACTGGCTCTGCCGGGAGCGCGAAGGTACTGACCGTCACCATCGACGACAGCGGTGCTTACAAGATCGTGCTGAGCGGCAAAGTCGACCACCCGGATACCACTGCCGAAGACGCTCTGCAGGTCAACGTTGGCGTGCAAGCCGACGTCAATGGGGTAACCCAATCTGCCAAGCTGCCAATCAGCATCGAGGATGATGCGCCGGTCGCCCATGGCGGTTCGATTACTGTGACATCTCCAGATGCGGCGAACGTAGCCCCTGTGGCCAGCGCGGCCGCCGGTGGTAACTTGCTGGGGATAGTCGGTCTATCCGCTCTGAATTTGATCGACCTGAGCACCCGCTCGGCGTTTGGCGCAACCGACGTCAATAACAACATCAGCAAAGTGGAGCTCAATTACAGCGCGCTGGTATCGCTGGGTGGGCTGCTGGGTGCTCGCGAGTTCAGCATCTCCAAAGCACTGGCAGCGGAATTGGGCCTCAACGTGGAGATCACCAATAACTCGGGCATCCTCGGTCTTGTCGGTCCGTCTTCACACGTGGTCATCACCTCGCAGGATGGCGGCCCGATCGATAACCTGGCAGTGAATGAACTGCTGGCAACAGCCCGCCTGGGCGGCGGTGCGATCACTGCGGAAGTGCTGAATGCCACCAGCATCACCGTGACCGACACCTACGGTGCCAGCTCCACCGCTTCCATAGGCGCGCTGGCGGATGCCAGCGTACTGAGCGGTACCGCCGCGAATCCTTACCTCAAGGAAGGTGACGATACCAGCAACACGCTGACCGGCACCTCTGGTGATGACCAGCTTTATGGCCATGGCGGAAACGACACCCTCAATGGCGGCGATGGCAATGACATCCTGCGCGGCGGCGCCGGCAACGACACCCTCAATGGTGGCGCCGGCAATGACATCCTGATCGGTGGCACCGGCAACGACATGCTCACTGGCGGAGCCGGCAAGGACATTTTCCGCTGGGAAAAAGGTGATGCAGGCACAGCCGGCAACCCTGCAGTAGACACTGTCACGGACTTCACTCTGGGCACGGACGTTCTGGATCTGCGCTCCGTCCTGCAAGGCGAGAACCAGGGCAACCTGTCCAATTACGTTCGCGTGACTGTCGATGGCAGCGGCAACACCGTGCTGCACATCAGCAGCACCGGCGGCTTCAGCAACGGTTATAGCGCGGCGCTGGAAGACCAGACCATCGTGTTGCGGGGCGTGAACCTGCAATCAGCCTATGGCACTACCGACAGCGCGAAGATTGTCACCAACCTAGTGAATAGCGGAAACCTGGCGGTCGACCTTAAAACCATCGGCGTCACTGGCAATGTAGCGCCTGTAGCCGGCGTCTCCAGCGACGGTAACCTGCTCGGTCTGGTGGGCTTGTCCGCCCTGAATCTCATCGACTTGAGCACACGCTCGGCCTTTGGTGCAACTGACGCCAATAACAACATCAGCAAGGTTGAGCTCAGCTACAAGGCGCTGCTTTCACTGGGGGCCCGCGGCTTCACCTATTCTGCGGCGTTGGCGAACGAATTGGGCCTCAGTGTGGTGCCCGTGAAAAACTCGGGCGCCCTGGGTCTGATTAATACATCTTCAGGTCTGACCATCACGTCAAAGGATGGCGGCCCGATCGATAACCTGGCGGTGAATGAGCTGCTGGCGACGGTGCGTCTGGAGGGCGGCGTGATCAATGCGCAGGTGCTGAATGCCACCAGCATCACCGTGACCGACACCTACGGTGCCAGCTCTTCGACGTCAATCGGCGCTCTGGCGGACGCCAGCGTACTGAGCAGCACCACAGCGAATCCGAACCTGAAAGAGGGCGACAACAACGGCAACACGCTGACCGGCACCTCTGGTGATGACCAGCTGTATGGCTATGGCGGAAACGACACCCTCAACGGCGGCGATGGCAATGACATCCTGCGCGGCGGCGCCGGCAACGACACCCTCAATGGTGGCGCCGGCAATGACATCCTGATCGGCGGCACCGGCAACAACATGCTCACTGGCGGAGCCGGCAAGGACATATTCCGCTGGGAAAAAGGTGATGCCGGTACAGCAGGAAAACCTGCGGTAGACACCGTCACGGACTTCACCCTGGGCACGGATGTTCTGGATCTGCGCGCTTTCCTGCAAGGTGAGAGCCTGGGCAATCTGTCCAATTACATCCGCGTGACCGTAGACGGCAGCGGGAACACCGTGCTGCATATCAGCAGCACCGGCGCCTTCGGCAATGGTTATAACGCGGCGCTGGAAGACCAAACCATCGTCTTGCAAGGTGTGAATCTGCAAACGGCCTACGGCACGAACGACAGCATGCAGATCGTCACCAAGCTGGTTAACAGCGGTAATCTGGCGATTGACACCGCGGCCTACTTCACCACGACCGGCAACCTGGGTCAGTTTGGTGGTGATGGAGGTCATGTACAAAGCATCGCCGTAGGTGGGGTGACATACACCTACAACGCCACTGCAAAAAGTATAAGCGTCAACGGTACGTCAGCCTCGGTAACTGGCTACAGCTTCGATGCAACCAGCAAGCAGCTGACGGTGACTACAACCAAAGGCGAAGCCATCGTCGTCAACATGGAGACCGGTGGCTACCACTACAGCGCTAGCCGTCCATTGGTGGCCGGCGAGAACACTAACGTGGGCTTTACTCTGGTGGACAACGACGGTGACACTGCCTCCAGCAGCCTGCAATTCAACGGAACGGGCACACCTGTGGTCATCGGTGGCGCTCCCGATGCCGCGGACGATTCCTACTCCTTTACCGCCGGCCTTAAGGCCGAGTACTACGGCTATAACGACTCAAGCACCGGTGCCGGCAACAACGGCGCCAACCTGACCAACCTGAGCCAGGTTCGCCAGTTCATCGACAGCCACAACCCTTCGGCGACCTTCAACGCCACCAAGCTGGACTACGGCAACCTCAGCAATGCGTCCGGCCTGGGCAATGGCACCAACCTGCAGAATTTCCTGGGTGTGAACACCACCACGGGCAATGGCACCAAGGCCAACTCGCTGTCGACCGATCCAGGCAACACCTCTGACGCCATCATCAAGATGAGCGGCTACGTCAACCTTGCGGCCGGCACCTATGACTTCAAGGTAACGGCGGACGATGGTTACAGCATCCGCATAAACGGGCAGGTGGTCGCCGAGTTCAACAATATCCAGTCGACCTCCACCGCCACCGGCAAGTCGTTCACCATCAGCGCGGCTCAGGCCGGCGCCCAGCAAATCGAGATCATCTACTGGGATCAGGGCGGCGACGCACGTCTCAAGGTCGAACTTGGCCAGGGCGGCACCTACAAGGTCGTCGACTCGGACATGCTCTATCACGTGCCAGCAACTTCAAGCTTGGTGGTCGAGTCCGGCGACAGCCTGACGATCGCTGGCAGCACCCTGCTGAGCAACGACAAAGATCCGGATGGCGATGCGCTTTCCATTATCAGTGTGCAAAACGCCACCAACGGCACCGTCAGCCTGAACAACGGCAGCGTCATCTTCATGCCGAAGGAAGGCTTCTACGGCGACGCCAGCTTCCAGTACACCATTAGCGACGGCAAGGGCGGCTCGGACACCGCGACAGCCACCTTGAAGGTGACCAAACCGGCTGACGTGATCCACCTGGCTGGCGACGGCGCCAACGACAATGGCGACAACACCGTTCGCGGCGGCAATGGCAATGACGTGCTGCTGGGCGACACCGGCGGTACGTTGACCACCCTTCAGCCAGCAACCAACTACAACATCGCCTTGTTGGTCGACACCTCCGGCAGCATGCAGGGTGATCGCATGAGCCTGACCAAGAACGCGCTGTCGAACTTCGCGAAAACCCTGGCGGGCCATGATGGGGTCGTCAACCTCACCCTGGTGGGCTTTGCCGGCGACGTTACGCTGAGCGCCAAGGTGGGCGACCTGCAAAATGGCACCAAGCTCGACAGCTTGTTGGCCGATATCCAGCGCCTGACTGCCAATGGCGGCACCAACTATGAAGCCGCTTTCAAGGAAGCGAGTGCCTGGTTCGATGTGCAGAGCGCTGCCGGCAGTACCAAGGCTGCGGGTTACGAAAACCTCACGTTCTTCCTGTCCGACGGTGATCCGACCTTCTACTACAACGGCAACACCACCACGGTCAGTGGCAATGGATCGACCACCAACGATCAGGTACTGC
Organism: Phytopseudomonas seleniipraecipitans; assembly: GCF_900102335.1. Lineage (GTDB taxonomy): Bacteria > Pseudomonadota > Gammaproteobacteria > Pseudomonadales > Pseudomonadaceae > Aquipseudomonas > Aquipseudomonas seleniipraecipitans. Next base: position 7,112 of record NZ_FNBM01000002.1, read on the forward strand.
TGGGCTCGCTCGATACCTTCAACGTGCTCGCCGGCAAGAGTGCCGTGCAGACCATCGGTATCGGTTCGGGTGTCAGCCAGAAGAATCTCAGCTTCTTCGACAACACCACGGACGCGCCCGCGTTCAGCTACCTAGCCAACGGCTCGGGAGCCACGCTAGCCAACTTCGACAACACCACCACGGGCTGGAACAACCTTGCCAATTGGCACACATCCGGCACTGGCTTCTCCAGTGGTTCGGTCGGCCGTAGCGGCGACGCCCTGATGATTCGCGATACGGTGGGTGGCTCTCCCGTCACCGCCACAACGCCGTCGCTGACCATCGCCGACGGAGCGTTCAGCAGCCTGCGGTTCGCCTACGGCACCTTGGATGCCGGCAACGGTGACTCGCTAAGCTGGAAACTGCAGCAGCTGGTGCAGGGCGTCTGGACCGACATACAGACCGGCGGTGGAACCACTGGCGACTACTGGACTACCGCAGAAACCTCGGTCGTCGGCGCAGGGACTTACCGGCTGGCATTCAGCGTCGATGACAAGTCGGCGAACTTGGCCAATGCCACCATGTGGATCGACAACATCACCCGGGTTGATTACACCCATGTGCCGGTCGGCAAGGTCGAAATCGTCAATTCGGCCGATGAACTCTCGGCCGTCCTGCACGGTGGCTCGAACGCTAACGTGCCGGTAAAAGTCGGTAATGACACCCTCTACGGAGGCGATGGCGACGACATCATCTTCGGCGACGTGATCAACACTGATGCGCTTCCATGGGGAGTCAACGGTAACCCGACCAAACCAGTCGACCTGCCAAACGGTGCCGGTACGCACGCCCTGGAAACCTTCCTGGAGCTGAAGAACGGCATCGCACCGAGTAATGCCGACATGTACGACTACATCCGCGCCAACCACGAGACCTTCAACGTCGCGGGTGACACGCGCGGTGGCTCTGATCACCTGTACGGCGGGGCCGGTAACGACATCCTCTATGGTCAGGGCGGCAATGACTTCCTGATCGGCGGCGCGGGTGACGACATCCTGTTCGGCGGCGCGGGCGCCGATACCTTCGTCTGGCAGAAAGGTGACTTCGGCAAGGATGTGATCAAGGACTTCAGCGTAGCCGAAGGCGATACCCTCGACTTGAGCTCACTGCTTCAGGATCACAGCAACAATCTGGACGGTTACCTGAAACTGGTGACGGACAACGGCAGCTCTACCTTGTTGATCAGTACCAAAGGTGAGTTCAACAATGGCGACATCACCACGCAACAGGTTGCCGCCAAGGCCGATGTACAGATCGATCTGGGTCATGCCAGTCTGGCGAGCTACGACATCAATACACTGATCGCCAACCACACGATCAAAGTCGACCCATGATAGGCCTAAGCCCCGCCACACTTTCGTGGCGGGGCGCTAAGCTGTACGCATCAGCTGTATCGGAGAAGGCGCTTGTTTTATATAAAACGTAATGCCGAAGGCGAATTGCTGCGTGTGCAGCCCGAGCCTTTCGAAGGGATGAACGGCGAATTGCCTGCCGACAGCGAGGAAGCGCGCGCCTGGTTTTCCAACCAGAACGTGGAAAGCAGCCTGCTGCAGCTCAAGCAGAGCGACCTGGACATGATCCGCGTGCTCGAGGATTTGATCGATCTGCTGATCAAGAAAGGCGTGGTGCGCATTACCGACCTGCCGGAAGCGGCCCAAAGCAAGCTGATGGGCCGTAGCCGCGCACGTGATGCATTAGGCGGCGCGAACCGCCTGATCAACGAAGAAGAGCGTGGCCTGATCTGATCAGGCCCAAGCCGCCGGTTCACTGAACAGACGGCCTTGCACACCGCTTACCCCCATCGCCTGCAACACTTCCCACTCCCCGCGGGTTTCCACACGTTCTGCAATCAATGGTAGATCGATGCTGTTGGCCGCGCGCTGCATGGCTTCGATAAACAGGCGTTTGTCGCCTTCCTGATCGATACCACGGATGAAGCTGCCGTCCACCTTGAGATAGGCCAAACCCAGCTTCGCGAGGTTACCGATCATGCTGAAGCGGCCGCCGAAATGCTGCAAGCCCAGCTCAACGCCCAAGCTGCGCAGCTTGCGAGTCATTGCCTCCAGCTCGATCGCGCCCGGCAACTGACCCTCGTCCAGTTCCAGAATCAGCCGGCCGCTCACGTCCGGATTCAGTCGCAAGCGCTCGTAAATCTGCTGCAATGCCTGCGGGTCACGCACGGTAATGCCGGACAGGCTGAGCGCCAGCTTGCCTTCATGGTCAGGCAGTTGCGCCAGCAGGGCGTCGAGCATCACCAGATCCAGGCGCGCAGTCCAACCGAAACGCTCCAGCCAGGGCAGGAAGCGGCCCGCGGCGATGGTCTCGCCCTGCTCGTCCAGCAAACGGGCCAGCACCTTGTTATGCAGCACCTGGGTTGGGTCAGCGGCGCTGACTACAGGCTGCACGTACTGCAGAAAGCGACCCTGCTCGAGAGCGCTGTCCAGCAGGCGGTGCCAATCGTTGTGTTCGTCACTGACGGCCGCCTTCTGGCGATGCTCGACAAAGGCCCAGTGCGTACGAGTCTGGCTGGTCGCCTCGGCGAGTGCTGCGTCGAGCGCGCTATAAAGCTCGTTGCTGGTGGCGCCAGCCGCGAAGGTGGTGATACCGATATGCGCCACCGGGTGGCAATCACTGGCACCGGTCTGCTGCAACGAAAGCAGGCCAGTGCCCAGTTTCTCGGCCAACTGTTCGGCTTCCTGGCGATCGATACCAGCGGCCAGCAGGGCGAACTCGCCGCCGCGATTACGCGCCAGCAGATAACGCCCCTGGCTGACATGCTGCAGCTGCTCGGCTACTGCTTTGAGTAGCTGATCCGTGCGCTGCCCGCCGATACGCTGGTTGAGGCCGATCAGGTCGTTGACTCGCAGCAGGAACAGCACGCCGCTGCTGGCCCGTTCCTCACCCGTCAGGCGGGCCTGCAGATCGAGGTCGAAGTAGCGTCGGTTGGCCAGCCCGGTCAGGCTGTCCTGATAGGCCTCGGCGTGCAGCTTCTCGCTGCGCGACGCTTCTTCGTCGAACAATGCCTTGAGCTTCTCGACCATCTGGTTCATGGCATTGACGACGCGGCGAAACTCCGGCGTACGCGGCAGGTTGGGTGCACTAAGGAACTCACGACGGGCAATCGCATTGGACTGCTCGACCATGTATTCCAACGGGCGCAACTGCCGCTTGAGCAGCAGCACGCCCAGAACGATGCAGACCAGGCTGATCAGCGCCAGCCACAGGAAGGTCGCATAGGCGTTCTGCCACAGCTTGGCGATGGCGAAGTAAGGATGACTGATCACTTCCACCCGCGCGGCCTGATTCCAGCCGTCACTGACGATGGCATCGCCCTGGGCCGGAGCCAGGTCCACCAGGTTCACGAACCACTGCGGTGCGCCCTCGCCCAGGTTCGCGCCGGACCGCTCGACCAGCGCTTTTTCGTCCGCGCCGATCACCCGAATGCTCTCGAAATAGCCGCTGTCGAAGATCGAGCTGACCATGAGTTCCATCATGGCCGGGTCGTCCAGGTGCGAGCCGAGCGACAAGCCCAGTGCCGTCGCGGCGTCTTGGGCGTGGGCACGCAACTGGTTGACCTGCTGCTCGCGTGAGCTTTCCACGTTGACCACCACGCTGCCGGCGAAACTCACCAGCATCAGCACGCAGATAGCGACACACAGCTGCTTGAACAGTGACATGAACGACTCCTCGCTACGCCTCAGGGAAACCCTTCGGCACGCATCTTCTTCAACAAATCCTGCCAGCGCGAAAGGCGCTTGCTGTCCCCTACCTGCTTACCGCCGGCTGGCCCTGGCACCCAAAGCCCTTCGGCGTTGAAGGCGTACACGGGCACCAGATCACGGCGTTCGGTGGCCGGCTCAATGGCATCGATCAGGTTATCCAGCACCAGTGGCACGGAGGTAGGAGTGGGGTAATAGGTTAGAACCATGTGCGCCTGATTGAGGCGCACCGCCTTGACGTAGGTAATGCGCAGCTTCTCGCTCGGCACACCCAGTTCACGCAGGCTGAAATACTTGGCGATGGCGTAATCTTCGCAATCGCCGGCGCCGCGCAGCAATGCCTCGACCGGGGTTGCCCAGTAATCGGCGACACCCCAGATCTCCTGGTCATCACGAAAGCGCAGTTGCAAATTGAAAAACCGGTTAACGGCCTTGAGCTTATCGGCCTCGCCAGCGTTGCGTTGCTCGTCGAGCAACCGCTGCCAGGCATCGATTCGGGGTTTACCGGCACCCAGAGGGCCATAGAGTTGCTCGGCGCGGGCGGCGATACGCTGGAAATCCCACTGCGCATGCAACCCGCCAGCGGCCAGCGACAAGGCGAGCAGGCAGGCCACCAGCGCAGGCCAGCGGTAACGGATTGAGAGAACGCCAGAACCGCCGATGGGCACGACAATGCTTCCAGATAAGCCACTGCGCCATGGTGCGGCGCAACCGCTTAAAAAACAATTGCCAGATTGCCACTACAGCACACCGATAAATGAGTTGTCGGGAGCACCCGAGCGCAGCGAAGAACAGGCAAATGCATAAAGCCAGGGGCCGCAGCTGAGGGCTTTCAGCCTGTGATCAACGTGGGATGACGCTGCGCGGTTGCGTTTGGAAATGCCCCTGGCCGACGAACCACCTGATGCGCTTGCGAGCGCATCAGGTGCGAAGCGGGCGATCAGCGCTCGCGAGTCCAGCCGCGCTGCAGACGCTGGGGCGCCTCACGCTGCTGCCACTGCAGCGGCGCGGTACGCTGACGTTGTTGCTGCTGATAGTGATGGCGCTGCCCTTCCCAGCCAGGGCGCGGCGCTGGGCGGTAGTCACGGCGGTTGCGGTCATGACGCTCGTGGTAGCGCGAGTCGTAACCGCCGGCCTGGTTGTAATAGCGCGGAGGCGGAGGCGGCGCGTAATGCCGCGGCGGTGCATAGCGACGGTCGTAACGGCGGTCCTCGTAGACATACACCCGCGGGGCGCCATACACCTGCGAGCGCTGCTCGTAGGCACCGGGATAGTACTGGCGATCATAATCTCGATAACCACCGCTGTAGCCGCTGTCACCGTAGACGGCGCATCCGGTTAGCGAAAAACCCAACAACGCGACGAGCATGGATATGGATTTACGGATCATGAGGCGGCCTCCTTCGACCGCGAAACGCACATCGGCGGCTGCCGATGCCGGGAATGCTCCCAAACCATCAGACACTCCACTGCTGAGCGAATGCATTCCACTCGTCGCAGAGTCGATACAAATGATTTCAGCCAACGTACGCGCGCGCCGCACCGCGCTGCGCCGAAACCGCGCAGCCCACCAACCTGGCGCACCACAAAAGCGCAGCACAGTGTCATGCACAAGCAGGAAGCAGCGCGCCAGACGCTTTACCCCGGCCTGGCACGATCCTCGCTTACACCCTTGTGTGCAGGAAAGCCCCCCGGCAGTAGCCGGGACAGCGGCATCACAATTCGCAATAGCTGACTAGGGTTCCGGTTCGCCACCAGGCGAATGACTGGTCCGAGAGTTGGCGACCTCCTCGAGGGGTTACACGGCGGGACAAAAGCCCGGGAGAACGCGCCCCCAGCGATGGGAGATGCCGCGCACTCCTGCCCGCCCTTTCTCGAACTGGAGGTCTCCATGCGCAAGCCCCGTCTCTTCTCCGTTCTCGCCGCAGGTCTCGCGGCAGCCCTTACCTTCAACAGCCAGGCGGCACAGAAGGACAGCTTCAGCGTGTGCTGGACCATCTACGCCGGCTGGATGCCATGGGAATATGGCGATACCCAAGGCATCGTCGACAAGTGGGCGAAGAAGTACGGCATCAGCATTGATGTCGTGCAGATCAACGATTACGTCGAATCGATCAACCAGTACAGCGCCGGTCAGTTCGACGGCTGCACCATGACCAATATGGACGCCCTGACCATTCCCGCAGCCGGCGGCGTCGACAGCACCGCGCTGATCGTCGGCGACTTCTCCAACGGCAACGACGGTGTCGTACTCAAGGGCGAGAAGAAAACCCTCGCTGACCTCAAGGGCCAGGACGTCAACCTGGTCGAGCTCTCGGTTTCGCACTACCTGCTCGCACGCGGCCTGGAAAAGGTCGGCCTCAGCGAGCGCGACCTGAAAGTGGTCAACACCTCGGACGCCGACATGGTCGCCGCCTTCACCACCGCGGACGTCACCGCCGTGACCACCTGGAACCCGCTGCTCGCCGAAATCGAAGCAACACCCGGCGTGACCAAGGTATTCGACTCCAGCCAGATTCCCGGCGAAATCATCGACCTGATGGTGATCAACAGCGACACCCTCAAGGACAACCCCGCGCTCGGTAAGGCATTGACCGGTGCCTGGTACGAAATCATGGCGACCATGGGCGACAGCGGTGCTGCCGGCAAGGCTGCTCGCGAACACATGGCCAAGGCGTCCGGCACCGACTTGAAAGGCTACGAAGCGCAGCTCGCCACGACCAAGATGTTCTACAGCGCCAAGGAAGCCGTGGCGTTCACCAAGAGCCCGCGCCTGCCGGAAACCATGAGCAAGGTCGCCGCCTTCTCGTTCGACCACGGCCTGCTCGGCGAAGGCGCACAGAGCGCGGACGCCGTCGGCATGGCGTTCGCCAATGACGTGACCACCGGCGATCAGGGCAACCTCAAGCTGCGCTTCGACCCGACCTACATGCAGATGGCCGCCGACGGCCAGCTCTAGAAACGTGAGGCCGCCGAGGTGGGTGCCGGCTTCGCGCATCCACTCTCGCGTCACCCCGTGCTGTGCTCCACATACCGCATAACGAGATGCCCATGCGCCTGATCAACCGACATCCCGACCGGGCCGGCCGAATGCTGCTGGTATTGCTGCCCTTCGCGCTGCTGCTGTTCGCCTACTTCATGGGCTCGGCGCAGCGCCTGGCGGACAACCCCAACGACAAGCTGCTGCCCAGCGCCAGCCAGATGATCGCTGCCGTCGACCGCCTGGCCTTCACCGAAGACAAGCGCACCGGTGGTTACGCCTTCTGGCAGGACACCGCCTCGAGCCTGACGCGCCTCGGCATGGGCATCGGTATCGCCGCTGTGGTCGGGCTGTGCCTGGGCATCGCCGCCGGCATTCTGCCGCTGCTGAGGGCGCCGCTGTCACCGCTGCTCACCGTGCTGTCGATGGTGCCTCCGCTGGCGATACTGCCGATCCTGTTCATCGTCTTCGGCCTGGGCGAGCTGTCCAAGGTGATGCTGATCGTCATCGGCATCACGCCGATTCTCGCTCGCGACTTGGAGCAGCGCGCTCGGGAGATTCCCCAGGAGCTGCTGATCAAGGCGCAGACCCTCGGCGCCAGCACCTGGACGCTGATCCTGCGGGTCGTGCTGCCACAGCTGCTGCCGCGCCTGCTGATCGCCCTGCGCCTGGTGCTGGGCTCCGCCTGGCTGTTCCTGATCGCTGCCGAAGCCATCGCCAGCACCGATGGCCTGGGCTACCGCATCTTCCTCGTGCGCCGCTACATGGCGATGGACGTGATCCTGCCCTACGTGGTGTGGATCACCCTGCTCGCCTGGCTAATGGATCTCGGCCTGCGTCAGCTGACGCGGCTGTGCTTCCCCTGGTACGAGGGGGCCAAGGCATGAGCTATAAAAAAAGCAACGCCACAGACGCGTTCATCGAGGTGAAGAACGTCTGGCAACAGTACGGCGACCAGACCGTTCTGGAACGCCTGAACCTGTCCATCGCCGAGGGCGAGTTCTGCACCCTGGTTGGTGCCTCCGGCTGTGGCAAGTCGACCTTCCTGCGCTTGCTGCTGGGCCAGGAGCGGCCCAGCAAGGGCGAGATCCTGCTCGGCGGCCAGCCTCTGGTGGGCGAGCCGGATGCCAGCCGTGGTGTGGTGTTCCAGCGCTATTCGGTGTTCCCGCACCTGAGCGTGCTGGACAACGTCGCCATCGGCCTGGAACTGCCCCGTGCGCCATTGCTGGGTCGCCTGTTCGGCGCAGCCAAGCGCAACGCCCGCGAGCAGGCGGCGGCGATTCTCGGCAAGGTCGGCCTTGGCCATGCCCTGGACAAATACCCCAGCCAGCTCTCCGGCGGCATGCAGCAGCGCCTGGCCATCGCCCAGGCGCTGATCATGAAACCTCGCGTGCTGCTGCTCGACGAACCGTTCGGCGCCCTCGACCCCGGCATCCGCAAAGACATGCACGCCCTGCTGCTCGAGCTGTGGCGCGAAACCGGGCTGACGGTGTTCATGGTCACCCATGACCTCAGCGAAGGCTTCACCCTCGGCACCCGCCTGATGGTGTTCGACAAAACCCGTATCGACCCTCACGCACCGAACGCCTTCGGTGCGCGCATCACCTACGACATCCCCCTGAATAGTGATCGCCGAAGCGCCATCGCGGCATTGCCGGCGCACCTTGCTTCGGCCCTGTAGGAGACTGATACATGACAACTGCCCTCACCCTGCGCCCGACCCTTTATGAGGAAACCGTTCCCGGCGGCGGCCACACCTCGTTCGTCCTCAAGCGCGGTCAACTGCTGCGCCTTACCGACCTCGAAGGCGGCGCCAACGTCAGCCTGCTGTTGTTCAACGCTGCCGAGAAAAGCGAGCGCCTCAACCTGCCGGACACCCTCAAGGGCCAGCACACCGCCAAGCTCACCGCGGGCCACTGTCTGTACTCGGACATGGGTCGCGTGCTGGCAGCGATTACCGCCGACACCTGCGGCTGGCACGACAGCTTCGGTGGCGTGCTCTCGGCCGATGAAGTTACCGAGAAATACGGCCAGGGTCGCTACCAGGAACTGCGCAACGGCTTCTTCCGCAACGGCACCGACAATCTGCTGGTGGAAATGGGCAAGTGGAACCTGAACCTGCAGGACCTGCTGATGAACCTCAACCTGTTCAGCCGCGTGGACGTCGATGCCGACGGCGCCTTCCGCTTTCACGGCGACAACAGCAAGGCCGGTGACTACGTCGAGCTTTACGCACCGATGGACACCCTGGTGGTGCTCACCGCCCTGCAACACCCGATGGACCCCAACCCGCAGTACGCGCCCAAGCCGGTGCAGCTTGCCTGGAGCAAGGTCAAGAGTGACGGCATCAGCGTGCTCTGTCGTACCTCGCGCCCGGAAAACGGCCGCGCCTTTCACAACACCGAACGCAACTACCTCTGAGGGTGCCGACATGAGCCTGATCGAAAGCAACCTGCAGCCCGAGACCGCCGCGTTCCGCCACACCATCGCGGCGGGTGAGCCCTACCTGTTCGAGGTCAAGGCCGGGCAAACCCTGCGCCTGCACGACCTGGAGGGCAACCAGGCAATCGACACCCTGTTCTTCGCCGCCAACAACCCGCGCGAGCGCTTCGACCCGCAGCGCACCCTGCGCAAGCAGAACAACGTCTACCTGACCACTGGCACGGTGCTCTACTCCAACCTCGGCAAGCCGCTGCTGACCATCGTCGCCGACACCTGCGGCCGCCACGACACCCTCGGCGGCGCCTGCGCCCAGGAAAGCAACACGGTGCGCTACGCGCTCGACAAGCGCTTCATGCACAGCTGCCGCGACAACTTTCTGCGCGCCAGTCTGCACGACGGTCGCCTGGAGAAGCGCGACATCGGCGCCAACATCAACTTCTTCATGAACGTGCCGGTCACCCCGGACGGCGGCCTGACCTTCGAAGACGGCATCTCAGCGCCCGGCAAGTACGTCGAGCTGCGCGCCGAGACCGACGTGATCGTGCTGATCTCCAACTGCCCGCAGCTCAACAATCCCTGCAACGGCTGGAACCCGACGCCTGCCGAGGTGCTGGTATGGAACTGAGTCAACGCCTGCGTCGCTTCCTCCTAATGATCTGCCAGAGCCGCTCGGGGCAGTGCCTGGCAGCGCAGAACCGTAGGGTGGACGTCGCTCTTAACGTCCACCACGACCGCGCTACAGATCGGCCTGCGTAAACAGCCAACGAACGACCTGATTCCGACCACGGACGACCGTGGCGCAGACCCATTACCGGCGGGACGGCCCGCCTCCTTCGAGGGCTCCTCGAATGTTCGAAAAACTTCTGATCGCCAACCGCGGCGCCATCGCCTGCCGTATCCTGCGCACCCTGCGCGAGCTCGATGTCAAAGGTGTCGCCGTCTACTCCGAAGCGGACGTAGCCAGCCTGCATATCCAGCAGGCCGCCGAAGCCTTTTCCCTCGGCGAGGGTCCCGCTGCGAACACCTATCTGGTGGTCGACAAGATCCTCGCAGCCGCCAAGGCCAGCGGCGCCAAGGCCATCCACCCGGGCTACGGTTTTCTCTCTGAAAACGCCGCCTTCGCTGAAGCCTGCGAAACAGCTGGCATCGCTTTCGTTGGCCCCACGCCCGAGCAGTTGCGCGTATTCGGCCTCAAGCATACCGCCCGCGCCCTGGCCCAACGCCATGGCGTGCCGATGCTCGAAGGCACCGAGCTGCTGGCAAACCTCAATGCCGCGCTGGTCGCCGGCGAGCAGGTTGGTTACCCGGTGATGCTCAAAAGCACCGCCGGCGGTGGCGGCATCGGCATGCGTGTGTGCCGCTCGGCCGAGGAGCTCAGCGAGGCCTTTGAAGCGGTCAAGCGCCTCGGGCAGAACAACTTCAGCGACAGTGGCGTGTTCATCGAGAAATACATCCAGCGTGCCCGCCATCTGGAAGTGCAAGTCTTTGGCGACGGCCAGGGTGAGGTTATCGCCCTCGGCGTGCGCGACTGCTCGGTGCAGCGGCGCAACCAGAAAGTGCTGGAAGAAACCCCGGCACCGAACTTGCCAGCCGGCATGGCCGACGAGCTGTGCGCGGCGGCGATCAAACTGGCCAAGGCGGTCAGCTACCGCAGCGCCGGCACCGTCGAGTTCGTCTACGACAGTGAGGCCGAGCGCTTTTACTTCCTCGAAGTGAACACCCGCCTGCAGGTCGAGCACGGGGTTACCGAACAGGTGTGGGGCATCGACCTGGTGCGCTGGATGATCGAACTGGCAGCCGGCGACCTGGCGCCGTTGAGCGAACTGGCCCAAGGCCTGGCGCCCAGCGGCCACGCCATCCAGGCGCGGCTGTATGCCGAAGATCCGGGCCGCGACTTCCAGCCCAGCCCCGGCCTGCTCACTGCCGTGCAGTTTCCGCCGGCTGACGGCAAAGCGCTGCGCATCGACACCTGGGTGGAAGCCGGCTGCGAGATTCCGCCGTACTTCGACCCGATGATCGCCAAGCTGATCGCCTGGGCGCCCACCCGTGACGAGGCCAGCGCCGCGCTGGATATCGCTCTGGCCGAGTCGGTGCTGTATGGCGTCGAGTCGAACCGCGACTACCTGCGTCAGATCCTCGCCGATGCCCCGTTCGCCAGCGGCTCGCCGTGGACGCGCTGCCTGGAGCAGTTGGTTTACCGGGCCACCACCTTCGAGGTGCTGAGCGCCGGCACCCAGACCACCGTGCAGGACTTCCCCGGTCGGCTCGGCTACTGGGCCGTCGGCGTGCCGCCGTCCGGGCCGATGGACAGCCGCGCCCTGCGCCTGGGCAATCGGCTGCTCGGTAATGCCGAAGGCGCTGCCGCGCTGGAAATCACCATGACCGGCCCGCTGCTGCGCTTCAACACCGACGCCCTGGTGGCCGTCACTGGCGCCGAGATTCCCGTCACCCTCGATGGCGCGTCGCAGCCGCTGAACACCACGCTGCTGATCCGCGCTGGCAGCACCCTCGCCCTCGGCACCATCGGCGGTGCCGGCGCGCGCAGCTACTTGAGCGTACGTGGCGGCATTCAGGTACCGGACTACCTGGGCAGCAAGAGCACCTTCACCCTCGGCCAGTTCGGTGGCCACGCCGGCCGCGCCCTGCGTGCCGGCGACGTGCTGCACCTGCTGGCGCTCGACTCCCGGCAAGCCGGTGCGCAACTACCCATCGAACTCTGCTCGGCCTTGCCTGCATTGCGCACTATCCGTGTGATCTACGGCCCGCATGGAGCCCCGGAGTATTTCACCCCGGCCTATATCGACACCTTCCTGCGCACTGACTGGGAAGTGCACTTCAACTCCAGCCGCACCGGCGTGCGGCTGATCGGCCCCAAGCCGGAGTGGGTACGCGAGAGTGGCGGTGAAGCGGGCCTGCACCCGTCCAACATCCATGACAACCCCTACGCCATCGGTGCGGTGGACTTCACTGGCGACATGCCCGTGATCCTCGGCCCGGACGGCCCCAGCCTCGGCGGCTTCGTCTGCCCGGTGACGATCATCGAAGCCGATCTCTGGCAGCTTGGCCAACTCAAGGCCGGCGACAAGGTGCGCTTCGTGCCGGTGGATATCGCCACCGCGCGCCAGCTGGCGAAAGCGACCAACCGCGCGTGCACAGACCTGCTCGCGCAGCCGCTGGCCAACGAGCCGAGCATTGCAACGCCCTGCGCTAGCGAACTGGTGTCGCCTGTGGTGCTGGACATTGGCGACGAGGATAAACGCCTGGTCGCGCGGCTCTCCGGCGATACCCACCTGCTGCTGGAGATCGGCCAGCCCGAGCTCGATCTGGTGCTGCGCTTTCGCGGCCACGCGCTGATGCAGGCGCTGGAGGCCAAACAGCTGAATGGCGTGGTCGACCTCACGCCCGGCATTCGTTCGCTGCAGGTGCATTACCAACCGGAAACCCTGCCGCTGCAGCGCCTGCTCGCCATCGTCGCTGGCGAGTGGGACGCCGTATGCGCCACCGGCGACCTCAAGGTGCCGTCGCGGATCGTCCACCTGCCGCTGTCCTGGGATGACCCGGCCTGCCAGCTGGCCATCGACAAGTACATGACCACCGTGCGCAAGGACGCACCCTGGTGCCCGAGCAACCTAGAGTTCATCCGCCGCATCAACGACCTGGCCAACCTCGACGAGGTGTACCGCACGGTATTCGACGCCAGCTACTTAGTGATGGGCCTGGGCGATGTTTACCTCGGCGCGCCGGTGGCCACGCCGCTCGACCCGCGCCACCGCCTGGTCACCACCAAGTACAACCCGGCCCGCACCTGGACGGCAGAGAACTCGGTGGGCATCGGCGGCGCGTATATGTGCGTCTACGGCATGGAAGGCCCCGGCGGCTACCAATTCGTCGGCCGTACGCTGCAGATGTGGAACCGCTACCGGGAAGTCGCTGCCTTCGACGGCAAGCCGTGGCTGCTGCGCTTTTTCGACCAGATCCGCTTCTACCCGGTCAGCCCCGACGAGCTGCTGCGCATTCGCCGCGACTTCCCCCTGGGCCGCTTCGAACTGCACATCGAAGACAGCGAACTGGCGCTGGCTGACTACCAAGGGTTTCTCAACGACGAAGCCGATGGCATTGCCGCCTTCCGTGACCAACAACGCGGCGCCTTCGTGGCCGAGCGCCAGCGCTGGATCGACTCCGGCCAGGCGCACTTCGAAAGCGACGAAGGCGTGGCCGAGCCCACCGAAAACGCGCCACTGGGCGACGGCCAACACAGTGTCGACAGCCATATCGCCGGCAACCTCTGGCAGGTTCAGGTCGAGGAAGGCGCAACCGTGGCCGCTGGCGACGTGCTGGTGATTCTCGAATCGATGAAGATGGAAATCCCGCTCACCGCGCCGCTGTCCGGCATCGTCCGCGAGGTGCTCGTGCAACCGGGCGCTGCGGTGCGTGCAGGCCAGCGCGTGGTGGTTATCGAGCAGGCCTGAAGCGAACCGTGGGGCGGCGGCTGGCCGCCCCACAAGCGGGCATTTCCACCTGCCCACACGGCCCTGCTTGCACCTCGACCGTACGCCCCCTAGCATGGCGGGATTCCTAAAAGCAGCCAGCACGATGCCCTCACCTTCGCCCAAAACCGCCAGCCCTCGCTCGCTGGTGTTTCTTCTGCTCGTGCTGCTCGGCTGCGGTTTTATCGCCACTTCGCTGGCCAGCTACTACGCGGCCCTGGACTCGATCCGCGACGGCATCGTCAACAACGAGCTGCCGCTGACCTCGGACAACGTCTACTCGGAAATCCAGAAGGACCTGGTACGGCCCATCCTCATCTCCTCGATGATGTCCCGCGATACCTTCGTGCGCGACTGGGTGCTCGGCGGCGAACAGACTGCCGAGCCCATGACCCGCTACCTGCAGGAAGTGCAGAGCCACTACGGCGCCGTTACCAGTTTTTTCGTCTCCGAACAGAGCAAGACCTACTACCAGGCCAAAGGCGTGCTGAAGAAGATCGACCAGCAGGCCGATCGTGACGCCTGGTACTACCGACTGCGCGACAGGCAGGAGCCTTACGAGATCAACGTCGATATCGACATGGCCAACGGCGACCGCATGACGGTCTTCATCAACTACAAGGTCTTCGACTATCAGCAGCGCTTCATCGGCGCCACCGGCGTCGGCCTCACCGTCGATGCCGTGGTGCAACTGATCGACGAGTACCAACAGCGCTATAACCGCCGCGTTTACTTCGTCGATGCCAATGGCCGCATTGTGCTCACAGGCGCCAACGGCGGGCCGCTGGGGGCGCGTATCGGTGACCAGTTGAGCGAGGTGCACGGCCTCGAAGGCCTGAACAGCAAACTGTCACACCCGCAAAGCGGCGACTTCTCCTATCAGGACCATGGCCACGGCCATTACCTCAACGTGCGCTTCATTCCCGAGCTGGACTGGTACCTGTTCGTCGAGACGCACGAGCATGGCGCACTGGCCAGCATTCGCCAGTCGCTGTATCTCAACCTGGCCATCTGGGCCGTGGTCACGCTGGTAGTGCTGCTGCTGGTGAGCCTGGTGCTGCGCCGCTACCAGGCGCGCATTAACGCCCTGGCAACCACCGACTCGCTGACCGAGTTGCCCAATCGCCGGGGCTTCGAGATGCTCGCCAACCAGGCCATTCAGGAAGCGCGGCGTAGCCAAAGCACCTTATGCGCCCTGCTCTTCGACCTCGATGACTTCAAGCAGCTCAACGACAACCACGGCCACCTGGCCGGTGACGCGGTGTTACGCGGCTTCGCCCAACACCTGCAGCAGAACCTGCGCCAGTCGGACATCGTCTGCCGCTGGGGCGGCGAGGAGTTCATCCTGCTGCTCAAGGACACGCCGCTCGAATCCGCCCGCCAGCTCGGCGAGAAGATCCGCCAGCAAACCGAGAGCAGCGCCTTCGAATTCGCCGGCCAGACGCTGCACACCTCGACCAGCATCGGCCTCGCCGCACTGCATGACGACGATGACCTGCAGGCACTGATCGCCCGCGCCGACCGCGCCCTGTACCGGGCCAAGCAGGCCGGGCGCAACCGCCTGTGCGAAGAGACGCAATGAATACCCACCTGTGCCCCGCCTGCGGCCAGCCAAACCGCTGCACCCAGGCCGCCAGCGACAGCCCGGTCACCCACTGCTGGTGCTTCGAGGTAGACGTAAAGCCGCAGGCGTTGCAAGACCTGCCGCCCGAAGCGCTGGATCGCGCCTGCCTGTGCCCACGCTGCGCACAGGCGCTGCCCGCGCAGGACGACTGAGCGGCCCATGCGCATCGACCGCCTGCTCAGCAACCTGCCGCGCTTCAATCGCCAGCACGTGCGCCTGCTACTGGCCGCAGGCCGCGTGCGGGTCGACGGCCAGGCGTGCCGCGACAGCCGCTTCGAGGTGCGCGCCTTCCATCGTGTGGAGGTTGATGACGAGCTGGTGCAGGCAGGCAAACCGGCGCGCTACTTCATGCTGCACAAACCGGTTGGCGTGGTCAGCGCCACCAGCCATCCCGACCACCGCACCGTGCTCGACCTGCTGAACGAGCCCGACAAGCACGAACTGCACCTGGCCGGCCGGCTGGACCTGAACACCAGCGGCCTGCTGCTGATCACCAACGACGGCCTCTGGTCACGCCGCGCCACCGCGCCGGACGGCAGCCACGCCAAGGTCTATCGCGTCGAGACTGAGCAAGTCATCGACCCGGCGGCCGTGGAGGTATTCGCCCAAGGCTTGTATTTCGCTTATGAAGACCTGACCACCCGCCCCGCCCTGCTGGAAATCCAGGCGCCGCACCACGCGAAGCTAACCCTGCACGAAGGCCGCTATCACCAGATCAAGCGCATGTTCGGGCACTTCCAGAACAAGGTCATCGGCCTGCACCGCCAGAGCCTTGGTGCCATCGTGCTCGACCCCGACCTGCCGCCCGGTGCTTATCGCCCCCTCACCCAGGCAGAAATCGCCAGCGTGTAACCCTGCGCGGCTGCCGATGCATGTATCGCCAGCGCCAAGCCATTGATCTTGCGGCAGAACAATAACCTCCACATGCATGACATCAGCCTGTCACCTCCAGGCGCTTTGCTGATCGCTCCGACCAGCCCGGTGTATGGCCCCGGCCGTCAGCCGCATTTATCTCCAGCGCGAGGAGGAAGCACGCATGAAACCGGCAATCGCTGTCGTCGAGGTCCACGGGACGTACAAGGTGCACACGGAATTTCACGCCAACCCGGCGGCGAGAAAAACCATCATTCTGGTCAACGGCTCGCTGTCGACGACCGCCTCCTTCGCGCAAACGGTCAAATACCTGGGCACCCGGTTCAACGTGGTGCTGTTCGACCAGCCGTACGCCGGCGCCTCCAGGGCGCACAACCGCAACGACCGGCTCATCAGCAAGGAAGACGAAGCGGCGATCCTGCTGGAGCTAATCGAGTACTACGGGGCGCAGTACCTGATGGCCTTCTCCTGGGGCGGCATATCCAGCATGCTGGCACTGGCCAAACGCCCGGCAACGCTGGAAAAGGCCGTATTCGCCTCGTTCTCGCCAATCCTCAACGAGGCCATGCTCGACTACCTGAGCCGCGCCTTGGTGTGCCTGAGCGAGGAGGATTGTGATCAGGTTGGCCACCTGGTCAACGACACCATCGGCAAATACCTGCCTTCGCTGTTCAAGCGTTACAACCACAAGCACATCAGCCGCCTGAGCGCCCACGAATACCGGCAGATGAACGCTCATATCCATCAGGTGCTGCGCATGGAGGCCCACTGCCGCCTGGACTGCCTGGGCAACATCGACATGCCGCTGCTGTTCATCAACGGCGAACATGACCAATACACCTCACCCGCCGACGCCCGCCTGTTCGCCCCGCACCTGCCCAACTGCCAGTTCGCCACCGTGCGCAACGCCGGTCATTTCATCGACGTGGAACACAAAGGCGCCTGGCTGCAAACCCAGAACACCCTGCTCGACTTTCTGCAGAGCAGCGTCGGCAGTAACCGCTACACCCGGGCCCACGGCCTGCAGCCTGCCATGGCCGTATAAACGCCATGAAAGCAGCCCCGCACAGCGGCTCAGCAAGATTTCTGACCGCCGCGGGCTTCATTTCGCAGCCGACTTCCGGTATAAAGGCCCACGCAAAAGCGGGCTTCGTATAATGGCATTACCTGAGCTTCCCAAGCTCATGACGAGGGTTCGATTCCCTTAGCCCGCTCCAGATCAGAAACATTAAAGCCCTGTTTTTACAGGGCTTTTTTGTGGGCGACGATTACAGGTGTCGAAGAAGTGTCGAAAGCTCACATTGAAGTGCAACTATGTAAAAGGTCGCGCCTCCCACTAGAACAGGAAGTAGAAACTCAAAAAACGCGCGGACTACTGAGATCGGGTTAGTCATTCGATAGATCAAGCGGTGTTTGCGAAAGGCTATCTGGCGATCGTGTTCGATCGCGTCTAGGTACGGATTGCCAGAGGTAGGGGCCTCATAAACATCTGACCAATACTCTTTGAGGCCCTCGAGATACTCATCCAGCATCTCCTTCTTCCAAGCCACATAGTCAGATGAGGCGTAAACAATAAAAGTGATGGTGAAATAGGCAATCACAGCAGCTAATAGCCACACGAATACCTGCTGATCCATGGCGCCAAACTCGATCCCTAACGCGCTAATTTTGGTGGGAACAGCGTCAGTACCAACGATGAAAATACTTAAAACGCTTAACCCAAGAAGAACCTTCCGCTCTTTTCGAGTGACCTCTGAAAGCGGGTCGATAAGTCTGGTTTCTCTAGCCATCAAAACTCCCTTTTGCCTATACGGCTTCAAACTGTCAGACCCTGCATAGGCCCTAGCCGGATTGCATCATGCAGATGCTCGGGCGCCAAGTGCGAGTAGCGCATGGTCATGGCCAACGACGCATGGCCCAGGATCTCTTTCAACGTGACGATATGCCCACCGCCCATGATGAAATGAGCTGCGAAGGTGTGCCGCAGTATGTGGCTTGCCTGCCCTTTCGGCGGGTTGATGGTGGTCAGGTGCAGCACCTTGCGGAACACGCCCATGCAGTTGGTGAAAGGCCCATGCTCCGCCCAATGTTCCTGGATGGATTGCACCAGGGACGGTGACACCGGCACAGCCCTGACACGCTTGGACTTGGTATTGGCGAAGGTTATAACCCCGCCGCCGATCCTTGCAGGGGTTAAAGCCTGAGCCTCACCCCACCGGCACCCGGTCGATAGACAGATCAGCGCCACCATGTAGGTATGCGGCCCGGTCGTCCGATCGCGCAGAGCGTTGAGCAGTTCGGTTATCTGCGGCTTGGTCAGGTAGGCCAGCGGGCGTTCCTGCAGGCGGATCGGCTTGATACGGGTGAACGGGCACGGGTAGTCGATCACGTCGAGCTTGTGCAGCTCGTTGTAAACGGATTTGAGGTAGCCCAGGCGATTGTTGGCCGTCTTGCCGGTAACGCCCTTGGCGATCCAGCGAGCGCGAGCTGAGGCAATCACTGAACCATCGACCTTATGGGCCACAGGGTCACCCATGAACGTGGCTGCAGCCTTGAGAATGGTGAAGCGGCGCAGGCCATCCGACAGGGCCACACCATGCAGCTCATACCAAAGCTGCACCAGCTCCGAGAGGCGGCGTTTATCCTTGGGCTTGGGCGACCAGTCGCGGTTATCGACGACCTTGGTTCGGCACGTGGCTTCGAAACGCTGTGCTTCGCCCTTGGTCTTGAAGGTCTTGCGGAAGCGCTTGCCCTTGATGGGTTCAACGTCGACCTTCCAACGGCCATCCGGCAATTGGAATATGGCCATCAGACGGCCCTGCCCCACCGCACATGCCGCTCTGTGAGCAGATCCCGGATATGGCGGTAGAGATCGTCCTGGGTCATGTCCTTGGCTGCGTAGTGATCGCGGATGACCGGCCAGCAGTCCCATTGCTGGAGGGTCTTAAACGCCTTTTTTGCGCCCACCTGCTCCCTTGCAAGTAGGCTTATGAAGTTTCCCAGGAACAGCTCCACGTTCTTGCCGGAGAAGCCGTTTGATGTCTTGTAGTAGCGCTTGTATTCAGTGTCATCGAGCAGCGAATCCACCGGCAGATCCACGCGGATATCATCACGGATCAGCGTCCAGATCGGCTCAAAATACCCAGGGCGGGCCAGCAGCTTGAATTGCCTCAAGCCATAGCGCCACAGGCCGTCCAGATGCCCTGCAAAGGCCGCAAACGAGCTGGTATCAATCACCGCATTGGTTTTCAGATCCACCGAGCCGCTGGCGAATTGCTGGATGATCGAATGGTGATAGCGCAGCTCTACGCGCCACACGTCCGCCTTAGGGTCGTAGTTGTCCGGGTCGTTGGCGTCGAAGCTGTCGCGGCGCTTCCAGACGCTTTCCCAGTAGTCGAGTTTGTCGGTAGCGCGGGCCTGTTCGGTCTTGTTGTAGATCGCCAGCTGTACGCCACTGGCAGAGCCGAACATGAAGGTTTCGCCGCGGCCATAGGTGCTGGATTTGGTCGTCCAGTTGATCTCGTTGATGCCCGAGATATCGCGCTGGTTGCGGGCCCGGCAGTGCATGCGGGCGACCAGATCAACAGGCGGTTTCCAGCCCTGCAGGTCTAGCGCAAGGTGGACGGCGCACTGGTTGATTTCCAGATGGCTCAGCACTTCGGCGGCGTACAGATCCATGCGCTGCTGCAGGCGTTCAGGTGACAGGGCGTCGATGGCATGGGGCGACACTTCGATTTTCAGGTGTGGGCCGAGGCTGTCGATCTTCGCGTTGAAGTTCTTCACCAAAAGGATGATGCCCAGGTCAGCGTTCTGCAGCTTGTACTGGTAACCGGAGTCCTTGCTGACGCGGCCAGAGTGCCAGGTGCTGCCAGCAAACTGCACCATGGTGCCCGGCTTCTCGAACAGCGCCATGATTTCAGGGCGGATCGTGCCCCGATAGAGCTGGCGAACCGTGTCCACCCCGCAACGCAATAAACGAACGCGGGACAGGTCGACCATGGCAGTCGTGCCCGGGTCGATGAACAGACGCCCACTGGCATCCTCGCGAGCGAGCATGTCCAGACGCATGAAGTCTTTTGCCTTTGCCATTTCTATTTACCTAATGCTGATTAATGCGGAATGTTCACTGTGTTTATCTGACGTGTTACAGGGACGTCAGCGCGGAGGCGCGTGCCTCGCTCGCGCCTCCGTTCTGAACTGAACCACTCCAGCGCTCGCTCATGCGCGCCTCACCGCTAGCGCTCCCTCGCGCGCGCCGTGCCGTCGCACGCAAGGCATCGCCAGCGGTTTCGCACACCTCTCTCTCAATCTGGCTTGTTGGGTCTATGAAGGGATTCCCTCTCCGTTCCTGGCAGGGTTGCTCCTGGGTATACAGCGAGGGTTGAAAACGCCAATCGGGCGGCAGGTTGGCGACCCACATGATCAGCAGGATCGCCGGGAGCAGGAGCGCGAACGGGCCTTCGAGAATGAACAAGGCGTGGGTGCTGGTGCGGGCCGGAGGGATGATTGACACCAAGGGCGCTGCCCTCGTCATCCCGCTCTTGCCGCCGAGGGCTCGGGAGCATGGGGTGGTGAAGCTACCCCACACTCCCGCTGATAGGCTGGTCATGGTTGTGGGGCCTCAAGGGTGCGCTGCGCCCGTGCTTCCGTTCGACGGAACGGTGGAGCTGTTCCGACGAGCCGGGAGCGCGGCCCTTGACCCCTCTTGAATAGGTCGGGTCATACGGCCCAGTACGTTGCCGGAACTCTGCCGGTCGCGGTGCCGTATCGCCCGAATGGTGAGTACATCCTGAAAGTAGATCTCCAGGGTGTGCTGCATGCCGCTTAGCGGCACGGTGATGAAATAGCCTTGGTCGCAGATGCCTTCGACGGGCAACACCACACCGATAACGTGCAAGCAGTGCCAGTAGGTGCCGGGTTCATCGTCCCAGGCGAGTTCGACCAATACGGTATTGCCGAGAAAGGCCAGAGCGGCGGCGGTATCCAGGGCCAGCGATTGCTTAGGCATGGCTGTAGTCCCCTTCGTTGAACGCCGTCTTGCCCTTGAGCAGATCCGCACGCAGGCGGGCAAGGTTGACCATGCGGAAGTCGGCCAGTCGCATGCTGGGTACGGTGCCGTTGTTGACCCACTCGCAGGCTTCCTCAACAGACACACCACTCATTTCAGCGAAGGTCTTGATGCTGCAGAGGTCGAGGCTGTCGTCTTTCTTCTTCATAGCGTCCATTCCTGTTCAAGAAGCTGCTGATGCAGCAGGGCCACGTTGACCATGGTGCGTTTGCCGACCTTCTGCGAAGGCAGGTAGCCGCGTTCGAGCCAAGTGCGTACCACGATGGGCTCGTCACCCATGCCGATCCATTCGGCAAAGCGAGGCCACGGCATCAAAGGCGGGGCGCCATGTAGCTTTTGTGAGTCGATCCCTTCTGGTGGTAGCATCGGCTAGCTCCGCTATAGTCAGCTTTAATCAGCATTGTTCAGTGAAACTATTTCAGTGAACAAACAATAGCAAAACGATACCCGTAGTGAAACTATTTCACTGGAATCACTTAGAACTTTATGGAATCAATTCAGCAGCGAGCTAGAGCTTTAATTGCTAAAGCCGGTTTCGACACCCTGATCAAGAACAGTGACATTCCGCTGAATCGCTGGCATAGCGTGCGCTTTAAAGACATACGGATGAGCACCGAGGAGATTGAGGTTCTGGTGAGAATCTATCCTCAATACGCACTGTGGCTTGCTAGTGGACAAATCACACCGGAGTCAGGACAGATCAGTCCAGAATATGATGATGCCAACAAAGATTCGTAAAAAGTGACGTGATTTATTATTGCTCAAAGGATGTAGCGAGACTTAGTTTTTAACCTAAAAAGATGCATAAAATCTCCGATTTATATAAGGATTTATAATGGCTAGGGTTGTCGGCTTTGTAAGCGAAAAAGGTGGCGTAGGGAAAACCACCGCTTGCTATCATATCGCAGTGGGGTTAGCTCGGTATCACAGTAAGCGAGTGCTTGTGATTGATGCTGACTACCAACGCGGGGGAATATCGGGAAGACTATTCCCCGAACTTATTGAAGGATTCGGCGTACACAACCCACATGGGATGACGCTTTTTAATAAGTTTCAACAACTATATAGCGCTGCTGATCAGACACCCAACGTAGATATTCTTAATCATGTGGAAGGCGTAGATTTAATTCAGGCCGACCCGAGACTATCGACAGTTTCGACGGATAAATTACCGAGCACAAATAATATTCGATCAAACAACATTGCACTGCTTGCTCATATGAAGACTATCAGCAATGTTCTAACACCACTTCATGACTCTTATGACTATGTACTAATTGATTCGCACCCTGAAGTTTCAGACATTCTTCGCTCGATTATTTATGCGTCTGATTATTGTGTCTCTCCAGTCAAGCTAGATCGCCAGTCTTCAATCGGCGTGGCGACTATTATTGGTGAGGTTCAGAACGTTAATAATGACATTGAGATGATCAGGGACTCTCTGAAAATTGAGGACGGTTACACAAATACGATTTTTTCAGGTGCCATTGGCATGATGGCTAGAGAGTATGCTGAAGACCTTAAGCAGAGTGAGCAACTGGAGTATAATCGCCTCCAGAGAGCAGGAAATATGTTCAAGAATTACATTACTGAGGGAGATGGTTTAAGAGTGGCAGCAGCAAATCGTCAGCCTGTCTATGACGTGACAAGCAATAATGCCGTGAAGCAGGCTGATCAGTTCAGAAGTCTAACTAAAGAATTTCTGCGGGTATGCAAATGATAGATCTTGAGATACTTATAAGTTGGCTAGGCGCAGATGGAGCTAAAGCTGGGTTGCTAGGTAGTGATCTTACAATTTCCGAGATTTTCGAGCTTAGCAATAGAAAGCCATCCAATGCTTCTAAGATGAAGCGAGGGGAGGTGATTGAATGGATTGTAGATAGAAAACGCTCTGACCTAACAAGGTCTGCAGATGAACTGATGCAGATGAATGCAGAAGAACTAAAGAATTACTTTGTATCTATCAAGTGTTCGAACAAAGAGATATTAGAGTTACTTGTATCCCTAGACATACGCCCAGGCAGTGTTGCCAAAAAGAACATACTCGATTTTGCTGCCAGAGAAATAAGTGACATAGGGATGTATAACCGTGTCGCGAAAGGATCGCACTCAGATAAAAACAGGTAGTCACTGTAGGCTCTTATTGTCTTCTTGATATGGGCCAATCACAGCTACCCTATAATTGATCAGCGAATGGTGAAGGCGTCGAAAAAGTGTCGAATGCACTGCGGTGCAAAGCAGAATAAAGCGTGTAACATCCGCGTCCACGCCAGCAATGCAGGGGCTTTGCGGAGTATTGCGGGAGCTGGAAAAGGGTTCGATTCCCTTAGCCCGCTCCAGATTGCACACACCAAAGCCCTGCTCCTGCAGGGCTTTTTTGTATCTGGCGTTTGGGATTCGCCTGCGCTAGATTCGCTGAGGCTTGTAGTTGAAAAGCCGGAGACAGCGCTCGTAATGGAATTAAATAAATCTGTCCCCTTTTCTCTTATCCACAATACCGCTGGTGGCTCATGACTGGGGAGGTCATGCCGGACAAAGGACAAGTCAGCCCCGAATATGAAGAGGCCAACCGAAACTTGCCCAATCAAAACGCGGGATAGCGATTACAACGGAAGTATCTAAGCGTTGGTATGCTAGAAAAACGGATTTTTAATTATTCGGCTTTAAAAAGGGCAGAGTGAATGGCTAAGTCAGTTGAGAAAAATAAAGGCATCAAATTTAAAAGAAGGGAGTGGCTTTTTTTATTGTTGATTGTTGTACTTGTGCAACTGATTCTACATCAGGTCTCTCTATACTACGGCAGTAGTTCAACCGCTTTAGGGTACGTATCATTTGCCGGCACGATAGTATCAATTCTCCTGGGTTTGATTGCCATCATTTACTCATTTGTTCAGTCAATATCCCATGCGAACTCTGTAGCTGAAATAAAATCACAAGTAAAGCACTTGGTAAGCGCCGGAGATAGAATTGTTAAGCTGGAAAAGCGGTTAGACTCTTCCGCTGTTAAAATTGAAAGACTTACCGATAACTATATTGCGAGCATTGATGAGAATACCAAAGCCTCGCTAGTGGTTGCGCAAAATATAAAGGACGTATATCAGGTCGGTGAGGTGATGGGGGCGGGCGATCGCTCTGATGGCCATTTCAGTAGCGGTTATACTTGGCTAAATATAGGGTGCGCTATTGTTTGGTGGGCCGTTGTTAATAATAAAACTGCATATGATTTTGAAATTGAGCTTGGTGATGTATTGGCGCGTGAGTTAGACGTTCATCAAGAGTTTTTAAGCGGCTTGATGGTCGCTATGAGTGCAATGCTGGATGATAAGGGAGTTATTGAGGTTACGAATGTAAATGAGGGGGTTAGTTTCAATGGAAAACCTGGGTTTGATGATTATATAGGCCCAACGATAACTGCCATGAAAGAGAGTGGAGAGGAAAAATATATAAAGCTTTGGCAGGTTTTGAATTAATAATTAAATGCAGGCATAAAGAAAAGCAAAAGGGGAAAGAATTATTTATGAGCACAAGGAGTAGTGATGAGAGCTGACAAGGACGATGTTCCTGATTATATAAGGCCACGCAAGAAACAAGGCCCATGGCGCGCGCTGGCAATCCTGGGTGTTGGATCTGCAATCTTTTGGGGCTTAGTCACAGTATTTGCAAAACCCATCGTGATCGACGTGGCGCAGCTTAAACAGGCTATCCGCTTCGGCGGTGAACCCGTATTCAGTCAGCATCCTACACAGCCTAAGCAACCACCTAGCGAAGCGCTACAAGGCAACGATCAAGACTGGATCAGATCCAACGAAGCCCAACAGACCATCCAAGCCAACCGCGAGCTTGAAGAATGGTCACGCCAACGCGCACAGGAAACCCAAGAGCGGCAGACTTCATTTAATGACAGCAACTACAAGCCGAAGCCTATAGCTAACACATTCGCCGCATCTATCTACCAAGCAGAAGCCGTAAGCCAACCCCAAAAGCCGCTACGAAAAGAGGTGCGTGAAGTAACCAGATCAGGCACTTGGTCTTGGGAAAGCGGCCATCAGAAGAAAAGAGTTTTCGGGGAGTTTGATTGGATAGAGCGAAATGGGGTTATCGATCATTCCAGCGTTTGCCAGAACTATCAAAAAGGCTCACTGATTTACAGGGATTGCCGGAAGGGGGCAAAGGCAAAGTTTAAGAGCATGTGCGGCAGCTATCAGCCAGCCTGTAATCCTTCGAATAATATGATGCCATAAGTTTCTGCGGAAAACTGCGATTTGCCATATAAGAATGTTTGCAAGCGGCGCTGACGCGCAGGGTGCCAGTTATGGGCGAAGCGAAAGATCCAACCGTTCGATATGTTATCAGGAACAGGTATTTGAGTGCTGTTCGTGAAAGAGAAATAACTAAGGATGAGTATGATGCATTTAAAAGAAGCAGAGATATACTTAGCGCTGCGTTAGCTATAGAGGAGCTATTTGATATTCTTTCGGAAAATTACTCTGATGCAGAGGTGACCATCAAAAAAGCCTCCGAGTCCTATTTGGAGCTTGAAGAGTTTACTTATTATGCGTTCTATGAGTTGATGCGAATTGTTAATATCAAGCTTATAAACTTCATATCAATTGCAAGGTTTTATATAGATAACCTTGAGTCTAATTCAAACGAGATCGACAGGGCGGGACTATACCTTCGCATTAAGAAGAAGCAATCGGCGCTTTACGATGCAAGTATAGAATATAGAGTATTAGATCAGCTTAGGAACTATGCCCTGCATGCTGGCACAGTCGTGCATGGGATAAACGGTTCATTTTTAGCATCAAAGAATGATGATATAAATCCGACTGTTTTTTACGCTTCGAAATCGCGTATTTCCGAGCGGTCAGACAGAATAAAGCCAAAGGTTTTTGCCGAGCTTCCCGAAACGTTTGATTTGTTTGAATATATGAAGAGCGCAATGATCATTTATAGAGAGTTGCACTCTTATGTGACCAGTGAAATATCCAGCTATGTATTGAAAGCAAGAGCCCTTTTTGAAAAAGCTATAGAGGAAGCTGCGTCTACACTTGACGCAAAAACAGGAATTGCTGCATGTGTATATGTGGGAGAGCGAGAGAAAGAGTTCACGCAGATTTTTTTGGACTGGGATGATGTGCGCATAATGATTGCTGAAAAAAATAGACAGTAAAGCATGCTGCCTGCCGAGATAAAGTGTCGAAAACATTATGCCCCATAGCCACGAATCGACACCCTTAGAGCCCGAAGAATCACACACTGGCACGCACTGTGACGTAACGAAACCGCCTAAAAAAGAGTTCGATTCCCTCAGGCCACAACAAACTTCCCACCAAGAGAGCCCTGACCTTACAGGGCTATTCCGCCTGAAATTCTTAATCATACTCTAGCCCAAGCACTGCCCCACGTGACTCACTCTTCGATATCACTAGCAGATACGCTGTCTGCCCCCCGATCCGTCCACTGGAACCCCCACGCCTCTCTAAGCCTCTACTTCTCAAGAACCTACGAGACTTGAATATGAATGACGTTGATCGTCCGGTAGTGGTGATTTGTGGTGCCAGTGCAGGGGTGGGGCGTGCGAGCGCGCATGCGTTCGCTGCTGCTGGGTATGCGGTTGGCCTGGTGGCGCGCAGCGAAGAAGGTTTAGCGCAAACGGTTGAGGAGTTGCAGTCTTACAACGTGAAGACGCTGGCCATTAGTGTGGACGTGGCGGATGCGGAAGCGCTCGCCCAGGCAGCGCAGCGATTCGAAGCGGAGTTGGGCGCGGTTGCGGTGTGGGTCAACTCGGCGATGGTGACGGTATTTTCGCCCGTCGAGCAGCTGCTGCCGGATGAAATCAAGCGGGTCACCGAGGTCACTTACCTGGGCACTGTGCATGGCACCATGGCGGCGCTTTCGTTGATGCGGCCACGCAACCGTGGCGTGATTATTCAAGTGGGTTCAGCGCTGGCCTATCGCGCCATTCCGCTGCAAGCCGCCTACTGCGGAGCGAAGTTTGCGGTGCGCGGTTTTACCGACTCGCTGCGCTGCGAGCTGATTCATCAAGGCAGCGGCATCAAGCTGTGCATGGTGCAGCTTCCGGCCATCAATACGCCGCAATTCGATTGGGCGCGCAACAAGCTGAGCAAGCAGGTGCAGCCGGTTCCGCCGATCCATGATCCGCAGGTGGCTGCGCGCGCCATTCTCAGTGTCGTCAACGCGCCGCCGCGGGAGCTGTGGCTTGGCATAACCACCGTGAAAGCGATCATGGGCACGCTGTTGTTTCCCGGCCTACTCGACAGGCTGATGGCGCGTAATGCGTGGCCGGGGCAGATGACCGGCGATGCCGAGCAGACGTTTCAAGCGGGCAACCTGTTCGAACCGGTGAATGGCGTGCATGAGGTGCGTGGCCGCTTCGCTCGTAATTCGCGCCAGCGCGCATGGGCGCTGAGTGCAAGCCGAGTGAGCGCAATCGTGGTGATCACCGCGTTGCTGGTGGCCTTGCTGTTGTTTTGAGGTGTATAGCTACGCCTTAACCAGCGGTGGCGCTGATCGACAAGCCGAATGTTTGCACTTATCGACAACGCCACCACCACTGAGGAGGGCCAGTGAGCGCGGACAAGCGGTGATAGTCCGCCAGGCCGTCCCGTCAGAACGCGTTATTCATTGCGGCAATGCACACGGCGGACGGGACTGCACCGTCACTGGTGTTTACGTAGCGCCTCGATCAGCTGCGCTTTACTCATCGTCGAGCGGCCGCTGATGTCCTTGCTGCGCGCTTCTTTCAGCAGGCTTTCCTTGGTTTGCGTCTCCAGCGAGTCGGTAGAAGCGCGTGGTTTGCCTTCACGGGTTTTGGCAGCGCGTTTGGCCGAGTCAGAGCGTGCGGTCTTCTTCTCGCCTGAGTCGGTCTTCTTGCCGGAGCCGCCGGATTTCTCGCCACCGCCGGACTGTTTGTTGACGGTTGCCCAGGCCCGCGCTTCGGCCTTATCACTGGGCACACCCTTGTTCTCGTAGCTCTCCTCGATGTGCTCGGCTTTGCGTTTTTGCTTGTCGGTGTATTTGTCTTTACTTCCGCGTGGCATGGCGATCACTCCTCAGCAGGCCTTGGTACGCATGTTGAAACTGGCCCCGGTGCCCGAGTGCCGCTGGCTGGACGAATGGCAGCAGCGGCACCAACCTTTCGTCGATACAGCAGGCGATTTCATTCAACTTCCACGCAGGTGCAGTTCTCCGAAAAGAACCACGACAGCAATTTCCTTTTGCACAGGAGAGACAGTAATGCGTACCTACCCGACTCCGCCCTTCCCCGCTCAGCCTCAGCCCGTGCCGGGCTCGCAGCGCAAGATGCAGCCTCAGCCGGACTGCGGCGAGCAGAGCTATACCGGCAGCGGCCGGCTCAAAGACAAGGTCGCGCTGATTACCGGCGGCGACAGCGGCATTGGCCGCGCGGTGGCCATCGCCTTTGCCCGCGAAGGCGCGGATATAGCGCTGGCCTACTGGGAAGAACACGAAGACGCCAAAGAAACCGCCAGCTGGGTCGAGCAGGCCGGACGGCAGTGCCTGCTGCTGCCGGGTGACCTGGCCAACAAGGCGGTGTGCCAGGACACCGTGGCGAAAACCGTTGAGCGCTTCGGGCGTATCGATGTGCTGGTCAACAACGCGGCCTTCCAGATGACTCGCCAATCGCTCGAAGACATCCCCGACGAAGAATGGCTGCGGACCTTCGATGTGAACATCACCGCCATGTTCCGCCTGTGCAAGGCAGCGGTGCCTTCGATGCCGAAGGGCGGCTCGATCATCAACACCACCTCGGTGAACTCCGATGACCCGACGCCCATGCTGCTCGCCTACGCAACCAGCAAGGGCGCAATCGCCAACTTCAGCGCCGGCCTCGCGCAGTTGCTGGGGCCGAAGGGCATCCGCGTCAACAGCGTCGCGCCCGGCCCGATCTGGACGCCGCTGATCGTCTCGACGATGCCGCAGGAAGCGGTGACCTCGTTCGGCGAGCAAACGCCGTTGGGCCGGCCGGGTCAGCCAATCGAGGTGGCGCCGATCTATGTGCTGCTGGCCTCCGACGAAGGCAGCTACATATCCGGCTCGCGGTATGCGGTAACTGGCGGCAAGCCCATTCTCTGAATACTCGAGAAAGCCAAACGCGAACAGGCCACTCGACACAATCCTGCTGAACTCAGGTGAGCATTAAAGGCCCACCCCAGTTCGCCCATCCCCAAGCCCTGCTCCGGCAGGGCTTTTTCATGCTCGATGATGCTGGTAGCACGGGTGCATCTCCGCGGCCCTGCGCCTGAGCGTTGCCACTCGCAATGCAGCACGGCACAAAGCGCTGCCGGCTGCGATCAGAGTAGAATGCGCCAATCGATTACAGGAACGCCCCGCACCATGACCAGCCCCTCGTTTCGCGCGCCAGTGGTAATGCTTATTGCTTTTCTTTTATCTAGCCTTTCGTACGCAGCACCGAAGCAGGTGACCGATGTGCTGGGGCGTAGCGTTACCGCCTCTCTCCCCGCCAAGCGAGTTGTCCTTGGGTTCAACTTCGAGGATTACATGGCGGTAGGCGGCGAAACGGCTTTCGATTCGGTCGTGGGTATTTCCCGTGGTGCCTGGGAAAAGAAGGTGCCGATGAACTGGCAACTGCACGTCGCCCATCGGCCGGCGCTCGAGCAGCTGCCGGATGTCGGCGAGGTGGAAACGCAGAGCTTCTCGGTGGAGAAAGTGCTCAGCCTTAACCCTGACCTGATCGTGCTGACGGACTGGCAATTTCAGGCGCTGCCCGACGAAGTCGCCCGCCTGGAGAAAGCGGGCGTACCTGTCGTGGTGATCGATTACAACGCCCAGACGCTGGAGCGCCACGTGGCGTCGACCTTGCTGCTCGGTGAAGTGACCGGCCAGCAGGACAGAGCCCACGAGCTGGCCGACCTGTACAGCGCGGCGGTCAACGACGTGCATCAGCGCATTGCCGCGGCGCACAAGCCCAAGCCACGCATCTATCTGGAGTTCGGCAACAAGGGTCCGGCCGAATACTCATTCACCTATGGCAAGAACATGTGGGGCGCGCTGGCCACGGCTGCGGGCGGCGACAACATTGCCGCGCCGTATGTGGAATGGTGGGGGCCTATCAACCCCGAGCAGGTGTTGGTCGCTCGGCCTGAGGTGATCGTCATTTCCGGGCGTGAAGACAACACCAACCCTACCGCGCTTTCCATGGGCCCCGGCGTGGACCCGGCCACGGCGCGCAAGCAACTGCAGGCATTCGCCTCGCGCCCCGGCTGGGCTGCGTTGCCTGCCATTCGTGACGGCAGGCTCTACGGTGTTTATCAGGGCGCCTCGCGTAGCCTGGGTGACTTCGCCATGCTGCAGTTCATCGCCAAACAGTTGTATCCGGACCTGTTCGCCGACCTTGATCCGCTGGCCAATTACCTGAACTACCACCGCAAATATCTGCCCGTAGCGGCTGAGGGCACCTTTGCCATCAGCGCCGATGAGTAAGCCCTGTTCATGACGCTTTCCAACCTCGAAACAGACGCCATCGCCCAGCACCGCTTGCGCGAGCGCAAACGCTGGCGCAACTGCCTGGCATTCCTGCTGCTGTGCGCCGCCTGCCTGGTACTGGATATCGCCACGGGGCCTTCACTGCTCTCGCCGTGGGATGTACTCAGTTCGCTGCTGAATGTGGGCGATCGCCAGCCGATGACCGATACCATCGTGCGTGACCTGCGCCTGCCGGTGGCGCTCATGGCCCTGGCGGTCGGCGCAGCGCTGGGCGCCGGTGGCGCGCAAATGCAGACCTTGCTGAACAACCCGATGGCCAGCCCCTACACCCTGGGCATGGCCGCCGCTGCCGGGTTTGGCGCGGCGCTGAGCCTGGCCTTCGGCAGCTTCGGACTCGGCCCGCTGATTGGCGTGCCGCTGGGTGCGTTCGCGTTCTCGATGCTGGCGGTGGTGTTCCTGTTCGCGCTGGCCACCCTGCGCCAGGCCGGCAGCCACACGATCATCCTTGGCGGCATCGCCATGCTGTTCCTCTTTCAGTCGCTGCTCTCGCTGGTGCAGTTTTTGTCTTCACCGGAACTGTCGCAGCAGATCCTCTTCTGGCTGTTCGGCAACCTCGGTAAAGCCACCTGGCTCACGCTGTCGATCACCGCAGCAGTGACGCTGGTGTGCTGCGCGATTCTGATGGGCGATGCCTGGAAGCTGTCCGCCTTGAGCCTCGGTGAAGCACGGGCGGTGAGCCTGGGTGTGAATATCCGCTGGCTGCGGCTGAAGATTCTGATTCTGGTGGCGATCATGACCGCGACGGCGACCAGCTTTGTCGGGGTGATTGGCTTTATCGGGCTGGTATCGCCGCATATCGCCAGGATGCTGGTAGGTGAAGATCAGCGATTCCTGCTGCCGCTCTCGGCCATTTGCGGCGCCTTCATGCTGTCGGCGGCGTCGGTGCTGTCCAAGTCGATCCTGCCCGGCGCACTGTTTCCCATCGGCATCGTGACGGCCATCGTCGGCGTGCCGTTCCTGCTCTGGCTGATTTTCGCGCCGCAAAGAGGCAGACCATGATCCAGCTCAACGACCTCGCCATCAGCCGCTCCGGGCGGCCCATCATCAGCGGGCTGAATACGTGCCTTGAAGCGGGCGCCATCCATGTCGTGCTCGGCCCCAACGGGACCGGTAAAACCACCCTGTTGCGCGCGTTGATGGGTGATCTACCGCTGGCAGGCGGCAGCATCACGCACCGACAGAGCAGCCTTACGGCGGGCACCCACTCGCGTCGTGTGCTCGACAGCTGGCGCAAGGATTTTGCCTACATGCCGCAGGACTGCAGCACTGAAGTGTCGCTGTCCGTGCTTGAAGTCGTGGTGCTGGGCAATCTCGGTCAGCTTGGCCTGCGTCTGGACGATGAGCTTCTGGAGCGCGCGATGAGCAAGCTCTCGCAGGTCGGCATCGGTCACCTGGCGGGGCGCGGTATTGGCTCACTCAGCGGCGGGCAACGGCAGATGGTGTTCTTCGCTCAGGTGCTGATGCGCGAACCCAAGGTCATGCTGCTCGACGAGCCCGTGAGCGCGCTGGACCTGCGCCATCAGGTCGCCCTGCTCGACCGTGTACGGAACGAGACGCGCAGCCGCAATCTGGTGACTGTGGTGGTGCTGCATGACCTCAACCTGGCCTGCCAATACGCCGACAACCTGCTGGTGCTGGTCGACGGCACGCTGGCCGCCAGCGGCCACCCACGCGATATCGTGACGGCCGAGCTTCTGCAAACTACCTACGGCGTGGCGGTGGACATTCTGCGTGATCGTCACGACCGCCCCGTGGTGCAGCCGCTCTCCGGCCAGGCGCTGGAACACGCCTGACCGGTCGCCGGGTCAGAAGGTGTACGCGAATCCGGTCTGCACGGTTCGCGGCTCGCCCGGGTAGGCGTAGAAGTTGAAGGCGCCCTCTTCGTAGCCCTTGTTGAAGACGTTGCGCACGTCCAGGTTCAGGCGCAGGTGCTCGTTGACCTGATAGAAGCTGAGCAGGTCGGTAACCGCGTAACGCTCCATGGTGTAGGTCTGCGCAGCCGTCTGGCCGGCACGATCATCCACGTACTTGAAGTTGGCACCCAGGCCCAAGCCACGCAGCGCTCCATCGCGGAACTCGTAAACGCTCAGCAGGTTGAAGCTGTTGCGCGGGATGTTCGCCTGGCGGGTGCCACGCGGCAGCGAGTTGTCGCGCGTGACCTCGGAGTCGGTGTAGGCATAGCCACCGATCACCCGCCACTCGGGCGTCAAGTCACCTGCCACGTTGACTTCGAAACCGCGGCTGCGTACTTCGCCAGCGGCGATGCGGTAAGCAGAGTCAACCGGGTCGACTGTCTGCACGTTTTCCTTGGTGACATGGAATACCGCGGTATCGATGTTAAGCGCACCATCCAATGCTTCCCACTTCACGCCCAGCTCGTAGGCTTTGCCCTCCTCCGGCTCGAAACCGCCGCCCAGACGCGACGCGCCGGAGTTGGGCTTGAAGGATTTGGACGCGTTGGCGTACACGGCCACTCTGTCGGTGAGGTCATAAATCACGCCGACGCGTGGGGTCACCGCGTTGTCGGCCTTGTTCCAGTCAGCATTGACCGGGCGCAGATCGTCGTAGTCATGCTCGAAGCGTTCGAGGCGCACCCCGCCAAGCACTTTCAGGCGCTCGGTGAGGGCGACCTGGTCCTGCACGAAGGCGGCCCAGGTTTTCAGTTTCTCGCGATCATGCGTGGTGATATTGCCCAGCGCGGGCCGCGGCTGACCAAGGACCGGATCAAAAATATTGATCGGGTACGCTGCGGTCGAACGATTGATGATCGACTGGTAATCGTAATTCTCGTACTCCACGCCGGTAATCAGCGTGTGGCCCAGGCCGAAGGTCTGGAAGTGCCCGGTGAGGTGCAATTGCACGTCATGGTCAGTCCATTCCAGCTTGCGGTAGTTGAAGTTGCGATTGAGGGTCACTCCATCGGCCGCCACGCCATTGGCTTCCACCGCATTGCCCTTGAGGGAGCCGTCGAGGTACTGATAGCCGCCACTCAACGCCCAGTCATCATTGAGCTGATGCTCGAAGCGCAGCTGCACCATGGCGTTATCGTTGTGCAGCTTGTTGTCAGTGCCCTTCTCCCAGTAATAGGTCGAATGGCTGGGCTGGCCGCGTTGGGTCGGGTAGTGGGTCAAGCCACGATCCAGCGGGTGATTGTTACGCATGAAATCACCCTCCAGCACGATGCGCGTGTCGTCCGTCACCTGCCAGCTCAGCACCGGCGCGATGCCATAGCGCTCGCTTTCCACGTCATCACGAAAACTGTCACCGCCTTCGGCCATGACATTCAGGCGATAGGCTAGGCGGCCTTCCTCGTCGAGCGGGCCGCTGGTGTCCAGCGTGCCACGGCGCAAACCCTGATCGGTGAACTGGCTGCCAACCGTCGTACGTTGTTCGGCCAATGGCTGCTTGGTGATGACGTTGAAGGTGCCACCAGGATCACCGCGACCATAGAGCGTCGCGGCTGGGCCACGCAGCACTTCGACTCGCTCCAGGGTGTTGGCATCCGGCGAGTTGGGATAACCGCGATTGATCGGGAAGCCGTTGCGATAGAACTCGCCGGTGGTAAAGCCACGCACTGTGAAGGTGGTCAGGCCCTGGCCGCCAAAGTTGTTGGCACGGCCTACGCCGCCCGCCTGATCCAGCGCCTGCTGCAAGCGAGTCGCGGAGATGTCTTCGATCACATCACGGGACACCACGCTCACCGACTGCGGCGTCTCGTGCAAGGCGGTATCGGTGCGCGTAGCACTGGCCGAACGCGTGGCGCCATAACCAAGCACAGGGCCCGTGGCACTCTCGCTTGTGCCGGTTACCACCGACTCCGGCAACTCGAGCGCTGCATCGGCAGGAATAGCCAACGTTTCGGCATGGATGGAGGCAGAGCACAGCGACAACAGACAGATTGAAACCCGATTCCAACGCATGACATGGCGACCTAGATTTTGAAGGTCGCGATTCTATGCCAGATGCAACTGACTCACAATTGCATTAAGAAGGCTCATTGCCGAAATACGTCCATAAAAAAAGCACGGGGCCAATCGCCTGATTGACCCCGTGCTCTCGCGGTAGCTGAACAGCGCCAGGCCTTTCAACCTGGAGCCTGGCGCTGAATCAGCCGGCCAGCAGCGACGATGGATGACTCATTGGCCGTGATTACTTGAGTTGTTCAAGCAATGCCTTGGCGGCTTCTTCGGAACTGGCAGGATTCTGGCCGGTGACCAGCTTGCCATCGGTGATCACGAACGACGCCCAGTCCGCACCCTTTTCGTAGTGCGCGCCGAGCTTCTGGAACTCATCCTCGATCAGGAACGGCACCACGTCGGTCAGTTGCACACCAGCTTCTTCGCTGTTGCTGAAGCCGGTCACGCGGCGCCCTTTGATCAACGGCGAGCCGTCAGCCGCCTTGACGTGACGCAGCGCACCAGGCGCGTGGCAAACGAAACCGATCGGCTTGCCGGCGCGCTCGAAGGCTTCGATCAAGCTGATGGAATGCTTGGACTCGGCCAGGTCCCACAGCGGGCCGTGGCCACCCGGGTAGAACACGGTATCGAAGTCTTGCTGGTTGACGGTTTCCAGCTTCACCGTGCTGGCCAGGTGTTGCTGGGCCTGAGGGTCAGCCTTGAAGCGATGAGTCAGTTCGGTCTGCGCGTCCGGCTGGTCGCTCTTCGGGTCCAGCGGCGGCTGGCCACCAGCCGGCGAGGCCAGGACGATCTCAGCGCCGGCGTCTTTGAAGACGTAATAAGGCGCCACGAATTCTTCGAGCCAGAAACCGGTTTTGGCACCCGTGTCGCCGAGTTGGTCGTGGGAGGTCAGAACCATCAGTACTTTCATCGCGAATTCCTGCTTGTGGCGGTAGGGTTATGCTTAGTGGCCTGAAAAGCTGTGGAGTGCCCGAAGCTTTTCACATCGACGGATCGAGCGGGCCTCTGCCGCCTACTTTGGCAGGCATACCGTAACCGTCAGGCCACCGCCCTGGCGATTGCCAAGAACCAGCTCACCACCGTGACCACTGACGATGCGCTTGGCGATACTCAGCCCCAACCCGTAACCGCCTGAACGCTGGTTGCGTGATGCGTCGCCGCGTACGAAAGGGTCGGTGATGCTGGCCAACAAGGCCTGATCGATACCCGGACCGCGGTCCTCGATAACGATGCTCACGCCCTCATCAACTTCGCTCAGCCTTACCGACACGTAGCAGGCGTAACGCAGGGCGTTTTCCAGCAGGTTTTGCAGGCAGCGTTCCAGCAGCACCGGGTTGCCGCGAATCAACGAAGCACTGCCGGTGATGGGCAGCGGCTCGTGTGCCGTCGCCAGCTCGCCGCACAGGCGTGCAAGCAGGCGCCGGATATCCACAGGTTCGGCCATGCCGGGCTCGGCGGCATGCTGGAAATCGAGAACCTGGGCGATCATCGCGTTCATCTGCGCGATGTTGTCGATCAGCCGCTCGCGCTGAACGGCATCATCGAGGCGCTCGATGCGCAGCCGCATGCGTGTCAACGGTGTACGCAGGTCGTGAGAGACGGCAGCGATGAAATGCGCCTGCTCGCGCATCATGGCGATCAAGCGCTGCTGCATGACATTGAAGGTGTGGGCCGCCTCGCGTACCTCCAGCGGCCCGCTCAGCGGCAGCGGCGCTTGCTCCAGGTCGTTACCCAGACCACGCGCCGCCTCGCTGAGGCGCTGCAACGGGCGCAAGCACAAACGCACCGCCAGCCAGCAGATGCCCAGCACGGCAAGAATACGCAGCACATACACGCGCAGCACATAGTCGGCGATCAGCGCCCAGGCCGACTCGCCACTCCAGCCTTGTTGCTCATGACCGTCGACTTCCAGCCAGCGACCGTCAGCCTGCGGCACGGCGAAACGAATATGCGCCCGTGCGGTATCGAGGCCGAACAGGCTGCGCCACACCAGCGGCCTGCCCTGATCATCAGTCAGCCGCGCCTCCAGCAGCTTGATCACGGGCTCGCGGCCTAGCTCGTAGGCCAGTGCCTGGTTCAACAGCAACTCGATACGCCGGCGTCCGCGCTTGTCGCCGACCTCGGCGACGGGCTCGCCGGTTACGCAGCGCACTTCATAGCCGGCCGGCGCGGGTAACGCTGCGGCAGCCTCGCAGCCCCGCTCGATCAACCCTGCAGTGCGGCTGGCGGCCAGGCGTGCCGGCGCCTCCAGCACCTGGGCGAAGCGCACCTCGAACCAGATGCTGCTCGACAGTAACTGAATGGCCAGCACGCCACACACCATGATCAACAGCAACTGAGCGAACAAGGTCTGTGGCCACAGGCGTTTCAACCGGGCCACGCCGGGTAGCGCATGCATGTCAAAGCGCCGCGTGGTTAGCAGCGACGCTGAACAAATAGCCTTCATTGCGGATGGTGAGAATCTGCAGCCGCTCGCCGCCCTGCTTGAGGTGCTGGCGCAGACGGCTGATGCACATGTCCACCGAACGGTCGTCGGGCATGTGCGCGCGGGCAAAGGCACAACGGGTCAGGTGGTCACGGCTGAGCACCCGGTTCTGCGCAGTCAGCAGTTCGGCCAGCACGCGGTAGTCGGAACGCGGCAATAGCAGCGCGTTGCCGTTCGGCTGAATGAGCATGCGTTTGGCGTGGTCGAGTCGGTAACTGGCAAAGCAGGTCGGCGCGGTGCTCTCGTTGATGACCTCGGTTTGTTTACGGGCGCGCGTAGCGCCGGCACGGCGCAGCACCGCCTTGACGCGTGCCAGCAATTCGCGAGGTTCGAAGGGTTTGCTGAGGTAGTCGTCGGCGCCGACTTCCAGGCCGACGATACGGTCCAGGGCCGTGCCTTTCGCCGACAGCATGATCACCCCGGGGCCATTCAATGCTTGCACCTGACGGCACAGGCTGAGGCCATCTTCACCGGGCAGCATCAGATCGAGAATCAGCAAGTGCACCGGCTGTTCGTCGAGCTGCTGCCACATCTCCCCGCCGCTGGCCGCCGCCAGCACGCGATAGCCAGACTCGCTCAGGTACTCGCAGAGCAGCTCGCGTATTTCGTCGTCATCGTCCACGACCAGCAAGGTGTCTATCCCTGCCGGCGCGCTGCACGGCCTCGCCTGGCCCTCGTTACGTTCCATTACACGCCCATACAAACCGAGAAATTGCGCTGCCTGCGCGGTACTTAGAATAGTAACAAGAATCTCATGCATATGAGAATTTATGCCAACCCGATACGGACCATCATGACAACCATTACGCCTAATCGCCCCTCATCCGCCGCCCGCGCCTTGCCATGCTTCCCCTCCCGCCAGACGCTGCTTACCGCCGCTATGGGTTTTAGCGCAGCGTTACTCGCCGTACCGGGATACGCCGCGCCAGAAGCGCAGCGCGGCGCCTTGGAAATTGGCGCCATCAGCATCGAAGACAGTGCGATCAATCCCGACGATGCCACCCAACAGCTCGGCTATACCGTGCGTGGCAGCGCCAGCTCCACAGGCCTGACGCTGACGCCGCGGCAAACCCCGCAGAGCGTCACCACCATCACCAGCCAGCAGATGGAAGATCGCGGCATCACCAACATCGAGCAGGCGCTCGAGACTACTCCCGGCGTCAGCGCCGCGAAATACGAGCTTGGCGGCCGTACTGAATTCCGCGCCCGCGGCTACACCATCAGCAACTGGAAAGTGGATGGCCTGCAAACCGTCGGCGAAAGCGGTTTCAGTGGCAGCGGCAACGCCATGAACATGGACATGTACGAGCGCATCGACATCGTTCGCGGCGCCAATGGCCTGCTCGGCGGCACGGGCGACCCATCGGCCACCGTCAACCTGATCCGCAAGCGCCCTGGCCGCGACTTCGGTGGCAGCGCCTACCTGACTTACGGCAGCTGGGACAAAACCCGCCTGGGCGCGGATTTGAACCTGCCACTTTCCGAAGATGGCCGCCTACGCTCGCGTTTCGTGGTCACCCAGCAGGAAGCCAATTCCTTCCGTGACAATCAGTCGGATCGTGCCCGCGCGGCGCTGGCCAATGTCGAATTCGACCTGACCGACAGCACCACCCTGGGTGCCGGCTACCAGTACGAATACGCCAAGTACGTGGGCAGCGGCTGGGGCGCCAACGTGCCAATCTGGTACGCCGATGGCAGCAAGACCCATCTCTCGCGCAGTACTAACGTGGTGCCGAGCTGGAGCTTTTCGGATTATGAAACCCACACCACCTTCGGCTCCCTTGCCCACCGTTTCGATAACGACTGGGCGCTGGACTTCAAACTCGCCCAGAGCAAAACCGAGAGCGAAGGCAACCGCGCCCTGGCCAAGGTCAACGCCAGCGGTGGCGGCCGCTATGGCGGCTACTGGAACCAGGATGGCAGCGGCGCCATCCTCAACTCCTTTTACAGCAGCAATGACACCACGCAGCAGTCCGGGCAGGTCGACCTGAGCGGCCCGTTCCAGCTGTTCGGCCGCACCCACCAGGCGATGTTCGGCTACAACGACAGCCGCACCGTCAGCTGGAGCCCGCAATACACCTGCACTTTGTTCAGCAACGCGGGCGAGAAGAGCCTGGGTACCGGCTGCCAACTGCGCGCCCAGGCAAACGGCCCAACGGCCGGCCCGGTGATCGACAACTGGCACAATGGCGTCAATGACGACTTCTATATCGACGCAGCGAAAACCGGGCGCCACGGCAAGATGGTCACTCGCCAGCAGGGCTTGTACGCCGCCACTCGCCTGAGCATCACGGAGCCGCTGTCGATCATCCTCGGGGTGCGCACCAGTGATTACCACACCCGCAACGTGAGCGCCGCCGGCGCGCGCACCAGCCAAACCGAATCAGGTGTGGTGACGCCTTACGTGGGCGCCATCTATGACCTCAACGATACCTACTCGGTGTATGCCAGCTACACCGATGTGTTCACGCCGCAGGCTTCGGAGACCTCAAGCGGCAACCGGGTCGAGCCCATCGTCGGCCAGAGCTACGAAAGCGGCATCAAGGGCGAGTGGTTCGACGGCCGCCTGAACGCCTCTGCCGCCTACTTTCGCACCAAGCAGGACAACAAGGCGGTCACCGATGGGGACAACCTGACGCCAACCGGTGCCCAGGCCTATATCGCTGGCAGCGGCACGGAAACCGACGGAATCGATATCGAGCTTGCTGGCGCGCTCACCGAGAACTGGAATATCTACGGTGGCTACACCTACCTGCACTTCCGTCGCCTGGACAGCGATGGCCGCAGCGATCCCTCGCACCTGTTCAAGGCTTCCACCACCTATCGCCTGCACGGTCCGCTCGAGCGCGTGACCCTCGGCACGGGCGTCAGCGCTCAAAGCAACATCCGTGCGTTGTCCAGCCCAGCCGGCGCGCCAACCGCCCGGGTGAGCAACGGCTCGACCGACGTCAACTGGTCCGGCTACGCGATCTGGAACGCCATGGCCAAGTACGATATCAACGATGACACCGACGTCTCGCTGAACGTCACTAACCTGTTCGACAAGACCTACTACACCCGTTACGGCTTTTACGCCGGCGCTATCTACGGCGACCCACGCAGCATGTCGGTGACCCTGCGTACGCAGTTCTGACCACCAGCGCAGGAAATGAAAAAGGGGTAGCTACAGCAGTAGCTACCCCTTTTCTTTACAGCCGGTAAAAACGCGATGCCGGGCTGAAGCGGGTCGCGGCCCGCCTGCCCTGTCGATCAGCGCTTGTCTTTGCGCTTCTTGTCAGCCTTCTTGTGGTGGCTCATCAAGCGACGCTTCTTGTTCACCTGGCGGTCGGTGAGGGTGTTCTTGTTACCTTCATACGGGTTTTCGCCGCCTTTGAACTCGATGCGGATCGGCGTGCCGACCAATTTGAGAACGCGTCGGTAGGTATTTTCCAGATAGCGGATATACGACTTGGGCACCGCATCGACCTGGTTACCGTGAATCACGATCAACGGCGGGTTGGCACCACCCAGGTGGGCATAACGCAGCTTGATGCGGCGATTGTTGACCATCGGCGGCGCGTGCTCACGCACGGCGTCTTCGAGGATCTGCGTCAGGCGGTTGGTCGGCCAACGGGTAATCGCGGACTGGAACGACGCCTGCACCGACTTGTACAGGTGACCGACACCGGTGCCGTGCAGCGCCGAGATGAAGTGGATGTCAGCGAAGTCGACAAAGAACAACCGGCGTTGCAGCTCGGTCTTCACATAGTCGCGTTCGCTGGGCTCCATGCCATCCCACTTGTTCAGGGCGATGACCAGTGCACGGCCACTTTCCAGCACGAAGCCGAGCAGGTTGAGGTCGTGGTCGACCACACCTTCGCGGGCGTCCATGACGAACACCACGACGTTGGAATCCTGAATCGCCTGCAGGGTTTTTACCACCGAGAACTTTTCCACCGCCTCGAAGATCTTGCCGCGACGACGGACGCCAGCGGTGTCGATCAGGGTGTACTTCTCGTCATCACGCTCGAACGGGATGTAGATGCTGTCGCGGGTGGTGCCGGCCTGGTCATAGACGATGACCCGGTCTTCACCGAGCATGCGGTTGACCAAGGTCGACTTGCCGACGTTGGGGCGACCGATGATGGCCAGCTTGATGCCGTCCTTCTCGCTCGGCCCGGGAATGCGCTTGGGTTCCTCGCCCTCGGCGACCACCTCGGCCTCTTCGCCTTCGACCGGCTCGCCGGCATCCTTGGGGAAACTGCCGATGGCAGCTTCGAGCATCTGGGTAATGCCGCGGCCATGAGCACCGGCAATGGCCAGGGCTTCGCCCATGCCCAGGGGTGCGAATTCGGCGCGAGCCAGATCCGGGTCGAGGTTATCGACCTTGTTGACCACCAGAAAGCTGCGCTTGTTGCGCTTGCGCAGGTGCTCGCCAATCATCTGGTCGGAGGCAGACAGCCCGGCACGGGCGTCGACCAGGAACAGCACGGCATCGGCTTCTTCGATAGCCTGCAGAGACTGCTCGGCCATCTTCGCGTCGATGCCTTCCTCGTCACCGGAAATACCGCCGGTGTCGATCACGATATAGGTGCGCCCCTGCCATTTGGCCTCGCCGTACTGGCGGTCGCGGGTCAGACCCGAAAGGTCCCCGACGATCGCGTCGCGGGTGCGGGTCAGGCGGTTGAACAGGGTGGATTTACCGACGTTCGGCCGGCCCACCAGGGCAATTACGGGAACCATTCGGCTCTCCACTTCGTTATTTCAGAAAATACAAAAGCCGCTGCACAGGCAGCGGCCACAAATCTTGCGCTATCTGCCCTGCTCGCCCGGCATCACCAAGCGAGCAGAACGGGGCTTACTTGATGGTCAGTGCCACCAGTTTGCCGCCGTTGCCGAAGGCGTACAGCCAGTCGCCGACGACCAACGGGCGGACACGCAGGCCGTCGCTGTCGATACGGGTACGACCGACGAAGCGGCCATCGACCTGGCTGACAAGGTGCAGGTAGCCCTCGAAATCGCCAAATGCGACGTAGCTGGAGAACACCTCAGGTGCCGACAGCTGCCGACGCGCCAAGGCATCGTTGGTCCACAAGGCCGAAGCCGAGCGCTCATCGATGCTTTCCACGGTGCCGCTGGCCAGGGTCACGTAGACGTTACCGAAACCTTGCGCCACGCCCATGGAGCTGGACGCTTCGCGCTGCCAGAGCACCCGGCCGCTCTCCAGATCGAGAGAGGCGACGCGACCCTGATAAGTAACCACATACAGCTGACCACCGGAAAGCAGCAGGCCGCCGTCGATGTCGACGATACGGTCCAGCTCGGAACGGCCTTGCGGAATGGCAACACGCTGTTCCCACACCGGAATGCCACGCTGGGCGTCCAGCGCGATGACCTTGCCGCTGGACAGGCCGGCGATGGCCAGCTGATTGGTCAGTACCGGGCTGCCAGTGCCGCGCAGGGTCAGTACCGCCGGGGTGTTTTCAAAGATCCAACGCTGCTGGCCGCTGTAGGCGTCCAGCGCAACCAGCGTGTCGTCCTGGGTTTGCACCAGCACGGTGTCGCTGCTGATGGCCGGGGCGGAAAGCACTTCGCTCGGCACCTTGGCGCGCCATTTCTCTTCGCCAGTGGATGAATCGAGAGCGATCACTTCACCCTTCAAGGTGCCGACCACGACCATGCCATAGGAAGCGGCTACGGCGCCGGAAACCGGTACGTCCAGTTCCTTTTTCCAGGTGACCTTGCCGGTGGTGCGCTCCATCGACATGATCAGGCCTTCGACGTCAGCGGCGAAGATCTGCTCGCCATCGACCACGGGCTCGAGCATGTTGTAGATGTCGCCCTGACCGTTACCGATCGAGCGGCTCCACTCTTTCTGCAGCTTCACCTCTTCCTTGAAGTCAGGCAGTTCGGCAGGCGGCAGTTCTTTCTTGCTGTTGCTGCTGCAACCGACGACCAGAACGGCCAGGGCCAGCAGTGCGGCATTCTTCCAACGCATCACGTCATGCATCCCCTTTGGCCAGGTCGTCGATCTTCATCTGCAGACCACCCACGGCAGCCTCTTCAGACAATGCACCCTTGGCTTTCACATAAGCGGCGTGGGCATCGTCGGTACGACCGAGCTTCACCAGCAGGTCGCCCTTGAGTTCTTCGCGGCTGGCCAGATAAGCCTGGTCGGCGTCGCCATCGAGCAGTTTCAGCGCGTCGTCGGCTTTGTCCTGGGCGGCCAGCACGCGAGCCAGACGCTGACGCGCGAGCTCGCCAAGGGTCTCGTTGGCAGGCTTGTCGACTACACTGCGCAGCTCAGCCGCAGCATCATCCAGCTTGCCAGCCTCGACCGCGACCTTGGCCACGAACAGGCTGCCGTATTGAGCGTATTGCGTGCCACCGAAGTCACTTTTCAGCTGACCTGCCAGTGCGGCCACTTTCGCAGCATCAGGCTCGCCGCTTGGCGTCATGGCGGATTCCAGCAGTTGCTGGTAGATCAGCGAAGCACCTTGAGCCTGGTTGCTCTGGTGGTTCTGCCAGGCCTGCCAGCCAAACACTGCGATCAGCGCCAGGGCGCCACCGGCCAGCAACGGCTTGCCGTTGCGCTGCCACCAGTCTTTCAGGCCGGCCAGTTCATCATCATCGCTACTCA
The DNA here is from genome assembly GCF_900102335.1 of Phytopseudomonas seleniipraecipitans. Lineage (GTDB taxonomy): Bacteria > Pseudomonadota > Gammaproteobacteria > Pseudomonadales > Pseudomonadaceae > Aquipseudomonas > Aquipseudomonas seleniipraecipitans. The sequence continues at coordinate 50,914 of NZ_FNBM01000002.1, forward strand.
ACGCCACCCCAATACTCCTTTAATCGCTAAATCGCTCAAGCCTGCTGGGTGCAGGATGCCAAGTGGCCGGCAAGATCCGACCAGGCAATGCTCTGTTGTTCGCTGTCATCGCGCAAAGGTTTGCAACCTACCACGCGAGCAGCCAGTTCGTCCTCACCCAGAATCAATGCATAGGTGGCGCCGCTCTTGTCGGCCTTCTTGAACTGACTCTTGAAACTGCCGCTGCCGGCGTTAACCAGCAGGCGTAGCCCCGGCAACTCGGTACGCAGATTCTCCGCCAGGGCCAGCGCTGCCAGCTCGGCAGCCTCACCAAAGGCGCAGATAAAGGCATGTGCCGGGCGGTTCAATTCAGCCGGCACGCGCTGCAGGGTTTCCAACAGCAGCACCAGGCGCTCGACACCCATGGCGAAACCGACCCCCGGTGTCGGCTTGCCGCCGAACTGGGTGATCAGGCCATCGTAACGGCCGCCAGCGCATACCGTGCCTTGCGAGCCGAGCTTGTCGGTAACCCACTCGAACACCGTGCGGCCGTAGTAATCCAGGCCCCGCACCAGCTTGGGATTGATTTCGTAGGCGATGCCGACCGCATCGAGACGCGCCTTGAGGCCCTCGAAATGCACGCGGGATTCTTCATCCAGGTAGTCATGCAGAGTCGGCGCATCAGCGAGCAACGCCTGAGTGGTGGCCACCTTGCTGTCGAGGATGCGCAGCGGGTTGGTGGTCAGGCGGCGTTGGCTGTCTTCGTCGAGCTGGTCGAAACGCTCTTGCAGATAGGCCACCAGCGCATCGCGATACACCGCACGGGCTTCGCTGGAGCCCAGGCTGTTGAGTTGCAGGGTGACTGCATCGCTCAGGCCCAGTTGCTTCCACAGGCGCCAGGTCAGCGTGATCAGCTCGGCATCGATGTCCGGCCCAGGCAGGTTGAAGACTTCAACGCCGATCTGGTGGAACTGCCGATAACGACCTTTCTGCGGCTTCTCGTAGCGGAACATGGGGCCCGCGTACCACAGCTTCTGCACCTGACCGCCGCCAGTCATGCCGTGCTCGAGCACGGCGCGCACGCAGCCGGCAGTGCCTTCCGGGCGCAGAGTCAGCGACTCGTTATTACGGTCGAGAAAGGTGTACATCTCCTTGTCGACTACGTCGGTGCCCTCGCCAATGCCACGGGCGAACAGTTCGGTGAACTCCAGAATCGGCAGACGCATTTCCTGATAGCCGTAGCTGTCGAGCAGCGTTGCCAGGGTAGTTTCCAGGTAACGCCAGGCCGGGGTCTGCTGCGGCAGAATATCGTTCATGCCACGAATGGCTTGCAGGGACTTGCTCACTTGTTTTCCTTAGGCACGGCTCAGCCGCGCACGATCACTGCCGCGTCGGCTGCGACCTTCTCGGCCGCCCTGGCACGAATCAGCCTTTCCAGCTCATCGACCAGGTTGGTGTTGGTCAGCTTCGAGACAGGTTTGCCATCGATGTAGACCAGGTTGTTCGGGCTGCCGCCGGTGAGGCCGATGTGCGCCTCCTTGGCTTCGCCGGGGCCGTTGACGACGCAGCCGATGACCGCAACATCCAGCGGCACCAGTAGGTCCTCGACGCGAGTTTCCAGCTCGTTCATGGTCTTCACTACATCGAAATTCTGCCGCGAGCAGCTCGGGCAGGCGATGAAGTTGATACCCCGCGAGCGCAGACGCAGCGACTTGAGGATATCGAAGCCGACCTTGATCTCTTCAACCGGATCAGCTGCCAGCGAAATGCGGATGGTGTCGCCGATGCCGTCGGCGAGCAACATGCCCAGGCCAACCGAGGACTTCACGGTACCGGAACGCAGGCCACCAGCTTCGGTGATACCGAGGTGCAGCGGCTGTTCGATCTGTTTGGCCAGCAGGCGATAGGCTTCAACGGCCATGAACACGTCGGAGGCCTTCACGCTGACCTTGAAGTCAGGGAAGTTCAGGCGGTCGAGGTGCTCCACGTGACGCAGCGCCGACTCGACCAGTGCTTCCGGGGTCGGCTCGCCATATTTCTTCTGCAGGTCCTTTTCCAGCGAACCGGCATTGACGCCGATACGGATCGGGATGCCCTTGTCGCGCGCCGCCTCGACCACCGCCTTGACGCGGTCTTCGCGGCCGATATTGCCGGGGTTGATACGCAGGCAATCGACACCCAGCTCGGCCACACGCAGGGCGATCTGGTAGTCGAAGTGAATATCCGCCACCAGCGGCAAGTTGACCTGTTGCTTGATGCGCCCGAAGGCTTCTGCCGCATCCATGTCCGGTACGGACACGCGCACGATGTCGGCACCGGCCGCTTCGAGACGACGAATCTGCTCGACAGTGGCGGCAACATCGTTGGTATCGGTGTTGGTCATGCTTTGCACGGCAATGGGCGCGTCGCCCCCTACCGGCACCGAACCTACCCAGATCTTGCGCGACAGACGACGTTTGATTGGCGATTCACCGTGCATATTACTGTCCACCCAACTTCAAGCGTGCGGTCTCACCGGAAATGTGCGGTGCCACATCGACGACAGCGCCGTTGTAGGTCACCTGAGCGCCACGAGCAAAGCCCAAACGCAGCTCCAGCGGCGCTTTGCCGCGCGCATCGAGGCTGTCGCCGGAGCGTTTCAGCCCGCTGGCGATGACCTTGCCATTGGCATCCGTCACCTGAACCCAGCAGTCAGCGGTGAACTTCAAATTTACCAGACCTTCGCCAGCAGCGGCCGGCGCTTGCGGTTCGGCAGCTGCGGCCGGCGCAGGCGCTTCAACCGCAGGTGCAGGCGACGCGGCGGGCGCATCTTGCTCGGTCGGAGCCTGGGCTGACTCGCCAGGGGTCGTCTGCGCAGGAGGATTAAGTTCCAGCAGCTCACTGGCAGTGCTTTCAGGGGTCGAAGACGGTGCATCACCGGTTTGCTCAGGAGCAATGCCCGGCAACGGCAGCTCGGTGCCCTGGCTCTGGGCAGCGGCAACGGCCTGATCTTCCGGCTCGTCGAGCGGGTGAATCTGCGTGCTGCCATCGGCGCCTTCGACCTCGACGTGGCCCAGCCCGACATTCTTCAAGCCATCGAGCTGCCAGCCTTGATCCTGCCACCAGTAGAAACACGCACCGCCCACACCGAGCAGAAGCAGGAAGCTGACCAGGCGAAGAATGCTTTGCGAGTAACGCGTAGGCTCTTCGATACGCCCCAGGGCATGCACACTGCTGCCGGTGGCATTGCTGCCGGTGAACTGATCGAAATCGGCTACCAGAGGCGCCTGCTCCAGGCCCAGCAGCTTCGCGTAGGCGCGGATGTAACCACGCGCGAAGGTGTTGCCCGGCAGCTTATCGAACTCGCCGGCCTCAAGCTGAGCCAGACGGATTGGCGTGAGATTGAGCTGAGTCGCGACTTCCGCGACGGACCAGCCTCTGTTTTCGCGCGCAGCACGCAGCGCCTCACCAGGATTGACGCGATGAGCTGCTGCAACTTCAGGTTGGGCGGCTTTCATCTTTGCTCCGACAGAAATTGCTGATATTCCGGCGTACCGGGATAAAGACGTTTCAACTGCAGGCCAAGGCTGGCGGCGCGGTTACGATCGTCGAAGATCGCCGCCAGACGCGCACCCAGCAACAGGCTACGGGCGTTCTGCTCGGCAATGGCGCTGTAGCCTTCGTAATAGCCACGCGCCGGCACGTATTGCTTGTCTTCGTAGGAAAGATTGGCCATTTCCAGCAGCGCACGCGGCTGGCGGCTGTTGAGGCGCAGCGAACGCTCGAAATAGGCTTTGGCCTCGTCACGCTGCTTGAGCGCCATGGCTGTCATGCCAAGGTTCTCGAAAACCCGCGCACGTTCAGGATAGAGGCTGTCCTCGGCAGCGAGGCTATAGCGCTCCATCGCTTCTTTGTAGCGTTTCTGCTCGTAGAGAAAACCCGCGTAATTGTTCAGCAGGCGAGCATCTTTAGGATTGCTCGACAGCGACTTGCGGAAATGCTCGTCGGCCAGCTTCGGCTCCATCTCGCGCTGGAACACCAGCGCCAGCACAGCATGCGCATCAGGCGCGGACGAGTCGATGTTCAAGGCGTTCTTGAGAGGCACCTTGGCCGGCCCGGTTTCACCCTGCTGCAAATAGCCAATGCCGAGCTGGACGAACGAGTCGTAAGCCTTCTTGCGGCCTTCGGACGTTTTCATCGGGTCGACGTCACCGGTAGAAACGCACGCGGTAAGCAGGCTTGCACTCAGCAGAAACAACAGGGAACGCAGCACGGTCATGGAGATCCTCTCAGGTACGACTGGCGGCAGGGCGCGGAGCATCCGCGTCAGCGCTCAGTTGGCGCACGGCGATATAACGTTCGCTGCGGCGGGTACGGTCCATGACCTGGCCAACCAACTGCCCGCACGCCGCGTCGATATCTTCACCACGGGTGGTGCGCACCGTGACGTTATGTCCGGCTTTTTGCAACAGCTCCTGAAAACGGCGAATGGCATTGTTGCTTGGCCGCTCGTACCCAGAATGCGGGAACGGGTTGAACGGAATCAGGTTGATCTTGCAGGGAATGTCCGCCAACAGGGCGACCATCTGCTCAGCGTGCTCGAGCTTATCGTTCACATCCTTGAGCAGGGTGTACTCGATCGTCAGCACACGCTTCTCGCCAAGGCCGGAAATGTAACGCTTGCAGGCGGCCAGCAGCATCTCCAGCGGGTACTTCTTGTTGATCGGCACCAATTGGCTGCGCAGCTCGTCGTTCGGCGCGTGCAGCGATAGCGCCAGGGACACGTCGATCACTTCGCCAAGTTTGTCGATCATCGGCACCACGCCGGAGGTGGACAGCGTCACCTTACGCTTGGAGATGCCGTAGCCGAGGTCGTCCATCATGATCTTCATGGCGGCGACGACGTTGTCGAAGTTCAGCAGCGGCTCGCCCATGCCCATCATCACCACATTGGTGACGGCGCGGTCGATCTTCGCTGGCACACTGCCGAACGATTTGCAGGCGATCCACACCTGGCCAATGATCTCGGCCGCGGTAAGGTCGCTGTTGAAACCTTGCTTGCCCGTGGAGCAGAAGCTGCAGTCCAGGGCACAGCCGGCTTGCGAGGAAACGCACAGGGTGCCACGCCCACCTTGGGGGATGTACACGGTTTCCACGCAGCTGCCCGACGCCACACGCACTACCCACTTGCGCGTGCCATCGGTGGAAATGTCTTCGCTGACCACTTCGGGCCCGCGAATATAGGCAGCGGCCTCGAGCTTCTCGCGCAAGGCCTTGCCGACGTTGGTCATGGCGGCGAAATCATCGACGCCAAAGTGGTGAATCCACTTCATGACCTGACCGGCACGAAAGCGCTTCTCTCCGAGGCTGTCGAAGAATTGCTCCATTTCCGGCTGGGTCAGGCCCAGCAGGTTGATTTTGCCGTTCGTGTCGGTCATGACGTCACCTTCGCACGCTTCGCCTTAGCGAATGCGGGCGTTTACCTCAGTAGCGGAGAAGAAGTAAGCGATTTCGCGAGCAGCGGAAGCTTCGGAATCGGAACCGTGTACGGCGTTCTCGTCGATGGAAACGGCGAAGTCAGCACGGATGGTGCCGGCAGCAGCTTCTTTCGGGTTGGTAGCGCCCATCAGCTCACGGTTCTTGGCGATGGCGTTTTCGCCTTCCAGTACCTGAACGATAACCGGACCGGACGTCATGAATGCAACCAGGTCCTTGAAGAAGCCGCGCTCGCTGTGCTCAGCGTAGAAGCCGGCAGCTTCGCGTTCGGACAGTTGCAGCTGCTTGGAGGCAACGATGCGCAGGCCGGCTTTCTCGAAACGAGTGGTGATCTCGCCGATGACGTTTTTAGCGACGGCATCAGGTTTGATGATGGAGAACGTACGTTGAACAGCCATGTGAAACTCCAGAAACGGTGATTAAAGCCAAAAATTAAACCCGCGAATTATACGCGGGTTCCAGTCAAATGCATAAGAGCGGAGCCGCTGTTGCAGCTCCACTTCGCACGCCCGGGCCGGCAGTAGCCGCCCAGACAGATCATTGCGCTTCTTCGATCCAGGCAGCCTGAATGGCTTCCAGCACCTTTTCGCCGCCGCGCTGCGGATCGTCGGAAAACTCCGGCAGCTCGACCACCCAGCGATGCAGCTGGACGAAATTCACGTAACGAGGATCGGTATCCGGCTTGCTGTCCGCGAGCTGGATGGCGATTTCGAGAACATCAACCCATTTCAGGCTCATGCTGGGCTTCCTGATCAGTGCGGCGCTTCGGCGGCGTGGTTGAGCGAATACTTGGGAATCTCGACGGTGATGTCTTCATCACCAACGATGGCCTGGCAGGCCAACCGCGACTGCGCTTCGAGACCCCAGGCCTTGTCGAGGTAATCTTCTTCGAGTTCGTCGGCCTCGTTCAAGGAATCGAATCCCTGGCGCACGATGCAATGGCAGGTGGTGCAGGCACACACGCCGCCACAGGCGCTTTCCATCTCGATATGGTGTTCATGGGCCAGCTCCAGTATTGAAGTACCAGCCTGAGCCTCCACCACCAGCCCTTCCGGGCAGAATTTCTCGTGGGGCAGAAAAGTTACCTGAGGCATCAGTTATTCCTCGATCTCATTCAGGTTGCGCCCGGCCAACGCGGCTTTCACCGTCGAGTCCATGCGGCGGGCTGCAAAAGCATCGGTCACCTGCGACAGACGCTTGGTCTGCTGCTCGATGGCCACGCCATCGGTGCCAGTCAACAAATCACGGAGTTCCTGCATCTGCAGGTCGATCACCATGCGCTCTTCGGCGTCCAGCAGGCGTTCGCCATCCACTTGCAAGGCAGCTTCGACCGCCTCGAGCAGACGCTGGGCATCGACCTGCTGCTCGCGCAACGCGCGGGCGGCCTTGTCGCCACCGGCGTGCTGGAAGGAATCCTTGAGCATGCGCGCCACCTCACCATCGGTGAGACCGTACGAGGGCTTGACCTGGATACTGGCTTCAACACCGGAGGCCAGCTCGCGGGCACTGACGCTCAGCAGGCCATCAGCGTCCACCTGGAAGGTCACGCGAATCTTCGCCGCACCGGCCACCATTGGCGGAATGCCGCGCAGCTCGAAGCGCGCCAGGGAGCGGCAATCGCTGATCAGTTCGCGCTCACCCTGCAGCACATGGATCATCATGGCGCTCTGGCCATCTTTGTAGGTCGTGAATTCTTGCGCACGAGCCACCGGAATCGTGGTGTTGCGCGGGATCACTTTCTCCATCAACCCACCCATGGTTTCCAACCCCAGGGACAGCGGGATGACGTCCAGCAGCAGCAATTCTTCGCCGTCTGCACGGCGGTTGCCGGCCAGGGCATCGGCCTGGATGGCGGCGCCGATGGCGACCACCTGATCCGGGTCGATATCAGTCAGCGGCTGACGGCCGAACAGCTCACCGACAGCCTCGCGAACGCGCGGCACACGGGTCGAACCACCGACCATGACCACGGCGCCAACGTCTTCGACTTCAATACCAGAGTCGCGTACGGCACGACGGCAGGCCTTGAGGCTGCGCGCCACCATCGGCTCGATCAGCGCCTGGAAATCCACACGGGACAACACACCGCGCCATTCGCCGTGGGCGACCTCGACGCTCTCGGCATCGGTGAGCGCTTCCTTGGCGGTGCAAGCAGTCTGCAGCAGGCTGCGCTGGGCTCCCGGCTCGATATCGGCGGACAGGCCAGCTTGCTCGATGATCCAGCCAGCGATGGCGTGATCGAAATCATCCCCACCCAGGGCGCTGTCGCCGCCGGTCGCCAGCACTTCGAACACACCACCCGTCAAACGCAGGATGGATATATCGAAGGTGCCGCCACCCAGGTCGTAGATTGCCACCACGCCTTCGGCGTTCTGGTCGAGACCATAGGCGACCGCCGCGGCAGTAGGCTCATTGAGCAAACGCAGCACGCTCAGGCCGGCCAAACGCGCAGCGTCCTTGGTGGCCTGACGCTGGGAGTCGTCGAAATAAGCCGGCACGGTAATCACCGCGCCCACCAGCTCGCCGCCCAGGCTCGCCTCGGCACGCTGACGCAGTACGCGGAGAATATCGGCAGAGACTTCGACAGGGCTTTTCAGCCCTTGCACGGTGTCGATAAACGGCATGTGCGACTCGCCAGCAACGAAGCGGTAAGGCAGCTGCTCACCCAGTTGCTTCACATCGGCAAGGCCGCGCCCCATCAATCGCTTGACCGACAGGATGCTGTTGAATGGATCGCTGGCGGCGTCACGACGGGCCGCTTCGCCGACCTCGACGCGATCTGCGTGGTAACGCACGGCCGAGGGCAGGATCAGGCGCCCTTCGCTGTCCGGCAGCGGCTCGCTGACGCCACTGCGCACGGCGGCGACGAGGGAATTGGTAGTGCCCAGATCGATGCCGACAGCCAGACGACGCTGGTGGGGTTGTGGGCTCTGTCCGGGCTCAGCAATCTGCAATAAAGCCATAGGTAGTCGGTGCTTATCTGAGTATCAGGCACGGCCACGGCAGCCGTACGAGCATTAATCGTCGAGGCGCTCTTCCAGTTGGCGCACCTCGTGGGAAAGCTTGTCGAGGAACTGCATGCGACGCATCAGGCGTTCGGCCTCTTCTCGGCGCGCATTGTCCTCCCAAGCCTCGGCGAAGCGTTCATTCAGCCCTCGCTGGGCAATCTTCAGGCGTCCTTTGAAAGCGGCAACACCCGCCAGGTCGGCGTCGTCCTGCAGCTCCTCGAGCTCTTCACGCCACTGCATCTGCTGCAGCAGAAAGTCAGAATCCTGCACGGTGACTTCCAACGGCAGCTCCGGGCCTCGCATCGCCAGCAGGTAGCGAGCCCGCTGCGAGTCGCTCTTCAACGTTCGATAAGCCTCGTTGAGACTCGCCGAACGCTCCAGCGCCAGGCGCTGCTCGCGCTCGGATGCATCGGCGAAACGGTCGGGATGAACGCTGCGGGCAAGCTCACGGTAACGCGCGGCCAACTGCTCGAGATCCAGACGAAAACTCGGCTGCAGCTCGAACAGGGCGAAGTGACAGGGACCGGAACTGTTCATCAGATGTTGAAGCTTTCGCCGCAGCCACATTCGCCACGAACGTTGGGGTTGTTGAACTTGAAGCCTTCGTTCAACCCTTCCTTGACGAAATCCAGCTCGGTGCCGTCGAGATAGACCAGGCTCTTGGGATCAATGATCACCTTGACGCCATGGCTCTCGAACACCTGATCTTCGCCGGCGGTTTCGTCGACGAACTCCAACACGTAGGCCAGACCGGAACAGCCTGTGGTGCGAACACCCAGGCGGATACCCTCACCCTTTCCGCGCCCATCCAGGGAACGCTGAATATGCTGGGCGGCAGCCTGAGTCATGCTGATAGCCATCGACTAACCTCCTTAGAGCAAACCTTTCTTCTGTTTGTAATCGCGCACTGCCGCCTTGATGGCGTCTTCGGCGAGAACGGAACAGTGAATTTTCACGGGCGGCAGAGCCAGTTCTTCGGCAAGCTGGGTATTGCTGATGGTGACAGCCTCATCCAGGGTCTTGCCTTTCATCCACTCAGTCGCCAGGGAGCTGGAGGCGATGGCGGAGCCACAACCGTAAGTCTTGAACTTGGCGTCTTCGATAACGCCAGCATCGCTGACCTTGATCTGCAGACGCATCACGTCGCCGCAAGCCGGCGCGCCGACCATGCCGGTGCCGACGTCAGGATCTTCCGCGTTCATCTTGCCGACGTTGCGCGGATTCTCGTAGTGGTCGATGACCTTTTCGCTGTAAGCCATGTTATCTATCCTCTTTCATCAGGCGCCGCTCACTGGCAGCTTTTAGTGTGCTGCCCATTCCACTTTGGAAATGTCGACACCTTCTTTGAACATATCCCAGAGCGGCGACAGTTCGCGCAGCTTGGTGACCGCCTCGCGTACTTTCTCCGCGGCGTAATCGACTTCTTCTTCGGTGGTAAAGCGACCGAAGGTGAAGCGAATCGAGCTGTGCGCCAGTTCATCGTTGCGGCCCAGGGCACGCAGCACGTAGGAAGGCTCCAGGGACGCCGAGGTACAGGCCGAACCGGACGATACCGCGAGGTCCTTGAGGGCCATGATCAGCGATTCGCCTTCCACGTAGTTGAAGCTGAGGTTCAGGTTGTGCGGTACGCGGGCAGTCATGCTGCCGTTGACGTACAGCTCTTCCAGACCATCGACCTGCTTGAAGAAGCGATCACGCAGGGCCGTAACTTTGGCGTTCTCTGCGGCCATTTCTTCCTTGGCGATACGGAAGGCTTCACCCATGCCGACGCACTGGTGAGTCGCCAGGGTACCGGAACGCATGCCACGCTCGTGGCCACCACCGTGGGTCTGCGCTTCCAGGCGGATACGCGGCTTGCGGCGTACGTACAGCGCGCCGACGCCTTTCGGGCCGTAAGTCTTGTGCGCCGAGAAGGCCATCAGATCGACCTTTAGATTCTGCAGATCAATCTCAACCTTGCCGGTCGACTGGGCAGCATCGACATGGAAGAACACGCCACGTGCACGCAACATCTCGCCGATGGCGGCGATGTCGTTGACGGTGCCGATTTCGTTGTTGACGTGCATGATCGACACCAGTGTGGTGTCGTCTCGCAGTGCCGACTCAACCATGGCTGGGGTGATCAGGCCGTCTTCACCAGGCTCGATGTAGGTGACTTCGAAGCCTTCACGCTCGAGCTGACGCATGGTGTCGAGCACTGCTTTGTGCTCGATCTTCGAGGTGATCAGGTGCTTGCCCTTGCTCGCGTAGAAGGTCGCGACACCCTTGATCGCGAGATTGTCAGACTCGGTAGCGCCGGACGTCCAGACGATTTCACGCGGGTCAGCGTTAACCAGCTCGGCGACCTGACGGCGGGCATTTTCCACCGCTTCTTCGGCTTTCCAGCCAAATACGTGGGAACGCGAAGCTGGGTTGCCGAAGTTACCTTCGTTGGTCAGGCATTCGATCATTTTTTGCGCAACGCGCGGATCGACCGGCGTTGTCGCGGAGTAATCCATGTAAATTGGCAATTTCATTTCGGTATCTCCTAATCAGGTATCAGGCCGGCGCCTTGCGTACTCAATCGACGGTGGACGCTTCAATCTTATCCAGCTGGTGTGCCCTGCCATTGCTGCTGCAGCGACGCTGATCCTGGCGCTGGGCGACTTCCTGCACTTCGCTACGCGTGACAAGGTCGGCCAGGCTGATGCCGCTGAGGAACTCGTGGATCTGCTGGCTCAGGTCACACCACAAATGGTGGGTCAGACAGATATCGCCAGAGTGGCAACCGCCCTGTCCCTGGCAACGCGTAGCGTCGACGGATTCGTTGACCGCATCGATCACTTCGGCGACTTGAATACCCTGCATGTTGCGCGACAGCTGATAACCACCGCCCGGCCCGCGCACACTGGATACCAGACTGCCACGGCGCAGCTTGGCGAACAGCTGCTCAAGGTAGGAAAGAGAAATACCCTGACGCTCGGAAATGTCGGCAAGGGATACCGGCCCGTTCTGCGCATGCAGCGCCAGATCGAGCATGGCAGTCACGGCATACCGGCCTTTGGTAGTCAGTCGCATGAAGGGTTACCAAGCAATCACAATGTGCCGCAATTATGCTATTTCCGAGTATTTGAGTCAACTATAAGACCTAGTAAAACACTCAGGTTTACGACTCATTGCAGCCCACAACGGCGGCGGATCATAGCAAAGCCCTATGCGCCACGCATCAAGCGGCAGGCTTGTCGCCCTGCCCCTTGCAGACCCCATCGAAATCCTCGGCACGCAGTTCGGGCAGGTCCTTGGCGCAGTAATCACTACCCAATGCACCCAGCGCTTCACACATGCCCTCGAGGCGGTTATCGACCGCATGCAGATGATCAAGCAGCTGGGCGATCGCGCGCGCAACCGGATCCGGCATGTCCTGGCTGACGCCATAGGCATCGAAACCCAGCTTGTCGGCCATGGCCTGGCGCTGCGCCTCGAGCGCAGCATCACTCTTGACGATGATCTTGGCGGGAATGCCAACAGCCGTCGCGCCCGCTGGCACCGCCTTGGTGACCACGGCATTGGAGCCAATCTTGGCGCCCGCACCGACCGTGAACGGACCGAGCACCTTGGCACCGGCACCCACCACCACGCCATCTTCAAGGGTCGGGTGACGCTTGCCCTTGTTCCAGCTGGTGCCTCCCAGGGTAACGCCCTGATAGAGCGTGACGTCATCGCCGATCTCAGCGGTTTCACCAATGACGATGCCCATGCCGTGATCGATGAAAAAGCGGCGGCCGATCACCGCACCCGGATGAATTTCAATTCCGGTCAGCCAGCGACTGAAGTTCGACACCCCCCGCGCCAGCCACTTCCAGCCCGCGCCCCACAATCCATGAGCTGCGCGGTGCAACCAGACCGCATGCAGACCGGGGTAACAGGTGACCACCTCGAACGCATTGCGCGCCGCTGGATCACGATGAAATACACCCTGGATATCTTCCCGCATGCGCTCAAACATCAGTCTTTCCCCGCTTGTGGTGCTCGCCGCGCGCCGCCTTGAGCGTTTCCGTCAATACGCCGCGCAAGATGTTCATTTCCAACTTGGTCACGCCGCTGCGCCCATACAGGCGACGCAACCGACTCATCAGGTGACGCGGGTTGACCGGGTCGAGAAAACCGATCTCCACCAGCGACTTTTCCAGGTGGCCGTAAAAAGACTCCATCTCGTCTGCAGTCACTGGCTGCTCACCTTCGTCCACGGCGATTTCGGCGCGAGACGCAACAACAGGCATGTTTTCGAGGGCCAGCGCCGCCATGCGGGCTTCGTAGGTCAACACCTGTACGGCTGCTGCGAGGTTCAGCGAGCTGAATGCCGGATCAGACGGAATATGCACATGGAAGTGGCAGCGCTGCAGCTCTTCATTGGTCAGACCGGCATGCTCGCGACCGAACACCAGCGCCACCTCGGCACCCTCAGCGGCCTTGTTGACCGCCTGGACACCACACTCGCGCGGATCAATCAACGGCCAGGGAATGCGCCGCTCCCGCGCACTGGTGCCGAACACCAGACTGCAGCCAACCAGCGCATCCTCAAGGCACGACACCACCTGGGCAGAATCGAGAATATCGCTCGCGCCAGAGGCACGAGCCACCGCTTCCTCGCTTGGAAACTGACGAGGTTCCACCAGCACCAGGCGCGACAATCCCATGTTTTTCATGGCACGAGCCGCCCCACCGATATTGCCGGGATGGCTGGTATTGACCAGTACCACTCGAATGTTCTGCAGCAAGGGAGACGCCCGTGTCGGATAAATAAGGTGACAAATCTTACAGAAGGCCCCTGCTTTATGCCACGCGGGCACCGACGGCACTTCAAGCGAGAAGCTTTTCTGCTAGAATGGCCGGCTTTATTACGACCCCAGGTGAACTTCCATGCAGCCCATGCTGAATATCGCGCTGCGCGCAGCCCGTAGCGCCGGTGAAATGATCTTCCGCTCAATCGAACGCCTGGACGTCATCTCCGTAGATGAAAAGGACGCCAAGGACTACGTTACCGAAATCGACCGCTCTGCCGAGCTGATGATCATCCAGGCCTTGCGCAAGGCCTACCCGACCCACAGCTTCCTTGGCGAAGAAGGCGGCCTGATCGAAGGCAGTGGTGAAGGCGCCGATTACCAGTGGATCATCGACCCGCTCGACGGCACCACCAACTTCATTCGTGGCGTGCCGCACTTCGCCGTCAGCCTGGCCTGCAAATACCGCGGCCGCCTGGAGCACGCGGTGATCATCGACCCGGTGCGCCAGGAAGAATTCACCGCCAGCCGTGGTCGTGGTGCCGCCCTCAACGGTCGCCGCCTGCGCGTAAGCAACCGCAAGAGCCTGGACGGCGCCCTGCTGGGCACCGGCTTCCCGTTCCGCGATAGCCAGTTGGATAACCTGGAAAACTACCTTGGCATGTTCCGCAGCCTGGTTGGCCAGACCGCCGGGGTACGCCGTGCCGGCGCTGCCAGCCTGGACCTGGCTTATGTAGCTGCCGGCCGCTTCGATGCGTTCTGGGAGTTTGGCCTGTCCGAGTGGGACATGGCTGCGGGCGCGCTGCTGATTCAGGAAGCAGGCGGCCTGGTCAGCGACTTCAGCGGCGGCCACGAATTCCTCGAGAAAGGCCAGATCGTTGCCGGCAACACCAAGTGCTTCAAGGCCGTGCTGACCGCGATCCAGCCACACCTCTCGGCATCGCTCAAGCGCTAAGAATTAGCGAAAGCCTACTGCGCGTCGGCACTGCGGCGTTAAAAACAGGCTCGGAATGCTCATGTACAAAAGTACACTCCGCTTCCTTGCCTGCTTTTGCCTCGCATTGCTCTAGCTCGCTAGACTTTAAAACCTGATTCACAAAAAACCGGCTTCGAGCCGGTTTTTTATTGCCCATGAAAAAGGCGCTCCTGAGAGCGCCTTTTTCATCAGCTGATGCGGTTTACTCTGCCGCGTCAGAATCAGCCAGCACCAGCTTGCCATCACGGACCGGAATCTTGCTCCCCGGCTCTTCATCCATGCGCACTCTGCCGACCTTGCCGTCCAGATCGTACTTCACGTCGTAGCCGACAATCTTCTCACTGCTATCAGTGACGGTTTTGCAGCGGGTCTCAGTGGTGGTGTAGGTATCACGCCCCTGCATACCTTCCTGCACCTTGTTGCCCGCGTAACCACCACCTACAGCGCCTGCCACGGTAGCGATCTTCTTGCCATTGCCACCACCGACCTGATTGCCGAGCAGGCCGCCGACCACGGCACCAATGGCGGTACCGGCGATCTGGTGCTGATCCTGAACTGGGCGCTGTCGCGTAACGGCGACATCCCTGCATTCCTCACGCGGCGTCTTGATGGTTTCGGTTACCGGCTTGACCGCCAGCACCTCGGCGTACTGAGGTCCGCCGCCGACCAAACTGTAGGTCGCAACAGCGCCACCTGCAGTGACACCAACAGCACCCAATACAGCTCCAACCAACAACGACTTGTTCATGCGAACCTCCTGATCACAACTACAGCGCCCATGCGCTTTACTCCCTGCCTTGGAGATGAAAAACGGGCGCCTAGTTCCCTAGGCGCCCGTTTTTATAGCGTGCAGCTGTGTTGTGCATCACGCCATCAGGGGCGCTCGTCGATGCTCTCCGGATCGACCGCTGGCGGGATCAGGTCCTCGCTGGTCAGTTTCAGCCAGATCAGCACCGGCGCACTGATATAAATCGAAGAATAGGTCCCCACCGCCACACCGATAAGCAGCGTCAGCGCGAAGCCGCCGAGGCTGTCGCCACCAAAGATCAGCAGCGCAATCAACGCCATGGCGGTCGACAACGATGTGGCCATGGTACGCAGCAAGGTCTGGGTAACCGACACGTCGATGTTCTCAATAATGTCGGCTTTGCGTAGCACGCGGAAGTTCTCGCGGATACGGTCATAGATGATGATCGTATCGTTGAGCGAGTAGCCGATCATCGCCAGCACCGCAGCGAGCACCGTCAAGTCGAAAGGCACCTGGAAGAATGCCAGGATACCCAGCGTCACGATAATGTCGTGCGCCAGCGAGCCGACGGCACCAATACCGAACTTCCACTGGAAGCGAAAGGCCAGGTACAGCAGGATACCGCCGAGCGCCAGCAGCATGGCCAGACCGCCTTGATCACGCAGCTCTTCACCCACTTGCGGGCCGACGAACTCGACACGCTTGACCTCGAAGGAAGTGGTGTCGATCTTGCGCAATGCGGTTGCCACTTCATTACCCAGATCGGCCGAATCACCGGCCAGGCGCACCAGCACATCGGTGGTCGAGCCGAAACTCTGCACCACGGCGTCGGTGTAGCCCGCCTGACCCAGCTCACGCTTGATCAGCTCGAGATCTGCCGGCTGCTCGTAGGACAGCTCGATCAACGTACCGCCGGTGAAGTCGAGGCCGAAGTTCAGCCCGTGCTTGAACAGGCTGCCAAGGCCAATGATGCTGATGACTACAGTGATGGCGAACGCAAGGTTGCGTATCGCCATGAAAGGAATGCGGGATGGTAACTTCATGTTCTCACCTTAAATCCACAGTTTCTTGAAGTTACGGCCACCGAAAATCAGGTTGACCATACCGCGGGTGAACATGATCGCGGTAAACATCGAGGTGATGATGCCCAGCGACATCGTCACCGCAAACCCTTTCACGGGCCCGGTTCCCAGTGCGAACAGGATTGCACCGACCAGCAACGTGGTCAGGTTACTGTCGAGAATCGCCGAGTAGGCACGGTCAAAACCTTCGTGAATGGCACGCTGCACCGAAAGGCCGTTGGCCAGCTCCTCGCGTATTCGGGAGAAGATCAGCACGTTGGCGTCCACGGCCATACCCAGTGTCAGCACGATACCGGCGATACCCGGCAGGGTCAGCGTCGCGCCGATGACCGACATCAGGCCCACCAGCAAGACCAGGTTGAAGGCCAGAGCCACGGTCGCCAACACACCAAAGAAGCGGTAGATGGCGATGATGAACAGCGCCACGAAGATCATCGCCCATTCGGTCGACTCAATACCTTTGGCAATGTTTTCAGCACCCAGGCTTGGGCCAATGGTGCGTTCTTCCGCGAAATACATGGGTGCAGCCAGGCCACCGGCACGCAGCAGCAGGGCCAGCTCCGAGGATTCACCCTGGCCATTCAGGCCAGTGATACGGAACTGGCTACCCAGCGGCGACTGAATGGTCGCCAGACTGATGATCTGCTTTTCTTCCTGGAACGAATCGAGGCGCACTTCCTGCTCGACGCCGTCGACCATCTGACGGGTATAGCGGGTAACCGGGCGCTGCTCGATGAAGATCACCGCCATGCTGCGCCCGACATTGCTGCGGGTAGCGCGGTTCATCAGGTCACCGCCATGGCCATCGAGGCGAATGTTCACCTGCGGTCGGCCATTCTCGTCAAAGCTGGCCTGAGCATCGGTCACCTGGTCACCGGTGATGATCAGCTCACGATCGAGCTGCACGGGTGGGCGGCCCTCCTCGCGAAAACCGAAAGACTCAGTCGCACCGCGCGGCGCGCCAGGGTCGGCTGCCAGGCGGAACTCAAGGTTGGCGGTCTTGCCGAGGATACGCTTGGCCTCGGCCGTGTCCTGCACGCCCGGCAGTTCGACCACGATACGGTTGGCACCCTGACGCTGCACCAGCGGCTCGGCAACACCCAGCTCGTTGACGCGGTTACGCACGGTGGTCAAGTTCTGGCGGATCGAGTACTCACGAATCTCGGCAATCTTGGCCGCGGTCATGGTCACGCGCAGAACCTGCTGACCACCACGTTCCTGAGCGTTCAGCTCGAAATCGTTGAAGTCCTTGCGAATCAGCTGCTCGGCCTTCTCGAGTGTCTCGCTGTCTGCGAAACCCAACTGGATGGCATCGCCTTGCTGCGGCATGCTGCGATAACGCACGCGCTCCTTGCGCAGCAGGCTTTTCAACTCACCCTCATAGACCTGACGACGCACATCCAGCGCTTTGTCCATGTCTACTTCGAGCAGGAAGTGCACACCACCAGACAGGTCGAGGCCGAGTTTCATCGGGCTCGCACCGAGGCTGCGCAGCCAATCAGGTGTGGTTTGGGCCAGGTTGAGTGCGACTACATAGTTGTCACCGAGCACTTTGCGCACGATGTCCTTGGCCGGCAACTGGTCGCCCTGCTTGGTCAGGCGTACCAGACCGTTACGACCTTGCTCGCCTACGCTCGACGCCTTGACCTGGATGCCGGCATCGGTCAGCGCCTTGCTGACGCGATCGAGATCGGCCTGCGCGATAGTCTGCGCCGAGCTGGCCCCGCTGACCTGGATAGCCGGATCATCAGGGTAAAGATTAGGTGCGGAATAAATCACGCTGATAGCCAGTACGGCCACGATCAGCAGGTACTTCCACAAAGGGTATTTGTTGAGCATGAATGACGCCGCCCGCTTATGACGCGGGGCGCAATATGCGCCCCGCGGGATGGATAAAACTGGAACAGAGACTTAACAGACCACTGAAAAGCGTAGGCGAAGCAGCCAGCGCAAGGCCAATGGTGGCCCCACAGAGACAGGCGAGAAAGCGATCGGAGTCGCGAACAACTTTACGGGTGTAAATGAGCATTCCGAGCCTGTATCTAACGCAGCAATGCCAACGCAGGTAGTTTTTCAACCGTTATCAGATGGCTTTCAGCGTGCCCTTTGGCAAGGTCGCCGCAATGGCTGCTTTCTGAATCTTCAGCTCGACGGTCTCGGATACTTCGATCACGACGAAGTCGTCGCTGACCTTGGACACCTTGCCGGCGATACCGCCAGAGGTCACCACTTCATCGCCCTTCTGCAGGTTGCCGAGCAGGCTCTTGTGTTCTTTGGCACGTTTGGCCTGTGGGCGCCAGATCATCAGATAGAAGATGACCAGGAAGCCGACCAGGAAAATCCATTCGAAACCGGTGCCTGCCGGGCCGGCAGCACCAGCGGCATCAGCGTAGGCAGCGGGAATAAAAAAGCTCATTTGACACTCCTGTTTAAAGTTCTTTTAGCCATCGAAACATCAATTCAGCGGCGGCGTTGGCAGACCGCGCCGAGCGTAGAAGGCATCGACAAAGGCGGCCAATGTACCCTGTTGAATTGCCTCGCGCAAACCAGCCATAAGGCGCTGGTAATGACGCAAGTTGTGGATTGTATTCAACATGCTGCCGAGCATTTCGCCGCACTTATCCAAATGATGCAGATAGGCGCGCGAGAAGTGTTTGCAGGTGTAACAGTCGCAGGTGGGATCCAGCGGCGAGTCGTCATGACGATGAAATGCGTTGCGGATTTTCAGCACACCGGTGTCGATGAACAGATGACCGTTGCGCGCGTTGCGGGTCGGCATCACGCAATCGAACATGTCCACCCCGCGGCGCACGCCCTCGACCAGATCCTCAGGCTTGCCGACGCCCATCAGGTAGCGCGGCTTTTCACTCGGCATCTGCTCCGGCAGATAATCGAGCACCTTGATCATCTCTTCCTTCGGCTCGCCGACCGACAGACCACCAATCGCCAGGCCGTCGAACTCCAACTCACTCAAACCTTCCAGCGAGCGCATGCGCAGTGATTCATGCATGCCCCCCTGAACGATGCCGAACAGCGCCGCGGTACTTTCACCATGGGCAACCTTGGAGCGCTTGGCCCAACGCAACGACAACTCCATGGAGGTTTTGGCGACGTCGAACTCGGCCGGATACGGCGTGCACTCGTCGAAAATCATCACGATGTCGGAGCCGAGATCGCGCTGCACCTGCATCGACTCTTCCGGCCCCATGAACACCTTGGAGCCATCGACTGGCGAGGCGAAGGTCACACCCTCCTCCTTGATCTTGCGCATTGCGCCCAGGCTGAAGACCTGGAAGCCGCCCGAGTCGGTGAGGATCGGCCCCTGCCACTGCATGAAGTCATGCAGGTCACCATGGCGCTTGATGACTTCGGTGCCGGGGCGCAACCACAGGTGAAAGGTATTGCCGAGAATGATCTGCGCACCGATGGCCTCGATGTCACGCGGCAACATACCTTTGACCGTGCCATAGGTACCTACCGGCATGAAGGCCGGCGTCTCGACCACCCCACGAGGGAAAGTCAGGCGCCCACGACGGGCCTTGCCATCGGTGGCCAGCAGTTCGAAAGACATGCGGCAGCTGCGGGTCATAGGAATTCCTCGGGTCCGCGCGGCGCGGGATTGCGGGTGATGAACATGGCATCGCCATAACTGAAGAAGCGATAACCCTCGGCCACTGCCTGGGCGTAGGCCGCCATGGTTTCCGCATAGCCGGCGAAGGCCGACACCAGCATCAGCAAGGTCGATTCGGGCAAATGGAAGTTGGTCACCAGGGCATCGACCACATGGAACGGCCGACCGGGATAGATAAAGATGTCGGTATCGCCAGTGAACGGTTTCAGCTCACCATCGCGGGCTGCACTTTCCAGCGAACGGACGCTGGTAGTGCCCACGGCAACGACTCGACCACCTCGGGCACGACACGCCTGCACGGCATCGACCACGTCCTGACTGACTTCCAGCCACTCGCTGTGCATATGGTGATCTTCGATACGCTCCACACGTACCGGCTGAAAGGTCCCGGCGCCGACGTGCAGGGTGACGAATGCGCTCTCGACACCCCGCTCACGCAACGACGCCAGCAACTCGCCATCAAAATGCAGGCCTGCGGTAGGCGCCGCAACGGCGCCGGCCTTTTGCGCATAGACGGTCTGATAACGCTCACGATCCGAGGCCTGATCAGCGCGGTCTATATAGGGCGGCAAGGGCATGTGGCCGACACGCTCGAGTAGCGGCAACACAGCCTCGTCGAAACGCAATTCGAACAATGCATCATGGCGAGCCACCATCTGCGCCTGCGCACCACCCTCGAGCACGATCATCGTGCCCGCCTTTGGTGACTTGCTGGCTCGCACATGCGCCAGCACCCGATACTCGTCGAGCACACGCTCTACCAGCACCTCGAGCTTGCCGCCCGAAGCCTTCTGGCCAAACAGGCGCGCCGGAATCACTCGGGTGTTGTTGAACACCATCAGATCGCCGGGACGCAAGTACTCGAGCAGGTCGGCAAAATGCCGATCGGCAAGTGCACCGCTGGCACCGTCGAGCACCAGCAAGCGGCTGGCACGCCGCTCGGCAAGGGGATGGCGGGCGATCTGCTCATCGGGCAGATCGAAATGGAAGTCGGCAACGCGCATGGTGGGCAGAGGTGTCATCTTGCAGGGCGGAGCAGCTTACCGGAAATCATTGAAACTGACCACGCAAGTGCATTGACCAATGGCAACTTGCTCCCTATACTGCGCCGCCATTGTGCCCCGGTGGCGGAACCGGTAGACGCGGCGGATTCAAAATCCGTTTTCGAAAGAAGTGGGAGTTCGAGTCTCCCCCGGGGCACCATATAATTGAAGAAAGGCCTTGATTCTCAAGGCCTTTTTTTATGCCTGGCGTAAAATTGGCGTAACCACTCAAATCAGTTTCCTTCCAAACCTCTTCACCTTGCCTCTCAACAGCACCGATAGCTCCGGGAGCGCCCGACCACCATATTGGGTGTGAATGGATTGAGCCGGCTCCGCTACCACGATCAGCCCTCGCCGACACCGTCAGCCTCCTAGATAGCCATGAGCAATCCCTTGAGTTAGCATTTAGCCATCATCATGCATTCAAAGGGACTGAATCAAAAATGTTTATGAAGAGCGAAGAGGAGCTTCTTGAGATCATCCGAGCCTGCGAACACGTTGATAGCGAGCTGCTGGAGTCAGAGGAAGTAGAATTCAAAGAATATTCAAGCGTCGCCTCGCTCCACGGAGCTAAAGACCTTGCTGAAGAAGTATCTGCTTTAGCTAACAAAAAAGGTGGCATCGTTATAGTGGGCATCCGCGACGGCGGAAACGTCCTGAACAAACAGTGGGCTTCACAACTTGTTGGATTCGAACGGGGCGATATAGTTGAGATTGAGCAAAGAATTAAAGGCAAGCTTAAACCCAACATCGATCTACGAGCCCATTATATCCAGCACGCCGGTAAAAATTATCTAGCTATTCACATCCCGCCACGCCGAGACACCCTAGTCTCAACATCAAGCGGTAAAACATGTATCCGCGACGGACGCTCTAGCAGGCCAATGGCCCCCGAAGAGATTCGTATGGCGGTTTCAGGGCTCGTAAACTATGACTGGACAGCCGAAGTCATGGAACACATTCACGAGACCGCTCTAGATCCGAAGTCAGTAGCAGCGGCACTGGAAGATTTCTGCATTAGAAAAAAATACTCTAATGATGAACGACCAACTAAAGCCGCGTTTCTTGAAGCAATTGGTGCAACGACCAACGGCGTGGTCACCAAGTCAGGTCTTCTTTTCCTCGGCCAGCAAAATGACATTCTTAAATGGCTCGGCACATATGAGTACAGGTTCACTTGGCGAAAAGCCAGTGGAGAGCTACTTGAGAATACTGTTTGGGATGACAACCTTTGGAACTCCATTCAAAGAATCCAACAATTGTTCTCTGCATGCAACTCGGAAGTCCCTCTCGTATACAAAGGCAAAACTCACCCCTGCAAGCTCCTTGACAGCACTGCATTTCATGAATGCTTCATGAACGCTCTCGTCCACAGGGACTATTCAATCGAGGGAATGGTTGTAGTTGATTATAACTTCGACCGAATGATGGTTACTAACCCTGGAGTTTTCTATGGAGGTGTCACCGCGGAAAACATCAGCACTCACCAGCCACGCCATAGAAACAAAGCCCTAGCAAAACTTTTAATGAATTTTCAATTAGTAGACCGCGCGGGCATGGGTGTTAAGCGGATGAATTTTGGCTCACTAGCCTATGGACGTGAGTTCCCATCCTTCAAAGAGTCTTTCGACACTGTCGAGGTGTCACTGCCAGCGAAAGCTATAATCCCTGAAATTTTTGTTCAAGTACAAAATGCTCCTGACAGCTATAGCGTTTGCGACTTAATTATACTTAACAGCCTGTATAGAATTGGTCATGTTGACGTAACCGAACTAGCCAAACGAATTTCAACTCATGACGACAACACTTGGAAAGCCATTAACACTTCTGTTGAGAACCACAGCGAGTTAGAACTTTGCGGCACCAACGCCGGGGTATTTGTGAGATTCAAACCAAATTGGGCGACTTACTTCAAGGTACAGAACCCATTAAAAATCAGCACCACCTCAAGTAAACATGTAAAGCTATTCGGCCACCTTCAAGAATTTGGCGAAGCCTCTAACGAAAATATAACTTTACTCCTAGGTCATAAGAACACAACTCACACTAGCGCTTTTCTAAGAAAGTCCTCCTATGCTGTGAGAACAGGTAACGGTCCGAGTGCAAAATGGTCACTTGTCAAAAGAATTTGATGGGTCCGGATATACGCTTATCGCTCTCCCACTATCACGCTCAAGGGCTGGCGACTATCCGGAGACTCGCCATAACTGATCCAAACGCGTCGTATAGCTCTGGCTCATCATCTCCCGCCGCATACCCCACTCGGGCTGCAGCTCCACCCGCCCCGGGCGAAGCGTTCCCCTGCCCCACCTGGCATTGATCTCGTCCAGCACGGTCATCACTTTCGTAGACTCGGCCGACTGCTGGGGCGCGAACAGGTCGCCCGTAATCTCGGTGCGCTGGCAGAGATCGAGCAGCATCACCTCGGCCTTGCTGTACGAGTAGCCGGCCCGATACGCCTGCTCCAGGGCATGCATGGCGTAATGGGTGATCATCCGGGTGTCGTCAGTCGCCCAGGGCAGCTGCAGCGCCACGCCCTTGGCATATTTGGCCTCATCAGGATTGTGCATGCCAGTGCGCACACCTACGCGGATCTGCCGACACACCGACTGCTGCGCCCGCAGTTTCTCGCACGCGGTAGCCGTGTAGGTGGCCACGGCCTGGCGGATCGACTCTATATCCTGCAGACGCTTGCCGAACATCCGGCTGGAACAGATCTCTTTCTTAGGCGGCGCGGCCTCATCCAGGGTCAGGCATGGCGTACCGCGCAACTCGCGGGCGGTCTTCTCGATCACTACGCTGAACTGCTTGCGCAGCGTCCAGGCGTCGGCCTGTGCCAGATCCCATGCCGTCTTGATTCCCTGGGCGTTGAGATGCTCGGTCATCCGCCGGCCAACACCCCAAACGTCACTCACCGGCAGCACGCGCAGCACCTTGTCGCGCCTTCCAGGGTCGCGCAGGTCGACTACCCCGCCCGTCTGCCGCTGCCACTTCTTCGCCGAGTGGTTGGCCAGCTTGGCGAGGGTTTTGGTGGTTGCGATCCCCACGCCAGTCGGTATGCCGGTGTACTTCAACACACGCGCGCGGATCTGCCGGCCGATCTGCTCGAGGTCACCAGGCACACCGGTCAGGTCAGCGAATGCTTCATCGATGCTGTAGATCTCAACCGCCGGGACCATGCCCTCGATGACGGTCATCACACGCTCGCTCATGTCACCGTACAGCGCGTAATTGCTACTGAACGGCACGATGCCGTGGCGCCGGAGGTCATTCTTGATCTGAAAGTACGGGGCGCCCATCTTTACGAA
The DNA here is from genome assembly GCF_900102335.1 of Phytopseudomonas seleniipraecipitans. Lineage (GTDB taxonomy): Bacteria > Pseudomonadota > Gammaproteobacteria > Pseudomonadales > Pseudomonadaceae > Aquipseudomonas > Aquipseudomonas seleniipraecipitans. The sequence continues at coordinate 74,924 of NZ_FNBM01000002.1, forward strand.
GGGCTTGGCATCAGCGCTGCGCGCGATCACGCAGCCATCGTTGTTGCTCAGCACAACGATCGGCACACGCTGCAAGTCAGGCCGGAACACACGCTCGCAGCTTGCGTAGAACGAGTTGCAGTCAACGAGGGCAATAGCTTGCTCAGCCATGGCATCGGTGCCGCCGAATGCTGTCTGTCACCACAGCCCAGATCAGCAGCTCGTCGCCCTCCATCACGAACCGAGGCGCGTATTTCGGATTCTCCGATCGCAGCACGATCTGCTGGCCATCGCGAGCCAGCGTCTTCACTACCGGCTCGCCGTTGATGGCGGCGATCACGATGTCACCCGGCACGGCGTCCAGCGCCTTATTCACCACCAGCACGTCACCGTCGAAGATACCGGCACCGATCATGCTGTCACCATCAACACGCACAAGGTACGTCTGCGGTGCATGGATATCGAGCAGCTCATCCAGGGATATTTTTTGTTCGAGGTGATCCTGGGCGGGGCTGGGGAAGCCGGCAGGAACGCGGAAAGAAAAAAAGGGCAGCTCGATATCGGAGCTGCCCACTGGGCCAAGAATCGTTGCGTTGCCCATGAGAGAGACCTGAAAATAATACTGTATGAATATACAGATACCAAATCTCTCAAGCCGCGGTCAAAGAATGATGATGGCCAACTGACGACCGGAGGGTCCCATGTGCGGACGATTCACTCAGTACCGAACCGTTGACGAATACGCCAAGGCCCTGCAGCTCGGCCTGCTCGAGGGCGACTGGTCGAACGAGCCCATAGCCCGCTACAACGTCGCGCCACAATCACGTGTGATGCTCCTGCATCAGGATGATCAAGGCGTTCACGTCACTCCCACGAAGTGGGGATACGCGCCGCACTGGGCGCAGGGCAAGCGCCCGCCAGCGATCAACGCACGCATCGAGACAGCGGCCACCAGCAAGTTCTGGAGCGCGATCTGGAAGCGCGGCCGGGCGATTGTGATGGCAGATGGTTGGTACGAGTGGAAGAAAGATCCAGACAACCCGAAGGTCAAGCAGCCGTACTTCATACGACTGAAGGGAGGCGCACCCGCGTTCTTCGCCGCGATCGGCGATATCCCGCAAGGCGATGAGGAAGGTGCTGGTGGCTTTGCGATAATCACCGCAGCCAGCGACCAGGGGATGGTCGACATCCACGACCGGCGCCCGGTCGTGCTGCCTCCAGATGTGGCGGGGGAGTGGATGGAGCCCGGTCTCCTACCAGAGCGGGCTGAGGATCTGGCCAGGCATCACGACACACCCGTGGAGGCGTTTGAGTGGTACCCGGTCGGGAAAGCGGTGGGCAACGTAAAAAATCAGGGAGCAGGATTGCTGGAGCCAATCTACAATCCTGACATGTAATATCTGCCCTGATACATAGAATGATTTAGCTTTTTTGGAAGCTTTGTCCGGCATTATCAATCGAGCAGTAGATTTGAAAACACCTGATTTTTATAAGTCACTTAAGTGCAGTTCAGACGACATTGCCAAAATCATATGCGAGATTGATAGCCAGCTGGGCCATAATCGACTTATGCCGCCGATTGACTGTCAAAAGATGCTGATTCTAGCTGAAGACAAAAGAGCATCTCGTCATTGCGGCTTCGACGTGGTCGCGATTATACGATCGCTCGCTCTCACTGGACTAGGCAAACCTCACGGCGGAAGCACAATATTACAACAGCTAGTTAGAACAATAACTGGGCATTATGAAAAGTCGTTGAAGCGAAAAATAACTGAGATCTTGCTAGCATATTTAGTGGCACAGAAAGTCGACAGATCATTATATCCAAGGGTATACCTATCTGTAGCGTATTACGGCACAGGAATGGAGGGCTTTGACAAGTTTTTTGCGAAGAAAGGAAATGACTCTTGTGATGAAATCCACTTAGCATCAATGGCCGTAGCGAGACTAAAGTACCCTGAGCCTGCAAAGCCTAATTGCTCAAAACATGAAAAGATTTCGGTGCGAGAAAAACACCTTAGAAACATATATTTGAACAGCTCGAATACAAGGATTTATTCATATGTTGAAGCCGTTTGATGACCTGCACTCCGATCTTAATACTCTCTCGCCTCACCCTGAGCCTGACCTGCTGAAAAAGGCTCTATTGTCTGCGGGAAACAAAGAGTTCAAAGGGATTGCACACCTATGGCTGTCGGAAGGTATTCCTTTTGCATTCCTATCATCACCGGCAGTCTATCAACAGCTCCGCAGTGAGCTTGCCCGCCTACTCGATGTTGGCATCAAAGACATTAGCGTCGTCGGAAGCAGCCGAATTGGATACTCGCTGGCAGACCATAAATTCGGCAAAGAATTTGGAGATCAGTCAGACCTTGACCTTTGTGCCGTGAACTCTGAACTATTCAATCGAGCAAAGAGAGACACGGAAAAATTCATCGCCGACTTTGAATCAGGAGTGACAACTACCAAGTCGGATGACGTTAGAACTCGCTGGAGCAACAACTGTGAGTATTTACCGAAAAACATACACAAAGGCTTCATTGACATAAAGATGGTTCCAGCAATCAAAGGAAAATATGATTGTATATCAAGCATCAAAGACAGCATCTGGAGGGTGTCCTGTAGGCTTAAAAACACCTCAGACACCCCAAATTTCCAATCGCTATCAATCCGTATTTATAAAGACTGGCCGTCAATGGTTAACCAAGTCTCTCGAAGTTTGAATCGACTCGTAGTATCGCTAACTGCTACCGACGAGCTTCCGAAAGTAGCAGCGGCTAGCCCTCCAACACCATCTGTGAATCAAGACAGTGGAAATAGAATCTCTTAGGATCACTGGTTAGCGGCACGCGCTATTAGCGGCTAGTAGCTCGCGCTCATAGCCTATACGCTGCCGGCGCTCGGCGAGCAGCGCGCGCACTTTCACTTCCAGGGTGTCATCAGCCTTCAGCCCAGCAGCAGCCCAAGGCGGCACCGCTACATCTTTCGTGTGGCATGGCACCTGAATCGGTACCTCGACGCGGATGATGCGAGGCTCAGGCTCTGCAACAGGCCTTGCGCCGCAGCCGGCCAGTGTCGATAGCGCGCATATCAAGATCAGTCTCATAGGCCCAGCTCCTTATCGATCACGCTTGTAGCCGCGGCGCAGGCGTCACCGCCGATTCGTTCCAGCTGCAGCCGGTTGGCTGCTTGGTAGTCGACTTCGGATTGTTGCCGCGCGCCCGCTTGGGCCTGCTCGGCCTGCTGTGCTCGAGCAGCAGCCTTGGCGCGTAGATCCGCAAGCGCGCTGTTCTGCTCGCCGACCTGCACCAGTAGATTGCCGCGCGTCTCCCGGCATGCAACCAGCTTTCCGTACTGCTCGGTCGACGCGGCGCGCTCGGTATACAGCTCGCCCTGCAAGCTACTCACGCGGATCTGCTGGCCAGCGGCGACAGCGGCGACGGCGAGCAACCACCAGCACCAGGTTGGCACTAGTCGGAGCCAGGTCACGCCGCCATCTCCCCGCCGCATGCGCAGAACATGGCCAGCAGCTCGCCTTCGTCGCACGGTTCAGCGGCACGCTCTTCGGAATAGATTTCCAGCAGGTTGGCCAGTTTGTGCTCACGCTGGCCGTAACCTGCGCCAGGCAGGCTGGCCCAGATCGGGGCGGCGGCGGCGATGGCTTGCTGGATGCGGCCGGCCTTGATGTGCGGCAGCGCGCCGCATTCGGTAAGCAGCTTCACAGCGGCCAGGTCCTGCGCGCGCGGAATGAAGCGGCCGATAAAGCCGTAGTTCGTCACGATGGCATCCCAGGTGCGCGCCAGAAACTGGTAGCGGCCGGCAGCGGTGGACTTGATGCCCAGGTTGGGCAGCGGCACTAACTTGCGCGGGTGCTTGCTGTAGTCGTTAAACAGTTTGCCGCCGACGATCACGTTGTAGCCGTCGTCGCTGGCTTTGATGGTGGACGTGCCTTCGCTCCAGGCGAGCATATCCAGGAAGGCGAGCACGTTAGCGCCGCCCGCCTCTGCTGCGGTAAGTCGAGCCATAGTTTTCTCCAGCCATAAAAAACCCGCTCGGTGGCGGGATAAAAATGGTTACGATTGTTGAAATGAGTGGCAAGGAGCCTTTACATGCACCCAGTAATTGATTCAGTGGTCTATGTCATTCCAGCAGCTAGCAGTTGGTTGGCTGAAATGGCGTCAGCCTTTTCGGCAATTGCGGCGATGTTCTCGGCTATTACTGCAGCCGTAGCCGTCTGGTACACGCGAAAACAGATCAAGTCCCATGAGCGTCACAATAGGCTTATGGCTACCCCACACTTATCTGCATGGAATCACGCGGACATTGAACCCGGTTTATATCAATTCAGCATTGAGAATACGGGGATAGGTCCAGCAGTTGTCCGAGAAATCTCAGTAAGCGTGGGTGGTGAAAAGATCAAGGGATGGAGTGCCGACTTAGTCGAGCTGGCGGTGGAAAAATTATTTGGAGCCACAGAGCATGAAGCATCTTACGAAATGTTTGTTATTAACGACGTGCTGCCACCGGGTAAAAAATTTACGGTCCTCTCAATCAAAATACCAGGCACAACCGGAGGCGATATTCAGGAGTTCGTCACCGAACAAGTATCTCTTATGATTAAGTATGAAAGCATTCTGGGCGATAAATATGTCTTCGACTCGGAAGAGCTTAAGCGCCTACGGGCTGCTGCATTGGAGTAAGGCATGATCAGACAAAACGTGCCGGAGCCGATGTCTGGCCAGCACGTTTTAGGCTTGATCTTTATGACCGGCATGAAAAAGCCCGCGCTAGGGCGGGCTGTAGAGGAATGGTCTATCTTACAGAAACCGTTAATAAGCAAGGAAGCAATGACATGGCGCTGATACTCAGCCGCAAAACAGGCCAAGACGTGCGCCTGATGATCGATGAAGACATCACTGCAGCGGAGCTCAGTGAGCTCATCCGAGATGGGATTACCGTCCGCATCGCCGAACAAAGCGCCTCAAGTAGCCAGGTCAAACTCGGCTTTATCGCGCCCCGCTTTGTATCGATAGTGCGCTCCGAGCTGCTCGAGCATGAAGCTCTAGCTGAGGTGTGAAGTGCGAACCAAGGAGCAGGTGATTACATGCCACTGAGAAAACCCAAACTGCAGGCATTCGCTAACCGCTACGTGGCTGAGCTGATTGTCAGCGCACCGCCGAACGAAGTGGATTTTGTTGGCGAAGCGTTCTCAGCGAATGACCGGGTCACGGTCTATCGAGTTCTCGAAAAAGTTCGCGAGCGCCTGCTCGCCGAGGCCGAGCAGCTCGAATCGCTTCCAGTCACACATCAACATCAAGGTGAGGCAGGTTCGGGGCCGGCCCGGTGATCGTGCCGTCGGCGATGTAGGCTTTGCTCCCCACCGGCACATCGACGCCACGTACAGTGACGCGCGTGCCTGTGCGTAGCTCCGCTGTACTGATGCCGGCGATTGCGTTGATGCTGCGCACAGTGGCGACGGTGCGCACACCGCCGGGCAGCAGGCCGATGAAGCGTTTCCAGGGATTTACGGTAGCCATCAGTGGTGCCTCTCAAGCTTGAGATCCTGCCAGACGCGTACCGAGCCGGTGCCCTCGGCAGTGATGTCGGTCGAAAGGCACGCACCGAACCAGGCGCCGGCAGCCTCTGGCACCTTGCAGAGCATGGCAGGCAGCACCAGGCCCACGCCGTGGTCGTCACTCTTATGAAAGAGTGGCAGCCGGACGCCGACGACCTCGATGTCGCCGCCCTTGCTCAGCTCATGCACGCCGCGCGCGCGGTTGGCTTCTTCGCCAGTGATCCAGTCGTCGAACACGTCGGCGGCCGCGTTGTCGCCGGCAGTGCCAGCCCGGCGCACGAGCATCGACACGCCGTGACTGGTACCCGAGACGTAGCAAGCATTCCAGGCTGGCTGTGGCGTCCACTCGCCATCGAGCTGGGTGAGCATCGCGGGTGGGATGATGCGGTCGACCGGTGCATCGGACTGGCCCCACTCCCACGGCGGCACGACGTAACGCGGGCGGATCTCCAGCACGTCGCTGTCACGCGCGGGGCGCACTACGGCTCCCACCGTCTCCGCGATACGCGCGATCACCTGCATCGGTGTCTGGCTTTGGTAGCTCAGCGCGCCGGACGGGAACGTCCAGTCGCGCGGGCCGATGTTCTCGGTGTCCCATTCAATGGTGAATCCCGTATTCAGCAACTCGCTGTCAGCCGCCTGCCGCGCCGTTATCGGGGAGCTGTTCAAGCCAGTTCGCAATGGTGCGTAAGGCGCAGCAAGCAACTGCGTGCGAGTGGCGCCGGTGATGCTGTAGGCCTCGGCCGGAAACTTGAGCTGCCGACTGTAGCGCTCGACCAGCAGCACCCACACCCAACCATTGATATTCAGCTCCACTTCTTTGGCACCCTCGGCATCCGGGCGCACCAGGTCGAGGGCGGCTTTGGTGAAAATGTCGGCGCTGAACTTCCAGCTGAAGCTGTCGGCATCGAGCCCTATGCGCAGGCTCTTCGCCTCGATAGGCGTGCGCGATGGCAGCACCACAAGATTGACTGTGTTGGCGATCATGTAGGTGTCCAGAATTGTGGGATCGGTCGGCGGCACAGGCAGCGGCTTCACCGGCCCTGGGTAGTCGACGTACTCGACGCCGGTCAGCGGGCCATCGAGCACACGGGCCTTGTCCCACGGCACGCGGTACCCCAGGTTCAGCTTGCGGGCGGTCGACCAACGCACCACGACAGCGCCGGTATCCGCCGGTTGAATCCGCGGAGTCTCTGCCACGTAACGGAAGTCGAAGTACACATGCGGCGCCGCTGATGGGAAGTACGGCCTACCGCTGAACGAGAACACCAACGGGCCATTGCCTGGCACATAGAGGCTGTCCTGCAAGGCAGTCTCAGCGTCATACCGCGGCCCGTATTCGTTGACGCGCCGTATCCCCACGCTCAGCCCCAGCTCCTTGCGCGCCGGCTTAGGGTTATAGATCAGCCGCAGACGCAGCCCTATGGGCCGGATCGTGTGATCCCAGCCCAGGTTGAGCGATGCATCCTTTGTTGGCACGTCGACCCAGCCTGATTGCATCGAGGCGCCGTCGCGTTGGCCGGCCTCCAACCATGCCGAGGCGCGCGACAGATCCGCCGCAGGCACCAGCTCCCATGCCGAGGCCAGATGCTTTCCATCCTGCACGCTGGCTAGCTGCCAACGCGAACCCGCACCAAGATCTGCAGGCTGCGTCTTTCCCCAGGGCACGAGTAGGCCCTGGCGGTCGGCCGGAGCCCCACGGCCCCAGCCACCACCCACAGTGATTGAAAGCATCAGATCCTCTCGACAGGTACCGGGCCATGAGCCAGCGGGCGGAAGTACCGCACGGCAACAGCGCGAGCGGTGCCTAGTGGGCGCGACGGATTTTCACCGATGGCAGGCCACCATTCCGGCTCAGCTGCCGGGAGCGCCCCAGGCTCGGTGACCTCATAAATCCAGCCAGTGAAAGCAGCAGGCCGCACGCGATCTCCGATAGCCACAGCCAGGCCGGGCACGAAGGTCACGCCATAGTCATCGAGGGCGATGGCGTAAATCGTTCCCGATGTCGTGACCTTCAGATCAAGACTGGCCAGGCCCTCCTCCGACGTTCGTCCGTAACCGGCTACACGCCACTGCCCATCATCCATGCGCTCGACGATCACAGTCTCGCGCGAAGCCCAGGTGCCCTCTACGGTCGCAATGGTGGCGAGCTTCGCATCGACGGTTGGGATCTGGTTGCCACCGCCGCCCTCGGTGAGGTTGAACAGCAGGTGATTCGCCGTCTCGCTCAAAGTCGGCCAGCGGGACATACCTAGTCGGGGCTCGCTATATTCGTAGGCTTGGGCCAGTACCTCCCGATACATGAGCGTACGGTTCAGATACTGAGGGTTTGGCCCTCCGTTGTAGAAATTGGCCAGGGCCTGGCCTGAATCGGAGCGCTGGAGAGTTACCAGCCACCGATCCGAAATCTCCCCCTCTCGTTTCACTTCCACAGAGACAGGAACAAGAAACAAATCGGGACGGCGTAGAAGCTTGCGGCCCAGAAGCTTTTGTCTGTGAAAATCCGGGGCTAGAGGGCTCGCAAACTTACGAGACCACATAGATTTTCTGCCAAGAATCGCCAGCTTAGGCATTCCAGTATTTCTCCTTCAGGCAGAAGAAAGCAGTGCCATAGGGAGTAGGCACCAGGTAGATCGGGTCACCGTTGAAGTCGAACGGCTCCAAACACTCTGCGAGTGTGCCCCCTTTACCTAGAGCCCTGCTTACTTCCTGAGCAGATCGGTGGCTATAGAACTCATCTCTGAATATCCCAGGTAAGGTCGCAAAGAACCCGAGAACAGGATCGTAAACATCCTGCACTGTTAGAGACATATCCGGGGCATACGCTGGAATACCAAGCTTTGCCCCACCATAACCCGTCTTCAGGCTGCAATATGACTGGACAGTTGGCATTACCGCCGTCTCTACGGCCCCGGTTAAAGGATTTCTCAGTCGAGTACCATACTGCAATAGGTACGTGTCAGATTCGGAACTTGGAGGCCAAGTGTTCTCCCTGTAATTACCGCCCAGGGCCATGTGATTTTGGGGGCCTGACTTGGGTATCAAAGCGTCTGGGAAAGTGAAATTCCCAAAGAAATACATACAGCCGTAATTGGCTGCAGAAGTGAGAGGATTGTCCCCATAACCACCCATCCCCCCAGCGCTGTTTTCATTCCAGTTACTAATGAAAAAGACTTGAGAACCACGGGCAATTAGAAACCAATTACCTGGGGTAATAGCGTAGTAGTGGCTGGGGCACATCCAGTGCCTGGAGTTGCTACTGGAATAGTCAACAGAGTGGGCGTACGACCGTACATTCGTTCCTTGGGGAGGGAACACAGAAGCATCTGTCACGTTTTCCGACAAGAACAGCTGGCACATGTTTGCGTACGGATATTGGTTCTGGTTTGGCCCACGCCCAAAACTATAAAACACTCCGTCTGGGGATTTAATAGTGAAGTGCTGGGGAAGTTCAGACCTAACCAAAGTCCAACCTTGCCCTGGCTTTGCTGTAGCCCCCGTCCCATAGCCAGTTACTAGGCAGGGAATCAAAAGGTTGAAGAACCCCACAACACCGTTGTTATCGATGACAGCAGAGCCCTTTATGCCCAAGCCCAGCGCAGGAGCTCCGGGTTGTAAATGCGTGTACAGCACTGCATCGGCCATTAGTCAGCATCCCCACGAATCTGCAATTTGAACTGGTCGTCGTTGACAGTGCCCTGCCCGCTGATGACCGTACGGATCACCCACATCGGCCCCAGCGCCGAGTCAGTGTTGAAGCGCACGGCGTTACCGGCCGCCCAACCGCTGCCCCACCCTTCCCGACGAATCGTGAAGTACGGCTGGCCGGTCAAAGCGTTGATTGGCGAAAGATCACTGCCTGTGCTGCCACTGGCGATCACACCCAGCTGCTGCTCAACCACGTTGAACGACGTGTTGCTGGTGAACACCAGCGCCCACTTGCCGGCGATTGCACCGGCATTCGTGATGATTGGCGGATAGCTCAGCTGGTTGTAGTTCGCGGTGGTGGTGTTCCCTGTAGGGGCGTCTGCCCAATTCGGGTCGCCCTGGCTCCACGTCTGCTGGGTAAACCACGTATGCACACGCGACTGCAGGTCACCCCAGGCCACAGCGCTCGACACCATCGCTTCGCCGGCAGGCAGATCCCAAGGAATCGGCGAGCTCAGGCCGACCTGGCCGGTGATCTGCACCTCGACGCACAGCGCCATGTGCTCGACGCGATCACGAATGATCAGCGGCGTGCTCAGCGGCGTGCCGTCCTCGGTTTGCATCACCAGAGGGTTCGCCCAGGTAACGGCGCCGGCCTCACGGTCGTCGTTGAACGACGCCGCACGCAGCACGTGGCCGTCGCTATCCACGACCTCGATGTCGGCCTGCTGCTGCCTGGCGAGGGTCACAGTCCCGCCCGCGACTGGCGATGCCACTACCGTTTCAGCGGTGTGGTGGATCACCAGCACGTCGCCTTCGCGGTAGATCGGCACTCGCCCATCAGCGGGCAGGCGCACTGGATCGAGGCCAAGCAAGCCGGCATCGAGCGGCAGGCGCGTCTGTACCACCGCGTTGTAGCGGGTCAGCAGCGGGATCACCGGCACGTCGCTTTCGCCCGACTCATCGTCCGGGTTCGTCGTGAACGCCAGTCGGGCGATGCCAGTGCTGGCGTCGACGGTGCCGTGGATGATGCCGCTGGAGAACACGCCGTTTAGGTTGGAAACGGCAGTAACCACCTCGGCGGTGTCCGTGCGCACCGCGGTTACCTGCATGCTGCCAGCGCGCAGCGGCGCACCTGGTGTGCGGAACGTAGCGCCGGTAACGCTGAAGCCGGTCGAGGCGGTCAGGCATGCCAGCAGCGTCACAGCGCCAAGGACGTTACCCGTGTAGCTGTTGATCGTCGCAGTACGGCCGACGTAATCGACCGCCCCGACAGCCACGCCGCCATTGGTTGCGCTGGCGATGTCGCGATAGAGGATACCGCTGCGGTCGGTGTACAGCGAACCGTTCCAGCTGAACAGCAGCGAGCCCGGCACGATTGCACTGCCTACGCCAGGCAGCAGGTTGACGGTGATCGGCGGCTGCGCTTGGGTGTGCGTGGTTTCATCCGAGCTAGCCCCGGCTGCCTGCGACTTCGCAGAGAGCGTACCGGCGAACTGTTCGCGCTGCTGCACGGGCGTGGTGACCAGCACGGGCTCCGTACGCGGGCCAGTGACGCTTGAGGTAGCGCGGTTGCTGTACGTGTACTCGATGTAGTCATAGAGGCGAGCCACCTGCAGGGTGCACTGGCCGGTCTGGTAGTTGATCGACCCAACGCGACCGGCCTGCCAGCCACCGCCGCCGTTGTCGCTGGCGGTGTTGCTCACCTCGGCCGTACCGTCGTAGATCGGCAGCACGTTGCCGCTCTCGAGCACCTTCCAGTTGATCGCCGGCGCGGACTGGCGGCGGGTGGTCAGCCAATCGATCCGTACACTGCCCGGCTTGAGGGGTGCGCCGGGGATGGTAAACGTGGCAATGCCGGTGCCGTCGCTGGTAACGCTCAGCGGCGCGTCATCCACCGAGCCGCGGCGGAACGTGTACGCGATGCCGGATGCAGGCGGTGCGCTCAGCTTCATCACCAGGTCACCGGTCGCATAGACGATGGTGCCAGTACCGCCATTGCCGCTCAGCGTGCCGAGGCCATCATCGGTCAACGTCATGGCCGTGCCGGCGGTGAACGATGCGGTGAAGCTGCCCGGCTGAATGCCGCCGCCCGGCAGGGTGTAGCGCACTTCGATGTCAGGCACGACGGCGGTGCCGGCGTGGCCGGTGATGGCGTTATCGGCGGAACTGACGTAGCTGTACACCAGCGAGCTGCCCACGTCCGGCAGCGCGTTGAGCGTCAGATTGACGGTGCCTGTGGCCATGCTAATGGTGCCCGCGCCTTCGCCGGTCAGCAGGCCGTCGCCGTAATCTCGCAGTTCGTACCACTTGCCCAGCGCCAAGAAGGCAACGGACAGCGTGCCTGCACGCGGAACGGCGCCGGCCAGGTTCAGGGTGTACACATAGCCGCGGTTGCCCAGGGTGATAGCGACTTCGCCCGTGATGGTGTCACCAGTGGCTGCAGCGCCAGGCCGATAGGTCGCGTTGGCGCTGCCCGTCCAGCTGGTACCTGTACGGATGAGCGTCACTTCGCCGGTCTGGTAATCGACCCGGCCGGACGTGATCCAGTTGCTGCCGCTCACGTAACGCATCGCGCCTTTGCTGTCGTCTGCGAACACGCCGTCACCAGCCGTCAGCGTCAGCGTGCCCGGCGCGCAACCGGTACCGAGGAAGGTACGCGACTCACCCGCTACCGCGCCGGCGGCGACGGTCAGGTTCACCGTGCGAGCCGGCCCGGCCGGGATGTAGATCTGCCGTTGATAACCGCCCAGCAGGTCGACCAGCGCCGACTCCTTGGTGGTGCTCGGCACAAGCTGGGCGTAGACGCTGTTCACCCGCACGGTGAGCGCGCCCAGAGCGACCGCATCGGCCAGTGGACTAATGCCGTGATAGCGCGCGGCATCCGCAACCTGCGTGCTCAGCACACGGGCTTTAGCGGCGCCATCCAGCGCGGTCGGCGTAGTGCCGGCCGGCGTCACCTGGCCACCTGGGAATGCGGTCAGCAGCGGAGCCGACAGTTGCAGATCCAGACGACGCCGTGTGAAGTTCACGAAGTTGGCATTGCCGTAGTCGTAGGTGAACTGCTCCAGGCGCGACTCGACACCCACCACACGCACATACTGCGTCGCGGTGGCCGTAGCGAGCTGGAACACATCGCCGCTTTCCGGGACGCGTTGCTCCTCGCGTTGAACGCAGGCGATTGCTCGCTGCCCACCCAACTGCGTGCCCAGCAGATCGAACTGAGCCGTCGACGCGGCGGCCACGTAGCTCTCTATCAGATCCTGGGCATCGGTGCGCACGTCGGTCTGGCTGCCGGTGTTGAACAACAGCACGCTGACCCGCGGATCTGCCGGCCCTTGGGTCACGATGCCGTGTGCGCCAAGGTAGGCGTCGGCGTTCTCGGTCATCACGCCAGCACTGACCTTACGCAGGTTGATGCGGCCGATGGTGCGGTCGAGTCGGCTGATGTCCGGGAACAGGTTGTTGACCTGGCCGTCGATAATGGCCTTGCCGGTGGCACGGCCACCGCCATCGGATGCATCGCTCAGGCGCTGGGACTCCAGCAGTTTTACGTCAGTGCGGTTGATCGTCATGCCAATCTCCGGGCATTAAAAAACCCGCCGGGGCGGGTTCGTAGGTCAGGGTTCTGGATCTGGCTCGGGAGCAGGATCCGGTGGCGGCGCGACGGTGATCAGCTTCAGCGTCAGTTCGTACAGCCAATCGGGGCCTGGATCCACCAGCCGGTGAAGGGGCTTGGCCTGCAAGGGCGAACCATCCGCCCGGCTCCAAGTGACGTAGTGCTGGGCGCCAGTGGGTAAGGTGAGCAGCATCACGATCAGCGATTGATCACGCAGCGCCTCAAGCTCGCGCACGGTGGCCAAGGTGAACCAGGCGCCGCCATTGCTCGCCAGCGTGATTGGCCGGCCGTAGCGCTTCATGCCTTCCTGCACGATCAGCGCACCGGTCAGGGAGCGCTCCTGATCCTGCGCTACCGGGTCCCAATCCCACTCGTCCGTCCATTCGATCTGCTCGCCGCCCAGGTCAGGGTCAGCGGCCAGGTCGATGGTGTCCAGGGTAAATTCCATTAACGTGCCCTCAACGCGGCGTCCTCGAGGAGGCTCAACAGATTGGTTTCATCGGCGGCGCTGCCCACCGCCACATCAACAGCTTTGCCACCCAACTCAAGCCGGATAACGCGCGATGGCTGCTGCGGCGCCTGAGCAGCGTTCGCGCTCGCAATCGGCGCAGCGGCCTTGGCGATCTCTTCTTGCCGCTTCTTCTGTTCATCAGCTTGACGGGCCTGGGCTGACTCAGCCTCGATCTGCCGAAGCATGCCGAGGGCTTTGCTGGCATTGGCCACGGCATGGGTGTCGCCACCCGCGTTGGCTTCGGCCAGTTGCGCTTCCAGCTCCCGGCGCCGTGATGCAAACCGGCGCCGCTCGATGTCCTCGGTGCGGCCCTGCAGGCCATCGAGCTCATCTTGGAGACTGTCGAGCGTCGAGCGGGTCGACTGACCCATCTGTTCCATGCTGTCCTGAGCGGACTTAATGGCACTGTCCAGGCTGCTAAGATCCGCATCGTCCAGCATGCCAAGCGCGCGACGCAGCCCTCGCGCTCGGCTCTCAAACTGACGGGTGGTGATGTTGCCCTTGTCGTAGCTTTCCATCAGGCGCTGCAACTGGGCCTGTTGCCCGAGAAACGCCTGCTGCGTCTTCAGACTGGACTCCTGCATATCCAACTGCCAGCGCCCGAGCGGGCCGGTGAACGGGTTACCCATCTGGCTGCGCACGTCGCCCAACGCTTTACTGACACGCCCCAACGAATCGACCGTGGCATCCAGGCTGCTGGTGTCGATGTTCATATCAGCGGTCTTGATGCCACGCAGCCGGTCGAACGCCTCAAGGGCCGCGGCGCTAAGGGACGCAAGCGGCCCGCGCGCGGCATTCATCACGCCGTCATAGAAGCCGGCCATGGCGCCCATGTCTTTCTTGGCGTCGCTGGATTCCTTGCGACGCTGCTGCATGGCCGCGTCACCGGCCTGGCGTTCGGCTTCCATGCGTTTGCCCGACTCGCGCCGTAGCTGCTCGCTGGTGACGATGGCGTCCTTGTCGGATTCGTTCTTGGCGTCCTGGGCTTTCTTGCCGCCCTCCACTGCCTTCTTCAGCTCGGCCTGGCGGTCAGCTGCTTTCTTGAGCTCCGTGTTGTACTCGGACGCGCTGATCACCCCGTCGTTGTACAGTTTGTTGAGCGCGGTGTTGATGTTGCGGATATCAACGGCGGTCTTAGCGCCGCTGATTGCGGCCTGGATATCCGACAGCGTCTTCAGGCTGGCAGCGGCGCCTTTCACATCTGCGCTGGTGGCCTTTGCCGCGCCGCCCATCTCACGTAGCCGCTCGTTCAGCACGAGCAGCCCGCCGCTGTATTCTTCCTGGCTGAGTCGGCCAGCCTGATAAGCGTTGAACATCTCCCGGCCCAGTTGCTGGAGCTGAGCAACGCTGTTCACCGAACTGATCTGGCTGAGCGCGTTGTTGATGTCCGTTACACGTTGGACGATATGCTCGAACTGATCGTCGGCCGCCTTCTTGATGGTGTCGGTTTGCTCGGTAGCCTGCTGCTCGACACTCTCTGTGAGAAAGCTCCAGGCATCCGCAACCTGGCCATAATCCGTTTGCGCCTGTGCAGCGTAGGCGGTGCTTAGCTCACCCAAGAAGGTATAGAGCCCGTCAGCCTTGGCCTTGATGTCTTCGCCACCGAACACGCTCGCGATCTGCCCAGTTGCCAACGCCAACCGCCCCAGCGTCTGCTGCACCGCGTAGGTCAGCGCCGCGGCAGATGCGTTGACCGTGCCCGCGAAGGTGTTCCATACCGTGGTAAGTGCGGCGGTCGCGTACTGGCCAGCGCTTACGGTCTGATCAATAGCCGGGCCAATCTTGCTGGCCATGCCGGCTGCTTTCTCAGCCAGCCCCTCGAAGTCGACCGTTGCCAGCTTCTCGACGTACTTGGATACAGCCTCGGCACCGTTCGTAAACGTGTCGGACAAATGCTGAGCCAAACGATCAAGGCGGCCGTCGTTGGCCATAGCGTCCAGCCCATCAGCGAGCTGTCGTAGCTTGCTCTGGATGTAATCGAACGCACCGCTCTGCCCCACCCGACCAGCGAAGTCGCTGAACGAGTTAGTGATTGTTTTCCAGAGTCCTGCCGCCGTGTTCAACTTGGCTGCAGCTGCGGCGCCGCCGTAAGCCTCGGTCATCATATCCATGATGACTGCCTGCGCTTCGGCGGTTTTGCCGGTCGCAACAAGCTGACGGAGCAGACGTTTCTGATCGTCCTCCAGCTTGAAGCCCTGCCGACCGAGTGCAGCCATCGCATCGACTGGCGACTGCAGAGCCCGGCCAACTATTTCGGCAGACGATTCAGCGCTGATGCCCAGGCGCTGCTGCTGATCAATGACGATCTGCATGGCCTTGGGGAATTGCTCACCAACGATGTCGGTGTAACTTAGCAAGCGAGTTTGCGCAGCTTGGATCTGCTCATTGGTGAGCAGCGAACTGTCGCGGAAGCCCTGCGCCATTTCCAGCAGTTGTTCAGCGGTAAATCCTGCAGCGTTGCCCGTCGAATTCAGCGCGGCCTCAAGCTGTGCCAGAGCAGAGCCGCTATCCAGACCATCCGTTATGACAGCCCGGATGCCGTCGCGCACCAGGTTCAAGCCGCCGCGAAGGAGATTGATGATTCCGTTCAGCGACAGGTACGCCGCACCGAAGGCGGCCACCTGGCGCACACCGCCGGCCATTGCCTCACGCACAGCTCCGACGCGGCTTGCGTGCTCCGCAGCCGTGCGGCTTGCTTTAGCCTGCTCACGCTCCATGGCGCGAAGTTCCTGGCCATTGGCAGCCAGCGCCTTCTTGGCGGTGTCCACTTCCTTGGCCAGTCGTTTCTCTTCCTCGGCCAGGCGGTTGGTATCCACGCCCGCTGCCTTGGCTGCCTTCTCGTGTTCGCCCAGGTCACCCGAGAGGCTCGAAACCTGGCGGCGTAACCGGCCGGCTTCGCGCTCTGCAGCCTTGAGTGACTGCTGCAGCCCTTTCGCATCAGGACTGTCGTTCAGCGCCTCACGCAGCTCTTTGATGCTGCCTTCGGTCTGGCCCAGCACACGCTGGGACTGCTCAAGGGCACGCTGAGTAGCGAGCATGTCCCGCACCAGGCCGCGCTCGCCCTTTGCGGTATCCAGTTGCTCATTCAGCGAGGCAGCCTCAGTTCGGAGGTCTTCCAGCGCTTTGGCCGACTTCTTCGCCTCCGGCGATAGCTCGTCCTTGCCGCGCAGGATGAACTGAATCAGGCGATCTTTGATGCCGGCCATGCTTTTCTCCAGGCGAAAAAAACCCGCCGAGGCGGGGAATAAATTTCTTGAACTAAGCGAAGGCATTTCGCTAGAGTCGAGCCCTTTTTAATAAGGCTCAGGGACTATGCCCGACTACATTATTAATCCCCCATGGTGGGTGCTTCTATTTCTCTCAGTGATTCTCGCCAAAAGATGGGATGCAGTAGAGCGACGTATCGGAACCACGGCAAATTTTCTAATGACTCATACCAGCGGTAAACTGCTTAAAGTCTTGCGCGGTCACAAGCTGAGAAAAGCCCTAAATAAACGAACTGAACGTCGCAACCCTATTCAAGTAACGCTACTGATTACCAAGGGTCAAACTTATTTATTACTGTTCGTTTTATTTGGAATGACCACTGCAGGCTTTTTAACTGCGGCGAGCATCACGACAAACCCACAACAGTCACAGTTCCTATTCCTTAGCATACTCGCAGCCATACCTTTTATATTCTTTGAGATCCGATGGCTCATCACATCAAGCAAGGCAGCGAGATACGCTAACTTTCTAAGCTCATTGCGAGATGCAGCTATGCGCAGAAAGCTGTTACAGCCCTCGGCAAAAATCACAACTCGCCGTGAGATTGAGGCGCATATTCTTCAGGCAGCGCTTGCGCGTGTAGGATACAAAGACATGAGTGTTGCCGCTAAGACCCACCTAAACACTTACGACTACTATGAAGATCATAATTTCGAGTATAACGACAATAACTTTAACTGTGGAAAGATCATTATCCATTCCTACAAAGCAACTGACACCTTCCACTTCAAAGTTATCAACTCCGACTCACCTTCTGCCATATGCCTAACCATGGATCTTGGTATATCGGGGATTCGCAAGCTAGACCGACTGATCTAACCCATAAAACTCCGCCGACTCGTCGGACAGACCCAATGGAATACAGGGTCTGTCCGACACCATTACTGCCTACATTGAAGCTAGGCCGCCTTGCTCACGATATCCATCTGGCAGAACTTGCTGATGTCGTTGCTCAGCACCAGCGGATCAGCCAGAAGCTCTGCCGGGCCTTCCAGCTTCAGGTACTCCTGGCCGAACACCGGCAGCGAAGCCAGCATGCCGAACTTCACACGGCGCAGGTGCAGGCTATAGGGCTCGCCGCTTTGCGCATCGTTGAGGCCGGCGATGACAATCTCCAGCTCGACCGGGCTGCCGTTGAGCAGTTGCAGGGCGCTGGAGGCGCGCTTGGTGTAGGTGAGCAGTACGCCGGTGGCGTCGATATCCGAGATTGCCGTGCGCAACAGGCCGTGGGGCGTGAGCAGGTAGTCGTTACCGGCAACCAGAGGCTCACCCGCCGCCGTTTTCACGGTGACCTCAGCGGTGAGGTCAGGCAGGTACTTGAACGGGATCAGCTCGCCCTGCACACCACCGGAGGTTGCGGGTTCGTCGGTGACGATGCCTGCAGCAATGGCCTGGACGGTTGAGCGAGTGATGCGCGCCAGGTTGGTTTCGGGCATGTCGTACAGGCCGATGGTGGCCGTCACGTCAGTCACGCGTTCGCGCACGTTGCGGTTACCGCCGCCGCCACGAAAGTTCGGGAGGGTCTGGCGGTTGTTGGTGAATGCGATGTTGAAGGCGTCGCAGTTGCCCATATCCAGCAGCGAATCCTGAGACTGGTAGGCGCGGGCATAAGGAATGCCCTCGCCAATGAAAGAGCGGTCAACTTGAGACATCGAGATTTCCTCTGTCGAGTGGGGTCAGTGCAGCTCAGGCCTTGGGCGCTGGGGCTTCTGCTTCGGGCTTCTTATCGGCCTTCGGCTTGGGGGTGTAACCACGCTCGAGGGCGTGGTCAGCAACGGCCTGCGGCACGTCCTGCTCGCCCTTCTTGAAGTGCTTGGTTACGCCACCGGACTGAAAGTTGAAGGCCTGGGTAATGTTGATCTTGGGCATTGCGAGTTCCTCACTTGAGGGGCTGCACGTAAGTCACCTGCAAAGGCATCACGTGGCAGGCCCAGCGCCGACCCTCTGTGGGTGGCATGGGTGTTTCGGGAAGAAAAGCGACCACCTGCACGCCTTGAGTGGCAAGGCCACCTTTGGGGCCAGGCAGCGCCGCCTTGATGCCCAGGCGGGCGGCCCTCAGCTGCGGCGCAAAGCCGCGTCGCCGAGTGATGGCCGTGATATTGAAAGTGACCCGTTCGCGCACGCTGCCACCGCCGGCGGCGCGCTCCAGTTCCTCGACGCCGCCGGGTTGGATGACAATGAAGTCATCCGGCAGACCTTCTGTATCCTCTGCATCGATCACACGAAGCACACTGTCCTCGCTGACCAGGCCACCGAACGACTCGACGACAGCCAGGCGCGCGATGACCTCCGCGATGATTTCGGATTGCATGTCGATAGGCATGGTTATGGCACCACGTAGAAAGAGACCCAGTGGCCGTCATCGGTGGCGATGCCGTCGATGTGCCATGTTTTGCCATCGGCGGCACCCCACACGCTGGAGTCGAGCCGGAATGCACCTTTACGGTCGTACTGACCGAGCGCAACGCGGCGAACGGTGATGATCACCGAGCGCCCGACCATGCCGCTGACGACGTCGACGCGCTCCGCGTCTTTGTCCAACATGATCGCCAGCCCCTGCCGCTGCAGGTCGCCCTTGGCGGACAGGAAGTCCGCCAGGCCGTCGCTGAGGTCGTCCTCGATGGCGGCGTCCATCTCGGCGATCAACTGCTGGAACTCGATCATTTCTTGGTGAGCTTGATGATCGCTCGAGGCATGGTGACCAGGCTGAGCGGGTTGCTCTGCGCTTCGAGGTCTACGCCTTTGTTGTGGCGCATG
Organism: Phytopseudomonas seleniipraecipitans; assembly: GCF_900102335.1. GTDB lineage: Bacteria > Pseudomonadota > Gammaproteobacteria > Pseudomonadales > Pseudomonadaceae > Aquipseudomonas > Aquipseudomonas seleniipraecipitans. The sequence goes on from NZ_FNBM01000002.1 coordinate 94,280, forward strand.
AGCTCCTGGCTGGCGTAGTACGGCAGGCCTTCGGTATTAACCGTGTCCATGTAATTGGCTGGTGCGAAGCGCGTGATGAACAGGCCGTCGATACCGATCGGGATCAGATAGGCCACATCCGGGTCGATGAAAGTGATGTTGCCCACCTTGCCGTAGAACTCTTCCCACATCACGCCGCCGAAGCCGAAGTTCTTACCAGCGCCTTGGCGAAGAAAATCACCTTCGTTCCAGCGCTCATAAGCTTTCATGACGGTGTCGTGATTGGTCATCGCATCGAACCAATTACGGCCTGCCAACCCGAGCCAGCCGGTAATAATCCCGGTACCGCCCACCACGTCTTCGGACTTGCGTTTGGCGTCGTTGATCATCTGCAGCAGTTTGGCTTCGGCTACAGAAAAGCCGAACTCATGGGTCTGCTCCTGAATGCCGAAACGGCTGTGCAGGTCGAGCAGCACGCGCGAACCGTTGGCGTCGTAGACCTTGCCAGTCACCGCGCCGAAACGCTGGTAGCGGATGGTGGCGTCCAGGCGCTTGCGCATTTTTTCAAGACGCTTGTCGACGCGCGCTTGAACGGTTTCCAACTCGGTCTCGCTGCCAAAAGCACGAATACCCTGAACCTCGTCCGCCATGATGGTGCCGGTGGTTGGCAGGTGGATCGTGCTGAAGGGAATCAGATCACGCTTAGCGCCAGAGGTCGGATCGCCCGGCGCGCCACGGTCAGCGGCGGGTACAAGGCTCAGCGTATCGTGCTCACGCTCGATGAAAACGGAGGTGGTAGTAATACCCTCCTCTTCGAAAAGAGCATCGAGACGGGTCGGCTGGGCTTGGCCTTCCTGGGGTTGGTTGATGGCGGCCGTAAGGCCAGTAACGCTGAAAGCGTCATCGTGAAAAATATCAAGCGATGGCATGGATTCGTTCTCCAGAAACGAAAAAACCGCCATAGGCGGTTCGGTAGACAGGGTGTGTTCGCAGTCGCGGTTTGGGGTTAGGCGGGTCGGATGATGATCCCTTGAGCAACCAGCACCGCTTCTGCGGCGTCATCCAAGCCAATCAGCAGGCTGCGATCCACCTCGGCATCGCGGGCAATAACCGCGGCCAGTTGCACTTCTTCGCTTGGTGGCTTGTTGTTATAAAGAATCGCCAGCGTCGGCACCTCAACCTCCGCGTCCGGATTTTGAGGGTCAACTTCGGCTGCCTCGTAAGGCGCGTAACCAGCACCGGACAGCGCGACGATAGTACCGGCGGCAATGGCAACAGCCGTGGCCAGCAGGCTGACCTGGGCGCGCGAGCGCTGGCCGGAAGCCTCGCTCAACAAGAAGTCGGCGCTACGAGCGCCTTGAGTGACGATGGTCATTGTTTAGCTCCTTTGCGAGCAGCGTAAATGTCAGCGGTGGAGATCTTCGGCGCAGTGCCGATGATACTCGGCGGGGTGCTGGCCTTTGCCTTGGTTGCGTCGCCCTTGATGGCCTGCAGGGTGATGCCGCGATCCTGGGCAGCCCTGTACAAAGACAGGCCAGCAGCTTCGACCGTAAGGCCGCTATCGATGGCGGCAGAAACCTCCGCTTCGAAGCCCTTCTGAGCCAGCGCCTGGATACCATTGATACGATCGCGCTCGGTCTTGGCACCCTCGCCGCGCGCTTCAGCTTTGATCGCATCTACGTCAGGCTGGCTGGCCTGGGTAATTTCGATGGCCTGCGGATCGGTGCCAGCAGCCAGGGCCGCCTGCAGCTCCGCAGTGGTGCTCACTTTCATAGTTCTGTTCCTAGGGTTGGATGCGGCCGGCTTGGCCAGTTCGGAAATCAGCCCTTCGAGGGAGCCGATTCGATGTGCAAGGCCAGCCTCAACGGCTGCGGCCCCTACTCGCAGCCCACCATGGTCGCCCATGCCGGGTACGTGTTCTGCGGCCACACCGAGGTTGCGGGCGACCTTACTAACGAAAACATCTTCAAGCGCGTCGATGGTCTCAGCGACCTTCGCGCGACCTTCCTCAGTGCTGATGTCGGGCCGCTTGTTTGGCGCGTTGCGACTGACAATCTGATAGCGCTTACGACCGCTGGCCGACTCGCCATCCACAACCGCCTCGACCACAACACCAACGCTTCCCGCGATGCCAGTTTCATCAATGACGATTTCGTTCGCAGCCGATGCGATCCAATACGCCCCCGAAGCACCACTGCCACCAATATAAGCGACGATCCGTTTTTGGCTGCGGCCGGCGTGAATCATATCGGCCAGTTCGTTGATGCCACTGGCCACACCGCCGGGGCTGTCGATGTTCAACACAATGGCTTTCACCGCTGGGTTGTCGAGCGCCTCGCGGATGTCGGTGGCCAGCACCTGTGTGCTTGTGGCTCCGCTTATCTCCGTGAAGAGATTGGCGTAGCGGAAAATCGGCCCGACGACGGGAACAACGGCAACACCGTCGCGCAACGTGACGCTACGGCTATTCTCCAGTCGACGCCCCAGCTGGGTTTCAAGTGCCATGGGATCGCCCATGCGCTCAGCGATCGCCAGCAGATTGTCCAGGCTGTCAGGAAGCATCAGCCACGGCTGAGCGGCGGCCAGCTCGAATGCGCGTGGCATGGCTATTCCTCTTCTATGGGTTGGGCGGGCTGTGGCTGCTTCGAGTTAGGCAGCTCCATTTGGTCTGAACGGCGTTGCTCGATCTCACGCTTTCGCTGCCGGTAGATCTGCTGCCAGGTCTCGCCGGTCATGGCAGCGGCCTCGATCGTCTCGTTGCTAAGCCCGGCATCGATCCGCGCCTGAGCAGCCTTGGCTTCTTTGAGCTCGTCGATCGCACCACGCGCAGGGCCGATCCACACTGCTCTGGTGTAAGCGCGCCGCCGAGCTGGGTCTGAATAGCCAGGAAGGCGAAGGCGGCCACGAGCCACGGCCTCATCAACCAGCAGCTCGTACGACGGCTGGCAGAAATCGCAAACGAGCCACCAGCGGCGCAGGTTGTACATACGCCAAGCCTGGAGCATTGCGGCTCGGGCGGCGCTGTAACTGCTGCTGTAGTAGAGCAACAACTCCTCTACAGGCAGCTCAAGCGCGGCCCCGATCTCCTTAGCTACTGCCATGAAGAACGGATCGAACTGAGCATTGGGCCTGGCAGGGTTCGCGGTAATGGGCTCTTCACCTGGTGCCAAATCCACCACCGCGCCTTCGCCCAGTTCAACAGGCGGGAGGTCGGGCGCTGCACCCTCAGGTTGTTCATTGCCGAGCGCCGACATCGGCAGATTGCTCTGGTTGAAGTCGCTGCCCTTTTTCAAGAACACGGTGAACATTGCCGAGATCACCGCTGCCATTAGCTCCGCGCTGCTGTAGCGCTCCAGCTTTTGCAACGGTTCCAGCACCGGTGCCAGGTAAGGCGCGCCGCGCTTCTGCCCCGGCCGTTCCTTATCGCACCACACCTGCAAGATACGGCGCCGGCCAGTCCCAGAGCCAAACACCTCCAACCGTTCCCACGTCAGTGCTTTACTTAGGCGCTTCTCGCCCGGGTAGCCGCTGCATACCCAGATTGCCAGGGGCGCTCCGGTGCCCGAATCAAACTCCACGCCTTCGGTAAGGGTATCGGTGTCGGGCTGGCCGTTCGGGTTGCAGATGCGGTCGGTCTCCAGCAGCTGTAGCCGCGTGCTGTAAAGGGTGCCTTCACGCTCAATGTCTGGCGTGGCGACAAATACGTCACCGCCAGTGAGCGCAGACATCAGCGCGATCGCCTGCTGCTGGTAATGGGTGCTGCTGGCCTCGGCATCACACTCACGAGGATCCTCGGCGTATAGCGTCCACTCACGTTCGAGCAGCTCATTGAGCCGTTCCCCCTCCGTCTCGCTGATACCGAGAGCGTCGTAGTCAACCTGAGGGCGGCAGATAAGGCCGGTACCCACCACGCTGGTACGGACGCGAACGATCGCGGCGCGGCCAAGTAGATGGTTGCGCATGGCATCGCGTGATCGGGCGACCAACGTACTGCGCTCGGCCTTGTTGAGGTCGCGAGACGGACTGCCCAAGTGGGGTATCCAACTGGTCATGCTGCGCAGCACACGCGAAGCACCACGCCACCGTGTTTCACTACCGCCACCACCACCTTGCATACGAGGCTGGCTCTGAACCAGCTCGAGGGCAGCACTAACTGCCCTCTCCTCCGGTGTCTTTCGGTTGAACCAGGCCATATCAGATACTCAGGTAATTGATGCGGTTGCGACCACGGCCCGCTAGCCGAGCTTCTTCGGCCGCCACTTCACGCGCGTACTGCTGCTCGAGCATCCGCAGAGAAGCCAGCTCAGCGCGGTTCACCTGCCGATCGCCGTAGCGCACAGACTGCGCTCCGCGGACAATCCGGCTGATCGCCGCGCGCACTTCATCGAGCCTTATGCGGGCTTCTGTTTTAGGTTTCATGGGTTTCCTCAGCGGACGCGGCTGCGCGTTCCGCGCGTTTGTTGGGCTCTGCGCGGTACGTTGGCCACCGGCTCTTCACTACTGAACAACGCGGGCTGCATGAGCTGCTGCTCAAGCTGGTCCCACTCACTGTCACGGAGCAGATGTGTCTTCAAGCTGCGCGCGGCGTGCAAGGCATAAACTTCGCAGTCGAGCGCTTCATTGCGGCGGCCTGCTTTTTTCTGCCAGACCATCTTGCTGGGCTGGCGTGGGTGCGGTGCCAGCACTTCATTGGTCAGCTGTTCGTAATAATCAGCTCGCATCTCGCTGTACCAATGCATACGGCCTGGCCCGCTCCCGGTAAGGCGCAGGCGATTGTCGATCAGCGTCTTGGCTTTGTGAGTACCTACGATGTTGACCCGCAGGCCGTACTTGGCAGCCTTCGTGTTGTCTTGGGTGGTGTCGACTGACGTCGGCGGTTTGGAGTAAATCTCCCGTTCGCGGCTGTCGATCGAGGCGCCTTTGATGGCCAGGATGTTGTAGCGCTGGCGATCTCGAACATAGGTGTACACCGCATCGCTGGTGTTACCGTCCGAGCTATCCACGCTCGCTCCTGATACCGCCAAACGAACGTTGCCAGCACCAAGTATCGGTGTGGCCAACAGCTGGTCCAGCTCGCGCCACACGCCGTCGGATGGGTCTTTGGGGTTGCCTTGAAGCTCGTTCCAGTAGAGCCGCCAGGACTCTTCACCTCGCCCCCAGCCAACAATCACAACTGCAAGGCGATCTCCCTGAATGTCCACGCCCGCGGTGATCAGCAGAACGCCAGGCGGCGCCGTCATTTCCGCATAGGGCTCCGCTCGTTTTTCAAGCTCATCCGTCTTCGGGGCATCACTTTTGTACTCGTAGCTCTCCCCCATCGAGCTGTTGGTGAAGGCGATCATCGGGCCAATGTTGCCGCGCTCGGCCGCGTACTCAGCCTGCAGCTTCTTCTCCATCAACACGGCGAAGCGAGAGCCATAGAAGGTGGCGTACAGCTCATTCAGGTTGAAACCCGCGATCCCTCGAAACTCAGCAGTTGCGACCCAGCGGCCATGCTTCAGGTTGCCGTTCTTCTGGTTGTCGTCCCAGGAGGATCCACAGTGTGGGCACGCGTAATAGGTGTGCTCAGGCCGCTTCTTGCCGTACACCTCGTGGGAATAGGTAAGGTCATCCGGGCAATGGAGGTTGTCGAAACTGAGCGCATGTTCCTTGCCGCAATCATGGCAAGGCACCATTCCGAGTCGCTTGTCAGACAGCTCCATCTCGGCATCGATAGCCGAGAGCCCTTTGATGGTAGGCGTGCCACCGATGATGATCGTCGAGCGCCTGAAGGTTTTCAGGCGCTCTTTTGCCAACTTGATGCTGTCGCCCTGGCCCCGAAGGTTGAGATTACAGTCGTCCGGCTCCTCAACTGCGACCCGCGGTACCGGCGTCGACTTAACGCTGGCCGGGCTGTTCGAGCCGACCATCTTGAGGAAGCCACCAGGGAATTTCTTGAAGTCCTGCCGCTGCTGCAGACGTCGGCTGCGTAGATCCACCTTCTTGCGTAGCCGTGGGGTGGCCTCGATCATCGGCTCCAGCTTCTCGCCGACATACTGCTTAACCGACTCTGCCTTCGGGAAAAGAACCAAAATCGGCGACGGGTCTATATCGATCCATTTGGCAATGGCGTTTCCCATCACGCCTGACGTCCAAGCCACCTGAGCAGACTTACGGCCGACTACTTCAGTAACGTTGGGATCGTCGATCGCATCCAGCGGGTTACCGGGCCAAGTGAGGTGCGGCGTAACATCGAATCGATACTTACCGGGCCGGGCAGCCTCCTCCGGCGCGAGCCACCGATACTTGTCTGCCCATTCGATGATCGACATCCGCGGTGGCGGTGCCCACTTGCTGCAGGCTTTACGGATCGCTTTACGGGCCGTCTTCTTCAGCATCCTCCGGATCGTCCGATCCGAAAGGATCCCCGTCTGACGGGTCGTCGTCATCAGGGTCATAGTTCGCCAGCTCTCTCAAGATTGCTTCGATAGGGTCGCGGATCAGTTGATCGTCCACCTCCACCCCGTATCGAGCTGAGAGCTCGCTTGCCAGATTTTCAGGGAGGGTGTTCAGCAGCTCGATCTTGGCCGCCTGGATCATTGCTTCGAACCGGCCAACCAAGTCAGCTACAACGGCGACCTCGCCGATATCCTTGGCCATTGCCAGCTCTTCACGGTCGGCGCGAACGCGATCAAGCCGATCGCGCGAGGATTCTTTCTTGCCGTTCAGTGCCGCCTGCTGCATGAGCCATTCGATCACCGCCTGGCTGTCGTACAGGTTTTCGTGGCCTCGCCCTTGGCCGAACTCCAGCACGGGCATGCCTGCTGTCTGCCAGCGGCTGAGCGTTCGTTCATCACGTCCCACCAGCTCGCCTAACTCAGCCTTTGAAACTTGCAGGCCCATACCTAACTCCTTGAAAAGACGGACATCCCTGCACAAATTCCAGCTAGAGAGAAAACGCGGCTCGAATTACCCGTGTAGGCCGGGGCCCCCTGGGAGTACCTTAATGGTCTGGGCGGGCTTAGCGCCCTAGGTCTAGCTGCCCCGCCTGCCACCAGGGCGACGGCTGAAGCTGGTCGGCAGGCGCCCGCTCAGGGCATCGGCGATGGCCTTGTCGATGTTCGCTTCAAGCTGTGCATCGTTCTCGGCAACGCGTCGAACCACACCATGGAAGTCCAGGCGCTCGCTGTACTGCGGTTGACGTACGAAGGCGATGACCACTGCCACCGCCTTGCCCCGCCGCTCTGCAATACCGATGGGCGTCTTGCCGCGCTTGAGTACGAAGAACGCCGTGGCGTGGCCTTTGCGAAGTGAGCGTCGACTCGCCGTAGCGCTGTGGTCAGAGCCAGATCGGTTCAGCGCCTTCAGCCCGGACAGGATCTGCATCATGTGCCCGCGCTGCATGTTGCCGTACTGGTCGAGCCGCGCCCCTGCACCTGGTACGGCGAATAGCCCCGCGGGTAGAATTCCAGCCTGACGTAGCCAAGCTTCAGACGCGCGACGCTGCCGACCACCACCGAACACCTGCGGCGCCACCCAGTCTTCAGGGGCGAACTGCTTGCCGGTAGCCGCGCCGTCCTTGTCATCCTTGATCCACAGCGCCGCTTCCAACTGATTGGGCCTAGCGTTCAGTACGCGGATCGAGTTGAGAGTGAACGGCGTGGGCCGGTCGAACACATCACTCATTTCAGCCCGAACGATCTGCCGGGCTTGGTTCGCCGTGTGGTTCAACGCCTCAGCCAATGCACTGTTAGCTAGACCGGGCCCCAGTTGCTGCAAGGATGCCAACGCATCGTCGAGGTCGGCAGCGTGAAATGCCCCGCGCATTGACGTTACTCCATCCGGCTCCGGTGATCAGTGCCTGGCACAGATCGAGCTATTGCATAGAAGATCGATTGGGCAAGCCGCCCTTTCCAATCTTCCTCGTCGAAACCGTGCAGATCGAAGCTGTGCTCTCCGTTGTCACCGTGGCTGATTACACCATCTCGGGACACTTTGAACGCCCACACTTCGCGCATAGACGTCTCGTCTTTCGAGTCAGTAAGTTCTTTCAAGATCACATAACGACCCACAGTTCCTGTAGCGTCAATATGAAGATCTAAACGCCCTTTCCCTTTACCAAAGGGCGTTTCCAGCAAAAACACGTCATTGTCGGAGATATCCAGCTTCACACCCCAATGCCTCGTGGGGTGGGGTTTAGCGAAAGTGTCTTGAAGCACCTTGACCACAGACCGAGCCGCAACTCTGACGTATTCGGCTGACTCAACCGCATTCCTACATAGATTCATTTCTGCATCCGTGAAAGCTGAGTAACTCATAGCAACCTCCTGTCTAGAGTGAGAGATCAGTATGCCACTACGGTTAGCTCTATCTCTCCGCTACTTTTGTCTACGCTCAACACCAGACCAAACTGGCTGATCCGGACGCAACACACCCGCCAAGTTCCCGCGAGAGCGCAAAAGCGCCCAGGCAAATGCAATCAGCTGGATGACCACCGGCCAGGCCTGCCCAGGTACCCACAGGTCGCCAATCAGGATGTAGATCACCGCGGCGCCCGCACTGACCATCACCGCGTAAGCCGCGCAGGACATGCCGCGCCGGAAGCGCAACGAGCCGCGGCGGAAGGTGAACAACCGAACGAATATCGCGAAGCACACTACCAAGGTAGCTCCCGTAAGCAGCAGACTAACCATTGAACCCTCCAGACGAGACAGGAGCCTCGCGCTTCTTGATCCAGGCCATGGTCACACCCACCACCATCGCGGATGCGGCAAAGGCGGCAGGGCCTGGGAAAGCAAAAGGGCGCATGCCCCACACTTCCAACTCGCCCAGTGCAGGGCTAAACAGGTAGCCCATCACCAGGCTGACGAAGAACAACGCAACCCGAGCAGCGCCTTTCAGGTCAGGTCGTGCGATCACGAACACCAGCGCGCCACACAGGGCACCGGTCGCAGCGTTACCGTCTGCGCCGGCCAGGATGCCACCAAGGCAGGCCATGGCGCCCAGCCCACAGAGTGCCAGCCCGCTTAGCGGCTCGCTCATGTCACAACCTCCCAGGCGGCCAAGGGCCAGAAACGAAGAAGCCCCACCAGATGGCAGGGCTTCGGAATAGTTGCCCCCTTTCAGGGGCGGTGACGGCGCGGGGGCTAACCGTCGAGGGGCGCAGCACAGCGCTCTGTGTTTATCGCGGGCACCGCAATAAAGCCTGGGTACCTTTTACCCCTCGACATGCAACGCTCGCAACGGCCATTTTCGGGCGGTTCGGTTCGCGCCGGGTTGAACTCTGTTCGCGCACGGTTCGCGCCATCGTGACCGGACGAACGGTCATTCTGCCACCACCCCGAACCCAGCGCGCAACGCTTGACGGTGGGACACGCCGGAGGCCTTCAGCCGCTGCAAACGCCTGGCTTCATCCTTGCCCGCCACCTTCACCGCTCGAGCACGCGCCCGAGCCGCTGCGGCAGCGGCCGTGCCCTGTCCTTCCCGCTCGCGCTCACTCACAACACCCGGCAGCACTTCGGCCAACGCCGCGTGCAACTCACCGACACGCGTCCGGTATGTCCGCACACTTATGCCCAGTACTCGGCATTGCGCTACCACCGGCTGCGGCCGCAAAGACGTGTACCGCACCAATGCCAGGTACTGCATCGCCCTGCCCCTGGAACCGAGACCACCGTCCGCCTCATCTGCGGCCAACAAGGCCAACCCCGTAGCGACAGCAGCAGAAGCCCGGCTCACCGCCACCTCACACTCAACGCTCGACAAGCACCGCGACCCACCAACAGCCCGCCCGCCCTCCTCATCCATCGTGCCCAGTGGTGAACGGATGCTCACGTCCAGGGCCGGGCTGATCACCTCGTTGCCCCACGCCACCAGCAGCGCCTCAATCACCTTATTCATCGCCCCAACCCCCGCTCAAAACCCAACCCAACACAAAAAGCCCCAACCCAACACACACCCAACACACTTAAAACCCTTACAGAACAATGCTTTAAAGAAAGCTGTGTAAGGTGTGTTGGGTTGGTAAGGTTTTTTGAAGCTTCGCGTAGAGAAAAAACGCAGCCGGTAGCCATTGGAGAGAAGGAAGATATTTTTCGCATACGTGCGCGCGCGGGCGCGTAAACCCAACACACCCAACACACACCGCCACAACGCCCGTAAACACTGGGGCTAAAGTGTGTAAGGTTGCCCAAACCAACCCAACACATACCCAACACACCCAACACACTTTCACGCGCACTCATGCGGCGGCCTCCTGCACGTGGTCCCACTTGTCCACGTGCCAGCCCGCCTTTCGGGCCCGCGCGCGCCACTCGAGCACATGCGCGCCCAGCGCGGCCGCCTTAGTGGATGGTGGCAGGAAGGACTCCTCATCCTTCGGAAAGCAGAACGCCGAGAAGCGCCGCGTATTGCGATCCGTCCACGGAATCGCCCGCGTCTTGTCCAAACCCATCGTCGTGATGAACAGCGAGAACTTCGTCTGGCTCATCGCGTGTTCCTTGTTGCGCTGGCACCATTCAAGGAACAACGCATACAAGTCGCTGCTCAAGCAGCCGCCCCACAACCCCGGCCCAAACTCACCGAGCCGCCACAGGTGCATGAACGTCTGCCACGGCGCCCGGCTCAACGCCACCAGGCGATCGCGCGCAGGCGTAACCGGCGGCTTCGTCTGCGGGTCGAACTCGCCCAGGTCATACGCCAGCAGCCAGGCGTAGAACGCCTCAACGCCGCCGTGATCCAGCTCATGCTTGATCGCCTTCTGCCGCTCGGGCGATAGCTTCTCCTCCGGCCACATCACCAGGAATCGCCGGTCGCTATCACTGATCGGCCACGGCACGATCTCGTTCGAGAGAAACACCGCATTCATGTGCGACGCCTCCTCCCACCCGTTCACGAACTTCGACTCGATGCGCACCGTCTGCCCGGTGATCAACTGCTTGATCTTCCCCACCTGGTTGTACTTCTGGTCGCGGCTCACAACCTCCTCGAACACAGCCCACATCTTCCCGCTCTGCCAGGCGTTGAACGAACCCTCCAGCTGCGTCTGCCCCACCGTCGCCGAATACTGGCCATAGATGCGCCCCATGATCACCGAGAACAACAGGCTCTTACCCGAACCCTCAGTGGTCGAATGCATCAGCACCGCCGTGTCCATCTTCGCGCCCGTGTGCTGCAGCGGGTACGCCAGAAAGCGCCCCAGCCACTGCGCCGCATCCTCAGCGTGGTTGCACAGGAACGACACCAGCCAGATCAGGTTCTCGCACGCCGCATCGTCGCGCTTCGGCTCCAGCGGCAAACCCTCGAACGTGTTGATGTACACCTCAGGGTCATGCGTCATCGTCGGGTCGAACACAATGTGGTTCATGTCCACCACGCGCCGGTCCGGGCTGTTCAGCCACAGGCTGTACGCATCGCCCAGGGCCATCTTCACCGCGCCCTCGGCAATGCGCCGCTTCTTCGCGTAGTCCCAGGCATCCTTCGTCCCGTCGATGTACACATAGCGCGTCATCATCGGCATCGAGAAATCGCCCAGCGCCTTGCCGGCCAGCGCCTGGGTGCGCTCGTTATCCTTTACCCACTCCTCGCTCACCCGCTTCTTGCGCTTATCGGTGACCGCCTCCCACTCCTTGAAGGCCTCCTTCCCGATGTGCGCAATGAAGCCCGACTTCTTGATCTTCTTCGCCGCATCGATATCCCACACATGCGTGGTGCCCTCGATCAACGCATACCGGCGCAGCAGCCAGGCCAGCGAGAAGCCTCCCCCCGCACCCCCGGTGTCAGTGGTGCCGGGCTCGCCATCGGCCTCAGCGTCAGATGGGGCCGGGGGAAGGTCATCAGCCTGCGGCGGCAACTCAGGCGCAGCGTCTACCGGCGGGGCATCCGCCTGTGGCCCGCTCTGCTTCACCACCTGCTTGCGCTGGCTCGCATGGTCCAGGCCCAGCAATTTCGCCGCCGCCTTCATCGCCGCCTTGTTGTCACCGTTGTGCTCGAGGAGGCAGAACACATCGAACGGGTCATTCCAGTGCCCATTTGCCAACGGGTCAGCGCCGTGGTGCGAATACACCCGGCCCTCCTCGTTGATCGAGATACCCGGCAGCCCCGTCGAACTCCCCGCATACAGCCACTTCTTCCCGCGCTTGATGTAACCGGCTGCCTGCAACAGGCCCGCAGCGTCATACGCCCGGTTGTAGGCGTCGATCACCGACTCGCCCTTGCCAGCTGATCCGGTCGCCGCGGGCGCCTTCTTCTTCGCTGCCGGCTCCGGCGCTTTAACCGCCCACGGGCAGGCGTCCAACGCCATGCGCTTGAACACCTCCCAGTTGGTCCAGATGTTCACCAGGTCGCGGGGCAACTCCGCGAATGCATCGCCGGTCGGCGCCGTACGCCAGGTGTAAGGCTGGCCAGTACCCGGGTGGATCGATGGCGGCAGCACGTCCTGCACATCGCCGCCGCGCAGCTCGAACACCGTCACCGGCGCGAGCTGCTTCGCCTTCGCCTGCATTTCGGCTTCCAGCGTCTTGTCGCCGATATCCTTCGCCCGTTTCAGCGCCTTCACGGCCAGCTTATGCTTCGAGCCGTCCGGGTCATCAGGGTTTGGCCACACCAATGAATGCCGGCTGAACTCGCAACCCGCCGGCACGCCGAACATGATGCGGAAGCGCTCCGGGTTGCCCACGCTTGTCGCGTGCTCCGCCGCCACGCTATCCAGGTCCATGCCCAACAAGTCGCTCAGAATCTGGCGCGTCCACTCCACGTGGTCCACATCCAGCGAGCAAACGCCGCTCGCACCGAGCAATACACCCATGTTCTGCCTGGGGTGCTTCGTCCAGTGCGCCTCGGCCTTTGCCGCGTCCGTGATGTAACCGCCGGGCTTGTTCCAGCCCTTGCCGGTCGGGCCCTTCTCGCCGTCAGGGATCGGCACCAGGGCCAGATTGAACGATTCGATATAGCGACGTGCCCAGGCAGCGATGGGGGCCGGGGAAGGTGATGGAGCCTTGGTCATTCGCACGCCCCCATGCAACTGCTGAACAGGGCGCTCAAGCGGCCGACATCAGCTCCATTGCGGCTGCGAGCGAAAACACCTGATACGCCAGCCCCAAGCCGGCGCCATCCAGACTGGTAAGCGCCAAGTCCCCCGGTAAAAGAGGAGCCTTGCCGTCCCACTCCTCCACCACCCGGACACAGCCGAGCGACTTCAGCAAGTCCGCTGCACACAAACTCTTGCCTATGCCTTGCGGCGCGATGATGATCACAGGCTTGCTCATGGAACACCTCATTGGAGAGAACAGGATGTTGAAGGACGAACTGCGACATACCCACTTCCTTTACTGCATTGATCGCCAAGCAGACGGCAGCTACGTGCTGCTGAATCGCAACTACAAGCCGCTGGGCTTCATGACCGGCGAGTACGTCCAATATGGAGAACATCCCGTTGGGGTAAAGCTGAAGGAGCTTGGCCCGAGGGACGCCGCGAAGATCAGCTACCGGGGTGACGAGAGCCTTGAACGCATCTACCTGTATAACGATGGGTGCATCCCCACGGACGGAGCGGCCAACATGAAGGCCTACCTGGACCGCCTCGGAAAGGTGATGAAACTCGGCATTTCTGACTGACTGAAGCGATGGGTGGTGCTTAGGCACGCCGCACCTCCCTGCGCGCTTGGCAGTACACACAACGCTCGCAGCCTGGTACTGCCAGGCGCCGCGCTGCTGGAATAGCCACACCGCAGTCATCGCAGTATTCAGCACTGATCGTGTAAGCCGGCGCCTGCTTGCGCTGTAGGGCCAGGATCGCCCCGGCCCGCATCTGTTCTTCCCGCTCGCTCGCGAGGTCGAGGTCATCAGCCATGGCTGCGGCCCTCCATCGCTTCGCGCGCGCCGGCCATGATGCCCAGCAGCTTGCCGATCAGCGCATAGCCGTGCTCCTCCAGCGTGGCCACCTCGGCAGCGTTCCACTGGTTGTCGGCCGCGCCACCCACCAGGCTGCCGACGAACTTCCCCTCTTTCTCCAGCAGGCGGCTCAGCTGCAGCAGCGCATCCTGGCTGGCCTGCACCGGCTTTGGCTGGTACGTCACCACGCCATACACCTGCTCGAACCACTCACGCACGGCCGGGCCGCGGGCAAGCTCAACCACGCGGGCAAGCTGCATCGTGTTCAGGTGGTGCTCAGGGTAGGAACTGGAGAGGCGCTTCTGGAAAGGGCCATAAGGCTCCTCGAGGATGGCGCAAACGGCCGTGTGGCCGCCGTGGAAGTGGCGGCAATCCAGATCGATCGCCGCCGCGAGCGAGCGCACCGGCCCACCCGTTGTTGCTGTGCTTGTGCTCATTGGTAGTAAACCCCGCGAACTACCATAGCCACGGCGTCGGGGTATCCCCTATTCTATGGCTACAGCGCCCAACACCCTCAGTCATTGCTGTGCCTCGGGGTGTTGGATGTTGAGGCGGAGCGGTTGGTAGCCGCTCAACCGGAACGCCGAAACCAGGGTTGAACTTTCACGAGGAACGCCCTGTGTTTTGGCCTCTATTTCACCTGCCGCCGAGGCGTCAGGTTTGTTGCTCTTGGGCTACTTGCCCGGTGCCGGCTCTGGCTCGTTGGTAGCTCACCTGAGCCGGCGCCACCCCCCGTATTACTAATCTGCTGTGCCAGGGGTGGGGTGATTCATGCGGCTTGCGAGCCCGAGTAGAGCAACTGCTCCTCGGCCACACCGAAATGCTGGAGAACCTCCGGGATGCTCACTGCTCCTTGGCTTTCATGAGCCAATGCGAGCAACAGCCGGAAGCGTGGTTCTTTCCGGGCGTACAGCACATGAACTTTCATGTATCCGATGGTCACGTTGCACCGCTGCGCGTATTCGCAGAGCGGGTTGCCCTCCGGCGCCTTGGGATTATCGATTGAACGGATGTAATCACTGAGTTTCATGGGTCACCTCTGACGCAGATTCTTACCCATCGGGTATTGCTTTGCAATAGCCAACGGGCACTTACCCATCAGGTAACCGATAGGCGAAAATTCAAGGATGAAAAAATTACCCACCATTCCCGAAATCCGTCACGCCAACCTGCGCCGCGAAATGGGCACGCGCCCCCTTTCAGTGGCCGAACTGGCGCGACAGCTTGAAAAAGAAACCA
Source organism: Phytopseudomonas seleniipraecipitans (assembly GCF_900102335.1). GTDB lineage: Bacteria > Pseudomonadota > Gammaproteobacteria > Pseudomonadales > Pseudomonadaceae > Aquipseudomonas > Aquipseudomonas seleniipraecipitans. The sequence continues at coordinate 109,367 of NZ_FNBM01000002.1, forward strand.
GCCAGGTAGGCCAATTTGCGGGGCCTACTCGCCACAAGGGTATTGGCGATGACATGGCTCGACAGATCGAGGAGGTGCTCGGCCTGAGCCCATACGACCTCGACATACCCGCCACAGCACTGACGCTGGCGGCAAGCGCAGGTACGTACAAGGTCGATGCCTGGCCTGTTGGCATACCTAAAGGGAAGCTACCGGTCGTAGGCGTTACAGCCGCGGGAGCAGCTATGGATATCATCGATCTTTACCAGCCTGGCACAGCCGAAGAATGGCTTGACGCACCCGGCAACCCTACACCCAACGCCTTCATCCTCAAGCTCGACGGCTTCTCCATGCAGCCCAAATTCTGGAGCGGCGACAAGGTGCTTATCGAGCCCTCTCTTGAGTGGAAGGCCGGCGACTTCGTGTTCGCCAAAAAAGCCGACCACACCGCCGGCACTTTTAAGAAGCTGATCGAAGAAGACGGCAGGCTATTCCTGTTCGCCCTCAACGAAGACTTCAAGCCGCGCATCCAAGAAATTGACGATACCTGGATGATCGTAGGCAAGGCGACATGGCGATTCGATCAACTCTAAAAAATACCCGATAGGTATTTACTCCAATACCCGACAGGGATAATCTCTGCCGTACCCACCTACCAAGGGCGTACGGCAATGAATCAGGCACAGCACAGCAAACCCCGCTGCCCGGTGGTCATCCACCCGGCAGCCGCATCTAACCCCACCATCGTTCGCAGCATCCAGCAGGCTACCGGCCAACTGGTGATGATCGTCTGCGGCCGCCCACAACTGCGCAGCACCACCCTGCCCGCCTTTGAAGACTTCAGCGGCTATGAAGGGGGTGCGGCATGATCCTGCTCATCACATCGCTCTCCCTGGGCGTACTCCGCGGCGCTCTCAACTTCGGTGGCAACGCGGTGATCAAGCTGGCCCGCGTCGGCGATCCCAATCAGCAACTGAGCATGGACATCAACGTCGAGCTCGTTGACCACATGGTTCGGCTCCGTATCGCCGCAGGCGAAACCACCGGCGAGATCAAGCTGGCACCGGGCCAAGTGGGCTACCTCAAGGCGGCGGTGACGTTTATCGAAGATGTCGCCAACGGCCGTATCGAAACCGCCAGCCAAGCAGAGCCTGCGGCCAGCAGCGGCACCATCCAGCTCACCACTTGCGACGAGCGCACCCTGCGCACCGTATGCCGTACTGGCGGGCACACCGCCCTCAGCAGCGGCACGGTCGTCACCGTTCACGCCAGCGAGAATCAGAGCCTGCGCACTGGCATTGCCGTGCACGGCGCCCGCACGCACTTGGTCAGCGGCAGCGCGCAAGACGTCTACCTCTCGCTCGCCGAGCACATCCAGCAGCTGATAGCAGCCTGAGGGAACCGCCATGAACCGCGACCTCAAAGCCACAGCCCAGGTACTGGGCCTGCGTGACCGCGAATTGCGGGCACGCCTGCGTGAACTGCGCCTGCTCACCAACGCTGGCGAGCTGCTCATTGGCCCGCGCACCGAGGGCCGCCTGTTCGTCGACCCGCGTAGCCGCTGGAACAAGCGTTTCCAAACCTACAGCCACTACGGCGTGGTCATGACCACCGAAGCCGGCGTGGCCTGGCTGGCCGAGCAGCTCGGCATAACCGTTACCACAATGCCGCCGCGTCAGGCAGGGAGCCCAGCATGAGCAATAGCCCAATCAGCCACGCCATCGGCGCCCTCAAGCTGGCCAGCGTGCACGTCGAGCACCCCACCGCCCTCAGCGGGCAGACGCTTCTCGCCACCAGCGTTGAGGCCATCCAACGCCTCAATGCCGCCTACCCGCACCGCGAAGAGCTCGGCCGGCTTTACGCCGAGCTGGTGCGCGTTACACCACGCGGCCACCTGCCCTACGTGTCGCTGGAGGCCAATGACCAAGCGCCATACCTGGCAATCATCACCAACGCCGCAGGCGAAGTGGTTCACCGCCAACGCGGCAAAACCATCGAAGGCCTCGTGCAACTGGTCGCCACCCGCTTCGAACCACCGCAGGCCAAGGCATGACACCGCCAAACCCGCAGCCAGCCATCACCACGCTGGAGCAACTGCGCCAACGTTACGCGGCCAACTACATCACCGCCGAGCAGCTGCTGGCCGACCACCTACCGCACATCAGCAGCGTGCAGCACCTGCGCCGCAAAATCCGCGAAGGCAAGTTGCACCTGCAGCTCTGGCAGCTGGACGCCAGTTCCAAGCGCAGCCCCTGGGTCATCTACCTGCCCCAGCTCGCCACCTGGCTCGACCGCCAGGCAGAACACGCCGCCAACGCGGCATAACCGGCCCCACCAAGGCCAGCAACCGAGAGGCACAGCACCATGAAAGCAACCGATAGCACCGAGTTCATCAACTCACTTAACGCGGGCGTGTTCGCCCAGCAGTTGGGCCGCGCTCTGTCCGATGTCGCCGCGGGCGTGGTCGACCACGGCAAAGAGGGCACCGTCACCCTTACCTTCAAGCTCAAGCAGATCGCCCAAAGCAACCAGGTGAACGTCAGCCACAAGCTGGACTACGCCCAGCCCACCAAACGCGGCAAGAAGCGCGAAGACACCACCCTCGACACGCCGCTCTACGTCACCCCAGAAGGCCTGCAGCTGTTCCAGACCAACCCCACCGCCCAGCTCTTCAAAGAGAAAGACACGCCGGTTCACGCCCGCGACTGATCCGCAGCACAGCCGCAACCACCGCCGTACCCATTAATTGAATAGCTAGGAATCAACCCATGTTCAGCAAAGAAACCCTGCAACACATCGAAGCCCAAGCCCTGGCCGCTGCCAACGCCCGCATTGAGCTCGCTGGCGGCGCTCAGCTGGCCGTGCTGCCTGAAGCCGTACGCCTGCAAACCCTGGAAGCGCACGAAGCCACCCGCTATCGCTTCCGCGGCGCACTGAGCACCCACTCCATCCGCGACTTCTCCAACTACGTCACCAAACATCTGGACGATGCCGACGCCATCGCGCCGGCGGGCTTCGTCAATCAGGACAGCATGAGCGCTGAAGTGGTGTTCAACCTGGGCACGCCGGATCTGGCCGGGCACGCCGATGACACGGCCAGCATCACCCTCAAGCGTACCGCCGCGTTCAAAGCCGTCGAGGCCATCGTGGGCAAGCGCCTCAGCCAAAAAGAATTGGCCGAATGGCTGGAAGACTGGGCACGCAACCTCGAAGCCAGTGCCGGGGACGCTCGCCTGAACATCGTGCAGGCCATCGCGGGCATCCGCCACATGACCATCAAAGCCACCAGCCAGCGCGACAGCTCCGTCGGCGACGTCTCCGAGCGCCGCAGCGCCATGGATGAAATCGAAGCCAAGAGCCAGGAAACCCTGCCCACCAGCTTCAGCTTCACCACCGTGCCGTACGAGGGCCTCCAGCCAACGCTGATCAGCCTGCGCCTGTCCGTCATCACCGGCGAGAACGCCCCCGTGCTCAAGCTCCGCTGGGTCGGTGAAGAAGCTCAACGCGAAGAGTTCGCCGACGAATTCAAGAACGTACTGAGCAGCGAAATCGGCGGCCTGGTACCGCTCACCATCGGCACCTTTGCCCTCGGCAAGTAAGCCCAACCAACACCGGCCGGCGCCTACCACGCCGGCCTCCACCACAGCACAGAGGCACAGCACATGCACCCGACCATTCAAATACTCGCCATCGGCCTGATCGCCGGCCTGGCTATCGGCATCGCCATCCACCTGGTGGTCAGCCGCACCACCAAAGCACGCATTCGCGCCCAGGGCTACAGCGCATGCAGCCAAGCCCGCCAACCCGTAATCGACGAGCTGAAGCACAGCGTCAACGCCCAGGCGCTGGAAATCATCAGCCTCAAGGGCCAGCGCCTGAACCTGGTACGCGATCACCAGCACGCCCTGGAATCCATCAGCCAGGACGCTGACGCCCGCGTGAAGCTGTTCGCCCATCGCGCCCTGAGCGAGAACGAACTGTTGTGGGTGAAGCGCGCTATCACTCAACTCAGGCCCGCCGCAATTGCTCACGGCACCCTTGGCAACCCCCAGGGCGAACGCGACGCCCTGGCGGTTAAAGTCCAGCTCAGTGCCATAGTGGGTCGCCTGGCAGCCCTGGCACCCCAGGCCGTCGCCGCTGACCCAACCCAAGCAACAGCCGGTACCGAGCGATCCGTGATCGTCCAAGGCCCACAGGGTTGCGGCAAAACCCTCAACGCCGCCCGCATTGCCAAGGCCCTAGGGCTCAGCAAGATCGTCGACAACTGGCAGCCCGGCGACGCGCTGGACAAACAGCACACCCTCTACCTGACCTACCACGACGAAGCCAAGAATATGGGCTTCCGCTCGGTCATGAGCTACGACGAGGCCATGCAGCACGTCGCCAAGCAGGAGGCCGCAGCATGAAAACCCTCTGCATCTACCACGCTAACTGCGCCGACGGCTTCGGCGCCGCCTGGGTCGTACGCGTCGCCCTGGGCCCTGCAAACGTCGAGTTTCACCCAGGCAGCTACGGCGCCCCAGCACCCGATGTAGAAGACCGCGACGTGATCATTGTCGACTTCTCCTACAAACTGCCCGAGCTTCTGCAACTGGCCCAGTCGGCCCGTTCGGTACTGATACTCGACCACCACAAAACCGCCGCCGAAGATCTGGCCCAGATCCCGCCGGCCCCAGCCCACTACGCTGAATGGCTCGAGTGGCAGCAGCCCTTGGGCGCCGTGTTCGACATGAACCGGAGCGGGGCTGGCCTGGCTTGGGATTACTTCTTCGCCAGCGACCGGCCAGCGCTGATCAACCACATTGAGGATCGTGACCTGTGGCGCTTCGAGCTAGCCAACACGCGCCCAATCATGGCCAACGTCTTCAGCTACCCACAAGATTTCGAGGTGTGGGATCGGCTAATGGACATGCCCATGCAGAGTCACTGGCAGGCAGGCGAAACCATCGAGCGCAAACACGCCAAAGACCTCGCCGACCAGCTCAAGAACGCCCGCCGCCTAACCATCGGCGGCCACGACGTGCCAGCCCTCAACGCCCCCTACTTCATGGCCAGCGACGCAGGCCACGCGCTGACCCAGGGCGAACCCTTCGCCGCCGTCTACAGCGACACCCCCAAGGGCCGCATCTTCTCCCTGCGCAGCACCGATGAAGGCCTGGACGTATCCGAAATCGCCAAAACCTACGGCGGCGGTGGCCACCGCAACGCCGCCGGCTTCACCGTGCCGTTCGACCACGAGCTGGTTACGGGCTACGTGCTGGCAACGCTGGAGAGCACAGAAATAAGGGTTCTCACCTGCGTCTACTGCGCCCACGAATACCCGCAGGGCACCCCAGCAGCTGGCGACCAGGTACTCACCGACCACATCCGCCAATGCCCTAAGCACCCGATGCGTGAAGCCGAGCAAACAATTCTGCAGCTCCGCGAAGCCCTGGCCGGCCTGCTGGGCGAATCAACGCTATTTGGCCTTGCACACCTGGAGGCGGGTCTGGGACTGGTTCCAATGCCAAAGACTGAAAAGGCAGTAATGCTCAGGGCTATTCAGGTCATGCGCGACACATCCTCCCAAACCAGCACGGATGGTCAACAGCCATGACTTGGATTCTCACCAACCAGGGCATCCGCTTCGAGCTGCTCGCCCCCACTGCGGAAATGATCCACCCGGCCGACATCGCCTTCAGCTTGGCCCGGCTGTGCCGCTTCAACGGCCACACCGGAAAGCACTACTCAGTCGCCCAGCACTGCTACCTTGCAGCCGATCTGGTAGAGCCAGAGCACCAACTCCACGCCCTGCTCCACGACGCCACCGAGGCATACGTGGGCGACATGGTGCGCCCAATCAAAGTTGAAATGCGCAAGTACGCGGCGGCTCTCCACATCGATGATGTGTACGCCACCATCGAACGCCGCGTCTGGCTCGCCATCTGCGAACGCTTCGACCTCGAACCGGAACTGCCCGACCAGGTGAAAGAGGTCGACATGTACCTACTCGCCGTCGAACGCCGCGACCTCATGCCCGCCCACCCCGACGCCTGGGATTGCATCCAGGGCATCGAACTGCCCGCGTGGCACATCAAACCATGGAGTGCAGAGGAAGCCCGCGATCGGTACTTCCAGCGGTTGATGTCACTGCTGAGCACCACGCATCGCTCGAGGGTTCAGGCATGAGTGGAGGCCTTCGTAATGCGCCCAGCAGCATCGGCCATACCTGCAAGCTGCTCCAATACCCAGTCGATCTGGTGAGCATGGTGGGTCAAGTTATTGATTTTCGGAAAAGCTCCAGCAAGCAAAGGAGCCTCTCCATCAGTCCAGTTTCGAAGAACCTCCGCACACTCGTCACCGAAACTGAGAGCCTGCCTCAGATTAATAACGTAAGAAATATCGCTCCCACTGAAAGTTGTGAGCGGAACGGCGTTGGCAGCATCCAGAAGGATTTTGAAATCGGCACCGCTGCTCGTGCTTTTCCAGAATTTAAGGTAACCAACTTCAGATCGCTCGATAACGCCAATAAGAGCTTGAAGATTGTTCTTGCCCATCACTGCTACCCAGTGAATAGAAGCAATCACGTCTTCACGGTTTTTTTTCTCACGGTGATGATCATGGAGCTGGGGTATGAGCCACGCCGCAATGATCGCAGCGACAGAACCTACCGCCTGAACCCATGCAGGAGCAGCATCCGCGCCCCATGGCGCATATGTCGCACCGAACACGGCGATGAACAAAAGAATGATCATCATCGGAAAGAACCAGGGCCGCTTGATCAGAGCAATGGCTACAGACTTGTAAGGTATTACTTTGCCGCGCATCGCCCGCTCCAGTCATGTTTTGCGGAGCTGAGCTTGCAGGCACCTCGCCACTATGTCCAGCGAGGCGAGGCATACCCCCTGTCAGGCGTGCGCCGCGCCCAAAAGTCAGCCCATCGCCCCTTCGAGCTGCGGACTGACCCCAACAAGTTTTACGAGATCGCTTCCAAAATTTTCGTGCGCGCTCTCCAATATTCTCAACAGCCCAGCATCCGGTGTGCCGTTGACCCGGACGGACAGAGAACTTATGAGCACCGAGAGGTTAAAACGGAACTTTGCCGCGATCTTGTGGCGTTGGTCGCTCAGATCGTCATCCAAGTTGGTTGCGGCCCTTTGGAATATTCGCTGGTAAAAGTCCACGTCACGCTGCAGCACTTGTCGAGAGCGAGACAGAGCAATCTCGATGCGATGCCCAATAACCTCTTGAACCATTTCTCTCTGAAGCCTTGCTGCTTGATGCTCGCGCTCTTGCCTCAAGAGCTGTTCAGTGATCTCCAGCGCCTCCCAAATGACGGTGTAAAGGCGCATTCCGTGTGCGTAGTCCCTAGTCATGGCGTCATCAATCCTAAGCCGATATGGCACCACAATTGCCACTATCAACGCCAGAATAGATCCCACCGCCTGCACCCATCCATGTGCGTTATCCAAAGCGTCAAAGTGGGCAAGTACTACGAACAAAGCCCATCCCAAAGAGCCTATGGCGATGAATGCCCATATACCCCAAACACTAGCCACCTTCATGGAGTGCGATACCGGAAACCAACTCATCCCTCTAGGCTCCTTGCCGTTCTTTATACGCCGAGCTTGCAGGCGCCTCGCCACTATGTCCAGCGGGGTGCAGCATGACAGCTTTCAACAAGCACATTGCTGTCAGTCAGCAGCGCCTACCGTTCACCAAAGAACTGTACGTCGACCTTTTCGCCGGACTCGGAGGTGCGAGCAGCGGCGGACGCAAGGCCTACCGCGATCCGGATATCGCCATCAATCACAACCCGGTGGCGATTGCCGTCTATAAGGCGAACCACCCCACCACCAAGACCTACATCACCGACGTGTTCGACGTAGACCCACTGGAGGCCACCGGCGGCCAACCTGTTGGCATTCTGTGGGCCTCGCCTGATTGCCGCCACTTCAGCAAGGCAAAAGGCAGCGCCCCACGCAGCCCACAAGTGCGCTCGCTGGCCTGGGTCGTGGTGCTCTGGGTCTACCTCACCCGCCCTCGCCTGTTCTTCCTCGAGAACGTCGAAGAATTCCAGAAATGGGGCCCACTGGACGACCACGGCCAACCGATCAAAGCCGAGGAAGGCCGCACCTTCAAAGCGTTCATCAGTTGCTTGACTACAGGCCTGACTGATGATCACCCGGACATGCCAGATATCCTCAAAGCCCTAGGCCCCCGAGTGCCGAAAAGTGCGCTGGCACGCGGACTGGGTTGCAATGTGGAATGGCGCGAGCGCCGCGCATCCAACGCAGCAGCACCCACCATCCGCAAACGCCTGTTCATGATTGGCCGTACTGATGGCCGCCCCATCATCTGGACACAGCCCAAGCGTCACGAAAAACCCAAGGCAAACCAGCTGCCGTGGCGCACTGCCGCCGAGTGCATTGACTGGAGCGACCTGGGAAAAAGCATGATCGACCGCACAAAGCCGCACGTCGACAACACCTGCCGCCGAGTGGCGAAGGGCTTCTGGCGCCACACCGTTATGGCCGATAAGCCATACCTGGTAGCGATGGACGATGACCATATCGCAGCTGCCAACCTGACCGAATTCGCCAACGCCAGTCATCAGCGCACCTTCAGCGTGGCCGAGCCACTGCGTACACAGGTAGCCCACGTCAAAGGCGGGCACTTCGCCCTGGCGACCGCGGCGATGGTCACACTGCGCAAAGGTTCGGTGGGCAGCGCAATGACGGCGCCGGTCAACGCCATCACCACCAACTCCGGCCACCACGCCATGGCGGCCTGTCACTTCGAGCAGGCCAACGGAGGCTTCTATACCGGTGACGGCCGTGCAGCGAATGCACCGCTCAGCACCATAACCCAAGCCGGTTCCAACCAGCGGCTGGCCAGCGCCTACCTGGTGAAGTTCTACAGCACCGGAGGGCAATGGCAAGGCATGAGTGAGCCCATGCACACGGTACCGACCCGGGATCGCATGGCTCTGGTAACTGTGCAGCAGATTCCTACCTCGATACTGCCGCCCGAGTTGATGGCCAAGGCAAGCAAGTGTGCTGCCTTCCTGCACAAGCACCTCCCCGAGCACTTCCCAGAGCCGGTAGACCTCGTGGTGTTGGGCGACTACGTGCTGGTCGATTTCACACTGCGCATGCTCAAGCCCACCGAACTCAAAATCGCCCAAGGCTTCGACCCGGATTACATCGTCGACCGCGGCCTGTTCGAGAACCCAACCACCGGGGAGCTGGAGTGGAAGGCGGTCAAGAATCAAGACCAGATCCGCCTGATCGGAAACAGCGTCAGCCCCTGCGAATCCGAAGATCTGATCGCCGCAAACGCCGCCGACTTGATCGACCTTTACCGTAAGGAGGCAGCATGACCCAGCTCACCGAAGTGCAAACCTCCACCCTCACCGCCGGCTCCCTTGCCTGGGCGGTCGGCACTGCCGAGGGGCTGGACATGTACATAAAGCCCGGGCAGTACGGCAGCGCACCTGGCGTGTTTGCCAACATCAGCGGCCGCGCTATTCGGTGGTGGCCTGAGCAGGATGCAGCGCAAGCCTGGCCGCTGCTCGTGAAACACGGCCGACGCGAACGTCTGCACCTGGACTTCCAATGCAACGGAGCAAGCTACCTTGAGGCGGGCATTCGGTGCGGGCACAAAGCTCGCGACATGCTCACTGCAGCCATGCGCGCAATCGTGAGCATGCAGCTGGGCCCAGTCGCCCTTATCCCGGCCGAGCTCGTGCCGCAGCGCACTTACACCACCAACCCGGGCGAATCAGTCATGGGCATAGCGCTGCGTGAACTCAAAGACGAGAAGCGCTGGACGGAGATTCGCGACCATAACGCCGAGGCTCATCCGGACATGGGCCCACACGACTACTACCCAGTGGGCACGGTGCTGGCAATGCCAGAAGGCGGTGCAGCATGACCTGCACCATCTTCCACAGCACTGAACTGCCAGAGGGCCGCGGCGCAATCCTAACTGGCAACATCCCGCGCAAGCCAATGCGCTGGGCTGTCGAGTACCTGATCAAAACCCCGGACGGTCGCACGCTCGTCGAGAGCACCAAGATCATCCAAAAAGCCAGCTACGACGAGCTCTACGCAATCATGGACGCCACCATCGACGACCTCGGCAACGAAGCCGGCAACCTGGCCACCTTCGTCAGCTGGCGAGCAACAGCCCACGGCGGCACCCGCAAGAATCGCAGCAAGGGGAGGAAACGCTAATGGCGCCCGATCAGAACACGCAACCATCCGAACTGATCGACGCCATTAAGGCGCTGGTCAGTCAGCTAAGCGGCCCGCGAGTAAATCAGGATGACGAGCTGTGGACATCGGATGACATTGCCAACTACTTGAAGCTGGCCACCTACACCATCGAGCGGCGAGTGGTAACCCGTCCGGAATTCCCGGCACCGCTGCAGCCATGCCTCACCGGAGCCAGAGCGGTTAAACGCTGGTTCGCCGGTGAGGTGATCACCTGGGCACGTCAGAACCGCTCCAAACTTCCCTCCGGTCGGGCTCGCCGCAAGGCCGCTTGATCAATCCAGCCGACTGGCCACCTCGGTGGCCGTTGCGTTGTAGTACACCATTAACGAACGTGGGTCTCTGTGGCCAGTCATCCGAGCCAGATCGAGCAGCTCCAGCTTGCGAGCCAGCCGAGTGATCGCCTCATGCCGAGTGTCATGGAATCTAAACCCATCAATCTTCAGCTCGTCACGCACACGCCGGAACATCGAATCCGCTGAACCGCTCTCCAGCCTGAACAGGTCACCGCTCGCACCGGCCGACTCGACCAGCACACCGATCAGTTCAGCAGCACGGCGGCTCAGCGGCACATTCCTACTATCACCGTTCTTGGTTATGTCCAGGCGCACGTAGCGCTGCGGCAGAAAGGTGTTGGCCTTGCTCAGTGACAGGATCTCTCCCTGCCGCATGGCGGTTTCCAAGGCAATCAGGAAGGCGTAGGCCAGCTCCTGCATCAACGTTTCAGGCGCCGCCCCTTCCACATATCCGAAGCGCTCCAGCAGGCGGCGCTCTTCATCGGCGGATAGCCGGCGATCACGAGGACGACCATTACCTGGGCGCTTCACATCCCGAACTGGGTTGTTCGAGCACCAACGCCACTCTGTCTTGGCGATCTCGAACACCGACGAAAGCAATGTCATCTCGCGCCGCACACTTGGCGGCTTCAATGTTTTCAGGGATGCATCACGCCATTCAGCTATCTGGTCGACGGTAACGTCACCAATGCGCAAACCAACGAACGAAAGCTCTCTATTTAGCTTGTCCAGACGAATCTCTTCCCAACGCTGCCCCGCCTTGGAGGGAGACACCTCGCGCTTGTAACGCATCAGAGCATCTGAAAGACTCGAATTCACGCCAGCCACGTTGCCTGGCACGCCGGCCAGAATCTCAGCCTCTCGCTGGGTCGCCCAGGCCTGTGCCTGAGCCTTGGTGGGGAATGTTTGCGAATCCCTGATGCCCTTCTTTACAACCTCAGCCCGCCATCCGCCACTGCGCTTCCTAAATGACGCCACGCACATAGCTCCCTTGGCGTAAAAATGGCGTAAACAGTACCACGCAACTGCATTTAACCGCCCGAGCTTGTACTACGGCGATTGGCACCAACCCCAGCTAAACCGGCACTTGCACGCAACTGCAATAATGTGCAGAATGCTGCCCGCCGTGGGGAGTGTCCCCCCCGGGGCACCATATATCTTCCAGCTGTTACTTACTTGTGACAGTTCGCACCAAAGCTGTGCTGCGCGACGCCTCTTCGCACTATCAACTAGCCATTACAAAAAACCAACTTGAAAGCACCTTCAGAGCCTCGCGAGTATTACGTGGGATTATGCGTGCCCGAGGGGTTGGCATTTGCTCCGAAGTTAGCGTAGAGTTCAGCCACTGTGTTTGCATGGGTCGCCGAAAATCGTGACCTGATGCAGTAGATCGATCAAGATCCGCTACATCCCGCTCGACTTCCAACACTCCTTGCAACCAGTCTTCAGTCCTCTATACAAGGAGGCTGTCATCAACTCTAGTTCCAAGGAAATGAGACATGTCGAATCGTCAGAACGGTACCGTCAAGTGGTTTAACGACGAGAAAGGTTTTGGTTTTATCACTCCAGAAAGCGGTCCGGATCTGTTCGTACATTTCCGCGCTATCGAAGGCAACGGCTTCAAGAGCCTGAAAGAAGGCCAGAAAGTTAGCTTCGTTGCTGTACAAGGTCAAAAAGGCATGCAGGCTGACCAGGTTCAAGTCCAGGAATAAGCCGCTGCTCGAAAAACCCCTGATGCATATCAGGGGTTTTTTTATGCCTGTGAATTAATATTCCTTTCCGCCCCTGCCTCGAGTTTTCCATGCCCAGACACGTCCTGCGCCCTCAGGGCGACTTCCCTGCAGCCAGCCTCAGTCGCCGCCTGGCGGCAGTGCTGTACGACAGCTTCCTGTGCATAGCGCTGCTGATCGTCGTGGCGTTCGTCTACAAGCTGATTCAGATGGGTATCTACGGCGAGGCACAGCTAAGGCAGTGGTCAGAAGCCGGCACGCTGGACGGCGATCCGCTGCTTTCCACCCTGCTGCTATTCAGTCTGTTCGGCTTCTTCGCAAAGTTCTGGACGCATAACGGACAGACGCTCGGCATGCAGGTATGGGGAATACGGGTGCAGAATGCGGACGGCACGGCAATCAGCCCCTGGCAGGCACTGCTGCGCTTTCTGGTCGCGATTCCCGCGGGGTTGGCCCTGGGGCTGGGCTACCTGTGGATACTCGTCGATAAGAAAAAACGCAGTTGGCATGACCGTTATTCGAACAGCCTCACCGTCCAGCTGCCGAAAAACGCCCACCGCAAGTAGCGAGAGTGACGCTTCGAGTCAGCGAAGGTACATGAAAAAAGGTGACGCCCCGCCCTCTCCCGCCAGATGGGAGAAGGCGGGATTGATCAGCCGGCTCGGCGCAACAGCCAGACGCCCGCCACCGCGCAGATCGCTGCCGGAATCAGCACCGCAAACAGCGGCGAGAAACCGAACACCAGGCTCGACGGCCCGAGCAGATCCTGAGCGATGCGGAACACAAAGCCGACCAGCACGCCAGTGAACACGCGCTGACCCAGGGTGACCGAGCGCAACGGCCCGAAGATGAAGGAAATCGCCATTAGCACGAGTGCAGCCGTTACCAGTGGTTGCAGTACCTTGGTCCAAAAGGCCAGCCAGTACTGGCCGTTATTCAGCCCCTGCTCTTTCAGGTAATGGATGTAGCGCCACAAGCCACTGACCGACAGCGCTTCCGGCTCCAGCACCACCGTACCGAGCAGCTGCGGGTTGAGTTCGATATCCCAGCGCTCGCTCGGCGCCTTGGCCACTTCGGTTTTGCCCTCGAGGAAGCGGGTGGTGGCCACGTCTTCCAGCTCCCAGTAGCTACCTTCATAAGTCGCGCGGCGAGCGAAGCTGGACGACTCCAGACGACGCTGGTCATCAAAGCGATAACGCGTCACGCCGAACAACACGCCGTTGGGCTGCACGGTGTTGATGTGCACGAATTCCTGGCCCTGACGGTGCCACATACCACGCTTGGCGGTCTGCGCCTCGCCGGCCCCCTGAGCCATGGCGCGCCCGGCCTGGGCCTGATTCTCGCTCCACGGGGCGACGTACTCACCGATCAGAATGCCGACCAGCATCAGCGCCAGCATGGGCTTCATCACGCCCCAGACGATGCGCCCGATGGACACGCCGGCCGCACGCATGATGGTCAGCTCGCTGTTACTGGCCAATGTGCCCAGACCGATCAGGCAGCCGACCAGCGCGGCCATCGGCAGCATGTCGTAGATACGCCGCGGCGCGGTGAGAAAGACATACCAAAGGGCATCGCCGATGCCGTAGCTGCCTTCTATATCGCCGAGCTCATCGATGAATGCGAACAGCAGGGCCAGGCCGACGATGATGCCGAGCACAGCCAGGATGGCGAACAGCACCTGAGCGCCAATGTAACGATCCAGCTTAACCACGAGCGCTCTCCCGACGACTTACCAGCTTCAGACGCAACGGCTCCCAATACAGCAGCCCCAGCCCGATCAGCAGGAACAACAGGTGCACGCCCCACAACCCGACTGCCGGCGGAATGCGCCCCTTGTCGAGGGCGCTGCGTGCCGCTACCAGCAACCCGAGGTAGGTCATGTACAGCAGAATGGCCGGCAGCAACTTGAGGAAACGGCCCTGACGTGGATTGACCCGCGACAGCGGTACCGCCATCAAGGTCACGATGAACACCAGCAAAGGAATCGACAGTCGCCATTGCAATTCAGACTGCAGACGCGGCTCTTCGCTACCGAATAGCTGCGATGTGGGAATGGCTTCTCGCTCACTGATATCGGCGGCAACCGAGGGTTTGGGCAGTAGCACGCCGTAGGTGTCGTACTGCACCACGCGATAATCGGCCTGGCCGGGATTGCCGTCGTAGCGATAGCCGTTTTCCAGAATCAGGTAACGGCTACCATCAGCCTGCACTTCCTGACGGCCGCTCTCTGCCACCAACACGGTAATGCCGCGATCCTTGTCACCGTCACGAGACAGGCGCTTGTCCGAGATGAAAATACCACCCAGCTCGGTGCGATCCTCCGAGAGTTCCTGGGTATAGGTGACCCGCGAACCGTTGCGCATCGACTGGAAGCGCCCTGGTACCAGCGTGTCGAACTCGGTCAACGCATCCTGCTCGTTGAAGATCTTCGCGACCTGGGAAACGCCCTGAGGCGCCAGCCCCATACTCAGCCACGCCACCAACAGTGCAACCACCGTCGCCGGCGCCAGGCTGTACAGAAACAGCCGCTGCTGGCTCATGCCGGTCGCCGACAGCACGGTCATCTCGCTGTCCAGGTAGAGCCGCCCGTACGCCAGCAGGAAACCCAGAAACAGCCCCAGCGGCAGGATCAGCTGCAAAAAGCCGGGCAGACGAAAACCCATGATCAGGAACAGGACACCTGGGTCAAGCACCCCCTGAGCCGCCTGGGCCAGGTACTTGATGAAGCGGCCACTCATGATGATTACCAGCAGCACGGCGCTCACCGCACTCAAGGTAGTCAGAACCTCTCGGGACAAATATCGGAAGACGATCAAACAGACACTCCAGGGTTGTCAGGCTCAGGCGGCTGTGCTCAAACTAACCGCACTGCATGCTAGTACGCTTATTTAGCGAACCGGCCGAAAAAATTGTCGTCATTATCCTGTATTCGCGACTCGTTGTCTTGGGGACACCACGCATGGAATTTATTGTCAAAAGCGCTCGCCCGGAAACACTGAAAACCGCCACTTTGGTCGTCCCTGTTGGCGAAGGCGGCAGCCTTGGCGTAACCGCGCAAGCGCTGGACGCTGCCAGTGGCGGCGCCATCAGCGCGCTGCTCAAGCGTGGCGACCTGGCCGGCAAGCCCGGCCAGACCTTGCTGGCCCACAGCCTGCCGAACCTCAAGGCCGAGCGCGTACTGCTGGTAGCCACCGGCAAAGACGCCGAAATGTCTGACCGCCAGCTGCGTAAATTGATCGCGGCGGTTTACGGCGTGCTGAAAAATCTCGGTGGCAGCGATGCCGTGCTGGCCCTGCAGGATGCTCAGGTAAAAAACCGTGACGCCTACGGCACGACCCGCCTGCTAGTTGAAAGCCTGGCCGACGCCGGCTACCAGTTCGACCGCTTCAAGAGCCAGAAAGCCACACCGAGCGCACTGAAAAAAATCACCGTGATCACCGACAAGGCCAACGTCGCCGATGTCGAGCGCGCCACTGTCGAGGCTCGCGCCATCGCGATCGGCATGGCGCTGACCAAGGACCTGGGTAACCTGCCGCCGAACATCTGCCATCCCAGCTACCTGGCCGAGCAGGCCAAGGACCTCGCCAAAGCGCACAAGAACCTAAAGGTCGAGATTCTCGACGAGAAGAAGCTGCAGGCGCTTGGCGCCGGTGCGTTCCTTGCCGTAGGCCAGGGCAGCGACCAGCCACCGCGGTTGATCGTCCTCAACTATCAGGGCGCCAAGAAAACCGAACAACCTTACGTATTGGTTGGTAAAGGCATTACCTTCGATACCGGTGGCATCAGCATCAAACCGGCCGCCGGCATGGATGAGATGAAGTACGACATGTGCGGCGCTGCCAGCGTGTTCGGCACCCTGCGCGCGGTGCTGGAAATGCAGCTGCCGATCAACCTGGTGTGTCTGTTCGCCTGTGCCGAGAACATGCCCAGCGGCAACGCCACCCGCCCTGGCGATATCGTCACCACCATGAGCGGGCAGACCGTTGAAATTCTCAACACCGACGCCGAAGGCCGCCTGGTGCTGTGCGACACCCTGACCTATGCCGAACGCTTCAAGCCGCAAGCGGTGATTGATATCGCCACCCTGACCGGCGCCTGTATCGTCGCGCTGGGCAGCAATGTATCGGGACTGATGGGCAACGACGACGACTTGGTGCAGGACATTCTTTCTGCCGGACGCCAGGCTGATGACCGCGCCTGGCAGCTGCCGCTGTACGAGGAATACCAGGAACAACTGGACAGCCCGTTCGCCGACATCGCCAACATCGGCGGCCCCAAGGCCGGCACCATTACCGCCGGCTGCTTCCTGTCGCGATTCACCAAGTCGTATAAATGGGCGCACCTGGACGTTGCTGGTACCGCCTGGATCAGCGGCGGCAAAGACAAGGGCGCGAGCGGCCGACCTGTTCCGTTGCTGACGCAATACCTGCTTGACCGTCTGCAGCAGGAGCAACGCTGATTACTGCGAGCAGCGCGCCACCCCTGTCGCGCTGCTCGCTGGATATCCGCAGATACCCTCATGCCCCGAATAGAATTCTACGTACTGTCGTCGAACACCACGGCGGAGCGCTTGCGTGCCGCCTGCCAGCTTGCCGGCAAAGCCTGGCGCCATGGCTTGCCGGTGTTTCTACGCGGCAGCAACGCTGCGCAATGTACCGAGCTCGACGACATGCTCTGGCACGCTCGCCAAGAAAGCTTCATCCCTCACGACCTGCACCAGGATGACCCCAAATCACCTGTGGTGATTGGTATCGACGAAACGCCCGACGCAACTCAGGGCGTGCTGATCAATCTGGGCAGCACGCTCAGCCCGCACATCGAGCACTTCAGCCGAGTGATCGAGATCGTCAACCAGGAACCTGACCTGCTGACCGCCTGCCGGGAGAATTTCCGCAGCTACCGTCAACGGGGCTATGATCCCAAACGTGTCGAACTGTAAAAGCCCCCCATGGACAACCTGAAACCACCGCACAAGCCTGGCGCTTTGCTGAACGATCTAGAGTCGATTCGCGAGCTGCTGGATGATGATCTCGATCCGCCCCTGCTGACCGAAAAATTCGATCCCGACGATATTCCGCTGCTCTCCGATATAGTCCCGGCCGCCCATACCGTGGCCAGCCCGCGCCCGCACGTCGCCGCTGGCACTGCAACCGGCATGGCGTCGGAACACGAGCTGCGCCAGACAGTGCAGCGCGCCATCGGCCGTGACAACGAAATCAACCGCCTCGACAGCGAACTGCGCGCGGCTGCCCAGCTGCTTTTGCAAGACGTGATCGATGATTTCGTGCCGCAGATCGAAGCTGAACTCCAACGTCGCCTGCAGGCACGCCTGCATCGCCTGCTGCCGCCACGCCGCTGATCAAAAGCGGCCGCCCACCACCACAGCCTCAACGATGACGCATCGCCCACCTCCGCTCGACCGATAGCCTCGAGAGCGGAGGAAAACTGCCTGGCGGTTGGTTATACTGCTCGGCTTTTCCGATCAGACGCCATAAGGGTCCCGCCGCGCATGGACAAGACCTACCAGCCCCACGCCATCGAAACCGCGCTGTATGAAAACTGGGAGGCGAAGGGCTACTTCGCTCCGCAGGGTTCCGGCGAGCCTTACACCATCATGATCCCGCCGCCGAACGTGACCGGCAGCCTGCACATGGGCCACGGTTTCAACAACGCGATCATGGACGCGCTGATCCGCTTTCGCCGCATGCAGGGTCGCAACACCCTGTGGCAGCCAGGCACCGACCACGCTGGTATCGCCACGCAGATGGTGGTGGAACGCCAACTCGGCGCTCAGGGCATCGATCGCCATGACCTCGGCCGCGAGAAATTCCTCGACAAGGTCTGGGACTGGAAAGCCGAATCCGGTGGCAACATCACCCGCCAGATCCGTCGCCTGGGCTCTTCGGTAGACTGGTCGCGCGAGCGCTTCACCATGGACGACGGCCTGTCCGAAGCGGTCAAGGAAGCCTTCGTGCGCCTGCACGAGGACGGCCTGATCTACCGCGGCAAGCGCCTGGTCAACTGGGACACCAAATTCCACACCGCCATCTCCGACCTGGAAGTCGAAAGCCACGACGAGAAAGGCCATCTGTGGAACCTGCGCTACCCACTGGCCGACGGCCACAAGACCGCCGAAGGCAATGACTACCTGATCGTCGCCACCACGCGCCCGGAAACCATGCTGGGTGATGCCGCCGTTGCCGTGAACCCGGAAGACGAGCGCTACAAGGCGCTGATCGGCCATTACGTCGAGCTGCCGCTGGTGGGCCGTCGCATTCCGATCATCGCCGACGATTACTGCGACCCGGAATTCGGCACCGGTTGCGTGAAAATCACCCCGGCCCACGACTTCAACGACTATGAAGTCGGCAAGCGCCACAACCTGCCGCTGATCAACATCTTCGACCAGGACGCAGCGGTACTGCCGGGTGCGCAGATCTTCAACATCGACGGCAGCGTCAACGCCCTGCTCGATGCCAGCCTGCCTGCCGAATATGCCGGCCTGGACCGTTTCGAAGCACGCAAGCAGATCGTTGCCGCCTTCAATGCGCTCGGCCTGCTGGAAAAGATCGACGACCACGCCCTGAAAGTGCCGAAGGGTGATCGCTCCGGCACCATCATCGAGCCGTGGCTGACGGATCAGTGGTACGTGTCGACCAAACCACTGGCCGAAAAGGCCATCGCCGCGGTCGAGAGCGGTGACATCCAGTTCGTGCCCAAGCAGTACGAGAACATGTATTTCAGCTGGATGCGTGATATCCAGGATTGGTGCATCAGCCGTCAGCTGTGGTGGGGCCACCGTATTCCGGCGTGGTACGACCGTGCAGGCAACGTCTACGTCGGGCGCGACGAGGACGAAGTTCGCACCAAGCACAACCTCGGCGACCGGCCGCTGCGCCAGGACGACGACGTGCTCGACACCTGGTTCAGCTCCGGCCTGTGGACCTTCTCCACCCTCGGCTGGCCCGAGCAGACCGAAGCATTGAAGACGTTCCACCCCACCGACGTGCTGGTCACTGGTTTCGACATCATCTTCTTCTGGGTCGCCCGGATGATCATGCTGTCGACCCATCTGACCGGGCAGATTCCGTTCAAGACCGTTTATGTGCACGGTCTGGTGCGCGACGGCCAGGGCCAGAAGATGTCCAAGTCCAAGGGCAACGTGCTCGACCCCCTGGATATCGTCGACGGCATCGACCTCGAGACCCTGCTGGCGAAACGCACCAGCGGCATGATGCAGCCCAAGCTTGCCGAGAAAATCGCCAAGCAGACCAAGGCCGAGTTCCCAGAAGGCATCGCCAGCTACGGCACCGATGCCCTGCGCTTCACCTTCTGCTCGCTGGCCACCACCGGCCGCGACGTGAAGTTCGACATGGGCCGCGTCGAGGGTTACCGCAACTTCTGCAACAAGCTGTGGAACGCCGCCAATTTCGTCATCGAGAACACCGATGGCCAAGACACCGGTGTGAATGGCGAATCCGTTGACCTGTCGCCGGTTGATCGCTGGATCATCTCCGCGCTGCAGCGTTGCGAGCAGGACGTCACCCGCCACCTCGACGCCTTCCGCTTCGACCTGGCCACTCAAGCCCTGTACGAATTCGTCTGGGACGAGTACTGCGCCTGGTACCTGGAGCTGGTCAAGCCCGTGCTGTGGGACGAGAACGCCCCGATCGAACGCCAGCGCGGCACCCGCCGCACCCTGGTGCGCGTGCTGGAAGTAATCCTGCGTCTGGCGCACCCGTTCATGCCGTTCATTACCGAAGAGATCTGGCAGCGCATCAAGGGCCAGGCCGGGGTCAGCGGTGAAACGCTGATGCTGCAACCCTGGCCGGTGGCCGTTGAGGCCCGAATCGACGCGGCGGCCGAAGGCGACATCGAGTGGGTCAAACAGCTGATGCTCGGTGTGCGGCAGATCCGTGGCGAAATGAAGATCTCCATGGCCAAGCGCATCGACGTGATCCTCGCCAACGCCAATGGCGAAGACCTGCGCCGCCTCAACGACAACGCCCCGCTGCTCAACAAGCTGGCCAAGTTCGAGTCGGTAAAGGTACTGGCAGCCGGCGAAGAGGCACCGATGTCCGCCACCGCACTGGTCGGCGACATGCAGGTCCTGGTGCCGATGGCCGGGCTGATTGACAAAGAAGCCGAACTCGCGCGCCTGGATAAGGAAATCCAGCGCCTGGAAGGTGAAGTCAAGCGGGTCGGCGGCAAGCTGGCTAACGAGGGCTTCGTTGCCAAGGCGCCAGCCGAAGTACTGGAGAAGGAGCGCGCCAAGCTGGCCGAGGCCGAGCAGGCGCTGGCCAATCTGGTCGAGCAGCGCAGCAAGATCGCCAGCCTGTAAATCCGCACGCGACACAGCGACCCGCGCCCTCACAGGCGCGGGTCTTTTTTTGCGCGGCGTTTGGGTCGGCGGCTGCAAACGGGGCGGCGGCGACAAGCCTGTCGCGCTTAGCAGGCGCGCCCGAACGATGCAGCGAAGTGCACCATCGCCTACCGGTTCGGGAGGCGCTTACCTAAGAGCGACGCAAGCTCCTCAGTACGGCATTTAGCGCTTTCCTTTTTCAAGGTGTTTCAGGCATCTTCCCCCGCCTACCGACCTCAACACTCATAAAAAATCAGGCGGACCCACCATGTATGCGTTGATGGCTGTCATCTTTGTTTTTGGTTACCTGTGCATCGCCCTTGAACATCCGCTGAAGATCGACAAGGCCGCCTCTGCGCTGCTTACCGCCGTGGTGGCCTGGACGCTGCTGGTGCTGGGTGCCGACAGCATCATGCCGATGATCGGTTCAGGCACCGCCGGTTCAAGCACCAATACCCATCGTGTGGTCGAGGAGCTGCGCCATCACCTCGGCGAGATCTCCGAGATTCTGTTCTTCCTCATGGGCGCCATGACCATCGTCGAACTGATCGATGCCCACGAAGGTTTCAAGGTGATCACCGACCGCATCCGCACCAACAAGCGTGTGCATCTGCTGTGGCTGGTGGGTCTGATCACTTTTTTCCTGTCCGCAGCACTGGATAACCTGGCTACCACCATCGTGATGATTTCGCTGCTGCGCAAGCTGATCGCCGACCGGCACGAACGCTGGTTCTACGCCGGCATCGTGGTGATCGCCGCGAACGCTGGCGGCGCCTGGTCGCCGATTGGCGACGTGACCACGACCATGCTGTGGATCGGCGGCCAGGTCAGCGCCACCGGCATCATTTCCCAATTGTTCCTGCCCAGCCTGGCCTGCCTGCTGGCACCGCTGATCCTGTTGAGCTTCAGGCTGCGCGGTGAGATCCAGCAGCCGCCGCTCCAGGAAAGCCCCGAGAGCCGCGACCCGACCACGCCGTTCGAGCGTAATCTGGTGTTCGGCCTGGGCCTGGGGGCGCTGATCTTCGTGCCGATCTTCAAGACCATCACCCATCTGCCCCCCTATATGGGCATCCTTTTCGGTCTCGGCCTGCTATGGGTGGTGACCGAGGTGATCCATCGCAGCAAGAACAGTGAAGAAAAGGACCCACTGTCGGTAGTCGGCGTATTACGCCGTATCGACATCACCAGCGTGCTGTTCTTTCTCGGCATTCTGCTGGCCGTCTCCGCGTTGTCGAGCGCCGGGCACCTTATTCAGGTCGCCACGCTGCTCAAGGACAGCCTGGGCAATGTCTACAGCATCGCGATGTCCATCGGCTTGCTGTCAGCCGTGGTGGACAACGTGCCAATGGTGGCGGGCGCCATGAAGATGTACCCGCTGGTTACCCCCGAGATGCTCAGCCTCGCCGACGTCGACGAGCTGCCCTGGCTTAGCAAATTCGTCATCAACGGCAATTTCTGGGAGATGCTCGCCTACTGCGCCGGCACAGGCGGTAGTTGCCTGATCATCGGCTCGGCGGCAGGCGTTGCGGCCATGGGCATGGAGAAGATCAACTTCATCTGGTACCTCAAGCGCATCACCGGCCTGGCCTTCCTCGGTTATCTTGCTGGCGCCGGTACGTACGTTGCGCTGGTGCAACTGGCCGGTTGATGAAGATGAATGCCCAGCCGCGTTTGCGCGCGGCTGGCGGGTTGTCCCGCTGCGTAGGGCCGCGCCGTCAGCGCTGCTATAGTCGCCCTACCCTGGCCCAACACGGACAACCTGCATGGACGTAAGCAAGACCAAAACCAGCTTCTACCGCCGCCTCTACGTTGCCTGGCTGATCGACAGCGGCACGGCCGATAGCGTGCCGGCGTTGATTGCCGCCACCGGCATGCCACGACGTACCGCCCAGGACACCCTCACTGCGCTGGAAGAGCTGGATATCCATTGCGAATTCCAGCAGCAGGATGGCGAACGCAACAACGCCGGGCGTTACCTGATCCGCGACTGGGGCGCCATCGACAAGCACTGGATCGCCGCCAACCTGCAGCAGATCAAGGCAGTACTCGGCTATCCCTGAGAAACTCCCAACGTCTGCTGCTTATCGACACTGCGGCGTTAACAGCAGACTTGGCAACCACGTGCTCAAACACACACTAGTGCTGCCAGACGCGAAGCGGTAATGCTCACTTATACCTGTGAACTCCGCTACCTCGCCTCTTTCGCGAAGCCGCCTGGGCCTCGTACTGTTATCGCTCGCGAGCCTTTAAACGGGCGCTGAAACTTCCTTGACAAGGAGCCAGAATGACCTACGAATTACTCATGGTGCTCGGCCTGTTGTTCACCGCCGTGGTGCTGTTCATTCTCGACAAACCACGCATGGACGTGGTCGCGCTGATGATTCTCGTCGCCTTGCCGCTGACCGGCGTGCTCAGCATTCAGGAGACCCTTGCCGGCTTCAGCGACCCCAGCGTAATCCTCATCGCCGCGCTGTTCGTGATTGGCGAGGGGCTGGTGCGCACCGGCATCGCCTATCGCCTCGGCGACTGGTTGGTGGCCAAGGCTGGCAGCAGCGAAACACGCCTCTTGGTGCTGCTCATGGTGGCGGTCGCCGGGCTCGGCTCGGTGATGAGTTCGACCGGTGTCGTGGCGATCTTTATCCCGGTGGTGCTTGGTGTGGCCGCACGCCTGAAGATCGCACCGGGCCGGCTGATGATGCCGCTGGCGTTTGCCGGACTGATCAGCGGCATGCTCACCCTGGTGGCCACGCCGCCGAACATGGTGGTGCACAGCGAGCTGCTGCGCGCCGGCCTGCCGGGCTTCGACTTCTTCAGCTTCACACCAATCGGCCTTACCGTACTGGTACTCGGCGTGCTGTACATGCTCGCCACCCGGCGCTGGCTGCAACGCGACGATAGCGGTGACGAGACCGCGCCGCCGCGCCTGACCCTGGCCGATCTGGCCCAGAGTTACCGGCTCAGTGAGCGCGAACGGCGCTTGCAGGTACGCGCCGACTCCCCTCTGGCCAATCAGGCACTGGATGAACTGAAACTGCGTTCGCAATACGGCATCAATGTGATCGCCGTGGAGCGCCAGCGGCAGTTTCGCACCCTGCTGCTGATGGCCACCGGCAATACCCAGGTGCAGCCTGGTGACGTGCTGCTGGTTGACCTGGCCAGCCCGGCCATCGCCCTGCTCGGCGCCTATGACGAACTTGGCCTGGAAGCCCTGCCGTTGCGCAACTCCTACTACAGCGTGCATTCCCACGAGCTCGGCTTGGCCGAAGTGGCCCTGCCGCCGGAATCACATTTGCCGGGCAAGACCATCCAGGAACTTGGCCTGCGCAGCCGCTACAAGCTCAACGTGGTCGGTCTGCGTCGCCATGGCCAGGCGCTGGAAGGCCTGCTGGTGGACGAGAAGCTGACCCACGCCGACACGCTCTTGGTGGCCGGTAGCTGGAAGCGGATCCACCACCTGCAAAGCCTCAACCGCGACTTTCTGGTGCTCAGCCTGCCGGCCGAGGTCGATGAAGTGGCGCCTGCCGCCAGCAAGGCGCCCCATGCCCTGCTAAGCCTGATGGTAATGGTCGGGCTGATGATCAGCGGGCTGGTGCCCAACGTGATGGCCGCGCTGATCGGCTGCCTGCTGATGGGCGCCTTCCGCTGCATCGACATGACCAGCGCCTACCGGTCGATCCACTGGCCAAGCCTGATTCTTATCGTCGGCATGCTGCCCTTCGCCCTGGCCCTGCAGAAAACCGGCGGTATCGACCTGGCGGTCAACGGCCTGGTCGGCGCGCTGGGCGAGTCCGGGCCGCGGGTGATCCTCGCAAGCCTGTTCACTGTTACCGCACTGATAGGCCTGTTCATCTCCAACACCGCCACTGCGGTGCTGATGGCTCCGGTAGCGATCGCCACCGCCCAAGCATTGGGTGCCTCCCCCGTACCCTTCGCGATGACCGTGGCGCTGGCCGCCTCGGCCGCCTTCATGACACCGATCTCCTCACCGGTGAACACCCTGGTGCTGGGACCGGGCCAATATCGTTTCGGCGACTTCGTGCGCATCGGCGTGCCGTTCACCGTGCTGGTGATGATCGTCAGCGTGGTGATGGTGCCGTGGATATTCCCGCTCTAGATCAACGTAAGGAACAACGGCGGGTTGGTGGCGGGAGCGGCCGTTCACGATCGCGGGAGGGGCTCTAGGCGTAGGGTGGACGACGCTTCATCCGTCCACCGCTTTACGATCGCAATGGTGGATGAAAAAAGCGCCATCCACCCTACGTCTACCTGGGATGCGCGCAGATGATGCGTAACCTACGAATGGTGGGAGCGGGCGGGGACGCCCAGTTGTTCATGCACGCGAATCGCGGGCACGGCCCGCTCCCACAGTCGTAGGGTGGACGACGCCTCATCTACGCGGCCCGACCCGTCCACCGCTCTGCGATCGCAATGGTGGATGAAAAGAGCGTCAGCTACGCGCCCCGATCCACCCTACGTCCGCTCTCGCCTTGAAACACCCGCTATGCCGCGCGAAAGAAGCGCCGTTTGGCGCGACTCAGCCAGCCGTCTTCGGTCTTGTCGGCGGCCAGGCGACGCAGGTTTTCGGTAACGGCCGCCACGTAGTTCTGGTCGTCATTGCGAATATGGCCGAACAGCCAACGCCCGAGCAGGCTGCGCAATTCATCGCAGACGTCCTCGCCCTGTTTGAAGCGCGTGCGGTAGTCGTCGACCCGCTTGATGAAAATGTCGTGCACCCGCTTGTGGGCCTTGGTGAACACGTAGCCGGCCTCTTCGAGCATCGCCTCCTCGAAAGCGAAGTGCGAGGTGGTGTAGTCCACCAGCTCCTCGATCACCTGGGCCACGCCCTCGCGTGAACTCTTCTGTTGCGCGACATATAGCTCGTTGATCATGTCGACGATGCGCCGGTGCTGACCATCGATCACCGCGATCCCTGTGTTCAGGTCATCGCTCCAATTGAGATAGGCCATGTCGGCCTCCCTGTCATATCCATAGATCGCGCCAGTCTAGAGCTGGGCAGGCGGCGCACCCTTGACCTGGGTCAGTGCGCCGCCGAACGCCAATCGTGGCCGCCGCAGCTTTCCAGCGCACCGCAGCAAAGCCGGCAAGCACGTCACGGACGGCTGTGGGAAAATGTCCCACCGCCCTTTGTGTGATCCATCAGCATGCCTGCCAAACGCCCGCCGAAACCGCCTGCCTCGCCGACTGACAAAGGTCAGCTGCATCCGCGCAACCGCCACCAAGGGCGCTACGACTTCCCGGCGCTGATCAAAGCCAGCCCGGAGCTGGCGGCGTTCGTGATCATCAATCCGTACGGTAACCAGAGTATCGACTTCGCCAACCCGGCGGCGGTGAAGGTCTTCAACCGCGCCCTGCTCAAGCAGTTCTACGGCATCGCGCACTGGGACATCCCGGCGGACTATCTGTGCCCGCCGATTCCGGGGCGCGCGGACTATTTGCACTACCTGGCGGACCTGCTGGCCAGCGACAACGGCGGTGAAATCCCCAGGGGCGCCGGGGTACAGGCACTGGACATCGGCGTGGGCGCCAACTGCATCTACCCGCTGCTGGGCACCTGTGAATACGGCTGGCGGTTCGTTGGTGCAGACATCGCGCCGCAGGCCATCGCGTCGGCCAGGGCCATCGTGCAATCCAATCCTGGCCTGAGCGAGCAGATCGAGTTGCGCCTGCAGCCCGACGCGCGACACGTTTTCACGGGCTTGTTGCAGCTTGGTGAGCGTTTTGCCCTCACGATCTGCAACCCGCCCTTTCACGCCTCGGCTGACGAAGCCACCAGCGGCAGCAAACGCAAATGGCGCAATCTGGGCAAGCTCGATCCCAAGCGCAAGTTGCCGGTGCTGAACTTCGGCGGCCAGGCAGCCGAGCTGTGGTGCCCCGGCGGTGAAGCGGCGTTCGCCTCCCGACTGATTCGCGAGAGCGCCGAACATGCTGAACAGGTGCTGTGGTTCAGCACGCTGATTTCCAAATCCGGCAACCTGCCGGGCGTGTACGCCGCACTCAAGAAGGCCGGCGCGCTGGAAACCCGTACGGTGGAAATGAGCCAGGGCCAGAAGCAGAGCCGCTTCGTGGCCTGGACCTTTCTGAATAGCGAGCAGCGTCAGGGGTGGTTGGGCACTCGCTGAATACGTTCGCGCCGCAACAACATCAGCGCCAGCGCAGCCACCCATAAAAGCGATGCGCCGTAATTGATGCGTTGGTAAAGGCCGAACCCATGACCGCTTTCCAGCGCCCCGGCCATCAACGGCAAGGTGCCGAGCACCAGCAACGTGCACAGCAGCGACAGCCAGGAAAAACCGCGTGAGCCGAGCAGACGACGTCCCAGGTAAACCCACAGCGCACTGGCCAGCAGCAGGCTGAGCGCCATGGCCAGCCCTGCGAGGTTATGCAGATTCTGGCTGGCCGACGGGCTCTCTGGCGCGCAGCCTGCATCACAGGAAAAGTAACCAGTACCGAAGCTGCCCAGGCCATGCACGACGATCAGAATGCCACTCAAGCGCGCCCAGCGATTGTCGAAACTCAGCGCAACGGCGACGCCGAAGACCATGAACAACGCGCCCAGCGGGAAGTTATTGATCAGCGGTGACAGGCTCTGGGTAGGTGCACCGTGAGCGCCAAGCAGGCTCATGGCGTGGTCTAGATGGCTATAGCCGGGATAAAGCGCACCGGCCAAGGCCACGCCCAACGTCAGCCAGAGCGGTGTGATGAGGCCAGCCAGATAGCCGATGGAAAGCATCCTTTGCGATTGCATGCGAGAGTCCTTTGCGCCGGTGAGGTCTGGCAATGACGCACCTGATCCAACAAGTGACACACTTCATCTCGGCTCTGCCCGTCGACTGCGCAGCCTGAACTGCAGCCTCGTGCGGATTTTTCGGCCATAATCGCCGCCCTCGAAAAGCTGCCGGGTGACCTCCGGCCCTGAAAGGTAGACCGACATGCTGCGCATCACCGAACTGAAACTGCCCCTCGACCACGCGGACGATGCCATTCGCCCTGCACTCGTAGAGCGCCTGGGTATCGACGACAGCGAGCTGCTCGAGCTCAGCGTGTTCAAGCGCAGCTACGATGCGCGCAAGAAGTTCGGTGACATGCCCTTTATCTACACCCTCGACTTCAGCGTGCGTGACGAAGCCGCGCTGCTGGCGCGCCTGAACAATGACCGCAACCTTGGCGTCGCCCCGGACGTGCGCTACAAGCCGCTGACCATCGCTGCCGAGCAGCAGCCGGCACAGCGCCCGCTGGTGATCGGCTTCGGCCCGTGCGGCATCTTTGCCGCTCTGCTGCTGGCGCAGATGGGACTCAGGCCGATCGTGCTGGAACGGGGCAAGGAAGTGCGCCAGCGCACCAAAGACACCTGGGGCCTGTGGCGCAAGAACGTGCTCGATCCTGAGTCCAACGTGCAGTTCGGCGAGGGCGGCGCGGGGACCTTTTCCGATGGCAAGCTGTACAGCCAGATCAAGGACCCCAACCACTACGGCCGCAAGGTGCTGGAAGAATTCGTAAAGGCCGGTGCACCGGACGAAATCATGTATGTCAGCAAGCCGCACATCGGCACCTTTCGCCTGACCGGCGTGGTCGCCACCATGCGCGAAGAGATCAAGGCGTTGGGCGGTGAAGTGCGCTTCCAGCAGCGCGTCAGCGACGTGCTCATCGAAGACGGCCAACTGGTCGGCGTAGAGCTGGAAAGCGGCGAGCAGATCCACAGCCGCCACGTGATTCTGGCCCTCGGCCACAGCTCGCGTGACACCTTCCGCGCACTACACAAGCGCGGCGTGTTCATGGAAGCCAAGCCGTTCTCGGTGGGCTTCCGTATCGAGCATCCGCAATCGCTGATCGACCGCGCCCGCCTCGGCAAGTACGCCGGGCATCCGAAGATCGGCGCCGCCGACTACAAGCTGGTGCACCACGCCAAGAACGGTCGCTCGGTGTACAGCTTCTGCATGTGCCCAGGCGGCACTGTGGTCGCCGCCACCAGCGAGCCGCACCGCGTGGTAACCAACGGCATGAGCCAGTACTCGCGCAATGAGCGTAACGCCAACGCCGGTATCGTCGTCGGCATCACGCCAGAGCAGGACTACCCCGGTAGCCCGCTGGCGGGCGTCGAACTGCAGGAGCGTCTGGAATCGCTCGCTTACGTGCTGGGCGGCAGCAACTACGAAGCGCCAGGCCAACTGGTTGGCGACTTCATTGCCGGCAAGCCGAGCACCGCGCTGGGCAGTGTCGAGCCTTCCTACAAGCCCGGAATAAAGCTGGGTGACCTGGCGCCGTCACTGCCGGACTTCGCCATCGAGGCTATCCGTGAGGCGCTGCCGGCCTTCGGCAAGCAGATCAAAGGTTTCGACCTGCACGATGCAGTACTCACCGGCATCGAGACGCGCACCTCCTCTCCGCTGCGCATCACCCGGGGCGAGGACCTACAAAGCCTCAACGTGCGCGGGCTGTTCCCGGCCGGAGAAGGTGCAGGTTATGCCGGCGGCATTCTTTCGGCGGGCGTCGACGGTATCCGCGTCGCAGAAGGGCTGGCCCGCGCTCTGCTGCAGGGTCAGCCGGGCTGACCCACCGGCGTCTGCCAGCGGCATAGGGTGGTGCGCCGCGACCCATTGGGCCGGCGCTCGGCATCGTCGTAGGTGCTGATTTCGACGAAGCCTGCCTTGCGCATCATGCCTGCCGACGCGGCGTTTTCTTCGTGACGGTCGATGTAGATGTCGTCGAGTCCATCGGCGTGGATGGCCGCCACCACCTGTCTCAGCAACTCCGAGCCAAGACCACGCCCGGCCATGTCGCGATGGATCACCGCCTCGCAGACGTAGGCGTGCGCATCATCCTGGCGGCCCAACGGTTGGTATTCATGAAACCAGGTGGTGCGTACATGGCTGACAAACCCCAGCAGCCTGCCCTCTTCTTCCGCCAGCACGGCGCGCGTGCTGCCATCGCCAATACCGTGAAGGTGGGCCAGGACCTCTGCACGCGGCAGGTGATTCCAGGGATTGGCGCCATGTTCGAAAATCAGCGCACAAAGCGCGTCGACATCAGCGGCGGTGGCCGCGCGGGATTGCCACTGCATCGGTGAAGCCCTCATGGCAAACGAACACGCGATGCAGTCTATGAGTGATACCTGTCTGGCGACAGGCACATTCGCTGAGGCAGTCTGCCGCTCAGTTCAGGAATCCCAGGGGCGCCCGCGGGTGCGATCGAGCAGTTTGACCTTCTGTTGCATCGCCGACTTGGCCAGCATGTGAGCACTGACCGGCGCGGTGATGAACAGGAACAGGGTGATCAGCAACTCATGAAGGCTCAGGCCGTTGCCCAGATTGCCGAAAAAAATCATCGAGGCGGCGACCATGCTGCCCACTCCAAGCGTTGTCGCCTTGGTAGGGCCGTGCAAGCGGGTGAAAAAGTCCGGCAGGCGATACAGACCGATCGCGCCGATCAACGCGAAGATACAGCCCACAAGCAGGAAAAAGGCGACCAGTGCTTCGATCCAGAATGCCATGATGAATCTCCAGTCAGTCGATGATGTCGCCGTGCAGCATATGTTTGCCCACTGCAACAGTGCCGACGAAACCCATGATGGCGATCAGCAGCGCCGCCTCGAAAAACAGATCCGACTCCAGCCAGATGCCGAACAACACCAGCAACGCGAGCGCATTGATATACAGCGTATCGAGCGCCAGCACTCGATCCGGCATGTCGGGCCCGCGCAGCAGGCTGATCACGTTCAGCAGTGTGGCGACACTCATTATCGCCATGCACAGAAGAATCACGTATTCGAGCATTGGAAGATCTCCATCAGCGGTGCCTCGTAGCGCGATTTCACCTGGTCGATCAGGGCCTCGGCGTCATCGACATCAAGAACGTGCAACAGCAGGGTTTTGTGATCCGCGCTGAGACCGGAGGACACGGTGCCTGGCGTGAGAGACAGAATGCACGCAAGCACCGACAGGATGAATTCATTCTCGATGTCGATAGGCACTTCGACGAACGCCGGTTGCAGCTTTTCAATGCGTCCGAGTACCAGCTTTGCCACGCTGATATTGGCACGCAGGATGTCCCACAGCACCATCAGGACATAGCGCAGCAGCAACAGCGGACGCTTCAGGCGCGGCAGATCGACCATGAAGCCCCGGCATAGCAGGGCAATGCCCCAGCCCAGGAACGCGCCCAATAGCAAATGCGCGACACTGGGTGTATTGACCAATAGCAGCCAGATCACTGTCAGCATCAGGGTGAGCATGGGGTGAGGCAACCAGCGAGAGCGACTCATGCCTCACCTCCACGCACGATTTGCAGATAGGGCTGCAGATTCAGCAGCTGTTGCGCCGTCGCCTGCATGTATTCCTGCACTGGCTGAGCGGCCACCACCAGCAACGGGCTAAACGCCAGGAGGCCAATCACGACGAGGATTCTGACCCAGTCGGACTCGGCGTCTGCCGCCGATTCAGGCGCCGAGCGCCAGAACAGCGTGCTGCCGGCGCGGCCAAGGGCGATGACCATTACCAGCCCAGCGATCAGCACCACCGGCCACAACACCAGCATCTGCTCGCCGGTCTGCGCCGAGCGCAACAGCATCAGCTTGCCGAGGAAGCCGGAAAATGGCGGCAGCCCGGCCACTGAGATAGCGGCCATGAAAAATAACGAGCCGAGTAGCAAGGGTTGCAGCAAACGGGGACCCTCGCGCAGCCGGCCGCGCAGCCGGCCGCGCAGTTCGCCGCGCTGGCGGGCCACCACGTCGGCCAGCAAGAACAGCCCGCCGCACACCCAGGTGCTGTGCACCAGATAGAACAACGCCGCTGCCAGGCTTTCTGGCGTGGCGATCGCCACACCCGCCAGCAATGTGCCGACCGACACGATGACCAGGTAGCCGATCACTCGCTCGAGGCTGCGCATCGCCAACGCACCAGCAGCGCCAACGGCCAACGTGAGCATCGCCAATGGCCAGAGCAGTTCATCGACCAGGTGAGCAAGGCCACCGGCCTCGCTGCCAAACATCAGCGTGAAGACGCGGATCACCGCATACAGGCCGACCTTGGTCATGATTGCGAACAGCGCCGCTACGGGCGCCGTGGCGGAGGCATAGGCACTGGGAAGCCAGAAGTACAGCGGCAGAATGGCGCCCTTGAGGCCGAACACGATCAGCAGCAGATAGCCAGCCGCTGCGATCAGCGGCTGCCGCTCGACATCCGCGGCGGCGATTTTCACCGCCAGATCAGCCATGTTCAACGTACCCAGCAACCCATAGAGCGTGCCGACGCCAATCAAGAACAGCGACGAAGCGACCAGATTGAGGACCACATAGTGCATCCCGGCCTTGACGCGCTTCGGCCCGCCGCCGTACACCAGCAGCGAGTACGAGGCGATCAGCAGAATCTCGAAGAACACGAAGAGGTTGAACAGATCGCCGGTCAGAAAGGCGCCGTTGATGCCCAGCAACTGGAATTGCAGCAAGGCATGAAAGTTCGGCCCGCGCTCATCGTCGCCCCGAATGGCGTACAGCGCAGCGAACGTAGCCAGCACCGCGGTCACGACCAACATCAGCGCCGCGAGTCGGTCGAGCACCAGCACGATACCGAACGGCGCCTGCCAATTGCCCAGGGCATAGACATGCAGCACGCCGGTGTTGGCCTGCAGCAACAGCCATACACTCAGCGGCAGCAAAGCCAGGGTCGAGCACATCGATATCCAGCGTTTGCCGGTCATCGACAGTCGCGAAAGGATCAACAGCAGGCTGCCAGCGAACAGCGGCAGCAGGATCGGCAGAATTACCCCATGATTCATCAGCGTGGTTCCTCGCCGTCCACATGATCGGTACTCAACTCACCGAGTGCCCGCAAGGACAGCACCACCACGAAAGCGGTCATGGCAAAACCAATGACGATGGCGGTCAGCACCAACGCCTGAGGAAGCGGATCCCCGTATTCACTGCTTTTGCCGATCACCGCCGGCACGCCGGTGCCTAGGCGGCCCATGCCGAACAGAAACAGGTTCACTGCATAGGAAATGAGGGTCAGCCCCATCACCACCGGATAGATGCGTGCGCGCATCAGCAGATAGACGCCGCTGGACGTGAGCACGCCCAGGGTAATGGCGAATAACGCTTCCATCAAAATACCTCCTTGCTGGATTCGTCCTGACTGACATGGCCGATATTGGACAGGATCAGCAATGTCGCTCCGACGACTGCCAGGTACACGCCAAGGTCGAAAAGCAGCGCCGTGGCCAGCTCGAACTCACCAATCAGCGGCAGGTGGAAATGATTGAACGCGGAGGTCAGGAACGGTGCGCCGAAGACAAAACTGCCCAGGCCGGTCAATGCCGCGATCATCACCCCCAAACCGGCCAGGCTGTGGAAGCTGAATGGCAGGCGGCGCTGTGTCCACTCCACACCATGGGCGACGTATTGCAGAATCAACGCCACGGCGGTGATCAGCCCGGCAATGAATCCGCCACCGGGCAAGTTGTGCCCGCGCAGGAAAATGAAGGCCGACACCAGCAGCGCCATTGGCAAAAGCACGCGAGCGATATTGTCGAGAATCATCGGATGGGCGTCGCGCGACCACTCCTTGCCGTTGGCATCGGTGCGCGGATGCGGCAGATGCAGGCCCGACAGCAGCCCGTAGATACCCACGGCGGCGATCGCCAATACGCAGATCTCGCCCAAGGTATCGAAGCCACGGAAGTCGACCAGAATGACGTTCACCACGTTGGTGCCGCCACCTCCGCTGACACTGTTCTCCAGGAAGAACGAGGAGATGCTGTCGTACGGACGGGTCATGATCGCGTAGGTCAACAGCGCCACCACGATGCCTGCGCCCCCCGCCAACATGAAATCACGCAAACCACGCAGGCTACTGGATTCCATGGGCGTGCGGTCCGGCATGAAGAACAGCGCCAGCACGAGCAGAATGATGGTTACCACTTCGATTGACAGCTGAGTCAGTGCCAGATCAGGCGCGGAGTAGCGTGCAAAGCCCAGCGCCACCATCAGCCCGGCGCAGCTGAGAATCATCAGGGCCTTCAAGCGGTTGCGATGGAACACCACGGTTAACACCGCCATCACGCAGAGCACTGCCATGCCGAACGCGGTGATGCCATCCATAGGCGACAGTGGAACCTCACCGCGAAGCCTCTTCAGCGACGACAGCGCTATGGTCAGCAACAGCAGCGCGCTGAACAGCAGCAGGGCTATATAGCGCTGCAACGAACCGCTTTCCAGCAGGCGCGTCAGCTTACGAGCGCCTTTCGCCAAACCGGTGACGCAACGTTCGAATACCTCGAGCGAATTGACCGACGGCAGACCGTTGTACCAACGGAACAGCGGCTCACGGCACAGGTACACGACGATACCGCCGAGTAATGCGATGAAGCTCATCATCAGCGGCAGATTGAAGCCGTGCCAGATCGCCAGGCTGTATTCCGGCACGTGACCGTCGAGGGTCGCAGATACCGCCGAGGCCAGCAGCGGCGCTACCGTATAAGCCGGAACCACGCCTACCAGCAGGCAAATGAACACCAGCACTTCAACCGGTATCTTCATGTAGCGCGGCGGCTCATGAGGCGGGTACTTGGGCAGGTCTTTCGGCTCGCCGTTGAAGAACACGTCGTGAATGAAGCGCAGCGAATAGGCTACCGAGAAGACACCGGCCAGGGTCGCGGCGGCCGGGATCATCCAGTTGAAAATGCCCAACAGGTCCTGATTGAGGGTTTCGCTGAAGAACATCTCCTTGCTGAGGAAGCCATTGAGCAGCGGCACGCCAGCCATGGCGGACGCTGCCACCATGGCTAGCACCGCGGTATGCGGCATGTACTTCCATAACCCGGCGATCTTGCGCATGTCGCGGCTGCCGGTTTCGTGGTCGATGATCCCCGCCGCCATAAACAGCGACGCCTTGAAGGTCGCGTGGTTGATGATGTGGAACAGAGCAGCGACCGTGCCCATGGTCGTGTCCAAGCCAAACAGCAACGTAATCAGGCCCAGGTGACTGATGGTTGAATACGCCAGCAAGCCCTTGAGGTCATGCTGGAACAGCGCCATGCCGGCACCGAACAGCAGCGTCGCCATACCGGTCATGCTGACCAGGTAGAACCACCAGTCCGTACCGGACAGCGCCGGATAAAGACGCGCCAGCAGAAACACCCCGGCCTTGACCATGGTTGCCGAGTGCAGGTAAGCCGATACCGGTGTGGGCGCCGACATGGCTTGCGGCAACCAGAAGTGGAACGGGAACTGCGCGGACTTGGTGAAGACGCCGAGCAGAATCAGGATCAAGGTCAGCGGGTACAGCGAATGGGCGCGGATTACATCGCCCGCCTCCAGCACCTGGCTCAGCTCGAAGCTGCCAGCGATGTTGCCGAGCAGAAGAATACCTGCCAGCAGCGCCAAGCCGCCGCCACCGGTCACCGTCAGTGCCATGCGCGCGCCACGGCGCGCATCGGAACTGCCGCTCCAGAAACCGATCAGCAGGAAGGAAGACAGACTGGTCAGCTCCCAGAACATCAGCATCAGCAGCAGGTTCTCGGAGAGCACCACACCGAGCATGGAGCCCATGAACAACAGCAGATAGGCGAAGAAGCGCCCCATCGGCTCCTGTTTGGCCAGGTAATAACGAGCGTAAAGAATGACCAGCAGACCGATGCCGAGAATCATCAGGGCGAACATGAACCCGAGGCCATCCAGCCGCAAGCTCAGGTCCAGGCCGAGATTCGTCAGCCACGGATAGCGAACGGTCTGCACCTCACCGGCGAATACGGCCGGTTGCTCCAGCCACAGCAGCACGAGAGCCGCCGCCGGGCCGAGCGCAGCGCCCAGCGCACACAGCGAGCGGCCCATACGGTCGGCCAATAACGGCAGGATGATGCCCAGAAATGGTAAGGCGATGATCAGCGCAAGCGCCATACACTAAACCCCTTGTACAAGCCCGTCATTCAACTGGACGGCCAGTTAGTGTGTGTCAGAAGGCCGGTCGCCAGGCGTCCGGGCCGATCCCTGCGGTAGTTGCGTAAACCCAATCCTGCAGGCGGTGGAACCACCAGTCGCAGCGTCAAGACCAAGTATCCGCACGCGGTGCAGCCCGGTCTACTGACTGGCGAAACAACAGAGGCGTTCGACTTGTTTTTCTGCTCACGGACCGCGGCTGGCACCTGCCGGGAAAACGCCGTCGATTATGCTTAACTATCGACCACGCGTCATGGATAGAATTATTACGAAAGCTATCCCTGCCCTGCGCCGCAAAGCCGCACCTTACGCAACGGTCCGCTCAATTGCTCCAAAAAAAGGCCGGACCAGCGAACTGGCCCGACCTTTCCTAGCGACTGCAAACGAAACGCTGGTTCCGTCAGCACCCCATCAATGGGTGACGCGGCTGGTGCCGTTCACCGTCATGATGCGTACTCGCTCGCCGACGCGGAAGACCTGATTCTCTTCGACTGCCTGCACATAAGCGCGCATGCTGCCGTCGTCTTCACGGACGGTGATTTCCACACCTTGGGTACGCGTGATGCCTTCTTCGGTCGCAGCGCCCAGCAGGCCACCTGCCACGGCACCGATCACCGCCGCGACGGCCGAGCCACGCCCGCCACCGACGCCACTGCCTGCCACACCGCCGATCACGGCACCGGCACCGCCACCGATCGGCGTCTTGGTGCCCTCGATTTTGACCGGGCGCAGAGATTCGATGGTGCCCATGCGAACGGTCTGTACCGCGCGTGCTTCATCACGCGAATAGCTGTCGCCAGTCAGACTCGATGCGCAGCCGCCGAGAGTGAGAGTCGCTGCGGCAAACAGGACAACGAAAATACCAAGTTTATGCATGACGATTCTCCAGACGTGGACTGATAACGCTATGACAGCACGGTAAGCAGGACGCTCATTCAGAATGCGCAAATTGCACCGCTCGTTCAGAAACGGTACAGCATTGCGCTTCGGCAACGTCACACGCACCAGCGAGTATAGGCAGCGCCGAAACCCGATTGTCGCCATCCCGACGCAGTGCACACTAGCGACCAACAGCCAGCATCGAGCCGCATGAGAAGGCACCATATGGCACTGTGATCAGCTTCTTGCCGCCTGTGCCACGCGCCAGAATCGGGCGAGATCAGCGGCCCGCGCCTCCAGTTCTTCGGCGGCGTGAGCGCACGCGTACTCGAGGCTGATCGGCCCGGGCGCCAGGCTGAACGCTGCCTCGATACCTGCCTCGCGCACCTGCTGATAGCCATCGCCCAGACTGCCGGCCAGAGCAACCACCGGAACGCCCTGCGCCTGCGCTACCCGCGCCACACCAACCGGGGTTTTGCCATGCAGACTCTGGGCGTCCAGCCGGCCCTCACCGGTAATGACCAGATCCGCGCCAGCAACAGCCTCGGCCAGCCCGGAAAGTTCTGCTACTAGCTCGACACCCGGACGAAAGCGGGCATCGAAGAACGCTTTGGCGGCAAAGCCCAGCCCACCGGCCGCCCCCACGCCTGGGAAATTGCTGAAATCTTCGCCCAGCGCCTCGCTGACCACTTCGGCCATGCGCGCGAGCGCAGCATCCAGCTCCTCGACTTGCGCAGGGTTGGCACCCTTCTGCGGCCCGAACACCGCTGAGGCGCCTCGGGGGCCACACAGCGGATTGTCGACGTCTGCAGCCACATCAACCTGTACGTCGTGCAAACGAGCATCGAGTGCACTGAGATCGACGCGCTGCAACTTGGCCAGTGCCGCCCCGCCAGGCCGCAACTCGTTGCCGCCGGCGTCGAGAAAGCGTGCGCCGAGCGCGCGCAACAGGCCGCTGCCGCCATCGTTGGTGGCACTGCCGCCGAGGCCGAGAATGATTCGCGTGGCGCCGGCATCCAGCGCTGCCCGAATCAACTCTCCAGTGCCGTAACTGCTGGTTACGCGAGCATCACGCTGTGCGCTCGGCACCCAGTGCAGGCCGCTGGCAGCGGCCATCTCGATGACTGCCGTGCCATCTCCCAGCCATCCCCAGTGGGCCTGTACCTGCGTGGCCAAGGGGCCCTGTACAGTCAATTCACGGCGTTCGCCGCCAGTGGCCGCCAGCACCGCATCCACAGTGCCTTCACCGCCGTCGGCCATCGGGCACAAGGCGATTTCGGCATCCGGGTAGACGGCGAGCCAGCCGCGGGCAATGGCCTGAGCAACCTCAGGCGCACTCAGGCTCTCCTTGAACGAATCAGGAGCAATGACGATTTTCATGGAGGCGACCTCGAAAACGGCGGGGCGCCCGCGGGCGCCCCCAAGAGAAACGGCTTACAGCAGTACCAGGCTGAGCAGCCAGACGGTAAGCATGCCGACCACGCCCTGAATCAGGGTGGCCACGGTCTGCGCGCGGTAAGCGACGGCTACCGGCATGCGGCTGAACTGGGTAACCACCCAGAAGAAACTGTCGTTGGCATGCGAAACGGTCATCGCACCCGAGCCGATAGCCATCACGGTGAGTACACGCCCCATCTCGCTATCCAGGCCAAGCTGCGCCATCAGCGGGGCAACCATCGCCGAGGTGGTCACCAGTGCCACTGTGCTCGACCCCTGAGCCGTCTTGAGTGCAGCAGCAACGAGGAACGGCATGAACAGACCGACGCCCAGGCCCGACAGCGTGCTACCCAGGAAACCGCCCAGTGGCGATGCGCTCAGTACCGCGCCGAACGCTCCGCCTGCACCGGTGATGAGCAGGATCGGGGCGGCGGAAACGATGCCTTCGGCGACCCGGTCATGCAGGGCCTGACGCTTGCCGTTGCCCTTGAGCAAGGTGCAGGCCAGGAGCAGGCCGAACAACAGGGCGATCACTGGCTGCCCGCAAAAGCGCAGCACGGCAAACACATCACCCTCACCGAAGGGTTTGCTCGGGAATGCTGCGATCGAGCCGAGGCAGATGAGCAGGATCGGCAGGAAAATTGGCGAGAAGGCCTGCATCGCGCTGGGCAACTGACCGTATTTGGCGCGCAAATCGGCAAAATCTTCGCTGCTGGGCAGCGGTGTACCGTCGTCTACCAGGGCGATGTCCTTACCGACGAAACGGTTCGCCCACAACATGCCGGCCAACGCGGTGACCATCGCGACGAACAGGCCGACGGCAATCACCAGCCCCAGGCTCGATTCAAGCCCCAGGTTGCCAGCGGCGGCGATGGGCCCAGGTGTTGGCGGCACAAAGGTGTGAGTGGCGTACAGGCCTGTCGCCAAAGCGACGCTCATGGCCACCACCGACACTTTCATGCGCGCGGCCAATGCATTCTTCAGCGAGTTGAGGATGACGTACCCGGAGTCACAGAACACCGGAATCGACACCAGGTAGCCGATGATCGACATGGTCAGCGTCGGGAAGCGCTCGCCGAGCAGCTTGATCACCGTCTCCGCCATGGTGATCGCCGCACCGCTGCGTTCGAGAATCACGCCGATGATGGTGCCCAGCACGATCACGATGCCGATATTGCCGAGGATGCCGCCAAAGCCGGTGGCGATGGTCTTGAGAATGTCCTGATGAGGCAGCTGGTAGGCAAAGCCAGCGATCAGGGCAGCTGCCAGCAGTGCAAGAAAGGGGTGGAGCTTGAGACGGGTGGTCGAGAGCACGATGAACGCGATCAATGCGACCAGGATCAGAACCAGAGCCATGCCGGTGTCCTCATTGTTGTTATGGTGGGTGCTACTGCTGCGCATTGTCACTCAGCGGCGTGCATCGGCACCCTGTTCACTCGCACAATCAGCAACGCAAACCAGGCGGCAGTTACTGTGCATGCGCAACATGAGGATAGCTATCCGTTCGGCTCTATCAGCCCCAATCCCAATGAAAGCTGCAAGCGTCGGTCCAGCCGCGTCAGTTCCACACCACTGAGTTCGGCGATGCGTTCGAGGCGATAACGCAAGGTATTGCGATGAATACCCAACGCCGCGGCACAACTTTGCACCTGACCGTCATGCGCGCACCAGGCTTCCAGGGTTTCGCGCAACACACCGTTGCCATCGTGAGCCAACACGTGCTTGAGGGGCGCCAGCCAGCCCTGCAGCAACCAACTGTTGCGCTGAGAGTGAAGCAGCGTCGGCAGGCGATGCTCCTCCAACGAGACAAGACGTAATGCGGGATAGCGCGCTCGGGCGAAAGCCTGCAGATCGCGCAGCGCCAGGCAAGCCTGGCGCAGCTGCCCAAGCGACTGCACTGGGTCGCTGATCAGCAGGCGCTTCACGCCCCAGCCGCGTTCATCGGCATTCTCCAGCCAGTGGGCATCATCGCGGCTGGCGGTCAGTGGCCGGCACCAGAGTAGTTCACGCATGCCCAGCGGTGCGCACAAGTACTCGCTCTTGCCACTCAACGCTCCAAGCAGGCGGGCCTGCTGCCCGAGCGGCTCGCCCTGCTCGTCCAGCTCCAACAGGCACACCTGGCGCGGCCAGCCAAGTGCCAGGCCCTGGCGCTCAGCATCTGCAGCCAGGGTATTGAGCGGCACCGCCGGGTCGAACAACTGACGCAACCAGGCGTCCAGCTGGTGCCGCTGCCAATGCCTTTCGGCTTGCAACTGGCGCTGCTCGACCAGCATTTCGGCAGCCATGCGCACCAGCTCGGCATAAGGCCGCACCACCTCCGGTGCGCCGGTAATGCCGAGCACCCCAATCAGGTCATCGTCGTGCAACAACGGCAGGTTGACCCCAGGGCGCACACCGCGCAGGCACGTAGCGGCCTGCTCGTCGATTTCCACCACGCGACGGTTGGCCAGCACCAGTTGCGCCCCTTCATGGCGGGTATGCAGGCGTG
Organism: Phytopseudomonas seleniipraecipitans; assembly: GCF_900102335.1. GTDB lineage: Bacteria > Pseudomonadota > Gammaproteobacteria > Pseudomonadales > Pseudomonadaceae > Aquipseudomonas > Aquipseudomonas seleniipraecipitans. The sequence goes on from NZ_FNBM01000002.1 coordinate 149,744, forward strand.
CAGGATCACCACTGCCGATGATCATGCCCTGGGCGTCCATCACATTGATGTTGTACGGCAAGATAGCCATCGCCCGATCAACGATGTGCTGGGCCAGTGTGGAGTCGAGTTCGAGCATGGCGCGGCCTCGGTAAAGGAAGCCGCCATTGTATGCAGAATGGCTGTTGCGGCGACATGCCGGTCACCGCATCAGCGATGGGGTTTGGGTGGACTCAGGGTGCCAGGCGCTGACGTAACCAGGCTTCGCCGTCACGCCGATAGTCGAGCCGGTCGTGCAGGCGGCTGGCTCGGCCCTGCCAAAACTCGATGCGTTCGGGCAGCAGGCGGTATCCACCCCAGTGCGGCGGGCACTCCGGCGCTTCGTCGGCAAAGCGTTTTTCGGCCTGGGCCAACAACCCTTCGAGTTCGCCGCGATCACGGATCACCCGGCTCTGTGGCGATGCCCAGGCACCGAGGCGACTGCCCAGCGGGCGTACCTGGAAATAGGCGTTGGATTCTGCCGGCGATACCCGCTCCACGCGACCTTCGATTCGAACCTGGCGCTCCAGTGTCGGCCAGAAAAAAGTCATCGCCGCAAAAGGGTTCGCCAGCAGATGCTCGCCCTTGGCACTCTGGTAGTTACTGAAGAAGGTGAAGCCCTGATCGTCCAGGCCTTTGAGCAGCAATACACGGCAGTGCGGACGGCCGTCGGCGTCGACGGTCGCCAGGGTCATGGCGTTGGGTTCTACAGGCAGTTGCTCAGTGTTCACCGCGTCGGTGAACCAGCTTTTGAACAAGGTGAGGGGTTCAGGTGGGGCCTGATCCTCACTCAAGCCGTCGCGGATGTAATCACGGCGCATGTCAGCCAGGGTCTGAGTCATGAGAAGGCTCTCGGAAGCGACAAAAACCCTAGCTTAACGGGGTAGCACTTATTTGGCTTGATCCGCAGCAATCACTTTCTTGGCGTCGGCCAGCTTGGTGGTGCCTTTCGCGGCTGGCTTGTCAGCAGATTTGGCAACGGCCTTGGCTGCTGGCTTAGCCGCTGGCTTGGCTGCAGGTTTAGCGGAGGACTTGGCCACCGCCTTGGCAGCGGGCTTGGCATCAGCTTTGGCGGCTGGCTTGTCGGCGACGGCCACCGCAGTGGCTTCGGCAGTGACCGACGCAGCCGGCTGGCTGTATTGAGCGATCAGCGCGCGCAGGGTGTCCTGACGAGTCAGGAGGATTTCCACACGGCGATTGAGCTCACGGCCATTGGCGCTGTCGTTGGCTGCACGTGGCATGTCCGGGCCCATACCCTTGACCATCAGGCGATCCTGCTTCAGGCCGCTAAGACGGAAAATGGCAGTAAAGGCACGGGCGCGCTCATGGCTCAGCTCACGGTTGGTTTCCAGAGCGCCGCTGCTGTCAGCGTGTCCCAGGACCAGAACGCCAACCTTGCTGTCTTTTTCCAGCACCTTGGCAACGCGAGTGATCGGGCCCAGGGTGACTGGCAGCAACATGCCAGGGCGATCCGGATTGAACGAACCCTTGACCGGGGCGGTGACCACCAGCAGGTTTTCGCGACGCTCCAGTTCGAAGTTGCTGTCCTTGATCGCTTCACGTACCAGCGGCTCGTACTCGTCCAACCAGGCCTGGGTTACCTCGGGCGGCGGCATCGGGGCCGGCTTCGGGTCTTCCTTCTTGTCGAACAGGGAGCAACCTGTCAGCAGTACGCAAAGCGCCAGTGCGCAAGTCTTGTAGGAAAGCATCGTCATCCACATCCAATCAGTCGAGGTCGCCCGGGTAACCCGGAATCAAAAGCTAAAAGCCATACTGCGCAAGAGTTTAGCCGTGGTTCTTAAAAACACTTGCATAAGATACCTGCAAGTTTCTGTGCCCGCGGATCCATTAAGACGAACGGCCCCAGGTTATTGGTAACGAAACCTACGGCAACGTCGCGCTGCGGGTCGGCGAAGCCGGTCGAGCCGCCTGCACCAGGGTGGCCAAAAGCGCCCGGCCCCATGCCGTATGTGGCATTGGCAACGGTGGGCTGGTCGAGCATGCAGCCGAGACCGAAACGCGTTGCGGTCAGCAATGTCCTGTCCTCACCGACACTGTGTTCGCGGGTGAGTTCTGCCAGCAGCTCGCTGTCGAGCAGGCTGCCATCGAGCAAACCGCTATAAAAACCGGCGAGGCTACGGGCGTTACCGTGGCCGTTGGCAGCGGGCTGCTGCATGCGCCGCCACTCGGGTTTGTTGGTGCTGGTCATGATTGACGGCGGGTTGGCAAATGCTCGGGTGGTCAGCGCCTGGGCGTCGCTCATCATGGTCTTGAGTAGCCGCTGCGCAGCCGCATCGCCGGCATTGCCCTTACCACGGGTAATAGTCGCCACGCGGTGAAATTCTTCATCAGCCAGGCCCACATGGAAGTCCAGCCCCAGCGGCTTGGCAGTGCGTGCGACGATCGACTCCCCCGGACCACGCCCCTCAACGCGTCGTAACAATTCGCCTACCAGCCAGCCGTAGGTGATCGGCGCATAGCCGTGCCCATCACCGAGTGCCCACCAAGGCGCTTCGGCCGCCAGCGCGCTGGTCATGGTCTGCCAGTCATACAGCGCTTCGGCCGGCAGGCTCTCGCGGATCGCCGGCAGGCCGGCCTGATGGCTGAGCAGATGTCGCAAGGTGATGCGTTCCTTGCCGGCGGCAGCGAACTCGGGCCAGTAACGGGCCACGGGAGCATCCAGCTCCAGCTTGCCTTCAGCGACCAATTGCAACGCCGTGACGGCAGTGAACGGCTTGGTGCAGGAAAACAGATTCAGGATGGTATCGCTGTGCCAAGCCTGTTGGCCGTCCTTGTCGGCCACACCGGCCCAGATATCCACCACGGTCTCGCCGCCGACCTGCACGCAGAGCGCGGCACCTCGCTCCTGAGGATCAGCGAAAAAATCGGCAAAGGCGTCTTTGACGGCTTCGAACTTGAGGTCGAAGTAACCCTGAATCTGCACACACTGCTCCTGCAAAGGCAGCGCCAGGCAGCCCTGGCGCGGGTGATTATGGCTTGGGCGCGGCTGCGGGCTCAGCTGCTGGTGCTGGCTCGGTTACCGCCTCGCTAGCAGGCGTTGCCTCAGCCTTGGCGGCGTCCAGCACCAGCGGTGCTACGGCCAGGTTGGCCGTACGCACCGCCTTGACGAAGCCGTCCCACGGCCGGTCAGTGATTGCCACAAGGCCCAAGTGACCATTCTCGCCGTCGAGCAAACGCCCGGTTACCGGCTGGTCGAGGTACTGGAACCAGTGCACGCCGACGATCTGCGGCTCTTCCAGGGCTTTTTCGAGGAAGTGCGCATAAGCCGGGCCACGCTCTTCCTCCTTGTAGACCTCGGCAACGCCACCCCAGAACGGGCCGCGGTCGCGAGAGCCGAAGTGGAACTCGGTGACCAGCATCGGTTTGTCCAGCTTGCGCAGGGTCTCGAAGTCATATCCGTGCTGCGGCTCGCGGGTGTAGAAGTTGAAGCTCAGCACGTCGCAATATTGCGCGCAGGCTTCTACCGCTTCAGGAATGCTCGCGGAGAAACGGCCGCCGAGCAGCAGATGGTTCGGCGTGTGCCAGTCAAGCGAGTCGGCGATGGTCTTGAAGTAGGTGTCTGCGAACAGACGCAGGAAACGCTTCATGTCGCTTTCGATGGCTGGGTACGCCGGGCTGATTGGCGGCGCCTTGAAGCCTGGGTCTTCCATCAGCTCCCAGGCCTCCAGCTCGATGCCCCAGGCCTTGGACAGCCCCTCCTGGTTGCGGTACTTGTCGCGCAGCTGCTTGAGGAAGGCACGTTTGGCCGGCACATCGGTGGTCAGGCGCAGGGTGGCGTAAGCCAAGGCGTAACGCGACAACGGGTCGTCTGCCGGGCCGGCCCAGGCCAGCTCATTGTCGGCGTAATAGCCCATCACCCAAGGGTCATCACGATGGTCACGGGTGGCGATAGCGATGGCGCGTTCAGCCGCCATGGCGAAACGCGGATCGAACGGATCAGGCATACCGCCCCACCAGTCGACACCGGTGCTGATGGTCGCGTAGTCGCCGTGAATGGACAGCGGAATGCTATAGGGCATGCGCTTGTCGACGGCAAAGTCGTTGTCGCTCCAGTTGCCCAGGGTATTGAAGCCCCAGGCCTGCAGACGATTCTGCGCACGCTCGCGCCAAACCTGAGGCTCTTGAGCACCGTACGTACGCTGCAGGTTGGCGCCGTAGAAATCGTACCAACGACCGCTGTCGAACGAGCGGCCGCGATTGGCGCCGGTGTCGGACTGGTTATCGCTGCTGCCATAGAACGCCGCCAGCGGCTCGCCTTCAGCCGGCAGCGCACTGAACATCTTCTCGCGACCTTCGATGTAGGTCTGGCTCTGCGAGCCGATCACGGTATTCACGCCCAGCGAGTAGAACGGGTTGCCTTCCGGGGTGATCAGAAACCAACGCCCACCACGCTTTTCGGTACGGAAAAAACCGCTGGCCTCGAATGACGGCCCGCCGATCCAGCCGCCGTATACGTCCTGCTTGGGATGGTCGGCCTGCCAGGCTTGCAGCTGTTTGTCTTCCTGGGCAACGCTCTGACGCAACTGCTCGTCGTTCTTGATCTTGCCCGGCCAGTCGCGGCGGGTGAACTGGCCATAGCTGTCGACGATGCCCTGGTAGGCATCATCCAGGTCCTCACTGCCGCGCACGCCAAAACGCCCCAGCAGCAGATGCTGGGCGGCCTGGGGATTGGGGATCGACAGCGTCACCGCGCTGACGCTGGCGGCGTCGATCTCGCCATTCACGGTTTCCGCCAGCAACAGCAGGCGACCGTCATAGCGCCACGGCATCACCACACCGGCGCGCATACCCTGTGCACGTGGCGAAGTAGCACCCAGCGGCACCAGCAGCGTCTGCGCCGGCCCGGCAGGCAGCGCGATCTGCGTGGTCAGGCGTTTGCCATCGGTGCTTTCTATGGTCACATCGACGGTCAGCGCCCAGTCCATGGCGTTCTGCACGCGCAGGCTCATGGCGCTCGATTCCGACCAGTCCCAGCTGCCGCTCTGCGGGGTCAGCCGCAGGGTCGGCCGCTCGCCCGGATTGAACGTCGCGCGGCGCAGGATTTCACCCTGAGCGCCACTTTCTGCGGTGATGCTGGGCAGGAACGCATTGTCGCCAGCGACCTGCACGGCATCCATCGGGCGCACGAAGTTGAACAATTCCTGGCGGTCCGCGGCGTTGCCCACCAAGGGCAGGCCAAGCAGCGCGATCAGCGCCAGGCGCCCCATCGCCATGGGTTGCCGGGGACGGGCTGCAGCGATGCACAGTGACAGAACTTTGGAAACCAGACCCTCGGTGGCTGAGTGCGCTTCGCACTGCACCGAACGGTCTGCCGACAGCAGCCAGGTGTTGACCTTCAAGACCCCTTCTCCCCGCAACTCGACAGATATGGATGGCGCGCGGCAACCCTGCCACACGCCGTTTTCGCGCACCGCGCGCGAAGGCGCAATAGTGCGCCAGTTGGGGGCTCGACCGCAAAGCCCGCATGTCGATTAGCAGCGCTTCGGCGCGGCTTTTTTATGCCGCGTCAGCGAAGCGCGGGAGAACGCCGTGGGGCTCAGGAAATTTCCCGGCGAAACGGCGGTAGCGCATTGAGAATCGCCTTGCCGTAACGCTGGGTGACCACCCGCCGATCCAGCAAGGTGATGGTGCCGCGATCCGCCTCGGTACGCAGCAAGCGTCCGCACGCCTGCACCAGGCGCAACGAGGCATCGGGCACAGAGATTTCCATGAACGGATTGCCCCCACGGGCTTCGATCCATTCCGCCAGCGCGGCCTCGACCGGGTCATCCGGCACGGCGAAGGGAATCTTGGCGATCACCACGTGTTCGCAGTAAGCGCCTGGCAGGTCAACGCCCTCGGCGAAACTGGCCAGACCGAACAGCACGCTCTCCTCACCACTGTCGACCCGCGCCTTGTGCTTGTTAAGGGTTTCCTGCTTGGACAGATTGCCCTGGATGAACACCCGCTTGCGCCAATCGCGTTCCAGGCCGTCGAATACGTCCTGCATCTGTCGGCGCGAGGAAAACAGCACCAGCGTCCCCCGCGAGCCCTGCACCAGCCCAGGCAGTTCACGGATGATGGCGGCCGTGTGCTCGGCAGCATTGCGCGGGTCGGCCTTGAGATCCGGCACCCGCAACACACCGGCGTCGGCGTGGTGGAACGGGCTCGGTACCACGGCGGTGACGGACACCTTCGGCAGCCCGGCGCGCATGCGGTAGCGGTCGAACGTGCCCAACGCGGTCAGCGTCGCCGAGGTCACCAGCGCGCCATAGGCCACGTTCCACAGGTTGCGACGCAAGGTCTCGGCCGCCAGGATCGGGCTGGCGTTAACCTCGATATCGAACAGCGCACCGCTCTCGGCCAGGGTCAGCCAGCGCGCCATTGGCGGACTGTTTTCCGGGTCTTCGCTGGTGAACGCCAGCCACAGCTCCCAGGTGCCCTGCGCACGCGCCAGCAAGCTGCCGAACAGCGGATACCACTCCTCGGCCTGGTGGCTGGCGATGCCGATGCTGGTTTCGCCGTCCATGGCTTCCTTGAGCCGCTCGGTGACCCCGGTGAACAGATCGGTGAGTTTGGAGAAGCCCTTTTTCAGTTCCAGACCCAGCTCGATCAAATGCTCGGGCACCACACCGCCGATGAAGCGATGGCGCGGGCGCTCGCGGCCCTCCATGTCCTCACCGGGTTTGAAGTCGGCAACCTGCTCACAGGCGCTGAACATGAATTGCTGGTGCGTTTTCAGCTCGCGGGCCAGCTCTGGCACCTGTTCGATCAAGCGGCCAAGGTCGCCCGGCAATGGATGCTGAGCGAGCAGCTTGCTGAGGTTCTTGGCGATCTGTTCCAGCCAGTCGGCGGTGGAGCGCAGCCGGGTGAAATGGGCGAAATGGCCGATGGCCTTGTCCGGCAGGTGGTGGCCTTCGTCGAACACATACAGGGTGTCGCGCGGATCAGGCAGCACCGCACCGCCGCCCAGGGCCAGGTCAGCCAGCACCATGTCGTGGTTGGTGACGATCACGTCGACCTTGCCCATGCCCTCGCGAGCTTTATAGAACGCACACTGCCCAAAATTCGGGCAATGCCGGCCAGTGCATTGGCTGTGATCGGTGGTCAGCTGCGCCCAGCGACTGTCTTCCATCTCCTGCGGCCAGCTGTCACGGTCGCCATCCCATTTGTTGCCCGCCAGCTTCTCGATCATGGTGGTAAAGAGTTTTTGCCCTTCCTCATCCACGTCGATGCGAAAGCCTTCTTCCTCGAACAACTGCGCGGTAGAGCTTTGCGCCTGGCCTTCCTGCAACAGCACGTCGAGCTTGGACAGGCACAGGTAGCGGCCGCGGCCCTTGGCCAGGGCGAAGCTGAAACTGAGGCCGCTGTTGCGCATCAGGTCCGGCAGGTCCTTGTGCACGATCTGTTCCTGCAAGGCGACGGTCGCCGTTGCCAGCACCATGCGCTTGCCGGCGGCCTTGGCGATTGGGATCGCCGCCATGCTGTAGGCCACGGTCTTGCCCGTACCGGTGCCCGCCTCCACCGCAACCACCGCCGGCTCGCCCACGCGGCGACCTTCGTCATCGGTCTTGATGGTGCCGAGCACCTTGGCGATTTCAGCGATCATAAGGCGCTGGCCGTAGCGCGGCTTGAGCCCCTTGGCCTCGAGAAAACGGCTGTAGGCGCCTTGGATCTGAGATTTTAGTTCGGTGCTGAGCATTAAGAATTCAAGCTAAAAAGGCTGGATATATTTTCAGTGTTTGCAAACGGCCGTTATCATAACGCGCCAATCGCCCGCGCGCTGACTCGCTTGCCGAAACCGGATAAAGAGCAGCGCCTGGGCAGACTTTCTGAAACCTGATGTGCATGTCGCGCGTGACTACCTGCTTTGCAAGAGAGGCCGACAATGAGCGGCCTCGCCGAGTCAGCAGGCGCGCGGCGTGACAGGTTTAACCGGAGTGCCTGAATGCAACCTTATTCCCTCATCTACACCCTGCACCTGCTCGCTGCGCTGATCTGGGTCGGCGGCATGTTCTTCGCGTGGATGGTGCTGCGCCCGGCTGCGATGAGTTCGTTGCAAGCGCCGGAGCGACTGACGCTGTGGCTGGACGTCTTCCGCCGCTTTTTCGTCTGGGTGTGGGTCGCCGTCCTGCTGCTGCCCATCAGCGGCATCGGCATGCTGCACATGGGCTTTAGTGGCTTCGCGGGTGCACCACGCTACGTGCACGTGATGATGGGCCTCTACCTGGCGATGTTGGCGTTGTTTCTGCGCATCCAGGCCCTGCAGCTGCCAGCCTTGCGCCGCGCGGTGGACGCACAGGACTGGCCTGCCGGCGGCGCCGTGCTGAGCGGAATTCGCCGTCTGGTAGCGATCAATTTGTTGCTGGGCTTGGCCGTGGTAGCGATCGCAGCAGCCCGCCCGATCTTCTGATCAGGGCCTGTTTACAGGCCCGTCATCGCTCAGAAACGCACAACATCCAGTCGCCCGTCACGACCTGCCGCGCCGGGCTGACCGGCGATTCCCGGCAAGCCATCGCGGGCACCGCTGGTGCTGTAGATCCAGCAACCCTTGCTTGCGCCGCCGCTACCCGGATTGCCTGCAGCGCCCGCTGGACCGCCTGGGCCGCCTTCCAGACGCGTCTGCAAACGCTCGACCGGGAAATCCGCTGGGACTTCCAGGCGAACCTCGCCGCCGGGCGCACCGGCCTGGCCATCCGTACCGTTCTGGCCGTTATAGCCCGAACTGGCCTGGCCCCAGGCACAACCGCCTGCTTTGCCATCGGCACCGTCCAGCCCCGCGTAGCCGGCAGCTCCCCGGCCTCCGCGTGCATCGATCAGCCACTGCTCGGTGGTAACTGCCTGCAAGCGCACCACCAGCGTACGCCCTGGTATCGCCGGACGCTGTGCGGTGCCCGGTGCGCCTGGCGCGCTGATTTGTGCGCCGGCTGCGATTTCGCCTGAAACGATATCCAGATGCAGGCTTTCACTGGATGGCGCGACGGCAATCTGCGCATTGCGTCCCAGGTAGAGCGTGTCGATGTGCAACTCACTGACACCGACAGGAATCAGCAAGGTGCCGTTATCGGCGACCGCGAGTCGATCAAGTTGCAATACGCTGCCTTGAGCAGGCAGGCGCATGAAATGATGGGAGTCGACCTCGATCACCGCCTCGGCCACAGCCAGTAGCGGGCAGCACAATACCGCGACGAGCACTAGCCTACGCATGGGCGGTTTCCTCGAGGCTGACCGGCTGCGACGTGTGTTCCACCCCAGGCAACGTCCACAGATGAAACATGCCGAACGCCAGCACGTTCATCCGCGCTACGCCAGCGCTGGGTTGTGCACTAAGCAGGCGGTTGAACAGCAGCATCTCGGCAGCATGCAACGCCAACACGGCAACGCCTGCGAGCATCAACAACTGCGCGAAAGGTTGAGCGTATGGATCGATCAGATTGGCTAGTACGACGCACCAGAACAGTGTCGCCAACAGTTTGCCCAGTCCCGCGATAGTCTTCATTCCCCGCCCCGGCCGCTTATTGTTGTGCGGCACATTACTGCGTTTGCGGGTGGCGAGACCAGAGGGTGAAACGAAAACGATGCCCATTGCGTGACATCGCCCTCCTGACCGGCGTGAAGCCGATCAGGAGGACTACTAACGTCTGGGCTGGCTTATGGCCGAGCTTCGACTTCCGCTTCCACGCGACGGTTGATCGCACGGCCTTCTTCGGTGGCGTTATCAGCAACCGGACGGCTTTCGCCATAGCCGACTGCGTTCACGCGGGTGCCGCCGACACCGTACTGGTTGACCAGTACGTCACGCACGGCATTGGCGCGGCGCTCCGACAGGCGCTGGTTGTAGGCGTCAGTACCAACGGAGTCGGTATGGCCTTCAACCACTGTGGAGGTTTGCGGGTATTGAGTCATGAAATCAGCCAGGCTGCGGATATCGCCGAGGCTTTCCTGCTTGACCTGAGCCTTGTCGAAGTCGAACTTGACGTCCAGCTCGACACGTACTGCTTCGGCTACCGGCTCAGCAACGACCTGCTCTTCAACGATGGTTTCTTCAACCATCACCAGCTCTTCCTGACCGTCAGCGCCATGCACCCAGCAATAGGCAGCAGCGAAGCCAGCACCGATTACTGCACCACCACCTGCCCAAGCCGAGCTCTCGATGGCGCCCAACGCAGCACCACTGACACCGCCCACTGCAGCACAGGTAGGCCAGTCGGACTTCTGAACGCCAGCACACCCTGTCAGAAAGGTGGATGCAATGATCAGGGGTACCGCTTTCCTTGTAATACTCATATGCAAGTCTCCTAATGGGAATCGGCGCTTAAATCGACACGCTTGGATTAAAGACGCCCGTAGTAAAATCTGCCAGACAGCGTTACGACAGCCGGGCAGAACGAACAGTTCTAGTTGATTGCGCCGGTGCGCGGTAGTCTTTTGTGATTCTTTCGAGGTTTTCGATGAGCCACATCACGTCCACTCGCACGCCCCAACAGTCGCTGGCAGCTCTACTGCAACGTTATGCGCCTGAGCGCCTGCTATTGATCGGTGCCAGCGAGCAACCTGCGGTGAGTGCCTTCCGGCAAGCACACCCCACCAGTTTGATCGCCCACGCGGAGGCCGGCAGCCTGCCGGCAACGCTGGCCGGGCAACGTTTCGATCTTGCCATTGTGGTTGACTGCCTTGAGCACATGCCCAAACGCGACGGCCTGCAACTGCTTGGTGGGATACGCAACCTGAATGCCAGTCGCATGGCCGTGCTGGTCGATTTGCAGGCCGCCAACTGGAAGGACACGGATTTCTTCGCGCTTGCGCTGCATGTCAGCGAACGCTTCACACGCGATGAACAAATCCTCAGTCTGTTCACCTACGACTTGATGGAATACAAGCAGGCGCCCGATTGGCTGAACGCCAAGTTCTGGGCAAACCCGGAAAATTTTGGGAAGTATTGGTGGTAAGGATGGTGACCCAAGCCTCGCAAGCCGGCTGCCCCTGCGGCAGCGGCGATTCACTGACCGATTGCTGTGGCCGTTATCACCAGGGAGCGCCAGCGCCGTGTGCGCAGAGCCTGATGCGCTCGCGCTACAGTGCCTACGTAACCGGTAATATCGATTATCTGGTAGCGACCACGCTGCCTGCCCAGCAGGCCAAGCTGGATGTCGAGAGCATTCGTGTCTGGAGCCTGCAAAGCACCTGGCTGGGCCTCGAGGTCGAGCACTCCGAGTTGCTGGGCGGCCAGCCTGAGCACGCACGCGTGACATTCGTCGCGCGCTGGCACGACGAAGCCGGCGAGCACAGCCACCGCGAACGCTCGGCATTCGTACAGAATCAGGGACGCTGGTACTTCATCGACCCAACCGTAGGTCTGCAGGCCGGTCGCAACGACCCCTGCCCCTGCGTCAGCGGGCAGAAATTCAAGAAGTGCTGCGCCGGCTATCTATAGCGGGCTGCCCTCAGACCAGTTTTAAGTGCGAGGTGTCAGGCGCTGGCGCAGCGGGTTGCCCCTTCGCCTGCCCCATGTCGCTGCCAACTGGCGCCAGGCTGAACTGCGACAGGTCCAGCGCGGGTTGGGGTACCTCGGGTGCCAACTCTTGCAGATCAGCGCCCAGCGCGGCGACACCGAAATCAGGCGCATCGACATCGGCGAAAGCGGCCATGTACTCGTCACGTGGCGCCACCTGCAGACGCCTCTGAGGCTGACTGGCAGGCTGGCTGATTACCCGACTGTCGGGCTCGGCCACTGGCGGCGGCGCCAGTTCGATCTCTTCGACGAGCTCCGCCTCGGTATCGACTACTTCGACGCGGGCACCCGCGCGCTCCAACGTGCTGCGGTACTTCTCGGCAGCGGCTTCGTCCAGGTTGTTCTTGATCACCACCCGCCGTCCGGAAAACAACTGGGCGATACGCTGCGCGTCAGCCTGGAACAGCTTCGCCAGGTTGCCCTGTACGGTCTCCAACTGGGCACCAGGCACCAGCTCTCCGGAAAATGCAATTTCATACCGCGCCATCACCAGGCTCCTTTTGCTCGATTCCTGTCGCCGCTTCTGCCACGGCAATAAAACCTAAATGCATACAGGCCAGTATGACGCAGCTTTTCGCGAGCATACGAGAGTCGGTCTGCATTTCCCTCTTTCCACCGCTCGCCATGAATTGACGTCCCCCCCTAGGGCAGCCAAGCGGTCTCTTGATACACTGAGGGTTCAAACGGAGTATGAAATGTTTTCTCAGGCGCAAATGATAAGAATTCTTAGCCTACTGGTATTCCTTGGTCTGGGCGCGGTATCGAGCGGTTGCTCGACCTGGCTTTCGGACGATTTCGAAGACCCCGATGTACGCCTCGTCAATGTCGATGTCGTGCGGGCAAAGCTGCTGGAACAGCGCTTCGTGCTGCGCTTTCGCATCGACAACCCCAATGACGTCAGCCTGCCGGTACGTGGCCTCAACTACGTGGTGCACCTTAACGACGTGAAGCTGGCCGAGGGTGAGTCGGAAGTCTGGTTCACCGTGCCCGCCAAAGGTCATACGGAGTTCGACGTGCCGGTACGTACCAACCTGTGGCGCCACGTTCGCCAGGTAGTCAAGTTGCTGGAGCAGCCGGATCAGCCCATCAGCTACCGCCTGCAGGGCCAGGTGAAAACCGGATTATTCTTTGGCCGCCGCGTGCACATGTCGCGCAATGGCGAGATAATTCCCGGTCAATATCTACCGGAGTAGCCGCGCATGACCCAGCAACCCCACGTCCATGGCCCTGACTGCAACCACGATCATGAGCATGATCATGGTCACGATCACCACGGCCATGTGCACGGCCCGCATTGCAACCACGCGCCTCAGGAGCCGGTACGCAACACCCTGAAGGACGTTGGCCGCAATGATCCCTGCCCGTGTGGCAGCGACAAGAAATTCAAGAAGTGCCACGGTGCCTGATTATCTGCTGATCCTGCTCGCGGCCGTCGTCGTCATCGCCCTCGCCGTGTACGCAGCCCAGCTGTGGCGCACAGTCTGGGCCAGGCAGCGTCAGCAGGCAGAAGTACTCAACTCGCAGCGCCAGCGCCTGCACGATGATTTGCGGGTACTGGCCAGTTCGTTGCTCGATGGACAGCTGCCGCTGATCGAGGGCGCGATCCGCATCAAGGTGCTGCTCGACAACTACGACAGCAGCCTGAGCCTGGCCCCACAGACCCAGGTCTTTCAGCAGCTGTATGACGCGACCGTCGATGTGCCCACCCACGAGAACTGGAAAGCCCTGAGCCGCGACGAGCGCCGTCACCATGAGGCGCGCTTCGCCGAGCTTAGCGAGGCACACGATCAGCAGGCCCGCGAGGCTGCCCGCTGGCTGCTCGACGAAGGCCTGGCCAGCCGCCTTTAGCGCGCACCGATAGCGGCGCGCCTGCGTGCCGCTGTGTTTACCGACGACCAGCAGTGCTTCAAGCGCTGCGCCTCTTGCCAGCCGCCATGCCGCTCACTACCTTTAGCGCCATTCGCGCCCGGGCAGCCGCCCACCACCGCCCTTTCTGCCAGGAGTCCGCCGCATGCTGCCGCGCGCTTTCCGTCCTCTCGCCACCCTGAGCCTTGCCGGCATCGTCACCGGCATGGTTGCGTTGAGCGGTTGTCAGTCCCTGCTCGACAGCCGTTACCGCAACAGCGTGCACCCGGACCAGGGCTCCTTCCGCGTCCAGGGCCTGGCGCAGACTGCCTCGGTGCGCCGTAACCCGCTGGGTATGCCGCTGATCGAAACCCACACCTTTCACGACGCCTTGTTCACCCTCGGCTACGTGCATGCCAGCGACCGCCTCAGCCAGATAGTCAGCCTGCGCCTGATGGCCGAAGGTCGCCTGGCGGAAATGGCCGGTCCTGGCGTGCTGGAAATGGACAGGTTCATGCGTGCAGTGAACCTCAAGAAGAGCGCCGAGGTGCTCTACAAGAATGCCTCGCCGCGGATGAAGGCGTTCTTCGAGGTGTATGCGCGCGGCGTCAACGCCTACCTGTTCCGCTACCGCGACAAGCTGCCGATGGACCTGGCCGAGGCTGGCTACCGCCCGCCGTACTGGAAGCCGGAAGACTCGGTGATGATTTTCTGCCTGCTCAACTTCGGTCTGTCGGTGAACCTGCAGGAGGAGATTGCCGCGCTGACCCTGACCCAAAAAGTCGGCGCCGACAAACTCGCCTGGCTAATGCCGACCTACCCGGACGAGCCGTTGCCGTTCGAGGAAGCCGAAAAGCTCAAGGGCCTGGCTCTCAGCGGCAACATTGCCGGCTTGCAGGCGGTGAAAACAGCCGCTGCCCAGGTTTCCGAGCGGCACATGCTCGGCGTCGCCGCCTCGAACAATTGGGCCATCGCCCCGTCGCGCAGCCGCAGCGGCAAGAGCCTGCTGGCCAACGACACCCACCTGCCGATCGCACTGCCCTCGGTATGGAGCTTCGTGCAGATTCGCGCGCCGAAATTCCAGGCGTCGGGCGTGACCGTCGCCGGCATGCCGGCGGTGGTTGCCGGCTTCAACGGCAAGCTCGCCTGGGGCATGACCATGGTCATGGGCGACAACCAGGACCTGTTCCTCGAGCAGGTCAAACGCGAAGGCAATCGCCTGTTGTATCTCGCCGATGGCAAATGGCAGCCGGCCCGCGAGCGCCAGGAAACCTTCATCATCAAGGGCCAGAAACCGATTCGCGAGACGGTTTACGAAACCCGCCATGGCCCTCTGCTTAACAGCGTGCTGGGCGAGCGCAAGCACCCGATGCAACCGCTGCAGCTACAAAGCGGCTACGGCCTGGCACTGCAGACCACACAATTCGAAGACGACGCCAGCCTGGACGCTTTTTTCGACCTGTCTCGCGCCCAGTCGGTCGAGCAGGCCTTCGAGGCGGCCCGGGAAATCCGCGCCATGCCGCTCAACCTGGTGTTCGCCGATGCCGAACATATCGGCTGGCAGGTCACCGGGCGCTTCCCCAATCGTCGCGGCGGCCAGGGCCTGGTGCCGTCACCGGGTTGGGATAGCCACTACGAGTGGGACGGGTTTGCTGACCCGATGCTCCATCCTTACGATCAGGACCCACAGCAGGGCTGGCTGGGCAGCGCCAACCAGCGCAGCGTGCCGCGCGGTTACGGCATGCAGCTGTCCAATTCCTGGCATTACCCGGAACGCTACGAGCGCCTGGCACAATTGGCCGGCAGTGGCCGCCATGACACGCAAAGCATGATCGCCATGCAGTACGACCAGACCTCGCCCTTCGTCGCCAAGCTGCAGAACATGTTCGAGGCAGAGAACATGGCCGCACCGCTGCGCCAGGCCATCGATCGTCTGCCCGAAGCCCAGCGTGGCAAGGCGCATGAAGCCCTCAGCCGGCTAATGGCCTTCGACGGCAAACTCTCGGCAAACTCGGCGGATGCTGCGGTGTATGGCGCCTTCCTGCACGAGAGCGCGCGGCAGATCTTCCTCGACGAGCTTGGCCCGGAGACCTCGCAGGCCTGGAAGGCGCTGGTGGATACCGCCAACCTCTCGTACTCGGCCCAGGCCGATCACCTGCTTGGCCGCGAAGACAGCCCGTTCTGGAACGACGTGCGCACCCCGCAGAAGGAAGACAAACCGGCCATCCTCGCCCGCAGCCTGGCGGCCAGCATCGAGCTGCTCGAACAGCGCCTGGGCAGCGAACGCGCCGCCTGGCAGTGGGGCAAGCTGCACACCTACGAGTGGCTGAGCGGCAGCACGCAGATGGCGCCGTACCTGAGCGCCGGTCAGCGCGCCAGTATCGGCTCGCTGAAAGGCTATCTGGATCGCGGCCCGTACCCGGCTGGCGGGGACCACAGCACGTTGAACGTGTCGGCCTACAACTGGGGCCAGGACTTCGACACCTGGCTGATCCCGAGCATGCGGATGATCGTCGACTTCGGGCGCGAGGAACCGATGATTGGCCTGAACAGCTCCGGGCAATCCGGTAACCCGGCCAGCCCGCACTATGCCGACGGCATCGACGCCTGGCGCCGCGCCCAGTACCTGAGCTTCCCCATACAACAGCAGAACCTGGAAAAGGCCTATGGCCGCAAACGCCTGCTGCTGACCCCTTAACGCACAGCGAGAGTGCGCGGCGCACCAACACCGCGCAGCGATTGCGTTCTCGATGGAGTGATCAGGCGCCGCCATCGGTGCACTGGGCAAAACGATGCCGGCTGCGCGCTGCCTCCTCTCCCGGCGGCAGGGCCAGGGCCGCAGGGGTTACCACCCGGCGAACCCCTGCCTAACCGGATCAGTTCAACTGCCCCCTACCAACCGACCGACACGTGCACCGGTAATTGGCACACTCCCTGCTCTGTGTCCTTACAGACATAGAGCCCGTCGAAAGCCGGCGCGGCTCCCCGAAACGAATCGGGACCGGACAAAGGCGTCCTTGCACTCACGGTGCAGGACGCCTTTTTTGTTTGCGGCGATTCATTCAGGGCCACGGAGGTAGCGGATGAAACGATTGAAGTTAGTGATGATCGGCAACGGCATGGCCGGTGTACGCACGCTCGAAGAACTGCTCAAGATCGCCCCGGACCTCTACGACATCACCGTGTTCGGCGCCGAGCCACACCCCAACTACAACCGCATCCTGCTGTCGCCAGTGCTGGCGGGCGAGCAGACCTTCGATGACATCGTGCTCAATGAGCTGAGCTGGTACGCCGAGCACGGCATCAACCTACTGCTGGGCCGTAAGGTGGTGGAGATCGACCGCATCCACCGCCGGGTGATCGCCGATGACGGCAGCTGCGCCGAGTACGACCGCCTGCTGATCGCCACCGGCTCGCGGCCATTCATCCTGCCGATACCGGGCAACGGGCTGGAAGGCGTGATCGGCTACCGCGATATCGCCGACACCCGCTGCATGCTCGACAGCGCCAATCAGCACCGCCGCGCGGTGGTTATCGGCGGCGGCCTGCTCGGCCTCGAAGCAGCCCACGGCCTCAAGCTGCGTGGCATGGACGTGAGCGTGGTGCACAACGGTGCCACGCTGCTGGAGCGCCAGCTCGACGAGCGCGCCGGGCAGTTGCTGCAAAGCGCCCTGGAACGCCGCGGCCTGCATTTCGCCCTGGGCAAACAGACTCAGGAACTGCTCGGCACCGACGCGGGCCGGGTTACGGCCGTGCGCTTCAGCGACGGCGAACAACTGCCCGCGGACCTCGTCGTGATGGCTGCTGGCATCCGCCCTAACATCGAACTGGCCCAGCGCGCCGGCCTGCCCTGCGCCCGTGGCATTCTGGTCAATGACACGCTGCAGAGCTTCGACCCACGCGTATACGCCGTGGGCGAATGCGTCAGCCACCGCGGTGTCGCCTACGGCCTGGTAGCCCCGCTGTTCGAACAAGCGCGAGTATGCGCCAGCCACCTGGCCATGCAGGGCTTCAGCCGTTACCTCGGCTCGCTGACCTCCACCAAGCTCAAGGTCACCGGCATCGACCTGTTCTCCGCGGGTGACTTCGCCGGCGGCCTGGGTACCCAGAGCATCACCCTGGATGACCCGATCATGGGCAGCTACCGCAAGCTGGTGCTGAAGAACGATGTACTGGTCGGCGCCTGCCTGTATGGCGACACCACCGATGGAGCCTGGTATCTGCAACTGATCCGCGAGGGCCGCAAGGTGGCGGATATCCGCGATGCATTGATGTTTGGCGAAGACGCCCTAAGTAGCCTGCCATCCGCCCCCGTTGCCGAACCGATGCTTCTGCAGGGGGCGGCATGAGCGATCAGGGGCGCGGCGCTGAAACACTCACCACCGCCTCGACCTGCTGTTACTGCGGCGTCGGCTGCGGCGTGCTGATCGAGCACGACGGCGAACGCATTCTCGGCGTCAGCGGCGATCCCGCGCACCCGGCGAACTTCGGCAAGCTGTGCAGCAAGGGCGCCTCGCTGCACCTGACCGGCGACCTCGATGCCCGCGCCCTGTATCCCGAACTGCGCCTCGGCAAGGACCTGGGCCGTACCCGCACGGACTGGGACACAGCGCTGGAACATGCCGCCGACGTGTTCGCCAGAACTATCCATGAACATGGCCCGGACAGCGTCGCGTTCTATATCTCCGGGCAATTGCTGACCGAGGATTATTACGCGTTCAACAAGCTGGCCCGCGCCCTGGTCGGCACTAACAATATCGACAGCAATTCACGCCTGTGCATGTCCTCGGCAGTGGTCGGCTACAAGCGCAGCCTGGGCGCCGATGCGCCGCCCTGCTCGTACGAAGACATCGAGCAGGCCGACACGCTGCTGATCATCGGCAGCAACATGGCCTACGCCCACCCGATCCTGTTTCGCCGTCTGGAAGCGGCCAAGGCAGGCAACCCGCAGATGAAGGTCATCGTCGTCGACCCACGGCGCACCGACACCTGCGACGTCGCCGACCTGCATCTGGCTATCGCGCCCGGCAGCGATGTGGCACTTCTGCACGGCGTGCTGCACCTGCTGCTGGCGCAAGGCCGCATCGATCACGCCTTTATCGCGGCGCACACCGAAGGCTTCGAGGCGCTGCAAGCCTTGGTCGCCGACTACGGCCCAACGCGCGTCGCCGAACTGTGCGCGATCAGCGAAGCGGATTTGCGCCGCTGCGCCGACTGGATCGGCCGCTCACCGCGTTTTCTGTCGCTGTGGTGCATGGGCGTCAACCAGTCCACTGCCGGTACCGCGAAGAACGCGGCGATCATCAACCTGCACCTGGCCACCGGGCAGATCGGCAAGGTCGGCAGCGGGCCGTTTTCCCTTACCGGCCAGCCCAATGCCATGGGCGGTCGGGAAACCGGCAGCCTGTCCAATTTGCTGCCCGGTCACCGTGAGGTCGCCAACCCGGAACACCGTGCCGAAGTGGCCGCCTACTGGGGCGTTGACGCGCTGCCACAAACGCCTGGACTCAGCGCCATCGAGCTGTTCGAGGCCGTGGGCAACGGCACCATCAAAGCGTTGTGGATCGCCTGCACCAACCCGGCCCAGTCGATGCCGGATCAGCAGCGGATTCACCAGGCGCTGAGCGACTGCCCTTTCGTGGTGGTACAGGAAGCGTTCTTCACCACCGAAACCTGCCGCTACGCCGACCTGCTGCTGCCCGCCGCCAGCTGGGGTGAAA
Source organism: Phytopseudomonas seleniipraecipitans (assembly GCF_900102335.1). Taxonomy (GTDB): domain Bacteria; phylum Pseudomonadota; class Gammaproteobacteria; order Pseudomonadales; family Pseudomonadaceae; genus Aquipseudomonas; species Aquipseudomonas seleniipraecipitans. The sequence goes on from NZ_FNBM01000002.1 coordinate 168,839, forward strand.
AGGAAGGCACGGTGACCAACTCCGAGCGCCGCGTCAGCCGCGTGCGCCGTGCGGTGCCGGCGCCTGGCGAGGCGCGCGCCGACTGGTCGATCACCTGTGAATTCGCCCGCCGCCTGGAAGCCCGCCTGCCGGGCGTGCCTTCCGGGCATTTCGCCTTCGACAATCCCGAGCAGTTGTTCGAGGAATACAAGGTACTGACCCGTGCGCGCGACCTCGATCTGTGCGGCCTCGGCTACACGTTGCTGGAAACACGCGGGCCGCAACAGTGGCCCTTTCCTGAAGGTGCACTGAACGGTACGCCGCGCTTGTACGGCGACGGCCACTTTCCAAGCGCCAACGGCCGTGCGCGCTTCATCGCCGAGACTTACCAGCCGGCCAGGGAGCAACGCGACCGGCACTTTCCGCTGACACTCAATACCGGTCGCCTGCGTGATCAGTGGCACGGCATGAGCCGTACCGGCACGGCGCCGCGGCTGTTCGCCCACGTCGAAGAGCCGCTGCTCGACCTGCACCCGCAGGACATGGCGCAGCGGCATGTGCAGGACGGCCAACTGGTCGAAGTGCGCAGCCGCCGTGGCGCCCTGGTAGTGCGCGTGCAAGCCGACGACAGCCTACAGCCTGGCCAGGCCTTTCTGCCTATGCACTGGGGCGATCGCTTTCTCAAAGGCCTCGGCATCAACGCCCTGACCTTGCCAGCGTTCGATCCGCTGTCGAAGCAGCCGGAGCTGAAACACGCCGGGATCGATGTACAGCCCGTGGACCTGCCATGGACCTTCCACGCGCTGATCGAAGGGGATGTTCAGCGACGCCTGGAGGCGCTGCGCCCGCTGTGCGAGACCTTTGCCTACGCCAGCTTCGGCCTCGCCGGGCGCGAAACCTCGGCGCTGGTGATGCGCGCGGCCCACCACCACGCGCCCGATGCGGCATTGCTCGATGAGCTTCACGAAAAACTGGGCCTGGTTGAAGGGCCGGTGATCCGTTACGACGACCCGCGCGTTGAGGCGGGCTGCGTGCCCACCCACAAGCGCGTGCGTATCAATGAAAACCGCCTGACAGGCTTTTCCCTGAGCGGTGAGACCCGCGCCCGCAACTGGCTGCGTGACCTCTGGCAAAACCAGACCTCACTCGATGACGACACCGGCCGCGCCCTGCGCCGCTGGCTGCTGGCGCCGGTCGAGAGCCCGCCGGGTCAGGCTCGCCAGCACACCGGCAAAACCCTGTGCACCTGCATGAACGTCAGCGAGGCCGCGGTGCGCGAAGGCATCGAGCGCGGCTGCGACCTCATCGCCCTCAAACAGAACCTCGGCTGCGGCACTCAGTGCGGCTCCTGCGTACCGGAAATCAAGCGCCTGCTGGCGCAACAAACCATCGAAGCCTAGCGAAGACCAGGCGCAACGAACCCAGAGGAATACCGTGATGACTCCAAGCGTATGGCTGATCGGCGCCGGCCCCGGCGACCCGGAACTGCTGACCCTAAAGGCGGTGCGCGCCCTCGGCCTGGCCGACGTCGTGCTGATCGACGACCTGGTCAACCCGCTGGTGCTGGAGCACTGCCCGGGCGCGCGGGTGATTCGCGTCGGCAAACGCGGTGGCTGCCGCTCGACGCCGCAGGCGTTCATCCATCGACTGATGCTGCGCTACGCTCGCCAGGGCAAGGTGGTGGCGCGCCTCAAGGGCGGCGACCCGTGCATCTTCGGCCGTGGCGGTGAAGAGGCTGACTGGCTGGCCGCACGCGGCGTGCACTGCGAGATCGTCAATGGCATCACCGCCGGCCTGGCCGCAGCGACCCGCTGCGGCATTTCCCTGACCCTGCGTGGCATCGCCCGTGGCGTCACTCTGGTGACCGCGCATACCCAGGATGGCAGCTCGCCCAACTGGCAGGCGCTGGCCCAAAGCGGTACCACGCTGGTGGTGTACATGGGCATCGCCACCCTGGCCGACACCCGCCAGCACCTGCTCGACGCGGGCATGGCGGCGCATACCGCGGTGGCGATGATCGAGAACGCCTCCCTGCCGGACCAACGCGAATGCCGCAGCACCCTGCGCGAGATGGCCGACGACGCCCTGGCTTTCCAGCTGAAAAGCCCGGCGATTCTGGTCATCGGCGATGTAGTCGGCGCTGCCATCGAAGCTGCCAGCGCACTCGACATGCGCAGCGCCTGAACTGACGGCAGTCCAGTCGATGCAACTGGACTGCTATTTGCACTGTTTTAGTTCAACGTACTGCCTGAAAGACTGCCGCCATGCCTGACACCACCATGCCCGCCGCCCTGCGCTTCATGCTCGCCGCCCGCCGATGCGAGCTGCAGGGCCTGGAAAGCCTGTCCTTCACATGCCAACTGGTCACCCACGTGAGCCAACTGGTGCACCAACTACAGAAAGAACGCGGCTACTCCAATATCTACTTGGGCAATCAGTCCAGCCACTACCTGCACCAACTTGACGCACACAGCGCCGAATCAGCCGCCGTCGAGCAGCAGGTGCACGCTTGCTTCATGGCCATGGACACGGCGCAGGCCAATAACGCGGATCGCGCCCGCCTGTTCAACCGCATCGCCTATGTACTGCACGGCCTGGACGAGCTGCCTGGCCTGCGCCGCCGCATCCGTGAATTGGAGCCTGCTCCGCGTCAGGCCACGCAGGCCTTCACCCGACTGATCGGTGGGTTGATGGCGGTGGTATTCGAAGCGGCCGATACCGCCGTCGATCCGGGCATCACCCGGGTGCTGGTGGCGATGTTCAACTTCATGCAGGGCAAAGAGCTGGCCGGCCAGGAGCGCGCCGCCGGCGTCGAAGGCTTCTCGCGCGGCTATTTCGATGCTGAGCTGCAGGAGCGCCTGCAGCATCTTGAAGAGGGCCAGGAGCGCTGCTTCGAAGTGTTCAGCGAGTTTGCCGACACCGAGGCTGTTGCGCTGTGGCAGCAAATCCAGGGGGGCGATACCTTCGCCCAGGTGATCAGCCTGCGTGGTGTCGCTAAACGTACCTCGGCGAATGCCACGGTAGACCCGAGTCTTTGCGAGCTGTGGTTCGAGCTCAACACACGGCGCATCGACGCCATGAAAGATGTCGAGAACCACCTCGCCAATTGCCTGCTGGCGCATTGTCGCAGCAGCATCGCCGAAGCCCACGCCGACCTCGACAACCACCGCACGCTACTCAAGCGCCTGGCACAGATGGATGTCGGCAGTGACCAGGCCATGCTGTTCAGCGTGCACAGCAGCACCCTGGACAGCGCGCCGCAGGATGCAGTGGGCAACCAGCTGGCGCGCTCGGTGCTCGACCTGCTGCACGAGCAGAACCAGCGCCTGCAGCGGGTGAGCGATGAGCTCAAGGAAACCCGCGACACGCTCAACGAGCGCAAGCTGATCGAGCGCGCCAAGAAGCTGCTGATGAACGACTACCGGCTCAGCGAGGAAGACGCCTACGCCCGCCTGCGCCAGTCGGCCATGGAACGCAGCATGCGGCTGGTCGATGTCGCGCAGAGCCTGCTCGCCTTCGCTGCCCGCAAGGCTCAGGACAGTCCGCGTAGCGACAAGGGCAAGCGCACCTGACCGGACGATGCCGCCTTGGGTCGCGCATCGCTTAGCCACTAGCTAAGTCTGTCCCGCTCCGGCGACCATCGAACACGGCGACGCATGGAATACGCCCCTGGGTATCGCTGCGCTCAATCACAGGCTACGGCCTGCTCCGCTCAGGTGACGCAGCGATACCCAGGGCCGAGGCATAGAACCCATCGCCTCGCTTCCATGCACCTGTGCCGCGCACTACCAATGGTGCACGCCCTGCCGCTGTGCGGCGTTGCTGCCAAAATTGATCGGGCCACCTCTCGGTGCAGACAACCAGCAAAGACTGAAAAGCTTTCCCGCTCAACCAGTTAACTCCCGCGCTCCCGACTTCTCCCCCCTATCGCCCGATAGCCAGCCCACCCACGTCGGCTGCTGGCATGCAACCTGCTATGTCCCTGATAGGGAGGCAGGCTCTGCCCCTCCCACAATCCGAATCCTGGACAACGGCGTCCACCCTTGTTGCAGCCCGCACGCTGCCATGAGAGTGACGCCGTTTTTTTATGCGTGCCTTTTGGGGAAAACGATATGGACGACAAGCCACGTACACTGCCGAGCATCGGCGATCGCGCCTATCAGCCGCGCCGGACCTTTCTCAAGCAGTCCATGGGCCTGCTCGGCGGCAGCGCATTGATGAGCCTGCTGCCAGCCGGCCTGAGCAGCGCAGTGTGGGCCGCGGGCACGGACGGTCTGGAGACCACCAAGGCCAAGCTCGGCTTTATCGCCCTGACCGATGCCGCACCGTTGTTCGTGGCCGACGAGTTGGGCCTGTTCGCCAAACACGGCATGACTGGCGTCGAAGTGCTCAAGCAATCCTCCTGGGGCACCACCCGCGACAACCTGGTGCTGGGTGCCGGCAGCGGCGGCATCGATGGCGCCCATATCCTTACACCGATGCCCTACCTGATGGCCGCCGGTAAGGTGACCACCAACAATACCCCGCTGCCGATGTACATCCTCGCGCGCCTGAACCTCAACGGTCAGGGCATTTCCATCAGCAAGGAATACCAGGATCTAAAGCTCGGCACCGACGCCAGCGCCTTCAAGCAGGCGGTCGCCGCCAAACTTGCCAAGGGCCAGAAGATCGCCGCTGCGATGACCTTCCCGGGTGGCACCCACGACCTGTGGCTGCGCTACTGGATGGCGGCCGGCGGCATCGAACCCAACAAGGACCTGCCGACGGTGGTCATCCCCCCACCGCAGATGGTCGCCAACATGAAGGTCGGCAGCATGGACGCCTTCTGCGTCGGTGAGCCGTGGAACGCACAGCTGATCAACCAGGGCATTGGCTACAGTGCGGTAACCACCGGCGAGCTGTGGGCCAATCACCCGGAAAAGGCTCTGTCGCTGCGGGCCGATTATGTCGACGCCAACCCCAACGCGACCCGCGCGTTGCTCAAGGCCGTAATGGAAGCGCAGATGTTCTGCGAAGCAGCAGAGAACAAGGAGAAGGTCGCAGAGATCTGCGCCAAGCGCCGCTGGATCGGCGCTCCAGCCAAGGACCTGCTGGCGCGCTTGCAGGGCAACATCGATTACGGCAACGGCCGCGTAGTGGAAAACAGCCCGCACCTGATGCGCTTCTGGAGCGAATTCGCCTCCTACCCGTTCCAGAGCCACGACCTGTGGTTTCTCACCGAAAACAAACGCTGGGGTTACCTGCCGAGGGATTTCGACAGCCAGGCGCTGATCGACACCGTCAACCGCGAGGACATCTGGCGCCAGGCGGCGGCCGAGCTGGGGGTTCCCGCCGAACAGATTCCACAGGGCAAATCCCGCGGTATCGAGACCTTCTTCGACGGCAAGACCTTCGACCCACAGAACCCGCAAGCCTATCTCGACAGCCTGACGATTTCGTCCCTGGCCTAACCGGAGAAACGCCATGAATGCGCCCGTCAAATCGCTCGCCCCGCCAGCCGGAATCACTGCGCCAAGCTGGCTGAAGCGTCTCTACAACACGCTGCTGCAATCGGTGCTGCCACCGCTGGTGATCACCGCCGGCCTGCTGCTGATCTGGCAACTGCTGTGCAGCGGCCCCAACGCCTCGCTGCCACCGCCCAGTCAGGTCATCGAAGACACCTGGGAGCTGATCGTCAATCCGTTCTATGACAACGGCGGCACCGATGTCGGCATGGCTTGGCAACTGCTCGCCAGCCTTGAGCGCGTGGCCTATGGCTATGCCCTCGCGGTAGTCGCCGGCGTGGCGCTGGGCGTGCTGGTCGGCCAGTCGACCTGGGCGATGCGCGGCCTCGATCCGCTGTTCCAGATCCTGCGTACCGTGCCACCGCTGGCCTGGTTGCCGCTGTCGCTGGCCGGCTTCAAGGACAGCCACCCGTCGGCCCTGTTCGTGATCTTCATCACCGCCATCTGGCCGATCATCATCAATACCTCGGTAGGCATCCGCAATATTCCCGAGGACTACCGCAACGTCGCCAAGGTGTTACGCCTCAACGGCGTCGAGTACTTCCACAAGATCATGCTGCCCGCTGCAGCGCCGTACATCTTTTCCGGTCTGCGCATCGGTGTCGGCCTGTCGTGGCTGGCGATCATCGCCGCGGAAATGCTCATCGGTGGCGTAGGCATCGGTTTCTTCATCTGGGACGCGTGGAACGCCTCGCGCATCAGCGACATCATTCTCGCCCTGGTTTACGTCGGCGTGGTCGGCTTCCTGCTCGACCGCCTGGTGCTGTTCGTCGGCAATCGCATCACCCGTGGCACATCGGCCTGAGGAGACAGACATGAGCAAGCACTACCTGAGCATCGAACATGTAGAGAAGTACTTCGAGCGTGACGGCGTCAGCTCCCACGTGCTGAACCAGATCAACCTCAACGTTGACCGTGGTGAGTACATCTCGATCATCGGCCACTCCGGTTGCGGCAAGTCGACAGTGCTGAACATCGTCGCCGGCCTCACCGACTCCAGCAGCGGCGCGGTAATTCTCGACGGCCGCGAAGTGCGTGGTCCCGGCCCGGATCGCAGCCTGGTGTTCCAGAACCATTCGCTGCTGCCCTGGCTGACCGTGCAGGAGAATGTCGCACTTGCCGTGGACAAGGTATTCAAACGCACCAAGAGCAAAGCCGAGCGCCGCGATTGGACTTTGCATCATCTGGAACTGGTGAGCATGGGCCACGCCCTGCACAAGCGACCCAGTGAGATTTCCGGCGGCATGAAACAGCGCGTCGGCATTGCCCGCGCGCTGGCCATGGAACCCAAGGTGCTCTTGCTCGACGAACCCTTCGGCGCGCTCGACGCCCTGACCCGCGCGCACTTGCAGGACGAAGTGATGCGCATCCAGAGCGAGCTGCACAACACGGTGATGATGATTACTCACGATGTAGACGAAGCTGTGCTGCTCTCCGACCGCATCGTGATGATGACCAATGGCCCATCAGCGACCATCGGCGAAATCCTCACCATCGACCTGCCGCGACCGCGTGACCGCATCGCGTTGGCCGATGACCCGCGCTACAACCAATACCGCCACGCAGTGCTGAGCTTCCTGCACGAGAAACAGCGCAAGGTCGAGCCACTGGGTGCACGCCGCAGCGCGGCAGCCGCGCAGCCAGACGGCAAGCAGCGCGCTCGCGCCTGAAGCCTGCCAGCTCAAGCCAGGAGCGCTTCGTTGTCAGTCGCGGGCAATGCCGGTGATGGTGATACCGAAGCGCTCCTCGAGACGCACCGCAGGCGTTTGCTCTTCACGCGGCTGCTCCTTGGGTTCCAGCTTTTCCAGATTTTCTTCCGCCCACTCCAAGAGCCAGGTCGCCGCCTCTTCCACACTCGGTTTTTCGTTCGACTCGACCTTCAGAACCTCGGCCGCCTCGTCTCGGCTGTACGTGATAATCCATTGACTCATCGTGTGTCTCCAGCGGGTGGCTATAAAAGCGGCACGCTTGAGGGCGTGCCGTGATTAATCATGTAGACCAGCCGCCCATGAACAGTTCGCCCTATAAATCCAAAGGAACTTCACTCGCCGGCCCCACTCAGAAACTACGCATCGATTGATTTCTCCGGGCGCTGAAGGCGCCCATTTTTTTGCCTGCGATTTGCCCGCCAGGTAAATCACAGGCACAAAAAAGCCGGGCAAATCCCGGCTTCTCGGTGGCACACAATACGCTATCAGGCCCTCGGCAAGGTCACACCGCGCTGGCCCTGGTATTTACCGCCGCGATCCTTGTAAGACACCTCGCAGGCCTCGTCGGACTCAAGGAACAGCATCTGCGCAACGCCTTCGTTGGCGTAGATCTTTGCCGGCAGCGTGGTGGTGTTGGAGAACTCCAGCGTCACGTGGCCTTCCCACTCCGGCTCAAGCGGCGTGACGTTGACGATGATCCCACAGCGCGCGTAGGTGCTCTTGCCCAGGCAGATGGTCAGCACGTTGCGCGGAATGCGGAAGAATTCAACGGTGCGTGCCAGGGCGAACGAGTTCGGCGGGATGATGCACACGTCGCTTTTGACGTCGACGAAACTCTTCTCGTCAAAATTCTTCGGGTCGACCGTGGCCGAATTGATATTGGTGAATACCTTGAATTCGTCGGCGCAGCGCACATCGTAGCCGTAGCTCGACACCCCGTAGGAGATCAGCTGCTGACCGCCCTCGTTGCGCACCTGGCGCTCAACGAACGGCTCGATCATGCCGTGTTCCTGGGCCATGCGGCGAATCCACTTGTCTGATTTGATGCTCATGGCGGGGGGCGTCCTGAAGTTCTGTGCGGTGAAAAAGTGAACGCATCTTACCGGGCTGGGCGGTCGGGTTCAAAGCCTCTCGAGAGGGCGTTCAGGCACGATTGCGACGGTAAGAATGCAAGGAAATCGCAGAAAGACTTACAGACCATTCGCACTTAGCGAGAAAAGCGGGTATGGTGACCCCACTGTGCTGCATGTGTCACCGCGAATCGCTACATGATGCCTAGATTTCGATCCAAACATCGTCCGACTCCTAGTACTCGTTGCACTCAGTCCCGGCCTGGTTTTATCCAGGGCTGTTAATTATTTAGATATTAGGAGACATCACATGTCCAATCGTCAGAATGGCACCGTTAAGTGGTTCAACGATGAGAAAGGCTACGGCTTCATCACTCCGCAATCCGGTGACGACCTGTTCGTACACTTCAAAGCTATCCAGAGCGATGGCTTCAAGAGCCTGAAAGAAGGCCAGCAGGTTTCCTTCGTGGCCACTCGTGGTCAGAAAGGCATGCAAGCTGAGGAAGTTCAGGTTATCTAACCTGCTCTTTCTATAAAAAACCCCGCTTCGGCGGGGTTTTTTTATGCCTGCGATTCCTTGCAGACAGCTCAGTGGTGCGCCCGCCCTGGGCAGGCGCACCACCACGATCAATCGTCGGCGATGACGATCGTCGGCATGACCCGCGCAGCCGCTGCGCTCGAGGCGATGCGTGCGCCGACCTGGCGAGCCACCTGCTGGTAGAGCATGGCGATCTGGCTTTCCGGATCGGCGATGGTGGTCGGCTTGCCGCCGTCCGCCTGCATGCGGATGGCCATCGACAGCGGCATGGACGCCAACAGGTCGACGCCGAACTGGGCAGCCAGCTTCTCGCCGCCGCCCTCGCCGAACAGGTGCTCGGCATGGCCGCAGCTGGAGCAGATATGCACCGCCATGTTCTCCACGACACCAAGGACCGGAATGTTCACCTTGCGGAACATCTCCACGCCCTTCCTGGCATCCAGTAAGGCCAGGTCTTGTGGCGTGGTGACGATGACCGCACCGGCCACCGGGACTTTCTGCGCAAGAGTCAGGTGGATATCGCCGGTGCCGGGCGGCATGTCGATGATCAGGTAATCGAGATCGTCCCAGGCAGTTTGCGTGACCAGCTGCAGCAATGCCCCTGAAACCATCGGCCCGCGCCACACCACCGGCGTGTTGTCGTCGGTCAGAAAGGCCATCGACATCACCTGCACGCCGTGGGCCTCAATCGGTACGAACCACTTCTGCTCACGCACCTGAGGCCGTGTGCCTTCGGGGATGCCAAACATGATGCCCTGGCTGGGGCCATAGATGTCTGCATCGAGAATGCCGACCCGCGCGCCTTCGCGGGCCAGCGCCAGCGCCAGATTGGCAGCGGTAGTCGACTTGCCCACACCGCCTTTGCCGGACGCCACCGCAATCACGTTCTTGACGTTGGCCAGCGCAGGCACTTGCGCCTGAGCCTTGTGCGCGGCAATCACGCAGCTTACTTCTACACTGGCGCTGCGCACGCCTTCGATGTTCTCGATGGCCAGCTGCAGCAGTTGCGCCCAGCCCTGTTTGAACAGGCCGGCCGCGTAGCCGAGCTCCAGCTTCACGCTGACCTGGCCATCCTGCACGTCGATGCTCCGCACGCAGCCTGCGCTGAGCGGATCCTGATCGAGGTGGGGATCGGTGTACTGGCGTAATACGGCTTCGACCGCAGCGCGGGTGTCAGCACTCATGCTTGGCTCCGAGGATGGCAGGAAAGGCGCCTATCCTACCCGAGCTGCACGGGCGATGCAGACCGGCGACCCAATGGATCGCCGGCCGGAGAGGCTCACTGCACGGGCTGGCCCGGCAGTGCTTTGAGGTTGACCTCCACACGACGGTTCTGCGCGCGGCCCTCAGCCGTGGCGTTATCGGCAATTGGCTGATCCGGCCCGGCGCCGCGGCTGGACAGGCGAGCGCCATCGATACCTTGAGCGGTCAGGTAGCTGGTCACGCTTTGCGCACGACGCTCGGACAGCGCCATGTTGTGCTGGCGAGAACCCGTGCTGTCGGTGTACCCGACGATCTCGATGCTGTTGTTCTGGAACTGCTTGAACGACGTCGCCAGGTTATTTAGCGGCGCATAGAAGCTGGGTGCGATCTCGGCAGAGTCGGTGGCAAAGGTGATGTTGCCGGGCATGATCAACTTGATATCGTCGCCCTGGCGCTGAACCTCCACGCCAGTGCCTTCCATGCTGCGGCGCAGCTCGGCTTCCTGGCGATCGGCGTAATAGCCATAACCGGCGCCTGCCGCACCGGCGAGTACCGCGCCAATCGCCGCGCCCTTGCCGCGGTCGTCATGGCTGATCGCAGCGCCGACCGCCGCACCTGCAAGCGCCGCCAGGCCGCCATAGGTCGCGGTTCGATGGCCGCCACCACTGGTCTCTCCGCCACCAACATTGTCATAAGGATTGCTCGAAGCACAGCCAACCAACAGAGCCAGGGCGGTAGCACAGGCGAGCGGACGAAGAAGTGCGGGCATGGTTCATCTCCTGATTGGCGCGGAACGTTCCTCTTGGAACCCGCTTATGCCTCTAAATTCAAGTCGATACCCGCGGTATTTGCCGGGGAAATACCCAGGCTGGCCGGAACGCGTTCGCTTACTTTATAGTGATCGACCTCCCTCCACCCGATGACAGCCTGACAATGTCCCAAGCTCGCCAGATTCTCGTTACCAGCGCCCTGCCCTACGCCAACGGTTCGATCCACCTTGGCCACATGCTCGAGTACATCCAGACCGACATGTGGGTGCGCTACCAGAAACTGCGCGGCAACCAGTGCATCTATGTCTGCGCGGACGACGCGCACGGCTCGGCAATCATGCTGCGTGCAGAGAAGGAAGGCATCACGCCTGAGCAGCTGATCGACGGCGTCAAGGCTGAGCACAGTGGCGACTTTGCCGACTTCCTGGTGGAGTTCGACAACTTCCACTCGACCCACTCGCCGGAGAACCGCGAGCTGTCGGAGTCGATTTACAAGGCCCTGCGCGACAATGGCCATATCGCCACCCGTTCGGTCACCCAGTATTTCGACCCGGAAAAGGGCATGTTCCTGGCTGATCGTTTCATCAAGGGCACCTGCCCGAAATGTGCGACCCCGGATCAGTACGGCGACAACTGTGAAAAATGCGGCGCGACCTACGAGCCTACCGAGCTGAAAGACCCACGCTCGGCGATTTCCGGCGCGGTGCCGGTGCTCAAGGACTCCAAACACTTTTTCTTCAAGCTGCCGCAGTTCCAGGACATGCTTCAGCAGTGGACGCGCAGCGGTACCCTGCAGGAGTCAGTGGCCAACAAGCTAGCCGAATGGCTCGATGGCGGTCTGCACGAATGGGACATCAGCCGCGATGCGCCCTACTTCGGCTTCGAAATCCCCGACGAGCCGGGCAAGTATTTCTATGTCTGGCTGGATGCGCCGATCGGCTACATGGCCAGCTTCAAGAACCTCTGCGCGCGTCGCCCGGAACTGGATTTCGACGCGTTCTGGAACAAGGATTCCAGCGCCGAGGTGTACCACTTCATCGGCAAGGACATCGTCAACTTCCACGCCCTGTTCTGGCCCGCCATGCTCGAAGGCGCCGGCTACCGTAAGCCGACCGCTATCAACGTCCACGGCTACCTGACCGTGAACGGCCAGAAAATGTCCAAGTCCCGCGGCACCTTCATCAAGGCGCGCACCTACCTGGATCATCTGAACCCCGAATACCTGCGCTACTACTACGCCGCCAAGCTCGGCCGTGGCGTCGATGACCTGGACCTGAACCTCGAAGATTTCATTCAGAAGGTCAATTCGGACCTGGTCGGCAAGGTGGTCAACATCGCCAGCCGCTGCGCCGGCTTCATCCACAAGGGCAACGCCGGGGTGCTGGTCGCAGCCAACCCCGAGCCGGAACTGTGGAGTGCCTTCCAGAGCGCCTCACCGAGCATCGCCGAGGCGTACGAGAACCGCGACTTCGCCCGCGCCATGCGCGAAGTCATGGGCCTGGCCGACCGCGCCAACGCGTGGATCGCCGACAAGGCGCCCTGGTCGCTTGCCAAGCAGGAAGGCAAGGCCGACGAGGTGCAGGCGATCTGCGCCCTGGGCGTCAACCTGTTCCGTCAGTTGGTGATCTTCCTCAAGCCGGTGTTGCCGCACCTGGCCCGTGATGCAGAAGCATTCCTCAACGTGGCACCGCTGACCTGGGCTGATCTCGCCACGCCGTTGGCCGATCATCAGCTCAACCCCTTCACGCCGCTGCTCAGCCGTATCGAACCGGCCAAGGTAGACGCCATGATCGAAGCTTCCAAGGAAGACCTGGCAGCCGCCGAAGCCTCCACAGGCAATGGCGAGCTGAAGAAGGACCCGCTGGCCGCCGAAATTGCCTTCGACGCCTTCGCAGCGGTCGATCTGCGTATCGCCCTGATCGAGAAATGCGAGTTCGTGGAAGGCGCCGACAAGCTGCTACGCCTGACCTTGGACATCGGTGACGAGAAGCGCAACGTGTTTTCTGGCATCAAAAGCGCCTACCCGGACCCAAGCAAGCTGGAAGGTCGCCTGACCCTGTACGTGGCCAACCTGGCGGCACGCAAGATGAAGTTTGGCGTATCCGAAGGCATGGTTCTGGCCGCTGGCCCTGGCGGTGAAGAAATCTACCTGCTCAGCCCGGACAGCGGCGCCAAGCCGGGGCAGCGGGTCAAGTAAATAATTGTCGAACCCCGGCTCTCCTCCGCAGAGCCGGGAGTTGGCTGATTAGTGGCGGTAGCTGCCTTTCGTAGGGTGGACGACGCTTCATCCGTCCACCGCTCTGCGATCGCAATGGTGGACAAAAAGAGCGTTGTCCACCCTACGCTGGGAGCTACCGCTTGCGCCTTTTTGCTGCCGCACATACGTGCTGGCTAGCCATGCGCGACAGATCGCGAACTGTTTCTGAGGTGCAAGGATGCTTTTCTCTAAATACCGCTTTCTCACCACCGCTCTAGCCCTACTGACACTGCTCGGCTGCTCGCCGTCCGGCGAAAACCAATCGCCCGCGGGGGCCGCGCTGCTCGGCGAAACCGCGCAGCAGGGCGCGTTCCTGGCCTATGAACACAGCGTGGGCATTCGCCTGCCCGTCGAGCAGGTGGAACCGCGTCTGGCAGCGGTGCGTGACGCCTGCAGCAGCCAGCGCTTCGGCCAGTGCGACCTGCTGGCGATCGAGCAGAGTCAGGGCGCTTATCAGGCAGCAAGCATCACCGTGCGCATTGCGCCGGCGGGTGTCGAGCCGCTGGTTGGTTTTGCCGGTGAAGGCGGCGAACTGCAGAGCCGTCACACTCGCGCCGAGGACCTCGCCCAGGCCGTCAGCGATACCGAACAGCAGCGCCAGCGCCTGCAGCGCCAGCAGCAAACCCTGCTGCAATACCAGGCACGCGGCGACCTGAGCGTCAGCGACATGCTCGCCCTGGCGCGCGAACTGGCCGAGGTCGAGGTACAACTGGCGGGCGCGGCCCAACAGTCGGCCCAGCAGCAACGCCGCCTGACCACCAACCTGCTGACCCTCAGCTTCAGCACCGAGGGCGAGCCCATCGGGCGCCTGGCGCGCATCGGCGAAGCCGCCAGTGGCATGCTCGACAATGCCACCGAGGGCGCCACCGAAGCCCTCAAGCTTCTCGGCTACGGGATTCCGTTCGTGATCATCCTGTTCCCGCTTGCCCTGCTGGTTCGCTGGCTGTGGCGCAAGGCCAGCCGCGCACGCCACAGCGCCTGAGCCGAGACCGCGTAGCCGCGCCGCTGTACCGGGCGCGGCGCATGCCGGATAATGCAGGGATACCGTTTCAGCCAGACCCGCTCCACCGATGACCGAATCCCGCGACCTTCCCTGCCAGCGCCCAAATGGCCTGACACCGTGCGACCTGCGTAGCGTGTATCGACCATGACCGACGCTGTGCGCATTGCCGCCATTGATGCCCTGTTGCCGCAAACGCAGTGCGGCAAGTGCGGGCACCCAGGCTGCCAGCCCTACGCGGAAGGCATCGCTGCTGGCGAGGCGATCAACAAGTGTCCGCCCGGTGGCACGGCCACCATCGAGGCGCTCGCCAACCTGCTGCACGTGCCGGCGCTGCCCCTGGCCTTACCGGAGACACCCGCGCAGATAGCAGTGATTCGCGAGGACGAGTGCATCGGCTGTACCAAATGCATCCAGGCGTGCCCAGTCGACGCCATCGTCGGCGCCGCCAAACTGATGCACACGGTGATCACCGACGAGTGCAGTGGCTGCGAACTGTGCCTCGCACCCTGCCCGGTGGACTGTATAGACCTGATCACCCTGGCGGCGCCGCAGGCTGCCATTCAGCGCCAGCGCGCCGACCAGTTTCGTGCGCGCCACCAGGCCCGCCTGTCTCGCCTGCGCCGTGACGACGCCCGCCGCCGCGCTGCACGCAGCACGGCTGTTGTGCGTCCCAAGTTGGAAACTGCCGCGACCCCGGTGGTTGATGATCAGACGGCACAGCTCAAACGCCTGAAGATAGACGCGGCAATGGCCAAGGTCGCCTATGAGAAAGCCCGCACACAGGTGGCCATGCACCCCGACTCGCCCTTCGCGGCGCAGCTCGACGCCTTGCAGCGCACCAGCGAGCAAGCCACTGCCGCCCTGCAAGCGTTGCAGAACCAAACTAGGCAGGCACATGCTGACAAGGCAACGAATGCTGAACAGAGCGCGCTGAAGAAAGCCAAGATTGAAGTCGCCGGCCGCCGCGCTGCCTTGCTATCTGGCGAGCGTCGCGGTGTCGACGAGGCCATGCTGAACAGATTACGCGCCGACTACGCGGCGGCGCAGCAGGCGCTGCAAAACGCTGAACAGCAATGCGACAGGCCGGCAGCGCAGCGAGTGTTGGTCGACAAAGCCGCGCTGAGTGTCGAGCTGCGCCAACTGAAAACCGACCTGGCCTACGCCCGCGCAGCGGTGAGCAGGCTGCAACGCAGCGCGGACACCGATGAGCACACACTGAACGCTGCCCTAGAACGCCTTGCTGCCGCCGAACATCGGCTGCAAGCGCATACCAGCGCCACCTAACGCGCATCGACTAACGTGAAGCCTACCTGACGATGAACGCCGCCAAACGCCTCGAAATTTTTCGCCGTCTGCACGAAGACAATCCCGAGCCGAAGACCGAGCTGGCCTACAGCACGCCCTTCGAACTGTTGATTGCCGTGATTCTATCCGCCCAGGCAACTGATGTAGGGGTCAACAAGGCGACTGCCAAGCTCTACCCGGTCGCCAACACCCCAGAAGCCATACTGGCTCTGGGCGTCGAGGGTCTGAGCGAATACATCAAGACCATCGGTCTCTACAACAGCAAGGCCAAAAACGTCATCGAAACGTGCCGCATGCTCGTCGAGCAACATGGCAGTCAGGTGCCAGACAACCGCGAAGCGCTGGAAGCGTTGCCAGGTGTCGGGCGCAAGACCGCCAACGTGGTGCTCAACACCGCCTTTCGTCAGCTGGCCATGGCAGTGGACACGCACATTTTTCGGGTCAGCAACCGTACTGGTATCGCTCCCGGCAAGAACGTGGTGGAGGTTGAAAAGAAACTCCTGAAGTTCGTACCCAAGGACTTTCTGCTCGACGCCCACCACTGGCTGATCCTCCATGGTCGTTATGTGTGCCAGGCGCGCAGGCCGCGCTGTGGCAGTTGCCGAATCGAAGACCTGTGCGAATACAGGGCGAAGACCTCCGACGATTGAGCCGTCATACACTTGCTATATCAGCTGATTGAAAAAATCTTTTTTACTCCGTTCGCGTTTGCCCTTATAAGGTCGGCAAATGGCCCCTGTAGCCGGGAGTGAAGCGAATGAGCAACGGCAAAGAAGACCTGGAACTGGAAGAAGACTTCGTCAGCGAAGAAACGGACAGCAGCGAAGCGCCCGTTGAAGTGGCGAAGACCAACCTGACCAAGCGACGCATCATCGATAATTTTCTTGAAGAGCGGCGCCTGCACAAGCAACTGGCCGAATACGACTTCGATCTGTAGAACGAATGTTCCAGCAGAGCTGAATGAAAAATGCCCGTATCAATCAATACGGGCATCGTCGTTAGGGCCAGGACCAAACAGTTCTCGGCGGTTACAAGCCGTCCAGATAGCGCTCCACATCAAGCGCCGCCATGCAGCCTGCACCTGCGGAGGTGATGGCCTGGCGATACACGCTGTCTGCCACGTCGCCTGCTGCGAAAACGCCAGGAATAGTGGTTGCGGTGGCATTTCCATCTCGCCCGCCATTGACCTGCAGATAACCATCCAGGAGCGCCAGCTGCCCCTCGAACAGTGTGGTATTGGGCGTGTGGCCGATAGCCACGAACAGGCCGTCAACCTGCAGATCCCGCGTGCCGCCCTGGTTCTCGCGCAAGCGCACGCCAGTGACACCCGACGCATCGCCCAATACGTCATCGACCTCGGCATTCAGCGCCAGCACGATGCGCCCCTCAGCCACGCGAGTTTGCAGCTTGTTCTGCAAGATCTTTTCCGCGCGGAAGCTGTTACGCCGGTGAATCAGCGTCACCCGGCTAGCAATATTAGCGAGGTACAGCGCCTCCTCCACGGCGGTATTACCGCCACCGACCACCGCCACTTCACGGTTGCGGTAGAAGAAGCCATCGCAGGTGGCGCAGGCTGACACGCCCTTGCCCATAAACGCCTGCTCGCTGGGCAAACCCAGATAGCGGGCACTGGCCCCAGTGGCGATGATCAGCGCGTCGCAGGTATAGGAAACGCTGTCGCCTACCAGCGTGAACGGCCGCGCGGCGAGATCTACCGCCTGGATGTGATCGAACACGATCTCGGTTTCGAAGCGTTCGGCATGGGCCTGCATGCGTTGCATCAGCGCTGGCCCGGTCAGGTCGTGCGGATCCCCTGGCCAGTTGTCCACCTCGGTGGTGGTGGTCAGCTGGCCGCCGGCCTGCAGGCCGGTGATCAACAGCGGCTTCAGGTTGGCCCGTGCGGCATACACCGCAGCACTGTAACCAGCCGGGCCGGAACCGAGGATGATCACGCGGACGTGGCGTGGCTGGGACATCGGGAACTCCTCACGGCAGGGTTGCCGAATAAAAAAGGAGCCGTCAGAAACCGGGGAAGGTCTGACGGGACGGCTCCAAAAAAAGGGACGTCGCAAGCCTAAGACGACGGCTATTGCGAAGGAAATGTGCTTTGCCAATACAGTGGATAGCTGGTGACTATCACGCAGCGCACTTTCACCTGAGCGGCAAACTGGGTAAGGTCGCGCGACGTTCACTTTTCTGGAGACACCCGCATGCGCGCGCCCGTGCTGTCTGGCCCGCAATACCTCAGTGAGGGCCTGAAACTGGTGCTGAGCCCCGGCCTGCGACTGTTCGTGCTGCTGCCCCTGGCAATCAATCTGATCCTCTTCAGCTTGATGATCGGCTTCGCCATCCAGCAATTCAGCGGCTGGGTCGACACCTTCATGCCCAGCCTGCCGAACTGGCTGAGCTTTCTGCAGTACATCCTCTGGCCACTGTTCGTGGTGCTGGTGGTGCTCATGGTGTTCTTCACCTTCACCATGCTGGCCAACATCGTCGCCGCGCCGTTCAACGGCTTCCTCGCCGAGAAAGTCGAGGTGGTGGTCCGCGGTGAAGACAACTTCCCGCCGTTCAGCTGGGCCGAACTGATCGCCATGGTGCCTCGCACGTTAGGACGCGAGGCACGCAAGCTGGGGTATTTCCTGCCACGCGCGCTGGGCCTGCTGGTGTTGTCGTTCATCCCGGTGGTCAACCTGATCGCCGCACCGCTGTGGCTGTTGTTCGGCGTGTGGATGATGGCCATCCAGTACATCGACTACCCCGCCGACAACAACAAGGTGAGCTGGCAGGACATGCTCGCCTGGCTGCGCAAGAAACGCTGGCAGTCGTTGGGGTTTGGCGGCATCACTTACGCGGCGCTGCTGATTCCCTTCGTCAACATCCTGATGATGCCGGCGGCTGTCGCAGGCGCGACGCTGTTCTGGGTACGCGAGGGCGGCGTCAACGAGGGCGCGCGGACTGTCACGCAAACGCCACACTGATGTCACAAACGCTACATGACGGCAGCCCAAACTGCTGTCATGAGCACTCCCCCGCTATTCATCGCCTTGGTCAGCGAGACCTTCAGCCCGGAAATCAACGGGGTCGCCAATACCCTGGGGCACTTGGTCAGTGGCCTACGTTCGCGTGGCCATCGCCTGCAACTGATTCGCCCTCGACAGGCCGCTGACTCCCCGGCGGCGAACGATGACGACCTGCTGCTTACCCGTGGCTGGCCGCTGCCCGGCTACCGCGGCCTGCAGTGGGGCCAATCAGCACGCCATAAACTCCTGCGACTGTGGCGCCGTCAGCGCCCGGATGTGCTCTATATCGCCACCGAGGGTCCACTCGGCCTGTCCGCGTTGAGAGCTGCCCGACGCCTGAGCATTCCGGTAATCAGCGGCTTCCATACCAATTTCCAACAGTACACCGGGCATTACGGCATCACCCTGCTGACGCGCCTGCTGACCAACTACCTGCGCTGGTTCCATAACGCTTCACGCATGACCCTGGTGCCCAGCCTCAGCCAGCGCTGCGAGCTGCAGCGCCGCGGCTTCGAACGTCTGGAACTGCTTGCACGGGGGGTGGACGCGCAATTGTTCAACCCGGCCAGGCGCAGCGATGAGCTGCGGCGCAGCTGGGGTTTGGGTGAGCAGGACATCGCCGTGTTGCACGTTGGCCGCCTGGCTCCGGAGAAGAACCTGAGCTTGCTGGTCAGCACCTTCCAGGCGCTGCAACGAAAGCACGTCGGCCTGCGTCTGAAACTGATCCTGGTCGGTGACGGCCCGCAACGTGACAGCTTGCAGCAACAGCTACCGGATGCGTTGTTCTGCGGTATCCAGCGAGGCGAAACCCTGGCCCAACACTACGCCAGCGGCGACCTTTTTCTTTTTCCCAGCCTCTCCGAAACCTTCGGCAATGTGCTGCTCGAAGCCATGGCCGCGGGGCTCGGCGTGGTTGCCTTCGATCAGGCCGCAGCGGCCCAGCATGTGGAGCACGGCCATAACGGCATGCTCGGCAGTGCCGATGACGATCAAAGTTTTATCGATGCGGCCCACTGGCTGCTCGAGGACCGCGAGCACCTGCGCTGCGTGCGTCTCAACGCGCGGCAGCATGCGGCTAAACAAAGCTGGGTGGCGATCATCGAACAGTTCGAACACCACCTGATCGGCGCCATTCCCGCCAAACCCACGCAAACCATCGGCCATACGAGCACTCTGGCAATTGAAGCCAAGCCCGTACAGCACAATGGTTGATGGGTTCGAAGAGCGTCAGAGCGGCTGCGTAATCAATTAAGCCAGGGCTTTTTCGATGGCCTGGATCAAGGCCTGATCATCCGGTGCAGTACGCGGCGAGAAGCGTGCAAGCACACGACCGTCCTGGCCGACCAGAAACTTCTCGAAGTTCCAGGTGATGTCGCCGGGAAACTCTGCGCCCTCTCCCGCCAGCAATCGATACAGCGGATGACGACCACTGCCGTTGACTTCCAGCTTGCTGCTCATCGGAAAGCTCACGCCATAGTTGAGGCTGCAGAACTGGGCGATGTCCGCTTCGCTGTCCGGCTCCTGCCCAGCGAACTGGTTGCAGGGCACCCCCAGCACGCTGAAGCCCTGAGCGGCATAAGTCTGCTGCAAGTGCTCCAGCCCGGCGTACTGCGGAGTAAGCCCGCATTTAGAGGCGACATTGACCACCAACACCACCTTGCCTTTGAGCGGAGCCAAGGGCAGCTCCTGGCCGTCCAGTGCGTGCAGTGTCAAGTCGTGAAAGGCGCTCATGGTGTGCTCCGGGTAACGCGAAAGCCAATAGAGAAAAGTAAAAAAGGCGCCTGAAAAGGCGCCCTTTCTAGTAACTGCAGCTTAGCAGTCACGAATGATCAGCGGCCAGCAGCGTGGAATCGGCTGCCGACATACGGATCAATGCTGGTGACCACCTTCGCCATGCACGTGGCCGTGGGCGACTTCTTCGGCGCTCGCATCACGCACGTCGACTACCTTGACCGCGAAGGTCAGGCGCTGGCCAGCCAGTGGGTGGTTGCCGTCGACGATCACGTCGTCGCCGTCGAGCTCGCGAATGGTGACGATCTGCATGCCGCCATCCGGGCCGGATGCATGGAACTGCATGCCGACTTCCAGCTCGTCGACGCCTTCGAACATCGAACGGTTCAGCGTGGCAACCAGCTCGGCGCTGTATTCGCCGTAGGCTTCTTCCGGCTCGACGGAGACATTCACTTCATCGCCAGCCTGCTTGCCGACCAATGCCTTCTCGAGGCCGACGATGATATTGCCAGCGCCGTGCAGGTAAACCAGCGGCGCGCCGCCAGCGGAACTATCGATCACCTCGCCGGCATCGTTGGTCAGGGTATAGTCGATGGAAACGGCCTTGTTGGCGGCGATCTGCATGGGGGCGAACCTTTTGCTCGGGGAAAATGAACGTGAGAGTGTAACCAAGGGTAGCGCCGAAAGCGACCCAACCCCTGACGGGCGGGCCGCACCGGGCAGTGTGCTGGTCGGTTTTGAGCAAGATCATGACGGCCATTGGGTGGCTGTCTTATCCTGTGGCCATACCCAGCACCTGCGCCATCAGCCTCCCTGGCAAAATCGCACGTGGGTGCTCGATGCCGCGCAACGGCGCGCGCGCATCGGTACGAACTTCCGCTGCGGATGGTGTGCCGCAGCCTCTGCCGAAATGCCTATCGACGCTAAGGACTTCTGAATGCCCGCACGCAATATTCTGGTGATCAACTGCGGCAGCTCCTCCATCAAGTTCGCCCTGGTCGATCCCGATCAGCCTGAGTTCGCCATCAGTGGCCTGGCCGAACGCCTGGGCAGCGAGGAGGCTGCGCTGCATTGGCAGCGAGACGGCATCAAGCACACCCAGGCGATCCCCGGAGACGACCACCGCGCCGCGCTCATCCACCTGCTGCAGCGGGTGCAAGAAACCACCGGCGGCCAACTGCATGGCATTGGCCATCGGATCGTGCATGGCGGTGAACATTTCACCAGCGCCCAGCGCCTGGATAATCAGGTGATCGCGGCGATCCGCGCCGTGGCACCGCTAGCACCGCTGCACAACCCCGCGGGCCTGCTTGGCATCGAAGCGGCGCTGGCGCTGTATCCGCAACTGCCTCAGGTGGCGGTATTCGACACCGCGTTTCACCAGAGCCTGCCGGAACATGCCTTTCGCTATGCGGTACCGGAGGCGCTTTACCGTGAGCACGGCGTGCGCCGCTATGGTTTCCACGGCACCAGCCACCGTTTCGTCAGTGCCCGCGCCGCCGAACTCACCGGCATGGCCGTAGGCGACAGTGCCTGGCTGGTCGCCCACCTGGGCAATGGCTGTTCGAGCTGCGCCGTGGTTAACGGTCAGAGCCGCGACACCAGCATGGGCCTGACGCCGCTGGAGGGCCTGGTGATGGGCACCCGCAGCGGTGATGTCGATCCCAACCTGCACAGTCACTTGTCACGCACCCTGGACTGGAGCCTGGAGCAGATCGACCGCATGCTCAACCACGATAGCGGCCTGCTTGGTCTCTCAGGCCTGTCCAACGACATGCGCAGCCTGGAGCAGGCGCGTGCCGAGGGCCACGTCGGCGCGACGCTGGCCATCGAAGTCTTCTGCTACCGCCTGGCCAAATCCCTGGCGGCGATGAGCTGTGCGCTGCCGCGCCTGGACGGCCTGCTGTTCACTGGCGGCATCGGTGAAAACTCGCCGCTGATCCGCAGCAAGACGGTCGCCCACCTGCGCCTGCTCGGCCTGAAACTCGACGAAGCGGCCAACGAGCGTTGCCTGCGTGGCGTAAGCGGGCCGATCCATGCCCAGAACCATACGCGGGTGCTGGTGGTGCCCACCAACGAGGAGCGCCAGATCGCCCTCGACACCCTGGCGCTGCTCGACTGACACGGAGAACACCATGCACACCTTTTTCATCTCCCCGACCGGCTTCGGCGTCGGCCTCACCTCGATCAGCCTGGGCCTGGTCGGTGCGTTGGAGCGCGCCGGCTTGAAGGTTGGCTTCTTCAAGCCCATCGCCCAGCCGCACCAGGGCGACGCTGGCCCCGAGCGCTCCAGTGAGCTGGTCGCCCGCACCCACGGCCTGCACTCGCCGAAACCGCTGGCCCTGGCCCACGTCGAACGCCGCCTCGGCGATGGCGACCTGGACGAGTTGCTCGAGGAAATCATCAGCCTCTATCAGGAGGCCGCCAAGGACAAGGACGTGGTGATCGTCGAGGGCATGGTGCCGACGCGCCAGGCCAGTTACGCCGCGCGGGTCAACTTCCATCTGGCCAAGAGCCTGGATGCCGACGTGATCCTGGTCTCTGCGCCGGAGCAGGAAAGCCTCAGCGAGCTGTGTGACCGCGTGGAGATTCAGGCTCAGCAGTTCGGCGGTCCGAAGGCCCCGAAAGTGCTCGGCGTGATCCTCAACAAGATCCGCAGCGATGACGGCCTCGACGCCTTCGCCGCACGCCTGCGCGAACACTCATCGCTGCTGCGCCACCCGGAATTCCGCCTGCTCGGCTGCATTCCCTGGCTCGATGAGCTAAATGCACCGCGCACCCGCGATATCGCCGAGCTGCTCGGCGCCCGTGTACTCAACGCCGGTGACTACGAACAGCGGCGCATGCTCAAGATCGTGCTCTGCGCCCGCGCGGTGGCGAACACCGTGCAACTGCTCAAACCCGGCACGCTGGTGGTGACGCCGGGCGACCGCGACGACATCATCCTCGCCGCCAGCCTGGCAGCAATGAACGGCATGCCACTGGCCGGCCTGCTGCTGTGCAGCGACTTCGCCCCAGACCCACGGATCATGGAATTGTGTCGGGGTGCACTGCAGAGCGGCCTGCCGGTGATGACCGTCAGTACCGGTTCCTACGATACCGCCACCAACCTGAATCGCCTCAACAAGGAAATCCCGGTCGACGACAAGGAGCGCGCCGAGAAGGTCGCCGATTTCGTCGCCAGCCACCTCGACCACGACTGGCTCGCTGCCCGCTGCGGCAGCCCCCGCGAGCTACGCCTGTCGCCGCCGGCGTTCCGTTATCAGTTGGTGCAGCAGGCCAAGGCCGCCAACAAACGCATCGTTCTGCCCGAAGGTGCCGAGCCGCGTACCGTGCAAGCGGCGGCGATCTGCCAGGCGCGCGGTATTGCCCGCTGCGTGCTGCTTGCCAAGCCCGAGGACGTGCATGCCGTGGCCCAGGCTCAGGGCATCGAGCTGCCGCCGGGCCTGGAAATTCTCGACCCGGACCTGATCCGCGAGCGCTACGTCGAACCGATGGTCGAGCTGCGCAAGGGCAAGGGACTGAACGCGCCGATGGCCAGCGCCCAGCTCGAAGACACCGTGGTGCTCGGCACCATGATGCTGGCCCTGGACGAGGTCGACGGCCTGGTCTCCGGCGCCGTGCACACCACCGCCAACACCATCCGCCCGGCGCTGCAGCTGATCAAGACCGCGCCCGGCTACAACCTGGTTTCGTCAGTGTTCTTTATGCTGCTGCCGGATCAGGTACTGGTCTACGGAGATTGCGCGGTGAACCCCGACCCCAACGCCGAGCAACTGGCCGAGATCGCCCTGCAGAGCGCCAGCTCGGCCCAGGCATTTGGCATCCCACCGCGCGTGGCGATGCTCAGCTATTCGACCGGCGACTCCGGCAGTGGCGAGGAAGTGGAGAAGGTTCGCGAGGCAACCCGGCTGGCCCGCAAGGCCGCCCCGGATCTGCTGCTCGATGGCCCACTGCAGTACGACGCCGCTGCCATCGAAAGTGTCGGCCGGCAGAAGGCGCCGAACAGCCCGGTGGCCGGTCGCGCTACGGTATTCATCTTCCCCGACCTGAACACCGGCAACACCACCTACAAGGCGGTACAACGCAGCGCCGACTGCATCAGCGTCGGCCCCATGCTGCAGGGCCTGCGCAAGCCGGTAAACGACCTGTCCCGCGGCGCGCTGGTGGATGACATCGTCTTCACCATCGCCCTCACCGCCATCCAGGCCGCCAACATGAGCCAGTGAAGGCGAGCTGATTCGTTCGTGGATCGGCTTGCAGTTCCAACGCCAACCGTTAACCTGAGCGCCAATTGCCCTGGCGCCGACTGCCAGGGCGTCACTTGCATGAGGTTCGTGCGTCCATGCTGCATTTTTTGCCTGCCCCATTGCTTGGTCTGCTGGGCAGTACCTTGCTGGCTCTTAATACGCTGTTCTGGTGCTGGCCGCTGTTCGCGGTGACCCTGCTGCGCATCATCCTGCCGGTGCCACTGGTAAGGCGCGGCTGCGACCGGCTGATGACTTTCATTCACGAAGGCTGGATCAGCTGCAACAAAGTGTGGATGCAGCTGCTCGGCAACACCCGCTGGCGCCTCGAGGGCGCGCAGGGCTTCGACTACCAGCACTCCTACCTGGTGACCAGCAACCACCAGAGCTGGGTAGACATCCTGGTGCTGCAATACCTGTTCAACCGACGCATTCGCCCGCTCAAGTTCTTCCTCAAGCAGGAGTTGATCTGGGTGCCGGTGATCGGCCTGTGCTGGTGGGCGCTTGGCTTTCCATTCATGAAGCGCTACTCCAAGGAGTACCTGGCCAGGCACCCCGAAAAGAAGGGCAAGGACCTGCAGACCACGCGGCGCACCTGTGCCAAATTCCGGCACAACCCGGTGGGGATTTTCAACTTCGTCGAAGGCACGCGCTTCACACGTGCCAAGCATCAGCAACAGCAATCGCCCTATCGCTACCTGCTCAAGCCGAAGGCCGGCGGCCTGGCCTTCGTGCTCGATGCCATGGGCGAGCAGCTGCACGGGCTCATCAACGTCACGCTGCATTATCCGCAAGGCAGCCCGGGGTTCTGGGCGCTGCTCAGCGGCCAGCTGGAAGAGGTCGTGGTGGTCATCGAACAGTTGCCGATCCCGGCACAGTTCATCGGGCGCGCCTATGACCAAGACGAGGCCTATCGCAAAGACTTCCAGCGCTGGATCAACGAGCTTTGGCAAGCAAAAGACGATCAGCTCGCACGGCTGCACCAAGAGCAGCCGTGATCAGCTGAGCGGCTGCGCCTCGGCGTCGTAGAAGCGGAACTGCCGCCGCCCGCCCCGTTTGGCCGCATACATGGCGGTGTCTGCGGCGCGCAGCACATCTTCAATGGTCGTACCGTCAGCGGGCAGGCAGGCTATACCGACGCTGGCCCCCAGGTTGAAGTGCATACCTTCGAATTGCTGTTCGCCGGATATCTGGTCGATCAGCTTGTGCGCCACGGAGGCGGCATCCGACGGGCTGTTGAGGCTGTCGAGAATCACCGTGAATTCGTCGCCCCCTATACGCGCCAGGCGATCATAAGGCCTCAGGCAGGCCTTCAGCTGCCCGCTGACCCAGCGCAATACCTTGTCGCCCGCCTCGTGTCCCAGGCTGTCGTTGATGAGTTTGAAGCCGTCAAGATCCAGAAACAGCAAAGCCGCTTCCTGCCCCGTACGCTCGTTGCGCGAGATCGATGCCTGCAACTCCTGCAGGAACCCACGCCGGTTGAGCAACCCGGTCAGAGCGTCGGTGATCGCCAGCGACTCAAGCTGGCGGTGCAGGTCACGGACCACCGACATATCCAGCGCGAGGAGAATCATTGCCTGCTGGCCGTCGGGCAATGGCGAGCAGGACAGCGCCACCGGCACGCTACGCCCTTCGCGATTGCGCAAATTGGCATCGTGCAGGCGTAGGGTCTCACCACGTTGCCAATGCTGGTGGAAACTCGAGGTGTGCCAATGGTCTTCGTGCGGGGTGTCGATCCAGCCCAGCAGCTCGCTGCCGGCAAGCTCGTCGCTGGTGCAGCCGAGCATGCGCGCGATCGCAGGGTTGGCGAAGCGGATACGCCCATCATCGCCTACAACCATGATGCCTTCGGCAGTGTTATCCAGGATCGACGCATTAAACGCGCGCTCACGCTCCAATTGCTGACTGAGGCGTAGCAGGCTACTGCGGTACTGCTCATGCTCGAGCAGCGCGCGTACCTTGTGCAGCAGAATCGCGGGCTGCACCGGCTTGGACATGAAATCCACCGCGCCGGCGCCGTAACCCTGGCTCAGCACGTCATCGGTCTGGATCATCCCGGAAATGAAGATGATTGGGGTAAAGCGTGTACGTGGGTCTTCGCGCATGCGCCGCGCCACTTCGAAACCGTCCATACGCGGCATCTGCACGTCGAGCAACACCAGGCCCACCTGCGTTTGCGCGAGAAATTCGAGGGCCTTGGCGCCAGAATCAATGCAGTGCACGGGCCGCTCGATCTCTTCCAGCAACTCCTGCATGTCTTCCAGATTTTCCACACGGTCATCGACGACGAGAATGCCCAGCGTCTGATCCTGCTCCTGTACCACACCTACCTCCATGCCCATAACTGCTTACCCAAACCAGCGTCAGTATCGAGCGGCCAATAGCGTCCGCGCCGGCTGGTCCACTCTCAATCAGTCTAGCCACGCTGTGCCACATAGCCATGTATCAGCGGACAGAATCACAGGCATGAAAAACCCCGCCGAAGCGGGGTTCTGGATAACGCAGCGGTGCTTACAGCGGGCGCAGATTGATTTCCACGCGGCGGTTCTGGGCACGGCCCGCTTCGTTGGCATTGCTGGCAATCGGCTGACTCGGGCCGACGCCAGACGCGGAGATGCGCGATGCCGCGACACCATTGGCCGACAGGTACGAAGCCACGCTCTGGGCACGCTGCGCGGATAGACTCTGATTGAGCTGCGCGGAACCGGTGCTGTCGGTATGACCGACGATGTTCACGCCGTTCTTGTTGAATTCCTTGAAGGTCAGTACCAAGGAATTCAGCGTTGGGTAGAAGCTGCCGGAAATATCCGCCGAGTTGCTGGCGAAAGTGATGTTGCCCGGCATGATCAGGGTCAGGTCATTACCGTTACGCTGAACCTGAACACCAGTGCCCTGCAGCTGCTGACGCAGCTTGGCTTCCTGGGTATCGACGTAATAGCCATAACCGCCACCCGCGGCACCACCGACTGCCGCACCGATCAGCGCGCCCTTGGTGCGGTCCTTCTTGCTCGAGGTAGCAGCGCCTACAGCCGCGCCAGCCAAAGCGCCAACCCCCCCATAGATCCCGGATTTTCCGGCCTGGCTCTCGCCGGTATAAGGATTGACTGTACAGCCCGAAAGAACGGCCAAGACGGCGGTCGCGGTGATCAGAGCACGGCACTTATTCATGAACGATTCCTTTGTATTACTGCATGTGGTGACAAACTTTTACCCGCGGCTTCGAGCCACCGAGCCGGGCCAAGTTCCCGCCAAGCCTAACATCAGCACGCTGAAAGTCTGCAAATGGCTGCCCCGCTATGCTCGCACGAAGGGGTTTTCGCGCATCTCATCACCCAAACGGGTGTCTGCGCCGTGGCCGGTCACCACGGTGGCGTCCTCATCCAGGCTATACAGGCGCTGCTTGATGGAGCGCTCGATGCTGGCGTAGTCGCCGCCCCACAGGTCGGTGCGGCCAATGCCTCGACGAAACAGCGTATCGCCGGCGATCAACAACTTGGCTTCAGGAAACCAGAAGCTCATCGAGCCTGGTGTATGGCCCGGCGTGTGCAACGCGACGCCGCAACCACAGGCGAGCGCTTCGTCATCCGCCAGCCACTGGTCAGGCGGTGGAACTGGGATATATGGCACGCCGAACATCTGGCACTGCATTTCCAGATTGTCCCAAAGGAACTGGTCATCTTTGTGCAGGTGCAATGTCGCTCCGGTTTTCTCCTTCATCTGCCCGGAGGCGAGGAAGTGATCGAGGTGAGCATGGGTATGGATGATGCTCACCACCTTGAGGCCTAGAGCCTCCAAGCGCGTCATGATCAACTCGGGGTTGCCACCCGGGTCGACCACCATGGCCTTGCCCGTCACTGGATCGCCAATGATGGTGCAGTTGCATTGCAAGGGGCCGACGGGAAAGGTTTCGCGGATTAAAGCAGGCTTTTTGGCGTGCATAGGCATCCTGGAAGACGGATAAACGTACGCAGATTCTAACCGCGTCGATACCGAGTCATAGCCCAATGTTTAATGCGTTTAATGGGCGCCGGGCAAAGTGGCCGGGAGGACGGCGGAACAGCAATGCGTATCGCAACTTCCACACAATAAAAAGCCGGCCCTTAGGCCGGCTCATGTGTCACTCACCGCAATCAGCGAACGCCAGACTGGCGCAGCGCGGCAGGGGTGTAATCGCTTTCCTTGGCAGGGAAGTTGAACTCGTAGGCGCGCTTCTCCTCGTTTTTCAGACCGAGTGCCAGGTAACGACCGGACAGCAGGTCGTAGATGGCTTCCACGGCGTACCAGGGTACTTGCTTGTCGTAGTAATACTGAGAGTGAGCCTCAGCTACTCGCCACAAGGTGCCACGGCCATCGTAGTGGTCGATGGCAGCGGCTTGCCAAGTATCCTCGTCGAGGTAGAAATCGCGTTTGGCATAAATGTGTCGTTCACCCTGCTTCAGGGTGGCGGTCACGTGCCAGACGCGGTGCAGCTCATAACGCGTCAAATCCGGGTTCATGTGCCCGGCCTTGATGATGTCGGCGTACTTCAGCTTCGGCGAGTCGATGCGGTAGCTGTTATAGGGAATGTAGATTTCCTTCTTGCCCACCAGTTGCCAGTCGTAGCGATCTGGCGAACCGTTGTACATGTCCAGGTTGTCCGAGGTACGCAAGCCGTCCGCTGCAGTGCCCGGCCCGTCATAGGACACCTGTGGCGCGCGGCGCACACGACGCTGCCCGGCGTTGTACAACCACGCCATGCGCGGTTCCTTCACCTGGTTGATGGTTTCGTGCACCAGAAGCACGTTACCGGCCAGACGCGAAGGCGCCGTTACTCGCTGCTTGAAGTAGAACAGGATGTTGCTCGGCTGGCTGGCGTCCACGCCTGGCATCAGCGCGCGGAATGCGAACTCTTCCTGCAGGCTGACCGGGCTGAATGAACCATTGGTCTGTGGCGTCACCTGCACGACGTTACGCCGCGAGCTACCGCCCCGATAACGGGTAATGTGGTTCCAGATCGCCTCCAGGCCATCTTTCGGAATCGGGAACGCATTGCCCATCTGGTAGTCCTGCAAGCCGCTACCACCCGGCACCAGCGTAGTGGCGGTGGCGTTACGCTGGGTTGCAGCCATCAAGTCGGCCGGCACCGTTGCAGTACGGTGGGTTGTAAACACAGGCATCCGGTAGGTTTCCGGATAGCGCTTGAACATTGCGTACTGGCCCGGCGTTAACTTGGCCTTGTATTGCTCGACGTTCTGCGCCGTGATGGTGAACAGTGGCTTCTCGTTGGGGAACGGGTCAGCCAGGAAGCCACCATCGTCCACCGCCCCGGCATTGACCGGCAGCCCGCCCGTCCAGGCCGGAATGCTGCCGTCCGCGTTGCCGGCCTTCTCAGCGCCAAGCGGCGTCAGCGTATTGCCCAACTTCGCCGCTTCATCCTGTGATACCGCCGCCATTACACTGCAGGCCAGCAGTGACAAAGCCATAGCGCCGGTCTGTAACAGTCTTTTTGTTGTTCTCATAACTATTTTCCTATGAATACGGGCGCTTAGAAGTTCATGCCGAAGCTGAGGGCAACGAAGTCGCGATCATCCTGCACGCTATAATCGCCGCCAAAGAAGTTGGTGTAGGCAATACCTGCGGTGTAGGTGTTCTGATATTCCGCATCAAGGCCTAGACTTACGG
The DNA here is from genome assembly GCF_900102335.1 of Phytopseudomonas seleniipraecipitans. GTDB lineage: Bacteria > Pseudomonadota > Gammaproteobacteria > Pseudomonadales > Pseudomonadaceae > Aquipseudomonas > Aquipseudomonas seleniipraecipitans. Next base: position 198,836 of record NZ_FNBM01000002.1, read on the forward strand.
CCTTGCGACCCTCTTCGAAGTTACCGCCGGGACCTGGCGAGTAACCCTTCACATCATGCGACCACGCCACGTTCGGTTTGAAGTTCACCCCGGCAAAAACGTCGTTGTAATCCCAAATCGCACGCATGCGATAGCCCCACGACGCACTAGTGGTAAAGCCATCGGTGTTACAGTTTTTTGAAAGATTGGCTGTAGACGCACCGTTGGCTGCACCGCCAATGGTGCTCGCGTTGAGGGTTTGACACGTATTCAACGGCCCAGTCGCTGGCAACGCGCCAGGTCCGAATACTGGATCACGGCCATAACGCGTATCGGATTTACTTTCCAGCCCGCCGACGTAGGTCATCCCCACTTCGCCAACCACTGTCATACGGCTCGCGCCCATGACCTGATCGAAGAAGTGGGTGAAGGTGGTTTGTACCTGGGTGACTTCTTTACGACGGTAGCCATGCAAGTCTTGACCCGGTACCCCGTCGAGCAAGGATGCGTTACCGAACAGGCCGCCCAGCGGGCCAACACCTGCGTAGAGAATATCGGTGGTATTTAGCTGTACAGGGGCGTTCGGTCGATAGCTGATTTCACCATTCCATGCAGTGCCGGTAGGCAAGGTAGTGGAAAAGCTCAGGCCATAGAGGCGGATATCCTCAGGATATTCGATGAAGTAACTCGAGTTGCCCGCTACGACTAGCGGGGCCAACTGACCAAAAAGTGGTGCTGCCGCAAAGACAGATGCAGGAGCCCCGGTCGCGCTGAAGATCGGAGCGCGACTGTGATAATTCATGAAGTAGGCGCCGAACTCCGTATCCAGAGCGCCCGCATACCAACGCAATGCCATGCCCCATTGACCGTCGTCTCGAGCATCACGATCACCGCTCCGACGAACCAGAACCCCTTCCTGGTTGATGTCTACGCCATTAGCGGCCAGAGTCGGTAAGAAGGCCCCTGGAATGGATCGTGAGCTATTGAGCAAGCGAAGGTTATTGTCGCAACCATCTGCGTAAACGTCAGGTTGCGAGAAGAATGTACCGCAGTTGTCGACGACAGTCTGATCCCACTCCAGTTGATAGAAGAGTTCTGCGGACAAGTTGTCGGTCAAACTCTGCGACACATAGAACATGTTGACTGGAATGAGGCCTTCTTTAACCTCAGCGCCGGGTCTACGAAATGCCGCCACGTCAACTGGGTTGATGGAGTTGATGCTATTTTGCAGGAAAGTGCTTTCACCCCAACTTACAACCTGCTTGCCGAGGCGCACCGTGCCTGGCTGATCGGCGATGCTGTAGTTGTGATAGACGAATGCATCCAGCAGTTCAGCGCCTGAAGACTTGGCCCCCTCTTTACGATTCGAGTCACTGATATCCTTGAACTCACGCCCTTCGTCCTTGAGTTCAAAGTCATACCAGTATTTGCCTCGTACGAAGACCCCCGTGTCCCCGTATTTCAATTCCAGATCGTGAATACCCTTGAAGATCTTCGAGAATGTCTCGCCGCGTTTGAAGTTCTGACGTCCATCATCGGTGGTCTGAGAAAGACCGCGACCACCATTGTTTACGCCAATCAGATCCTTATCGGCATTCGCCGTCGACCAACTAGCCCCTACCGACAGCGACGAATCGAACTGCCCTTCGATCTCCCCGATATTGAAGTTAACGGCAAATGCCGGGCTGGCGAGAGTTGATGCGAGGCTGACGGCCAGCGGCAGTTTTGCCAGGCGCCAGAACTGCCTTGTTGTGTTGGTCATCGACGCGTCTCCATTTGTTTTTGTTATGGCTGATTGACTATCGCCAGCGAGCTTGTCGATTGATCACTCGAAAGAGTGAATCGCAGTGCTCGAGACACTCTGGCTCGCTGGTTTCGACGGATCAGTCCCATCCGTGACAAGCCAAGAATGGCCTGAAACCAGCAATTAGCAAGCCAAACACTTGTTTGACTGATCAGTCACATTTTTGGCGTTGAAATTCGTGCCTTACAGGGTCGTCAGAAACTCGCTTCCGGCTGCTTGCCATTGCACGATGTCGACGCGAATGCGCTTTTTGTCCAGCTTGCCCACACTGGTCTTGGGAATTTCAGTAACAAGAGCGACGTGAGTGGGAATCGCCCATTTGTTGATACGGCCTTGCTCGACGAAAGGCGCGAGGTGTTCTTTGAGAAGCCTGGCATTTAGCGCCTGCCCTTGCCGGGCAACCACCAGAGCGAACGGCCGCTCTCCCCACTGCGCGTCAGCTACGCCTACTACCGCTACTTCGCCAACCGCCGGATGGCGGCTGATCAAATCTTCGAGCTCCAGCGAGGAAATCCACTCGCCACCGGTTTTGATGACATCCTTGATACGGTCACGGATATCGATGAAACCCATACCGTCCAGTGTCGCTACGTCTCCGGTATGCAGCCAACCATCAGCCCATAGCTCCTCGCCCTTTTCCGGCTCGCGGTAATAGCCCTGGGTCAGCCAGGGTGCGCGCACCACCAGTTCGCCCTGACTTTCGCCATCGGCTGCCAGGCGATTGCCGTCGGCATCCATGATCGCAGCTTCCACGAGTGGTACCGGGATGCCCGCCTTGATGCGGTAGGTGATCTGCTGATCTTCACTGCCGGCAAGCAGTTCGTCGTTCAGGTAGGCACAGGAAATCAGCGGACAGGTTTCCGACATTCCGTACGCGGCTGTCAGCTGAATGCCCCTCGCTTTGGCGGCCTCATACGAGGCGCGATTGAGCGCACTGCCTCCGATGATCATCTTCAGCCCGTTGAAATCATGCCCCTGTGAATTCGGCGCACTGAGCAGCATCTGCAGGATGGTCGGCACGCAATGCGAGAACGTCACGCCCTCGTCCCTGATCAGCCCACAGAGCATGTCCGGCTCGTAGCGACCGGGGTAAACCTGCTTGACCCCCAGCAAGGTGGCGACATAAGGCACGCCCCAGGCATGCACATGAAACATCGGGGTGATCGGCATGTACACGTCGTCACTGCCCATCAAGCGGATGCTATCAAGACTGCCGACGGTGCACGCCAGGGACAATGTGTGCAGCACCAATTGGCGATGAGTGAAATACACGCCCTTGGGGTTGCCGGTGGTGCCCGTTGTATAGAACGTGGTGGCGACGGAGTTCTCGTCGAAATCGGCAAAGTCGTAGGCAGGGCTAGCGGACGCCAGCAGGCTTTCGTACTCGCCGACCAAGCCCGGAAGCTGCGCACGGGTGTCGCTGCCATCGGTGAGCAGCAGCGTACCGGTCACGCTGGTCAGGTGCTCGGCGATGCCTTGATAAAGCGGCACGAAATCACTGTTGACCAGCACGAAACGATCTTCGGCGTGGTTCATGGTGTAGAGAATCTGCTCGGGCGACAGACGGATGTTGATGGTGTGCAACACCGCCCCCACCATCGGTACCGCGAACATGCATTCCAGGTAACGATGGCTGTCCCAGTCCATCACGGCCACCGTATCCCCGGCCTTGACCCCGACCTGATTAAGTACGTTGGCCAGACGCGCCACGCGCTCGTTGAACGTCGTATAGCTGTAGCGCATCTGATCGCGGTAGACGATTTCGCGGTCTTTCTCGTAGCGACTGCCAGAGAGCAGCAGGTGCTTGATCAGCAGCGGAAATTGATGGGCATTCGCGGCGTGAGGGATGATGCGGGTCTGCAGCATGAAGTCACCTGTTCTGGACTATTGTTGGTAGCGACGATTCAAAGCGAAGCCTGACTGGGTTGTTGCGACAGTAGCGTGCTCGCGCGCCAGCTCAATCGGCCAAACGAAAAAATTTGTTGCACGCCAAGACAGCCGGGAGCATGTCGCCCCGCTGTGAAGATCGAGGTAGAACATGTCAAACATAGTCATTGTCAGCGGCGCCCGTACGCCGATGGGTGGGTTCCAGGGCAGCTTGTCAGCGGTCAGTGCCGTGGAACTGGGCGCCACCGCAATCCGCGCCGCGGTGGCCAGAGCCGGTATCACGCCGGCCGATGTGCAAGAGGTCATCATGGGCTGCGTCTTGCCGGCAGGCCTCAAGCAGGGCCCAGCACGCCAGGCCTCATTGGCGGCAGGCCTGCCCAATGCCACCGGCTGCACCACGCTTAACAAGCTCTGCGGTTCAGGGATGAAAGCGGTGATGCTCGCACACGACCTGATCAAGGCGGGCAGCAACGATGTGATGATCGCAGGCGGAATGGAGAGCATGTCCAACGCGCCGTACCTGCTGCCCAAAGCCCGCGGTGGCCTGCGTATGGGCCACGGCGAGGTCAAGGATCATATGTTCTTCGACGGCCTGGAGGATGCTCGCACAGGTCGACTGATGGGCTCGTTTGCCCAGGAAACGGCAGACCGCTATGGCCTCACCCGCGAGGCGATGGACGCCTACGCCATCGAGTCCCTGCGGCGCGCGCAACAGGCGATGACCTCAGGTCTGCTGGCCGATGAGATCGTGCCCGTTACGCTGAATACCCGTCAGGGCGATGTGCACATCAGCGAAGACGAGCAACCCTTGAGTGCCAAGATTGATCGCATTCCCAGCCTGAAACCGGCCTTCAGCAAGGACGGCACCATCACCGCGGCCAATGCCAGTTCCATTTCCGACGGCGCCAGCGCGCTGTTATTGATGACTGCCGAACAGGCCGAGGCACGCGGGCTGAAACCGCTCGCGCGGATTGTCGCGCACGCAACGCATAGCCAGGACCCGAGCGAGTTCACCATCGCCCCAATTGGTGCGATCAGCAGCCTGTTGCGCAAGGTCGGCTGGCACAAGGATGAAGTCGACCTGTATGAAATCAACGAGGCGTTCGCCATGGTCAGCATGCTGGCCATTCAGGAGCACGGCCTCGATCACGCCAAGGTGAACATCTATGGCGGCGCCTGCGCCCAGGGGCACCCAGTGGGTTCGACCGGCTCGCGGATCATCATCACGCTGATCAATGCGCTCCGGCAGACGGGCGGCAAACGGGGTATCGCCTCGCTGTGCATTGGTGGCGGCGAAGCGACTGCCATCGCGGTAGAGCGGCTATAACCCTCAGAGGAGCGCCAGGCGCTCCTTACTTCAGCTCGGTAAACGCCAACTTGATACCCAGCCCCACCAGGACAGCGCCCATCAGGCGGTCGAACCAATGGCCCATGCGCGCGAAGCCATCACGCACCCGCTGCTGGCTGAACAGCATTGCCACCAGGCAGAACCACAGCGCAGTGGCGCCAGCCAAGTAAACGCCGTAAACACCTTGCACAAGCAACGGCGTGTGCGGGTTGATCACTACGGTGAACAGCGACAGGAAGAACAGCGTCGCCTTGGGGTTGAGCCCGTTGGTGACGAAACCGGCGACGAATGCACCGCGAGAGGTTCTTGCGGCCAACGGCACTTGGTTTTGCCCTGCTGAGGGAGCCGCAGGCTTGGCACGCAGCGCCTTGATCCCGATATAAAGCAGGTAGGCGGCCGCCAGCCACTTCAAGGCATTGAACAGCACGATGGACTGGGAAACGATAAGGCCAATGCCCAGCAGCGAATAGGCCACGTGCAGGAAAATCGCCGTGCCGACGCCCGACGCGCAGAACATTCCTATCCGACGACCGTGCGCCACGCTTTCGCGCACCACAACGGCGAAATCCGGCCCTGGGCTGGCAACCGCCAACAGATGAATCAGGGCGACGGTAAAGAACTCCATCCAGTACATAGTGGCTCCGCATCGAATCAGTTGGGTTGAATAGCGCTTCAGAATTCACGGCCCTGCCAGAGTGTTCCGCTCTGACAACACACCCCGCATGCTGATAACAAACAGCTTCTGATAGGCTGCACTTTACTTCCCAACTAGACAGCCAGAAAGGTACAGCTGATGAGGAAAACCGGCCACGCAGTATTTCTTGACTACCGTTCCCTCGACCTCGGCGATCTGGACATGACCCCGTTGCGCGATCAGTTCGCTGAGCTGGTAATGCACGAACAGAGCGCGCCGGAGCAGATCATCGAGCGGCTGCAAGGCGCCAGCGTGGTCATCAGCAACAAGGCGGTGATCGATTCTGCAGTGCTTGCTGCCTGCCCGGACCTTAAGCTGGTACTGGTAGCTGCCACCGGCACCAACAATGTCGATCTAGACGCGGCCCGGGCGCATGGCGTCGCCGTCTGCAATTGCCAGGGCTACGGCACGCCCTCAGTGGCCCAGCACACGTTGACGCTGCTGCTCGCCCTGGCCACCAGCCTGCCGGATTATCAGCGTGATATTCAGGCTGGTGAATGGCAGAAATCACCGATGTTCTGCCTGCTCGACCACCCGATCATCGAACTTGAAGGCAAGACCCTGGGTATGCTCGGCCATGGCGAACTCGGTGGCGCCGTTGCACGCCTGGCAGAGGCCTTCGGCATGCGTGTGCTTTACGGGCAACTGCCAGGCCGCCCATCGCGAGAGGATCGCATGCCGCTGGACGAACTGCTGCCGCAGGTCGATGCGCTTACCTTGCATTGCCCGTTGACCGAGCAAACCCGCAATCTGATCACCTCGCGAGAATTGAACCTACTCAAGCCCGGCGCCTTCGTGATCAATACCGCGCGCGGCGGGCTGATCGACGAGCAGGCGCTGGCCGACGCCCTGCGCGCGGGCACAATCGGCGGCGCCGCCACCGACGTGCTGACTCAGGAGCCGCCCAAGGACGGCAATCCATTGCTGGCTGGTGACATTCCGCGCCTGATCATCACGCCTCATAGTGCCTGGGGCAGCCGTGAAGCCCGCCAGCGAATCGTCGGACAACTGGCAGAGAATGCGGCTGCCTTCATGGCAGGCACGCCCAAACGAAAGGTCAATTGATGCACAAACGCTTTACTGGATGACGGCAGCTGTCTCCCTGGTGGGATCAGCTTCGGCGTAGGGCCTCGCATTACAGCCAACTGTCCTGGGTGTCGCCGCGCTCGCCCCAAGGCTACGGGCCAGTGAGCCGGCGCCTGGATGGGCACTTGCCACCAGGCATTGCTCTGGTGACAAGCTTGTACCTTCACTTGATTGCCAAAACCGCTGAACAGGCTTGTATTGGCACCCTCACTGACCCTACCCTTCGCGCTTTTGCCGGGGGGAGGTCTTATGGATCCGCGAAGTGAAGTGCTGCTGCGTCAGGCCGAACTGTTCGGCGGCTCAGTGCTGCTGGCGGGGCTCCCGGCCGATGATCTACTCGGCCAGCTGCCAATGGCCCTCGGCTGGAGCTGGCACGCCGGCGACCATGCCCGACTCGACGCACGCTTCGCGGAACTCACCACGTTTGGTGTGACCCCGCCACAAGCGCCGTTCGATAGCGCCGTGCTGTTCCTGCCGAAATCCCGCGAGCTGACCAGTTACCTCCTCGACGCCGTTGCCGCTCGCTTGCCCGGTGGAGTCATCTACCTGGTCGGCGAAAAACGTGCTGGCGTCGAGCGTGCCGCCAAACAGATGGCCGCTTTCGGTACGCCCCGCAAACTCGACAGCGCGCGCCATTGCCAGTTGTGGCAAGTGCGTGTCGAACAGGCGCCGGACACGCCCGAGCTTTCCAGCCTCGCGCAACACTACTCGCTGCAGCTCGCTGATGGCCCGCTCAACGTAGTCACCCTGCCCGGGGTATTCAGCCATGGCCGTCTGGATGTTGGCAGCGCCCTGCTGCTGGACTATCTCGACAAGCTGCCAGGCGGCCACTTGCTGGACTTTGGCTGCGGTGCCGGGGTACTGGGCGCGGTGCTCAAGCGGCGTTATCCGGACAGCCGGGTCACCCTGCTGGATGTCGACGCGTTCGCCGTCGCCAGCAGCCGCCTGACGCTGGCCGCGAATGGCCTGCAGGCCGAGGTCATCAGCGGTGACGGCATCGCTGCGGCGCCTGCTGAGCTGAGCGCTATTCTCAGCAACCCGCCCTTTCACCAAGGCGTGCACACTCACTACCAGGCCAGTGAAGACCTGCTACGCCAGGCGGCGAAGCACCTGCGCAAGGGCGGGCAAATTCGCCTGGTCGCGAACCGCTTCCTCAAGTATCCGCCACTGATCGAACAGCACATCGGCGCCTGCCATACCCTGGCTGATGCCAAGGGCTTCCGCATCTACAAAGCCGTCAGCGGCTGACGGTTCGCACTTGCGGCACGGCCGCACAGGCCTTGCCCATAGCGGTTCACTTGGGCAGAATGCGCGCGTCCTAGGGGAGTAGTCTCCCGCGAGCGCCAGCTCGCCCGGCATGCATCAACATACTTGGTCCGCTGACCATGGTGCGTGCGACCCACGATCCGCCGCGACGGATCTGCGCCACTCGGCCACAGCCAGTACGAGTGCCGCACAGGGTTTGACAAGACCTATGACACGAACACCTTACCCGGGGCGGGAAGGCTGTACGTGTCATAGCCGTGTCTACCCGCCCCTGCAGGAACTCTGATGCTGGAATCTCTGTTCGTTCCCACTTTGATCGTTGCCCTGGCGGAAATAGGCGACAAGACGCAGCTGCTCGCGCTGTTCCTGGCGGCGCGCTTTCGCCGGCCGTGGCCGATCATCTGGGGCATGGTGGTTGCTACCCTGGCCAATCACCTGGTGGCAGGTGCAGTAGGCAACTGGGTCGCCGGCCTGCTTTCACCCGCGGTGCTCAGCTGGATACTTGCGGCATCGTTCATCGCCGTGGCGCTATGGACGCTGATTCCCGACAAGCTGGACGATGACGAAAGCTCCAATCTGAAACGCTACGGGCCGTTCCTGACCACCCTGATTGCGTTCTTTCTCGCCGAAATGGGCGACAAGACTCAGGTGGCCACGGTGATGCTCGCCGCGCAGTACCCGCATTTCATGATGGTGGTGATCGGTACCACCCTCGGCATGCTGATCGCCAATGTGCCGGTGGTACTGGCCGGAAACCTCGCCGCTGATCGTCTGCCACTCACCCTGATCCGTCGCCTCGCGGCCGCCGCTTTCGCGGCACTGGCGCTGTATGCGGCCTATCAGGCGATGCTGCTGAGTGGATTGATTAGCGGGTGATCTACAGCACAACAGCGAGATGGCGCGCGGCTGCGCTCGCCCAGTTAACGATCGTCACTGACTCGCTACTGAAGGAGCGCCTGGGCAAGCCAGGCGCTGTATCGCACTCAACGTTCCAGTGCGATCACTTCTTGGCTTGCTGATACAGCGGCATCACTTTCGGGATGGCCGCCTGCAGCGATGCGATGCGACTTGCCGACGACGGATGCGTGCTCATGAACTCGGGCGGGGCGCCCTCACTGGCCTTGGCCATTTTCTCCCACAGCGACACCGCAGCATTGGGGTTGAACCCGGCGCGCGCAGAAAGCTCCAGACCGATCAGATCGGCCTCGTTCTCGTTACCGCGGCTGTTGGGCAGCGTCATGCCGTAGTTCACCGCGGCGTCCGCCAGAGCCATGTTGTCCGGCGTTACCCCCAACAATGCAGCAGCACCCTGTTTGGCAAGGCTAACGCCATAGGCTTTGGACATCGCCTCGCGCCCATGTTCGCGCAGCGCGTGGGCAATCTCGTGGCCCATCACCGCGGCGATCTCGTCATCGGTGAGCTTCAGCTTGTCGATGATGCCGGTATAGAAAATGATCTTGCCACCAGGGCCGCAATTGGCGTTCAACTCGGGGCTCTTGATCAGGTTGACCTCCCACTGCCACTGCGCAGCATCGGGACGGAACAACGGTGCCTGTTTGATCAGACGATCAGCTACACGCTGCAGGCGCTTGGCTTCCGCGCTGTTCTTGTCCAGCACGCCCTTGGAAGATGCCTCCTTGAGGGTCTCCTGATACGACTGTGCGTACATCTGGTTGACCTCTGCGGTCGACAGCGCGCTGAACATGTACTGCTTGCGCTCTACGCCGACCGACCCACCACTGGTGGTGTTGACGGCCTGGCATCCTGCCAACAGCAAGGCCGCAGCCAAAGTGGTGATGGACAACGACAATTTCATGCTGGATCTCCCTAAGTTCTGAGCGACGTATGCTAGGGGCTGTTAGAGGTGCTCGCAAGCACAGTGATCAGGCGGGCGTCAGGCATTCAGGCCCGTCAAGCTTCGGGTCATTGACCAGGTTGCTCAGCACCCGCTCGCGCAGAACCTGCGATGTATCGACGAGTATCGCCTGCAGCTCGTCCAGCGGCGTGTCCGCGGCCAGCCAGCGCTGCTGCTGCTGTTCATTCAAAAGCAGCGGACGGCGCAAGGAAGCCGCCGCCTGGGTGACCATCGCGGTGCTGAAATAAACATGCCCCTCGACCGGGTAGGCTTCCCACAGCGCCGCGAAATACAGCATAGAGTCCTGGCTGCTCAACCAATACGGCCGCTTGCGGGCTGTACCGCGCCACTCATAGAAGCCATTGGCGGGTATCAACCCACGGCGCAGGCGAAATCCCTCGCGAAACATGGGCTGGTCGACCAGGGTTTCAGCGCGGGCATGAGCAGGCGTTTTCGACAGATCCTTGAGCCACGGCGGCGTCAGCCCCCAACGGGCACGCACCAGGGAGCGCTGCTCGCCTTCGGCACGCTGCAGCAAGATCTGCGCACCTGGCGCCAGGTTCCAGTGCGGTTGCTGGCCCTCGGGGAAACCGGGCAGCGCTGCAAAAGCAGGCGTCCAGCGAAACAACGCGAAGCGTCCACTCATGGGGTGACTCGATGGGTATGGCGGACGCACCACTGTTTCAGCACAGCAGCACATCCTGAAAATTATCCGGCTCGTCACCGAGCAAGGGTTGCGCGCCATTGTACTCGGCGATCAGCTGACGGGCGCGCTCGGCATCGCCATCATCGACACACATCGCCAGCAAGCCGCACGCCGGCAACTCACCCACCGCGCCAACCAGGTGACTGCCCGTCAGGTGCGCCTGTATACCTTCACCAGCGAGCATGCCTTTCAACATCTCGCCTTCCATCAGGTCGCGTGGCTCGTAGATGCGCTTCATCAGTCATTCTCCGCACGTGCATCAAGCTGCCACTCCACGCCGTCGGTACTCAGCGAGAAGATGATCGGCCGGCAACACACCGGGCAGTCTTCGATGTACTGCTGATCGCCTCCGGAAAGATCCAGCACGGCCTCGACCGGCTCGCCGCAATAAGGGCATTGGTAATCCTGAGTTTCCAGCATGGGCGCCTCCGTGTGACTTGCAGGGTATAATCGACGGTCTATTGCTGCCTCGAGGGTCGGTTACCGTTACGCCTTAACGGGATCAACGGCGGTGACTCTTCTCAACAAGGCGCTCAACCTCTCAATCGCAGCGACAATCACAAGAGATCATGATGGGCGAATTCGATAGCATCCGACCCTATGCCGACGCGGAAATTCCAGCGGTTCTGGCGCGCCTGTTGGCCGACGATGCGTTCCTCGACATCCTTACCCAGTTTCGTTTCCCGCGCTTGGCGGGGCCTTTCGGCTGGCTGCTCAAACCACTTATAGCTCATCGGCTACGTTCGCAGTTCCGCGCCATCGATTCGGTGAGGACTTTGCAGGACACCATCGAGCCCTACGTGGACCGAACCGTCGAAAAAGCCACCGATGGCGTGACCTATTCAGGGGTCGAAACCCTCAAGTCCGGCAGCGCCTATCTGTTCCTGGCCAACCACCGCGATATCGTCATGGACCCGGCCTTCGTCAATTACGCGGTGTACCACGCCGGGTTGCAGACGCCACGCATCGCCATTGGCGACAACCTGCTGCAGAAGCCTTTCGTCAGCGACCTGATGCGCCTCAACAAGAGCTTTATCGTGCATCGTTCGATCAGCGGTCGCCGCGAGAAACTGGCGGCCTATCAGTTGCTCTCGGCTTATATCAGCCACTCGATCCGCAACGACGGCGAGTCGATCTGGATCGCACAAGCCGAAGGCCGTGCCAAGGATGGTGACGACCGCACCGACTCGGCGATCCTCAAGATGTTTCACATGAGCCGCAAGGACGAGCCGTTCGCCGAGGTGATCGCGAGCCTCAAGATGACGCCGGTGTCGATCAGCTACGAGTATGACCCGTGCGATCTCGCCAAGGCACGCGAGCTCTACACGCGAGCCACCACTGGCAGCTATACCAAGCAACCCGGTGAAGACGACAAGAGCATCGCCCTCGGCATCACCGGCTACAAAGGCCGTGTGCATGTGCATTTCGGCGACCCGCTGACCACTGGCTTCGAAGACGCCAAGCAACTGGCCGCCCTTACCGATGCACACATCCTTACCGGCTATCGCCTGTTCCCCGTGCACTACCTGGCCTATGCGATGTGGAGCGAGCGCGATCCGCAGCTCGACGTCCCGGCTGCCGAGTCGCTGTTCGATGCAACCGAACTCGCAGCCGCCAAGGCGCAGTGGCAACAACGTCTGAGCAACTGTCCCAGCGAGCAGCAGCCTTATCTGGTGTTGCAGTACGCGATGCCGGTGCGCAACCAGTACCGCATCAAGGCCGGCCTGCCACTCTGACAAAGCCTGCAGAAACGAAAAAGCCCCGACATGTCGGGGCTTTTTATTTATTGCGAACGGCTTATTGCCCGCTGAGGATCTGCGACAGGGTCGGATCTTTGAAGGTCCGAGTCAGCGCATCGCTCAGCACATCGCTGACGAGCTTGGTGTTGGTTTCCTGGTTCGGCGCCATGCCGAAGCGCTGATTCAGCGAGGCTCCGTAACGGCCACTGTAACGACGGTTGCTGTTCTGTACATCGGCACGGAAGGTGGCAGTCATGTCGGCCTCGGTCACATACAGGCCTTCTTTGGGCGACTGATACTTCAGCTCGGCAAGCGTCAGGGTCAACTGAGGTGCGTTATACGCATTGGCCGAGGGCGTGAAGCCCAACAAGCGCACGGCAGCTTCGGCTTGCGCCTGCAGCTTGGGCAGCACGTCCTGACCCCGTACGCTGATCGCGCTGGTTTCCGGATACAAGCCACCGCGGGTACCCAATACCGGCGATGGGCGTCCATCGACTACCCGCACCACCACGGGCTGGCCCTGACCGACGGCGGTGAGCGGCCCAAGCAGCTTGGGCTGCGGAGTGATTTGTTGAGGGCTGTGGGCGCACCCGACAAGAGCCAGACTGAAAACGGCAACCAGACCAAACAACAGGCGATTCATACTTGGTTCTCCATGAGGGGCGCTTAAGGCGCCGCAAAGTATAACGAATCGACCTGCAATGGGTGAACGCGGTTCCCGTCATCGACCGGTCACATCCCGGAGGTATAAGACTTTGGTCGCTTTGCACGATGGACGTTTGTTTGATGCGCACGCTCATGGAAAAAATCGCTACACCCACCCCTCCCCGCATCTTCGCCTGCCTGGATGAACAGGGGATCTGCCGTGCATTTCGGCAGAGTGCCCAGCCCCCGGGGGCTGCGAGCTGGCATGAAGTGAACGAGCAACGGCTGACCTGGCTCGGCGTGCCGCTGCCAGAAAGCGCATTTGCCACTCGCACGCCACACGTCTCGCCGTTGGCGACCTGAACGACGCACGCAATAAAAGTCACACAGCGCTGATCAATTCCCTCGCTTTCGCCTTATAATCGCGCCCCGATTACAAGGACGCCTCCTGATCGGCCTCGCCGTACCGCTGATGCACTTCATGCCATCGGCCACGCCACAGAGAGTCGCCCACTTCGTGCTGCTCGATATCGACAGCTCTCCTCGCGCCTGCACCGCGTTCTGCGTTTTCGCGGAACATCTGCGGCCGAGGATGGCTCAACAGGCACATGAACTTTTGAGGTTCGCGTTCCAAAAGAACGTGAAAAAAACGGTTTCAATAACTTCACAAGAGTGTGGCGAACATATGAATCATCTTGCGGCAGGACAAGGCGACTCCCGCCCGTTACCCGAATCCCCAGGACAGCTCTGCAACCACTGACAGGCGCAATTTCGCCCAGGTCGCAGGCCACCGATGGAAGCTGATTTTTTGGAGATGTGGTAATGGCGCAGAACGATTACGAAGCTGTAGATGTAGTGCTGGTTGGGGCCGGCATCATGAGCGCGACCCTGGCTGTGCTGCTCAAGGAGCTCGATCCCGGCATCAAGCTGGAAGTCGTGGAAGCGATGGACGCTGGTGCGGTTGAAAGCTCCAACCCCTGGAATAATGCGGGCACTGGCCACGCGGGTCTATGCGAGCTCAACTACACCCCCGAGTCCGCCGACGGTTCCATCGACATCAAGAAAGCCGTGAACATCAATGCCCAGTTCGAGGAATCGAAACAGTTCTGGGCGTACCTGGTTAAAAAAGGCACCTTCGGATCGCCCAAGGCCTTTATCAACTCGGTTCCCCACCTCAGCTTCGTTCGTGGCCAGGAAGGTATCGACTACCTGAAGAAGCGCTTCGAAGCGCTGCGTGTACATCACGCCTTCGCGGACATGGTGTACAGCGAAGACCGCGACACCATGGCGCAGTGGATGCCGCTGATGATGCCGGGCCGCGATCCGAACGAGCCCATTGCAGCGACACGCGTTGCTAATGGCACCGACGTGAACTTCGGCGCGCTGACCAAAAGCCTGCTGGATTACCTGGTGCAGCAGAGCACTGCGCGCGTTACCTGCAATCAGCGGGTCACCGACCTGACTCGCAACGCCCACGGCTGGCGGGTCAGTACCAAAGACTCGAAGACCGGCAATCATCGCGAGATCCAGGCGCGCTTTGTGTTCCTTGGCGCGGGCGGTGGTTCCCTGCCCCTGTTGCAGATGTCCGGCATACCGGAAGGCAAAGGGTTTGGCGGTTTCCCGGTCAGCGGTCAGTGGCTGCGCTGCGACAACCCGGAAGTGGTCAGCCAGCACCAGGCCAAGGTATACAGCCAGGCCGAAGTAGGCTCACCGCCCATGTCGGTCCCCCACCTCGACACCCGCGTGGTAGATGGCAAGAAATCTCTGTTGTTCGGGCCTTATGCAGGCTTTACCACCAAGTTTCTGAAGAAGGGGTCATTCCTCGATCTGCCGATGTCGGTGCGTTTGAACAATATTGGCCCGATGCTGGCGGTAGCCCGCGACAACTTCGACCTGACCCGCTATCTGGTCAAGGAAGTCATGCAGTCGCAGGAACAGCGCCTGAATACGCTGCGCGGTTTCTATCCGCACGCCAAAGCCAGCGACTGGCGTCTGGAAATTGCCGGGCAGCGCGTGCAGATCATCAAGAAGGACGCCAAGAAAGGCGGCATCCTGCAGTTCGGTACCGAACTGGTTGCCGCCAAGGATGGCTCCATCGCAGCCCTGCTGGGCGCCTCTCCAGGCGCCTCGGTGACGGTCTCGATCATGCTCGACCTGATTCACCGCTGCTTCCCCGAGCAGGCGGCGTCTGCCGAGTGGACCAGCAAGTTGAATGAGATCTTCCCGGCTCCGTCTGCCGTTTTGAGCAGCGACGCCGAGCAGTATCGTGCCGTGCAATCGCACTCGGACGAGCTGCTGCAGCTGAAGGAAACGCTGCCGGCCTGATGACTCAAGCGTGAAATGAAAAGGCGCCTCGAAAGGCGCCTTTTTTTCGTTCATTGATCAACGTCGCCAAACTAGACGCTGCAGCTGCGAAGCAAAAAGCTGCGCACCTGGCGCGCGCCAACAGAGCTGACTGGCGCCAGGCACGGCGGGTCGGATTACTGAAACAACGAGTCTGCAGAGAGGCCATTCTTCTCGAGGATCTCGCGCAGCCGTTTGAGAGCCTCAACCTGAATCTGTCTGACGCGCTCACGGGTCAGGCCGATCTCCTGCCCCACCTCTTCGAGCGTGCAGCTTTCGTGGCCGCGCAGGCCAAAGCGACGCACTACCACTTCACGCTGCTTGTCGGTCAGGTCAGAGAGCCACTGATCGATACTCTGCGACAGATCATCGTCTTGCAACAGCTCGCACGGGTCAGTGGGCCTGTCATCGGTGAGGGTGTCGAGCAGCGTCTTGTCAGAATCAGGGCCGAGCGACACGTCGACTGAGGACACCCGCTCGTTCAAGCCAAGCATGCGCTTGACATCACCCACCGGCTTTTCAAGCAGGTTGGCAATCTCCTCGGGGGACGGCTCGTGGTCGAGCTTTTGCGTCAGCTCCCGCGCGGCACGCAAGTAAACGTTGAGCTCTTTGACCACATGAATGGGCAGGCGGATCGTGCGCGTCTGGTTCATGATCGCCCGCTCGATGGTTTGCCGAATCCACCAGGTGGCATAGGTGGAAAAACGGAAACCGCGCTCAGGGTCGAACTTCTCGACCGCTCGGATCAGGCCGAGATTGCCTTCCTCGATCAGGTCCAGCAGCGACAGCCCGCGATTGACGTAACGCCTGGCAATCTTGACCACCAGACGCAGGTTGCTTTCTATCATGCGCTTGCGCCCGGCGGGATCGCCCTTCTGCGCGAGGCGCGCGAAGAACACTTCCTCTTCCGGACTGAGTAGGGGGGAGAAACCGATTTCGTTCAGATAAAGCTGAGTGGCGTCGAGCGCCCGGGTGTAGTCGATGTACTTGTGCTGCTTGCTGCCAGCTGATTGCTTGGCCTTGCCGCGCGCAGTGGGCTTTGCACCCGCCTGCTCACTTGCTCCATCGTCCAGATCAATGCCGGGCTCCATCAAGAGCACTTCATCGTCGATGTCAAACTCCGGCGCTTCTTTGGTAGTGAGAGCCATTTTATTCTTCCGTCCCTTGCTGAGTTCGACCAGCAAGCTCGAGTACGCCGTTATCCTTGGCACACTAGAGCTCGTTCATCCCACATGAGGGGGTGAACGAGCGACAGATCAGCGACCTGGCAAGTATTGCATCGGATCGACAGGCTTTCCTTGGCGGCGAATCTCGAAGTGAAGCTTCACCCGGTCAGTTCCTGTTGAACCCATCTCGGCAATTTGCTGCCCGACTTTGACCTGCTGCCCCTCACGTACCAACAGCCTGCGGTTGTGGCCGTAGGCACTCACGTAGGTATCGCTGTGTTTGATGATCACTAACTCACCGTAGCCCCGTAACCCACTCCCGGCGTAGACGACAGATCCACCAGACGCAGCAAGCACAGGCTGTCCCAACTCGCCAGCGATATCAATGCCTTTATTTAAACTACCGTTTGACGAATAACGTCCGATAATCGCGCCGGTAGAAGGCCATGCCCAACCTGACGCAGAGCGTTGCACTGACTTGACCGGAGTCGTTGCTGGAGTCGCCACGACAGGCGTAGTGGGCTTGGTCGCAGTCTGCGCGGGAGGCGCTTGAACCGGCGTGGCAGGGCGCGATGGCGTGGTTACGACCGGTGCGCTGATAGCGGGCGCAGTGGCCACTACCGGCCTGCTACTCCCCGAACCAAAGCGAATAACCTGCCCCACGCGGATCAGGTAAGGCGCAGCAATCGCGTTGTGAGCGGCCAGGGCTTTCCAGTCCCAGCCATAACGAAAGGCAATGGAATAAAGTGTGTCTCCTCGTTGCACGCGGTGCTGGCCAGACGTAACGGGCTGGCGTTGCACAGCAGAGCCGTTGCGATCGACTACCTGCACACCGCCAGCCGGCGAACTGGCACAACCTGCCAGCAACGTGCCGAACATGGCTAATGCCAGCAGGTTGCGTAGCGTGCCCGAGATATAGCGCCCTTGATTGGCTGTGAAACTCACCCGTATCTCCCTTGCAGACGGCCTCAAGCGACCCATGACGAACGCTGAAACATCAGACCTCTTGCACCTGGCGACGACGTGCCAGCCACTCCATACCCACTACCAGTACAACAGCACAGCAGCCCAGCACGATGCTCATCAGCACGTGTGCACTTTCGCCGCTCACCTCGGTGAATTGCCAGGGCCACAGATTGACCTGTTCCAGCGGAAACGATTCACCATGACGATTGGTTTGCCAGGTCAGCGTGTGCTTCCACGGCCAGACCTTGACCAGCGACCCCAGCATCAAGCCGGCAAGAAAGGCCATGGTCAAATCACGCATGTGTGCCAGCAGCCAGCTCAGCGCCTTGGAAAAGCTCAGCAAGCCCAGTACGCAGCCAGCGCAGAAAACAGACAGCACCGCCAGGTCGAAATTCTTCAGAGCCCCCAACACCACTGGGTAAAGCCCCAGCAAGACCAGAATGAAACTGCCAGACACGCCCGGCAGAATCATTGCGCAAATGGCCACGGCACCGGCGAAAAACAGCATCAGCGGATCTGCCGATAGCTGCATGGGCGCAGCCAAAGTAATACAAAGCGCCAACGCCAGCCCGGCCGCGAAAGCCACGAAACGGTTGGCTCGCCAGTGGGTCACTTCGCGCCCGACCAGATAAACGGAGACCACTACCAGGCCGAAAAAGAACGCCCAGAGCTGTACGGGATACTCGCTCATCAGATAACTGATAAGCCTGGCCAGAGTGAGAATGCTGGTGAGGATGCCGAGCACCAATACCAACAGGAAGCTGGCATTACATGCCTGCCATGCCTGCTTGATGCGTCCACGTAACAGCAACATGAAAGCCATGGGGATGGCCGCAAGCGATGCCAGGAGCTTGTCGTATATACCGGTGATCAGGGCAACGGTTCCGCCGGAAAAACCCGGCACCACGTCGACAGCCCCCATGGCCATCCCTTTGGTATACAGCAACACGGTTTTCTTCATGCATCCTTCCAGTCGAATGAATCAGGCCAAAGGGCCATTAAGCAGCGGCACGAAACGCACGGCGTCGAGTACATGCCGGGAGAAACCCTGTTCCTCGCGAATGATCAGTAACAGTTGCTGAACGTCACCTGTACCAACCGGGATAACCAGGCGACCGCCTGGGGCCAGCTGATCAAGCAACGCTTGCGGCACGTCCGATGCAGCTGCAGTCACGATGATGCCGTTGTAAGGCGCCAATGCCGGCCAGCCTTCCCAACCATCACCCCAGCGGAACACCACGTTGCGCAGGCTCAGTTTGACCAGACGTTCCTTCGCCCGTTCCTGTAATCCCTGGATACGTTCGACGGTAAATACCCGCTCTACCAATTGCGCCAGGATCGCCGTCTGGTAACCGGAGCCGGTGCCGATCTCCAGAACCTTGTCCAGCGGCCCCGCAGCGAGCAGCAGTTCGCTCATACGCGCGACCATATAAGGCTGCGAGATGGTCTGGTTGTGGCCGATGGGCAACGCGGTGTCTTCGTAGGCGCGGTGCGCGAGCGCTTCATCAACGAACAGATGGCGCGGCGTGCGGCGGATAACCTCAAGCACCTGGGCGTTTGACAGGCCTTCGTCATAAAGGCGCTGGATCAGGCGTTCACGGGTACGTTGCGAGGTCATGCCAATCCCGTGGCGGTCGTGCTCCCGGTTCATGCTATCAGCCCTTCGAGCCAGGGTTTAAGGCGATTGAGGCCATCCTGGTATGTGCGATCAAGTTGCAGCGGCGTGACCGATACGTAGCCTTGCATCACGGCGTGAAAGTCAGTGCCCTCGGCACCGTCCTCGATATCACCGGCCGCGGCAATCCAATAGCCTTCCTTGCCGCGTGGATTGACGACTTTCACCGGGGCCGCCGCGCGCGCGCGGTGGCCCAGGCGGGTCAACTGCACACCACGAATGTGCTCGAGCGGAAGATTGGGTACGTTGACGTTCAATACGGTACGAGGCGGCAAGTCCAGCTGTTCGTGCGCCTCTACCAGCTTGCGCGCGAAATAGGCGGCAGTCGGCAGGTTCTCGGCGGAACGCGAGAGCAGCGAGAAGGCGAATGCCGGGCGGGCCAGAAAGCGCCCTTCGAGGGCCGCAGCAACAGTGCCCGAGTAGAGCACGTCGTCGCCCAGGTTGGCGCCCAGATTGATGCCGGCAACGACCAGATCGGCGACTTCGACAAGCAAGCCATTGAGCCCGAGGTGCACACAATCGGTCGGAGTGCCATTGACGCTGATGTAGCCGTTGGCCAGCGTGCAGGGGTGCAGCGGCCGATCGAGCGTCAACGCACTGCTGGCACCGCTGCGATCGCCATCAGGTGCAATCACCGTGCAGTCGGCGTAATCGGCCAGCGCAGCATGCAAC
This sequence comes from Phytopseudomonas seleniipraecipitans, assembly GCF_900102335.1. GTDB lineage: Bacteria > Pseudomonadota > Gammaproteobacteria > Pseudomonadales > Pseudomonadaceae > Aquipseudomonas > Aquipseudomonas seleniipraecipitans. Next base: position 218,667 of record NZ_FNBM01000002.1, read on the forward strand.
GCGGCGAGGCCGGGTGCGGCTACGCCGTCATCGTTAGAAATCAGAATACGCATGGGTTGTCCGTCTGCCCTACCGGCAACAGGTCGACGATTTCACGCACCAGTGCGGTGGCGAAACATCCAGCCGGCAGAACGAATTCCAGTTGCAGAATGTCAGGCTCGGGATAATGCCACGTCAAACCACTAATGGGGAGGCGCAGGATACGCCGTTCGTGCGCCAGGCCCGCTTCTGCCAACCAGATAGCCAGTTGCGCCTCACTATCGGCAACGCGCTGCTCCAACCCCTGGGTGGCGCCGCCTGCCGGCGACCCGCCGTCGCCCCAAAGCGGGCCGGTCGGATGAAGATCAAGAACTGCCAGGCGCGGGTCCTGGCATTCTGCCTCGCCAGCGGGGAAGAAGCTGCGGCTGTCGGTGAACGCCAGCAGATCGCCCGGCAGCGCCTGATTCCAGGTACCGGTGGCAACTCGCTCGGCGAGTACCCGATTGAAGATAAAGCTACGAGCGGCCGACAGCACCCGCGAGCGCACATTGCGTTTCTCTGGCAGCTCCTTGCGCTCGGCGAAATGCCGGGCATGAGCGACGTTACCGCCCTCGTAGCCGAAACGCTGGGCGCCGTAGTAATTGGGAATGCCCTGGGCGGCGATGCGTTGCAGCCGCTCATCCAGCTCCGCCCGATCAGCCTGCAACTGGGTCAGTCGCAGCGTGAAGCCATTAGCCGCATGAGCACCGCGCTGCAGTTTTCGCGAGTGGCGCACCTGCTTGAGGATGCTCAGGGTCTCATCCTGAGCTGCAGCCAGGTCGGGGTCGTTCTTGCCGGGCAGATGAATGCTGAACCACTGGCGGGTCAGCGCCTGCCGGTCCTTCAACCCCGCATAGCTGATCATCCGCACCGGCACGCCGGCAGCACGAGCCAGGCGCCGCGCAGCGTCTTCGGTATTCAACCCACGCTTCTCGACCCACAACCACAAGTGTTCACCGGCGCCGGACAATGCGATGTCCAGCACTTCATCGACCTGGAAGTCCTCGGCCGTGGCCTTGAGTGCAGCATGACCACAAGGTTCGCCATGGGCACGCGGGCCGAGCAATTCCACTTCAGTCATGCGCTGACCAGCAAGGCAACCGCGTGTACGGCAATACCTTCCTGACGGCCGACGAATCCCAGCTTCTCGGTGGTGGTGGCCTTGACGTTGACCTGATCAAGCTCGACCTGCAGGTCTTCGGCGATCAGGTGGCGCATGGCGTCAATGTGCGGGGCCATCTTCGGGGCCTGGGCCTCGATGGTGGCGTCGACGTTGCCGACTTTCCAGCCCTTGGCGTGGATCAAACCCAACACATGGCGCAGCAGCACCCGGCTGTCGGCACCTTTGAAATTCGGGTCGGTGTCTGGGAAGTGCTTGCCGATATCGCCGAGCGCGACGGCGCCAAGTAAAGCATCGGCCAAGGCGTGCAGCACCACGTCGCCATCAGAGTGGGCAATCAAACCGTTTGAGTGAGGAATGCGCACGCCGCCCAGGATGATGAAATCCCCTTCGCCGAACCGGTGCACATCGTAACCATGGCCAATCCGCATGAGCCGATGCCCTCGCAAAAAGGCCGATTCTACCCGAAAGCCGCGCGCTATTGCCGCTCACGGCACACGGATACATTGCACTGAAAGCAGAAGAGCGCCTACCGGCGCCCTTCTTTCCTCAGCTCAATGCCTGGGCATGATGGCGCAAGTGATCGTCGATAAAGCTGGCGATGAAGTAGTAGCTATGGTCGTAGCCCGGCTGCAGGCGCAAGGTCAGCGGATGGTTAGCCGCTTTGGCCGCTGCTTCCAACGCGTGAGGCTTGAGCTGCCCCTCCAGAAAGTCGTCACGGTCGCCCTGATCGACCAGAATCGGCAACTTCTCGCTGGCTTCGGCAATCAGCACGCTGGCATCCCACTCGCGCCAGCGCGAACGGTCGTCACCCAGGTAGTTGGAAAATGCCTTCTCACCCCACGGGCAGTTCAGCGGGTTAGTGATGGGCGAAAACGCAGAGACCGACGCGTAACGGCCCGGATTCTTCAGTGCACAGATCAGAGCGCCGTGGCCACCCATGGAATGACCGGCTATACCGCGCTTATCCGAGACCGGGAAATTCGCTTCGATCAACGCCGGCAGCTCCTGCACGACATAATCGTACATGCGGTAATGGCGGGCCCAGGGTTCTTGCGTCGCGTTGACGTAGAAGCCGGCGCCCAGGCCGAAATCATAGGCGCCATTGGCGTCGTCTGGCACGCCTTCGCCGCGCGGGCTGGTATCGGGTGCGACGATGATCAGCCCCAGCTCGGCTGCCATGCGCTGGGCGCCAGCCTTCTGCATGAAATTCTCATCGGTACAGGTCAGGCCGCTGAGCCAGTACAGCACCGGCAACTTGGCACCCTGTTCGGCCTGCGGTGGCAGGTAGACAGCGAACACCATGTCGCAGTTGAGGCTGGCGGAGCGATGCTTGTAGCGCTTTTGCCAGCCACCAAAGCTCTTGTTGCTGGAAACGATTTCCAAGGTCATGGCGAGTCCTCTCGAGTAGTAACCCACGCAATCTTCGCCTGCGTGGGTTACCCGCTCTTTAGAAGTGGATGACGGTGCGGATGCTCTTGCCTTCATGCATCAGGTCAAAGGCTTCGTTGATGTCATCCAGGCCCATGGTGTGGGTGATGAAGGTATCCAACGGGATCTCGCCGCTCTGCGATTTTTCCACATAGCTCGGCAGCTCGGTGCGCCCCTTGACGCCACCGAACGCCGAACCGCGCCAGACGCGCCCGGTCACCAGCTGGAACGGGCGGGTGCTGATTTCCTGGCCGGCACCGGCCACGCCGATGATCACGCTCTCGCCCCACCCCTTGTGCGCGCACTCAAGCGCAGCGCGCATCAGTTGCACGTTGCCGACGCACTCGAAGCTGTAATCCACGCCGCCATCGGTCAATTCGATGATTACGTCCTGGATCGGCTTGTCATAGTCCTTCGGATTGACGAAATCGGTCGCGCCCAGCTCACGGGCCACATCGAACTTGGCCGGATTGATGTCGACAGCAATGATGCGCGAGGCCTTGGCCATCTTCGCGCCGATGATCGCCGCCAGGCCAATACCGCCCAAGCCGAAGATCGCCACGGTGGCGCCCTCTTCCACCTTGGCGGTGTTGAGCACGGCACCGATGCCGGTGGTAACGCCGCAACCGAGCAGGCAGACCTTTTCCAGCGGCGCTTCTTTGGGGATTACCGCCAGGGAAACTTCCGGCAGAACGGTGTATTCGGAGAAGGTCGAGCAGCCCATGTAATGGTAGATCGGCTCGCCGTTGTAGCTGAAGCGCGAGGTGCCATCGGGCATCAGGCCCTTGCCCTGGGTGGCACGCACCGAGCTGCACAGGTTGGTCTTGCCGGACAGGCAGAATTTGCATGCGCGGCATTCCGCGGTGTACAGCGGAATCACATGATCGCCCACAGCCACAGACGTCACACCTTCGCCGATGGCTTCGACGATACCGCCACCCTCGTGACCGAGAATCGCCGGGAAGACACCCTCGGAATCAGCGCCGGACAGGGTGTAAGCATCCGTGTGGCAGACGCCGGTGGCGACGATGCGTACCAGCACTTCGCCCGCCTTCGGTGGTTCGACGTCGACCTCGACGATTTTCAGCGGCTCATTGGGTGCAAAAGCGACGGCAGCGCGAGATTTGATCATGTCCTGATTCCTCTGACGGATAGCAATGGGCAGAAAGTGTAGTAGAGCCATTCAGGGAAATAATCAGGCAGAATGCAAAACATTATTGCTCAAGCGGGACAATCACCGCTTTACCAACGCGCCGGGGAAACGACATGAACCGCTGGGAAGGGCTGGATGAGTTCGTCGCTGTCGCCGAGTGCGGTCAATTCACGGCCGCCGCCGAACGTCTGGGTCTGTCCTCGTCGCAGGTCAGCCGGCAGATTGCGCGCTTGGAAGAACGTCTGCACACGCGCCTGTTCTACCGCACCACGCGCAAGGTCGCACTGACCGAAGCGGGCCAGACATTCCTGCAACATTGCCAGCGCCTGCAGGACGCTCGCGAAGAAGCGCTCAATGCAATCGGCGATCTCGCCAGCGAGCCCAAAGGGCTACTGCGCATGACCTGTGCAGTTGCCTACGGCGAGCGTTTTATCGTGCCGCTGGTCACTGCGTTTGCAGCCCGGCATCCGCGGCTTTCCGTCGATATCGAGCTGAGCAACCGAACGCTGGATTTGGTGCAGGATGGTTTTGACATCGCCATTCGCCTCGGCCGCCTGCAGGATTCACGCATGCTGGCGACACGCCTGGCGCCGCGGCGCATGTACCTGTGCGCGTCACCCGACTACCTGCAGCGTTACGGCCGCCCGCACAGTCTGTCGGAACTGGCACGGCACAACTGCCTGGTTGGCAGCAGCGATACCTGGACGTTTCAGCTCGATGGCCGCGAAGCCTCGCAGCGCATTCAGGGCAACTGGCGCTGCAACAGCGGCCAGGCCGTGCTCGACGCAGCGCTGGGCGGGCTTGGCCTGTGTCAGTTGCCGGATTACTACGTGCTCGAACACTTGCGAAGCGGCGCTCTGGTGTCGCTGCTAGACAACCATCAACCGCCGAACACCGCGGTGTGGGCGCTCTATCCGCAGCAACGACACTTGTCGCCCAAAGTCAGGCAGTTGATCGACGCATTGCGCGACGGCCTGAGCCAGCGCAGTGAATATGTCTGAGCCGTTTCGGTGCAGCGCAGCGCTCACAGAATGTGACAACCGCCCGCGAACCTCTGCCGCCGTCAACTCGTCGTAATTTCTGAGGCCCTTGTCTGGGCCGTTGCAAACCCACCGGCACGAGGAAACCGTTATGCAGGTCATGGTCAACAGCGGAAAGCACGTCGACACCTCAATGGAGTTCAAGACCGACATTCGAGGCCGAGTCCACGATAAATTACAGCGCTATGAGGAGCACCTCACGCGCATAGAAATTCATCTTTCTGACGAAAACGCGCTCAAGAGCGGCGCACAGGACAAACGTTGCAAGATGGAAGCCCGCATGAAAGGCCGCGATCCCGTCACCGTTTCCTCGGATGCCAGCGAGATGCAGCAGGCCATCGACGGAGCGATGAACAAACTGACCAGTGTGCTGGATCGCAACCTCGGCAAGAATGCCGATAAATGGATTCACTAAGCAGCTGCCACTGACTGCGTGGAAGCGCTTGCCACGGCGCGAATCGATAGCCGCTTTAGTGGATGACTGAAGGCAATTGCGCCAATCCAGCGCATGCGGCGCCTGCACAGCGATATTGATGAGCCGTTAACTGCGGCCGCGCCATAGACGCTCCAGGTAATGCAGATCTTCCGGGCGGGTGACCTTGAGGTTGTCCGCCCGGCCTTCCACCAGGCGCGGGGCCTGGCCAGCCCATTCGATGGCTGAAGCCTCGTCAGTCACCGCAACGTCCGACACCAGCGCTTCGGCCAGTGCACGGTGTAAGGCGCCGAGGCGAAACATTTGCGGTGTATAGGCCTGCCAGATCACCGAACGGTCAATGGTTTCTCGTACGCGGCCGTCACTGCCGACACGCTTGAGGGTGTCGCGCGCAGGAACCGCGAGCAACCCGCCAACGGCATCGTCCGCCAGCTCCGCCAGGAGCAGGTCAAGGTCGGATTGATCAAGGTTGGGCCGTGCGGCGTCGTGCACCAGCACCCAATCCTGCTCATCGGCGCCTAACTCACCGAGACGCAGTAATGCATTGAGCACCGACTCGGCTCGCTCGGCGCCGCCGCCAGCAATGTAAATGCGCGCGTCACGGGCGCAACCGAGGTTTGGCCAGAACGGATCGTCCTCGGCCAGGCTGACCACCACGCCCAGCAGGCACGGGTGATCGAGAAAACAGTTAAGGGTGTGTTCGAGAATGCTCTTGCCGGCCAGCTGCAGATACTGCTTGGGCTTGTCGGCACGCATGCGGCTGCCGATGCCGGCGGCCGGAATCACCGCCCAGAAGGACGGCAGATCAGGGATATTCATTCAGCCAACTGATAAAGAGTTTCGCCATCCTTGACCATGCCCAGCTCATGTCGGGCGCGCTCTTCAACGGTCTCCATGCCTTTCTTCAGCTCCATGACTTCCGCTTCAAGAATGCGATTGCGCTCGAGCAGACGCTCGTTCTCGCCTTCCTGATCAGCGATTTGCTGCTGCAGATCGGTCACCTGTGCAAGGCTGCCTTCGCCGACCCACAGGCGATATTGCAGCCCTGCAAGGATCAGAACCAGAACAAGAAACAGCCAGTAGGGACTACGCATGGCGGGTGAGGCACTCGGATAAGAAAGGGTCGCTGCTGCGGACATGGGTCGATTCTCCCTGCGTCATCGGCATCCGACAAGACCGTGAAGTCGACTCGACAGCGCTCGATAGAGCCCGCATGGCGAGGTGATTGCCACCTCGCCGAGCGAACCTATCTTAGCCGCGGAACTCGCCGCGACCGCGATACGGCGCCTTGGCACCCAGCTGCTCTTCGATACGCAGCAGCTGGTTGTACTTGGAGACGCGATCGGAGCGGCACAGCGAACCGGTCTTGATCTGACCAGCGGCAGTACCCACAGCCAGATCGGCGATGGTGCTGTCTTCGGTTTCGCCCGAACGGTGCGAGATGACCGCGGTATAACCAGCTGCCTTGGCCATCTGGATGGCTTCCAGGGTTTCGGTCAAGGTGCCGATCTGGTTGAACTTGATCAGGATCGAGTTACCGATGCCCTTGTCGATGCCTTCCTTGAGGATCTTGGTGTTGGTCACGAACAGGTCGTCACCCACCAGCTGCACCTTGCTGCCGATCTTATCGGTGAGGATCTTCCAGCCCGCCCAGTCAGACTCGTCCAGGCCGTCTTCGATGGAGATGATCGGGAAACGCTCGGTCAGGCCTTTCAGGTACTCGGCGAACCCTTCAGCATCGAACGACTTGCCTTCGCCAGACAGGTTGTACTTGCCGTCCTCAAAGAACTCACTGGCTGCACAATCCAGCGCCAGGGTCACGTCGGTGCCCAGCTTGTAACCGGCGTTGGCAACGGCTTCGGCAATGGCCGACAGTGCGTCTTCGTTGGAGGCCAGGTTTGGTGCGAAACCACCCTCGTCACCGACGGCAGTGCTCAGACCACGGGCCTTCAGCACCGCTTTGAGGTGGTGGAATATCTCAGCACCAATGCGCAGGCCATCGGCGAAGTTCTTGGCGCCAACCGGCTGCACCATGAACTCCTGGATGTCGACGTTGTTGTCGGCATGCTCGCCGCCGTTGATGATGTTCATCATCGGCACAGGCATGGAGTACTGGCCCGGCGTGCCGTTGAGGTTGGCGATGTGCGCGTACAGCGGCAGATCCTGGTCCTGGGCAGCGGCCTTGGCGGCAGCCAGGGACACCGCGAGGATGGCGTTGGCGCCCAGGGTGGCTTTGTTCTCGGTGCCGTCCAGATCGATCATGATCTTATCCAGCGCCTTCTGGTCGACTGGGTCTTTGCCCAACAGAGCGTCACGGATCGGGCCGTTGATGTTGCTGACGGCCTTGAGAACGCCTTTGCCCAAGTAACGGCTCTTGTCGCCATCACGCAGTTCCAGCGCTTCGCGCGAACCGGTGGAAGCACCGGATGGCGCGCAGGCGCTGCCAACGATGCCATTGTCGAGGATTACGTCCGCTTCCACGGTGGGGTTGCCACGGGAGTCGAGAACCTCACGACCCTTGATGTCGACGATCTTTGCCATTCTTGTAAGCTCTCCAGAAATTGTCGAAAACGCACTGCAGTCGGCTGCTCGCGCCGGCGATCAATTACCCGCCGTGCTGACAGACAAACCCGGCCAAAGGGCCGGGCGGTAAAACAGATGATACGACCGAGACAACGCCGATCAGGCGGTTTCGATCGGATCCTGACTCTTGATCAGGTCATCCAGTTGCTTGAGCTGCGCGAGGAACGGCTCGAGCTTGTCCAGACGCAAGGCACACGGGCCATCGCACTTGGCATTTTCCGGGTCCGGGTGCGCTTCAAGGAACAAGCCTGCCAGCCCTTGACTCATGCCAGCCTTGGCCAGCTCGGTAACCTGAGCACGGCGCCCGCCGGCAGAGTCCGAACGGCCACCCGGCATCTGCAGGGCGTGGGTCACGTCGAAGAACACCGGATACTCGAAGGCCTTCATGATGCCGAAACCGAGCATGTCCACCACCAGGTTGTTGTACCCGAAGGAGGAGCCGCGCTCACACAGGATGAGCTGATCGTTCCCGGCTTCGACACACTTGGCGAGAATATGTTTCATCTCTTGCGGCGCCAGGAACTGCGCTTTCTTGATGTTGATCACCGCACCGGTCTTGGCCATCGCCACGACCAGATCGGTCTGCCGCGAGAGGAAAGCCGGCAGCTGGATGATGTCGCACACGTCCGCCACCGGCTGCGCCTGATGGGGTTCGTGCACATCAGTGATCACCGGCACGCCGAAGGTCTTCTTTACGTCTTCGAAGATCTTCATGCCCTCTTCCAGGCCGGGGCCACGGAAGGAGCTCACCGACGAACGGTTGGCCTTGTCGAAACTTGCCTTGAATACATACGGGATGCCGAGCTTCTCGGTAACTCGCACATATTCTTCACAGGTACGCAGCGCCAGGTCGCGCGACTCCAGCACGTTGATGCCGCCAAACAGCACGAACGGCTTGTCATTGGCGATATCGATCGCGCCAACGCGGATAGTCTTCTGAGCCATGGGTCAGGCCTTCTTCGCTTGGTGCGCCAGAGCGGCGTTGACGAAGCCACTGAACAGCGGGTGGCCGTCACGCGGCGTGGAGGTGAACTCGGGGTGGAACTGGCAAGCGACGAACCACGGATGGTCTGCGCTCTCGACCACTTCAACCAGCGCGCCGTCGCCGGAACGACCAGTGACCTTCAGGCCAGCGTCGATCAGCTGCGGCAGCAGGTTGTTGTTCACTTCGTAGCGATGGCGATGGCGCTCGACGATCACGTCCTTGCCGTAGCAGTCGTGCACCTTGGAGCCGGCCTGCAGTTGGCAATCCTGAGCGCCGAGGCGCATGGTGCCGCCGAGATCGGATGCTTCGGTACGCTGCTCGGTCGCGCCGGTCGCGTCCTGCCATTCGGTGATCAGACCGACCACCGGATGCTGGCTGGCAATGTCGAACTCGGTGGAGTTGGCGTCGCTCCAGCCCAGTACGTTACGGGCGAACTCGATGACCGCGACCTGCATGCCGAGGCAGATGCCCAGGTAAGGAATCTTGTTTTCGCGAGCGTACTGGACGGTCTTGATCTTGCCTTCCACACCGCGCAGACCAAAGCCGCCCGGTACCAGAATCGCGTCGACGCCCTGCAGCAGATCGGTGCCCTGATTCTCGATGTCTTCGGAATCGATGTAGCGCAGATTGACCTTGGTACGGTTGCTGATGCCGGCATGGCTCATCGCTTCGATCAGCGACTTGTAGGCGTCCAGCAGCTCCATGTACTTGCCGACCATGGCGATGTTGACTTCTTTTTCCGGGTTCAGCTTGGCGTCGACCACGCGCTCCCATTCCGACAGGTCGGCACCGCGGCACTCCAGACCGAAACGCTCGACGACAAAATCATCCAGGCCCTGCGCGTGCAGGATTCCCGGGATCTTGTAGATGGTGTCGGCATCTTCGAGGCCGATCACTGCGCGCTCTTCAACGTTGGTGAACTGAGCGATCTTGCGACGCGACGACAGGTCGATGGGGTGATCGGAACGGCACACCAGCACATCCGGCTGCAGACCGATGGAGCGCAGCTCCTTGACCGAATGCTGGGTCGGCTTGGTCTTGGTCTCGCCAGCGGTGGCGATATACGGCACCAGCGTCAGGTGCATCAGCATGGCGCGCTTGGCGCCCACTTCGAAACGCAGCTGGCGAATCGCTTCTAGGAACGGCTGGGACTCGATGTCACCGACCGTACCGCCGATTTCGACCATGGCCACGTCAGCATCTCCGGCACCTTTGATGATGCGGCGCTTGATCTCGTCGGTGATGTGCGGGATGACCTGAATGGTCGCGCCCAGGTAGTCACCACGGCGCTCTCTGCGCAGCACGTCCTCATAGACGCGACCGGTGGTGAAGTTGTTGTTCTGGGTCATCGTGGTGCGGATGAACCGCTCGTAGTGACCCAGATCCAGATCGGTCTCGGCGCCGTCATGGGTGACAAACACTTCACCGTGCTGGAACGGACTCATGGTGCCCGGATCGACGTTGATGTAGGGATCCAGTTTGAGCATCGTGACCTTCAGGCCCCGCGCCTCCAGGATGGCCGCCAAGGATGCCGAGGCGATGCCTTTCCCCAATGAAGAAACAACACCACCCGTGACGAATATGAAGCGCGTCATGAAAAACCCTAAGAAGTCAGCATAGGCGGTCAAGCCGCCGGGGAGCAGAGAAGGCCTTGGTTCACTCTAGCAAACATGGCGAACCATGCTGCCCAATAGCAAACATCCACCGCTTCCGAGAGAAGCAGCAAATACCTGAATAGAGACGGGAGGGCAGTCTACCGGAAACGTCCCGACTGGGGAAGAACGTGAAGCCGCGCGCGAGGTAAAAGCTGCTGAAAAACAGGCGCGAGCGGGTGTTCAGGTAACGACGATCTGCGGCTTTTGCAGTTACGATTCAACTACCGGAGGCAGCCAGCGAAGCGTGCCGCACCCCGGGCTGGCAAACAGATTGGCCACCGCCAGCGGCCGCCCGTCGCAAAGCAATATCGGCATACGGCCACGGATGAATTCCGGTACGCGGGCTTCCTGCAGCAGGCGCTTGAGATCACGCCGACCACGACCCGGCACTTCGATTATCTCGCCCCCCTCACGATAGCCGATGCTCAACTGTCCTGACGGCACGGCACCCTCCAGCCAGACCTGACCGTTGCCGGGCAACATCAGCGGCTCATCAGCCAGCGACCACGGCCTGGGCTGATTCGACCATGGCTCGCTCCATCGTGCATCCAGCCACAGCAGATGATGACCATGACGATGCAGCGCGCCGCTCTCCAGGCGCCAAAGGGGACTGGCATCAGCGCCGGCGTCTCGCAGGTCGACCCATCCCTGCCAGTGGCGACTGTCTGGCAGACGGGTGAGGCCAGCCAGCCAGTGGCGAAGCAGATTGCGCTGCCGCGCATCGGACAATTGCCGCAAAGGACGCAGGTCGAGACAGGGAATGCTCAGCCAGTCGAGATCCAGCTGGCCCTGCGCGCCCCGCAGATCGTGACCTGCCAACTCTTCCAGCAGCTCCTGCGCTTCGGCCTGATGCTGCGCCGCACGGGCGAGCACCTGCGGCGCCTTCGGCCAATGCGCTTGCAGGCGAGGCAGGATCTCCTGACGCAGAAAATTGCGCGCGAACCCGGTGTCACTATTCGAGGGGTCTTCCACCCAACGCAACCCATGAATGGCGGCGTAAGCCTCCAGCTCACGGCGCGACACATCCAGCAGCGGCCTTACCGCGTGGCCGGCTGCCAGCGGACGATGAGCGGCCATGGCGGCCAAACCGCGCACGCCCGCGCCACGCAACAAGCGGTAGAGAATGGTCTCGGCCTGATCATCCTGGTGCTGAGCCAGCAGCAGCACATCACCCGCCCCCAGCGAGGCAGCAAATGCCACGTAGCGCGCCTCGCGGGCGGCACGCTCCAGACTGGCACCCGCCGCGACCTGAACAGACTGAATACGCAACGGCACACCCAGCTCATCACACACACGCTGGCAATGCGCGGGCCACTCGGCAGCCGCAGCCTGCAGGCCGTGATCGACATAAATGGCGGAGATCGGCGGCAGTACCGTATGCCGAGAGGCCTGCACCAGCGCATGCAGCAGCACGGTCGAATCGAGCCCGCCAGAGAAAGCGACCTGCCACGCGGGCGCCCCACGCCAGGTATCGAGGCGCGCAAGCAGGATTGCTTGAAGAGGCATCTAGCGGATTAGCGGAGCAGCCCCGCAAGCACACGCATTACCCGAAGGGCAATCCGCATGCCTGCAGGGCAAGCCGGCATCAGGCGATACCGTAGCTCATCAGACGCTCGTAACGACGCGCCAGCAGCGCATCGGTGTCGAGCTTGCGCAGGTCGTCGAGCTGAGCGCTCAAGGTCTGGCGGATCGATTCAGCAGCAGCGGCCGGATCACGATGTGCGCCGCCCAACGGTTCGCCGATCACTTTATCGACGATGCCCAGCCCCTTCAGACGCTCGGCAGTGATGCCCATCGCTTCAGCGGCATCCGGGGCCTTCTCAGCAGTTTTCCAAAGGATCGACGCGCAGCCTTCCGGCGAGATCACTGCGTAGGTGGAGTACTGCAGCATGTTCAGGCTGTCGCACACGCCGATGGCCAGTGCACCGCCAGAACCGCCCTCGCCGATCACGGTCGCGATGATCGGCGTCTTCAGACGCGCCATGACGCGCAGGTTCCAGGCGATCGCTTCGCTCTGACCGCGCTCCTCGGCATCGATACCCGGATAGGCACCCGGCGTATCGATGAAGGTCAGGATCGGCATTTTGAAGCGCTCGGCCATCTCCATCAGGCGGCAGGCCTTGCGGTAACCTTCCGGACGCGGCATGCCGAAGTTGCGACGTACCTTCTCGCGGACTTCACGGCCCTTCTGGTGACCAATGACCATGGCCGGCTCGCCGTTCAGGCGGGCCACGCCACCGACGATGGCGGCGTCATCGGAGAAGTGACGATCACCGTGCAGCTCGTCGAACTCGGTGAAAATGTGCTGCAGGTAGTCCAGCGTATACGGGCGCTGCGGATGACGGGCGAGCCGGGCGATCTGCCAACTGGTCAGATTGCCGAAGATGCTCTCGGTCAGCGTGCTGCTTTTGTCCTGCAGGCGGGCAATTTCGTCGCCGATGTTCAGGGAGTTGTCGTTACCAACCAGACGAAGCTCTTCGATCTTGGCTTGCAGGTCGGCAATCGGCTGTTCGAAATCGAGATAATTCGGGTTCATAGGCATCCGTCATGCGTCGACGGCCACAGGGCCGGGGAGCGTGTATCCATTTGGCGCCTACCTTATAGGAACAGGCGCATTCAGGTCGACACCACAAAGCACTTCCGGCAGCGAATATGCCAGTAAATGCACGTTGGCACTCACTCGGCAGCCGAACCCTGGGGGCTCAGTCGCGCCAGCGGCGATGATGCAGTGTCACGGGCTTCGTGCAGGGCTTGGCCCTGCATTTCAGCACCGCAATTCTAGCGGTATTGCAGGAAGACGTTTTCTCGCCCGAACTGGTCACGCAAAGCTTGAATCAAGCTGTCGGCCGGATCAATCCGCCAGTCATCACCAAACTGCAGCAAGGCCTTGGCATCGGCACCGGTGTAATCCACGGTAATCGGGCAGGCGCCGCGATGACGGCGGCACAGCTCACCCAGCCAGCGTAGACGATCGCCTTTCAACGCGGTGGCCTGCACGCGCACCCGCAAGCTTTCGGCCAGGCCGGTGCGCGCCTCTTCCAGGCTCATGACCCGCTTGGCACGCAAGCGCATACCACCGGAGAAATCATCGTTGCTGACCTCCCCTTCCACCACCACCAGGGCATCGCTCTGCAGCAGCGCCTGGTTGCTGGAGAAGGCTTCGGCGAACAGCGAGGCCTCGATGCGCCCAGAGCGGTCGTCGAGGGTGATAAAGCCCATCTTGTCGCCCTTCTTGTTCTTCATCACCCGCAGGTTGACGATCAAGCCGGCCACTGTTTGCGTATCACGCGCCGGCTTGAGGTCAACGATGCGTTGACGGGCGAAGCGCCGCACCTCGCTTTCGTATTCGTCAATCGGGTGACCGGTCAGATACAGGCCCAGGGTGTCCTTCTCGCCCTTGAGCCGTTCCTTGAGCGACAGCTCCTTGGCGCGGTGATGGTTGGCATAAACATCTGCTTCGGGGCTGGCGAACACACCGCCAAACAGATCCATATGGCCGCTGTCATGGCTGCGCGCGGTCTGCTCGGCCGCCTGCACGGCCTCTTCCATCGCTGCCAGCAGCACGGCGCGGTTGCGGTCGATATTGGCTTGGTAGGCCTTGATCTCATCGTGAAAATGCGGCCCCAGGCGATCCAGTGCACCACTGCGGATCAATGCGTCCATGGTGCGCTTGTTGATGCGTTTGAGGTCGACACGCGAGCAGAAGTCGAACAGATCCTTGAACGGGCCGTCCTGACGTGCCTCGACAATGGCCTCGACAGGACCTTCACCGACGCCCTTGACCGCGCCCAAGCCATAAAGAATCCGCGGCACATTGTTCGCGTCATGACTGACCGTGAACTTGTACTCGGAGGCGTTCACATCCGGCGGATCGATGCGCAACTTCATGTTGCGGCATTCCTCGATGAGGATCACCACCTTGTCGGTATTGTGCATATCTGCCGACAGCACGGCTGCCATGAAAGGCGCGGGGTAATGCGCCTTCAGCCAGGCTGTCTGGTAGGAAACCAGACCATAGGCAGCCGAGTGAGACTTGTTGAAGCCGTAACCGGCGAATTTCTCCACCAGGTCGAAGATGTTGCCCGCCAGGTCTGCACTGATATTGTTGCTCGCACAGCCTTCGATGAAACCGCCGCGCTGCTTGGCCATTTCCTCGGGCTTTTTCTTACCCATGGCACGGCGCAACATGTCCGCCTGGCCGAGGGTATAACCGCCCATGACCTGGGCGATCTGCATCACCTGTTCCTGATAAAGGATGATCCCGTAGGTCGGCTTGAGTACCGGCTCCAGGCCTGCGTACTGATAATCCGGGTGCGGGTACGACAGCTCGGCACGGCCGTGCTTACGGTTGATGAAGTCGTCCACCATGCCGGACTGCAGCGGGCCGGGGCGGAACAGCGCCACGAGGGCGATCATGTCTTCCAGGCAGTCGGGCTTGAGCTTCTTGATCAGCTCTTTCATGCCGCGCGACTCAAGCTGGAAGACCGCGGTCGTCTCGGCTTTCTGCAACATCTGGTAGGTCGGTTTGTCATCCAGCGGAATGAAGTCGATGTTGACCAGATTTTCTTCCGGCTCGCCAGCTGCACGTTGGTCGCGGTGGATGGTCTCCAGCGCCCATTTGATGATGGTCAGTGTACGCAGGCCAAGGAAGTCGAACTTCACCAGGCCGGCCGACTCGACGTCGTCCTTGTCGAACTGGGTCACCAGGCCGGCGCCCTCTTCGTCACAGGCGATCGGCGAGAAGTCGGTGAGCTTGGTCGGCGCGATCACCACGCCCCCGGCGTGCTTGCCGGTACCGCGGACGATGCCTTCGAGCTTGAGGGACATGTCCCAGATCTCGGCGGCCTCTTCGTCGTTCTTGAGGAAGTCGCGCAGCGGCTCCTCCATTTCGAAGGCTTTTTCGAGGGTCATGCCGACTTCGAACGGAATCATCTTCGACAGGCGATCGGCCAGGCCGTAGGACTTGCCCTGCACCCGCGCGACGTCGCGCACCACCGCCTTGGCCGCCATCGAGCCGAAGGTGATGATCTGGCTTACCGCATTACGGCCGTACTTCTCGGCTACGTAATCGATCACCCGGTCACGGCCATCCATGCAGAAGTCGACGTCGAAGTCGGGCATGGATACACGTTCGGGGTTGAGGAAACGTTCGAACAGCAGATCGTAGGCCAAGGGATCGAGGTCGGTGATCTTCTGCACGTAGGCCACCAGCGAGCCGGCACCTGAACCACGACCTGGGCCGACAGGCACGCCGTTGCTCTTGGCCCACTGGATGAAGTCCATGACGATCAGGAAGTAACCGGGGAAGCCCATCTGGATGATGATATCGAGCTCGAAATTCAGACGGTCGATGTAGACCTGCTTCTTCGCCTCGTAGTCCGGCGTATCCTTGGGCAGCAGAACCTCGAGGCGCTCATCCAGGCCGTCGAACGAGACCTTGCGGAAATACTCATCGATGGTCATGCCTTCCGGCACCGGGAAGTCCGGCAGGAAGTACTTGCCCAGCGTTACCTCGATATTGCAACGCTTGGCGATCTCGACGGTGTTTTGCAGCGCGTCGGGCAGGTCGCTGAATAGCTCGGCCATTTCTTCCGGCGACTTCAGGTACTGCTGGTCGGAATAGATGCGTGGCCGGCGCGGGTCGTCGAGAATGCGGCTTTCGCCGATGCAGACACGGGTTTCGTGGGCTTCGAAGTCGCCCTGCTTCAAGAAACGCACATCGTTGGTGGCGACCAGCGGCGCGCCCAGCTTGTCGGCCAGGGCCACGGCGGCGTGCACATGTTCTTCATCGTTGACGCGACTGGTGCGCTGCACTTCCAGATAGAAACGCTCCGGGAATACCGCCTGCCATTCCCGCAGCAGCGCTTCGGCCTTGGCCTGCTCGCCATCGAGCAGCGCGTGCCCGATCTCACCTTCCTTGGCGCCGGACAGGGCGATCAAGCCTTCGCTGGCAGCCTTCACCCAGTCGCGCTGGATGATCACCAGATCATTGCTCTGCCCTTCACTCCAGCCGCGGGAAACCAGCTCGGTGAGGTTGCGATAGCCCTTGGGGTTCATCGCCAGCAGGGTCATGCGGCTCAGCGGGCCATCTTCGTAAGCGCTGGCGAGCCAGATATCGGCGCCGCAGATCGGCTTGATACCGGCGCCCATGGCGGCTTTGTAGAACTTCACCAATGAGCACATGTTGCTCATATCGGTGACCGCCACGGCAGGCATTGCCAAGCCGGCAACCGCCTTGACCAGCGGTTTGACGCGAACCAGGCCGTCGACCAGGGAGTATTCGGTGTGCAGGCGAAGATGAACGAACGAAACAGCCATGAAGAAGCCCTGCAGGAAAAGCGACAAAACGCGGATTGTACCGTAACTGGAGCGGCGTACAGCGGGCTGAATAGGCTCAGTACCCGGCTACAGCTTCCAGCAGGCGGCGCACCGGTGCGAAGGAGCGCCGGTGAATCGGAGTCGGGCCCAAACGAATCAGGGCCTCAAGATGAACGGGCGTGGGGTAGCCCTTGTGCAGGGCAATACCGTAGCCCGGATAAAGCAGGTCGAGTTCGCGCATCTCGCGATCCCGGCTGACCTTGGCAAGAATCGACGCTGCGGCAATCGCCGGCACCTGAGCGTCGCCACCGATCACGGGTGCGCTGGGCACGGACAACTTCGGGCAGCGGTTGCCGTCTATCAGCGCCAGCTTTGGCGTCACGCTGAGGCCTTCAACAGCGCGCTGCATGGCCAGCATGGTGGCATGCAGGATATTCAGGCGGTCGATCTCTTCGACCTCGGCGCGGGCAATGCACCAGGCCAAGGCCTTTTCTTTAATCTCGTCGAACAGTTTTTCGCGGCGTGCTTCGCTGAGTTTCTTGGAATCATTGAGACCCAGGATGGGCCGCGCCGGATCGAGGATCACCGCCGCTGTCACCACCGCGCCACACAAAGGGCCGCGGCCGACTTCGTCGACACCGGCGACCAGCTCTTCGACAGTGACAAAATCCAGACCCAGCTGCATCAGCCACGCCCCAGCAGATCAAGCACTGCCGCGGCAGCGCGATCGGAAGCGCCGCGGCGCAGCGTACGGTGGATGGCGTCGAAACCTTCGGTCTGTACTTCGCCATCGACCAGCAGCGGTGACACCGTCTGGGCCAGCGACTCGGCAGTGGCCGCATCCTGGATCAGCTCGGGCACCAGCAGCCGCTGGGCGAGCAGATTGGGCAGAGAGATATAGGGGCTCTTCACCAGGCGTTTGAGAATCCGGAAGGTCATCGGCGCGACGCGGTAGGCCACCACCATCGGCCGCTTGTAAAGCAGCGCCTCAAGAGTAGCGGTGCCCGACGCAATCAATACCGCATCGCAGGCAGCCAGGGCATCGTGGGAGCGACCGTCGAGTAATTGCAGTGGCAGATCACGACCACCAAGCATCTGCTCGAGCTGCTGGCGACGCTCAGGGCTGGCGCATGGCAGCACAAAGCGTACGCCCGGGCGCAGAGCACGCAGCCGCTCTGCGGCATCGAGAAACAGGCTGCCGAGGCGCGCCACTTCACCACCGCGACTGCCTGGCAACAAGGCTACGACAGGCGCGTCGACAGGCAAGCCCAGCAGTTCGCGCGCAGCCGTGCGATCCGCTTGCAGCGGAATGGCATCCGCCAGCGGGTGGCCGACGAAACAGACGGGTACCTGATGCGCCTCATAGAACTGCGCCTCGAACGGGAACAGGGTCAGCATCAAGTCGCAGGCATCACGAATCTTCAGCACACGCTTCTGTCGCCATGCCCACACGGAGGGGCTGACGTAGTGCACGGTACGAATGCCTGCCTGGCGCAGCTTGAGTTCGACGCCCAGGGTAAAGTCTGGCGCATCGATACCAATGAACACATCGGGTTTGCGGGCAATCAAACTGGCGATCAGTCGGCGACGGCGCGACAGCAGCTCTGGCAGCCGTCCTAGCACTTCGACCAAGCCCATGACCGCGAGGCGCTCCATGGGGAAATCGCTGACCAGCCCCTCAGCCTGCATACGCGGGCCGCCGACACCGATGAACTCGACATTGGGATGGCGGGCTTTCAGCGCCTGCATCAGGCCCGAACCGAGAATATCGCCGGACGCCTCGCCGGCGACCAGCGCGACACGCAATACCTCAGCCATGGCTCAGCGGGTGATGCCGCGGCTGGAGGTCAGGATTGAATCACGGAAAACCGCTACTTCGGAGAATTGCGTGGCCACGTCTTCGAGCTCGACCAGCGCCTCTTCGATCGTGAAACCCTGGCGGTAGACGATCTTGTAGGCACGACGCAGCGCCTGCATCGCCTCGGAGCTGAAACCTCGACGGCGCAAGCCCTCGAAGTTCATGCTGCGCGCCTCGGCAGGGTTACCGGAAACGGTGACGTAAGCGGGTACGTCCTTGCCGATCGCTGCGCCCATGCCGGCGAAGGCATGTGCACCGATGTGGCAGAACTGATGCACCAGGGTGTAGCCAGACAGAATCGCCCAGTCACCAATGTGCACGTGCCCGGCCAATGCGACGTTATTGACCAGGATGCAATGGTTGCCAACCACGCTGTCGTGACCGATGTGCGCATAAGCCATAATCAGGTTGTGGTCACCGATAGTGGTTTCGTCACGATCCTGAACGGTGCCGCGGTGCATGGTCACGCCTTCACGGATGATGTTGTGATCACCAATGACCAGACGCGTGGGCTCACCCTTGTACTTGCGATCCGGGGTGTCTTCGCCGAGCGAGGCGAATTGATAAATCTTGTTGTGCTTCCCGATGCGGGTTGGACCCTTGAGGATCACATTCGGACCCAGCACGGTACCCTCGCCTATTTCTACGTCGGGCCCAATAATCGACCAAGGGCCGACGACGACGTCGTCTGCCAGCTTGGCGCTGGGATCGATGATGGCGCGAGGGTCAATCAAACTCATAACTTGCGTTCCGCACAGATGATTTCGGCCGAGCACACTTCTTTGCCGTCGACCGTGGCCTTGCATTCGAATTTCCAGATGCTGCGCTTGCTGCTGAGGAACTTGGCCTCGAGGATCAGCTGGTCACCCGGCACGACCGGCTGACGAAAGCGTAGCTTATCGGAGCCGACGAAATAATAGAGGGTGCCGTCGGCAGGCTTCACGTCCATCATCTTGAAACCGAGGATACCGGCAGCTTGTGCCATGGCCTCGATAATCAGAACGCCGGGCATGATCGGGTGCTCGGGAAAGTGGCCGTTGAAGAATGGCTCATTGACGCTGACATTCTTATAGGCCCGCACGCTCTTGCCTTCAAGATCCAGATCCGTGACCCGGTCCACCAGCAGGAACGGGTAACGGTGCGGCAAGTATTCGCGAATTTCGTTGATGTCCATCATTTCCAGAGAAGCCCGTAATAAAAAGAAGAGAGCACGGCATCAGCCGCGCTCAGGCATCAGATGAGGCATTCCCGCTCGAGGTCACGGCGCTCAGCTGTTTTTCCAACTGCTTCACACGCCGTGCCATGTCGTCCAGCTGGCGAATACGCGCCACGCTTTTCTTCCACTCGGCTGCAGGTTGCATAGCGGTACCCGAAGAATAGGCACCCGGTTCGGTGATCGAGCGCGTGACCATGGTCATGCCGGTGACGAAAACGCCGTCACACACATCAATGTGCCCGACCATACCAACGCCGCCGGCAATCATGCAGTTCTTGCCGATCGAGGTGCTACCGGAAATACCGACACAGGCAGCCATCGCGGTGTTGTCACCAACCTGCACGTTGTGCGCGATCATTATCTGGTTATCCAGCTTCACACCGTTGCCGATGCGCGTGTCGGACAACGCGCCACGGTCCAGCGTTGTGTTGGCGCCGATTTCGACATCGTCACCGATGCTCACGCCACCGATCTGGGCGATCTTCTGCCAGACGCCTTTTTCGTTGGCGAAGCCAAAGCCCTCGCCGCCGATCACCGCACCCGACTGAATGACCACGCGCTTGCCGATGCGCACATCGTGATAGAGCGTGACCCGCGGTGCCAGCCAGCCGCCCTCCCCGATCTCGGAGCGAGCGCCAACCACACAGTGAGCACCCAGCGACACGTTTGCCGCAATCCTGGCGCCACTCTCGATCACCACAAAGGGACCAATAGCCGCGGTCGGATCGACATGGGCGTCATCCGCCACCAGGGCGGTCGGATGAACACCCGCAGCCGCCTTGGGCTTGCGATCAAACAGATGGGACAATGACGCATAGGCCAGGTAAGGGTTGGCGACAACCAGCGCATTACCAGTGAAGCCTTCGGCATCCGCCGCGGTCAGCAACACAGCAGCGGCCTTGCAGCTGCCGAGGTGTTTGCGGTACTGGGCATTCGACAGGAACGTCAGCTGAGAAGGGCCGGCATCCTGCAAGGTTGCCAGCCCGTCGACCGTCTGATCCGCAGCGCCACGCAAGGTAGCGCCCAACCGCTCGGCCAACTCGCCGAGCGTGAAGACAGGCGTAGACATCATCAACGCATCTGATTCATGCGCTCGATGACCTGGCGAGTGATGTCGAACTGCGGTTTGACATCAATCACTGCGCCACGCTCAAGCACCAGGTCGAAGTTGCCATTTTTGATGACCTCTTCAACGGCCTTGTCCAGGTTCGGCTTGAGCTTCTTGAGCATATCGCGGTCAGCGCCAGCTTTGGCTTCATTCAGCTCCTTGGACTGGAACTGGAAGTCGCGGGCCTTCTGTTTGAAATCCAGCTCCAGGCGCTCACGCTCGGCGGTCTGCATTTTCTCACCGTCTTTGACGACGCGATCCTGAATACGCTTGGCGTCGCTTTCCAGGGTCTTCAGCTTGTTCAATTGCGGGCCGAACTTCTTCTCGGCATCAACGGCGTAGCGCTTGGCCGCATCGGACTCGAGCAGGGCCATTTGATAATTGAGTACGGCGATCTTCATTTCCGCGAATGCCGGGGTGGCCAGCAGAGCAGCGCTTAACAGAACCAGTTGAGTCAACTTACGCACGGTGCAACTCCTGCAGAAAAACTGTCTTCGTGATTCATGAGCAGACGCTTAGAACGTCTGACCGAGGGAGAACTGGAATACTTGGGTGTCGGCGTCGTCGGGCTTCTTGACTGGCATTGCCAGACTGAAGCTCAGCGGACCAAGGGCGGTGATCCAGGTCACGCCCACACCAACCGAGCTGGCCAGGTTACCGAAATCGATGTCGCAGCTATCGC
Organism: Phytopseudomonas seleniipraecipitans; assembly: GCF_900102335.1. Lineage (GTDB taxonomy): Bacteria > Pseudomonadota > Gammaproteobacteria > Pseudomonadales > Pseudomonadaceae > Aquipseudomonas > Aquipseudomonas seleniipraecipitans. The sequence continues at coordinate 240,267 of NZ_FNBM01000002.1, forward strand.
CACGGCTCTTCTGCCCGGAACTGCAGTCGGTATCGAATACGTTACCCACGTCCCAGAACAAGGCGGTACGCAGCGAACGCTGATCCTTGACGAATGGCAGCGGGAACAGCAACTCGGCACCACCCTGGATCAACACGTTACCACCGAACGGCAATGGATCCTGATCCGGGTCGGCCAGCGTGCCTTCATTACGCCCGGTACTTGGCGTACTGCGTGGGCCCAGACTGCTGTCTTCGAAACCACGCACCGAATTGAAGCCGCCGGCGTAGTAGTTCTCATAGAACGGCAATTTGCTGGTGGAGCCGAATGCGCCACCGTAGCCCAACTGCGTGTGGAAGCGCATGGTGTAGGTGTCGGTCAGCGGCTTGAATACCTGGCCGCGATAATCGAGCTTGTAGAAAGACAGGTCGCTCCCTGGCACGGTAGTTTCAAACACCAGGCTCTGCGAGTGGCCGCGGTTGGCCAACACGCCACGGTTCAGGGTCGACTCGGACCAGCCCGCGGAGGCCTTGAAGTTGAGGTACTTCTCACCTTCCTGACGAGTGAAGTCGAAGATCTCATCGACGGTGTAACGGCCGGTGTTGATCTCGTCCTGCTGTACGGTCAGGCCGTAGGTCAGGCGAGCTGTCTCGCTGATCGGGTAGCCGATGTTGATACCGGCGCCCAGGCTGTCGACCGAGTAGCTGGAAACGTCGACATCGAGCTCGTCATAGTCGGTAGTGCGGTAGAAGGCGTTGTAGCCCAGGCTCACACCATCTTCGGTCCAGTAAGGATCAACGAAACTGAAGTTGTAGCGGCTCTGGTATTCACTTCGGGTCAGGCCGAGGCTGACGCGGTTACCACTGCCGAGGAAGTTGTTCTGGGTAATCGAGCCACCGAGAATCAGACCGGCGTTCTGCGCGAAACCGACGCTGGCGGTAATCGAGCCAGAGGCTTGCTCTTCGACGCTGTAGTTGACGTCAATCTGGTCGTCAGTGCCAGGTACCTGCGGGGTCTCGACGTTGACTTCCTTGAAGAAGCCCAGACGTTCCAGGCGCACCTTGGATTGATCGATCAGGTAGGTCGAAGCCCAGCCGCCTTCCATCTGGCGCATCTCGCGACGCAGCACTTCATCTTCGGTCTTGGTGTTGCCACGGAAGTTGACGCGATTGACATAGGCGCGCTTGCCCGGGTCGACGACGAAGGTGATCGATACCGAGTTGTCATCATTGTGCGGTTCCGGCACACCGTTGACGTTGGCAAACGTATAACCCTCGTTACCAAGGCGGCGGGTGATCAGCTCGCTGGTGGTGGTCATCACCTTACGGGAGAACACCTGCCCTTCCTTGACCAGCAGCAACGCGCGGACTTCTTCTTCCGGCACCTTGAGGTCGCCGGACAATTTCACGTCGCGGACCGTGTACTTCTCACCTTCATCGATGTTGACGGTGATGTAGACGTGCTTCTTGTCCGGCGTGATGGACACCTGGGTAGAGGTGATGTCCATGTTGATGTAGCCGCGGTCCAGGTAGTAGGAACGCAGGCGCTCCAGGTCACCGGAGAGTTTTTCGCGGGCGTACTTGTCGTCGTTCTTGAAGAACGACAGCCAGTTGGACGTCTTCAGCTCGAACAGATCGCCAAGGTCTTCGTCGGAAAAGACATTGTTGCCCACCACGTTGATGTGCTGGATGGCGGCAACAGTGCCCTCATTGATGTTGATCTTAAGCGCCACACGGTTGCGTGGCTGCGGGATCACTTCGGCGTCGATTTCTGCGGAATAACGACCCTGCGCCACATACTGACGCTGCAGTTCGTTACGCACACCTTCGAGCGTGGCGCGCTGGAAAATCTCGCCCTCGGCGAGACCGGACTGATTCAGGCCCTTGAGCAGGTCATCACTGCTGATGGCCTTGTTGCCGTCGATTTCGATACTGGAAATCGACGGACGCTCGACCACAGTGATGACCAGCACGTTGCCGTCGCGGCCGAGCTGGATGTCTTGGAAGAAGCCGGTCTTGAACAGTTCGCGGGTCGCCTCGACCAGGGTACGGTCATCGGCGGCCTCGCCCACATTCAGCGGCAGTGCGCCAAACAGGCTGCCAGCGGACACGCGCTGCAGGCCGTTAACGCGAATATCGGAGATGGTGAAGGACTCGGCGTGAACTTCGGCGATCATCAATGCGGCAAGCACCGCAGGTAGCAGCAGACGTTTCATGAAGTCCTTTCTTATTCCAACTAACGATATGAAATCAGTCGTTCGAGACGAAAGATATTAATACAGCAGAGGTCACAGGCGCCCCAGGTCATTGACCAGAGCCAGCAACATCACCCCGATTACCAGGCTGATGCCGATTTGCATCCCCCAACCCTGCACCCGTTCGGAGAGCGGACGACCCCGCACCCACTCGACCAGGTAATAAAGCAGATGCCCCCCATCGAGAACCGGAATGGGCAGCAAATTGAGAACGCCCAGACTGATGCTCAGGTAGGCGAGGAAATTCAAGAAGTCCCCGAGGCCCGACTCGGCCGAAGCGCCCGCCACTTTAGCAATGGTTATCGGCCCGCTCAAGTTTTTTACCGAGAGCTCGCCGAAGAGCATTTTCTTCAGCGAATCGAGGGTCAGGACGCTCATCGTCCAGGTACGCGACACCCCTTCACCCACGGCTTCAAGCGGGCCGTAGCTGACTTCGCGTAGCATGTGCGCCGGCCACTGCGCGGAGGCGACGCCAGCGCCCAGGTAACCGCTGACGGCCTCCCCTTCACCACGGCTAGCCAGGGTGACAGGCACGTCCAGGCGCTGACCATCGCGCTCCAGGGAAATCGACACGGCTTGACCAGGCAGCGCGCGCACACGGTCGACCAGATCCTGCCAATCGACCAGCGGTTTCTCGTTCAACGCCAGCAGCCTATCACCCATGCGCAGGCCTGCGGCTTGCGCTGGGCCTTCGGGGTCAAACTCGGCCAGCACTGGCTCCAGGCTCGGTCGCCACGGGCGAATGCCCAGCGACGCAATCGGGTCCGGCTCGTTGGCGCCGCGCAGCCAGTTGTCCAGCTCGACACGATGAACCGCGTCCGCACCACCATCAGGATGGCGGGTGGTGATCATCAGCTCGCCGCTCTCACCCAGCCGTCGCACCAGCTGCAGGTTGACTGCAGACCAGCCCGACGTTGCCTTGCCGTTGATCGAAACGATTTCCTCGCCAGCTTGCAGACCCGCGATCTGCGCGAGGCTACCGGACTCAACCGCACCGATGACCGGGCGCACCTGCTGGCTGCCGAGCATGGCCACGAACCAGAAGAACACCAGTGCCAAGGCGAAGTTGGCAGCCGGACCGGCTGCAACGATGGCGATCCGCTGCCCGACCGTTTTGCGATTGAACGATTGATCAACCAACGCGGCGGGAACGTCGCCCTCGCGCTCATCGAGCATCTTGACGTAGCCACCGAGTGGAATCGCGGCGATCACGAACTCCGTGCCCTGACGATCATGCCAGCGCACCAATGGCGTGCCGAAACCCACCGAAAAACGCAGCACCTTGACGCCGCAGCGCCTGGCTACCCAGAAATGACCGTACTCATGAAAAGTCACCAGCACCCCGAGCGCTACCAGGGTACCGACGATCATATACAGCGCGCTCATGCCACCTCTCCACGATTCAACCATTGCCCAGCCAGCTCCCGCGCACGGCGGTCGGCTTCAAGCACAGCGTCAAGGCATTCCACGGCAACTGCCGGCTCGGCCTCGAGCACGCCGTCAATGATACGCGCGATATCGGTAAAGCGAATCCGCCGCTCGAGGAATGCCGCCACTGCCACTTCGTTTGCGGCATTGAGCATGGCCGGGGCACTGCCGCCCGCCTCTGCTGCCTCACGCGCCAAGCGCAGACAGGGGAAGCGGGCATCGTCAGGGGCCTGGAAATCCAGGCGCGCGACAGTGAGCAGATCCAGCGGGGCAACCCCGGAGTCGATCCGCTCCGGCCAGGCCAGTGCATGAGCGATGGGCGTGCGCATATCGGGATTGCCGAGCTGCGCGAGCATCGAGCCGTCGACATAATCGACCAGCGAGTGAATGACGCTCTGCGGATGGATCACCACCTCGACCTGCTCGGGACGCGCATCGAACAGCCAGCAGGCCTCGATCAACTCCAGGCCCTTGTTCATCATGCTCGCCGAGTCCACCGAGATCTTGCGCCCCATCGACCAGTTGGGATGCGCACAGGCCTGCTCGGGCGTGACCGCATGCAGGGCTTCGGAGGACGTTTCCCGGAACGGACCACCCGAGGCGGTGAGCAGGATGCGACGTACGCCGACCGGCGCCAGGCCACGCGCGTAATCGTGTGGCAGGCACTGGAAGATCGCGTTGTGTTCACTGTCGATGGGCAACAGCACGGCGCCGCTCTGGCGCACCGCACGCATAAACAGCGCACCGGACATCACCAACGCTTCCTTGTTGGCCAGCAAGACTTTCTTGCCTGCCTCCACAGCCGCCAATGTCGGCTTGAGGCCCGCCGCGCCAACGATGGCCGCCATCACGGCGTCCACCTCGGCATGCGCAGAAACCTCACACAGCCCGGGCTCACCGAACAACACACGAGTCGTCTGCCCGCCAGCCTGCAGGCGCTGCTGCAGGTCACGGGCTGCTGTGGCGTCAGCGACCACGGCGAAGCGTGGCTGATGGATCAGGCACAGCGCTTCCAGTTCGGCCACGCGACTGAATGCCGACAAGGCGAAAACCTGGTAACGAGACGGGTGACGGGCGATGACGTCGAGCGTGCTGAGACCAATGGAGCCTGTGGCGCCCAATACGGTAATGCGCTGCAACTGACTCACAATGTGCCCCAGCCAGCCAGCAACAGCAGCACGGCAAACACCGGGACGGCTGCGGTCAAGCTGTCGATTCGATCGAGTACGCCGCCGTGGCCTGGCAGCAGGTTGCTGCTGTCCTTGATACCGGACTGACGCTTGAACATGCTTTCGGTCAGGTCACCAACCACGGAAATCAGCACCACCAGCGCAGCGGCTGGCAACGCCAGCATGAACACACCAGACGGCCAGCCACGGTAGATACCCACCACGAAAGTCATCAGCAAACTGAGCAACAACCCACCGATCAGACCCTCCCAGCTTTTGCCTGGGCTGACACGTGGAGCCAGCTTGCGCTTGCCAAAGCGCTTGCCCGAGAAATACGCGCCGATGTCCGCGACCCAGACCAACGCCATCACCGCAAGGATCAGCCAGTTGGCCAGCGGCCATTGCTTCAGCACCACAAGCCCTTGCCAGGCCGGTAGCAGAATCAGCAGGCCAATCAGCAAGCTGCCTGGCAGGCCGCCCCAGTAGCGGCTGCTTTGCGGGTAGGTGAGCACCAGAAACGTGGCGAATATCCACCACAACACGCCCACCGCCAACACCCATGGCGCCAGCATCGGCAGGCTATACAACAGATAAATCCCCAGCCCGACCACCACTGCGTAAGTAACACGCAACGACTGAGTGGCGAAGCCAGCCAGGCGCGCCCACTCCCATGCACCGAGCACCACGACTGCGCCGATGAACAGCGCAAAGGCTGCGCCTTCAAGCAGGAAAAAACCCGCCAGGGCAATCGGCAACAGGATCAATGCGGTAATGATTCGCTGCTTGAGCATCAGGCGCGGGCCTCGGCTTCGACTTGTTCGCTGGTTTTACCAAAACGCCGCTGACGCTTGGCGAAGTCCACCAGCGCTGCGCGCATGGCGTCGTGCTTGAAGTCCGGCCACAACAGATCGGAGAAATACAATTCACTGTAGGCCATCTGCCAGAGCAGGAAATTGCTGACCCGATGCTCGCCGCCCGTACGGATGCACAGGTCAGGCAAGGGCTGATCACCGGTGACCAGGCAGCTCTGCAGCAACCCCGGCGTGATGTCCTCAGGCTGCAAATGACCGCCCTGAACCTCGCGAGCCAGGCGCTGAGCGGCCTGCGCAATATCCCACTGACCACCGTAATTCGCAGCGATCTGCAGGATAAGGCGCTTTTCGCCAGCAGCGCCCGACGTCCTGGCTTCGGCTTCGCGCATGGCGGCTTGCAGCTCAGGATGGAAGCGCGAACGGTCTCCGATGATACGCAGACTGATACCGTTCTCGTCGAGCTTGCGGGTCTCCCTGCGCAAAGCGCTGAGGAACAACTCCATCAGCGCGCCAACTTCGTCGGCAGGCCGCTGCCAGTTCTCACTGGAGAAGGCGAACAGGGTCAATACCTCGACCCCGGACTCGGCGCACACCTCAATGACTGCACGCACCGCGTCGACGCCCGCCTTGTGACCGGCCACGCCGGGCAGCAGGCGCTTGCGCGCCCAGCGGTTATTACCGTCCATAATGATCGCCACGTGCCGTGGAACGGCCATCACGGCACCGACTTTACAATTGTCCATGGCGACTTCCTGGCCGTCAGACGGCCATCAGATCCGCTTCTTTCTGCTTAACGGCGGTCTCGATCTCGCCCACGAACTTGTCAGTCAGCTTCTGTACATCGTCCGCTGCGCGACGCTCTTCGTCTTCGCTGATTTCCTTCTCTTTGACCAGATCCTTGAGCTGACTCAGCGCATCACGACGAATGTTGCGCACAGCTACGCGGGCATCTTCAGCGGCGTCACGCGCCTGCTTGGTGAAGCCCTTACGGGTTTCTTCGGTCAGTGCCGGCATGGAAATCAGCAGCAGCTCGCCAAGGTTGGTCGGATTGAAGCCCAGACCGGAGCTCTGGATCGCTTTGTCCACCGCTGCCAGCATGTTGCGCTCGAACGCGACAACCTGAAGGGTACGCGAGTCTTTTACAGTGACACTGGCAACCTGATTCAACGGTGTATCTGCGCCGTAGTAAGGCACCATCACACCACCGAGAATGCTCGGGTGGGCCTGACCAGTGCGGATGCGGCTGAATGCGTGGGCCAGCGATTCCAGACTCTTCTGCATGCGCGTTTGCGCGTCTTTCTTGATTTCGTTGATCATTCTTTATTTCCCTCGACCAAAGTACCTTCGGCGCCGCCCACCACGACATTGAGCAGGGCACCTGGCTTGTTCATATTGAAAACACGCAACGGCATATTATGGTCACGGCACAGGCAAATAGCCGTCAGATCCATAACGCCCAGTTTGCGATCGAGCACCTCGTCATAGGTGAGGCGATCGAATTTTTCCGCATGCGGGTCCTTGAATGGATCGGCAGTGTACACACCATCCACCTTGGTTGCCTTCAGCACCACATCGGCGTCGATCTCGATACCACGCAGGCAGGCCGCCGAGTCGGTGGTGAAGAACGGATTACCAGTGCCAGCAGCGAAAATCACCACCTCACCGGTCTTCAGGTGGCGCATGGCCTTGCGACGATCATAGTGATCGGTGACACCAACCATCGAGATGGCAGACATGACCAACGCGGGGATATTCGAGCGTTCCAGCGCATCACGCATGGCCAGGGCGTTCATCACCGTGGCGAGCATGCCCATGTGGTCACCGGTTACCCGGTCCATGCCAGCAGCGCTCAATGCAGCGCCGCGGAACAGGTTGCCGCCGCCGATCACTACGCCAACCTGCACACCAATGCCGACCAGCTGGCCGACTTCCAGCGCCATGCGATCCAGCACCTTGGGATCGATACCGAAATCTTCAGACCCCATCAGGGCCTCGCCGCTGAGTTTGAGCAGAATGCGCTTGTAGCGCGGTTGACGACCACTCACCTGCTGAGCCATTACCAGTCTCTCCTGCGGCGTAAGAAAGCGTGCGAGCCCGATGGCTCACCCATATCGAGCGCTTCGACAGCGCTCACGACCGTTCGTGCCCTGGGCACCAACCGCCGCTCTGAAAAAAATCCCCTTTGAAAAAGAGGCCGCGCGCGTGAGCGGGCAGCCTCTTCTGGGGCACTAGCTGAGACGCCTGCTGCTTACTGCTTGCTGGCAGCAACCTGAGCAGCAACTTCAGCAGCGAAGTCGTTCTCGGCCTTCTCGATGCCTTCGCCCACTTCGTAACGTACGAAGGAAACGATTTCAGCACCGGCTTTCTTGACCAGCTCACCGACCTTGACTTCCGGGTCCATGATGAACGCTTGCTCAACCAGGCTGGCTTCAGCCAGGAACTTGTTGATACGGCCTTTGATCATGTTCTCGACGATGTTTTCCGGCTTGCCAGCGATCTTGTCGGCATTCAGCTGCAGGAAGATTTCTTTTTCCTTGGCAACCAGCTCTTCCGAGACCTGATCCGGGGAAACAACGGCCGGGTTGGAGGCAGCAACGTGCATGGCAACGTGCTTGGCCAGCTCGTCGTTACCGCCTTTCAGAACGACCAGAACACCGATACGGTGGCCGTGCAGGTAGGCACCAACGGTTTCGCCAGAAACGGCGCTCAGGCGACGGATATTGACGTTCTCGCCGCACTTGGCGACCAGCGCTTCACGAGCCGACTCGCGAGAAGCGATCAGCGGAGCGACGTCGGTCAGGTTCTGAGTGAAGGCTTCATCCAGGCTGTCTTTTACGAAGCCTTTGAAGTCGTCCTGCAGAGCCAGGAAGTCGGTCTGCGAGTTGACTTCGATGATCAGGCCGCGGCCACCTTCGACGCGAGCGGCGATAGCGCCTTCAGCGGCGATGTTACCGGCTTTCTTGGCAGCCTTGATGGCGCCCGAAGCACGCATGTCATCAATGGCTTTTTCGATGTCGCCGCCAGCGGCAACCAGGGCCTTCTTGCATTCCATCATGCCTTGGCCGGTACGCTCGCGCAGTTCTTTAACCAGGGCTGCAGTGATCTCTGCCATTTTGAAAATCCTCTTGGTAGGTCTTCAACCATCGCCCGTCATACAGGCGATCAAATCTGTGAGTGGCAAAAAGGGGGCCTAGCCCCCTTTTTGCGCAGCGCATAACACTAAATGCTCTGCGTTACCGCTTAGCCTTCGGCAGCTGCTGCAGCCGGTGCTTCTTCAACGAACGCTTCGGTAGCGCCGCCAACGTTGCTACGACCACGAACTACGGCGTCGGCCATTGCACCCATGTACAGCTGGATGGCGCGGATGGCGTCGTCGTTACCCGGGATGATGTAGTCAACGCCTTCTGGGCTGCTGTTGGTATCGACAATGCCGATGACCGGGATGCCCAGCTTGTTGGCTTCGGTGATCGCGATGCGCTCGTGATCAACGTCGATGACGAACAGAGCGTCCGGCAGACCGCCCATGTCCTTGATACCACCCAGGCTGCGATCCAGTTTTTCCAGATCACGGGTGCGCATCAGCGCTTCTTTCTTGGTCAGCTTGGTGAAGGTGCCGTCCTGGGACTGCACTTCCAGATCACGCAGACGCTTGATCGAGGCACGGATGGTTTTGAAGTTGGTGAGCATGCCGCCCAACCAGCGGTGATCGACGAACGGCGAGCCGCAACGAGCAGCTTCTTCGCGAACGATCTTGCCAGCGGAACGCTTGGTGCCGACGAACAGAATCTTGTTCTTGCCAGCAGCCAGCTTCTCAACGAACGACAGGGCGTCGTTGAACATCGGCAGGGTTTTTTCGAGGTTGATAATGTGAATCTTGTTACGCGCGCCGAAAATGTACTTGCCCATTTTCGGGTTCCAGTAACGGGTCTGGTGACCGAAGTGCACACCGGCCTTCAGCATATCGCGCATGTTGACTTGGGACATGATAGTTCCTTGATAAGTCGGGTTAGGCCTCCACGCGTCCCAATTTCCAACCCTTGCGGGCACCCAGGAAATCGTGTCGACACGTGTGTGGGGTTAAGCTTTCGGGGTCTGCCCCGTAAAGCGGCGCGTTTTATACCACAGAAAGTCAAGGCAAGCTATACGCGCAAACATGCCTGGCTGGTCGAGTGTAGCCCAGGCGCTTCAAGCTTCCAGCCGCAAACTGTTACCATGCCCATCTTTAAATAAAGCTACCGAGATCACCATGACCGTCACCCTGAAGACGCCCGATGAAATCGAGAAGATGCGCATCGCCGGCCGCCTGGCTGCTGAAGTGCTGGAAATGATTGCCGAGCACATCAAACCGGGCGTCACCACCGACGAGCTGAACACCCTCTGCCACGAGCACATCGTCAACGTGCAAAAGGCCATTCCTGCGCCACTCAATTACGGCGCTGCGCCGGGCCGCCCTGGCTTCCCGAAGTCGATCTGCACCTCGCTCAACCATGTGGTGTGTCATGGCATCCCCAATGACAAGCCGCTCAAGGAAGGTGATGTGATGAACATCGACATCACCGTGATCAAGGACGGTTACTACGGCGACACCAGCCGCATGTTCCATGTCGGCAAGGTGCCAGAGTGGGCCGAGCGTCTGTCGCAGGTGACTCAGGAGTGTCTGTACAAGGGCATCGAAGTGGTGCGGCCGGGCGCTCGCCTGGGCGATATCGGCGAAGTGATCCAGAAGCACGCCGAGAAGAATGGTTTCTCGGTGGTGCGCGAGTTCTGCGGCCACGGCATCGGCTCGGTATTCCACGAAGAGCCGCAGGTACTGCACTACGGTCGCGCCGGTACCGGCATGGAGCTCAAGGAAGGCATGACGTTCACCATCGAGCCGATGATCAATCAGGGCCGCCCGGAAACCCGTGTACTGGGTGACGGCTGGACCGCAATCACCAAGGACCGCAAATTGTCCGCGCAGTGGGAACACACCCTGCTGGTTACCGCTGACGGTTACGAGATTTTCACCCTGCGCGGCGACGACACCATCGCTCGCGTCTCTGGCTGATTTCGAACCCCGCCTATAGATAGAAGGAAGGCCGCCGCATGCCGCAGGTAGATCCCGAGTTGTTCGATCGCGGCCAGTTCCAGGCGGAACTGGCGCTCAAGTCCAGCCCCATCGGCGCCTTCAAGAAAGCCATTCGTCGCGCGCACGACGTGCTCGATGCGCGGTTTCGCAGCATTCGCGACGTACGTCGGCTGGTCGAGGACCGCGCCTGGCTCACCGACCAGATCCTACTGGAAGCCTGGAATCGCTTCTCTTGGAGCGAAGACGCCGAAATCGCCCTGCTGGCTGTCGGCGGCTACGGTCGCGGCGAGCTCCACCCTTATTCGGACATCGACCTGCTGATCCTTCTAGGCAGCGACGATCAGGAAACCTTCCGCGAATCTATTGAAGGTTTCCTCACCCTGCTCTGGGACGTCGGCCTGGAAGTCGGTCAGAGCGTGCGCTCGGTCGCCGAGTGCGCCGAAGAAGCGCGTGCCGACCTGACGGTAATCACCAACCTGATGGAAAGCCGCACCATCGCCGGTCCCGAGCACTTGCGTGTGCGCATGCAGGAGGTGACGGCCACTGCGCACATGTGGCCAAGCCAGGCATTCTTCATGGCCAAGCGCCAGGAGCAGAAGAACCGCCACGCCAAGTACAACGATACCGAGTACAACCTGGAGCCGAACGTCAAAAGCTCACCGGGCGGGCTGCGCGATGTGCAGACCATTCTGTGGATAGCACGGCGTCATTTCGGCACTCTGAACCTGCACGCGATGGTCGGCCAGGGCTTCCTGCTGGAAAGCGAATACACCCTGCTGGCCTCCTCTCAGGAATTTCTCTGGAAGGTGCGCTACGCCTTGCACATGCTGGCTGGCCGGGCCGAAGACCGGCTGCTGTTCGACCATCAAAGCAAGGTGGCCGAACTGCTCGGTTACAACGAGGGTGACAGCAAGCGCACCATCGAGCGCTTCATGCAGAAGTACTACCGGGTGGTGATGGCCATCGCCGAATTGAGTGACCTGATCACCCAGCATTTCGAAGAAGTGATTTTACGGGCCAGCGAGAGCAGCCCTGCCACAGCGCTGAACAACCGCTTCCAGGTGCGCGACGGCTACATTGAAGTCACCCACCCGAATGTGTTCAAGCGCACGCCGTTCGCCATCATCGAGATTTTCGTGCTGATGGCCCAGCATCCCGATCTCAACGGCGTGTGCGCCGACACCATCCGCCTGTTGCGCGACCACCGCCATCTGATCGATGACGACTTCCGCCAGGACATTCGCAACACCAGCCTGTTCATCGAACTGTTCAAGTGCGAACAGGGCATCCATCGCAACCTGCGCCGCATGAACCGTTACGGCATTCTCGGCCGCTACCTGCCGGAGTTTGGCCACATCGTCGGGCAGATGCAGCATGACCTGTTCCATATCTATACGGTCGATGCTCACACCCTGAATCTGATCAAACACCTGCGCAAATTCAAGTGGCCGGAGCTGGCCGAGAAATTCCCCCTCGCCAGTGAGCTGATCGACAAGCTGCCCAAGCCCGAGCTGATCTACCTGGCGGGCCTGTACCACGACATCGGCAAGGGCCGTGGCGGCGACCATTCCGAGCTGGGCGCCATCGACGCCGAAGCCTTCGGCCAGCGTCACCATTTGCCAGCCTGGGACACCGGGCTGATCGTCTGGCTGGTGCAGAACCACCTGGCGATGTCGACCACCGCACAGCGCAAGGACTTGTCCGACCCTCAGGTGATCAACGACTTCGCGGCGTTCGTCGGCGACCAGACCCACCTGGATTATCTCTACGTGCTCACTGTGGCCGATATCAACGCCACCAACCCGAGCCTGTGGAACTCCTGGCGCGCCACGCTGATGCGCCAGCTCTACACGGAAACCAAGCGAGCCCTGCGCCGCGGCCTGGAAAACCCGGTGGAGCGTGAAGAGCAGATCCGCCTGACGCAGAGCGCGGCGCTTGAGATGCTGGTGCGCGATGGCACCGATGCCGATGACATCGAGCAGCTGTGGTCGCAGCTGGGCGATGACTATTTCCTGCGCCACACCGCCGATGACGTCGCCTGGCACACCGATGCCATCCTCCGGCAGCCGAGTGACGGCGACCCGCTGGTACTGATGAAGGAAACCACCCAACGCGAGTTCGAAGGCGGCACGCAGATTTTCATCTACGCGCCGGACCAGCACGACTTCTTCGCCGTGACCGTGGCGGCCATGGCCCAGCTGAACCTGAATATCCACGATGCGCGGATTCTCACCTCGACCAGCCAGTTCACGCTCGACACCTACATCGTGCTCGAGGCGGAAGGCGGTTCGATTGGCAACAATCCGCAGCGCATCCAGCAAATACGCCAGAGCCTGGTCGATACGCTGAAGCACCCGGATGAATATCCCAACATCATCCAGCGCCGCGTACCGCGCCAGCTCAAGCACTTCGCCTTTGCGCCGCAAGTGACCATTCACAACGATGCACAGCGACCGGTTACCGTGCTGGAGCTGACAGCGCCTGATCGCCCCGGCCTGCTGGCCAAGGTCGGGCGCATTTTCCTGGACTTTGACCTGTCGCTGCAGAACGCCAAGATTGCCACCCTGGGCGAGCGCGTCGAGGACGTGTTCTTCGTCACCGATGCCAACAATCAGCCGCTGTCGGACCCGGAACTCTGTGCGCGGCTGCAGCAGACCATCATCACCAAGCTGTCAGCGACGAGCAGCCCGAGTCCGCTGCAAATCAGTATCTAACATTTGCAGGAGCGTCGCCCCCGGCGTGAATCGATAACGGCCGCACCGCAAACCAGCAGCGCGCACGCCATTCGCTGCGGAAGCGCGGCTCCGACGAGAAGCGCGCCCGCGGCCCCTGATCAAATCCGGAAGCTGTCCACCAGCTGCTTGAGGCGGCTGACCTGCTGATCCAACTCGGTACAGGCGCTGAGGCTCGACTGAAGGTTGCGCACGCCGTCCTGGTTGAGGGTATTGATCTCGGTAATGTCCATGTTCAGGCTCTCGATCACCGAGGTCTGCTCCTCGGTGGCGGTCGCCACGGACTGGTTCATGCCGTCGATTTCGCCGATGCGACGGGTCACGCCGCGCAGGTTTTCGCCGGCTTGGCCGCCAATACGTACGCTGTCATCGCTGAAACGACGGCTTTCACTCATGGTCGCGACGGCATCGCGGGCGCCGGCCTGCAACTGCTCGATCATCTGCTGGATTTCCTGCGCCGACGTCTGCGTGCGCTGCGCCAGGTTACGCACCTCATCGGCCACTACCGCGAAACCACGACCCGCTTCACCAGCACGCGCAGCTTCGATGGCGGCGTTGAGCGCCAGCAAGTTGGTCTGCTCGGAAATACCCTTGATCACGTCAAGGATCTGGCCGATGTCGTTGCTCTTCTGGCTCAACACCTCGATATGGCTGCCGGACGCCTGAATCTTGTCCGACAGGTCACCCATAGAGCCAAGCGTGCGCTCGACCATGCTCTGCCCTTCTTCGGCATCGCGCCGGGCATCGCTGGCCTGCTCCGACGCGTCGGCGGCATTACGGGCGATTTCCTGGGCCGCAGCACCGAGCTCGTTGATGGCCGCGGCTACGCTATCGGTGCGCGCCGCCTGCTCGCTGGAGTTGCCCATCGAGGCGTTGGACGCTTCAACCACCATACTGACCCGAGCATGCACTTCGCGAGTCGCCGAGGCCACTTCGCGGATCGACTCGTGAATACGCTCGACGAAGCGGTTGAACGCGCCCGCGAGCTGGCCGAACTCGTCGCCGGAGTCGATCTTCAAACGCTGAGTCAGATCGCCCTCGCCCTCGGCGATGCCGCCCATGGCGTGGCTCATCACGTGCAACGGGCGCAACAGGATACGGATCAATGCGCCAAGCAGCAGCAGGATGGCGATCACCCCGATGATCGTCGACATCAGCGCCGAGATACGGAATTCATGCAGCGCAGCGAAGGCCTTGCCTTCATCCACCGACAACCCGACATACCAACGCACACCAGCCAGTCCCTGCACCGGCAGGAAGGTGACGATACGGGCGCTGCCATCGACAGCCGCCACGTCCTGCAGGCCGGATTCCAGGCGCGGCGCGCCGCTGGGGAACAGATCCGGCAGTTTCTTCAGCACCAGGCTCTTGTCCGGGTGCACCAGCACCGTGCCCTTGTCGTCGACCAGGAAGGCGTAGCCCATGCCGCCCAGGTCGAACGAGTTGAGAATGTCGTCAACGGTCTGCAGCTTGAGGTCGCCGCCCACCACGCCTTGCAGGCTGCCACCGGCACTCACCGGTCGGGTGATGGTAATCAGCAGGCCATCGCGTGGGTCAGCCGCCAGGTAGGGGTCGGTCAGCCCAGGCCCGGTGCTGCTCGCGGCAGTCTTGTACCAGGGCCGCTGACGCGGGTCATAACCGGCGGGCAGTTCGCTGGCCGGAAACTGCGTGTAAGTGCCATCGGCCTGGCCATAGTAGGCATACAGAAAGGCAGCCGCGATGCTGCGGTGCTGCAGATTTCTGGCCAGCGGCTGCGCGGTGCTGTCGTCCTGCACCGACTCGGCGAGATTGTCCAGCAGCTGCATGCGCCCGTTCAGCCAATGCTGGATATTGCCGGTGGACACCTGACCGACGTCATGCAGGTAGTTCGCCAGGTTGTCGCGAATGGCGTTGCGTTGCAGGTAGTCGTTATACAGCGCGAAGGACGCGAAGGCTGCAATGACCACCAGTGACGCCGCCAGCATGATTTTGTGGCTGAACTTTAAGGTGCGCATAAAGAGGTCTCGCTGAAGAAGGACAGAAAACGGCTTGCCATCAGGCTATCGGCCCAAAACGGTGCGTCTTGAGCGCTTTGGCATCAGGAGTGCGACGCTTACAGACGGTTATCGGACGGATTAGCAATTTTCCTGAGAGCGCCTCGCGTGCTAGTGTCGGCAGCTTTGTCGCCGCCCTACAAAGGACACGTCGGATCGCCATGAACCACGCCCTCGCCCAGCTGCAGCCCTACCCGTTCGAGAAACTCCGCGCCCTGCTCGCCGGCGTGCAACCTGCCGCCGACCGCTCGCCCATTGCGCTGTCACTCGGCGAGCCCAAGCACCGCTCGCCAGCGTTCGTGGCCCAGGCGCTGACTGACAACCTCGACCAACTGGCGGTCTACCCGACCACACTGGGTATCCCCGCATTGCGTGAAGCGATTGCCCAGTGGTGCGAGCGCCGCTTCAAGGTGCCTGCTGGTTGGCTCGACCCGGCGCGACACGTGCTGCCGGTCAACGGTACCCGCGAGGCGCTATTTGCCTTCACGCAGACGGTGGCCCAGCGTGATGTCGATGGTCTGGTGGTCAGCCCCAATCCGTTCTATCAAATTTATGAGGGCGCAGCGCTGCTGGCCGGTACCCAGCCGCACTATCTGCCCTGCCTGGAAGCACACGGCTTCAACCCGGACTTCGACGCGGTAGCGCCCGAGGTCTGGCAGCGCTGCCAGATCCTCTTCCTCTGCTCGCCGGGCAACCCGACCGGCGCGCTGATTCCGCTGGACACGCTGAAGAAACTGATCGCCCTGGCTGATCAGTACGACTTCGTCATCGCGGCGGACGAATGCTACAGCGAGCTGTATTTCGACGAGCAGAACCCGCCAGCTGGCCTGCTGACCGCCTGTGCGGAACTGGGCCGCAGCGACTTCAAGCGCTGCGTGGTGTTCCACAGCTTGTCCAAACGCTCCAACCTCCCAGGGCTGCGTTCCGGCTTCGTGGCGGGTGACGCGCAGATCCTCAAAGCCTTCCTGCTGTACCGCACCTACCACGGTTGCGCCATGCCGGTACAAACCCAGCTGGCCAGCATTGCCGCCTGGCAAGATGAAAACCACGTGCGCGAGAACCGTGATCTGTACCGCGAAAAATTCGATGCGGTGCTCGAGATTCTGCACGGCGTGCTCGATGTTCAGCGCCCGGACGGCGGTTTCTACCTCTGGGCCAAGACGCCCGGTGACGATGCCGAATTCACCCGCGCGCTATTCGCCAAAGAGCACGTCACCGTCGTGCCGGGCTCTTATCTGTCGAGAGAAGTGGAAGGTTTCAACCCAGGTGCTGGCCGTGTGCGCATGGCATTGGTCGCGCCATTGGCAGAGTGCGTGGAGGCCGCGCGGCGTATTCGCCAATTTGTCGAAAACGCCTGACAAACCGCGTGCCGGACGATGAGCACTAGCCATCGTCCGGTAGCAGGAAGGTCAATCGGTGCGGCGGGTGACCGTAAGCACTACGGCGGCGATGCGCTCGACCGCTTCGTACCCTGGCTTCAGCAGTTCCTCGCCGAATACGTCGGGGTCCATTTCCTCGTAGCGCCACGCCAGCGATGAATCCCCCAATGTGTCGCGGATATAGGCGAGGAAGGGGTCACCACTGGCGATCATCGCCACCCCGGTGTACAGCAGCAGCGTGCCGCCGGGCGCCAGGCGCGCTATAGCAGCCTCGACGATAGCCCGGGATAGCCCAGCCCCCAACTCACCGCCGCCATCACGGTAAGCCCGGCTCTCGCTATCGAGCATGTAGGGCGGATTCGCCACGATCAAATCGAAATCGCCGTCAACATCCTTGAGCAGGTCGCTGTGCTGCGCCCTGAGGTTGTCCGCACCCGATAAAGCGGCGTTTACGCCCGTGAATGCCAGCGCTCGCGGGTTGATGTCTACAGCCAGCACCTCGGCCTGAGGACGTGCCAGGGCGATGCACTGCGCACCTGGGCCAGCGCCACAACAGATATCCACGGCACGATTGATCGCCGAAGAACAAGGCACATTGAGGAAGACGTCGATAGCGCGCACGAAGCGATAGGTATCGGGACCGAAAAACACCGAGTCGGCCTGCGACGTCGGATAGCGCGAATGCACGAACAATTGCTCACCAAGGCTGGAAAAACGCACCGCACTGCGCAACTGCCCTGAACCTTCTTCAATGAGAATGTCGGCAGCGCGCATCAACTCCAGCAGCTCGGCATCCAGTAACTCCGGCAGAAACGGCCGGCTCCAGCCGAAGACCCCGGCGAGGTCTCTTGCCATCGCGTTGTCGTGACGCTCGTTGACCCGCTCATGGGTCAACGGTGTAGCGGTGATGAAGCGATAGCCCCGTTTGTGAAGCGCCTGGCCGAGGCCCAGCAGCGCCCACTGTTGATCGGTCTGTAACGGCTCTTTATGCATCGAGGCCCCGAATGTCATTGGAGATAAGCATTGAACAACCGCGTGGCCAGCAGCCCTGCAGGCGTGAAGTGGCTGGCTGGCGACATCAGTTCGATCAGCTTGGCCGGTTGCTGCTTGGCCGGTAGCGCACGCAAGGTGGCATGAAGCGCCTGCATGTCGTCGTCCAGGCCGCCCGCCTGCTCAGCAGCCGGGGCAGGACGTCGACGACTGCGACCGCGGGCGCGTGGTGGCGTCCAGTCACCGGCGATCCAGTCGTGCAGTAGCTGCTGTTCATACGCATTGAAAACGCCGAACATCGCGGCGCGATCCCCCTGCACCAGCTGCCAGAAGCGGCTGCTTTGCGGGTCTTCATCGCGGCGTATCCAGCCTCGCTTCTGCAGCGCATCAAGAAAGCTGCGTACCTGCCCCGGCTGGCTAAGCCACTCATTGACCGTGCGCCCCTCGATGCGGCAGTAATCGGAATGCACTTGGGTGGCGACGTCGCGCTTGCGCTCGAGCATGGCGCAGACTTCCTCTTCAAGGTCGAACGCGGCGATCACCGATGTGCTGCCCAGGCCGAGGTCGTTGAGACGATAGCCATTGATCACACGGCGATAGAACGCATCGCGATCCCCTACCAGTGGCATATTTTCCAACACGGCTTGTACCGCTTTCTGTGCATGGCCGGTGCTGGCGTTATCGATGGTCACGTGCAGCTGGAAATAATAGGGGTCGATATCAAGCTCGGTCAGTTCATAACTACTGATCAGCAAATGCAGCGGCAGCTGCTCATAACCCAAGTTGTAGCCGATCACTTCGGGGAGATAGTCGTCGGCCAGATGTCCCAACGCCAATTGCTGGGCACCTTGCAGAAAATGCGCGTCTTCCAGCTCCGCCAACTCGTCGCAACCGTGTTGAGCGAGCAGCTGCTTGTAGAGCACCACATGGTTCATCGCCGGCACGCCGTCGCCCAGCTCTTCCAGATAGGTGCGCAGCAGCGGACGCAAACGCAGCTCCTGCCAGTGTTTGAGCAGCCCGTACAACCACGCACCATCGACCAGTTTGGTGGGAGCGACATGGCGCAAAAAATACAGTGCATGGGCGCGATTGGCGAAGTAGCGCCTTGGTGCGCCCTGCCGCCGCTCCTCAAGATACAGCGCGTAGGCCTGCGTGGTGCTCAGCGCAGCGTTGCGCATCCAGTCCAATAACGCCTCTGGCTGCGCCGGCATATCACACGGCAACCCTGCCGCTTCTTCCAGCTGCGTATCGAGAAAGCTGCGCGCCTCATCCAGTGCACCGTCCGCCAACTGTGGCTGCAGCAGCCGCTCGTAAAGCATGCGTGCCGGGCCGGTTTGCAGAAAATTGCAGCTTTCGCTCGAGCTGGTGAAGATCGGGGTCAACGTAGTCATGGTCAGAGCCTTGCGTGGGCAGTTCAACGGTGCTTTCGACAACCTGAGTCGTAAAGCAACGCTCAGGGCGGTTCCCAGGGTGGCCATCTTTATTGGTCTATCCGTTCGCGCGACTGGCGAACCATCTCGGCCACGTAAATTGGGAGGCGGGTTTGCGGCGAAAGATTCAACTTGAAAGATCGGCGGCATCGAGCGAGCAAACGTGGCGTGCTTAGCCGATAGCGAGGCAGGGGCGGAATAGATAGGTGGATGGCTCAACGGCGCGCGGATGGGCTGGACGTCGGCATAAAAAAAGCCAGGCGATTCGCCTGGCTGAAGGGTAACCGGTTCCCGGTGCTGTCATGCACCAGGCACACGCTACTCAGGTTTTCTCGCCGCCCCGGAGCCGAGATCGGCACCGGTGATCGAGTCCAGAGTGGGATCCGATGCCGTGCGCTTGGCCATCTGCATCAGTACTTCCGCCTGCTTTGGCGGCAGCATGACTTCTGCCGAGCCGTCCCCGCCGTCAACAGCAGGTTGCGGGTTGGCGACGAATTCCCACTGATCGCCCTCGTTCCACGGGCCACGACGATCTTCCTCGCCCTGGGACATGTTGAAGTACACGCTGGTGAACTCCGGCACACCCGGCAGTTTGCCCTGAGGGAAGTTTGGCTGGATCGAGTGCAACGCCTTCTCAAAGGATTTCTGGTGTGCCAGCTCGCGGGTCATCAGGAATGCCAGCGCGTCCTTCACACCGGGATCATCGGTGACGTTGATCAGCCGCTCGTAAATGATCTTGGCACGCGCTTCTGCCGCAATATTGGAACGCAAATCCGCGGTTGGCTCGCCGATGGTATCGATGTAAGCCGCGGTCCACGGTACGCCGGCCGAGTTGGTAAGCGCCGGACCGCCACCGTAGAGCAGCGAGGTGATATGGGAGTCGTTGCCACCTTCCGTCAGGGAGCGATACAGCGCAGCCTCTTCTTCCACCGCTTCGGCCAGGTCACCTTTGGCACCTTTGTTCAGCATGCCAACGATGGAGCCAATGATCTCCAAGTGGCTGAGCTCTTCGGTGGCGATATCCAACAACAGATCTTTGCGGCCCGCATCGTCTTCAGCGAGGCCTTGAGTGAAATAGCGCATGGCCGCAGCCAATTCGCCCTGCGGCCCGCCAAACTGTTCAAGTAAGAGGTTCGCCAGCCCTGGGTTAGGCCCGGCAACCCTGACTGTATACTGCAGTCGTTTGTTATGTACGAACATTGAAGTTATCTCCTCATCGTTTTGTTTCCCTGTACACCCTGCTCCCTGCCCCTGTGGGTCTTGTAATAACGAATACAAAAACCAACTAGCAGTTCAAAGAAAATTAAACTTCTCTCACAAGCGAAGCGATACGTAGCACCCAACTTAGCCAACACTCCGCTTCGCTTGCCATTCACTTACCGCTTCGCTTATTTACCGACAACCGTTTCGCTTGAGTGCCGCTGGCGAAAAGTATGGAACCGGCACAACAGTCACTCTCTCGGAATCACTACTTACCCTGAAACCGAGGCCATCATCATGACCAACAAGACTGAAAACCTACTGAGCTGGCTACGTGATGCTCATGCAATGGAACAACAGGCCGAACAAATGCTCACTGCGCAGAAGTCGCGTTTAGTGAACTATCCGAAACTGCGCACCCGTATTGAAAAACATATTGAAGAAACTGTGGGACAACGCGAATTGCTGGAGCAGGCCCTGGCTCGGCTGGGAAGCGAGCCGTCAACCATGAAGGACATCAGCGGCAAACTAATGGCGTTCGGCCAGGCGATGGGCGGCATGCTCATGAGTGACGAAGTGGTGAAAGGCGCCATGTCGGGCTATGTATTCGAGACGCTCGAAATCGCCACGTATACCGTACTGATTGCAGCCGCAAAATCGGTGGGCGATGCGCAGACACAAGCGGATTGTGAACGTATTCTGGAGCAGGAAATCGCCATGGCCGACTGGCTGCGTGAGCATCTGCCGGAACTCAGCCAGGCCTTTCTCGATCGTTCCGAAACGCCTGGCCTGGAAGCCAAGCGCTGATCTGCCTGCGCCAGCGGACTCCATCGGGATCCGCTGGCCAAACCGCTAAGCTTATGGCCGATGCTTACGGCTGCAGATAGTGGCCAGGCGTGGTACCGGGCTCGTGTGTTCGGGTGATCTTGCTGACCTGCACATCAGTAATCTTGCCGCTCGCCCCTTGCGATTGAACATGCGCCTGCGCCTGCTCGACGGTCATTGTTTCAGCATCTGAAGGAACCTCCAGGTGCATGGGTTGGTTGTCGCAAATGTAGTTGATCAAAAATATCTGCCCGCTCATGGGTCACTCCTATTCGTAGTGATATCAACTGCGCGCTTGCCGGACAGCGGCCGTTTCAGCAATTCAAACTTCTGCCGCTAGAGCACAGCGTTTTAGATCGGTCTCGAAGTGCTGACAACTGCCCGAAATTCTCCGTTCACCCCCTTTAACTTCCACGCCGACAAATGGATATCGACTGCCAAACAACAAGCGCAACGAAATTAAGCGAAGCGCAGCTCAACGCTCCAGTTAAATAGCTAAGTTGTACACGCATTGGACAGCATGATTGCACAACACTAGCAACTTACCGCTTATCGGCGGCTCTTATTTTTCAGTCGAACATTTTCCTCAAGCCGCCTCTCGAAAAATTTACCTGCCACTAACGGCAGGCGTTGACACAAGAGGATTAGAGAAATGGCTAATACCGGAAACAACAACCCAGGCAACTTCGCTAACGATCGTGAGAAAGCCAGCGAAGCCGGCAAGAAAGGCGGCCACAATTCTGGCGGCAACTTTGCCAATGATCGCGAAAAAGCGTCCGAAGCTGGCCGCAAAGGTGGTTCCAACAGCCATGGCGGACGTTAAGCATGAAGAACGGGAGGGGAATGACCCCTCCCTTCTTTATATTGAACGAAACGGCGAGTTACTGATTCGCCGTTTCGTTTAAACGGGAGCGTCTCAAGCGCTTTCTGATTATTAACGTTAAAGAAACGCTCTAATAGAACGACGACAGTCGCTAATCGCATTCTTCTGGAGCCAGCAGGCCGGTTCACGCTGTTGCACGTCGCCACATGGCGGTGCACGAGTGAGCATCGCCGTTTGCTTCCCTCCTTCGAAACCACGAGGTGTCTTACATGAAACGTTCAGGTGTATTGATCAGCGCCACCGCAGCCCTACTAATGGGATTGGCCAGCCTGGCTCAGGCAGCCGATACCGTCAGCCCAGCCGATTTCGCTGAAGAAGCGTCGGCCAAAGGCATCGCGGAAATCGAAGCTGGCAAGTTGGCGTTGGAAAAAGGCACCAACGCCGAGGTGAAGAAGTTTGCCCAGTCGATGATTGACGACCATACCCGCGCCAACAATGAGCTCAAGGCGCTGGCCGAGAAGAAGAACCTGAAGGTCTCTGACGACGCCGAGCTGATGAACAAAGCCAAAGCGATGATTCTCCAGGTGCGTGACGGTGAGAACTTCGACGAAGCGTATGCGAACAATCAAGTGGTCGCCCATGAGCAGACCATCGAGCTGTTCCGCAAAGCGAGCAAATCCGATGATGCCGAGGTGAGCGCCTGGGCTGAAAAAACGTTGCCCAAACTGGAGCATCACTTGGAAATGGCCAAAGACCTGCAGAGCAAAACCCGCAAGTAAATGCCAGCCCCGAGCCGGGCACACGCCCGGCTCGGACATGCCAGGAGGACAATAATGATGGCGCGAAAAGGCATGATGCTGTTGCCACTGCTTGCCACCCTACAGCTAAGCGGCTGCGCTGCTACGCAAAGCCCGTCCAATGTTGGCGTTGAAGGCGCTGAAAAGAAGGCCGATACCCGATTACTCGAAGCAGGCGCTGCGGCCCTGCAGTCTCATCCGCCAATCAGTGCGCTGAACGCCTACCTTGACGGTTTTCATTTTTACAACGGACGGCAGAACGCACAGATGGAGGCCCACCATTACTGTTCGGTCCTCAGCGAAGAGCTGATCCAGTGCGTGATTTACGACGGCAACGTCGAGGACGCGAAGTTGATGGGTGTCGAATACATCATCAGCGAGCGGCTGTTCAACGAGCTGCCTGCCGCTGAAAAGTCCCTGTGGCACAGCCATGTGCATGAAGTGAAATCGGGTCAGCTGATAGCGCCCGGCATTCCGCAGACGGCAGAGCACGCCTTGATGCGCAAGCTGGTACGCACCTACGGCAAGACTTGGCACACCTGGCACACGGATCAGCAGAAAAGCCTGCCACTTGGCGTGCCTCAGCTGATGATGGGCTTTACAGCCGATGGCCAGGCCGACCCGAGAATGGTCGAAGAGCGTGACCAACGCTTTGGTATCGACAGTGCACAGAAACGCCGCGATCGCGCCGATATTGAGACACCGACGGTGCAGCCGGGCGCCGACGCCTGGCAGAAAGGCAAGGTGTTCCAGATAGAAGACCCAACTGGCGCCCACGTCCATCACTGAAGCCGATAGAGGCCAGCGTGAGCGATCCGCGTCACGCCACGTTGGCCATCCAGCGGAGCAGGCAATGATCAGAATTCATCACCTCGAATGCGGCTGCATGTGTCCATTCGGCGGCGCGCTGTATGACGGCTTCAGCAAAGGCCTCACCGCTCATCTGTGTTGCCACTGTTTGTTGATCGAAACCGATGGCGATGGCCTGGTGCTGGTCGACACCGGTTTCGGTGAGCAGGACGTGCAGAACCCGCAGCGTCTAAGCCGAATGTTCAGGCTGCTCAACAATATTCAGTTCGATCCCGCTCTCACTGCAGTTGTTCAGATACGCCGTCTGGGCTTTCAACCCGCCGATGTGCGCCACATCCTGCTCACCCATCTCGATTTCGACCACGCGGGCGGGCTGGACGACTTCCCCAACGCCACGGTGCATGTCTTGCAGGATGAGCACGCGGCGGTCCAGCAGTTGCGCGGTTTCCTGCCGCGCCGGCGTTTCGTGCCCGCGCAATGGCGCGATGTGCGTCGCTGGCAGTTCTACCGCGAGGAGGGAGATGAGTGGTTTGGCTTTCAGTCGATCCGCTGTGTGCTCGACGACATCCTGCTAATTCCCCTGCGCGGCCACACCGCCGGGCACAGCGGCGTTGCCATCCAGAGCGAAAATGGCTGGATGCTGCATGCCGGGGACGCTTACTTCTATCGCGGCGAGATCGGCCAGCCGTCTTACCACTGCACACCAGGGCTGCGTTTTTACCAGCGGCTGATGGACACCGACCACGATAAACGCGTGCTCAACCAGCGCCGGCTCAGGGCGCTGTCCCTGGCCCATCCGCAGATGGACATCTTCTGCAGCCACGATGCCCGTGAGCTGTCGCGTTACCTGCCCGGCCAGCCCTAACCGCGAGGCGCTCTGCCGCTCAGGGCGTTCGGCACAGCACCCAGTCATGCAGCAGCACGCGCAACTCATCGAACTTGACCGGTTTGACCAGATAGTCGCTCATCCCGGCGGCCAGGCAACGCTCGCGGTCCCCGGACTGGCTGTGGGCGGTGATCGCCAATACAGGCAAATCAGCGCATCCCGGCAGCACACGCAACGCGCGGCAGGTAGCGAAGCCGTCCATCACCGGCATCTGGCAGTCAAGCAGCATGGCATCGACCGACTCGCGCTGTAGGCACTCCAGCGCCTCGCTGCCGTTATCCGCGGTGCGCACCCGGTAGCCGAGTTTGAGCAGCATGCCGCGGATCACCAACTGGTTGATGGCGTTGTCCTCGACCACCAGCACGGTGCATTGCTCGGGCGCCCGCACGGGGCTGCCACTGGCGCGGCGCACCACTGGCTCGCTACCGCCCTTGAGCACCGGCAGCGCCAGCGTCAGGCTGATACGAAAAATGCTGCCGCCAGCACCGGCACGGTTGGGCTCATAGGCCAGGTGGCCATCCAGCAGGTTGACCAGCTTGCGGCAGATGCTCAGGCCGATGCCGAGGCCGCCATACTGGCGGGTCATCGAGTTGTCGAGCTGATGGAAGCGGCGATACAGATCCGTTTCTCGAACGTCGGCCAGGCCGATACCGGCATCGATCACCTCGAAGCTCAGCGGCAGATTGCCGGGCATTGCCTCGCCTTCACCGCGCACACGCAGGCTAACCGTACCCGCGGGCGTGAATTTGATGGCGTTGTCCAGCAGATAGCCGAGGCTCTGCGCGAGCTTGAGCGCATCGCCCTCCACCGTGTCGGGCAAGCGCTCGTCGAGGTCAAGGGTGAACGCCAGGCCTTTTTCGCGGGCACGGGTTTCGTAATGCGCGCACACGCCATCGACCAAGCCGCGCAAGCTGAAGGTTTCACGCCGTGGATAGAGCCTGCCGGATTGCAGTTCGGTGAGCGTGAGAATGTCGTTGACCATCTGCATCATGTCGCGCGCCGAGCGCGTCGCGGTTTTCTGATACTGCTCGAGCTCGGGGTCCAGGCGTAGAGTCTGCATCAGCTCCAGAGAGCCGATGACGCCGTTCATCGGCGTGCGCAACTCATGGGTCACGGTAGCCAGGAAGTCATCCTTGAGGCGATTGCTGTCGGCCAGCTGGTGGTTGAGCGCCTCCAGCTTGGCAGAGGCGTTCTGCAGGATGCGCGCGCGCTCCTCCTTCATGCCGTTGATGCGATCGGCCAAGGCCAACGACAGCAGGGCGACTTCGATCGCGCTACCGATCTGGCTGGCGTACATGGTCAGGAATACATTGGGCAGGTAGCCGAGCACCATCAGCGTGTTGACCACCCCGCCAACCAGAAAGGCCGCCCAGGCGATGATGAAGTAGCGCGCCACGCGCATACCACGCAGCCACGCCAGCACGCCTGAGAGGGAGATCATCAGGGTGAAGGCCAGTGCCAACACGGTAGCCAGGCGCAGCGAGACGGCGTAGCTGACCGTCAGCGCCAGCACCATCACCAACCCGCCCCACAGCATCAGCAACAACAGGCAACGGTCGACCCACGGGCTGTGCTCGTGGGTCTGCAGGAAACTGCGCGCGAACTGACAACCGAACAGCGCCGCCGCACCGATCAGGAACGGCGTGGAGGCGTTCGCCCACCACGGATTGTCCGGCCAGAAGAACTCGATCCCGGCCCCATTCACCGACACCTGATAAAGGCCGAACGAGGCAATATAGAGGATGTAATACAGGTAGCTGGTATCGCGGACGCTGATGAAGATGAACAGGTTATAAATGAGCATCACCAGCAGCACGCCGTAGATGATGCCCAGCACGTAGATACGCGCGGGCAACTCTTCCAGATAGGCAGTCGGCGACCACAGGCTCAACGGCGCCTGAATGGAGCCCTGGCTTTCCAGGCGCAAGTACACCCGCCGCACTTCATCGGGCTTGAAGTCGAGGGGGAATACATAGTTGTTCTGGCGAATCTCCCGGCTGGAAAACGGCAGCGCATCGCCAGTGCGCTGGGTCAGGCGAAACCGCCCGTTGTCACCGGTTTCGTAGAGTTCGAGATGATCGAGCGGCGGGTAGGCCAGTTCCAGCAACCAATGCTCATGACGGCCACGCTGCGCCGCCTGGGTCTGCGGCGAATACTGCAGGTCGACGCGCAACCAGAAAGCCGAGCGTGAATAACCTGCGTTCAATACGGCTTTGTCGTGGTCACGGAAACTGTCTTGCAGGGCGATGGATGTCACGTCATCGATGGTCTTGTCGCCGCGCACATCTTCGAACACGGCCATATGCTGGCCAAGCGGTATCGAGCGTGTGGCTTCATCGAATACCACGGTCCCTGCCGCACTCGCCACCAGAGGGCAAATGACTATGAGAATCATCAAAAGAAAACGCATGCAGCCCCGCTGATGGCCGAATCGAGCCGTACCGGAAGGCCCCACGCCCCCCGCATCGATACGGCTCGTACGACTCAAAATAAGAATGCGGCAACTCTAGGTGCTGTCAGCGCTTTATCGCAAGCGCTACGGCAACCAAACATCGATCCAGATCACTGCGCAGGCAGGCGCAGCAGCGCCTCGGCAATTGCCTCCGCCAGGTACTCGATGGAAAACACGCCGCCATGGGTCCAGGCAGGCTGCATGGCCGCAAAACGGCCATCGCGTACGAAGGGCATGGCTTTCCACTGCGGCGTGCTGAATAGCTGGTCCCGTTGAGCGAATGGCTCGATATACAGGATCACGCCGTCGTCAATTTCCTGCAGCGTGCTCAACGGTGCCTGCACGACGCCCGATGGGCTGTGCGGTAACGGATAGGCCGGCTGCAGATGCAGCATCTGCATGGCGTGTTGGGGCATGGAATTGGTACCGTTGATAAGCACGGCGCCAGGCGACGAGAACCGGATCACCGTGACCTTGGGCAAACGCCCGCGGAAATGCTCCACCAGCCGCCGATGCAGCTCATCGACCCGCGCCTGCATGGCCGCAAGCTCACGCAGCGCCTGCTCCTCGCGCCCGAAGCGCTGGGCCAGCGCCAGGTAGTTGTCGCGGGCGCTCAAGTAGTTGTCATTTTGCTGGTTGAGGTTGCCGAAAACGGCAACCGGGGCGATGCGCTGGAGCGGGGCGCGGAGCCCTTCGAGCGATGGCGATATAAGGATCAGTTCCGGCTTGAGCTGAGCCAGCAGTTGCAGGTCCGGCGCGGTTTGCGCTCCCGCGTTAGGTACGTCGGCAGGCAGCCGAGGCCGTATCACCCGGGCGCGGTAATCCTGCGCATCGGCCACGGCGACGGGAATGATGTCCAGCTTCAACAAGTGCTCGGTTGCTTCCCAACTTAGCGCCACCACCCGTGGCTGCGCCTGAGTCAGGCTCGCCGCCAGGCATAGCAGCAACAGGGCACCGCGCAATAGATCCTTCATGCCAGGCGCCTTTTTGAACAAACAAAACAAAAGAGTCACCATCTGGCCAGGTGCAGCGAACGATCAACGCACGGCCGAACCGGCCACTGGCATCAGTACAACGCCGAGCGCCTCCAGTAAACCCTGCCATACGAAGCGTATACGCATCCAGAATCGCAGCCATGTGCGGCGCCAGCAACCCCGAAAATGCATCGAGCTGAACGGCAGCCTACCCTGCCCGCCAAACTGGGCGAGCTGCAGGCACCTCCGGCGGCGCAGCGCTCCTCTACTGTCCCAGATCGGCCTCGGCGCATGATGAACGACCCAGCTAGGCGCCGCTAACAGCGCGAGACGCCGGAGCTTGGCTGACGCTGGAGGCCAGGCAATCGGACCAACACAGGCCCCGCCCAAGCCCCTAACGCAAGACGATCCAGCCTCACCACGGCGCATCAATGTTAAGCTAGCGCCCCACGAAAATGCCGCCGGCCACCCGCTGGTGCGAGCCCCGACCAACGGGGCACGACGACTGCCGCCGTGCCCCAACAGGCTGTCGAAGAACGATCTGCGTTGCCGCTGATGCGCTTCGACGACCTGCTAAACCGGAACCCGCGACACAGATGATCGACTTCGGCCTTCCTGAATACGAGCGCAGCACCGCCCGCCTCGCCCCTTCGCGCCCCGTGGTGCTGTGCCTGTCCGGCCATGACCCCAGCGGCGGCGCCGGCCTGCAGGCCGATATCGAAGCACTGCTCGCCCAGGGCTGCCACGCTGCGCCGGTAGTGACCGCGCTGACCGTGCAGGACACTGTTGACGTCATCGATTTCCGCGTCCTCGACCGCGACTGGGTGCTGGCTCAGGCCCACGCGGTGATCGCCGACATGCCGATCTCCGCGGTCAAGCTGGGTATGCTCGGCTCGGTAGAGATGGTCGAGACCGTGTTGATGATCATGGACAAACTGCCCGGCGTGCCGCTGGTCTGCGACCCTGTACTGCGCGCTGGCGGCGGCGGTGCACTGGGCAAGGATGAAGTCGGCTTCGCCATGCGTGAGCGGCTGTTCGCGGCCTCCTCGATCGCCACACCGAACCTGCCGGAAGCGCGCATTCTCGCCGAGTTGCCAAACGGCACGCCCGACGAATGCGCGGAAAAACTGCTGCCGCATATCCGACACCTGCTGATCACCGGCGGCCACGGCGACGAACGCGACGTGCACAACCGCCTGTACCTGCGCGACGGCAGCCAGCACACCTTCACCTGCGCACGCCTGCCAGGCAGTTACCACGGCTCGGGCTGCACCCTGGCCAGCACCCTGGCCGGCCGTCTGGCCCTGGGCCAGGATCTGGTCAGTGCGGTCGAGAGCGCGCTGGACTACACCTGGCGCACCCTGCGCGACGCCGAGCAACCGGGCCGCGGCCAATTCGTGCCACGCCGCCTGCCGCTGGACCTGAGCTGATGGCCGTGCCCGACAAACTCCGCGGCCTCTACGCCATCACCGACAGCCAGCTGCTCGCCGGCGGCAAGCTACTGCCTTACGTCGAAGCGGCTCTGGCCGGTGGCGCGCGCCTGCTGCAGTACCGCGACAAATCCACTGATGGGGCGCGTCGCCTGCGCGAAGCCGAAGCACTGCGCGGCCTGTGCGAGCGATATAACGCCGCACTGATCATCAACGACGACGCCGAGCTCGCCGCCCGCCTGGGCGTCGGTCTGCACCTTGGCCAGGAAGATGGCTCGCTGGCCATCGCCCGCGCTCTGCTTGGCCGCCAGGCAATCATCGGCGGCACCTGCCACGCACGCCTGGAACTTGCCGAGCAGGCCGCCAAAGAAGGCGCCAGTTACGTGGCCTTCGGTCGTTTCTTCAATTCGCACACCAAACCCGGCGCGCCCGCGGCTACGGTCGATCTACTGGCCACCGCCAAGGCGCGCGTGCCGCTACCGATCGTCGCCATCGGTGGCATCGACGTGCATAACGCAGCACCTTTGATCAAAAGGGGCGCCAGCATGATCGCCGTCATCCATGCCTTGTTCGCCGCCGATTCCACCGCCGAAGTCGAACGCCGCGCGCGTGCCTTCAGCGCCCTGTTCGCATCGGCTTGACCCGTATCTTTTTGAGAGAGTTCATCATGTCCCGCTCCGAAACCCTCTTCGCCAACGCCCAGAAACACATCCCTGGTGGCGTCAACTCGCCGGTTCGCGCCTTCAAGAGCGTCGGCGGCACGCCCTTGTTCTTCAAGCACGCCGAAGGTGCCTACGTAACCGATGAGGACGACAAGCGCTATGTCGATTACGTCGGCTCCTGGGGCCCGATGATCCTCGGCCACAGCCACCCGGAAGTAATCGACGCGGTGCGCCGCCAGCTCGATCACGGGTTGTCCTACGGGGCACCGACCGCGATGGAAACCGAGATGGCCGATCTGGTCTGCTCGCTGGTGCCGTCGATGGAAATGGTGCGCATGGTCAGCTCCGGCACCGAGGCAACCATGAGTGCCATTCGCCTAGCCCGTGGCTTCACCGGTCGCGACAGCATCATCAAGTTCGAGGGCTGCTACCACGGCCACTCCGACAGCCTGCTGGTCAAGGCTGGCTCCGGTGCACTGACCCAGGGCGTGCCGAACTCCGCTGGGGTACCCGCGGCTTTCGCCAAGCACACGCTCACTCTGCCGTTCAACGACATCGAAGCGGTCGCCGAGATGCTCGGCAAGGTCGGCAGTGAAGTCGCCTGCATTATCGTCGAGCCGGTGGCCGGCAACATGAACTGCGTACCGCCAGCGCCAGGCTTCCTGGAAGGCCTGCGTAGCCTCTGCGACCAGCATGGCGTGGTGCTGATCTTCGACGAAGTGATGACTGGCTTTCGCGTCTCCCTAGGCGGCGCCCAGGCGCATTACGGCGTGACGCCGGACCTGTCGACCTTCGGCAAGATCATCGGCGGCGGCATGCCGGTCGGCTGCTTCGGCGGCAAGCGCGCAATCATGCAGCACATTGCACCGCTCGGCCCGGTCTATCAGGCCGGTACGTTGTCGGGCAACCCGCTGGCCATGGCCGCCGGTCTGACCACCCTGAAGCTGATCAGCCGCCCGGGTTTTCATGCCGAGTTGAGTGACTACACCAGCAAGCTGCTGCAGGGCCTGCAGGACCGCGCCGATGCCGCCGGCATCCCGTTCGTCACCACCCAGGCGGGCGGCATGTTCGGGCTGTATTTCAGCGGTGCCGATGACATCGTCACCTTCGACGACGTGATGGCCAGCGATACCGAGCGCTTCAAGCGGTTCTTCCACCTGATGCTGGAAGGCGGCGTATACCTGGCACCAAGCGCGTTCGAAGCGGGCTTCACCTCCATCGCCCACGGGGAAACCGAGCTGAAACTGACCCTGGACGCTGCCGAACGCGCCTTCGCCGCCCTCAAGCGGGTATAAGGTAGGTGCTATGGCGCACCGCTGATGGTTTACAGGCTGCTACGGTAGCCTGAGCCGCTTGTTGGGGGCATTTGCAGGGCGCGGCCACGCGTGATGGTGGCGCCGTTGCGCCGCGTTGGGGCAGAAAAGCGGCAAACACTTTGTAAGAACGGTGCGGCTTATTTCATAATGTGATGGCGGACGCATTTGTTCCGCCCGCCACCCACCTGTCAGCACCTCGAGGTATTCGGATCTCCATGAAGCGCACCGGCCGCACCCTGTCTCTGGGCTGCCTGTTGCTCCTGCTGCCATTGCTTGCACTGGCGGACGGAAACTCATTGCTGATCCCGGCCACCGGCAGCTGTTCGCTGAACGTCGCCCCCGAAGACCTCCCCGACGCCCTGCAGGCCTGTCACCAGGGTGCCGAAGGCGGCGATCCGCAGGCGCAATACGAGCTGGGCGAGTTCTATTACGAAGGGCGAGCCACCGAGCGCGATCTGCCCCAGGCATTGAGCTGGTTCGAACGCGCCTCGCTGCAAGGCCATGCGCAGGCGCAATATCATCTGGGCATGATGTTCTTTCGTGGCGAGGGTGTGGCTGCAAACAACGTGCAGGCCTATATCGTGCTGAAGATGGCCGCCGTCAACGGCTCCGACGAGGCCATGGACAGCGCCGACGAAGTGTCGCTGCAAATGCCCAGAGCCGAGCTGGAGGTCGCCACCCAGGTGCTGGGGCAGATCTTCCGCAACTACCTGCAGGAACTGCAGGCCGCTGACGGCCTGTCGCCCTTCGCTCCCCTGAAGTAATCGCGTTCAGCGGCGCGCTATCACCTTCGCGCTCGCAGCAGCTTATTTATCCGGCATCGGCATGGGGAACGGCATGATATTGCCGCCGCCCTTGGCCTCGCTGATCTTCGGCGTGCCCAAGCGCTCGACCTCGTCGATGCGCACGATCGAATGCATGGGCACGAAGCTGCGCACCACACCATCGAACTGGGCCTTGAGTTTTTCTTCGCTGGGATCGACCACCACCTGGGTACGCTCGCCAAAGACGAATTCCTCGATCTCCAGAAAGCCCCACAGATCGCTCTGGAAGATCTGCTTGGCGTACATCTCGTACACCTGGCCCTGGTTGAGGAAAATCACCTTGTAGATCGGTTCACGCTTGCTCATGGGTAACGATTGGCTGGCAGTCAATAAAAGGGCGCGAATCTTAGCACGCCTGTTGAGCGCAACGCCGCACCTTGTCCATCGCCTGTGGCCTCACTCGGCCAAGCCCCCTATAATGCGCGGTCATTTTTCAAGACCGACCATCGCCACGCGCCCGCAGGGCACTCGCTGATGGGATGTTGATGCTTTCCTGAAAAACCTTTCACTCATTCCAGGCAGTGCCATGACCAAGAAGCTCTATATCGAAACCCACGGTTGCCAGATGAACGAGTACGACAGCTCGCGCATGGTCGACCTGCTGGGCGAGCATCAGGCTCTGGAAGTGACCGATCGCCCGGAAGACGCCGACGTCATCCTGCTAAACACCTGCTCGATCCGTGAAAGGGCGCAGGACAAGGTGTTCTCCCAGCTCGGCCGCTGGCGTGAACTGAAATTGGAAAATCCGGACCTGGTGATCGGCGTCGGCGGCTGCGTGGCCAGCCAGGAAGGCGCGGCAATTCGCGACCGCGCGCCCTACGTTGACGTGGTATTCGGGCCGCAAACCTTGCACCGCCTGCCGGAAATGATCGACGCCGCGCGCAGCACCAAAATCGCTCAGGTGGATATTTCCTTCCCCGAGATCGAGAAGTTCGACCGCCTGCCCGAGCCTCGGGTCGACGGCCCCAGCGCCATGGTCTCGGTCATGGAAGGTTGCAGCAAGTACTGCACCTTCTGCGTGGTGCCCTACACGCGCGGCGAGGAAGTCAGCCGCCCGCTGGACGACGTGCTGGGTGAAATCATTCACCTGGCCGAAAACGGCGTGCGCGAACTGACCCTGCTCGGCCAGAACGTAAACGGCTACCGCGGTGAAACGCGTGATGGCGGCATCGCCGATTTCGCCGAGCTGCTGTATCTGGTGGCCGCCATCGACGGTATCGACCGTATCCGCTACATCACCAGCCACCCGCTGGAGTTTTCCGACGCACTGATCAAGGCTCACGCCGAAATCCCAGAGCTGGTGAAATTTCTCCACCTGCCGGTGCAATCGGGCTCAGATCGCATTCTTGCGGCAATGAAGCGCAACCACACCGCGCTGGAATACAAGTCGCGCATCCGCAAGCTGCGCGCTGCAGTGCCGGATATCGTCATCAGTTCGGACTTCATCATCGGCTTCCCCGGCGAGACCGAAAAAGACTTCGAGCAGACCATGAAGCTGGTCGAGGATGTCGGTTTCGACTTCTCCTACTCCTTCGTATACAGCTCGCGCCCCGGTACGCCAGCGGCCGACCTGGCCGACGACACCCCGGAAGAGGTGAAGAAGCAGCGTCTGCAGATTCTGCAGCATCGCCTCAACCAGCAGGGCTTCGAAAACAGCCGGCGCATGGTCGGCACCGTGCAGCGCATTCTGGTCAGCGACTTCTCGAAAAAGGACCCCGGCAAGCTGCAGGGCAAGACCGAGAACAACCGCTTCGTCAACTTCCCGTGCGACAACCCGCGACTGATCGGCCAGTTCGTCGACGTGCACATCGACGAAGCGATGCCCCACTCGTTGCGAGGCACCTTGGTCGAACGCCATTAAGCTATTTAGCCAGGCCGACCACCGTGCGAGAACGGCCACAAGCGCAGCGCGGTCGTCGGCCGCGCTTTCCCCCGGCGTCGGCTAGCGCTATTCTCTGCCTTCCACTCAGCCGACTGGCGGCCAAAAAACGACCTTGAATACTTCCCTAGCACCTCATCGCTTCACCCTCGAGCCCTTTGAAGCCAAGCGCTTCGCCAACCTCAGCGGGCAGTTCGACGAGCACCTGCGCTTGATCGAATCACGCCTGGGCATCGAGATCCGCAATCGCGGCAATCAATTCGAACTGCTTGGCGAGCCTGGGCAAACCACCTCGGGTGAAAACCTGCTGCGACGCCTGTACCGCGAAACCGACAGCACCGAGCTGTCGCCGGACATGGTGCATCTGTTCCTGCAGGAGTCCGGTATCGAGGAACTCAACGCGCCCAGCGTCCACGCCAACATCGCCCTGCGTACTCGCAAGGGCATGATTCGCCCGCGCGGCGCCAACCAGCAGTTGTACGTCAAGGCGATTCTCGACCACGACATCAACTTCGGCATTGGCCCGGCCGGTACCGGCAAGACCTACCTCGCGGTAGCCGCCGCAGTGGATGCCCTGGAGCGCGAGCAGATCCGCCGCATCCTGCTGGTGCGCCCGGCGGTCGAGGCGGGCGAGAAGCTCGGCTTCCTGCCTGGCGACCTGTCACAGAAAATCGACCCGTACCTGCGCCCGCTGTATGACGCGCTCTACGAAATGCTCGGTTTCGAACAGGTGGCCAAGCTGATCGAGAAGCAGGTGATCGAGGTTGCGCCGCTGGCTTATATGCGCGGTCGCACGCTGAACAACAGCTTCATCATTCTCGATGAGAGCCAGAACACCACGATGGAACAGATGAAGATGTTCCTGACGCGGATCGGTTTCGGCTCCACCGCAGTGATTACCGGTGACATCACCCAGGTCGACCTGCCGCGCGGTACCAAGAGCGGTTTGACCCACGTGATCGACGTGCTCAAGGGCGTACCCGGCATCAGCTTCACCCACTTCAAACCTAAGGATGTGGTGCGCCATCCGCTGGTGCAGCGCATCGTCGAGGCCTACGAGCGCTTCGAGGCCGAGCGCCAGCCTTTCGACCGCCAGCCGGCGGATAACGACCCTGGTGCCAGATCCGAAAAATGATCGAACTGGATCTGCAGGTCGCCAGCACGGGCGACCACCTGCCTGCCCTGGGCGCATTCCAGGCCTGGTGTGAGCTGGCCCTGCGCCAGCGCACGGCAGACTCGGAGCTGACCATCCGCCTGGTCGACGAGGCCGAAGGCCGCGAACTCAACCACACCTGGCGCCACAAGGATTACGCGACCAACGTATTGTCCTTCCCCGCTGATGTGCCTGATGATTTGCTGGATATTCCGCTGCTCGGCGACCTGGTGATTTGCGTCCCGGTGGTCGAGCGTGAAGCCATCGAACAAGGCAAGGCACTGGAAGCGCACTGGGCGCATCTGGTGATACACGGCTGTCTGCACCTGCTCGGTTACGACCACATCGACGATGAGGAAGCCGAGGAGATGGAAGCGCTGGAACGATTATTGCTCGCCGAGCTGGGTCATCCCGACCCGTATGCCGGCGACGAATAGAGCAAAGGATCCCGAGTAAAACCCCATGAGCGAAGACCGATCGAGCAACGAGCAAAAGTCCTGGCTGAACAAGCTGACCCAGGCTTTTGCTCATGAGCCGAAGAACCGTCAGGAACTGCTGGAAGTCCTGCGCGATGCGCATCAGAACAAACTGCTCGACAGCGAGGCCCTGGCCATCGTCGAGGGCGCCATCCAGGTCGCCGACCTGCAAGTTCGCGACATCATGGTGCCGCGCTCCCAGGTGGTGACGATCAAGGCCAGCCAATCCCCCAAAGAATTCCTCCCGGTGATCATCGAGGCCGCGCACTCGCGTTATCCGGTGATCGGCGAGACCCTTGACGATGTGCTCGGCATCCTGCTCGCCAAGGACCTGCTGCCGCTGTTGCTGGCCGACCAGCCCGACTTCAACATCCGCGACATGCTCCGCCCGGCCACCTTCGTGCCCGAGTCCAAGCGCCTCAATGTGCTGCTGCGCGAGTTCCGCGCCAACCACAATCACATGGCCGTGGTAATCGACGAATACGGCGGTGTGGCCGGCCTGGTGACCATCGAGGACGTGCTCGAACAGATCGTCGGCGACATCGAAGACGAGCACGATGTCGAGGAAGACAGCTACATCAAACCGCTGCCCAGCGGCGACTTCCTGGTCAAGGCGCTGACCCCTATCGAACACTTCAATGAAGCGTTTACCAGCGACTTCTCCGACGATGAATTCGACACCGTCGGCGGCCTGGTGATGAGCGCCTTCGGCCATCTGCCCAAGCGCAACGAAGTGACGGTAATCGGTGAGTTCCGCTTCCGCGTGCTCAACGCCGACAGCCGCCGCGTGCACCTGCTGCGCCTGACGCCGCTGGCCCGCTGATGTGACAGCGCCCCGCAACCTGGGGCGCCTGCTTTCCTTCTTTTCGAGCATCCCGATGAATCGACTGTTCCGCCCCGGCTGGCCCGGCAACCTGATCGCCCTGCTGGCAGGCGCGTTGACCACGCTGGCGCTGGCGCCGTATGGCATCTGGCCGCTGGTCTTGGTATCGATTGCCCTGCTCTACCGGGGCCTGCGCGAGCTGACGCCGCGCCAGGCTGCGTGGCGCGGCTGGTGGTACGGCTTCGGTCTGTTCGCCTCCGGTACCAGCTGGGTGTATGTGAGCATCCACGATTACGGTGCAGCCTCGCCGCCGCTGGCCGCTTTTCTGACCCTGGGTTTCGTCGCCGGACTTGGCCTGTTCTTCGCCCTGACTGCGTGGCTGTGGGCGCTGTGGCTGCGTCGCGATGCAGCACCGGTTAGCGATGCACTGGCGTTCGCTGCGTTGTGGGTGGCCCAAGAAGCGTTCCGCGGCTGGTTTCTTACCGGCTTCCCCTGGCTGTATGCAGGCTACAGCCAACTGGACGGCCCGATGGCCGGCCTGGCGCCAGTCGGCGGCGTGTGGCTGCTGTCTTTCGCCTTGGCACTCAGCGCCGCGCTGTTGGTCAATCTGCCGCGCCTCTACCGCAACAAGCCGCAATTTGGCGCCGCACTCGCGCTGCTGATCGCACCCTGGCTGATCGGCGGCCTGCTCAAAGGTCATGCCTGGACCGCGCCGGCCGGCGACCCACTGAGCGTCGCCGCGATCCAGGGCAACGTCGAGCAGAACCTCAAATGGGACCCGGCGCAGCTCAATGCGCAGCTGGCGCTGTACCGCGACATGAGTTTCGCCAGCAAGCCGGTGGACATCCTGGTGTGGCCGGAAACCGCGGTGCCGGTGCTCAAGGAACAGGCAATCGGCTATCTCAGTGTCATGGACCGCTTCGCCAGTGACCGCCAGAGCGCGCTGATTACCGGCGTACCGATTCGCCAGCCCAACGAGCACGGCGAGCTGCGCTACTACAACGGCGTCAGCGTGGTGGGTCAGGGCAGCGGCGATTACCTAAAACAGCGCCTGGTGCCGTTCGGCGAGTACGTACCGCTGCAGGAAGTGCTGCGCGGTCTGATCGCCTTCTTCGACTTGCCAATGTCTGACTTCGCCCGCGGCGACCACGACCAACCCCTGCTGGAAGCCAAGGGTCATCGCATCGCCACGTTCATCTGCTACGAAGTGGTGTATCCGGAATTCGCCGCCGAAATGGCCGCCCGCAGCGACCTGCTGCTAACGGTGAGCAACGACACGTGGTTCGGCACCTCTATCGGGCCGCTGCAACACCTGCAAATGGCGCAGATGCGCGCGCTGGAAGCCGGCCGCTGGATGATTCGCGCGACCAATAACGGCGTGACCGTGCTGATCGACCCGTTCGGCCAGATCACCGAACGCCTGCCGCAATTCGAACAAGGCACCCTGTACGGTGAAGTGCAGCCAATGCAGCACCTGACGCCCTACCTGCAATGGCGTTCCTGGCCGCTGATCGCCCTCTGCAGCCTGCTGGCAATCTGGGCACTGATTCGCCGTCGCCAAGACGCGGCGTAACACCGAGGCAATCGAGCGCTGGCTGAACACATGGATACGCAGTGCAGCGTGGTCATGGCTCACCGGCGCGGTCTAAGCAACCCGCAGCGAACTGCGCCAATGATGGCTGCGAGCCCGATTTGCCTTTGAATCGCGCTCCAGCGGCGAATCGCCATGCTGGACGAGCGAAACGCCAGCTACCGACAGCGAACCGCGCTACCCACCACTAAAGCCCGTAGGCCAGTGGATAGGCCAACGAGCCGATCAGCTCATTCAGCAATTGGGTGCTCTGCCAGAACGACTTGCCTTCCGGTAACCAGCCGCCCAGTGGCCGGTCGTTAGGTACGCCAATGAAACCGACGGGCGCGGTCACTACCTCGAAGCCCGCCTGCTCGAAACTCCAGCGCGAGCGTGGCATATGCCAGGCCTGGGTCACCAGCAGCACACGGCGAATACCCTCCGGCTGCAGCATGGCAGCGGTGTCCACGGCGTTCTCCCAAGTGGTGCGGCTGCGCTCCTCCTGCCAGCGTACTGCCACGCCAAAGTCTTCTTGCATCACCTGCGCGGCCAGCGCTGCTTCGCTCGGCGGGCGCCCAAAATGCAGACCACCGG
Organism: Phytopseudomonas seleniipraecipitans; assembly: GCF_900102335.1. Taxonomy (GTDB): domain Bacteria; phylum Pseudomonadota; class Gammaproteobacteria; order Pseudomonadales; family Pseudomonadaceae; genus Aquipseudomonas; species Aquipseudomonas seleniipraecipitans. Next base: position 279,035 of record NZ_FNBM01000002.1, read on the forward strand.
TAGCTAGAACAGGCAGACCAGACGCCTTGGCGAGTCGCGCCGCATAGCGAATACGCTCCATCGCCATGGCGCTGGGCTGGTCACCGCCCCAGGCCGGATCGGCAGAGTCCCGTCCCGCCCCCAATATCACGATGACATCCGCGTGCTGCGCCAGCTCGGCCCACTGTTGCTGCGCCAGTGCCGGCTCGCTCTCGATCTGCCGCGCGCCCCACTCCACGGCGACCGGCAGACTCATCAGCCACAGGCCGCTCAGGCCGACCGCAAAGCAACCAGCTGCCAGCCGCGGGAAGCGCCGGCGCAAAAACCAGGCGAGCACCAGCAGAAGCAGCAGGATGCCGGGCGGCATGAAGAATTGCTTGAGCATGTAGCGAAGCGGCATCGAGCACCTCCAGGAAAGGCTCGAAGCCTAGGTGCACTTGTGGCTACAGCACAAGCCAAGCCGCGGCGCAGATGACCAACCGACAATCGCGGAGAACCGCCGCTCAGTCATCCGCGACCAGTTGAGCACCGCGCGGTGCCGTGCCCGCAGCGCAGCCAATGACGGCGCCAGCGTGACGCTCGAAGGGCGGCGACAGGGGCACCCGAGGCGCAGCGCCCGTGATATGCCAGCCGCGCAGCCAAGCGTAATCATTGGCCAGATAGGCCGTGATCAGCGCCAGCTCAGTGGCAGACAAGCCGCGCACCTCCATCTCCGTGGCAGGCTCGTCAGACAGATGATCCAGGTTGCTGGCTTCATCCAGGGCCGACGCCAGCCGTTGCAGCAAGTGGCCGTAAGGGTCGGCCTGGTTATCGAACTTCGCTGGATACGCCATCACACACCTCCGGGCAATGTGGCCCTGTCAGTGAGCTTAGCGTTGGCCTCGCCGCGAGCGGCCTACCGCGACAAACGGCGACGCGCACGCCCGGCGAGAGCAATCAGCGTTTCCTCCGTCAAGGGGGGTCATGTATGCTACGGCGTTTCCCGAAAGCCCCTTTCCCTAGCGCAAAGTAGCCATGCACGAACAGTATCAGCCACGCGAAATCGAAGCCGCCGCGCAATCCCACTGGGATTCGCAGAACTCCTTTGTAGTCAGCGAACAGCCCGGCAAGGAAACGTTCTACTGCCTGTCGATGTTCCCCTACCCGAGCGGCAAGCTACACATGGGGCACGTGCGCAACTACACCATCGGTGACGTGATTGCGCGCTACCAGCGCATGCAGGGCAAGAACGTGCTGCAGCCCATGGGCTGGGACGCTTTTGGCATGCCGGCGGAAAACGCCGCCATGAAAAACAACGTGGCACCCGCCAAGTGGACGTACGAAAACATCGCCTACATGAAGACCCAGCTGCGTAGCCTGGGCCTGGCGGTGGACTGGTCCCGCGAAATCACCACCTGCAAGCCGGACTACTACCGCTGGGAACAATGGCTGTTCACCCGCCTGTTCGAAAAAGGCGTGATCTATCGCAAGAACGGCACCGTGAACTGGGATCCGGTCGACCAGACCGTGCTGGCCAACGAGCAGGTCATCGACGGCCGTGGCTGGCGCTCCGGCGCAGTGATCGAGAAACGCGAAATCCCCATGTACTACTTCAAGATCACCGCCTACGCGGATGAGCTCTTGAGCAGTCTGGACGAGCTCGATGGCTGGCCGGAACAGGTCAAGACCATGCAGCGCAACTGGATCGGCAAATCCCGCGGCATGGAAGTACAGTTCCCTTACGACGTCGACTCCATCGGCGAAGCGGGCGTACTGAAAGTCTTCACCACCCGTCCCGACACCCTGATGGGCGCGACCTATGTCGCGGTGGCCGCCGAACATCCACTGGCTACTCTGGCCGCACAGAACAACCCTGAGCTGCAGGCGTTCATCGCTGAATGCAAAGCCGGCAGCGTGGCGGAAGCCGACGTCGCCACTCAGGAAAAGCGTGGCATGCCCACGCCACTGTTCGTCGAACACCCACTGACCGGCGAGAAACTGCCAGTGTGGGTCGCCAACTATGTGCTGATGCACTACGGCGACGGCGCGGTCATGGCCGTGCCCGCTCACGACGAGCGCGATTTCGAATTCGCCATCAAGTACCAGTTGCCGATCAAGGCTGTGGTTCGCACCAGTGCCGGCGACGAAACACCTGCACCGTGGCAAGCCGCGTACAACGAGCACGGCCAACTGATCAATTCCGGCGAGTTCGACGGCCTGGACTTCGAAGGTGCCTTCGACGCCATCGAAGTCGCCCTGCTGAAGAAGCAACTCGGCGCCTCGCGCACTCAGTGCCGTCTGCGCGACTGGGGCATCAGCCGCCAGCGCTACTGGGGCTGCCCGATCCCGATCATCCACTGCGGCGCCTGTGGCGACGTACCCGTGCCGGAAGATCAACTGCCAGTCGTACTGCCGGAAGACGTAGTGCCCGATGGCGCTGGCTCGCCTCTGGCGCGCATGCCCGAGTTCTACGAATGCAACTGCCCGAAATGCGGCGCGCCAGCGAAGCGGGAAACCGACACCATGGACACCTTTGTGGAGTCGTCCTGGTATTACGCCCGCTACGCCTCGCCGCATTATGAAGGCGGCCTGGTAGACAAATCCGCGGCCGACCACTGGTTGCCAGTCGATCAGTACATCGGCGGGATCGAACATGCCATCCTGCACCTGCTCTACGCGCGCTTCTTCCACAAGCTGATGCGTGACGAAGGCCTGGTGTCGTCGAATGAACCCTTCAAGAATTTGTTGACTCAGGGCATGGTGGTCGCCGACACCTATTACCGTCGCGAAGCCAATGGTGGTTTTACCTGGTTCAACCCGGCCGATGTCGAGCTTGAGCGTGACAGCAAAGCCAAGGTCATCAGCGCCAAGCTGAAATCCGATGGTCTGCCGGTGGAAATCGGTGGCACCGAGAAAATGGCCAAATCGAAGAACAACGGCGTCGATCCACAGTCGATGATCGACCAGTTCGGCGCGGACACGTGCCGCCTGTTCATGATGTTCGCATCCCCACCCGACATGAGCTGCGAATGGTCAGACGCCGGCGTTGAAGGTGCGAACCGTTTCCTGCGCCGCGTTTGGCGCCTGGCTCAGGGTCACGTCAGCAAAGGGCTGCCGGGCGTACTGGATGTCGCCGAACTTGACGACAGCAGCAAGGAAGTCCGCCGTTCCATTCACCTGGCAATCAAACAGGCGAGCCTGGATATCGGCCAGCACAACAAATTCAACACGGCCATCGCCCAGGTGATGACGCTGATGAACGTGCTGGAGAAAGCCCCACAGGACAACGATCAACAGCGTGCTCTGCTGCAAGAAGGTCTGGAAACCGTTGCCCTGCTGCTCGCCCCGATCACCCCGCACATCAGCCACGAACTGTGGCAGGAGCTGGGTCACGAGGAAGCGATCATCGACGCCACATGGCCAGTCGTGGACGAATCTGCCTTGGTGCAAGACAGCCTGCAGTTGGTGATTCAGGTCAACGGCAAGCTGCGCGGCCAGATCGACGTGCCGGCCGACGCCAGCCGCGAAGCGGTCGAAGCGGCAGCTCGCGACAATGAAAACGTACAACGCTTTACCGAAGGGCTGACGATCCGCAAGGTCATCGTGGTGCCTGGCAAGCTGGTCAATATCGTCGCCAACTGAGGCGAAAGGTGAGGTGTCGGCATGCTGCCGACACTGGGTCAACGTATCGGCAACGCAGGCACCCGTGCCTGCCCATGCTGGCCGGCGGAGCCGGCAGGACAAGGGGATAACGAGATGATCAAGCGCAATCTGTTGGTAATTGGTCTGGCTGCCCTGCTGGGTGCATGCGGCTTCCAGCTGCGCGGCACCGGCGACGTACAGTTCGCCCTCAAGGAACTTGAGGTCAGCGCACGAGACAGCTACGGCGATACCGTCCGTGACGTTCGTGACGTGCTGGAAAACAACGGCGTGCGCGTATTCCCTGGCGCTGCCTATAAGCTGTACCTGGCCAATGAACAGGAAAATCAACGTTCCGCCAGCTACACCAGCTCAGCTCGCAGCGTTGAATATGAGCGCACCCTGACCCTGAACTACGAGATCCGTGGCGCCAAGGACCTGCTGCTGCTCAGCAACCAGCTGGAAGTGCAGAGCTACTACGTGCAGGACTCCAACAACCTGATCAGCAACGATCAGGAGTCCGCTCAGCTGCGCACCGAAATGCGCCGCGACCTGGTGCAGCAACTGGCTCAGCGCCTGCAGCAGATCACCCCGGACCAGCTCGACGCCCTCCAGCAGACCGCTGAAGCCAAGGCCAAGGCGGAAGCCGACGCCATTGAGGCGGCACGTCAGCGTGAAGCTGCTCAGCCGCAGCAATCGCCCATCGAACTGCCGGTGCAATAAGCCAGTAGGGGCCACTCGGTGGCCCTTCGGTTTAGAGGCTTATGAAACTCGCCCCCGCCCAACTCGGTAAACACCTGCAAGGTCCCTTGGCGCCCGTCTACGTGGTTTGCGGCGACGAAGCCCTGCTCTGCCAGGAAGCCAGCGACGCCATCCGCAATGCCAGTCGTGCGCAAGGCTTCACCGAGCGCGAAGTGTTCCACGCCGAAGCCAATTTCGACTGGGGCATGCTTTATGAAGCGGGCGCCAGCCTGTCGCTGTTCGCCGACAAGCGCGTCATCGAACTGCGCATTCCCAACGGCAAGCCTGGCGACAAGGGTGCAGCTGCGATCATCGAGTACCTCGGGCGTCCGCCTGAAGACACCCTGTTGTTGATCAGCCTGCCAAAGCTCGACGGCAGCGCGCAGAAAACCAAGTGGGCCAAAGCCCTGATCGACGGGCCGCATTGCCAGTTCGTGCAGATCTGGCCGGTGGACGCCAACGGGCTGCCGCAATGGATTCGCCAGCGTCTGGCCCAGGCCGGCATGAACGCCACCGCCGACGCCGTGGACCTGATTGCTGCGCGAGTTGAAGGCAACCTGCTGGCTGCTGCACAGGAGATCGAGAAGCTCAAGCTGCTTGCTGACGGCCAGCAGATCGATGCCGGCACCGTGCAGGCGGCCGTGGCCGACAGCGCTCGCTACGACGTATTCGGCCTCATCGATGCGATCCTCAACGGCGAAGCGGCCCACGCCCTGCGCATGCTCGACGGCTTGCGTGGCGAGGGTCAGGAGTCGCTGTTCATCGTGGTGATGCTGGCCCGCGAACTGCGCCAGCTGGCCAACATTTCCTACCAGTTCAGCCAGGGCGTGCCATTGGACAAGGCCTTTGCCTCAGCCCGTCCACCAGTCTGGGACAAGCGCCGCCCACTGGTTAGCAAAGCTCTGCAGCGGCACTCGCCAGCGCGCTGGAATGCGTTGCTGATGGATGCTCAGCAGATTGATGCGCAGGTAAAGGGCCAGGCGGCAGGCGATCCCTGGGCCAGCCTGTCGCGGTTGGTACTGATGATGGCCGGACAGCGCTTGAAGCTCGGTGCTTAAACCTACTCCCCGTATGGACATGGCTGATCGAGCGGCGCATCATTGATGCCGCTCGCACCGGCGCGAGCATTGATCGAGGACCTGCCATGAGCAAGAAAGTACGCCCGAACAAGGCTAAATCCATCATCGCCCAGCCACTGTTCCGCTCACGCCAGGAACGACCCGGTAAAGGAAAAGGCAGCTACCGCCGCCAAGCCTCCCAGCAAAACTGGGAGGCTTTTCCGTTTCTGGGGCTGCTGAAAAAGTTGCCTTGATCGCTCGCTCAGCCCGCATTCCCGCTCATCCGTGCTAAGGTGGTCGCCTGCAAAACGTGTTGAGATGACCATGCCCAACCTGTTCCTTCGCGGCCTACCTGTTACCGCTGCGGCCAGCTTTCTGCTCCTGCTCACGGCCTGCGCCGATGCCCCTGCCCAGCCACTGGCGACGCCAAGCACCCCGCAGAGCACTACCTCGACCAACGCGCTGCCTCAACCCGTTCAGGAGCAACTGAGCTTCGAACAATGGCGCGACCTGCTGCGCAGTGATGCGATCGCCGCCGGCATCAATCCGACGCTGTTCGACCGAGCCTTTGCAGGCGTGGTACCGAACCCGGACGTGGTCAAGGCAGACAGCAGCCAGCCCGAGTTCAGCCGACCGGTGTGGGAATACCTGAAAGGTGCCGTGTCGCCGAGCCGCGTCGCCCGTGGCCGTATTCTGCTGGCGCAGAACCGCGCCGTGCTCAGCCAGATCGAACAGCGTTATGGCGTCGATGCCGAGACACTGGTCGCCATCTGGGGCCTGGAGAGCAACTTCGGCAGCAATATCGGTAGCCACAACGTGGTGCGCTCGCTGGCGACCCTGGCCTATGAAGGCCGCCGTCAAGCGTTCTGGCGCAGCCAGTTGCTGGCCGTGCTGCAGATTCTCCAGCATGGCGATATCGCCCCGGAAAGCCTGGTTGGTTCCTGGGCCGGCGCCATGGGCCAGACCCAGTTCATGCCAACCACCTACAACGAGCATGCCGTGGACTTCGATGGCGATGGCAAGCGCGATGTCTGGACCTCCCAGGCCGACGCCCTGGCCTCGGCCGCGCACTACCTGCAAAGCTCCAACTGGCAATTGCGCCAGCCATGGGGTTTCGAAGTACAGCTGCCACAGGGCTTCGACTACGCGCTGGCCGACCCGGAAGTGCGCCGCAGCCTGAACGAATGGCGCGCACTCGGTATTCGTCCGGTGGGCCAGCCGTTGAGCACCCCGCGTGACGATGCAAGCGCCACTCTGCTGCTGCCTGCAGGGCACCGTGGGCCTGCCTTCCTGCTGTTCGGCAACTTCCGCAGCATCCTGCGCTACAACAACTCAACCTCCTACGCCTTGGCGATCGGCTTGCTGTCCGACGCCCTGCGTGGCGGCAATGGCGTGCAAGGGTCTTGGCCAGAAGGTGATCGGCAGCTGGGCCGCAGCGAGCGCGTCGAACTGCAGGAGCGCCTCAACGCACGCGGCTTTGATTCCGGTCATCCGGACGGCATCATTGGCGCCAACACCCGCAAGGCGATTCGAGCTTTCCAGCTGCACCTTCGCTGGCCAGCTGATGGCTACCCGGACAGCAAACTGCTCGACCAGCTACGCCAACAGAACTGATCCCCTCCAGCGCGGTGACGACCGTCACCGCGCGCACTTGCGTTTGCGATTAGCCCCTTCCTGAGCGACTCTGTAGCCAGGCCAGCCATGCGATCCGTGGCGGCCGCGCCTGTCCGTTAGCCGTGATCCGGCGCGGGCCAATGACAACAGAGAGGTCGCTATGCACGACATCGAACTAGACGACGAACAACGCATGATCCGCGACTGCACCCGACAGTTCGCGCGCCGCGCCATCGCCCCCCATGCGCAGGACTGGGAAAAGGCCGGCTGGATCGACGATGCGCTGGTGGCGCAGATGGGCGAGATGGGCCTGCTAGGAATGATTGTTCCCGATACCTGGGGCGGCAGTTATCTCGACTACGTGGCTTACGCCCTCGCGGTTGAAGAAGTCTCTGCCGCTGATGCGGCGACTGGCACGCTGATGAGTGTGCACAATTCGGTGGGCTGTGGCCCGCTGCTCAACTACGGCACCGACGCACAAAAGAACGAGTGGTTACCGCGCCTGGCCAGCGGCGCAGTGATCGGATGCTTTTGCCTCACCGAACCCCAGGCGGGCTCTGAAGCCCACAACCTGCTTACTCGCGCCGAACTGCGCGGCGAGCACTGGGTGCTCAACGGTTCCAAACAGTTCGTCAGCAACGGCCAGCGCGCCGGGCTGGCCATCGTCTTCGCGGTCAGCGACGCCACACTCGGCAAGCAGGGTATCTCAGCCTTTCTGGTGCCGACCGACACGCCCGGCTTTCGCGTCGAACGGCGCGAACACAAGATGGGCATTCGCGCCTCGGATACTTGCGCCATCGTCCTGGAAAACTGCAGCATTCCTGCACAGAATCTGCTCGGCGAACGCGGCAAGGGCCTGGCCATTGCCTTGTCCAATCTCGAGGGCGGGCGCATCGGCATCGCCGCACAGGCCGTCGGCATCGCCCGGGCCGCCTTCGAGGCGGCGCTGGTCTATTCCCGTGAGCGGGTGCAGTTCGATAAGCCCATCGGCGAACACCAAAGCATCGCCAACCTGCTTGCCGACATGCACACCCAGATCAATGCGGCGCGCCTGCTGACCCTGCACGCAGCACGCCTGCGCAGCGCCGGTCAGCCATGCCTGTCGGAGGCGTCCCAGGCCAAGCTGTTCGCCTCGGAGATGGCCGAGCGGGTGTGCTCCAAGGCGCTGCAGGTGCACGGCGGCTATGGCTACCTGGAGGACTTCCCCGTGCAGCGCTATTACCGGGACGCGCGCGTCACGCAGATTTACGAAGGCGCCAGCGAGATCCAGCGTCTGTTGATTGCACGCGAACTAAAGCACTACGCGCTTTAGCGCAGCAGGCGCTCAGCGCTTGAGCAGGCGTGCTTCGGCGTTGTCGAGGTCGCGCAGGATGTCCGCCAGTATGTCGTCGTCCAGCTGGTGCTCCTTGCGCATCCGGTATAGCTCAAGGCGTTGGGTGCGCAGCGCCTGGAGCCGCAGGCGGTGTTCCAGCTGGTCGGCCTGGTGCTGGTAATCGCGCGACTCCTGGGCATCAGGAGTACGGGTGCGTTCGAGCAGATCACGGTACTCGTTCATCAGCTTGGCCCTGATCTCGGCCATGGCAATCGCGCCTTCGGCGTCTGCAGCTTTTTCGTTATCCGCCTCGAGAGCACGAATGGCAGCTTGCAGCACTTGCGCGCGGTGTCGATTGAGTTCGCTCTCGTGGAGGGCCACGTTGTCCTCCGGCAGCAGCGGCAACAGCCTTGGCAGCGCCACGCTTGCGATGAGCAGCGATAGCAGAATCACCCCGGCGGCGATCAGGATCAGCAGATCACGCTCGGGAAAGGCATCGCCGCTGTTGAGCAACAAGGGCAACGACATCACACCAGCCAGCGTCACCGCGCCACGTACACCGCCCAGGGTCAGCACAGCCGTGAGCGCAACACGCGATTGTCCGGCGAAACGGGTCGGTTTGCCCCGCCAGCGCCGCAGCATGCCGGAAGTCCGCCAGTAGCTGTACACCCAGGCAAACCGCAACGCCATCAGCACGGCATACACCGCCAGCACATAGCAAAGCGCCGGCCAGAGCAGTTGCCAGGGGTCGGAGTGCTCGCCGACAACGGCCTTGATGATGTCTGGCAACTGCAGGCCCAGCAGCAGAAAGATCAGCCCATTGAAGGTGAACTCGAGCATCGCCCACACCCCGCGGTTGAGCAGGCGCGTGGTGGTCTGCCGCGGCAGCAGGTCGAGGCGGCTCTGCATCATGCCGGCGGCCACGGCTGAGAGAATCCCCGACAGCCCGAGGTGCTCGGCGGCCACATAAGCGGCGAACGGCAGCAACAGCATCAGCAGCACGTGGGGCGCCGGCTCTTCCCAGCCGCGCGCGATCATCCAGGCACGCATGCGCCCCAACAGATAGCTCAGCGCCATGCCGATCAGCAGCCCGCCAACGGCCACCAGCACGAACTGCAGGCTGGCATCGGCGAATGAAAACATCCCGGTCAGGGTGGCTGCCACGGCAAACTTGAACGCCACCAGTCCCGACGCATCGTTCATGAGCGCCTCGCCCTGCAGCAGGTTGTTCAAGGTGCTGGGCAGGCGCCCATGGGTGATGGCCGATACCGCCACCGCATCGGTCGGAGACAACACTGCGGCCAGCGCGAAACAGGCGGCCAGCGGCACCTGCGGCAGCAACCAATGAATGAAATATCCAGCACCGAGAATGGTGAAGAACACCAGTGCAAAGGCCAGGAACAGGATCGGCATGCGCAGCTTGCGAAACTGCCCCTTGGGCATGCGCCAGCCGTCGACGAATAACAGCGGTGGGATGAACAGCAGCAGAAAGAGTTCGGGATCAAGCCGCACGTGCAGCCCGAGTGCCGGAATCGCCAGCAGCGCGCCGATCAGAATCTGCAGGATCGGCAGCGGCAGTGGGATGAACTGAGCGCTGATGCGCGTGCCGCTGACCACCAGCAACATGATCAGGATGGTGTAGAGAAGTTGCATGAACGGACAGGTCCTCAACAAACAGAGCCGCAGGTCGCCCGGCATTCTAGCTCGCCTGCGGAGTGCTGCGGCAGTCGGGGAATGCCCGGGTTATCCCGCAACAGCGACCTAAGCAGAGGCGACGTGGCATAATCGACAGTTCGACACTAACAAGTATTGAGAAGGATTCGACGAGTGGAATCCTTCCGAGGAAAATCAATGAGTAATGTCCTCTATGGGATCAAGGCCTGCGACACCATGAAAAAGGCCCGCACCTGGCTCGATGAGCAGGGTGTCACTTACCAGTTTCACGATTACAAGACCGCCGGCATTGACCGCGGCAATCTGCAGAAATGGTGTTACGAGCACGGCTGGGAAACCATCCTCAATCGCGCCGGCACCACCTTCCGCAAGCTTGATGACGCTCAGAAAAGCGACCTCGACCAGGCCAAGGCCATCGACCTGATGCTGGCCCAACCGTCGATGATCAAGCGCCCCGTACTGGATCTCGGTGCGCGCACGCTGGTCGGCTTCAAACCTGAGCGTTACGCCGCCGAACTGGCCTGATACTCCGTCACCCCCAATCGAATTCGTTGCAAGGAAAAGCCCATGTCCAACACCCTGTTCAGCCTGGCCTTCGGGGTCGGCACACAAAACCGTCAAAGCACCTGGCTGGAAGTGTTCTACGCACAGCCTCTGCTCAACCCGAACGCCGAACTGGTCGCCAAGGTCACCGAGAAGCTCGGCTACCGCGGCGGCAACCAGGCCATCGCGCTGACCAACCAGCAGGCCGGTGAACTCGCAAGCGCCCTGAAAGGCATCGATGCCGTGCAAGCCGCCCTGCTCACTCGCCTGGCCGAAAGCGCCAAACCGCTTGTCGCCACCCTGCTGGCCGAAGATGCCGCCCTGACCAGCACGCCTGAGGCCTACCTCAAGTTGCACCTGCTGTCGCATCGCCTGGTCAAGCCCCACGGCCTGAACCTGACCGGCATCTTCCCGCTGCTGCCCAACGTGGCCTGGACCAGCCAGGGTGCGGTCGACCTGGTCGAGCTGCCCGAGCGTCAGCTGGAAGCCCGCCTGAAAGGCGACCTGCTGGAAGTCTTCTCGGTAGACAAATTCCCGAAAATGACCGACTACGTGGTGCCGACTGGCGTGCGTATCGCTGACAGCGCGCGTGTTCGTCTGGGCGCGTACATCGGCGAAGGCACCACCGTGATGCACGAAGGCTTCGTCAACTTCAACGCAGGTACCGCCGGCCCGGGCATGATCGAAGGCCGCGTTTCCGCCGGTGTGTTTGTCGGCAAGGGTTCGGACCTGGGCGGCGGCTGCTCGACCATGGGCACCCTGTCCGGAGGTGGCAACATCGTTATTTCCGTGGGCGAAGGCTGCCTGATCGGCGCCAACGCCGGCATCGGCATTCCGCTGGGCGATCGCAACATCGTCGAAGCAGGCCTGTACGTTACCGCTGGCACCAAGATCGCCCTGCTCGACGACCAGAACAACCTGGTCAAGGTGGTCAAGGGTCGTGACCTGGCTGGCCAGACCGACCTGCTGTTCCGTCGCAACTCGCAGAGCGGCGCCGTGGAGTGCAAGACCAACAAGTCGGCCATCGAGCTGAACGAAGCCCTGCACGCTCACAACTAAAAAGTTGGTTTAACGCGGCTGCGCTCGCTCGCACCGCGTTAAACCCAACTGTTGACCGCCAGATGCTTTCTGGATAAACCATGACCCTGATTTCCCCCTGGCGCGCCGACTTCCCCGGCATGCTGGCCCTCGATAAAGAAGGCCAGACCTACCTCGACAGCGCCGCCACGGCGCAGAAGCCGCAAGCGGTACTGGATACCCTGCTCGCTTACTACGCCGGTGGCGTAGCCAATGTGCACCGTGCCCAGCATCTGCCAGGCGAACGCGCCACGCGCGCCTTCGAAAGTACCCGTGAAAAGGCCGCACGCTGGCTGAATGCCGTCAGCGCGGAAGAAATCGTCTTCACCCGCGGCGCAACGGAATCCCTCAACCTGCTCGCTTACGGGCTGGAGCATCTGTTCAGTGCTGGTGACGAGATCGTCATCAGCGCCGCAGAACACCACGCCAACCTGTTGCCCTGGCAGCAACTGGCTGCACGCAAGGCGCTCAAACTGGTAGTGCTGCCACTGACCGAACAGGGCGACATCGACCCGCAGCAGGCCGCTGCGCTGATTGGCCCACGCACGCGGCTCCTCGCGGTCAGCCAGCTGTCCAACGTATTGGGCCGCTGGCAGTCGCTGGAGCCGTTGCTGCTTCACGCGCGCAATCAGGGCGCACTGACCATCGTCGACGGGGCCCAAGGCGCCGTCCACGGTCGGCATGATCTGCAGGCGTTGGGCTGCGACTTTTACGTGTGTTCCAGCCACAAGCTTTATGGCCCGGATGGCGTCGGCCTGCTATATGGTCGCCGCAGCGCGCTGCAATGCCTGCAGCACTGGCAGTTCGGCGGCGAAATGGTCCAGCAGGCCGATTATCACCAGGCGAGCTTGCGAAGCGCCCCATTGGGCCTAGAGGCCGGCACGCCACCGGTATCGGGCGTGATCGCCCTCGGGACAACCCTGGACTACCTGAGCCAGCTCGACGCTGCTGCGGTTGCCGCCCATGAGGCCGGTCTGCACAACATCTTGCTGCAGGGCTTGCACGGCTACGATGGCATGCGCCTGCTCGGCGAACCGCAAACGGCGCTGGCCTGCTTCACCGTGGAAGGGGTGCACAGCGGTGATCTCGCCCATTTGCTCACCGAACAAGGCATAGCCGTGCGGGTCGGCCATCACTGCGCGATGCCGTTGCTTAAGCGGCTCGGGGTGAACGGGGCGATTCGCGTATCGCTCGGTCTCTACAATGATCAGAGCGATCTGCAGCGTTTCTTCACTGCGCTGGACAAAGCCCTGGAGCTGCTGCAATGAACCTTCCTGATAACGCCCGCGAAGCCCTCGAAGCCTTCACTGCTTGCCCGGGCTGGGAACAGCGCGCACGCCTGCTGATGCAATGGGGCGAGCGGCTCGAGCCGCTCAGCGAATGCAACGAAACCGACCGCGTGCATGGCTGCGAGAGCCAGGTGTGGTTGGTCGGAGCCGCACACGACGGCCGCTGGCACTTTCGCGCAGCCAGTGATGCACGATTGATCAGTGGCCTGCTTGCCGTACTGCTGGCCAGGGTCAATGGCCTGAGTGCGGCAGAACTGGCCGCACTGGACATCGCTGACTGGTTCACCACCCTGGGGCTGTCGCGGCAACTGTCGCCCTCGCGCGCCAACGGCATGAACGCCGTGGTGCAGCAAATGCGTCGGCTGAGCGAAGCGGGTTAATCCACCTTTGCCGCGAGCCGCTCGGAGGGGCGCCGCGCGCCTGCGACCAGCTTGTCGACGATACGCGCGGCCGCGACCATGCCGAAGGTCGCGGTGACCATCATCACCGCACCAAAACCTCCGGCGCAGTCGAGCTTCACCCCGTCACCGACGAACGCCTTGCTCAGGCAGATGCCGCCATCGGCGCCGGGGTAGCGCAGCTGTTCGGTGGAGAACACGCAGGGCACGCTGTAGTTGCGCCCTGGTGTACGCGAGAAACCGTAGTCTCGACGTAGCGTTGAGCGCACCTTGGCGGCCAGCGGGTCGTTGAAGGTCTTGTTCAAATCGCCCACCTGCACCTGGGTCGGATCAATCTGCCCGCCTGCGCCGCCGGTCGTGATAACAGTGATCTTGCGTCGCTTGCACCAGGAGATCAGCGCCGCCTTGGCCGCCACGCTGTCGATGCAATCGACCACCGCGTCCAGCTGCACGGTGATGTAGTCCTCCATGGTGTCACGCGTCACGAAGTCGGCCACTTCATGCACCACGCAAGCCGGGTTGATCGCCCGCAGCCGCTCGGCCATCACTTCGACCTTGGCGCGGCCGACCTGCTCTTGCAGGGCATGGGCTTGGCGATTGGTGTTGCTGACGCAGACGTCATCCAGATCGAACAGCGAAATTTCGCCTACGCCGGATCGCACCAGCGCCTCGGCTGCCCAGGAACCGACGCCGCCGATGCCGACCACGGCGACATGCGCAGCCGCCAGCCGCTGTGCGCCTTCACGGCCATACAGCCGGGCGATTCCGGCGAAACGTTGCTCATCGAACGACATGGCAGCTCCTCTTGATGGGCGCGCATTATAGGGAGGTCAGCGAAGCAGCCCAAGCACCGCCCGGCATGCGGCATCCACATCCGCCGCACCATCGCAAAATAGCCACCCCCGATGATGCGAACGGGCGTGTGGGGCTGTGCTATACAGTCTTTCATCGACGGAGTAGCATGCGCGCCAACCGGCGCTCGCCGGCCCTCTCCCCGTTCCACCCTTCGGAACCTGACACAGCATGCTTTCGCGCAAGTTCGGCCTCAATCTGATTGTATTCCTGGCTATCGCTGCCTTGTTCACCGGTATCTGGGCGCTCTACAACCGCCCCGTCACCGCACCGGACTGGCCCGAGCAGATATCCGGCTATTCGTTCTCGCCGTTCCGTCAAGGGCAGAGCCCGCAGACGGGCGTCTACCCCAGCGATGAGGAGATGCGTGCGGACCTCGAATTGCTCGCCACCCAGACCGACAGCATCCGCACCTACTCGGTGGATGGCGCGCTGGACAAGATCCCGCTGCTCGCCGAAGAGTTCGGTCTGCGCGTGACGCTGGGCGTGTGGATCGGCACCGACGAAGCGCGCAACGAACGCGAAGTCGCCAAGGCCATCGAGATCGCCAACAACTCGCGCAGTGTGGTGCGCGTAGTGGTGGGCAACGAGGCGCTGTTTCGCCGCGAAGTCACCGTCAAGCAACTGACCGCCTACATGGACCGCGTCCGCTCGGCCGTCAAGGTGCCGGTTACCACCTCTGAACAGTGGCACATCTGGGATGAGTATCCCGAACTGGCCGACCACGCGGATCTGATCGCCGCGCACGTGCTGCCCTACTGGGAATTCATTCCCATGGAGGATTCCACCCAGTTCACCCTGGACCGCGCGCGGGACCTGAAGAAGCTGTTCCCGAAAAAGCCCCTGCTGCTTTCCGAGGTGGGCTGGCCAAGCAATGGCCGGGTACGCGGCGGCGCCGAAGCAACCCAGGCTGACCAGGCCATCTACCTGCGCACCCTGGTCACCACCCTCAACGCTCAGGGTTACAACTATTTCGTCATCGAAGCCTTCGACCAGCCCTGGAAGGCTGGTGAAGAAGGTTCCGTGGGCGCTTACTGGGGCGTTTACAACCTGGACCGCAACCCCAAGTTCAATTTTGAAGGCCCGGTCGTGGCCATCCCGCAATGGCGTCTGTTGGCGGTCGCCTCGGTGGTCATGGCCCTGCTGTCGCTGGCACTGATGCTCATCGACGGCAGCGCCCTGCACCAGCGCGGCCGTACCTTCCTGACTTTCGTCGCGTTCGCTGGCGGCTCGGCGCTGGTGTGGATCGGCTACGACTACAGCCAGCAATACAGCACCTGGTTCAGCATGCTGGTCGGCCTGTTGCTCGGCGTCGGCGCCATTGGCGTATTCATCGTGCTGCTCACCGAAGCCCACGAACTGGCCGAAACAGTGTGGACGCAACGGCGACGGCCGTTCACCCCGGTGGTCGGCGACAGTCACTACCGGCCCAAGGTGTCGATCCATGTGCCGTGCTACAACGAGCCGCCAGAGATGGTCAAACAGACCCTCGATGCCTTGGCCAATCTGGATTATCCGGACTTCGAAGTTCTGATCATCGACAACAACACCAAGGACCCCGCGGTGTGGGAGCCGGTACGCGACTATTGCGAAGAGCTCGGCCCGCGCTTCCGCTTCTTCCACGTGGCGCCGTTGCATGGCTTCAAGGGCGGCGCGCTGAACTACATCCTGCCGCACACCGCGCCGGATGCCGAAGTGGTGGCGGTGATCGACTCCGACTACTGCGTCGACCCCAACTGGCTCAAGTACATGGTGCCGCACTTCTCCGATCCGTCGATCGCTGTGGTGCAATCGCCACAGGATTACCGCGATGGCGAGGAAAGCACCTTCAAGAAGCTCTGCTATGCCGAGTACAAGGGCTTCTTCCACATTGGCATGGTGACGCGTAACGACCGCAACGCGATCATCCAGCACGGCACCATGACGATGATTCGCCGTACCGTTATGGACGAGCTGAAATGGGCCGACTGGACTATCTGCGAAGACGCCGAACTGGGCCTGCGCGTGTTCGAGAAGGGTTACTCCGCCGCTTATGCCCATGACAGCTTCGGCAAGGGGCTCATGCCGGACACCTTTATCGACTTCAAAAAGCAGCGTTTCCGCTGGGCCTACGGCGCCATCCAGATCATGAAGGGCCACGCCCGGGAATTGCTTGCCGGCAAAGACAGCCAACTCAAGCGCGGCCAGCGCTACCACTTCATCGCCGGCTGGCTGCCGTGGGTTGCCGATGGCCTGAATATCTTTTTCACCGCCGGCGCGCTGCTGTGGTCGGCGGCGATGATCATCGTGCCGCAACGGGTCGACCCACCGCTGCTGATCTTCGCGATCCCGCCGCTGGCGCTGTTCCTGTTCAAGGTCGGCAAGATCATCTTCCTGTACCAGCGGGCAATGGGCGTCAATCTGAAGGATGCGTTCTGCGCGGCGGTTGCCGGGCTGGCGCTGTCGCACACCATCGCCAAGGCGGTGCTGTACGGCATGTTCACCAAGAGCATTCCATTCTTCCGTACGCCGAAGATGCGTTCCAGCCACGGCCTGATGGTGGCCCTCGCGGAAGCCCGTGAGGAGGTCTTCATCATGTTGTTGTTATGGGGCGCCGCGTTGGGCATCGCCATCGTGCAGGGCCTGCCCAGTTACGACGTGAAGTTCTGGGTGATCATGCTGCTAGTACAGTCGCTGCCGTACCTGGCTGCGCTGATCATGGCGCTGCTGTCGTCCAGCCCGAAGCCGCTGGAGATTCCGGTGGTACAGACCGAGGCGGAGAACGCCTGATTCCGGTGAGCGACACGATAACGGCGGCCAATTGGCCGCCGTTTTCTTTTCGGATTGGTGAGCGGTAACCGCGCAAACAATCCCTGGGTATCGCTTCGCTCAACGCCAGGCTACGGGTGCGCAGTGCATCGGCTCTTGTAGCCGGGTCGAGCGAAGCGCCTTTGCCTCTTGCGCCAAAAGGCTGAACGCCTACGAGGCGCGGGCGTTTTGCTTTAAGCTATGCGCCCTTTCCCGCCCCGCATTGCTTTACGAGCATGACTTTACCGGAGTTTCCATGACGGCCCTGTCCCCTACCCTCGAGCTTGCCTGCGACCTGATCCGCCGGCCATCCGTGACGCCACTGGATGAAGGCTGTCAGGAACTGATGATGCGCCGGCTCGCTGCGTTGGGCTTCGCCATCGAAGCGATGCGCATCGAGGACGTGGACAATTTCTGGGCCAGCCATGGCAGCCAGGACGGCCCGGTGCTGTGCTTTGCCGGCCACACCGACGTGGTACCCACCGGTCCGGTGCAGGCCTGGCAACACGGCCCGTTCGAGGCGCTGGTCGACGAACAGGGCATGCTCTGCGGGCGCGGCGCTGCCGACATGAAGGGCAGCCTGGCGTCGATGATCATTGCCGTCGAGCGCTTCGTCGCCGAGCACCCGAACCACAAGGGCCGCATCACCTTCCTGATCACCAGCGACGAAGAAGGCCCGGCCCACCACGGTACCAAGGCGGTGGTCGAACGCCTCGCCGCGCGCAACGAGCGCCTGGACTGGTGCATCGTCGGTGAACCGTCGAGTACCTCGCTGGTCGGTGACGTGGTCAAGAACGGCCGCCGCGGCTCACTGGGTGCGACCCTCACTGTGCGCGGTATCCAGGGCCACGTGGCTTACCCGCACCTGGCGAAGAACCCGATTCACCTGGCCGCTCCGGCGCTCGCCGAACTGGCCGCCGAGCACTGGGACGACGGCAATGCGTTCTTCCCGCCGACCAGCTTCCAGGTCTCCAACCTGAATGCCGGTACCGGGGCCACCAACGTGATTCCCGGCGAACTGGCGGCAGTGTTCAACTTCCGCTTCTCCACCGAATCGACAGTCGAAGGCCTGCAACAGCGGGTCAACGCCATCTTCGACAAGCACGGTTTGGACTATCACATCGAATGGGCGCTGTCGGGCCTGCCGTTCCTCACCGAGCCGGGCGCCCTGCTCGATGCGGTCAGCGCCAGCATCCGTAGTGTGACCGGCAGGGAAACCACGCCGAGCACCAGCGGCGGTACGTCGGATGGGCGCTTCATCGCCACCCTCGGCACCCAGGTGGTCGAACTCGGCCCCGTCAACGCGACCATCCACCAGGTCAATGAACGTGTGCTGGCCAGCGATCTCGACGTACTCACCGAGATCTACTACCAGACCCTGGTCAAGCTGCTCGCCTGATGCTCAGTTGCCCGATCTGCCAGATGCCGCTGCAGGCCGTCGACAACGGCGTGGCCTGCCCGGCCAACCACCGCTTCGACCGTGCCCGCCAGGGTTACCTCAACCTGCTGCCGGTGCAGCACAAGAACAGCCGTGACCCGGGCGATAACGCCGCCATGGTCGAAGCGCGCCGGCGTTTTCTCGATGGCGGCCACTACGCGCCGCTGGCTGCCCGACTGGCGCAGCTGGCGGCTGGCTACATGCCGCAGCACTGGCTGGATATCGGTTGTGGCGAAGGTTATTACACCGCGCAGATCGCCGAGGCGCTGCCAGAGGCCGACGGCTATGCCCTGGATATCTCCCGGGAAGCGGTGAAGCGCGCCTGCAAGCGCGCGCCGCAGCTGAACTGGTTGATCGCCAGCATGGCCCGAGTCCCCCTGGCCGATGCCAGCTGCCAGTTGCTGGCCAGCGTGTTCAGCCCGCTGGACTGGCAGGAAGCCAAACGCCTGCTCGCTCCCGGTGGTGGCCTGCTGCGCATGGGGCCGACGCGCGAGCACCTGATGGAGCTGCGCCAGAAGCTCTACGACGAAGTGCGCGATTACGATGACCAGAAACACCTTGAGCTGATACCGCCCGGCATGCATCTGGCGCACAGCGAAACCCTGAGTTTTACGCTGCTGCTCGACACGCCAGAAGCACGCGCCGACCTGCTGGCGATGACCCCCCACGGCTGGCGCGCAAGCGCCGAACGCCGTGCTGCGGTGATTGCCGAAAACTTCGAAGTGACAGTCGCCATCCGCTACGATTGGATCGAGCGTGACGCTTCCTAAAAACCTGTGCACGATCTTGCGAGCCAGAGCCCTACAATGCCTAGGCGCCCCCGTAAAAAACAGACGAGAAAGCGCAGTGTACTCTTGTATATGGGCATAACTCGCTTCGCTCGCCCCTCCGGGGCCGCACTCAAGTGCGTTAGCCGCAAGCGGCTTTCTGAGCCTGTTTTTAACGCGGCAAGGCCGACGCGCAACAGATCGAGATGAGGATGAAAATGCGCCAACCGGATATCGAGATCTACCTGAAAGACGCCGACCACCAGGCCATCGCGGCCTGGCTGACCACGGCAATCGGCCCCTGCTCCGACTGGCACCAGAAAGGCCAGACCTTCCAATGCCACGCCGGCGACGTGCCGGTGACCTGGCTGCCCAAAGCGGTAGGCAAATGGCACAGCCTGTACCTGGAAAGCGACGCCACGCCCTGGGACGACGACCTGGCCTGCGCCCAGGCGGCTTACGCAGCGCTGGACGTAGAAGTTCGCTGCGCACCGGGCAGCTGGGAAGAAGAAGAAAGCGATGAGCAGGCCGATCAGTGGCTGCGCATCAGCGCCGACGGCGTGCAGGAAATCACCTGGCGCACAGGCTGATCGCGCCAGACTGCAACCCGGGTATCGCTTCGCTCAACCCACGCTACGGTTGAGTGATCAGCACCGCAGGCGTGCCATTCGGCTGCACGCCTCATGAACAGCGTTCGATCTGTTCCACTCACAGCGTCTTGTCGACAACACGCTGGCGAGCCAAGCACCCGCAACTCCCCGTGTAGCCTGGCGTTGAGCAAAGCGATACCCAGTTTCCGATGCCCGAGATGCGACACCCACGAATTGTAGCGACATCGAAAAAACGCTACATAAAGACTAAAAACGCTACTCAATCACCTGATAATGATATTGACCGGTGCGACACCGCGCCGCACACCCGCCGTTAGCCTGCTAACATTTTTCAGGTGTTTATTCTTGATATCGGCAAATTAGAAGAAAATAGCTGCAAGTTATAATTATTTATCCGACTTATCCCGCATGAAAAATAACAATATCTCCGATAACTTGTAGTCATGCGAAATAAACGCTCCATGAATATTGCTTACTGATCGGCTTCCTTTGCAGAATGCGGCCTATCGACTTTAGTCGATACCGGACCTTCGTCGCCTCAGGGTGAATCTGCAACGATCGCAGGAGATGCAAGCGTGCACATAGGTGTTCCCCTCGAAACCCATGCAGGCGAAACGCGGGTTGCCGCGACGCCGGAAACCATCAAGAAGCTGATTGGCCTTGGCCATCAGGTCACCGTTCAGAGCGGTGCCGGCATCGCAGCCAGCATCACCAACAGCGCCTATGAAGCGGTGGGTGCGAGCATTGGCGATGCGGCCGCCGCGTTTGGCGCGGCGCTGATACTCAAGGTGGTGGCGCCAGACGATACCGAACTGGCTCGCATGCAGCCCGACACCGTGCTGGTTGGCATGCTCAATCCGTTCAGCGTGGAGACTATCGAGCGCATCAACGCTCGCGGCATCACCGCCTTCGCGCTTGAGGCCGCACCGCGCACCTCCCGCGCGCAGAGCCTGGACGTACTCTCCTCCCAGGCGAACATTGCCGGCTACAAGGCGGTGATGCTGGCGGCCAATCACTACCCACGTTTCATGCCGATGCTGATGACTGCTGCCGGTACGGTGAAAGCCGCCCGGGTGCTGATCCTCGGCGCTGGCGTCGCTGGCCTGCAGGCGATCGCCACGGCCAAACGACTGGGCGCGGTGATCGAGGCGTCCGATGTGCGCCCGGCAGTAAAGGAGCAGATCGAATCCCTCGGCGCCAAGTTCGTCGACGTGCCGTTCGAGACTGACGAGGAGCGCGAATGCGCCGAAGGCGTTGGCGGCTACGCCCGGCCGATGCCCGCCTCGTGGATGGAGCGCCAAGCCAGGGCAGTGCACGAACGCGCCAAGCAGGCCGACATCGTTATCACTACCGCGCTGATCCCCGGCCGCAAGGCGCCGACGCTGCTGCACGAAGCCACGGTTGCGGAAATGAAACCCGGCTCGGTGGTCATCGACCTGGCCGCAACTCAGGGCGGCAACTGCCCGCTGACCGAGTTGGACAAGGTGGTGATCAAGCACGGCGTGACGCTGGTCGGCCACGGCAATCTGCCGGCCCTGGTCGCCGCCGATGCCTCGGCGCTGTATGCGCGCAACCTGCTCGACTTTCTCAAGCTGGTGATCGATGCGAACGGCACCTTCCACCTCAACCTGGAAGACGACATCGTCGCTGCCTGCCTGATGTGCACTGGCGGCGAGATCAAACGCGTCAATAAATGATGATCTTCCTCTCCTGAGCGAGAGGGCTAATCACAACAAAAAGGATCTTCCCGATGGATCTGATTTCCGACGGTATCTACAACCTGATCATCTTCGTGCTGGCCATCTATGTCGGCTACCACGTGGTCTGGAATGTCACCCCGGCGCTGCACACGCCACTGATGGCGGTGACCAACGCGATTTCCGCGATCGTCATCGTCGGCGCCATGCTTGCCGCCGCGCTGACTGTCACCCCGCTGGGCAAGACCATGGGCACCCTGGCTGTGGCGCTGGCGGCGGTCAACGTCTTTGGTGGCTTCCTGGTTACCCGGCGCATGCTGGAAATGTTCAAGAAAAAGGCGCCGAAAGCAGCATCGGCTGCCGCACCGGTGGAGAAGTAATCGATGAGCATGAACCTGATCACCCTCCTCTACCTCGTGGCCTCGGTGTGCTTCATCCAGGCGCTCAAGGGCTTATCCCATCCGACCACCTCGCGGCGCGGCAATGCCTTCGGCATGATCGGCATGAGCATTGCCGTCCTCACTACCCTCGGCCTGATTTACAAGCTCGGCAGCGAATTGGCCGTACAGGGCATCGGTTACGTGATTGTCGGCCTACTGGTTGGCGGCACCGCTGGCTCGATCATGGCCAAGCGCGTCGAGATGACCAAGATGCCGGAACTGGTCGCTTTCATGCACAGCATGATCGGCCTGGCCGCCGTGTTCATTGCCATCGCCGCGGTGGTCGAACCGCAGTCGTTGGGCATCGTCGCCGTCATCAGTGATCCGATCCCTCATGGCAATCGCCTGGAACTGTTCCTCGGTGCGGCGATTGGTGCCATCACCTTCTCCGGCTCGGTGATCGCCTTTGGCAAGCTATCTGGTAAGTACAAGTTCCGCCTGTTTCAGGGCGCACCCGTACAGTTCGCCGGACAGCACCTGATCAACTTGGCTGTTGGCCTGGCCATCGTCGCACTTGGCCTGTATTTCACCTTCACCGGCAACCTGACCGCATTCGCCGTGCTGGTGGCCCTGGCGTTCGTCATCGGCGTGCTGATCATCATCCCCATCGGCGGCGCGGACATGCCGGTGGTGGTGTCGATGCTCAACAGCTACTCGGGCTGGGCGGCGGCGGGTATTGGCTTCTCGCTGAACAACTCGATGCTGATTATCGCTGGCAGCCTGGTCGGTTCGAGCGGTGCGATCCTCTCCTACATCATGTGCAAGGCGATGAATCGCTCGTTCTTCAACGTGATTCTCGGCGGTTTCGGTGGTGCGACCGACGCCGGCCCGGCAGCAGGCAGTGGCGAGCAACGGCCGGTCAAATCCGGCTCGGCCGACGATGCGGCGTTTCTGCTCGGTAACGCCGACAGCGTGATCATCGTTCCCGGCTACGGCCTGGCTGTGGCCCGCGCGCAACATGCTTTGAAGGAGCTGACCGAAAAGCTGGCGCACAAGGGCGTAACCGTCAAATACGCGATCCATCCGGTGGCCGGCCGCATGCCAGGGCACATGAACGTGTTACTGGCAGAAGCGGAAGTGCCGTACGACCAGGTGTTCGAGATGGAAGACATCAACGCCGAATTCGGCCAGGCCGATGTCGTGCTGGTGCTGGGCGCCAACGACGTGGTCAACCCGGCCGCCAAGAACGATCCAAAATCGCCCATCGCCGGCATGCCGATTCTCGAAGCCTTCAAAGCCAAAACCATCATCGTCAACAAGCGCTCCATGGCCAGCGGCTATGCCGGCCTGGACAACGAACTGTTCTACCTGGACAAGACCATGATGGTATTCGGCGACGCCAAGAAGGTCATCGAGGAGATGCTCAAAGCGGTGGATTGATTGCTTTGCCAGCAAGGAGGCGACGGGCTTCTGCCCTCGCCTCTTTTTCATGCCCAACCGCAATTCCTTGCACAGGCTCTGCCAACAAGCACAGCCGAGGGCATTTCAAACCAAAGACTCAAGAAATCAAAATAGTGAGCAACGCAATGACCGCGAACAATCTCAACTGTACCGGCGCCTAATCACTGAAAATACGAATATTTATAGAGCAAGTCACTGCCAAACGTCACGAGTCACGGCAAATCCACAAACACCGGTACAGTTGCGCTCTAAATCAGCAAAACAGTTACAAAGCAACCTATCTAGTACGCCGCTTATTTACTGCAGCTGTGGCTACTGCAAACCCCGCGCGAGGACGAAAATAGACACCAGAACCTAACCAATCCCGCCAAAAGCGGAAGGATGCACACCATGGAACGTACCCTCAGTTCCGATCTGCTTGTCGATAACTCGTCCAAATCTGCCACCAGCCTGCCGCTGAATATTCTCGCTACCCTGCTCCTGTGGCAGCGTCGCATCGTCAGCCGCCGCCAGTTGGCGCGTCTCGACACTCGCCTGCTGGCCGATGCCGGTATCAGCGAAAGCCAGCGTTATGCCGAACTGAGCAAACCGTTCTGGCGTTAATCGCGACCGTTGAGCTTCTCCCGCAAAACCCCGCCGGCATGCAGCGCCAGCGGGGTTTTGTCGTTTCCGGGCCTGCGATTGTCGATACGCAGAGGGCACACGCCTTTACACAAACGCTGCAGCTCTTTTTCTACTGCCCCGTGCAGAGCGGTTAGAATGGCCCCTTTCAGTAAGCCGTAGAGTCCAGACCATGCCCATCGCCCGCACCCTCGCGTTTTTCAGCCTGTTCAGCCTGGCCGCTGGCGCCTCTGCCAGCAGCTTTCTGGTGACTACCGACACTCTGGTCGATGCACTCGCAGGCACCATCGACACCACCTCCAACGCGACCTCTTCGGTGGTCGACAACAAGATCGTTCTGGCCGCCAAGGATGACGCCGCCAGCTTCGTCGCCAGCCAAGGCGCGCTGCGTGGTGTACACCTGGAAGCCGCGCTGCAGCATATCCGTGGCCGCATGCCCACGTTGCAAGCCGATGATGGCCAGCTGGCGCAGGCCATTCTGGCGCTTTAAACAGCGCATCATTGCCGGAACTGCGGCACCTGTTCCTCGTCCAACCAGCCATTCCAATCCCTTTCGGAGACTGTTCATGAAGCGTCCGTTGTTCGCCGCCGTCGCATCCCTTGCCCTGTTCGCCGGCGCCGTTCAGGCTCAGACCTTGGTAGCCACCAGCAATATCATCGTCCGCGCCCTCGACCGCACCATCGATTTCACCTCGGACACCACCACGTCGGTGCGCGACATGAAAGTGGTCATCGAGGCGCGTGATGACGCCGCCAGCTTCGTCGCCAGCCAGGGCGACATCCGCGGCGCCCAGCTGGAAGCCGCCTTTGGCGCGCTGCGCAGCCAACTGCCCGAAGCGCAGAATGCGTCCGATCAGGTATTGGCCGAAGCCATTCTCGCGCTGTGATCACCCTGCGTGGCTGTCTCCTGCTGCTGACCTTGCTGGTCAGCACGGCCAGTCACGCCCAGCTCCACCTCGCCCTGGATGACGGGCCGCTCAATGACTCGCAACGTCAGGCCAGCCAGGCGCTGCTTGATGAGGCCTTCGCAGCCTTGCCACCGCGCCTGCGCGAAGCCGTGGATCGCGACGTCACCGTGCGCTGGGTTCCGCTGCCCGAACAGATCTATGGCCGCGCTGGCCGCTTCAGTGGTGTCGAGCTCAATGCCAACCTGCTGCCCGGCCTTACCGACGGCAGTGCGGCAAAGGCCGCCACCGGCCGCCCGCACGGCACGGTGCGCCGCGAGCTGCTGGCCACCGTGCTCCATGAAGTCACACACCTTTATGATCGTGGCGCTTTCTGGGGCGCTGAGCAGCGCACGCTGCTGCGTGGCTGCCAGCGCCAGAACGGCAGCATGGGCGCAGTCGGTTTGCCAGCCGAATGCCGTGGCCAGACCGCGCGCCGCTTCACCCTCAGCGATGATCCCCGCCTGCTCGATCTGGCCGGCTGGCCGCAGCGCGTCGGCACCCGTGGTGAACGCGAGCTGCACAACGGCCAGGTGGCACGCAGCCCCGATATTTACGAGCTCAGCAACGCCCGCGAATTCGTCGCGGTGAACATGGAGTATTTTCTCCTCGACCCCGAATACGCCTGCCGCCGCCCTTCCCTGGCGCGCTTCTTCAGTGAGCATTTCGGCTGGTCACCGACCAACGCCACGCCATGTGACACGGGCTACGCCTACCTCAACGCGGGCCGCGATTTCGACAAGCAGGCGCTGGCCAATCTCGATCCCGAGCGGGTCTACGAAGTCGATTACCTGCTCGCCGAAGCCAATCAGAACATGGCCAGTCGCTGGGGCCACAGCATGTTGCGCCTGGTGATCTGTGCACCGGGCCGGCCACGCGGGCCCGATTGCCGCCTGGACCTCGACCAGCATCTGGTGCTGTCCTACCGTGCGTTCGTCGGTGACGTGCAGCTGTCGAGCTGGGATGGCCTCACCGGCGCCTACCCGTCACGCTTGTTCGTGCTGCCCCTGGCCCAGGTGATCGAGGAATACACCAAGGTCGAACTGCGCAGCCTGGCCTCGGTGCCACTGACATTGCCCCGCGATCGCCTCGAACAGCTGGTCGCCCGCGCCGTCGAGCAGCACTGGAGCTACGACGGCGACTACTTCTTCGTGTCCAACAACTGCGCGGTGGAAACCCTCAAGCTGCTGCGTAGCGGCACCGATCTGCCGCGCCTGCAGGACCTCGACAGCATCACCCCAATCGGCTTGCTGGAAGTGCTCGAAGCCCGCGGCCTGGCCGATGCCAGCATGCTCGAGGACGCCCGCGAAGCGCTGCGCCTGGGTTACCGCTTCGACTCGTTCCGTGACCGCTACCAGGCGATGTTCAAGGTGTTGCAACAGCGCTTGCCGATCCGCCAGCAGCGCGTCGAGGACTGGCTGGAGCAGCCATCCAGTGAACGCCGCCAGTGGTTCGAGAAAGCCGACCTGCGTGCCAGTGCTGCCATGCTGCTGCTCGAGCAGGCGGCCATGCGCCGGCAGTTGCTGCTCTCCCAGGACGAGCTCAAGCAGCGCTACCTGACCGGCCGCGCCGCCAAGGACCCGAACCTGAACAAGGCCGGCGATGCACTGGAACAGATTTTGGCCAACACCGGTTTCCTCAGCCGCCCGGCCGAATTGCTCGAAGGCGGCTACGGGCTGCCACAGCAGGCCGAATGGCAGCGCCTGGAAAGCGAAACGCGCAATCGGCAGCAGCAACTGAGCCTGCTCAGTGCTGACCTCGACGAGGAGGTACGGCGGCTATTGGAGCCTCAGCGCCTGGCCGAACTGGAAGCCAACGAGGAGAACCTCAAGCTGCTCGGCGCCCATCTACGCACGCTGCACAAGGCCAGCGGCGGCCTGCAGCTGTAGCAGCGGCGCCCCGCTCAGCGCAGGTCAGCCCGCGGTCGCGTACCCGTAATCAGGGAAACGTCACCACGGCGCTGAAGCCCTTCGGGCTGGCGTTGCTGAAGCCGATGGAGCCACCCAGGTGACCGGCGATCATACCGACGATGGCCAACCCCAACCCCGCCCCCTGAGGATTGCCGGCGCTATGGAACCGCTCGCCCAGGCGTGGCAGGCGGGCCTCCTCGACACCCGGCCCCTGATCGACAACCTGCAGCTGCACGCCCTGGCCGTCACGGCGCACCCGCACGCTCACCTCGCCGCCGGGGGTGGAAAAGGTCAACGCGTTGCTGACCAGGTTTTGCAGAAGGATCACGATTAGGCCGCGATCGCCCTGAATCACCGCGGTCTCGTCAGCGTCCAGGGCGAGGTCGATGCGTCGGTTCAGCGCCAGCGGCGCCAGGTCGGCCAGTTCTTCACGCACCACAGCGGTGAGGTCAAGGGGCTGCAGGCTTTGCGACGGCGTTTCGAGGCGGGCCATGGTCAACAGCTGGCTGGCGATGCGGGTGGCGCGATGCACGCCCTGCTGCAGGAAGGACAACGCTTCCTCGCGCTCCTGCACGCTGCCGGCCTGCAGCGCATTACGCACGTGAATATCCAGAATCGCCAGCGGCGTACGCAGCTCGTGGGCAGCATCGGCAAGAAAGCGCCGCTCCCGCTCCAGCAGGGCGCGCAACTGGCTCAGCACGTCATCCAGAGCCAGACGCATCGGCTCAAGCTCCGGCGGCAGCGGGCCGGCCGGCAAAGGCTCCAAGCTGTGTTCGGGGCGCTCGCGCAATTGCTGGGCCAGACGCTGCAGCGGTCGCAGGCCCCAGCCCAGCAGCAACCAGATGAACGCCGCCAGCAGCGGCAGGCAGACCAGGGTCGGCATCAGCGTGTGCTGGAGAATCTGATGGATCAGGTCCTGGCGCAGGTCTTCGCGCTCGCCGACCCAGATGCGCAATCCCTGCCCGGCGTCCTCCAGCAGCACCCCACACCATTCCTGCTCATTGAGAAAGAAATCGTGGATACCCGGCGCGGGCGGTGCTGCCAGCGCGGGCGCGTGTGCGGAGCGCACCAGCAGCGTGCCGTCTGCGCCCCACACCTGGAACGCCAGGTTGATTTCATAAGGGTGCGAGAAGATGCCATCGGCCGAGAGATCCAGGGCGTTATCCAACGCACGCCTGACGAACGGCCAGTCGATCGGCTGGCCGTCCGGCTGCTGCAGCATGCCTTGCAGCACCCGCGCCGCCTGCACCAGCTGGGCGTCATAGACCGCCTCGGTCTGCCGGTGGCTATCGCGCAGGGCAAGCAGCACCAGCGCCAGGCTGCCGGCCAGCACCAGGGCGATAGTCGGCGCAAGAATGCGCGTACGGATGGAAATCATGGCGTTCGCTCCACCAGGTAACCGACCCCGCGCACGGTGCGGATGAGGTCGCTGCATAATTTGCGCCGCAGGTTGTGAATCAGCACTTCCAGGGTGTTGCCCGGCCCGCTTTCCTGCCAACCGTAGAGGGCGTTGGCGAGCCGTTCACGGGTGACCACCACGCCCGGACGGATCAATAATTGATGCAGCAGCTGATATTCCATGGGCGTCATCGGCACGCTGCGGCCCTGATAGCGCACCTCCTGGGTAGCCGGATCGAGGCTCACCCCGGCGAACTCCAGCACCGGCTGCGCGCGCCCCTGGCTGCGCCGCAACAGGGCGCGGATACGCGCCTTCAGCTCTTCGGGATCGAAGGGTTTGACCAGGTAATCGTCGGCCCCCGCATCCAACCCCTGAATGCGGTCTTCCATGGCATCGCGGGCGGTTAACACCAGCACCGGCACGGCGTTTTCAGTGCGGGCGCGCAACTGGCGCAGCAGCGTCATGCCATCCAGGCGCGGCAGGCCAAGGTCGAGCAGCACCAGGTCGAACTGCTCGCTGCGCAGCGCATGGGCGGCTTCGACGCCGTCCTCCAGCCAGTCCAGCGTATAACCTTCGCCGCGCAGGGCGACGCGGATTCCGCGCGCCAAGGCGCGGTCATCTTCAACCAGCAGGACACGCACGCAACGCACCTCGTCAGAATGGCGGCAGCCATGATGCGCCGTCCGCAGCGCGATTTGCACGGACTGTTGTTACCGAGATTTGCCCATTAAGACTTTCCTAAGCTTCGCGTCGCAAGGTGAGGCTCACCATCACAGGAGAGTCCCACCATGCGCTACATCGCCCTTTTCGCCCTGATGCTCGGCAGCCCGCTGGCGCTGGCCAGCACCGAATGCACAACCGCCGACCGCTCGACTTGGCAGGACCCGGAGCAGTTTCAGGCTCAGTTGAAGGAGCAGGGTTACCAGATCAGCAAATTCAAGATCACCAAGGGTAACTGCTACGAGATCTACGGCTTCGACAAGGACAAGCGCAAGGTCGAGATCTACCACGATCCGGTGTCCGGCAAAGCGATCAAGACCGAGATCGAAGACTGATGAAACCGGCGACGATACGCCTCTGGGATCCGCTGATCCGGCTGTTCCATGTGTCGGTGGCCGGGGTCTTCGTCGCCAACTATTTCTTCACCGAGGAAGGTGACGACTGGCACACCTGGCTCGGTTACTATGCCTGCGCCTGGCTGGCGGCCCGCCTGATATGGGGCTTCGTCGGTACGCGCAGCGCCCGCTGGACGGATTTCTGGCCGACCCGTACGCGCTTGCAGGCGCACCTCGGCCTGGTGCTGAAAGGCCGTGCCTATCGCCGTCTCGGCCACTCGCCGCTGGGCGCGCTGGTCATGCTGCTGATGATGGCCGCCATCGCCACGCTTGGCATCAGCGGTTTTCTGATGCAGGAAGTGGATGCGTTGTGGGGTGTCGACTGGCCGCTGACCCTGCACGGCTGGGTCGCCGATGGCCTGGCGGCTCTGGTCGCCCTCCATGTGCTTGCCGCGCTGATTGAAAGTGTTCACCTGCGTGAAAACCTGCCGTTATCGATGATCACCGGCAAGCGCCGCGCGCCCTCCGAAGACCGCTGATACCTCAGGAAAACCCATGCTGCCCGTACGTGCGCGTTTTAGCTCGGGAGCGCTGCGCTCCTGGTTGTCGCTCGTGGCCCTGGCCACCCTCAGCTGTCTGCTGCTGCTCGCCGATGACTTTCTGCAGCAGCTGTTCACGCCCAACAACCATGCCGAACTAGAAGCCGGTTACGTCGCCGTGCTCTGGCTGTTCAGCCTCGGACTGTGGCTGAGCAACCTGCGCTGGCTGAGCCTGGGCATCCTGCTGCTGTTTGCGGTGATGCAATTGATGCAGCTGGCCAATATCAGCTTCTTTGGCGAACCGCTGACCGCCATTGACATCCAGTCGCTGCTCAACGACCCGGGCGAGGTGCGCGAGACCGCCGCCCACAGCCTGGCCGGGCATTGGCCGGTGCTGCTTTGCGTGGCCATCCCCTATGGCCTGCTGCTGGCCCTGCATTGGCGCCTGCCAGGGCGCGTCAGCCTGCCAGAAAGCCGCTGGGCGCTGGTGCTGATAGCGGTGGTGCTGCTCTCCAAGCCTTACCGCGCCACCTACCGCAACCTCGACTCCTTCGCTGCCAGCCCCAGCCGCAGCGCACTGCACAACAACCTCAACGTGTTCTCTGCCTGGGCCGTGCACCTGGCCTTCAAGCCGGAGGTCGAGCTGCCGCCGACTGCCTACGCCCCCTACGGACTGAGCCCGAGCCTGAGCGGGGCGAATCACGTCTGGCTGGTAGTCGCCGATTCGCTGCGCAGTGATCGCCTCGGCGTATTCGGCTACGGGCGCGACACCACGCCGAAGTTGGCCGCTTACCTGCGCGACAACCCCAGCGCCTTCGTACGCCCCGGCATCGCCGCCGGGGTGGCCACCGATGTCAGCCTGCCGTACCTGATCAACCCGATTCGTGAACCGGGCAAGGACGCCCTGCTGCGCACCGGCGACATCAACCTGTTCCGCTTCGCCAAGCAGGCGGGCTTTCGCACCCACTGGATTTCCTCCCAGGAATCCAAGCTGCTGGCCAACCTGGGCAGCCGCTACCTGGACGTGTCGATCACCCGGGAAGACCACCCGATGCAATTTCTCAAGCGCCAGGATCGTGCCCTGCTCGACGTGCTCGACAACCAACGCTGGGCCGAGCGCAACTTCGTGGTGCTCAACCTGCGCACCGCGCACCTGCCCTACGCGCAAAACTATCGCCATGAAGCCAAGCCCGCGCCCTGGGTCGACCAGGGGCCGAACGGGCAGAGCAACGCCTATGACAATTCGGTGCATTACCTCGACAGCCTGCTGGCCGAGGTGGTCGCCGATTTCGACCGACTGGAAGGCGAGCGCTACCTGATCATCACCGGCGATCACGGCCAGCGCCTCGGCGAAGGCGGCCACTGGGGCCACAACGACCTGGTACCGGAAGTCAGCGACGTGCCGGTGATCGTCATTGGCCGCGAGGCGCAGCCGGAAACGATGGCCAGCCTGTCGGCGGAACGCTGGATCAGCCACTACGAGGCCGGCAAATGGCTGGCCGCACGCCTGGGTACGCGTATCGACAACCCCAACCTGCGCCCCAACGAGCACTTCGTGCATGGTAAGCTGCTGTTCACCGACAACTTCATCCAGCGGGTCTGCGAAACGCCAGACGGCCTGATTCATCATCCGCCGCAGCAATTAAGCATGCTGCTCAAACAGCCCGAGGCCCGCTGCGAGGGCTGACCCGCACGTCGCAGGTGGCTTGCACCACCTGCGACGGCAACCCTCAGCCAACCGGCTTGCCCGCGGCACGCTCGCGGAAGGTCAGCAGGAAGGCCAGCAGCACGCCAGCCGAGAACACCGCCGGGAACAACCAGATGCTGAACCAGTCGTGAGCGCCCTGGATGGAGTAGTGGTCGGACACCATCCCGGCCACCCAGAAGCCGATCAGCATGCCGACACCGTAAGTGGCTAGGGTGATCAGCCCCTGCGCGGAGCTCTTGATGCTCTCGCCGGCCTTGCCGTCGGTGTAGATCTGCCCCGACACGAAGAAGAAGTCGTAGCACACGCCGTGCAGCACGATCCCCGCCACCAGAAAGGCCACCAGCTCACCGCTGTTGCCGTAGGCGAACAGCACATAGCGCAGCGCCCATGCCGCCATGCCCACCAGCAAGGTCACCTTGATCCCGAAGCGCTTGATGAACAGCGGTAACAGCAGCATGAACAACACTTCCGACACCTGGCCGAGGGTCATCATGCCGGTCGGGTTGGCGACGCCGATTTCGGTCAGGAAAAGATTGGCGTTCTGGTAATAGAAAGCCAGCGGAATGCAGATCAGGATGGACGCCAGGAAGAAGGTCGCAAAGCCGCGGTCCTTGAGCATCTGCAGGGCATCCAGGCCGAGCAGGCGCTTGATGCCAGTCTGCTGGCCGGGCACCGGTGGGGTGGCCGGCAGGCTGAAGCTGTACAGCCCGAGCAGCAGCGAGGCGATGGCGCAGAGCAGGAAGGTGTTGCGCAGCGCACCCTCAGCAATGGCTTGCTGGGCATCCCAGGCGAACACGAAGCTGATCACCAGACCGGCGACGATCCAACCCAGCGTGCCCCACACCCGCACCCTGGAAAACTGCGCCGCGGGGTCGCTCAACTGCCGGAACGCCACTGCGTTCACCAGCCCGAGCGTCGGCATGTACACCACCATGTAGCAGAGCACCAGCGGATAGAAAGTGGCGAAATCCTCGGCCCGGTAGAGCTGGTAGAGCAGCAACGCGCCGCCCAGGTGCAGCACCGCCAGCAACCGTTCGGCGTTGACGAAGCGGTCGGCGATCAGCCCGACCACGAAGGGCGCCAGAATCGCGCCCCACGACTGGGTCGCGTAGGCCATGCCGATCTGTCCGCCACTGGCCTCCAGGGTGCGCCCGAGAAAAGTGCCCAGGGTGACGAACCAGCCGCCCCAGATGAAGAACTGGAGAAACATCATCACGCCCAACCTGACAGTCAAAGTGCTCATGTTCTTATCCTTGTTGTTGTTCACGAGACAGCGTTAAAAATATTCAGTCCAAGCCCAGCAGCCCCCGGTTGCGCGAGGCGCTGGTGGTGACCCCGGCGAAATCGTCGAAGGCGCGTTCGGCGCGGGTGATCAGGTGGCGCTCGATGAAGCCGGCACCCTCGGCCGCACCCTGGGCCGAGTCCTTGAGGCAGCACTCCCACTCCAGCACCGCCCAGCCCTGGTAGCCGTATTGGGTGAGCTTGCTGAAAATCGCCTTGAAGTCGATCTGCCCATCGCCCAGGGAACGAAAACGCCCTGGCCGATCGACCCACGCCTGGTAGCCGCCATACACCCCGGAACGGGCATCGGCCCGGAACTCCGCATCCTTGACGTGGAACATGCGGATGCGCTGGTGGTAACGGTCGATGAAGCCCAGGTAGTCCATCTGCTGCAGCAGCATGTGGCTGGGGTCGTAGAGAATATGCGCGCGCGGATGATCACCAACCGCGGCGAGAAAGCGTTCGAAGGTGGCGCCGTCGTGCAGGTCTTCGCTGGGGTGCAGCTCGTAGCAGAGGTCGACACCCGCCTCATCGAAGGCATTGAGGATCGGCAGCCAGCGCCGCGCCAACTCGGCGAAACCCTCTTCCACCAGGCCCGCCGGGCGCTGCGGCCAGGGATAGAGATAGGGCCAGAGGAGCGCGCCAGAGAAGGTCGCGTGAGCCTCCAACCCCAGGCGCCGGCTAGCCTGGGCCGCCAGCTTTAACTGGTTGATGGCCCACTGAGTGCGCGCCTGCGGACGGCCCCTCAGGTGATCTGGGGCGAAGTCGTCGAATAGGCTGTCGAACGCCGGGTGCACGGCCACCAACTGGCCTTGCAGGTGCGTGGACAATTCGCTGATCGCGACGCCGGCCTCGGCACAGATACCCTTGAGTTCATCGCAATAGGTCTGGCTCTCCGCGGCGCGTTGCAAATCGATGCACTGCGGCCCCAGAGTCGGCAGCTGGATGCCGTTGTAGCCGAGCGAGGCCGCCCAGTTGGCCTGGTTCTTCAGGTTATCGAACGGTGCGTCGGCGGACAGGAATTGGGCAAGAAAAATGGCCGGCCCACGGATACCAGAAGTCATCGCTGCGCTCCTTCACTGGATGCCAATGCAGTCCACTTGGCCTCACTGGCGTGGCTGGCCAGCGCCGCTTCGATGAACGCCATGCCGCGCATACCCGTCTCGATACCGGGCAGTGCGGCCGCGGCGCTAGGCGAGCCAGCAATCGCCTGGGCAAAATCGCTGTAGAGATTGGCCATGGCCTCCAAATACCCCTCGGGGTGGCCGGCAGGTAGGCGAATGCGCTGCAGCGCCTCATCACACAGCCAGCTATGGTTGGCCCCGGCACGCAGCACGCGCATCGATTGGTCGAGTGAGCGATGAATCAGGCTGCTGGGCTCTTCCTGACGCCACTCCAGGCCGCCCTTGTCGCCATAGATGCGGATCGTCAGCGCATTCTCTTCACCGGCGCAGACCTGACTGGCAAGCAGCACACCGCTGGCACCCTGGTCTGTCAGGAACAGCATCGAGCAGTCGTCATCCAGCACACGGCCGGCCACGTGGGTGCCGAGGTGCGCGCAGAGGCGCTCGATACGCTGACCACTGACAAACTCGGCCAGGCTGAAGGCGTGAATGCCAATGTCGCCAATGCAACCGCCCTGCCCGGCCAGTTGCGGGTCGCCGCGCCAGGTCGCCTGCTTGTTGCCCTGGCCGGCGAGGTCGTCACTGAGCCAGCCCTGTGGGTATTCGACGTAGAGCTTGCGCACCCGGCCTATCTCGCCAGCCGCCACCATATGCCGCGCCTGCCAAACCATCGGATAACCCTGGTAGGTGTGAGCGAGGCCGTAACTCGCATCGACAGTACCCAGCAGCTGCGCCAGGTCGCGAGTCTCGGTGCTGCTCATGGCCGCTGGCTTCTCACAGAACACATGGATGCCGGCACGCAGGGCAGCGGCAGTGATGGGCGCATGCAGGTGGTTGGGCGTGACGATGGCCAGCAGGTTGATGCGCTGCTGCACATCGAGTTGCGACTCGCCCTCCAGCAACGCCTGCCAACTGGGGTAAACGCGTTGCGGCGCCAAGCCGCAGGCGCTGCCGGTTTCTTCATTACTGGCAGGGTCGCGGCTGAAGGCGCCAGCCACCAGGTCGACACCACCGGCCAGGGCGGCCGCCTGTCGATGGACCTGACCGATGAAGGCACCAGCGCCGCCACCGATCATTCCCAGCCTTACGCGTGAAGCAGGCATTGAAACCCTCCGTTTACGGTATTTCGGTAGTATTTTCTTTCATGTAACCGGTTACATTAAAATCTGTATAGACCCCGAACAGGCACTGGTCAAGCGCACAATGACGGCCGGGTTACGGTAATCTAGCGGCGATTTGGTGCTCAGCGCTGGCCAGAAAACAGAGGGTGCATGACCAATATTCGCAAGGTTGCCGCATTGGCCGGGGTCTCGGTTGCCACGGTGTCGCGCACCCTGAAAAGCCCGACTCAGGTCTCACCGGAAACCCGCGAGAAAGTGCTCGAGGCCGTGGAGCACGCCGGCTACAAACCCAACCTGATGGCCGTGCAATTTCGCTCCCAGCGCACCCGCAACCTGGTGGTGCTGGTGCCGGACATCGCCAACACCTTCTTCGCACAGGTCATTCGCGGCATTCAGGAAGCAGCCAGCGCGGCCGACTATCGGGTGCTGCTGTGCAACACCCTGGGTAACCCGGACACCGAGCGGCAATTTGCCGAGCTGGTGGACGCCAGGCAGGCCGACGGCGTGATTCAGCTGCGCGCCTTCGACCCGTTCGCCCGCGACGATCATCCGCCACTGGTGAACATCTGCGAGATCGTTGACGACGCGCCATGGCCCACTGTCAGCCTGAACAACCGTGGCGCGGCGCGCACCATGACCGACCACCTGCTGGCCCTGGGGCACCGTCGCATCGGCCTGATCCAGGGGCCGGCAGACAGCCCATTGACCCGCGAGCGTTTTGCCGGCTACCGCGAAGCCCTTGCCGCTGCGGCCATCGAGTTCGATCCCGGCCTGGTGCAGTACGGCCGCTACGACTGCCCGTCCGGGCATGCGGCGACGGCGCAGCTGCTTGCCAACGACCAGCGCCCGACAGCGATTTTCTGCGAGAACGACGAGATGGCCATAGGCGCCATTCAGTGCATTCGCCAGGCTGGCCTGCGGGTTCCCGACGACATCTCGGTCGCCGGCTTCGACGATATTTCCTTCGCTGCCTTCTGCGATCCACCGCTGACCACCATTGCCCAACCGGCCGCAGCCTTCGGCCAGCACGCGGTGGCGATGTTGCTGGCGCAGCTCGACGGCAGGCGCCTTGCCGAGCATCACCTGATCCTGCCTTTCGAACTGGTCGTGCGGGCGAGCACGGCGGCTAATTCCAGGCCAGCTTAGTCAGTACCGGGCAACCGGACTCGCGCCCCATGCGCCGGGGAAAAATCCAGACGCCTTGTGCAAGGCCAAACGAAGCCAGGCGGCAGACTTCACTTTTCTCAAGGCAAAAAAACCGCCTCATGAAGAGGCGGAACCAAAAGATGATGAACCGGAGAGCACCGACTGGCTAGCAAGCCAGTGGTTATGAATTCATCGCCAAGAATGGTATCGACAAAAGCGCCTGCAGCCGCATCATTTGCGTCGATAGTGATAATCGCTCTATCACCCTAGCCGTCAGCCAGTACGACGAATTCACTGCGGAACGCGTTGACGGCGCTCAGGTTTCCACGCCCTCTTTCTCAAGCTCCCTATCCCGTTCACGCTCATCGCGCTGCGCCTCGTCCTCGGGTTGGCCCAGCAACTCGCTGGTGGACTTCTGCGCTTTATCGATCTGCTCGTTGAATGCCTTGGCAGTATCGCTGACCGCTTCTCGTGCCAGTTGCTGCACCGCCTGCTCGGCCTTTTCGGTGAGTTTCTGCGCGGACTCTTCAGCGGCGTCGCAACCCGCGAGGGTCAAGCCAATGATGGCGATCAAGCTCCAGGCCGATAGCAATGATGATTTCATGAGATTACTCCAGCAATGTTCGAGGCCCCGGCACGCCGGGGCATGAGTGATTAGTGGCGGCTGGCTTCAGCATCGATAACCGGCGGGTCGTTGCGGGTTTTCCACAGCGAGAGCAGCACGCCACCGATCAGCAGGCCGAGCGTCACGCTCAGGGAAATCACTGGCGGGGTCTTGCCGATGATGCCGACCAGGAAGATCTTGCCGCCGATGAACACCAGCACCAGGGCCAGCGCGTATTTGAGGTACGCAAAGCGATGGATCATCGCCGCCAGGGCGAAGTACAACGCACGCAGGCCGAGGATCGCGAAGATGTTCGAGGTGTAAACGATGAACGGGTCCTGGGTGATGGCGAAAATCGCCGGCACGCTATCGATCGCGAACACCAGGTCGGCACACTCGATCAGCACCAACGCCAGGAACAGCGGCGTGGCCCAACGCACCATGCGACCCTGTTCGTCCGGCTGACGCACGAAAAAGCGGCCCTCGTGCAAGCGGTCGGTAACACGCATGCGCTTGCGCACGAACTTGATCAGCTTGTTCTCGGACAGATCTGGGTGGTCGTCAACCTTGCTGAACAGCATCTTCACGCCGGTCAGCAGCAGGAAGGCACCGAACACGTAGAGAATCCAGCTGAACTCGGCGATCAGTGCCGCACCCAGGCCGATCATGATCGCGCGCAGCACGATCACCCCGAGAATGCCCCAGAACAGTACTTCGTGCTGGTACTTACGCGGGATGGCCAGGAAGCTGAAGATCATCGCCATGAGGAACACGTTGTCCATGGACAACGACTTCTCGATCAGAAAGCCGGTGTAGAAATCCATACCGGCAGTGTCGCCTTTGACCTGCCACACCCACAGGCCGAACAGCAGGCCCGCGGTGATGTAGCCGCCGGACAGCAGCAGGCTTTCCTTGACGCCGATTTCGCGGTGCTCACGGTGAAGCACCCCGAGGTCGAAGACCAGCAGGCTGATGACGATAGTGATGAAGACGAGCCACAACCAGGTGGCGGTGCCGAGGAACTCGGCCATGAAGAACGGTTCTAGGGTGCTCATAAGCCCCTCCTAAGTCAGAGTTGTACAAACTGCAACTCCGACATGGCAGCTGGGTAGCTGTCAGAGGGGCCCGGCGTCGCGGCGCCAATTTAGCAGGCGCCACGCGCAGCTCAATGGTCTCCTGGTTGCAAAGTATTTCAGCGGGAGGCGCATTTGCCTTTCACCTGCTATGGCGGCGGAGCGGGCAGCAGCACTGCGGCTTTAGGCCGCAGGCAGCGGAGCTTGGAACGCCGTGGCGGCTATAGGCGATCACCGTGCACGTCGACCAGGCCACGCAGCCGCTGCAGGTCTTCGAGGGTATCGATGTCCGTGAGAATGCCAGCATCGTCGACCTTCAGTTGCAGCACGCGACCCTCGGCCTGGTGGCGCCGAACCACCGACACCGCGCCAGCTTCGCCGCTAAGTGCCGCCAGTTCCTCGAAGCAGACCCGGCCAAAGCCGACCGGGTGGCCCTTGCGGCCCTCGAAGACCGGCACCACCACCGGATTGTGCGCCAGAGCCGCCGCCACGCGGCTGATGCTCTCGCCACTTACCAGCGGCAGATCGCCCGGCAGCACCAGCCAGCCGGACGCAGCTGGGGTGGCGCGCACGCCTTCGGCAATCGAGTCGCTCATGCCGTCACCGCAGGCGCGGTGCACCACATGCACAGCCAGCCCCGAACGCTCCACTGCGGCGAGCACATGGGTGAGCACCGGCTTGCCGTACAAGTCGGCCTGCAGTTTGCTACCGGTGCCGCCAGAGGCCCGAAAGCGCGTGCCGCGCCCGGCCGCCAGGACAATCACCACCGGCATTGCCGACGGCACGCTAGAGCTCGCTCCGCGCGATGCCATTGGCGGCCCGCAGCACGTCGGCCATCGTCGCCAGGGCGATTTCCGCCGGTGACTTGCTGCCCAGCTGCAAGCCGATCGGCGCATGGATGCGCGCCATGTCATCCGCCTGCAAGCCACCCAGGCGCGCCAGGCGCTCCAGACGTTTGGCGCTGGTGCGCTGTGAGCCCATGGCGCCTATGTAGAACGCCTCGGTACGCACCGCTTCGATCAGCGTCAGGTCGTCCATGCGCGGGTCGTGCGTCAGCGCCAGAATCGCCGTGGCACGGTGGGCGCCCTGCTCGGCGATGAAACGCGCCGGCAGCAGTTCCAGCACCTGCATGCCCGGCACATCCACCTCGGCGACCACCTCGGGTCGCGGATCGCAGAGGATCACTTCGTAACCGAGCGACAGAGCGAAGCTGGCGCAGAACTCGGCGACTGGTGACCAGCCGGCAAGAATCACCCGCAACACGGCACCGACTCGTATCGACACGCACTCTTCGCCGCGCTGGATCTTTGCGTCGACCATGCTGCCGGGCCGGCATTCGGCGCCGCCAGCGCCAAGCGGCACGTCGCGGACAAGCAGCTCGCCTCCGCCCAAGGCCTGCTCGACCTGGCGCAGCATCGCCTCGGCGCCATTACCCGGAGGGATATATTCGACCAGCACATCGAGCACCCCGCCGCAG
The DNA here is from genome assembly GCF_900102335.1 of Phytopseudomonas seleniipraecipitans. Taxonomy (GTDB): domain Bacteria; phylum Pseudomonadota; class Gammaproteobacteria; order Pseudomonadales; family Pseudomonadaceae; genus Aquipseudomonas; species Aquipseudomonas seleniipraecipitans. The sequence goes on from NZ_FNBM01000002.1 coordinate 318,333, forward strand.
GGTAACGCTCGGGTCGGTGTAAGACCGCCTTCGCCATAACGCACCAGCTGATTGCGCGTGGCGAACGAGCCGCTTACCACACGTTCAAGAAAATCCTCCTCCACGCAACCGCCGGACAGCGAACCGCAGAACGCGCCACTGGGCAGCGCCACCAGCATCGCCCCCGGCGCACGGGGCGCCGAGCCGAAGGTCGACAGCACGGTGCACAACCACACCGGCTGCCCCTGCGCCAACCATGTCAGGGCCTGCTGGATCACCTGCAGGTCAAGTTGCTTCATTCACACCACCTCGTCCCATCAACCCACGCAAGGCAGGCCGCCGACTGGCAGCCTGCTACTGGAAGCCCCTAGCGAGCGGCCATCAATTTTTCCTTGGTGATGGGCAAGCTGCGCACTCGCCGCCCGGTGGCGTGGTAAACGGCATTGGCAACCGCCGCAGCCAACCCGGTCACGCCGATTTCGCCGATGCCACGGGCACCGAACTCACCGAGTTGGTAATCGGGGTAGTCGAGCAACAACACGTCGATGTCCGGTTGATCGCCATGCACCGGCACCATGTATTCGGCGAAGTTGTTGTTCACCGGCAGGCCGTCGCGCGGGTCGTGTTCGGCGGCCTCGAACAGCGACATACCGATGCCCATGATGATCGCGCCTTCGACCTGGTTGCGCGCCGCCAGCGGGTTGACCACCTTACCCACGTCGATCGCACTCACCACACGCGACACACGCAGGTGCGAGATGCCTGGGTCCCAGCGCACTTCGACGAAGTGCACACCAAACGAGCGGAACGAGTACTTGTCGTTCTGCGAGCCGCCGCTGTGGTAAGTGGCCTCGGCACGCGACAAGCGCTGCCGGGTGAGTACATCAGCGAAGCTGGCGCTCACATCACCCTTGCGCAGTTGCCCGTTTTCGCCCAGTTCGAGGCTCTGCGGGTCGCCCCCGGCGAACGGGCCGTTGTTCATCACCGCATACTCGCGCAGCGTATCCAGCGCCTGGCGAGTTGCACCCGCGACGGCTGGCATCATGCTAGCCGTCACCCAGGAGCCGCCGGACAGCGCGCCGGGAGGAAACGACGAATTGCCCAGCTGCACCTCGACGCGCTCCATCGGCAGGCCGGTCAGTTCGCTGACCGTTTGCGCGATGACCGTGTAGGTGCCGGTGCCGATGTCCTGCAAACCGCATTGCACCAGCGCACTGCCATCGCTGCGCAGGATCACCCGCGCGTCGGTGGCCACCTGGAAGGCTTCCCAGTTGCAGGCGCCTATGCCGTAACCGATTACCTCGTCACCGTCACGCATGGCGCCGACCGCCGGATTGCGCTGATGCCAGCCGAAGCGCTCGGCGGCTTTCTCTATCGCTTCGGGCAAATGGTTGCTGGACCATGGCAGGTCGAGGCTTTCGTCCTTGCTGGCGAGGTTCACCTGGCGGAAGACCAGCGGATCGACGCCACTGGCCAGGGCCATTTCATCGATGGCCGACTCCAGCGCAAACAGTCCGGGCGCTGCTCCGGGCGCGCGCATCGATGTTGGCGTGCCGCGGTTGACCGGGCTCATGTTATGGCTGACCAGGACATTCGGGCACGAATACAGGCTCTGGGTCACCGCACCGCAGGTCTCGGTGTAGTTATCCAACGTCGAGGTGCTGTTGTACGACTCATGACGAAGGGACACCAGCTTACCCTGCGCATCGGTGGCCAGGCGCAGGCGCTGACGGGTTTCCGGGCGATGGCCGACGGTGGTGAACATCTGCTCGCGAGGCACCACCAACTGCACCGGGCGCTGAGTGACGCGAGCAGCGGCGCAGGCGGCAATCGAATGTGGCCAGGGCCAGAGTTTGCCGCCGAAACCAGAGCCGATATAGGGCGCGAGCACCTCGACTTGATCGGGTGACAAGTCGAAAACCTTGGCCAGCACATTGCGGTGGTTGACCACGCCCTGGCTGCTCTCGTAAACGAACAGCCGGCCGTCGCGCCAGTGTGCGGTGGTGGCGTGCATCTCCATCGGGTTATGGGTTTCTACCGGCGTCGTATAGGTCACATCAATGCGGTGCGCGCCCTGTTGAAACGCTGGCTCGGGCTCACCCCGCTCGTGACCACCACCACCTGCCCGCGCACCGCGTGTCCGCAGCGCTTCCTGCAGGCTCTTGATGGCCTCCTCGGCCTGGTAATCGACACGCACCCGATACGCTGCCGCCCTCGCCTGCTCGAAGGTTTTCGCCACTACCAGGGCGACGAACTGCCCCGGGTAGTAGACGCGATCATCTTCGAAGGGAAGTCGATGTTCATCCACCTTGCTGGCGGCGAGGATGTTCTGCAGCAGGTTCTTGTTGCCGCTCGGCGTGCGATGCAGGCGCGGGAAATTGCCGTGATGGAGGATCTCGACGACGCCTGGCATACGCCGCGCCTCATCTTCGTGAATGGCCACGACCCGCCCGCTGGCAATGGTGCTGTAAACGCCGTAGGCATAGAGCTGGCCATCGAGATGATGATCGGCAGCATACAGCGCCGCACCGCTGACCTTCTGGCGGCCTTCGACGCGCCGATGAGGGACGCCAATGATCTTATCGCTCATGAAGAAAGCTCCTGGGCCGTCAGGTCGCGAAGGTTGCGTGCAACCACCTGCTGACCCAGTGGGATTTTGAAGGCGTTGTGCTCATAGCCGCGCGCGCCCTTGAGTGCCAGCTCAGCAACGCGGGCAAAGATTTTCGGCGTTGCCCGTTGGCCGATCAGCGCCTGCTCGGCCTCCCGGGCGCGCCACGGCTTGCTGGCCACACCGCCAAGGGCGATGCGTGCGTCGGCGATGCGCTGCCCGTCGAGCACCAGGATGATCGCGCTGGAAGCCAGGGCGAACTGGTAGGAAGCGCGGTCGCGCAGCTTGAGGTAGGCAGAGCGACTGCCGGCCAGCGGCGCGTCGAGGGTCACGTGGGTAATCAGCTCGCCGCGCTCCAGCGCATGCTCGCGCCATGGCGTGTCGCCGGGCAACAGGTGGAAGTCGGCGAACGGAATTTCGCGCTCGCCAGCAACGCCTCGTACCGTCACCTGTGCGCCGATAGCGGCCATCGCCACACACATGTCCGACGGATGCGTGGCAATGCACTGATCGCTGGTGCCCAGCACCGCGTGCACGCTACGGTTCAGCCCGCCGATGGCCGCGCAGCCGGAGCCCGGCTCACGCTTGTTGCAGGCGGAGGCGCCATCACGAAAATAATTGCAGCGCACCCGCTGCATGAGGTTACCGGCGGTAGTGGCCTTGTTGCGCAGTTGCGTGGACGCACCGGCAAGAATCGCCTCGGCCAACACCGGGTAGTGCTCGCGCACCAGGGGGTGATTGGCCAGTTCAGTATTGCTGACCAGCGCGCCGACCCGCAGCCGGCCATCAGCCAGGCGCTCGACCTGCTTCAACGGCAGGTGATTGATGTCGACGATTTGCTCGGGCTGCATCACGTCGAGCTTGACCAGATCTAGCAGCGTGGTGCCGCCGGCCAGGTAGGCGCGTGGCGCGTCGCCGCTCATCGAGCCAACGGCGTGTGCGGGCGACTCGGCACGCACGAAAGTAAACGTACGCATCAGACCGTCCCTCCCATCTTCGAACGCGCGGATTGCACCGCGCTGAGGATGTTCTTGTAGGCGCCGCAGCGACAGATGTTGCCGCTCATGGCTTCGCGCACGCTGGCGTCATCACTGGGGATGTTCGGGTCCTTGAGAATTGCCACGGCGCTCATGATCTGCCCGGATGTGCAGTAGCCGCACTGGTAGGCATCGTGTTCCCAGAAGGCTTCCTGCACCGGGTGCAGCGTGCCGCCCTGGGCGAGGCCTTCGATGGTGGTGATGCTGTCGCCGTCGTGCTGCACGGCCAGCGACAGGCAGCTGTTGATCGCCACGTCATTGACCAACAGCGTACACGCGCCGCACTGCCCGTAATCGCAGCCCTTCTTGGTACCGGTCAGTTGCAGCCGGTCACGCAGCACGTCGAGCAGAATGGCATTGGCCGGCACGTTCAGCGTGTGTACCTGCCCATTCACGGTCAGGCGGATACGCTGCTCGCCGACGCCGGGCGCGGAGCTGTCCACCACCGGCGCAGCCTGCTGGACGGCCGCTAGCGCGCTATCAGGCAGCAGGCCGGACAGCGCGCTGGCAGCGATACCCGAGGCGCCGAACTTGAGGAAGCTGCGGCGCGTCGGCATCACTGCCAACGCAGACGGGTCCACTTCCACCACCGGACCTGGCCCGGTTTTCTGGTCTTTCATCACGGTCACCTCTAGGTCGCTCATGTTGGCAGCCGCCCGGTCCGGGAAGCCGCCACGACTCATTTCGTTTTAATGGCACTGCGCAAGGCATTGAGCTTGGTAGCTGCGGCTATCGCTTCGGTTCAGTGTTTTTCGGAAGCGCGCACGGGCCTGCGCTCCTCGACCAATCAGTCCTGGGCTGCCTACCTGACTGGATGAGAAAACGAGCCTTAAGCCCAAACAATTGCCTCGTCGCGAATGCCGGCAACCATTGACGCTAGCAGCTGCGCTCGCGGCTGTTTAGCCATTGAATTCTACAAGGCGTGATGAACGAGGCTCATCAATCGAAAATTGGCCAGTGGCGGCCGTTGCACCTGCGGGGATGCAGCTGCCGATAACAGAGGCGCTGCCGCGTATCGAGCGGCCCGCCACCCGCATTTTCGTGAGCAAACTTGCCTATTCATGGAAACAGACGCTGCGAGCCACTCACCATCGCCATGACGATTAACAGGCGAGCGGCGGAGTAATAGGCAATAAAAAAATTGTCATCGGCGCTTAAAAAGCGTCCTGGTGAGCTATCAGCCAGGCAATCGAACGAGAACAGCTATTGAGGGATCGGACCGGGGCCGCAACGCATCCGCCGCAGGCCCTGGTCGATGCGGCCTAGACGAAGGCTTGACGGGCCGCGCCACGTGGCAAGCGATTACGGCCTGGCAATTGCGCCAATTTGTGCTGCCACGCCGCCCGGACGCTGACCGCTGCCTTCGGCTCGGTTTGCTTGGTCGCGGTCTTCGCAGCACGGGCAGCCGCGCGCAGCTCAGCAAGGCTTGGCGTGCGGTTGACCGCCTCGGCAGGGGCAGCCTCCTTCTCCAGCGAACGCAGGCACAGCTTGCAGGAAACCTGCGTCTGATCCTCGGTAACGCTCAGGCTCGAACCGGTGCGGCCACAGGCGACCGTGTTCTGGGAAGGCGAGTAGTGAATGGCCAACGTGACATCTCCAGCTGTAAAACGGGGCGGCGATTTTACATACCTGCCGACGTTTCTGCGCTGTCACATGATGCGCTCCGTAGTGCGGCCGATAACAGCGGCCGGCAAGCGGCTCGCTCAGGCCTGCTTGGCACCGGGCAAAGGAGGTTGCGGGGTCATTGCCGAGCACATGTCGAGCAACTGGGTGACCGTCCACGGCTTGGGAATCACCGCGACATTGAGGCCCTCGAAATCGTTGGTGCCCTCCAGAAAGCCGGAGGAGATGATGATCGGCAGATCCGGGAAGCGATCGCGGATCAGGTGGGCGAGGAAAATACCGTCGATATCGCCGGGCATGCTGAAATCGGTCAGCACCATCTGCACCTGACCATCACAGCTGGCAAGGAACTCCCAGGCATCATCGGCGCAAGGAAACGCCTTTACCTGGTGGCCTTGTTCTTCGAAGATTTCCACGAGGAGCTCTCTGATGGAGCGTTCGTCTTCGGCTATGACTATCAGTGGCATCGCATTGATCCAGCAGTGGGGTCACGCTCTGACCCGCCGCCCTGGGCAAGATTCATAAATCTTCTGCTATTTCGACTACCGGCAATGCAGCCAGCCCGTGCATCGCCCACCGTCCAGGCCGGGCGATGCCAAAGGTGAGGTGATTACCCCAGCTGGAAGCGACTCACCAGCTTCTGCTGATGCTCGGCCAGCCGTGCCAGTTCCAGGCTGGTCGCCGCAGTTTGCTCGGCACCGGAGCTGACCTGAATGGCCACGTCGTTGATCTCTACGACATTGCGGTTGATATCTTCGGCTACCGCACTCTGCTCTTCAGCCGCCGTGGCGATCTGCATGTTGCGATCACTGATGCCCGCGACACCGGCAGCGATTTCGGCCAGCAGGTCACCCGCACGCTCGATATTGACCGCCCCCGCGCGTGCCTTGCCAAGGGTTTCCTGCATGGAATGCGCGGCGAGGTCGGAGCCTTTTTGCAGATTGGCGATCATCTCCTGAATACTGACCGTGGACTCCTGAGTCTTCTGCGCCAGCGTGCGGACTTCGGACGCCACCACAGCGAAACCACGCCCGTGATCACCGGCCCGGGCAGCCTCGATCGCCGCGTTGAGGGCCAGCAGGTTGGTCTGGTCGGCGATACCGCGAATCACGTCGAGCACCGTGGAGATCGAATCACTCTCCTGCTTCAGATCGCCAATGATCCGAGCCGTCTCGTCAGCCTGGGTGGAGAGCTCACGGATGACCTCGACCGTACGCTCGATCTCCTGCCGACCCTGGGTGGTATTCAGGTTCACCTGGCGTGACATGTCAGCGGCGTCGTTGGTGCTTTGCGCCACTTCACGAACCGTCGCGCTCATCTCGTTTATCGCCGTCACCACCAGCTCGGTGCCCTGACGCTGGCGCTGCAGGCTGTTACTGGTCTGCAGCGTCACCGCCGAGGATTCTTCCGCTGCGGTGGCCACCTGGGCAGTGGCTGAGCCTATCTCCCGGATGGTCTGCGCCAGCTCGCTGGCCATGGTGTTGAGGTTGCGGGTAATTGCGCCGAACTCGTCATTGCCCTGATACGCGGAACGCGCCGTGAGGTCGCGCTTGGAGAGCGCCAGCAACGCAGTGTTCGCCTCGCGCACGGCAAATTGGATGTTGCTGATGATCAGGTACGACAACACGGCCACCACGGCCAACGCCACCAGCACGCCGATCAGCGTCATCCACAGCACCGCAGCGGCCTGGTTGCGTGCCTCGCCCGCCAGGGTGCTGACGCTCTGACCCAGCTCGGTCTCCACTTCGCCCATCAAGTCGATGCGGTTGGTGGAGGTCTGGAACCAGGTTTCCGCTTTCACGCCCAGCGGCTGGCCGAGCGGCGTTTCGAAGGCCAGCTTCTGCAGGCGGGCGACTTCCAGCCCACTGGGCTGTTGCATCTTTTCATCGAGCTTGCCCACGAACGCCGCGGACGCATTGCGCCTGAAACCTTCCGAATAGGCGGAGAATTCGCCGAGGTTGCGGCTGAAGGTAGAGAGCAGGTCGGCGTCGAAACGATCCTGGTTGAACACTACGCCCAGCATGGCGCGCTCGCGGCCTGCCCGCTCCTTCATCTCGATGAACTGGTTGAGCGATGACAGCGCTCGCGCCAGCGAAGGGTCGTCGACGCTGCGCTCCAGAGCATGGGTGTAGCCGATTAGCGTGCGAATGATGGCGGTGTAACGCGCCCCCGATTCGCGGTTGTTGATCGCCAGCTTGTCGATCTGCCCGCGGGTCGCATCCAGGCCGTTCAAGGCAGCTAATGCCTCGTCGAGCTGCGCTTCGGCCTCACCAGATAGCGCGCGAGCTTCGGCCAACGCGGTATCGGTCTGTCCGCGCATGCGTATTAGAACGTCCTGCATGCTCTTGCCCTGGCTGCCCAGGAAAACGCCACTGGCGCCGCGCTCGCGTTGCACCACGGTAATCAATTGGCTGACCTTCTGGGCAGCGGCGCTGGCCTCCTGCGTCCGGTCCATCTCCTGCAGCGTCTGGTAGCTCCCCACCACCTGCAGCGTCGCCAACCAGAGAAAGCCCAATACCGGGCACGCGAGTATCAACAGCAACTTGAGGCTCAACGGGATATTTCTGAGCACGGTGCATCACCTATTCATCTGCTTCGCAGACCTGGGCTGACGAAGCGAAAACATAATGCCTGCGGTCGCGCTTTTTATGACGGCGCGTTAGGCAGGAGGAAGCGCATATCAATGCGGCACGCAAAGCATGGGGTTAAGGCAGACTCACTGTTCATCGGCGCGGCGCTGCCATTCTTTAGAGCGAGTGGCCGGTAACCCGCCGCGAACATGACACCTCCAACGGGCAGCTGGGCGCCCGGCGCCTCATGGAAGCAGTCTGTGAATTGGCAGGGCTGAGGCAGATTCGCTCAGTCGATGTGCTCCTGCACCTCCTCGGGCAGCTGCGCATCGACCGTGAGCCAGGGCAACCGGCTCTGCGTCCAGATGTGCCGGTCGGCCGGCGCCTGCTCGGGATGGTCGAGCGTCGCGATGGTCACATCCAGGCTCTGTGGGCTGAGCGAAGTGAACAGGGCCAGGTGGGCGCCACAACTACCGCAGAAGTACCGCGCGCAGGTCGTCGACGAGGCATAGCGCGCCGGCTCACCCTGTAGCCAGACGAAAGCCTCGAACGGCACGGTGATCCACGTCACCAGAATGCCGCCTGTACTGCGCCGACAGATCGAACAGTGGCAGTGCGCGATGTCGCGCAGCGGCGCCTGGAACTGGTAACGCACGGCGCCGCACTGGCAGCCACCACGGTGGATATCGCTCATCGCCCGCTCCTGAATCGTGTCGTCATTAACCGCTCGTCCTGGCTTGCCTGTTCATGCTGCACTGGCGAAGATGCACGCTCACCACCACCGGGGGCTCCCGTGACCGAACTGCTTCTGGCCCTCTGGCCACTCTTCGCGCTGATCGTCGGCGGCTATGTATTGCGTCGTCGCGGCTTCCCCAGCGAGGCTTTCTGGCCCGGCGCTGAACGCCTCAACTACTTCATCCTGTTCCCGGCCCTGCTGTTCAACAGCCTGGCCAACGCGCCGCTGAACAACCCGCAGCTGCCGCGCATGGCACTCGCGGTGCTGTTGGGGCTGGGCATCGCCTGGCTGGCGTTGCTGATCGTCCGCCGCCTGCGCGGCTGGCCGGCCTCGCGCTTTGGCGCGTTCAGTCAGGGCATTCTGCGCTTCAATACTTACCTGGGCCTTGCTGCGGTGGGCAGCCTGTTTGGCCAGCCCGGTTTGACCCTGGCCGCGCTGATGCTGGCGCTGATGGTGCCGACGGTCAACGTGTTATCGGTGTGGTCGCTAACCGCCGAGCGCGGCGTCAGCGCCCGCGGCCTGCTGCTCCCAATTATCCGCAACCCGCTGATCCTCGCCTGCCTGGCCGGCGCCCTGGTCAATCTCAGCGGCCTGGGGCTGCCAGGCGGCAGTGATCGCCTGCTGGGCATGCTGGCTGCGGCCAGCCTGCCGCTGGGCTTGCTGTGTGTCGGTGCGGCGTTGAAGCCGGAACTGCTGGGCGGCGAAGTTCCAGCCCTGGCCTGGAACAGCGTGCTGCGCCTGCTATTGATGCCGCTGCTGGCGTTCGCCGTGGCGTACGCGCTGCAGCTGCCGGCCATGGAAAGCACCGTGCTGGTGTTGTTCTTCGCCCTGCCGACTGCCCCCACCTCCTACGTGCTGACACGCCAGCTGGGCGGGGACGGAAATCTGATGGCCGGCATCATCACCCTGCAGCACCTGTTTGCCGCCGCTTCGCTGGTGGCCATGCTGTATCTGCTGGAGCACGCGCTCTAGCACTCGGCTGTCGCGGCCTGGAGCGTCATCTCTGGCCGCGCACGCACACCGCGAACACGGTTCAATTATCTGTTTTCGACGAAAGCTGGCAGAAAGCTTGGTGTTCTAGCATCCGCCCACTGACCGACAAAAGATCGGTCGATGAGCTGCCGCCAGAGAGGCCCGCAGCTGCCACCAACAAGAACAAAACAGGTAAAACAACCATGCTCCGCCCCAGCTCCCCGCGCCTGCTGCATCCCCTCCGTTCGCCCCCTCGCTAACGCTGACCGCCTTCTCGCACCGTAGCCGAATCACGTCCGGAGAATCTCCATGCTGACTTTCCTTGGCTTTGCCATGGTTTCGACTTTCATGTACCTGATCATGAGCAAACGCCTGTCGGCGCTCATCGCTCTGATCATCATCCCGATCATTTTCGCGTTGATCGGTGGCTTCGCCACCCAGATCGGCCCGATGATGCTCGAAGGCATCAGCAAGCTCGCGCCAACCGGCGTAATGCTGATGTTCGCCATCCTGTATTTCGCCATCATGATCGACTCGGGCCTGTTCGACCCGCCGGTGCGCATGATCCTCAAGCTGGTCAAGGGTGACCCTCTGAAGGTCGCCGTCGGCACCGTGGCGCTGGCCCTGATCGTTTCCCTGGACGGCGACGGCTCGACCACCTACATGATCTGCGTTGGCGCCATGCTGCCGCTGTACAGCCGTTTGAAGATGAGCCCGACGATCATGGCCGGCCTTATCATCATGGCCGGCGGCATCATGAACATGACCCCGTGGGGCGGCCCGACCGCACGCGCCGCCAGCGCCCTGCACGTCGACCCATCGGACGTATTCGTGCCGATGATTCCAGGCATGATCGTCGGCGCCATCGTGCTGTTCGGCGTCGCGTACCTCTATGGCCTGCGTGAGCGCAAGCGCCTGGGCGTGCTGCAACTGCCGGAAGGCAAGGTCACCCAGGATGAGATCAGCGTCTCGCAGTTCCCCGAAGCGCGGCGCCCGAAACTGATCCTGATCAACGCCATCCTCACCGTGGTTCTGATGACCACCCTGATCGCCGGCCTGCTGCCCATGCCCGTGCTGTTCATGATCGCCTTCAGCATCGCGATGATCATCAACTACCCGTGCCTGCAGCAGCAGAAAGACCGCATCTCCGCCCATGCCGGCAACGTGCTGGCGGTGGTTGGCCTGATCTTCGCCGCGGGCATCTTCACTGGCATCCTGACCGGCACCGGCATGGTCGACGCCATGTCCAAGAGCCTGCTGGCGGTGATACCCGACGCGCTGGGCCCGCACCTGGCGGTGATCACCGCACTGGTGAGCATGCCGTTCACCTTCTTCATGTCCAACGATGCCTTCTACTACGGCATTCTGCCGGTGCTCAACCAGGCCGCGTCGGGATACGGCATCAGCGCCGTGGAAATGGCCCGTGCGTCGATCGTCGGCCAGCCAGTGCACTTGCTCAGCCCGCTGGTACCGTCGACTTACCTGCTGATCGGCCTGGCGAAAATCGAGTTCGGTGACCTGCAGCGATTCACCCTCAAGTGGGCGATATTGATCTGCATGGCGATCCTCGCAGCCGCGCTGGTACTGGGTGTGTTCCCGTTATTCGGTAGCTAAGCCGAAACGTTTTGACGAAAATTTCACATGACTGAGGCTAGAATTTGGCCTCCTGGCCCTATTCGCGGGCCAGTCGTTCAAATCACCTGCAAGGAATCTTTATGGAATGGCTGACTAACCCGGAAATCTGGGTTGCCTTCTTGACGCTGACTGCCCTGGAAATCGTCCTGGGCATCGATAACATCATCATGATCGCCATTCTGGTCAGCCGCATGCCGCCGCACCTTCAGGCGCGCACCCGCTTCTTCGGTCTGGCCCTGGCCATGGTCACGCGCATTCTGTTGCTGCTGTCGATCACCTGGATCATGCGTTTGACTACCGACCTGTTCCACGTGTTTGGCCAGGGGATTTCCGGGCGGGACCTGATCCTGTTCTTCGGTGGCCTGTTCCTGCTGTGGAAAAGCAGCAGCGAGATCTACCACGGCCTGGAAGGTGAAGAAGAAAACGTCGACCAGCCGAAAGGCGCGGCCAAACACTTCATTGGCACCATCATTCAGATCGCCATCATCGACATCGTGTTCTCGCTGGACTCGGTGATCACCGCGGTCGGCATGGTCTCCCATGTGCCGGTGATGGTCGCCGCCATCGTCGTTGCCGTTCTGGTGATGATGCTCTGCGCAGGCGCTATCAGCGATTTCATCGAGAAACACCCGAGCCTGAAGATGCTGGCCCTGTCGTTCCTCATCGTGGTGGGTACCGTACTGATCGCCGAAGCGTTCGAAGTCCACGTACCGAAAGGCTACGTCTACTTCGCCATGGCCTTCTCCCTGGGCGTGGAAGCGCTGAACATCCGCATGCGCACCGCGCGTCGCCGCGCCGAAGGCAAGGACGACGTCGACCCGGTGAAACTGCGCAAGGACGTGCCTGGGCAGTGATCGGCTTGAGCTGATGCCTCACCCAAAAACGGAGCCCGCGGGCTCCGTTTTTTATGGCTGATTCGGTGCCGCGCGCCGGTCTGCGTCAAGAAATGTGACATTTTCTTATTGACGCCATTGTCGTGCCATTATCGATGTGATGAAATCTGCGCCTTTCAAGGATCGGCTGATTTCGAATTGCCAGCCTCATGGACGAAGCAGTTAGCGTTGTCGTTTCTGTTTCTGCGGCTCAGCCACACAAACAGGAACCATCATATTGGCCTCTTTAAGCCACTCCTTCCGGATGACTGCCACGGCGGTCGCCATCTGCCTGGTGACCACCAGTTGCGCCACCCTTAACGATTTCTCCAGTTCTAATAGCAACACCACCAACTGCCTGGCGGGCGGTGTGCTGGGTGCGTTGGCAGGCGCTGCCGCAGTCGCGGCCGCAGGCAAGGGCGACCAGGGCGCGTTGATTGCCGGCGCAGCGGTCGGTGCGGCTGCCGGTTGTGGCTTGGCGTTGTATTACAAGAACCGCCTACAGCGCCTTGAACAACTGGCCAGGGAAGAGAACCTGACCATGCAGGTTGAAACCCTGCAGACCCCGGCCGTTAAAGTTGGCGCCGCGCCAGAAGAAGCAGGCATCGTTGCCCAAGTGCAGGACGAAGGCATGTTCCCGCTGGGCAGCGCGACCCTGAGCACCGATGGCCAACGCCAGGTGCGCAAGCTCGCCAGCGCCTTCGCCGGCAAGCCGGGCGAGAAAGGCACCACCGCGATTCTGGTGGTCGGCCATACCGATGCCACCGGCAGTGCGGCGACCAACCAGGCGCTGTCTGAGCGCCGTGCCCGCGCGGTGGCCAGCATTCTCGCCGAGCAGGGGATCGCCAAGGAACGCATGTACTTTCAGGGCGCAGGCGCCTCGCGACCGATTGCCGACAATACCGACCCATTGCAGCGCGGCAAGAATCGCCGGGTGGAAATCGTCGAGGTGAACGACCGTGCAACATTGGTCAAACGCGTCAACGCCGAGCAGAACAATCCCAAATACTTGGCCCACGGCACCGCAACCAGCGCACCGAAAAAATCGACGCCAATTGCAGCCACGGGCAGCAAAACCGAGCAGCCAGGCACAGCCAAACCGGGCAAACCGGCGGCACGTGCAGTGAATCGCGCCCTGGTCGACTTTGGGGGTCAGCCTGCGCGTGGCAGCGAGTGGAACCTGGCCCAGTCGATCAAACCCAAAAGCGGCGGCTTTGCGATCATATCCAGCGCCTATGCCAACGAGATTCCGGTGAGTGGCTGCCAAGCCGATACCCCGCGTCTGAGCGGCGAGGTGAAGAGCTTCGCCACCGGCGCCAGCCTCAACGAACATGCCACCCGCGACTACCTGCCGGGCATGAACGGGCGCGCCTGGGCCAGCCTGGTCAACGGTCATCTGGTGACCCTGTCGCCTGTCGCGGTGCTGCGTGACAACGCCACGCTGGTGCAGAACCCCAAGGTCTACGTGACCCGCGACTACGCCAACAACAAGGGCAAGGCAAACGACACCCTTGCCGCTACCGCCAACACCTACGAGGGCGAAGACGCCATCCTCTATCGCGTGTTCGTCGACCAGCCGAACAAGGCGCCGGTGTCGTGCATCGATGTGGTACTGCGCAAGGCGGGCGACAAGAGCCTGGACGGCACACTGTATTACGACAACGGTGGCGAACCTTACGCCGCTGCCTATGCGCCTGTGCGCGGCTGAACCTGGGGAACGAAATGGAACTGTTCGAAACGCTGACAACGGCCCTGGCGGCCTATCGCTACATCGTCTGGCCGCTGCTCGGGCTGATGCTGCTGACCATCGTGGTCATCCGCTGGTGGGAAGCGGTCAAGTACTTCTTCCTCAACCTGGCCTGCTCCTTCCCGGTGATCGGCCATGTGGCCAGCGCCTCACGTCGCGCCCAGGTCGAAGACCGCGATGAAAATGACACTGTCTGGTACAAGACCGAGCGTGAGCTGTGCGCCAAGTACCACCGGTTCTACGAGCGCGTAAACAAGGATGCAGCGTTCTACGACAAGTGCGCCAACTACCTGAACAAGGTCGAAGAACGCGGTCGCAAGCCGACCGGCATGGCCTTGTGGGGCGCCAGCATCTTTCTGGTGATCCTCGAAGCATTCATCTTCGCCCTGGTGCTGTCACCCTTTATCGCCAACAACATTTCCGCCAACCAGGCGGAGTTCTCGGCCATCGTCATCTCGGTGTTGATCGGCACCATTCTGGTTCCGGCGACCCACCTGATGGGCGCGGAGATCCACAAAAACGGCCTGATCAGCAAAGCGCGCCTGTGGCACACCCAGGCCAAACGCGATAACGAAGCCAAGAAACTGCAGTCGGACAACAACGTCGACCTCGACCACACCGAGCTGGACAACGCTGATCCCAAGTACCTGCATATCATCAACCGCGTGCAGCACAACGCCACGGTCACCCCGACCTGGTGGAAAAGCATCATTGCCGTTGCGCTGATCCTGATCCTTGCCGTGGGTGCTTACCTGATCCGCGCCTCGACCATCAACGAGTTGGAAACCCAGCAGGTCAACGACTCGCCTTACGCGCAGACAGAAAGCAACGACCCGTTCAGCGCGGCATCAAGCAACTCGCCGTTCGAACTGCCGGCCGATGCCGTGGCAGACGGTCAGGCGGCTGACCAGCGCGCCAACAGCGAAGTCGCCGGCGACCGCATCTTTGCCTACAAGCTGACCTTCATCATTCTTTCGGTGATCTTTGTCGGTGTGCAGATCATCGGTGTGCTGATCGGCATGTTCCGTTCCTTCGCGGGCATTCAGTCCAAAGAAGCCGCGGGCTACATCACCGGGTTCAGCAGCGCCAGCGAGTTCGCCAGCTTCCACCAGCTCAAACGCGACCAGGTCGCCCGGGATGCCGAAGCCCAGCTGAGCAGCCTGCAAGAACGCATTGAACATCGCCACGCGTTGGGCGGTAGCACCGATCGCGGGCACCGTCGCAGCTTCGCCCTGTATGTCAGCGGCGAAGAACAGAAGAAAGCCCGTGAAGACGCGAAAAAGGCTCAGGAGCTCGTCAGCGCCGAAGAAAAGGCCGGCCAGGACGAACTCGCCAAGCTGCGCCGTGAAGTGAACCAGGAACGCGAGCGTATTGCCCTCGAACAGGAGCGCCAGGCATTGCGTGCAGCGCCTCCGGTGGCAGTTACCGCTCCTGCTCCGCTGGCCGAGCCAGTTGCCGCACCAGCTGCACCGGCACCGCTGGTAGAGGACAGCGTCACGGCTGCGGTTGTCGCTCCAGCCCCTGCCGTTGAAGACGAAGCCACGCTGATCGCCAGCCTGGGTGACCTGACCATCTACACCAGCGAGGAACTCAACAGCATCGCCAGCGAGCTGGGCGTGGATACCGGCAAACTGGCTAGCAAGCAGAAAGTACAACTCGCCATCAGCCGCGCCAAGGCAGGCGCCTGATGCGCAGGCTGTTTGCACTCGGCCTGTGCCTGCTGCCCATGGCAGCGGCGCTGGCCGAAGAACGAAACGACATTCCCGGCTGCTACCCGCACGCCCAACTGACCCAGCAACAGCCCGCGCCGTCAGGGCGCGAGCTGGTGGTGATCATCGACGAGACGGTACAGATGTCCCAGGAGCTGCAGCGCAGCGCCTGGGAGCACGCCATGCGCTACGTGAAGCCAGGCGACAGCGTGCGCCTCTATCAGTTTTCCGCGTTCCTGCAGAACAACTACATGAAGCTGCAATTCGCCGGCACGCTGGACTCGCCGTTGCAGGGCAAGGTGCGCAACAGCATCGGCACTAACAGCCTCAAGCAACTCGACAGCTGCCTCAAGCAGCAGACGGTGTTCTTTCAGAAGACGTTCGGCAAACAGTTCGTCGGCAGTTTCGGCAAGCCCGGTGAAGACATCGCCCGCAGCGAGGTGTTTGCGAGCCTACAGAAGATCGGTGACGACATTGCCGGCCGCCCGGCCCTGGACAAGGTCGTCCTGCTGGTTTCCGACATGCTGGAAAACAGCGATTTCGGCAGTTTCTACAGCGCCAACCAGGTACGCACCCTCGACCCGGCTGCTGAACTGCAGAAGGTCGAGCACAAGCAGCTGTTCGCCAATCTAGGCGGCGCCCGTGTTTACGTGCACGGTGCCGGACTGGTCTCAGGTGCCGCTCAAGGCGCCTACCGCTCAGGCAATACCCTGCAGAAACTGGAAGCGTTCTGGAGGGAGTACCTGCAACGCTCCAACGCAACACTGGAGAGTTTCGGTACGCCTGCGCTGACCGTGGATATACGCTGAAGCAACCGTCCGTGTTGATCGCAAGGGGCCTGACAAGGCCCCTTTTTTGTCCCTGCTGCTAGGCAGATCCCTGCGAACTTCACCACCGGCGTTGCCTCAAACCCGCTGCCGTACGCTGCCAGCTTGTCTTTACGCAGCAGAGTCTTCACTCTCGCGGTGTGGTCGTTGCCAGCCGCGGCCAACGGCCGTCCCAGGCGAACTACATTCATAGGTAAATCACGAGCCGGGTCGATCCGCCGTGGCTACACGGCGTCATTCCCCATCATCGGCAGTATCCCCCAGTATCGGGATCGAATCTGCGTATCAGGGAGATGCGTGATGTTGACTCTGCTCAATCTATTGTCCGCCATTGCCCTGCTGATCTGGGGCACGCATATCGTACGTACGGGCATCTTGCGGGTGTACGGCTCGCAGCTGCGTCGCGTGCTCAGCCACAATGTCGGCAAACGGCCCATGGCGTTCGTCGCCGGCATCGCCGTGACCGCGCAGGTGCAAAGCAGTAACGCCACGGCGCTGCTGGTTACCTCGTTTGTAGGCCAGGGGCTGATGGCGCTGACCCCGGCGCTGGCGATCATGCTTGGCGCCGATGTCGGCACGGCGTTGATGGCGCGGGTGCTGACCTTCGATCTCAGCTGGCTGTCGCCGCTGCTGATCTTCCTCGGCGTGGTGTTCTTCCTCTCTCGCAAGCAGACCCGTGCTGGCCAGCTCGGCCGCGTGGCCATCGGCCTGGGCCTGATGATCCTTGCCCTGCAACTGATCGTGGCGGCCGCCACGCCGATCACCGAGGCCAAGGGCATTCACGTACTGTTCGCCTCGCTTACCGGCGACCTGCTGCTCGACGCCGTGATCGGCGCGCTGTTCGCGCTGATTTCCTACTCGAGCCTCGCCGCGGTGCTGCTCACCGCCACGCTGACCGGCGCCGGGGTAATCGGCCTGCCGGTGGCCATCGGTCTGGTGATCGGTGCCAATATCGGCAGCGGCGTGCTGGCCTTTCTCAACGCCAGCATGCAGAGCCAGGCCGGCCGCCGCGTGGCCCTGGGCAGCCTGCTCTACAAGCTGATCGGCCTGCTGCTGGTGATTCCGGTACTCGATCCGCTGGTGCATTGGCTGGACAGCCTCAACTGGCATCCGGCGGAACTGGTCATCGGTTTTCACGTGCTCTACAACAGCCTGCGTTGCGTGCTGATGCTGCCGACCCTCGGTCTCATGGCGCGTTTCTGCAACTGGCTGCTGCCGGATCGCCCGGACATGAACGCCGTGGCCAAGGCTCGCCACCTCGACCCCACGGCGCTGTCCACGCCGAGCCTGGCGCTGTCCAATGCCGTGCGTGAAACCCTGCGCATCGGTGATCTGGTGGACAGCATGCTCGGCCACCTGCTCGATGCTCTGCGTGGCAGCCAGCCGATTCTCGGCAAGGATCTGCGCCGTATCGACGACGATATCGACGCACTCTACACCGCGGTGAAGCTCTACCTGGCCCAGGTGCAGAGAGAGGAGCTGAGCGAGCACGATAGCCGGCGCTGGGCGGAGATCATCGAGTTCTCATCGAACCTGGAGCGGGCCGGCGACATCATCGAACGCATGCTCGGCAAGATCCAGGACGAGAAAACCTCGCAGCGCCACGCCTTCTCGGAAAGCGGACTGGTGGAACTCACCGAACTGCACGAGCGCCTGCTGGGCAACCTGCGCCTGGGCCTGTCGGTGTTCTTCTCCGCTGACGCCGATGCCGCTCGCCAGCTACTGCGTGAGAAGCGTCGCTTCCGCATCCAGGAACGCCGGCTGACCCATTTACATGTCGAACGTCTACACAAGCAGGTGGTCAAGAGTCTGGAAACCAGCTCTCTCCACCTGGAACTGATCGACGACATGAAACGCCTCAACTCGCTGTTCTGCGCAAGCGCTTACGCTGTACTCGGCAACCACGAAACCGGCGCCCTGCTCGCCGAAGAAGGTGGCGAGTAGTGCTCTCCACTGGTCGCACGCTGTCGCTCCTGCTGAGCCTGTTGCTGTGCAGCTCCATCCTGGCGGCGGATCGCTTCAAGGTAGAAGGCTACCCGCTGGATAACGGCCTGCAGTTGATCCTCAAGCCGAGCAGCGAACGCGGCCATGTGTCCATTCGGTTGGTGGTCGGCGTTGGTTTCGATCAGTTCGACTGCCGCCACAAGGAGCTGCCGCACCTGCTCGAACACCTGTTGTTCAGCGGCATCGATGACAGCGGCGAGGCCGGGCTGGAAGCGCGCATGCAGGCACTCGGCGGCGACTGGAACGCCTACACCCGCGACAGCGACACCACCTTCGTCCTTGAGGTACCGGCAGCCAATCAGCGCGCCGCCCTCGACCTGCTGCTCGCCGCGCTGTTCAACACAGAGCTGAGCGAAGCCCGCATCGACGCGGCCAAGCGGGTGATCGCCCATGAGAACGGCGAACACCCTGCGGCCTGGCAACGCCTGCTCGGCAGCGCGGCGGGCGATAACGACGCTACCGAACAACTGGCTATGGAACTGGGCCTGGCCTGCGCCGAACACGACTCGCTCGACCATTTGAACGCCGACGCCCTGGAGCGCCTGCGCAGCGAGTGGTACGTGGCCAACAACATGACCCTGATCATGGTCGGAGACCTGGATCGCCGCCTGCCCGCCTACCTTGAGCGCCGCTTCGGCGAACTGCCGCCCGGCCCCATGCCCGAGTTACGTGAACTGCCGGAAAGCACCGGCAAGGCCGAAGCCGAGCGCACGCTGCGCAATAGCTTGGTCGGCGACACCGCGAAGGTGCACCTGATCTTCGCCGAACCCTGGGTCGGCGAGCTCGACCACGGCACCTGGCAACTGTTGCGCGACTACCTGCAGTGGGCGGTGTACCGCGAGCTACGCCTTGAGCACGGCCTGGCCTATGGCCCCAGCGTCGAGCGCAGCGCCTACGCGAGCAGCAGCTTCTTCAGCATCAACGCCGAGGTGGCGCGCGGCGATGTCGACGAAACCCTGCAACGCGTGCGCGACCTGCTGCATGGGCTGGCCCGTGACGGCCTCGACGCGGATACCGTAGAACGCCTGCGCAACGTCGCCCTCGCCCGGCAGAACTGGACGGTGCAGGGCAACACCGCGCTCGCCGATTACTACTGGAGTTCGCTGGGCGACTACGAGGAAGGCCGCTTCGCCGACCCCGCCAAGCAATTGCGGCAGATCCACACCGCCCAGCTCGACGCCGCACTCAACCTGCTGTTGAAACAGCCGACCTACCAGCGCGTGGAAAAACCTCTGTTCGGCATGACAGGGCTGTATGCATCCGTAGCATGCTTATTGCTGAGTCTGCTGACAGGCGCACTATTTCTGTGGATGCTAATACGCAGGCGCTCTTTAGGTCATGCCAAGATCTAGTCCGATCTCTACCAGCTGTTAGCCAAATCGGTGGCATACGGTTAAATAAGCCGCCGATCAGCCAGATTTTTTATAAATGCCAACAGACCAAATTGCCAGGGCAAAAGTTGGTCGCTGTGCTGCACACGGTTATGCAACCCTCCAAGCTGACCACAACTGATACTTACATGATCCCCAAGTTTGTGAGTAAACCCATTACCTGGTTGGTCACGGTCTTCGGTGGGAGCAAACAGAGTACCCAGATAGAGCAAGAACCCATCGGGATACTGGTGATTGGCATTCAGCGTCTGGTCCACGATATCTAACGGATCACGGCTGATTTGGTTCATGCTGCTGCGACCCTTGAGCACAAAGCCATCCTCGCCCTCCACACGCAGGTCCACTTCACAGTTGCGCACATCGTCGATGCCAAAACTGGCGTCGAATAGCCGGAAGAACGGACCGATGGCGCAGGAGCCATTGTTGTCCTTGGCCTTGCTCAGCAGCAGCGCACTGCGGCCCTCAAAATCGCGCAGATTGACGTCGTTACCCAGGGTCGCGCCCAGCACCTGGCCGCGGCTGTTGACCACCAGCACCACCTCCGGCTCCGGGTTGTTCCAGGCCGACTTGGGGTGAATGCCGATATCCATGCCACTGCCCATCGCGGCCAAAACCGGCGCCTTGGTGAATACCTCCGCATCCGGGCCGATGCCTACTTCCAGGTACTGCGACCAGAGGCCTTTTTCCTGCAGCAGGGTTTTCAGGCGGGTGGCATTGTCCGATCCGGGGACGATACTGCGCAGGTTGTCGCCGATCACATCACGCACCTGGGCACGGATTTCTTCGGCGCGCTGCGGATCGCCGCCGGCACGCTCCTCGATGACCCGCTCGACCATGCTCGAGGCGAAGGTCACCCCCGCGGCCTTGATGACCTGCAGGTCGGCTGGCGCCAGCAGGCTTGGGCGCGATGCATCCCGCTCGCTGCCACTGTTGGCCAGCAGGTCGGCGACACTGCAGACCCGCTGCGTGCGGCTGTCTTGCAGGCGCGCCGGGAGGTTGTCCAGCTCGCACAGCCCGGCCAACGTAGGGGCCACAGCGCTGAGGTCAAACACGCCATCCTCATGCAGCAGCACAGGAACAGGTCCTGGCACGGCACCTGGAAGCCAGATACGACCGATCAGGGTGCCGGTCAAACCGTCGTTGGGCAGAGTGTTATCGGGAGTCAGAATTACGGGACGGGCCATGGCAACGCTCTTTTATTGTCGTGGGGAGGCAGCCGAGCGCCACAGATGAATGGAGGCTCCAGCCGATGCTGTGCGACCATAGCCAAGCACCTGCATCCGCGACCAATGACGAATCGTCAAGACCCGATACACATTGGTTATCGCCCCCGAACTCCCGGTAGTGCCATGACAGTGAACCTGAGCAAGCTTCCCGCCCTGCACAACTGGTTGCGGCTGCGCCATCTGCAGTTGATCGCGACCCTGGCCGACACGGCCAACATGCATGCCACCGCTCAGCAGATGGGGCTCAGTCAACCCGCCGTGAGCAAGATGCTGCGCGAGATCGAGCAGTTGCTCGACTTTCCGTTGTTCGACCGCCAACCGCGCGAGCTGGTCGCCACCGAGCTTGGCCAGGTGGTGATCGCCTTTGCACGCCGCACACTCAACGATTGCCAGCATTTCTCCCAGGAGCTGCAAACGCTTCGCCAAGGCGGCTACGGGCACCTGCGCATCGGCGCGATCTTCGCTGCGACCGCACAGGTGGTGCCTGCAACCCTGCTGCACCTGAAGCAGCAACGCCCGCTGCTGACGGTGGAGTTACTCGAACACACCAGCGATCACCTGCTGCAGATGCTCCAGCACAAACAACTGGATCTAGTCATCGGGCGCTTCATCGAGCCGCACCAGCCGGAGCACTTCAGCTACGAAGAGCTCGCCTGCGAGCCCTTCCTGCTGTGCGCGGACCCGAGCCATCCGCTGGCGTGGGAAGCCACACCGAGCGCCAGCGACCTTGAAAACTGGCCCTGGATCGTCTATCCACCCAACACACCGTTGCGCCGCATGAGCGAACAGGCATTCAGCGATGCGGGCATCCGCTTCCCCACCAACAGGGTGGAGACCGCCTCCGTGCAATCGACCCTGCACCTGCTGCATCACAACCAGGCCATGGCCCTGCTGCCCGAGTCCATCGTGTTGCAGCAAGTTGCCCTGGGCCAGTTGGTCCTGCTGCAACCTCCGCTGCAAACCCCATCGCTCGGCTATGGCCTCATCCGCCGCCGCAACGAGCCGCTGCCACCCAATGCCGAACAATTCTGCACCGCACTGCAACACGTGCTGGGCCAGCGCGGATAACCGTTCGTTATGGAGTGATTACTAAGCCTCATTAGACAGTCATACTTGTCAGACAATAGTTTGCAACTCATGCCCAGCTCTCTGGCACGGGCTATCGCGGACCGCGCGCCCCAAATGCGCCGACGTGATCACTGACAATAATTTCAACAGGTGACTGTCATGCTTTCGTACCAGGCTGTGCGCGCCTCGCGCCGTACCTTGAAATCCCTCCTGCTCTCCGCACTGTTCGTTTCTCCCCTGGCAATGGCGGCATACCCGGACAAACCCATTCAGTTGATCGTGCCCTGGGCCGCCGGTGGCGGGAGCGATGCCGCAGCACGAGGTATTGCCTCAGCCCTGGAAGCCGAGCTCGGCGTCACCATCAACGTGGTCAACCGTGCCGGCGGCAACGGTGTGGTCGGTCATAGCGTGATGGCGGCGGCCAGGCCGGATGGCTACACGCTGGGCTTCATCACCGGCGAATTGAACATGATGCACTGGCAGGGGCTGACCAAGCTGACCTACAAGGACTACACCCCGATTGGCATGACCAACTATGACTACCCGGGTGTTCAGGTCGCGGCGGACTCGCCCTATGACAGCGTCAGCGAGCTGCTCGAAGCCATCCGCAACGAGCCCAAGGGCACCATCAAGGCCTCCGGTACCGGCCTGGGAGGTATCTGGCACGTGGCCTTTGCCGGTCTGTTGCTGGAACAGGGCATCGCCCCGGAAAAGATCACCTTCGTTCCCAGCCAGGGTGCCGCACCGGCCATGGTCGAACTGGCGGCCGGCAGCATTCAGCTGGTGCCGACCTCGGTCCCCGAGGCCCGCTCGATGATCGAAGCCGGCAAAGCCAAGGGCCTGGCGATCCTGTCGCCCGAGCGCAACCCGGCCTTCCCGGACATTCCTACCCTTAAGGAAAGCATGGGCAGCGATTACTCGCTGGGTGAATGGCGCGGCGTCGCCGGCCCCAAGAACATGCCGCCGGAAGTTGTCGAGCGCCTCAAGGAAGCCCTGGAAAAGGCCTACCACTCCGAGCAGTACACCACCTACATGCGCAAGCTGGGTTTCGGCATGGAATGGCGCAATGCCGCGGACTTCTCGTCCTTCCTAGAAACCAACAACACGTACATGGGCGACATCATCGAAAAGATCGGCATGAAGAAGTAATTCCTCTGCCCGCCGCGACGCTCTCCGGAGCGTCGCTCGTTTTTGCCCCGCCGTAAGAGAACACCGTCATGAAAGACCTTTTATTCGGCCTGATTTTCATCACCCTGGGGATCGTGGTGATCGTGCTCGCCCGCGATTTCCCGGCAGTGCCGGGCATGCATTACGGCCCCGACCTGTTCCCCACGCTGATCGCCATCGGCATGATCATCGGAGGCACGATCTTGGGCGTCAGCGCCATGAGGCAGATAAGCCAGACCGGCGCTGCCATTCATATCGCCCAGGGGTTCATCCGCTCCAGCCTGGGCGCGCTGCTGCCATGCGTACTGGTCGCCGCCTATGTGCTCTTCAACGAAACCCTTGGTTCGGCACTGATGATGCTGCTGATCATGCTGGTGCTGCTGATCCAGCAAGGCGTACGCATCCTGCCGACTGTGGCGATCAGCGTGACGGCCACCACCGTGATCAGCCTGTCCTTCGGGCACCTGCTCAAGGTTCCCCTGCCAACCGGGCCACTGGGTTTCTGAGGAACCGCTATGAATGAATTAATCGAAGGCATGTTGCTGGTCTTAAACTTCCAGACCCTGCTGGTCATCATGATCGCTGCGGTCTTCGGCGTTTTCGTCGGCGCCATTCCCGGTCTTTCCGCGACCATGGCAGTCGCACTATTGGTGCCGATCACGTTCGCCATGGAGCCCACGGCCGCCATCGCGGCAATCATTACCACCGCCGCCATGGCCATTTTCGCTGGCGATATTCCCGGCACCTACCTGAACATCCCGGGCACCCCCGCCTCCGCCGCCTACGTGGCCGACTCTGCGGCCTTGGGCCGCAAGGGACGGGCCAGGGAGGCCCTGGGCCTCAACGTCACCTGTTCGGTGATCGGCGGCCTGACCGGCACCCTGGTGCTGGTAATGATCGCCCCATCACTGGCGGAGTTCGCCCTCAACTTCAGCTCCTACGAATACTTCTGGCTGGCGATCCTCGGCCTGGGCAGCGCGGTATTCATTTCCCAGGGGTCGGCGGTAAAGGGCTTCCTGTCGCTGATGATCGGCTTGCTGCTGGCCACCGTGGGCCTCGACCTGGTCACAGGCGCCCCGCGTTTCACCTTCGACGTACCGGACCTGATGGGCGGGATCAACTTCATCCCGGTGATGATCGGCTTCTTCGCCATGTACGAAGTCATGAAGCTCTACGCCCAGCACAAGCTGACCAGCGCACACGACGCGCCCACCATCGCGGCGCAGCACGGCAGCGTATTTGGCAAGGTGCCGATGCACCTCAAGCGCTATTGGAAGAACGTGATACGGGGTAGCACCCTAGGCGCGTTCATCGGCGCCCTGCCCGGCGCCGGTGCCGACATCGCCGCCTGGATTGCCTATGCGCTTAGCAAAAAGCGTTCGAAAACACCCGAAGCCTATGGCACCGGCCACGTCGAAGGGCTGGTCGACGCCGGCTCGGCGAACAACTCGGCGGTCGCCGGCGCCTGGGTTCCAGCACTGGTGTTCGGCATCCCCGGCGACTCGATCACCGCCATCGTCATCGGTGTGCTGTACATGAAAGGCATGAACCCGGGGCCGACCATCTTCATGGACAACAGCGCCATGGCCTATGGCCTGTTCACCGCGTTCTTCGTCGCCAACCTGATCCTCCTGCCGATCGGCTACCTGGCGATTCGCAGTGCCCACATCTTCGCCGTCACCCCGACGCGGGTGCTGATGCCGATCATCCTATGCTTCTGCATCGTCGGCGCCTTCGCCATCAACAATAGCCTGACCGACATCTGGATCATGCTGGCGTGTGGCGTCGTTGCCTACCTGATCGCTACCGCCAATTTCCCCATCGCACCGGCGATCCTCGGCTTGGTGCTGGGCAACATCCTGGAAAACAACTTCATGACCTCGATGATCAAGGCCGACGGCAACCTGCTGGCCTTCATCGAACGTCCGATCAGCGCCAGCCTGGCATTGATGGTCGTGCTCATTGCCCTGTTCCCGCTGCTCGCCAGGCTCTGGCGCAAGCGCGGCAATGCCCCTCTGGCCCCCAAGGAAGTCACCGAATGAGTCGTATCGCCCCCCAAGCGCTCGAGCGCTTCATCGAACAGCTGTTCCTCGACGCCACAGTCAGCCCCGATGTCGCTGCCGTGGTCAGCCGAGTGCTGGTCGAAGGCGACCTGCTCGGCCACCACACCCACGGCGTGAAACTGGCCCAGGGTTACCTCAAGGACCTGCGCGCCGGCCACGCCAAAGGCAGTGCCAGCAGCCTGCAGATCGTCAGGCAGAGCCCGGCTGCGGTGCTCTATGATGCCGATTACCTGCTTGGCCCATACTGCGTCGAGCAGGCCCTGGCCTTCACCGCACAGGCCGCACGGAACTTCGGCATCGGCGTGGCGACCATCCGCCGCTCGCACCACATCGCCTGCCTGGCGGCGTACCTGCAGCGCTACACCGAGCAGGGCCTGATGCCGCTGGTACTCACCTCCGACCCGGCCGTAGCCTCGGTGGCGCCCCATGGCGGCCTCGATCCGGTGTACACCCCCAACCCCCTGGGCATTGGTATTCCCACCAGCGACAAACCGATTCTCATCGACGTCAGCATGTCGACCATCACCAATGGCCTGGTCAACAAGACGCATCAGGCCGGCGGCAAGCTGGAGCATGCCGCCCTGCTTGGCCAGGACGGCCAGCCCACCCGCGACACAGCGGCCTTCTTCAGCAGCCCGCCGGGCAGCATCCTGCCGCTGGGCAGCCTGGAGTTCGGCCACAAAGGCTTTGCCCTGGGCACTCTGGTGGAAGCATTGACCGCCGGCCTGGGCGGTTTCGGCCGCAAGGACAATCCCACGCAGTGGGGCGCGGCCGTCACGGTGCTGACCTTCGACCCCGTGTTTTTCGGCGGTGACGAGGCGTTCAAGGCCGAAATGGATCACTTCGTCGATGCCTGCCTGAACAGCCGCCCGCGCGCGCCGCAACACCCAGTACGCATGCCCGGCCACGCCGGCATCGCTCGACGCCAGAAGGCATTCGAACACGGCCTGGCGTTGCCCGATGACGTGCTGGACGCATTGAGAGCCGCGGCGAGCGAAGCGGGTTGTGATTACCCATTCTGATTCCGCGCAGTTCGGTTATTGTATTGACCAGAGCAAAACCTGAGGCGCTAGCAGATCAGCTATCGCTCCGGGACGGATGGCCATGAGGCCACTGTTCCAGAGCCCTCAGACCGCGTCCCTTTGCGCTATGAGTAGTAACTGTGCACTTTCGCGCTACAAGGCCAGCCCCCTTGCAGCAGGGATAATAACTCCTCGTTCTTGGTGATGACCGTAGGCCAACAGATTAAGGTTGAGGTCCTCCTCTATCCCCGCGTCAAGCTCGGCGATCGCCAACATGCCGTAGCGGGCGCAGTGCGCCGCTACTTTTCGTGGCGGCACCGCAAGCATGTCGTTCTACTCAAGCAGCGTGGTCACCGGCGGCCGATACTCAATGGCAAACACCAGGCTCTGGCACGGTGGTCTGGCAGCTCAGCGAGGAGGTCAAGGCCGGCAAGATCTCGATTCACGACTTCATGGCCGCCGAAGCAGGCATGTCGCGTTCGGCGGACACCCGCAACACCATGGGTACGGCCTCGACCATGGCCTGCATGGCCGAAGCACTGGGACCTCGCTGCCGCACAACGCAGCGATTCCGGCGGTTGATTCGCGGCGCTATGTACTGGCCCATCTGTCGGGCATGCGCATCGCTGAAATGGTGCGTGAAGACCTGCGTCTATCGAAAACTCTCACCCGTGAAGCCTTTGAGAATGCGATCCGGATCAACGCCGCGATCGGCGGCTCGACCAACGTTGTAACCCACCTCAAGGCCATTGCCGGGCGCATGGGTGTCGAGCGGGAGCTGGACGTCGACGAAACCTGCGTGCTGGTGGTGAAAAACTGCGGGCCCAAGGGTTACCTGGGCACGGCTGAAGTCAGCAACACGGGTCTGCCACCGAAGGTGTTGGCCAAGGGCATCACCGACATGGTGCGCAATTCCGATGCGCGAATGAGCGGCACCGCCTATGGCACCGCGGTCCTTCATGTCACACCGGAGACTGCCGCCGGCGGCCCGGTGGCAGTGGTGCGAAACGGCGACTTCATCGAACCCGATTGTGCGGACGGACGTCTGCACCTGGACATTTCAGAAGCGGAACTGCAGACGCGTCTGGCGGCTTGGCAACAACCGCAAAGCCTGCTCTGAGACAGTGGTTATCGTCGCCTCTACGTCGACCATGTACTGCAGGCCGACGAAGGTTGCGATTTCGACTTTCGGGTCGGCTGCCGGGGCTCCGCCGTGCCGCGACATTCGCACTGAGCCACGCTTGCGCCGAGCATCTCGATGATACTTGGCGCTAACCCTGCTCAGGACAGCCTGGAATTCGGTCACAAGGACGGAGTCGCTACAGGTCGCATACGATGAATATAAAGAAGGGCGCCGAGGCGCCCTTCTTCACTGCCGGCATAAAAAACCGCCTCGCACCCGCAGTGTGGGGAGGTACGAGACGGTGGGAAAACACTAGGCGCGAATTCGCTCCGCCAGCGCCCGCCAGTGCGACGCATGGATCAGATCGGGAGTGAGTTCTTCCAGGCTGCTGCAACCGAGCAAGCCCAGGGTGCGATCCAGCTCGGCACGTAGGATGTCGATGGCATGTGCCGCTCCCGGCCCCTTGCCAGCAGCCAGGCCATAGAGACCGGCGCGACCGATCAATACACCACTGGCCCCGAGCAACAACGCCTTG
The DNA here is from genome assembly GCF_900102335.1 of Phytopseudomonas seleniipraecipitans. Classification (GTDB taxonomy): domain Bacteria; phylum Pseudomonadota; class Gammaproteobacteria; order Pseudomonadales; family Pseudomonadaceae; genus Aquipseudomonas; species Aquipseudomonas seleniipraecipitans. The sequence continues at coordinate 346,247 of NZ_FNBM01000002.1, forward strand.
GCAATATCGCTGCCACGGCGGAAGCCACCATCAAGGAACACCTCCATCCGTCCCTGGCTGATGCGTACCACCTCCGGCAAGGTTTCCAGCGCTGACACGGCACCATCGAGCTGACGCCCGCCATGATTGGACAGAACGACACCATCAACCCCGTACTGCATGGCCAGCAGCGCATCGTCCGGATGGATCATGCCCTTGACGATCAGCTTGCCCTGCCAGATATCGCGCAACCAGGCGATGTCATCCCAGCTCAGGGTCGGATCGAGTTCGGCGGCCAGAGCACTGGCTGCGCCCTTGACCGAATCCTTGCCGGGCGGCAACAGATTACCCAGGTTCTGGAACCGCGGCACACCGCCAGGCACCAACACATCCCAGATCCAATCGGGGTGACGGAGCACATCCAGGCGATTGCGCAGGTCCAAGTATAGCGGTTTCACGTAGTTGCGCTTGTCCCACTCACGGTTGCCGAAAATCGCGCTATCGGTGGTCACCATGATCGCTTCGAGATTCAAGCGTTTGACTCGATCAACCAGTCGGGCCACGTGGTCACGGGTGCGGTAGAGGTATATCTGCATCCACGCACGCACACCCTCGACGGCGGCAATGTCCTCTATCGAGGTGGTCGACGCATTGCTCAAGACAAAGGGAATGCCGGCCTTGGCCGCAGCGCGTGCCAGGTGCAGGTCGCCGTCCTTGGTCAACAGCCCGTTAAAGCCGGTCGGCCCGACCATGAACGGCAATTGAGCAGTTTGCCCAAAGAAGCTGCGTTGCAGGTCACGCGCGCCCACGTCACGCAGCGTTCGCGGCTGCAGCGTGACACTCTCGAAAATAGAACGGTTGCGCTGCAAGGTGAACTCGTCGTCGGCACCGCCTTCAACGTATTCAAAGGAGAAATTGGGCAGGCGCCTTCGAGCCATTTCGCGCAGTTCGGCAATATTCTGCGCACGGCGAAAATCTCGCCCTGAATACAAGCGTCGTTGCATGTTCGATCCCCGTAATGGTCGTACCGATGGCGCCCATGATCCCGGGCGCCACCGTTAGATCAGTGCTGCCAGGCAACAACGTCCTGGCACTGCTCGCCCAGGCCAGTGATGCTCAGGGTCATCCGGTCGCCTGCCTTGAGAAACTGCGGCGGCTTCATGCCAGCACCAACGCCGGGCGGCGTTCCGGTGCAAATCACATCGCCCGGATTAAGCGTCATGAACTGGCTGATATAGCTGACGATTTCGTCGACAGAGAAGATCATGGTGCGAGTATTGCCGTTCTGTCGGGTTTCACCATTCACGCTCAGGTGCATATCAAGGTTGCGCAGGTCACCGATCTCGTCTGCCGTTACCAGCCACGGACCGATAGGCGCGAAGGTATCGCAGCCCTTGCCTTTGTCCCAGGAGCCGCCGCGCTCGTGCTGGTAGGCACGCTCGGATACGTCGTTGACGATGCAATAGCCCGCCACGCACTGCAGTGCCTGTTCGCGTTCGACGTACTGCGCCTTGCGGCCAATGACGATGCCCAGCTCCACTTCCCAGTCAGTCTTCTGCGCGCCGCGCGGAATGATCACCTGGTCGTTCGGCCCGCAAATCGCGCTGGTCGCCTTCATGAACAGCACCGGTTCGCTAGGCACCGGCAGGTTCGATTCCTTGGCGTGGTCGGCATAGTTCAGGCCGACGCACACCAGCTTGCCGATGCTGGCAACCGGGGCACCAATGCGCTCACCCGCCTCGACCAGCGGCAGGCTGCCAGGGTCCAGCGCCCGCAATTCATCGAGCACCTGCGGATCAAGCGTGCACGGGCTGATATCCCCCACATGTGCTGACAGATCACGCAGGCTGCCGTCGGCCGCCACGACTGCCGGTCTTTCACGTCCGACCGGGCCATAACGCAACAATTTCATGCCTTGTTCTCCCCTGTTGCACTAACGCGCACACCATTGATTTCACCCAATACATCGAACAGGCGCGGCACGTACTTGTCGCCATGCCCCAGCGCTTTGGCCAGCATGAAGGTCTGGTATACGGCATCGGCGACCATGGCCGTCACAGGCGTCGACTTGGTCACTTCGGTGTAGTAACGCATGTCCTTTTCGCAGTTGGCCAACGCGAACTGCTGGCCGGAGTCATCGCCGTTCAACACGTAGGGGATGATCCGCTCGAAGGTGCGGCTGTAGCCGCCACTCATGCTGCAGATTTCCGCGAAGGCGGCCAGGTCGATCTGGTTCTTCGCCGCAGTGCAGAACGCTTCTGCCAGAATCGTGGCATTACCCTGGGAAATGAAGTTATGGATCACCTTGGCTTTGTGCCCCGAGCCCAGCGGTCCAAGGTGATGAATGGTTTCGGAGAAGCACGCCAGCACTGGGCGAACTTTATCCAGCACCGCCGCATCACCACCCGCCAAAACATTGAGACGCCCCAGCACCGCATCCTTCGGGGTGCGGTTAACGGGCGCATCGAGGTAGTGACCACCCTGCGCGACCACTTGGGCGGCAAGCTCTGCCGTGCGGCTGGGATCGCCCGTGCTGCAATCGACCACGATCTGCCCGGGGCGCAAACCTGCCAGCACGCCCGTGTCGCCAGCGAGCGCCTTGCTCACTTCGGCAGTGCCCGGCAGGCAGAGCAGCACCACATCCATGGCACGAGTCAGTTGTGCCGCATTGGCGAACTCGCGGGCGCCCTTGGCAACCAGGTCATCAACCGGCTGGCGATTACGGTGTGCCATCACCCCGAGCGCAAAACCCTTGTTCTGGATATTGGCGGCCATGGCGTGGCCCATCAGCCCGAGGCCAATAAACCCAACATTAATAGCTGTCATTACGGATCCACCTTGCTTGCAAATGCAAAGACCAGCGCCGAGGTGCCGGCCTTATGGATGAAGGGTTACTGAGCGGCGCGAACTTTGGCGATCTCCGCGTTCATTTCCGCCATCAGATCAGGACCGTATTCTGCAATCAGCTTGTCGCTGGACGGCTGAACCTTAGCGCGCATACGCTCGATCTCGGCCGGTGCCACTTCGTTGATTTCCATACCCTGCCTGGCCAGCGCCTCACGCGAGCTGACGTCCATCTCACGGGACACTTTGCGCTCGTAGGCCTGCGCTTCCAGGGACGCGTCACGCACCAGTTGACGCTCGGTCTCGTTGAATTTTTCCCAGGTGCGTTTGCTGAAGATCGCCACCAGCGGATCGTAGAAGTGGCCGGTCAGCGACAGGTACTTCTGCACCTCGTAGAACTTCGAGGTTTCGATAGCCGCAAGCGGGTTCTCCTGGCCGTCCACGGTACGGGTTTCCATGGCGGTATAAAGTTCGGTGAACGACAGCGGCACCACGTTGGCACCCAAGGCTTTGAACGTCTCGATAGCCGTGGGGATCTGCTGCAGGCGCAGCTTCAGACCCTTGAGGTCTTCCAGTGTGTTGACCGGGTGCTTGCTGTTGGTGACATGGCGGAAACCATGGTCCCAGTAACCCAGACCGATGATGCCGTGCGGCTCCAGGGTACTCAGCAGGTTCTGGCCAGCCGGCCCATCGAGTACCGCATCGACTTCTGCCGAGTTGCGGAACAGGAATGGCAAGCCATACAGGCCGAAACCTTTCTCGATGCCGGTGAGCAGCCCCGGCGTGACCAGGGTCATGTCCACGGTACCGCCTTGCACGGAAGAGATCACTTGGGCATCGCCGCCTAATGTGCCGCTGGCGAATACCATCACCTTCATCTTGCCGCCGCTTTTCTCTTTGACGATCTCGGCGAACTTGTTCGCCCCCAGACCATGCGGGTGATCCTTGGCCTGGACGAAGGCGACCTTGATGTTGTGGCGGTTGATTTCTTCCGCATGCACGGCAGCGGAAACCAGCATCGCGGATGTACAGAGCAGTGCAGTCAGAGCTGTAGGAATGAACTTCATGGCTAGATCCTCTTGTTTTTATTACTGCCGTTGTTGGCATGGAAGTGGGCATGCATCCGTTCACGCCAGTTGAACACGGTCAACTGGCGCAAGATTTTTCGATTAGAAGAGCCACTGCGCCGGGACCAGCAGCAACTGCGGGAAGGCCAGCAGCAGCCCGATCACCAGCAACTCCGCCAGCAGGAACGGCATGACGCCGCGAGCAGTGGCCAGGAAGTCGATCTTGGATACCCCGGCGACGACGTTGAGCACCAACCCGACAGGGGGGGTAATCAGGCCGATGGCACAGGTCATGACAAAGATGACGCCGAAGTAGATCGGATCGATGCCCGCCTCGACCGCCACCGGCATCATCACCGGCGCCAGGATCAGAATGATCGGCGACATATCCATCGCCATGCCGATGATCACTATGATCACCACGATCAGCAGCATCAGCAGACGCGGGCTGTCCATCAACGGTTCAAGCACACCGACCACTTCGCTTGGCAAGTCGGCCACAGTAATCATCCAGGCCGCCACCATCGCCGAGGCCACCAGGAACATCACCATCGCCGTGGTCATCACCGAGGACAGCAACACTTGGTACATGCTTTTCCAGGTCAGCTCCCGGTAGATCACCAGCGACACGAACAGCGCATAAACCGCGGCGACGACACCGGCCTCGGTCGGCGTGAATATCCCGGCGCGCAGGCCAACCAAAATAATCACTGGCAGCAGCAGCGCCCAGACACCCTCATAAAAGGTCTTGAGTATTTCCTTCATCGGCGCCCGCGGCCGGGTGATCAGGGTTTCCCGGTTCGAAACCAGGTACCAAGCAACGCACAGCGACAGGCCCATCATCAGACCCGGTGCGATACCGGCCAGGAACAGCTTGGTGATGGATACGTTCGCCGCGACCCCGAACAAGATCAAGCCAATCGATGGCGGCAGGACCGGAGCAATGATGCCCGAGGCTGCCACCAGGCCCGCCGAGGTGGCCTTGTCATGCCCGACCTTGACCATCATCGGCACCAGCAATGCAGCCAGCGCCGCCGCATCGGCAGCGGCCGAACCCGACAGGCTGGCCAGCACACAAGCCGCCAGAATGGTCACGTAGCCCAGGCCACCCTTGATATGGCCCACCAGTGCAACCGCCATGTTGACGATGCGCTTGGACAGGCCACCGGCGTTCATCAACTCACCAGCCAGCATGAAGAACGGCACGGCCATCAACGGGAAGCTGTCTGCCCCGTTGATCAAACCCTGGGCGACAATCTGCGCATCGAACAGATCGAGGTGATACATCATGGCCAGGGCACAAAGGATCAGCGAATAGGCAATCGGCACGCCAATGGCCATGGCGCCGAGCAGGGACACTACGAATATCGCGATGATGATCATCACATCACTCCGGTTTTTATTATGGAGAGCGCGCCACCGAGCGGCGGCATGCGGGCGGCAGTGCTATTGATGCACCTCGGCAGAAAGGTCCGGACGATGGATGTCTCCCCCACCGGCAAGCCGCACGATCTCGTAAAGATGAATTGCACAGGCCGACAGCCCGAAGAACACCCCGGAGCCGTAGAAGAACCCCATCGACCAGCCGGATACCGGCGACGGCATGGTCCAGTTGATCTGCACCTGCTGCCAGCTACCCCAGAAGAACAGGCCCGAGCAGGCCAGCATCAGCAGTTGCGAGGCGATCAGGCAGCCCCGCTCTCCCCAGCCCGGCAACGCTCGCAGTGCCAGGTCCACGCTCATGTGACCGTGCTCACGCAGCAGCACGACCGCACCCAGGAAGGTCAGCCATACAAATGCCCATCGGGAAAGTTCTTCTGAAATCAGAATGCTGTCGTTGAAGGCATAGCGCAGTACGACGTTGCCGAACACCAGGACCACCATGGTCACCAGGCAGATGATCCCCAGCACCTTGAGCAGCGTGAAGTAGCCTTCGATGACTTTATGCATGGCGAACATCCTGTCGGTCAGGACGTGTCGAGCCGGTGCGGGAAAGACAGGAATAATGGGCAGGTAGAGCCATCTGTAAAGCCTCGCATTTGTTGTTTTTGTATGCCGTTTGGCGGCTATGTGGCAGCGACCATATCACCCAAAAATATTGCGTGCAATGTTCATTTTTGTCAGTATTGACGTCACTCGATAAAACAACAATGAGAAAAACCCCATGCAACTCATCACGCAAAACCAGTCCGTGGTCATCCTCAGCACTGTCGATTCAGTCGCCGTCGCGCGCAAGGCACTAGCACAGGGCGTTCACGTCGAAACCCTTGCTCTAGAGGCCTCCGACGATATTCCAAGCGGCCACAAGATCGCCCGCAGGGCCATCGCCAAAGGCGAAAACATCCTCAAGTACGGTCAGGTCATCGGTGTGGCCACCCAGGACATTGCCGCCGGCGCACATGTTCATACCCACAACGTGGCCATGCCGGACAGTCATGCCAGCAACACGCTGCCGCCGGTTATCGAGCGCAGCGCCGTGCTACCGTCCGAACAGCGTCGACGCTTCATGGGTTACCGGCGTCCGGACGGACGCGTGGGAACACGGAATTACATCGGCATTCTTTCCACCGTGAACTGCTCGGCCACCGTTTCCCGCGCGGTAGCGACACACTTCAATGGCTCGGAACTGCTCAAGCAGTACAACATTGATGGCGTGGTGGCCCTCACCCATGGCAGCGGCTGCGCCATCAACACCGACTCGGAAGGGTTCAAGTTTCTCGAGCGCAGCATCTGGGGCTATGCCTGCAACCCGAACATTGCCGGCGCGCTGATCATCGGCCTGGGCTGTGAAACCAACCAGATTTCGTCACTGATGAAGCGCTACAACCTCAGCGAAGGACCGAACTTTCGCGTGTTCAACATCCAGAATGCCGGCGGCACCCGTGCCAGCATCGCCAAGGCCATCGATCAAGTCACCGACATGCTCGCAGCCATCGGACGCCTGGAGCGCACCTCGGAAAGCGTGGAACACATCATGGTCGGCATGCAGTGCGGTGGTTCGGACGGCTATTCGGGCATCTCCGCCAACCCGGCGCTCGGCTACGCAGCCGATCTGCTGGTGCGCCACGGCGGCACCGCCATTCTCAGTGAAACACCGGAAATCTATGGGGCGGAGCACCTGTTGATCGCCCGCGCCACCAGCCACGAGGTTGCTCAGAAACTGCTCGATCGCCTGACTTGGTGGGAAAACTACACACGCATCAATGGTGCGGAGCTGAACAATAATCCCTCCCCCGGCAACAAGGCCGGCGGTTTAACTACCATCCTGGAAAAGTCCCTAGGCGCTGCGGCCAAAGGAGGCAGCAGCTCGCTCAACGGCGTCTATGAATGGGGCGAACCGATCACCGAACATGGCTTCGTGTTCATGGACAGCCCCGGCTATGACCCGGTGTCGGTGACCGGCCAAGTCGCCTCCGGCGCCAACATGATCTGCTTCACTACCGGGCGCGGCTCGGTGTCGGGCTTCAAACCGGCGCCATGCATCAAGCTGGCGACCAACACCGATATGTACCGCCGCCTGGAGGAGGACATGGACATCAATTGCGGCGGCATCATCGACGGTGAACTGAGCGTTGCCGAGGCGGGCGAGAAGATCTTCGACATCCTGGTCGAAATCGCCTCGGGCACACCTTCCAAGAGTGAACAGTACAACTATGGGGACAACGAGTTCGTCCCATGGCAGGTGGGTGCAGTGACCTGATCGGCACGCCTCAGGAAAGTCGCTCTAGGTAGGGCACGGCCGCGATGCGGTTGTGCTCCCTGAAATAGGCCAGGCGCTGCTTGACCTTGCGTTCGGCGATGACCAAATGCTCTTCCATACTCCGCGCGGCCAGATCGCCACGGCCTGCCTGCAAGTTTTCAAAGATGCTCAAGTGCTCGCGAAAAAACGGTTCTTCGTCCGGGAAGTAACTCTTATCGAGCAATATATGCTTGCCCGACAGCAGCAGCGAGTGGGTGCGCCGCAAAATTTGTAGCATCTGGCGGTTAGGGCAATGCCCAAGCGTCTCGATGTGCAGGTCACTTTCTAAGTCATCGAATTGGCTACTATCAATATCGGGATAGGTGTCTATTGCCCGATGCAAGCGTTCTATATATCGGGCAAGCTGTTCCTGCTTGAGAAACTCAGCTGCCTGCATGAGAACGTAAGGTTCCAGGCGTCTACGCACTTCATATAGTTCGCCCAGGCGCTGTTCGTCCCACTGCGTCAATTGCCAGCGCGAACGCTCATCACGCTCCACTAACCCCATGAGTGACAGGCGCGTCAGTACCTGGCTGGACACAGTACGGCTGATCGAATAATAGCGCGAGAGCTCCAGCTCGTTGATTCTGTATGTGCCATACAGAGAGTGGTGCAACAAACCGCGCTCAATACGGTCATATACCCCCCTCCAGCTTTCGGTTTTACGAGGAGTTTGCGAGCTGCCTTCACTCAATTTGAAATCAGTAGCCTCCAGCTTGCGTCGTAGTATTTCTCCAGGCTCCGACCCAACTAAATAACCGCGACCGTCAAATGTGCATAACATTCTTTTTTTATGCAAATTTCCCAACGCTTGTCGAACCGGGGAGCGGCTCACACCGAAGAGCTCTGCCAGCGCACCTTCAAGCAGCAACGTACCCTCTTTAAGGCGCCCTGTACTAATACTTGCCGCGATGATTTCGAAGAGCTGATCGTTAAGGTGTTTTTTCATTCTATTTGAGCCACTTTCATTGCCCTAAGCGTGGCAATCTGCATTCTGATCAAGAACGCAGCGCCCTATCTACATCTGCAAAGCAACACAACCTTCCGTAAGGCTTCAAGGCTGATACCGGAGCTGCACTTAGCATTAGTGCGTGCAATGTACCGCAGTGTCACTGGCCAGCGATACTAGATGGCCACATTGAACATTATTACTGCTAACTACATGATTAAAGAGATGAACAGCATTTAACATGTCACGCATGTACCTCTCTGTCGTCAATGCGCATTCCGACACCTTGGATAGGCTTCGGCAACCTTAAGCTTTACTCAGGAGATGCACCATGCGCCCTATGGCCACTAATCAACCAGGCTGGTTTTAGAGAGTTTTCGCAGCGAAACGGTAACTTTTACAAGATTTTGCCGACTGCGCGGTGATCCGGCACACTAGCGCCCCCGAGCCAAGGCTCGTTGCCACAGCCAGATCTCGTATGACCCGCTCTCCGCTTCGCCGCCTTGCCTTCGGTACCCTGCGCCGCCTGCTGTACCTGTGGGTACGCTCGGAGACCATCAATCAGTCGGCCTTCAGCCTCAAGCTCGACCGCAGCAAGCCGGTGTTCTATGTGCTGCAGCAGCCTTCGATGAGCGATCTGGCTGTGCTCGACCACGAGTGCACCAAGGCTGGCCTGCCACGCCCCGTGCTCTCGGTGGCGGTGGGTGATCTGATCGAGCCGGCGGCGTTCTTTTACCTGACACCCGAGCCAGACTGGTTCGGGCGGCAGGACAAGCGTGGCATTTCTCCGACCTTGCAACGCATGGTCAGCGCACTCGACGAGAACAGTGGCGAGGAAGCGCAGATCATTCCGGTCAGCGTGTTCTGGGGCCAGTCGCCGAACCGCGAAACCAGCGCCTGGAAACTGTTGTTCGCCGATGGCTGGGCCGTCACCGGGCGCCTGCGCCGGCTGGTCAGCATTCTGATCCTCGGTCGCACCACCCGCGTGCAGTTTTCCACACCCATTCAGTTGCGCGAGCTGATCGGCCAGAACAAAGGCCAGGAACGCACCCTGCGCATGGTGCATCGCATCCTGCGGGTGCACTTTCGCAACCAGAAGGCCGCCGTTATCGGCCCGGACGTGTCGCACCGGCGTAACCTGGTCAAGGGTCTGGTACATGGCCCGCAGGTTCGTCAGGCAATCGTCGAGGAAGCCGAGCGAGAGAATATTTCCGTTGAGAAAGCCGAGGCGATGGCCCTGCGCTACGGCAACGAAATCGCTTCGGACTACACATACACGGCGATCCGTTTCCTCGAACTGATCCTGTCGTGGTTCTGGAACAAGATTTACGACGGTATCAAGGTCAACCATATCGAAGGCGTGCAGGACATCGCCCAGGGTCACGAGGTGATCTATGTGCCCTGCCACCGCAGCCACATCGATTACCTGCTGCTCTCCTACCTGCTGTTTCGCAACGGCTTGACGCCACCGCACATCGCCGCCGGCATCAACCTCAACATGCCGATCATCGGCGGTCTGCTGCGCCGCGGCGGCGCCTTTTTCATGCGTCGTACCTTCAAAGGCAATCCGCTCTACACCGCGGTGTTCAATGAATACCTGCACACCCTGATCAGCAAGGGCTACCCGGTGGAGTACTTCGTCGAAGGGGGTCGTTCGCGTACTGGCCGCATGCTGCGGCCGAAAACCGGCATGCTGGCCATCACCCTGCGCAGCTACCTGCAGAGCCATCGCCTGCCGGTGGTGTTCGTGCCGGTGTACATCGGCTACGAGCGTGTACTGGAAGGCCGCACTTACCTGGGCGAGCTGCGTGGTGCGAGCAAGAAGAAGGAATCGATCTTCGATATCTTCAAGGTCATCGGTGCGCTCAAGCAACGCTTTGGCCATGTGTGGGTCAACTTCGGCGAGCCGATCAAGCTCGACAACTTCCTCGACGGGCAGCAGCCGGACTGGCGCGACCAGAACCTGGGGCCGGACTATCGCCCGGCGTGGCTCAACGAAACCACCAATCGCCTCGGCGAACGCGTCGCTCAGCGCCTCAACGAAGCTGCGGCGATCAACCCGGTCAACCTGGTCGCGCTGGCGTTGCTTTCAACCAGCAAGCTGGCGCTGGACGAGCGCGCACTGACGCGCATCCTCGACCTTTATCAGAGCCTGCTGCGCCGTGTGCCGTACTCGCCACACACCACGGTGCCAGAAGGTGACGGCCTGGCGCTGATCGAATACGTGCGCGGCATGGAGCTGCTTTCGGAGCAGAAAGATGCGCTGGGACGCATCCTTTATCTGGATGAGCAGAACGCCATTCTGATGACCTATTACCGCAACAATGTGCTGCACATCTTTGCGCTGCCCGGCCTAATCGCGAGCTTCTTCCAGAGCAGCGGACGGATGAGCCGCGAGCAGATTCTGCGTTTCGTCCATGCGCTGTATCCATACCTGCAGGCCGAGCTGTATATCCGCTGGTCGTCGGACGAGCTGGACGCTGTGGTCGATCAGTGGCTCCAGGCCTTCGTCGAGCAGGGATTGCTCAAAGAGGACAACGGCGTCTACCTACGCCCAGCGCCCAGCTCGCGACATTTCGTGCTGCTGACGCTGCTCTCGAGAGCTATCGCTCAGACCTTGCAGCGTTTCTACATGGCCAGCGCGCTGCTGCTCAACGCCGGGCAAAACAGCATCAGCGCCGAAGAGCTGGAAGATTTGTGTACGGTCATGGCGCAGCGCCTGTCGATCCTGCATGGGCTCAATGCTCCGGAGTTTTTCGACAAGAGCCTGTTCCGTCACTTCATCCAGACGCTGATCGATCAGGGCGTGCTGCGCAAGGACGAGGCAGGCAAACTCAGCCACCCTCCCGCGTTCGCCGAGCTGGCCGAAGGCGCGGCCAAACGTGTGCTGCCTGCGGAAATCCGCCTGTCCATACGCCAGGTGACCATGGATCGCAGCGAAGAGATCGTAGACGGGATGTAGACCTGGCATAGGTCGCAAGGCCCTCCTGCCGAGCTGATGGGCCGATAGCTGGCGAGCGTTATTGAGCTTTACCGCGACAGCACCTAAGATGCGTCGTTGGGGCCATCTAGGGCAGGGATTTTCGTGCGTTATTACACCATTCTGGGATCACTGGCGATCATGGTTTCGGGCTGCGCCATGCAGCCGTCCGCATCGACCGATAATGAAAACAAGCCGGCACAACCGGCGCCCGTTGCACAACAAGAACCAGCCGCTGCGGCGCCGGACAAGGCGCAGCCGACGCCTCAGAGTGCATCAGCAGCAATGCCGAGCAGCCAGCCCGCGTCGGCTCAGCCGCCGATGGCCGCGTTGAGCGCTCAGGAACCGCGTGAATACGAAATCCAGCCGGGCCAGTGCTGGGTTCAAGCCCAGGTCAGACCGCGCCCGGTGCAAAGCACCCAGGAAATCGTCATCAAGGATTCGGTGAACAAGATCACCGTCACCCCTGCTGAACTCGACAAGGGCTTCAAGCAGGTGGTTACCCGCGAAGGCACCAAGACCTACCGCATCGAGCCGCCGACCTACCGCGTGGTGTCCGAGCAGGTGAAGATTCGCCCTGAGGTTAAACGCTACGTGGTGGTACCTGCCGTTTACCAAGACAGCCAGGAAACCATCACCCTCGAAGAAGCCAAGACTGTCCTCGACCAGTGCCGCGCCGCCGGCACCCGCTATTCGAGCGGCACCGGCGCCATGGCATTTTGTGCCCGACAGGTGCCGGCCAAGCAGGAAGTGGTCAAGGTCAAGAAACTGGTATCGCCGGAAACCGTGCGGATTGAAACCGACCCGGCCGAGTACAAAAGCGTGACCCGCTGGATTGTCGATAAGCCCGCGCAAGCCATCGAAGTCACCGTCGATCCCGAATACACCAAGGTCGCCTCTACTGAAGTGGTGCGTCCGGTCGAAGCCAACCAGATTATCGTGCCGGAAGAGAAGCGCCAGCTGCAGGTCACCCGCTTCGAAGGCAACGCGCGCATCGTGTCGCGGCAGACCGTATGCGATGTCGATATCGACGATAACCTGGTGACCCGCCTGCAACAGAGCCTGGTCAAGCGCGGCTTCAACCCGGGCAGCGTCGATGGCAAACTCGGTAAGCGCACTCTCGACGCGCTGACCGAATTCCAGACCGCCAATGGTTTTGCCGTCGGCGCCCTGACGCTGGAAAGCCTGGCTGCCCTCGAAGTCCAGTGATGCCCCCGGCACGCCCTTCGGGGCGTGCCCTCCTCTCGCACCGACTCCCTTCACGCTGTAAACCTTCGCCGCCTCGTAGTGCTGCCTGCTAAGCTCGCTGCACATCTCCCCGCTTGAAGGTTACTGCCATGCTCCGCATCCCCGCTCTCGTCGCCGGCCTGCTGCTGTCCGCCAACGTGTTCGCCCTGTCGCTTTCCGACCTCAGCCAGCAGGATGCCAGCGGCGGCCTCAAGGATGCCCTCACCCAGGGCGCCAAGGTGGCCGTGCAGCAGCTCGGCAAGCCAGGTGGTTTCAGCGGCAACCCCGAGGTGCGCATCGAACTGCCGGGCAAACTCGGCAAGGCGGCCAAGACCATGAAGATGATGGGCATGGGTGCCCAGGTCGAGCAGTTGGAAACCAGCATGAACAAAGCCGCCGAGGCCGCTGTGCCACAAGCCCAGGCGCTGCTGGTCGACGCGGTCAAGAAGATGACCGTGCAGGACGCCAAAGGGATCCTCTCCGGCCCGCAGGACTCGGCGACTCAATACCTGAACAAGAGCAGCCGCGAGCAGATCCGCGCCAGGTTCCTGCCTATCGTCAAGCAGGCCACCGACCAGGTCGGCCTGGCCAAGCAGTACAACAGCTTCGCCAGCCAGGCCGCCACCTTCGGCGTGCTCGACGCCAAGAGTGCGAATATCGAAAGCTACGTGACCGAGCAGGCGCTAGATGGCCTGTTCGAGATGATTGCGAAGCAGGAAGCCGGCATCCGCGACAACCCGGCAGCCGCTGCCACCAGCCTGGCCAAGAAGGTCTTCGGCGCTCTGTAAAAGGGATCACCGCGGGGTGGGACGGGCGTGCCGTCTCCAGCCTGCGGGCTCCCCGTTATTCAGCCGGTGTCGGCTTGTCGCTCGGCTTGACCCTGAACCATGCGGCATACAGGGCAGGCAGAAACAGCAGCGTAAGCGCCGTCGCTACCACCAAGCCGCCCATGATCGCCACCGCCATCGGCCCGAAGAACACACTGCGCGATAGCGGAATCATTGCCAGCACCGCGGCCAGGGCGGTCAGCACGATGGGTCTAAAACGGCGCACCGTGGCCTCGACGATGGCATTCCAGGCGTCCAGACCTGCCGCCCTGTCCTGCTCGATCTGATCGACGAGAATCACCGAGTTGCGCATGATCATCCCCGACAACGCGATGGTGCCGAGCATGGCCACGAACCCGAACGGCTGGCCGAACAGCAGCAGGAACAAGGTCACGCCGATCAGCCCCAGCGGCGCGGTGAGAAACACCATCGCCGAGCGCGAGAAGCTTTTGAGCTGCAGCATCAGCAGCGTCAGCACCACCACAATGAACAACGGCACGCCGGCGTTCACAGACGCCTGGCCTTTGGATGCATCCTCCACCGCGCCACCGACTTCCAGCAGGTATCCATCGGGGAGCTTGTCGCGTATCTCGGCCAGGGTCGGCAGGATCTGCGCGGTCAGCGTCGCCGGCTGCTGCGTGCCATAGATATCGGCGCGCACGGTCACCGTTGGCAGGCGGTTGCGGTGCCAGATCACGCCTTCCTCGAAACCGTATTCGAGGGTAGCGATCTGTGCCAGCGCCACGCTCTTGCCGCTCTCAGTCGGCACCGCGAGACTCGGTAACGACTGCAGGGCCTGACGCTCCTGCGGGGTGCCGCGCAGGAGTATCTCGATCAGCTCGTTGTCCTCGCGATAGTCGCTGACCGACGAGCCGTTGAGCGAGCTACGCAGGAAACTCGCGACATCGGAGGTGCTCACGCCCAGAGCGCGCGCGCGATCCTGATCAATGCTCAGGTAGACCACCTTGCTCGGCTCTTCCCAATCCAGGTGCACATTGACCACATCGGGGTTTTCTCGCACCTTGGCGGCGACCTGGCGGGCCAGTTCGCGCACCTCGGCAATGTGCTCGCCGGACACCCGGAACTGCACCGGATAACCTACCGGCGGCCCGTTTTCCAGACGCGAGATGCGCGTGCGCAGGCTCGGAAACTCATCGTGCAGCACGTCGATCAGCCAGGCGCGTACCGCCTCGCGATCCTCGATGGTTTTCGCCAACACCACGATTTGCGCGAAGCTGGTCGCCGGCAGTTGCTGGTCCAACGGCAGATAAAAGCGCGGCGACCCGGTGCCGACATAGGCCACGTAGTTATCCACACCAGGATGCCCGGTAAGCCGCTGCTCGAGGCGCCGCACTTCAGCTTCGGTAGCGACCAGCGAGGCGCCTTCGGCGAGCTTGAAATCGACCATCAGCTCCAGCCGTCCCGAAGCGGGAAAGAACTGCTGCGGCACAAAACGGAACAGCAGAATCGAGCCGACGAACAGCGCCAGGGTGAGCATGATCACCGTTTTGCGGCGGCGCACGCACCCGTCCACCAGGCGCCGAATGCGCTGATAGAACGGCGTGGCATAGGGATCATGCCCACCCACGTTGCCGCCGTGCTGGTGTGCGGCACGCTTGGCCATATCTGGCAAAAAACGCGCGCCCAGGTAAGGCACGAACATCACCGCAGCGACCCAGGACATCAGCAACGCGATAGTCACCACCTGAAAGATCGAGCGGGTGTATTCACCAGTGCCCGACTGCGCCGTAGCGATCGGCAGAAAGCCCGCCGCGGTAATCAGCGTGCCGGTGAGCATTGGGAAAGCGGTGCTGGTCCAGGCAAAGCTCGCAGCCTTGAGCCGGTCGTAACCCTGCTCCATCTTGATCGCCATGATCTCCACGGCAATGATCGCGTCGTCCACCAGAAGACCCAGCGCCAGCACCAGCGCGCCGAGGGAAATCTTGTGCAGGCCGATATTCAGGTAGTACATGGCGGCGAAGGTCATCGCCAGCACCAGCGGAATCGACAGTGCCACCACCAGGCCGGTGCGCAGCCCCAGTGAGAAGAAGCTCACCAGCAGCACGATGATCAGCGCTTCGGTAAGCACTTTGACGAACTCGCCGACGCCGGTCTTCACCGCTGCCGGCTGGTCGGACACCTTGCGCAGCTGCATGCCCGCCGGCAGGTTGTTCTGCAGGCGGGTGAACTCGCCTTCCAGCGCTTTGCCCAGCACCAGGATGTCGCCGCCCGGCTTCATCGAGACCGCCAGGCCGATGGCGTCCTCGCCCATGAAACGCATGCGCGGCGCGGGTGGATCGTTGAAGCCGCGGCTGACCTCCGCTACGTCGCCGATGCGAAAGGTGCGATCCGCCACGCGGATGGGGAAATCGCGGATCTGCTCGACACTCTCGAAACTGCCGCTCACACGTAATTGCACACGGTCGGAGCCAGTCTCGAAGAAGCCCGCGACGGCCATCGCGTTCTGCTGTTCCAGGGCCTGCTGCACGGCGGCGAGTGGCAGGCCGAGCGTGGCCAGCTTGGTGTTGGACAGCTCGATCCAGATCTTCTCGTCCTGCAGGCCGACCAGCTCGACCTTGCCGACGTCCTTGACCCGTTGCAGCTGCAGCTGCACGCGGTCGGCGTAGTCCTTGAGCACTGCGTAGTCGAAGCCGCTGCCGGTCAGCGCATAAATGTTGCCGAAGGTGGTGCCGAACTCATCGTTGAAGAACGGTCCCTGGATACCGCCCGGCAGTGTGTGGCGGATGTCGGCGATCTTTTTGCGCAGCTGATACCAGAGTTCGGGAATGTCCTCGGAATGCATGGAGTCTCGTGCCATGAAGGTGACCTGCGATTCACCCGGCCGCGAGAACGACACGATGCGCTCGTATTCTCCGGTTTCCATCAGCTTCTTTTCGATGCGCTCGGTGACCTGCCGCGCCACCTGTTCAGCGGTCGCGCCCGGCCAGTTGGTTTTCACCACCATGGCCTTGAAGGTGAACGGCGGGTCCTCGCTCTGGCCGAGCTTGGAATATGACAGCGCCCCGACGATGCCCAGCAGCAACATGAGGTACAGGACGATCTGGCGGTGATGCAGCGCCCAGGCAGACAGGTTGAACGACATGTCCGCTTACTCCTTCGCAGCCAATTCTACCGGGCGATTCTGTCGATCAACCGGGCGTACCTGCTGGCCTTCCAGCAACACCTGTACACCGGCCACCACCACCCAGTCGCTGGCCTGCAAACCCTCCAGCACCGGCACCTGCTTCTCGCCATAAGGGCCGATGCGCACTGCCGTGCGCTTGAGTTTGGAGGTCTGCGGGTCGACTACCCAGACGTACGGCTGATCCTTCTCTGCGGTCAATGCCGAGAGCGGCACGGCCAGCGGCACATCCCCGTCATGCGCGATAAATACCCGTGCGCTCTGCCCGAGTTCGACCTGAGCATCGTGCTGCTGCAAGGCAATACGCGCGGCGTAGGTACGCGACCGCGGATCAGCCGCTGGCGACAGCTCGCGAACACGCCCGGCCAGGCGCTCACCCGGCTGCGACCACAGCTCTACGGCGACGTCCTGGCCGATGCGCAGCGTGCGGATCATCTGCTCGGGCAGGTCGATCAACACCTCGCGTTCGCCATCGGCGGCCAGCACGAACACCGTCTGGCCAGCCGCGACAACCTGGCCAACTTCGGCACTGCGCTGCACGATCACACCAGTCTGCGGCGCCTTTAGCACGGCATAGCTGGCCTGATTATCGGCGACGTTGAGTTCGGCACGCACCTGGCGCAGGCGCGCTTCGGCGGCGCGGAAGGTGTTTTCCGCGCTATCACCCTGCGACTGGCTGACCATCCCCCTCTGCTGCAGGGTGCGATAGCGTTCGCGCTCGGCGCGGGCCAGTTTCAGGTTGGCCTCGGCCGACTGCAGCTGAGCACGCGATGCATCCAGTTGCAGACGTACATCCTGCGGATCGAGCTCGGCCAAGGGCGTTCCCTGCTCGACTCGCTGTCCGACTTCAACCAGGCGCCTGGTGACTTTGCCGCCGATGCGGAACGCCAGCTCCGGCTCCAGCCGAGCGCGGATCTCGCCTGGGTAAGTAGCCACCAGTTCGGCCGCCAGCTGCGGCTGCGCCACCATCGCAGGACGAATACCTGGCTGCGGCGCCTCCGCATTGCTGCACGCGACGAGAGACATAACCATACAGACAGGGGCAAGGCGAGACAGCGCATGGCGGAACATGGTGAGCGTCCTTTGAGGAACTTTTTTAATACTTGTAGTGGCGGCATATTAGAAATACCGTACTCGCCAGTCCAGTATTAAAATGATCCGATGTCGAATACTCCCTTGCCCTCCAGTGGCCCCGGCCGCCCCAAAGATCCCGCCAAGCGCGAGGCCATCCTCGAAGCCGCCAAATGCCTGTTCCTGCGCTACGGCTATGCGGGCAGCAGCATGGAGGCTATTGCCGCCCACGCCGGTGTTTCCAAGCTGACCGTGTACAGCCACTTCACCGACAAGGAGACGCTGTTCTGCGCAGCGGTGAAAGCCAAGTGCGAAGAACAGTTGCCCGAGCTGTTCTTCGAACGGCCCGACGGTGTGCCTCTGGAAGGTGTGCTGCTGAACATCGCCCGCGGCTTCAACCGCTTGATCAACAGCGCAGAATCGGTCGAGTTGCATCGCCTGATGAGCAGCTTGGGAACCCAGGACCCACAACTGGCCAGAGTCTTTTACGAAGCCGGTCCGAAGCGCCTGCTGAGCGAAATGGAGCGTTTGCTGAGCAAGGCTAATGAGGCTGGCCAATTGCGTATCGAGTCGGCAAGCGTGGCAGCCGATCAGTTCTTTTCGCTACTCAAGGGCTGCGCCAACTTCCGCCTGCTGATTGGCTGCGGCGCGCCCCAGAGCGAAGCCGAACAAGAGCAGCATGCGCAATCGGCGGTACAGATGTTCATTCGCGCGTACCGGCTCTGAGCGCCACCTGATAGGCGGCCAGGCGATGCGCTGGGTCAGCTGCTAGGTTTCTCTGCACGATGGTCATCCGCTCCCCTGCCAATGCGGCTGATCGCTAGCTGAGGAGGTGCGACATGAAACCAATCACTGGCGGCTGCCTGTGCGGCGACATTCGTATCAAGGCCGTGGGACTGCCCAGCCGAGTGGGCATTTGTCACTGCCTCGATTGCCGTAAACACCATGGCGCACTCTTCTACGCAGCGGCAATCTTTCCCCAGCAAGCGGTGACGATTCAGGGTGAAACCCGCGACTACGCCGGGCGCTTCTTCTGCCCGCGCTGCGGCTCATCGGTTTTCGCCCGCACTGCCGACGAGATCGAAGTGCATCTGGGCACGCTCGATTCGCCCGACCAAATGACTCCGACCTACGAAAGCTGGACCACCCGGCGCGAAGCCTGGTTGCCTGAATTCCCGCTCGCCAGACGCTACGACCACGACCGCCAGGAGTGATCAAAGGCCGCCCAACAGCCGCGTAACGAACCTGAGCCGCACAAATGTATAGACATTATCCATCGTGCTAGCAGCAAGGCCTTCAGATTCACCCCAAAAAGCACTTGACCATCGCCAGCCAACCCTCTAAATGTATATACATTACAAAAAGGGTTATCCCATGGCACACCCGCAATCCAAGCGCTTGCTTTGGCGCAATACCACCGTGTTCGACGGCCTCGATCAGCAGCCCGAGCCGATGGCCGTGCTGGTAGAGCAAGGCCAGATAGCGGGCCTGTGGCCAGAGAGCCAGTTCGACCCTGCGCTGGCGGCCGGCGCCGAAGAAGCCGGGCATGGCGGCGTCATGACCCCTGGGTTGGTCGATTGCCATACTCACCTGGTGTATGCCGGCGACCGCGCCGCCGAGTTCGAGCAGCGCCTGGAAGGCGTCAGCTATGAGGCCATCGCCCGCGCTGGCGGCGGCATCCTCAGCACGGTCAGGGCGACCCGGGCGGCCAGTGAAGCGCAATTGATCAGCGCCAGCCTGCCGCGCCTGGATGCCCTGCTCGCCGATGGCGTCACCACGGTGGAAATCAAATCCGGTTACGGCCTGACCCTCGACGACGAACTGAAGATGCTGCGTGTGGCCCGCCGCCTGGCAACCCTGCGGCCCGTGCGCGTAACTACGACTCTGCTTGGTGCTCACGCCCTTCCGGCGGAATACGCAGACGACGCCGACGGGTACATTGACCTGGTCTGCACGCAGATTATTCCGGCCGCATCCGCGCAGGGGCTGGCCGATGCGGTGGACGTGTTCTGCGAGGGAATCGGGTTCTCCACCGCCCAGTGCGAGCGAGTTTTCCAGGCCGCGATCAGTCATGGCCTGGCGATCAAGGCACATGCCGAACAGCTCTCCAACCTGGGCGGCAGCGCACTGGCGGCACACTACGGCGCCTTGTCGGTCGACCATATC
This sequence comes from Phytopseudomonas seleniipraecipitans, assembly GCF_900102335.1. Classification (GTDB taxonomy): domain Bacteria; phylum Pseudomonadota; class Gammaproteobacteria; order Pseudomonadales; family Pseudomonadaceae; genus Aquipseudomonas; species Aquipseudomonas seleniipraecipitans. Next base: position 366,238 of record NZ_FNBM01000002.1, read on the forward strand.
GAATACCTGGATGAAAGCGGCGTGCAAGCGCTGGCAGACGCCGGGACCATCGCGGTGCTGCTACCCGGGGCGTTTCATGTGTTGAGGGAAACCCGGCTGCCCCCGATTGACCTGCTGCGTCGTTATGGCGTGCCGATGGCGGTGGCCAGCGATGCCAACCCGGGCACGTCACCGCTGTGCATGCCCACGCTCATGGCCAACCTGGCCTGCACCCTGTTTCGGCTGACGCCGCGCGAGGCTCTGGCAGGCATGACGGCCCATGCCGCGCGCGCGCTGGGCCGGCCGGAGCTGGGGCGTATCGCGATCGGCGCCACCGCTGACCTGTGCCTGTGGGATATCCAGCACCCGGCCGAGCTGGCCTACGCGGTGCAGGCCGGGCGTCTGCGCCAGCGCGTTTTCAATGGAGTCATCAGCCATGCCCGTTGATCAGTTCTGCATGGACGCCTGGACCGGACGTGTCGACCCTGAGGCAGACAGTGCACGCTGGCACCAGCGCGTTCAACCATTGGCCGACGCGAGCCAGCCCGGCCTCGCCCTGCTCGGCTTCGCCTGTGACGAGGGGGTGCAGCGCAATCACGGGCGCATCGGCGCCGCCGGTGGCCCCGCCGCGATTCGTAAGGCATTGGCCAACCTGGCGTGGCACCGAGACGCGCCCGCCTACGATGCCGGTGACATCGCCTGCGATGACGGCGATCTCGAAGCCGCGCAGACGCGTCTCGCCTATGCGGTGCGCGCATTGCTCGACGCGGGGCATCAGCCCTTGGTGCTGGGCGGTGGTCACGAGGTGGCTTACGGCAGTTGGTCGGGCCTGGCCGGGCACCTTGGCAAACAGCCAGCGCCACGGATCGGCATCATCAACTTCGACGCCCATTTTGATCTTCGCGACCCGGCTCACGTGCGTTCGTCGGGTACGCCGTTCTCGCAGATCGCCGACCAATGCGTCGCGCGCGGCTGGCCATTTCGCTACGCCTGCCTGGGTATCAGCCGCGCCAGCAACACCCGCGCGCTATTCACTCGGGCCGCGGAACTGGGCGTATGGATACGTGAAGATCGAGACATCAGCGAAAGCACCCTCGAAGCACTTGGCCGCGAGCTGGATGCCTTCGCTAACGACTGCGACGCGCTCTACCTGACCCTGGATATCGACGTGCTGCCCGCCTGCGAAGCCCCAGGCGTCAGTGCTCCGGCTGCACGTGGCGTAGCGATCTCGCTGCTCGAACCCCTGCTGTTGCGGCTCAAGGCCAGCGGCAAAGTGCGCCTGATCGATGTGGCAGAGCTCAATCCTCTTCATGACATCGACAACCGCACGGCACGCGCGGCGGCCCGCCTGATCCATGTACTGACATCGAGCGACTGAATACCCGCGAATCGAGCACTGCCAATAACAATAATTAGAGAGAACGCCCCAGATGCCTATCCAATCCTGCTGGAAACCCGCTGCTCAGCCTGCTCCGCAAGCATGCTGCAATGCGGAGCGATAAGGTGCCAGACGCAACTGTCCGTAGCAGCCCAGCAGCGGTCGCCCGCCTGCTGGGCTTTAGCCTGATCGGCATACTGCTGTTCTTCGTGCCGGTCGAGCTGGCCGGGCGTTCGAGCCTGCTGCTCGATCATGCGGCGTCGGCCCTGCAAACCCATGCCCGGCCGTTGGTGATTGGGTGCGCCATGCTGTTCATGCTTTACGGCGCCGTGATGCCCTGGCTCGATGGTTCCTGGCGGCGCAGCTCGACCGCAGCGCTGTTCAGCGTCCTGAGGACGCTCGGCTTGCTGGTGGGCGGTGCTTACCTGCTCGAGCTCGGCCCGGCTGCGCTCTACCAACCGGACATGCTGCCGTTTCTGTTCGAGAAGCTGGTGCTGAGCCTGACCGTGATCGTCCCGCTGGGGGCGCTGGCGCTGGTGTTCCTGATCGGCTTCGGCCTGTTGGAACTGGTGGGGGTGCTGATGCAGCCGGTGATGCGTCCGCTATGGCGCACGCCGGGCAAGTCGGCCATCGATGCGGTTGCCTCGTTTGCCGGCAGCTATTCGGTCGGGCTGTTGATCACTGACCGCATGTATCGCGAGGGCCATTACAGCCTGCGCGATGCGGCCATTATCGCTACTGGATTCTCGACCGTTTCGGTTCCGTTTCTGGTGGTGATCGCCAGGACCCTGAACCTGATGGAGCAGTGGAACCTGTACTTCTGGAGCACCCTGCTGATCACCTTTCTGGTCACTTCGGTGACTGCGCGTCTCTATCCGCTCGCCTCGCTGTCTGCCGAGCGCCTGCCGGAGCCCGAACTGCAAAAAGGTGAAAGCCGCTTTGCCAGCGCCTGGCGGGCTGGGGTAGCACAAGCCGCCTGCGCACCGGCGCTGAGGCTGGCGCTATGGAGCACCTTCGTGGACGGCCTGCGCATGACCTCGGCCATTCTGCCGAGCATCCTCGCGGTCGGTTTGCTGGGCCTGCTGGCGGCCAAGTACACGCCCTTGTTCGATGTCATCGGTCTGCTGCTTTATCCGGTCACCTGGCTGTTCAGCCTTGAGCAGCCGATGCAGGTGGCCAGCGCTTTGGCCTCCGGGCTGGCGGAGATGTTCCTGCCGGTGATTCTGCTCAAGGACGCCGATCAGCTGGTGCGCTTCGTCACGGCGATCGTCTCGGTCAGCAGCATGCTGTTCTTCTCTGCCTCCATCCCTTGCATTCTCGCCACCCGCATCCCGCTGCGCCTTCGCGACCTGTTGCTGATCTGGCTGCAACGCTGCCTGCTGAGTCTGCTGTTCAGCATCCCGCTCGCCCACCTGGCCCAGTACCTGGGCTGGCTCTGAATGCCTCCCGAACTTGTCGTTCTTCGTTCAAGGAATCTGCCATGACCACCTTTCGCGACATCGAAATCCGTGCCCCGCGTGGCACTCGCTTGAATGCCAAAAGCTGGCTGACCGAAGCGCCACTGCGCATGCTGATGAACAACCTGGACCCCGAGGTAGCGGAAAATCCCAAGGAGCTGGTGGTTTACGGCGGTATCGGCAGGGCGGCGCGCAACTGGGAGTGCTACGACAAGATCGTCGAGACCCTCAAGGTGCTGGAAGACGACGAGACGTTGCTGGTGCAATCCGGTAAACCGGTCGGGGTGTTCAAGACCCACGCCAACGCTCCGCGGGTGCTGCTCGCCAACTCCAACCTGGTTCCCCATTGGGCGACCTGGGAACACTTCAATGAACTGGATGCCAAGGGCCTGGCCATGTACGGCCAGATGACCGCGGGATCGTGGATCTATATCGGTAGCCAGGGCATTGTGCAGGGCACCTACGAGACCTTTGTCGAAGCGGGCCGCCAGCATTACGGCGGCGACCTGAGCGGACGCTGGGTGCTCACCGCAGGGCTTGGCGGCATGGGTGGGGCCCAACCGCTGGCGGCAACCCTGGCGGGCGCCTGCTCGTTGAACATCGAATGCCAGCAGAGCAGCATCGACTTCCGCCTGCGCACCCGCTACGTGGATGAGCAGGCCACCGACCTGGACGATGCCCTCGCGCGGATCGCTCGCTATACCGGCGAAGGCAAGGCCGTCTCGATCGCTTTGCACGGCAACGCAGCCGACGTGCTGCCAGAGCTGGTGCGCTGCGGTGTGCGCCCGGACATGGTCACCGATCAGACCAGCGCCCACGACCCGCTCAATGGCTATCTGCCGGCCGGTTGGACTTGGGAGCAGTACAAGGCACGCGCCGCGACCCATCCGGCAGACGTAGTCAAAGCGGCCAAACAGTCAATGGCGGTGCACGTTCGGGCCATGCTAGATTTTCAGAAGATGGGCGTGCCGACGTTCGATTACGGCAACAACATCCGGCAGATGGCCAAGGACGAAGGCATCAGCGATGCGTTCGATTTTCCCGGGTTCGTTCCGGCGTATATCCGGCCGCTGTTCTGCCGAGGCATCGGCCCGTTCCGCTGGGTGGCGTTGTCAGGTGACCCGCAGGACATCTACAAGACCGATGCCAAGGTCAAGGAACTGATCCCTGACGACAGCCACCTGCATCGCTGGCTGGACATGGCGCGCGAGCGCATCGCCTTCCAGGGGCTGCCAGCACGGATCTGCTGGGTCGGCCTCGGCCAGCGTGCCAAACTGGGCCTGGCGTTCAACGAGATGGTGCGCTCCGGGGAGCTCAGCGCACCGGTAGTCATCGGCCGTGATCACCTGGATTCCGGCTCGGTTGCGAGCCCCAACCGCGAAACCGAGGCCATGGCCGATGGTTCCGATGCGGTGTCCGACTGGCCGCTGCTGAACGCCCTGCTGAATACCGCCGGCGGTGCCACCTGGGTATCGCTGCACCACGGCGGTGGTGTCGGCATGGGCTTCTCGCAGCACTCCGGCGTGGTCATCGTCTGCGATGGCACGGATGAAGCCGCTGCCCGAATCGCTCGTGTGCTCCACAACGACCCGGCCACCGGGGTTATGCGCCATGCCGACGCGGGCTACCAGATCGCCATAGATTGCGCCCATGAGCAGGGCCTGAACCTGCCCATGATCACTCAAGGAGTTTGAGTCATGACCACCCTGAATTTGAAACCCGGCACGCTGACCCTGGCTCAGCTGCGCGGCGTCTATCTGCAGCCGACCCGCGTGTCGCTGGATGCCAGCGCCGATGCGGGCATCGAAGCCAGCGTCGCTTGTGTCGCGAATATCCTGGCCGAAGGTCGCACGGTCTACGGCGTCAACACCGGCTTTGGCCTGCTGGCATCGACCCGAATCGACCCGGCTGACCTGGAAAAACTGCAGCGCTCGCTGGTCCTCTCTCACGCGGCCGGGGTTGGCGAGGCGCTGGATGACGCCATGGTACGGGTGATCATGCTGCTCAAGATCAACAGCCTCGCCCGTGGTTACTCGGCCATCCGCCGCACGGTGATCGATGCGCTGATCGCCCTGCTCAATGCCGAGGTTTACCCGCACATCCCGCTGAAGGGCTCGGTTGGCGCTTCCGGCGATCTGGCGCCGCTGGCTCATATGTCCCTGTTATTACTCGGTGAGAGCAAGGCCCGCCATAAAGGCCAATGGCTGCCGGCCACCGAGGCGCTGGCGATTGCCGGCCTGCAGCCGCTGACCCTCGCGGCCAAGGAGGGCCTGGCGCTGCTCAACGGCACTCAGGTATCTACTGCCTATGCGTTGCGTGGCCTGTTCGAGGCAGAGGACCTGTTCGCCGCAGCCACCGTGTGCGGGGCGCTGAGCGTGGAGGCGATGCTCGGCTCGCGCACGCCATTCGATGCACGCATCCATGCCGCGCGCGGCCAGCACGGGCAGATCGATGTGGCGGCAGCCTATCGAGCCCTGCTCGGCGAAAGCAGTGAGGTATCACGCTCGCACGCCAACTGCGACAAGGTGCAAGACCCCTACTCGCTGCGCTGCCAGCCTCAGGTAATGGGCGCCTGCCTGACCCAACTGCGCCAGGCCGCCGAGGTGCTGGAAATCGAATCGAACGCCGTGTCGGACAATCCCCTGGTATTCGCTGCTGAAGGTGACGTGCTCTCTGGCGGGAACTTCCATGCCGAACCGGTGGCCATGGCCGCTGATAACCTCGCCTTGGCCATTGCCGAAATCGGTGCACTTTCGGAGCGCCGCACGTCGCTGATGATGGACCGCCACATGTCTCAGCTGCCGCCCTTCCTGGTCGAGAACGGCGGCGTCAATTCGGGGTTCATGATCGCCCAGGTCACCGCCGCGGCACTGGCAAGCGACAACAAGGCGCTGGCCCACCCGGCCAGCGTCGACAGTCTGCCAACCTCGGCCAACCAGGAAGATCACGTCTCCATGGCGCCCAACGCCGGCAAACGCCTCTGGCCGATGGCCGAGAACGTGCGCGGCATACTCGCTATCGAATGGCTGGGCGCCTGCCAGGGGCTGGATTTCCGCCATGGTCTGAAGAGTTCGGCGAAGCTGGAGCAGGCGCGCGGCCTGCTGCGTGCACAAGTGCCGTACTACCAGGAGGATCGCTTCTTCGCACCGGACATCGAAGCGGCCAGTGCGCTTCTCGCCAGCGGCTGCCTGAACGCCTTGCTGCCGAACTCGCTGCTGCCCAGCCTGTGAACAGCGGCACAGTGCCTACCGGATGCCTTGTGCGCCGCGATCAGCCGCGGCTGATGGCAAGGCGCAGAGGGCGCGCTATCATGCTGCCGTTTGATGGCGCCCTGGAGGGCCTGTGACCAGCGCGACGCCCCCTCGCTACAAAGTAATCGAAGAGTTTTTGCTCAAGCGGATCGGCAACGGTGATTATCCGCTGCATCACCAGATCCCTCCGGAAGAGCGGTTGGCCAAGGATTTTTCGGTCAGCCGCATGACCGCCAACAAGGCCATCAATAATCTGGTGCAGCAGGGATACCTAGTTCGTCAGGCCGGCCTCGGTACGTTCGTCACCGACCGCAAGTCCGAATCCTCGCTGCATGAGGTGATGAACATCGCTTCCGAAGTACGCGCTCGCGGGCATGCCTATGCCAATCACATCGTGCGCAGTGAGGCAGTCGCTGCTGACGATGAAGTGGCTCTGAAACTGGGTCTGCGCATCGGCGCCGAGGTATTCCACAGTATTTTGGTGCACCTGGAAGACGGCGTGCCGATCCAGCTCGAGGATCGCTTCGTCAATCCGCGCTGGGTGCCGCACTACCTGAGCTGCGACTTCTCCAGGCAAACCCCCAACGAGGTGCTGGTTGCCAGCTGCCCGATCAGCGATGTGGAACATGTGGTCGAGGCTGTACACGCTGACGCGCAGACCGCCGAGTGGCTGGCGATTGCGCCGGGGGCAGCCTGCTTGTCGATGATCCGCCGAACCTGGTCCGATGAGCACCTGATCAGCTACGTGCGTCTCATCCACCCGGGTGAACGCTACAAGTTACGCTCGAGCACCAAGCACCGCTAAATGGAGGATTAATCCGCGCGCGTCTATTGATGCTGGCATCTGCACGGTATTTGCCAACACGCGCAGCTGATCGCCGGCACGTCCTTCCAGGGACGCGCCGGGTATCAACATCGATCAGAGCAGCTTGTCGAGAGTGATCGGCAACTCGCGAATACGCTTGCCAGTGGCGTGATAAACCGCATTGGCAACCGCTGCCGCAACCCCGACGATGCCGATTTCGCCGACTCCTTTGGAGCCAAGCGGATTGACGATCTGGTCCTCCTCCTCGACGAAAATCACCTCGATATCGCCAATATCGGCATGCACCGGCAGGTGGTAATCAGCCAGGTTGTGGTTCATGCAGCGACCCAATCCATGATCGATCATCGCCTCTTCATGCAGCGCCATGCCGACGCCCCACACCACACCGCCGAGAATCTGGCTGCGCGCCGTTTTCGGGTTCACCACGCGTCCAGCCGCAATGGCGCTCACCACCCGGGTTACCCGTACGGTGCCCAATTGCTCATCCACCTGCACTTCGACGAAGACGGCCGAATGGGTGGCGCTGGCATATCGCTCGCGCTGCTTGCTCGGCTGCGCCTGAACTTCAGCCTCCAGGCTACCGTGACGAGCCAGCAGGGTTCTCAGTTCCACCGCGCGCCGGGTGTCGTCGCCCTGCTGAACGCGGCCATCGACGAAACGCAACGCGCTGCCATCGGTAAACGGCGCGTCCGGCAGTTGGCGTGCGGCATCGCAGAGCTGCGCGGCCAGCGCCTGGCAGGCTTCCTGCACGGCGCTGCCAACCGACGACACGGTAAACGAGCCACCCTGCAAAGGCGCTTTCGGCAAGCTCGAATCGCCGAGTTTGAAGATCACCTGTGCGGGGTCAAGGCCCAGCGCTTCGGCAGCGATCTGAGTCATCGCCGTGGCGGTACCCGGGCCGATGTCGCACGTCGCGCTGGCTACGATCAGCCGACCGTCGGCGGTCAGCGTGGCGCGGGCACTGGCCGGCATCTGCATGACTTCCCAGACGCCGGTAGCCATGCCGTAGCCGACCAATTGATTGCCCTGGCGCATGCTGCGTGACTGCGGGTCACGCGTGCTCCAGCCAAAAGCGTCGGCGCCCTGTTGATAGCACGCGCGCAACTCCTTGCTGGAGTACGGTTTGCCCTCGTTCTGGTTGGTTTGTGCATAGTTGGTCAGGCGCAGTTGCAACGGATCGACCCCGGCGGCCCAGGCCAATTCATCCATCGCCGATTCCAGGGCGAACAGGCCGGTCGCGGCGCCGGGCGCACGCATGTCGAGCGGCGTGTAGACGTCCAGCGGCACCAGCCGGTACGCCAGGCGCACGTGATCACAGTGGTAAAGCATGCCGGACCATTCGGCGACGTGTTCGGTGAAGTCTTCGAAGCGTGAAGTCTGGCCAATCACTTCGTGTACCAGGCCTTGCAGCTTGCCGTCAGCCGCAGCGCCTAGCTGCAGCCGCTGAACGGCACGCGGGCGATAACCGAAGGTGAACATCTGCTGACGGCTCAGCGTCACGCGTACCGACCGTTGCAGCTTCAGCGCTGCCATCGCTGCGAGTGGCAACTGATACTGAGGTCGCAGACCCGACCCGAAGGCGCCGCCGACGAACGACGACAGCACCCGCACCTGGCTGGGATCGAGCTTGAGCACGCTGGCAAGGTACTGCTGACTATTCTGCGGCCCCTGGGTCTTGTCATGCACCAGCAGGCTGCCGTCGGCCTGATACATCACCGTCGAGGCATGCGGCTCCATGGGATGGTGATATTCGTTGGGCAACTCGTATTCCAGCTGCAGGCTAAGCGGGGCGCCGGCGATGGCCGCATCGGCATCGCCGCGCGGCTTCGGCAGCTCCGCCGGGGCTGCGTGGGAGCGGTCCAGCGCCTGCCGCAGATCAGTTTCGTGCGGCTGCTGCTGGTACTCGATGCGCACCAGCGAGGCCGCATGGCGAGCAAGCTCCAGCGTATCGGCGACGACCAGTGCCACGGGCTGCCCGCTGTAACGGATGCGCTCATTGAACAGCGGACGAAACGGCGAACCATCGGCCGCGTCGTCATCCTCGTAGCTCTCGTCGTCCTGAGCCAGCGGCGGGCGATTCAGATGGCTGAGCACCAGCGACACCCCCTCAAGCGCCTCGGCAGCAGATGCATCGATCCGCACTATGCGTCCACGTGCAATGACGCTGCAGATCACGCTGCCATGTAACAGCCCGTCGGCGGGGTATTCCGCAGCATAACGAGCCTGACCGCTGACCTTCAGCGGGCCGTCGACGCGGTCGAGGGGTTTGCCAAGCGTTCGCGCATTCATGGGCGGACTCCTTGCGCTGCGGTCGTCAGGGCTCGAACGATGGCGCGTTTCGCCAGCTCCACCTTGAAGCCGTTGTGGGCCAGTGGTTGCGCGTCTTTCAACAGCTGATCGGCAGCTTCGGCAAACCGCTCGGCAGTCGCCTGCGAGCCTATCAAGCCGTCTTCCACTTCCTTGCGCCGCCAGGGTTTGTGGGCGACCCCGCCCAGCGCCAGACGGGCCTGGCGAATCTGCCCATTGCCCTCCAGCTCAAGGGCAGCGGCTACCGACACAAGCGCGAAGGCGAACGAGGCGCGATCGCGCAGTTTCAGGTAAGCGCTGTGCGCGGAGAAATCTTCGCCGGGCAACTCGATCGCCAGTATCAGCTCGCCCGCTTGCAGCACGGTGTCCTGCTGCGGGGTATCGCCCGGGAGGCGATGAAACTCGCCAAACGGAACCCGACGCTCGCCCTCGGGACCGATGATCACCACCTCGGCATCGAGTGCCGCAAGCGCTACACAGAAGTCAGAAGGATGCACCGCCACACACTGGTCACTGGCGCCGAACAGGGCGTGATAGCGATTGAGGCCATCACGCGCAGGACAGCCGCTGCCCGGTTCGCGCTTGTTGCAGGGCACCTGGCTGTCGTAGAAATAGTGGCAACGGGTGCGCTGCAGCAAGTTGCCACCGGCACTGGCCATGTTGCGCAACTGCGGCGAGGCACCGGACAGCAGCGCCTGGCTGAGTAACGGATAGCGCCGCTCCACCTCCGGGTGCCAGGCCAGGTCAGCGTTGCTGACGAGCGCACCGATGCGCAAACCACCTTGCGCCGTGGTCTCGACATTGCGCAGGGGCAAGGCGTTGATGTCGATCAGCCGTTTGGGTCTGACAAGGTTTTCCTTCATCAGGTCGACAAGGTTGGTACCGCCGGCGATGAATTGGCTGTCTGGCCCGGCCAGGCGAACGGCTTCGTCGATGCCTGCGGGTTTGCTGTAAGCGAAAGGCGTCATGAGCGCACCGCCTTGGCTGTCTCGGGCAGCGCTTCTTCAATGGCCGCCAGAATGTTGCTATACGCGCCGCAGCGGCACAGATTGCCGCTCATTCGCTCGCGAATGTCGCTGGCATCCTTGATCCGCCCTTCGCCCGCCAAACCGACCGCAGAGCAGATCTGCCCCGGCGTGCAATAACCGCACTGGAAGGCGTCGTTCTTGACGAAGGCACGCTGCATGGGATGTAGCTCATCGCCGTCGGCCAGGCCCTCGATGGTGGTCAGCTGGTGGCCGTCGAGCATCACCGCGAGGGTCAGACAGGCATTCACCCGGCGACCATCAAGCAGCACCGTGCAGGCACCGCATTGGCCGTGGTCACAGCCTTTTTTAGTGCCGATCAGGTCGAGTTGTTCGCGCAGCAGGTCAAGCGCGGTGATCCACGGGTAGACATCGACCTGCAGGGGGCTGCCGTTCAGCGACAGGGAAATCGTACGGCGCTCGGCGCCGTCGGTGGTGGTCTCGCTCATGGGGCTACCTCGGTTTGCTCGGATGTCTCATGCATCCGTTCAAAATCTGAGGTAAGCGTCCGGAAATCGTTCAGGTTGCGCGAAGAGCGGTCACGCTTGGCAGCCGCTGGTGTTCAACCTGCCGGGCCGAAGCCGCGCCCGCTCAAGGCGTGAGCTTCTTGAGCGGGTAAATGTCGTAGCGGCTGGATTTGCCTTCCAGCGCATAGCCCGGCTTGGCGCCTTCGATGATCGGCGCCTTGCGCGGGCGCTTGACCACCACACGATGACTGGCCAGATTGAGCGCCGCGGCGAGCAGCGCCGGGGCGTCCGGATCGTCACCGACGAAGGGCCGGAACAGGCGCATTTCCTTCTTCACCAGCGCGCTCTTGTCGCGGTGGGGAAACATCGGGTCGAGGTAGATCACCTGGGGCGCTTCGTCCTGCCAATCGGCCATGATCGAAATCGCGTTGCCTTGCAGCAAACGCATGCGCGCGACGATGGCTGCCACCTCATTATCAATGGCTGCACGCTGCAGGCCGTCTTCCAGCAAAGCGCCGATCAATGGCTGACGCTCGATCAGACTGAGCGTACAGCCAAGGCTGGCCAGCACGAACGCATCACGCCCCAACCCTGCGGTGGCATCCAGCACGGCGGGACGAATCCCCTGCTGAATACCAACGGCCTTGGCGATCATCTGCCCGGCACCACCACCAAATTGGCGGCGATGCGCCACGGCGCCCTCGACAAAATCCACGCGTACCGGCCCCGGCGCCTGTGGGCCGAGTTCGGCAAGCTGCAGGCCGGCCTCGCCCAGCTGCAAGGCAAACCCCGCGTCTACATCGTCGAACGCCAGCCCAAGGCGTTGCGCCCATTGCTGCGCGGCCTCGTGCAGATGTGGCGCCAAGGCCTCCATGCGGATACGCGCGGCGGTGGGTGCTTCGCTCATTGTGGATCGTCCATCGATAACGGTAGAAAGGCTCAACTCAGGCATCGAGCGGCCGATAGCCTGTGATGCGATAGTTTGCCAGAGCCAGCCGTTCGATGTTCGATGTCATCTCCCAGATACCCGGCGACACCCGGGTCGCCGCTCAGAAAGCTGGTACACCATCGAGTGCCGGTGCGGCGCTGTATGACCAGATTCTACGCAGCGTGCTGCTGTCGATGCAGCCGCCGCAGGCCGCACCCGCAGCAGCCAGCCAAGCACCGGCGGACATCGCCCCCTCACTGGGCGTTCGCACGCTCGAAGACGTGATGATCCAGCGTCAATTCAACTGCTCGCTGAACGACGCCGACAGCGATCAGCTTTTCGATCAGTTGGCCTTGCAACCGCAATTGCTGGCCCCGCTTGGCGACAGCGAAAACGCCGCCACCAATCCGCTGCTCGAGGAAGCGCTGGAACCCTGGGAACTGCTGCTCGGGCGCCTGACGCTGCAACAGCGCCTGGTCGGCTGAGCGCTCAGCGGCACATGCGGAACAGGCCCATGTCCAGATGGAAATGGTCGCGGTGCGCGGCGTTGTAATCCGGGCCCAGCGTGGTGTTGAAGCTGTCGCAGGCGGCCTTTTGCACCTGGCGCAGGAACAACGACTTGTTATCGCTGCCCGGCCAGTCGCGTAGCACGCTGATCCGAGTGCCATCTGCCAGGCGAAAGCCGACGATATCCAGCGCGTTGGCCGAGGCGTGCTGGCTGCGTCGTTGGCTGCCGGCAATGGTGCGGCAGGCGAAGCTGCCGACATGATCGACCTGCGTGACGCGCTGGCCGAAGCGCTGTTGAGCGGCGGGCTGCAAGCCATGTCGTTCGAACAATGCGAATGCTGCCGCCACCGGACAGGTAGCGATGAAGCTGCTGCTCAAGCGCACCTCGCTGCCCTGCACCCGCACGGTGTTGGTCAGCGGGCAATCGGCTGCTGGTGTGCTGTCCTGCAGCGTCACGTAGCGCAGCGATGAGGTATCCAGCACTGTGCGGCACAGCGCCGGGTCGTCCTGCAGACGGCGCAGCTTGTAATCGGTCAGCCAGTTCGGCGTATCGCGCAGATCCAGCGGTGCCCAGGGGTTCCAGCGTGGCGGCACGTCAATCCATTGCCGGTACAGCGCCAGCGGGCCGCCCACCAGCACGAACAACAATAAGGCGATCAGAAACTGGCGCACGCTCAGCCGCGGAACAGATCGTTGATGCGGTCGAACGGCAGTGCCTCGTGCGCCCCGCGCAAATCGCCCGAATCGGCCAGCAACGTTGCCGCTTGCAGAAACGCACCGTAGGCCACACGCGCCAAGTTGGAGCCGAGACTGACGCGCTTGACGCCGAGCTCGGCCAACTCGTCCAGTGACAAGCGCAGGCTGGGTGAGCCGACCAGCACGTTGACCGGGCGCGGCGCCACGGCCTGCACCACCGCCACAATTTCGTCGCGCTGGGTCAGGCCCGGTGCGTAGAGCACGTCGGCGCCTGCCTCGGCGTAGGCCACCAGGCGGCGAATGGTGTCATCCAGATCAGCGCAACCGTGCAGATAATTTTCTGCGCGCGCGGTCAGGGTGAACGGAAAGTCCAGGCTGCGCACCGCAGCCGCCGAGGCGCGAATGCGCTCGACCGCCAATTCGAATGCGTAGATAGGTGCATCGGCGCGGCCCGTAGCGTCCTCGATAGAGCCGCCGACCAGCCCCGCAGCGGCGGCCAGACGCAGCGTGTGCGCGCAGTCCTCGGGGCCATCGCCGTAACCGTTTTCCAGGTCCGCACTGACCGGCAGTGCAGTGGCCGCCACGATGTCATGGGCGTTGGCCAACGCCTCGTCGCGCGACACCGCGCCTTCGGCATCGCGCCGACCCAAGGAAAATGCGAGGCCCGCACTGGTGGTCGCCAAAGCCTGGAAGCCGAGACCGGCGAGCATCTTTGCCGAACCGGCGTCCCACGGGTTGGGCATTATCAGCAGACCGTCCTGCCGATGCAGTTGGCTGAAGCGTTCGCCGAGAAGCTGCTGAGTGGACATGCTCTTTCCCCCTGAGGCTGGCCGATCTGATCGGATCACTGCGCAGGGTATCGGAGTTTTCCAGGTACGGAGAAATTCACTGTTTTGTCAGCGATATCAGAGGACAGGTAATCAGCCTTGCGGTCGCATGCCCTGAGACAGGCTCAACATCAGCCACAGCAGGTTCTGATTGGCTTGCACCTGAGGCGCCGATACACGCTTGAGATCGGGGTTTACACAGTAACTGCGCCCATGACTGTTGACCACGCCATGTCCGGGTTCATACCAGGAGGCGGCCGCGAACACCGACACGCTGAGCGCAGCGACAAGAAACATACCTCGCGCTATTTCTAATCTCACGATCGCAACCTCTTGATAGTGAAGCCAACAACGTTGGCTAACACTAGATCACAATAGTGCAATGCAACGGTTAGCAAGACGAACGGTATGCCCTCGCGAATTCGGTCGCAGTCACCGCCTTTCACTCACGCCCCCAGATAACAGGCAAAAAAAACCCCGCGGCAAGCGCGGGGTTCTTCTTACAGCTGGTGCCGGGTGGCTTACATCATGCCGCCCATGCCACCCATGCCGCCCATGTCCGGCATAGCCGGGGCGCCTTTGTCGTCAGCCACTTCAGCGATCATCGCTTCGGTGGTGATCATCAGGCTACCGATGGAAGCAGCAGCTTGCAGCGCGGAACGAGTGACTTTGGCCGGATCGAGAATACCCATCTCGATCATGTCGCCATAGACGCCGGTTGCAGCGTTGTAGCCGTAGTTGCCGGAACCCTGCTTGACCTTGTCGACCACCACGCTCGGCTCGTCGCCGGCGTTGGCAACGATCTGACGCAGCGGCGCTTCAACAGCGCGACGCAGCAGAGCGATACCGACGTTCTGGTCTTCGTTGTCGCCTTTCAGCTCGGCGATAGCCTGCAGAGCACGAACCAGTGCTACGCCACCGCCAGGTACCACGCCTTCTTCGACGGCTGCGCGGGTTGCGTGCAGGGCGTCTTCAACGCGGGCTTTCTTCTCTTTCATTTCAACTTCGGTACCGGCACCGACCTTGATCACAGCAACACCGCCAGCCAGTTTGGCCAGACGCTCTTGCAGCTTCTCTTTGTCGTAGTCGGACGAGGTGTCTTCGACCTGCTTGCGAATCTGCGCAACGCGCGACTCGATGTCGACCTGCTGGCCAGCGCCGTCGATGATGGTGGTGTTTTCCTTGTTCAGGACAACACGCTTGGCTTGACCCAGGTGCTCAAGGGTAGCGCTTTCCAGGCTCAGGCCGACTTCTTCGGAGATGACGGTACCGCCAGTCAGAATGGCGATGTCCTGCAGCATGGCTTTGCGACGATCACCAAAGCCCGGCGCCTTGACGGCAGCGACCTTGACGATACCGCGCATGTTGTTGACGACCAGAGTCGCCAGCGCTTCGCCTTCAACATCTTCAGCAACGATCAGCAGCGGACGGCCAGCTTTGGCAACAGCTTCCAGCACCGGCAGCATTTCGCGGATGTTGGAGATCTTCTTGTCGACCAGCAGCAGCAGCGGGCTGTCCAGCTCGGCCACCATGGTGTCCGGCTTGTTGATGAAGTACGGGGACAGGTAACCACGATCGAACTGCATGCCTTCTACGACGGACAGTTCGTTTTCCAGGCCCGAGCCTTCTTCAACGGTGATTACGCCTTCTTTACCGACTTTTTCCATGGCTTCGGCAATGATCTGGCCGATGGAGTCGTCGGAGTTGGCAGAGATGGTGCCAACCTGAGCGATCGCCTTGGTGTCAGCGCACGGCTTGGAGAGATTCTTCAGCTCTTTGACGATGGCGATGGTGGCTTTGTCGATACCACGCTTCAGGTCCATCGGGTTCATGCCGGCAGCGACGGCTTTCAGGCCTTCGTTGACGATGGCCTGAGCCAGAACGGTAGCGGTGGTGGTGCCGTCACCAGCAGCGTCGTTGGCCTTGGACGCAACGTCCTTGACCAACTGAGCGCCCATGTTTTCGAAACGGTCTTTCAGCTCGATTTCTTTGGCGACGGAAACGCCGTCCTTGGTGATGGTCGGAGCACCGAAGCTCTTTTCCAGTACCACGTTACGGCCTTTCGGGCCCAGGGTCGCTTTAACGGCATCAGCCAGGACGTTCACACCGGCGAGCATTTTCTTACGGGCGGAGTCGCCGAATTTAACTTCTTTAGCAGCCATGGAAATTGATCCTCAATTCTTGACGGTTAAACGGAGATTCGCGGGAAATCAGGCTTCGACGACAGCGAGGATTTCGTTCTCGCTCATCACCAGCAGGTCTTCGCCGTCTACTTTGACGGTGTTGCTGCCCGAATACGGGCCGAAAACCACTTTGTCACCGACCTTGACGGCCAGCGCGCGGACTTCACCGCTATCCAGAACACGGCCAGTACCTACAGCAACGATTTCGCCCTGATTCGGCTTCTCGGCAGCCGAGCCCGGCAGCACGATACCGCCAGCGGTTTTGGTTTCTTCTTCGCTGCGACGGATCACGACGCGGTCATGCAAAGGACGAAGCTTCATTGTCGATCTCTCCCAATAGTTGTTGACTTCAACCGGTGTTCTCACCGGCAGGATCATGGCGCTGCGCATTACACGTAGCACCGAAATATGTTTCAGCGCAGAACGCTGAAAAAACCTTGCGGTGACCGCTACATAAGGTCGATCAAGAGCAATTCAAGGGCGGGGCGGAAAAATTTTCTTCGCGCAGCGTCTGCAAATCACCGCTACAGAAGCGAAAAACCCCAGGCTGGCGTGGGCCAACCCAGGGCTTGCAGTGGCGTAGCGACTCGATCAGTCGCGACGCTCGTATTCACCTTCCAGCACGTTCGGCTTGCTCGCACCGGGGCCAGGCTGTCCATTGCGCGCCGCCAGATCATCAGCGAAGGCACGTCGGCGCTCGGCCTGCTCGGCAGCACGGCGGCGCATACGACCGATCAGCAAACGGCGGGTGCCCGGAAACAGGCAGAGCACACCAATGATGTCGGTAATGAAACCTGGCAGCAGCAGCAGGCCGCCACCGACCGCCATCATCACGCCCTGCAGCACTTCCTGATCAGGCATTTCGCCGCGGGCAAGCCGTTCACGGGCCCGCCAGGCGGTGGTGATACCGGCGATACGCAGCACCAGACCGCCGAAGATCGACGTGGCAATCACCAAAGCGATGGTCGGCAGCACGCCGATAGCACTGCCCACCGAGATCAGCACGGTGAGCTCGAGAATCGGGAACAGCAGCAACAACAACATGAAAATGCGCATCACGGTTTCCTTAACGGAAGAACGACTTCCAGTAGGACTGAAGTATGGGTGAATGCGCTTAATTCAAGCTGAAGTCTCGAATTCTGTTGGCCAGGCATCTGCCCGCGCCAGACGTACAAGGGCTTCGCGCACCTCTCCTGCAGTGTTACAGGATATTGGAAAGGCCAGCCAATGCAGGCTTTGCCCGATACGCAGGTGAAAGCCCTCTCGGTCGATACCCACCATCTGCGCCGGCTCCGTAAGCGGCAGGCCGCTCAGCGCAACATAATGCGCGATGGCATCGGCATGGTCGCTGTTCATATGCTCGAGCATGCGCAGCTCGGTGTCGCCGGCGAACGGATTGGCCTGCGCTACCTCATCGAGCCAGTGAATCGCGCCGAAACCGCCGATATAGCGCCAGCGCACGGGTTGCAGGCGCCAGAAATCGAAGTCATGGGCGTCGTGATAGCCGCGCGACTCAGGGAAGTAGCGGTAATAACGCTCAGCCGCTGCCGCGATGTCAGCCGCCTCATCAAGCATTCTGGCTTCTGCGAGCAGTGTCAGACGGCCTACTGCCTGCACGTCGTCAGCACCGCGCTCGGCGACCAGCAACGAGCATTTGCCATCGACCTTGAGGTTGTGGGTGTGCTGGGCGATGCGGCTGATCAGGATCAACGGCCAGCCTTGGGCATCCAGGCAATAAGGCACCACCGAGCCGAAGGGAAAGCCTGGCATGGCTTTGGACTGGGTCGACAGCACGCCCCGGTATTCCCGGAGCAGCAGCTCCCGGGCCTGACGCTTGGCTTGCTCGCTCATATCACGACTCCTGATGGACGCAGACAAGCACCTAGGATAATCGCTACAGTCTGCTCACGGCATCCCGCCAACTATTCGAAGGGGATTGGCATGCAGCTCGAAGACAAGGTCATCATAATCACCGGCGGCGGTCAGGGGCTTGGCCGGGCCATGGCCGAATACCTCGCGGAAAAACGGGTGCGCCTGGCGCTGGTCGACCTCAATCAGGAAAAGCTCGATGAGACCGCTGCCGCGTGCCGCGCGCTGGGGGTCCAGGCGCGCACCTACCTGTGCAACGTCGCCAGCGAGGAACAGGTCATCCAGACCGTCACACAGATCGCCGAGGACTTCGGCTCGATCAACGGGCTGGTCAATAATGCCGGCATTTTGCGCGACGGCCTGACTATCAAGGTCAAAGACGGCGAAATGAGCAAGATGAGTCTGGCGCAGTGGCAATCGGTGATCGACGTCAACCTGACCGGCGTGTTCCTGTGTACCCGCGAAGTGGCAGCGAAGATGATCGAGCTGCAGAACGAGGGTGCGATCATCAACATTTCTTCGGTCTCACGCGCAGGCAACGTCGGCCAGGCCAACTACTCGGCCGCCAAGGCCGGGGTCGCCGCCGATACCGTGGTATGGGCGCGCGAACTGGCCCGCTACGGCATCCGCGTGGCCGGTGTCGCGCCTGGCCTCATTGAGACCGATATGGTCGCCAGCATGAAGCCCGAAGCCTTGGAACGCATGACCGCAGTGATACCCCTCAAGCGCTTGGGCAAGCCGCGGGAAATTGCCCACTCGGTCGCCTTCCTGCTGGAGAACGACTATTTCACCGGGCGCATTCTCGAACTAGACGGTGGCGTGCGCATGTAGCATCCATTACATCAGCCATAAAAAAGCCCCGCTTGATGCGGGGCTTTTTGCTATTGCTCGCGGACGGTTACCAGCCCACGCCAAAGCCAACGGTGTAACGGGTCTCGTCCTTGTCGCCGTCCGAGCCGCTGACCTGATCTTTCGAGGCCTTCATATTGAGCGATGCCCAATCCGTGACCTTGTAGCGCAGGCCCACTTCGGCATCCAGAGAATAGTCGGCAACCCCTGACAGCGGCTTGCCAACTTCGCCAGTACTGAATAGCTCGAACGTCTTGCCGACCAGATAACGGTTGTAGTCCCAGCGCATGCTGATGGCATAGAAGTTGTCCTTCTCGCCGTCAGCGTATTCGTAGTCGGTACGGTTAAGCAGACTGGCAACCGAGAGTGCGCCGAGCTCGTTGTCCCAGAACTGGTAACCCGGACCAGTGCCGACGGTACGCTCGCGAGCGAGGTCTTCGATCTTGTCGCGTTTGTATTCCAAACGACCCTGCCAGAACCATTGCTCGTCAAGGAAGCGATCTAGGGCGTACTCGGTACCCCAATTGTCGGTGCTGACCACGTCATTTCTGAGCTCACGGTTGTAATCCACCGTGGCGTTGTGACGCCATTTGCCGTGCCGCGCCTGGGTCTTGAGGTCGACGTCGTAGTCGTCGGTGTCACTCTCGGCGCGCTTGTAGTCCATGGCCACATCGACATTGCCCTTCCACAGGAAGTCTTCGACAAAGGGCTTAGGCTTCATGATCTGCTTGATGCTGGCCAGCTCGACGGTCTTCGGCGTATCGCCGTTGGCCAGCGTGACCTTGCCTTCGTCAGAAGCGAGGAGGGATTTGGCGCGTTCGCCAGTGATTTCATTTTCCTTGACCAGCAGCTCGTGATCGCTTTCCAACGTAGCAATCTTGCTCCAGCTCAACGGGATGGAGCCGCCGTAATCGGTCTCCAGCAACAGCTTGCCGCCGTCGAGGAGTTTGATTGTTCCGGTCAGTCGGTCACCGTTCTTCATCCAGACGGTGTCTGCCATGAGGGGCATCGCTGCCGCGCTGAGGCTCACGCACAAAAGAGTTCGAGTAAACATAAGCGGGTGTTGATGCTCCGGTTCGCGGTAAATCGGGCATTATCCGCATACCCGATATATGAGCAAGAAATGACCGACGGAATCCATGCGAGTTCACGACTGGCGTCGAAACCGCCGCTCTGCACGCCATTTATAGACAGGAGCCTGCCATGACCACACGACAGGCGAGTGACAACGCGCCACTGGCCGTTACCGATCTGCAGGCCCGACGCGACGCCTTGTACCTGGCGCTCGCTCAAGTGCCGGAAGGCAAGGTCGTGACCTATGGCGAACTGGCATCCATGGCCGGCCTGGGCCGCGCTGCGCGCTGGGTAGGCCGCGCCTTGAGCCAACTGCCTGACGGCACCAGCCTGCCGTGGCACCGGGTGGTCGCTGCTGGCGGCCGCCTGAGCCTGGCAGACGGCAGCCCGAGCGGCGTTGAACAACGCGCCCGATTGCGCGTCGAAGGGGTGCTATCCCACAATGACCGGGTGGATATCCGCCGCCATGGCTGGCGCCCTTCGGCGCAATAAGCCTGTTGCCGACACCAGCGTTGCGCTGTCAGCTTGCACTGACCCGATCCTAGCCCCTAGAGTGCGCCATTTGTTCATGCTCCCTCCCTCCAGGCCGACCCTGCCCAATGCATCGTAAAAGCTGGCGCGACGCGATCGCTGCCTATTCCAGTCCCTCGACACTGGTTCTACTGGTGCTCGGATTCGCCGCCGGCCTGCCCTACATGCTGGTGTTTTCAACGCTCTCCGTGTGGCTGCGCGAAGCAGGCGTTGCGCGGGAAACCATTGGCTTCGCCAGCCTTATCGGGCTCGCCTACGCCTTCAAATGGGTGTGGTCGCCCCTGCTGGATCAATGGCGCCTGCCGCTGCTCGGCAAGCTCGGCCGCCGGCGCTCCTGGCTGGTACTGTCGCAGATACTGATTGCCATTGGCCTGGCCGGCATGGCGCTGTGCGACCCGCATACCCACCTGACCTGGCTGATCGCTCTGGCAGTATTGGTGGCCTTTGCTTCGGCCACCCAGGACATCGCCGTCGATGCCTACCGCCTAGAAATCGTCGATGACACCCGCCAGGCGGCGCTGGCTGCCAGCTATATGGCTGGCTACCGCGTCGCCGCGTTATTGGCCACGGCGGGAGCGCTGTATGTCGCTGAAGGCCTGGGTTCGACCGTGCTGCTCTACCAGCACGCAGCCTGGGCCGGCACCTATCTGTTGTTTGCGCTGATGATGCTGCCTGGCCTGCTGACCAGCCTGTGGATGAAGGAGCCGGATGTCTCGCTGAAGACCCAACTGGCCGCCGCCAAGTACGGTTTCAGCCACCAGATCGCCTCGGTGCTGGTGCTGATCGTGCTGCTGGTTTCGGTACCGGCGATGTTCACCCAGCTCTACAACACCGACTTCCCCAGCCTGATCACCGGCGAAGCCACCCTGTGGGACCTTCTGCTCGAAGACCGTGCGTTCCTGCGCGCGATTCTTTACACCACGCTCACCTGCCTGTGCCTGTCCACCTTCGGCCGCCGCGGCCTGGCGCCGGTACTCACGCCGGTCAACGACTTCATCCTGCGCTACCGCTGGCAAGCCCTGCTGCTGCTTGGGCTGATCGCCACCTATCGCATGTCGGACACGGTGATGGGCGTGATGGCCAACGTGTTCTACATCGACCAGGGCTTCACCAAGGACCAGATCGCCAGTGTCAGCAAGCTGTTCGGGCTGATCATGACGCTGCTTGGCGCTGGCGCTGGCGGCCTGCTGATCGTGCGTTTCGGCATCATGCCGATCCTGTTCATCGGCGGCGTCGCGTCAGCAGCGACCAACCTGCTGTTCCTGATGCTGGCGGGTATGGGCGCCGATCTGCAGATGCTGATCTTCACCATCTCTGCCGACAACTTCAGCTCCGGCATGGCCACAGCCGCGTTCGTCGCCTACCTGTCGAGCCTCACCAACCTGAAATTCTCGGCGACGCAATATGCGCTGCTCAGCTCGATCATGCTGTTGCTGCCACGCCTGATCGGCGGCTACTCAGGCGTATTGGTGGAAAAATATGGCTACGCCGATTTCTTCCTGCTCACCGCATTGATGGGCATTCCGACCCTGCTGATGATTGCCTTGCAGTGGTACCAGCAACGCGGCTCGTCGCTAGTGCCAGAGCCAGAGCCAGAGCCAGAGCCAGAGCCAGACAACAAGCAATAAAAAACCCTGCCAGTTCAAGCCTGGCAGGGTTTATGCGGACAACACGGTTACTCGGCGGCCACTTCCTGAACGACCCGTACCACACGCTGCGGAAACGGAATGCCGATCCCTTGCGCGCTGAGGCGGTCGCGGGCTTGCTCGTTAAGCATGAACATCACGTCCCAGTAGTTGGGCGTTTCCACCCAGATCCGCAGTGAAACAGTGATCGCACTGTCACCCAACGTGGTAACCACGGCCACCGGTGCCGGATCTTTCAGCACGCGAGGATCGTCCGCCAGCCCCAGCAGGACCTCGCGGGTTTTCTGTAAATCAGCCTCGTAATCCACACCCACGTCGAACACCACCTTGCGGGTCGGCTGACGGTTGTAGTTGGTGATGATGCCGTTCGACAGATTGCCATTGGGCACGATGACCGTCTTGTTGTCACCGGTACGCAGCACCGTGTGGAAGATCTGGATACTGTCGACCGTGCCCATTACGCCCTGCGCTTCGATCCAATCACCAATGCGGAACGGACGAAACAGCAGGATCAGCACCCCACCGGCGAAATTGGCCAGACTGCCCTGCAGCGCCAGGCCAATGGCCAGGCCGGCAGCACCGATGGCCGCGATGAAGGAGGTGGTTTCCACGCCAATCATCGAGGCGACGCTGACCAACAACAGCACCTTCAGCACGATGTTGGCGAGGCTACCGATAAAGCCATGCAGCGCCGGATCGGCCTTGCGAGCCGCCAGCAGGCCGCTGATCTTGCTGGTAAGCCGGTTGATGAGCCACCAGCCGATCAGCAGCGTTACCACCGCCAGCAGCAGCTGGCTGGCGTAGTGCATGATCATCGGTAACCAGGCTTGCGATTCCTGCAGCAAGTGGTCGAATTCAGCGGATAAATCCATAGGTGTTTCCTCGTATTAAGCGCTGCAGCAATAGCGTGGAACGCTTCCAGCGATGCAGTGCGTCAGGCGTCGATCAGTCGCGGAAGTTATTGAACTGCAGCGGCATGCCGAATTCCTTGGCACGCAAGGCGGCGATGGCTTCCTGCAGGTCATCGCGCTTCTTGCCGGTCACCCGCACCTGCTCACCCTGAATGGCAGCTTGTACCTTGAGCTTGGCGTCCTTGATATGCGCGACGATCTTCTTCGCCAGCTCCTTGTCGATGCCCTCGCGGAACTCGACCTCCTGCTTGACCACCTTGCCTGATGCGTAGGCGTCCTTGGTCTCCATGCACTGGCCGTCGATCTTGCGCTTGATCAGGCAGGAGCGAATGATCTCCAGCATCTGCTCGAGCATGAAATCCGCTTCGGCGGTTAGCGTGACGGCCTTGTCCTTGGTCTCGAAGCTGCACTTGCCGCGCAGGTCGAAACGTCGCTCCAGCTCCTTGGCCGCGTTGTCCAGGGCGTTGGTGAGTTCGTGTTTATCCAGCTCCGACACCACGTCGAATGAAGGCATGGAATTCCTCCTGATAGGGGCGCAGCTTTGCAGGGAACGTTTTCTCGATCTGCCGTGCTCAGGCTGACCTCTGCCATAGCGAGTCCGGCCGATTGCCGTGCCTGATTGGCTGTTCGCGAGATCGTGAATAACGTCTCAGCAAGCCACGCGCATGACTTGACGATATAATTGGCGCGATCATTATATCCGCTCTGATACAGACCGTTCGGCGTTGTATTGGTTACTCCTCTTCCTCGACCTGTTTTCTTGCCTACGAGTGCCATCATGCCCAACCCCCATCTCAGCATTCTGGTGGTGGACGACGCCAAGTTCTCCAGCGCCATAATCGGCCGCGCGCTGAGTCAAGCTGGTTATCAGGACGTACGCTTTGCCACCAGCGCTGCCGAGGCCCTGCGCAACCTTGAAGAACGCCCCGCCAGTGTGCTGCTTGCTGACTGGCTGATGCCCGAGATGGACGGCCTGGAGCTCACCGGCCGGGTACGCCAGCTCGACGAAGCAGCCGAGCACTACACCTACATCGTGCTGCTGACCGGCAAGGAAGGCGAGAATGTGCTTAGCGAAGCCTTTGATCGCGGCGTCGATGACTTCATCAGCAAGTCATCGATGAATGAACAGTTGCTGCCGCGTGTTTTCGCTGCTGATCGTCTGTGCAATACCTTGCAGCGCCTGCTTCATGAGAATGCGCTGCTGGTGCAGAACATCGCCTCCCTTGAAGAGCGCAATCTGGTCGACCCGCTGACCGGTCTGGGTAATACCCGCTACCTGAAGCAGAAACTTGCCGACAGCCTGCGCCAGGTGGAATCGCGCGGCGGTGCGATGTGCTACATGATGATCGGTCTCCAAGGCGTCGACGAGCTGATCAGTAGCCACGGCACGCAGTTCTATACCGAACTGCTGCGCAGTGTGGCCCGCCGTCTGCAGCAACTGGTTAGGCCATTAGATGTGCTGGTTAGCCTGGACGACCGGCACTTTGCCCTAATCACCCTGCTCGACGATCTGCACGAATGCGCGCCGAGCAGTTTCAAGCGCTTGCATGAAGGCCTCAATCTGAAGGCCTTCAAGACCAGCGAAGGCTTCATTTCTCTCAAGGCCGGCTTTGCCGTGGTCGGGCTAGACAGCAAGGCGCTGCCGCTGGAGCAGCAGCAACTGCTCGATGTTGCCGCCCGCCTGTTGCCGGAAGCGCACGCCAGCGGCCGGGTCACCGCAGTACGCCTGCCCCGCCCATGACCTGGCACGTGCTCGGTGCAGGAAGCCTCGGCAGCGTGTGGGCTGCACGCCTGCATCGTGCAGGCGTGCCAATAAACCTTATCCTCCGCGATCCGCAGCGCCTGGCAAGCTATCGCCAGGTTGGCGCTATCACCCTGGTCGAGCATGACCACGCCACCCGCTACGCCATCCCGGCGGACAGCGTCGATAGCGACACACCGATCCAGCGACTGCTGCTGGCCTGCAAAGCCTATGACGCAGCGAACGCAATCAAGCATGTCGCTCACCGCCTTCAACCAGGCGCTGAGGTCATCCTGTTGCAGAACGGCCTGGGCAGCCAGGACGAAGTCGCCGCCCTGCTACCGCAATGCCGCTGCGTATTTGCCTCCAGCACCGAGGGCGCCTTTCGTGAGGGTGGCTGGCGCGTGGTGTTCGCCGGCCAGGGCCATACCTGGCTCGGCGATCCTGCGGATGAGACGCCACCGGGCTGGTTGGCCGATCTGCAGCAGAGCGGCATCGCCCATACCTGGAGCACGGATATTGTTTCCCGGCTGTGGCGCAAGCTGGCGCTCAATTGCGCGATCAACCCACTGACCGTGTTGCACGGCTGCCGCAACGGCGAGCTCGAGACGCATCGTGGGGAAGTCGATGATCTGTGTGCAGAGCTGATCGAGCTACTGACCGCATGCGGACAGCCTTCGGCCGCGGCAGACCTGCGCGAGGATGTCTGGCGGGTGATCCAGGCCACAGCGACCAACTACTCCTCCATGTACCAGGACGTCGCCGCCAAACGTCGCACCGAGATCAGCTACCTGCTGGGCTATGCCTGCAATGCAGGCTCGAAGGCCGGGCTGAGGCTGCCACGCCTACAAGTGATTCATCACCGCTTGCAGGCACACTTGGGCAGCTGCGGATTGCCGCACCACTGAGACGCGCGCTAACCTGCACCTCTGCCCGCCGTCACGATATAGCCCCATGCGCCTGCGCCACCGCCTGAAAAATCTACCCGTTGGCCGTAAATTGCTCGCTGCCCTGTTGGTGTTACTGACGGCGGTGCTGGTGGTGGCCAACCTGACTTTCATCAGTGCCGCCTACTGGATCTCCCAGGAAAGCGTGGCGCCCCAGGCTCTGCAAACCCTCAGCCGGCTGATTGCCAGCCCCGCTCTGAGCCGCGAGGCGCTCAGTTCAGCCCAGGCCGCCGACGACTTGCTCAGGCGTCTCGATGGTTACGCGCCGCTGCGTGCGGCAGTGATCTACGACGCCAACGGCGATAGCCTGGCGCAACTGCAGCGCGGCGAAAAACTACAGCTGCCTTCCCGGGTCGTCGAACTGGATGACTGGCGCCTTGGCGAGTTTCGCGCCAATCAACTGGTCGAACTGCCCCAGCTCGACGCACCTCCAGGCTACCTGCTGCTGGTCGCCTCCAGCGAGCTGCCTGGCGCCTTCTACACCGGCACGCTGACCGCCAGCCTGGTGATTCTCGGCTTCAGCCTGGTGCTGTGGCTGCTCGTGGCGCGGCAGATCCGCCGGCTGGTCACCAGCCCGATCAAGCGCCTGGAGGAACTGACCCGCCAGGTGACCCGCGAAGAGAACTATTCACTGCGTGCCCGGCGCGGTAACCAGGACGAAATCGGCAGCCTCGCCGAGGCATTCAACACCATGCTGACGCGCATCGAAGCCCGCGAGCAGCAGCTCAAGCGTGCCCGTGATGATTCCGAAGAGGCCTACAATCAGGCTCAGGGACTGGCCGAGGAAACCCGCCTGTCGAACCGCAAGCTAGAACTCGAAGTGCAGGTGCGCAGCAAGATCGAGAAGAAACTCACCGGTTTCCAGAACTACCTCAATAGCATCATCGACTCCATGCCTTCAGCGCTGATTGCCCTCGATGAACAGCTCTACGTGGCGCAGTGGAATCAGGAAGCCAGCGCGCTCTCCGGCACCTCGCTGGACGAAGCGGTCAACCAGCCGGTGTTCCTCGCCTTCCCGCTGCTCAAGCCCTACCTGTCCAAGCTCAAGCGTACCGCCGAGCAGCATCGGGTCGAGAAGATCGAACGGGTGACCTGGATTCGCGATGACGAGCCACACCACTATGCCCTGACCTTCTACCCGCTGATCGGCAGCATCGGCCGTGGCGTGGTGATCCGCATCGACGACATCACCCAGCGCCTGAACCTCGAAGAGGTCATGGTGCAGTCGGAGAAAATGCTCTCGGTGGGCGGGTTGGCGGCCGGCATGGCCCACGAGATCAATAACCCGTTGGGCGCTATCCTGCATAATGTGCAGAACATCCGCCGGCGGTTGTCCCCGGAGCTGCCGCGCAATCAGGAGCAGGCCGAACTGGCCGGCGTGAGTCTGCAGGCCATCGACGGCTACCTAACCGCCCGGGAGGTTCCTACCCTGCTCGACGGCATTCAGCAGGCCGGCACGCGCGCCGCGAAGATCGTTACCCACATGCTCAGCTTCAGCCGCCTGAGCAACCGCCAGCTGGCGCCTTGCCAATTGCCGGCATTGATCGACCAGGCGGTGGAGATCGCCAGCAATGATTTCGACCTGACCGAGAGCTTCGACTTCAAGAGCCTGCTGATCGAACGCGAGTTTGACCTGGAACTGGGGCCAATCCCCGGCATCGCCAACGAACTGGAACAGGTGCTGCTCAACCTGTTGAAGAACGCCGCTCAGGCCCTTCACTTGCGCGATGACGACAGCGCGCCGGGCAAGATAATTCTGCGCACACGCCTGGCGCCGCCGTGGGCCGAAGTGCAGGTAGAAGATAACGGAGTGGGCATTCCAGAAGCCGTACGCAAGCGCATCTTCGAACCCTTCTTTACCACCAAGGAAGTCGGCCAGGGCACCGGCCTGGGCCTGTCCGTGTCGTACTTCATCGTCACCAACAATCACAAGGGGCAGATGGAAGTGCAGTCACGCACCGGCCAGGGCACCTGCTTCACCCTGCGCCTGCCCCTCGGTGTCAGCAACTGAACCCGCGCCTCGGAGATCCCATGGGCTATCGACTGTCGAAAATTTACACGCGCACTGGTGACACCGGAGAAACCGGCCTGGCTGACGGCCGCCGCGTCGCCAAGGATCACCCGCGTATCGAAGCCATCGGCGAAGTGGATACGCTGAACAGCCAGCTCGGCCTGCTGTTGGCGGACCTCAGCGAGGAACGGAGCAGCTGCCCGGGGCTCGACGAGCTGATCGAGGTGTTGTCGCCTTGCCAGCACCGTCTGTTCGACCTCGGTGGCGAACTGGCGATGCCAGACTACCAGGCCCTGCAGGCGGCAGAAATCGAGCGACTGGAAGCAGCCATCGACCGCTGGAACGAGGAGGTCGGCCCGCTCACCAACTTCATCCTGCCTGGCGGCTCCCGGCTGATCGCCCAGGCCCACTTGTGTCGCAGCAGCGCGCGTACGGCCGAACGCCGTTGTGGGCAGCTGCATGCCATCGAGCCGCTGCGCAGTGAGTTACTGGCGTATATCAACCGCATGTCCGACCTGCTGTTCGTGGCAGCGCGGCTGATCGCCACGCGCCAAGGCATCGCCGAAGTGCTCTGGCAGGCAGCCGCTAAAGGTTGAGGCTGCTCTCGAACCGGCGAAGCTCACCGCTCAAGGGGTCGGCGAACGACAGCCCGCGGGCCAGCAGCTTCAGTGGCCGGCTGTAATCGTCCGGCGCACCCTCGGCGCAGCTGACCTCGGGGTAGAACGGATCGTTGAGGATCGCCGCACCCAGCGCTGCCATGTGCACGCGCAGCTGGTGCTTTTTGCCGGTGACCGGCTCGAGACCGTAGAGCCAGCAGTCCGCACGCCGCTCGATGACCTCGATACGTGTTCGGGTGTTGGCCACGCCCGGCGCCTCGCGCATGCGAAAGAACGGCTCGCCCGCCTCGAACCGGGTCTCGCGCAGTAAGGGAAATTCAAGGTGCGGCAGCGGAGCCGCCAGCGCCTCGTAACGCTTGTCGATGTTGCGCTCGCGAAACAGCGCCTGGTAACGCCCGCGGCTCTGCGGGTTGGTGGAGAACAGCACCAGCCCGGCGGTGTGCCGGTCGATGCGGTGCAGCGGCACAAGGTCCGGATTGCCGGTACGTTTGACCAGGCGCGCCAGCAATGTCTGCTCGACATAGGCACCCGCTGGCATCACCGACAGGAAGTGCGGCTTGTCGGCTACCAACAGATGCTCGTCGGCATGCACGATGGCCTCGTCGAACGGGATATGCGGCTCGGCTGGCACCTCGCGAAAGTAATGCACACGCAGGCCGACCTGATACGGATGGTCGACACCAATCGGCGCTCGTTGCGCATCCAGCACCCGCCCCCTTGCTATTCGTTCCAGCCAGACCTCTCGCGAAATCGCCGGGAAATGCGCGCACAAGCAGTCGAGCACCGTCGCCCACGGGCCAGCGGGCAAATGCAGGGTACTGGGCTTCAGGGTGGCAATCGAATCGGTTGCGGACATACGGCGCTCCAGCGCGTTTATCAGGGAGCAATCAGGTACAGGCAGATCGACAGCGTTAGCAACGATCCGAGTGTCGACAGCAGGATGGTGCTCGACACCTGGGCGCCCTCACGCCGGTAGAACTCGGCCAGCATGAACGGACCGGTGCCGGTCGGCAACGCGCTGAGCAGCAGCGCGGCATGCGCCCACATCGGCGGCAGGCGAAAGACGTAAACGGCCAGCACCCACGTAATCAGCGGATGAGCGATCAGTTTGATCAGTACCAGGCCGGTGCCGCGCTGCTCCGGCCCTGCCTGCTTCTGGGCGAGAAACAGGCCCAAGGCGATCAGCGCACATGGGCCGGTTGCGCCCGCGAGCAGCTTGAGAAACTGATGCAGCGGCGCGGGCAACGGCTGCGCTGTTGCGGCCCACAAGGCGCCGAGTAGCGGCGCCATGACAATGGGGTTCTTCAGCAGCGCGACGAAGACCTTGCGCACGGCGAGCCATACGCTCTTCTCGTTCTGCAAGCCAACCTCGATGCAAACCACTGCCAGCGCGAACAGCACGCAGATAACGATCAGGCAGGCGATCAACGCCGGCTCCATGCCAGCGTCACCGAACACCAGCAGGCACAGCGGGATACCCATATAGCCGGTATTGGCGTAGGAGGCGCTGAGCCCTTGTACGCTGGCGTCGGCCAGGCTGCCGGTGCTGCGTAGCCCCCAGAGCAGTACCACGGCAAAAATTCCCAGCGTGCCGACGCCATACGCGAGGATGAATCCCGGCTGCCAGATCTGTTCCCAGACCACGGTCGCCATGGCCTCGAAAAGCAGCGCCGGCAGGCACAGCCAGACCACCATGCGGTTGATCTCGGACGCCGCATTGGCGCCCAGCAGGCCCAGCCGACGGCAGGCGAAGCCAGCGAGTATCAGCGCGAAAACCGGCAGGATGACGTTGAAAACCGAGGCCATGGGCCAGAAAACTCTTACCTGAAAGACGACGCAGGGTAGGTGCTGCCGCCGCTCGGAACAAGCGGCGGCGTTTTACTGAAGCGGATCGGGCCAGAACGCGCGAATGCCGGCCACGCCCTGAGCGCCGGCTTGCCTGGCCTGCTCCCCGTGCTGCGGGCCGACCCCACCCAGCAGGTAGCAGGGCTGGTTGAAACCCTGCAACAGCGTGCTGGCCTGCTCCCAGCCCAGCGGTGAGGCGTCGGGGTGGGTCTGGGTCGCCTGCAGCGGCGACAAGGTCACGAAATCGGCACCGATCTGGGTGGCCAGTTGCAGTTCCTCGGCGCTGTGGCACGATGCGGCAAGCCAGCGATCGACGGCCAGCGGACGGCCCTTGGCGGCGTATTTGCGCAGCTGCTCAGCCGTCAGGTGCCAGCCAGCCGCGGGGAAGTCGCCGAGCCACTCCAGCGGCCCCTTGAGCATCAGCTGTGCCTTGCCGGCGCACAACCCCTGGATATCCACCGCAAGGTCCCGGTACTGGGCATCGAACATCGCCGGTGCACGCAGCTGGATAAGACGCACACCCTGGCTGATGGCCGTGCGGATACCGGCCAGCAACTGCGGACCATCGAGGTCGTCCGGGGTAATCAGGTAGTGTTCGGGCAAGCGCGCGGCCGCGACGATCGGCCGGTTGGCGGCCGGAAACTCATAATCGCCCAGCTGCCGCGCAGTCACCCAGGCCAGCGGCTGGCCCTCGGCGCCGTGGGGCTCGCCGGTAAAACGGCTGACCTCCCAGACGTCCAGCAACACGTACTTGTCGGCATAATCGTGGCGCACCTGGATCAGCGGGCGGGCGCTGTCGAGGCGAATCGTCAGCTCTTCCTGCAGCTCCCGCGAGAGCGCCGCCAGAACGGCCTCACCCTCCTCGACCTTGCCGCCGGGAAATTCCCAGAGCCCACCCTGATGCTTGTCATCGGGCCGCTTGGCGATGAGGATGCGACCGTCCTCACCACGAATCACCGCTGCCGCTACATGCACGCGTTTCACGCTCACTCCTTCAAGGCTGCCTGCAGCCAACGCTGGAACGCCGGCCACTGAAAAATGGTGTCTACATAGGCCGCGGCCTCTTCCGGCAACTGCACGCCATAGCTACGTAGGCGGCTGGCCACCGGCGCAAAATAGGCATCAGCGGCGCAGACCTGACCGAACAGATAAGGCCCGCTCTGACCAAACCGCTGCCGGCAGTCCGCCCACAGGGCGATGATCCGCCGGATGTCGTTCTGTACGTCATCAACCACGCTGACCAGCGGTGCGTTGCGCTGCATGTCCATCGGCATATGGCTGCGCAGCGCACCGAAGCCGCTGTGCATTTCTGCGCAGGCCGAACGCGCCATGGCGCGAGCCGCAACATCGCGCGGCCACAGGCCGGCTTCGGGAAAACGCTCTGCCAGATACTCAGCGATGGCCAGCGAATCCCAGATCACTCCGGCATCGTCGGTCTTCAGCACCGGCACTTTGGCCGTCGGCGAATGTGCCAGCAGACGTGCGTGGGTGTCGGCACGGAACAGCGGCACCAGCGTTTCCTGGTAGTCCGCACCGCTGAGCTCGGCGAGCAGCCAGCCGCGCAAGGACCAGGACGAGTAGTTCTTGTTGCCTATCAGCAATTCCAGCGGCATGTGCGTCTCCAGCGGTGGGAAGGGACAGAACGACAGCTTCACCGTCGGCGACCGCAAAGGCAAATTCCGCTCGCTCATGGGGCCATGCGCGAGCGGAATACCAGCGGTGCCGCGATCTGGAGGGCAATCTCGCTGGCGGCGAGCAATCCGATCAGGTGCGGTATTCGGCGTTGATCTTCACGTACTCGTGGGACAGGTCGGTGGTCCAGATGGTCTCACTGCAGGTGCCGCGGCCCAGCTCGATACGGATGGTGATTTCTTCTTCGGCCATCACCGCCGAGCCCTGCTCTTCGGTGTAGCTGGCAGCGCGGCAACCTTTGCTGGCGATGCATACATCGCCCAGGAACACGTCAATCTTGCTAACGTCCAACTGCGCCACACCGGCACGGCCTACAGCGGCAAGAATGCGGCCCCAGTTGGGGTCGGAAGCAAATAGTGCAGTCTTGATCAGCGGCGAATGCGCCACGGCGTAACCGACATCCAGGCATTCCTGATGAGTCGCCCCACCGTTTACCTGCACGGTGACGAACTTGGTGGCGCCCTCGCCATCCCGCACGATGGCCTGAGCGACCTCCATGCACACGTCGAAGACTGCCTGTTTCAGCGCCGCGAACAGCGCGCCACTGGCCTGGGTGATCTCCGGCAGCTCCGCCTGGCCGGTGGCGATCAGCATGCAGCAGTCATTGGTCGAAGTGTCACCATCGATGGTGATGCGGTTGAACGACTTGTTCGCCGCGTCGCGCAGCAGATCCTGCAACACGCCCTGAGCGACCTTGGCGTCGGTGGCGATGTAACCAAGCATCGTGGCCATGTTCGGCTTGATCATGCCCGCACCCTTGCTGATGCCGGTCACGGTGACGGTCACGCCTTCGTGAGTGAACTGGCGGCTGGCGCCTTTGGGCAGGGTGTCGGTGGTCATGATGCCGGTGGCGGCATCAGCCCAGTTATTCACGGACAGATTGTCCAGAGCGGCTTGCAGCGCGCCTTCGATCTTTTCCACCGGCAGCGGCTCACCGATCACGCCAGTGGAGAACGGCAGTACTTCGCTTTCGTCTACGTCCGCCAGCTTGGCCAGGCTGGCGCAGGTGCGCATCGCGTTCTGCAGGCCCGGCTCGCCGGTGCCGGCATTGGCGTTACCGGTGTTGGTCAGCAGGTAGCGCACGCTACCGGAAGCACGCTTTTTAGCCAGGATCACCGGCGCCGCGCAGAACGCATTGAGAGTGAACACGCCCGCCACGCTGCTGCCTTCGGCGCAACGCATCACCACCACATCCTTGCGCCCCGGGCGCTTTATGCCGGCGGAGGCGATGCCCAGCTCGAAACCTGGAACCGGGTGCAGGGTAGACAGCGGGCCAAGACCAACAGCCATGGGAAAGCTCCTCGAATTAGGTGGAATTGCACAGCGTGTTCGATGCGAAAACGCCGCGAAGGGATAGACCCTCGCGGCGTTAGGATTTTACAGCCAGTTCAGTTAAGAACCTGATCACGACCTTGCGAGCTAGAGCCCTGCGAGCCTGCTTTCAACGCCGCAGGGCCGACGCGCTCTTAGTCGTGTTCAGGCTCTCAGTTGACCTGACCGTGGCAGTGTTTGTACTTCTTGCCGGATCCGCACGGGCATAGCTCATTGCGGCCGATCTTCTGCTCGGCACGCACCGGGGCGGCGGCTACAGCAACATCGCCGTCCTGCCCTTCGGCTTCAGGCTCTTCGAGCGCGGAAACCTCTTCGTGCTGGAACTGCATGCGCTGGGCCAGTGCTTCGGCGTCGCGGCGCAGGCGGGCCTCTTCTTCGGCCGGATCTTCGCGGCGAACCTGAACGTGCGAGAGCACACGGATGGCGTCGCGCTTGATCGAATCCAGCAGCTCCTGGAACAGAGTGAAAGACTCGCGCTTGTATTCCTGCTTCGGGTTCTTCTGGGCGTAGCCACGCAGATGGATACCGTGACGCAGGTGGTCCATGGTCGACAGGTGATCTTTCCACAGGTCGTCGAGTACGCGCAGCAGAATCTGCTTCTCGAAAGTACGCAGGGCTTCGGCGCTGGCCTGGTTTTCTTTCTCGTTGTACGCCTCGATCAGCTCCTTGAGAATGCGCTCACGGAGCGTGTCCTCGTACAGCTTATCGTCTTCATCGAGCCACTGCTGGATCGGCAGACGCAGGTTGAAACCGGCGTAGAGCGCCTCTTCCAGGCCCGCGATGTCCCACTGCTCGGGCAGAGATTGCGGCGGCATGTGCGCGTTGATGGTGTTGTCCAGCACTTCCTTGCGGAAGTCCTCGATGGTCTCGCCCACGTTATCGGCGGTCAGCAAGGTGTTGCGCATGTGATAGATCACCTTGCGCTGCTCGTTGGCCACGTCATCGAATTCGAGCAACTGCTTGCGCATGTCGAAGTTACGACCCTCGACCTTGCGCTGGGCCTTCTCGATGGCGTTGCTCACCATGCGATGCTCGATAGCCTCGCCAGGCTGCATGCCCAGAGCCTTCATGAAGTTCTTCACGCGATCGGAGGCGAAGATGCGCATCAGGCTGTCTTCCAGCGACAGGTAGAAGCGGCTGGAGCCGGCATCACCCTGGCGACCGGCACGGCCGCGCAGCTGGTTGTCGATACGGCGCGATTCGTGGCGCTCGGACGCGATCACATGCAGACCGCCAGACTCGAGCACCTGCTGATGACGCTTCTGCCAGTCAGCCTTGATCTGTGCCACTTGCTCATCGGTCGGGTTTTCCAGCGCCGCAACTTCCACTTCCCAGTTGCCGCCCAACAGAATGTCGGTACCGCGACCGGCCATGTTGGTAGCGATGGTCAGCGCGCCTGGGCGACCGGCCTGAGCGATGATCTCGGCTTCTTTTTCGTGGAACTTGGCGTTGAGCACTTTGTGCTCGATACCTTCCTGCTCGAGCAGGCGCGACACGTACTCGGATGTCTCGATAGTCGCCGTACCGACCAGGATAGGCCGGCCCTGGGCCTGGCATTCCTTGATGTCGTTGACGATCGCCGCGTACTTCTCTTCCTGGGTCAGATAGACCAGGTCGTTGAAGTCCTTACGGGAAATCGGCTTGTTGGTCGGGATCACCATTACATCCAGACCATAGATCTGCTGGAATTCGAAGGCCTCGGTGTCCGCAGTACCGGTCATGCCGGACAGCTTGTTGTACAGCCGGAAGTAGTTCTGGAAGGTGGTCGACGCAAGCGTCTGGCTCTCGGCCTGGATATTCACGCCTTCTTTCGCTTCGATGGCCTGGTGCAAGCCCTCGGAGAGACGACGGCCCTGCATGGTACGGCCGGTGTGCTCGTCGATCAGGATCACCTGGCCGTTCTGCACGATGTACTCAACGTTGCGCTGGAACAGGGTGTGCGCACGCAGACCCGCGTACACATGAGTCAGCAGGCCAAGGTTATGAGCGGAATACAGGCTTTCGCCTTCAGCCAGCAGACCACGTTGGGTCAGCATGTCCTCGATGAACTGATGACCTTCCTCGTTGAGCTCGACCTGGCGGCTTTTCTCATCGACCTTGTAATGGCCTTCCTGCGTCACCACGCCCTCTTCTTCCTCGATGTGCAACTTGAGGAGAGGGATGAGCTTGTTGATTTCGGTGTACATCTTCGAACTGTCTTCGGCCTGGCCGGAGATGATCAGCGGTGTACGGGCTTCGTCGATGAGGATCGAATCCACTTCGTCAATCACGGCGAAATTCAGCTCGCGTTGGAATTTCTCTTCCACGCTGAACGCCATGTTGTCGCGCAGGTAATCGAAGCCGAATTCGTTGTTGGTGCCATAGGTGATATCGGCTGCATAGGCGGCACGCTTCTCATCCGGCGGCATGAACGGCGTGACGATGCCGACCGACAGGCCGAGGAACTCATACAGCGGGCGCATCCAGTTGGCGTCGCGGCGGGCCAGGTAATCGTTGACCGTAACCACGTGCACGCCTTTGCCTTCCAGCGCGTTGAGGTAGACGGCCAGAGTGCCGACCAGGGTCTTGCCCTCACCGGTACGCATCTCGGCGATCTTGCCTTCGTGCAGGGTCATGCCACCGATCAACTGAACGTCGAAGTGACGCATACCCATTACACGCTTGCCGGCCTCGCGGGCCACGGCGAACGCTTCAGGCAGCAGTTGATCCAGGGTTTCGCCTTTGGCCAGGCGGGCCTTGAATTCTTCGGTCTTGGCGCGCAGTTGCTCGTCGGAGAGAGCGAGCATCTGCTCCTCGAATGCATTGACGGCTTGAACCGCCTTGAGCAGGCGCTTGACCTCACGCTCGTTCTTGCTTCCAAAGAGTTTCTTCAACAAAGGCGCAAACATATCGACAGGATCTTCCACGCTATGGATGGAGGGCGGCCCCGTGAGTCGCCCATGCAGCCCTTATGGCTGCGTGCGAAGGGGGCATTCTACCCGGAAAAGGCATTGAGGAAAGCGGCGTTATTGGCACAAGGCCACGAACCGCTGCGTGACGACGACAACCGCCGTCGCCACCATTACTCGTCGCCGGCTCGCGCAATGTAGCTATGTGGATTGACCACTTGCCCATTACGGCTGACTTCGAAGTGCACGTGGTTACCGGTCGAGCGCCCGGTACTGCCCACTGTGCCGATTGTCTGGCCGCGCTGCACCAGATCACCCACCTGCACGCGGTTGCTGCGGTTGTGGGCATATAACGTCAGGTAGCCATCGGCGTGGCTGATTTCCACGGTGTTGCCGTAGCCGTTACGGCGTCCGGCGAAGGTCACCACGCCGGCACCGACCGCAACCACATCACTGCCCGCCTTGGCCGCGAAATCTACACCCTTGTGCACGCTCACTCGACCGGTCAGCGGATCGATACGGCGGCCGAACGGGGATGAGACGTAGCCCTGCAGTACCGGATGCCCGGACAGCATCACCGCCTCATCGATACGCCGATCGGCCAGCAACTGCTCGAGCACTTCGAGCTGTTGTTCGCGGCTGTCCATGCGCAGAGCAAGGTCGTCCAGGGTAGTCATGAACGGCGGGGGCGCATAGGCAGCGCCATCGAGCAGCTCTTCAGGCCCACCCTGCCCGACATTCAGGGAAAAATCGAACTCGCTGGCGTCCAGCTCGGCGAGTTCGGTCAGACGCTCGCCCAGGGCATCCAGGCGCGTCAGCCGCGCCTGCAATTCGGCAACGTGGGCAGCAAAAGCGTCGAGCTGACGCTGGGCATCGACCCGCACCGCGCCCACTTCATCTCGCTGAGCGTCCAACGCCTGAGTGATCTCGATGGTGTCCGGCAGCGCGGAGCCGGCGGGCGCCAACCAGGCACCCACCGCGGCACCGCCACCGACCGCCAATGCAACCAGCAAGGCCAGGCCAAGCGTCAGCCAGCGCAGGTCGAGAGAGAGCGACCGCGCGGCGCCGTGGCGACGGCTGAGAACAATGATGTGCATGACATCCCCATAAAAAAGTGGAACCAGAGTGGTCAGCCGGGTTCTGCTAACATGACGGCCCCAAGAGTTGCAGGCTTCCCGCCATGAGTTTTCGTCCCTTGCCGGCCAAGGCTCCTGCCGCACTGTTGCGTGAGGCCAAGCCGCTGAAAGCCCTGTTCAACCAGGCTCAGCGGATCGACCACCTTCAACAGTTACTGGAAAGCCAGCTGCAACCTGCCGCCCGAGAACATTGCCGTGTGGCGTCCTGGCGGGAGGGTTGCCTGCTTCTAATCGTCACCGACGGCCACTGGGCCACCCGGTTGCGGTATCAACAAAGACGCTTGCAGAGGCAGTTGCAGGCGCTCGAAACGTTCGCGACCTTAACGAAAATCCTCTTCAAGGTGCAACCTTCCACCGCCGAAAGGCGCGAGCCTGCACGCCCCTTCGAGCTCTCCGACAGCGCTGCCGACAGCATTCAGGCAACCGCCGAAGGCGTCAGTGATCCGCGCCTGCGCGACGCCTTGGAGCGTCTGGCCAGCCACCGCCGGCGCAGTGATTCGTAAAGCGCATCAGCGAGTTAGCCGAGCAACTCGAGGTAGCCGGAAAACTGCCACCTAACGCCAACTCCATCGTCTGGGCAACCTTGCACTCCAACCCGCACCCGCCTGCGCGGTGAAAAACGCGGGCAATAAAAAAGACCACCCGGAGGTGGCCTTAAAGATAAAGCAAGGAGAGTGTCTTACATTGCTGCAGCTGGGCGCATGTAAGAAATCGGTGCAGTATCGGCGTCTTCGAATGTGACCACTTCCCAAGCATCCGGCTGTGCAATCAGTGCACGCAACAGACGGTTGTTCAGGCCATGGCCGGATTTGTAGCCGCGGAACTCGCCGATCAGGCTGTTACCGAGCAGATAAAGGTCACCAATGGCATCGAGAATCTTGTGCCTGACGAATTCGTCCTCGTAACGCAGGCCGTCTTCGTTGAGCACACCGAATTCGTCCACCACGATGGCGTTGTCCACACTGCCGCCGCGAGCCAGGTTGTGCGAGCGCAGGAATTCGATATCACGCATGAAACCGAATGTGCGGGCACGGCTGACTTCCTTGACGAACGAGGTGCTGGAGAAATCCACACTCGCGGTCTTGGTACGGTCATGGAACACCGGGTGATCGAAATCAATCTCGAAGCTCACCTTGAAGCCTTCGAACGGAACGAACGTGGCGCGCTTGTCGCCGTCCGTCACGGTCACTTCACGGGTGATGCGGATGAACTTCTTGGGCGCGTCCTGCTCTTGCAGTCCAGCCGATTGAATCAGGAAAACAAAAGGCCCGGCACTGCCGTCCATGATCGGCACTTCACAGGCAGAGAGCTCGACGTAGGCGTTATCGATGCCCAGGCCAGCCATGGCCGAAAGCAGGTGCTCTACCGTATCCACCTTGACATCACCATTGACCAACGTGGTCGACATGGTGGTTTCACCGACGTTCAATGCGTGGCCCTTGACCTCTACAACAGGGTCGAGGTCGGTGCGACGGAACACGATGCCGGTGTCCACCGGGGCCGGCTTCAGGGTCAGGTAAACCTTCTCCCCGGAGTGCAGGCCGATACCCGTGGCGCGGATGATGTTCTTCAGGGTGCGTTGTCTGATCATGGGTCTGGCCGCTATTGCGCTAGGTGCGAATTGTTTTCAACAAAGGCTGGCGATGATAGCAGAACCGACCTTTGCTGAACACCAATCACCCTTATGCTCCTGATAGATTTCATCAATCCGCCTGACGACGCAGGAACGCAGGAATATCCAGATAATCCAGGTCATCCTGAGGATTCATCTTCGCCGCAGTGGCAGCGCTGCCGTGGCTCTGACGCTGCACAGTTGGGCGCTCATAATCTTTGTAATTGACGTTCTGCTCGCTGCGAGCCGGTGCAGCTGCAGGCGTTGTGGACTGCGCAGCAGCCACTTGAACGGTGTTATCAATGACCTTGACCGGCTTCTCCATGCGCGCACCCAGGCCGGTGGCAACAACGGTCACGTGCAGCTCGTCACGCATATCCGGGTCAATCACGGTGCCGACTTTCACGGTCGCGTGCTCGGAGGCAAACTGTTCGATGATGTTACCTACATCGGAGTACTCACCCAGGGACAGGTCCGGACCGGCGGTGATGTTCACCAGAATACCGCGAGCGCCCTGCAGGTTGACGTCTTCGAGCAGCGGGTTGCGGATCGCCGCTTCGGTGGCTTCACGCGCACGGTTAGGACCGCTGGCGCAGCCGGTACCCATCATGGCCATGCCCATTTCGCTCATGACGGTTTTCACGTCGGCGAAGTCGACGTTGATCATGCCCGGACGCTTGATGATGTCGGAGATGCCACGGACAGCGCCGGACAGCACGTCGTCGGCCTTGGAGAAGGCGGACAGCAGGCTGGCATCCTTGCCGAGGATGGTCAGCAGTTTTTCGTTGGGGATGGTGATCAGCGAGTCGACGCTTTCCTGCAGCGCGCGGATGCCTTCATCGGCGATCTGCATACGCTTGCGGCCTTCGAACGGGAACGGACGGGTCACCACCGCAACGGTGAGGATGCCCATTTCCTTGGCCACTTCGGCGATCACTGGCGCAGCACCGGTACCGGTACCGCCGCCCATGCCGGTAGTAATGAACACCATGTCGCAACCCTGCAGCACTTCGGCGATGCGCT
This sequence comes from Phytopseudomonas seleniipraecipitans, assembly GCF_900102335.1. Classification (GTDB taxonomy): domain Bacteria; phylum Pseudomonadota; class Gammaproteobacteria; order Pseudomonadales; family Pseudomonadaceae; genus Aquipseudomonas; species Aquipseudomonas seleniipraecipitans. The sequence goes on from NZ_FNBM01000002.1 coordinate 405,793, forward strand.
CACGGTCTTCCAGCGCGGCCTGACGGCCGACTTCCGGATTGGCGCCAGCGCCAAGGCCCTTGGTCACGCCGGTACCGAGCTGCAGAACGGTGCGTGCGCCGATGTTCTTCAGTGCCTGAGCATCGGTGTTGGCGCAGATGAACTCAACGCCTTCGATGTTGCTCTTGGCCATGTGATTGACAGCGTTACCGCCACCACCACCGACGCCGATGACCTTGATGACCGCGCTCTGCGGAAGGTTGTCTACGAGTTCAAACATGGTCTCTCTCCTGTACTTTCTAGTTTTTAACGCCTACTGCTGATAGCGCTGCACACGCCCGTGCACGCGCCGCCCAACATTAGAAATTGCCCTGGATCCAGCGTTTCAGCCGCTCCAGTACGGGGGTTTTCGTTTCATCGCCGTAGCCACCGTTGCCGGGCATCGGGATGTCGTCGGACTGCTTGCGCAGGCCGTACATCAACAGGCCAACGCCTGTCGAATAGATAGGGTTGCGCACCACGTCACTGAGGCCTTTGACGCTGTGCGGCATGCCGAGACGCACCGGCATATGGAAGATTTCTTCGGCCAGTTCTATGGCACCTTCCATCTTCGCCGTACCACCGGTCATGACAATGCCGGCAGGAATCAGGTCTTCGTAGCCACTGCGACGCAGCTCAGCCTGGATCAGGGTGAACAGCTCGTCGTAACGCGGCTCGACCACTTCGGCCAGGGACTGGCGCGACAGATCGCGCGGCGGACGATCGCCGACGCTCGGCACCTTGATGGTTTCGCCGGCACCGGCCAACTTGGCCAGGGCGCAGGCGTAACGGATCTTGATCTCTTCGGCGTACTGGGTCGGAGTCCGCAGCGCCATGGCGATGTCGTTGGTGACTTGGTCGCCAGCAATCGGGATCACCGCGGTGTGACGGATCGCACCTTCGGTGAAGATGCAGATGTCGGTGGTGCCGCCACCGATGTCGACCAGGCAAACACCCAGTTCCTTCTCATCGTCGGTCAGCACTGCATACGCGGAGGCCAGCTGCTCGAGGATGATGTCATCGACTTCCAGGCCACAACGGCGTACGCATTTCTCGATGTTCTGCGCAGCGTTCACCGCACAAGTAACTACGTGCACCTTGGCTTCCAGGCGCACGCCGGACATGCCCAGGGGCTCGCGAACACCTTCCTGGTTATCGATCACGTAATCCTGCGGCAGGGTATGCAGCACGCGCTGGTCAGCCGGAATGGCCACGGCCTGAGCAGCGTCGAGGACGCGCTCCAGATCGGCATTGCTGACCTCGCGGTCGCGAATAGCGACGATGCCATGGCTGTTCAGGCTGCGGATGTGATTGCCGGCCACGCCGACGAAGGCCGAGTGAATACGGCAGCCCGCCATCAGCTGGGCCTCTTCGACCGCGCGTTGGATAGAGGCCACCGTGGACTCGATATTGACCACCACGCCTTTCTTCAGGCCGCGCGATGGGTGAGTACCGATGCCGACGATTTCCAGCTGACCATCAGCCGTCACTTCGCCCACCAACGCCACCACCTTGGAGGTGCCGATATCGAGGCCGACGATCATCTTGCCGCTCTGCACATTTGCCATGAGTCTTGCCTTCTCTCCTGATTCACTGCACCGCAGCGGGGTCAACCGCTACGGGTGCCGGCGGCTCGTGCCACGCCACGGCGAGGCCGTTGGCGTAGCGCAGATCGATCCGCGCGATATTGTCTTTCTGATCCTTCAGCGCCTTGCTGTAGATGGCGCCGAAACGACGTATTTTTTCCACCAGATGGTCGCGCCCCAGCAGCACTTCGATGCCCTGCCCGGTGGACAGGAACCAGCTGCCGCGCTCACGCAACTCCAGGCGTGCCACGGTGAATCCCATTGGTCGCAGCATCTGGCTCAGCACCTGATACTGCTGCATGACTTGTTGCTGAGCCCGCTTCGGGCCGTACAACTGTGGCAAATTCTCGTAATGCGCCAGCTCTTTGGGTGCGAATGCCTGTCCCTGGTTGTTGAGCAGTGCCTCATCACCCCAGCGGGCAATCGGCAGTTGCTCTTCCAGACGCACCATCACCTGGTCAGGCCATACGCGGCGTACTTCGGCGTGCGCGATCCAGGGCATCTGTTCCAGTTCGTGACGCATACCGACAAGGTCGACACTGAAGAAGCTCGCACTGACAAAAGGTTCAATGCGTTGTTGCACCGATTGCTGGCTGATATAGCTGAGATCACCTTCCACGCTGATCTTGGCGATCGGTCGATCCGCATAAGGCAGCAGGCGCAGCGACAGCTCGTACGCCCCAAAACCCAATACCAGCAACAGCAGTGGCCAGGTCACGCGCTTCAACAGGCTGAAATTGGGCCGTGGCAGACGCAGGCTGATTGGCTCTTTCGCCACCATACGGCTGGCGCCGCGCGGCACAGCCTTGCCGCGCATGGGCGCACGCGTTGTACCTGGCTGATGACGCAAGACGGCGCTCATGATTACCCCCGGGCCTCGACGCTATCGGCCAGAATCGCCAACACCAACTGCTGAAAATCCAGACCCGCAGCCTGCGCGGCCATTGGCACGAGACTGTGGTCGGTCATGCCGGGTACTGTGTTCACTTCAAGCAGCCAGAAACGCCCTTCGCCATCCTGCATCACGTCGGCGCGCGCCCAACCCTGGGTGCCAACGGCTTCACAGGCTTTGGCAGTCAGGGCCTTCAGTTCGGCCTCTTTGTCTGCGTCAAGGCCGCAGGGAACGCGGTATTGGGTGTCATTGGCCAGGTACTTGGCATCGTAATCGTAGAAGCTGTGCGTCGTGCCCAACGCGATCGGCGGCAACACCTCGCCGCGCAGCATGGCGATGGTGAACTCCGGCCCGTGGATCCATTGCTCGACCAGCACCTGGCTGTCATACACGGCGGCATCCTGCCAGGCAGCGATCAGTGCATCGACATCGGCGACCTTGGCCATGCCAATGCTCGAACCTTCATGGGCCGGCTTGACGATCAACGGGAAGCCCAGCTCGGTAGCTGCACGACGGCAATCGTCGGCGCTGGCCAGTACGGCGTGACGCGGCGTGGAAAGCCCAAGGCTCTGCCAGACCTGCTTGGTACGCAGTTTGTCCATTGCCAGTGCCGAGGCCAGGATGCCGCTGCCGGTGTAGGGAATGCCGGCGCACTCGAGCAAGCCCTGCATGCTGCCGTCTTCGCCACCACGGCCATGCAGCACGATAAACGCCCGGTCGATCTTCTCGTTGAGCAGGCGCGCAAGGAAATCGTCGCCCACGTCGATACCGAAGGCATCCACGCCAGCGCCCTGCAGCGCGGACAACACGGCATTGCCGGACTTCAGCGACACCTCGCGCTCGGCGCTCTTGCCGCCGAACAGCACGGCCACTCGGCCGAACGCTGCGACCGGCAGTTGAGATTTCAGGGTTTCGGCACTCATTTCCCTTGACCTTGCACGCTGAACAGCGGGCTTTGCAGCAGTTGTGGGGCCACCCCGCCGATGTCGCCAGCACCCTGACAAAGCAGGATGTCGCCGGCACGCAGCAGCGGTTTGATCAGCGGCGCCAGCTCGGCACCACGTTCGACATAAATAGGATCCAGCTGACCGCGCTGGCGAATGCTGTGGCACAGCTGGCGGCTATCGGCACCGGGAATCGGCTCCTCGCCGGCCGGGTAGACTTCCATCAGCAGCAGCACGTTGGCATCGGCCAGCACCTGAACGAAATCGTCGTACAGATCACGGGTGCGGCTAAAGCGATGCGGCTGATAGACCATCACCAGGCGGCGCTCCGGCCAACCGCCGCGCACGGCCTTGATCACTGCTGCGACTTCGCGCGGGTGATGGCCGTAATCGTCCACCAGCATCACTTCACCGCCCTCGACCGGCAGCTCGCCATACACCTGAAAGCGACGGCCGACACCCTGGAACTGCGACAGCCCCTGAAGGATGGCGTCATCGCTGATGCCTTCGTCGGTAGCGATGCAGATAGTTGCCAACGCATTGAGCACGTTGTGATTGCCCGGCATGTTCACCGACACGTCGAGCGGCTCGCAGTCCGGGCGCAGCACCGTAAAGAAGGTCTGCATGCCCTGTTGACGCACATTGATGGCGCGCACGTCGGCGTCTTCGCTGAAGCCGTAGGTCACAGTCGGGCGGCCGACCTGAGACAGAATTTCACGCACCACCGGATCGTCCACGCAGACCACGGCCAGGCCGTAGAACGGCAGGTTGTGAAGGAACTCGATGAAGGTTTTCTTCAACTTGTTGAAGTCGCCTTCATAGGTGCTCATGTGGTCCATGTCGATGTTGGTGACCACCGAAACCATGGGCTGCAGGTGCAGGAAGCTGGCGTCGCTCTCGTCGGCTTCGGCGATCAGGTAGCGGCTGGTGCCGAGCTGCGCATTGGTACCGGCAGCGTTCAGGCGCCCGCCAATCACGAAGGTCGGATCCAGACCGCCGGCAGCGAAAACCGAGGCCAGCAAGCTGGTGGTGGTGGTCTTGCCGTGGGTGCCGGCCACTGCGATGCCGTGCCGGTAGCGCATCAGCTCGGCAAGCATTTCGGCACGCGGCACCACCGGAATGCGCCGCTCAAGGGCGGTGGCCACTTCCGGGTTGGACGTATTGATGGCACTGGACACCACCAGCACATCGGCACTCTCGGCGTTCTCGGCACGGTGGCCGATGAAGATGTGCGCGCCGAAGTTTTCCAGGCGCTCGGTAACCGAAGAAGTCTTCAGGTCCGAACCCGAGACTTCATAACCGAGGTTCAGCAACACTTCAGCGATGCCGCACATGCCAGCGCCGCCAATACCGACGAAATGGATACGGCGGATACGGCGCATGCGCCGCACTTCTGCCTTGACCGCTGCGGGAGATTTAGCCACGGGCCACCTCCAGGCAGACATTTACAACACTACGGGTGGCATCGGGCTTGGCCAGGCGACGTGCCGTGCTGGCCATTTCTTTGAGTCGTTCGGGGTGCATCAAGACCTCGGTCAGCTGCGCTGCAAGATCGGCAGCGTCAGTGGAGCGTTGGGGCAGAAGGACGGCAGCACCGTCTTTCGCGAGATAGCTGGCATTGTGCGTCTGGTGATCGTCGATCGCGTGGGGCAACGGCACCAGGAAAGCCGGCAGGCCGGCAGCAGCCAGTTCACTGACGGTCAACGCGCCGGAGCGGCAGACCACCAGGTCGGCCCAGGCGTAAGCGCGGGCCATGTCGCTGATGAACGGTGCGACTTGCGCTTCGACGCCCACAGCGGTGTAACGTTCGCCGGTCACCGTGGCGTGTTGCTTGCCGGCCTGGTGAAAGACTTCAGGCCGCAGCTCGGCGGACACCTGCGCCAGCGCCTCTGGCAGCAGTTTGTTCAGCGGTTCGGCGCCCAAGCTACCGCCTAGAATCAGCAGGTGCGGGCGACGACCGGTCAACGTATCGCGAGGCGTTTCCAGGAACAGCTCTTCGCGCACCGGGTTGCCCGTAGTGCGACGCTTGTCCGACGCCGCGAAGGTATCGGGGAAAGCCTCGCAGACCCGGCTGGCGAATGCCACCAGACTGCGATTGGCGGTACCGGCCACTGCATTCTGTTCATGAATGATCAGCGGCACACCAGCCAGTCGTGCAGCCAGGCCGCCCGGGCCGGTGACGTAACCGCCCATGCCGAGCACGCAGACCGGCTGCAGTTCACGCACCACCTTGCGAGCCTGTAACAGCGCCTTGAGCAGCTGCAACGGTGCCTTGAGCAGCGACAGCTTGCTTTTGCCGCGCAGGCCGCTGACGTTGATCAGGTGCAGCGGCAGTCCGGCGGCTGGCACCAGTTCGTTCTCGATGCCGCGCGGCGTGCCCAGCCAGTGCACACGGTAGCCGCGGGCCTGGAACTCGCGCGCGCAAGCCAGGGCCGGGAATACGTGGCCGCCCGTGCCGCCTGCCATGATCAGCACATTACCGGACATGCTGCGCCTCCTTGCCAACTGCGGGCTCAGGGAAATCCGATTCGGCGAATTCGACGTCTTCATTGCCCAGCTGATTGCGCGTTTCCCACTCGATGCGCAGCAGCAGTGCCAAGCTCACACAGCAGATCACCAGCGAGCTGCCGCCGTAGCTGAGGAAAGGCAAGGTCAACCCTTTGGTCGGCAACAGGCCGATGTTCACGCCAATATTGATCAGGAACTGGCCGATCCACAGGAAGGCCAGGCCGAACGCTACGTAAGCGGAGAAGAACTGCTTGGCGCGTTCTGCCCACATGCCGATGTACAGCGCTCGTACGCTGACGAACACGAACAGCGCGACGGTCAGCAGCGCGCCGACCAGGCCGAGTTCTTCGGCCAATACGGAGAACACGAAATCGGTGTGCGCTTCCGGCAGGTAAAACTGCTTTTGAATACTGTTGCCCAGGCCGACGCCCAGCCACTCGCCGCGACCGAAGGCGATCAATGCCTGGGTCAGCTGGTAGCCGGAACCGTACTGGTCGGCCCACGGATCGGTAAAGGTGATCAGACGCTGCAGGCGGTACTCCTGGGTCTGTACCAGCACGAACACCGCGCCCACGGCCAGAGCCACCATCAGCGAGAACCGGAACAGGCCGACCCCGCCGAGGAACAACATGGCCATGGCCGCGCCCATCATCACCACGGTGGCACCGAAGTCCGGCTCCAGCAGCAGCAGGAAGGCCATCGGCAGCAACACCACGAACGGTTTGAAGAACCCAGCCCAGCTCTCACGCACTTCTTCCTGGCGACGCACCAGATAACCCGCGAGGTAAAGCACCACGAACACCTTGGCGATTTCCGAGGGCTGAATGTTGAAGGCGCCGAAGCCGATCCAGCGCCGGGCGCCGTTCACTTCGCGGCCAATACCAGGCACCAGCACCATCACCAGCAGGGCGATGGCGATCAGCAGCAGCAACCAGCTGTGGCGCTGCCAAGTGGCCAGCGGCACCATCAGTACTACGCCCGCTGCGCCGATACCAATCACCAGATACACCAGGTGACGGATCATGTAGTAAAGCGGGCTGCCGGTATTCACAGCGGCGACTTCGGTGGATGCCGAGGAGATCATCACCAGCCCCAGGCCCAGCAGCGCGAGGCAGCCGGCAAGCATGGGGAAGTCCATGTCCAGGCCACGACGGCTGAACAGCGGGGACGGATAAGGGCGCAGGAAGGACAGCATCAGACGAGCGCCTCCACGGCCTGGGCGAACAGGCGCCCGCGTTCTTCGAAGTTCTTGAACATATCGAGGCTTGCACAGGCGGGCGACAGCAGCACCGCATCGCCTGGCTGGGCGATGGAGGCGGCCTGCTCGACGGCAGCTTGCAGACTGTCGACTCGGACGATGTCGACCGCGCCGCCCAGCACTGCGGCCAGCTTGTCGGCATCACGACCAAGCAGCACCACGGTGCGGCATTGAGCGGCTACCGGCTTGCGCAGGCTGGAGAAGTCAGCGCCCTTGCCGTCGCCGCCAGCAATTAGCACCAGCTTGCCGGCAATGTCCTCGCCCAAGCCTTCAATGGCTGCCAGAGCGGCGCCGACATTGGTGGCCTTGGAGTCGTCGTAGTAGCTCACGCCGGCGCGCTCGCCAACCCACTGGCAGCGGTGCGGCAGGCCGGTGAAGCCTTTGAGGGTGTCGAGCATGGCTGCCATCGGCAAGCCTACCGCTTGACCAAGCGCCAAGGCCGCGAGGGCATTGGAGTAATTGTGGGCACCGCGCACCTTCAATTCACGCACCGGCAGCAAGGCTTCGAATTGATACGCCAGGCACTTCTCACCGTTCTCTTCGAGCAGGCCGAAGCGTTTGAAGTCCGGCTTGCCGAGGCCGAAGCTCCAGCACGGGACTTGGTCGGCAATCATCGGCCGCGAAAGCGGATCGTCACGATTCACTACCACCTGACGCGCGCCGCGAAACACACGGTGCTTGGCCAGGTGATAGGCCGGCAGATCGGCGTAACGGTCCATGTGATCTTCGCTGACATTCAGGCAAGTGGCCACTTCAGCGTTGAGCAGTTCAGTGGTCTCAAGCTGGAAGCTGGACAGCTCGATGACATACAGCTCGACGTCATCGGCGAGCAGGTCGAGTGCCGGCGTGCCGAGATTGCCGCCCACGGCGACATTGCGACCGGCAGCAGCCGCCATCTCACCGACCAGAGTCGTTACGGTGCTCTTGGCGTTGGAACCGGTGATGGCAATGATCGGCGCCTTCGCCGCGCGGGCGAACAGGTCGATATCGCCGGACAACTTGGCGCCACGCTGCGCCGCTTCCTGCAAGGCAGGCGTGGCCACGGCCAACCCGGGGCTGATCAGCAGCTCGCTGGCGCGACCGAGGAACTCTGCATCCAGCTCACCGCAACGCACTTCGACCTGCGGGAACTGTTCACGCAACGTGCTCAGCTCCGGCGGATTTGCACGGGTGTCGACCACGGCAAAGCGCACGCCCTGGCGCGCCAGGTAGCGCACCAGGGACATGCCGCTCTTGCCGAGGCCGACAACGATGCGGAATTGGTCGGAAGCGATCAGGCTCATGCTGTCCTCAACGCAGTTTCAAAGTAGCGAGGCCGATCAACACCAGAATGACGGTGATGATCCAGAAACGAACGATGACCCGTGGCTCGGGCCAACCCTTCAACTCGAAATGGTGGTGAATCGGTGCCATGCGGAACACGCGCTTGCCGGTCAGCTTGAAGCTGGCGACTTGGATGATCACCGACAGGGTTTCCATGACGAACACGCCGCCCATGATGAACAGCACGATTTCCTGCCGCACGATCACTGCGATAGTGCCCAGCGCAGCACCCAGCGCGAGCGCACCGACATCGCCCATGAACACTTGAGCCGGATAGGTGTTGAACCATAGAAAACCCAGGCCGGCACCAATCAACGCGCCGCAGAACACGATCAACTCGCCTGCGCCCGGCACATAGGGAATAAGCAGGTACTCGGAAAAATTCACGTTGCCTGACAGGTAGCAGAAAATACCCAGAGCGCCGCCGACCATCACGGTTGGCAGAATGGCCAAGCCGTCGAGGCCATCAGTCAGGTTCACGGCGTTGCTTGATCCGACGATGACGAAATAGGTCAGCACCACGAAACCGATACCCAGCGGGATGCTCACATCCTTGAGCAACGGCACGATCAAGGTGGTTTCGACCGGTGTCTGCGCAGTCATATAAAGGAAGATCGCCGCGCCAAGGCCAAACACCGATTGCCAGAAGTACTTCCAGCGGCTCGGCAGGCCACGCGAGTCCTTTTCGATCACCTTGCGGTAGTCATCGACCCAACCAATGGCGCCGAACAGCAGAGTGACGATCAATACGGTCCATACATAGCGATTGCTCAGGTCTGCCCACAGCAGGGTGCTAACCGCGATTGCCGAAAGGATCAGCGCACCGCCCATGGTCGGCGTGCCCTTTTTCGACAGGTGCGACTGCGGTCCGTCGTTGCGCACGGCCTGACCGATCTGCCGGATCTGCAGAGTACGGATCATCCAGGGGCCCAGGAACAGCGCCAGCGCCAGCGCCGTCAGCACGCCAAGAATCCCGCGTAGCGTCAGGTACTGAAAGACCGCGAAGCCTTTATGGAACTGTTGCAGATACTCTGCCAGCAGCAGCAGCATTTAGTGACTCTCCCCACAATCGCCACACAATGCGACGACGACGTTTTCCATCGCGGCGCTGCGTGAACCTTTAATTAGAATGGTGCTATCGCCGGATTCGGCGCGTACCGCATCGATCAACGCGGCCTGATCGGCAAAGTGTCGACCTTCGCTGCCATAAGCCTGCACGGCATGTTTCATTTGTGGGCCAACGGCGTAGAACGCATCCACTTTGCCGATGGCGTATTCGCCAACCTGACGGTGGCCCTGCTCCGACCAGGCGCCCAGTTCACCGATGTCACCCAGCACCAACACCTTGCGGCCGGAAAAGCCGGTGAGAATGTCGATGGCGGCGCAGATCGAAGCCGGGTTGGCGTTGTAGGTATCGTCGATTACCCGTGCACCGTTGCGGGCAAGTTGCGCAACCGCGCGGCCCTTCACCGGCAACAGGCTTTCCAGGCCGTTCTTGATTGCCACCAGAGGTACCGACAGCGCATAGGCGGCAGCCGCGGCAGCCAGGGCATTGGCGACATTGTGTTCGCCCAGCAGATTGAGCTGGATACGGGCCTGGCCGTCATGGCAATACAGCGTGAAGGCCGGGCAGCCGCGCGGGTCGCGACTCAATTCGTTGGCATGGAAATCAGCGCAGGCATCACGCAGCGCAAAACTCAGTACGCGACGGCCGGCGGCACGCTGGACCCAGCGCTCGAAGGCCACGTCATCACGATTGAGCACGGCGACGCCGCCGTCACTCAAGCCTTCGAGGATCTCGCCCTTTGCCAGGACGATATTCTCAGGGCCGCCGAATTCGCCGACATGGGCGCTACCCGCATTGGTGATGATGGCCACATGGGGCTTGGTCAGGCCGACGGTGTAGGCGATCTCGCCAATACCGGAAGCCCCGAGCTCGATCACTGCGCCTTTGTGTTCGGGTGCTAACTCCAACAATGTCAACGGCACGCCGAGCTGATTATTCAGGTTGCCGCGTGTCGCGAGCACAGTGCCGCCGAGCTCCATGAACGCGGCGCGCAGGATGGCCGCAAGCATCTCCTTGACCGTGGTCTTGCCGCTGGAGCCGGTCACCGCCGCCAACGGGCCACCGTAGGCTTGGCGATTCAGGGCAGCCAGTTGGCCGAGCGCCAGGGCAGCGTTGCCGACTACCAGTTGTGGCAGCCCGACATCGGCCACTTCGCGCTCGACCAGAGCCGCGACTGCACCTTTGGCGGAGACCTGAGCAAGGTAATCGTGGCCGTCGAACCGCGGGCCGCTCAGGGCAATAAACAGTTGCCCGGGTACGATACTGCGGCTGTCGGTGCTGACGGCATCGAACGAGCAATCTTCGCCGACCAGACGGCCATTCAGCGGCCCGGCCACTTCGCTCAAACGCAATGCCTTAAGCATGGGCTGCCTCCCATGCCGCCAATGCGCGGGCGGCTTCCTGCAGGTCGGAGAACGGCTGGCGTACCCCGTCGACTTCCTGATAGTCCTCGTGGCCCTTGCCGGCCAACACCACTACGTCGCCGACCTGGGACTCGCCAATCAGCTCAGCGATGGCGCGGCCACGACCGTGAACGAAACGCACCTGATCCGCGGCGCGGAAACCGCTGCGAATGTCATCGAAAATCTGCGCAGGAGGCTCGCTACGCGGGTTGTCATCGGTGACCAGAGCGACATCAGCGAGGCGCTCAACCACTTCGGCCATCAGCGGGCGCTTACCGCGATCACGATCACCGCCACAGCCGAACAGGCACAGCAAGCGGCCGGTTACGTGCGGACGCAAGGCGCCGAGTACTTTTTCCAGCGCATCGGGAGTGTGGGCGTAATCGACCACTACCAACGGCGCCTGCTCGCCACCCAGGCGCTGCATACGCCCAACCGGCCCCTGCAGACGCGGCAATACCTTGAGAATTTCGTCGAGCGGATAGTCCATGGCCACCAGCGCACCCACCACTGCCAGCAGGTTGCTGAGGTTGAAGCGACCCAGCAGCGAACTGCGCAGGCTGCCTTCGCCACGCGGCGTCACCAGGGTGGCGCGTACGCCCTGATCATCGAAACGAATGTCGCGGCAAAACAGGTAGGCGCCCTGGTTTTCCAGGCTGTAACCGATCAGGCGCGACTCGCGCTCGTCCTCGGCCAGCCTCTGTCCCACGGCATCGTCCAGATTGATGACACGGCTACGCAGGCTCGGCCAGGCGAACAGCGCCGACTTGGCAGCCTGATATGCATCCATCGAACCGTGATAATCCAGGTGATCGCGCGACAGGTTGGTGAATACCGCCACGTCGAAATCCAGCGCTGCGACACGCCCCTGATGCAGACCATGGGATGACACCTCCATGGCAATGGCTCGCGCACCGCTCTTCTTCAGTCCTGCGAGGGTCGCCTGCACGCCGATCGGATCCGGCGTGGTGTGCAAACCCTGGGCCAGGGAGCCATAAAAGCCGTTGCCAAGCGTGCCGACGATGCCGCACGGCTCGCCAAGCAGATCCAGCGCCTGAGCCAGCAACTGGCTGACGCTGGTTTTGCCGTTGGTGCCGGTGATGCCGACCATGTGCAGGCCGCGGCTCGGCTCGCCGTAGAAGCGCCCGGCGATTGCCGACAGTTGCCCGGCCAGCCCTTTGATGGCGACCAGTTCGGCGCTCTCGGCGGTCATCGGTAGCGAACCGTCGATCTCGTAAGCCACTGCAGCAGCGCCGCGGGAGATGGCATCAGCAATGTGCACACGACCATCCTGGCGAGTGCCGGGCACCGCCAAAAACAGATCGCCAGGGCGAACCTGACGGCTATCAAGAGTCAGTTCGCGAATAAGTACGCCGCTGTTTGCCTGCGGCAACAGTTGATTCAATGGCATGGGCATCAGCCGCGCCCTCCACTATTAGCGGGCGCAGCAGGCGCCTCGGCTTTTACCGCAGCGGCCTCGGGCAGGTTGTCCGGGGTAATGTTCATCAGGCGCAGACCGCCGGCCATCACGCGGCTGAACACCGGCGCCGATACCAGGCCGCCGTAGTAACCGCTCTTGCTTGGCTCATCGATCACCACGGCAATTGCAATACGTGGATTGGTCGACGGTGCGAAACCCGCGAACAGAGACCGGTAGGCGTTGGCCTGGTAACCCTTGGTTCCAGCCGATGTCTTACGGGCCGTGCCGCTTTTGCCGGCCACGTGATAACCCGGCACCTGAGCGCGATAAACGCCACCTGGCGCTTCGATAACTTGCTGCAGCATGCCCTGGATGGTGTGGGCAACATCTTCGGGAATTACCTGCACGCCGTCGCGTATGCGGTCGGTACGGGTCAGCGACATCGGCACGCTGCGCCCGCCATTACCGAGAACGGCATAGGCATGCGCCAATTGCACAGCGGTGACGGAGAGGCCATAGCCGTAAGAAAGCGTGGCTGTTTCGGCTTTACGCCACTCGCGGTGGTTGGGCAGATTGCCAACGCGCTCACCTGGGAAGCTAAGGCCGGTATCCTGGCCGAGGCCGACCTGCTGCATCACGTCATAAATGGCAGCGCCGCCAATATCGAAAGCGACTTTACTCATGCCGACGTTACTGGACTTGATGAGGATGCCGGTCAGGTCGAGCACGCCGTCCGGGGCACGCGAGACGTCCTTGATGGTATAGCGACCGATTTGCAGCGTACCGCCTTGCACATCCACCTTGTCGGTAGGCTTCCAGCGCCCGGTTTCCAGCGCGGCGCTCATGGAGAACGGTTTCATGGTCGAACCAGGCTCGAACACGTCGATCATCGCGCGGTTGCGCATGGCAGCCGGTTGCAGGTTGCGGCGATTGTTCGGGTTGTAAGTAGGCTGGTTGACCATGGCGAGAATTTCGCCGGTTTTCACATCGACCATCACCAGGCTGCCGGCCTTGGCGCCGAATTCGACCAGCGCATTGCGCAGCTCGCGGTGCGCCAGGTATTGCAGACGCAAATCGATAGACAGCGCCAGCGCCTTGCCGGCCTTGGCGTTCTGGGTGACCTGCACATCGCGAATCAGCCGGCCACGGCGATCCTTGAGCACCTGACGCTTGCCCGGTACGCCAGCCAGCCAATCCTCGAACGCCAGCTCGACGCCTTCACGGCCGCGGTCGTCGATATCGGTAAAGCCGACCATGTGGGCAGTCACTTCACCAGCGGGGTAAAAGCGCCGGAATTCTTCGATCGGGTAAACGCCCGGCACCTTGAGATCGAGTACGCGCTGGCCTTGCTCGGGCGTCAGACCACGCACCAGATACATGAACTCACGCTCGGCATTGGCCTGCAGGCGCTTGGCGAAGGCATTCGGTTCCTGCCCGAGTGCCGCTGCGAGCACCGGCCATTGCGCCTTGCCGGCTTGCAGTTCCTTGCCATTGGCCCACAACGTGGTGACCGGGGTGCTGACAGCCAGCGGCTCGCCATTACGGTCGGTGATCAGGCCACGGTGCGCCGGAATAGGGATATGCCTGACGCTGCGCGCGTCGCCATGCGCTTGCAGGAAGTCATGGTCGAACACGTGCAACTCGACGATGCGCGCAGCAATTGCTGCCACCATCAGTGCCAGCAACAGCATGACCAGGCGAAAACGCCACGGATAGAGCGCACCCTCCAGCTTCATCATGGCGCCACCATGCGCACTTCGGCGGCATCGGGAATGCGCATCTTCAGCTGTTCGCTGGCCAGGGTTTCAATACGATTGTGAGCGGTCCAGGTGCTTTGTTCGAGGATCAGCCGACCCCACTCGGCCTGCGCCTTGTCACGTACGCTCAGCTCGGCATAAAGGCCGTTGAGCAATTGGCGATTCCAGTGGGCGCTGTAAGACACCGCCAGTGCCGAGCCGAGCACGGCAATGAACAGCACCAGCATCAGCAGGCTGCCCTTGGGAAAGCGCTTGGCGAGTACGCCGCTCATCGCAACTTCTCCGCGACACGCATGACAGCGCTACGCGAGCGAGGATTGGCCTTCAACTCGGCTTCGGAGGCGAATTGCGGCTTGCCGATCAATTTCAGACGCGGCTCGAAAGCCTTGGGGATAATCGGCAGATCACGCGGCAGCTTGTCCATCTCGCCTTTGGCGTGCTTGCGCATGAACAGCTTGACGATACGGTCTTCCAGCGAATGGAAGCTGATTACTACCAGGCGACCACCGACCTCCAGGTTCTCCAGCGCAGCATCGAGGCCACGCTCCAGATCACCCAGCTCGTTGTTGACGTGAATGCGCAGCCCCTGAAAGGCGCGAGTTGCCGGATTCTTGCCTTTTTCCCAGGCGGGATTGGCGACGGTCAGCACCTGAGCCAGATCGGCGGTACGTTCGAACGGCTGCTCGACGCGGCGCATCACCACGGCCCGCGCCATACGCCGAGCAAAACGCTCTTCGCCGTATTCCTTGAACACACGGGCGATTTCTTCTTCGGCAGCAGTGGCGATGAACTGCGCGGCACTGACGCCACGCGTCGGGTCCATGCGCATATCCAGCGGACCATCGTTGAGGAAGCTGAAGCCGCGCTCGGCGTCATCCAGCTGCGGAGACGACACACCCAGGTCCAGCAGCACGCCGCTGACCTGACCGGAAAGCTGGCGGACAGCAAGCTCATCAGCAAGTTCCGCAAAGCTTCTCTGCACAACGACAAAGCGGCCGTCTTCGGCCGCTAGCGTATGTCCAGTCGCAATTGCGAGAGGGTCCTTGTCGAACCCCAGCAAGCGACCGCCTGGCCCGAGCCGCTCCAGAATCAGCCGACTGTGCCCTCCTCGTCCAAAGGTACCGTCCACGTAGCAGCCATCTGCGCGCGGCGAGAGGCCTTCGACGGCCTCCTCGAGCAGCACGGTGATATGGCGGAAGGTACTGGTCATGTTCACAGAATCAGGTCACGTAGGTCATCGGAAAGAGCGCCCGGTTGCTTGATGGCGGCCAGATCGGCATCAGCCACGGCATTCCAGGAATCCTCATCCCACAGTTGAAATTTGTTTAGCTGCCCCACCAACATCGCGCGCTTATCCAGCTTGGCGTACTCGCGCAAACGCGGCGGAACCAGGAAACGACCACTACCGTCCAGCTCGAGATCGACGGCATTACCAATCAACAAACGCTGCAAGCGACGGTTTTCCTCGCGAAAGGACGCCAACTCGCGCAGCTTGTTTTCGATGATTTCCCACTCCGGCAGCGGGTAGACACACAGGCAAGGGTCAATGGCATCAATGGTGACGATGAGCTGGCCAGCCGAACGCGACACGAGCTCATCCCGATACCGGCTAGGCATCGCGAGTCGCCCTTTGGCGTCGAGACTTATGGCGTTAGCTCCGCGAAACACTGTTGCGCTTCCCCTTAATTAGCCATCTGCATCCAAAAAAACCCACTTCATGCCACTTTTCACCACCGGGGCACACTATAGGAACGCCCACACCCCACCGTCAAGGCACGCCAGAGCGGAAAAGTCCTTATAGAACGGAGATTTAGCGAATAAAGAAGAGAGTGGGACAGAGGCCCAGATGCAATCGGAGGGGTAAAAACAAGCACATACAGAAAGCTGCCTCACAAACTTAATGTAGTTTGTGAAGAGTAAGATTTTTTCGGTCTTAGAAATGAGGAGGTGCAGCAGAAAGCGAAAGAGGTGGAGAGTCGATCTGTAAGCCGGGTTCTGTCGAGGACAGTCATTCCTCTACGACGGACATCACTGTACGTCTTTAGCAACCTACCCGGTTCCAGCGCGGGCCACGCCAATGGAACCCTATTTGGTCTTGCTCCGAGTGGGGTTTGCCTAGCCACGGACTGTTACCAGCCGTGCGGTGCGCTCTTACCGCACCTTTTCACCCTTACCGGCGCCGAAGCGCTTAGGCGGTTATTTTCTGTGGCACTTTCCGTAGGCTCACGCCCCCCAGGCATTACCTGGCACTCCGCCCTATGGAGCCCGGACTTTCCTCCCCCATACCTCGCGAACGAAGCACGGCAGCGACTGTCCGATCGACTCTCCGCCGACTAGGTTAACCGCTGGCGTACAGAGAGAACAAGTTTAAACGTCCTGCTGACGCTCTAACGCGGCTTGGTAGAGCAGGTTTTTGCGCACCCCGGTAATCTGCGCGGCCAGCGCAGCCGCCCGCTTGAGTGGCAACTCGGCAAGCAACAGGTCGAGTACACGCATTGCCTCGACGCTTACCGCGGCTTCGTCCTCGGGCGCCTGCCAGCCTGCCACCAGCACCACACACTCACCGCGCTGCTGGTTGGCGTCCGCCGCTACCCACTCGCATAACTGATCGAGTGGCAGCCCTTGCAGGGTCTCGAACGTTTTGGTCAGCTCACGCGCCAGCAACGCCTGGCGCTCGCCGCCGAACACGTCACGCATGTCCTGCAGGCATTCGAGGATACGGTGCGGTGCTTCATAGAAGATCAACGTACGCGGCTCTTCACGCACGGCTTCCAGACGCGTGCGTCGCCCCACGCTCTTCGCCGGCAAAAAGCCTTCGAAGACGAACCGATCGGAAGGCAATCCGGCAGCCGACAACGCGGCGATCAACGCACACGCACCCGGCACCGGCACCACGCGAAGACCGGCAGCGCGCGCCTGGCGCACCAGATGATAGCCAGGGTCGGAAATCAGCGGCGTGCCCGCATCTGAAATCAGCGCGACATCGTCGCCGGCCCGCAAACGCTCGAGAAAACGACTACTGCCGTCGCGCTCGTTATGCTCATGGCAGGCCGCCAGCTGTGTACCGATACCGAAGTGCTGCATCAGCCGCGCCGAATGCCGGGTGTCCTCGGCTGCAATCAGCGCGACACTGCTCAACACCTTCAAGGCACGCGCACTGAGGTCATCGAGATTACCAATTGGCGTCGCCACCACAAACAAGGTGCCCGTGGCAGAAAGGGGAACTTCACTAGCAGTCACGGCGGCGCCTCATGTCGATTACAGAGCGGCCATTGTAACGCGTGCAGCACGCCGGAGGCGGCGCACGCGGTATGCGTACCGCTTAACACCTTGGAGATCGCACAGGCGCCGTGCCTTGGGTACACTTGTGCGTTCATTTGCTCAAGAACCGGAATCGCTTACATGATCGCCTGCCTGCGTCCGCTCTCTGCACTCTGCCTAGCTGGCTTGCTCGTTGCCTGCAGCAGCTCGCCCACCTCAAACCTCGGCGAACTGCCACGCACACCTCAAGCCAGCCTCGAGCAAATGCTCCAGCAGGCCGGCAACAGCCAGAGCGAAGAGGCCCAGCTGTTGCGCCTGTCCGCCGCTGACCAAGCCTACAAACAAGGCGACGCGGCACGGGCCAGCAGCATTCTCGAGCAGGTTGACCTGCAAACGCTGAAGCCGGCGCAACAAATCTATGCGAGCACCCTGCTGGCCGAACTGGCCCTGGCCCGCAACGACGCCAAAGCAGCGCTCGCCGCGCTGGCCCACCCCAGCCTGGAACGCTTGGGCGAACTGCCTGTCGAGCAGCAGATGCGCACTCAGCTGGTCCGCGCCAATGCCCTGGAGAAAGACGGCCAGATCCTCGCCGCTGCCCGCGAGCGGGTATTCATCGCACCCCTGCTGACCGGCGATGAGGCGCAGCGCAACCAGGACCATATCTGGAGCCTGGTTTCCAACCTACCGGCAGAACCGGCGCCCAGTGCCGAAGATGCAGATCTTGCCGGCTGGCTTTCGCTGGCCCAGGTCGCCAAGACGGTCGGCACCCTGCAGCAACAGCAGGACGCCATCGACAACTGGCTGGCCCAGCACCCCAACCACCCCGCCGCGCAGCAGCTGCCAAAGGCGCTGGCTGATCTGCAAGCGCTGTCGAGCCAGCCGCTGGAAAAGATCGCCCTGCTGCTTCCTCAGGAAGGCCAACTGGCCGCAGTGTCCCGGGCCTTGCGCGACGGCTTCCTGGCCGCTCATTACCAGGCTCAGCAAGCCGGCGAGAAACCTCCGCAGATCCAGTTCTATGACAGCGCACGCCTCACCTCCCTGGATGACTTCTATCGCCAGGCCCAGGCAGATGGCGTGCAACTGGTGGTAGGCCCGCTGGAGAAGAACCTGGTGACCCAGCTAGGCAATCGCGAGCAGCTACCTATCACCACACTGGCCCTCAACTACAGCGAGTCCGCCGCCGAAAGCCCGGAACAGCTGTTCCAATTCGGCCTGGCCGCCGAAGACGAAGCCCGCGAAGTCGCCCGCCGCGCCTGGGCTGACGGCAAGCGCAGCGCCGTGGCGCTGGTGCCGAAAGGTGACTGGGGCGATCGCGTTCTGGCCGCGTTCCAGCAAAGCTGGCAAGCCGCTGGTGGCACCTTCCTCGGCGCCGAACACATCGACCAGCCCGTGGACATGGCGCGGCAGATCGCCAACCTGTTCCAGCTCAGTGGCAGCGGCTCGGGCTCCGGTGCTGCACCGACTCGCCGCCAGGACGTGGACTTCATCTTCCTCGCCGCCACGCCGCAGCAGGCCCAGCAGATCAAACCGACCCTGGCCTATCAATACGCCGGCGAAGTGCCGGTGTATGCCACCTCGCACCTGTTCAGTGGCAGCATGAGCGCCGCGCAGTATCGCGACCTGGACGGCATTCGCTTCTGCGAAACGCCCTGGCTGCTGGATGCCAACGACCCGCTGCGCCAACAGGTCAATAACCAGTGGCCGCAGGCCGGCGGCAGCCTGGGTCGCCTGTATGCCATGGGCGTCGACGCCTTCCGCCTGGCGCCGCGCCTGGGCCAACTCAAGGCGCTGCCCGACAGCCGCGTAGATGGTCTGTCCGGCAGCCTTAGCCTGAACGCAGCGCAACGTATCGAACGCCAACTACCGTGGGCCGAATTCCGCGGCGGTCAGGTCCAGCGCCTGCCCGACGTGCCACTTTGAGCGATGATCCGCGACATGCCAGCGGGCGGGAAGCGGAAACCCTCGCCCGTGAGCACCTCGAGGCTCACGGGCTGACGCCCATCGCCCAGAACTGGCGCGGTCAACGCGGCGAACTCGATCTGGTCATGCTCGATGGCGATACAGTAATATTCGCCGAAGTGCGCTACCGCAAGCACACCGCATGGGGCGGCGCGATCGAAAGCGTCGACAGGCGCAAGCGAGACAAGCTGATCGCCACCGCTCAGCAATTTCTGCAGCAAGAGAAGCGCTGGGCCAAACATCCCTGTCGTTTCGATGTCATAGCCATAGGCCATGGCAAACCCGCGCCACTGGAGTGGATCAGGAACGCCTTCGATAGCTGAAGCTTCGGCTTCCTGCAGCATTCTTGAAGCACCGCCATTTTCAACGCTAGCGTAATGCCCAATCCGGCACCGCGTACCGTTACAGTCAAGGTCAAAACGTCCACATGGATATGCAAGCCCGTATTCGCCAGCTGTTCCAAGCAAGCATCGAAGCCAAGCACCACGCGATGGAGGTGCTGCCTCCGTTCATCGAACATGCCAGCCAGGTGATGGTTCAGGCACTGCTCAGCGAAGGCAAGATTCTTTCCTGTGGCAACGGCGGCTCAGCTGGCGATGCACAGCACTTTTCTTCGGAGCTGCTTAACCGTTTCGAGCGCGAGCGCCCCAGCCTGCCGGCGATCGCCCTGACCACCGACAGCTCGACGATCACTTCGATCGCCAACGATTACAGCTACAACGAGATTTTCTCCAAGCAGATCCGCGCACTGGGCCAACCCGGCGACGTGCTGTTAGCCATCTCCACCAGCGGCAACTCGGCCAACGTGATCCAGGCCATTCAGGCCGCCCACGATCGTGAAATGACCGTGGTAGCCCTGACCGGTCGCGATGGTGGCGGCATGGCGTCGCTACTGCTGCCGGAAGATGTGGAAATTCGTGTGCCGTCCAAAGTCACGGCGCGTATTCAGGAAGTGCATTTGCTGGCCATCCACTGCTTGTGCGACCTTATCGACAGTCAACTGTTTGGGAGTGAAGAATGACCCGTTCACCACTGATCTTCGCCGCACTGGCTTTCAGCCTGATCCTCGGCGGCTGCGGCAGCCGCAGCATCGGCAACAAGATCGACGACCAGTTCGTCGGCCCCAACGTCGAAAACGCCATTACCCGTGCACATGCAGATCTCGCCAGCCCGACCTCGCACATCGTGGTGACCAGCTATAACGGGGTAATCCTGATCGCCGGCCAGACGCCGCGCGCCGAGCTGAAGAGCACCGCCGAACAGGCTGCTCGCAAGGTCCAGGGCGTGCGCAAAGTGCACAACGAACTGCAGGTGCAACAGCCCAGCTCGCTGCTGGCGCGCAGCAACGACTCCTTGCTGACCACCAAGATCAAAACCCAGATGCTCACCGACAGCGGCGTGCCGGGCAGCCGCATCAAGGTGATCACCGAAAATGGCGTCGTCTATCTGCTTGGCGTCGTCAGCCGCCAGGAAGCCAATGCCGCGAGCAACGTCGTACAGAACACCTCAGGCGTGCAGAAAATCATCAAGTTGTTCCAGTACACCGACTGATCGAAGCCGCCCCATCGAAAACGCCCGCCAGGCATGCCTGACGGGCGTTTTTTTGACTGATTGATCAGTCCGGTCGGACCGTATTCCTTGACGCTTAACAGGCGCGCCAGGCGCCTTGTGAAGCGGCAATAAAAAAGCCAGTCAGGTTACCCTGACTGGCTTCTCTGTTGCAGCGGCGTTAGCCCGGATCAGACACCGGAAGCTTTGGCAGCGGCAACGTCCTTGATGGACAGTTTGATACGGCCGCGGTTGTCGACGTCCAGCACCAGCACTTCGACTTCCTCGCCTTCTTTCAGGATGTCGGTGACTTTCTCGACGCGCGCATCGCTAAGCATGGAGATGTGCACCAGACCGTCCTTGCCCGGCAGGATGTTTACGAATGCGCCGAAGTCGACGATGCGCTCAACCTTGCCGACGTAGATCTTGCCGATCTCGGCTTCCGCGGTGATACCCAGCACGCGCTGACGCGCAGCCTCGGCAGCATCCTTGGTTTCGCCGAAGATCTTGATCGAACCGTCGTCTTCGATATCGATCGATGCCTTGGTTTCTTCGCAGATGGCGCGGATGGTGGCGCCACCTTTACCGATGACATCGCGAATCTTGTCCTGATCGATCTTCATGGCGATCATGGTCGGCGCGTTGGCCGACAGCTCGCTACGAGACTGAGCAATGACCTGGTTCATCTGGCCGAGGATATTCAGGCGCGCTTCCAAGGCCTGGCCCAGCGCGATTTCCATGATCTCTTCGGTGATGCCCTGGATCTTGATGTCCATCTGCAGTGCGGTGACGCCATTGGCGGTACCGGCAACCTTGAAGTCCATGTCGCCCAGGTGATCTTCGTCACCAAGGATATCGGTCAGAACAGCGAATTTCTCACCTTCTTTGACCAGACCCATGGCGATACCGGCTACCGGCGCCTTCATCGGCACACCAGCATCCATCAGCGCGAGGGAAGCACCGCAGACGGAAGCCATGGAGCTGGAACCGTTGGACTCGGTGATTTCCGAGACCACACGAATGGTGTAAGGGAACACGTCGGCAGCTGGCAGCATGGCCTGTACCGAGCGACGCGCCAGACGGCCGTGGCCGATTTCACGACGGCCAGTAGCGCCCATGCGACCACATTCGCCTACCGAGTACGGCGGGAAGTTGTAGTGCAGCATGAAGGGGTCTTTACGCTCGCCTTCGAGGGTGTCCAGCAACTGCGCGTCGCGGGCGGTACCCAGGGTGGCTACGACCAGCGCCTGGGTTTCGCCACGGGTGAACAGCGCCGAACCGTGGGTCTTGTCCAATACACCGACTTCGATGTTCAGACCACGCACAGTGCGGGTGTCACGACCATCGATACGCGGCTTGCCGTTGACGATGTTCTCGCGCACGGTGCGGTATTCGATTTCGCCGAAGGCTTCTTTGACTTCACCAGCGGAAGGCTGACCTTCTTCGCCGGAGAACTTGGCAACCACCTGATCTTTCAACTCGCCCAGACGCGCGTAGCGATCCTGTTTGATGATGATGGTGTAGGCCTGAGAAATCGCGTCGCCGAACTCGCTACGGATAGCCGACAGCAGGGAAGTGTTTTCCGCTTTCGGCTGCCAGTCCCATGTCGGTTTGGCGGCTTCGGCAGCCAGCTCGGTCACAGCCTGGATCACGGCCTGGAACTCGTCATGGGCGAACAGTACAGCGCCCAGCATCTGGTCTTCGGTCAGCTCTTTAGCTTCCGATTCGACCATCAGCACGGCGTCTTTGGTGCCGGCCACGACCATGTCCAGGCTGGAAGCCTTGAGCTGCTCGTAGTTGGGGTTCAGCAGGTAGCCAGTTTCCGGGTGGAAGGCGACGCGAGCGGCACCGATCGGTCCGTTGAACGGAATACCGGAGATAGCCAGCGCAGCCGAGGTACCGATCATCGCAGCGATGTCCGGATCGGTCTTCTTGCTGGTAGATACCACGGTGCAGATAACCTGCACTTCGTTCTGGAAGCCTTCCGGGAACAGCGGACGGATCGGGCGATCGATCAGACGCGAGGTCAGGGTTTCTTTCTCGCTCGGGCGCGCTTCACGCTTGAAGAAGCCGCCAGGAATCTTGCCGGCTGCGTAGGTTTTTTCCTGGTAGTGCACCGACAGCGGGAAAAAGCCCTTGCTTGGGTCGGCAGTTTTGGCGCCGGTTACGGCGACCAGTACGGCGACGTCGTCGTCAACGGTGACCAGCACTGCGCCGGAGGCTTGACGGGCGATACGGCCAGTCTCGAGGGTGACGGTCGACTGACCGAACTGAAATTTCTTGATTACCGGGTTCACGGTGTTTTCCTTCTCTCTGTTGCCTTTGGGGAAACGGTTTCTTGCGAATTGGTGGGCAGCCGCTTCGGGAATCGGCCCGAACCTGTCCAACGGGTAAAGCCTTAAATCCAGTGAAGCATAAACGCAAAAGCTGGAAGCGAGGCGAGCCCACTTCCAGCTTTTGCGGTCAACGGCGCATAAGCATTGCTTAGCGACGCAGACCCAGGCGACCGATCAGGGCGCTGTAACGGCTTGCATCTTTACCCTTCAGGTAGTCCAGCAGCTTACGACGCTGGTTAACCATACGGATCAGACCACGACGCGAGTGGTGGTCTTTGCCGTTGGCCTTGAAGTGGCCTTGCAGCTTGTTGATGTTAGCGGACAGCAGAGCAACCTGAACTTCCGGGCTACCGGTATCGCCTTCGGCTTGCTTGTAGTCGTTAACGATCTGAGCTTTTTCTTCAACGCTGAGTGCCATGTGGGCATCCTCTCATCTGGAGACCGGCGCGAACGACGATCTCAATAGGCCGGGAATTGCTTCCCGTGTTTTAAGAGGAGGAATGACCGTGCCTATTGACAGCCACCCTCGATACGAGCCGCCGGAGCGGCTCGCCACGGTCACGCAGACCGAATCAGACGACGCGGCGCAATGCGCCCGTCCTCGCTCACTTCACCGATGCCGATGAAGCGACCGTTGTTATCTTGTACCCGCACCATGCCGAACTTCGGCGCATCCGACGCGCGGACGGGCTGCCCCTGCAGCCAATAGAACGAGCTGTGTTCCGAGAAACTCAGCAGCGGCCAATGTTCGAGGCCGCTGTCCACCGGCTGCAGGAAGCGATCAACCGCTTCGTTGCCACCTTCGGCATGCACACGTTCGAGCTCTTCGAGACTGACGGTCTGAATCAGACCGAATGGACCGGCCTTGACCCGACGCAGTTCAGCGACGTGGGCACCACACCCCAGCAACTGACCGATGTCCTCGACCAGCGTCCGGATGTAAGTCCCTTTGCTGCAGTCGACTGCCAGGCTCGCCTTGTCGGCGGCGCAGTCGAGCAACTCCAGGCGCGCAATAGTAACAGAACGCGCCTCGCGCTCCACTACTTCTCCTGCCCGGGCCAGCTTGTACAACGGCTGACCGTCGCGCTTGAGCGCCGAATACATCGGAGGGATCTGGCTGATGTCACCACGAAAACGCGGTAACAGCGCCTCGATATCGCTAGCCGCAACATTGACGTCACGGCGCTCGAGCACCTCACCCTCGGCATCGGCCGTGGTGGTGGTGACACCCAGCTGCATGACCGTCTCGTAGCCCTTGTCAGCATCGAGCAGGTACTGGGAGAACTTGGTCGCCTCGCCGAAGCACAACGGCAGTACACCAGTCGCCAACGGGTCGAGGCTACCGGTATGCCCGGCCTTCTCGGCATTGAGCAGCCAGCGCACCTTCTGCAGCGCCGCGTTGGAGCTGAAGCCCTTCGGCTTGTCGAGAAGAATGATGCCGTCGACCTTGCGACGAATACGCTTTACCTGAGCCACGTGCTTACTCCTTGGCTTCGGTATCGGTATCGGTATCGGTATCGGTGTCGCCGTGCTTGCTGTCCTCGGTGACCGCACGCTCAATGAGCGCCGACAGCTGAGCACCACGAATTACACTCTCATCATAGTGAAAGCGCAGATTCGGCACGCTACGCAGCTTCATGGCCTTGCCCAGCTGCATGCGCAAAAAGCCACTGGCATCGTTGAGCACCCTGAGGCTCTGCACGATGGGATCGACGCCCTCTTCCGGCTCGGCACCCATGATGGTGACGAACACCTTGGCATGGCTGGCGTCGCGGCTGACATCGACCGCTGTCACAGTCACCAGGCCACCCAACCGCGGGTCTTTGACTTCGGTACGAATCAGCTGCGCCAACTCGCGTTGAATCTGGTCGCCGATGCGCTGGGCACGGCTATAGTCTTTTGCCATCTTGCTACCTTCCACTCGCCTCGATGCCTGCAAAAGCATCGGACTCAAAAGCGGCAAACGCCCGGCCGCGCGAATGCGGGGCCGGGCGTTGCGTGTTGCGACTCGCGATTACAGGCTGCGAGCCACCTGGACTTTCTCGAACACTTCGATCTTGTCGCCGACCTTGACGTCGTTGTAGCTCTTCACCGCGATACCGCACTCCATGCCGTTACGCACTTCAGCCATATCGTCCTTGAAGCGACGCAGGGATTCCAGCTCGCCCTCGAAGATCACCACGTCGTCGCGCAGTACACGGATCGGACGGTTACGGAACACCGTACCTTCCACCACCATACAACCGGCGACCGCACCGAACTTCGGCGAACGGAACACGTCACGCACTTCGGCGATGCCGAGAATGTTCTCACGCACATCACTGCCGAGCATACCGGTGAGCGCCTTCTTGACGTCCTCGATGATGTCGTAAATGACGTTGTAGTAACGCATGTCCAGGCCTTCCTGCTCGACGATCTTCCGGGCGCCCGCATCGGCACGCACGTTGAAACCGAACAGTACGGCATTGGAGGCCAGTGCCAGGTTGGCGTCGGACTCGGTGATACCACCGACACCGCCACCGACGACGCGCACTTGCACTTCATCGTTACCCAAGCTGCTGAGCGAACCTTGCAGCGCTTCCAGCGAACCACGGACGTCGGATTTGAGGACGATGTTGAGCGTCTTCTTCTCTTCCTGGCCCATGTTCTCGAAGATGTTTTCCAGCTTGCCTGCGTGAGCACGTGCCAGCTTCACTTCGCGGAACTTGCCCTGGCGGAACAAGGCGACTTCACGCGCCTTCTTCTCGTCAGCGACGACGGTCATGTCATCACCGGCTTCAGGCGTGCCGTCGAGACCAAGTATCTCGACCGGAATTGCTGGGCCAGCTTCCTTGATTGGCTTGCCATTCTCGTCGAGCATGGCGCGGATGCGGCCATAGTTCGAGCCAACCAGTACCATGTCGCCCTGACGCAGCGTACCGTCCTGAACCAGCACAGTAGCAACCGGACCACGGCCCTTGTCCAGACGGGACTCGACCACCACACCACGGCCTGGGGCCGACGGGGTTGCCTTGAGTTCCAGGACTTCGGCCTGCAGCAGAACGGCTTCGAGCAGCTCGTCTACACCGGTACCGACCTTGGCCGAGACAGGTACGAACGGCGTGTCACCGCCCCACTCTTCCGACGTCACGCCGTGTACCGACAATTCGCTACGGATGCGATCGAGATCAGCGCCCGGCTTGTCGATCTTGTTCACCGCAACGACCAGCGGCACGCCAGCAGCAACAGCGTGCTGGACAGCTTCGATGGTCTGCGGCATCACGCCGTCGTCCGCCGCAACCACCAGAATCACGATGTCGGTAGCCTTGGCACCACGGGCACGCATAGCGGTAAACGCAGCGTGGCCGGGGGTGTCGAGGAAGGTCACCATGCCGCGCTCGGTTTCCACGTGGTAGGCACCGATGTGCTGGGTGATACCACCCGCTTCACCAGAGGCCACCTTGGCACGACGGATATAGTCGAGCAGCGAGGTCTTGCCGTGGTCAACGTGGCCCATGACCGTTACAACCGGCGCACGAGAGAACGTTTCACCTTCGAACTTCAGGGATTCGGCTAGGGAATCTTCCAACGCCGTATCACTGACCAGGGTCACTTTGTGGCCCAGCTCTTCGGCAACCAGTTGAGCAGTTTCCTGATCCAGAACCTGGTTGATAGTGGCCGGCGTGCCCAGCTTGAACATGAACTTGATGATTTCAGCAGCTTTGACCGACATCTGCTGAGCGAGATCGCCAACAGTGATCGTCTCGCCGATCTTCACTTCACGCACGATAGGGCCGGTCGGGCTCTGGAAACCGTGAGCATTGCGCTTCTTCAGCTTGCCCTTGCCACGGCCACCACGACGGAAGCTATCGCTCTCTTCGTCGGTAGTACGTGGCGCGACGCGCGGAGCAGGTGCTTTTTCCTTAACGGTCGGGCGATGCTGGGTGGTCTTGCGATCACCACGGCGATCAGCGTCGTCGTTACGGGCCTTGTCCGGCCGGCGCGGCTCGTCCTTCTTGCGCTCATCGGCAGCGGGCGCTACGACAGGCGCAGCAGCAGGCACTGGCGCGTCAACAACAGGCGCACGCTCGGCATTAGGCGAGGCAGCCTGACGCTTGGCCTCATCGTCGGCCTTGCGCTTGGCTTCTTCTTCAGCCTTCAGACGAGCAGCTTCGGCAGCGGCGCGCTGCTCTTCGAGTCCACGCTGCTTCTCGGCTTCGATCTCTTCGTTGCTGCGCTCGACAAATGTCTTCTTCTTGCGCACTTCAACGCTGATGGTCTTGCTACCAGCGACCCGCAGGGTGCTGGTGGTCTTGCGCTGCAAGGTAATCTTGCGCGGCGCGTCGGCTTTCTTCTCGCCGTGGCTGCTCTTCAGATGAGCAAGCAGGGCCTGCTTCTCGTTATCGGTGACAACTTGCTCGGCACTGCTGTGCGGCAAACCCGCCTCTCGCATCTGCTGCAGCAGGCGCTCTACCGGTGTGTCGACCACTTGGGCCAGTTCTTTCACCGTGACTTGCGTCATGCACTTCTCTCCTCAGGCCGTAAAACTTACTCGAACCAGTGGGCTCGGGCGGCCATGATCAGCTTGCCGGCACGCTCTTCGTCGATGCCGTCGATGTCGAGCAGGTCGTCAATAGACTGCTCGGCCAGGTCTTCGCGGGTAACCACACCGCGCACTGCCAGTTCCTGCGCCAGGCCTTTGTCCATACCCTCGAGTTCGAGGAGGTCTTCGGCTGGCTGGGCGTCTGCCAGTTTTTCTTCTGTGGCGATGGCTTTGGTCAGCAAACGATCTTTTGCGCGGGAGCGCAGTTCGTTGACGATTTCTTCATCGAAACCGTCGATGCTGAGCATCTCTTCCATCGGCACGTAAGCGATTTCTTCCAGGCTAGTGAAGCCTTCTTCGACCAGCACCTGCGCCAGTTCTTCGTCGACTTCCAGCTCGTCGATGAAGCCCTGCAGAATGTCACCAGTCTCTGCCTGCTGCTTGGCCTGAATGTCCGCTTCGGTCATCACGTTCAGCGTCCAACCAGTCAATTGACTGGCCAGGCGAACGTTTTGACCACCACGGCCAATCGCTTGCGCCAGGTTGTCCTCGCCAACGGCGATATCCATGGCATGTGCGTCTTCATCAACAATGATCGCCGCGACTTCAGCCGGCGACATGGCGTTGATGACAAACTGCGCCGGGTTGTCGTCCCACAGCACAATATCCACGCGCTCACCGACCAACTCGCCGGAAACCGCCTGCACGCGCGAACCGCGCATGCCGATACAGGCACCTTGCGGGTCGATACGCTTGTCCTTGGAACGGACCGCGATCTTGGCTCGCGAGCCCGGATCACGAGAAGCGGCCTTGACCTCGATGAGGCCTTCGGCGATTTCCGGCACTTCGATGCGGAACAACTCGATCAGCATTTCCGGCGCAGTACGCGACAGGATCAGCTGAGGGCCGCGGTTCTCGGTGCGGATTTCCTTGAGCAGCGCACGCAAGCGCACACCCACTCGGAAAGTTTCACGCGGGATGATGTCTTCGCGAGCCAGCAATGCTTCAGCATTGGCACCCAGATCGACGATGACGTTGTCACGGGTAACCTTTTTCACGGTGCCGGCGATGATCTCGCCAAGGCGCTCGCGATAGGCTTCCACGACCTGAGCACGCTCGGCCTCACGCACTTTCTGCACGATGACCTGCTTAGCGGTCTGCGCAGCGATGCGGCCGAACTCGATGGAGTCGATCTTTTCTTCGAGAACGTCACCGACCTTGGCGCTTGCTTCGACAGCACGCGGCATGTCGGTGGTCACCTGATGCGCCGGATCGTCGAAGTCTTCTTCCTCGACCACCGTCCAGCAACGGAACGTTTCGTAGCTGCCGCTTTGGCGATTGATCGCCACGCGCAGCTCGACTTCGTCTTCAAAACGTTTCTTGGTCGCTGTGGCCAAAGCCAACTCAAGCGCCTCGAAAATCACAGCGGCCGGTACGCCCTTTTCATTGGATACCGACTCAACAACCAGCAGTACTTCTTTGCTCATCGTACGCCTCGCCTTTCACAATCCATTGGGATCCACGCATTCCGCGAATCCTGCAGGATCCGGGTCTCAATCAAACCGGGGGATAATGTTGGCCTTGTCGATCAGATCGATCGGCAAAAGGAACTCGTGGTCATCCACCTGCACCACCACGTCCTCCTCCTCCACACCGCGGAGCAGACCCTGAAAGTTACGGCGCCCTTCAAACGGCGAGCGCAACTTGATTTTTACCTGCTCACCGGCGTGACTGGCGAACTGCGCCAACGTGAACAGTGGCCGATCCATGCCCGGCGATGACACCTCAAGGGTGTACTCCGCCGCAATCGGATCCTCAACATCGAGAACGCCACTTATCTGCCGGCTGACTTTCTCGCAATCTTCGATGAGAACGCCATCGGCATGATCGATATAGATACGTAGCAGCGAATGCCGCCCCTGAGACAGGAACTCAATACCCCAGCACTCGTAGCCAAGCGCCTCGACTACCGGGGCCACCAAGGCCTGCAACTGTTCTAGCTTGCTCGACACCTGAACCCCTCGCGCATGCTTTGCAAATAAAAAATGGGCGAAACGCCCATCCATAAGACCGTCCTAGAGACGGTAAATCTATCCTCCAGCTAGCAAAAAGCCCCTTGAAAGGGGCTCCGCTACTGCTGGTTGCGGGGGCTGGATTTGAACCAACGACCTTCGGGTTATGAGCCCGACGAGCTACCGGACTGCTCCACCCCGCTTCAAAACTGGGAGCGGATTATATGACTCAAACGCCCAGCAGGTCAACCTGCCTCCCAGAAACAGCAAAGCCCGCATGCTGCGGGCTTTGCTGTTCAATTGGTACCGAGAAGGGGACTCGAACCCCTACAGCCTATGGCCACTACCACCTCAAGGTAGCGTGTCTACCAATTCCACCACCTCGGCAAATTAACGCTTACTGCGCCTCAGGCGATTGAGGTACATCTTGCTCGCCCGAAGTTGGTGCCTCAGACTCAAGCACCGGTACATCTTCCGCTGCAGATTTGCTGTCCTGCGGCACTTCCAACACTGCCGGATCCGGCAAACCAGCCCGGCCAAGCATATCAGCTTTTTGATTAGCAAAGAACGCTAAACCCAAGCTGGTAATGAAAAAAGCGGCGGCAAGTATAGCAGTAACTCGGCTCAGAAAGGTAGTACTTCCTTGACTACCAAACACGGTATTCGAAGCACCAGCACCAAACGAAGCACCTGCATCGGCACCCTTACCCTGCTGCAGCAAAACCAGCACAACCACACCGATCGCGCCCAGCAGATGAAGAACCACAACGACTGTTTCCAGCATATTCTTAGTTTCCTGCAGCGCGACAGATCGCACCGAACTCATCCGCATTCAGAGAGGCTCCACCCACAAGCCCCCCATCGATATCAGGCATGCCGAATAGATCGGCTGCATTGGCGGCCTTGACGCTGCCGCCATAAAGAATTCTCAAAGCACCCGCAACATCTGCATCCTTTCCAGCGATCCGCGCACGAATAGCCGCATGCACGTCCTGCGCCTGCTCAGGCGACGCGGTGAGCCCAGTACCAATGGCCCAAACCGGCTCGTAAGCAACCACAGCACTCGAAAGCACCGCAACACCAAGCGCATCGATCACGCTGTCAAGCTGACGCTCAACAACCGCAAGCGTCTCACCCGCTTCACGTTGCTCAAGGGTTTCCCCCACACACAGCACCGGCACCAATCCGGCGACCTGAGCCGCAGCGAACTTGCGCACGATCTGCTCTTCGCTATCACCCAAAATCAGGCGACGCTCGGAATGACCGATCAACACCAGCTTACAACCAACATCAAGCAATTGCTCGCTCGACACTTCGCCGGTCAAGGCCCCCTGCCCCGTTTCAACTGCACAGTCCTGTGCGCCAATCGACACAACAGTACCACTCAGCCCCTCGACAACCTGACCGAGATGAACACTGACAGGGAACACAGCAATATCGATATCAACAGGCAATGCCTGCTGATTCAGACCACCGATCAGCTCTGCGACACTGGCGCGGGTACCGTGCATTTTCCAGTTACCAGCAACCATTGGGCGGCGCATGCTTTACCTCGTTGGTCAAAGAGGGCGCAGATGTTACCCAACCGCTTGGGGACTGGCAAGCCGAATCAAACACAGACTCGAGTGACAACCTCAGCCAATTCATCGGCATAGGCTCGCACCTGGGTTTCGTCTTCACCTTCGACCATCACGCGAACCAGCGGCTCGGTACCGGACTTGCGCAACAATACCCGGCCACGCCCGGCCATACGCTCGGTTACGCTATCGCTGGCGGCTTGCACATCCGGGTGCTTGAGCGGGTCAACGCCGCCGCCGAAACGTACGTTGACCAGCACCTGCGGACATTTGCGCAAGCCCTGGCGCGCCTCGGCAAGGCTTTGCCCGCGGCGACGGATGGCGAGCAGCACTTGCAGCGCCGCAACGATCGCATCACCCGTGGTGACGTGCTGGAAGCACACCAGGTGACCCGAGTTCTCACCACCCAACTGCCAGCCACGCTCCAACAGTTCGGCAATCACATAGCGATCGCCGACATTGGCGCGCACGAAAGGAATCTGCAGTTCGCCGAGGGCGAGTTCGAGACCCAGGTTGCTCATCAGCGTACCGACCACGCCACCCTGCAGCTTGCCGCGTGCCTGAAGATCGCGGGCGATGATGAACAGCAGCTCATCGCCGTCTACCGCAGCTCCCGTGTGATCGACCATCAGCACGCGATCCGCATCACCATCGAAGGCAATGCCGAGATCAGCCTGACGTGCCACCACCTCAGCCTGCAGGTTTTCGATATGGGTCGAGCCGCAATCGGCATTGATGTTCAGCCCATTGGGCTGCGCAGAGAGCACCGATACGTCAGCGCCCAGCTCCTGAAACACCGCGGGAGCGACTTTGTAGGCCGCGCCATGGGCGCAATCGAGGACGATTTTGAGGCCAGCGAAATCGGTACTGGTCGGCACGCTGCTCTTGCAGAATTCGATGTAGCGACCCGCCGCATCATTGATCCGCGAGACCTTGCCGAGCTGCTCGGACTCGACCACGGTCATTGGCGCGTCGAGCAGCTCTTCGATCATAAGCTCGACCTCGTCGGGCAGCTTGGTGCCCTGCCCGGAGAAGAACTTGATGCCGTTGTCATGGTGCGGATTGTGCGATGCGCTGATGACGATGCCAGCTTCGGCATGGAAGGTACGCGTCAGGTAGGCGATGGCCGGCGTCGGCATCGGCCCCAGCAGCATGACATCCGCACCTGCGGCAGACAGCCCCGCCTCCAGAGCCGACTCGAACATGTAGCCCGAGATGCGCGTGTCCTTGCCGATCAGGATCCGACACTTGCCCTGCTTACGAAATGCCATGCCTGCAGCCCAACCGAGCTTGAGCATGAAATCGGGGGTAATGGGGTAATGACCGACGCGACCACGAATCCCGTCGGTACCAAAATACTTGCGGCTCAAACGACAACTCCCTTTTATTTACTGCGCCGCTTCAACTGCGGCGACCATGCGTACCACGTCGACGGTTTCCGCCACATCGTGAACGCGCAGAATGCTTGCGCCCTTGGCAACAGCCAGCGCCGCCAGCGCCAGGCTGCCATACAGACGCCCGTCGACCTCGCGACCCAAAACAGCGCCAATCATACTCTTGCGCGAAACACCGACCAGTAGCGGCAGACCAAAAACCTGCAGCGCAGGCATACGCCGGAACAAACTGAGGTTGTGCTCCAGCGTTTTCGCAAAGCCAAAACCCGGATCAAGCACGATACGCTCCGCTGATATACCTGCCGCCTCACAGATCGCCAGACGCTCACGCAGGAAGTCTGCTACGGCGCCCAGCACATCATCGTACTGAGGGTTTTGCTGCATGGTCGTGGGCTCGCCGCGCATGTGCATCAAACACACCGGCAGCCCTGTGGCGGCAGCTGCCTGCAGCGCTCCGTCGCGCTGCAGCGAACGCACGTCATTGATCAATCCGGCACCTAGCTTGGCGGACTCAGTGATCACCTCGGGCGTCGACGTATCGACGGATACGATCACATCCAGCTCGGCAGCGATGGCTTCGACCACCGGCGCCACACGGGCGAGCTCCTCTGCAACCGAGACAACCTGAGCACCTGGGCGCGTGGATTCACCACCAACGTCAATGAGGGTAGCCCCCGCCAGCACCATGCTTTCGGCATGACGCAGCGCTGCGTCGCGCATCGCGAAGCGGCCACCATCGGAAAAGGAGTCAGGCGTGACGTTCAGGATACCCATCACCTGAGGACGGGTTAAATCAAGAAACCGGCTGCCACAGGGCAGCCGGTTCCGGGATATCGCAAGCGACATGGGTGACCTTACAACTCGGCAGCAGGCCCGCCGATAGGTTTCTCGGGACGGTCCGCTTCATCGGGCTTGGCTGCAGGCGTACCTGCGTCGTTGCCGCCACCGGTCCAGTCACGCGGCTCACGCGGTGCGCGACCGCTCATGATGTCGTCGATCTGCTCGGCGTCGATGGTTTCGTACTTCATCAGCGCTTCAGCCATGGCATCGAGCTTGTCGCGGTTCTCCTCGAGCAGGCGCTTGGCCGTGTCATAGCAATGATCGATGATGCTGCGCACTTCCAAATCGATCATTTTGGCAGTTTCGCCCGATACGCTGGAGCTACTGCCACCGCCGCCACGACCAAGGAAACCACCGTCTTCATCTTCGGCATAAAGCAGCGGGCCAAGCTTCTCGGAGAGGCCCCACTTGGTGACCATATTTCGGGCGATCTGGCTGGCGCGCATGATGTCATTGGAGGCGCCAGTAGTAACGCCGTCGAAGCCCAGCGTCATTTCTTCGGCAATACGGCCGCCGTACAGCGAGCAGATCTGGCTGATCAGTGCACGCTTGGACAGGCTGTAGCGATCTTCTTCGGGCAGGAACATGGTCACACCCAGGGCACGGCCGCGAGGAATGATCGAGACCTTGTAGACCGGGTCATGCTCAGGCACCAGACGCCCAACGATAGCGTGGCCCGCCTCGTGGAAGGCCGTATTGAGCTTTTCCTTGTCCGACATGACCATACTCTTGCGCTCGGCGCCCATCATGATCTTGTCTTTGGCCAGCTCGAACTCTTTCATCTCGACGACACGCTTGCCGGAGCGAGCGGCGAACAGCGAGGCCTCGTTGACCAGGTTGGCCAGGTCAGCACCCGAGAAGCCAGGTGTGCCGCGAGCGATCACTGCAGCCTTGACGTCCTCGCCCATCGGCACCTTGCGCATGTGCACATTGAGAATCTGCTCGCGGCCGCGAATGTCCGGCAGCCCGACTACGACCTGACGGTCGAAACGGCCTGGGCGCAGCAGCGCAGGGTCAAGCACATCCGGCCGGTTGGTGGCAGCAATGACGATGATGCCATCGTTCATTTCAAAGCCGTCCATCTCTACCAGCAACTGGTTGAGAGTCTGCTCACGCTCGTCATGACCGCCGCCCATGCCGGCGCCACGATGGCGACCCACAGCGTCGATTTCGTCGATGAAGATAATGCAAGGCGCGTGCTTCTTGGCCTGCTCGAACATGTCACGGACACGAGACGCGCCGACACCGACGAACATTTCCACGAAGTCGGAACCGGAAATGGTGAAGAACGGCACTTTCGCCTCACCGGCAACGGCTTTAGCGAGCAACGTCTTACCGGTACCCGGCGAGCCAACCATCAACACGCCGCGAGGAATACGGCCGCCAAGGCGCTGGAACTTGCCGGGGTCACGCAGGAATTCAACCAGCTCACTAACTTCTTCCTTGGCCTCGTCGCAACCGGCGACGTCAGCGAAGGTGGTCTTGACCTGATCTTCGGAAAGCAGGCGTGCCTTGCTTTTGCCGAAGCTCATCGGCCCGCCCTTGCCGCCCGCACCGCCCTGCATCTGGCGCATGAAGAACATGAACACGGCGATGATCACCAGAATCGGGAAGCTGGCGACCAGCAGCTGAGTCCAGATGCTCTGCTGCTCAGGCTGCTTGCCAACGATCTCGACGTTGTTGTCCATCAGGTCCTTGATCAGGCCATTATCCTGAATCGCCGGGCGCACGGTTTCGAACGACGAGCCGTCGGAACGCATACCGCTGATGATGTAGCCATCGACAGTTACGCGCTTGACCCCGCCATCCTGAACCTGCTGGATGAACTCCGAGTAATTGAGCTTGTTGGTCTCGCTCGGGCTGGAGAAATTGTTCATCACCGTCACCAAGACGGCGGCGATGATCAGCCACAGGATCAGATTCTTTGCCATGTCGTTCAATTAGCTACCCTCTGAAGCAGGCCTCTTGCCGAAGCGTGCTTCGCATGACGACCAGTTATGTACCGATCTAACTTACTACAAACGCCCGCTCGTGGCTGACACCGTCTGTAACCCTTTATGAGGCATTTGCCCATTAAAGATGCGCGTATCGACTTGGACTGACAACCAGACCTTTGGTTTTACTCTTCGCGCGGGCCTTTGAAGCCCCGCGCCAGCATGTACTGCTCGCGAGAGCGACCGCGTGACGACAGCGGCTTGCGCATCTGTACCTTTTCGAACAGACCGCGAACCTGCTTGTGGTACTCGTCGAAGCCTTCACCCTGAAAAATCTTGATCAGGTAATCGCCGCCCGGGCGCAAAACCCGGGTCGCCAGATCCAGCGCCAGCTCGCACAGGTACATCGCGCGCGGCTGATCCGACTCCCTGACTCCACTCATATTGGGGGCCATATCGGAAATCACAAGGTCTACCGGGTGATCGCCGATCGCATCAAGGATGCGTGCAAACACTTCGTCGTCAGTGAAATCGCCCTGAATGAAGGTGACGTCCGGAATACTGTCCATCTCGAGGATGTCCGAGGCGATCAGCCGGCCCTTGTCACCAATGACCCGACTAGTGACCTGCGACCAGCCACCTGGCGCGGCGCCGAGGTCGACCACGGTCATGCCCGGCCGCAGGATGCGATCCTTCTCCTGGACCTCAAGCAGCTTGTAACTGGCACGTGAACGGTAACCGTCCCTTTGCGCCATTTTGACGTACGGATCGTCGAAATGCTCTTTCAGCCAACGCTGGCTGGTTTTGGAACGGGCCACACAACACCTCGGAAGAACAAAATGAATAACTGGGCGGTCTGCAAGCAGCTCGGTTAAAATAGGCCGCTTTCCCCAGATTAAGACGCAGGGTTCAGATTATGCCGCTCACTCAAGAGCAGAAGAAACAGTTCAAATCTATCGGCCACCACCTGAAACCGGTATTGATCGTTGCCGATAACGGTGTTACCGAAGGCGTACTGGCGGAGCTGGAACGCGCCCTGAATGATCATGAACTGATCAAGGTTCAGTTGCGCATCACCGAGCGTGAAAGCCGCCTGGCGGTGATCGATGAGCTGTGCAAAGCCGGCAAGGCCGAGCTGGCACAGGTGATCGGTAAAATGGCCTTGCTGTACCGCAAGAATCCCAAGGCCAATCGCAACCTGTCGAACATCAGCCGCCATCAGGGCTGAGCCCTCAGGTCAGCCGACTTCAGGGTCGGCTGGCGAATGCTTGCGAGGCGCTGGCTGCAGCACCAGCAGCAGGCCGAAAAACGCCAGCAGCAGGTAACTGAACAGCTGCCAGCGTAGCGCATCGGGCCACAACGCCAGCGATGCCAGCAGGGTCAGGGCGATCACCAGCACTGTCAGCAGCAATTGCCCACAGCGCTCACCCCAGAGAGTCGACAGGCCACGCAAGCTGGCCAGCAAACCCGCCTGAATCAGCGCGCAAACCAGGGTAATCACCACCATCAGCGGCATCAGCACGCCGGCGATTTCCTCGATTAGTAGCGACGCCAGCCCGACACTTTGCAGCCCCGGCAATACCATGAAGTGCAGAATCCAGATGCCGCCCACCCAGAGGGTTTGCAGCAGCATCCAGAAACCTGCAGCCATGCTGCGCTGAGCTGCTTGGTCAGATGTGGCGTACTTCAACAATCTCGTACTCGATCAGACCGCTTGGCGTATTCACCGCGACCACGTCGCCTTCTTCCTTGCCGATCAGGGCACGGGCGATGGGCGAACCGACGGAAATCTTGCCCTGTTTGATATCGGCTTCGTCTTCACCAACGATCCGATAGGACACGCTTTCGTCGGTCTCGACGTTGGCGATTTCCACCGTGGTGCCGAAGATCACCTTGCCGGTATGCGCAATGGTGGTGACATCGATCACCACGGCATTCTGCAGACGACCTTCGATATCTCGCACACGCGCCTCAACCATACCTTGCTGCTCGCGAGCGGCATGGTATTCGGCGTTTTCCTTCAGGTCACCGAGCTCGCGCGCGGTGCCGATATCCTGGCTGAGTTTTGGCCGTACCACCTTGGTCAGGTGGGCCAGCTCCTCTTCAAGGGCGCGAGCGCCCTCGACGGTCATGGGGTACTTGATCATGCCTTGATTCCTGCGTGCAGATCCTGCAGACGGCGTACGGTCTTCTCGGGACCGAACTTGAGCGCCTCGCAGATCGCCTGCCCCGCCGCGATGGTGGTGGTGCAGTAGATCTTGT
Source organism: Phytopseudomonas seleniipraecipitans (assembly GCF_900102335.1). Lineage (GTDB taxonomy): Bacteria > Pseudomonadota > Gammaproteobacteria > Pseudomonadales > Pseudomonadaceae > Aquipseudomonas > Aquipseudomonas seleniipraecipitans. Next base: position 443,613 of record NZ_FNBM01000002.1, read on the forward strand.
GCTGCAGAGCGTTTCGACGAATGGAGTAGGAGTCAGCGATGGACTGACGGCCTTCGGTGGTGTTGATGATCAGGGTGACTTCGTCATTCTTGATCATGTCGACCACATGCGGACGGCCCTCGGTGACCTTGTTCACGCGACGCACCGGCAAGCCAGCGGCCTCGATCACCTTGGCGGTGCCAGAGGTGGCCACGACTTCGAAGCCCAGACTGATCAGATCGCGAGCGACCTGCTCGGCCAGCGGCTTGTCGTCGTCACGCACGCTGATGAACGCGCAACCTGAGTTCGGCAGAATCTCGCTGGCACCCAACTGCGCCTTGGCGAACGCTTCACCGAAGGTATCGCCCACGCCCATCACTTCACCGGTGGACTTCATTTCAGGGCCGAGGATCGGGTCCACGCCTGGGAACTTGTTGAACGGGAACACCGCTTCCTTGACGCTGAAGAACGGCGGGATGATTTCCTGGGTGAAGCCTACTTCGGCCAGGGTCTTGCCGGCCATTACACGAGCCGCGACCTTGGCCAGCGACTCGCCGATGCACTTCGACACGAACGGCACGGTACGCGAGGCACGCGGGTTCACTTCGATCACATAGATGTCTTCACCCTGCACGGCCATCTGCACGTTCATCAGGCCGATCACGTTCAGCTCCAGGGCCATTTTCTTGACCTGGTCGCGGATCTCGTCTTGGATGTGCGCCGGCAGCGAATACGGCGGCAGCGAGCAAGCGGAGTCACCGGAGTGCACGCCAGCCTGTTCGATGTGCTGCATGATCGCGCCGATCACCACGGTCTCGCCGTCGCTGACCGCGTCGATATCGACTTCGATGGCGCAGTTGAGGAAACGATCGAGCAGCACCGGGCTGTCGTTGGAGACCTTCACCGCTTCGCGCATGTAACGCTTGAGTTCTTCTTCCTGGTAGACGATTTCCATCGCCCGGCCGCCCAGCACATAGGACGGGCGCACGACCATCGGATAACCGATGTTCTTGGACAGCGTCAGCGCTTCTTCTTCGCTGCGCGCAGTGGCATTGGCAGGCTGACGCAGGCCGAGGCGCTGCACCATCTGCTGGAAACGCTCACGGTCTTCGGCACGGTCGATAGCATCCGGGCTGGTGCCGATGATCGGCACACCGGCTTCTTCCAGAGCACGACACAGTTTCAGCGGTGTCTGGCCGCCGTACTGGACGATCACGCCTTTAGGCTCCTCGACGCGGACGATTTCCAGCACGTCTTCCAGGGTCACCGGCTCGAAATACAGGCGATCGGAGGTGTCATAGTCGGTGGAGACGGTTTCCGGATTGCAGTTGACCATGATGGTCTCGTAACCGTCTTCACGCATGGCCAGCGCCGCGTGTACGCAGCAGTAATCGAACTCGATACCCTGGCCGATGCGGTTCGGGCCGCCACCGAGGATCATGATCTTGTCGCGGCTGCTCGGATTGGCCTCGCACTCTTCCTCGTAGGTCGAGTACATGTAGGCGGTGTCGGTCGCGAACTCGGCGGCGCAGGTATCCACGCGCTTGTAGACCGGCAGCACCTTGAGCTTGTGACGGTGGCTGCGCAGATTCTTCTCGGTCACACCAAGCAATTCGGCCAGGCGGGCATCGGAGAAGCCCTTGCGCTTGAGGCTGAACATCAGGTCGCGGTCGATGCTGGACAGGCCCAGGGTCTTGATGCGCTGCTCGTCCTTGATCAGATCTTCGATCTGCACCAGGAACCACTCGTCGATGCGCGTCAGCTCGAACACTTCTTCGACCGTCTTGCCGGCGCGGAAGGCGTCGCCCACGTACCAGATACGGTCAGCGCCCGGCACGATCAGTTCGCGCTTGAGGGTGCTTTCAGCTTCCGGATCAGCCGGATCGAGCTTCGGATCGAAACCAGATACACCAACTTCCAGGCCACGCAACGCTTTCTGCAGGGACTCCTGGAAGGTACGCCCGATCGCCATGACCTCACCGACGGACTTCATCTGGGTAGTCAGGCGGGCGTCGGCCTTGGGAAACTTCTCGAAGGCGAAACGCGGGATTTTGGTGACGACATAGTCGATGGCTGGCTCGAACGACGCCGGGGTGCGACCGCCGGTGATGTCGTTGCTCAGCTCGTCGAGGGTGTAGCCGACAGCCAGCTTGGCGGCGATTTTGGCGATCGGGAAGCCGGTGGCCTTGGAAGCCAGTGCAGACGAACGCGATACGCGGGGGTTCATCTCGATGACCACCATGCGACCGGTGTTCGGGCAGATGCCGAACTGCACGTTGGAGCCACCGGTTTCCACGCCAATCTCGCGCAGCACCGCCAGCGAGGCGTTACGCAGTATCTGGTATTCCTTGTCGGTGAGGGTCTGGGCCGGTGCGACGGTGATCGAGTCACCGGTGTGCACGCCCATCGGGTCGAAGTTCTCGATGGCGCAGACGATGATGCAGTTGTCCTTCTTGTCGCGGACCACCTCCATCTCGTATTCCTTCCAACCGATCAGCGATTCGTCGATCAGCAGCTCGTTGGTCGGCGACAGGTCCAGGCCACGGGCACAGATTTCTTCGAACTCTTCACGGTTGTAGGCGATACCGCCGCCGGTACCGCCCATGGTGAAGGACGGACGGATGATGCATGGGAAGCCGACCTTGTCGAGCACGCCGTACGCTTCTTCCATGCTGTGGGCGATGCCCGAAACCGGGCAGGCCAGGCCGATGTCCTTCATCGCCTTGTCGAAGCGCGAACGGTCTTCGGCTTTATCAATGGTGTCGGCATTGGCGCCGATCATCTCGACGCCGAATTTCTCCAGCACGCCATGACGCTCGAGGTCCAGGGCACAGTTCAGTGCGGTCTGGCCACCCATGGTCGGCAGCAGCGCGTCCGGACGCTCCTTCTCGATGATCTTGGCCACGGTGGCCCACTTGATCGGCTCGATGTAGGTGGCGTCGGCCATCGACGGGTCGGTCATGATGGTGGCCGGGTTGGAGTTCACCAGAATGACGCGGAAACCTTCCTCGCGCAGGGCCTTGCAGGCCTGGGCGCCGGAATAATCGAACTCGCACGCCTGGCCGATGACGATTGGGCCGGCGCCGAGGATCAGGATACTTTTGATGTCTGTACGTTTTGGCATGTTATCTCTCGAATCCTTAGGTCAGTCGGCGAGTCATCTTGAAAGCTACTGCGCGCTCTCTGGGCTGCGTTGCGCGGTACTCGCTTCCTCGCCGTACTGACATGTACTGTCTCGTCGTTGCGTGCCGAGCGCCCTGCCCAGACAGCGCCCGCTACCCTTTCCAGCCAAATGGTCTATTTGCGTTTGGCCATGGCGTCGATGAAACGGTCGAACAGCGGAGCGACATCGTTCGGGCCCGGGCTGGCTTCGGGGTGACCCTGGAAGCTGAAGGCGTCCTTGTCGGTACGCTCGATGCCCTGCAGGGTGCCGTCGAACAGCGATTTGTGGATCGCGCGCAGGTTGCTCGGCAGGCTGCTCTCGTCCACGGCAAAACCATGGTTCTGGCTGGTGATCATCACCACACCGGTGTCGAGGTCCTGCACCGGGTGGTTGGCGCCGTGGTGGCCGGTGCCCATCTTCACGGTCTTGGCACCGGACGCCAGGGCCAGCAGCTGGTGACCGAGGCAGATGCCGAAGACCGGCGTGTCGGTTTCCAGCACATCCTGGATCGCCTGGATCGCGTAGTCGCACGGTTCGGGGTCGCCAGGACCATTGGACAGGAACACGCCATCCGGGTTGAGCGCCAGTACATCCTCGGCAGGCGTTTGCGCCGGTACTACGGTGATGCGGCAGCCGCGTGCGACCAGCATGCGCAGGATGTTCAGCTTGACGCCGTAGTCGTAGGCAACCACATGGTAGGGCAGCTCGCTCGCGGCAATTTCCGGATGGCTGTCATCCTTGAGATCCCACACGCTGGAGCGCCACTCGTAACGCTCGGTACAGCTGACTTCCTTGGCCAAATCCATGCCTTTCAGGCCCGGGAAGCCGCGCGCCAGTTCGAGGGCTTTTTCTTCGGTGGCGTCTGCGCCGACCAGAATGCAGCCGTTCTGCGAACCTTTCTCGCGCAGGATGCGGGTCAGGCGGCGAGTGTCGATACCGGCGATGGCGACGGTGCCATTTTCCTTGAGGTAATCCTGCAAGGACTGCTTGTTACGCCAGTTGCTGGCGGTCAGCGGCAGGTCACGAATGATCAGGCCGGCGGCCCAGACGCGATTGGACTCGGCGTCTTCCGGCGTGGTGCCGGTATTGCCGATGTGTGGATAGGTCAGGGTGACGATCTGTTGGGCATAGGAAGGATCGGTGAGGATTTCCTGATAGCCGGTCATGGCGGTGTTGAACACCACTTCCCCGATAGTCTGGCCATCGGCCCCGATGGCCTCGCCGCGAAAAATGCTGCCGTCAGCAAGGGCGAGTATGGCTGGCTTACTCAAGAAGACCTCCCGTAGATCGTGGAGCAAACGCAGATTGTAAAAAAGCGGGATGACGTGTGAAGGTCATCCCGCTTTTTTAATTGATTCATTCTGCGCAACTTTTAGTGGACACACTAAAGAGAGAAGCTTACAGGAAAGTACATTTTTTCGAAAGTTATGTGCGGGCAAAAACCTTAAATTCGCTGTACGACATTTCGTGCACCTCGAAACGAGCCTCGAAGCCATGCCGCCAATACGGCGAAATAGAGCCTTTTCACCGACAAAAGGCGGAATGCTCGTGCAAAGGAAAACGGATGGCGCATGCAGCCGCCATCCGCATCCTGCTCACTTCAGACTGAGTACATCCTGCATGTCGTACAGACCGGCAGAGCGGCCGCTCAGCCAGGAGGCGGCGCGCACGGCGCCCTTGGCGAAAGTCATGCGACTGGAGGCCTTGTGGGTGATTTCCACGCGCTCACCATCGGCGGCGAACAGCACGGTGTGATCGCCTACCACATCACCGGCACGCACCGTGGCGAAGCCAATGGTTTCGCGCGCACGGGCGCCCGTCTGGCCTTCGCGGCCGTAGACCGCGACCTTGTCGAGATCACGCCCTAGCGCATTGGCGACCACCTCACCCATGCGCAGCGCAGTACCCGAAGGCGCATCGACCTTGTGGCGGTGATGGGCCTCGAGGACTTCGATGTCCACGTCGTCACCCAGCACCCGAGCCGCGGTGTCGAGCAGCTTCAGGCAAAGATTGACACCAACACTGAAGTTGGCAGCGAAGACGATGGATATATCTTCACCCGCTTCGCTCAGCAGCTGCTTCTCGGCAGCACTGAAACCGGTAGTGCCGATCACCATCGCCTTGCCGGCGCGGCGGCAGATTTGCAGATTCTTCAACGTTACCGAGGGATGGGTGAAGTCGATCAACACATCGAACTGATCGAGCACGCCCTCCAGATTGCCGGAAAGCGCCACGCCCAGCTTGCCGACACCCGCCAGCTCACCGGCATCGGCACCGAGCAAAGTACTCTCCGGGCGCGCCACCGCAGCGCCGAGGGTAAGACCGTCGGCCTGGTGCACCGCTTCGATCAGATTCTTGCCCATGCGCCCGGCGGCGCCTGTGACTGCAATACGCATATGCCTAACTCCAAAAGTGCAAACGGCGGGCGGCCAACCGAAGCTGGCGGCCCGCCGTGCGTTGCCGCGTTAAAGGTCGCCGAAGAAGCGCTTGACGCCTTCGAACCAGCCATTGGCCTTGGGCGAGTGCGAGCTGTTACCGGCCAGGGACTGACGGAACTCGTCGAGCAGCTCACGCTGGCGACGATCCAGGTTGACCGGTGTTTCCACCGCCACCTTACACATCAAATCGCCCGCACCACCGCCGCGCACCGGGGCCACGCCCTTGCCGCGCAAGCGGAACAGTTTGCCGGTCTGCGTGCCTTCCGGGATCTTCAACTTGACCCGTCCATCGAGGGTCGGCACTTCCAGCTCACCGCCCAGCGCCGCATCGGCAAAGCTGATCGGCACTTCGCAGTAAAGGTGCTTGCCGTCACGCTGGAAGATCGCGTGCTCACGCACATTGACGACCACGTACAGATCGCCAGCCGGACCGCCCATGGCGCCAGCCTCACCTTCACCGGTGAGACGGATACGGTCGCCGGTATCAACGCCCGCGGGCACCTTGACCGACAGCGTCTTGTGCTCTTCGACACGGCCATGGCCGTGGCAGGAGCCGCATGGGTCGGTGATCATCTTGCCGCTGCCGTGGCAACGCGGACAGGTCTGCTGCACCGAGAAGAAGCCCTGCTGCATGCGCACCTGGCCGATGCCGCCGCAGGTGGTACAAGTCACCGGGCTGGTGCCCTTCTTGGCGCCGGAGCCTTCGCAGACTTTACAGTTGACCAGGGTCGGCACGCGGATGGTTACCGTCGTGCCACGCACTGCTTCCTCGAGATCCAGTTCCAGGGTGTAACGCAGATCGCTGCCGCGCTGTGCACCGCCGCGCTGGCCGCCGCGCTGGCCACCGAAGAAATCACTGAATACGTCGCCGAAGATATCGGAGAAGTTGGCGCTGCCGCCGCCAAAACCGCCACCGCCGCCCATTTGCGGGTCGACGCCCGCATGACCGTACTGATCGTAAGCGCTGCGCTTGCCCGCATCGGACAGCACTTCATAGGCCTCGTTAGCCTCTTTGAAGGCGTCTTCGGCAGCCTTGTCGCCAGGATTACGATCGGGGTGGTGCTTCATCGCCAGGCGACGGTAAGCCTTCTTCAGCTCGGCCTCGCTGGTACCGCGCTCGACCCCGAGCACTTCGTAGTAGTCACGTTTAGACATGGGTTTCTAACACTCTCAAAATTCGTACCGTCCAGACACGCCAACGCGGGAGCAAGCCCCCGCGCGGCGGATCGCCCCTCGCACAGCAGTGCACAGGGGCGCAAACACAGGCAAGCCGGGGCTTACTTGTTGTCCTTGACTTCCTCGAACTCGGCGTCGACCACGTCGTCCGCAGAGCCTTTGGTTTCACCGGCATCCGCCGCACCTGCAGCACCTGGCTGTGGCTGTTCGGCATACATCTTCTGCGCCAACGGCGTGGTCGCTTCGGACAGGGCGTTCATCTTCGCTTCGATGGCAGCCTTGTCGTCACCACGTACGGCAACTTCCAGTTCACCCAGCGCAGTTTCGATCGCCGCTTTCTCGTCCGCAGTGGCCTTATCGCCGGCTTCGGTGAGCATCTTGCGGGTCGCATGAACCAGCTGGTCGCCCTGGTTACGGGCAGTGGCCAGCTCTTCGAACTTGCGGTCTTCCTCGGCGTTGGCCTCGGCGTCACGCACCATGCGCTCGATCTCGTCATCGGACAGACCGGAGTTGGCCTTGATCACGATGGACTGGGTCTTGCCAGTTGCCTTGTCCTTCGCACCGACGTGCAGGATGCCGTTGGCATCGATATCGAAGGTCACTTCGATCTGCGGCACACCACGTGGAGCCGGCGGAATCTCGGCCAGGTCGAACTTGCCGAGGGACTTGTTCTGACCAGCCTGCTTACGCTCGCCCTGCAGCACGTGAATGGTCACGGCGCTTTGGTTGTCGTCGGCAGTAGAGAACACCTGCGACTTTTTGGTCGGGATAGTGGTGTTCTTCTCGATCAGCGCAGTCATCACGCCACCCATGGTTTCGATACCCAGGGTCAGCGGGGAAACGTCCAGCAGCAGCACGTCCTTGACGTCGCCAGCCAGAACCGCACCCTGAATGGCAGCACCCATGGCAACCGCTTCGTCCGGGTTGACGTCCTTGCGAGCTTCTTTACCGAAGAACTCGGTAACCAGCTTCTGCACCAGCGGCATACGGGTCTGACCGCCGACCAGGATCACATCGTTGATCGCACCAACATCAATACCGGCATCTTTCAGCGCGATGCGGCACGGCTCGATGGTGCGCTGCACCAGATCCTCGACCAACGATTCCAGTTTGGCGCGGGAAATCTTCACGTTCAGGTGCTTCGGACCGGTTGCGTCTGCAGTGATATACGGCAGGTTGACGTCGGTCTGCTGGCTCGAGGACAGCTCGATTTTGGCCTTCTCGGCAGCTTCCTTCAGGCGCTGCATGGCCAGCGGGTCGCCCTTGAGGTTCATGCCGCTTTCTTTCTTGAACTCGTCGACGAGGTAGTCGATCAGGCGGATGTCGAAGTCTTCGCCACCGAGGAAGGTATCACCGTTGGTAGCCAGTACTTCGAACTGGTGCTCGCCGTCGACTTCAGCGATTTCGATGACCGAGACGTCGAAGGTACCGCCGCCCAGGTCATAAACAATCACGGTGTGATCGCCCTTGGCCTTGTCCATGCCGTACGCCAGTGCAGCCGCGGTCGGCTCGTTGATGATGCGCTTGACGTCCAGACCCGCAATGCGGCCGGCGTCTTTGGTGGCCTGGCGCTGGCTGTCGTTGAAGTAAGCCGGAACGGTGATCACCGCTTCAGTAACCGCTTCACCGAGGTAGTCTTCGGCGGTCTTCTTCATCTTCTTGAGGATTTCAGCCGAAATCTGTGGCGGCGCCATCTTCTGGCCGTTGACTTCGACCCAGGCGTCACCATTGTCGGCCTTGGAAATCTTGTACGGCACCATCTGGATGTCTTTCTGCACGACTTCTTCGTCGAAACGGCGGCCGATCAGGCGCTTCACCGCATACAGGGTGTTGTGCGGGTTGGTCACGGCCTGACGCTTGGCGGACTGGCCAACCAAGATCTCGCCGTCGTTGGCATAAGCGATGATCGAAGGCGTGGTGCGAGTGCCTTCGGCGTTTTCGATGACTTTGACGTTGCCGTTTTCAAGAATGGAGACGCAGGAGTTGGTGGTCCCCAGGTCGATACCGATAATTTTGCCCATTTCACTCTCCCGAAACTTTGATATATCCGCAGCGTTGTCGTGACCGCTGCGGTAGCACTAATACGCTTGACTTAATAAATGGGGGCTCACCCGCCGATTTCAAGCCTGCTCGTCGATAGACGGCGGCGTTTCGGCTGGCGCCTTGCTGACCACGACCATTGCCGGGCGCAGCAGGCGACCATTGAGCATGTAGCCCTTCTGGAACACCTTGAGCACACTGTTGGGCTCGACATGGGTGCTTTCCTGCAGAGCCATGGCCTGATGGTGCTCAGGATTGAACGGCGCACCATGCGGATCGATGGCTTCCAGCTGGTGACGCTTGAGGGTGTCGAGCAACAGCTTGAGCGTCAGCTCCATGCCCTCGCGCACCGCCTTGATCGCCTCGTCGTCCGCGCTCGACAGCTCGAGACCCCGCTCGAGGCTATCGACCACCGGCAACAGATCATTGGCGAATTTCTCGAGGGCGAACTTGTGCGCCTTCTCGACATCCTGCTCAGCGCGGCGGCGCACGTTCTGCAGATCGGCAGCCATGCGCAGCGACTGATCCTGCGCAGTAGCCAGTTGCTCTTCCAGCGTTTGCACGCGAGCAGCCAGGTCTTCACCCAGCGCAGCGTCGTTCGCTTCAGCCTCGGGAGTCTGCGGATCCAGGTTCTGTTCGTCAGCCATGCATTTCTCCTCTGAATAATTCGACGAGCCTCAACTCGCGCGTCTGCCGCCTATATAAGGACGATTTGTAGGGTTTCAAGGGGCGCGACGATATCAGCGCCCGACATCGCGCACAGGATTGCCAGCCACAAATAAAACACTGTATAAATAACCAGACAAATTCTGGGAGGCCTCGCCATGCTGGTGCACCTGTCCGTACACAATTACGCCATCGTCGAACACCTCGATCTGGAACTGGATCGCGGCATGAGTGTTATCAGCGGCGAAACTGGCGCGGGTAAATCGATCATGCTCGACGCCCTGGGCCTGACCCTGGGCGATCGCGCGGACAGCGGCGTAGTGCGGCCTGGCGCCGACAAGGCCGACATTCTCGCCAGCTTCGACCTGGGCGATATTCCCGAAGCCCACACCTGGCTCGCCCAGCGTGACCTGGCCACCGAGGGCCCGTGCATCCTGCGTCGGGTAATTACCGCCGAAGGCCGCTCGCGCGGCTATATAAATGGCACGCCCTGCCCGCTCGGTGACCTCAAGGCGCTGGGCGAACTGTTGATCGACATCCACAGCCAGCATGAGCACCAGTCGCTGCTCAAGGTCGACACCCACCGGCGCTTGCTCGATGAATATGCCGGCGCACAGGAACTGTCTCGCCAGGTCAATCTGGCCGCGCAGCGCTGGAAGCAGACCCGCAGCGAACTCGAACGCCTTGCTTCGCAGGGCGACGAGCAGCGCGCGCGCCATCAATTGCTCAGCTATCAACTGGAGGAGCTGGAGAATCTCGGCCTCGGCGACAATGAGCTGGAGCAGCTGGAACAGGATCACAAGGCACTGACCAATGCCGAGGGGCTGCTTGCCGCCTGTCGCCAGGTCATCGAGCAATGCAGCGAGAGCGATGCCGGCAACGTGCTGTCCGCGCTGACCAGCAGCCTAAGCCGACTCAGTGGCGTACAAGGCCAGCCAGGGCCGCTCAATGAAGCGGCCAACCTGCTGGCCAGCGCGCAGATCCAGGTTGAAGAAGCGGTCGGTGAACTGAATCGCTTCCTCGATCATTTCGAAGCCGACCCGCAGCGCCAGCAACAACTGGAGGAGCGCCTGGACACCATCTACACCCTGGCGCGCAAACACCGCATTCACCCTAGCGAATTGCCTGCCATGCAGCAGCAGCTGTTCGACGAGCTGGAAGGCCTGAATGCCGATGACCAGGCCACCGAGCGCCTGAGTGAAGAACTGGCCGCCTATGGCCGGCACTACCAGGAAAAGGCCGCCGAACTGAGTACCCGCCGGCAGAAAGCAGCAGCCAAACTGAGCAAAGCAGTGGAGAAGGAAATGCAGCTGCTGGGCATGCCCGGCGGACGCTTCAGCATCCAGCTGCAGGAAAATACCAGCACAGACCCCAACGGCAATGGTCTGGAGCAGGTCGAGTTTCTGGTCAGCGCCAACCCGGGCCAGCCGATAAAGGCGCTGGCCAAGGTGGCGTCAGGTGGTGAGCTGTCACGTATCAGCCTGGCGATCCAGGTGATCACTGCGCAAACATCGCGCGTGCCGACGCTGGTGTTCGACGAAGTGGACGTGGGCATCGGCGGCCCGACGGCCGAAGTTGTCGGACAGTTGCTCCGCCGCCTGGGCGAGCGCGGCCAAGTACTCACCGTCACGCACCTGCCGCAGGTTGCCGCTCAGGGGCACCAGCATCTGTTCGTACACAAGGTTCGCGGCAACAACGCCACACGTACGGCGGTCAGCAAGCTGAGCGATGCGCAGCGGGTGGAAGAAATCGCCCGCATGCTCGGCGGCATCGACCTCACCGAAGAGTCGCTGGCTCACGCGCGCAAACTGGTCAGCAACGCCCAGGGCTGACTACTCAATCTGACTTTACTGCAGGCATGAAAAAGGCGACCCAGGGTCGCCTTTTCCAATACTGGGTCGTACTTACTGCTTGGCACCAGTGGTGCGCACGTACAGAACCAGGTTGTGATCCACCAGCTCGAAACCATGCTCACGCACGATTTCCTTCTGGCGCTTCTCGATTTCAGCATCGAAAAACTCGATCACGTCACCAGTATCCACGCACACCATGTGATCGTGGTGACCACCGTCGGCCAATTCGAATACGGCATGGCCGCCGTCGAAATTGTGGCGTACCACCAGACCCGCCGCTTCGAACTGGGTCAGAACCCGGTACACAGTGGCCAGACCGACGTCTTCACCAGCGTCCATCAGGGACTTGTAGACATCTTCTGCGCTCATGTGACGCTGCTCGGCAGAGTCCAGCATCTGCAGGATTTTGACCCGTGGCAGGGTCACTTTCAGGCCAGCTTTGCGGAGTTCGCTATTTTCAACCATGGTCTGCTTTCTCGCGGAAGCGCTTCGCAGCTTCCCTTATTGCGGGTATGATCGGGGTTTACGTTGCCCAGCCAAGATAGTGGAAGACGCCCACCGATGCAAAAAACCAGACTCCTGCTGACCAGCCTCACCTTCATGGGGCTCATCGCACTCGCCGGCTGCTCATTCCCCGGGGTTTATAAAATCGACATCCAACAGGGCAATGTCGTCACGCAGGACATGATAGACCAGTTGAGGCCGGGAATGACCCGACGCCAAGTACGGTTTATCATGGGCAATCCCCTGCTGACCGACACGTTTCATGCCAATCGCTGGGACTACCTGTACAGCATGCAGGCCGGCGGCAGCCAACGGCAGCAAGAGCGTGTAAGCGTTAACTTCAACGCCGATGACCAATTGGTCGGCCTGTCTGGCGACTTCATGCCGGGCGTCAGCCGTGATGATGCGATTCTCGGTCGCGACGGCGCGCCACAGACTGCACCGACTCAGCCGCAGGAAGAACCAGCCGCTCCAGGTTCGCTGCTCGAGCAGATCCAGCGCGATGTGGATAACGTCGAGACCGTACCGGTACCGACGCCAGAGCCGCTGGAAACCTCTCCGCAATAACACTGCGACGTAAAAAAACCCCGGTAATGCCGGGGTTTTTTATTGCCGCTCATTCGAGCCGGCCGCTGCAGCACTCGCCTCGTTCGCCCTCAGCGCTTGCCGTTACCCGCGCTCCGGGCTCGCTCGGCGGCCTGCGCCGCCCGGCGTTTGCGTACGTCTTTAGGGTCCGCCAGCAGGGGCCGGTAGATCTCCACTCGATCTCCGCCTTCCAGCAGCCGTGTCTCCGGCGACGCCACAGCTTTGCCAAATATCCCTAACGGCGCGCCAGCCAGATCGAGGCCAGGGAATGCTCCCTGCAAACCGGATTTCAAGGCGGCCTCGCGTACGGTGCTGCCCGCAGGTAATTGCAGTGCAATCAGTAGTTGCCGGCCAGGGGCAGCGAACACGACCTCCACCGAAATCAACTCACTGACCATGAAGCTCTTTGGCTCGCTGGCAAAAGGCATCGACCATGGTATTGGCGGCCTGATTGAACAACGGCCCGAGCGTCGCGCGCATGATCGACCCGGCATAGTCGAAGGTCAGATCCAAGCTGATCTTGCAGGCCTTGTCACCGAGCGCCTTGAAGGTCCATTGGCCATGCAGATGTTCGAACGGCCCGCTTTCCAGATTCAGCTCGATGGATTGCCCCGGCACCAGCACATTGCGCGTGGTGAAGCGTTGACTCAAACCGGCCTTGGCCACTTCCAGACTGGCACGCATGTGCGTGTCACTGACCTCGATGACCTCGCTTGAGGCGCACCACGGCAGAAATTCCGGGTAGCGCTCTACGTCGTTGACCAGGTCGTACAGCGCCTGCGCGGGGTAAGGCAGCAGAGCCGAGCGTTGAATATGAGTACTCATAGAAATAGGGTTTCCACGGTTGGCGACATCGCTGTAACGCGACGTTGCAGGGCGATGCAAAAGGCAACCGGCATCGACCACAAGACGAGAAGTGCCCACATTGTCGGGGATTCGCCCGGAGGGCTCAAGCGCACCACTGCCGCAGCGGTTTTTCGCATGCGGATGCATGGCGCGTTGTCGTCATACTCCATATAATGCGCCGCCTATGGCTAAACAAACGAAACATCCGCAAGGCAGCATCGCGCAGAACAAGAAAGCGATGCACGACTACTTCGTCGAGTCCCGCTTCGAGGCCGGGCTGGCTCTGGCCGGCTGGGAAGTGAAAAGTCTGCGCGCCGGCAAGGCCCAGTTGGTAGACAGCTATGTGCTGCTCAAAGACGACGAAGCCTGGCTGATGGGTTGCCACATCACGCCGCTGAAAACCGCCAGCACTCACGTCATCGCCGACCCGACGCGCACGCGCAAGCTGTTGCTGAACAAGCGCGAGCTGGAAAAGCTGTTCGGTTCCGTGCAACAGAAGGGCTACACCTGCGTCGCCCTGTCGCTCTACTGGAAGCAGCATCTGGTGAAGTGCGAAATCGCTCTGGCCAAAGGCAAGAAGGATTTCGACAAGCGCCACACAGAGAAAGAGCGTGACGCCGACCGCGAAGTGCAGCGCGCGATGCGCAGCAAGGGCAAGGACGAGTAAGCACCGCCGGCCTGCCCCGCTGCAGGCCTTTACCTTGCCATAGTTAGCCGACAGCCAATCTCAGGCTTTGGAACCCGCCGTCTTGCCTCGACGCTGTGCGCGTAGCTCGCGGACTTCCTGCTGCATGGCGCCAGCCAGAACCTCCTGCACATAGTCGATGTGCTGGTTGGACAGCCCTCGCGCCTCTTCGGCCCGCCCTTCGATGATTGCCTCGTACAGCGCGCGATGCTGCGCATTGAGCATGCTGCGGGTTTCGCCGCGCAGGGCATACATGCCACCGATGTTGGTCACCACATTGCGCTTGAGCAGGTCGAACAGGCCGCGAATGGTGTGCAGCAACACCGCATTGTGGCTGGCCTCGGCAATCGCCAAGTGGAAATTGGCGTCGGCCGCTCCCTCCTCCGCGCGAGTCACTTCACCGGCGCGCCCATAACAGTCCTGCAGCCGATCGAACGCTTCGCTCAAGCGCTGGCGATCTCGATCCGTCGCCCGCAGCGCAGCGTAGTACGCACAGGACCCCTCGAGGGTATGCCGGAATTCGAGGAGGTCGCGCTGCACATCGCTGTTGTTCTCCAGCAGGTGTAACAGCGGATCACTGAACGTGGAGCCGACGCTGTCGCAAACGTAGGTGCCGCCACCCTGGCGGCTGAGCAACAACCCCTTGGCGACCAGTTTCTGGATCGCTTCGCGCAACGAGGGGCGAGACACGCCGAACTGCTCGGCCAGAACGCGCTCGGCGGGCAGACGCTCACCGGCCTTGAGCGTGCCTTCGAGAATCATGGTTTCGACCTGCCCGGCGATGTCGTCCGACAAACGCCGCTGACGCACCTGACCCACTTCCATTGCCACAACCCCATTCGAATAAGCCAAGCCCCTGGACGGCGCAGCGCTGCCTGGACAAGAAGCGCGACATTCTACGACCAAAGTCTGGATGAGGCGATTTGACAGCCATTTACCGGACCTTTTAACCTGTCGATCATCACCTGTAAATTGGTCTTACCAATTTACATTACAACAACAATAACCATGAGGTCACACCATGACGCCTCGTCAGGCCATGCCGCAGCTACCTGCTCTTCCTTTCACGCGCCTCTTGCGCCGCTGCGGGGAGTGAGTGCCACCATGTCCACCGGAATTCTCGCTTTACTGGCTTTTTCGCCAATCCTTCTGGCCGCACTCCTGCTCGTCGGTCTGCGCTGGCCGGCCAAGCGCGCCATGCCGCTGGTCTATCTGGTCACCGCGGCGATCGGTCTGTTTGCCTGGGACATGAGCTTCAACCGAGTGCTGGCCTCCACCCTGCAGGGTTTGCTGATTACTGTAGGTGTGCTGTGGATCATTTTCGGCGCCATCCTGCTGCTCAATACGCTCAAGCATTCGGGCGGCATCCTCGCCATTCGCTCGGGGTTTGCCACCATCAGCCCGGACCGTCGCATCCAGACGATCATCATCGCCTGGCTGTTCGGCTGCTTTATCGAAGGTGCTTCAGGTTTCGGCACGCCAGCGGCGGTTGCCGCACCACTGTTGGTTGCCATCGGCTTTCCCGCCATGGCGGCCGTATTGATGGGCATGCTGGTACAGAGCACGCCGGTTTCCTTCGGAGCGGTCGGCACGCCGATAATCGTTGGTGTGAACACCGGGCTGGATACCGCCACCATCGGCGCACAACTGATCGAGAACGGCTCGTCGTGGGCGCAATTCCTGCAATTGATCACCAGCCAGGTAGCGATCATTCACGCACTGGTCGGTGTGGCTATTCCGGTGTTTATGGTGATGATGCTGACCCGCTTCTTCGGTCAGGAAAAAAGCTGGAAGGCGGGCCTGGAGGCGCTGCCCTTCGCGCTCTTCGCCGGTCTCGCCTTCGTGCTGCCCTACGCGGCAACTGGCGTGCTGCTGGGCCCGGAATTTCCTTCACTGATCGGTGGGCTGGTAGGTTTGGCTATCGTCACCAGCGCCGCCCGCTACGGGTTTCTGGTGCCTAAAAAGACCTGGGATTTCGCTCCGGCAGACAAGTGGCCAAGCGAATGGCTGGGCAGCGTTGAAATCAAGCTGGACAACCTGACGGCCAAACCGATGGGTGCTGTGCGCGCCTGGCTTCCCTATGTACTGGTTGGCGCTTTGCTGGTCATCAGCAGGGTTTTCCCATCAGTTGGCAACGCCCTCAAGGCGGTTGTGGTGAATTTCCCCGACCTGCTCGGTGAGGTCGGCGTGAGCGCAAACTTCCAGCCGCTGTACCTGCCGGGCGGCATTCTGGTTGCGGTCGTGCTGGCGACATTCTTCCTGCACGGCATGAAAGTGCGCGAGCTGAGCGCGGCGGTCAGGGAATCCTCCAGCGTCCTGCTCAGCGCCGGTTTCGTTCTGCTGTTCACCGTGCCGATGGTGCGCATTCTGATCAACTCCGGCGTGAATGGCGCCGAGTTGGCCAGCATGCCGATTCTCATGGCTCGCTGGGTAGCCGACAGCGTAGGCGGCGTGTACCCGCTGCTGGCTCCGAGCATCGGCGCGCTGGGCGCGTTCATTGCCGGCTCGAACACAGTCAGCAACATGATGTTCAGCCAGTTCCAGTTTGGCGTAGCCAGCAGCCTGGGTATTTCCAGTGCGCTGATCGTCGCAGTGCAGGCGATAGGCGCAGCAGCCGGCAACATGGTGGCGATTCATAACGTGGTCGCCGCTTCCGCCACTGTCGGGCTGCTTGGCCGTGAAGGAAGTATCCTGCGCAAAACCATCTGGCCGACGCTGTATTACGTGATCTTTACTGGTGTGATCGCACTGATCGCCATTTACCTGCTGGGTATCAGTGACCCACTGGTTGGCGTGTAACGATAAGTCGCCAATGCGCCTCGGCACTGCCGGGGCGCTGCCGTACAAAAGTCCCCTACTCTTTTCTGCCACGGGATGAGCCCATGATCATTTCTGCCTCCACCGACTACCGCGCCGCGGCGCAACGTCGCCTGCCGCCGTTCCTGTTTCACTACATCGATGGCGGCGCCTATGCGGAGTACACACTCAAGCGCAACGTCGACGACCTCGCCAGTATCGCCCTGCGCCAGCGTGTGCTGCGCAACATGTCCGAACTGAGCCTGGAAACCCAACTGTTCGGCGAGACGCTGGCGATGCCGGTGGCCCTGGCTCCGGTCGGTCTCACCGGCATGTACGCGCGCCGCGGCGAGGTGCAGGCAGCCAAGGCGGCTGCGGACAAGGGTATTCCGTTTACCCTGTCCACGGTCTCGGTGTGCCCGATCGAAGAAGTGGCCCCGGCGATCAGCCGGCCGATGTGGTTCCAGCTGTACGTCCTGAAAGACCGCGGCTTCATGAAGAATGCCCTGGAGCGCGCCAAGGCCGCCGGCGTAACCACCCTGGTGTTTACCGTCGACATGCCGACGCCGGGCGCCCGCTACCGTGATGCCCATTCGGGCATGAGCGGCGCCAATGCCGCTATGCGCCGCATGCTGCAGGCCTTTACTCACCCGGCGTGGGCGCTGGATGTGGGCCTTCTGGGCAAGCCCCACGACCTCGGCAACATCTCCGCTTACCGCGGTCACCCGACCGGCCTGGCCGACTATATCGGCTGGCTGGGCGCCAACTTCGACCCGTCGATCTCTTGGAAGGACCTGGAGTGGATCCGCGAGTTCTGGGATGGTCCGATGGTCATCAAAGGCATTCTTGACCCTGACGATGCGCGCGATGCGATCCGCTTCGGCGCCGACGGCATTGTCGTGTCCAATCATGGCGGTCGCCAGCTCGACGGTGTGCTGTCCAGCGCCCGAGCGTTGCCGGCGATTGCCGACGCGGTGAAGGGTGACCTTAAAATTCTTGCCGACTCGGGCATTCGCAGCGGCCTGGACGTCGTACGCATGATCGCCCTGGGCGCCGACACGGTGATGCTCGGCCGTGCCTTCATTTACGCGCTGGCCGCCGCTGGCGGTGCCGGCGTAAGCAACCTGCTGAGCCTGATCGAGAAGGAAATGCGCGTGGCCATGGTGCTGACCGGCGCCAAATCCATTGCCGAGATCAGCGCTGAGTCGCTGGTTCGGGAGCTCTGAGGCCATGACTGCGATAAGCCGCGACGCGCTGCTGGCGACCCTGCGCGATGCCGTGGGCAGTGAACATGTGCTCACCGATGAACAGAACACCCGCCGCTTTCGCAAGGGCCACCGCACCGGCGACGGTGGCGTGCTGGCGGTGGTGCGGCCCGGCACGCTGCTGGAGCAGTGGCGTGTGCTGCAAGCGGCTGTCGCTGCGGACCGCATCGTCATCATGCAGGCGGCCAACACAGGCCTCACCGGTGGTTCGACCCCGGATGGCAATGACTACGACCGCGAGATCGTGCTGATCAGCACCCTGCGCATCACCGGCGTACAGCTGATCAACGATGGCAAGCAGGTGGTATGCCTGCCCGGCGCCACGCTGGATCGCCTGGAACAGGCACTGGCTCCGCTCGACCGCGAGCCCCACTCGGTCATCGGCTCTTCCTGCATCGGCGCCTCGGTACTCGGCGGCGTGTGCAACAACTCGGGAGGTTCACTGGTGCGCCGCGGCCCGGCCTACACCGAGCTGGCGCTGTACGCGCAGGTGCGGGAAGACGGCACCCTGGAGCTGATCAATCACCTGGGCATTGATCTGGGCAATAGCCCTGAGGAAATCCTCACTCGCCTGCAGCGCGGCGACTACAGCCCGTTCCAAGTCAGCAACGAAGGCACCGGCAAAGCCTCGGACGGCAGCTACGCCGAATACGTACGCGACGTCGATGCCGACACGCCAGCGCGCTTCAACGCCGACCCGTCGCGGCTGTTCGAAGCGTCCGGCTCAGCCGGCAAGTTGTGCCTGTTCGCCGTGCGCCTGGATACCTTTCGCAAAGAGCCGAGCACCGTCTTCTATATCGGCAGCAATGACCCGCATGACCTCACCGAGGTGCGCCGTCACCTGCTCAGCCAGTTGCCCAGCCTGCCGATTGCCGGGGAGTACATTCACCGCACTGCCTTCGACATCGGCGAGCGATACGGCAAGGACACCTTTCTGGTCATCGACAAGTTCGGCACTGCCAAGGTGCCGGCAGCCTTCGCGCTGAAAAGCCGCGTCGATGGTTTCTTCGAGCGTTTCGGCCTGCGCGGCGTCAGTGATCGAGCCATTCAGCTGTTGATGAACCTGCTGCCCAGCCATCTGCCGCAGCGTATGCGCCAGTACCGTGACCGCTTCGAGCATCACCTGCTGGTTCGCGTCGCCAACGACAGCCGGGAGCAGACCCGGACGTTTTTGGATGCGTTTTTCGGAGAGCGCAATAGCGGCGCATTTTTCGAGTGCGATGCCGACGAAGGTCGCAGAGCATTCCTGCATCGCTTCGCCATCGCGGGTGCAGCGATTCGCTACCGCGAGGCGCATCGTCGCGAGGTCGAGGATATCCTCGCACTGGATATCGCTCTGCGTCGCAACGACCGCGATTGGGTCGAGACGCTGCCGCCTGCAATGGAGCAGCAGATTATTCACAAGCTGTACTACGGGCACTTCTTCTGCCACGTGTTCCATCAGGATTACATCGTCAAAAAGGGCGTCGATCCGATCGCCATGGAGCACGCCATGTGGGCACTGCTCGATGAGCGCCGCGCCGAATACCCGGCGGAGCACAACGTCGGTCACCTGTATGTGGCCAAGCCGGCATTGGCCGATTTCTATCGCGAACTGGACCCGACCAACACCTTCAACCCAGGCATCGGCCATACTTCTAAGAGCAAATATTGGGAGCCGTGCTGCGGCGACCACTGAAGCGAAGCGCGCCTCACAACGAACAAAGGGGAGACCTCTCGGCCTCCCCTTTCGTAGATGTCCTGTGCTGGCAATTCTGTCGCCGCTTTCCTCGCCCGCCTGGTTGGGCAGTGCGGACCCGGGTGCCGTGACGACCCGGTGGGGTCGGCGGCGCCAGCTCTCCTGATTGGGCGAGCCGGGTGGACTGTCGTCCGGGCCTTGAAACTGAGGTAAAGCTTACGCCCGGCGCCGCGACCAGATATTGCAAATATTGCTCATCAAAGCATCTCTTGCGCAATTTTACGCCAATCATTCATTATTCAGCGCAAGCCAACTATCTTTAAGCCGAATCATGAACAAACTCGACCGTTACGACCTGAACATTCTTGCCGAATTGCAACGCGACGCGACCCTGTCCAATCAGGACTTGGCCGAGCGTATCGGCCTATCGCCCTCACCCTGCTCGCGACGGGTCAAACAGCTGGAGGATGACGGCTACATCGTCCAGCAAGTGGCCTTACTGGATCGCAAAAAGCTTGGCCTGAGCCTGACCGCCTATGTGCTCATCGGCATGGACCGCCACACACCCGAACGCTTCGAGCATTTCCAGGAAGAGATCCGCAAGTGCCCCGAAGTGCTGGAATGCTGCCTGGTGACCGGGATGGACGCCGACTACCAGCTCAAAGTGGTGGTGCCGGACATGGATCATTATCAGAAGCTGCTGCTCGGCACCCTGACCCGGATCGATGGGGTTTCCAGCGTGCGCTCCAGCTTCGTGCTGCAGCAGATTCTTTCCAGCACGCAATTGCCACTCCAGCATCTGCGTAGCTAAAGGCCACGAAAAGCGCTGATTCGTTGCGAAGCACCGGCCGATAATTTTCTCATCTTCATATGGCCGAGCGGCAGGCGCTCTGGCGCAACGCTGACGGTGCTGGATACCGGCATCAGATGTTCTGAGCTGACTACGACGCCCCCGGATGGCGCCCGCCTACTTGAGAGTGGGCGGCACGTCTCGCCATTCGCCCGGCTGCAGACCGTCGAGTTGCCAGGGGCCGATGCGCACGCGCACCAGTCGCAAGGTCGGCAGCCCCACCGCGGCAGTCATGCGCCGTACCTGGCGATTGCGCCCTTCACGGATCACCAGTTCGAGCCAAGCAGTTGGCACGCTCTTGCGAAAGCGCACCGGCGGGTTGCGAGGCCACAGGATCGGCTCATCCAGCAGCCTCGCCTCGGCGGGTAGCGTCGGCCCGTCGTTGAGCTGCACGCCGTCACACAGCTGCTGGACCTGCTCAGCCGTCGGCTCCCCTTCAACCTGCACCCAGTAGGTCTTGGCCAGTTTGTGCTTGGGGTCGGCAATACGGGCCTGCAACTGACCGTCATTGGTCAACAGCAGCAGACCTTCGCTGTCGCGGTCCAGCCGGCCGGCCGGGTACACACCGGTTACCGGGACGAAATCCTTGAGCGTGGCGCGGCCCTGATCATCATTGAACTGGGTGAGAACGTCGAACGGCTTGTTGAGCACGAGCAACCGCGGTTCAGCAGGCGGCGCCTTGGCGGTTCGATACGGTCGTGACGCGGGGCGGGAGGGTCGGGACATGCAGAAAGCCATTGGCAGAGCGGAACGCGCAGTTTAACGCCTTTGCGACCCGCAGCCCGACCCTCAGCGCCCGCTGCGGTTGATAACCGGCGCATGCAGCGCCATCAGCTCGACGATCCAGTCGATGAACACGCGCAACTTGGCGCTGACATGACGGTTCGGCGAGTAGGCGATGTACATCGGCATCGGTTCGAACTGCCAATCCTCGAACACCTCGACAAGCTCGCCGCTCTGCACATGCGGCTGCGCCATGTAATGAGGCAGCCACAACGCGCCCATGCCGGCCAGACCCGCGGCCAGGTAGGCGTTGCCGTCATCGACCACCAACACATGGCGCCCCTGCACAGCGACGCGCTCGCCATCGCGGTGCATCACATACGTAAACACTTTGCCGGCTCGCCCCCACTGGAAGCCAACAATGCGGTGGTGGGTGTCGGCGAGCTGCTGTGGGTGCTCCGGGATGCCGGCGCGCTGCAGGTAGCCCGGGGTGGCATACACGCCAGACTGAAGGTCACCGACGCGGCGCGCCATCAGTGACTGATCGGTAATCTCGCCGCCGCGGATCACGCAGTCGACGTTCTCTCCGATCAGATCGACGAGACGATCACTGACCCCCAGCGCCAGCTGGATATCCGGATAGCGCGCATAAAAAGCCGGTAACGCGGGCACCAGAATCATCCGCGCGAACGGGCTGGGCACATCCACCCGAAGCCGCCCGCGCGGCTTGCTGGAGGCATCCGACAGGCTGGTTTCAGCATCATCCATATCAGCTAGCAGGCGCAGCACGCGCTCGTAATAGGCCGCGCCATCCGCTGTGACGTTGACTCTGCGCGTGGTGCGATTGAGCAGCTTCACGCGCAGTCGCGCCTCCAACTGCTGCACCTGCTGGGTCACGGTGGCTTTGCTGATTTGCAGGGTATCGGCCGCCTTAGTGAAGCTGCCGGTTTCGACCACGCGAGCGAATGCCCGCATCGCTTCGAATCGATCCATGTGGTGAGGCCTGACCATTGATTGTTTGGAGTTCCCGAACAGTGTTGCCGGTGCCAGCCGGTTTTTCCAGCCAGCAGTCCTTCCTATAGTGGCCTCACCGCTATTCGGGTCGACCTGACCCACAGGAGGCAACATGAATAACCGCGACGTAGTTTTCCCAGCAGGCCGCCAGGCGCTTTACGAGCGCAACCGCTACTCGCCAGCTGTGCGCTGCAATGGCTTGCTGTTCGTCTCGGGCCAGGTTGGCAGCCACCCCGACGGCTCACCCGAGCCGGACCTCAAGGCACAGGTTCGCCTGGCCTTCGAGAACCTCAATGCCGTGCTCAAGGCTGCTGATTGCACCTTCGATGACGTGGTCGACGTGACGGTGTTCATCGTCAACCCCGAAGCGCAATTCGAAACCATCTGGCAGGTGGTGCCCGAGTACTGGGGCGAGGCGCCACATCCGAACATCACCTGCGTGGGCGTCACCTGGCTGTACGGTTTTCAGTTCGAGATCAAGGTGATCGCCAAGCTACCGGAAGCGGCAGTGAAGTGATCCACTGAAACGCTTTCCGGCCAAGCGGCGGCGGGTAAGGGACGGCAGCGCGAACAGACGGTGAGCCTCGTACAAATACCTCTGTGATACACTGCGCGGCGGCCACAAGCTCCCCATCCGCCACCGCAGCCCCTACCGGAGCCGAGATTTTCGATGTCCGATACTGCCTCGCCCAAACCCGTTGCCAGCGGCGACAAATTCCGTACCGTACAGGGTATTACCGCAATCAAGGACGGCCAGAAGCGCCGCGCCTCGAGCGAGCCCCAGGTTTACGAACCCAAGCCCAGCTGGCTGCGAGTCAAGGCACCGGGCGGCAGTCGTTTCGAAGCCGTCAAACGCAACGTCAGCGAACACCGCTTGAGCACCGTCTGCCAGGAATCCCACTGCCCGAACATGGGCGAATGCTGGTCCAACGGCACGGCCACCATCATGCTGATGGGCTCGGTGTGCACCCGGGCGTGCCGCTTCTGCGCAGTCGATACCGGCAACCCCAATGGCTGGCTGGACAAGGAAGAACCGCAGAACACCGCCAAGTCGGTGGAGCTGATGGCGCTGCGTTACATCGTGCTCACCTCGGTGGACCGCGATGACCTGCCAGACGGCGGCGCGGCTCACTACGCAGCGTGCGTGCAGGCGATCAAGGCCAATACCCCGCAAGTGGTGGTCGAAGCGCTGACGCCGGACTTCGACGGTGATCTCGAAGCCATCGAGCGCGTGGTGGATTCGGGCCTTGAAGTGTTCGCTCAGAACGTCGAGACCGTCAATCGCCTGACCCGCGAAGTGCGTGACCCTCGCGCCGGCTACCGCAAGACCCTCGACGTGCTGGCACACGCCAAACGCCATCGCCCGGACGTGCTCACCAAGACCAGCCTGATGCTGGGCCTGGGCGAGACCGACGACGAAGTATTCGAAGCCATGGAAGATATGCGTGCCGTAGGCGTGGATATCCTGACCCTTGGCCAGTACCTGCAGCCCACCCGCAATCACCTGAAGGTGCAGCGCTGGGTCAGCCCGGACGAATTCAATCGTTTCCGTGAAATCGGCCTGAAAATGGGCTTCATGGAGGTAGCGGCTGGCCCGCTGGTGCGCTCCAGCTACCGCGCGGACAAGGTGTTCGAGAAGAACAACCTGGGCCTCGCCGCGCCGGTTCCAGTACCCGGCCAGCAAGCTGACACCAGCCTGATCCCGGCGCTGAACGTCAACTGATCACCCGGGCATCGCTGCGCTCAACGCCAGGCTTCAAAAGCGAGCCTGGCCAACCGTAGCTGCGGTTGAGCGCAGCGATACCCAGGAAACAGCTGCGCTCCAGTGAAGCCATAACAGCCTTACTGCTCATACCCCAAGCGCTGACGAAGAGCCCGCTCAAGGCGCTCGGCAACCTCGTCGAAACGCAGCGGCGCGTCCAATTGATCCCTGAGTTGCGTCATTTTCAAGCCGGCATAACCGCACGGATTGATGCGCTGGAACGGGCGCATATCCATGTCGACGTTGAGCGCCAGGCCATGGAACGAGCAACCACGGCGCACGCGCAGGCCCAGCGAAGCGATCTTGTCACCCTTCACATACACGCCCGGCGCGTCGGCTTTGGGCGCTGCTTCGACGCCATAGCTGGCCAGCACGTCGACCAGGGTCTGCTCCATCGCGGTGACCAGCTCGCGCACGCCCAAGCCGAGGCGACGCAGATCGAGCATCAGGTAGGCCACCAGCTGGCCAGGCCCGTGATAGGTCACCTGCCCGCCGCGCTCCACCTGTATGACTGGAATATCACCCGGTGCCAGCAGGTGCTCCGGCTTGCCGGCCTGCCCCTGGGTAAACACCTGCGGATGTTGCAGCAGCCAGATCTCGTCCGGCGTGGCATCGTCACGTTCGGCAGTCAGCGTGCGCATCGCCTCCAGGGTGGGCAGGTACTCGACCACTCCGAGGTGCCGCACGATCAGCTCGGCGGTCACTACAGCACCATGTGCACGCGGCCAGTGGCGCGTAGGTCAACGTGAATAGCCTCCAGCTGCTCGACACCAGTGGCGGTAATCAGCACCTGCACGGAAAGGAAGCGGCCCTTGCTGCTGTCGCGGGTCACCAGAGTGCCGGTGTCGAAGTCAGGCGCGTGGCGCTGCATCACCTCGATCACCATGTCGGTGAAACCTTCACCGGCCTCACCGATCACCTTGATCGGATAGTTCTTGCAGGGAAATTCGATTTTCGGAGCTTGTACGTCGGTATCGGTCATGGTGTTCACTGATCCAAAATGAAACGCCCTCGGTTCGAGGGCGTTCATCGCTACATGGGGGCGAGCTGTCAGTTAAACAACCCGTAGAAGAACAGGCGAATGCTATCCCACAGGCTGCGGAAGAAGCCACCTTCCTCGACAGCTTCCAGCGCTACCAGATCGGCGCTGTGCACCACCTGGTCACCCATCTTCACCTCGACCTTGCCGATTACATCGCCTTGGGCGATTGGCGCGGTGATTTGCGGATTCAGGGTCATGCTGGCCTGCAGCTTTTCCAGCTGGCCTTTGGGCAGGGTCAGCGTCAGATCCTGCGCCAGGCCGGCTTTGACCTGCGGCGACTGGCCCTTCCAGACCTGCGCCTGAGCCAGTTCGGCACCTTTCTGATAGAAAGTACGGGTTTCGAAGAAGCGGAAGCCGTAAGTCAGCAGCTTCTGAGTTTCCGCAGCACGGGCGCGCTCGCTGTCGGTGCCGAACACCGAGGTGATCATCCGCGCACCGTCACGAACGGCCGACGCCACCAGGCAGAAGCCGGCTTCGTTGGTGTGGCCAGTCTTCAGGCCATCAACGGTGCGGTCGCGCCACAACAACAGGTTGCGATTGGGC
The DNA here is from genome assembly GCF_900102335.1 of Phytopseudomonas seleniipraecipitans. Taxonomy (GTDB): domain Bacteria; phylum Pseudomonadota; class Gammaproteobacteria; order Pseudomonadales; family Pseudomonadaceae; genus Aquipseudomonas; species Aquipseudomonas seleniipraecipitans. The sequence goes on from NZ_FNBM01000002.1 coordinate 469,221, forward strand.
TGCTTGATGTTGTTCCAGAGGAACTCTTTCTGCGAATAGATGGCGTAATGCTCGGCATCTTCATTGATGATCGCGCGAGCCAGGATCGCCATGTCATGAGCGCTGGAATAGTGCTCCGGATGCGGCAACCCGGTGGCGTTCATGAAGTGGCTGTTTTTCATGCCCAGACGCTCGGCAGTCGCGTTCATCATGTCGGCGAACGCGTCTTCGCTACCGGCAATGTGCTCGGCCAAGGCGATGCTGGCATCGTTACCCGACTGAATGATGATGCCGTGCAGCAGATCGTCGACTGACGCCTGGCTGTTCACCGGCAAGAACATCGTGGAGCCGCCCGAAGCAGCACCGCCGGTGCGCCAGGCATGCTCGCTGATGGTCACCATGTCCTGCTCGCCGATCTTGCCGTTGCGAATTTCCAGGGTGGCGATGTAGGCGGTCATCAGCTTGGTCAGGCTGGCGGGCGGCAGGCGCTCGTCACCATTGTTCTCGACCAGGATGTTACCGCTGGCACCATCCATCAGCACATAGGACTTGGCGGCCAATTGCGGGGGAGCCGGCAGCGGCGCCTGACTGGCCCAGACGCTGGAGGCGCCAAGGAGCAGAAGTGACAGGAAGATGCGTTGCGCGAAGCTGGTGATTTTCATCCGTCTCTCTATGTAGCTGATGGTCGAACAGGCCCTTGCGGGCACATATGAGAAGTTATCCCCGCACACGGCGGGGATTCACTGCTTAGTCAGGCGGCCGGGCAAATAGTTGCCCGCATCGAAGGGCGGCGCCCTTCAGTCTGCCTTGACCAGAGTTGCTTGCCCGAGATTGGCCACGCGAATGCTGTCACGCACCCGCTCAGCCTCGCCCTGACTGTTGATCGGACCCAGTCGGACGCGGTGCAGAATCTGTTGATTGAGCACCACTGAGTTGATGAACACCGGGGCAGTCACCGACTCGCTCAACTTGGCCTTGAGGAGCTCCGCAGCGTCGGGATTGGCGAAGGCTCCCACTTGGAGATACAGGCCAGACGCTGCGGCTGAAGCGTTTTTTTTTGAGTCGATCTGCACCGGTACGGTGGCGGCGGCGTGCTGGGCTGGCGGCGGCGAAAATTGCTCGACCGGAGCGCTGGCTGCCTGCAGCTGGGCAACCTGTGCGGGCTGGACCTTGGCCATCTGCGGCTTTGCCAGCATCATCGGCACCGGCCGGCCTTGCTGAGCCCACCATTCGGTCGGATCGATACCTTCGACGTGAACCTGCGCGGTGCCCTTCTCGGCATAACCGAGCTTCTTGGCGGCGGCAAACGAGAGGTCGATGATGCGATCGGAATAGAACGGGCCGCGGTCATTGACCCTCAGGATCACGCTCTTGCCATTTTCCAGGTTGGTCACGCGCACATAGCTGGGCAGCGGCAGGGTCTTGTGCGCCGCGGTCATGCCATACAGGTCATAGGCCTCGCCGTTGGCAGTGGCCTGGCCGTGAAACTTGGTGCCGTACCACGATGCAGGGCCGGTCGCCTTGTAGCGACGGGCATCAGCGATCGGGTAGTACTGTTTGCCGAACACCACATACGGGCTGGCTTTCACCGGACCGTAATGGGGCATGGGAATGGCGTCCTGAATCTTCGAGACGTCGACATCCCACCAGGGCGCACCATCCTTGTGTGGGCGATCGAATTCGGATGGCCCGGATAGCGAGCCGCCGGCAGCAGGCGTGGCCGCCGTGCCTGTCGGCGCGCGGCTGGACGAACAGCTCGCCAGCACCAGCGCAAGAACGCCGCACGCGGCCAGTTTGAACGGCAGACCCGTCATTGATTGGCACCTCGGGCCTGAACCAGCAACTCGGACAACTGATTGACTGCCATGGCATACATCACGCTGCGGTTGTAGCGGGTGATGACGTAAAAGTTCGGCTGGCCAATCCAGTATTCGGCGCCCTCGGCGCCTTCGAGGCGAAACGCGGTGACCGGCAGATCATCAGCCAGCACGTCGTTGCTCGACCAGCCCAACGCGCGCAGTTCGCCGACGTTCTTTTCCGGATCGAGACCGGCGCTCAGGCCCTGCTCGGCCTGGTCGCCCTTGACCGTAGCGAGGCTGGCGACCGGTTGGCCCGGCTGCCACTTATGCCGTTTGAAGTAGCTGGCCACGCTTCCGATGGCATCGGTCGGGTTGTTCCAGATATTGATGTGGCCGTCGCCGTCGAAGTCCACGGCATAAGCGCGGAAGCTGCTCGGCATGAACTGCGGCAGGCCCATGGCACCCGCGTAGGAACCCTTCAGGCTGGCCGGGTCGACCTGTTCTTCACGGGTCAGCATGAGGAACTCACGCAATTCCTTGCGGAAGAACGGCGCCCGCGGCGGGTAATCGAAAGCCAACGTGGACAGCGCATCGATCACTCGGTAGCTGCCGGTGTTGCCGCCGTAGGAAGTCTCGACGCCGATGATGGCGACGATGATCTCGGCCGGCACGCCGTATTCCTGCTCGGCACGCGCCAGCGCTTCGGCATGCTCGTTCCAGAACGCCACGCCTTTGTTGATGCGCGCGTCGGTGATGAAGATCGGGCGGTATTCCTTCCACGGCTTGACGCGTTCGGCCGGGCGCGAAATGGCGTCGAGGATCGCCTGCTTGCGCTCGACGCCGCCGAACAACTCGCTGAGCTGCTCGCCAGCGAAACCGTAGTCACGGGTCATCTCGGTGATGAATTCGCCGACCTGCGGCGAGTTCGCGTATTCATTGGCAGCCATCGCCTGTGGAGCACCGAACAGGCCGGCAACCGCCAGCCAATGTGCATGTCGTGCGGCCCAGCCACGCAAAATCTGCATTGAATTCATAACCCCAATCAAGCCTGAGCGATCCACTTACGGTGCGTGTGGATGGACATCAGAATTCCGAAACTCGACAACAACGTGATCAACGACGTGCCGCCATAACTGATAAACGGCAGCGGCACACCCACCACCGGCAACAAACCACTGACCATGCCGATATTGATAAAGACATAGACAAAGAACGTCATGGTCAAACCGCCGGCGAGCAGCTTACCGAACAGTGTCTGCGCTTGCACGGTAATCACCAGACCGCGTGCGATCAACAGCACATACAAGAGCAGCAACAGACAGACACCAATCAGGCCAAATTCTTCGGCCAGAACCGCAATGATAAAGTCCGTGTGGCTTTCCGGCAAAAAGTCCAGGTGCGACTGTGTGCCCATCAGCCACCCCTTGCCGAATACCCCGCCGGAACCGATTGCCGCCTTGGACTGGATGATGTTCCAGCCAGCGCCCAGCGGGTCGCTTTCCGGGTTCATGAAGGTCAGTACCCGGCGCTTCTGGTAGTCGTGCATGACGAAGAACCACATCGCCGTGGCGATTGGCGCGAGCGCGGCGACAGCGCCGACGATCCAGCGCCACTGCAGCCCGGCCATGAACAGCACGAACGCACCGGATGCCAGAATCAGCACCGAGGTGCCGAGGTCCGGCTGCAGCAAAATCAGCACGAATGGGGTGACGATCAGCGCCAGGCTGACCGCCACATGCTTGAGGCTGGGCGGCAGCGTGCGCTTGGACAAATACCAGGCCATGGTCGCCGGCATCAGGATCTTCATAAATTCCGAGGGCTGGAAACGGATCACCCCTGGAATGTTGATCCAGCGGGTAGCGCCCATGGCGTTGTGGCCCATGACATCGACCACCACCAGCAATGCAACGCCGCCCAGGTAGCCCAGCGGCACCCAGCGCGCCATGAAGCGCGGCTCGAACTGGGCGATGATCACCATCGCCACCAGGCCGATGCCGAATGAGCTGGCCTGCTTGGTCAGCAGATCGAGGTTCTTGCCGCTGGCCGAATAGAGGATGAACAGGCTGCCAGTGGCGAGCAGCAGCAACAGCAACAGCAGAATGCCGTCAATGTGCAAACGCTGCAGCAGGCTGGAACGGCGACGCAGCACGTCATCGGTGGAAAGCGTGCGGTCGAAGCTACCGGTCAGGCTCATGGATGCTTCACCTCTGCGTTGAGCGGTGCCGAAGCCGCTGGCGTGGTGTATTCGGCCTTGAGCTGGCCACTCTCATCGAGCAACCAGGCGTCCATCACCTGCTTGACCACCGGCGCACCGACACCCGAGCCGGACTCACCGTTTTCGACCATCACCGCGACGACGATCTGCGGGTTTTCTGCGGGTGCGAAGCCAACGAACAGGGCATGGTCGCGATGGCGCTCCTGCACCTTGCTGCGGTCATATTTTTCGCCCTGCTTAATCGCCACGACCTGCGCCGTGCCGCTCTTGCCGGCGATGCGGTAAGCCGCGGCTTCACCGACCTTGCGAGCCGTACCGCGCGCGCCATGCATCACTGCTTCCATGCCGAGGCGCGCGTAATCCCAGGATTTGGGGTCACGCAGCACGATATCGTCAATCGGGTTTTCGTCGTGTGGCAACTGCCCATCGATGGTCTTGGCCAGGTGCGGACGAATCCACTTGCCTTTGGTAGCGACCAGCGCCGTGGCCTGAGCCAACTGCAAGGGTGTGGTCTGCATGTAGCCTTGGCCAATCCCCAGAATCAGCGTCTCGCCGGGGTACCAGGGCTGACGATAGCGCGCACGCTTCCAGTCACGCGACGGCATCAGGCCGGCAGTCTCTTCGAACATGTCCAGAGAAACGCGCTGGCCAATACCGAAGCGGGTCATGTAATCATGCAAGCGATCGATGCCCATCTTGTGGGCCAGGTCGTAAAAGTAGGTATCGTTGGACCGCATGATCGCCAGGTTCAGGTCCACCCAGCCGTCGCCGGTGCGGTTCCAGTTGCGATACTTGTGGCTGTGGTTGGCCAATTGGTAGAAGCCTGGATCGAATACCCGCGACGTCGGGGTGATAACTCCGGCATCCAGGCCGGCGACCGCGACCATCGGTTTGATCGTCGAGCCTGGCGGATACAAACCGCGAAGCACGCGGTTATAAAGCGGTCGGTCGATGGAATCGCGCAATTCCGCATAGGCTTTGAAACTGATCCCGGTGACAAACGGATTGGGATCGAAACTTGGCTGGCTGACCATTGCCAGTACTTCGCCAGTCGATGGCTGAATGGCCACAATGGCTCCTCGCCGGCCACCCAGCGCTGCCTCTGCAGCCTCCTGCAGACGCACGTCGAGCGTGAGGATCACATCCTTGCCGGGCAGCGGGTCGGTGCGGTTGAGCACCCGCAGGACTCGGCCACGGGCGTTTGTTTCGACCTCTTCATAGCCGACCTTGCCGTGCAGCTGATCTTCGTAGAAGCGCTCGATGCCGGTCTTGCCGATATGGTGCGTGCCGCTGTACTCGACCGGATCGAGTTCCTTGAGCTCTTTTTCGTTGATACGCCCGACATAACCGACCGAGTGGGCAAAATGTTCACGCTGCGGGTAGTGGCGCACCAACTGGGCGGCCACCTCGACGCCGGGCAGGCGGAACTGGTTGACCGCCAGCCGCGCGATCTGCTCTTCGCTCAGCTCGAACAGCACCGGCACTGGCTCGAACGGTCGCCGTCCCTGGCGCACTCGTTTCTCGAACAGTTCGCGGTCATCTGGCGTGAGCTCCAGTACTTCGACGATCACATCCAGTACCTGCTCCCAATTACCGGCGCGCTCGCGGGTCAGGGTCAGGCTGAAGCTGGGCCGGTTGTCAGCGATGATCTCGCCATTGCGGTCGTAGATCAGCCCGCGGTTCGGCGGAATCGGCTGTACGTGGATGCGGTTGTTCTCTGCCAGCGTCGAGTGGTACTCGTACTGAATGACCTGCAGATAATAGAGACGACCCACCAGCAGACAAGTCAGCGCCAGAAAAAACGCGCCACCAACCAACGCACGCTTGCGAATCAGGCGTGCGTCCTTTTCGTGGTCTTTTAGGCGAATCGGCTGGGGCATCGGAACGGCTGACTACTTGTGGTACGGGTGACCGGACAATACCGTCCAGGCCCGATAAATCTGTTCGCCGACCAGTATCCGTACCAGCGGGTGAGGCAGGGTCAGCGGCGACAGTGACCAGCGCTGCTCGCTGCGCGCCTGAACCTCGGGAGCCAGCCCTTCCGGGCCGCCGACCATGAGGTTGACGGTGCGCGAGTCCAGCCGCCACTTGTCGAGCTCGACGGCCAGTTGCTCGGTGCTCCAGGGTCGCCCTTCGACTTCCAGGGTAACGATGCGTTCCCCAGGCTGCACCTTGGCCAGCATCGCTTCGCCTTCCTGGCGGATCATCCGCGCCACGTCGGCGTTCTTGCCGCGCGTGGTCAGGGGAATTTCCACCAGCTCCAGCGACAGCTCGGACGGCATGCGCTTGGCGTATTCCTGCCAGCCGTCCTCGACCCAGCGCGGCATGCGCGAGCCGACGGCAATCAGTTTGATACGCACGACAGTCCCTTACTCGCCTTCTGCACCGTGCTGCGCGCGGCTCTGCTCGGCGCCCTGCCACAAACGCTCCAGGTCATAGAACTGGCGAGCGGTCGGCAGCATCACGTGAACGACGATATCGCCCAGGTCGAGCAATGCCCATTCGCCGCTGTCCAGGCCTTCGCTGCCGATCGGCCGCACGCCCTGCTCCTTGGTCTTTTCCAGCACGTTGTCGACCAGCGACTTGACGTGACGGCTGGAGGTGCCGCTGGCGATCACCATGAAGTCGGTGATGCTGGTCTTGTCACGCACGTCGATGGTGGTGATGTCCTGGGCCTTGATCTCTTCCAGTGCTGCGATGGCCAGCTTGACCAGGTCTTCACTGTGCATGGTTTGCTTCGTCATAACTAACTCGTTTGCCTCGTGTTCGATTCACCCACGGTACAGTCCATGGGCGTTGATATAAGCCAGCACCGCGTCGGGCACCAGAAAGCGCACCGAGCGGCCGTTCGCCAGCAGCGAACGGATCTGGGTGGCAGACACCGCCAGCGGTGTCTGCCAGATAAACGAAATCTGCCCTGCCGGCCCTTTCAGCGCCAGCGGGTCAGCGATATTGCGTGCTGCCAGCAGGTCGCGTAGCGGCTCGCTCGCTTCACTGTCGGCGTCCGGGCGCTGCAACACCAGAATGTGGCAATGGCATAGCAACTCGTCCCACCGATGCCAGGCCGGCAAGCCACAAAAGGCATCCCAACCTAGAATCAAAAACAGCTGATCATCCGCCGCCAGTTCGCCCCGCAGCGACTCCAGGGTATCGATGCTGTAGGACGGCTTGTCGCGCTGTAGCTCGCGGTCATCCACCCGCAGCGGCGGTAAACCCGCAACGGCCTGCTCGACCATCGCCAAGCGATCCTGCGCGCCGACCTGCGGCGTTTCCCGATGCGGTGGACGCGCGCTGGGAATCAGCCGCAGCTCGTCCAACCCCATGAATTCGACCACCTCGAGCGCGCCGCGCAAGTGGCCGATATGCACCGGATCGAAGGTACCGCCCAACAATCCGATGCGCTTGCAGCTTGCCATCAGGCGCGCACGTGCCCGTCGCCGAACACCACGTACTTCTCGCTGGTCAGCCCCAGCAGACCGACCGGCCCGCGGGCATGCAGCTTGTCGGTGGAAATACCGATCTCCGCGCCCAGGCCGTATTCAAAACCGTCGGCGAAGCGTGTCGAGGCGTTGACCATTACCGAGCTGGAATCCACTTCGGTAAGGAAGCGCCGGGCATCGCTGAAGTTTTCGGTGATGATCGCGTCGGTGTGCTGCGAGCCGTAGGTGTTGATGTGTTCGATAGCCGCATCCAGCGAGTCGACCACGCGGATCGCCAGGATCGGCGCGTTGTACTCGGCGTACCAGTCGTCTTCGCTGGCCTCCAGCACGTCGCGGCCCAGCAGTGCGCGGGTCTGCGCGTCACCGCGTAGCTCCACGCCCTTGTCACGGTAGATGGCGGCCAGCGGTGGCAGTAGACGCGCGGCGATATCGGCATGCACCAGCAGGGTTTCCATGGTGTTGCACGGCGAATAGCGCTGAGTTTTCGAGTTGTCGCAAACGCGGATGGCCTTGTCGAGGTCGGCGGCGATATCCACATACACGTGGCAAACGCCGTCGAGATGCTTGATCACCGGCACCTTGGCTTCACGGCTGATGCGCTCGATCAGGCCTTTACCACCGCGCGGCACGATCACATCGACGAACTCGGGCAAGGTAATCAATGCGCCGACTGCGGCGCGGTCGGTGGTTTCCACGACCTGCACGGCACTGGCCGGCAAACCGGCTTCGGCCAGACCGTCCTGGATGCAGCGCGCAATGGCCTGATTGGAATGAATCGCCTCGGAGCCGCCACGCAGGATGGTGGCGTTGCCGGATTTCAGGCACAGGCTGGCCGCATCGATGGTCACGTTGGGCCGCGATTCGTAGATGATGCCGATCACGCCCAGCGGCACGCGCATCTTGCCGACCTGAATGCCGGACGGCAGGTAGCGCATACCCTGAATTTCACCAATGGGATCCGGCAGCGTGGCAACCTGGCGCAGGCCTTCGATCATGCTGTCGATGACCTTGGGCGTCAGCGCCAGGCGGTCGAGCATTGCCGGCTCCAGACCGTTGGCACGGCCGGCGGCCAAGTCCAACTCATTGGCGGCGCTCAACTCGGCGCGGGCGGCGTCGAGCGCAGCGGCGGCGGCTTGCAGGGCCTGGTTCTTCTGCGCGGTGCTGGCCCGCGCAAGCACGCGCGAAGCCTGGCGGGCGGCGCGGCCCAGGCGGGTCATGTAGTCAAGCACGGACTCGGTCATGGCAACTCAGGTCTGGCAGCTGGAAAAAGTTGCTGAGTATAGCGGGCATGCCGCGCCGCGCACAGCAGCGCCGGGCAGATGGTCGTGAAAGCCTTGTAACTGGCTGTACCGCGTGATTGGGCCGCATATAGGCACCATCGCAAATCAGCGGCTTGTTGCTATGATCGCTCGCCCTCACTGGCCTGCGCCGTAATTCGGCAAAGGAACCGCTTTTCACGTGCACGGGTCGAAGGCTGCGATTTCTCATCTATTAGGTGTCCACCCATGGGCCAATGGCTCGATAGTCTGACTACCTGGCTGGCGGCTCACCCGCAGTGGCTGGGCCTGGCGATCTTCCTGATCGCGTGCATTGAATGCCTGGCCATTGCCGGCATCATTGTCCCTGGCACTGTGCTGCTGTTCGCCGTCGGCGTGATGGCCGGCAACGGTGCGCTGAGCCTCTGGGAAACCCTGGCGCTGGCATATTTTGGCGGCCTGCTTGGCGACGCTATTTCCTATGCCCTGGGCCGCTATTTCCACCAGGACATTCGCCGCCTGCCAGGCCTGCGCAGCCACCCGCAGTGGCTCAGCGGTGCGGAAAGTTACTTCGAGCGCTACGGCGTTGCCAGTCTGCTGCTAGGCCGCTACATCGGCCCGCTGCGGCCGATGCTGCCGATGGTTGCCGGCATGCTGAGCATGCCACTGGGCCGCTTCATTGCCGTGAGCATGCTCGCCGCCGCTGGCTGGGCGGTCGCCTATCTGGCGCCTGGCTGGGCAGCCGGTGCCGCGTTGCGCCTGCCACTGCCGCCGGGTTTCTGGCCACAAGCCGCGGTGGTCGCAGGCGGTCTGGCACTGCTGCTGGTGCTGACCGTACAAAGCAGCCTGCGCGAACAACACCAGGCCAGCCTCATCGCCGGCGGCCTGGGCGTAATTATGCTGCTTGCGCTGTTCGTCGGCTGGCCGCATCTCATTCAGCTGGATCAAGGGCTGATCACCCTGATTCAGGAGGAGCGCAGCCCGCGCTTCGATTATGTAGCGGTACTAATCACTCACTTCGGCGATTTCGATGTTCAGTTGGCGGTTGCCGCCCTGCTCTGCGTGCTGCTGCTAGTTGCCCGTAAATGGCAGGCCCTGCTGTTCGCGACGGGCGCCATGCTCAGCACAGCGCTGGCTAATGGCGCACTCAAGGGCCTGTTCGAAAGGGCACGCCCCGAGGTACTGCTCGAGCCGCTGCATACCTACAGTTTTCCCAGCGGCCATAGCTCGGCAGCGTTCGCCTTCTTCCTGACCCTGGCCATACTCGCGGGTCGTGGCCTGCCTGCGCGCCTGCGCCTGACCTGGATTCTGCTGGCCTGCATGCCAGCCCTCGCTATTGCGATGTCGCGGGTCTACCTGGGCGTGCATTGGCCGAGCGATATCATCGCCGGCGCCCTGCTGGCCAGCAGCCTGTGTGCGCTGAGCCTGGCGATGATGCAGCGCTTCGCGTCGCTGCCGCCGCTGCCAACGAAGGTCTGGTGGATGATCCTGCCCAGCTGCATTGCACTGCTGACCTGCATGGCGCTGTGGCGAATGTCCGCTGGAGTGGAGATCTATCGCTACTGAGCCGCACCGTCGCTCTGCAGCTGTTCGACCAGTTCTTGCAGCATGACCAGGCGCTGGGCGGCGTCTGGCTCGGCCAGCAGGCCGATCTTTTGCTCAGCGCTGAATGGCAGCAGGTAGGCGAGCTTGTCGGCCAGTTCGGCCTGGCTGTCGGCGCCACCGCCCATGTCCAGGCTGGCGACCATCGGGTGTTCGGCCAGCGCGCCAAGCAACGCGAGCAAGTCAGCATGTTCCTCTTCCAGAGACCGCTGTGGCTGTTCCTCGAGCCATTCGACGTGCGCCAGCGTCAGCTTGTCGGGCAGCACCTGCGCCTGCTTGACGTTAAACCTGCGGCCGCCCTGCACACGAATACCCAATAGCCCGTTGGGGCGCTGTTGAAAATCGGTGATAAGCGCCTCGCAGCCGGTCTGCGCGATGCGCTCGACAGCATCGCCGACCTCATCGCCTTCGACGATGCACACCACGCCAAAACCTTCGCCTTGCTTCATGCAGCGGCTAACCATATCCAGATAGCGCGCTTCGAATATCTGCAGGTCCAGCACGCAGCCGGGGAACAGGACAGTGTGCAGCGGAAATAGAGGTAGGGTCATTGCAGTTCTCAACTCAGAAAGACGATAGCCAGGGGCAGCAGGATGGCAGTGAATACGCCCATCAGGCTCATGGCCAGGGCCGCGAAGGCGCCGCATTCCTCGCTTTCCTGCATGGCGCGAGAAGTGCCGACCGCGTGGGCAGTCATGCCCAGCGCCATACCGACGGCGGCGTGGTGGTGAACGCCGCACCAGCGCAGCAACGACGGCCCGATGATCGCCCCCAGCACGCCGGTAATCATCACGAACACCGCCGCCAATGCGGCCAAGCCACCGATCTGGCTGGCTACCAGCATGGCGATTGGCGAAGTCACTGACTTGGGCGCCATGCTCATCAGCATGTTGTGCTCGGCACCCAGCAGCCAGGCCAGGCTTACGCCGAGCGCGGTGGCTATCACCCCGGCAATCAACAGCGTCAGCACGGTAGGCCAGAATATTTCGCGGATGCGTTTGAGGTTAAGGTACAACGGCACCGCCAGCGCTACGGTCGCTGGCCCCAGAAACACCGTCAGCGCCTCGGCACCGCTGTTGTATTCGGCAAAGGTCAACCCACAGAGCAGCAAAATAGCGATGACCAGCAAGGTAGAAACCAGCACCGGCTGCAGGAAAACCAGCCGGGTCTTCTCGTAGACCGCAATGGCCAGCTGATAAGCACCCAGTGTGATGCCGGCGCCAAACAGCGGATGATGGGTAACGGCCATCCAGGCGCCGTGCCAGTCGAGCATCACCCGCGCTCCCCGCGGCGTGCCTGCCGTTCGATCAGCTTTTGCATCATCCAGCCGGCGAACACCAGCGAGAGAATCAGCGACAGCACCAGCGCACCGATTACCGCCCAGAAATCGGCGACGATCGCCTCGGCATAGGCCATTACGCCCACCGCGGGCGGCACCAGCAGCAGCGGCAAGTATTTGAGCAGGCCACTGGCGGCCTGCTGGATCGGCTCATCGACCCGCCCGCGACAGAGCAGGAACCCCACCAACAGCAGCATGCCGAGGATCGGCCCCGGCAGCATCGGCAGAAACAGCGCATTGATCGCCGTGCCGAGCAGTTGGCACAGCACCAGCCAGAACAGGCCACGAAGCAGCATGAAGACTCCCCTCAGACGCTGGGGCGGGCACCCGGGCAGGGTGCGCCACCGTACAAGGCAGCCATTATAGGCAGGTAAGGCGGGCTCTCGGAACGCCGCCAGCGCTGCAGCGCCCCGCTCACTGCGTCTGCCTGGGCGTCACCAGACGCTTGCGGCATACTGCCGACATTGCTTATCTGACCTGGATGTCCCCGCATGTTCCGCCTCGCGCCTCTGGTCCTGATTCTGTCCCTCACTGCCTGCGGCCAGAGCGCCCCGCTGCTGCCGCCTGACGCCATCTTGCCGGACGGCTCGCGCTATCACGGCGACGTAGTGGATGGCCTGCTGCAGGGTGAGGGCCGCCTGGACTACGCCGACGGCAGCTGGTTCGTCGGCCACTTCCTCGACGGTCAGCGCCACGGTGCCGGTGAATGGCAGGGTGCCGATGGCCAGCACTATGTCGGCGAATTCGCGGCAGGCAGCTTCTCCGGCCAGGGCAACCTGAAAATGGCCGACGGCAGCCGTTACAGCGGCGGATTCGCCAAGGGCCGCTTCGGCGGCGAAGGCACACTGGAAGAGGCTGGCCAGACCTACCGCGGGCAATTTCGCGCCGGTCGCTTCCACGGTTTCGGCACCCTGGAGCAGACCGACGGCAGCCGCTTCCAAGGACATTTCGTGAATGGCCTGCCGGATGGTCAGGGCGTACGCGAGGACGAACTCGGCAACCAGCTGTCCGGCCATTTCGTCGGCGGCCAACTGAAGGGCGCCGGCAACTACCGCAGCAGCGAGGGCGACAGCTACGACGGTGAGCTGCAGGACAGCCTGTTCAATGGCCAGGGCCGCTACCAGAGCGCCACCGGTGATGCCTGGAGCGGCACCTTCGTGGATGGCGCCCTCACCGGCAAAGGTGAATACACCGGCAGCGACGGCAATCGCTACCAAGGGCAATTCAAGGATTGGCGCTACCAGGGTGCGGGCCTGCTGCTGCAGGCCGATGGCAGCCGTTACCAGGGGCATTTCGTCAACGGCCGCTTTCATGGCGAAGGCACCCTGACGCTTGCCGATGGCACTCGCCAACAGGGCACGTGGCAACGCGGCCTGCGCGTGCGGGACGAACACGGCCAGGCCCTGCCCGACCCACTGGAAATCGGCCTGTTGAAACAGGGCGAACTGCTCGACCAAGCCATCGCTGCGCTACCGCCGTCCACCCCGCGTAGCGAGCTCTATGCCCTCACGCTGGCCGGCGATGGCAAACAGAGCGTGTTCCTACGCGAGGCCGATTACGTCGCCAACTTGCTCACCGAACGCTTCGCCGCCCGTGGCCGCATCACCCTGGCCAACCACCGCGACCACCTGACCGACCGTCCGCTGGCGACCCGCGAGAACCTGCGCCGCGCGGTGCAGGCGATCGCCGAGCGCAGCGGCCCGGAAGACCTGGTGTTCATCTACCTGACCAGCCACGGCTCGCGCACGCACGAGCTGAATCTCGATCAGCCACGCCTGCAACTGGCCGACCTGCCGGCTGACGAGCTGGCTGGTCTGTTGCAGCCGCTGGCCGACCGCCACAAGGTGGTGGTGATTTCCGCGTGCTATTCCGGCGGTTTCATCCCGGCGCTCAAAAATGACAAGACCCTGCTGATGACCGCCGCACGGGCTGATCGGGTTTCGTTCGGCTGCTCGGAAGAGGCCGATTTCACCTACTTCGGCCGGGCGCTGTTCGCCGAAGCGCTGCAGCAGACCGATGATCTGCAACGTGCCTTCGACCTAGCTAGCGCCGCCGTCGCCGAGCGCGAGCAAGCCGAAGGCTTCGAGCCCTCCGAGCCGCAGATCTGGGCGCCCGCTGCCGTGTTGCAGCACTGGAACGCCTTGCGCGCACAGCCAAGCGCAGCGGCCTTGAACGATCAATCGGGCGCTGCCCTCTAAACTGAGTCGGTACGCAAGCCGCCGCATGCAGGTAACGTGCGTACAGAGCCCATGAATCGAAACAGCAGTCGAGGATCGACCATGTACCTGACCCCCCAGCACATTCTTCTGGCAGGCGCCTCCGGGATGACCGGCGAACACCTGCTTGATCGCCTGCTCAACGAACCCACCGTCGAGCGCGTGCTGGCACCGAGTCGCAAGCCATTGGCCGAACACCCCAACCTGGTCAACCCGGTTGGCGAGATGCTCGATTTACTGCCACAACTCGATGGCCCGATCCACACCGCCTTCTGCTGCCTGGGCAGCACCATGAAACAGGCAGGCTCGCAGGATGCATTTCGCGCAGTCGATCATGACCTGGTGCTGGCATTTGCCCAGCGCGCCCTGGAGCTGGGTGCACGGCACTTGCTGGTGGTCAGCGCCATTGGCGCCAATCCCGATTCCTCGGTGTTCTACAACCGAGTAAAGGGCGAAACCGAGGAAGCACTCAAGGCGCAGGGCTGGCCACAACTGACCCTGGCCCGGCCCTCGTTATTGCTCGGCCCTCGTAACGAATATCGCCTTGGCGAAAGCCTGGCCGCGCCGTTCATGCGTTGGCTGCCGGGCAAGCACCGAGCCATCGACGTCACCGCTCTGGCACGCGCGCTGTGGCGCCTGGCGCTGGAGGAAGACGAAGGCCTGCGGGTGGTCGAATCGGATGAGCTGCACCGCCTCGGCCGTTAGCAGCCGAGGTGTAAAACGACTCGGCGCCGCAAAAGCGGCGCCGAGTTGGGATCAGAACAGACCGATGATCCAGGCGAACCCGAACAGCACCAGCGAGAAGCCCCACATCCACCAGAACGAATAGCGGATGTGTTTGCCCATCTCCAGCCTGGCCAAGCCCAGCGCCAGCCACAGCGCGGGCGAGAACGGGCTGATGAAGGTACCGATGATGTTGCCGATCATCAGCGCGTAGACCACGCTCGGTGCCGCTACGCCATGGTGCTCGACCACTTCCATGACTACCGGCAGCAGGCCGAAATAGTAGGCGTCGGTGTTGAGCAGGAACTCCATCGGGAAGCCGAAGATACCCAGGATGATGTGCAGCTGACCGACCATGCTGCCAGGCAGCACCTTGACCAGATCCTGGGCAATGGACGTCAGCATGCCGGTGCCGGAAAGGATGCCGAGCATCGAGCCCGCTGCCAGGATGATCATGCCCATGCTCAAGGCCGCAGCAGAATGCGCTGCGATTCGCTGCATCTGCAATTTACCGCTGGGGTAATTGATCAACAGTGCCGCGCTCAGGCCGATCATGAACACGTAGCCGGCCGGCAGCACACCGGTGAACAACGCCACCAGCACCGCAAAGAACACAGCACCATTGATCCACATCCGCCCAGGGCGCTCGAGTGCGCGCTCCTCGGCGCTGATCGTATCGATGCTGCCCATATGGTCTATCTCTCCATCATCGACAACGGTGCCTCCGGTCGCCGCGATGCGTCGTTGCTCACGCCAACCGAGCAGCGCAGCCAACGCGACAAGCAGCACAACGCCGACGCCTTGAACGGCGAGCAGTGGACGCCACAATTCGGTGACATCCAGGCCGGTCACTGCGGACGAGCGGCCTAGCGGGCCCGCCCAAGGAACCATGTTGAGAATGCCGGCGCCGGTGGCCAGCAACATCAGCATCAGGTAGGGACTCATGCGCAGCTTTTTGTACAGCGGCAGCAGCGCGGGAATGGTCAGCAGAAAGGTGGTCGCGCCAGCGCCATCGAGGTGGGCGAGCATGCCGATGATCGCCGTGGCGACCGCTACGGCAATCACGTTACCGCGAGTCAGCTTGACCATGAAGCCGATGATCGGGCGAAACAGGCCGGTGTCCTGCAGCACACCGAAAAAGGTAATGGCGAAGATGAACATGGTGGCAATCGCCACCACCTTGCCAACGCCTGCGGTGAAGAATTCGGAGATCTCTTCCGGCCCGAAGCCAGCGCAAAGCGCGCCCAGCAACGGCACGACGATCAACGGCAATACGGGCGACATACGCCCGCTCAGAAGCAACACGACCAGGCAGAAAATGGTCAACAAGCCAATCAGGGTCAGCAAACCGGAGGTCTCCTATTCTTCTTGTGAGGATCGCTACACACGACACGAGCGCGACATCCTAGAGCGCCAACCTTTCGCCAACCTTTACGATAGAGCCCATAAGCCCATGTTTTGTCAGCCAATGTGTAGCGCTGAAGCTTATTGCAGACACCTGCGGACGCTGCGCTTGTTAAGCTGCCATCCCTGATATTGCTCGGAGCTGCACCATGTCCCCCAAGACCGCATTGATAATTGGTGCCTCGCGCGGCATCGGCCTGGGCCTCGTGCGCCAGCTGCATGCCGATGGCTGGCAGGTCACCGCCACGGTCCGTGACCCGTCCCGGGCAACAGACCTGCAGGCACTTCAGGGCGTGCACATCGAATCCCTGGATATCGACGATGCCGCGGCGCTGGAACGCTTGACGGTGCGCTTGAGCGGTCAGGTATTCGATCTGCTGTTCGTCAACGCCGGCATTCTCGGCCCGAACCACCAATCTGCAGCAGCCGCCACCGCCGAGGAGCTGGGCCAGCTGTTCCTGACCAACGTCACCGCGCCCATTCGCCTGGCCGAATGCCTGGTGGCTCAGCTGCGCCCGCAGAGCGGCGTGCTGGCCTTCATGAGTTCAGGGCTGGGCAGCGTGGCCAACCCCGAGGGCAACAACCTGGCGCTGTACAAGGCCAGCAAGGCAGCGCTCAATTCGCTGACCAACAGTTTTGTCTGCGAACTGCCGGGGCCACGCCCGACGGTGCTGTCGCTGCACCCAGGCTGGGTGAAGACCGACATGGGCGGCGATGGCGCGATGGTTGAAGTGGCTGACAGCTGCCGCGGCCTGATCGAACAGGTCGTGCGTTTTGCCGGCCAGGGCGGTCATCACTTCGTCGACTACCAGGGTCAGCAGATCGCCTGGTAAGCCGGCTTACAACCCCAGCATCGCCAACATGATGAAGGTGGCAAACAGCACGAAGTGCGTCATGCCCTCGATGGCGTTGGTTTCCCCATCGTTGAGGTTGATGGCGCAGACGATCAGGGTGATGAACACCATCACCGTCTGCACCGGCGTCATGGCCATCTGGAACGGCTGGTCGCTGTACAGCGCCATCGCCTCCATCACCGGCACGGTCAGGATAACTGTCGACAGCGACGCGCCGAGGGCGATATTGACCACCGATTGCATGCGGTTGGCCAACGCCGCCCGTAGCGCCGTGAGGATTTCCGGCGCGGCGGAAATCCCCGCCACCACGATGGCGGTGAGCACAGGAGGCGCGCCGGTGCCCTCGAGGCCAACGTCCAGCGCCTGGGACATCACCTCGGCGAGCACGCCGATCACCACCACGCCAAATACCAGTACGCCGACCGACCAGCCGACATTGACCTTGTGCTCGCTGCCCGCATGCACCTCGCCGCCGCGGCTCTTTTTCTCCGGGTAGGCGTAGCTGAAGAAGTAGCTGTGCGGGCCGACCTGCATGCGCAGGAACACCGCATACAGCACCAGCATCGCGCCGATGGTGAACATCGAATAAGCCTTCCAGTCGGCCTCGGGGATGAACTCGGGCACCACCATGGAAATACCCATGGCGGTGAGGATCATCACGCTGTAGCTGCGCGCGGAATCGTCGTTGTAGGACTGCTCGCCGTGCTTGATCCCGCCCATCAGGGCGGCGAGTCCAAGGATGCCGTTGATGTCGAGCATTACTGCCGAATAGATGGTGTCGCGCACCAACGTCGGTGACGCTTCATTGCTCATCATGATCGCCAGGATCACCACTTCGACCAACACCGCCGACAAGGTGAGAATCATGGTGCCGTAAGGGTCGCCAACGCGTTCCGCCAGCTGCTCGGCGTGATGGGCCACGCGCAGCGAGGCGCAGACGATGGCCGCGATCAAAGCGACTGCGCCAATCAGCGCGACACCCTGACCATGCCCCAGCACCGCATGCTCCATCGGCAGTGCGATAAGGGCGGCGAGCACGGCCAGCAGCAGCCAGTATTCCTGCTTGATGGCACTTAACATGAGCGATTCCTTGCAGACAGACGTCGATCTCTGCTCGGACTGCAACATCCAGTAAATAATTCACACCATCTGGATGCTGCGGCCGCGGCTCTGGCCGCATGCGGTTAAACTGACGGACTTACCGCTGCTGAACGAGATTGCTCCCTATGTACGATTGGCTCAACGCCCTGCCCAAGGCCGAACTGCACTTGCACCTGGAAGGTTCTCTGGAGCCCGAGCTGCTGTTCGCCCTGGCCGAGCGCAACCGCATCGCCCTGCCCTGGAACGATGTCGAGGCGCTACGCGCGGCCTACGCCTTCAACAACCTGCAGGAATTCCTCGACCTGTATTACCGGGGCGCCGACGTGTTGCGTACCGAGCAGGATTTCTACGACCTGACCTGGGCCTACCTGCTCAAGTGCAAAGAGCAGAACGTCGTACACACCGAGCCGTTCTTCGACCCGCAAACCCACACCGACCGTGGCATTCCCTTCGAGGTGGTGCTGCGCGGCATCCAGCAGGCGCTGGTGGATGGCGAAAAACAGCTGGGCATCAGCCATGGTCTGATTCTCGCCTTCCTTCGCCACCTGCCCGAAGAGCAGGCGTTCAAGACCCTGGAGCAAGCCATGCCGTTTCGCGATGCCTTTATCGCCGTCGGGCTCGACAGTTCGGAGCAGGGCTTTCCGCCGCGGCTGTTCGAGCGCGTGTTCGCCAAGGCGCGCAGCGAGGGTTTGCATGCGGTGGCGCACGCGGGCGAGGAAGGCCCGCCCGCGTACATCTGGGAGGCTTTGGATCTGCTGAAAATCCAACGCATCGACCACGGCGTGCGCGCCATCGAAGACGAGCGTTTGATGCAGCGCATTATCGACGAACAGATTCCGCTGACCGTCTGCCCGCTGTCGAACACCAAGCTCTGCGTATTCGAGCACATGGGCCAACACAACATCCTCGACATGCTCGAGCGCGGCGTGAAGGTCACGGTCAACTCGGATGACCCGGCCTACTTCGGCGGTTACGTCACCGAAAACTTCGCGGCCCTGCACCAAGGCCTGGGCATGAGCGAAGAGCAGGCCAAACGCCTGGCGCAGAACAGCCTGGATGCACGGTTGGTGTGAAACGTCGTAGCGCAGCGATACCCGGCCCTGGGTATCGCTGCGCTCCCAGGCTACGCTTTTGGGCTCGGTGGATCAGTGACCCTGGTGGTCATGCCCGCCTCCGGCGGCCGGCTCATCCTTCTGCACGGCGACTTCGACCTGCACCTTGCCGGCCTTTTCGAAGGTCAGGGTCAGCGGGAAGCGATCCCCCTCCTTGGCCTGCTGCTTCAGGTTGAACAACATCACGTGGTAACCCATGGGCGCGAACTTCACTTCGCCGCCGGCGGGAATCAGCACGTTTTGCACCTGCTGCATCTTCATCATGCCGCCCACGTGGGCATGCTCGTGAATCTCCGCCTTGCCGGCCACCGGGGTTTCGACGGTGAGCAGGCGGTCATCGGCGTCGCCCTTGTTGTGCACGACAAAGTAGGCGGCGGCGGTCGGCGCCACCGGCGGCATTTCCCGCGACCAGGGGTGGTCGATATGCAGCTCGCCAGCGTCGTATTCATGGGCGTTGGCCAGCAGGCTGGTGCTCAGCAGTACGGCAGCGAGAACGATCTTTTTCAACGACATGCTTGCTCTCCACAAACGAAATGAACGTAACGGCCGTGCCAGGAGGCACGACCTGAAATCAAGCAGTGCGACGCGACCCGAGGCGCGACAGCACAAAGAAATCCACCAGCCAGATCAGCAGCAGCGAGGCGCCGACCAGGGGAAACAGCGCGCCCAGCACGATCATGATCGCCACGCCGACCTTCCAGCGTGGCAGGTCGTGGCGCAGCGGCGGCACGCCAAGGCTGCCGCTGGGGCGACGCTTCCACCACATGACCAGACCGCTTATCGAGCTGAGCAGAATCATCAGGCACACGAAAAAAATAAACAGCTGATGCGGCAGGCCATAGAGCTTGCCCATGTGCAGCATCACGCCACTTTCCACGGCGCGGGCCGCCAGGCCGTAATCGCGCCAGCGTACATCGGCCAGCACCGCGCCGCTGTATTGGTCGATGTGCAGAGTCGCGTCATTGCGCGGGTCGTCGGCGAACACGGCGATGGTGTAGACACCCGTGGGCGTGGTCGGAAAGGTGATGCTGTAGCCCGGATGCACACCGCGCTCGCTGGCGATATCGACCACCCGCTGCACGCTGACTGTTGGGTTGGCCGTAGAGGCCGGCATGGCACCACCGTTATGCGCCGCGTGCGGATCGGACTCCGGCATCGGCGTATTTTCCAGTGCCCATGGCACGGTCTGCTTGTGGCTCTGGTTGAGCTCACCGGCCTGGCGATCCGAGGTCGGCACCTCGTCCCACATGGCCGCGGGAAAGTGGTTCCAGGCACCCGCGAACTGCTTGCCCCAGAAACCCGTCCAGGTCATGCCGGTCAGCAGCATGAACAACAACAGCAAGGCGCCCCAGAAACCGGTGACGGCATGCAGGTCGCGCCAGAACAACCGGCCACGGGCCGACAGCCGCGGCCACAGCACGCCTATTTTGCTGGTGCCACGCGGCCACCAGAGATACAGGCCAGAGACCACCAGCACCACTGCCCAGCCGGCCGCCAGTTCGATCAGGCGATCGCCCGGTGTACCGATCAGCAGGTCGGCGTGTACCGCACGCGCCAACGCCTGCAGGTTATCGTGGGCGTCCTGGGTGCCGAGGATGGCGCCGCTGTAGGGGTCGACGAACACATTGCGGGTGCGCTCGCCAACGCCAACGACGAACTGCGCGCTGTGCTCGGCGTCCACCGGTGGCAGGTACTGGCTGACACTGCCCTGCGGGTAGACCGCCTGGACCCGACCAAGCATTTCATCGGCCGTCAGCGACTGGCCGCTGGCCTCGACCTGCAGCAGGTCGGCGTACATCAGCTGGTCGAGCTGCGGTTTGAATAGGTAGATGATGCCGGTCAGCGACAGCATGATCAGAAACGGAATGACGAACAGCCCGGCGTAGAAATGCCAGCGCCAGGCCAGGTTGTAAAAGGATGGAGTCGAGTTTTTCATTGTGAGCCCGATCTTTTGCATAGCGAACTGCCGCCGCGGCAACGAGCGCGGCAAGCAACGACAGCGAAACGAAGTCAGGCGATCAGCGGCGAGGCGCGAGGGTTGGCCGAAGGCCAGAGGTATCGGACTGCTGCGCCGGGTTCGGCGTTGGGGCGAGGGTTTGCAGAGCGCTGGCGTGGCGACAGGCCCAGCAGGCCGAAGAAAGCAGCCAGCGCCAGGGCGACGAAGGAGGAGCACAGCAGGCAGCCCGGCCCGGTCGATGGCATCGGCATACCCGGCTCCACGCCGCCCATGTCCATGCCCGCATTGCCGCTGGCATCCAGTGCGCAGAAGCCACCGTCCATCCCGCTGAGCTGCAGACCGGTCATTTGCCCGTGACCAATGGCACAGGCGAACGCGCTGAACAGGACGCTGAAATACAGCACCCAGGCGAGCAACGAGCGGTCGGAGCGGGACAGGTTCATGGGCGGCGATTCTAGTGGCTGTGGCCAGTCAGGTGCTGCGGTGGATTGCCGCAGCACGGCGGCGGTTCAGGTTTTATCACGAGCGGCAGGCTGATGAAAAATCCGGGCGATGCGTTTGCCTCACGCTGGTGGGCACCCACCGTCAGCGATCCCAAGGCGCCTGGGCCAACAATTCAGTGCAACGGGCCTGCACGAACTCGCGGAGTAAATGCACCGGTTTGCTCAGTTGCTCGCGATGTGCGCAGATCAGATTGAGCGGGGTCGGCTCACCCAATACGTGCGGCAAAAGAATCTTCAAGCGCCCGGCCTGCACGTCACCAGCCACGTCCAGCCAGGACTTGTACACCACGCCGGCGCCGGCTAACGCCCAACGGCGCACCACATCGGCATCGTCACTGAGCCGGTCACCAGCTACCTGCAAGCTGTGTTCGCCATCGGCGGTGTGGAAGCGCCAGCGCTCGTAGGCGCGCCCGCCGAGCATGTAGATCAGGCAGTTGTGCTCGCGCAGCTCGCTGATCTGCCACGGCTCGCCATGGGCCTGCAGATAAGCCGGCGCCGCACACAGCACCCGCCGGTTACAAGCCGCCACTGGCAGCGCCACCAGGCTGGAGTCTTCCGGCTCGCCATAGCGCAGGGCGATATCCACCGGCTCGCGAAACAGGTCGGTCACCCGGTCGCCAAGCAGCAGCCTCAGCTGCACCTGCGAGTGGTTATGCATGAAGGTATCGAGCCACGGCAGCAGCGTGTTGCGCCCGAAGTCGGAGGGCACCGAGAGCTGCAACGGGCCACTGATAGTGGATTTGCTGCCCGCCAACTGCTGGCGGCCCGCTTCCAGGCTCTGCAGGGCTTGCCGCGCATGCACCAGAAACGCCTCGCCCTCGGCCGTCAGGCGCAGGCTACGGGTTGAGCGGGCGAACAGGCGTGCCTGCAGTTGCTGCTCGAGGCGTTTGAGGCCGGCGCTGGCCACCGCGGGCGAGATATCGAGCAGCCGCGCGGCGGCGGACAGGCTGCCAACTTCGGCAGTGCGCACGAATACCTGCAGATCATCCAGACGCAACACGGCCGCTCACTTTCAAAAAAATATTGAAAGAGACTCTACTTGCACGCTGTTTTTCTTGCCACGCAAATAAACGAGCATGACTGACCTTACAGCGGAGCCTCACCATGACCCTGACACTGGTTGCCACCATCACCGCCCTGAGCGGCCAGACCGACGCCGTCGAAGCCGGGCTGCGCCAACTGGTCAGCGCCAGCCGTGCCGAAGCCGGCTGCCTGCAGTACGACCTGCACCGTCACCAGGACGATGCCAATGTGTTCGTGATGATCGAGCAGTGGCAGGACAGCGCCGCCCTCGCCTTCCACCAGGGCACCGACCATTACCGCCACTTCAAGGCCACCTGCGGCGACGCGCTGCAGGGTGTCGCCTTGCAACCCCTGAACCGTATCGCCTGATTCCGAGGAAGCTCATGAAAGCCGTCGCCTACCACCAGTCACTGCCCATCGATAACCCGCAGGCCTTGCAGGACGTGCAACTGGACGCGCCGACAGCCGGCCCGCGTGACCTGCTCGTCGAGGTCAGGGCCATCTCCGTCAACCCGGTCGACACCAAGATCCGCCGCAACGTGGCGCCGGACGCTGGCCAGGCCAAGGTGCTCGGCTGGGATGCCGCTGGCGTGGTCAAGGCGGTCGGCAGCGACGTCACCCTGTTCAAGGTCGGCGATGAGGTGTCCTACGCGGGCGCCATCAATCGCGCTGGGGCCAATAGCGAGTTGCACGCGGTGGATGAGCGCATCGTCGGTCGCAAGCCACGCAGCCTGCCGTTCGCCGAAGCCGCGGCCATGCCGCTGACCGCGATCACCGCCTGGGAGTTGCTGTTCGACCGCCTGCAGGTGGCCGACGGCACGGCCGACCAGGGCCAGAGCCTGCTGGTCGTCGGTGCGGCCGGTGGCGTCGGCTCGATGCTCGTGCAACTGGCGCGGCAGCTCACCGGGCTGACCGTGATTGGGACGGCCTCGCGGCCAGAAACCAAAGCCTGGGTACGCGAGCTGGGCGCCCACCACGTCATCGATCACAGCCTGCCGCTAAGCGAGGAACTGGCGCGCCTCGGAGTGCCGCAGGTCACTTACGTGGCCAGCCTGACGCAGACCGACCAGCACTACGACCAGCTGGTCGAAGCCCTGGCGCCGCAGGGCCGCTTGGCGCTGATCGACGATCCGCTGCAGCCGCTGGACGTGATGAAGCTCAAGCGCAAGAGCATTTCCCTGCACTGGGAGCTGATGTTCACTCGCTCGCTGTTCGAAACCCCGGACATGCTCGAACAGCACCGTTTACTTAACCGGGTTGCCGACCTGGTGGATGCCGGCACCCTGAAAACCACCCTGGGTGAACACTTCGGCACCATCAACGCCGACAACCTGCGCCGCGCCCACGCCCTGCTGGAGAGCGGCACCGCCAAAGGCAAGATCGTGCTCGAAGGCTTCTGACCGAGGCCGGGCCCCGTTGGATGGATGACGCTGTTTCATCCACCACCACGGTGAATGATGTGGACGGATAAAGCGTCGTCCGCCCTACGAAGATGTTGCGCTAGCGAATCGTGCGCAATGATCCTCGGCCGGCAAAGCGGCGGTATACCAGACGTAATCCGCCTGCTCTGCCGTGACTGGTTTGCCAACTTCGGACAGGATCAGCACCTGCGCGCCCTCCGCCGATCCCAGATCACGTAAGTGCAGCGGCACGCCCAGGTCGCGCCTTACATGGAAGGCGCCCGCCAACAGCATTGCCGGTTTGGGCGCGGCCAGCAGGCGTTCGGCCATGCGCCGGTCTCGTTGCTGCTGCACGGCGAGCATCGCCGGTAGCTGGCTGATCGGCAGTTTGTCGCAATGAGATTCGCGAATCTGTGCCAGCAGCCGTTCACGTACCGCCGCTGCTGTCGACGCATCGCCTGACAGAGCAGGCGGTCGCTGGTAGATGGCCATGATCTCGGCACGGTCGAGATTCGCCGCGCGCAGCCCATAATCCTGAGCCAGGCCATGGCGCACAATCGGCCCATACAGCGACCACGGCCAGCCATTGGTCCACTCCAGCGCCTTGGCCAGGTTATCGATCTGCCGGCCTTCCCTGAGCTGCATCGCCACATTGTCGGCCAACGGCTGCTGGCTTGACGCAAGCATCTCCAGTAGCAGACTGCCTTGATCACGACGCGCTTCCAGGGCATGCAGCAGCCACAGCTGTAGCGCGTGATGGTCAGGGTTGTCGTGCTGCTCACCGACCAGCACCCGAGGCGCGCCAGCCAGTCGCTCCACCAGTTGCTGGGGCGTCAGCCGTTGGCCGCTACGCAGGTCATGAATCTGCCCCAGCTCGGCCTGCCCGCGACCTTCGGGGCTTTGCCAGTCGGGTAAAGGGGCCGGCGCAGGCTGGCTCTGGCACGCGCCGAGCATCAGCACGGCGCACAGCAGGAGATATCGCATAAGGGCTCCTTAGCGGGCAACGATAAGCGGATGGCCGCGCTCGGGATGCCGTTGCACCAGCACCTCGAGGCCAAATACCGCGTGCAGCGGCTCGGCACGCAACACTTCGTCGGACGTGCCAATGGCGTGGGCGCGACCATCATTAAGCAACAGCAGGCGGTCGCAGTAGCGCGCGGCCAGGTTCAGGTCATGCAGGATCACCAGCACCGCCGCGCCCTCTTCGGCAAAGCGCCGTACGGCCTGCAGCGTGGTGTGCTGGTGCAGGGGGTCGAGCATCGAAGTGGGCTCGTCGAGCAGCAGCGTCTGCTCGACACCGCCCGGCCACAGCTGGGCCAGCACCCGTGCCAGGTGCACGCGCTGGCGCTCGCCGCCGGACAATTCCAGGTAGCTACGCTCGGCCAGGTGCTCGGCATCGGCGGCCTGCAGCGCTTCACGAACGATCTCGGCATCACGGGCCTGGCCAGTGCCGTGGGGCATGCGGCCCATGATCACCACATCGCTGACCCGAAAGCCGAAGCTCAGCGACGAACTCTGCGGCAGCACCGCCAGGCGCCGCGCGCGCTCCACACCCTGCCAGTCACTCAACGGCCGGTCACCGAGCCACACCTCGCCGCTGGCCGGATTCAGTTCGCCACACAAGGCGTCGAGCAGCGTGCTCTTGCCGGCGCCATTCGGGCCGAGTACGCCCAGGACTTCGCCGGGCTGCAGCTTAAGGTCGATATCGACCAGCACCTGTTTGTCGCCGCGTTGAATCGACAGCTTGCGTGCACTGAGCATCAGGTGCGCCCCCGCAGCAGCAGATACAGAAAGAACGGCGCGCCAATCAGCGCGGTAACGATGCCGATGGGCAGCTCGGCCGGTGACAGGATCAGCCGGGCGAACAGGTCGGCGAGCAGCAACAAGCTGGCCCCGGCCAGTGCCGAAGCCGGTAGCAGCACGCGGTGATCTGGGCCGACCAGCAGGCGCACCAGGTGCGGCACCACCAGGCCGATAAAGCCGATCATCCCGGCCGCTGCCACCGCCGCGCCGACACCCAGCGCCGTGCAAAACACCAGCTCCCGTTTCAGCCGCTCGACCGCGACGCCCAGGTGGCGCGCCTCTGATTCGCCGAGCAGCAGGGCATTCAGCGCCTGGGCGCGGCGCGGCAGCCACAGCGCCACGGCCAGCGTTACCAGCAGCAGCGGCCAAAGCCGCGCATAGCTGGCACCGTTGAGGCTGCCGAGGTTCCAGAAGGTCAGGGTGCGTAACGTGGCGTCGTCGGCCAGGTAGGTGAACAAGCCGATGCAGGCAAATGCCAGCGCGTTGAGGGCGATGCCGGCAAGCAGCATGGTGGTCACGCTGGTCTGGCCGTTGCGACGGCCCAGGCGATAGACCAGCGCAGTCACCACCAGGCCACCGAGAAAGGCGCACAGCGACAACAGATAGGGCGCGAACAACTCGGGAATGCCACCCAACGCCGCGCCACCGACAATGGCGACAGCCGCGCCGAGCGCGGCACCGCTGGACACGCCGATCAGGCCGGGGTCAGCCAGCGGGTTGCGAAACAGCCCCTGCATCGCTACCCCACACAACGCCAGCACAGCGCCGACGGCCAGACCCAGCAAGGTGCGCGGCATGCGGATCTGGCCGAGAATCAGCTCGGCCTGCTGCAGGCCTTCATCGTCAAGCGGCAGGCCCGCCAGGCGCAACGCCGCCCGAACAGTATCGCCAAGCGGCAGGCTGACCGGCCCGAGCGCCAGCGACAGCCATAATGCGAGCGCCAGCAGCAGGCTCAGTGCAATAAACAGTGAGCGGGGGCTGATCACCGCTTTCATGGGGTGGCGGCAGGAAGCGGCGTGCGGCTGGGGTAGAAGGCGGCGGACAGTGCGGCGAGCCCAGCCGGAACACGCGGGCCGAGACCGCCGACCAGCAAGGTCGGGTCGATCGCCACCAGGCGCCCTTCCCGCCCGGCCTTCGTCGATGCCAGCGCCGGGTTATGCTTGAGCAGCGCCTGCTTGGCTTCGTCACCACTGAGACGGCGGTCGGCAAAAATCACCACCTCGGGGTCCAGTGCCAGCAGCGCCTCGGTGGACAACGCTTTGTAGCCATCGTGGGTGGTCAGGTTCCTGCCACCGGCACGCTCGATCATCCACGCCGCAGCGGTGTCCTGCCCGCCGGCCATCGGGCTGCTGCCCGCGTGCCCGAGCAACAACAGCACGGTTGGCGCCTCAATCTCGGCCTTGGCTTTGGCGACCCAGTCAGCCTGCTCGCCGAGTTGAGCCTGGTAAGCAGTGAAGACGCGCTCGGCACGCGCCTGGTCGCCAAGCAGTGCGCCGATACGCTGCAGGTTGCCCTGCAGCACCTGCAGATCAGCGTCCGCCGAGAGGGCTTCGACCTTGACGCCAGCGGCCGCCAATTGCGCCAGCACGGGCGGCGGGCCCATCTCCTCGGTGCCAAGCAGCACATCGGGGTTCAGGGCCAGGATGCCTTCCGCGGCCAACTGGCGCTGATAGCCCACGCTCGGCAGTTTCTGCAGGGCGGCGGGGTGCTGACTGGTGGTGTCGACGCCGACCAGCTTGCTCTCACCGCCCAACGCGACCACCCATTCGCTGAGTGATCCGCCCGCGCTGACCCAGCGCTGGGGCAGGTTCTCGGCGCTCGCCACCAGCGGCGACAGCAGGCTGGCGAACAAGGCGAATACGGCGATGGGGCGGGTCATGGATCAGGCTCCAGTTGGATCAGGAAAGTCTCAGGCAGGGCCAAGCGGCGATGGCCAGGGCTGCCAGTGTAGCCGCAGTCACGCCGACTGCGGCCCTCAGGCATTCAAAGCTGGCGTCTCTTCGGCCAGTCGACGCCAATCTTCGCGCTCCGGCACGCCGGGCTTGCGCGCGCCGAAGAGCTGCAGGATCAACTCGCCCTGGGCATCGAAAGCTTCCCAGCTGGTGATCACCCCGTCGCTGCTCGGCTTGCGCACCCGCCACAGCTCATGGATGTCGTGGGCCTTGAGGTGCAGGTTGAACTGTGGATCGAGCACGTTGAACCAGGTGTCCATCCAGCGCAAATTGCTCACTGGCCCGGTGTGGATTTGAATGCAGTGCCGGTTGCCGACAAACACCATGATCGGCACCTCGGTCGCCGCGGCCCGCTCGAAAAGCCCAGGCAAGGCATCGGGCGCCAGCGCCTCGGCCCACTCGCGACCCGCCAGGCGTAACGCCTGAGTACGCGTGGCACCATGGGTTTTGAGCAGCGCGAAGAAATGATGGGTGTCTTTGAGCGTTGACCAGCCGACACGCAGTGCGTCGGTATCGATTTGCTCATCCGCACGGCGCGGTGTCGGCTCGGCAAGGGGTATCAGCTCGAGCTCGGCGCTTTGCTGCTCGTCACGAAAGCGCTCGACCAGCGGCGCCCAGGCTGCCGACTCGCTCTGTTCGGTGAGGTACACCTTGTGCACTGCCACGCCCTGCTGATCGAACACCTGAACGCTACGCAGCACCCCGCGCGGCCCTGGTTCCTCGACGGCGAATACGCTGGCCCAGCCACCGAGAAACAGGCGCAGATCGATATCGGCGGACACCACCAGGCCTATCTGCCCGTTACCCGCCACTGTCACCTCGCGGTACACGCCCTTGCGCTCATGCACGCAGGATGCGTTGCGGGTCAGCGCCATCACCTGGCCGAGTTCGCCAAGCGCCGGCAACAGCGATGCCCACTCGGGGCGCAGGCGCACAGTATCGACCGCTAGCCGGCTGGCGGTCAGCTCAGCCTCGCTGACGCCCAGCTGCGCCGCCGCATCCCGAGCCCGCAGGTGCGGCTGCTTGGCACGCAAAATCTGCCACGAGGCGTACAGGCTGTTGCTGGCTGCGGCTTGCTCACTCATTGCTTCAACTCCTATGAAGTCGCGCTGGCCAAGCGCGGAACCGACAACGGAAAGGGGAAAAGGCCAGCTTTTGCAGGCAACGCCTCGCAAATCTTGGCACATCTTAAATGTTATGAGATCTCGTTTACAAACGATAATCACTAGCATTAAATACAGCGCCAGTGCTTCACTCGTTTATCGACATGATCAAGGAGAACCGCATGTCGTCCTTCCCGCCTTTCCCGCCCTTCCCGCTTCGCTCTTGCCTGGCCATGCTGCTGTTGACGCCAACCTTCACCTACGCCGCCCAGACGCTGCAGTTGGAGAAGACCACCATCAGCGCGACACGCACCGAACAGAGCACCGACAGCGTGCCGAATACCGTGTCGGTGCTCGACCAACAGGACATCGACCGCAAGACAGTGAAGAACATCAGGGATCTGGTGCGTTACGAACCAGGCGTGTCGGTCAGCGGTACTGGCAGCCGCTTCGGCCTGGCCGGGTTCACCATTCGAGGCATTGGCGGCAACCGCATTCTCACCCAGGTGGATGGCGTGCCGATGCCGGACGCCTTTGCCTTCGGCCCATTCCTCGATGCGCGCCGCAACTACGTCGACCCGGACACGCTCAAGCGCGTCGAGATCATCCGCGGCCCGGCCAGTTCGCTGTATGGCAGTGATGCCATCGGCGGCGCCGTCAGCTTCCTGACCAAGGACGCCGCCGATTACCTGCAACCCGGTGACGATGCCTATGCACGCTTCAAGACCGGCTATGACGGCGCCGACGACAGCTGGTCGCGCAGCGCAACCTTCGCCGGTCGCCAGGGCTCGGTAGATGGCCTGCTGCACTTGGGGCGACGTGACGGCCAGGCACTCGACACCCATGGCGGCCAAGGCGGGATCGGCGCCAGCCGCGAAGAGGCCAACCATCAGGACTACACGGCCAACAACCTGCTCGCCAAGCTCGGCTGGAACTACCTCGACGACGACCGTCTGCAACTGACTTACGAGCGCTACGAAGACGATGCCGATACCCGGGTGCTCAGTGAATACAGCCCTACGGCCACGGTGCGTACATCCGATGCCACCGACAACACGGATCGCCAGCGCGTCAGCCTGCAACACACGTTCGCCCTGGCAACGCCGATCAGCGACCGTGCCGAGTGGCAACTGAGCTATCAGCAAAGCCAGATTCGCCAGCGCACCTACCAGCAGCGTTTCAGCGGCGGCAGCCTGCGTGAACGCAGCCGCGACTCGACCTATCAGGAAGACCTCTGGGCCTTCAACGCCAAGCTCGACAAAACATTCGAAACCGGGCCGGCCAGCCACCGGCTGATCTACGGGCTGGATCTCAAACGTCAGGAAAGCAGCGACCTGCGCAGAGGCCGTGAAGTATTCGCGAGCAGCGGTCTGCCGGTTCCGGCAATTCCCGGCGATGAAACCTTCCCGCTCAGCGACTTCCCGGACCCGACCTCGACCGAGTATGCGTTCTTCGTTCAGGACAACGTCGAGATCGGTCGCTGGACGCTGCTGCCAGGCCTGCGCTACGACCACTACGAGATGAAACCGCAGGTCACGCAGCACTATCTGAATAGCCAACCGATCAACCGCAACCCCGCTGACTACCGTGACGAGGCCATCTCGCCCAAGCTCGGTGTCACCTATCAGCTCGATGAGGCGCACAGCGTCTACGGTCAGTACGCCGCCGGCTTCCGGGCTCCAAATGCGGTGGATATCTTCGGCGAGTTCATCAACTTCGCCCGTAATTACCAGACCATCGCCAACCCGAGCCTCAAGCCGGAAACCAGCGACAGTTACGAGATTGGCGTGCGCGGCCAGTACCAGTCCGGCGCCTTTGGCGTGGCACTGTTCTACAACCGCTACGACGATTTCATCGAACAGGTGACGCTGGCCAGCGACCCGACGGGCGCAGGGCGCATGACCTTCCAGTATCAGAACCTGGACCGCGTCACCATTCGCGGCGCGGAAGCACGCGGCGAACTGTTCCTCGACAGCTTCGGTATGCCGGCTGGCAGCCGTCTGCGCAGCGCCATTGCCTATGCGCGCGGCAAGGACGAAGCCAGCGGGCAGCCGATCAACAGTGTCGACCCGCTCAAGGCGGTACTCGGGTTGGGCTACGACGCCCCGAGTGGTCAGTTTGGCGGCGAACTTACCTGGACGGTTGCCGCCGCCAAGGAACGCGTCGACCACACCCAGATCGCCAATCAATTCGAGCCATCGGGCTACGGCACGCTCGACCTCAGCGCTTATTGGAACGTCGGTTCGGGCGTCTCGGTGAATGCCGGCCTGTTCAACCTGACTGACAAACAGTACTGGCAATGGGGCGACGTGCGCAGCCTTACCGAGAACAGCCCCAGCCTGGGCCGCTACTCCCAACCGGGCCGCCATGCAGCCTTTAACCTGATCTGGGAGATCTGAGCCCATTCGCGCAAGGACGCGTGCCCTTTTCCATCGCCAGGCCGATACGGGATAATCCCCGCTCTGGCCTGGAGATAGCGATGATTCGTTTGTGCGCCCCGCATGAGCTTGCCGAAGCTCACAGCCGGGGCTTTGTCGTTGATGAGCTGCAAGTGGTTGCCGTGCGCAAGGACGGCGACGTGTTCGTGTACCGCAACCGCTGCCCGCACCGCGGCGTTGCGCTGGAGTGGCAAGCCGACCAGTTTCTCGACGACAGCGCCAGCCTGATCCGCTGCGCCCGGCATGGCGCGCTGTTCCTGATCGAATCCGGTGAATGCGTGGCGGGGCCGTGCGAGGGCGATGCGCTGCAGGTGATCAGCAGCAAAGAAGACGCGGACGGGATCTGGGTCGACCTGTAGAGCAAAACCTGGGTATCGCTTCGCTCAACGCCAGGCTACAGAAGCATGCCGGCGGGACGCGGCCCCGTAGCCTGGGTGGAGCGCAGCGATACCGGGAACGGTCTCTACGTCAGCAACACATCCAGCCGCCTGACCACCTCGATGCCTTGCGGCGAGATATCCACGCCATACGCCAACACCTCAACACCCGCCTGCACGGCATCCCTCAACGCCGCCGCGTAGGCCGGGTCGATTTCCTCGGCCGCACGCACCGCCTCGATACCGGACAGGTTGACGCAATACAGCTGCACGGCGCGCACACCGCTGCGTGCCAGCGCCGCGAGTTCGCGCAAATGCTTGGCGCCGCGCTCGGTGCGCGCATCGGGAAAGGCCGCCACCGCGCTGTCGGCAAAGCCCAGGGTGACGCTCTTCACTTCGACGAAGGCCACGCCGCTGGCGTATTCCAGGCAGAAATCCACCCTGCTGCGCTCCACGCCATATGGCACCTCGCGGCGCAGGGCGCTGAAACCGGCCAGCTCGCTGATCAGCCCGGCACGCAGCGCCTCTTCGATCAGGCCGTTGGCCCGCGCGGTGTTGATACAGGCCAGGCGGCCATGAGGCGTTTCACCGATCTCCCAGGTGCCCGGCAGCTTGCGCTTCGGGTCATTGGAACGGCTGAACCACACCCGGCAGCCCTCGCTCATGCAATTGAGCATCGAGCCGGTGTTCGGGCAGTGGATGGTCAGCAGCTCGCCGGCGGCGGTTTCGATATCGGCGAGAAAGCGCTTGTAACGGCGCAGCAGGCGGGCTTCCTCGAGCGGTGGATCAAATCGCATCGGCATTCCAGCGTTTCAGGCCACGGGCGATGCGCTCAACGGCCTCCTCAAGGCGCGACAGGCTTTGCGTGTAGGCGAAACGCACATGATGCCCGGCCCGATAGCGGCCGAAGTCCAGCCCCGGGGTGAATGCCACATGCTGGTTTTCCAGAAAGTACTGGCAAAAGGCGTAGGCATCGCCGCCGAAGGCGCTTATGTCCGCATATAGATAGAAGGCGCCTTGCGGCTCGACGGCAATTGCGAAGCCCAGCTCGCGCAACGCTGGCAGCAGAAAGTCGCGACGCTCGGCAAAGGCAGCGCGGCGCTCTTCGAGAATGGCCAGGGTCTGCGGCTCGAAACAGGCCAGCGCCGCGTGCTGGGCCATGCTCGGCGCGCTGATGTAGAGGTTCTGCGCCAGCTTTTCCAGGTCGCCCACCGCCTCCTCGGGCGCCACCAGCCAGCCCAGGCGCCAACCGGTCATGCCGAAATACTTGGAGAAACTGTTGAGCACGAAGGCGTCGTCGTCGACCTCCAGCACACTGCTGGCATCCACGCCGTAGGTCAGGCCGTGATAGATCTCGTCGACCACCAGATGGCCGCCGCGCGCTTTCAGCGCCTGCGACAACGCGGCCAGTTCCTGCGCGCTCAGCAAGGTACCGGTGGGATTGGCGGGCGAGGCCAGCAAGGCGCCGACACTGTCGTCATTCCAATACTCGGCCACCGCCTGCGGCGTCAGTTGATAGCGCTCTTCAGGCCCGACCGGCACCAGTTGCGCAGCACCCTCCACCAGTCGCAAAAAATGCCGGTTGCAGGGGTAGCCCGGGTCCGCCAGCAGCCAGTGCTTGCCAGGGTCGACCAGCAGGCTGGCGGCCAGCAGCAAGGCGCCGGAGCCGCCGGGAGTGATCAGAATGCGCTGTGGGTCTATGTCGAGCCGATAGCGTTGCGCGTAGAAAGCGGCAATCGCCTCACGCAGGGCGGGCAGCCCACGCGCCGCGGTGTATCGCGTGTGCCCTGCCGCCAGGGCCGCCTGCCCAGCCGCAACAATAGGCGCGGCAGTCGTAAAATCCGGCTCGCCGATTTCCAGATGGATGACGTCATGCCCCTCGGTCTGCAACTGGTTGGCCCGCGCCAGCAGGGCCATGACATGAAACGGTTCGATCGCGCGACTGCGGGCGCTGTAGAGCTGGGCCATGAGGGACGCCTTGGGATGCCTGATAAAGGTGGAATTCTATCAGGACGGCTCTGTCATACCGTGCCAATGGGGGATAGAAACACGTGTTTACACTGCGACTGCACAAGCCGTTCAGCAGATAGGCTGAGGCCTCGAGCGGCTGTTAGTGTCTGTGGTTAAGCAGGCGAAGACGCTCTAACGAAGCAAGACGCACAACCACGGCATGCAGGAGTGGCGCGGCTTGAGTCGATCTGGTAAGTTCGCCGGCTTGCAGTCGCAGGGCCGTTATTGTAAACGGCACGGAACCATTCCCTGCGCGGTGGATTAGAGAGAGTGAGAGGCGGTCATCCATGCCCATCAAAGCAAAAGCAACAAACGGCCAATTGATTCGTGGCTTCGAACCCTACAAGGAAACAAAGGGCGAGGAGTACATGAGCGAGGCGATGCGCGCCCACTTCACCGGCATCCTGAACAAATGGAAGCTGGAGCTGATGCAGGAAGTCGATCGTACCGTGCACCACATGCAGGACGAGGCAGCCAACTTCCCGGATCCGGCAGACCGTGCCAGCCAGGAAGAAGAGTTCAGCCTGGAACTGCGTGCCCGTGATCGCGAGCGCAAGCTGATCAAGAAGATCGACGAAACGCTGCAGCTGATCGAGGACGAAGACTACGGCTGGTGCGACTCCTGTGGCGTCGAGATCGGCATTCGCCGTCTGGAAGCCCGCCCCACCGCCACCCTTTGCATCGATTGCAAGACATTGGCGGAAATCAAGGAAAAACAGGTCGGCTCCTGAGTCGACTGAACGGGGCGCTTAGGCGCCCCGTTTCGTTTCCCCCCTCCGTAAACGCCCTCATGTCCAACCCAACCTACGTCGGCCGTTTCGCCCCCACGCCCAGTGGCTATCTGCACTTTGGCTCGCTGGTGGCCGCCCTCGCTTCCTACCTCGATGCCCGCTCCGTCGGCGGCCGCTGGCTGCTGCGCATGGAAGACCTCGACCCGCCCCGGGAAGTCCCCGGTGCGCAGGCTGCCATCCTGCAAACACTGGAATGCTACGGCCTGCACTGGGACGGTGAAGTCGTACGCCAGAGCGAGCGCCATGCCGAGTATGAAGCGCTGGTGCAACGCCTGTTCGATCAGGGCCTGGCCTACGCCTGCACCTGTTCGCGCAAGCAGCTCGAAGGCAGCGGCGGTATCTACCCCGGCCACTGCGCTAATGCCGGCCACGGCCGTCACGACGCCGCCATCCGCCTGCGCGTGCCACAACTGATCTACCGCTTCACCGACCGGGTGCAGGGCGAGTATAGCCAGCACCTGGGCCGCGAAGTGGGCGATTTCGTCATCTGCCGTCGTGACGGTCTGTACGCGTACCAGCTCGCGGTCGTCCTCGATGACGCCTGGCAGGGCGTCAACAACGTGGTGCGTGGGGCCGACCTGCTCGACTCGACGCCACGGCAGCTTTATCTGCAGGAACTGCTCGGCCTGTCCCAGCCGCGCTACCTGCACGTGCCCCTGATTATCCAGCCCGATGGTCACAAGCTCGGCAAATCCTACCGTTCGCCGCCCCTGCCAGAAGACCAAGCCACACCCTTGCTGCTTCGCGCCCTGCGCGCGCTCGGCCAGGCGGTGCCGGATGAGCTCGCCGATGCCAGCGCCGAAGAACTGCTGCAGTGGAGCGCCCGCCACTGGGACGCCACTCGCATCCCCCGCTCCCGCAGCCTGGCGGAAAGCCAGTTGCGCTGATCGTCAGTAACGGGCAGCCTTGCGCCCCCGTACTCATGCTCAGGAATTCGCCATGCACGCCCAGCTCGAAGAACTCATCGGCAAAATCAGCTCGGGCTGCCTGCCGCAGGATGAAATCACCCGCATCGCCACCGAGGCGGCCCAGGCCTACGCGGACCCGGTGGCGTTTCTGGCTGCCAACCCGGACATCAACTACGACGACAGCTTCCCCATCCCGCTGGGTGAGTGGATGGTAGTCGGCAACCTGCCAGAGACGGTGCTGTTCCAAGCCGACAGCTACGACGAGCTGTTCCGCCAGATCACCGAGTCGTTCGGCGCCGAAGTGAGCTTCGTACTCACTGCCAAACAGCTACAGAAGGTCGAACCGCTGAAGGCCCTGAACCGCATCCAAGTGCAACTGAGCAGCCTGTCCAAGGAAACCCAGGGCTATGTGCTGGTGGACTTCAGCGAACCGCTGGATGACGAACTGCAGGCAGTACTGGTGTACACCAGCGACCTGCCACGAGTGCTGGAGCTTGCTGTGGAAGTCGGTATCTACGCCGCACCGGCCTACCAGATGCTGAAGGCGGCGCAGGCCGAGCAGTGAGTCTGGCCCCCTAGGTTTTTGCATCACGGCCCAGAGAATCCCTGGGTATCGCTTCGCTCAACCCAGGCTACGCGCCCATCGTCATGGGCCGCGAGAATTACAGCCCGGCGTCGTGCAACCGGCGCAGGTGTTCGATGTACAGGCTGACCGGATTGACGCCCTCGCCGGTGCGGCCGAAGTGCTGGTTGACGATGTCCAGGTGATCCAGCGGGTAGTCATCGCGGATCACCTTGCCGAGGTGGGAGCTGACCCGGCCCACCATGCCGTCGCACTGCCCGGCTTCGCGTACGAAGGTGCGGGCGAAGCGGCGGCAGAACCAGTTCGACGGATCGCGGCGGTTGCCGCCCTGGTCAGTAATTCCCGGCTGCAACGTGCCGGACCAGGAGTAGTAACGCACGCCATTGACTTCTTCCGGGCCACCCTCGCCCCAGACGGTCGGCAAGCCCTGCGGGTATTGGTGATTGAAGATGCCAACGCCTTCGGTGGTCAGCGAGCGATGCGCCGCGCTGGCATTGATCGGCATGCGCGCACTGCGACCGCCGCTGTCCAGCAGCCTCACCACGCACCCCAGCACATGCACGCCCGCCTGCAGCAACTTGCCGCGCAGGCTGCCGTGAGCGAATTTGCGCTCGATGTGATCAGCAAGCTCGGAGCCTTGATGCGGCCCGGCAAGCGACGTCACCGAAGCGACCCACTCCGGCCGCTTCGCCGCCGCATAACGGCACACCAAAGCACCCTGGCTGTGGCCGAACAGGTGCACTTTGTCAGCGCCACTGCGCCGACGCGCCTCGGCGATCTGTGACAAGAGCTGATCACCGCGAAACTCGGTGGCGTGAACCGGCGACAAGCGCGCCGGGTAGACATCCACGCCCTGATTGCGCAGGGCCGTGACGATGCCATACCAGTAATCGAAACCCAGCAAACTGACGAAGCCCAAAAATCCAGGAACCAGCACCACTGGATACTTGGGAACTGCACGATGACCCATTTCAGTCTCCATGGCGGGACGCCACCTGGCCAAAGCCGGCAACAAGCGAGCGTAAGGGAAAGCACATCATGATTGTCGATGGCCACTATCAAGCCAGTCGACTTCAACCCTGACTGCCTCGCGCCTAGCATGGTTCCGTGAAACACGAATGCCGAAACAACGAGGTGCAACCATGAAAGTCCTGACCATCGCCCTGACCCTGAGCCTGCTAAGCGCCAATGCGCTGGCATTGCCCAGTCGCGGCCCGGCGCCCATTCTGGGTGAACTGGTCGACAGCAGCCAGCAGCAACAGCCCTACCGCAGCCAGTAACCGCGGGATGAGCGCCTGCACCTGTGAAGGACAGCGCGCGCGGGCAACGCCAGACCGAACCACGCAGTGATTTAGGACGAACTTATCCTCGCCCGCTGCGCTCGAAAAAATGGTCTGGTTCATCACAAGGGAAATAAACCATGTTCAAGCAAACTCTCGGCGCCGCAGCCGTTCTGGCCGTCCTTACCGGTTGTGCAGGCACGCCTGAGAACCCGGTTGATCACATCACCTACCGTAACGAGCCGCTGGTCAAGCAGGTCGAGAAGGACATGAGCAAGTCGACCGTTCTCGAGCTCGGCGGCCCACCCTCCTCGGAAATGGCTCGCACCGTTCATCCGGGCAGCTGCAACAACTACGTGCTCAACCGTGACGGCAAAGAACAGCCTTACTACGTGGCGTTCAACTCTGCCGACCGCGTTGATAGCAAAGGCTTCATGAGCTGTGAACAGATGGAAATCAACGAGCGCGAACGCGCCCGTGGTCACGGCATCTGATTCAGCCGCTACGCCATAAAAAATGCCCGCTTCCTGAGAGAGCGGGCATTTTTTATGGCGCCCGGGCTGACCGCTGGAAACCGTCAGCCCGGCACGCTAGGCGTTAAATCGCTCCGCGGCTGCGCAGCAGCGCCAGCACCTGCTTGACGCCGTCCTCTACCGACAGGCTCTGGGTATCCAGCACCAGGTCGGCATTGAGCGGCACATCGTACGGGAAGGACTCACCGGGGATGTTATCGCCCGCAGCGGCATACAGCCCTTGCGGATCGCGCTCTGCACACACCTGCGGCGATGCCTGCACATAGACAGTGATCAAGCGTTCGGTACCGATCAAGGCTTTGGCCTGTTCGCGCCCTTCGGCATCCGGTGCTACGAAGGCCGCCAGCGTGAGCAGACCGGCTTCGTTGAACTGACGCGCCACATGGGCGGCCCGGCGCCAATTCTCGGTACGCCCGGCGCGATCCTGCGGCAGGCCCTTGTTGAGGTCATGGCGCAGATTCTGGCCATCAAGCACGTAAACCGCGCGGCCCATGTCGAACAGCTTGCGCTCCACGGCATAAGCGAGGGTGCTCTTGCCGGCGCCAGACAGGCCACTGAACAGCACGGTGGCCGGCTGCTGGCCGAAGCGCGAAGCACGCTCTTCGGTGGACACGTGGCCAGACTCGCTGTGATGCCCAGAACCGGACACGCGCGCATCGGCGATGATCATGCCGGCGCCGACCGTGCCATTGGTCAGGCGGTCGATGATGATGAACGCGCCCGTGGTGCGATTGTGCTCGTAGCCGTCCAGGGCAATCGACGCATCGAGTGCAATCTTCACCTTGCCGATTTCATTGAGCTGCAGGCTGCTTGCGGCGCCTTCTTCCAGCGTATTGACGTCGACCCGGTGGGCGATACTGGCGATGGAGCCCGGCACATAGCTGGTGGCACGTTTGATGTCGTATTTCTTGCCGGGCAGCATCGGTTCTTCACCCATCCACACCAGCATGGCGTCAAAGCTGTCGACCACCTGCGGACGGTTATCGGCGTGCACCAGCATGTCGCCGCGCGACACGTCGATTTCGTCTTCCAGGGTCAGGGTAATCGCCTGGCCGGGGCCGGCCTGCTCCAGCTCACCTTCAAAGGTAACGATGGACTTAACCCTGCTGCCTTTGCCCGATGGCAGCGCAATCACTTCGTCGCCTTTGCGCACGATACCGCTGGCCAGGGTGCCGGCGAAGCCGCGGAAGTTCAGGTTCGGCCGATTGACGTACTGCACCGGAAAACGCAGATCGTCGAAGTTGCGGTCGCCCGCCACTTCCACGGTCTCGAGAATTTCCATCAGCGACTGGCCGCTGTACCACGGCGAGCGCTCGGATCTGTTGACCACGTTGTCGCCCTTCAGCGCCGACATCGGCACGAAGAACAGCGAGGTGGGCTTCAGATTGATCTTGTCGGCGAACGACAGGTAATCGGCTTTGATCTGCTCGAACACGCCTTCATCGAAGTCTTTAAGGTCCATCTTGTTGATGGCGACGACGATGTGTTTGATGCCCAGCAGCGAAGCGATGAAACTGTGGCGCTTGGTCTGCGTCTGCACGCCGTAACGGGCGTCGATCAGAATAATCGCCAGGTCGCAGTTCGATGCGCCCGTCGCCATATTGCGTGTGTACTGCTCATGGCCGGGGGTGTCGGCGATGATGAACTTGCGCTTGGTGGTGCTGAAATAGCGGTAGGCGACATCGATGGTGATGCCCTGCTCGCGCTCGGCTTGCAGGCCGTCGACCAGCAGCGCCAGGTCAACCTCTTCGCCAGTGGTGCCGGATTTCTTCGAGTCTTTGGTGATGGCATCCAGATGGTCTTCATAGATCATCTTGGAATCATGCAGCAGGCGGCCGATCAGGGTGCTTTTGCCGTCATCGACATTGCCGCAGGTAAGAAAGCGCAGCAGCTCCTTACGTTCGTGCTGGGCCAGATAGGCGAGGATGTCCTCGCTGATCAATTCGGATTGGTGCGACATATTAAAAGTACCCCTGACGTTTCTTCTCTTCCATCGAGCCGGATGAGTCATGGTCGATGACTCGGCCCTGGCGCTCAGAGGTCTTGGCCAGCAGCATCTCCTGAATGATTTCCGGCAAGGTGCTGGCAGTGGACTCCACCGCGCCCGTCAGCGGGTAGCAGCCCAGCGTGCGAAAGCGCACCATCTTTTTATGGATGCTGGCTTTCTGCTCAGGGGTGAGATGTTCGAGGATGCGCTCGTCGTCGATCATGATCAGCGCGCCGTTCATCTCGATCACTTCGCGCTCTTCGGCGAAATACAGCGGCACGATCGGGATGCTTTCCAGATAGATGTACTGCCAGATATCCAGCTCGGTCCAGTTGGAGAGCGGGAATACACGGATCGACTCGCCTTTTTTGACGTTGCCGTTGTACACGTTCCACAGCTCAGGGCGCTGGTTCTTCGGGTCCCAGCGGTGCTTGCTGTCACGGAACGAGTACACGCGCTCTTTGGCCCGCGACTTCTCTTCATCGCGGCGCGCGCCACCGAAGGCGGCGTCGAAACCATATTGGTCCAACGCCTGCTTGAGGCCTTCGGTCTTCATCACGTCGGTGTGCTTGGCACTGCCGTAGGTGAACGGGTTCATGTCCTGCGCCACGCCGTCGGGATTGGTGTGGGTAATCAAATCCAGGCCGTACTCGCCGACCATCTTCTCGCGGAAGCTGTACATCTCCTGGAATTTCCAGCGCGTATCCACGTGCATCACCGGAAAAGGCAGCTTCCCGGGGAAGAAGGCCTTGCGCGCGAGATGCAGCATCACCGCGGAATCCTTGCCGATGGAATAGAGCATCACCGGGTTGTCGAATTCGGCGGCCACTTCACGAATGATGTGGATGCTTTCCGCCTCGAGCTGTTTCAAGTGCGTCAGTTTGTCGAGCATGGCTACTCACGGGATAACAGTATGTATTGAGGCCTACGGGCCTTCGACGAGCCCGCACTCTAGCACAGCGATATCTTCTATTTGGGCAGCCCTTTAGATCGAAAACATCTAACTTTATAGCCGCCGATTTAGCCTCGCCCCGGCCTTGCGCGCGTGCTGGAGTGCCGCACTGGCTTGGCTTATACAAGCGATGCGAAATCAGATCGGGTTCGGACAATCGATGAACAGATGCTCGATAGCGAAGCGCCGACTCAGGTAATCGCCTAACGCCTGAACGCCATAACGCTCGGTGGCATGGTGCCCGGCAGCGATGAAACTGACATCGTTTTCCCGCGCGCTGTGGTAGGTCTGCTCGGAGGCTTCGCCGGTCAGATACAGATCGACCCCCGCGGCGATGGCCTGATCGATATAGCCCTGCCCGCCGCCCGTGCACCAGCCGATGCGGCTGACCATCCTGTCGCTGTCTATCAGCAACGGCTCACGCCCCAGCACCTCGTGAACACGGCGAGCAAAATCTCGTGAGCTCACAGGCTGCGCGAGCGAGCCGACCAGGCCGACGGCGCGAGGATTGCCCGGCTCCAGAGGCCCTTCGACCGTGATCTCCAACCGCCGGGCCAGCTGTACGTTGTTGCCCACCTCGGGATGCACATCCAGTGGCAGATGGTAGGCCAGCAGGCTGATATCGTTGGCCAGCAGGGTTTTCAGCCGCCGCTGCTTCATACCGGTGATGCAGGCGTTTTCGCCCTTCCAGAAATAGCCGTGGTGCACCAACAGCACATCCGCACGCGCCTCGACGGCGGCTTCGACGAGGGCCAGGCTGGCTGTCACGCCGCTGACCACGCGCTGTACCTGCGGCCTGCCCTCGACTTGCAGCCCGTTGGGGCAATAATCACTGATGCGCGAAGCATCCAGATAGCGTTCGGCTTCCGCTACCAGGGTCGTCAAAGCGATGGCCATATTGTTTCCTCACGAGCTGTTGCGAACCGATGCTTTATTGGTCGGCGGTTCCTATAATGGCGCACCTTAAGGGCCCCACCAGGGCCTCGCAACCCTCAGGATTGGATCGATGCTCAAGGCCCTGCGTTTCTTTGGTTGGCCATTACTGGTCGGCATTCTGGTATCGCTGCTGATCATGCAGCAATACCCGCAACTGGTGGGCCTGCCGATGCACGACGTTCAGCTGCGCCAGGCGCCCGCGTACGCCGGCGCGCAGGAAGGGCCGGCCTCCTATGCCACGGCGGTAAGCACCGCCTCGCCGGCAGTCGCCAACCTGTACACCACCAAATACGTGAGCAAGCCGAACCACCCGTTGCTCGACGACCCGCAGTTTCGCAAGTTCTACGGCGACAACCTGCCGGGGCAGCGCCGCATGGAGTCCAGCCTCGGCTCGGCGGTGATCATGAGCCGCGAAGGCTACCTGCTGACCAACAACCATGTGACCGCCAACGCCGATCAGATCGTGGTGGCGCTCAAGGATGGTCGCGAGACCCTCGCCCGGGTGATTGGCAGCGACCCGGAAACCGACCTGGCGGTTCTGAAGATCGACCTCAAGGATCTGCCGGCAATGACCCTAGGGCGCTCCGACAATATCAAGATCGGCGACGTGACCCTGGCCATCGGCAACCCGTTCGGCGTCGGCCAGACGGTGACCATGGGCATCATCAGCGCCACCGGGCGTAACCAGCTGGGCCTCAATACCTACGAAGATTTCATTCAGACCGACGCGGCCATCAACCCGGGCAATTCCGGCGGCGCGCTGGTGGATGCCTACGGCAACCTGGTCGGCATCAACACGGCGATCTTTTCCAAATCAGGCGGCTCTCAGGGTATCGGCTTCGCCATTCCGGTGAAGCTGGCAACCGAAGTGATGCAGGCGATCATCGAACATGGCCAGGTGATTCGCGGCTGGCTGGGCCTGGAAGTGCAACCGCTGACGCCTGAGCTGGCCGAATCCTTTGGCCTTGAAGGACGCCAGGGGATCATCGTGGCCGGCATCTACCGCAACGGCCCGGCGCAGAAGGCAGGCTTGCAACCCAACGACCTGATCCTCAAGATCGATGGCGAACCCGCTGGCGATGCCCGCCGCTCGATGAACCAGGTCGCACGGGCCAAACCCGGCGAGACGATTCGTATCGAGGTCATGCGCAACGGCAAGATGATGGAGCTTAGCGCCGAGATCGGCGTGCGTCCCCCGGTCGCCACCAGCAACTGATCACCCAGCGGCTGTCTCGCCGCGGTATAACCCGGGTATCGCTGCGCTCAACCCGGGCGATGACCTTGCCACAGCCGCATCGACACTCAGCGAGCAGCGAGCGCGTCGAGCAGCGCCTGGTTCTGCTCCGGGGAGCCAATGCTGATGCGCAGGAACTGGGCGATGCGCGCCTGCTTGAAGTGGCGCACGATCACGCCCTGCTCACGCAGTGCCGCCGCGATACCGGCCGCATCGTGCTGCGGGTGACGGGCGAAGATGAAGTTGGCCGCCGATGGCAGCACCTCGAAGCCCAGCGCCTGCAACCCGGCCGTGACCTGCTCGCGACTGTCGATTACCGCAGCGCAAGACTGCTCGAAGTAGGCACGGTCCTCGAACGCCGCCGCTGCGCCAGCGATGGCGATGCGGTCCAGCGGGTAGGAGTTGAAGCTGTTCTTGATGCGCTCCAGCGCCTCGATCAGATCCACATGCCCGACCGCCAAACCCACCCGCAATCCTGCCAGGGAACGGGATTTGGAAAGCGTCTGGGTCACCAGCAGGTTCGGGTACTTGTCGACCAGGCCGATCGCCGATACGCCGCCGAAATCGATATACGCTTCGTCGACCAGCACCACGGTATCCGGGTTGGCCTGCAGCAGGTGCTCGATGGCTTCGAGAGCCAGCAGGCAGCCAGTCGGCGCGTTGGGGTTGGGGAAAATAATGCCGCCATTGGGCCGCGCATAATCATCGACGCGAATCTGGAACTGCTCGTCCAGCGCCAACGGCTCCGCCTGGATGCCATACAGACCGCAATAGACCGGGTAGAAGCTATAGCTGATGTCCGGAAATAGCAGCGGTTTGCCGTGCTGGAACAGGCCGTGAAACGCATGGGCCAACACTTCGTCCGAACCGTTGCCGACGAATACCTGAGCGGTCTTCACCCCGTAGAAGTCGGCAACCGCCTGCTTCAGGCGATCACCATTGGGATCGGGATACAGGCGCAGGTCGTCGTTCAGCTCTTCGCGCATGGCGGCAATCGCCTTGGGCGACGGGCCGTAAGGGTTTTCGTTGGTATTGAGCTTGACCAGCTTGCTCAGCTTGGGCTGCTCGCCCGGCACGTAAGGCACCAGGTCCTTGACGAAGGGGCTCCAGAATTTGCTCATCTTCCCTTCTCTCCTCGAATTCGGTTGGGTCATTGGGTGGGTCGGATCACGAGCGGAGCCCACCTTGCCGTTGATCAGTTCTTAATGCGGTATTCGGCGCTACGGGCGTGGGCGGTCAGCGACTCGCCGCGTGCCAGAATCGAAGCCACTTTGCCAAGCTCGGAAGCACCCTCGGCGGAACAGTGGATGATCGACGAACGCTTCTGGAAGTCATAAACCCCGAGCGGCGACGAGAACCGTGCAGTGCCTGACGTCGGCAATACGTGGTTCGGCCCGGCGCAGTAATCGCCCAATGCCTCGGCGGTGTAACGGCCCATGAAGATGGCCCCCGCGTGGCGGATCGCTGGCAAGTACTGCTCGGGGTTTTCCACCGACAGCTCCAGGTGTTCGGGGGCGATACGGTTGGCCACTTCGATGGCCTGAGCCATATCGGCGACCTGGATCAGCGCGCCGCGGCCTTCGAGCGAAGTGCGGGCAATCGTCTCGCGCTCCAGGCTCGGCAACAGCCGCGCGATGCTCTCGGCAACCTTGTCGAGGAACGCCGCATCAGGGCTGACCAGAATCGACTGCGCATCTTCGTCGTGTTCGGCCTGGGAGAACAGGTCCATGGCAATCCAGTCCGGATCGGTCTGGCCATCGCAGACGACGAGGATTTCCGATGGCCCGGCGATCATGTCGATGCCGACCTTGCCGAACACATGGCGCTTGGCAGTCGCTACATAGATGTTGCCCGGGCCGACGATCTTGTCCACCGGCGGCACGCTTTCGGTGCCATAGGCCAGCGCCGCGACGGCCTGCGCGCCACCAATGGTGAACACC
Source organism: Phytopseudomonas seleniipraecipitans (assembly GCF_900102335.1). Lineage (GTDB taxonomy): Bacteria > Pseudomonadota > Gammaproteobacteria > Pseudomonadales > Pseudomonadaceae > Aquipseudomonas > Aquipseudomonas seleniipraecipitans. Next base: position 513,971 of record NZ_FNBM01000002.1, read on the forward strand.
CGGTCGACACCGGCAATCGCCGCCGCGGCCAGGACGATCTCGTTGATTTCACCCCGTGGGGTGGGCACTACCATGACCACCTCTGGCACGCCGGCGACCTTGGCGGGAATGGCGTTCATCAATACCGAAGACGGGTAGGACGCTTTGCCACCCGGCACGTACAGGCCGGCTCGATCCAGCGGGGTGACCTTCTGGCCCAGTACCGTGCCGTCGGCCTCGGTGTAGCTCCAGGAATCCTGTTTCTGCTTTTCGTGGTAACTGCGTACGCGCTCGGCAGCGACTTCAAGCGCCTGGCGCTGCTCGACGGTGATGCGCGTCAGCGCCAATTCCAGGCGCTCGCGCGGCAAGATCAGGTCAGCCATCGAGGCGACTTCCAGCGCATCGAAACGCTGAGTGAACTCGACTACGGCGGCATCGCCGCGCTCACGCACGGTCTTGATGATGTCCAGCACGCGCTGATTCACACCGTCGTCCGAGACGCTTTCCCAGCTCAGCAGATGATCCAGATGATGGGCGAAATCCGCGTCGGCAGCGTTGAGTCGGCGGATGGCAACGGGAGCGGTCATAGCTGAAGCCTCATCTGGATTTTTTCAGGCGCCACATTAACAGGCCTCTCCGTGTGGGCACCTGAAAAATTGGCTATGGCACGGATAGGCGTTGCGCGGCCCAGAGCGGACCGCGCGAGGGAGGATCAATGCGGGTGGTGCGTCTCGACCGCTTCACGCAGCGTATCGATGAGGGCCTGAATGCGGCCATGCTGCATCTTCATGGACGCCTTGTTGACGACCAGACGCGAGCTGATGTGAGCGATCAGTTCCTGTGCTTCCAGGCCATTGGCCTTGAGGGTGTTACCGGTGTCGACGACGTCGATGATCTTGTCGGCCAGCCCAACCAGCGGAGCAAGCTCCATCGAGCCGTACAGCTTAATGATGTCGACCTGGCGGCCTTGCTCGGCGTAGTAGCGCTTGGCGACATTGACGAACTTGGTGGCCACGCGCAGCCGGCCTTTCGGCTCAGGAGCGCCAATCGCACCAGCGGTCATCAGTTTGCAGCGCGCGATGCGCAGGTCCAGCGGCTCGTAGAGCCCCTGACCACCGTATTCGAGCAGTACGTCCTTGCCGGCAACACCAAGATCAGCAGCACCGTGCTCGACATACGTTGGTACGTCAGTCGCGCGGACAATCAACAAACGCACATCGTCCTGGGTGGTCGGGATGATCAGCTTGCGGCTCTTGTCCGGATTCTCGGTCGGCACGATGCCTGCCGCGGCGAGCAGCGGCAGGGTGTCATCGAGAATGCGGCCTTTCGACAGGGCAATGGTCAGCATCAGATCAACCCGGCACGCGGCGAATCTTCGCCCCCAGCAATTGCAGTTTTTCTTCGATGCACTCGTAACCACGGTCGATGTGGTAGATGCGATCGATCACCGTGTCGCCCTCGGCAACCAGTGCGGCGATGACCAGGCTCGCCGAAGCGCGCAGGTCGGTAGCCATCACCGGTGCGCCCTTGAGCTGCGCCACGCCAGTGACGATGGCGGTATTGCCTTCAACTTGGATCTGCGCGCCCATGCGGCTCATCTCATAAACGTGCATGAATCGGTTTTCGAAGATCGTCTCGATCACCGTGCCTGTGCCTTCGGCAATGGCATTGAGGGCGATGAACTGTGCCTGCATGTCAGTGGGGAATGCCGGGTATGGCGCGGTACGCAGGCTCACGGCCTTCGGACGCTTGCCCTGCATGTCCAGCTCGATCCAGTCCGGGCCGGTGGTGATGTGCGCGCCGGCTTCCTGCAGCTTGGCCAGAACGGCTTCCAGCGTGCTCGGGTCGGCATCCTTGACCTTGACGCGACCGCCGGTTGCGGCAGCGGCAACCAGGTAGGTGCCAGTCTCGATGCGATCGGGCATGACACTGAAGCGCGCGCCGTGTAGGCGCTCAACGCCATCGATGGTGATAGTGTCGGTACCGGCGCCTTGAATCTTCGCGCCCATGGCGATCAGGCAGTTGGCCAGATCGACCACTTCGGGCTCACGGGCCGCGTTTTCCAGAACGGTGCGCCCCTTGGCCAGGGTCGCGGCCATGAGGATGTTTTCGGTGCCGGTTACGCTGACCATGTCGAAGAAGAAGTGCGCACCGCGCAGGCCGCCTTCGGGCGCCTTGGCTTTGATATAGCCGCCTTCAACATCAATGATCGCGCCCATGGCTTCGAGGCCACGGATATGCAGGTCGACCGGACGCGAGCCGATGGCGCAGCCGCCGGGCAGCGCCACTTCGGCTTCACCGAAGCGCGCGACCATTGGGCCGAGCACCAGGATCGAGGCGCGCATGGTCTTCACCAGCTCGTACGGCGCGACCAGTGTCTTCATGGTGCGCGCGTCGACTTCGACGCTGAGCTTCTCGTCGATGATCGGCTCGATGCCCATACGACCGAACAGCTCGATCATCGTGGTGATGTCGTGCAGATGCGGCAGGTTGCAGATGGTCACCGGCGCATCGCCGAGCAAGGTAGCGGCCAGAATCGGCAGCGCAGAGTTCTTCGCACCGGAAATGCGGATCTCGCCGTCGAGACGCACGCCGCCAGTAATGCTTAATTTATCCATAGCTAATTCGTCGTCTCAGGAACGCGCGGCCCAATCGGCACGGCTGAAGAATTTCATGCTCACGGCGTGGATACTGCCATCGGCAATCCAGGGATTCAGGTGAGCGTAGATTTGTTGCTGACGCTTGACCGGGCTGAGGCCGGCCAGCTCGTCGCTGATCAGATTAAGCTGGAAATTGCAGCCTTCACCGTCGACCTCTACCTGGACATCCGGCAGCTTGGTCTCCAAGAAACTTTTTACCTCAAGGGCCTGCATGCTCAACCTCGATCAACGTATTCAATAAGCGTGAACACCGCGGGGCGGCGCTTGTATACGGCGTAGGGCCAATGCCTGGTGCGATGCACGGCAACCAAGACGTCGGCTGGATGGCCCAGGCCCGGTATACATGGGGCGGGCATCATATCAAAAAATTACCCGCAGCAATTTCTGACATCGCTCGCGCGGCCCGGCGGCCGATGTTTCTCACTTCCAGTGAGCAGCGCGTCGGTGTTGCGCCTGGAGACCTGTTCAGGCCTCCAGCGGCAAAACATGCTCCAGTTCGCACACCTTGGCGATCCCTGCCATGTCCTCAGGCAAACCGCGAATGCTCACCGTCTTGCCCACAGCCTGAGCATCACGAAGGTAAGACAGCAACAGCGACAAGCCGACACTGCTGGACTTTTCTACCGCCGCGCAATCGATCACGCACGCCTGCGCTTGCATAGAGCGAATCAGCCGGCCGCCCTGCTCACGCAGTGTCGGTCCGTTCTGATAGTCGAGCACCCCGGAGAGCGCAAGCACGCCAGGCGCCTGCTCGACGATGGCCGCTGAACTCACGATGTACCCCGAGCCTGACGGGCCTTGGCCACGGTATCGGCCCAGGTATCGATTACCTTGTCCAGGTCGTTGCGGTTGTTCTGCATCGACTGGGCGAACTGATCACGGAACAACTTGCCGACGTTGATGCCATTGATCACCACGTTACGCAGCTTCCAGGTATCACCTTCAGCAACCATGGTGTAGGACAGCGGATACACCGTGCCTTTGCCATCACGGATTTCCATGTTCACCGAAGTGCGCTGTGGGTCCTGCTTGCCTGAAGCGGGAATCACCCGGATGTCCTGGTTGTTGTATTCGAGCAGGGCGTTGCCATAGAACTGCATCAGGCTGCGCTTGAAGTTCTCCTGAAAGCGAGTCATCTGCTCGGGCGTCGCCTGGCGCGAATAACGCACCGTCATCACGCCACGGGAAATACCCTCGACGTCGACGACCGGGCCAAGAATTTCATTGAGCGAGTTGTAGAACGCGTCAGGGTTGCTGCGGTACTCATCCTTGTTGGCTTTGAGGTCGGCCAGCAGGGTCTCGGTGGTTTCCTGCACGACCTCATGGGCAGCAGGCGCAGCGATGGCCAGCAGCGGTAGCGTGGCCAGCAGAGCGACAAGGCTGTTGCGCACGGCATTGATCATCATCGGGTACCTCATTGGCTTTCTTGATCTCTGTTGACCGAATTGAGCAGGAATTTGCCAATCAGATCCTCGAGTACAAGAGAGGACTGGGTGTCATGGATGGTTCCCCCATCAGTCAGCAGCTCTTCGTCGCCACCCACGCTGATGCCCACGTATTTTTCGCCGAGCAGACCAGCGGTCAGAATCGAGGCAGTGGAATCCATTGGGAGGTTATTGACGTTGTCGTCGAGCTCCATCGTCACGCGCCCGGTATAGCTGTCACGATCCAGGTCGATCGCCGTGACGCGGCCGATATTCACCCCGGCCATGGTGACCTTGGCACGCACGGTGAGGCCGGCAATGTTGTCGAAGTAGGCATAGACCTTGTAGCTGTCTACGGTGTTGCCGGGCGCCAGCCCACTGACTCGCAGAGCCAGCAGCAGCAGGGCCAGGATCCCGGCCAGGAGAAACAGGCCGACACCGATTTCCATCGTGCGGTTTTGCATCAGAAGTCTCCAAACATCAAAGCGGTCAGAATGAAATCCAGCCCCAACACGGCCAGCGAGGCATAAACGACCGTTCGGGTCGTCGCGCGGCTGATGCCTTCCGAGGTTGGCTCGCAGTCGTAGCCCTGGAATACGGCGATCCAGGTGACGACGAAGGCGAAGACCAGGCTTTTGATTATCCCGTTGAGGACGTCTTCGCGGAACGAAACACTGTTTTGCATCGTGGCCCAGAACGAGCCTTCATAAACACCCAACCAGTCGACGGCGACCATCGCCCCGCCCCAGATTCCAACGACGCTGAAGATGATTGCCAGCAACGGCATGGAAATGAAGCCCGCCCATAGGCGCGGGGCCACGATGTGCTTGAGCGGGTCGACCCCGATCATTGCCAGGCTCGACAGCTGCTCGGTGGACTTCATATTGCCGATTTCCGCGGTCAGTGCCGAACCGGCACGCCCGGCAAACAACAACGCGGTGACCACGGGCCCCAGCTCACGCAGCAGCGTCAGGGCGACCATTTGCCCAACCGCCTGCTCGGAACCGTATTTGGCCAGGATGCTGTAGCCCTGCAGGGAAAGCACCATGCCGATGAAAACGCCGGAGACGATGATGATCGCCAGCGACATCACACCGACAGAGTACAACTGCTTGATCAGCAGCTGCAGCGAGCTGCCAGAGGTACCGCGCCCGAATAGTGCGCGCAGCAGAAAGACCGTTGAACGCCCCAGCGAGGCAACCACGTCGATACCCGCACGCCCGAACAGGCGAACCCGCTCGAGTGAAGATGTTCTGCGCATCAGCGCCCCCCTAATAGGTCGTCGCGGTAGTTCGGCGCTTGAAAGTGGAACGGCACGGGGCCATCCGGCGTGCCCTGCATGAACTGACGCACCCGTGGGTTATCGGAGTCACGCAACTCGGCAGGCGTGCCCTGCCCGAGCACCTGGCTGTCACCGACCACATAGATGTAGTCGGCAATGCTCGCCGTCTCGGCTAGGTCGTGAGAAACCACAATACTGGTGATACCCAGTGCATCGTTGAGCAGTCGAATCAAGCGCACCAGAACGCCCATGGCAATCGGGTCCTGGCCGACAAATGGCTCATCGTACATAAGGATCTGCGGATCGAGAGCGATCGCCCGTGCTAGCGCGACGCGGCGCTTCATCCCACCGGAGAGCTCATCTGGCATCAAATCGATAGCGCCGCGCAAACCCACTGCCTGCAACTTCATCAAAACAATGTCACGAATCATTTCTTCGGGCAGCTGGGTGTGCACGCGCAACGGAAAGGCCACGTTCTCGAACACATCGAGATCGGTAAACAGCGCGCCGCTTTGAAACAGCACGCCCATCTGCTTGCGCATGTCGAACAGCTCGCTGCGCGACAGGTCCGGCAGGTTCAGCCCATTGACGTGGATCTGTCCCGCGCTGGGCCGCAGCTCGGCCGCGATCAGCCGCAACAGCGTGGTTTTGCCACAGCCAGAGGGGCCCATGATCCCGGTGACCTTGCCCCGCGGGATGCAAATATCGACGTTCTTGAAGATGTCACGCGCGCCACGCTGAAAACTGACGTTCTTCAGCTCGACTGCATACTGATTTTCGGCGTTCATCGGAACTCCATTGCGCACTGCATTCCTGATCAGACGCCCAGCATCGCGATAAGGGCACTAAGACCACCCACGCAGGCCAAAAAATGGCTGCGGACTATAGCATCTGCCCAATTGCCCACCAAAGCGGGTCAACCATGGCGTTCAGGCTTGTGACAGCTTCGGCATTTCGCAGTCGCGCCATGGATGATGAGTCCGACAGCCTTTACCGCTATAATCCCCCTCTTTTTCGCCGAGCAGCCCCAGCCGAGCATGAACCAGACCCGCGACCTGATTGACTCCGCACAGCGCACCATCCGCCTTGAAATCGAGGCGGTACAAGAGCTGTTGCCTCGCATCGACGCCAATTTCGTCAAGGCCTGCGAGCTGATCCTGGCCAGCAAAGGCCGCGTGGTGGTGGTCGGCATGGGCAAATCCGGACATATCGGCAACAAGATCGCGGCCACCCTGGCCAGCACCGGCACAACCGCGTTTTTCGTGCATCCGGCTGAAGCCAGCCACGGCGACATGGGCATGATCACCCGCGATGACGTGGTGCTTGCCCTGTCCAATTCCGGCTCCACGGCCGAGATCGTGACGCTGTTGCCGCTGATCAAGCGCCTCGGCATCACCCTGATCAGCATGACCGGCAATCCTGACTCAGCGCTGTCGAAAGCGGCCGAAGTGAACCTCGACACCCGTGTCGCCAAGGAAGCCTGCCCGCTCAACCTGGCACCAACGTCCTCGACCACGGCTTCGCTGGTGCTCGGAGATGCCCTGGCCATTGCGCTGCTCGAGGCTCGCGGTTTCACCGCCGAAGATTTCGCCTTCTCCCACCCGGGTGGCGCCCTGGGCCGTCGCCTGCTGCTCAAGGTCGAGAACGTCATGCATGCCGGCGACAGCCTTCCGCAGGTCAAGCGCGGCACCAGCCTGCGCGACGCCCTGCTGGAGATGACCCAGAAGGGCCTGGGCATGACCGCCGTACTGGAAGACGATGGCCGCCTCGCCGGAATATTTACAGACGGCGATCTGCGCCGCGCGCTGGATAAAGGTGTAGATGTGCGTGAAGCACGCATCGACGACGTGATGACTCCGCATGGCAAGACGGCCCGTGCCGACATGCTTGCCGCCGAGGCACTGAAAATCATGGAAGACAACAAGATCAGCGCGCTGGTCGTGGTGGACGGCAACGACTACCCGGTGGGCGCCTTCAACCTCGGCGACCTGCTGCGCGCGGGGGTAATGTGATGAACGACCTACTGCAGCGCACTCGCGCCATCAAACTGGCCATCTTCGATGTCGATGGCGTGCTCACCGACGGCAAGCTTTACTTTCTTGTCGATGGGAGCGAGTTCAAAACGTTCAACACACTGGATGGTCAGGGCATCAAGATGCTGATCAACTCCGGTGTGCGCACCGCGATCATCAGCGGCCGCAAGACGCCAGTCGTCGAGCGCCGCGCACAGAACCTGGGTATTCAGCATCTGTACCAAGGTCGTGAAGACAAACTCGATGTGCTCGACGAATTGCTCGGCGAGCTGGGCTTGAGCTATGAACAAGTGGCGTACCTGGGCGACGACCTGCCAGACCTGCCGGTAATCCGCCGAGTTGGCCTGGGCATGGCCGTGGCCAGCGCCGCCAGTTTCGTGCGAGAGCACGCCCACGGCGTCACCCAGGCGCGCGGCGGCGAAGGTGCGGCGCGTGAATTCTGCGAACTGATCATGCGCGGCCAGGGTACGCTTGAAGCCGCCCAATCCGCTTACCTCTAGGGCCTGCCGATGCTGCGCAAATTCATCACCCCTGTCCTGCTGACCTTCGGCGCACTGCTGCTGGTCGCTGCTGGGTACTGGAACATCAACCCGGATAGTTTTTCTAGCACACCGACTCAGAGCGGCCCGGACAATCCCATCGACTTCTACGCCATCAACGCCCACAGCGTGCAGTACCTGGCTGACGGCGGCGTGCAGAGCGACATGACCAGCGAAAAGCTGGAGCATGTGCAGAGTACGGACGTGACCCTGCTGACCGAACCGCGCATGAATCTCTATCGCGGCACCGCCTACCCCTGGAAAGTGCGCAGCGCGCGAGGTGAAGTCGGCCCCGATGGCGATGAAGTGGAACTGATCGACCAAGTGCGCGTAGAGCGCACCGACGACAAAGGCCGCGCCACTATACTGACTACCAGCCGCCTGACCGTATTCCCGCAGAAGGAATATGCGCAGACCCAGCAAGCCGTTAGAATCGACGCGGCCAACGGGGTGACCACGGCACAAGGAATGAAAGCGTACTTGAATGACGGCAGGATGCTCCTGCAGTCCAACGTAAGAGGCCAGCATGAGGTTCGTTAAAACCCTCCCCCTACTTCTCAGCCTCGGCGCGACGCTAGGAAGCGCAAGCGCCTGGGCTTTGCCGAGCGACCGCGATCAGCCGATCCGCGTGCAGGCCGACAGTGCTGAGCTGGATGACAAGCAAGGCGTAGCGGTCTACCGCGGCGACGTGGTGATCACTCAGGGCACCCTGAAAATCACTGGCGACACTGTCACCATCACCCAGACCGCACAGGGTGATATCGACGTCTTCACGTCGGTCGGCAAACCCGCCTACTACGAGCAGAAGCCGTCGCCCGACAAGCAGATCGTCAAGGCCTACGGCCTGACCATCCAGTACTTTGCGGCCAATGAGCGCATTGTATTGATCGACCAGGCCAAGGTGGTTCAGGAAGGCAACACCTTCGAAGGCGAAAAGATCGTCTATGACACCCAGCGCCAGATCGTCAATGCAGGCCGGGCGACAGGCACCAACGTGTCGAGCCCGCGCCCGCGTATCGACATGGTGATTCAGCCGCAGAAAAAACCCGCTGCCGAACAGGGCCAATAATCATGGCCACTTTGAAAGCCCAGCACCTGGCCAAGAGCTACAAGGGCCGCCAGGTCGTGCGCGACGTCAGCCTGAGCATCGACAGCGGACAAATCGTCGGCCTGCTCGGCCCCAACGGCGCTGGCAAGACCACCTGTTTCTACATGATCGTCGGCCTCGTGCAGGCCGACCAGGGTCGCGTGCTGATCGACGACCTCGACGTCAGCCACCAGCCCATGCACGGCCGCGCGCGCGCCGGTATCGGCTACCTGCCGCAGGAAGCCTCGATCTTCCGCAAGCTCAGTGTGTCCGACAACATCATGGCGATCCTGGAAACGCGCAAGGACCTCAACCGTGCGCAACGCCTGCAGGAGCTCGACAGCTTGCTTCAGGAGTTTCATATCACCCACATCCGCGACAACCTGGGCATGAGCCTGTCCGGTGGTGAACGCCGCCGCGTGGAAATTGCCCGCGCCCTCGCAACGTCGCCGAAATTTATCCTGCTCGACGAGCCCTTCGCCGGTGTCGACCCGATTTCGGTAGGCGATATCAAGCAAATCATTCACCACCTCAAAGCCAAAGGCATTGGCGTGCTGATTACCGACCACAACGTGCGTGAAACCCTGGATATTTGCGAAACCGCCTACATCGTCAGCGACGGCCAGTTGATCGCCGAAGGCGACTCCGCAGCCATCCTGACCAACCAGTTGGTCAAGGAAGTCTATCTGGGCCACGAATTCCGCTTGTAAGGGATTCGCTGCGATGAGTGTTCCGGTGCCTGCCAGCAGTTTGCATGAGCAAAATGAAATGCTGACAGGCCCTAGGCAAAGCGCTTTGAATCAGGCATATAATTTGCTTCCTCGTGGCGCTTCGGTGCCCGGTAGTGGATTGCACACAGACGCCGGATAAGGTCTGCAATGAAACCATCGCTCGTCCTGAAAATGGGCCAGCAGCTGACGATGACACCGCAGCTGCAACAAGCCATACGCCTGCTCCAATTGTCGACACTGGACCTTCAACAGGAAATCCAGGAGGCACTGGAGTCCAATCCGATGCTCGAGCGTCAGGAAGAAGGCGACGACTTCGACAACTCGGATCCCATGGCCGACGGCGCTGAAAGCGCCACCACCGCGGCCGCCCAGGAAGAAAAGTTTCAGGAGCCGACCTTCCAGGAAAACACCCAGACCGTCGACAACCTGGAAGAAGGCGAATGGGGCGAGCGCATTCCCAGCGAGTTGCCCGTCGATACCGCCTGGGAAGACGTTTACCAGACCAGCGCCAGCAGCCTGCCCAGCAACGACGATGACGAGTGGGATTTCACCACCCGCACTTCGACCGGCGAAAGCCTGCAGAGCCACATGCTCTGGCAGCTGAACCTGGCGCCGATGTCCGACAAGGATCGGCTGATTGCCGTCACGCTGATCGACTGCATCAACGCTCAGGGCTACCTGGAAGAAACCCTCGAAGAAATCACCGAGGCCTTCGACCCGGAGCTGGATGTCGAACTCGATGAAGTCGAGGCCGTCCTGCACCGCATTCAGCAGTTCGAGCCGTCCGGTATCGCCGCCCGTGATCTGCGCGAGTGCCTGCTCCTGCAGCTGCGCCAGTTACCGGCCAAGACCCCATGTCTGAGCGAAGCGCTACGCCTGACGGGCGACTACCTCGACCTGCTTGGCAGTCGCGATTACAGCCAGTTGATGCGCCGCATGAAGCTCAAGGAAGATGAGCTGCGTCCGGTTATCGAATTGATCCAAAGCCTCAATCCGCGACCCGGCTCGCAGATCGAATCCAGCGAGCCCGAATACGTGGTGCCTGATGTGATCGTGCGCAAGCACAACGACCGCTGGCTGGTGGAGCTCAACCAGGAAGCCATGCCGCGCCTGCGCGTCAACGCCCAGTACGCCGGCTTCGTCAAACGCGCCGACTCCAGTGCCGACAATACCTTCATGCGCAACCAGTTGCAGGAAGCACGCTGGTTTATCAAGAGCCTGCAGAGCCGCAACGAAACCCTGATGAAGGTGGCAACGCAGATCGTCGAACACCAGCGCGGTTTCCTCGACTACGGCGACGAAGCCATGAAGCCGCTGGTGCTGCATGACATCGCCGAGGCGGTCGGCATGCACGAGTCGACCATTTCGCGCGTGACCACACAGAAATACATGCATACCCCGCGCGGTATTTACGAGCTGAAATACTTCTTCTCCAGCCATGTCAGCACCTCCGAAGGCGGCGAATGTTCGTCCACCGCGATCCGCGCGATCATCAAAAAACTGGTCGCTGCGGAAAATGCGAAAAAGCCATTGAGCGACAGCAAGATCGCTGGTTTACTGGAAGCACAGGGCATTCAAGTGGCGCGTCGCACAGTCGCCAAGTACCGTGAATCGCTCGGTATAGCACCTTCGAGCGAGCGCAAGCGACTGATGTAAGGTGCCCTTGTAGTAGAGCCCCAGTGTTCCTGTGGCAGGTTGCAGACCTACCACTCACACACGGCAACAAGGAGAAGCGGTATGCAAGTCAACATCAGTGGACACCAGCTGGATGTGACAGACGCACTACGCAGCTACATCGAAGAGAAGCTCCAGCGTCTTGAGCGACACTTCGACAAGATCACCAACGTGCAAGTCATCATGGAGGTCGAGAAGCTCAAGCAGAAAGTCGAAGCCACCTTGCATATCTCCGGAGGCGAGGTGGTAGCCAATGCCGAGCATGACGACATGTACGCTGCAATCGATCTACTGACCGACAAACTTGACCGCCAACTCATCAAGCACAAGGAAAAACAGCTCGATCGCCAGCAGGGCGCAATGGCCCGCTGACCTCGTTCTCCTCCTATGATCCGACTTGAAACCATCCTGACCCCCGGCCGTTCCCTCGTGAACGTGCCGGGCGGCAGCAAGAAGCGTGTACTCGAACAGATCGCCAGCGTGATCGCGCGTGACCTGCCTGATCTCGATGACCAGATCATTTACGAAAGCCTTATCGCCCGAGAGAAACTCGGCTCTACCGGTTTCGGTAACGGCATCGCCATCCCCCACTGCCGGCTGCCCGGCTGCAGTTCGCCAATCAGCGCACTGCTCAAACTGAGCACGCCGGTCGACTTCGATGCGATCGATGGCGCGCCGGTTGATTTGTTGTTCGTCCTGCTGGTGCCAGAGGCGGCCACGGATGAGCACCTTGAACTGCTGCGCCAGATCGCCAGCATGTTCGACCGTGAGGAAGTCCGCGATCGGCTTCGTCAGGCTCGCGACAGCGAATCCCTGTATCAGACCGTTGTGAACGTGCAGAGCGGCCAATAGCCTTACAGGATGAGTCTATGCGCCTGATCATCGTCAGCGGTCGTTCCGGCTCGGGCAAGAGCACCGCGCTCGACGTACTCGAGGACAACGGTTTCTATTGCATAGACAACCTGCCCGCCGGCCTGCTTCCCGAGTTGGCAGAACGTGCGTTGCTGGAGACCGAACTGTTGCAGCCGCAGGTGGCGGTCTCGATCGATGCACGCAACCTCCCCAGTCAGCTCAAGCGTTTCTCCGAGTTGCTCGACGAGGTGCGCGGACGCAACATCCGCTGCGATGTGCTGTATCTCGACGCCAGCGAAGAAACGCTGCTCAAACGTTTTTCGGAAACCCGTCGTCGTCATCCATTGACCAATGATCAGCGCTCGCTGGCCGAAGCCATGGTCGACGAGACCAAGTTGCTGAGCCCGATCATTGACCGTGCCGACCTGAAGATCGACACCACGCACCTCAATCTCTATCAGTTGCGCGATACCCTCAAGTTGCGCCTCCTCAATCAGCCTGAACCAGGCACGGCTTACCTGATCGAGTCGTTCGGGTTCAAGCGTGGCATGCCGGTGGACGCCGATGTGGTATTCGATGTGCGCTGCCTGCCCAACCCCTACTGGAAGCCCGACCTGCGCGACTTCACTGGCCTCGAACAGCCTGTGGAGGAGTACTTGGCAGCCCAGGCCGACGTCGAAGACATGTACCAGGATATCTTTGCCTACCTGCATAAATGGCTGCCACGTTTCGCTGCCAGCAACCGCTCCTACGTCACGGTGGCGATCGGCTGTACGGGCGGCCATCACCGCTCGGTGTACCTCGCCAACCGCCTTGGCCAGGCTCTCAAGCCGCTGCTCAGGAACATCCAGATTCGCCACCGCGACCTCAGTTAAGGAATTGCCGCGATGCCCGCCTGCGAAATCACCATCATCAACAAGCTCGGTCTGCACGCGCGCGCGGCAGCCAAGTTTGTCGGGGTAGCCGGGCGCTATCCTTGTCAGGTGAAGATCGGGCGTAGCGTGGAGAGCCTGGTCGATGGCAAGAGCATCATGGCGGTAATGATGCTCGCAGCAGGCAAAGGCACCGTGGTGCACGTGCTGACCGAAGGTGAAGGCGATGAAGAGGCCCTGCAGGCGCTGACTGACCTGATCAACGATTACTTCGAAGAAGGCGAGTGATCACCCCACCGTCAGTGGCGATGCGCTAGTGGCGTCGGCTTCAGGAAGCCAGGCAATGATCCAGCCTGTATAAGAGAGCCGGCAAAAGCCGGCTCTCTTATTATTAGGCCTGCGCGATGAGAATGACGATGCCCACGAAGAGCAGCATCAGAACCAGCGCGTAGATAAGCCAACGTCGATTGCTGACGATGAACCCATGGAAAGGGAGCATGCGCACTCTAAGTCGGTTACGCGGCATGTTTCAGGCCATCGCAGCCTGGTAGCGACGAGCCACCTCTGCCCAATCGACGACGTTGTAGAACGCGCCGATGTATTCCGGGCGACGGTTCTGGTAACGCAGGTAGTACGCGTGCTCCCAGACGTCCAGACCAAGGATCGGTGTATTGCCGATCATCAGCGGGCTGTCCTGGTTGCCGGTGCTCTCGACCACCAGCTTCTTCTCCGGCGTCACGCTGAGCCAGGCCCAGCCGCTGCCGAAACGGGTCAGTGCGGCTTTGGTGAAGGCTTCCTTGAAGGCTTCCAGGCCACCCAGCTGGCTATCAATGGCGGTTTTCAGGTCGCCTTGGGGTTCGCCACCGCCGCTGGTACTCATCACGGTCCAGAACAGCGAGTGGTTGGCGTGCCCGCCACCGTTGTTGATTACCGCGCCACGCTTGTCCTCAGGCACTTCCTTGAGGCGGGTCAGCAGCTCTTCTACCGGCAGTTCGCCCAGCGGATTACCTTCCAGCGCAGCATTGAGGTTGTTCACGTAAGTCTGGTGGTGCTTGCTGTGGTGGATCTCCATGGTTTGCGCATCGATGTGCGGCTCCAGGGCATCGTAAGCGTAAGGCAGAGCAGGCAGGCTATACGGCATGGTTTCACTCCTTCTAATGGTACTGACGAATGACAGACGCTAAGCGTTCTGCCGGTGATGCATCACCAGGCGCATGGGCGCCCAGCAATCGATCTGTACGGGGGTAGGCCCCGTGCTCGGCCACAAAGTTCAACAGACTGATGTAGGTGCGGTTGCTGTGATTCAGCGCCGCCTGGCGTAGAGCTGGCGCCAGGTGTTCACTGTTCATGCAGCGCAACAGGTATTCGTGGCAGGCGCAGAGGTGCTCGGCAGACTCTTCCGGATGGCCGATCATCAGCTGCAGATCGGCCAGGTTGTGCTGAGACACCACGAACGCCGCCACCGCGGCATCGGTGTCACGCCAGCGCTCGAACAGCACCTGTGCCAAGGCCAACGCCTGCAGGTACTGTTCGCGCGCCTCGACCCAGGATCCTTCGGCGAAGTAGCGGTTACCGGCCTCGATGAGTCGTTTCCACTGCTCCATGAACCGGCCCCCCGCCTCTTGGCGAATATTGCAATTTCCGCTGTTATAGACCGCCTTCGGTAAGGCGCTCCGGGTTGAGCAGTTGTTCCAGTTCAGCGCGCCCCAGGTCGGTCATCTCCTCAGCGACGTCGATGATCGGCCGGCCGTCCCGGTATGCCTTCTTGGCGATCTCGGCAGCCTTCTGATAGCCGATCAGCGGGTTCAGCGCCGTCACCAGAATCGGATTGCGCCCCAGCGCTTCCTTGAGCTTAGGCTCGTTGACCTTGAAGCTGGCGATGGCGCGATCCGCCAGCAGATGGCTGACGTTGGTAAGCAACTCGATACTGCCGAGCAGGTTGTGGGCAATCACCGGCAGCATCACGTTCAGCTCGAAAT
The DNA here is from genome assembly GCF_900102335.1 of Phytopseudomonas seleniipraecipitans. Classification (GTDB taxonomy): domain Bacteria; phylum Pseudomonadota; class Gammaproteobacteria; order Pseudomonadales; family Pseudomonadaceae; genus Aquipseudomonas; species Aquipseudomonas seleniipraecipitans. The sequence continues at coordinate 529,083 of NZ_FNBM01000002.1, forward strand.
TGCCGGACTGCCCCGCCACTGCGATGGTCGCATCATTGCCGATCACCTGCGCAGCGACCATCGCCGTTGCCTCCGGGATCACCGGATTGACCTTGCCCGGCATGATCGAGGAGCCAGGCTGCAATGCTTCGAGCTCGATCTCGCCAAGGCCGGCCAGTGGTCCGGAGTTCATCCAGCGCAGGTCGTTGGCGATTTTCATCAGTGACACCGCTGTGGTCTTCAGCTGCCCCGAAAGTGCTACGGCGGTGTCTTGCGAGCCGATGAGCGCGAAGAAGTTGGACCCCGGCGTGAATTGCCGCCCGGTCAGCGCATTGAGCTCCCGACAGAATAGTTCGGAAAACCGCGGATGCGCATTGATGCCCGTGCCAACCGCGGTGCCGCCTTGTGCCAAGGCCTGGAGCGCCGGCAACAGGCTGGTGAGCAGCTGGATGTTGCCCTGAATCTGCTGCGCCCAACCGTCGAGTACCTGGCTCATGCGCACGGGCATGGCGTCCATCAGGTGGGTGCGCCCGGTCTTCACATAGGGCTGCACCTCCAGCGACTTTTCGCACAGCACCTTGAGCAGGTGACCGAGTGCGGGCAACAACCTATCGCTTACCTCGATCGCCGCGCTGACGTGGATGGTGGTGGGAATGATGTCATTGCTGCTCTGCCCGCAGTTGACGTGGTCGTTGGGGTTGATCGGCTCGCCAAGGATGCGCGTGGCCAGGGTGGCGATCACCTCGTTGGCATTCATGTTCGAACTGGTGCCTGAGCCGGTCTGGAACACATCCACCGGGAAATGCTGCATGAAATCTTCGGCCAGCAGCTGCTGGCACGCGGAGACGATGGCATCGCCCTGCGCGGGAAGGATCTGCTCCAAGTCGACGTTGGCACGGGCGGCGGCAGCCTTGGCCAACACCAGCGCGCGAATGAAGGCGTTTGGCATGGCCCAGCCCGAGACCGGGAAGTTGTTGACCGCGCGCTGGGTCTGAGCGCCATACAGGGCGTCGGCCGGTACGGCCAACTCGCCCATGCTGTCGCGTTCGATTCGGGTATTACTCATAGGGATTTCCTTCTGCCAATTCGGAGATAGAAAGAGATGGCTGCATGCGCAGGGTGGCCAGACGATTGCGAGCGCGATTCAGGCTCTGTTGCTGATCGCGGTCGACCGCCAGATGCTGCAGCGCGTAGAGGGAGCGATAGGCGTGATCCAGGCAGACGCTGCGCCAGTGCCAGGGCAGCGCCGTATCGCAGGCGGTGTCCAGGAGCAGGGTCAGGGTAGTCAGCGACATCTTCCAGGGGCACAGGCGGCCGTGTTCGACCAGTTGCCGCCCCTGCGCCCAATGCAATTCCAGCAGCCGCGGTTCATCAGGAAGCAGGCCGCAGCGAATCCGGAAACCCAGCCAATACCAACAATCCAGACAGGGCGTATTGCTTGAGCGAAATCTCATGGCGCACCTTTCAAAAGATAATAATATTAATTCCTATATAGAAAGAATAATCAATACCGATTTGAATGGAAGCACCGTTGATCAAGCTGTGCTCGCTTGCGATGCCAACTGAGCGCCCAGCAAATTGGGCAAACCTCGCTGAAATCCGCCAGCAGGCAACGATCTGCAGACAGCAATTTGCAGGGAAGAGGTAGGCACATGATCGCCACGTTGCGTGGCTGGCCTGAAAGAAGCGGGCGCCGAAGGGCGCCCGAATGAATCAACTGCCGGCGACCGTCATCTTCTCAATCAGCACTGAGCCCGTGCGGATATTGCTGCGCAGCTCCAGGTCGCTGCCCACCGCTACGATCTGCTTGAGCATGTCGCGCAGGTTGCCGGCGATGGTGACTTCCTGCACGGCGAACTGGATCTCGCCATTTTCCACCCAATAGCCGCCCGCACCACGGGAGTAATCGCCGGTGACCATGTTCAGCCCGTGGCCCATCAGCTCGGTGACCAGCAGACCGCGGCCCATGCGCTTGATCAGCGCCTGCTGATCTTCATCACCATGGCTGACGAACAGGTTGTGCACGCCGCCGGCATTGGCCGTGCTGGGCATGCCCAGCTTACGCCCGGCGTAGGTGCCGAGGATGTAGGAAACCAGCCGGCCGCCCTCGACGAAGGGCTTCGCGTAGGTGGCCAGACCATCGCCATCGAACGCGGCGCTGCCCATGGCACGAGGAATGTGCGGACGTTCGTCGAGGTTGAGCCAGGACGGAAACAGCTGCTCGCCCAGGGAGCCTTCAAGGAACGACGACTTGCGGTATAGCGCACCACCGGAGATGGCGCCAAGGAAGCTGCCGAACAACCCGGTCGCCAGTTCTGCAGAGAACAGCACCGGCACTTCGCAGGTCGGCACCGGACGGGCGCCAAGGCGGCTGACCGCACGTTGCGCCGCGCGGCGACCGATGCTCGCAGCATCAGCCAGCAGCTCGCCTTGGCGGTTCACGTCATACCAATAGTCGCGCTGCATCTGCCCATCGCTTTCGGCAATCATCACGCAGCTGAGGCTGTGCCGGGTGCTGGCGTAACCACCAATGAAGCCGTGGCTGTTGCCGTATATGCGGCAGCCCTGATGGGTGCCCAAGCTGGTGCCGTCGGCATTGCGGATGCGCGAATCGGCCTCGAACGCCGCAGCCTCGCACACCAGCGCACGCTCGATGGCTTGCTCCGGGGTGATGTCCCAGGCGTGATACAGGTCCAGCTCAGGCAGATCGCGGGCCATCAGGGCCGCGTCGGCGAGGCCGGCGCTTTCGTCTTCGGAGGCATGCTTGGCGATGGCCAGGGCGGCCGCAACGGTCTCGCGGATCGCCGCATCGCCGGTGGCCGATGTGCTGGCCGAGCCCTTGCGCTGGCCGACGTACAGGGTAATGCCGAACCCCTGATCGCGGTTGAACTCGACCGTCTCCACCTCACGCTGGCGCACCGTGGTGGACAGCCCCTGCTCTACCGACACCGCGACTTCACAGGCACTGGCGCCCTGCTTCTTGGCCTCGGCGAGAATCTGTTCGACCTGTGCCTGCAGGCCCGCTAACGCGCCTGGTCCGACTACTTCCACTTCACTCATAACGACTCCTGAACATTAGCCGCAGCGGCAACGACTCGGGTCGCGCATGCGGCAAGAAACTTGCTGCTATCATGGCGGCGTTTCCCATTGGATCACCGCAAAATGTCTGATTACCTCGACGACTTCTCCGGCGAGAAGAGCAAAACCCAGATCAAGCGTGAATTCCACGCCCTGCAGGACCTTGGCCAACGCCTCGCCGCCCTCAAGCCCGATCTGCAGAACAAGCTGCCGCTGACCGACGGCCTGCGTCGTGCGCTGGAAGAATCTCCCAAGCACACCGCCAATGCCGCGAAGAAGCGCCATATGCAGTTCATCGGCAAGCTGATGCGCGACCAGGACATTGAAGCAATCCTGACGCTACTCGATCAGCTCGACGCTTCCACGCGCCAGTACAACGAACGCTTCCACAATCTCGAGCGCTGGCGTGACCGTTTGATCACCGGTAATGACGAGGTGCTGGAGAAATTCGTTGCCGAATACCCCGACGCCGACCGTCAGCACCTGCGCGCCCTGATTCGCCATGCCCAGCATGAAGCAGCGCAGGAAAAAGCCCCGGCCTCGTCACGCAAAATCTTCAAGTACATCCGCGAACTCGACGAATCCCAGCGCGGCCTGCGCTAGGTTTCGCTCGTCGCACGGCCGGGGCGAACCCCGGCCGAATCGTCACGCGCCAGTGCCACCGACCGTGATCGCATCGATCTTCAGCGTCGGCTGGCCAACGCCGACCGGTACCGACTGGCCATCCTTGCCGCAGGTGCCGACGCCGCTGTCCAGCGCCAGGTCGTTACCGACCATCGACACCTTGCTCATTGCCTCCGGGCCATTGCCGATCAGCGTCGCACCCTTGACCGGTGCGGTGATCTTGCCGTCCTCGATCAGGTAGGCCTCGCTGGTGGAGAACACGAACTTGCCGCTGGTGATGTCGACCTGACCCCCGCCGAGGTTGGCGCAGTAGATACCCTTCTTCACCGAACGGATGATTTCCTCGGGATCGCTCTCGCCTGCCAGCATGTAGGTGTTGGTCATACGCGGCATCGGCAGGTGCGCATAAGATTCGCGCCGACCGTTGCCGGTACGTGCCACGCCCATCAGGCGCGCGTTGAGTTTGTCCTGCATATAGCCCTTGAGCACGCCGTTCTCGATCAGCGTGGTGCACTGCGTCGGCGTGCCCTCATCGTCCATGCTCAGCGAGCCGCGGCGCTCCGCCAGGGTGCCGTCATCGACGATGGTGCACAGTTTGGACGCCACTTGCTGGCCGATCTTGCCGCTGTAGTTGGAGCTGCCCTTGCGGTTGAAATCGCCCTCCAGGCCATGCCCGACGGCTTCGTGCAGCAGTACGCCAGACCAACCGGCGCCCATCACCACCGGCATACTGCCGGCGGGCGCGGCTACCGCTTCGAGGTTGACCAGCGCCTGACGCAGCGCTTCACGGGCATAACCCATGGCGCGATCCTCGCTGAGGAAATAGCTGTAGTCGGTACGCCCACCGCCACCATGGCCGCCACGTTCGCGACGACCGTTCTGCTCGACGATCACGCTGACATTGAAACGCACCAGCGGACGAATATCGGCGCCGAGGCTGCCATCGGTGGCGGCAACCAGGATGCGATCCCAGACGCCGGCGAGGCTCACCGTCACCTGCTTGATGCGCGGGTCCAGAGCACGGGTTGCCTGGTCGATACGCTTGAGCAACTCGACCTTCTGCGCGCGGTCGATGACATCCAGCGGATTTTCCGGTGCATACAGCGGCGTCACCTGGGTTGCCGCGAACGCCTGCACCTGGCCCTGCTGCCCGGCGCGAGCAATGGAGCGTGCGGCACGGGCTGCCTGGCTCAGCGCCTCGGGCGTAATGGCGTTGCTGTAGGCGAAACCGGTCTTTTCCCCGGATTGAGCGCGTACGCCCACACCTTGATCGAGGTTGAAGCTGCCTTCTTTGACGATTCCGTCTTCCAGCACCCAGGTCTCGGAAACCTGAGTCTGGAAATACAGGTCAGCCGCATCGATACCCGGCCCGGCCAGCTCACCGAGCACGCCAGGCAGATGATTCAGGGTGAGACCGCCTGGGCTGAGCATCTGCTCGCTGACGGTCAACAACATGTCGCTCATAACGTCTCCACATCAGGCTGCCGCGGCTGCGCCGCAGCGAAAAATCGTTTGTGTCGCAGCACCGGCATGCGTTCACGGATCGCGGTCTGCTCGGCGGTATCGCGTACGGCCAGCAGAGCCGCCTCGCCATCCGCCTGTTCCGCCAGCTTACGCCCCCAGGGGTCGATAATGCTGGAATGGCCGTAGGTTTCACGGCCGCCGGGGTGAATACCGCCCTGTGCGGCGGCCAGCAGGTAACACTGGGTTTCGATGGCGCGGGCGCGGATCAGTACATCCCAGTGCGCGGCACCAGTGACCCGGGTAAAAGCCGAGGGTGCACTGATCAGCTCGGCACCCGCCTCGCGCAGCGCCCCATAGAGTTCAGGAAAGCGCAGGTCGTAGCATACGGTCAAACCCAGCCGGCCAACGGGCGTATCGGCGACCACCACCTGCTCGCCCTGACCGTAGTCGTCCGACTCGCGATAGCGGCCGCGGCTATCGCTAACGTCCACATCGAACAGGTGCAGTTTGTCGTAACGGGCAACGCGCTCGCCATGCTCGTCGATCAGCAGCGAGCAGGCCCTCGGTTTGCCGTCAGGCTGATCATCCGCAGGCAGCGGCAAGGTACCGGCCACTATCCATAACGTGAGGTCGCGGGCGGTGCCTTTCAACCAGGGCAACACCGGTCCCTCACCACGAGCCTCCAGGCGCCCGAGTTCGGCGGCGTCACGCCGGCCGAGGGCAGAGAAATTTTCCGGTAGCACCGCCAGCCTGGCGCCGTTTGCCGCGGCCTGCTCCAGCAGGTGGCGAGCCTGCCGGAGGTTGGCCGCAATATCGTCCTGACTGACCATCTGGATCACGGCAATGGACATTATGGCTCCTCGGTCAGGTAGGAAGGCACGTCAGTTGGGCTTCTCGAATGGCTTGTCGAAGGTCAGCTGCGGGTCATGCAGGGTGCCTTTCACGTCGTATTGCACGCTGGCGAAACGCGCCACACGATCGCCCAACAACTTGTCGGCAATGAACAGCGCCCCGCCGATGGCGGGCGCACCGACGATCAATGCGGCGAGCGGCAGGTTGTTGGTCACCGGCAACGTCACCAACAGCTTGGCGTCGATGCCCTGGTTGATCATGTTCAGGGTGCCGTCCAGTTCCAGGTTGCTCGACGGGCCGGTCATGGTGATGGGCTCCTGGGTGACGAACACGCCATCGGTGGCCTTCAGGTTGCCCTTGACCCGGTCATAGCTCAGGCCCTTGCCGAGCAGGTCAGAAAAGTCCAGGCGCAGACGCCGGCCAATGGAGTTGAAGTTGAGCAGACCGAACACCCGCAGTGCCGATGCCGAGCCCTGTACGTCGACGAACTGGCCCTTGCGCAATGCTGCGTCGAGGCTGCCCGAATAGCGCTTGAGATTGAAGAAGGCCGGCGAGCCAGGCCAGTTACCATCGGCATCCAGGCGGAAGCTTTCGCTGGTCGCCGATGGCGCGTAGCCCCAGGCCTTGAGGACCTCGGAAAGCTTTTCGCCCTGCATGCGCCCCTTGTACCAGCTGCGGGTTTGCCCCGGTGCGCCTTGCCAGCCGATGGCACCGCCAAGGTGCAGGCCCTTGAGGTTGATGTCTAGGTCGCTGAACTGCACGCCCTGCGTATCTGGCCGGGCCTTGAGCGACCAAGCGCCCATGTCGTAATCGCCCTGGAATACGTGAGCCACCCGCACATCCAGCGCTGGAATCTTACTGGGGTCGAAATCGGCCAGCGGATCCGGCCCCTCGGGCTCAGGCGCGTCATCGGTACTCGGCTTGGCAGCCGGCAGGCGCACATACTCGAGGTCGGCGATGATTGGCCGGCCGTCTGCGTCAAACAAATCAACACGCCCCTTTGCCAGACTGCTGTCGACACTCAATGACCAGCCGCCGTCGATGGGACGCAAGCCCACGTCGAGATCGTCGAGTGTCTGCCCCAATCCTTCGAAACGGCCAATGCGCAGTTGGGCATCGCTGAACAGCTGCTGGGCATCTTCGCGAGGGCTTTGCTCATAAGGCTTGATGACGTCCTGCCAGGCCGCCAGATTGACTTCTGCAACCCGACCACGCACCCGCACACCGCGCGTAGTAGGCAGTATCGCCGGGCCGTCGCCCAGGCGCAGCTCACCGCGACTCTGCTCGAACTGCCCCGGTGGCGCTGCGAGGGTGAAGCTGGCTACATCGGCATAATCCAGCCAATAGCGCTGTTCGCTAGCACCGAAGTTCATCCGCCAATCGGCGTAGCGCTCTTCACTCGCTGCTTTACCGAAGGGTGCCGGCAAGCCGATGCTTAGCCCCTTGAGGTTGGAGTCGATGCGCAGCTGGCTCTGCGCGCCTTCAAGGCTCAGACGAAGGCGATAAGGCAGACTGCCCTGGGCGGGCAACTGCTGCTTCACGCCCAGCCAGCCAGTGAGGTTGGCCAGCGGGATGATCCCATTGGCTTCGATATGGCTGCGCGCCTGGCCGGGGCTGCCATCGGCAACCGCCTTGCCGCGCACGGCATGGCCCAGCGCACGCGCAGTGATCGACGGCGCGCTAAGACCCTTGTTGGTGTCGTAGCGGAAGTCACCGCTCACATCGCTGAGCTCCAGCGCGGGCTTGCTGATAGCCAGTGAGGCTTTGTCAGCTTTGAAGTCGACGATCACGTTGGCCTGCTCACCCTTTTGCAGGGGGATGTCCAGGTCCAGAGCACCGCTGAGTGCGCCAGCGCCCTTCCAGCCAGCGAACGTGTCGGCGACACCCAGCGGCGTATCCTGCAGGATCTTCAAGCCATCGCCGACGCTGCTCTGTAATGTGCCCTTGAGCTTGAGGCGCGGCGTTTCACCCGGATCGACGTGAGCGATATCGGCGTAGGCCTCGCGCACCTGGCTGTCGAGAATACGCCCTTGCGAGACGCGTACCCGCACGCCGCTGTCCTCGATCAACACCTGCCCGCGGGCATCGTGCAGTGCCGGCCAGCCTGGCTGGAACGCCAGCTCGGCATCTTCCACATCGAAGAACAGGCTGATGCTGCGCACAGCAGGGTCGGGGTTGCGGTTGATCGAACCCTGATACTGGAAATAGCCTTCCTTGACCTTACCGCCGCGGATCGCCGTTTTCAGCCATTTATCGAGCGCGGGGCTTAGCGCCGGCGTCGGCAGGTACTTCTCGGTAAACCGCGCGTCGCCGTCACGCATGCCGACGCGCAGGTCCATGTAGTCCTCACGCTCCGGGTCCTTGAGCATGCGGATCAGGAAGTCGCCAGCCACCTTGCCCTCCTCGCCCACCACCTGCAGGTAAGGCGCGCGCAGGGTGAAGCCTTCGTCATCGAGCGTCCAGGTCAGCCGGCCCTTGGCTTGCTGATAATTCCAGGCCTTGGGAAACAGCGTGGTCAGGTGCAAGGAGAAATCTTCGCTGTCGACCTTCAACTCGCCCTGACCGAGGTCCCCAGTGATACTACCGCTGCCGTTTTCCACAGCCGGCGAGGCATGCCAGGCGGAAAAGCCCACGCGTTCCAGGTTGGCTGAGAACTGCAGCCGCTCCGGCCCTTCGATCTCGGGGCGAAAGCTGGCGGTGAGGTTGCGCAAGGCGCCGTGGGGCTTGAGCGTCTGCAGCAGGTCCAGGGTGTTTTCCGGCATTGGCGCAAGGCCTTCCACCAACGGCACCAGCGGGCCAACGTCGAGGCGATCGGCGCTAAGGCTCCAGCGCTGGGAGGCATCACCCTTGGCCGCCTGATGACCGAGAGAGATACGCGCTTCGCCCCAGCGGTTGTCGCCCTGGCTGAAGGCGAGATCGTCGAGGAGCAGGTCGAAATCATCATCTTTACGCTCGAAATAGGCGTTCAGCGCCAGATCCTTGAGCGCTACAGCCTCGCGCTTGGCGTAACGCCCCGCCAGGTGCGGGGCATGCAGGCGAGTGGCGGCGCGTTGCAGGTTGCGCTTGTCCCAGAGCACCCAGGCCTCGCCACCCAGTTGCAGATGGTCGAGGTGCCAATCGCGGGTCAGGGCCGGCGGCACCCAGCTCGCCCAATCGCTCTGCGGCGCGCTGAGATAGACCTCGGCACGGGCATGCTGCCAAGTCTCAGGTTGCATGCGGGTGCGCACCTGCAGCGCCAACGGTTGGCCGTCCGGCAGCTGCACGCGGGCGTCCACCCGCTGTCGAGTGCTGCCATTGCGAATGCTGAGATTGATGGCGCTGAGCGTGAAGGGTTTCAGACCCTGGGCCTGAACGCTAACCTGGCTGTCGAACAGGGAAAGCCGGCTGATCATCTGCGACTGGCGCAGCACCTTGGGCACATCCAGCGGCGGCTGATTCTGCCGCTGTGGAATGCCTTCCACCTGCCAGGCGCCGTCTTCGTCCTGACGCAACGTCAGGCTCACACCGTCGAGCTGCAACTCGGCGATTCGCGGTTGCCAGGCGAGCAGGCTGCCCAGCAGGTCAGGCACCACGCGCACCTGCTTGAGGGTCAGGTGTTGCTCACCGTCACCCAGACGCAGGTCGCGCACCAGCAACAGCGGCGAAAACCCACTCCACTGCCCTTCCAGCGCGCCGATGCTGACCGGCATACCAAGCGCTTCGGTGGCACGCGCTTGCGCTTCTTCACGATACTCGGCCACCAACGGCACCAACTGCCGACCGAGGCTCACGTAAAAAGCCGCCAGCACCAAACCCAGCGCACACAGGCCCAGGCCCCAGCGCAGCAGCGTGGCGAACGCCTGCCCCAACCGTTCCATTCAGGTCACGCCCCGGTCTGACCGGGGATTATCACAGCAGCACCACATCGTATTGTTCCTGGGAGTACATGGTTTCGACCTGGAACTTGATGGTTCGTCCAATGAATGCTTCGAGGTCGGCGACATTGCCCGATTCTTCATCGAGCAGGCGGTCGACCACCTTCTGGTTGGCCAGCACGCGGTAGCCTTCGGCTTGATAGGCGCGGGCTTCGCGGAGAATCTCGCGGAAAATCTCGTAGCAGGTGGTTTCTGCAGTCTTCAGCTTGCCGCGGCCCTGGCAGTGACTGCAGGGCTCGCAGAGCACCTGCTCGAGGCTTTCGCGGGTACGCTTGCGGGTCATCTGCACCAGGCCGAGTTCGGTGATACCGATGATGTTGGTCTTGGCGTGATCGCGCTCCAGCTGTTTTTCCAGGGTGCGCAACACCTGGCGCTGGTGCTCTTCGTCTTCCATGTCGATGAAGTCAATGATGATGATCCCACCGAGGTTGCGCAGGCGCAGTTGCCGGGCGATCGCGGTGGCCGCTTCGAGGTTGGTCTTGAAGATGGTTTCTTCGAGCGTGCGATGACCGACGAAAGCGCCGGTGTTGACGTCGATGGTACTCATCGCCTCGGCCGGATCGATGACCAGGTAGCCCCCGGACTTGAGCGGCACCTTGCGCTCCAGGGCCTTCTGGATCTCGTCCTCGATGCCGTGCAGGTCGAAAATCGGCCGCTCCCCCGGGTAATGCTCCAGGCGGTCGGATATCTCCGGCATCAGTTCGGCGACGAACTGGGTGATCTTCTGGAAGGTTTCCCGCGAGTCGACACGAATCTTCTCGGAACGGGCGCTGACCAGATCACGCAGCGTACGCAGCGCCAGGCTGAGATCTTCGTAGATCACCGATGGCGTTGGCGCGCTCTTCATCTGCTCGGCGATCTGCGTCCACAGACGACGCAGGTAGCGGATGTCGACGAGGATTTCTTCGGCACGCGCGCCGTCGGCGGCGGTGCGCAGGATGAAGCCGCCAGCCTCCTCGATGCCTTCGGCCGCCACACAGTCGGTGACGACCTGTTTGAGGCGCTCACGCTCGGCTTCGTCTTCGATTTTCAGGGAAATGCCGACATGACTGGTGCGCGGCATATACACCAGATAGCGCGACGGGATCGACAGTTGGGTGGTCAGCCGCGCGCCCTTGCTGCCGATCGGGTCCTTGGTGACCTGCACGGTGAGGCTCTGGCCTTCGTGAACCAGCGCACTGATGGTCTCCACGGCACTGCCTTCACGGCTGGAGATTTCCGAGGCATGAATGAACGCTGCGCGCTCCAGGCCGATATCGACGAACGCCGCCTGCATACCCGGCAGGACGCGCACCACCTTGCCTTTGTAGATGTTGCCGACGATGCCGCGGCGCTGGGTGCGCTCGACGTGCACTTCTTGCAGGACACCGTTTTCCACCACCGCCACGCGCGATTCCATCGGCGTGATGTTGATCAGAATTTCTTCACTCATGCGCCCATCTCTGTCTGAGATGAAGCTGAAAGCAGCGGCAGGCTCGAGCGAGCCCGGCACATCGCGGCCAGCAACCTCTGGGTTATGCGCTGGCAGTCATTGCCAGCACGGAATCGCGAATTCCGCGAGCAGCTCGGCAGTCTCGCACAACGGCAGCCCGACCACCGCTGAATAACTGCCCTGCATCTGACTGACGAAAACCGCCGCCAAACCCTGAATACCATAACTTCCGGCCTTGTCGCGCGGCTCGCCGGTCGCCCAATACGCTTCAATCTGTGTCTGGCTCAGCGGCTTGAAACGTACCGTGCTGGTCACCACGCGAGCGGCAGCGCGCGTTTTACTGATCAGCGCGACGGCGGTCAGCACCTGATGCTCGCGCGCGGACAGCGCGGCAAGGGTGGCCAGCGCGTCGGCACGATCTACCGGCTTGCCGAGGATGCGCCCGTCGAGCACCACCGCGGTATCGGAGCCGAGCACCACCGCACCGTCACGCTCGGGGAGGATACTCAGCACAGCCGCGGCCTTGGCCCGTGCCAGGCGCTCGACATAGGTGGCCGGGGACTCGCCAGCCTGCGGCGTTTCGTCGATGGGTACGACCTGAGTGAGAAACGGCACGCCGATCTGGGTCAGCAGTTCACGGCGCCGCGGCGAAGCGGAGGCCAGGTAGAGCATTGCCATGCAGACGTCTCGCAATCAGGCGCCGCAGCGCGTTTCAGTTGACACCCAGACGCCGGTGTAGAGCACGCAGCAGCGTACAGACCCATGGCCAGAGCAAGGCGCTGACCAGCGCCGGCAGCACGAATGCCAGAGTCGGTGGGCGGCTGCCAGTCAGTGCGTTGAGCCACAGCTGTACCAGTTGCGCAATACCGAACACCACCAGCAGCACCATGCTCTGCTGCCACATGGGAAACATGCGCAGGCGCTGGTGCAGGCTCAGCACCAGAAAGGTGATCAGCGTGAGGATCAATGCATTCTGGCCGAGCAAGGTGCCGTTCAGCACGTCGGCCAGCAGGCCGACGCACCAGGCACTGGTCATGCCGACGCGGTGCGGCACGGCCAGCACCCAGTAGGTGAGGAACAGCGCCAGCCACAACGGCCGGCCGATTTCCATGAAGCGCGGCAGGGTGGAGACGCTGAGCAGCAGCGCCAGCGCCATGGTGACCCAGATCACCCAGACGTTATTGGAACGGGCAGCGATCATTGGCCAGCCTCCTCGCCGCGAGCAGGTGCCGCAGGCGGATTATCAGTGGTCGGCTCATCGGCAGCGGGTGTCGCGTCGTCAGGGCTTTCGTCACCAGGCTCTTGCAGCGCCTGACGGTCAACCGCTTCCTGCGCCTCGGCCGACTCGGTGGCGCGCTGTTCCGGCGTGCGCGGGTCGGTGAACACTAGCAGCATGTAGCGGGTGCGGTTGAGGTTGGCGGTCGGCATGGCGCGCACGATGGCGAACGGCTGACCGGAGTCATGCACCACCTCGGTCACCGTGGCCACCGGGTAACCCGCCGGGAAGCGCTGCCCAAGGCCGGAACTGACCAGCAGATCGCCTTCCTTGATGTCTGCGGTATCGGCCACGTGACGCAGCTCCAGGCGTTCCGGGTTACCGGTGCCGGTGGCGATGGCGCGCAGACCATTGCGGTTGACCTGCACCGGAATGCTGTGGGTGGTATCGGTGAGCAGCAGCACGCGAGAGGTGTACGGCATCACCTCAACAACCTGGCCCATCAGGCCGCGGGCATCGAGCACTGGCTGGCCGAGCACGACGCCGTCTTTCTCGCCTTTGTCGATGAGAATGCGGTGCGTGAAGGGGTTGGGATCGATGCCGATCAACTCGGTGGCCAGCACCTCGTCGTCGACCAATGCCGACGAGTTGAGCAATTCGCGCAAGCGCACGTTCTGCTCGGTCAAGGCCGCCAGCTTCTGCAAGCGACGCTGCATCATCAACTGCTCGGCCTTGAGCTTCTCGTTCTCGGCTGCCAGTTCATTGCGGGAGCTGAATTCCTGGGTGGCGCCTTCCCATAATGTAACGGGGAAGCGACCCAGCCAGTAGACCGGCTCGACGATAAGGCCGAGCTGGCTGCGCACCGACTGCAGGACGGTCAGGCGCGCATCGACGACCATCAGCGCAGCCGACAGCACGGCGAACACCAGCAGGCGTACACCGAGCGAAGGACCTTTGGCGAATAGCGGCTTTATGGTGAGTACCTCTCGACTGCCAGCCTGAAAGCTGCATGCGGCTTCAGGCTGCTGCAGCGCAAGGTGTGCAGCTTATTCGGTGGACAACAGATCCATGGTGTGGCGATCCATCATTTCCAGCGCCTTGCCGCCGCCACGGGCCACGCAGGTCAGCGGGTCTTCGGCGACGATTACCGGCAAACCGGTTTCCTGGGACAGCAGCTTGTCGAGGTCACGCAGCAGCGCGCCACCACCGGTCAGCACCAGGCCGCGCTCGGCGATGTCCGATGCCAGCTCAGGCGGCGATTGCTCCAGGGCGCTTTTCACCGCCTGGACGATGGTCGCCAGGGATTCCTGCAGCGCTTCGAGCACTTCGTTGGAGTTGAGAGTGAAGCTGCGCGGTACGCCTTCGGCCAGGTTGCGGCCACGTACGTCAACTTCACGCAGCTCGCCGCCCGGGTAGGCGGTGCCGATTTCCTGCTTGATGCGCTCGGCGGTGGATTCACCGATGAGGCTGCCGTAGTTGCGGCGCACGTAAGTGATGATGGCTTCGTCGAAACGGTCGCCGCCAACCCGTACGGATTCTGCGTAAACCACGCCGTTCAGCGAGATCAGTGCGATTTCAGTGGTACCACCACCGATATCGACGACCATCGAACCGCGCGCTTCTTCGACCGGCAGGCCGGCGCCGATGGCAGCAGCCATCGGTTCTTCGATCAGGAACACTTCGCGGGCACCAGCACCCAGCGCGGATTCACGGATGGCGCGGCGCTCGACCTGGGTCGACTTGCACGGCACGCAGATCAGCACGCGCGGCGAGGGCTGCAGGAAGCTGTTTTCGTGAACCTTGTTGATGAAGTACTGCAGCATCTTTTCGCAGACGCTGAAGTCGGCGATCACGCCGTCCTTCATCGGACGGATGGCGGCGATATTGCCCGGCGTACGACCGAGCATCCGCTTGGCGTCGGTGCCGACGGCTACAACACTTTTCTGATTGCCATGGGTACGGATGGCGACGACCGACGGCTCGTTCAGGACGATGCCGCGCTCGCGTACATAAATAAGGGTATTGGCAGTGCCCAGGTCAATCGACAGATCGCTGGAAAACATGCCACGCAGTTTTTTGAACATGGGATAAGGACCCTAGGCAACGCGTGGGTAAAGATACAGCGCAAGAAAACACGCAGGTAAAAAAGTGCGGCAAACTCTAACAACGGCAGGGATTTTGAGCAAGGCACCAATATGGTAGATTGCCTGTTTTTCCGCGGCTTTGAGGCATCTTCGACATTGGCGGCGACCGCGGCAAATTCTGCCAGGCGCCACAGGTACCTGCCCCGAGCCACACATCGCCGCCTTTGACCGCCGGCTAGACGCATCCGTTCCCTGCCCTCCGTGCACGGTACCTGCTCATATTTTCACTGGCGGCCCCATAGCGGCCGCCTTTACAGGAGAACCCGATGGCGCTTGAACGCTCCGAGGTGGAAAAGATCGCACACCTGGCCCGACTGGGCCTGAGTGAAGGCGAACTGCCCCACACCACCGCAACCTTGAACAGCATCCTCGGCCTGATCGACAGCATGCAGGCGGTCAATACCGACGGTATCGAGCCGTTGGCGCACCCGCTGGAAACCACCCAGCGCCTGCGTGCCGACGCGGTTACCGAAGCGAACCACCGCGAGGCCTACCAGGCCATCGCCCCGGCCGTGGAAAGCGGCCTGTACCTGGTTCCCAAAGTCATCGAGTAAGGAAAGCGCCCCGCCATGCATCACATGACCCTGGCCGAGATCGCCCGCGCCCTCGCCGACAAGCAATTCTCATCCGCTGAACTGACGCAGAACCTGCTGACGCGCATCGAGCAGCTCGATCCACAGCTCAACAGCTTTATCACCGTAACCGCCGACCTCGCCCTTGAGCAGGCCAAGGCCGCCGATACCCGTCGCGCTGCCGGCGAAAGCAGCCCGCTGCTCGGCGCGCCAATCGCCCACAAGGATCTGTTCTGCACCCAAGGCGTGCTGACCAGCTGCGGCTCGAAGATCCTCACCGGCTTCAAGGCACCCTACAACGCCACCGTGGTCGAGAAGCTGGCCAGCGCCGGCACGGTGACCCTCGGCAAGCTGAACATGGACGAATTCGCCATGGGCTCAGCCAACGAATCCAGTCACTACGGCCCGGTCAAGAACCCCTGGGATCTGACCCGCGTGCCTGGCGGCTCCTCCGGTGGCTCGGCTGCCGCAGTTGCCGCGCGCCTGCTGCCGGCCGCCACCGGCACCGACACCGGCGGCTCGATCCGCCAGCCGGCGGCGCTGACCAACCTCACCGGCATCAAGCCGACCTACGGCCGTGTCTCGCGCTGGGGCATGATTGCCTATGCTTCCAGCCTCGATCAGGGCGGTCCTATGGCGCGCACCGCCGAAGACTGCGCGCTGCTGCTGCAAGCCATGGCCGGCTTTGATGCCAAAGACAGCACCAGTGTCGATCAGCCGGTCGACGATTACCTGTCCACACTGAGCCAGCCGCTGAGCGGCGTTCGCATCGGCCTGCCGAAGGAATACTTCGGTGCCGGCCTCGACGCGCGCATCGGCGAGAAGATCCTGGCCGTGGTCGAGGCGCTGAAAAAACTCGGCGCCAGCGTCAAGGACATCAGCCTGCCGAACATGCAGCACGCGATTCCCGCCTACTACGTGATCGCACCGGCAGAGGCCAGCTCCAACCTGTCGCGTTTCGATGGCGTGCGCTTCGGCTATCGCTGCGAAAACCCGAGCAACCTCGAAGACCTGTACAAGCGCTCGCGCGAAGAAGGCTTCGGCGCAGAAGTGAAGCGCCGCATCATGGTCGGCACCTACGCGCTGTCCGCCGGCTACTACGACGCCTACTACCTCAAGGCGCAGAAGATTCGCCGGCTGATCAAGAACGACTTCGTTGCGGCCTTCAAAGAGGTCGACGTGATCCTCGGCCCGACTACGCCGAACCTGGCCTGGAAGCTCGGCGAGAAGAACGCCGATCCGGTGTCCGCCTACCTGGAAGACATCTACACCATCACCGCCAACCTGGCCGGTATTCCTGGCCTGTCGATGCCTGCGGGCTTTGTCGATGGTTTGCCGGTGGGCGTGCAGTTGCTTGGCAACTACTTCCAGGAAGGTCGTCTGCTCAATGTCGCGCACCAGTACCAACAGGTCAGCGACTGGCACAAACAAGCACCGAGCGGCTTCTGAGGAAGGATTAAGACATGCAGTGGGAAACCGTCATCGGGCTCGAGATTCACGCTCAGCTCAGCACGCAATCGAAGATTTTCTCGGCCAGCGCCACCACCTTCGGCGCCGAGCCCAACACTCAGGCCAGCCTGGTCGATCTCGGCATGCCCGGCACCTTGCCGGTGCTCAATGAGCAAGCCGTGCGCATGGCCTGCCAGTTCGGCCTGGCAATCGACGCCGAGATCGCCGAGCGCAACGTCTTCGCGCGCAAGAACTACTTCTACCCGGACCTGCCGAAGGGCTACCAGACCAGCCAGATGGATCATCCCATCGTCGGCAAGGGCTTCCTCGACATCACCCTGGAAGACGGCACCGTCAAGCGTATCGGCATCACTCGTGCGCACCTCGAAGAAGACGCCGGCAAGAGCCTGCACGAAGACTTCCAGGGCATGAGCGGCATCGACCTGAACCGCGCTGGCACGCCGCTGCTGGAAATCGTCTCCGAGCCGGACATCCGCTCCGCGAAGGAAGCGGTGGCCTACGTCAAGGCGATCCACGCCCTGGTACGCTACCTCGGCATCTGCGACGGCAACATGGCCGAAGGTTCGCTGCGCTGCGACTGCAACGTGTCGGTGCGCCCGAAAGGCCAGGTCGAGTTCGGTACTCGCGCCGAGATCAAGAACGTCAACTCGTTCCGCTTCATCGAAAAAGCCATCAACCACGAAGTGCAACGCCAGATCGAACTGATTGAGGACGGCGGCAAGGTGGTGCAGGAAACCCGCCTGTACGACCCCAACAAGGACCAGACGCGCTCCATGCGCAGCAAGGAAGAAGCCAACGACTACCGTTACTTCCCCTGCCCGGACCTGTTGCCGGTGGTGATCGAGCAAAGCTTCCTCGATGACCTGCGCAGCCACCTGCCCGAGCTGCCGCCGCAGAAGCGCGAGCGTTTCGAAAGCCAGTACGCACTCTCCACCTACGACGCCAGCGTGTTGAGCGCGAGCCGTGAGCTGGCCGACTACTTCGAGGTGGTCGCGAAGACCTGTGGCGACGCCAAGCTGGCGGCCAACTGGGTGATGGGCGAGCTGTCCAGCCTGCTCAACAAGGACAACCTGGAGATCGATCAGTCGCCGGTTTCCGCCGAGCAGTTGGGCGGCATGATCCAGCGCATCAAGGACAACACCATCAGCGGCAAGATCGCCAAGATGGTCTTCGAAGCGCTGGCCGCTGGTGAGGGCGCAACGGCGGACGACGTGATCGAGAGGAAGGGCCTCAAGCAGGTCACCGACTCCGGCGCCATCGAAAAGATGCTCGACGACGTGCTGGCCGCCAACGCCGAGCAGGTCGAACAGTACCGCGCCAGCGACGAAGCCAAGCGTGGCAAGATGTTCGGTTTCTTTGTCGGGCAGGCCATGAAAGCCTCCAAAGGCAAGGCCAACCCGGGGCAAGTGAACGAACTGCTGAAGAAAAAGCTCGAAGGCTGAGCGATTTGAAAACGCCGGGAATTCCCGGCGTTTTTGTGTCTGACGCGAGCGCATGAATGGGAGAGAAGTGATGCGTCGATTAACGGCTCTGCTGATGCTGTCCGGGCTGCTCGCGGGTTGTAGCGGCCTGCCCTTTGGTGGCGGCGTACCCGGCGATTACCGGGCCGAGGGCAAAGCGTCCTACTACGGCAAGGCGCACCACGGTAACAAGACCGCCAGCGGCGAGCGCTTCGACCAGAACGCGCTGACCGCCGCCCACCGCACCTTGCCCTTCGGCACAAGGGTCAAGGTCACCAACCTGAACAATGACCGCAGCGTGGTGGTGCGCATCAACGACCGTGGGCCTTTCGCGCGCGGGCGAATCATCGACGTGTCGCGCAAGGCGGCTGAATCCCTGGACATGATTCGCTCCGGCGTAGTGCCGGTGAGGGTCGAAAGCCTGAAGTAACACGGAGCGGTCCTTTAGGCGACATTAAAGAGGCTGCTACAAGGCGATAACGGCCGTAGGGTGGATGACGCTCTTTTCATCCACCATTGCAATCGCAGAGCGGTGGACGGGTCGGGCCGCGTAGGTGAGGCGTCGTCCACCCTACGACCGCTATCGCCACTTTGCAGGCAAAGCGCTGAATTCGAGCCGAAAGACCGTGAATAGCCGCTCAGACCGCCGGATCCCAGCGCTGCGACCAATCAGGCCCCTGGGCAACGATCTCGCGCAGCAGCGTGAAGCTGTGCTGCAGAGCCGCCGAATCTCGCTCGCGGGAATAGACGAGGTAGGTCGGGTAGCTGAACTCCGGCGCCCTGCTCACGCGTTTGAGCACCTGCTTATCCAGGTAGCTTTGCACCACCCGGGTGCGAAAATAGCCCGAGCCGCCGTGTTCCAGAATGTACTGCAGCGCCAGCGGCCCCAGGTTGAAGGACACCGGCGCACGAGCCTTGTCCGGCAACGCACGGTCGTGCTGGGCGCGGAAGCTGTCGCCCCAGTCGATGTATACATAGGGTTCGGGGTTGGCCGCCTCCACCAGAATCAGCTTTTCCTCCAGAATCTGCTCGACCTGCAGGCCGGCCCAGTAAGTGGGCTGGTAGACCAGTGCGGCATCCAGCACGCCGAGTTCAAGCTGGCGCAGCAAGCCCGCACCGTCGCCAATCTGCGCGCGCACCGCATAACCGTCGATGGCCGCACGAATCTCGCTGACCCAACGCAGCATCAACGGGTTGCACAGGCTGACCTCGCCGCCAATGTGAATGACATTGTGGTAACCGTCCGGCAAGGGCAGATCACGCTGCGCCGCCTCCCAGGTCTGCTGGATCTGGTTGGCGTAGGTGACGAACGCCTCACCATCTGCAGTCAGCCGCGCGCCGGCACGGTTGCGCACGAACAGCGTGCTGCCCAGGTGGCTTTCGAGCTTCTGGATGCGCGCGGTGATTGCCGTCTGGGTGACATGCATGCGCTCGGCGGCGGCAATGAAACTGCCGCTGCGGACGATTTCCAGAAAGGTGCGGGTAAGGTCGATATCCATCTTCGCTGAGCCAGCGTGCAGGGCGCTGGCGACTCCTCAAGCCTGATCCGGCGAACAGTGTACGGATGCGCGGCGGATGATTCGATGCCTCAATCGAGGTGCCTGAGCAAGTCGCGATGCAGCGCCGCGACCAGATCGGTCTGGGTGATCACCCCGACCAGCGCACCGCTGTCCAATACCGGCAGGCAATGCAGGCCGTCGTCCGAGAGCAGCGCGATCAGGTCGACCACATGGGCATCGACGTCCACCGTCTGAACCGGCGAGGTCATCAGCTCGCCCAGCACCTGCTGTTTTTGCAGGCCGAGTATCGCCCGCAGGTTGAAGCTGTTGGCACGTATCGCGCCGACCAGATCCACCAGGCTGACGATGCCGACCAGTTGCCGGTGCTCGTCGAGAATCGGCAGCGCCTTGAGCTGGTGATGGGTCAGCAGATACAGGCCCTCGGCGACGCGGGTATGCGGCGTGGCGTGGATCAGGTCGCGGGACATCATCTGCCCGGCGCGGATATCACCCATGCTGCGGCGCAGCGCGTGCTTCTCGGTGCTGCGCACGATCAATTCGAGGTCTTCACGGGTTACATCGACGAACGAGCCCAACTCATCCAGAGCGTGATCGAGATCGTCGGCATTGATGCCGGCCCGCTCGCTGGGCAACGGGTCGCGTGTGCGATGCACCGTGGAGGTTCCGGGGTGCGGCCGCGGGTACGGCACGCGCGTCAGGTTGTTGTAGAGCAGCGCGCAGGCCAGCAGTCCAACGCCGGCGGTCATAACCGCCAGGGCTGGTTGCCAGAACGGTTCACCGGGCGCCGGCGTGGCGAACACCATACAAAAGGCGATAGCACCCGCCGGTGGATGCAGGCAGCGCAGCGGGCACATCACTAACAGGCTAAGGCCGAGCGCCAGGGCTGCGCCCACCAGGCTGTGGTCGATGAAGTGAGTGATCGTCAGCGCGACCACGCACGCGCACAGATAGCTGCCGAGGATCGCCCAGGGCTGCGCCAGCGCGCCGGACGAGACAGCGAACAACAGCACCGCCGAAGCTGCCAGCGGGCCGGAAAAATGCACGGCCATGTGCAAGCCGAACAACTGGCTGCACACCCAGGTGCTGAACAGGAAGCCAATGGCCGCACCGAGCGCGGCGCGGCTCCATTCGCGAGGGCGGGTATGCAGGGAATCGGGCAGGAAGGCAGACAGCCAGGAAGAAAATTGCGCGGTGGATTTCATCGATATCGTCAGAAAAACTCGAGCCTCTCACGTGAAAGGCTCGCTGGGTACCGCCATTGGCGGCTGGCAGGAGTATCCATCCCTGGATGGGTGTAATCGTCTGTTTGCAACCTTGTCCGCCTCAGCAGAGAAACTGATTCAGACAATGCGATGGAGTCTGCCCAACGCAGAGAGATTCATCCAACGAATAATAATGAAGGATGAGTAATATTTTATTGATATTAAATTTGAGCACGGAACAGTCTACCTTCGAATGCTTAGCGTCTTTGACCAAGCGAGCGAAGCGATACCCGGGAAGACCGGCACAGCCTGCTCACGCCAGCTGAATCACGCGTACCGCTTACGGATAACTGAAACTCTTCACCAGCGTCAGCTCGCCCGGGGTGCGCATCGGCACGAGGAAGCTCTGCTGCTTCTCGTTGACCGTGCCCTCTTCGCTGATCACGGTGATTTGCCCGGTGGTGAGAATCTGCTGGGCGCTGCTCTCGCCGTTCTCGTCGTAGCTGTAACCGCCGCCGTAGTAGTTCACGTAGACCAGGTACTGGCCCTTGAGCGGCGTTGGCGTGGCGATCATTTCCGGGCCGTAGCCGGTGGTCACGTCGACATCCAGAGCGGCACCATTGGCCAGCGAGCGGTTGCCGTACCAGACATGCTCGCCATCGGGGGTCACCAGGTGCAGGTCGAGGTCGGTGTTGTCGCTGTCCCACGACAACACCACACGCAGGCGCGCCGGGGTTTCGCCGCTACCCCGGTTGTAGAACTGCACGCGGCGGCGCTGCTCGCCATCCGGGCTGCGCACCTCGACGTTGTTGCTGCCCTCGGAGAACACGAAGGGCCGATCGAAGCTGCCGTCTTCGGCGATCTTCAGCGGCATGCTGACACCATTGACCACCAGGCGGCCGGGCACCTTGGCGTCCTTTTCCAACGCGCTGATCGCGCCCTTGATGCGCGCGGTGTCAGCCTGGTTGGCGGCGCTGTTGACGGACGACGCAGGGTAATTGACCTCTTGCATGAACTGCGCACCATCGCCACCTCCTACGCGCCAGCCGCTGCGTGGCGTGTCGAGCTGCACCTCGGCCAGCGCGCAGAGCGGTAGCAAAGTCAGGCAAAGGGCGAAACGGGGATTGATCGGGGCCATGGTGTCATTCCAGTAACAGGGTGCGGGCGAGGCCTTCGACATAAGCCTCGTCCTGTCCATTGGGGTGGGCGGCAAACGCCAGGTGCAGGTATTCGTGAGTCAGGTCGAGACGGTCTTGCAGGGAAAAGAAGCCGCGCACGTAAATGCGCTGACGCTCACGATCCACCGAAGGCCGACCGGACGCCAGCTGGCACACGGCGAACTGCTGAATCTCCTCATAACCGGGCTCACCATCCAGGCGCTGGCGCCAATCGCGACGCTGCTTGCGCAGCCACTGTTCGGCGGCGGGCAAGGGCTGGCAGGCCGCCACCGGTTTGTCCCAGCGGCTCAAGGTGGCGCGCGGGAACGCGCGGGCCAGGATGGCGTCGTAACGCAGGCCGCTGGCGGCCTGTTCGACCGCCTGGGACCAGGCCAGGCGATCAGTACCCGGCTGCGTGCTGTGGTAGGTGACCGGCGTGCCGGCCAGCACCAGATCGGCCGTCCATGCGGCGATATACCGGGCGCCCTGGCTGGCCGGGCGCGGTGCGACCCGCTGGCTGGCACTGCTGTCATCGATGGTCAGGCATTCGCCGCGCCGGCCGGCGGTCTGCAGCAGGTAAGTACGGGCGGCGATGGCTAATGCCTTGGCGGCTTCGGCGGGTTGCGCCGAGGCTTCGCGGTCCAGCACGCGGGCGACGTAGTCCTCACGATCGAGGTGAGCGGTCAGCTGAAGCCCCTCACCCGTGCGTTCGAGAAAGAGCTCGCCATGGCTTTCGATGGGCAGGCGATTGCCATTGGCGAATTCCACCTCGTAGCGACCATTAAGCGCCCCCGACTCTACCACCGCGCCACCGCCCTCGCGCCTGAGCTGGCGCAGCGGATAGCGGGCGAACAGGCGCACCTCGATACAACTGCCGGCTTCGCTCGGCCAGGGCGTGGGCAGCACCTGGCCGAGCGGCTCGGCGTAGCGCTTGAGCACCATCATGCTGGTGCCCGAACCACCGGCCCACACCGGGGTGCCATCGGTCAGCCAGCCGGCAAAACCACCCTGGCGCGCCTGGGCATCGCCATCGGCCAGCCAGCTCCAGGTTTTCACCCGCAGGCGCCCACCCAGGGCGCTGACAGCAGCACCATTAGCGCTGCTGAGGATCACGTCCAGCAAGACCTTGCGCGCATCCGCCTGGGCTGGCAGTTGCCCGAGCTGGGCGAGCAGTTGCTGAACTGGCACACGGGTTTCGGGAGCCAGTCGCTGGCGCTCGGCGATCCACGCCGGCGCCTGGCGTACCTGCCAGTAACGCAACCAGTCGCTCTCGGTCAGCTGCAGATTGTCCTGCTCGAAGTACAACCCGCAGGATTTCACCAGTGCCTGGTCGCGATCAATGCGTTCGCCTGGGTTGCAGCAATACACCTCTTCCTTGTTCCCGCCACGGCACTGATAGCCGTTGTCCGGCTGCCCGGTGTCGACCAGATAGGCGTAAACGAACAGTTTCCACAGGCTGCCCAACGGCGCTTGAAGCGTGTCGGGCAGCGGTTCGCGGCTGATCAGTCGCTGCCCGTCGATGCGCAGCAGTTCGCTGCCGCCGGCCGTTTGCCAAGCCAGGGACAGCGGCGCCTCGCTTGCCATTGCCGAGCCGCCGAGGGCGGCCAGCAGGGCTAGCGAAGCGAGCAGGTCGTGCTTACTCAACGGTGACATTCTGCAGGGCCGGCTCGGCTTCCAGTGCTTGCTGGCCCGGTGCGTAAAGGCGCACGTAGCGGGCTGGCGGCAGCACGAATTCGCCCTTCTGCGAGAAGCGCACCAGGTGGCGCAGCACCAGCTCGCCCTGCAGGCTGTCCACCGGCACCGCGTAGCTGAGCTCGCCTGGCTCGTTGCGGGCCTTCTCCAGCGCAGACGCTTCGTCGCCGGCTAGGCCGCTGACCTGGATGCCCCAGGTGGTACGTTCCACATCGGCGCCCGGTGGCAATGGTACTTCCAGCATGCCGTAACGCAGGGTCTGCTCGGATTCACTACTCAGGGTCACTTCGTCCAGGTACAGGTCGGCACTGGAGATCTCGTCCTTGCCGACTTCCTCGGCGCGGAACTCGAACGCCTTGTCGCCTGGCACCAGGCGCAACAGGCGGCGCTTGAGGGTAACCGGCACAGTGCTCGGTGCGGCCTGGGCGCTCCGGTAATCCAGGCGCACGTCGTTCGGCTGATCAAGATCGCCTGCCACCAGCAGTGCCTGGGGCGGTTGCGCCCCGTTCCATTGCCAATAGTTCTCGCCGCTGGTGCCTTCCACCGCCTGCCAGTCGCCTTCCAGCGCCAGCGTCGGCTGCGTGCTGCGCAGGTCCAACGACGGCTGCAGCCAAGTCAGCGCCAGGGCGCGTTCCAGGCCCGCTTGAGCCGGTGCCAGCTCGCCAAGCAGGCGTTGCGCGCGCTGACGATCCGGGCCGTTGAGGTACAGGCCGACGGCAGCCACAAACGGCGACTGGCTCTCGGCCAGGCGGCGACGCGCGGCGTCGAGTTGCCCCTGCAGCGCATCCGCCACCGGCACATTGTTCTGCTGCGCCAGCCGCACGCCCATCTCGCGGGCAATCGCCAGGCCCAGCGCTGAATCCGGCGCGGCCATCACCAGGCTGTCGCCCTCACCAAGCACCACTTCATTACCTTCGCCTGCCGCGGCCAGGTCATACACCAGGCCTTCGATCAGGGTTTTCACCGGCAAGCCCATATCGCGAGCGAACGCGATGATCAGCGCACGCTGCAGCAGCGGCGTGTCCTGGGCGCGCTTGGCATACAGCTCCAGCACGCGCTGCCAGTGCTCGGCCGGCAACTGAATGGCCAGGGCGCGGCTGGCGTGCCAGTCGGCGAAATAGGCGTAGGTGGTCAGGAAGGCGTCGCCATCGGCATCACCGCCCCACCAGGTAAAGGTCGCCTCCGGCCCGGCCATCTGTACCAGGCGCAAACGGCTGTTCTGCATGATCAGACGCAGGCGATCCTTGATGCGCGGCTCGCCAGCGGCCAGCGCCGGATAGGCCAGGCTCAGCGGCAGCAGCCGGCTGGCGGTCTGCTCGACACCGCCATAGGGGTAGTCGAGCAGGTCATCCAGCGCAGCGTTGAACAGACCGGCGCCGCTGTCGGCCACGTGCAGCTGCACCTGACTGGCATCGGCCGGCAATTGCAGCGGCGTGCTGCCCGGGAATGCCGAGACGTGCGTGCTGTGCACCTGCTGCCAGCCCGCTGCCACCGTGCTCAGCCTGACGGCCAACGCGTCGGCCACCTTGTCGGCCTGACGCAGTTCGGCGCGGAAGTCGCCGGCGGCGATCACCGCCTCCTCGACCGGCAGGTAGTTGATGCCCTTGGCCAGCGTCACTTCACGGCGTTGCTCCTGCTCGCCATGACGGATCAGCAGTTCGGCCTTGGCGCCCTCCTCGCCCTGGTTGAAGGCGAACAGGCCCAGCGCCGGCTTGTCGCCGACCCGGAAGCGGCTCGGGCCACTCCATTTCAGGTACAGCGGCTTTTCCGAACGCACGAACTGGCGTTTCTGGCCCACTTCGCCCTGGGCGCTCACTGCACGAGCAGTGATGCGCCAGCGGGTCAGCGAGTCCGGCATGCGGAAGCTGAAGCTGGCCTTGCCATTGGCATCGGTGACCAGATCCGGCTGCCAGGCGGCGGTGTCGATCTCTTCGCGGCGTGGCCGCTCCAGCACCTTCACGCCCCGTTCGCTGCGGTTGGCCCGGCCCGGTGCACTCGGCGTGCCGGGCAGCGCGAGGTCGTAGCTGATGAACGACAGGCTGGCGCTGGTGCGCACGTTGTTGCGGCGCGGGTGATAGAAGAACTGGTCGATGCCCGGGGCGATTTCCGGCTGCAGGGCGTAGATCATTTCGTCCACCACGCTGACCGTCAGGCGCGTCGGCACCGGTTTGCCCTCGAACAGGGTGCTCAGCTCGACGGTGACCAGTTCACCCGGCTGCACAACGTCCTTGTCGGCTTTGATGGCGATGTCGATTTGCGGCGTGGCGACCTTGATGCCGGCGTTCTGGAAGCTGTAGTCACCGCCACGAGTGTACAGCGCCGAAAAGGTGATGTTCGGCGAGAAATCGTTGCCGACCGGAATCCGCGCGCGGTACTGGGTATCGGACAGGCGCTCGAGCTTGAGCCAGTCGCCGCCCTTGGAGAGCAGCGCAGTGGCCTCGACCTTGTCGCGCTCCAGGGTCAGCAGCGCATCGCTGACGGGCTCCGGGAAGGTGATCAGCGCCAAGGCTTCTTCGCCGGCCTGGTATTCGGCTTTATCGAGGACGATCTCGATGGTGCCGGCGACGGATTTGACACCCTCGCCACTGACCGAATGGCCGGTGGCGCCGAGAATCAGGCCGCTGCTGTCCTTGAGCGTGATGCTGTAGGTGCCGGGGCGCTCGAAGTTCAGCGCGAAGCCCTTGGCATCCGCCGCCAACTCGCCGTTACCGGTGCTCTGGTCTTCCAGGCGCACCCAGTCGTAACGAGCCGGTTTACGTTCACTGGTGCCTTCGCTCTGATACGAGAAGCTGACCGCCTGACCGGCCGAGCTGAAACGCTGCGGCGCGCTCACTCGGTAGCGGGCAGCACCGCGTTCGATGAGGATTTCCTTGCTGGTCTTGACCCGGTAGGCGGCGCCGTCGCTGGCGAACACGCTGAGCAGGTAACGGCTCGGCTTGTCGGCGGCCGGCAAGTCGACCAGCGCACGGCCCTGGCTGTCGGTGCTGACTTCGCTGCTGGCCAGCTCGACCGGGAACTGACCGAGGTACTGCAGCTCGTTGTCGACCATCGACAGTTGCTGGGCACGCAGGCTCAGTTGCACCTTGGCATCGACCACCGGCTTGCCGTCCGGGTAGAGCAGCACCAGAGCGCCCTTGACCGGCTCGCCAGTGCGGAAGTCCGGTTTATCCAGGTCCAGCGACACCTCGAAGTGCGGTTTGATGTACTCGGCGACGCGGAAGGCGCTGCTGTACAACTGGTCGCGGTAGGCGAAACGCAGCTCGTAGCCGCCGGCCACGGCGTTGTCCGGCAGTTGGAAGCGGCCCTGGCCGCCACGGGCGCTGTCGAAGTCGAGCTTCTGGGTCTGCAATACGGTGCCGTTGGCATCCAGCACGCTGAGGCTGATCGGCGCAGTGCCGGCGGCCACCGAGTCGCGGGCATTCTTGAACTCACGGCCGACGATCTTTACCTCGACCCAATCGCCGGGGCGATAAAGCGGACGGTCGGTGAAGGCGTACAGCTTGGTGTCGTAAATTTCGCTGTCGTAATAGAAGTTCTCGGAGACGAACACGCCGCCCTGGGCGTCCTCGCCGATCACGTAGGAGCGCTCCGGGCTGGCATGGCCGAGGCGCAGCAAGCCTTGTGCGTCGGTCTTGCCGCTGGTCATCACGCCCAGACCATCGCTCCACAACAACTGCGCGCCAGCGACCGGCGTGCCCTGGTGCTTGTCGGCCGTCCACACAAGGAGTTCGCCACCGGCGATCTTGCTCACCGCCACGGTGTTGGAGACGAACACCACGGTGGTGGCGCGGTACTTGCCGATGATCGCCTCGGCCAGGTACAGGCCGGGCTCCAGTTTGCCCAGCGGCACGTAGACGTTGCCCGAGGCGACGCTGACGAAGTTGCTCGACGAGCCGGACAGGTCAACGCCCTGAGGCGGCTCGATAGGCTTGGCTTCCCACAGCGGGTAACGGAACTCGGCCACCAGCGGCAGGCCCTTCATCGGCGCAAACTGCACCTGCGGGGTGTATTCGGTGGGCGCGGCGATGGCGCTGCCCATCTTCAGCTCCGGCGCCTCTTCGGTGACCTGCTTGCGCGACTCGTAGGAGAACGCTCGCTGCATCACCCGACGGGATTTGCGGTACCAGTTGTCCCACAGATACGACAGGGTGTTGGACAACCCCTCGCCCTTGAACTGGCCCTCCGCGACCACGCGGTGCAGGTTCTTCTGGCGCTTGAGGAATTCCAGCGGCTGCTCGATGCGGTACAGGCGCATATCCACGCCGCCGTAGCCTTCCATGCGATAGCGGCGGTAATCACGGCCTGGCGCCTCGAGGCGCACCGTGGCCACTTCATCAGCGGCGAAGCTCGAGTCGGCAAGCAGGAAGAACGACTCGCCGGCCAGCGGCGTGTAGCCGCTCGCCGGCACGTCATCCTCGGCCTGGGCAGCCAGGGGCAACAGGGCCAGCAGCGCGACAGCCAGCAAGCGATTCATCGCGCGAGGAAATTCAGTCGATAGATGCCGATAAAGTTGGGGTTGGCGTCGTCGGGTATCCATCGGGTGTCCTTCCATGTCATGAGTTGTTGCAGGCTGACGGCACGCATGCCGTTATCCGTGGGAGTGGTGGTGCCGGTGTGGTAAACGATGTCGCGGCCCATCCAGATCATCAGGTGCTGGTCATCGCCCTGGTCGAAGAACATCAGGTCGCCGGGGCGTGCCTGGTTCAGATCGCGACCGACCAACTGGCTGTTGAACTGGATCATCTTGATCGCGTTGACGTACGGGCCCTGCTGGCCACCGCCCTGCTGCCAGTTCTGCGCCAGACGGCGCTGGGCGTCGTCCAGTTCCAGCTCCGGCGGCAGGTAGCGATTGGACAGGCCATTGGCGTGCAGCCACTTGGCGTCATGCACCTTGAGCGCTTCGTTGGCGGCGAAGCGCACCAGGCCAACACAATCCTGCTGGTGCCAACGCGGGCTCGGTCCCTGGCGCAGCTGCTCCTGGGCGATACGCACGAACCAGGCACGGAAGATCTGCGACTGCTCGGGGTTCAGGCCGGGCGCCTGCTCGGCGCGCGCGGCCAGGCTCAACGCCATGAACATGACGAGCAGTGCGATAGTTGCAACCCGCCCAGGGGCTCGTGAGCTAGAGCCATGCAAGGCAAAAACAGGCGAGGAAGCGGAGTTTACGAGTTTGTAAATGAGCATTCCGAGCCTGTTTTTAACGCAGCAGGGCCGACGCGCAGCAGCCTCTGGGTGGGTTTTCACAGGGAGCGCCATTCGAGTGGAACCCACTTCCAGTCGTCATCCGCTTCGGTGTCTGCCGGCAACGTCAGCGCGAACGGACCGTAGTTGCCCAGTGCACGCAGCTTGGGCAGCAGGTGGGTATCGGCGGCGTTGCGGAATACCGGCTCGTAGTTGGTCGGCAGGCTGTCCAGAGTTTCCTGTTCGAGGAGCTGCGACAGGCCTTCGGGAGCCAGGTAGCCGGGCACCAGGCCAGCGGAGGGGAGCACTTCGGCAAGCGGCGGGAAGCGCTTGCCGAGGGTATCGAGGGCCTTGTCCACCAACCGGTCATCCAGGGAGAACAGCAATGCTTGTCCCTGACGTGCAAGGCTCACGTTGAAGAAGCCGCGGGAGACCAGGGCGTCAGGAGTATTGCTGTCTTCGGCCGGGTACTGACCGAAGTTGGAGCCCACCTGGCGGCGCCAGATATGACCATCGGCGATGCTTTGGCTTTCCACCGGGAAGCGGCCGTTCTCGGCATTCGGCTCGAACGCGCCGATCATGCCGTCGAACAACCCGCCGATGGCCTGATCGAGCTCAGGCGTGACGGCTTCGTCGAGGTGGGTCACCAGCAAGGGCGAATGCAGTCGTGAATCGGCATACCAGCACAGGCCCGCGGTGCTGCCCAGGCGTTTTTCCAGATCCTTGCTGACTGCCCTGCTAGCGCCGACACGTGCCAACAGTTTTTCGGCACTGCCCGGCGCCACCGGAACCGCTACACAGGCGCTGGCGCCCATCGGCATGGCTTTCCAGATCGGCGTGAAATCCAGGCGCGGCTGGTCATCGACTTCGTTCAGGGCCAGGAAGCTGCTCCAGCCGGCCTCGCCCTTCTCGAAGCGCAGCCCAGCGAAGGCCGGGAAGAAACGCTGGTAACCAAGCGCCACATACTCGCCACTAAGCGAAATACGCTGCTGCTCCTGCTCGCGGGCCTTGAGGCCGAAGCGCTTGGCAAACGGGCTATCGCCGTCGAGCAGAGATTCCACCGACGCCACCGCGTCGCGGCCGAGCTTGTCGTCGTCGCCGAACAGCATGCCGGGCGACGACAGCACCAGCAGCTTGTCGCCATGGCTGGCGAGCAGCAATGCGCGGTCACCCAGGTAGCTGAGTCGATACAGCGGCACGCTGCTGCCATCGACGTGCAGCTCACCCGCCTGTTTCAACTGGCTATCGTCCAGGGCGATGTGGGCCAGCGGCTCCAGCACCTTGGCCAGACCGCCACGTTGCATGACCATCAGGAAATGCTTGAGCTTGCCATCGGCGCCCTTCCACAGAGCGACATCCGCGGGCTGGTCGAGCAGTTCGTCGAGCAGGTTGTCACGCAGCTTCAGGTCGCGCTCGTAGACGATCCGCCGCAGGCTGCCAACCAGCCCGAGGCGGTCGGCGTTGTGCTCGTAATAGAAGACGAAGTCTTCGGTGAGCGTATCGCGCAGCAGCGGCACCGCCAGCAGATCCTTGGGCAGGCGGCTGAGCGAGGCGCTCTCGATCAGCGCATCGGGGCGTTGCAGATCCAGGCCCAGGGTGCTGCGTTCCCCCAGCTCGCGCGAGTCCTGGCCGCAGGCGGCGAGCAGCACGGCCAGCGCCAGAACGGACAGGCGCGGCAGGTGGGCGGTAATCATCCGGTTCATAACAAAACCCCAGTTCATTCGAGCATCGGGATATCGATGTCAGGCTGTTGAAAAACTATCTGCGTTGCCATCGCGGCGTTAAAAACAGCCTCAAAATACTCATGTACTACTCGTACACTCCGCTTTTTCGCCTGTTTTTGCCTTGCGCTGACTTCCTCGCTCACGTTTTTCAACGGCCTGCATAATTGAAGGATTTGACGAACAGCAGCTCGCCGATGGCGCGCAGTGGCACCAGAAAGGTCTCGCGCTTCTCGTTGACGGTGTTCTCGTTGAAGATCAGGTTGATCTGCGCGGTAATGATCTCGTTCTGGTTACTGCCAGCCTCGAAGTTGTAACCACCACTGCCCAGGTTGCCCCAGTAATTCACGTAGATCAGGTAGGTGCCCTGCAGCGGCGCGGTCATGGTGAACATTTCCGGGCCGGGGCCGTCGACGCTGTCGACATCCAGGCCGCCGCCATTGGTGAGTACCGGATGGCTCCAGAACGCGTGCTGGCCATCCGGGGTGACCACGTGCAGGTCGAGCTCGGCCTTGGGATCGTCCCAGCCCAGCACGATGCGCATGCGCGCTGGCGTGCGCAGGTTGTTGGCTTCATAGAATTGAATGCGTTTGAGCGACTGCCCCTCGCCAGCCACCAGCTCGACACTGTTGGAGCCGGCGCCAAAGGCATAGGGCCGGGCGAAGCGGCCCTGCTCGTCGGTGTACAACGGCAGTGGATTACCGTTGACCACCAGCCGATGGGGCGGGCGCAACGGGCCGATGTCCTGCAGGGTGCCCTCGATCAGGCTGCGGCCCCGCTGGGCGCCGCGATCAATGGGCGGCGTCGGGTAGGCGACACGCGCTTCATTGTCGCCCTCGTTGAGGCCGTGGTAGCGCCAGCCACCGCTCGGGCCTTGCAGGGAAACGGCGGGATCAGCCCCGGAAATGGTCGGCGAGAGCAAAGTGCACAGGAGCAGCACGCGAATCGACAGCCAGGCACTGGCCTGAGCACGTCGATGCGCTCCGTGTCGCGAAAACGGATGAACCACTGCACTGCACTCCTTGTGCCTCGCTCAGGCTTGAAGAACCTGGCTCCTGCACTTCACATCCTGGGCTCATCGCAAGCGACAAGGCGCGTTCATGGACAGCAGGTCGACGGCGACCTGAGTGGCAGTGTCACATGAAGTTACACGCAAGCCGCGAATGCTAGCGAGTTGCCTGGCAACTCACAATCGTGGCATTTGCAAATCGGTACCTGATCACAATGGTGAGGCACGACGGAAGGCCGAAGCAGCGATTCTTGCAGGGTGGCTTTCGGCTTTCGACACGCCCGCTCTCGTCTGCCAGCCGTCTGGCTGATCAGATCCACTCTGCCCATTGCAGCAACAGCAACCCGACGTTGGTGGTCACCACCGCCGCCAGCGTGGTGATGACGATGATCGCAGCCGCCAGTTGGTAGTTGCCATTCATCGCGCGGGCCATGACGAAGCTGGCGGCGGCGGTGGGGCTGGCGAAGTAGAGAAAGAGGATGGCCAGGTCCGCGCCGCGAAAGCCCAGTGCCCAGGCACCCAATGTCGAGAACAGCGGCAACCAGACCATCTTCATCAGGCTGGAGCCGACTGCCACGCCACTGCTTTCGCGCAGCGAGGTCAGCGATAGCGTGCCGCCGATGCAGATCAGCGCCAGCGGCAGGGTCATTTGCGCGAAGTACTCGCCAGACACCATTGCCCACTGCGGTAGCGGAATCTGCCAATAGGCGAACGGAATGGCCAACAGCACGCCAATGATCGGCGGGTTGGTAACAATGCCCTTGCACAGCGCGCGCCAGTCGGACTTCACGCCGGGCGCATAAACCGTCAGTACCACCGCCGAAAGCACGTTGTAGCAAACGATCACCACCCCGCCGAGCACCGCCCCGACCGACAGGCCATAGTCGCCATACATGCTGGCGGCCAGCGCCAGGCCGACAATCCCGTTATTACCGCGAAAAGCGCCCTGGGTGTAGATGCCACGATCGGCCATCGGGCAGCGCCAGATCGCCCAGCCCCAGGCGATGGCGAAGCTGATCAGCGTGGCCAGCACGAAATAGCCGATTAACGCGGGTTTGAGCGCAGCGCCGAGATCGGCCTTGACGATGCTGAGAAACAGCAGCGTCGGCATGGTGCCGCGAAACACCAGCGACGAGGCGGTTTCGATGAAGCCGTCGTTGATCCAGCGCAGCCGCTTGAGCAGCACGCCGAGAAACAGCATGGAGAAGACCGGGGCAGTGATGCCGAGTGTTTGCTGAAGCACGGCGAGCATGGAAGTCCCGGATGCAGAAAGGTGGCGACCGAACACGAGCCTGCGTTCAGGCTCGTCGATAGGCTGCTAATGATAGCAAAGCTTCAGCCGCCGCAACCTTCCGCGCTAGCGCCACTCAGCGGCGAACGGGGCGCTTCTGCAATTTGCGCTGCAGGGTACGCCGGTGCATACCAAGGGCGCGGGCAGTGGCCGAGATATTGCCTTCATGCTCGGCTAGTACGCGCTGAATGTGTTCCCACTGCAGGCGATCCACCGACATCGGGTTCTCGGGCACCAGGGTGTCGAGGTCGGCGTGTTGGGTCAGCAGCGCCGCGAGCACATCATCGGCGTCTGCCGGCTTGCACAGGTAGTTGCAGGCACCGCGCTTGATGGCCTCCACCGCGGTGGCGATGCTCGAATAGCCAGTGAGGATCACCACACGCATCTCGGCATCCAGCTCCAGCAACTTGGGCAGCAGCACCAGGCCGGAGTCGCCTTCCATCTTCAAGTCGAGCACGGCGTAATCCGGCAGGTCCTGAGTGGCGACAGCCAGGCCTTCTTCGGCAGAAGCGGCAGTCGATACCCGCAGGCCGCGGCTGCTCATGGCTCGCGCCATCACCCGGGTAAACGTGGGATCATCATCGACCAGCAGCAGATGAGGTTGTTCTTCGCTTTCCAACAGCGCTTCGTCACTCATACGTCACTCCTTAAAACAGGTTCGCGGCCTGCGCTTCTCAGCAAGGCTGCGCTGCCAGCAGGCTCAGACCCGGGCATAGGCTCGCGGCAATTTGAGCTCGGTGAGCGTGCCGCCTTCTTCATGGTTATACAACTTCACTGTGCCGCCGGCACGACTCACGCTGGCCTGGCTGAGAAACAGCCCGAGGCCGAATCCCTTGCCCTTGCTCTTGGTGGTGAAGAACGGCCGCCCCAGCTGTTCGGCAATGGCCAGGGGCACCCCTGCGCCATAGTCGCGGATGGTCAGCCGCACCCACTGGTGGTCCCAGCCGAGACCGATTTCCAGATTCTCCGGGCAAGCATCGGCGGCATTATTGAGCAGGTTGAGCAGCGCCTGGGTCAGGTCGGCTGGTGGCATCAGCTGTGGCGGTTTGCCAACGCCCAGGCACTCGTAACGATAGCTCGCCTCGGGCCGCATCAGGTGCCAGCGATTGAGGGTGGTTTCCAGCCAGTCCACCGACGACATCTCGACGACCGCCTGACGGCGTTCCGCTTCAGCGGCACGCACCAGTTGCTGAAGGGTTTCCTTGCACAGCTTGACCTGTTCCTGCAGCAGCCCGAGGTCTTCCTGCAACAGCGGGTTCTGGTGCTCGCGGCGCAGCTCCTTGATCAACACGCTCATGGTCGCCAGCGGCGTACCGAGTTCGTGTGCAGCGCCGGCGGCCTGGGTGGCGACTGCCAATAGCTGCTGATCGCGCATGCCCTCCTCGCGTCGTTCGGCGCGCAGTTTTTCCTGCTGGCGTAACTCTTCGGCCATCTTGGCGACAAAGAAGATAATCAGCGCGGCTGCCAACGCGAAACTCAGCCACATGCCGTACACCAGCAGGCTCTCACGCGGGCCGACGGGCAGTTCCAGCGGATGCGACCACATCAGCAGCAAGGTGTAGGATGCCAGCGCCATGCCGCCGAGGATCACGCTGAACAGCCACGGCAGGGTCGCCGCCGCGATCGTCAGTGGCACCAGGTAATAGGACACGAACGGGTTGGCCGAGCCGCCCGAGTAATAAAGCAGCACGCTGTGGATGATCAGGTCGAGGCCGAGATGAATCGCGTATTCGACCTCGGTCACCGGCCAGGGCCCGCGCAGACGCAGTGCGGTGAGCAGGCACAGCACCAGCGAGGCGCCGAGGGTGATGCTCAGCTGCAGCCAGGGCAACGGCAGCAGCGCGGACTTGTATGCAAGGCCGACCGAACCGGCCTGAGCGGCCAGCACCAGGAAGCGAATCAGGGTCAAACGCCAGAGATTCTGGCGACTGGCGGACAACAACTGAACGGGGGCCAGCATCAACATTCCTCTGCTCGTCAGCGAGCCTGACGAGTATAACCAAGCCCACCGATGCGCCGCTGCGGCAACGCGCCGCAGCGGTGGGATCGCCGTGGCTGGCCCGCGGTCAGATAGCTGAAGTTTTTTCAACGAGCGTTAACCCGAGTCGGCAAAGCGGCTCGTCTACTCTCATGAACGCGGCCGATAGCCGTATCTGTCATCGATAAGGAATCACCATGCAGCCATTGTCCCGCCTTGCCACCGCCCTGGCGTTTACCACCGCCGGCCTGCTTAGCGTCACCGCCCATGCTGAAGAGCCGCGCTACAACCAGATTTCCCTGAGCACCCAGGTCAGCCATGAAGTGGCCCATGACCTGATGCAGGTGACCCTGTACACCGAGGCTCAGAACCAGGACCCCGCCGCCCTGGCTGCGGAAATCACCCGCACCCTCAACGCCGGCCTGGCCCAGGCTCGCGGTGTGCAGGGCGTGACGGTGTCCCAGGGCAGCCGCAACAGCTACCCGGTCTACAGCGAGAAAGGCGAGCAAATCAGTGCCTGGCGCGAGCGCGCCGAAATCCGCCTGGAAAGCGCCGATTTCGCCGCGCTGTCGAAGCTGACCGGTGACATGCTCAAGACGCTGAAGATGGGCGGCATGAGCTTCAGCATCGCTGACGCCACGCGTAAGAAAGAAGAGGACGCGCTGATCAAGGATGCCGTAGCAGCCTTCAAGGAACGCGCGCAGCTGACCACCGAAGCCCTGGGCGGCAGCACCTACAAATTGGTCAGCCTGAACCTCAACAGTGGCGGCTTCGTGCGCCCGCCGATGCGCATGGAAGCCATGAAGGCCGCGTCGTTCGCCAGCGACAGCGTGACACCAGACGTTGAAGCGGGCACCAGCCAAGTGACCATGAATGCCGATGGCGTTATTGAAGTGCAGATGCCCTAAGCGTGTATCACCCTGCCTGGCTAACGGCCTGGGCAGGGCAACGCCGATGAATTAAGACAGCGACCTGCCGATTGCGATAGCCGGCAAACCCGATAATTATCCTTTCGCCGAATTCGGCACATCCCGTGCATAGATTAAAACAAGGTCTAGGGTTAACGGATGCTTCACCGTTCGAACGCATCTGCCAGCGCAACAGACCCCTCACTAAAAACCACAATAGACATGAGGTAACCATGCACAAAAACGCTCTACTTCAGGCCTTCGTAGCCGCTGGCCTGATCGCCAGCGCTCCATTCGCCATGGCCGCCAGCAACCTGGTGTATTGCTCTGAAGGCAGCCCAGCCGGCTTCGACCCAGGGCTGTATACCACTGGCACCGATTTCGATGCCGCCGCTGAAACCGTCTTCAACCGTCTTTCTCAATTCGAGCGCGGCGGCACCAAGGTGACCCCAGGTCTGGCAGAGAAATGGGACATCAGTGAAGACGGCCTCACCTACACCTTCCACCTGCGCGAAGGGGTGAAATTCCACACCACCGATTACTTCAAGCCGAGCCGCGAATTCAACGCCGACGACGTGCTGTTCACCTTCAACCGCATGCTCAGCAAGGATGATCCGTTCCGCAAGGCCTACCCCACCGAGTTCCCGTACTTCACCGACATGGGGATGGACAACAACATCGCCAAGATCGAGAAGGTCAACGAGCACACGGTGCGCTTCACCCTCAATACCGTCGACGCCGCCTTCATCCAGAACATGGCCATGAGCTTCGCTTCGATCCACTCTGCCGAATACGCTGCCCAGCTGCTCAAAGCTGGCCGGGCTTCAGATATCAATCAGAAGCCGATCGGCACCGGCCCGTTCGTGTTCAGCCGTTACCAGAAAGACGCGCAGATCCGCTTCAAGGGCAACACCGAATACTGGCACCCGGAAGATGTGAAGATCGACAACCTGATCTTCGCCATCAACACCGACCCTTCCGTGCGCATGCAGAAGCTGCGTGCCGGCGAGTGCCACGTCAGCGTGTTCCCTCGCCCGGCAGACCTCGAGGCCCTGAAGAAAGACCCGAAACTGCAGATGCCCGAGCAGGCCGGTTTCAACGTCGGCTACCTGGCCTACAACACCGAACACAAGCCATTCGACAAACTGGAAGTGCGCCAGGCGATGGACATGGCGGTCAACAAAGAAGCCATCATCAATGCCGTGTACCAGGGCGCCGGGCAGATCGCCGTAAACGGCATGCCGCCGACCCAGTGGTCCTATGACGACACCATCAAGGGCACACCCTACGATCCGGAGAAGGCCAAGGAGTTGCTCAAGGCTGCGGGCGTGAAAGAAGGCACGGAGATCACCCTGTGGGCCATGCCCGTGCAGCGTCCGTACAACCCCAACGCCAAGCTGATGGCCGAAATGCTGCAGGCTGACTGGGCGAAGATCGGTATCAAGGCGCGCATCGTCAGCTACGAATGGGGCGAGTACAACAAGCGCGCCAAGGCCGGCGAGCACGACGCCTTGCTGATCGGCTGGACCGGCGACAATGGCGACCCCGACAACTGGCTGAGTGTGCTGTATGGCTGCGATGCCATCGGCGGCAACAACTACAGCCGCCTGTGCAACCGTGAGTTCGACGGGCTGTTGAAAAAGGCCAAGGCGATCAACGATCAGGAAGAGCGCACCGTGCTCTACAAGCAGGCGCAGCAGTTGCTCAAAGCTGACGTGCAGAACACGCCGATCGCCCACTCCACCGTGTATCAGCCGATGAGCAAGCGGGTGAAAGACTTCAAGATCAGCCCGTTCGGGATCAACTCCTTTTACGGCGTGAGCATCGAGTAACTTAGTTCTCCGAATGAAAGCGCCCGGCCAATTGGCCGGGCGTTTTCGTTTCCAGGAACCTGCTCATGATCTTGCGGATCGACTTCAGCATGTTGCCTGCAAAGTGGCGGGAGCGGACATTTGTAGGGTGGGCGACGCTTCACCTACGCGGCCCAACCCGTCCACCGCTCTGCAATCGCAATGGTGGATGAAAAGAGCGTCGGCTACGCGCCCCGATCCACCCTACGTAAATAAGTGGCAAGGGCGCCCTTTCTCTTATCCCGTGGGAACGGGTACTGCATTGATGGCAGCTCTTGCCTTGCAGTCTCTTTAATGTCGCCTGAAAAATCGTGGGCAGGCGCCGAGGACGGCTCAGGCGTTCAACCCGAACGGGTCGTCCACCGAATGGCTGGGCTGGGTAAACCAGCATGGGCCGTCGGCAGTCATGTAGAAGTGATCTTCCAGACGGATGCCGAACTCACCCGGTACACAGATCATCGGCTCATTGCTGAAACACATGCCTTCGGCCAGCGGGGTGTCATCGCCGCCCACCAGATAAGGCCCCTCGTGAATATCCAGACCGATGCCGTGACCCGTGCGGTGCGACAAACCGGGAAGTTTGTAGCCTGGGCCAAGCCCGGCGGCTTCCAGGCTGCGCCGCGCTGCAGCGTCCACCGAGGAACAGGGCGCGCCGAGTACCGCCGCTTCGAATGCGGCCTGCTGAGCCGCTTTCTCTTTGTCCCAGAATTCGCGCTGGCGTTCGCTGGGCGTACCGAATACGTAGCTGCGGGTAATGTCGGACAGGTAGCTGTGCACTTGGCAACCCGTGTCGATCAGCACCATTTCGCCATCCTTGAGCGTCTGCGCATGCTTGACCCCGTGAGGAAAGGCGCTCGCCGGGCCGAACAGCACGATGCAGAAGATCGAGCCGGGCGCGCCAACCTTGCGGTGGGCCTCGCGGATGAACTCAGCCACTTCGGTAGTGGTGATGCCTTCGCGAAGAATGCTCGCCGCTGCCTTGTGCACTTCCAGAGTCATGTCCTTGGCACGTTGCATCAGGGCGATTTCCGCGGCGGACTTCTGCTGCCGACAAATCGTGGTAATCGGACCGGCATCGACGAAACGGTAACCGTCGGTCAGCTGGCGAAGGCCTTCATACATGAAAAAAGGCAAGGAAGAACAAAGACCTACCCGCGGCAGCGCACCATCATTGGGCGCAACGCCCATGCGTCGCAGGCAACGGATCAGCAACGCGTAGGGGCTCTCATGCTCTTCCCAGGTATTGATCACACCAGGCACGACCTGAAAGTCGAGAACGGTGCCTTCTTCGAAGGTCGGGGCCAGATACTCAAGCGCACCGTGAGCGGGAAGAATGGCACCGACCATCCTTTCACTGGGGTTCCACTTCACACCAGTGAAGTACTGCAGATTGCTGCCCGCAGAGACGAACAGCGCGGCAATACCTTGCGCCTGCATCAACGTTTGAGCCCGCGTGATACGAGCGCGGTACTCGGCTTCGCTGATCGGCGCCGTACCGGCGGTCATGTCCTGCAAGCGTGCCAAAGCCTGTTCTGGCGTACTGCCGCCCACTCCCAGTGTCATCTGCGCATCCTCTTCTGGCGCCCGCAACGCGCATCGTCAGCAGGCAATTCGATGCACCGGAATTTAAGTGCAACTTAAATTCCGGTCAAAGCATTTTTCAGTCGCACTTAAAAAAGCGCTTCACCTTGCAGCTGAACTTGCCATAGCCGATCGGTATACTGCCGCGATCCATACAGCGAGCCCCTCCCATGACTGCAGATCGCATAGGCGAACGCCTGCGCCGCTACCGGCGGGCCGCCGGCAAGACCCTCAACCAGGTAGCAGCGGATGCCGGCCTGACGGCCAGCTTTCTGTCTCAGGCGGAACGCAATCTGACGGGCGTGTCGCTGTCGTCACTGGCGAGCATTGCCAAATCGCTGCAGATACCGCTCAACGCGCTATTCGATCAGCCCGCCCAGGCCCAGCCCGATTCCCACGTAGACCAGCGTGTTCGCTACACCGTAGGCGGCCAGTTGCTGGCCTATGAGCGGCTCTCCAGCTCGTTTCCCGGCAATTCGATCAACGCGGTGAAAATGAACATTCCGGTGGGCTACCAATCGGAACTCATCGCCCATGAAGGGGTTGAGTTTTCCTATGTACTGAGCGGTGAAATCGTCTACACCATCGAGGGCCGCGACTATCCGCTCGGCCCTGGCGACTCGGTGCACTTCGATGCAGGCAAGCTGCATTGCCTGGCAAATGCCACCGACGCGCCTGCCGAAGTATTGACCATGACCACCATGGCACTCTTCGATGATCGCCCTGCCAGCGAGTGAGTTTTGCCCCAATTGAGGGCAAATATGCGCAATGTTAGTGCTGCTTAATTTTTGTTGACCGAAATTTCAGCATGACTTAATTTCGAGCCCTACCCGGTGGGCTACCCGCTTTCACCGCATTCCGAGCTCGCGCTAACCGAGGCGCGAACAAAAAGAAAAAGAGGTTCGCATGCGCATGTCTCCCCTCTGCAAGGCTCTGCTCACGGCAGGATTGCTCACCAGTGCTTCGCTCGCTCAGGCCAGTAACCTGGTGTACTGCTCCGAAGGCAGCCCAGGCGGTTTCGACCCAGGCCAGTACACCACCGGCACCGACTTCGATGCTGCCTCGGAAACCATCTTCAACCGCCTGGCCGAATTCGAGCGCGGCGGCACCAAGGCCCAACCGGGCCTGGCCACCTCGTGGGATGTCAGCGAAGACGGCCTGACTTACACCTTCCACCTGCGCGAAGGGGTCAAGTTCCACACCACCGACTACTTCAAGCCGACCCGTGAATTCAACGCCGACGACGTGCTGTTCACCTTCCAGCGCATGCTCGATCGCAACCACCCGTTCCGCAAGGCGTACCCCAGCGAGTTCCCATACTTCACTGACATGGGTCTGGACAAGAACATCGCCAAGATCGAGAAGACCGACGAGCACACCGTCGTTTTCACCCTCAACGCCGTGGACGCTGCCTTCGTGCAGAACCTGGCAATGAACTTCGCCGCCGTGCATTCGGCCGAATACGCCGACCAGCTGCTCAAGGCCGGCAAGGCCGCGCAGATCAACCAGCAGCCCATTGGCACTGGCCCGTTCGTGTTCAGCCGTTACCAGAAAGATGCCGCGATTCGCTACAAGGGCAACAAGGAATACTGGGCGCCCGAGCAGGTGAAGATCGACAACCTGATCTTCTCGATCAACACCGACGCCTCGGTGCGTACGCAGAAGCTGCGTGCCGGCGAGTGCCAGATCACTCTCAACCCGCGCCCGGCCGACCTCAAGGCCCTGCAGGCGGACAAGAACCTCAACGTGCCGACCGCGCCCGGCTACAACCTGGGTTACATCGCTTACAACGTGACCCGCGCGCCGTTCGACAAGCTCGAAGTGCGCCAGGCGCTGGACATGGCCGTGAACAAGCAGGCGATCATCGACGCCGTGTACCAGGGCGCTGGCCAGCTGGCCGTCAACGGCATGCCGCCAACCCAGTGGTCCTACGACGAGTCGATCAAGGACGCCGCCTACAACCCGGAAAAAGCCAAAGAACTGCTCAAGGCTGCCGGCGTCAAGGAAGGCACCGAAATCACTTTGTGGGCCATGCCCGTGCAGCGCCCGTACAACCCCAATGCACGTCTGATGGCTGAAATGCTGCAGGCCGACTGGGCCAAGGTCGGCGTCAAGGCGCGCATCGTCAGCTACGAGTGGGGCGAGTACATCAAGCGTGCCCATGCTGGCGAGCACGATGCCATGCTGATCGGCTGGACCGGCGACAACGGTGACCCCGACAACTGGCTCGGTACCCTATACGGCTGCGCCTCGGTGGATGGCAACAACTTCTCCAAGTGGTGCGATGCCGAATACGACAAGCTGGTAGTCGCTGCCAAGCGCGTGACCGACCAGGCAGAGCGCACCGAGCTGTACAAGCAGGCTCAGGTGGTGCTCAAGCGTGAAGTGCCGATCACGCCGATCGCCCACTCCACGGTCTACCAGCCGATGCGCGCCAGCGTGAAAGGCTTCCAGATCAGCCCCTTCGGTCGCAACAGCTTCAGCGGCGTGAGCAACGACTGATAGCCTTTCACGCAACCGCCCCCTAACGACGTGCTCCGGGCATAACGCCCGGAGCACGTCGTTGTCGAACAGCTACCCTGCAAGTAAGCGAAGGAATCGCCAGAATTCCCGGCTGTCGACCCGTCCTGATTAGGAGTTACCCACCCCCATGCTGAGTTTCATTGCGCGCCGTCTGGGCTTGCTGATTCCCACCTTTTTCGGCGTCACCTTGCTGACCTTCGCGCTCATCCGCATGATCCCCGGCGACCCCGTGGAAGTGATGATGGGCGAGCGCCGGGTCGACCCGCAGATGCACGCCGAGGCCATGGAGCGCCTGGGCCTGAACAAGCCGCTGTACGCTCAGTACCTCGACTATATCGGGCAACTGGCTCAAGGCGACCTGGGTGAATCGCTGCGTACCCGCACCCCGGTCTGGAAAGAATTCACCACCCTGTTTCCCGCCACCCTGGAGCTGACCCTGGCCGCCTTGCTGTTCGCTGGCACGCTGGGGTTGATCGCCGGGGTGATCGCCGCGCTCAAGCGAGGTTCGCTATTCGATCACGGCGTAATGGGCATATCCCTGACCGGCTACTCGATGCCGATTTTCTGGTGGGGCCTGCTGCTGATCATGTTCTTTTCGGTTTGGTTGGGCTGGACGCCGGTGTCCGGGCGCATCGATCTGCTCTATGACATCCCGCCAGTGACCGGCTTCATGCTCATCGACACCCTGCTCTCGGATGAAGAAGGTGCGTTCATCGACGCCCTGCGTCACCTGATTCTGCCGGCCATCGTGCTGGGCACCATTCCGCTGGCGGTAATCGCCCGCATGACCCGTTCGGCAATGCTCGAAGTGCTGCGTGAAGACTACGTACGTACCGCTCGCGCCAAGGGCCTGTCGCCGGGCCGCGTGGTGTTCGTGCACGGTCTGCGCAACGCGCTGATTCCGGTACTCACCGTGTTCGGCCTGCAGGTCGGCACGCTGCTGGCCGGCGCCGTACTGACCGAAACCATCTTCTCCTGGCCGGGCATCGGCAAATGGCTGATCGAATCGATAGGCGCCCGTGACTACCCGGTGGTGCAGAACGGCATCCTGCTGATCGCCTGCCTGGTCATCCTGGTCAACTTCGTGGTGGACATCCTTTATGGACTGGTCAACCCACGCATTCGCCACCAGCGTTGATAAAGGAGCCTGCAATGTCCCTGAACCAGCCCTGCTGGCACCCCGTAGGGTGGATGACGCTTCTTTCATCCACCATGAACATCGCGCCGCGGTGGACGGATAAAGCGTCGTCCACCCTACAAACTACTTCCGTAGCCCGGGCTGAGCACAGCGAAACCCAGGGTGCCCTCTCCCGGGTGTCGCTTCGCTCGACCGAGGCTACGCCCACATCCAATATCCATGAGGCGCGCCCATGACCTCGACCACCACAACGCCTCTCGACCAGAGCCTGCTTTATCCGTCACCGATGAAGGAATTCTGGAGCGCGTTCAGCCACAACAAGGGCGCGGTTGCCGGCCTTGGCTTCATGATCCTGATCGTGTTCTGCGCGCTGTTCGCCCCATGGATCGCGCCCTACTCGCCCAGCGAACAGTTCCGCGATGCGCTGCTCACGCCGCCGGTATGGCTGGATGGCGGCCAGTGGCGCTTTGTTCTTGGTACCGATGAAGTCGGCCGTGATCTGCTGTCGCGACTGATCCATGGTGCGCGCCTGTCCTTGCTGATCGGCCTCGCCTCGGTGGTCATCTCGCTGATCCCAGGGTTGCTGCTCGGCCTGGTGGCGGGTTTCTTCCCGCGCCTGATGGGCCCTTCGATCATGCGCCTGATGGACGTCATGCTGGCTCTGCCCTCGCTGCTGCTGGCAGTCGCCATTGTCGCCATCCTCGGCCCTGGGCTGATGAACACCGTGATCGCCATCGCCATCGTCTCGCTGCCCTCCTACGTGCGCCTGACCCGCGCCGCGGTGATGGGCGAGCTGAACCGCGACTACGTGACCGCCGCCCGCCTGGCCGGCGCCAGCCTGCCGCGGCTGATGTTCATCACCGTGCTGCCCAACTGCATGGCGCCGCTGATCGTGCAGGCCACGCTGAGCTTTTCCTCGGCGATCCTTGATGCGGCGGCGCTGGGCTTCCTCGGCCTTGGTGTACAACCGCCAACGCCTGAGTGGGGCACCATGCTGGCCTCGGCGCGCGACTATATCGAGCGCGCCTGGTGGGTCGTGACCTTGCCGGGGCTGGCGATTCTGCTCAGCGTGCTGGCAATCAACCTGATGGGCGACGGCCTGCGCGATGCGCTGGACCCGAAACTCAAGAACGCGATCTGAGGAGGCCGACCATGAACAACCTCCCAGCTGTACCAATGTCAGGGTGGACGGATGACGTCGGCTACGCGCCCCGCTCCACCCTACGCACCATGCCCAAGGCGCCACGCTACCCGATGGAGGCCGCCCGATGAGCCTGCTGGAAATCAGTAACCTGAGCGTGCGCTTCGGCGACGCCAATGCCGTACCGGTGGTCGACGGTCTCGACCTGAGCGTCGACAAGGGCGAAGTACTGGCCATCGTCGGTGAGTCCGGCTCCGGCAAGTCGGTAACCATGATGGCGCTGATGGGCCTGATCGATGCGCCCGGCATCGTCCGTGCCGATCGCCTGGTGTTCGACGGCACCGACATGCTCACGCTCAAGGGCCGCAAGCGTCGTCACATCGTAGGCAAAGACCTGTCGATGATCTTTCAGGACCCGATGACCGCGCTCAATCCGAGCTTCACCGTCGGCTTTCAGATTGAGGAAGTGCTGCGTCAGCACCTTGGCCTGAAGGGCAAGGCTGCTCGCCAGCGCGCCCTGCAACTGCTCGAACGGGTCGAAATTCCTGGCGCCGCCAGCCGCCTCGACGCCTATCCGCATCAGCTATCCGGGGGCATGAGCCAGCGCGTGGCGATTGCCATGGCAATTGCCGCCGAGCCGAAACTGCTGATCGCCGACGAGCCGACCA
The DNA here is from genome assembly GCF_900102335.1 of Phytopseudomonas seleniipraecipitans. Classification (GTDB taxonomy): domain Bacteria; phylum Pseudomonadota; class Gammaproteobacteria; order Pseudomonadales; family Pseudomonadaceae; genus Aquipseudomonas; species Aquipseudomonas seleniipraecipitans. The sequence goes on from NZ_FNBM01000002.1 coordinate 573,848, forward strand.
CGGCCCTCGACGTAACCATTCAAGCGCAGATCATGGAGCTGCTGCTCGACCTGCAACGCGAGCAGAACATGGGCCTGGTACTGATCACCCACGACCTGGCCGTGGTCGCTGAAACCGCCAACCGGGTCTGCGTGATGTACGCCGGCCAGGCGGTCGAACTGGGTCAGGTGCCGGCGCTGTTCGATGCGCCGACACACCCGTACACCGAAGCGCTGATCAAGGCGATTCCCGAACACAGCCTGGGCGCCACGCGCCTGTCGACGCTGCCCGGCATCGTGCCAGGGCGCTATGACCGGCCGCACGGCTGCCTGCTGTCGCCACGCTGCCCCTACGTGCAGCCAAGCTGCCGAGAACAACGCCCCGCTCTCGAGCCGCATGAGCGCGGTGCGGTGCGCTGCTACTTCCCGCTCAACTTGAAATCGGAGGTGGCGTGATGACGACCGTCCTGACTGCACGTGAACTGACGCGCCATTACTCCGTTTCCCAGGGGCTGTTCAAACCTAGCGCCACGGTGCAGGCGCTCAATGGCGTGTCCTTCGAACTGCAGGCCGGCAAGACCCTGGCCGTAGTGGGAGAATCCGGCTGCGGCAAATCCACCTTGGCGCGCGCCCTGACGCTGATCGAGGAGCCCACCTCGGGTTCTTTGCAGATCGCCGGCCAGGAAGTCAACGGCGCCACGGCGCAAACGCGCAAGCAACTGCGCCGCGACGTGCAGATGGTCTTCCAGAATCCCTACGCCTCGCTCAATCCGCGGCAGAAGATCGGTGATCAGCTGGCCGAGCCGTTGAAGATCAACACCGACCTGTCGCGCCTCGAACGCCGCGAGAAGGTGCAGGCGATGATGAGCCAGGTCGGCCTGCGTCCCGAGCACTACCAGCGCTATCCGCACATGTTCTCTGGCGGCCAGCGCCAGCGTATCGCCCTGGCCCGCGCGATGATGCTCACGCCCAAGGTACTGGTGGCCGACGAGCCGACCTCGGCGCTCGACGTGTCGATCCAGGCCCAGGTGCTCAACCTGTTCATGGACCTGCAGGAAGAGTTCAAGACCGGCTACGTGTTCATCTCGCACAACCTCTCGGTGGTGCGCCACGTGGCGGATGACGTGCTGGTGATGTACCTCGGTCGCCCGGCGGAGATGGGCCCCAGCGAGCGTATCTATGAGCGCCCGCTGCACCCGTACACCAAGGCACTGCTGTCGGCCACGCCAACCATTCACCCGGACCCGAGCAAACCGAAGATCAAGATCGCCGGTGAATTGCCCAACCCGCTGAATCCGCCGCCCGGCTGCCCGTTCCACAAACGCTGCCCTTACGCCACCGAACGCTGCGAGGTCGAGCTTCCCTTGCTGCGTCCGCTCGATGGCCGCCAGGTCGCCTGCCACCACGCCGAACAGTTTCTCTGATCGCACCGAGTCGCCGGACAACCCGCTGACTCAATAGACATCCCGTCGATAACGCCCTTGCTCGACAAGGGCTTCGACGGCGGCGTCGCCCAGCACTTCGCGCAGCACCCGGTCCACGCCCCCGGCCATGCCTTGCAGGCTGCCGCACACGTAGATGGCAGCTCCGCGCTGCAGCCACTGCTGCAGTTCCGCAGAGGCTTCGCGCAGGCGATCCTGCACATAGATGGGCTGCGCCTGATCCCGCGAGAACGCCAGATCCAGACGCTGCAACTGACCGTCACGCAACCAACCCTGCAGTTCATCGCGGCAATAGAAATCGTGTTCGGCGTTGCGCTCACCGAACAGCAGCCAGTTACGCGCCCGCCCTGATGCAACGCGTGCCTTGAGCAGGCTGCGCAGGCCGGCCAGGCCGGTGCCATTGCCGATGAGGATCAGCGGGCAATCGTCCACCGGTGCATGGAACGCACTGTTGCGGCGTACCCGCGCCAGCAGTTGTGCGCCGACCGGCAGGTGCGCGGTCAGCCAGCCCGAACCCAGGCCGAGCTCCCCATTGGCCAGGCGCTGCTGCCGCACGATCAGCTCCAGCGTGCCATCGGCGGGCAACGAGGCAATCGAGTACTCGCGGCCCGGCAACGGCACCAGCGCATCGAGCAGCGCCTGGGCATGCAGACCGACCAGATGGCTGGCGCTAGCGGGAAGTTGCCGTGACGTCAGAGCCTCGGCCAGTGTGTGCCCCAGCGGCTCGACAGTGACCGCCTGTAGCGCCTGCAGGCCATGGGCGTGCAGCCACCGCTGCACCTGCTCGGCGCCATTGCGCGGGAGAATTTCCAGAATGTCGCCCGCCTCCCACTGCGCGCCCTCTGGCGGGTGCAGGCCGATCAGCCAGGTGCCCTGCCCTTGACCACGCGGGTTGAGGCAGAGGCGCTCACGCAAGATCCAACCATCGAAGGGTGCCTGCTGCACAGTTAATGGCTGCACGCCCGTCAGCTCGGCGAGCTGCCGCTGCCAGTGCGCCAGCGCCGCTTCATCGTTGCCGTCGACCTCGACACGCTCGCCAAGGCGTGTCGCACCGCTGCCGCTCAGCCAGTCATCGACACGCCGTGCGAAGCCGCAGAACTGAGCGTACTGACGATCACCGAGCGCCAGCACCGCGTAGCGCAGCTGTGGCAGGTTCAGCGTTGCCGACAGCCATTGCCGCTCGACGCCACGCGCATTGTCCGGCGCCTCGCCGTCGCCGAAGGTGCTGAGCACCAGCAGCGCGCGCGGCGTCGCGCTGAGCCTAGCAGGGTCGATGCGCGCCAGTGGCTGCACCTCCACTGCCATGCCGGCCGCCTGCAACTGCCCCGCTGTCTGCCAGGCCAAGTGCTCGGCAAAGCCACTCTGGCTGGCGAAGCCCACCAGCCAGGGTTCGCCGCCTTCGGCGCTACCCAACGCCTGGCGGGCTGCCAGTGCTGCACGCTGCTTGCGGCGGCGATCCAAGTACAGCAGCCAGCCGGTGATGAAGAACAGCGGCATCAGCAGGCTGGCCACCATCATCAGCACACGCCCGGTGAGGCCAAAATACTCGCCGGTATGCAGGGCATAGACGCTGGCCAGCAACTGCGCCTTGAATGACTTGTCGGCGTAGCGCTCCACCTGCCGGGCTTCGCCCGTCAGCGGGTCGAGCTGCATCTGGTTGAAGGCACGGCCGTGCTCGGCATCGCGCAGCATGAAGAACACCCGGGCCGGCTGCCCCGCCGCATTGGGCAGTTGCAGGCTATAGACGCCGAGCTTGTCACCGGCAGTCTGCTGAATGCCTTGCCAGAGGTTCGTGTAATTCACCTCGGGCAGCGGCTGGCCCTCGGCCGGCGGGCCGCGTCGTCCACGCCCCTCGTCAGCAGCGCGTGGCGTATCGCTGAGCACAGCTTCGAGGCCGCTGCGGTACCAGTCGTAGGACCAATACAACCCCGTCAGCGCCGCACACAGGTACAGCGGCAGACACCAGGTGCCAACCACTGCATGCAGATCCCAATTGAAGGCACGGCCCTTCTTGGCCCAGTCGAAAGTCAGCCAGGCGCGCCAGCTGAACACCCGTCGCGGCCAGCGCAGGTACAGACCCGACAGACAAAAGAACACCAGCGCGATAGTGCAGGCGCCGGTGATCTGCCGGCCGGTCTGGCCCATGGCGAGGAAACGATGCAGCTGCAACATCAGGCCGAAGAATGCCATGCCGCGCGGCTCGCCAAGGGACTCGGCAGTGTAAGGATCGACGAAGCGCACGCCACCGCGTCGCTCGCCGGGCGGCGGAGTCAGAAATATCCGCGCGGGCTGGCCACCCTCGGTGTCTACATAAAGCCCGGACACGCTGATGCCCCGGGCGTGCAGGCGCTCGATCATCTCGCCGGGTTCGAGCACCGGCCGCGACTGCGGCGTGACCGCCATCTGCGGATTGACGGCCAGCAGAATCTCTTCCTGAAAGCTGTACAGCGCGCCAGTCACGCCCATCAGGGCAATCACCAGGCCGGCAGTGATGCCAAAAAACCAGTGCAGCTGGAAGAGGATTTTCTTGAACACCGCAATCGACTCTGAAAACGCGCCGCCATTGAGGAAATCATCTGCGCGGAGCGTGGCCATCGCGTGGACCACCGTCGACGCCCAGGCACGCGAAACCCTGCCAGCACAAGGCCTGGACGGGGCACTTAGTCAGTTGATAAGGCTTCCGGCTGAAGCGGAGGCCATAAGCGAGGCGAGTCTATTCAATAATAATTATCATGCAACACTTATTCGCATCTTTACCCTTGTAAAGAGCACGTGCCATGAGCAGGGCAGCGCCATCGAGCGCGGATCGCTTAACGAATACGGCGGGGTTCGAACGGCTTGGCGAGGATGAACAGATCGCGGGCGATGGTCTCCGGGTACTGATCAGCCGGCAGCGCTTTGGCCAGGGACAGAGAGGCTGCGTCCAGCGTTACCAGACCGAACTCGCGCTCGACCGCACAGGCCTGGAACAAATGGCTGATCGCCTCGACTTCCGCACTGCTGGTGCAGTTGACGCGGCGACCACTGAGAAAGGCATTGAGCTGGTCACAGACCTTTTCCGGCACCAGCCCGGTGGCTTCGGCTTCGAGCAGCGACAGGCCAAGATCTTCTTCGCTCATCGGGTCGAGCATCGCCAGGCCGGCAGTCGGCTTGATGATGGCGGACATGCTCGAGCCGGGCACGGCGGCGCCGACTTCAATGGGGAAAGGGCCATTCACGCTCTGGTAGAAGCGGACGGCCATTGCGCCTTCGAGCATTCCAGGGATTGATTTCATTGCACGACTCTCGTTGATCCGATGTTGTTCTGACCCGCGACGACAGCCTGCTGCCGCAACGGGGAGGCATTTTCATCCTCTTGTGTGTACGAGTCGTGACAGTGGCGGATGGTTGAGTGTTTTTGCCTACCTGTCCGCCCGATGGTCGTCTGGTAGGAGGCGGTCGAATTTTTTCCAGCGGGCGGATAGCGCCGCCGGCACGGCGCCATCAGACAACAACGCACGACAGGATTGCCCTGCCGTGCGTGGGCGCGTTAAACCACGCCCTGAGCCAGCATCGCGTCTGCAACTTTGACGAAGCCGGCAATGTTGGCGCCTTTGACGTAGTTCACCTGCCCGTCACTCTCGCCGTGCCGCACGCAAGCGTTGTGGATGGACTGCATGATGCCGTGCAGCTTCTCGTCCACCTCGCCTTCACTCCAGTGCAAACGCATGGCGTTCTGCGACATCTCCAGGCCACTGACCGCAACGCCACCGGCATTGGAGGCCTTGCCCGGCGCAAACAGCGTGCCGTGCTCGATGAACAGGTCCACGGCATCCAGCGTGGTCGGCATGTTGGCGCCTTCGGCCACGCACACACAGCCGTTGCCGAGCAGCGTGCGGGCGTCTTCCAGGTTCAGCTCGTTCTGGGTCGCACACGGCAGCGCGATGTCGCAGGCCAGGCTCCACGGCCGCTGCCCCGCCTGGAAGCGCAGACCGCTGCCTTCCAGCTCACGAATGCGCCCGCGCTGCTGGTTCTTCAGCGCCATGACGTCCTGCCACTGCTGCTCGCTGAAGCCTGACTCGGCGTGCAGCGTGCCCTCGGAGTCGGAGAACGAGATCACCGTGCCCCCCAGATCCATGACCTTGCGCGCCGCGTACTGCGCGACGTTGCCGGAGCCGGAGATCGCCACGCGCTGGCCGTCGAAGCTGCGGCCACGGGTCTTGAGCATTTCTTCAGCGAAATACACGCAGCCATAACCGGTCGCTTCCGGACGAATCAGACTGCCGCCGTAGCTCAGGCCTTTGCCGGTGAGCACCGAGGAGAATTCGTTGGCCAGGCGCTTGTACTGGCCAAACATATAGCCGATCTCGCGGCCACCCACGCCGATATCACCGGCAGGCACGTCGAGGTCCGCGCCGATGTGGCGATACAGCTCGCTCATGAACGACTGGCAGAAACGCATCACCTCGGCGTCGCTCTTGCCCTTGGGATCGAAGTCCGCACCGCCCTTGCCGCCGCCCATGGGCAGCGAGGTCAGCGAGTTCTTCAAGGTCTGCTCGAAGGCCAGGAACTTGAGCACGCTGAGGTTCACCGACGGATGAAAGCGCAGGCCGCCCTTGTACGGGCCGATGGCGCTGTTCATCTGCACGCGGAAGCCGCGGTTGACCTGCACCTTGCCCGCATCGTCGACCCAGGGTACGCGAAACAGCACGGCCCGCTCCGGCTCGACGATGCGCTCGACGATCCCGGCTTCCAGGTAATGAGGATTGGCTTCGAGGAACGGCCACAGGCTACGCAGCACTTCTTCCACCGCTTGATGAAATTCAGGCTGATCGGGGTCGCGTTGCTTCAGGCGGTCGAGGAAACGGTCTACGGAAAGCGTCATGAAAAAGCTCCTGGCGTCCCTGCGCCGCGAAATAAAGTGGCCGCGACTCTAACAAGAAGGGAGCGCCCTAAAAAAGAGCAAAATGACGCTTTTATGAAAGTTTTTGGTGCCAAGACATAAATACCCTACCGTTTACCGCATTAACTACCGCCAATAACGCACCATTAAAAACCACAAAACGCACCAAAATGATCAGACATAAAATGAGCAGGCATAAAAAAACGGGGCCATCAGGCCCCGTTTCTTATGGATAGCGCTTACTGCGCCAGTTTTTTGTGCCGTACCCGGTGTGGCTGGGCAGCGGCATCGCCGAGGCGTTTCTTGCGGTCGGCTTCGTACTCGGTGTAGTTGCCTTCGAAGAAGATCACCCCATCGTCCTCGTAGGACAGGATGTGGGTGGCAACGCGGTCCAGGAACCAGCGATCGTGAGAGATCACCACGGCCGCGCCCGGGAAGTCCAGCAGCGCATCTTCCAGGGAACGCAGGGTTTCCACGTCGAGGTCGTTGGACGGTTCGTCGAGCAGCAGGACGTTGGCGCCCTCCTTCAGGGTCAGCGCAAGGTGCAAGCGGCCACGCTCACCACCGGAGAGATCCTTGACGAACTTCTGCTGGTCGGCGCCCTTGAAGTTGAAGCGGCCGACGTAACCACGCGACGGCACCTCGTAGTTGCCGATCTTGATCTGATCGAGGCCATCGGACACGGCTTCCCAGACCGACTTGCTGCCGTCCAGGTCATCGCGGCTCTGGTCGACACAGGCGAGCTGCACGGTGTCGCCGATTTCGATAGTGCCGGAATCCGGGGTTTCCTTGCCCATCAGCATGCGGAACAGGGTCGACTTACCGGCGCCGTTACCGCCGATCACGCCGACGATGGCGCCCTTGGGCACGCTGAACGACAGGTCTTCGACCAGTACGCGGTCGCCGTAGCCCTTGGTGACGTTCTTGAATTCGATGACCTTGTCGCCCAGGCGCGGACCGGCCGGGATGTAGATCTCGTTGGTCTCGGCGCGTTTCTGGAATTCCTGGGACTGCATTTCCTCGAAGCGCTGCAGGCGAGCCTTGGATTTCGACTGGCGGGCCTTGGCGCCCTTGCGCACCCACTCCAGCTCTTCCTTCATGGCCTTTTCATGGGCCGACTGCTGCTTGGATTCCTGCGCCAGACGGGACGATTTCGCCTCCAGCCAGCCGGAGTAGTTGCCTTCGTACGGGATGCCCGCGCCGCGGTCGAGTTCGAGAATCCAGCCGGCGACGTTGTCGAGGAAGTAACGGTCGTGGGTAATCGCTACCACAGTGCCGGGGAAGTCATGGAGGAACCGCTCCAGCCAGGCCACCGAGTCGGCGTCCAGGTGGTTGGTTGGTTCGTCGAGCAGCAGCATGTCCGGGGCCGACAGCAGCAGGCGGCACAGGGCCACGCGGCGCTTCTCACCACCGGACAGGTGCTCGATCTTGGCGTCCCAGGCTGGCAAGCGCAGGGCGTCGGCGGCGACTTCCAGCTGGCGCTCCAGGTTGTGGCCATCGCTGGCCTGCAGGATGGCTTCCAGCTTGGCCTGCTCGGCGGCCAGCTTGTCGAAGTCGGCATCCGGCTCGGCGTAGGCGGCGTACACCTCATCCAGACGCGCTTGCGCATCCTTGATGCCGCTCACTGCTTCCTCGACCACTTCACGCACGGTCTTGTTCGGGTCGAGCTGCGGCTCCTGCGGCAGGTAGCCGACATTGATATCCGGCATCGGACGGGCTTCGCCGTCGAACTCGGTATCCACCCCGGCCATGATGCGCAGCAGGGTCGACTTACCCGCGCCGTTCAGGCCCAGCACGCCGATCTTGGCGCCAGGGAAGAACGACAGAGAAATGTTCTTGAGGATCTCGCGCTTCGGCGGCACGACCTTGCTCAGCCGATGCATGGTGTAGACGTATTGAGCCAAAATTCAGACCTCACTCATAAATGGCAACGATGGCGCGCACCCTATGCGAAGACGATGCGCCACGCAAACGAAGAAACGCCGCGCCGGGGCAGACCGGCCCGCTGATTCACCGGCCCGCCTGCTGGAACCGCAAGCCTAGCCGATGCATCCGATAACGTGTGCACGCAGGCCAGCGATGGCTGCAGCGAATGACGTAGCTATAAAGAAAGAAACGCTGCACGGGGCAGCGAACCGGCACCACCGTATTTTCTGTGATCTCGCCGCGACTAGAAAGAGGCGATAGACGCAAGGCACTCGTCGCCCGGGCTGGCACTTCGCCATATTTGTGGCATGCTAGCCGCCGCCGAGAAGCGGGCGCCCTGTTCATAAACCTTCCAGCAGCCTTACCTGCCTAAATCAGCCCCCGCCGTTGCAGGACGTCATCACGTGTCAGCACCAGAAACCATGCGTACCCCGCGCACCCCACGGACAATGCCCCTACGCCGCTCATTGAAAAGCGTGTGGATGGTACTGGCACTGGGGCTTCTGGCGTTGTTGCTGTGGCAGTTGCAGCTCGAGTTTCGCTATATAAAGGACAAGCAGCGCGCGCTCAGCCTGGCAATAAACGAGCAACTGGCCGAGCAACTCGACCTGAGCATGAGGTCGATGGCCAACGCCGGCCGCGCGGTGCTCAATGCAACGCGCGATGCCGAGGGCACCGCTGGCCAGCCGGAGCGCTACCTGGACAACCTGCGCGCCGTGTTCCCGGCCCTGCAGAGTCTCGCTCGCCTGGACAGCACTGGCCGGCTGTTGCACGACAGCACGCCGCAAAGCGGCGACCAACTCCTGCTGACCAAGTGGGTTGAGCGCAGCGCTGGGCAGACGTATCACTATGCATTCGACCCACAGCACGGTGGCCGCGTCTATCTACTGCTGCGCAGCGTTGCCGCTGATGGCTACTGGGCCCTGCGCCTGGGCGCAGGTGCGCTGGCAAATGGGCTGCCGAGCCTAGGCCAGAACCAGGTGGCCTGGCTGCTCGAAGATGCCAGTAGCCAGCGGGTGATCGCCGACTCTCGCGAAGGCCTGCAGACGCAAAATTATCCCCTGATCACCGCAGCCAATCAGGCGCAAACCATCCTGGTGCACAGCCTTCCTGGTTCTGACTGGCAACTGCGGGGCCTGCTCAACGAACACGCAGCACACGACCAGATGCTGCCGAACATGATCGGCAAGCTGCTGCTGTTCGGTCTGTGCGCCCTGCTCACCCTGTTCGCCTTGTATCGCCTGCTGCGCGAGCAGAGCCATGGTCATCTGTTCAACGCGACGGCGCGACGCGCCTTGCATCAGGCGGCCAGCGTGCTCGGCGTTATCGAGGAACGGGTGCTGATCACCGACAGCAGCGGTCGCCTGACCTACCTCAACCCGCAGGCCGAGGCGCTGTTCGGCCTGAGCAACCGCCATGCCCGCGAGTGGCACCTGCTGGGTCTGCTGCCGCACCTCGACCCGTTGCTGCTACACGCCACCGCCTTTCACAGCGATCTCGGCCCGGATCTGGTAGAGATCCGCCAGAACGGCGAGGTGCGCCTGTTCAGCATCACCCGCAGCGACCTCGGTGATGAAGCCCGCCACCTGGGTTTTGTCTGGGTACTGCGCGATGTGACGGAAGACCAGCAGGCCACCCGCGTGCTGCAGGAAACCCGGCGCCGCTATCAGGACATTTTCGACGGCACCGGCACCGCGCTTTGCGTACTCGACCTGGCCGGGCTCTATCATTTCCTGCGCGAAGAAGGCTTGAGTAGCGGCGCGCAACTGCAGCCCTGGTTGAAAAACAACCCACACCGCCACGGTGAGCTGCTCACCCACATGCGCTTCACTGAAACCAACCAGGTTGCCCTGCGCCTGTTGGGCGTGAGCAGTGCTACCGAGGCCTGGGAGCATTTGATCAATCGTGGCAGCGTCAACCCGGATGGTTTCCGGGCGCAGCTCAGTGCCGCGCTGCTCGACGGCGGCGGCCACCTGGAACTGGAAAGCCACATCGAGGGCGCCAACGGCATCGTCCGCCACCTGTGGCTGGTGATGCGCCTGCCGGAAAGCCCGCAGGATTTGCACGCCGTTACCTTGAGCATCAGCGACATCACCAGCCGCAAGCGCATGGAGTTATCACTGGTCGAGCGCGAGCGCTTCTGGTCGGAAGTCGTGCGCGCGGTGCCGGATACGCTCTACGTCAGCGACGTGACGTCGCGCACCTTGCTGTTCAGTAACCACGATATTGGCCACAAACTCGGTTACGACCCCGCCACCATCAAGGCCGAGGGCGACGGCTTCTGGAAACGCATCATCCACCCCGACGACAGCGACTTGCTGGCGCGCGTGCGCAACCAGCAGAAGGTGCTGAGCGACGGCGTCCTGCTCGAATCGCAATTTCGCATGCGCCATGGTGATGGTTCCTGGCGCTGGGTCAGCATCACCGAACAGGCGTTGTCGCGAGACGCGAATGGCTGGGTAAGCCGCCTGATCGGCGTGGCCAAGGACATCACCGAACAGATCGCCCGCAACGAATCGCTGCGCGACAACGAGCAGCGCTACCGCATGTTGGCGGAAAGCATCAGCGACGTGATCTGCTCCACCGACAGCCAGCTGAACCTCAATTACATCAGCCCGTCAGTGCAGACGGTGCTCGGCTACTCGCCGCAGTGGGTGCAGAAACACGGCTTCGAGGGCCTGGCCACCAACCCGCAGCAGCTCAGCGGCCTCTACGCGCTGCTCGAGCGCATCCGCTCGGCCTTTGGCATGCAACAGCAGATGCACGAGTTGCGCGAAAGCCTGACACCTCAGCTGTTCGTGTTCGACTGCCTGCGCGCCGATGGCCGCAAGGTCCCGGTGGAAATGCGCCTGGTGCCGATGTGGGACGACAGCGGGCGCTTCGAAGGGCTGCTTGGCGTAGGCCGTGACATCGCCCAGCAGCGCCGCGCCGAGAAAGACCTGCGCATGGCCGCGACGGTATTCGAGCACTCCACGGCGGCGATTCTGGTCACCGACCCGGCAGGCTACATCGTGCAGGTCAATAACGCCTTCAGCCGGGTCAGCGGCTACAGCTCCGATCAGGTGCTCGACCAGCTGCCCGGCATGCTTACGGCCGACAGCCAGCAGAGCACACACCTGCAGTACGTATTGTCGCAACTGAATCTGCGCGGCACCTGGGAAGGTGAAATCTGGCTGAAACGCCGCAGCGGTGAGAACTTCCCGGCGTGGGTAGGCATCACCGCAGTGCATGACGAGGAAGGCGATCTGGTCAGCTACGTGTGCTTCTTCAGCGACATCAGCGAGCGCAAGGCCAGCGAACAACGCATCCACCGCCTGGCCTACTACGACGCCCTGACCCAGCTGCCCAATCGCACGCTGTTCCAGGACCGCCTGCACACCGCCCTGCAGCATGCCGACCGGCACCGCGAATGGGTGGTGCTGATGTTCCTTGACCTCGACCGCTTCAAGCCGATCAACGACTCCCTCGGCCATGCCGCCGGCGACCGCATGCTCAAGGATGTGGCCATTCGTCTGGCCGCCTGCGTCGGCGAAGACGATACCGTGGCGCGCATGGGCGGCGACGAATTCACCCTGTTGCTGCAATCCAACAGCACCCGTGAAGACGCCCTGCACCGTGCCATTCACGTTGCCGAACAGATTCTTGCCAGCCTGGCCCGCGCCTTCGTGCTCGAGGGCCGCGAGTTCTTCGTCACCGCCAGTATCGGCATTGCCCTCAGCCCGCAGGACGGCAACGAACTGAGCCAGCTGATGAAGAACGCCGACACGGCGATGTACCACGCCAAGGAACGCGGCAAGAACAACTTCCAGTTCTACCAGGCGGACATGAACGCCAGCGCCCTGGAGCGCCTGGAGCTCGAAGGCGACCTGCGCCACGCGCTGGAACAGGGCGAATTCCTGCTCCATTACCAGCCGCAGTTCTCCGGCAACGGCAAACGCCTGACCGGCGTCGAAGCGCTCTTGCGCTGGCAGCATCCGAAGCGCGGCCTGGTCGCCCCGAACGCCTTTATCCCGGTGCTCGAAGAGCTCGGCCTGGTGGTTCAGGTCGGCGACTGGGTGCTGGCCGAGGCCACGCGTCAGTTGAGCCTCTGGCACCAGAACCGGATTCGCGTGCCAAAGGTGTCGGTGAACCTCTCGGCCCGCCAGTTCAGCGACGGCAACCTGCATCAGCGTATCCAGCGCATCCTCGGCTACAGCGGTATTCCCGCCGCCTGCCTGGAGCTGGAGCTGACCGAAAGCATCCTCATGCAGGATGTCGGGGCTGCCATGAACACCCTCAACGACCTGAAGAGCCTCGGCCTGTGCATCGCCATCGACGATTTCGGCACGGGCTATTCCTCGCTCAACTACCTCAAGCAGTTCCCCATCGACGTGCTGAAGATCGACCGCAGCTTCGTCGACGGCCTGCCTCAAGGCGAGCAGGACGGGCAGATTGCCCGCGCGATTATCGCCATGGCCCACAGCCTGAACATGACAGTGATCGCCGAGGGCGTGGAAACCCAGGAACAGCTCGATTTCCTGCGCAACCATGCCTGCGACGAAGTGCAGGGCTATCTGCTCGGTCGGCCCATGACAGCCCAGCAGTTCGAATCGCAGTTCTTTGGCGACAACCTGCTCATCATCGACTGACATGTGCGCCGCTGCCACGTGAGCGCCGCTGATCCTGCCCATGATCACGCTTCATATGCCTGGCCAGCGCGGATGCGTTAGAATCCGCCCCCTATTTCATCCGCCCAGCTGACTTTCAGGGGATTGCCATGTTCAGCCGAGATTTGACCATTGCCAAGTACGACGCCGAGCTCTTCGAAGCCATGCAGCAAGAAGCTCTGCGCCAGGAAGAGCACATCGAGCTGATCGCCTCGGAAAACTACACCAGCCCGGCTGTCATGGAAGCCCAGGGCTCCGTGCTGACCAACAAGTACGCCGAAGGCTACCCGGGCAAGCGCTACTACGGTGGTTGCGAGTACGTCGACGTGGTCGAGCAACTGGCCATCGACCGCGCCAAGGAACTGTTCGGCGCCGACTATGCCAACGTCCAGCCGCACGCCGGCTCGCAGGCTAACGCTGCGGTCTACCTGGCCCTGCTGAGCGCCGGTGACACCATCCTGGGCATGAGCTTGGCCCACGGCGGTCACCTGACCCACGGCGCCAGCGTTTCGTCGTCCGGCAAGCTGTACAACGCCGTGCAGTACGGCATCGACGGCAACGGCCTGATCGATTACGACGAAGTCGAGCGCCTGGCGGTCGAGCACAAACCGAAGATGATCGTTGCCGGGTTCTCCGCTTACTCGCAGGTACTGGACTTCCCACGCTTCCGCGCCATCGCCGACAAGGTAGGTGCATACCTGTTCGTCGACATGGCCCACGTGGCCGGCCTGGTTGCCGCTGGCGTGTACCCGAACCCGGTGCCGTTCGCCGACGTGGTCACCACCACCACTCACAAGACCCTGCGCGGCCCGCGTGGCGGCCTGATCCTCGCCAAGGCCAACGCCGAGATCGAGAAGAAGCTCAACTCCGCCGTCTTCCCGGGCGCCCAGGGCGGCCCGCTGGAGCACGTCATCGCCGCCAAGGCGATCTGCTTCAAGGAAGCGCTGCAGCCTGAGTTCAAGACCTACCAGCAGCAAGTCGTGAAGAACGCCAAGGCCATGGCCGGCGTGTTCATCGAGCGTGGCTTCGACGTGGTCTCTGGCGGTACCGAGAACCACCTGTTCCTGCTCTCGCTGATCAAGCAGGAAATTTCCGGTAAAGACGCTGATGCCGCACTGGGCAAAGCCTTCATCACCGTTAACAAGAACTCGGTGCCGAACGACCCACGCTCACCGTTCGTGACTTCCGGCCTGCGCTTCGGCACCCCGGCTGTCACCACTCGCGGTTTCAAGGAAGCCGAGTGCAAGGAGCTGGCCGGCTGGATCTGCGACATCCTGGCCGACCTGAACAACGAAGCGGTGATCGATGCCGTACGTGAAAAGGTCAAAGCCATCTGCGCCAAACTGCCGGTTTACGGCAAGTAAAGGGCAGCGCTGCACAAAAACCCGGCCAAGTGCCGGGTTTTTCATGCCTGCAAAAACGCGCTGTAGCGTGATCGGCCGGCAGGCAACTGCCGAAAACCGTGCAGCGGAAAATCCAGGAGGCGGAAGTGTCGCGGTCGGTGCGGCAGCAGCAGCGTGAGGAGCACCCGCACCGAGACCGGCGCTCATGCTCTCGACATCGTCGAAATTAGACAGATGTGCCAACGGCAAATCGCAGCCACGCCAGTGCCTTGCGCGCCCCGTGGTGTGGGCCTATGGTGCGCGGATGACCAGCGCCCGCAGGAAACCTTGATGTTCGCAACCGCCTCCCCGTCCTATGACGTCGAACGCGCCCAGGCGGTCGTGCGCCTCGTCATCGCGCCCATCGCAATCGGGTACACGCTGCTGCTTCATCAGCAATCAATCATCGCGCCGGGGCTGGCCTGGCAGATACTGTTGCTCGAATCGCTGTTCTTCGCCGCCTCACTGGCGCTGTGGATCGACATCCGCCGGCGCCCCGGCAACCGACCCGCACGGCGCGTGGTCACCATGCTCAGCGACTACATCTGCATCGCGCTGACCATCGCGGCAGGAGGCGCGCCCATGCTGCCCTTCTACGCCATTCTGATCTGGGTCACTGTCGGCTATGGCTTGCGCTACGGCTCGGGCTACCTGTTGCTGGCGACCATCATGGCGACGCTTTCGCTGGTGTTCATCGCCAGCACCTCGGCCTACTGGCAGTCCCAACCCTACCTGATCATCACCCTGCTGCTCACCACCCTGATGGTGCCGGCGTACATGCACGCCCTGCTCAAGCGTTCGCGCCTCGCCGCCGAGGCCGAGCAAGCCGCCACCCTGGCCAAGTCGCAATTTCTCGCCCAGGCCAGCCATGACCTGCGCCAGCCCATCCACTCCATCAGCCTGTTCACCGCCTGCCTGCGCGACAGCAGCCTGGGCACCGAGCAACAGCGCCTGGTGGAAAACATCGACAAATCCCTGCACAGCGTCGCACGGTTGTTCCGCTCGATACTCGACATGTACTCGCTGGACAGCGGCAAGGTGGTTCCCCAGCTGGAAACCCTGCCGCTGCACAACCTGCTGCAGCAACTCGTTCAGCAGAATGCCGAGGCCGCGCGCTGGGCCGGTGTGGATATCCGCCTGCATTGCCCGCCCGTCTACGTGCGCGCCGATCAAAGCCTGCTGACCACCATGCTGCAGAACCTGCTCTCCAACGCCCTGAAATACGCCCCTGACCAGCCACTGCTGATCGCCTGTCGACGCAGAGACGCCAGCCTTTCCATAGAGATCTACGACAAAGGCCGCGGTATCGCCGAAGGACATCTCGATAGCATCTTCGAAGAGTTCTATCGGGTGCGGCAGGCGCGCGACAGCGACGTCGAAGGCATGGGTCTCGGGCTGACCATCGTGCGCCGGCTCGGTACGTTGATGGGCCTGCACATTCGCATCCGTTCCGTGGAGGGCCGCGGCACGCTTGCGGCAATCGATGGCCTGCACCAAGCCGCGGCGCCAGTCGAACGCCCCGCCACCGCTCAGGGCAGCAACCACTCACCGCGCATGCTCGATGGCCTGCGGGTGTGCCTGATCGAAGATGATCAGAACGTGCTGCTGGCCACCGCGACACTGCTGAACAAGTGGGGTTGCGAGGTCGACACCTTCACCTCGCTACCTGACGTATCACGGGACTTCGACCTGGTAATCACCGACTTCGACCTGGGCCGCGAAGCCTCCGGCGCCGACTGCATCAACCATGTACGCGCGCTCAGTGGCCGCAACGTGCCGGCCATCATCATGACCGGGCACGACGTTCGCCGCGTACAGGAGCAGTTGGGCGACGAGGACATTCCGATCCTCTCCAAACCCGTGCAGCCCGCAGAACTTCGCTCGCTGCTCGTGGCGCTCAAGCTCAGGGCACGAGCAGCATAGCGCTCAGCGCAGCCCGGCCTTTGCCGCCTTCACCGCCGCCGCCGCGCGGCTGCTGACATCCAGTGTGCGCAACAGCGAAGACACATGGATGCGCACCGTGAAGGGCGAGATATCCAGCTCGCGGGCAATCTCCTTGTTCGCCAGACCGCGCACCAGCAGCCGCAACACATCCTGCTGACGCGGCGTCAGCTGCTCCAGCAGGTGCCCGTCTTCACTGAAGGTCGGTACGCCAGCGGGCCCCAGCGTCAGCACGAAATCCCCGGCGCGAACTGCCAGCAGCGCCTGGGCGATTTCGTCAGGCGGCGTCGCTTTGCCGATAAAACCATCCGCCCCCGCCGCCATCACCTCATCGATCAGCTCGCGGTTGTCGACCATCGACACAATGACGATCGAGCTGCGCTGAAAGCGCTGGCGCAACGCCCCAATAGCCTGCGGCGACTGCCCCGGGAACAGCAGGTCGAGCATAAACAGACTGGGCACGGCACCGGCATCGGCCACCGCAAGCACCTCATCCATATCACCCGCTTCGATAACACTGGCGTGGGGAAACACCCGCTGCGCTATGCGGCTCAACCCTTCACGGAAAACCGGATGGTCATCGGCAACGATGATGCGTTCTGTCGGGGATCGGTCGGGGAAAGCGGGTGTATTCGTCATGGCATCAGACTAAGGTCATCGCGGCAGCGATGCCAGCTCCGGGTTCGCAGTCTCGACGGGATGCGCGGCGTTACATTGGGAGCAGACGCGCAGCTGCTTTTAGAGGCGGGGCGAGCGGGTAGAGTACCCATACGAAAAAGCCGCGCAACGCGCGGCTTTGGAAGTGGTGGGCCCACACGGACTCGAACCGTGGACCAAAGGATTATGAGTCCTCTGCTCTAACCAACTGAGCTATAGGCCCTCAGAGGCCGGCGGATTATACCGATGCGTCTGCCAAGCGCCAATGCCGCACGGGCATATTCGCGAGCTATCCAACAATTGTGATTGCAGATTGGACGGGCACACCTACCGTCGCTTGCATAACGTCACCCTGAATACGCCTGACGGCGCCACGCAGATCGACCACGTCTCCCTTTCTGTCTACGGCATTTTTGTGCTGGAAACGAAGAACATGAGCGGCTGGATCTTCGGCAGCGAGAAGCAGGCGCAGTGGACGCAGAAGCTCTACAAACGCACCTTCAAATTCCAGAACCCGCTACGCCAGAACTACAAGCACCTCAAAGCCCTGGAAGCCACCCTTGGCGTCAGCCTCGAGCATCTGCACTCGGTCATCACCTTTGTCGGCGGCAGCACCTTCAAAACTGAAATGCCGGCCAACGTGACCCAGGGCATCGGCTTTGTTCGCTATATCAAGTCATTCCAACAGCCGGTATTCAGCGAGGCTGACGTCGACGCCATGCGGCACACCCTGAAAACCGGCCGCCGCGCACCGACACTTGCCACCCACCGCGAGCATGCGCAAAACCTTAAACGCCGTAGCGATCCGACAGCCGAACGGCAATGTCCGAAAAGCGGCAGCGCGCTGGTTATCCGCACCTGTAAAACAGGGGCCAATGTCAGCTAACCATTCTAGGGCCGCTCTACGTTTCCGAAGTGTCGAACGAGGCAGAGCCTTTGAAATGCAAGAGGGACCTATAAATCGTGGTCTGTCCCCTGTTACTAAACCTGAGTACTGATCCCACTGGGGGAGTTGGCCGTACGAAAGACCAGGTTTCAGAATTGGACGATGCGCCGATTAACCGGCAATATCAGCTCATCTCGTGAGCCGAATAGGCTTGCTAATCGGCTCACCGACGAGCGAAGCGCATGAACGACCCCTTCTGGATCTGGCAACAGCCCCATTGGCCACACTTCACTTGGCAAGCTGAACCGCTCGCGCCACTGTTACGTGCTTGCGTCCATGCACAGGGGCGTCTACTGGGCATGCTGGACGCCGTTGGAGGTAATGCCGAGGTGCAAAGCAGCCTGGAGGCCATGCTGCAGAACATCATCACGTCGTCTGCCATCGAGGGCGAGCAACTAAACATCGGTTCGGTGCGTTCCTCATTGGCCAGGCGCTTGGGGTTGAATGAGGATGGTCGCACTACACCCCGTTCGGAAGGGCTTGCAGCGCTGTTGATCGATGCAACTCGGGAATGTCAGTCATCGTTGGATCTGCCGCGCCTACTTAACTGGCATCGCTGGCTGTTTCCTGTCGATGAGAGTCTAGCGGCTAGACCTCTACGCATTGGTGAACTGCGTGGCAAGGAGCCGATGCAGGTCGTTTCTGGCCGGCTTGATCGACCAACCGTTCATTTCGAAGCACCGCCACGGGAAGGGCTAGATCAGCAAATGACGGACTTCTTGGCCTGGTTCGAAAGCAGCCGCAACGATGCAGGTCTCGATCCATTGCTGCGAGCCGGCATTGCTCATTTCTGGTTCGTGACACTGCACCCATTCGATGATGGCAACGGCCGACTTACGCGGGCGATCACCGATATGGCCTTGGCACAAAGCGAGCAACAAGCCATCCGCTTCTACGCCATGTCAGCGAGCATCCTTGACGACCGCGCTGGCTACTACCGCGTCCTCGAGACCTGTCAGAAAGGCGGGCTGGATATCACTGCATGGCTGCAATGGTTCTTGAGTACGCTGCTAAAGAGCCTGGAGCAAGCCTTGGCACGTATCGACAGAGTGCTGGCCAAAGCACGTTTCTGGCAGGCGCATCGTGGGCAGGCTCTGTTTGCAGAACAGATCAAAGTGCTTAACCGGCTGCTCGAAGGTGGCGAGCGTGGTTTTGAAGATGGCATCAGCGCCGCTCAGTATCAGGCTGTTGCCCAAGTCTCCAAAGCTACTGCAACAAGGCATTTGAGCGATCTGCTGGAAAGGAACTGCATCGCTCGCTTGCCTGGCGGGGGACGTAGCACTCGCTACCAGATCGTTACGGTCTGACAAAGCTCACGTTTAATACTATCGTGCCATTACGCGAAATTTCGGTACTATCCAGCCAACGCAGGATTCTCCGAAAGGTCGAGAAATGGACTTCACCCCTGTCATCGCCCAGGTCTTGGGCATGCTGGCCTGGTTTATCCCAGCCGTATTTCTGATTGCGCTGTTCAAGTCGCCGTGGGCCAAGGGCCATATCGGCGAGCTGCTTGTGCGCTTCTTCGCTCACCGGCAGTTGGATGAGCACACCTACCGCCGCTTGCATAACGTCACCCTGAATACGCCTGACGGCACCACGCAGATCGATCACGTGTTTCTCTCGGTCTACGGCATTTTCGTGCTGGAAACGAAGAACATGAGCGGCTGGATCTTTGGCACCGAGAAGCAGGCGCAGTGGACGCAGAAGCTCTACAAACGCACCTTCAAATTCCAGAACCCGCTGCAACAGAACTACAAACACCTCAAAGCACTGGAAGCCACCCTAGGCGTTAACCCCGAGCATCTGCATTCGGTGATCACCTTTGTCGGCGGCAGCACCTTCAAAACCGATGTGCCGGCCAACGTCACGCAGGGCATCGGCTTTATCCGCTACATCAAGTCATTCCAGCAGCCGCTATTCAGCGAGGCTGAAGTCGACGCCATGCTAAAGGCCCTGCAAACCGGCCGCCGCGCACCTACCCTCGCCACCCATCGCGAGCATGTGCAAAACCTCAAGCGCCGGAGTGATCCGACAGCCGAGCGGCAATGCCCGAAATGCGGCAGCGCCCTGGTTATTCGCACGCGTAAAACAGGGGCAAATGCCGGCCAAAAATTCTGGGGCTGCTCTACCTTTCCCAAATGCAAAACCATGCAGAGCCTTTAGCACGCGGCCATAACACCAATCCTGCATCTGGAGTAGCAATGTCCGTCCCAACCTACGACCAGTTCATCGAACCGATCCTGCGCTACCTGGCCGCCAAGCCTGAAGGGGCCGTAACGCGCGACGCCCACGAGGCCGCTGCGGATGCGCTGAACCTTTCAGAGAGTCAGCGCCAAGAGCTAATAGCCAGCGGCCAGGCTACTTACAAAAACCGTGCTGGTTGGGCCCATGACCGCCTCAAGCGCGCCGGACTATCCAGCAGCGCCAAGCGTGGACACTGGAAGCTGACTGAAGCAGGCATCACCTATGCTGCCCGGCACTCTGCTCCCCTAGCGGCGGATAAGGTCGAGCAACTTGCCATCGGCTTTATGGACGTAAAACTCAAGACACCCACGGATGCGATCCCTCTCGATGGGCAAGAGCAAGCTGCTCGAGCTCCAAGCTCAGCGACTGTCAGCCCTGACGACCGTTTGGAGCAGGCGCTGCGTGAACTACGCGAGGCAACGTCAGCAGACCTGCTGGATAACCTTCTACAAGTCAGCCCAAATCGTTTTGAGGTCATTGTGTTGGATGTGCTGCACAACCTTGGCTAC
Source organism: Phytopseudomonas seleniipraecipitans (assembly GCF_900102335.1). Classification (GTDB taxonomy): domain Bacteria; phylum Pseudomonadota; class Gammaproteobacteria; order Pseudomonadales; family Pseudomonadaceae; genus Aquipseudomonas; species Aquipseudomonas seleniipraecipitans. Next base: position 594,401 of record NZ_FNBM01000002.1, read on the forward strand.
GGCGCGAGCCGCAACGATCTGCAGCGTGTTGGCGGCAGCGGTGATGGTGGTATCGACGGCGTGATCTCACTCGACAAGCTCGGCCTGGAAAAGGTCTACGTCCAGGCAAAACGTTGGCAAGGCACCGTTGGGCGACCAGAGCTGCAGGCTTTCTATGGTGCTCTTGCAGGGCAGAAGGCCAAGCGTGGCGTATTTATTACCACCTCAGGTTTTACGGCACAGGCAATCGACTTCTCACGTTCAGTGGAGGGCATGGTGCTAGTTGATGGCCGTAGGCTGGTTAGCCTGATGATGGATCACGAGGTTGGCGTCACCTCGCGACTGCTCAAGTTACCGAAGCTGGATAGCGATTACTTCGATGAAGAATGACCGGGGAGGAAAGAAATCAGTCTTCTTCCGTTTATACAGAATTTTATAGCCATGACAATGATAGGATAAATACCATACAGAAACCCATCGAGTATTTTTCTCAGAACAAACGCAAGACACCTAAGGGCTGGCTAAAGTCGAGAAATACGAAATGAATTCGTCACACGCACAAAAACAGACCGTAAAGGAAATTCTTCTTTCTCTTCACGAGAAATTTGGTCAAAACATAAACTCCCTAGAGGGTGACCCATGGGAAGTAATAGAAAAAATTGATATGAACTCTCGCATAATCAGCGAGATCAGAACGATTCTATCTGACGAGCACTGTGACACCGAGGGCCAATCTAAAATCTGCTCAGAGCTCCTAGAAGAGGTGTTCTCGGACTTCTCACTAGCAATGTACCTCTGCAGTATTGGTCTCATTGTTCAGGCTAGAATGTCTGTTCGGAGGGCCTTCGAGATTGGACTAGCCACGGTCTACATGTGGGATCTACCACATGAATACTGGGGATGGAGAAGTGGCGATCAAGATCTTAGCTTTTCAGCCATGGTCACTCATTTAAACTCTTGCGGTTACTCTGAATATATCAAGCACATCAGGGGGGGCGACTTTGCGTGTACAATCTGCGATCAATCTAAATTTCAAAAAATATACAGAGAGCTAAGCAATACTGTTCACGGAAAAATATCTGAACTCCCTCCCCTATCTCCGGAGAGATTCCTTCCAAATCGGAATGGCGTCATAGACCATCTTACTCTGACAGCTTCTGCACAGCGGGCCGTCATTGAACTCTTACTTGGACGATTTAGCGGTCTGAGGGAGAAGATTGAAGATGCCTTTCCAGCAATAAAGAGAAACTAATAAATGAACAAGGATTCATCCAGCGTCAAATACACCGGAGAAGACCTTCTTCAGACAGCTCGATGCGAAGACCTTCTCTACAATCAAATTCGCGACGTATCAGTGTTGGGAGACTTTGAAAGACGTATCATTGACGCGCTGAAGGGTAACGGCGCCAACCTTCTAGAAGGAGCCCGTGGCGTTGGGAAATCAATGCTGTTGCGCATGGCTGAAATTGAATTAGACAATATATTCCAAATCGACAAGAAGCTTGGAGTTTACGTCAACTTCAAAACCAGCACACTACTTGAAGGCGTCAAAGCAGACGAGCGTGACGCATTCCAGATCTGGGTAAATATTAAAATACTCGAAGCGTTACACGAAAAACTACTAGCGCTGAATCTCATTGCTAAAACAGGTGCCAGCGACCCTTACCAGAGGGTTTTCGGAATCTCTTCAGTGATCGAAACGAAAGCGATGCTCGAAGAGAAAATACACTTATTACAAAAGCTCGCATTTAGCAAATCAGGCCAAAGTGACATTATAAAACAGATCGGTAGTGACTTCCTAGCCAAAGCTCAAGATACAAGCTTTCTAGTAAACATAATTAAAGAAATAGCAGAGCAGTTTGACCTGCACAAAATAATATTCTTCTTCGACGAGGCCGCCCATACATTTATACCGACGCAGCAAAATATATTCTTTGAGATTTTCAAGCTGCTACATGGTGGGATAGTCGCCTGCAAGGCTGCAGTTTATCCAACAGTCACTAATTACGGCAGAAACTTCGAAGTTGGCCAGGATGCAATCGTATTGCCAGCTGTCAGATTTGACCCCGGCGAGAGTGGCCGGAGAGAAAACCGCCTACATTTCCGCGAAATTCTTGATAAGCGCCTACCAAAAACTAGCGCTCAAAGGAAAAAAATATTTCAGCGGGGCGCGGAACTCGACCTATGTATCGATCTTTCAAATGGCAACCCACGAGCCTTGCTACATATACTAAACAGCGCCCTTTCAGGCAACGGAGCATTATCAGAGCGCTCCGTTGGGTTAGCGGTACAGAACTATGTTGACCAAGCTCTTATCCCATACCACCAAAGCCTGTCTAAGCGACTTCCTGTATACGCATCTCATATAAGGGTAGGCTTGGAACTGCTTCGAGGATATTTAGTCCCAGAAATCAGGACAAAAAATCACCGTAAAACAAAAAGCGAATATCAATCGGCATTTTTCACAATACAGAGGGACATGTCACCAAACTTAAAATTATCGCTTGATATTTTAAGCTACTCTGGAATGGTTTCCCAATTAGGCACCGTGAAAATAGCCAGCGGAACAGGTCCCCGCTATCTAGTAAACCTGGCAATTCTGGCCACAGAAAAAGCATTTGATACTCCCAAAACTGCAGATGCCATAACACGACTAAGCCTGACGGATTATCGAGAGTTCTCTTCATCAGACCCTCAAATCAAGACATATCTCGACTCTCTTCTGCTGCCCAGTGAAACCTGCCCAGGCTGCTCTGCGCCATTACCTCTAAATGCAAAATTTTGTAGTGAGTGCGGAACTAAAATCACAGCAACTTCAATCGTCAGCACTCTCTTAGAAGAGCCAGTTAGTGAGTTATCCATTAGCGAACGTCTAAGAAATAGAATTAAGCCAAAGTACCCCACGGTCGGCTCTGTTGTTCAAGCGAAGCGCGCAGATCTTATGCAAATTTCTTACATCAAGGATGTTCGATCTAGAATTATCAAAAACGCTGCCGATGAGTTTATTTCTGGATAAGTCCATACCCACTATTCGGCAGTTAGTCTCTCCTAATAACATGAGGCACAGTGCTAAAAAATTGCCTGGCCGTACCGTTAGCACTGAACAGTGCTAACGGTACGGCCACGATGCAAAGCAAATTGGCATCGCGGTCTGTATCGGTACACTAACAGCACAGTGCTCCGCTCTAGCAAATTTCGCTAAATTACGCTTAACCCCTTCTACGGCGCTACTTTCAGCTCACTGTACCTACGCTAAGCTACGCACGGTTTCACTAGGCTTGCAGCGTTTCTAGGCAACTCATAATCCTTTGGTCCACGGTTCGAGTCCGTGTGGGCCCACCACCTTAAAAGCCGCGCATTGCGCGGCTTTCGTGTATTTGGCACTCAGCTCCTCGGGGTTTCTCTTCCTTGCGGTGTCCACAAAGTGTCCACCCCTCCCCATTTTAGCGGTGCAGCTTGTTGGTATAAGCCCTCGAAATCCAGCCCTCAACGGCCTCGTCTCCCAGTACAGATACTCGAAGCCAGGTGGAGTTAGTGGCGTCGAGAATTTCAAGTATCGCTCGATCCGGCAATTTGATGTCCACCTCCCCTGCGCGCATGCTTGGCGCTAACCGCAGCTTGACTCCTACACCCTTAACTTGGCGGTAATCTGCCCAATTTACCTCAGGCTTTCCTGGGTCACAGAAGAACGTGCGAAGGGCTTTCCCCGCTTGATTAGCGGTAGCAAAGGGAATGAGCTTTGGCTGATAAAAGCAGAGCTCGGTTCGAACAGTGCCTTGTGCAGCTATGGCGATATACAAGGCGGCAATGATTTTTAATAGCCACTGCAGGTAAAGAATTGCGCCACTGGAGAGTCTTTTGAGGTGGTCACCGCCGCTAGCATTCCTGATGATTTCCTGCTCAAACAACTCTTGTTGCTGAGGGGTGAAACTTGGGGTGGCTTGAAAGCTCACATCCGAGTAAGCAGCGTTGCCATGAATCCGTCGCGACCAGTGACGTGCCTCAGATGTGACCAGCTTCGATCGACTTAGAATGTCTACGGCTAGCGGTTTAGCGCCTGAGTCTTCCCGGTTTGCCTCAGGCCAGCTGCGATTCACTGCTAAGTCCATCATCTTGGCAAGACTCTCGATCCCACCAACAGGCTCAGCCATCGACATCAGAGCTTCCATGCCCTCATTCGCCCAAAATGAGAACGGCTCAATATCAACTGAGTGATGAGCTAGCCAGTTGCGCATTTCTCTTTGGAAAAGCAAAACCGCCTTGCTCGCATTCACTTCTGCCGCTAAGTGTTCAATCGCCGCATTGGTGGTCTCTGGAGTCATGTACTTGCCGGGCTTTTTTTCAATCATCAGATGAGCCTTCCGTGGTTGCCAACAGATTCTGGTTCGTCATATCAGCCACCTGTCTTGGACTGAAATGATTGAAGTGCTGGATATTGGCGAGCGGTATACGGATGTGGGAGCGCAATCAAGATACGAACTTCCCCAGCCTCAATCATGTAACGGTTTCTTCAGGTTTCCATGTCTCAAGCCCAGCGATATCTTTACCAATGCGCATTGCTATTTCTAGAAGCTCGATGGTCTGCCCCACCTGCTTAAGATCTCTGGTTCCTTCGTAAAGGAATCCGCCCGGAGATATGTCAGCCAATACGCTCTGAATCAACTGATAGAACTGGACAACCTGAACGGCATGCTTTGGGCCCATGCAGGCAATTTTCGACGCGTTATCTCGATAGATTAAGTTGTAGTTCTCCGGAACTGACAAACGGTAGTAAGCCGCCTTTATGGTATTTCCAGTAAACGCGTTCGTTCCGTATATACGGAGCTCTAGATCTCGATATTCTTTCTGTAATCCCGGTAGATAGCCCCGCGCATATGCGATCTGAATCAATGAGGACACCTCCGCAATTATCGCCCCAGAGACGCTATCTCGCTCACGCTTGATGCCAGAGCGATACAGCCAGATAGGGACAATCGAGCCGGCAGCCGCGCTAATCAATGCGACCAAAATAGTCGTCCAGTCAGCACCTTCAAACATCTGATTTCTCCACTGTCCGCCTGGCCAGCGGATTTAAATTCACCACATCAGCCATATGCCCCGGGCTGAAGTGGGCGTATTTCTGGGTCATGGCCAGGGTTGCGTGGCCGAGGACGCGTTGCAGGGTCAGGATGTCGCCGCCGTTGCGCATGTAGTGGCTGGCGAAGCACGTGGGTCAGTTGGCCTTAACAATCGGGGGACAGACCACGTTTTACGAGGAATTAACCGTGGCCTGCCATCCTCTGTCGCCCCGCCGCACATTTAAAACTGAACACGTCCTAGCCAAACGTCTGCATAAACTGCCCAGCGCATTGTCTGATTGCTGCGACCACATTCGGTGCCTGCTCGCGCAGCTCTGTTGAGCGAGCCAGTACCCGCTCCAGCGCGCTCAACTGCTCGCGGATCACCTCTTCTGGCCGCGCCACATCACAGACCTGAGCGAAGTCCAGCAGCCCTTGGCGCGAGGCGAATAATGATTTGTTGCCGACAAGATCCAACGCCAATACGTCCTCTGGAATGTAGGCCGTGGTATTGACGATGTCGTAGGCCGGGGCGAGCCGCGCATCACGTTGCGTAGGGTCGGAGTAGAGCAGGCCGAAGTTCTTCAGATGGGCGTCGCCGTTACCGACGATGCAGCTCAGGGTCACCATGGCGAATAGCTGCGCCAGTGAGCCCTGCACGTGCTCGGACGGGCAGAACAGGCGGATGGCCTTGGCAATGGCTGAGTAGCTCTTGCTGTACTTTTGCTCCGCGGCCAGCCCCATCAATGCCGCCATGTCTTCGAAGCCGATGGGATTGAGCTGCTGATCCCGGTCGAAGCGGCGCATAACGAACAGCTTGGCGTTGGCGGAGAGATAGAACTCCGGCACCACAATCCCCGCTTCCTTCGCCACGGACATGCAAAGGAACTCGTTGATCGCCAATCCCGGAAACTCATCCCGACCGCTCTTGATGATCAGGTCGGAAGTTTTCGAGGTGAAACGTTGCGGTGTGGAATCCTGATGCTCAGGCACCAGCACCTTGGGCTGCACGCCCGACATACCGGCGCGCAGGATGTAGCGATCCACCAGGCCGGCAAAAATATCCTCTGCACCGTCCCAGGAGAGGATTTCTTCCAGCTTCTCTCCGGGGAACTGCTGCCGCGCCAAAAGCGCATCGACCTCAGGCGAGCTGACCGCCACCCGGCCGATAGGTGAACTGCTACCCGACAGCGCCAGCAGCAACATCGGATCAACGTTCGCCACCTTGGCCAGGCGGTTGCGCAACTGCTCCAGGACATAGCCTTCCGGCAGGTTCATTTGGAAGATCGGGTGCAGCTCCCGATGGCGGTATTCGTCCAGGCGCACCGGCATTAGCAAACTGATCGCGGCCTTCGCCTCGGCGTCCTCGTGGTAGCGGAACAGATAGTCTCCAGCGCTGGTAAGAATCTTCCCGCTGTCACCCTCTGGCGTTGCAACCTGCAGCACGGCCGTCATCAATCGAATACTCCATGGATTTCGTCCAGCGTGGGCATGGCTGCCGGCACCACATTGAGTTCAGCGTCGAGGGCTGCCAGCACTCGCGCATAGGCCATCATTCCCACCGAGAGGTCGCCCTTCTCGATGGCGATAACCTTTTGCCTGGTGATGCAGGCCAGGGAAGCGAGCGCGGCCTGAGTCAGCCCGCGATTCAGGCGGCGCTGCCGAAGCTGCTCGCCAAGTCGCAGCGAGATGAGGGAATAGTCCATGTTCTGTATACACAACAATTTATATTAAATGTAACGTATACCGAACTAGCGGAGAAATCAAAGCGAATAGGCTGCTCAAGCCCAGGAACCGACACTACGCGGCCATATAGCGGTCCGCCATCAGGCGCAATTCACGACTGCGTTGCCGGTAGGTTTCCAGCACCTGCTGATAGGTCGCTACGGTTGCACCCGGTAGGCCGTGGTGCGGGTCAAAGGCTTCGCGGTCCATCGCGTCCCACTGCGCGATCAAGTGGAGATCCGGCTGGGCTTTCTGGCTTTCCGCTTGAATCAGTTAGGTCAGACCTGAGACGAATAAATCAATCGTGTCCTCGACGCTCTCCAATAGCTCCAAGCATTGGCTGTGGGTTATTCCCAGCTCTGCTGGCGTGCGGGAGATGCCATGGGGTAGCCCGAGCGTTCATAATTCAGGCGCTGCTGATGACCAGTGGCCGTCCAATTCCTGTGCGAGCGACGTACGCCGATAGCACAGCGAACTGTGAAACCAGTACCGTTACCTGCCCAAACAGCACACCTGACTATGCATACTTCAAAAATCGGTCACCTCAGACGCTTGGTCGCGATCATGACGCTTGTCGTGGGCGTGGCGTTTCTGTTGCTGACCTATTTGCAGGTCGATTGGGACAGGCGTGAGGCGCTCAGGCAACACATTGACGACATGCAGAACCTCTCGACGGCGCTAACTCGGCAGGCAGAGTCGACGATTCGTGACGCGCATACGGTGGCCATCGGCATTCAGCGCAAGCTGGAGATGTCGGGCTACGGCGCCGAGAACCTGCATGAAGTGCTGGAAGTATCACGCGCGCAACTGGTGACGTTGCGTGATGTGGAGGGCTTTACCGTAGTGGACGCGGAGGGTCGGCCGCTGCTCACTACGATTCAGGAACCCAGCGCAGCCTATAACGCCAGCGATCGGGATTACTTTACGTTTCATCACGTCACCAAGAACCACGGCCTGCTTATCGGCGCGCCTATTCAGAGCCGCATCACGGGGCAGTGGGTCATACCGCTGTCGTTACGGCTCAATGATGCCAACGGTGAATTTGCCGGCGTGGTGCTCGCAACGCTGTATATCCAGCGCTTCGTCGACTTCTACCAGACCATCGATCTGGGCAGCGAGGGCGTTATCGGGCTGGTCAACCGAGACGGCACGAACCTCGCCAGGTCTCGGCTAGCGGACCAAGGCTACGCGTTCAGCGTGTCGAGAAGCCCGTTGCTGCGCATCATCAATGAAGATGGCGTGATGCGCGGCAGCATCGTGCTGAAGGCGATGACAGATGACGTGAGGCGCATCTACGGGTTCGATACCAGCGCCGAATACCCCATTCTGGTGACAGCCGCGGTTTCCGAGGAGCAGGCAATGCAGCCCTGGCGAAACCGCGCCCTGCAGACTTGGGCGCTGACTGGCAGCGTACTGATTATATTCATGTCGATGGCCTGGATGATGTGGCGCGCACTGGGCCGCCAAGGCAGGATGGAAGCGCGACTGCAGGCCATGCATCGCAGCTTGACCAGTGCCAATCACGCGCTGGAGATCATCGCGGGTGAAGACGCGCTTACTGGCCTGGCAAACCGACGTCGCCTCGACGAAATGCTGCAGGCCGCATTCAGTTCCACCGCTGCTCAGGGACAATCGCTGTCGTTCGTACTGCTGGACGTGGATTACTTCAAACGCTTCAACGATCAGCACGGCCACCCGGCGGGAGATGAAGCGCTGAAGCAGGTGGCCGCAGTACTCAAGCGCCACGCCAAGCGCAGCGCCGACACCACGGCACGTTATGGCGGCGAGGAGTTGGCGCTGATCCTTCCCGGTGCCGAACGCGCGGCTGCGATGGCGGTGGCCGAGGCGATTCGCGCGGATGTCGAGGCGCTGGCGATAGCCAATCAGGGCTCGCCCTACGGCGCGCTGACCCTGAGCATAGGCGTTGCGTCCGGTATACCAGGGCATGACATGCAAGCGCCTGCCGACCTGATAACGGCAGCCGACATCGCCCTGTACGCCGCCAAAGGCGCCGGGCGTAATCGGGTGGCTTGCGACGAGAACAGCGACTGAGCGCACCCTGGCCGCCCTTCCCTGCAATTCCCCGACGGTCGACTCTTCGGCTTCCACGGCCAAAGCAGAACGCCTGTCGCGAATATGCTGAGTCTTGGCTGCAGCCAGGCATGGAATTGCCGTCGAATAGAGGTGCTCCGCAACGCACGTCGCCGACGTCCGAGCCTCACGTAACGCCGAGACGCTGTGGCTAGATTGGCGAAGGCGCCTCAATAACAGGACAGCACGCTAAGTGCCGCGAGGGAATCCGCGCAGAACTGCGCGGACACTGACTGAGTTGTCCCAAACGCTGCCACTGCCGAGCTCGCCAAGAGATCGGCAGCGATGGGCGATGGGCGGCTGACGCGCAGAGAACGCGTCAGCCGCTTTTCACTAGACGGCAGCCTGCTCCTTCAGGCGCCGGCGCTGACGCCAGATCAGCAAGCCCATCAGCAGCAGGGCCGGAATCCATATCAGCTCCTTCGGTGCCCGCTCGGTTGGCGCGCGCACGCTGAGGATTTCCTGATCGAATGCCAAACCTGCGGCTTCCGCCGGGCTGCTGAAACCGACCGTATCGATCAGCACCTTGTCGTCTTCCTCGTAGAGAGTCAGGCCGAGCGCCTCGAGACGCTCTTCGCCCGTGCCCTTCTCGGGAATCGGCAGCACCACGGTGAAGGTACGCGGTTGACCCACGGCATCTTCGCCATGCACACGCAGGCGCAGCTCGCTGTTTTCTTCGACGCGCTCAAGCGCCTGGGCTAGTTCGGCCGGCGGGATGTCGCGGTAAGGGTCGACCAGCATGTCCATCCAGAAGCCAGGACGGAACAGAGCGAAGGCGATCAGCAGAAGCGCCGCGTTTTCATACCAGCGGTTGCGCACCAGGAAGTAACCCTGGGTGCCTGCCGCGAACAGCAACATGGCCACCGTCGCGATGATGAAGATCAATATGCCGTGCCACAGATCCACATCGATCAGCAGCAGATCGGTATTGAAGATGAACAGGAACGGCAACGCCGCGGTGCGCAGGCTGTAATAGAAGGCGGTGATACCGGTGCGGATCGGGTCGCCCTTGGAGACCGCCGCCGCCGCGAACGAGGCCAAGCCAACTGGCGGCGTGACATCGGCCATGATGCCGAAGTAGAAGACGAACAAGTGCACCGCGATCAGCGGCACGATCAGTCCGTTCTGCTGACCGAGGGAAACGATCACGGGCGCCAGCAGACTGGACACCACGATGTAGTTCGCCGTGGTCGGCAGGCCCATGCCCAGAATCAGGCTGAGGAACGCCGTCAGAATCAGCATCAGCAGCAGGTTGCCCATCGACAGCACTTCGACCACATCGGCGAGCACCAGGCCCACGCCGGTCTGTGAGACCGCACCCACGATGATGCCCGCGGCTGCCGTAGCGATACCAATGCCGATCATGTTGCGCGCACCGGCAATCAGGCCTTCGCGCAGGTCGACCATGCCGTCCATGAACGAGCCATGTTCATGAGTACCGTCGCGGCGCAGCCAGCTCAGCAGCGGACGCTGAGTGAGCAGGATGAACACCAGGATCATGCTGCCCCAGAAGGCCGATAGCCCAGGCGACAAGCGCTCGACCATCAGGCACCACACCAGCACCACAACCGGCAGCAGGAAGTGCAGCCCCGAGAGCAGTACCGGGCGGGTTTCCGGCAATTTTTCCAACGGTGTGTTGGGGTCTTCGGCCGGCAGTGGCGGAGTGCCTGCGGCAATTTTCAGCAGTCCAACATAGACGATCAGCAACATAGCGCCGATGACCCAGCTGGCAGCATCGCCCAGAGCGGGTTTCATCCAGCCGAGGCCGTAGTAGACCGCCAGGGAAATCCCGCTGATCAACGCGGCGCCAAAGGCCAGGCCCAGCAGGCGAACAAGCCATGGCTTGGGCGCACTGTTACGCGGCAGCGCCTTGAGGCCGAGCTTAAGCGACTCCAGATGGACGATGTAAAACAGCGCGATGTAGGAGATCAGTGCCGGCAGGAAGGCGTGTTTGACCACCTCGATGTACGGCATGCCGATGTATTCGACCATCAGGAACGCGGCTGCGCCCATGACCGGCGGCATGATCTGCCCGTTGACGGAGGATGCCACCTCGACGGCGCCAGCCTTCTCGGCACTGAAGCCGGTGCGTTTCATCATCGGGATGGTGAATGTACCGGTGGTGACCACGTTGGCGATCGACGAGCCGGAGATCAGCCCGGTCAAACCCGACGAGACCACCGCAGCCTTGGCCGGGCCGCCACGCATATGCCCGAGCAGGCTGAAGGCAAGCTGGATGAAATAGTGACCGGCGCCAGCGCGCTCGAGCAGCGCGCCGAACAATACGAAGAGAAACACGAAGCTGGTCGATACGCCCAGGGCGATGCCGAACACACCCTCGGTGGTGATCCACTGGTGGTTCGCCAGGGCCGTCAGGCTGACCCCGCGGTGCGCGAGCATCGCCGGCATCCACGGACCAGCCAGGCTGTAGATCAGAAATATTGCCGCGATGATCGCCAGCGCCGGGCCGAGCGCGCGGCGCGTGGCTTCGAGCAGCAGTGGAATACCGATGCACGCGGTGACCAGATCAGCGGTGGTCAAATTACCTGGCCGCTGGGCCAGTTGTTCATAGAACAGAAACAGGTACGCGGCAGTGGCTGCAGCGACCAGGCCAAGGGCCACGTCGAGCAGCGGCACTCGCTCACGGGGCGAGCGCTTGAAAGCGGGGTAGGCAAGGAATGCCAGAAGCAGCGCGAATGCCAGGTGAATGGCGCGCGTCTGCGTATCGTTGAACACACCGATGCCGACCATGAAGGGCAACGGTGATGCGATCCACAACTGGAACAGCGACCAGGCTAGCGCAAGGCCAGCAATAATCTTGGCCATCGCGCCCTGGGGGTTACGTGCCCCCACCTCCTGCGCGATCAGTTCTTCGGAAGATAATTTATCAGTGGTCATGGATTTGCCTGAATTCAGCCATGCGGATCACAGAAAACCCGCGCCCTTGCGGTGCGCGGGTTTTCACTTTGCTGTTAACACGTGCTGCGCTAAGTCTTACAGCCAGCCACGTTCTTTGTAATAACGCGCGGCGCCTTCATGCAGCGGTGCGGTGAGGCCAACCTTGATCATGTCTTCTTCTTTCAGATCAGCGAAGGCCGGGTGCAGCTTGCGGAAACGATCAATGTTCTCGAACACCGATTTGACCAGCTGATACACCACGTCGGCGTCAGTCTTGGAGCTGACAGACAGTACCGCCTTGCCGCCAATCGACTGCGTGGCGTTGTCGTTGCCTTTGTACAGGCCACCCGGAATATCGGCCTTGGTGTAATAGCTCTTCTCGCTGAGCAGCTTGTCGATATCCGCGCCAGTGATCGGCACCAGTACCGCGTCGACGGTGGTGGTGGCTTCCTGGATGGCGCCATTCGGATGACCGACGAAGTAGGTCATGGCATCGATGTTGTTGTCGCTCAGGGCGCTGGCCTGCTCGGCCGGTTTCAACTCGGACGCCAGTTTGAACGCCGACTTGTCCCAGCCTTTGACGCGCATGATTTCTTCCAGCGTGTCACGCTGGCCGGAACCTGGATTGCCGATATTGACGCGCTTGCCTTTCAGGTCATCGAGACCCTTGATGTTGGCGTCCTTGCGGGCCAGCACAGTGAACACTTCGCTCTGCAGGGAGAACACGGCGCGCAGATCGTCCATTGCACCTTGTGCTTCGAACGGCGCTTCGCCCTTCATGGCCTTGTACTGATGGTCGGACTGCATGATGCCGAAGTTGTATTCGCCAGAGCGCAGGCCGTTGACGTTGGCCACGCCGCCGCCGCTTGCCGGGGCGTTGCACTTGATACCGGTTTTCGACGAATCACGATTGACGAAGCGGCAGATCGACTGGCCGGCGACGTAATAAACACCGGTCTGGCCACCAGTGCCGATGGTCACGAATTTGTCCTGAGCCTGGGCAATGCCGCCCATCGCGCTCAGGGACAGCCCTGCAGAAAGGGCTAAGGCCAGTGGAAGTAGTTTCATGTGTTGCTCCTTTTCATTATTAGTGGTGAAGCACCGCTCGTATGAACGCAGCGCGCACCTTACCGGACTGCTGCTACAACGCCCATGCCGATTCGGCATGGGCCATTGCGAAATTGTAAGCATAGACAAACGTCCAGATCATTCACCTGCGCGCACAGTGCCAACAATTAAAGGGGCGCAGTTCAGCACAAACCTGACGCCGCTGTACCGTTAACCGTTGTGAAATGCGCGGCGCCCGCAAGACAAGCCCGACATCTTCGAGCAACCATGCCCAGGGCAGTGCACAAACAGGAAGGGCGACTTTTCAGCCGCCCTTTCGCTCATGGTCAGCGAAAACGATCAGCGCGCAGAGCCTGCCCGGCGGTGCACGAGAACGCCTATGGCCACCACCACCGCGGCAGCCAGCCCGGTGGAAATCACCAGCACTTGGTAATCCTCGACGAAGGCCATGGTCACCAGGCAGCCAATGATGAACACGATCACCAGGTAGGTCAGCCAGGGGAACAGCCACATTTTCAGGCGGATGTCCTTGCCCTCGGCCTCCAGTTTGCGACGCATCTTCAGTTGCGAGAAAGCGATCACCAGATAGACCAGCAATGCGATCATGCCGGTGGTGTTCATCAGCGTATCGAGCACATCTTTGGGGCGCAGGGTTTCGCTGAAGTTGATCAACGCCACGAAGATGGCCACCGAGCAGGACGCAACGATCGCGAACACTGGCACGCCGGTACCCGAGCGGGTGATCTTGAGGAATTTCGGCGCATCGCCACGGGTGGACAGCGAGAACAGCATGCGCGACGCGGTGTAGTGCGCCGAAATCATGCAGCTGCTCACCGAGGTCAGCACCACGAAGTTCATCACCAGCTCGGCATACGGAATGCCCAGCAGCTCCAGGGTACGACGGTAGGAACCGTAGCCGGACTGCGCCATCAACGGGTCATTCCACGGCACCAGGCAGACGATCAGGAAGATCGAGCCGATGTAGAACAGGCACACGCGCCAGACCACCGAGTTGGTCGCCTTGACGATCTGGGTCGACGGGTCCTTCGCTTCAGAGGCGGCGATGGTGACGATTTCCGCGCCGAGGAAAGCGAACATCACCCCGAGTATCGCCACTACCACGGCCCCGATGCCGTTGGGCATAAAGCCCTGAGCGGTCAGATTGCTGAAGCCACGCACCTCACCGATCGGCCAGAAGCTGAGCACCGCCATACTGCACACGGCCAGGAAACAGATGATTGCCACCACCTTGATCAGCGCGAACCAGAATTCGAACTCCCCGTAGTGTTTGACGTTGAAGAAGTTGATGCTGATCAGCAGCAGCGTGGTGGCCAACACGAAGACGTTGACGCTGACCTCGGGGAACCAGCCATGCAGGATAGTGCCTGCGACGTAGGCCTCCCACGCCATGAGAATCACCCAGAACCACCAGTACAGCCAGCCGATGGTGAAACCGGCCCAGCGCCCGATGGCGCGCTCGGCGTAGGTGGAAAAGGAGCCGGTGTCGGGTGATGACGTGGCCATCTCGCCGAGCATGCGCATGATCAGCACCACCAGGATGCCACCCGCCAGGTAGGCCAGGACGGCAGCCGGGCCAGCGCTGTGGATCACGCTGCCGGAGCCGACGAACAACGCGCCGCCGATCACCCCGGCGATAGACATCATGGTGAGGTGCCTTGGCTTCAACGATGCACTGAGCTTGCTCTCGTGCTCCTGCTTTGCCTTGTCGGCTGTTACCGCATCCATAGAAGGACTACCTCTTATTGATTTTGCTGGAAACAGTTGAAGCCAGGCCGCCCTCGGGATATCCACACACCACGGCAACAGGCCTGCGATGAGCAGCCGTTGTCGTGATCGCTTTCCATATGAGCGCTTCCGGATCCGGCCTGAGCCGGTCTCGGGCAACAATCCTTGCCGAAATCCATCCGGTTGATTCAGAGGACGACCCCGCTCCACTCGTGTGAATGTGCTGAGCCATTACCGCAGCGGTGTCACCGAATATTCCCGGCACACCGGCTTGAATGTTCGTTTTACTCCACAACCAGCCCAGCTCGAGGCGAGCTGAACCCTTACTTTCAATACGTTTTATCCGCTATCCAGAGTGGTTAAAGCTCTAGGAAAACCGGCCATTGGAAGGGTAAGCCCAGCGCCCAGGCACGCGAATGAAACCTGTTCATTAAATACAACGGACCGGATGGTAACGGAAAATTTACATTTGGGAATACTTTGCCAACGCAAACAGTGCATGGGCGGCCCTGCCTGAACGGCGACAGCTGTCGTGTAGATGGCGCCTCAGCCCGTTTACCACCCGCTATCGCATCGGTGGATGAAAAGAGCGTCATCCACCCTACCGAGCACTACAAGTGCTCGACGGGAAACCGCCTCTGCATCATGCGACGCAGATAACCGTCGGATGAACGACGCTTCACACGCTCACCAGCCACAACCGCACGGTGGATGAGGAGAGCGTCATCCACCCTACCGAGCACTGCAGTGCTCGACGGGAAACCGCCTCTGCATCATGCGACGCAGATAACCGTCGGATGAACGACGCTTCACACGCTCACCAGCCACAACCGCACGGTGGATGAGAAGAGCGTCATCCACCCTACCGAGCTACCGAGTACGACCTGGCGCAGCGTCCTGCGCTGTATGCGTCAAGCAAGTCGCAACGGCTTACTTCGGCCTGGCCTTTGTGGCGCCCGCGCCCGCACGCTTGGCAGGCGCACCTTTGCGCGGGGCAGCTTTGCGTTTGCCTTTCCAGGCTGGACGCCCTGCTGGCGGCGGGCCGCTGATGTTCAATTGCAAACCGAGGCAACGCTCGATCTGCTTGCCCATCCAGGTCGACTGCTTGGCGACGAACTCTTCGAGGGGCATTTCACCGCTCTGTACCATGTCCAGCGCCTGCTCCCAGATCGCCGTGGTACCGGGGTCGGCGATGGCACGCGGCACCGCATCGATTAGTCCGAAAGCCGCCGAGGTGGCCGCCAGCGCTTTGCCCTGCTTGGTCAGGTAACCACGGTCGAGCAGCCCCTGGATGATGCCGGCGCGGGTGGCTTCGGTACCGATGCCGGTGGTGTCCTTGAGCTTCTGCTTGAGGCGCGGGTCTTCAACCAGCCGCGCCACATTCTTCATGGCCTGGATAAGGTCGCCTTCGGTGAACGGTTTGGGCGGCTGGGTGAATTGATCCTTGAGCACGACCTCGCGCACCGGGTAGCGCTGCCCTTGCTGCAACGCCGGCAAGGCCTGCGATGCGGGTGCCTCGCGGCCCTTGGCAGGCGCCAGGGCTTCCGGCAACGCGCGTTTCCAGCCGGGCTCGACCACCTGCTTGCCGACCGCACGAAGCGTGTGGCCGGCACAGTCGAAATCGGCCTGGGTCCGGTCGTATTCGTGGTTGGGCAGAAACTGCGCCAGATAGCGTGCGCGGATCAGTTCGTACACGGCTCGCGGTCGCCCGCTCAGCCGCGCCAGGCCGCCAGCAGCAAGGGTCGGGATGATGCCGTGGTGCGCGCTGACCTTGGCATCGTTCCAGGCCCGTGAGCGGCGCTGCGCCTGGGTATGCCCGAGCACATCACGCAGGCCCGGATCGGCCTGCCCCAACGCTGCAAGAATCGCCGGCGCTTCGCCGTGCTGACTCAGCGGTAGGTAGCCGCAATCACTACGTGGGTAGGTAATCAGCTTGTCGGTTTCGTAGAGTTTCTGAGCGATGTCTAGGGTTTCCTGGGCGCCCAGACCGAGCTTCTTCGAGCACACCTGCTGCAGGGTGCCGAGGTCGAACAACAGTGGCGGCGCTTCGCGCATGCGCTCGGTTTTCAGCTGCTGCAACTGGGCGTGTTCGGCGGCTCGGATCTCGTCAGCCGCGCGCTGCGCGATCTCCTGGCGCAGGCAGCGGCCTTGCTCGTCACAGTCGTCTTGCGGAGCACGCCACTGGGTAGTGAACGGCGTACCGTTGCCGTCGAGCGTCACATCGATGGCCCAGAACGGCAGCGGTATGAAGTCAGCGATGCTGCGATCACGGTCGACCACGAGGCGAAGGGTGGGCGTCTGCACCCGGCCGACCGGCAGCACGCCCTGATAGCCGGACTTGCGACCCAGCAGGGTAAACAGACGGCTCATGTTCATGCCGATCAGCCAATCGGCCCGCGAGCGCCCGAGCGCCGATTGATAGAGGTTGTAGGTGCTGGCACCGGGTTTGAGCGCGGCCAGCGCCTTGCGAATCGACGTATCGTCCAGCGCTGACAGCCACAGGCGCTGGATCGCCCCACGGTAGCGGCAATGGTCGAGCAATTCGCGGGCGATCATCTCGCCCTCGCGGTCGGCGTCAGTGGCAATCACCAGCTCCGTCGCCTCGCCCAGCAGCCGCTTGACCGCCTTGAACTGCGCCGCGGTCTTGGGCTTGACGCGCATCTTCCACTGTTGCGGCACGATGGGCAGGTCCGCCAGCACCCAGCGTTTATAGCGCGCGTCGTAGGCATCCGGCGGTGCGGTTTCCAGCAGGTGACCAATGCACCAGGTAACCGTGACGCCGTTGCCCAGCCAGCAGCCGTCGCCACGCCGCGTGGCACCCAGCACGCTGGCGATATCCTTGGCTTGAGAGGGCTTTTCGCAGAGAAACAGGCGCATGAGGCAGCGTCACGGTCGACTGAGCAGCCACCAGAATACTGTATATCCATACAAATCAGCTACGCCGCCGTTGATTGCCCGCGACCCAGGGCTCTGCTAGTGTCGCCGCGACCGCGAACCAAGCCTGAGAATTCCTGACATGGCCCGTAAGAAAGCCGCGCTCGATTTCGAGCAATCCCTCACCGAGCTGCAAACCATTGTCGAGCGTCTGGAGAACGGCGAACTGTCGCTGGAGGAGTCACTGAGCGCCTTCGAGCAGGGCATCAGCCTGACCCGTGACTGCCAGGCCTCGCTGACCCAGGCCGAGCAGAAAGTGCAGATTCTTCTAGAGCGCGATGGCGCGCTGGAAGCCGCGCCGTTCGAAACGGACGAGCCGCTATGATCGCCAGCTACCAGGCGCGCTGCCAGAAACAGGTGGATGCCGCTCTGGAGCCCTTGTTCGCGGCACCACGCGCCGAGCTCGAACGCTTGTATGCGGCCATGCGTTACAGCGTGTTCAACGGTGGCAAGCGTATTCGCCCGCTGCTCGCCTACGCCGCCTGCGAAGCCCTTGGTGGCGCGGCGCAGCAGGCCGATGGCGCGGCCTGCGCCGTGGAGCTGATTCACGCTTACTCGTTGGTGCACGACGACCTGCCGGCCATGGACGATGACGACTTGCGCCGTGGTCAGCCAACCACTCATAAAGCGTTCGACGAAGCCACCGCGATTCTCGCCGGCGACGGCCTGCAAAGCCTCGCGTTCGCCGTACTCGCCAGTGACCAACGCAACCCGCAAAACGCAGACGTGCGCCTGAGCATGTTCAGTGCGCTGGCCGACGCAGCAGGCCCGGCAGGCATGGTCGGCGGCCAGGCCATCGACCTCGGCTCGGTCGGTCAGCAGTTGCAGCAACCGGCGCTGGAAATCATGCACCGCCACAAGACCGGTGCGCTGATCGAAGCCAGCGTGCGCCTCGGCGCCCTGGCCAGCGGGCGTTCCGACGAACGCAGCCTGGCTGCGTTGAGTACCTACGCGCGTGCCGTCGGCCTGGCCTTTCAGGTGCAGGACGATATCCTCGACGTGGAGAGCGACACCGCGACGCTGGGCAAGACTCAGGGCAAAGACCAGGCGAACGACAAGCCCACCTACCCGGCGCTGTTAGGCCTGGAAGCGGCGCGCCAGTACGCTTTCGAATTACGCGATCAGGCGCTGCACGCGCTGCGCCCGTTCGACCATACCGCCGAGCCGCTGCGCGAACTGGCGCGTTATATCGTCGAAAGGCGCAACTGAAACACCGCCTGGATTGTCTGATCTGGCACGCCCCTGCTGCGATCCGCGCCGTCCCCATCTTGGGCACGGATCGCTGCATCAGGTAGACTGCTCCATTCTTTGAATTCTTATAACGACTCGCCTGATGCCGACGACTTTCCACGAGATTCCCCGCGAACGCCCGCTGACGCCGCTGCTCGACCGCGCCAACACGCCGGATGAGCTGCGCCGCCTCGGCGAAGCCGAGCTGGAGACCCTGGCGGACGAATTGCGCCAGTACCTGCTCTACACGGTCGGCCAGACCGGCGGGCACTTCGGCGCGGGCCTCGGGGTGGTCGAACTGACCCTTGCGCTGCACTACGTGTTCGATACCCCGGACGATCGACTGGTGTGGGACGTGGGCCACCAGGCCTATCCGCACAAGATTCTCACCGGCCGCCGCGAGCGCATGAGCACGCTGCGCCAGAAGGACGGCATCGCCGCCTTTCCACGCCGCTCGGAAAGCGAATACGACACCTTTGGCGTCGGCCACTCCAGCACCTCGATCAGCGCCGCACTGGGCATGGCCATCGCCGCCCAGCGCCAAGGCAGCAAACGCAAATCGGTGGCGGTGATCGGCGACGGCGCACTGACCGCCGGCATGGCCTTCGAAGCGCTGAACCACGCGGCAGATGTCAAAGCCAACATGCTCGTGGTGCTCAACGACAACGACATGTCGATCTCCAAGAATGTCGGCGGCCTGTCCAACTACCTGGCGAAGATTCTCTCCAGCCGCACCTACGCCAACGTGCGTGAAGGCAGCAAAAAGGTGCTCTCCAAGCTGCCTGGCGCCTGGGAAATTGCCCGCAAGACTGAAGAACACGCCAAGGGCATGCTGGTCTCCGGCACCATGTTCGAAGAGCTGGGCTGGAACTACATCGGCCCTATCGACGGCCATGACCTGCCGACCCTGCTGGCCACGCTGCGCAATATGCGCGACCTCGAAGGCCTGCAGTTCCTTCACGTGGTCACCAAGAAGGGCAAGGGCTTCGCGCCAGCCGAAGTCGACCCGATCGTCTACCACGCCATCACCAAGCTGGAGCCGATCAACGCGCCCGCCAAGGTGAAGAAACCCTCCGGGCCGAAGTACTCCAGCGTATTCGGTCAGTGGCTGTGCGAGATGGCGGCCAGCGATGAACGCCTGATGGCCATCACCCCGGCCATGAAGGAAGGCTCCGACCTGGTGGCCTTCAGCGAGCAGTATGCGGACCGCTATTTCGACGTGGCCATCGCCGAGCAGCACGCAGTGACCCTCGCCGCTGGTATGGCCTGCGAAGGGGCCAAGCCTGTGGTGGCGATCTATTCGACCTTCCTGCAGCGCGCCTATGATCAGTTGATCCACGACGTTGCGGTGCAGAACCTTGACGTGCTCTTCGCCATCGACCGTGCCGGCCTGGTCGGCGAAGACGGCCCGACGCACGCGGGCAGCTTCGACCTCTCCTACCTGCGTTGCGTGCCCGGCATGCTGATCATGACGCCGAGCGACGAGAATGAGCTGCACCACATGCTCACCACCGGCTACCAGTTCAAAGGCCCAGCAGCGGTGCGCTATCCACGTGGCAGCGGCCCGAACGCCGCGATTGACCGCGCGCTGACGCCACTGCCGATCGGCAAGGGCGTGATCCGTCGCCAGGGTCAGGGCGTTGCCCTGCTGGTGTTCGGCGTGCAGCTGGCCGAGGCACTGCGCGTCGGCGAAACGCTAAACGCTACCGTGGTTGACATGCGTTTCGTCAAACCGCTGGACGAAGCACTGGTCAGCGAACTGGCCGCCAGCCACGAGCTGCTGGTGACCATCGAGGAAAACAGCGTGATGGGCGGCGCGGGCAGCGCCGTCAGCGAATTCCTTGCCCGTAGCGGCACGCTCCAACCGATGCTGCACCTCGGCCTGCCCGACAGCTATGTCGAGCATGCGCGTCCCGAGCAGATGCTGGCCGAATGCGGCCTGGACGAAGCCGGGATCGAAGCCGCTATCCGCACGCGGCTTGGGCAGCAGCGACAGCCAGCGTAGAGAGCAAAATCAGCAGATCGTAATTGAACCCGGGATCGCTTCCTGGGTTTCGCTTCGCTCTACCCAGGCTACGAAAAGCGAGAGCCATAGTGGCTTCTTTGGGCTGGGCCACGCCTTATCGCCCCATCAAACCATTCACCCCGCTTCCGAGGCATCCCTCTCGCTACGGTCCGCTAGCGATACCCCGCCTATACCCAACTCTGGCGCTCAGCCCGTAGCCTGGGTTGAGCGAAGCGATACCCAGGTTTTGCCCACAGGCGCCATCCTGCCCCACCGTCGGCACAGAGCGCACGGATCCAGGCCCTCAGACCCAACCCTGAGCCTTGAGCTCGCTCTTCAGGTAGGCGTAATACACAGGTGCAGCAACCAGGCCGGCGATCCCGAAGGCCGCCTCGAATACCAACATGACCAGCAGCAGCTCCCAGGCACGCGCCTTGATCTGGCCGCCGACGATGCGGGCGTTGAGGAAGTATTCGACCTTATGGATGACGATCAGGTAAGCCAGCGCGCCAAGCGCCACCCAGATCGACATCGACAGACCAACCACGAAGATCGCCGTGTTGGAAATCAGGTTGCCGACCACCGGCAGCAAGCCGGCCACGAAGGTGATCAGAATCAGCGTCTTGGTCAGCGGCAGGTGCACATCGAAGAGCGGCAACACGCCCATCAGGAAGATGCCGGTAAAGGTGGTATTGAGCAGAGAGATCTTGATCTGTGCGAAGACGATATTACGAAACGCCTCGACGAAGCGCTGCACGCGGATCAGTAACGCGCCGGCCAGGGGCTTGAGTTGGCCCGGCTCGGGCACACTCTGCAAGGCAATCACCGCCCCGAGAATCATGCCGATCAGAATGGTGACGAACATGTGCACCGCGCCTTTGCCGAGTAACTGCAGCTCGCTGATGTGCCCACGTAACCAATCGTGCAGCGCGATGCGGATATCGTCGACGTTGGCAGGCAAGTAAGCCACCAGCGCTTCCGGTAACTGCTCGCGCGCGCGATCGATCACCCCGAGCAACTTGCCCATCAACCGGCCCGGGTTGTTCAGCTCATGCATCACCAGCGAGAAGCCGCCAGCGAATACCAGGCCAAGCACGGCGATCACCAGCACGCTGAGCAGGCCGACCGCCAACAGACGGCCAAGATGACCAGCAAACAGCCGCTGCATGGGGCGGGCCAGGCGATTGACCAGCTCGAACACCAATAGCCCGGCCAACAGACTCGGCAGCAGTTTCAGTGGGAAGACCAGCAGGAGCGCGGCGCCAACGATCAAGGCGCTGGCGGGGGAAAACCAAGGGGAGACGGGGGCTTTCATAACATCTGCAACGACCAGTAAGGCAGCCAATCTGCCAGTTGCCAGCGCGCTTTACCAGCGCCTTCGCACATGTGCCGTGGTGCCGTTGCGACGGCTGTCACCGTGCGGGCGCTAATACGTCGCAGAGCTTGGCCGTCGCGTCGAGCATCTGGAAACTGGGCCGCTCCAGACCGTTGTCCGGCAGCACCAGCAACTGCCCGCGCTTTACCGCCAAAAGCTCCGGCCAACGCCGCCAGGCCTGCAGTTGGCGGGCGTCGCCAGCGATGATCGCCGCAGGGTCACGCAACAGCACCGACTCGACGCTGACCTGGGGGGCGGGAAGCTGCACATCGGCAAAGACACTGCGCGCGCCACAGATCTGCAGCGCATCACTGATGATCTGCCGACCGCCGATGGTGTACAGCGGCGCATCCCAGACCTGATAGAACACCGGCAGGGGTTGCGCGCGGTGGTATCGAGCACGCAGCGCGGCAAGCCCGGCAACGAAGCGCTCGTGCAGACGCCTCCCCTGCTCTGCCCGCCCGAGGCGCTCCCCAATCTGCACGAACTGACCCGCCAGCTCATCCAGCGAGCGAGGCTCGAGCACCAGCAGAGGAATACCGAACGATTTGAGTTGTTCGCGCTGAGCGGCGCTGACGCTACCTGGCCACACCAGCAGCAGATCTGGCTGAAGCGCCAGGAGAGTTTCCATTTCCAGCTGGCCATAGCGCCCGACGGAAGGCAGATGCGCCAGCGCCACAGGCCGCTCGCCCCCGTCGAGCACACCGACCAGACGATCAACGGCACCCAACTCGACGACAATTTCGCTCAGTGATGGCGCCAGGCTGACCACACGATCCGCGGCGGAAAGCGACGCCACCTGCAGCATCGACAGCACAAGCGCCAGCAGAACGCGCTGCATCAGCCCAGTTGCCGAGGAATACGATAGAGGTAAAGCACTACGATGCTGGCCAGCGCCAGCAATACCAGCGGCACCGCCTCCAACCCGGCGAAGACGGCTAGGGCGGCGATCCATGCCGGCAGCCCGGCGCCGAGCAATGCAGCACGGCGGCGCTCGGCCAGGGTCAGCCAGGCAGCCGGCTCGTCAGCGGTGTTCAGCGCTTTGGCGGTCGCAAACAACGCACGCTTGTAACCACCGAAAAGCGGCAGGCTAACGAACAAGGAGGCCAAGCCCGCGACGAACAGCGGCATGGCCAGCACGCCAGGTTGGCGGCTGATGCCGAACATGAAGTTGATCACCAGCAGCGGAGCCAAGGTCAGTGCCAGTTGCCGCCACCAGAGCAGGGCCAACCGGCGCTTGACCGCGGCGCGGGTCAAGGCCGCTCGACCTCGCCCTGGTGCAGTTTGCCGAGCATGTGCCCGAGCTTGCCGGCCTTGGTGGCCAGGTACTTGCTGTTGTGCGGGTTGTGGCCCAATTGCAGTGGCACACGGTTGGCGACGGGAATACCCATGTCGCCCAGCGCCTTGACCTTGCGTGGGTTGTTGGTCATCAGCTTGAGCGAGGTGATGCCCAGGTGCTGCAGCATCGGCAGGCAGATCGCGTAGTCGCGCATGTCTGCGCCGAAACCCAGGCGCTCGTTGGCTTCGACGGTATCGGCGCCTGCGTCCTGCAACTCGTAAGCACGGATCTTGTTGAGCAGCCCGATGCCACGGCCTTCCTGTCGCAGATAGAGCAGCACGCCACGGCCTTCCTCGGCGATCGCGCGTAGCGCCCCTTCCAGCTGGAAGCCGCAGTCGCAACGCAGACTGAACAAAGCGTCACCGGTCAGGCACTCGGAATGCAGACGCCCCAGTACCGGCTCGCCATCAGCCACATTACCGAAGGTCAGAGCGACATGCTCCTTGCCGGTGGCCTCTTCGAGAAAGCCATGCATGGTAAACACGCCGAACGGAGTCGGCAGTTGGGAGGCGGCGACGAACACGACGGGCACCGGATGCTCCTGGTATCGGAAAGGATGCGGATTTGCGAGGAGTGATAGTGTAACAGCAGCGCCTAGGCGACCGTCAGCCGAATTATCAGGCGGCTACTTGCATGGATTGCCGCCCTTTGAAGGCGCCCAATGGAATCGGCCTCCCGTGTAGGAGCGCCGCCCTCGGCGCGAAACGAGTGCAGCCTCGCCGCTACATCAGCGTTGCCCACACCATTCGCCGCGAGGGCGCGGCTCCTACAATAGGGGCGTGTGTCGTCGGTCGTGTAGGAGCGTCGCCCTCGGCGCGAAACGATTGCAACCTTGCCGCTACATCGGCGTTGCCTCACAGATTCGCCGCGGGGGCGCGGCTCCTGCGGTCAGGCTGCGATTATCCGGCATCTGCGCAGACGATCCCGACGCGGCTGCCGACCACCACGCCGAGTGCGCCGAAGCCACCTGTGCCCACTTCGATGATGTAGCGCACCGGCTCATTGGAGCCATGCCGCTCCAGGCTATAGGGCTGCATATCGACCACCTTGCGCACCACGCCATGGGCATCGATAAAGGCCGCCGACAACGCAACGCGTGTGTCCTTCATCCACAGCTCGCGCACTCCCTCGTCGCGCCAGGCGAAGAGCATCCCTGGACCGATGTCATCACGACCGGAAAGCCCGACGCTACGCGTTTCAGTCGTGGCGGCGAGCGGCAGGCTCCTCGTCGAGCCATAGGGGAAATCCACCCGACATTCCGGCAACTGCGCCAGGGCCACAGAAGACGTGAGCACCAGCCCGCCCATCACGACTCCACGCGCTAACCGGATAGCCATGCTCACCTCGAACCTGAAAGAAGAGACGATCCTACCGGCAACGATGATTCCAGCACCAGGCTGCCCCACACCAGACAGGAGATGCCCAGCCCCACTGCGTTTCCCGCTATAATCGCGCATTTTTCCGGGCCTACAGGCCCGCCAACGCTTTCAAGCAGGCACGTATCCATGACCATTCAGGCCGCCGAAGTCGCCAAGCGCCGTACTTTCGCCATCATCTCGCACCCCGACGCCGGTAAGACCACCATCACCGAGAAGCTGCTGCTGATGGGGCAGGCCATCGCCGTGGCCGGTACGGTCAAGTCGCGTAAATCCGACCGCCACGCGACCTCCGACTGGATGGAAATGGAGAAGCAGCGCGGGATTTCCATCACCACCTCGGTGATGCAGTTCCCCTACCGCGAGCACATGGTCAACCTGCTCGACACCCCCGGCCACGAAGACTTCTCCGAAGATACCTACCGCACCCTGACTGCGGTGGACTCGGCGTTGATGGTGCTCGACGGCGGTAAAGGCGTCGAGCCACGCACCATTGCGCTGATGGACGTGTGCCGGCTGCGCGACACGCCCATCGTCAGCTTCATCAACAAGCTGGACCGCGACATTCGCGACCCGATCGAGCTGCTCGACGAAATCGAGGCGGTGCTGAAGATCAAGGCCGCGCCGATTACCTGGCCGATTGGTTGCTACCGCGACTTCAAGGGTGTCTACCACCTCGCTGACGACTACATCATCGTCTACACGCCAGGTCATGGCCACGAGCGCACCGCCACCAAGATCATCGAGAAACTCGACTCCGACGAAGCCCGCGCCCACCTGGGTGATGAGTACGATCGTTTCGTCGAGCAGCTGGAGCTGGTGCAGGGCGCCTGCCATGAATTCGATCAGGACGAGTTCCTCAACGGCCAACTGACGCCGGTGTTCTTCGGTACCGCGCTGGGCAATTTCGGTGTCGACCATGTGCTCGATGCCGTGGTCGACTGGGCTCCTCGCCCGCTGGCCCGCGTGGCCAACGAACGCACCGTGGAACCGGTGGAAGAGAAGTTCAGCGGTTTCGTGTTCAAGATCCAGGCGAACATGGACCCCAAGCACCGCGACCGCATCGCCTTCATGCGCATCTGCTCGGGTAAGTACGAGAAGGGCATGAAGATGCGCCACGTGCGCACCGGCAAGGACGTGCGCATCGGCGACGCCCTGACCTTCTTCTCCAGCGAGCGTGAAATGCTCGAGGAAGCCTGGGCCGGCGACATCATCGGCCTGCACAACCACGGCACCATCCAGATCGGCGACACCTTCACCGAAGGCGAGGCGCTAGGCTTCACCGGCATCCCGCACTTCGCCCCGGAACTGTTCCGCCGTGTGCGCCTGAAGGACCCGCTCAAGTCCAAGCAACTGCGCCAGGGCCTGCAGCAGCTCGCCGAGGAAGGCGCCACCCAGGTGTTCTTCCCCGAGCGCAGCAACGACATCATCCTCGGCGCCGTCGGTGTGCTGCAGTTCGACGTGGTCGCCAGCCGCCTGAAGGAGGAATACAAGGTCGAGTGCGGCTACGAGCCGATCACTGTCTGGTCGGCCCGCTGGATCGAGTGCAGCGACAAGAAGAAGCTGGAGGAATTCTCCAACAAGGCTGTGGAGAACCTCGCCCTCGACGGCGGCGGCCACCTTACTTACCTGGCGCCGACGCGCGTCAACCTGAGCCTGATGGAAGAGCGTTGGCCAGACGTGAAATTCCGCGCGACGCGCGAGCATCATTGATCCGCTGCGGATGTGCAGTTGGATAAAAAAGAACCGGCCCTAGAGGCCGGTTGTTTTTTGCGTTGCGGATAAAGGTCAGGTCGGCAAGTGCACTCCTGGGTATCGCTTCGCTCAACGCCAGGCTACACAAATCTCCCTGGAATGATGGCGCTTCTGTGACTGACCAGGAAGCGCCAACCCGTTCTGATCGGACAGTTACTGCCTACTGCTTGTCCTCCGCTAACGTCCAGGCGATGACCGAGTCGCCGATCTTGGTGCCGAACGAGCCGTGGCCACCCGCCATTTGCACGACATATTGCTTGCCGGTTTTCTCCGACACATAAGTCATGGGCGTTGCCTGACCGCCAGCGGGCAGGCGCCCTTTCCACAGTTCCTTGCCGGTTTTCAGGTCGTACGCGCGCAGGTAGTAGTCCAGCGTGCCGCTCATGAATGCCACACCACCTGCGGTGACGATCGGGCCGCCCAATGCAGGTGTACCGACCGGGAAAGGCAGCCCAAGCGGGGCGCTATCACGGCTGGTGCCGTTCTTGTGCATCCAGACTTTCTTCATGGTGCGCAGGTCGACAGCCGTCACATAGCCCCATGGTGGCGACTGGCATGGCAGTCCGAGCACCGACAGAAAGGGCTCCAGGCGAACCATGTATGGCGCGCCGAGGTTCGGCTGCAACCCGGTTTCACCACCGCCGCGGCGCTCCTCGGCCTCCACATCGCTGCGTTTGACCATCTGCGAAATGAACGCCAGATAATTCGGTGCCCCGAACAGCAATTGCCGGCTCGGGTCTACCGCCACCGAAGGCCAATTGAACGTGCCAACGTTACCGGGATAGATCAGCGAGCCTTGCAGCGACGGTGGGGTAAAGTCGCCCTCGTAACGCAGCTTGCGGAACTGGATACGGCACATCATCTGATCCAGCGGCGTGCCGCCCCACATGTCGCGCTCACGCAGTGGCTCATCAGGCGCGTAGCTGAGTGCCGATGTCGGCTGGGTCGCAGCGGTAGTGTCACCGTAATCCGTCCCTTGCGGCACGGGCATCTCGTTGACCGGCACGATGGGCTCACCGGTGCGGCGATCAAGCACATAGAGATCACCGCGCTTGGTGGGCTGAATAATCGCCGGCACCTTGCCCTGCGCGCCATCGATATCGACCAGCGTTGGCTGTGACGGCAGATCACGATCCCAAAGGTCATGGTGAACCGTCTTGAACTCCCAGCGCACCTTGCCCGTCGCCAGGTCGAGCGCCACCAGGGTGTCGGTGAAACGCTCGGCCAACTCATTTCGCGGAATCGACCATTGATCCGGCGTCTGGTTGCCGGTGGGGATATAGATCAGCCCCAGCGCTTCGTCAGCCGTGGCGATCGTCCAGGAGTTGGGCGTACTGCGCACATAGGTCTCACCTGGCGCGAGCGGCTCGGTAGCGTCGGGATTGCCCGGATCGAAATTCCACACCAACGCGCCAGTCTTCACGTCATAGGCGCGAATGACGCCGCCAGGCGAGTCTACCGAACCGTTATCGGTAATCGAGCCGCCCTGAATTACCAGTTTTTCGGTGACCACCGGAGGTGAGGTTGGTAGGTAGACACCCAATGCACCGTCACCCAGGCCAGCTTTGAGGTCGACCGTACCGCCGTCACCGAACTCCTCGCACGGCTGGCCGTCATTCACATCCAGGGCAATCAAGGTGCCGTCGTTTGTAGGCAGAAACAGACGACGCTCGCAGCGAGCGGCCGGCTGTTCAGGCTGTCCGGCTACCGAGGCCCCAGATGCGGTGACACCGCCATCATGATAGGCAAGACCGCGGCAGGTCATGTGCTGGTAATACTCGGCATCGCGGTTGATGCTCGGGTCGAAGCGCCAGCGCTCCTCACCCGTATCGGCATTCAGGGCTATCGCCACGCTGTGTGGCGTGCAGATGAACAGGGTATCGCCTACTTTCAGCGGCGTGACCTGATTGGTCAGCTCACTGGGATCACCTTCGCCGGGCAAATCCCCGGTGTGGTATTCCCAGGCTTTCTCAAGTTGGTCGGCATTCTCCGGGGTAATCAGCGCAGCGGTCGAATAGCGATCCCCCTGTTTGGAGCCGCCGTAAGCCGGCCACTCACTTTGCGAACGCCCGGCCAGCGCCTGCGGCGTGCCACCCTGCATTTGCGCATCGCTGAACTCACCCTCGATGGAATGATAATCCTGGGTCAACGAATAGCCGGCCATCAACGCGCCGGCTACGATACCCAGTCCCAACAAACCGCTGGCCCCATCGCGCCAAACGCCACGGCGACCGACACGACGGTTCACGAATGGCAAAATCAGCCACAAACCGAGGATGCACCAGAGATCGATACGCGGCGCCAGCTGCCACCAATCGAAGCGGACCTCGTAGAAGGTCCAGGCCAGGGTGCCCAGCAGCAGCAGGCCATACAGCCCAATCGCCGCCCGCCGCTGAGCAAACAACTGGCATGCGACTACCAGCAGACCAATGCCCGCCACGAGGTAGTACCACGAGCCGCCAAGGGTGGCGAGATAACCGCCGCCCAGAGCAATCACTACGCCGAGGAGAAACATCACCACTGCTGTCAGGGTAATGCGCAAGGGCCGGCGGCCATCATCCGTAGTCATGCGAGAGCTCTCCATCCGATTCATTGCAGCCAACGAAAGGGAAACCTTTTGAAACATCGGCTGGGTAATGGTCTGTAGAAAGGAGGGAGGGTTTGGGGTTCAGGTTTTTTCCGCCGTAATTGCTGAAGCGCTGCCAAGACCTGGGTGGTCGCAGCAGATAGGGCAGCATTCGCTGGAACGACGGATTACGCTTCGCTAATCCGGTCGAGCGAACCGCCATACCGCGATGCAACATGAAGCATAGGGCGTATTGGCCGAAGGCGTAATCCGCCGCATACCATGGCAACACCAAACCCAGAAAGCAAAACACCTAGCACAAGGCCGCGTTCAGTTACGGCAGCAGCCAAAGCAGGGTCGCGGTAAACGACGGATTACGCCTTCGGATAATCCATCTTACGAGTTAATCCGCGACACCGCGATTCGGTATCCAGCCTTGCGACCAAAAGCGCGGAGCTCCATCAATACGCTGCACCCCCATATGAACGTTATAGTCTTGGAACAGTCCGGGGGCCTCATTAATCAGAACTTTGCCAAGCACCACCAGCACAGGGATGGCAACAATGGCGCAAGCCAGTTGCTGGGCGAGAAGCGGTGTTGCAGGTTTGGCCCAGCGTGCCAAAGCTATACCGATGAGCAAGGCTAGCCACGTTTCCGTATAGGGCATGACGAATACGCCATCAACTTGGGCCAGCACCAGCGCACCAAGAATTGCCAGCCACAGCCCTGCGTCCAGCTCATTGCTGGCAACCGCGCGCAAATGGCGAACGCTATGCTGCAGGCCCCAAACACCCAGGGCAAGGGCCATAAATGCGGCTGGAAAACCCCACTCGGCGAGCCATTGCAGCACCACTTGGTGAGGGTGCGCGGCAATAGGGTTATAAACTGCTGAGTAATGCATAGGGCCAACCCCCAGCCAAGGATTGACCAGGGCCATTTCCCATGCCATTTGCCAGATGCGCTCACGACCCGAAAGGCCGGCCCGCAGGTTGTCACGTAAAATTGGATCAAGCTCCAACCACTGCGGGATCAATTTGAACAGCAGCAGAAAAAGCAAACAACCCAGCAGGGCTGCGCCTACTTGCAACGCCAAGATGCGCCATAGTCGGTAGTTGACCAGCAACAACGCCAGATGCCCAACCAATAGGCCCAGCCACATGCCTCGGCCACCAAGTGTAAAAGCGATGCACCATTGGGTTACCAGGGCCAACCCCAGTAATAGAGCAATAGCAGTGCGCCGTTGCTGGCGGCACTTCTCTATAAGTAGCGCCATCACAGGTAGAAGCATCACTTGAAACTGGCCAAAAAATCTTGGATTGGAAAATCCGCTGAACAGAATATCAGCGTCCAACATGCGGATGCCGGTCACAAAAGCCATCAGGTAATAAACTAGAAACTGATAGGCGTGGATAAAGCCAACAGCGGCCATTGCCCAGAGGATGAAGTACTCCCATGCCGCGCGCACCCGCAAACCACTAGCCACCAAAGCCAGCAGCAGTAAGCCGACATAACGGCTCCACTCTCTAAGCGCCCACTCGGGCCAGGCCGCCAGCAGCGACGAGTACAGGCCCAACGTAAAAAGGCCCGCTAACAGCAGCAACGCAGCTCCTGACAAAGCCGCCTGCGGCAACAAAGCGGCTAGCGGCGCACAGGCGCAGAGCAAAAGTATTTGATAGAAGCGCTGCTGGTCATGCCAGCCATAGCCCAAATGCCACATGCCAATAGCCGAGAAACAGAAGGCGACAAACAGTAACCCCAGCAGGGCATAAGCCGTTGTAACCAGCGTGATGGCTTGCATCCGTAACATGACATATTCCAGACAATTATGTACCAACGCAACGTCATCCAGTGGCAATGCCAACAGAATATATCAGCGGATAGCAGAGCGCGCTGCACGACGGAAAACCGTTCGTTTATAACAGCGAATACAGTAGGTACGGTGCAACTGAAAAGGCAGCGACATGACACACACCCCGATGCATAAGGCACTGATCCGCCAATCGCCGCCTTAGAATGAAATCGTATCCGCATTCCCCAACAGCAGAACGCCCCGCACAAGGCGAGGCGTTCAGTTGATGCAGGGAGTTAGTCGGTTCGCGGTAAATGACGGATTACGCCTTCGACGAATCCACCCTACGAATCAAACTCAATCCGCATAGTGCGATTAGCTGCGGAAGTTAGCAGGCACAAACTTAACGCATTCAGTTGCAGCAGAGCCAGTCCAAGCAAGTGCACCGTTGCTTTCTACGGGTCTCAAAGTTACCGACTTACCATCACATGCGCTGTCAATACCTGTAGGAACTGCCACAACTACACCATCAGTAACCGTAACAGACGTAACATACTTAGATTTGATATCCCCCGCAGCTGCCAGACCTGCTTTGGCATTATTGATCCCAGTGAGAGAGTTCGAATTGGCGAAAGCCTCAGCAACTCCGGTCTTACCAGCAGCCATGAAGTTAATCACCTCTGTCATTTTTGCGCGCTTGGTGTAGTCCTGATACGCAGGAAGAGCGATAGCAGCCAGAATACCGATGATTGCAACAACGATCATCAGTTCGATCAGTGTAAAACCTTTTTGCATTTGAGCTTTCATACTACTCTCCAATCTATTAAGTGCTAGGCAGACAGCCTGCTAGAAATAAAGCAGAAGCCATGCCAACTATTCAAAAAGCCGGATTTCCCCATTTGACCTGGGAGATATCTCACGCTTAATACGAGTAGACCGCTCACCACCGCGTGATCAATAACACCAGTTTCCTCACCTTGTGACACTTTTCGTCACTCAGATGACGGCCGTTTGGCAGCCTCCGCCATCTGCGCTATAACGCACCCATTCGATAGCGAGGTGCCCATGAGCGACAATATCCCCCTTTCCGGCCTGGCCAAGCAGGTTGTGCTGGCTGAATTGCTGGACGAGAAAGCCGCTCAGCAGGCGCAGGCCCAAGCCAAGCGCAATAAACTGTCGCTCGTCACCTATTTAGCCCAAAACAAACTGGTGAAAAGCCGGGCCCTGGCTGAGCTGGCAGCGGATCAATTTGGCGTGGCCTATTTCGACTTGAATGCGCTGGACAAAGAAAGCCAGCCCCGGGATTTGGTCAGCGAAAAGCTGGCACGCCAGCACCGTACACTGCCGCTTTGGCGCCGCGGCAATAAATTATTCGTGGGCATCTCGGACCCGTCCAACCACCAGGCGGTCACGGATATCCAGTTCAGTACCGGCCTGTCTACCGAAGCGCTGCTGGTCGAAGACGACAAGCTCGGTGACGCCATCGACAAGTTCTTCGATACCGGCCATAGCGGCCTGGAGGATCTGGGCGATGTTGACCTCGACGGACTGGAAACCGAGTCTGTTGATGATGACAAGAAGGGTGACGCAGGCGGACAAGATGCTGACGATGCGCCAGTGGTGCGCTTCGTCAACAAGATGCTGCTCGATGCGATCAAGGGCGGCTCCTCCGACCTGCATTTCGAGCCCTACGAAAAAACTTACCGCGTACGTTTTCGTACCGACGGCATTCTGCACGAGACGGCACGCCCACCCATACAGCTGGCACCACGGATCTCTGCGCGCCTGAAGGTGATGGCTGGGCTGGATATCTCCGAGCGACGCAAGCCGCAAGACGGCCGCATCAAGATGAAGATTTCCAAGAGCAAGTCCATCGACTTTCGTGTCAACACCCTACCGACCCTGTGGGGCGAGAAGATCGTGATGCGAATTCTTGATTCCTCCAGCGCGCAAATGGGCATCGACGCGCTGGGTTATGAGGAGAGCCAGAAAGACTTGTATATGGCCGCACTCAAGCAGCCGCAGGGGATGATCCTGGTAACCGGCCCAACGGGCTCGGGCAAAACGGTTTCCCTTTATACCGGTTTGAATATTCTCAACACTCCAGATGTGAATATTTCAACGGCTGAAGATCCTGTAGAGATCAACCTCGAAGGTATCAACCAGGTCAACGTCAACCCCAAGCAGGGCATGGATTTTACCCAAGCGCTGCGTGCCTTCCTGCGTCAGGACCCGGACATCATAATGGTTGGTGAGATTCGCGACCTGGATACGGCCTCCATCGCCATCAAGGCTGCGCAGACCGGCCATATGGTGATGTCTACCCTGCACACCAATAGCGCGGCGGAAACGCTGACACGCCTGCGCAATATGGGCGTGCCCTCGTTCAACATCGCTACCTCGGTGAACCTGATCATCGCTCAGCGACTCGCACGAAAGCTTTGTGGCAGCTGCAAAAAAGAAATGCCCGTCCCCAACGAGGCGCTACTGGAGGAAGGCTTCCCGGAAAGCAAACTAGGCACCTTCAAGCTGTACGGCCCGGTTGGCTGTGAAAATTGCAAAAACGGTTACAAAGGCCGTGTCGGTATTTATGAAGTGGTTAAAAACACGCCAAGCCTGCAGCGGATTATCATGGAGGAAGGCAACTCCATCGATATTGCCGCGCAAATGCGCAAAGACGGCTTCAACGACCTGCGTACCTCGGCCTTGCTGAAGGCCATGCAAGGCGTGACCAGCCTTGAGGAAGTCAACCGCGTGACCAAGGATTAACCATGGCAGCAGCAAAGGCAGTGAAGACCAGCACGTTCGTCTGGGAAGGCAAGGATCGCAAAGGGTCTGTGGTCAAGGGCGAGCTGAATGGGCAAAACCCGGCGCTGGTCAAAGCGCAGCTGCGCAAACAAGGGATCAATCCGACCAAGGTACGCAAAAAGGGTATTTCCCTGTTCGGCGGCGGCAAAAAGATCAAGCCCATGGACATTGCCCTGTTCGCCCGGCAGATGGCGACCATGATGAAGGCCGGCGTTCCGCTGCTGCAGTCCTTCGACATCATCGCCGATGGTCTGGAAAACCCAAATATGCGCAAGCTGGTCGATGACATCAAACAGCATGTGGCAGCCGGTAATAGCTTTGCTGCGGCGCTGCGCACCCAACCTCAGTATTTCGATGATCTGTTCTGCAACCTGGTTGAAGCGGGCGAACAAGCCGGTGCACTAGAAACCCTGCTGGATAGGGTCGCCACTTACAAAGAGAAAACCGAGGCGCTGAAAGCAAAAATCAAAAAAGCCATGAACTACCCGATTGCGGTAGTGGTTGTTGCCGTAATAGTGACCTGTATTTTGCTGATCAAGGTGGTGCCGCAGTTCCAGGATGTTTTCTCAAGTTTTGGTGCAGAGCTACCGGGCTTTACTCTATTCGTGATTGGTATTTCTGAAGGCCTTCAAGAGTGGTGGTTTATCTTCATAATCGCACTTGTGGCTGCTGGCTATGCCTTTATGCAAGCCAAGCAGCGTTCGGAAAAGTTTCGCGACGGCCTGGATCGCGCCGTACTCAAGGCTCCGGTAGTTGGCAATATCGTCTACAAATCCTCTGTCGCTCGTTATGCGCGCACGTTATCGACTACGTTTGCCGCAGGCGTGCCCTTGGTAGAGGCATTAGACTCAGTAGCAGGGGCCACCGGCAACGTGGTCTTTCGCAACGCCGTTAATCAGGTAAAGCAGGACGTAACCAGCGGCATGCAGCTGAATTTCTCGATGCGCTCTACCAACGTATTCCCCGCGATGGCCGTGCAGATGACGGCTATCGGCGAGGAGTCCGGTGCGCTGGATACCATGCTGGATAAAGTGGCCAGTTACTACGAAGCGGAAGTAGATAACGCGGTAGATGGTCTCACTGCTCTTATGGAGCCCCTGATCATGTCCGTGCTGGGCGTTTTGGTCGGCGGTCTGATCATCGCCATGTACCTGCCAATCTTCCAGCTGGGCGCAGTCGTCTAACCCATGACAGTTATCGATTTCTTGGCCGGCAGCACGCCGGCCTTTGTGTTTTGTGTGCTGATTATTGGCCTGCTGGTCGGCAGCTTCCTGAATGTCGTTATCCATCGTCTACCCAAGATGATGTTCCGCGACTGGCGTGCTCAGGCGCGTGAAGTACTGGAGCTACCGACTGAGCCGGAGGGTGAGACGTACAATCTGGTACTCCCCCACTCCAGCTGCCCACACTGCAAGCATGAAATTCGCCCTTGGGAAAACATCCCGGTTATCAGCTACCTGTTTCTGCGTGGTAAATGCTCGGGCTGTAAAGCGAAGATCAGCTTGCGCTACCCACTGGTCGAGCTGAGCTGCGGGCTGCTGTCGGCCTACGTCGCTTGGCATTTTGGTTTCGGCTGGCAGGCGGCGGGGATGCTGGTGCTGGCGTGGGGTTTGCTGGCGATGAGCCTGATCGATGCTGATCATCAGCTTTTGCCGGATTCGTTGGTGTTGCCGTTGCTGTGGCTTGGGTTGATTGCCAACCACTTTGGGTTGTTTACCAGCCTTGGAGATGCTTTGTGGGGCGCGGTCGCGGGTTACCTGAGCCTCTGGCTGGTGTTCTGGCTGTTCAAGCTGGTCACAGGCAAGGAAGGCATGGGTTATGGCGACTTCAAGTTGCTGGCCATGCTGGGCGCCTGGGGCGGCTGGCAGATTCTTCCGCTGACTATTTTGCTGTCTTCGGTGGTCGGTGCCGTACTGGGCGTGATCATGCTGCGCCTACGTGATGCGAATACCAGTACGCCGATTCCTTTCGGGCCTTACTTGGCGATAGCCGGGTTTATTGCGCTGCTGTGGGGCAAGCAGATTACCGACGGTTATTTGCAGTTTGCCGGGTTCAATTAACGCCCGGCATCGCGTCGAATGGACTGGCCTTTGCTGATAGCGCAGCAAACCTCCAATCGCTTCGCGCCGAGGGCGACGCTTGTATGTTCTAGGCTAGGTACCTGTCGAGGGGTGGAGGGACGTGCGAGGCTTCTGCAAGCGACAAGCCAGACAGTAGGAGAATTCCCCCACCCCTTACTCACCACAAGCGCCGATAAAGAATCCTTCGGTCGGAGCGACAACCCGAGCCGACAATACCGGCAAGCCTGCGCAACGTGAGTTTTCGACAGGTCGCTCAATCTTCACCGTCGGAGCACGCCATGACAAGCCCCACGCCCGTTATCGGTATCGATGTTGCTAAAGATTCCCTAAGCCTGTTTTGTGCAGCCTCTGGCCAGGCAATTGAGATCGGCAATGACACCCGCTCGAT
>NZ_FNBM01000013.1 GCF_900102335.1 Phytopseudomonas seleniipraecipitans
ATCGAGCGGGTGTCATTGCCGATCTCAATTGCCTGGCCAGAGGCTGCACAAAACAGGCTTAGGGAATCTTTAGCAACATCGATACCGATAACGGGCGTGGGGCTTGTCATGGCGTGCTCCGACGGTGAAGATTGAGCGACCTGTCGAAAACTCACGTTGCGCAGGCTTGCCGGTATTGTCGGCTCGGGTTGTCGCTCCGACCGAAGGATTCTTTATCGGCGCTTGTGGTGAGTAAGGGGTGGGGGAATTCTCCTACTGTCTGGCTTGTCGCTTGCAGAAGCCTCGCACGTCCCTCCACCCCTCGACAGGTACCTAGCCTAGAACATACAAGCGTCGCCCCCGGCGCGAAACGATGGCAGCCTCGCCACAAGATTTCACCAGACCGCATCCGCGCTCTAACACGCTAGTGCTGGCGCTTACGCCTCATCCTCCTCCAGCCACTCCTTCGGCACATCACGCTTGAGCGCCAATTGGCATTGCTGGCTTTCCGGGTCGAACACGATCACTGCCTCGCCCTTGTCCAGCGCACGCCGTACACGACTGACGCGGGTTTCCAGCGGTGTTTCGTCACCATTGTCAGTACCCTCACGGGTCACGAAGTCTTCGATCAAGCGGGTGAGGGTGTCTGCCTCAAGCAGGCTGGCGGGAATCAACACGGTTTTCTCCTGAGGTACGCGAGGCCTTTCGAACATCCAAACACATTAATCCTGTTGGACGACTACAACGAGATTTTGATCACCTCTCGTATTGATGAGCTGGCGCGCACGCTACCCACGCACCTTGCCAAGCACCCGCAAAACCAACATCCCAAGCCATACAACAACTTACGCTCACCTGCTCGAATCTTGGGGTGCCTGTTGAACAACCAATGCACATTTTCTCAATTGGTGATTTTTTAGACTGTTCAAAAGCTGATCAGCGTGCTAAAACCGTTCCATCGAGTGACATAGCCGCTTGAAAACGAAGGGAAAAGTATGACCAAGTCGGAGCTGATCGAAAGAATCGTCACCCACCAAGGACAGCTTTCAAACAAAGATGTCGAGCTGGCCATCAAGACCATGCTGGAACAGATGGCCCAGGCGCTGGCGACCGGTGATCGGATCGAAATCCGTGGCTTCGGCAGTTTTTCCCTTCACTACCGCGCGCCGCGCGTAGGCCGCAACCCGAAAACTGGCCAGTCGGTACGCCTGGACGGCAAGTTCGTCCCGCACTTCAAACCGGGCAAAGAGCTGCGTGATCGGGTAAACGAGGACGAAGACGAATAATGTTCATCCACCAGCGATGACCCTGGTCTGCCTGCACCGTTTCCTTATCACAATCATTCTCACTAAGTGGCAGTAGCCTGGATTAGCCGAAGGCGTAACGTAATCCGGGGATCGACCCGCCTAGCCACGCCACCAAAAGTTAAAGGATTAACTGATGGATTTTCCCCGCATCACCCACCACGGTGCCCAAGATGGCGTAACCGGCTCCTGCCACCAGCTAGAAATGGCGGCTAACAGCAGCGTCCTCATAGACTGTGGCATTTTCCAGGGTGCCGACGCGTCCGCCCATGGCGCCAAAGCCGATCACCAGATCATCGACTTCCCGCTAGATGGCATTCGCGCACTGATCGCTACCCACGTGCACGCTGACCACGTTGGGCGCATTCCCTATCTGCTAGCCGCAGGCTTCAAGGGCCCGATCCTGTGTAGCGAGCCCTCCGCCAAACTGCTGCCCATCGTGCTCGAAGACGCCTTCAAGCTGACCTTCAGCCGCGATCAGAAACAGGTCGAGCGCTATATAAAGGAAGTGCAGCAGCGAATCATCGCGCTCCCGTACAACCACTGGTTCACCCTGCACGACGCAGATGGCTTGACCGCCAAGGTTCGCTTGCAGCGCGCCGCCCACATGCTCGGCTCCGCCTACGTGGAAGTGGACCTGCAAGGCGATGCCGGCGAGCGTAGCAAACGTATCGTCTTCTCCGGCGACCTTGGTGCGCCTGGTGCTCCGATCCTCAAGCCCTGCGTACCGCCACGCCGCGCCGACATCCTGGTGCTGGAAAGTACATACGGCGACCGCCTGCACGAAGACCGCAGTACCCGGCGCGAGCGCCTGGAACAGGTCATCGAACACGCCCTGGCCAACAACGGCACCGTACTGATTCCAGCGTTCAGCGTCGGCCGCACCCAAGAGCTGCTCTACGAACTCGAAGACATCATTCACAGCAAAAAACTGGACGCCCAGTTTGAGGATGCTTTCCCTTTAGGAGCGGGCTCTGTCCGCGAAAAATCTCAATCGCAACAAAGCCCTGAAGCTGCCGCACCCGCACAAAAGAACAACGGAAACAAACCCGATATCACCTGGCCAAGCCTGCCTATCATCCTGGACTCACCACTGGCCAGCCGCTTCACCCAAGCTTATCGCGAACTGAAAGACCATTGGAACGACGAAGCCCAGGCCCGCGTTCAATCCGGCAGAAGGCCACTGGCGTTCGACCAACTGATCACCATCGACAGCCACGCCGACCACCAGAAGATCCTCAACCACCTGGTCAGCAGCGCGCGACCGGCCATCGTCATCGCCGGCAACGGCATGTGCTCCAGCGGCCGCATCGTCAACTACCTCAAAGCCATGCTGGGCGATCCACGGCACGACGTTCTGTTCGTCGGCTACCAGGCCCGCGGCACGCCCGGTCACGCTATCCAGCGCTTCGGGCCGCGTAACGGCTATGTAGAATTCGATGGCCAGCGCTATGATATCCGTGCTGGCGTGCACAGCATCGGTGGCTATTCAGCGCATGCCGATCAGGCTGGGTTGGTTGGGTTCGTGACGGCGATGGGGCAGTGGCCGAGTGAGATTCGGTTGGTGCATGGGGAGGAGGGGGCTAGAAGCGCATTGAAGAGCGCTTTGGCAAGTGCCTATGAGGATCTTGGTATGGCCGCACATATTCACCGCGCTTCACCTCTATAGAGGCAGCATACAAAATGAGAATTCGATTATAAAGAACGGTTAGAATCCGCACTGATCAGAGTAGCAGTGCCCAGGCTCGGCTGAATTGACTGGCGAGCCTCATCCAATCAGTCCTGGACGCTTCTAGAAACAGTAATGCTCTGATCGTAGCGAACTCACAATCTGTGGGAGCGCGATACCACGCGCCTGCGCCCAGCGTGCCCGCGGGTTTTAAGGAGTTTAGGGACGGCAACGATTGCTGGATCCAGTTATGAAAATGTTCAATTTAGCCCTGTCGGGGCACTGCCTGTTTGTCGTATGCATGCCTGCTGACTTCTCACTGGAGTACTCCAGTTCGCTGGCTTCGCCTATCGTGGATAGTCGTGCAATTCCAGTAAGCTTGGTTGCTGATGCATGGGTAGCCCTATAATGAATAAAGGACAGTGTCAGTGAAAGGTATCATCCTCGCCGGTGGCTCCGGCACTCGGCTTTACCCCATCACCAAGGGTGTATCCAAGCAACTGCTGCCAATCTACGACAAGCCCATGGTCTATTATCCATTATCAGTGCTGATGCTGGCTGGTATACGCGATATCCTGCTGATCAGCACGCCGGATGATATCGGTGGTTTTCAGCGTTTACTGGGGGATGGTAGCGAATTCGGTCTTAGACTTAGTTATGCAGTGCAGCCGAGCCCCGATGGTCTGGCACAGGCGTTCATCATTGGTGAAGAGTTTATCGGCAACGATTCTGTGTGTTTGGTGCTTGGGGACAACATCTTCTACGGCCAAGGCTTCAGCCCCCTTCTACAAGCAGCGGCAGCCAGGAAAACGGGTGCCACCGTATTTGGCTACCAAGTCAAAGACCCAGAGCGCTTTGGTGTGGTTGAGTTTGATGAAAGTAAGCGCGCCATATCCATCGAAGAGAAACCGCTCAAGCCAAAATCCAACTTTGCGGTTACGGGTTTGTATTTTTACGACAATGATGTTGTGGCAATAGCCAAGCAAGTAAACCCCTCGGATCGTGGCGAGCTGGAAATCACCAGCATCAACCAGGCTTACCTAGAACGTGGCGATCTCAATGTCGAACTACTCGGTCGCGGTTTCGCTTGGCTGGATACCGGCACCCATGAAAGCCTGCTGGAAGCCTCGCATTTTGTTGAGACTATAGAAAAACGGCAGGGCAATAAGATTGCTTGTTTAGAAGAAATAGCGTTCAACAATGGTTGGTTGAACGCCGATGATCTGCACCGCATCGGTATGGCCTTAAGTAAAAACAGCTACGGTCAGTACCTGCTGGAATTAGTGAGAGCATAATGACAACTAAATACCACCAAATTCTTGGTGATCACCGTGGGAAGCTCATAGCAATTGAGTCTGGTATTGATGTGCCGTTTGAGGTTAAGCGAGTTTTTTATATCTACGGAACACAATCAGGAATACCAAGAGGCCAGCATTCGCACCATGAGACTAAGCAGTATTTAATCGTCGTAAGTGGAAGTTGCAAGGTCACATTAGATAATGGCAATGAAAAAACAACCTACAAATTGAATCAGCCAAATCTTGGTTTATTTCAAGACAGAATGGTCTGGGGTGAAATGCACGACTTCAGTGAAGATTGTGTATTGCTTGTGCTCGCCAGTGAACACTACGATGAAGAAGACTACATTCGTAACTATGACGAATTTTTAGAGATGTATAACGTATGAAAAAAATACTAATAGCTGGCGCAGGTGGTGCCCCAACCGAAGGTGTGGTTTTTTCCTTACGAAAAAATCCCAACAATTACATTATAGGCATGGGTTCAGAGCCTACAGACCTAATTCTATCAAAAGCTCATAAGAAATATTATGTTCCCTATGCCAATACAAGTGGCTACAAAGAAAGACTTCTAGGGATTTTGAATAAAGAAAAGCCTGATCTTGTTCATTTTCAAAATGATTTGGAAATTTATCATGCTTCCCTAATTCGTAAAGATATCGAAGCTACTGGCACTAAAATTTTTATGCCTGAGCATTCGGTAATTGATACGTGTGTGCACAAATATAAGTCCTATATAGCATTCAAGAAAGCGGGCGTAGTTGTACCCGAAAATATACAAATTAATACAGAAGAAGATCTGAAAACAGCATTCAAAGAGTTGAGTGATGTTGGTGGTAAAATTTGGTTGAGAGACAGTGGTATTGGTGGTGGTGGCAAAGGCGCTTTACCTACCAATGATTACGCTTTAGCTAAATCATGGATTGACCACTATAAGGGTTGGGGTGGTTTTATCGCAGCAGAAATGCTAACGCCTAAAACAGTGACATGGCTTTCAATTTGGCACGAAGGAGAGTTGGTTGTTGCTCAAACTCGTGCCAGAGAAGGCTGGACGCATGGTAATAGAGCTATTTCTGGTATAACTGGGGTAACAAAAGTAGGGGTGACCGTTTCAGATGACCTAGTGACTCAAGTTGCTATGAATACGGTTAGGGCTGTAAGTGATAAGCCACATGGTATATTTGGAGTGGATATGGCTTATGATAAAAACGGCATTCCTAATCCCACTGAAATTAATATATCAAGATTTTTTACTACAGTCAGGTTCTTTACTGAAGCAGGTGTTAATTTTCCAGAAATATTTAAAAACCTTGCCCTGGGTGAAAGAATTGGTATTGCTAATGGATTAATCAATCCTTTAACGGATGGATTGATGTGGATGCGAGGTATGGACATAGAACCTTTATTGGTTGTTAAGGAGCGTATCGAGCAAGAGATTGTTTTTTAATGAAAGTATTGTTGACGGGGGCGTCAGGCTTTATAGGTAGCCACATTAGTAATGCCTTAATAGAGATGTATGGCAAGAGTGCTGTCCTAGCGTTGGCTTCAAAAAAAATCAACAATATGAATTGCCTGATATATAAAGCCTTCAATAATTTTGGTTTAGAGGAAAAATGCTTCAACGATATTACTCACGTTATTCACGCTGGTGCATTTACACCTAAAGATGCAAGTCAGGCAAATGATTTAGACAGGTCTTTTGATAATATTTGCTATACAAATAAATTGCTTTCATACGAATTTGCTAGTTTAAAAAGATTCGTGAACTTAAGTAGTTTAGATGTATACGCTTCAGCTGAGCAAAAACTTTCAGAAAAGTCAAAAATTGAACCTGTCAGTCTGTATGGCTCATCAAAACTCTACTGCGAAAAAATGATAAAAGCTTTTTCAGAGCAGAGAAATATCACTTACATGAATTTACGTATTGGTCATGTATACGGACCGGGTGAGGAAAAGTATAAAAAAGTACTTCCTGCTGCTATTAGAAATATTTTAGAAAATAAACCTTTAGAGCTCTGGGGGGATGGCAGTGAGCTGAGAAGTTTTATTTTTATTGAAGATGTCGTTGAGTCGGTTTTGAATTCACTTGAGTCATCTGAAAAGAATTTAGATATAAACGTGGCTTCTGGTGTTGCCGTTTCAATTCGAGACTTACTAAATAAAATAATTGAAGTTAGTGGCCAACAAGTTAAAATAAATAAAAAAGAGTCGAGTCATGAGAAAAGGGACTTGCTTTTTGATAATGGCCTTTTGTTGGGGACGCTGTTAAAAAAAGAAATAGATTTAATGGAGGGGCTGAAAATAGAATACAATTATATGAAAGATAAGTATGAAAATAATATTTGATCTTGATGGTACTTTGATCTGCTCAAAGAAAAGGCTCTATGAGCTTTTTTGTGACTTGGTAAATAACAGGCAATTAGATTTCAATGCTTATTGGGAGCTAAAGTTTTCGGGTTGTAGTAATCAAGATATCATTAGGGATAAATTTCAATATTCGCAAGATAGGGTTGACAATTTTGTTGCTTGCTGGATGGGTGATATTGAGGATAATCATTATTTGGCAATGGATACACCGATAGTAGGGTTAGCAGGTTTTCTAGATAGAGCGAGTAGTAATCACAAGCTCTATGTTTGTACAGCTAGACAGTCAGCTGAGCAAGTAAAAAAACAGCTTCAAAGGCTTGCTATTTTAGATTTTCTTGAAGGTGTTTTTGTTACGGAGCAGAAGAGCTCAAAAGCTGAACTGCTACTGGAAAGTGGTATTGTTTTTAGCAAAAGAGATTGGTTCGTAGGTGATACTGGTCACGATATAAAAACAGGAAAAGAAATTGGGACGCAAACCTGTGCTGTGTTAAGTGGCTTTATGTCAGAGGTGGCACTCAAATGTTACAATCCTGACATTATAATTAATGATGTTACATTGTTCGATATCTGAACCATAGTAGATAGCCTTAGAGTCGGTTTAAGTGTTTTTATTATGGGGGTCGGTAGCCGTTGATTATTTTTAAGTTTCTGACGTTGCTGTAGATCGTGTTGTTCTAGCCGGCGGTTATCCCTCCGGGCCATCGCTAGAATGGTAATGTCGCAAAAGCCATGCTGCAAACTAAAATTTATAGAGGTTTTTAATGATCCCTTTTCTCGATCTCAAAGCCATCAACATCCAATACCGCAATGAGTTGATTACCGCGTGCACCCGCGTGATTGATTCCGGTTGGTACATTGGTGGCAACGAGCTTGCACAATTCGAGCGCGACTTTGCTAACTACTGTGGAACGAGTCACGCTATTGGCGTCGCCAATGGACTTGACGC
This sequence comes from Phytopseudomonas seleniipraecipitans, assembly GCF_900102335.1. Lineage (GTDB taxonomy): Bacteria > Pseudomonadota > Gammaproteobacteria > Pseudomonadales > Pseudomonadaceae > Aquipseudomonas > Aquipseudomonas seleniipraecipitans. The sequence goes on from NZ_FNBM01000013.1 coordinate 7,564, forward strand.
ACTTATTTTAGTTTTGCGTGCTTGGATTGAGCTTGGAAGGCTCAGAGATGGAGATGAAGTAATTGTTCCTGCAAATACCTACATAGCAAGTATTCTGGCTATAAGCGCAAATGGGCTGACGCCTGTGCTCGTTGAGCCTGATAGAAACTCCTACAATCTGTGTCCCGACAAACTACAGCAAGCTATAACAAAAAAGACACGCGCTATACTGCCGGTTCATCTTTATGGGCAGATAGCTGATATGCCCGCAATTATGGCGATTGCGGATGCGCATAACTTGCTGGTTTTGGAGGACTGCGCCCAAGCCCACGGGGCAATTGCTAAAGGTAAGAAGGCTGGTAACTGGGGGCATGCTGCGGGGTTTAGCTTTTACCCTGGCAAGAACCTTGGTGCACTTGGAGATGCAGGTGCAGTTACTACTAGCGATGATCAGCTTGCAGAAACTTTGAGAGCGTTACGCAACTATGGTTCTCATGAAAAATATAAAAACCTATTTAAAGGTGTGAATAGTCGCCTCGATGAAATTCAGGCCGCTATGCTCAGTGTAAAGCTTAAATACCTTGATCAGGAGACTGATCACCGCCGTCAGATTGCTAGAATCTATACAGATAATATCACAAACCCTTCCATTGATTTGCCTGTCGATCAGGCGGACCTAAGCAGCGAGAATTGCGCCGGCCATGTGTTCCATTTATATGTTATCCGCACCGACTCCCGACAAGCATTGCAGAAACATCTAGCGCTACATGGTGTACAAACATTAATCCATTATCCAATTCCGCCTCATCAACAGCAGGCTTATGCGGAGTGGAATGACCGCAATTATCCGCTTACAGAAAGCCTTCACCGCGAAGTGCTTAGTTTACCTATGGGGCCAACAGTTAGCCTCACGCAGGCTCAGCAAGTGGTACAGGCTGTGAATAGTTTTCAAGGCCAAGGCGAATGACGCTGATCAAAACCAGCTTGCTAAGTGGCATTGCTGTGCTGATAAAGATTTTAACCCTGCTTGGAATCAATAAAATCCTTGCTATATATGTCGGGCCAACAGGTTACGCGGCAATCGGTCAGTTTCAAAATGCATTGCAAATGATTACCACTTTCGCAAGTGGAGCAATAAATACAGGCGTGACCAAATATACGGCCGAATATCAGAGTGATGTAGAAAAGCAAATTAAGGTATGGCGTACAGCTGGCACCATTGCTATCTCCGGATCTATCGTAACGGGCTTATTGGTAGCTGTATTTAGTAAAGAGTTAGCCAGCTGGTTTCTAAATGATGAAAGTCTTAGTGGTGTGTTCATTTGGTTTGCTCTCACGTTAGTTTTTTTCATACTTAATACGTTGCTGCTGGCTATATTGAATGGCAAGAAAGAGATATACCTTTATGTTCTAGCTAATATTGTAGGCAGTATTTTTTCACTGTTTCTCACTTGTGTGATGGCTGTTAAATATGGATTGTATGGTGCACTAGTAGCATTATCGATTTATCAATCTTTGGCGTTTTTCGTTACGTTGTACATATGCTACAGAACCACGTGGTTTAGATTTGACCATCTTTTTGGTGCGCTAGATCGAGAGTCAGTTCTAAATCTTGCAAAGTACACTGCTATGGCGCTTACCAGTGCAGCCTGTGTCCCCGTTAGCCATATTTTGGTGCGCAATCACTTAGGCGAGACATTGGGATGGAACGTCGCCGGTTATTGGGAGGCAACGTGGCGGCTTAGTGGTGCTTATCTTATGCTGATTACCACCACGCTAAGTGTTTATTACTTACCACGTCTCTCTGAGTTGAGATTTTTGAAGGACATAAAACATGAAATATTATTAGGGTATAAAATTATTCTGCCTATGACTGCGTTTATTGGGGTGACTGTTTATTTATTGCGAGATCTGATTATTGAAATTTTGTTTACTAAAGATTTTTCTCCCATGCGTGAGCTTTTTGCATGGCAACTGTTAGGGGATACATTAAAGATAGGTAGTTGGATTCTTGCCTATCTGATGCTGGGCAAGGCAATGGTTAAAACCTTTATTTTTACAGAAATTGTATTCTGCTTTGTATTCTATTTGGCCGTTGTTGTATTGACTGGTAAATTTGGCTTTGTGGGTGTGGCAATGGCTCATGTTTTTACATATGCGTTATATTGGCCTGTGGTAGCGATCGCAGTCCTCAAGGTGGGGAATAGAGATTCAATTTTTATATGAGGCCCTTTGCAAGAAAATGGAAATTGGGAAAATGGAATTAAGCGCTAATTGGTTTCGAGTGTTTTTTATAGGGCTGCTTTTTTTAAAGGCTTTAATTGCTTATTATATTTTTTCTCAAGAGTATTCTTATTTTGGCGGTGCTAACGATGCTGATTACTATAACCAGTATGCCTTGGGACAGGTTAGTGTTTCCTATAATTACTGGTCTGTGCTGCTTCGCCACCTCAACGATTTCGGATTTTATAGCCGAGGTGGAGTAACAGTTTTTTTGGGCTTTACCGGGTTTGTTGTTTTGCCAATCATAATTTCCAAGCTCGCAATCAATCCGGAAACAAAAAATAGTACTGCTTTTTTCTGGCTTAGCATGTGTGTTGTAAGCGCTTATCCAACATTGGCCTATTTCGCAACAGATGTATACAGGGATGTGTTTATGGTCTTTGTTTGGGTGATGGGCTGCTATGCATATAAGCTTTACTTGCAAAGCAAAGGTGAGGTTAAGGTGCTCTATTTTGTCATCTGTCTAAGTGTAGGGGGGGGGCTCTATTTTTTTCGTTCATATTTAGGCGGTGCTTTGCTTTTATCCTTTTTGTTTTCGAGGTTTTATAGCTTTCAAAAAGCGCCACTGTTGTTAAGTGTTTTTCTTATATATGTTTCTGTATTTGTGCTTTACGCTTTTGGACTAATCGATCCTCTTCTTAATTATAGAGGGTTGTTTGGCTCTCAGAGTGTTGGGGCGTCCAACTTAGGTATTCAGTTTTCTACGTTGGAACTTTTTTTCCAAGATTTTACCCTGAGTATGATCTACCAAATGTTTGGCTTTTATTTTGTGAATAGGGCCAGTCTGTTAGTTTTTATTTTCGAATCAATTCCATTTTTGTTTTTTTTCTTTTACATTATTTTAAATCGTAGGTATAGCAATGCTTTTGTTGATTTTTTAATTGTTTTTTTTGTGTTGTATTCGCTGGTTTGGCTGCTTGGTAATGATAATTTAGGAACGGCCGTTCGGCTGCGCATGTATAGCTACCTTTCTGTGTTTGTGGCATTCTGCGTAATTTTTCAGAATAAGATGCTGGGACGTTAATTTATGTGCTTAAGTGGGCAAGGTTTGGAGCCTTTGGTGACTGTGGTTGTGCCGAGTTACAATCACGGTAGCTATATCAAAGAAGCTATTCATAGTATTGTGTCTCAGTCATATAAAAATATAGAGCTAATTATTATAGATGATGGCTCAAGTGATAATTCCATAGATGTGATTTCAAGTCTTTCATCCGTTTGTTTGGCGCGCTTTACGAGGTTTGAGTTTAGAGCGCGTGAAAATAAGGGATTAAGTTCCACGCTGAATGAGGCGTTAAGCTGGGCTAGAGGAGAATATTTTTCGCCTATCGCCTCCGATGATGTGATGCTTCCTAATAAAACCTCTATGCAGGTAAGTTTCTTAGAAAAAAATCCTCATTGTGCTGGTGTTTTTGGTTTGGTTCATACCTTACACGATAGCGGTGATGAGTTTCTTGTCGTGGAAGCTGCTGCTGGCACGGAAAAAAAGATATATGGTTTTAAGGAAGTTTTTCTCCATCGGCACAGCCTACCAGCACCGACGCAAATGTTGAGGCGAAATTGCTTAATCGATATCGGAGGATATAATCCTAGTATTGTAATTGATGACTGGTATATGTGGCTTCTGATCACGAAGGCTGACGATAAAAAACTTGCTCTTCTTAAGACGGTTGTTTGTTTTTATAGAAGACATGCAGGTAACTCGTCTTCTAATATCGACTTCATGCATATTGGGCGATTGCAAGTCGTTAAGGAGTATACGGGAAGAAGGTTTTATAGCCTTGCTGAGGCAAATTGCTTTTTAGCTTCTGCTAATGAGTTGTTGAATGTTTCTAAGGTGGATTCGGTTAAGTATTTTTTAAAGGGTTTCATTATTTCGCCACTGTATGTGTTTCAGGTTCGGGTGTTTAAATATTTTTTTCAGCTCTTGAGAGGCTTAGTGTGAAAGTAGGGCTGGGGCTGAAAAAATCAGCCTACACACCAGAGGCATATGCCTATAAGAAATATCTTGAGGATCTGAAATTTGATGTGCAGATGGTCGATGAAATTTCTGTCAGTCCCGATAATGATATAAATCTCTATTTTATGGGATTTAGACCGAGATTTTTAGATAAAAAAACTACGGCCATTGAGATTCATGAGTATCAAAGCCTTTCTACGCCTCCAGCGCCTCGACTCAAAGACTATTTGAAGAAAACAATTAATCGAATACCTGGTGGCAGAATCTTTTTAAACAGTTCGGTGCATTCCAGGCTTGGGTTTTCCGACTCGGCGCCTTATATTTTTCGTGATATGGGCGTTGATGAATCTCTGTTTCAAGCTCCAAGTCAAGACCCGCTCTATGATATTGTTTATTCCGGGTCTGTTGGTGGGCGTGTAGGCTTGGTCGAGGAGTTAAAGCGTTTAGCAGCGCTTGGCTATAAGTTGCTGATTGTCGGCACTGTAGAACAAAGCGTTCGTGAAGAGTTTGCGAGGTTGAAAAATGTTTTTTTTGCTGGACGCGTTGCTCGAGAGGAATTGCCTGAGTTGTACCGGCAGTGCCGTGCGGGCTTAAATTATACTCCCGACTTGTATCCCTTTAATGTTCAGACTAGCACTAAAACATTAGAGTATCTTGCTTCTGGTCTTTCTGTTTTGTCGAATAAGTATCTTTGGTCGGAAAACTTTTCTCAACGTAATGGCTATGATTTTATTTGGCTTGATGGTGTTACGTCGTATATAGATTTTGGTGAATTTAAAGCGATATCATCTACGTCTAAAAATATTCGTGACTATTCTTGGTTTAATGTTTTGGAGCAGAGCGGTTTTGCACACTTTCTAATGAATGTTCGGACGAATGGCTAGTTGGAGAACTGTAATGCTTGGGTATCATGATGAGTGAATTGAAAAGGATTGCAATCGTTGGTACTACCGCCGATTCAATTTTAAATTTCAGAAAAGAATTAATTGTTTCCTTGGTTGCTTTGGGTTATGAGGTTTTTGCTTTTGCGACTGATTATAAAGCGCTAGATAGAGTGCGAGTACGGGAGATCGGCGCTGAGCCGGTGGATTATATTTTAAGTAGGACTGGCTTGAACCCAGTGCGGGATTTGCTGGATATGCTCAAACTCGTAAAAATTTTCAAACATTTGAAACCAGATTTGGTTTTTTCTTATTTTTCTAAGCCTGTTATTTTTTCTACTCTTGCAGCCCGCCTAGCTGGTGTTAAAACTAGGGTTGGTATGCTTGAAGGGCTTGGGTTTAGCTTTACATTACAGCCGCAAGGCGTAAGTCTCAAGGCCGCTTTCATTAGAAATGTACAGGTACTGCTTTATCGTTTGACGTTTCCTTTTTTAGACAGAATGGTTTTTCTGAATGAGGATGACTACAAAGATCTTGTTGTCTTGAGAAAAATTAGGGTTAAAAAATACTGCATTCTTGGCGGGATTGGGCTGGACTTAGCTCGTTACCCACTGTCGATAGTTCCAACATCTCCAGTACGCTTTATATTTGTTGGGCGCTTTTTGATAGAAAAGGGTATTAGGGAGTATTTGGCTGCTTGTGAAATGCTTAAAGCTCAATATCCACACGTGGAGTGTGTGATTATTGGCGCTATAGATAGTAATAGTCCTGGCTTCATAGGCGAAGAAATAGAGCGACTTGTGAAGAAAGGAGTGATTTTATGTCCGGGCCATGTGGCGAATGTTTCTGACTGGTTGGCAAGCTCAAGTGTTTTTATTCTTCCCTCTTACCGCGAGGGATTCCCTCGAAGCACTCAAGAGGCTATGGCGATTGGGCGCGCAGTTATCACCACTGATGTGCCGGGTTGTAAAGATACGGTCTTTGACGGAATAAATGGCTTTTTGATCCCGCCTTGGTCTGCGGATGCTATCTTAAAGAAAATGATTGTTTTTGTTGAGAATGTCGATTTGGCTATTTCCATGGGACGAGAAAGTCATCGTATTGCTCAGCGAGACTTTAGCTCCGTAGTTGTTAATCGGAAATTGATATCTTTTGTGGTTGGCGATCTATGATTAAGCGATTTTTTGACGTGCTGACTTCTTGCATTGCACTTGTTCTTTTTCTGCCTATTTTTATAGGAGTTTCCTTCCTCGTTAATATATATATAGGCCGTCCGATTTTTTTTTCGCCAGTTGCGTCCAGGGATGGAAGGGGTTTCTTTTGAGCTGATAAAATTTCGGACTATGCGAGATGCTACGGATGTTTATGGTCGGCAGTTGCCTGATTCCGAACGCCTTACCTCCCTTGGGCGCTTTCTACGCTCTACTAGCTTAGATGAGCTTCCGGAGTTATGGAATGTGGTGAAGGGCGAAATGAGTCTAGTGGGGCCGCGTCCGCTTTTGATGGAATACTTACCTTTGTATACGTCTGAACAGGCTAGGCGCCATGAAGTTAAACCTGGTATCACTGGTTGGGCGCAGGTGAACGGGCGAAACGCATTGACTTGGGAGGAGAAGTTTAAACTAGATGTGTGGTACGTAGATAATCGAACTTTTTGGCTCGATATAAAAATTCTACTGCTGACAATAAAAAAGGTTGTCGCTCGGGATGGTATTAGTGCTGAGGGCGAAGCCACGATGCCCAAGTTCACAGGAAGCAAGAAGTGAATAGACTGGCCATATTAGGTGCGAGCGGTCATGGAAAGGTGCTGGCTGATACTGCCGAATGCTGCGGCTGGCAGGCTATAGAATTTTTTGACGATGCATGGCCGCAGATTGAAAGCGTTAGCGAGTGGCAGGTTATTGGTGACACGGCTCTGCTAAAGGGTAAATTACAGTCTTATGACGGTGTTCTGGTCGCTATAGGTAACAATCAGGTTCGATACCATAAGTTGTTGGAGCTAGTGGAGGCGGGAGCAATGATTCCCACCATGGTTCATCCAACTGCAATCGTCAGCCGCTACGCTACGCTTGAAATAGGGTCGGTGGTCTTTGCAGGGGCTGTTGTCAATGCGGATGCTCGGATTGGCATGGGCGCTATCCTCAACACGGGGTGTAGCGTCGATCATGACTGCGTTCTGGGGGCTGGTGTGCATGTCAGTCCCGGTGCTCGGCTTGCCGGTGGCGTCAGGGTTGGAGATTTGAGCTGGATAGGCATCGGTGCTAGTGTTCGTGAGCTTGTGCGAATCGGTAGTCAAGTGACGGTCGGCGCAGGCGCAGCGGTCGTTTCCGACATTTTGGATCTGATGACTGTCGCTGGTGTGCCTGCCAGGATCCTGCCTACCAAGGGCAAAAAATAGCGCCAGATGTCTGCCTTGTCCTTTCGCAACGGTGAGTTTTATTACGTTGTTCGACTCGCTGTTCGGCTTCGTAAATCCATCCTCATTGATTTAAATACTGAAGAGTCCTTTCTGTGCTGAACACTTTGTTTTCTCCTTGGCCGTCCTTTTCTGAAGAGGAGGCCGATGCTGTGCGGGCTGTCATTCTCTCCAATAAAGTCAATTACTGGACAGGGCAGGAGTGCCGTGAGTTTGAAAATGAATTCGCTGCATGGGTAGGTGCTGACTACGCTGTTGCTCTTGCCAACGGCACAGTTGCTTTGGATGTTGCGCTCAAGGCTATGGGGATCGGTATAGGTGACGAAGTCATTGTCACTTCGCGCACTTTTCTTGCGTCGGTATCGTCAATCGTCAATGCTGGTGCTGTTCCGGTATTTGCCGACGTTGATAGCGACTCTCAGAACATCACTGCCGAGACCATTGCCGCGACTATGACCGCGCGAACCAAGGCTGTGATCTGTGTGCACCTCGCTGGCTGGCCCTGCGATATGGATCCCATCATGGCAGTAGCCGAAGAGCATGGGCTAAAGGTAATCGAAGACTGTGCCCAAGCCCACGGTGCGCGTTACAAGGGGCGTGCAGTTGGGGCGATCGGTCATATTGGGGCTTGGTCTTTCTGCCAGGACAAGATAATGACCACCGGGGGCGAGGGGGGAATGGTCACTACCAATGATCGTGACCTATGGTTGAAGATGTGGTCTTTCAAAGACCACGGCAAGTCGTGGGAGGCCGTTTACGAACGTCAACACGCACCGGGTTTCCGATGGGTGCACGAGAGCTTTGGCACGAACTGGCGGATGACGGAGGTTCAGGGTGCCATTGGCCGAATCCAACTGAGTCGCATGAGCACTTGGACTGCCGCTCGCCAGGCCAATGCCAGGCGTATATGGAATGTTGCCAGTACTTTGCCTGGTTTGCGTGTTCCCCTGATACCTGTCGATATCAATCACGCTGCCTACAAGTGTTATGTATTTGTCGAGCCAACAAAGCTCAAATCAGGCTGGGGCCGTGATCGTATTCTCGACGAATTGAATGCTCGTGGCGTGCCATGTTACTCGGGATCCTGTTCAGAGGTTTACTTAGAGAAGGCATTCGATCACACAGGTTGGAGGCCTGAGTTCCCATTGGATGTCGCACGTGAGCTTGGCGAAACCAGCTTGATGTTTCTGGTACATCCGACGCTTACCAACGATGAGATATCTAAGACCTGTCTGGTGCTTGAAAATGTTTTGCGTGAGGCGTCGCTGGCTCTTTAGGTATGTGCAGAGACTTTTAGGGGTACATTACCCGCTTACGCAAATCCAGTTGCAGGTATACGAGGTGTTGTTGTGTTGAGATTTGCCGAGCTCATTCGAACTCGACTGGTAGGGTTACAGCGCCGCCAGAAACGTTTGATTCAGGTCTCCGTCGATGTTGTGCTGGTCTGGGCTGCCCTGTGGCTGGCATTCGTGGTGCGCTTGGGCGATTTCAGTCAGATCCATCCACTGGACGGGCACTTGTGGCTTTTTGCACTGGCTCCTCTTATCTCCATTCCCTTGTTCATCCGTTTCGGCATGTACCGCGCCGTGCTGCGTTACTTCGGTAACGAAGCACTGATTGCCATTACCAAAGCGGTTTCGCTATCCGCATTGATTCTGGCCTTGGTCATTTATTGGCGTGACGATGCTGATGCGGTGATTCCACGCTCCATGGTCTTCAATTACTGGTGGCTGAGCATCATGTTGATCGGTGGATTGCGCTTGGCGATGCGCCAATTCTTCATGGGCGATTGGTTCTCCGCTGATCAGCCCTACAAGCTAAGCAACCGTGAGGCTAGCTTGCCGCCCGTTGCTATCTATGGAGCAGGTTCTGCAGGCAACCAATTGACCGCTGCCTTGCGTATGGGCCGGGCCATGAGGCCAGTCGCATTCATCGACGACGAGCCGAATATTGCCAATCGCGTTATCGCTGGTCTGCGTGTTTACTCGCCAAAGCATATCCAGCAGATGATCGATGATACCGGCGCTGTCGAGATTCTACTTGCGCTGCCCTCCGTGTCCCGCTCGCGGCGGGGCGCTGTTCTGCAGTTGTTGGAACAATACCCGCTGCATGTACGTTCCGTCCCTGGCTTCATGGACCTGGCCAGCGGTCGGGTAAAGGTGGAGGATGTTCAGGAGGTCGATATTGCCGATCTGCTGGGGCGGGACGCCGTACCACCACAGCGCGAATTGTTCGAGCGCTGCATTCGCGACAAGGCGGTGATGGTGACAGGGGCGGGTGGCTCGATTGGCTCGGAGTTGTGCCGGCAGATTTTGGGCTCCGGGCCTCGTACGCTGCTGCTGCTCGAGCATGGCGAATTCAATCTCTACTCCATTCACAGCGAGCTGGAGCAGCGAATCCGCCGCGAGTCCTTGCCCGTTCGCCTGGTGCCCATTCTGGGATCGGTGCGTAATCAGGAGCGTCAGGTTCAGCTTATGCGTGCCTGGGATGTGAACACCGTTTACCACGCTGCGGCCTACAAGCATGTCCCGATGGTTGAGCACAACATAGCCGAGGGCGTTCTCAACAACGTGTTTGGTTCGTTGTGTACGGCACAGGCTGCGTTACGCGCTGGTGTCGAGAACTTCGTGCTGATATCGACCGACAAGGCGGTTCGCCCCACCAACGTGATGGGCAGTACCAAGCGTTTGGCCGAGATGGTGCTGCAGGCACTGAGCCAAGAAACTGCGCCAGTACTGTTCAGTGATAAAGACCGATTGCATCAGGTCAACAAGACCCGTTTCACTATGGTGCGCTTTGGCAACGTACTCGGCTCCTCAGGCTCTGTGATTCCGCGCTTTTATGAGCAGATCCGCAAGGGTGGGCCGGTTACCGTTACCCATCCAAACATCACCCGTTACTTCATGACCATTCCCGAGGCTGCGCAACTGGTGATCCAGGCGGGCTCGATGGGGACGGGCGGCGACGTGTTCGTGCTGGACATGGGGCAACCGGTGAAGATCGCCGAGCTTGCCGAGAAGATGATTCACCTCACCGGGCTCAGCGTTGCGTCGGATGAGAACCCCAGTGGTGATATCGCTATCGAATTCACCGGCCTGCGTCCTGGCGAGAAGCTCTATGAAGAGCTGTTGATCGGCGACAATGTGAGCCCTACGGATCACCCGATGATCATGCGCGCCAACGAAGAACACCTGCCGTGGGAGCCTTTCAAAGTAGTGATGGCCGATTTGATCAAGGCTGTTGAGCAGGACGATTACGACCGGGTGCGCCAGTTGCTGCGTGACACGGTCTGTGGCTACGCTCCGGAAGGCGAAATCGTCGATTGGATGCACCTGCGCCGCGCGGCTAAGCGCCCGCTGGAGTAGCGTTTCAGTCCTAAATGCAACGATTATGCAGGAGCATTGCCGTCTGTTCAGATGGGGTGGGCTTGCAGTGGTTCAAGGGATTCGCCACTGGGGAGCGGCTCCTACACAATTGATCGTCGCGCACACTGTGTATGAGCGTCGCCCTCGGCGCGAATGATCATGGGCCTGCCGCGATTACTGTGTGACCAATGCCATTCGACGTCTAAATCGCTGTGTTCTTGAGAGCGCCGCGTTTGGTCGAGCGGTATGGCGTGCCGCGATATTGGTGGTGTTCATGCGTTTCGCCGCGGGGGCGCGGCTCCTACAGGTTGTTGCACTTTGTAGGAGCGTCGCGCGCTGCTCGATTAACTGTCTCTTTCGCGGTTGCCTACCAAGCTGTCGACAGTCGGCACGCGAGTATCCGGTTCCATTTGTGCGTCGTGTTCCAGTTGGTGGCTGAAGCGCTCCAGCGAGCCATTCTCCGGCTGTGCATCGCTGGCGAATACCGGCGGGCTGAGCAGATAGGCGCCGAGCAGGCGGGAGAGGGCGGCGAGGCTGTCGATGTGGGTGCGTTCGTAGCCGTGGGTGGCGTCGCAGCCGAAGGCGATCAGCGCGGTGCGGATGTCATGGCCTGCGGTGACTGCCGACTGGGCGTCGCTGTGGTAGTAGCGGAACAGGTCGCGGCGTACCGGGATTTCATTCTCGCTGGCCAGGCGCAGCAGTTGCCGGGACAGGTGATAGTCGTACGGGCCGCCTGAGTCGTGCATGGCGACGCTGACGGTATGCTCAGTGGAGCGCTGACCGGCGGCGACAGGGGCGATATCAATACCAACGAACTCGCTGACGTCCCACGGCAGGGCTGCTGCTGCACCGGAGCCGACTTCTTCAGTGATGGTGAACAGCGGGTGGCAGTCGATATGTGGTTCCTGGCCGCTTTCTACTACGGCCTTGAGGGCGGCGAGCAGGGCGGCGACGCCGGCTTTGTCGTCCAGGTGGCGGGCGCTGATGTGACCGCTTTCGGTGAACTCTGGCAGCGGATCGAAGGCCACGAAGTCGCCGACCGACACACCCAGACTTTCACAGTCAGCGCGGCTGGCCACCAGAGCGTCGAGGCGCAGTTCGACGTGATCCCAGGAGATTGGCATCTGATCGACTTCGGTATTGAAGGCGTGGCCGGAGGCGAGCAACGGCAACACGCTGCCGCGCAGTACACCGTGGTCGCTAAATACGCTGACGCGGCTGCCTTCGGCGAAGCGGCTTGACCAGCAACCAATGGCTGTCAGGCACAGGCGGCCGTTGTCTTTGATCTCGCGCACCATGGCGCCGATGGTGTCGAGGTGCACGGAAACTGCGCGGTCAGGGCTGTAGCGACGGCCTTTGAGCGTGCCGCGAATGGTGCCGCGGCGGGTCATTTCAAACGGGATGCCGATTTCAGTCAGCCGCTCGGCGACGTAGCGCACGATGGTGTCGGTGAAACCGGTAGGGCTGGGAATGGCGAGCATTTCCAGCAGGACTTTTTGCATGTACTCGAGATCGGGTTCAGGAATTTGCGACATGGGATCTCCATCTATGACGGGGATTGGGCCGCCGAGCGACGTCAGTCTTGGGTGAATGCTTTGACGCCTGTCGACGGACACGAATCAGCTCTGTGTTACATGCTGACCTGAGATAACGGTGAGGGTTTCAAAGACGCTTCGTTGTTGTGGTGATCGATGGTTAGTGCCTAATACATCGTAGGAGCCGAGCCCCGCGACGAATGTGTGGGCAACACTGGAATTGCGTTGTAGCCGCAATTGTTCGCGCCGGGGGCGACGCTCCTACAAGAGCGTCGCACTGTGGCGGACGGCAGATGTGGCAGCCTCAATCAATCACCAACGCCGTGGCTTAGCGGGAACAGCAGATCGATAAAGCGCTCTGCAGTCGGCTGTGGCTCGTGGTTGGCAAGGCCGGCGCGTTCGTTGGCTTCGATGAATACGTGCTCGGGCTGATCCGCTGCGGGCACCAGCAGGTCGAGGCCTACCACCGGGATATCGAGCGCACGGGCGGCTTTGACGGCCGCTTCGGCAAGCGTCGGGTGCAGGATGCCGGTAACGTCCTCAAGAATGCCTCCCGTGTGTAAGTTGGCGGTCTTGCGTACGGCCATGCGTTTGCCCTGTGGCAGCACACTGTCGTAGTCGTAACCGGCTGCATGCAGGGTGCGCAGAGTTTCGGCGTCCTTGGGTATGCGGCTTTCGCCACCCGTGGCAGCCTGACGGCGACGGCTCTGCGCGTCGATCAGTTCGCCAATGGTGTGGCGACCATCGCCGAGCACCTCCGCTGGGCGACGAATCGCAGCAGCAACCACCTCGAATCCGATCACCACGATGCGCAGGTCGTAACCTTCGTGGTAACTCTCCAGCAACACGCGCTCGTCAAAGGGCTGGGCACGTTCGATGGCGGCTTGCACCTCTGCCGGGGTGCGCAAATCCACGGCAACGCCTTGGCCTTGTTCGCCATCCACTGGTTTGACGACCAGGCTGCCATGCTCGGCGAGGAAGGCCGCATTGTCTTCGGCGCTGCCGGCGAGGCGCTGCGCCGGCAGGCTCAGGCCTGCTCGACTTAGCGTGCGGTGGGTCAGGCGTTTGTCCTGGCACAGCGTCATGGTCACGGCGCTGGTCAGGTCGGTCAGCGACTCGCGGCAACGGATACGGCGGCCGCCTTGGCTCAGCGTGAACAGGCCAGCCTCGGCGTCGTCGATATGCGCGTCGATACCGCGGCGACGGGCTTCGTCGACGATGATGCGGGCGTACGGGTTGAGGTTATCGTCCGGCCCAGGGCCGAGGAACAGTGGTTGGTTGATGCCGTTCTTGCGCTTGATGCTGAAGGTCTGCAGTTCACGGAAGCCCAGCTTGGCGTAGAGCTTCTTGGCCTGGTCGTTATCGTGCAACACCGACAGGTCCAAGTGACTCAGGCCACGGCTCATGAAGTGCTCGATCAGGTGCCGCACCAGCACTTCGCCCACGCCGGGGCGGCTGCACGCCGGGTCGACCGCCAGGCACCACAGGCTGCTGCCGAGTTCGGGGTCCTGGTAGGCCTTCTGATGGTTGAGGCCCATCACGCTGCCGATCACAGCGCCGCTGTCTTCATCTTCGGCCAGCCAGTAAACCGGGCCGCCCTGGTGGCGAGGAGTCAGTTTTGCCGTGTCGATCGGCAGCATGCCGCGAGTCTGGTAGAGGCAGTTGATGGCCTGCCAGTCTGCGTCCGTCTGAGCGCGGCGCACACGGAAACCGCGAAAGCCTCTGCGCGCCTGGCGGTAGTCGCTGAACCACAGGCGCAAGGTGTCGGATGGATCGAGAAACAGTTGTTGCGGCGCCTGGGCCAATACCTGCTGAGGCGCGGCCACGTAAAGTGCGATGTCGCGCTCGCCGGGCTGCTCACTGAGCAACTCTTCAGCCAGTACCGCTGCATCTGGAAAAGTGTGCCCGATCAGCAGTCGGCCCCAGCCGCAATGGACGATCTGCGGTTGGCTGATACCGTCGCCATGCTCTTCGGCAAAGCGGGCCTGCAGGCGCTCGTAGGAGGGCGATTGGCCTCGGAGGAGGCGTTGATTGTGGGCAGTGGCTCGCATTGGAGAGTGTTCCTTTGCTTTCGCATCGTCCGGCTTCTACCGGCTTTCGGTTGGCCTGTCCGCTGATCCGCGTCGAGGCCCTTCCGTTCATATTCTGTTGAGTCGCGAGGGAGCGCACGGCTCCCTCGGCTCGTCCTTACAGCCCTTGTTCGGCCAACCACAGGTTCAGCGCCGCCATCTGCCACAGCTTGGAGCCGCGCAGCGGGGTCAACTGGCCTTGTGGGTCGGTCAGCAGGCGGTCAACCATCTGCGGGTTGAAGATGCCGCGGTCATGCGCTGGATCGACCAGCAGGTCGCGTACCCAGCCCAACGTCGCGCCTTCCAGGTGCTTAAGGCCCGGCACGGGGAAGTAACCCTTCTTGCGGTCGATGACCTCGGACGGGATGACTTTGCGCGCCGCCTCCTTGAGCACGTACTTGCCACCTTCAGGCAGTTTGTACTGCCCAGGAATGCGTGCGGAGAGCTCGGCCAGGCGATAGTCGAGAAACGGCGTGCGCGCTTCCAGGCCCCAGGCCATGGTCATGTTGTCTACGCGCTTGACCGGGTCATCGACCAGCATCACCGTGCTATCCAGGCGCAGGGCCTTGTCTACGGCGGCATCGGCACCTGGTTGGGCGAAGTGCTGACGGACGAACTCGCCAGCGACGTCATCGGTCAGCCATGCTGGCTGCACGCAAGCCGCGTACTCGTCGTGCTCACGGTCGAAGAAGGCTTTGCGGTAAGCGCTGAAAGCATCATCGGCGCCATCGACCAGCGGATACCAGTGATAGCCGGCGAACAGTTCATCGGCGCCCTGGCCGCTCTGCACCACTTTGCAGTGCTTGGCCACTTCCCGCGAAAGCAGGTAGAAAGCGATGCAGTCGTGGCTGACCATCGGCTCGCTCATGGCGCGGAACGCAGCCGGCAGCTCGTCAAGAATCTCACTTTCGCCGATGCGCAGCTGATGGTGTTGGGTATTGAACCGCTGTGCGATCAGGTCTGAATACTGGAACTCGTCGCCACGCTCGCCGCCAGCATCCTGGAAGCCGATGGAGAAGGTCAGCAGGTTATCGACGCCGGCTTCACGCAGCAGGCCGACCAGCATGCTAGAGTCGACGCCGCCGGACAGCAGCACACCAACATCCACCGCTGCACGCTGACGGATCGACACTGCTTCGCGCATGCCATCGAGCACCGCATCGCGCCATTCGTCAAAACCGTAGTTGGCTTCATCAGCGTTGGGGCCGAAATTCAGCGTCCACCAGACTTTCTGTTCGACCTTGCCGTTGATGTCGACACGCATCCAGGTCGCTGGTGGCAACTTCTCGACACCGGCCAGGATCGTGCGCGGCGCTGGCACCACCGCGTGGAAATTCAGGTAATGATTGAGTGCGACTGGGTCGAGCGTCTTGCCGATATCGCCGCCCTTCAGCAGGGCTGGAAGGCTGGAGGCGAAGCGCAGGCGATCTTTGGTCTTGGACAGATACAGCGGTTTTACGCCCAGGCGGTCACGGGCGATGAACAGCTGTTGGCTGTCGCGCTCCCAGATGGCGAAGGCAAACATGCCATTGAGTTTGGGTAGCAGTTTTTCGCCCCAGGCGTGATAGCCCTTGAGCAGCACTTCGGTATCGCCGCCCGAGAAAAAGCGGTAGCCCAGCTGTTCCAGCTCGCCACGCAGTTCCGGGTAGTTGTAGATGGCGCCATTGAAGACCATCGAAAGGCCAAGATCGTTATCGATCATCGGCTGGCCCGAGGCCTCGGCGAGATCCATGATCTTCAACCGGCGGTGGCCGAACGCGACAGGGCCGCGGCTATGGAAGCCGTGGGCGTCGGGGCCACGCGGGGCGAGGTGGTGAGTGATGCGTTCAACGGCAGCCAGGTCGGCTGGTTGGTTATCGAAGCGTAGTTCGCCTGCTATTCCGCACATAATCTATAAAGCCCTCGTATTTCCTGGGCTCTGTTCCTCCTTAACTTCAGTCCGTACCAGTTGTGTACCGGTTCTGAGTTCCAGTGCGCTCCAGGGCGCACCGGAGACGATCAAGCATGTATGGAGCGGGTGCCCGCCATAAGCGGCGCACGCGTCCCGAGCTTTTTCGAGTCCCCTTGGCGCGGGAATGTTCAATAAAATGAAGGGTCGATGGCGTGTAGGGCAGGAGCATGGCTGCGGCGAATCATGTGGGGGAACTCCGAAATTGCGGCGCGACCACCCTCGTTCGCGCCGGGGTCGACGCTCCTACACGATATGCTGCTATCGCCTCTTTAGGAGCTGCGACCTCGCAGCGAATCGCAAGTGCGACGCCAGAATCGCGGTATGGCACACACCTAGGGTGCGCCGCGTACCAATAGGTAGATATCAACCCTTGCGGATCAGCTGGCGCAGCATGAAGCGGTTGGGGTGGCAGGCGTCTGCGACATCCTGGGGGACAGGCAGCGGCTCATTGTTCACCCAGGCCGCAATCAGCTCGCCGGACAGCGGTGCGGTAATCAGCCCACGCGAGCCGTGACCGCTATTGACATAGAGCCCGTCGTGCCAGGGGCAGGGGATTTGGGGCACTTGGCGGGCGTCGCGTGCCAATACTGCGTAGGCTTCGGCGAAAGCGTCGGCGTCCGCAAGCGGGCCGACGATGGGCAGGTAGTCCGGGCTGGTGCAGCGAAAGGCGGCACGGCCATGCGCCGCTTCAATATCGATGGCATCCGCCTGCAGGCGGTCGGTCAAATCGGCGGAAATTTCCCGGAGCAAATCGAGGTTGCTCGCGTGCTCTGCGCTGCTCGGCGTCAGGTCATTACTGTCGAAATTGAAGCTGGCTCCAAGTGTGTGCTCGCCATTTCGTGCGGGAGCGACGTAACCCTCGGCGCACACCACCGTGCGCAGCACCGTGCTTTCCGGGGAGACAGGCAAGCGGGTGATCTGCCCGCGGATGCGCTTGAGCGGGAGCTGGGCGCTTTGCTCGAAACGGGTGATATCCGCCGCACCACAGAGCACCACCACCGGCGCGCTGGCGATCAACTGCTCGCCGCTCCAAGCTTGCCATTCGCCATTTTCATGCTTGAGCTGTAGCGCTTCCTGGCAGTGTCGTAACTGCACGTTGGGATGGTCGATCATGAGCTGACAGAGCGCCGGCGGGTGCACCCAGCCTGCGTTGGGGTAGAACAGCCCGCCGCTCGCCAGCGCGACACCGGCATGCTGCTCGGCCTCCTCACGATCCACCTGAAGCAGCAGGGTATCGGGAAAGGCGGCGGCGAGTTTGGCCTGGCGCTGCGCTTCACGCTCATTGAACGCCAGTTGCAGTACGCCGCAATCGTCCCATTCCTGGCCCTTGTGCAGGTGTTCGAGCAGCCGACGGGTGTAGCCGAAACCATCGACAATTAGCCGCGACAGCGCCGTACCGTGAGCGGACAGCTTGAGATACAGAACGCCCTGAGGATTGCCCGAGGCTTCCTGAGCGATGCTGGCGTGACGCTCCAGCACCTCAACCTGCCAACCACGTGCGGCCAGGCTGCCCGCAGTAGCGCAACCGGCCAGCCCGGCGCCGATGACCAGAGCTCGGCGTTCGGAGGGTCGATAGGTCGGGCGTGCGAACCACGGTTTGCTCAGCGCGCTCGCCGGTGCGGTAAAGGTGCCGCGCATCACTTCCCACTTCTTGCCGAGCCCCGGCACACGCTTCATCTGGAAGCCCGCCTCGTTGAGTGCACGGCGCACGTAGCCGGTGGAGGTAAAGGTGCCGAGAGTGGTCGCGGGGGTACTCAACCGTGCCAGCTGCGCGAATAGCTCGGGCGTCCACATATCGGGGTTCTTCGACGGCGCGAAACCGTCGAGAAACCAGGCGTCGATGCGCGTATTGAGCTGCGGCAGCATGGCCTTGGCATCGCCGATCAGCAGCGTCAGCACCACACGTCCGCTATCGAATACCAAGCGCTGAAAGCCTGGGTTGAGCGCGACATAGGCGCTAAGCAACGGGGCGCTGTAACGCTGCAGCGAGGGCCACAAGGAAAGGGCACGTTGCAGATCGTGTTGCGTCAGCGGGTGTTTTTCCACGCTGACGAAGTGCAGCCGCGCGCCGGCCGGTGCCTGCTGCTCAAACAGCTCCCAGGCGCACAGGAAATTCATGCCGGTACCGAACCCGGTTTCGCCGATCACCAGTTGTTCGCCCGACTTCAGCGCGGCGAAACGCTGCGGCAAATCGTTATTGGTCAGGAACACGTAGCGGGTTTCTTCCAGGCCGTGTTCCCGCGAAAAATAGACGTCGTCGTACAGGCGCGACAGGGGCTGGCCCTGGTCATTCCAGTCGAGTTGGGCGTGTTGGTCGGCCATGGCGGTGTTCCGGATCAAACAGGGCGGCGATTCTAGCAGGGGCGATGTGCAGAACGCGGCTGGCATGTCGTATAGGAGCGTCGACGTCGGCGCGAATGAGGCGACCGTACCGCAATTATTGTGCTGGCCTGACAATTCGCCGCGGGGTCGCGGCTCCTACAGAGGAGGTTGCATCACATCGTGTGTAGGAGCGTCGACCTCGGCGCGAATGAGAGTGGCTATAACGCGGGCTTGGTGGTGCCCATACGATTCGCCAGTCGCACACGCTTCGCTTGCATTGCGGCTTGCACTGAAACGCCAGCGGCCCCTAGTCTGGGTCATACATTTCCGGAGAGGTGCTTATGTTCGAGTCTGCCGAGATCGACCACGTCATTGACAAGGCCACTTTCGATGCAGAGGAGCAAGTGCTGCGCGAGGCGTTGCTCGAGGTGCAGTACGCGCTGCGTGAGCAAGGGCGACTTGCGGTAATCATCCTGATCAATGGCATCGAAGGCGCCGGGAAGGGCGAGACGGTGAAGCTGCTCAATGAGTGGATGGACCCGCGTCTGATTCAGGTCAGCACCTTCGATCAGCAGACCGACGAGGAGCTTGCTCGCCCCGCCGCCTGGCGCTATTGGCGGCAGCTGCCTCCAAAGGGGCGCATCGGCATTTTCTTCGGCAATTGGTACAGCCAAATGCTGCAAGGCCGCGTGCACGGCGACCTCAAGAAGGACGAGCTCAGCGGCGCCATCGAAGGCGCGCTCGGCCTGGAGCAGATGTTGTGCAATGAAGGCACGCTGATCTTCAAGTTCTGGTTTCACCTCTCCAAGAAACAGATGCTCACGCGCTTGGAAACCTTGCAGGATGACCCGTTGCACAGTTGGCGCCTGAGCCCGCTGGACTGGCAGCAATCGAAGACCTACGACAAGTTCGTGCGTGCCGGTGAGGATGTGTTGCGTCGCACCAGCCGTGATTATTCACCCTGGTATATCGTGGCCGGCGCGGACGCGAACTACCGCAGCCTGACGGTCGGTCGGATTCTGCTGGAGGGCTTGCAGGCGGCTCTGCGTGGCACAGGCGAACGCGCGCCGTTGCCTCACGCTACGCCGTTAATGACCCGTACCGATCAACGCAGCCTGCTCGACAGTCTGGACATGAGCCTGAGTCTCGCCAAGGCGGACTACCGCGAGCAGTTGACCCGCGAGCAGGCGCGCCTCTCGCAGCTGATGCGCGACAAACGCATGCGTCGGCATGCCCTGATTGCGGTGTTCGAGGGTAACGACGCTGCCGGCAAGGGCGGAGCGATCCGTCGGGTTGCCGCAGCCCTGGATCCTCGGCAGTACCGGATTGTGCCGGTCGCGGCGCCCACCGAGGAAGAACGGGCCCAGCCCTACCTGTGGCGCTTCTGGCGGCACATCCCGGCACGCGGGAAATTCACCGTGTTTGACCGGTCCTGGTATGGCCGCGTGTTGGTGGAGCGAGTCGAGGGCTTCTGCGAGCCCGCAGACTGGCTGCGCGCCTACGGTGAGATCAATGATTTCGAGGAGCAACTGAGCAATGCCGGCGTGGTGTTGGTGAAGTTCTGGTTGGCCATCGACGAAGAGGCCCAGCTGGCGCGTTTTCGCGAGCGCGAGGCGAACCCCGTCAAGCGTTTCAAGATCACCGAGGAAGACTGGCGCAACCGCGAGAAGTGGTCGCAGTACCGTGAAGCCGTGGGCGATATGGTCGATCGCACCAGTGCTCGTCTGGCCCCGTGGACGTTGGTCGAGGCGAACGACAAGCCGTATGCCCGGGTCAAGGTGCTGCGTACCATTAATGATGCGTTGGAAGCCGCGTTCGAAAAGAGCGAGCGCTAATGCCGCAGCTATCGGTGCCCGGTAGCCTGGCGTTGAGCGAAGCGATACCCAGGGCGTGTTTTTAAATGGTTATGGCCTGAATTCATCTTCAGCGTTGCGACTGTCGAGAATCGCCAGCGACTGCATCATGCGATCAATGTAGCGGGGTATGCCGCGCTCGGCTTCGTCGCGGGAAAAGTAAGGGCCTTCGAGCGTACCTTCGCGGGTCGTGAAGAAAAAACGGCCATTGATGGTGCTGATGCGGTCACTGCGAAAGTGAGTGGTCTGCACCGTATCCTGCGCGCGCTGAGTGGCCATGGGGGCACCTTCGAATAATCCAATGCCCTTCGAGTGTATCAGCGGTTTGAAGACCTGCGCGCGCGGTGCTACCCGCAGGTACAGCAATCCTACCTTGCCGCGTAGAAGCCTTGCCCCGGCGTGAAAGATAGTGGGCTTACCGCGACATCGGCATAGACCCCTCGATTCGCCGCGAGGTCGCGACTCCTACAACAGGAGCGCACGCCGCGTAGGAGCGTCGCCCCCGGCGCGAAAGATTGTGGGCATACCGCGATACCTGCATGGGCCCGGCGATTTCCCGCGCCGACCAGGCACGTCGCTCCTAGCGGCGGTCGGGAAGGGTCTTCTGTTTAAGGATATACAGGCTGACCAGCACAGCACTGGTTAGCATGAACGCCCGCGCCCAGATCAGCGGAACCAGCCAGCAGGAGATTGCAATGCTCAGCCACATCAGTGCGATGGCATAGCCTTTGGCCTTGCGCGGAATGCCTTCACCGCTCAGGTAATCGCGAATCCACGGGCCGAGACGCGGGTGCTCGACCAGCCACAAGTAGAAGCGCCGCGAGCTGCGCATGAAGCAGGCCGCGGCCAGTAGCAGAAAAGGTGTGGTGGGTAATACCGGCAGGAAAATCCCCAAAACGCCCAGCGCCACGCTCAGCCAACCGAGGATCAGCAGGCTGTAGCGCAGCAGAGGGTTTCGGGTTTCGTAGGGTTCGCGCGCCATATCGATGGCGTCGCCATCAATGATGGCGGGGTTTGAGCAGCGCCGGTTTTTCATCAGGCGCGTTGCACAGCAGGAACAGCGCGGTGAGGAGCTCTGGAATCTGCTCGACCATGCTGTCGACCAGGTCGCGGTCACGCGCGATTTCAGCAAACTCGGGCTGCTCGTCGAACAGGCCGGAGCCGACCATGATCGGCAGCAGCAGTTCGCTGACTTCATCTTCAGCATCGTCGAACCACACGGCTTCGCGCAGGAACACGCCTTCCATGAAACCGATGCACCAGCCGCGCAGATCCGAGTCGTCCGGCTCGTCACCCAGGTCCAGATCGCACGGCACTTCTGGCTCGTCATCGCTGGCCAGCTGGCGGGCTATATGGGCCTGCAGCTGGATCAGCGTGGCTTCAATGTCGTCACGTTCTTCATCGCTGCGGTAGTGCGGCGGCTCGGAGAACAGGGCGTCGATCCACTCGCGCGATTCGACCTTGTCCGGGCAGATCGACAGGGCAGTCAGGTAACCGTGTGCGGCGACATAGTCCAGCGCTTCTTCGTGCAGATCATCAGCATCGAGGAAGGCTTGCAGGCGGGACAGTTGCTCGGCGAAGGACATCGGTGGCTACCTTGAATAAGTAAACGAGGCTGGATTCTAGCAGGCTGTTGAAAAACTATCTGCGTTGCCGTCGCTTCATCTCAGGCAGGTACACAGGGCTCATTCACGATTGGTGAAAGCCGTTCTGCCACCTGCTTCAGCTGCCGCGGCCGTCGCGCTGAGGTTTTTCATCGACCTGCTAGAGCAGACCAATCACCCGCGCCAGAGTTGCAGGCAAAACAGCGGGCCAAACGCTAAAAAACACATCGGTTGCCCGTCGCCGGGAGACAGTTGCGTATAATGCCCCGCTTGATTCGGAGACCCTACATGCTCGAGCAGGCGCAACGCATCCTCAAAGACGTATTCGGCTATGACAGCTTCCGTGGCCGTCAGGGTGCGATCATCGAGCGCGTGGCCAGCGGCGGCGATGCGCTGGTGTTGATGCCCACTGGCGGCGGTAAGTCGCTGTGCTTCCAGGTGCCGGCACTGCTGCGTGATGGATTGGCGGTGGTGGTGTCGCCGCTGATCGCGCTGATGGACGACCAGGTGGCGACCCTCGAGGAGCTGGGCGTCGCGGCCGTGGCGCTGAACTCCACGCTGGAGGCCGACCAGCAGCGCGACATCGCTGAGCGTATTCGTCGTGGCGAAATCAAGATGCTCTATCTTGCCCCCGAGCGGCTGGTGCAGCCACGCATGTTGGCGTTTTTGCAGCAGCTGAAGATTGCCCTGTTCGCCATCGATGAAGCGCATTGCGTGTCCCAATGGGGGCATGACTTCCGCCCCGAGTACTTGCAGCTGGGGCAGTTGGCCGAGCTGTTTCCCGAGGTGCCGCGCATCGCCCTGACGGCCACCGCCGACATGCGTACCCGCGAGGAAATCGTCAACCGCCTGCACCTGCAGGATGCCGAACGCTTTCTGTCGAGCTTCGACCGTCCCAACATCTTCTACCGCATCGTGCCCAAGGAGCAGCCGCGCAAGCAGTTGCTGGCGTTCCTGGCTGCGCGCAAGGGGGATGCCGGTATCGTTTATTGCCTGTCACGCAAGAAAGTCGAAGAGGTAGCCGCCTTCCTGTCCGAGCAGGGTTTTCCGGCCTTGCCTTATCACGCGGGGTTGCCGGCCGAACTGCGCGCCTACAACCAGAAGCGCTTCCTCAATGAGGAAGGCCTGATCATGGTCGCGACCATTGCCTTCGGCATGGGCATCGACAAGCCCAACGTGCGCTTCGTCGCTCACCTCGATCTGCCCAAGTCGCTGGAAGCCTATTACCAGGAAACCGGCCGTGGCGGCCGCGACGGTTTGCCGGCTGACGCCTGGATGGCCTACGGGCTGCAGGACATGATCTTCCTCAAGCAGATGCTGGCCAACTCCGAGGGCGATGAGCGTCACAAGCGCGTGGAGCAGCACAAGCTCGACGCCATGCTGGCGCTGTGCGAAGAGACGCGCTGCCGCCGGCAGGTGCTGCTGGCGTATTTCGACGAAGACCTGCCGCAGCCCTGTGGCCACTGCGATAACTGCACCGACGGCGTGCAGACCTGGGATGCCACCGAACCAGCGCGCCAGGCGTTGTCGGCGATCTACCGCAGCGGGCAGCGCTACGGCGTGGGGCATTTGGTCGACATCCTGCTTGGCCGGGATAACGAAAAGATCCGCGGCCTCGGCCACCAGCATCTGTCCGTATTCGGCGTCGGCAATGCGCTCAACGATGGCGAGTGGCGCTCGCTGTTTCGCCAGTTGGTGGCGCGCGGTTTGGCCGATGTAGACCTGGAAGGCTACGGCGGCCTGCGCTTGTCCGACAGCTGCCGGCCTCTGCTGCGCGGTGAGGTAACGCTGCAACTGCGGCGCGACCTCAAGCCGCAGCAGAGCGCCAAGGCCTCAGGCAGCGCGGCACGGCAGCTGGTACGTGGTGATGAGCGCGAGCAATGGGAAGCGCTGCGCGCGTTGCGCAAGCGCCTGGCTGAAGAGCATGGGGTGCCGCCTTACGTGATCTTCCCCGACGCCACACTGCTGGAGATGCTGCGCAGCAAACCTACCACTCTGGCGGACATGGCCCGCGTCAGTGGCGTGGGTGCCCGCAAACTAGAGCGTTATGGCGATGCCTTCCTCGAAGTGCTGGCCGGCGGCGACACGCCGCAGCCAGCGGTCGACCTGCGCCATGAGCTGGTCAGCCTGGCACGCGCCGGCATGACGCCAGCGCAGATCGCCAATCAGCTCGGTTGCAGCCAGAAGAGCGCGTACTCGCTCCTGGCTGAAGCAATTGCCGATCAGCAAATCTCGCTGGAGCAGGCCCTCGACCTTCCCGAGGAGCTGCTCGGTGAAATCCAGGACGCGTTTCTCGACGGTGAAGGTGAGCTGCCGCCCGTGGCGCAGATCAGTCCGTTGTTCGTCGGGCGTGTAGAGGAGGGCGTACTGCACTGCGTGCGCGCCGCCTTGCAGGCTGAATTCGAAGCCTGATCGGCGATGATTGCTGCGACTAGCTCTTATCCGGCAACGACTGCGATCTTGCTCTCCGTCAAAAGCTATGGTTAGCTCGCTAATAATTAGTTTTTTGATAATTCCAAGAGTTGCCTAAATGTCCCAATCCGAACAACACCGTTTCGCCATGCAGTTGGCCCAGCTGTCCCGTTCCTGGCGTGCCGAACTGGATCGGCGTCTCGCCGGCCTGGGGTTGTCGCAGGCGCGCTGGCTGGTGCTTCTGCACATTGGGCGCTTCGCCGAATTGCCCACCCAGCGTGAGCTGGCCCAAAGCGTCGGGGTTGAAGGACCGACGCTGGCGCGTCTGCTCGATAGCCTGGAAGCCCAGGGACTGGTGGTGCGGCACGCGGTGCCGGAAGATCGCCGTGCCAAGAAAATTGCCCTGTGCCCACCGGCCAAGCCGCTGATCGAGCAGATCGAGGCGATTTCCACGCAGCTGCGCGAGGAGCTATTCGCCGGCATCGACGAAGACGACCTGCGCCGTTGCCAGCAGGTTCATGCGCGTATTCTGGGTAACCTGGAACGGCGCTGATGGAAGGTCTGTCTCTCCTGCAGAGACGCTTCGGGCCGCGCTATCCGCAGTATCTCCTGGTCGTGCTGATGCTCGGCAGCATGGCCATGATTCTCGCCTCGACCAGCATTAACGTCGCCCTACCTGCGATCATGGCCGATTTCGATATCGGCCGGCCCCTCGCTCAGTGGCTCTCTACCGGCTTTCTCGCGGCGATGACCGCCGGGTTGCTGCTCTCGGCATGGGCTCAGGCGCGGCTGGGTGCGCGCCTCACCGCGCAAGCGGGACTCAGCCTGTTTATCGTCACATCACTGCTTGCACTCGTTGCCAGCGACGCCTGGCAGTTGATCGCGCTGCGCATCATCCAGGGACTGTGCGCCGGCATTGTGCAGCCGCTGGCGATGGTGCTGATTTTCAAGGTGTTCGCTGGCGGCGGTCGCGGTACCGCGCTGGGTGCTTACGGCCTTGGCGTTATGATCGCGCCGACCCTGGGCCCGACTATTGGCGGTTACCTGGTCGATGGGTTTGGCTGGTACGCGGTGTTCTGGTTACCTCTGCCTATGTGCGTGCTGGCGATGCTGGCCGGGCAGTTTCTGATGCCCAGCGAGCGGCAGCGGGATACCCCGTTTCTGGACATGTGGGCGTTTGGCCTGCTGTGCATCGGCTTGTTTGCCAGCCTTGGCGCGCTCGCTGAAGCACAGCGCTTCGCCTGGAGTGAGCCGCGCGTATGGCTAACCGGGCTGTCTGGCATCCTTGGCGGCATCGGCTTCTTATTGCGCAGCCATTACAGCGCGCGACCCTTATTGCCGCTGGAACTCTGGCGGCATGTTGGTTTTCGCAAGGCGAGTTGGGTGGCGCTTGCCCTTGGCCTGGGTCTGTATGGCACGACGTATCTGATTCCCTTGCATGTTCAGACCATCGAGGGATACAGCGCCGGTTGGGCAGGATTGCTGTTACTGCCGACCGGGCTGTTGATGGGCATGGCGTCCTTTCTGGGCGGCTGGTTGAGTGACCGTCTGTCTACCGCTGCGCTGCTGGTCAGCGGCTTACTGCTTTTGGCGCTATCTTCGTTCGGCCTTGGCTGGCTGGAGCCCGGCGCGTCGTTTCTGGTGCTGTGCTGCTGGGCCTGTGTAGGCCGCGTTGGCCTTGGTATTCTGCTGCCGGCCCTGAACGCCGGCGCGCTTGATATTCTCTACCGCGAGCAACTGGCCCATGGAGCAGGTGCGATCACCTTCGTGCGGCAATTGGGTGGGGCGTTTGGCGTGAACCTGCTGACCTTCTTTCTGGAATGGCGGCACCGCCAGGAGGGCGGCGATTTTGCCGCCGAAGTGATGGCCTTCCAGCAGAGTTATTTGCTGATGGGCGCGCTGTTTGCGATGACCCTTTTGGCCGCCTGGAACATCCGTCCGCCACAACATTGAGGTCCTTCACATAACTAGCCGAAATTCCGGCTTTTTGCGTATGATGGCCAGATGCTGGGCTTCAAGTGGAACAAGCAGGTAGAAAACTCGCAAGCCCTTGAAATATGACCATACTCACTACTCGGTGGGACAAGGAGCGTTTGCCGAGGCAGCGCTGTGCCAATATCGAATTTGCAGAGCATCCGGCCCGGTTCCGGCGGCTGCAGCTACTCTTCGAGCGGAGTTATCGGGAGCTTTTATGACTCGTGTTCGTCACCTACTGATCGGCCTGGCCTCAGGTTCGGCATTTTATTCAGGACTGGCGCCAGCGCTGGGGCTGGGTGAGATCACCCTGCATTCGGCACTCAACCAGCCACTGAATGCCGAGATCGAGCTGTTGGCGGTCGGCGACGACATGAGCACCTCGGACGTCAAGGTCTCGTTGGCACCGGCCGATGCCTTCAATCTGGCTGGTGTCGACCGTGTGTATTTTCTTAACGACCTGCGTTTCAGCCCGATCCTGCGCGGCGGCAAGAGCATCGTGCGGGTGGTGTCCAACCAGCCGGTGCGCGAGCCGTACCTGAATTTCATCGTTGAACTCAAGCGCCCAGGCGGGCAACTGCTGCGCGAGTACACGCTGCTGCTGGATCCGCCCACATCGTCTTCCTATAGCAGCCAGGCTGCCCCGGTCGGCAATGAACAGTTCACGTCCTATGCGCCGCCGCGCCGTACGCCGATTGCCAGCCGCGGTGAGCGCTATCAGGTCGCCAGTGGTGACAGCCTGTGGACGATCGCTTCAAAACTGCGGGTCGAGGGCAATCAATCGTCCCTGCAAGATCTGATGCTCGACATTCACGCGCTCAACCCCGATGCGTTCAGCAATGGTGATATCCATCGTTTGCGCGCTGGGGCTTCGCTGCTCTTGCCGGATCACGCCCGCATGCCAGAGGCCGCGCCAAGCCAGCCAGCCGCGGCCGGGACGGCACCGCCTGCTCAGGCGCCGGCCGAGATCATCCCGAATACCGCGCCCCAGCAACCTGCCGAGCCGCAGGTTGAAATGATCGCGCAGATTCGACGGGTTGAAGAAGAAGTTGCCAACCGTAGCGCCGAAAACCTCCAGCTCCAGCAGGATCTGCTGGTGGTGCAGAACCAGCTGAAGGACATGATGACGCGCATGGAAGCGCGTGATCAGCAGATTGCTCAGTTGCTCGAGCAGTTGGCCCAGCGCCCGGCGCCAGCCGAGGCCGTTGCACCTGTTGCAGATAGCGCGCCGCCTGCCGCTGCACAGCAGTCCGCCGTTGCCCCCGTAACGGATGCGCAACCTGCTGCGCAAGGCTTCTGGAATCTGTGGAACGTGCTGCTGGCCTCGCTGCTCGCGGTGTTGGCGCTGCTCCTGTTGCTGTTCAAACGCAAGCGTAAGCCGGCCCCTGACGCGGCCGTCGAGCCGGTAATAGTCGTGCCGCCCGTGGTTCGTGCGCCAGTCTCTGAACCCGTCGAGCCTGTCGTGGCGCCACGCGCCGTGGTGGATGTACCGCTGCCAGTGCGCCCCCCGGTAGTCGCAAAACCGGAATCGAACCCTACCGACCCGCTGGACGGCGCCAATATCTATATCGCCTACGGCCGCTTTGGCGAAGCGATATCCGTGTTGCGCCAGGCGTCCGCCGCCAACCCGCAACGCCTGGATATTCGCTTCCGCTTGCTCGAGGTATTGGCCCAGCAGGGCAATACCGTGGCCTTTGCCGAGGAAGAGGCGGCGCTACGTCAGGCCGGTTTTGATGGCACACGCATCGACGCGCTGAAAGGCCGCTACCCGGCGCTGTTCACGCTGGCTCCGGAGATGATGCAGCCAGTTGAGTCGCTTGAGCCGCTGGAAGGCCTCGACGAGCTGATTCTTGAGCTCGATGAGCTGCCGCCCGCTGCGCCCCAGCAGGCCAAAAATCAGGACGACGATTTCCAGCTGAATCTGGACGATCTTTCACTGGATGCCGATTGGGATCTGGTCAACCCGTTCGAGAACAACGCCCGCAAGAAGCGCGCTGGCGTAGAGCCCGATGAGCCCCTGGCGCCAGTCGACGAGCAGTCGACGGATATTTTCGGTCATGACGTCAATAGCCCGTTCGCGGGCACCATGCTGGTGGAAGAAGAGGGTGCGGATGACGATTGGTTAGAGCTGGACGATCTGCCGACCGACCCGTCTGACGGCGTTGATCGTTTCGTCACCAACCACGAGAACCTTACCAAGCTCAACCTGGCGATGGCCTACATCGAGCAGGACGATCTTGAGGCCGCCTGCGACATCCTCAATGAAGTGATCAACGAGGGTGACGAGGAAGAAAAACAGGAAGCCCGCGAGCTGCTCGCACGCATTGCCTGACGCTCACTGCTGCAAACCAAGCGCGGCCTGGCCGCGCTTTTTCATGAGCGCTCGGTCAGGCGGGCGCTAAGATACGCCTCTCAGCCACGGAGCCGATCGATGACAGCAGACAAAGCCGACGTGACCATCATCTATTGCACACAGTGCCAGTGGTTGCTTCGTGCGGCCTGGTTGGCTCAGGAGCTGCTGTCCACCTTCGCCGACGACCTGGCAAGGGTCAGCCTGGAGCCGGCCACAGGCGGTACGTTTCGTATTCTCTGCAACGGCGTGCAGATCTGGGAGCGCAAGGCCGACGGCGGTTTTCCTGAAGCCAAGGTGCTCAAACAGCGCGTGCGCGATCAGATCGACCCTGCTCGCGACCTCGGTCATAACGATCGGTCCGGCGCGAACTGAGGGAATCCTGCTAGGCCGTCTTCGGCAGCTGGTTGGCACTGCCGAGCAGGGCGTTCAGGCTCACTGCGGCGATGATCAGGCTGCCGCCTGCGAGCATGCCCAGCGTCGGCGTCTGGCTGAACAGCAACCAGGCGAAGCTGATGCCGTAGACCGGCTCCAGGGCGAAGATTACCGCTGCATTACGCGCCTTGACGACCCTCAAGCTGGCCACCAGCAGGCTGTGCGCGATGCCCGTGCAGAACACGCCGAGCAATGCCAGCCACAGCCACTGGGGCACAGTCAGGGTCTGCAGGGTCGCGCTGGCAAATGGCAGGGAGCAGGCCAGCGCCACCAGGTTCTGACCGAGCGCAACCTGAATGGGATCGATCCGCCTGGAGAGGGCCCGGCCTAATAGCGACAGCAGGGCGAACAGCAATCCTGAAAGGATGCCCAAGATCAGCCCTTGCGTGGCGCCATCGCCAAGATCCAGAGCTGGCGCGACCAGCAGCAAGCCGATACTGACCACAATCACCATCAGGTACTCGAGTGGCCGTGGACGCTCACCCAACAGGACTTCCAGCACCACGGTGAACGCCGGGAAGCTGGCGAACCCCAGCGTGGCAATCGCGACCCCGGCCACCCGCACCGATTCGAAGAACGTCAGCCAGTGGGCAGCCAGCAGCAAGCCGCCAAGGACCAGCCATGGCAGGTGTCGGCATGCGACGCGTAGCGGTCTGCCGAGCACTGCGAGAAACAGTCCAAGGGCGAACACGGCGAACACGGCGCGGCCACTGACGATAGCCATCGGCGTGGTGCCCGCCAGTTCACCAAAGATGCCGGACAGGCCAAACGCCAGCGCGCCCACATGCAGGCCAAGCAGGGCGTTGCGCGGGCTCATGCCAGGCGTGCGCCATTGGGCAGCGGCTTGTCGAAGCCGGCCAGAACGACCTTGCCGTCGCTGTCATAAACGCCGGTCACCAACACCTCAGAGCGCACACCAGCGATCCGCTTGGGGGCGAAGTTGCACACGCACAGCACCTGACGACCCACTAGTTCTTCGGCACTGTAGTGGGCTGTGAGTTGCGCGCTGGAGGTACGGATACCGAGCTCGCCGAGGTCTACCTGCAGCACATAGGCGGGTTTCAAGGCCTTTTCGTTGGGGGCTGCGCTGATCAGCGTGCCGACGCGCAGGTCGACGCGTTCGAAGTCCTGCCACTCGATGATATGCATGACGAATCTCCTGTTCTGGCCGCAACTGTAATGGGCCTGAACAGGTTCAGCTGTCGCGTGACTGGCGTTATTTGTCGCGAGGCTGGCGCTCGCGTAGTGCTTTGGGGGTTTCGCCGAAATGTCGGGATAGCGCGGCGGTGAAGGCGCTTTGCGAAGCGTAGCCAACTCGGGCGGCGATCTCGCCGACGCTCAGGCGACTGTTGTGCAGCAACTGGCGACCGAGACGCAGGCGCTTGTCGCGCACGTAGGCCATCGGCGTGTTGCCGGTTTCTTCGACGAAACGATGGTGAAAGCGTGCGGCAGAGAGACCGGCGATGCGCGCCAGATCCACCACCTGAATCGGGTAGGCGGCGCGCCGCTCGATATAGGCATCCAGTCGCGCCAGCGGCAGGCCGCCGGTAGGGCGCGTATCGGTATCGAGGCTGAGGGCGGCAAGCAGCAGGATCGAGCCTTGCTGTGCGACCAGCGGATCATTGATCGGGCTGGCCGCCAGCCAATTGACCAGGCCGCTCTGGACCACTGATAAATCCATGGCCAGCGGGGCCTCCAGCAATCGACGGCTGCAGTCGGCATGGCTGCCCAGGTGCTGCTGCAGCCAATCGCTATCGGGCACGTCGAGTACCAGGCATTCGCTGCCATCACGGCTGTCGCAAGCGTGACGTGCACCGGCAGGCACTACCACGAGGGTCTGCCGGCTGATACGACTGCCCAGCCCCGCGACCTCGAACTGCAGGTGGCCGCTCAGGCCGAACACCAGTTGGGCATGCTCATGCTCATGGCAGACAATGTCCTGATGGTAATGGCGCACTGACAAGAGCGGTGACATGCTGAAACTCCTCGACGGTCGCCGCAGTTTACTCCGCGAGACTGCGTTTGAAACGCTGCGTCGATGTCGTTCAGGGAAGGCAGGTGTCCCGGTTGTCATCGAATCGCCATGCCCCGTTCACAATCATTTCACCGCATTCGCGCAAGCTCGGCCGAAATCTGCCGGAGAACGCCCGATGAGCATTGCACAACTGGTAACGCCGAGCCGCAAGCAACGTGTCCGCACACTGTGGATTTCCGATGTGCACTTGGGCACACGTGATAGTCAGGCAGAGCACCTGGCGGCTTTCCTCAAGCGGTACCAGGCTGAGCGCATCTACCTGGTGGGCGACATCATCGATGGCTGGAAGCTGCGTGGCGGCATCTACTGGCCGCAGGCTCACACCAATGTGATCCGCCGTCTGCTGACCATGAGCAAGCGCGGTACCGAAGTCATCTACGTGACCGGCAACCATGACGAGTTTCTGCGCCGCTACTCGAAGCTGCTGCTGGGCAACATTCAGCTGGTCGACGAAGCCGAGCACGTAACCGCCGATGGCCGACGTCTGCTGGTCATCCATGGTGACCAGTTCGACGTGATCACCCGTTATCACCGCTGGCTGGCGTTTCTCGGTGACTCGGCCTACACCTTCACCCTTGTGCTTAACCGCTGGCTCAATCACTGGCGTCGCCGTTACGGTTACGGCTATTGGTCGCTGTCCGCCTACCTCAAGCACAAGGTCAAAAGCGCGGTGAATTTCATCAGCGACTTCGAGGAAGCCATCACCCACGAATGCGCGCGCCGCGGCTTCAATGGCGTGGTGTGCGGGCATATTCACCATGCCGAAATCCGCAAGCTCGGCGATGTCGAGTACCTCAATTGCGGCGATTGGGTGGAGTCCTGTACTGCGTTGATCGAGCATCCGGACGGTCGGATCGAGCTGTACCGGCTGGCCGAGGAGCAGGAGCGCCTGGCCCAGCTAGAGGCTGACAAGATAGCGGTTATCGAGCCGGCGGCATGAAGCTGCTGATCGTCACCGACGCCTGGGCGCCCCAGGTGAATGGCGTGGTGACTTGCCTGCAGGCGTTGGTCGGCGAACTGCGTGGGCTTGGGCATCAGGTCAAGGTGCTGTCGCCGGAAGCATTCCGTTGCGTGCCTTGTCCGAGTTATCCGGAAATTCCGCTGGCTTGGAACCTGTGGCGCGTCGGTGCTGCGATCAAGGAGTTTTCGCCTGATGCCGTGCATCTCGCCACCGAAGGGCCGCTGGGGTGGGCAGCGCGGCGCTGGTTGCTGCGGCGAGGGCTGGCGTTCTCCAGCGCCGTGCACACGCGGTTCCCCGAATACCTGACGGCCCGTTGCCACTGGCTCCCGCTTGGCCTCGGTTATGCCTACCTGCGGCGCTTCCATCGTCCTAGCCAGGCGGTACTGGTGAGTACTGAGCGGATGCGCGAAGAGCTTGCGTCGCATGGGCTGCAGTGCCTGATGCCTTGGCGCAAGGGCGTCGATACCCATGTGTTCGCCCCTAGAGCTCAAACAACCGCACCGGTGAAAGCAGTGTTTCTGTACGTTGGGCGCATCGCAGCGGAGAAAAACCTGCAGGCATTTCTCGCGCTGGATTTTCCGGGCGAGAAATGGATGGTAGGTGACGGGCCGCAGCGTCATGCATTGCAGCAGGCACATGCTCAGGTGAAGTTCTTTGGCTACCGCCATGGCGAGGAGCTTGCCGACTTCTATCGTCGTGCCAGCGTGCTGGTATTCCCCTCGCTGACCGATACCTACGGCTTGGTGATGCTTGAAGCCCAAGCCTGCGGAACGCCGGTAGCAGCATTTGCGGTACCTGGCCCGCTGGATGTAATAGTGCCAGGTATCACGGGCGTGGTTGGCGATGACTTGGCTCAGGCGTGTCTGGCTGCGCTGGAGCTGGATCGCGCACGCTGTGCTGAAAGGGCGGGGCGGCAATCCTGGCGCGCATCGGCTGTCGAATTTCTCGCCTGTCAGCCGCTGCTCAACGGTGAATCACCAGGAATCGATCTGCCCGCCCAGGCTGCGCGCGGTTTTTGACCGCGAGCAGCCCCCGGGAGGCACACATCCTGATCACATGATGATTTTGTCGCGCAGCTTCTCGGCAGCCTGTTCCAGGGCCTGGATAACTCGCTCCTGGTCAAAGTTCTGGATGCCGTTGGTATCCAGATACATGGAGAAGCCAGGCAGTTCGTGTTCGAGGAACGTGGAGCTGGCTCCCAAGTCGCGACGGAAATCCACCACCTGATAGATCTGCACCGGGCGGGTAAAGCCCTTGACGTTGATCTGGCCCTTGTCGCGACACATGATCACGTCCTTGACCAGCGAGTAGGTCTCGTGGGAAATCAGAATTTCGCCCGCTTCTGCGGCGCTTTCCAGGCGGCTGGCCAGGTTTACGTCGCGGCCGATGATGGTGTAATCCATGCGTGTATCGGCACCGAAGTTGCCGACCGTGCAATAGCCAGTGTTGAGACCCATGCGAATTTCCAGCGGCTTGGTGATGCCCTGGGCCCGCCAATGCTGGCGCAGCACTTTCATGTGCTTGCGCATGGCGATCGCCATCGACACCGCCGCCATGGCGTCTTTCTTGGCACCTTGGCTGCTCGGGTCACCGAAGAACACCATGACGCTATCGCCAATGAATTTGTCGATGGTGCCGCCGAACTTCATGCAGATCTTCGACATCTCGTTCAGATAGGTGTTGAGCAGGTCGGTCAGCGCTTCGGCCTCTAGCTCCTCCGAAAGCTCAGTGAAGCCGCGGATATCCGAGAAAAATACCGTGAGCTTCTTGCGCTGGGTTTCCAGGCGCACGTGCTTCTTGCCACTGAAGATCGACTCCCATACCTGGGGCGACAAGTACTTGGCCAGGTTGCGCGCCAGCCGTGCGGCTTTTTCCTGCTCGCCTTTTATCTCGATACGTATCTGGCTCAGGCGGATGCTTTGTTGATGCAGGTAATAGGCGTTTATGCAGATATACAGCGTGGCGAACAGGATGCTGACCAGGTCGACCAGGGCTGGCGTTTCCGGTACCACCTGCACCTCGATCAGCGATGCTGTCAGCAGCGTAGCGCTGAAGGCCACCAGCAGCGCGAGGCACAGGTTGCGCAGGCCGCCGATGATCAAGGCGCTGAAGGTCAGGGCGAGCAGACCCATCATGCTCGGTACGACCGAAAACCCCAGCAGCGCCGCCGCGGCCCCGCAGTGCAAGGCATCAAGAAATAGCAACGACAGCAACGTGTAATGCGGGCGATCCAGCCGGAAGCGTTCGCTTACCCAATACGCAAGGTGCGGATAGAGCAGCGCATACGGCACCAGCCAGAGCAGGGTGTGACTGAACACATTGGCGTAGTTGCCAGCTGCAACGCTGGCCGCCAGCATAAGATAGGCCACTACCCGCGAATAGTATTCACGGACCGGCGCCTTTGGCAGCGAGGTCGGATGCGGTGATCGAGTTCCATTCATGCTTGGGTGAAGGTTTCCTGCCGAGAGTCCGACTGCATCACTGAACGCCAGTGGAAAATGACGTGGGAACAGGAGTCAGCGCAAATCGCGATCATATACGCTGAAACCAGAACCGGCAAAGCCAGGGAGGTGTCCTCCCGCTGCTGTTTTAAAAACGAACTCGTCCGGTCAGGACGTCTTTGAATATCACCCAATCACCCATGAGTGAATACAGCGGATATTGAAAGGTGGCCGGCCGGTTGCGCTCGAATATGAAATGGCCCACCCAGGCGAATCCGTAGCCAATAACCGGCAACGCTAGCAGCCAGAGCCATTGCTGGCTGACCAGCACATAACCGACCACGACCAGTATCAGCAGGCTGCCGGCATAGTGCAGGCGCCTGCAGGTCGGGTTGCTGTGTTCTTGCAGGTAGTAGGGGTAGAACTCGGCAAAGCTTTTGAAACGCTGCGGCTGAGTGCTCATCGACACGCTTCCTGTTGTTGTTATGTCAGGCAGTCTAAGTCGCTTTCGAGTACGCGTGGCGTCCGGTCGTCTCTCTCTGCAAGCCGCTTGGAGCCGCCGCCGTCAATGCCGCCAGAAAGCCGGCATCAGCAGCACCAGCACCGTGAGGATTTCCAGGCGACCCAGCAGCATGCCGAATGTCAGCAGCCATTTGGCTACATCCGGCAGGCTGCCGTACGTACCGGCCGGACCGATGATCGGACCCATGCCGGGGCCGACGCCAGCAACCGTGCTGGCAGCGCCGCTCAATGCCGTTATCCAGTCCAGGCCACACAGCGTAAGCCCCAGTGCCAGCACCGCGATGGTGATGGTAAAAAAGAATGAGAAGGTAAGAATCGAACGCACGATGTCTTCATCGAGGCGGTGGCCGTTGTAGTGCTGCTTGATCACCGCCCGTGGGTGCACCAGCTGCATCAGGTTGGCCTTGAGCAGGATATAAGCGACTTGAAAACGGAAGATCTTCAGCCCGCCGGTGGTTGAGCCGGAGCAGCCACCGATGAAGCCCAGGTAGAAGAACAGCATGCCGGCGAAACCGCCCCACAGCGAGTAGTCGCCGAGTGCGAAGCCGGTGGTGGTCATGATCGACGTGCTGTTGAGGGCAACATGGCGCAGTGCATCGAGCCAGTGCAGGTCGGTAGTCAGCCAGTACCAGGTACCCAGAGCCAGCCAGGTGCCAATCAGAATTGCCAGAAAGCCGCGCACCTGGTGGTCTCGCAACACAGCGCCATAATTGCCGCGCAGGGTCGAGACGTAGAGCACGAAGGGCAGGCTGCCGAGGATCATCAACACCACGGCGACCCAGTGCACGGCGGGCTGTTTCCACTTGCCCATGGATAGATCAGAGGTGGAGAAACCGCCGGTCGAGATCGACGACATCGCATGGTTGATGGCATCGAACAGGCTCATGCCAGCCAGCCAGAAGCCCAGGCAGCCGAGCAGGCTGATGCCCAGGTAAGCCACCACCATGTACTTGGCGACCATGTGCGAACGCGGCATGACCTTGTCCGAGCGATCCGAGGACTCGGTCTGGAACAGGCGCATGCCGCCGATGCGCAGCATAGGCAGAATTGCCACGGCCATGGCGATGAAGCCGATGCCGCCAAGCCAGTGCAGTAGCGAGCGCCAGATCAGGACGCCGGGAGACATGTTGTCCAGACCGGTCAGTACGGTGGCGCCCGTGGTGGTGATGCCTGACATGCTCTCGAAAAACGAGTCGGTGTAGCTCATGTGCTGGGTGAACATGAACGGCAGTGCCGAGAACATGCAGACCATCAGCCAGCTGGAAACCGTCAACAGGTACATGTCTCGCGGGCGCAGGTGAGTTTCCTTCGGGCGGCCGCGGGAGATCATCGACAGACCGATAAGGAACGTGGTCAGGCTTGCCCAGAGAAAGGGTGACAGTTCCGCTGAGCGATCGAAGGCCACTAGCGTGAACATCGGAACGGTCATGGCGATGGAGAGGGTGATCAGGAAAATGCCGTTGACGAAGGCAATGAATCTAAGGGTCGGCCAGTCCATCGGTTTTTTCCGCGAAAAAGTGGCGCCATTCTACCTTCGCCATGGATGCTGTAAACCTGAACCATGCCGGCTGCGATGCGGCGCGTTAAAAGGTGCCCGGCCCGCTTTACAACGTCAGCGCGGTGAATAATATATGCCCTCAGGTGCCGGCCCTTGCTTGCCGGTTTCTGAGTGAAATCATGTCCAGCCATAATCCTTGTCTTACGTGCGGCGCCTGCTGCGCGCATTTTCGTGTGTCCTTTTTCTGGGGCGAGTGCCAGTCGGCAGGCGGCAGCGTGCCGGATGATCAGGTGATTCTGATTACGCCACATCGTGTCGCCATGCGCGGCACCGAGGCCAAGCCCTCGCGCTGCACGGCCTTGCTTGGCGATGTTGGTCAGGGTACGCGCTGTACGTTGTATGAGCAGCGCTCCAGTACCTGCCGTGAGTTCGAGGCGTCATGGGTAAACGGGGAGCACCAACCTCAATGCGATGCCGCCCGCCACGCTCATGGCTTACCCCCTTTGTTGCCAACAATGGAGCCGGAACTGTCGCCTGATCGCGTTGCCTAGCGGCCTAAGCGCGGTGCGAGCAACACGGCCTCTGCTTTTTTGTAGCCTGGGTCGAACGCAGCGACACCGGGGGAATCCTCCAGGAGATCGCTACGCTCAACGCCAGGCTACGGACGGATGTGCGGTAAGGCTCGGTAGGCGCTGGCAGCCAGCGGATGTCAGGCGCGCTGCGCTGCTTCTGTCGCTTGGCTGGTAGAATCGCGGTTCTTTGTCTGGAGGTGAGCCGATGGATGCTCTCGATGCGCTGATCAACCGTGTTTCCGCTCCTCGCTTGATCGAGCCCGCACCCACTGCCGAGCAGCGCGAACAGTTGTTTCGTGCTGCGCTGCGTGCACCGGATCATGGCCAGCTGCGCCCGTGGCGTTTCCTCACCATCGAAGGTGACGGCCGTCATGCGTTGGGCGACTTGTTCGCCGAGGCGATAGCAGGCAAGTATTCCGAGGCGGACGAAGAGGCGTTGACCAAGGCGCGCAACATGCCGCTGCGCGCACCGCTATTGGTGGTGGTGATCGCCTGCGCACAGGAGCACCCGAAGGTGCCGGCGCAGGAGCAGGTTCTGGCAGCTGGCTGCGCGGCTCACGCGATCCTGCTTGCCGCTTATGCTCAAGGCATTGGCGGCGTGTGGCGCACCGGTGAGTTGTCCCATGATCCGATCGTGGATGCCGGTCTCGGTCTGGCGGACAACGAGCAGGTGATTGGCTATCTCTACCTGGGCACCCCGCAGCGTGAACTGCGTGTCGCGCCGCAAGCGGATATCGGCGCGTTCGTCAGCAGTTGGCCCCACAAGAACTAGCTGCTTGCTCACT
Organism: Phytopseudomonas seleniipraecipitans; assembly: GCF_900102335.1. Lineage (GTDB taxonomy): Bacteria > Pseudomonadota > Gammaproteobacteria > Pseudomonadales > Pseudomonadaceae > Aquipseudomonas > Aquipseudomonas seleniipraecipitans. The sequence goes on from NZ_FNBM01000013.1 coordinate 45,764, forward strand.
GTCAGCCCGCGTTTCGGTGGATGCAGGCATCGCCTGATGCTTGCCTGACGAGTCCAGCGCTGCAACGCCTTTGAGGCAATGCGGACGATGAGGGCGCCTTCGCAACGCCCAGCGGCCGCTAGCGCACGCGGAAACGTGTAATGCAGCGTCCGGTGCATGGCCGCTGCGCTGCCCCGGCTCAGGCAGTGGCGATCAAGCCGGGTGCGCCGCGTCGTGAGGCAGGATGAGCTTGGCGCTGAAACCGCCGTCCGCGAGATTGTCCAGTTGCAGCCGGCCACCATGGCGCTCTGCGGCGCGCCGGGCGATGGCCAGGCCGAGGCCGTGACCGGCGGCGCTCTGACCCGGCGCGCGGAAGAACGGCTCGCCCAGTTGCGCAAGGTGCTGCTCGGCAACGCCGGGGCCGCGGTCGCGGACTTCCAGATACACCTCATCGCTACGGCGCACGACATTCAGCTCTATGGGCTGCCCTGCGGGGGTGAAACGCAGCGCGTTGCGCAGCAGGTTGTCCAGCGCCCGCTCGAGCATATCCGGCCAGCCCTGCAGGTGCATGCCGGGTTGCAGGGTGATGTCGAGTTGCTGCTCGGGATGGCTGAGCTTCACGTCCTCGCGCAGTTTGCCGGCCAGTTGCGCCAGGTCGATGGGCTGCGCCGAGCCAGGCTCGGCATCGAGGCGGGCGAGGGTGAGGATTTCGCTGATCAGGTCTTCCAAACGGTCGCATTCGCGAATCAGGCGTGGCCAGAGCTTTTCCCGTTCTGCAGGCTCGGCGCGTTCTGCCAGCGCCAAGGCAATGCGCAAGCGGGCAAGGGGCGAGCGCAATTCATGGGACACGTCGCGTAGAAGTTGGCGCTGGCTGCCGATAAGGTCTTGCAGGCGCGCACCCATGCGGTTGAAGTCGTTGGCCAGTACGCCAAGTTCATCACGACGGCTAGCCAGGCGCGCCAGGCTGTTTTGCTGATAGGTCGTTTGCCCGAGGTCGTGCACTGCGCCACGTAAACGATCCAGAGGGCGGGTGATGGAAAGCGTGAGCAGCAGGCTGAACAGCGTCAACACTACAAGTGCAATGCCCAGTGCACTCAGTGGCCAGAGCAGGCTACCGCGGTGCCAGGCATCCAGTTCCGGGTGCGGAATGCGGTAGATGAACAGATAGGTTTCGCCGCTTGTTGGGCTGGTGTAGTCGGTAGTAAGGCGTCGCCAGGGCAAGCGTCGTTCGCCCTCATTGCGTTCCTCGAAAGCGGCGGCGCGTGGTGGGAAAGTGCCACGAATCACCGGTTGGCCAGCTTCGGTCAGTACTTGGGTGTCGATACGAAAGCGCCGTTTGCGTTGTTCCAGCACATCCTGTGCTGCCCGCGCGCCGTCCGTCTCGTACGCCTGTACCCATTTCGCCGGCAGGTTTTCCAGGCCGGGGTGCTGGTTGAGAATCCAGGCGTCCTGATTCAGGGCACGCCCGAGCAGCATCGACAAGCCTGCCACCAGGGCGATGGCCAGCCAGAAGCTGCCAAATATTCGCCAGAACAATGAACGCACACAAACTCCTTGAACGGCAGAAGCCTGCGCCACGTGAGTAGCGCAGGCCTTGATGGGGGCCGCCTGCTGTTCAGGCGGCAGGCTGTGTAATCAGCCGGCTTTCTTGTGCTCGGCTTTCCAGGCTTCGAAGGCCTGGCGGTCGGCTTTGCGTTCTTTCATTTTGGCAGCCTGCTCATCGAAGGTCTTCTGCTGCTCGGGTGTCAGCAGGGCGCGGATGGCGGTCTGTTGTTTCTCACGCGATGCCTTGCGCTCGGTTTCCAGTGCCTGCTTGTCGGCTGCCGGCAGTTTATCCAGGTAGCGTTGGGTGAGTTCGCGATCGTTCTTGCGCTGCTCGCCCATCAGCTTGTGCACCTGGCGTTGCTGATCCTTGCTCAGGTCCAGCTGCTGAAAGAAGCGCGGGCCGTGATCACCGCCTGGACGATGGTCACCGCCGGGGGCTGCCATTGCCAGTGTCGGCAGGGTCATGGCGAGGAGCAGGGCGGTCATGGTCTTGCGCATGGTGTATCTCCTTGTCTCGAAACCGGCCAGTTGCCGGATGTGCCCAGATTAGGGATTCCAAGGTAAGGCGCGGTCAGCCAAGGTAAAGGCAGGGTAAAGAGATGCGGCGCTGTGTAAAGCGCTCAACAGTCTGCGGCGCGTCGGCCCTGCTGCGTTGAAGTCGGACCCCGAATGCTCATTTACCGCTAGCAAACTGCGCTTCTTCGCCTTGCCTGGCTCTAGCTTGCGAGACGTTGGATAGGCGCTCAGATAGCGTAGTAATAGCCGCGGCTGCGCAGGGCAATGATGCGCTGGCGGCCGTCCGCATGGGGGCCGATTTTCTTGCGCAGGTTGCTGACGTGCATGTCCAGGCTGCGGTCGTACAGGGTGAGCTTGCGGCCCAGGGCCAGTTGCGCGAGCACCTGTTTGTCCACCGGCTCGCCGGGTTGCTTGAGCAGGGCTTCTAGGACGCGACTTTCGGAAAGCGTCAGAACGATCTCCTGGCCGTCTGCGCCAAGTGCCGCCACGCCGCGCGCCGGGCTGAAACGCAGGTCACCCAGCTCCAGCTGGCTCGAAGTTGCCGGCGGCAAGCTGCGGCGTAGCACGGCGCGCAGGCGGGCGGTCAGCTCACGGGGATCACAGGGTTTGGCGAGGTAATCGTCCGCGCCCAGCTCCAGGCCGAGAATCCGGTCCAGCGGCTCGCCGCGAGCCGACAGCATCAGTACCGGCAATTCGGGGTGCTCGCTGCGCAGCTGCTTGAGCACCTCGAGACCGCTGCCATCTGGCAGCATCACATCCAGTACCACGGCGTCAGGGGCCGCTTGTGCCAACGCCTGGCGAGCGCTCTGCCCGTCGTGGCAGGCGGTGACCTGGAAGCCTTCCTGGGTCAGCCAACTGGCCAGCAGGTCACAGAGTTCGACGTCGTCGTCGATCAGCAGCAGATTGCTCATGGTAGGTGGTGACGATTCCCGATCAAGGCAGTACGTGTTTGAACGGTTTGACCACGATCTCGGCATACACGCCAGCATCGCGGAACGGATCGGCATTGGCCCAGGCCTTCGCGGCTTCCAGTGACTCGAATTCAGCGACGATCAGGCTGCCGCTGAAGCCGGCAGGGCCTGGATCGTTGCTGTCGATGGCCGGGTTGGGGCCGGCGAGAATCAGTCGCCCTTCAGTTTTCAGTTTTTCCAGGCGCTCCAGGTGGGCCGGGCGGACAGAAAGACGACGTTCCAGGGAGTTTTCCACATCGGTGGCGATGATAGCGTAGAGCATGTCGATCCTTGGGTTCGCAAACATTGGGAGAGAAAGCAGTGCGTGCCAGCAAGAATCCGCCAGCCGGGGCATAATAACAAACATGAATTGTCGGGAAAGCGCCCCTTATGCAGGTTGATCTTCACTGTCACAGCACCGCCTCGGACGGCGCCTTGCCGCCTGCCGAGGTAGTCGCGCGTGCCCATGGGCGAGGCGTGCAGATGCTGGCGCTGACCGATCACGACACCCTCGAAGGACTCGACGAAGCCAGCGCGGCGGCTGAGAGCCTGGGCGTGCGGCTGGTTAATGGCATCGAGCTGTCCTGCACGTGGGGCGGTGCGACCATCCATGTGCTCGGTTACGCCTTTGACCGTGATGCGCCAGCGCTGCTTCAGGCGATTGCCGACCTTCACCAGGGCCGCTGGCTGCGCGCCGAGGAGATTTCACTGCGCCTGGCACTCAAGGGCATGGAGGGGGCGCTCGAAGGCGCGCGCGCCATTCAGCTGGCTCAGGGCGAAAGCGGCAATGCCCCGGCGCGGCCCCATTTCGCCGAGTTTCTGGTGCGTGGCGGCTACGTCAAGGATCGCGCCGATGCGTTCCGCAAATGGCTGGGCTCCGGCAAGCTGGGCGACGTCAAGCAGCACTGGCCGACGTTAGATGAAACGCTTGAGACCCTGCGCCAGTCCAACGCATGGATCAGCCTGGCCCATCCTTGGCAGTACGATTTCACCCGCAGCAAGCGGCGCAAACTCGTCACGGCGTTCGCTGCAGCGGGTGGTCATGCCTTGGAAGTCGTCAATGGCATGCAGCCTGCGGAGCAGGTCGGTGGCCTGGCGATCCTGGCACGTGAATTCGGTCTGCTGGCCAGTGTCGGTAGCGATTTTCACGCGCCTGGCGATTGGTCGGAACTGGGCATGCACCGGCCGTTGCCTGATGATCTGTCACCCATCTGGACGCGGTTCGCCTGCGCCCCGTCTGCCGATGCCGTTTGAGAGCCTCTGACCATGAGCCAGTTTTTTCAGATTCACCCGGAGAGTCCCCAGGCCCGCCTGATCAAACAGGCGGTGGAAATCATCCGCAACGGCGGTGTCGTGGTCTATCCCACAGACTCCTCCTACGCCGTCGGTTGCGTGATGGGCGCCAAGAGTGCGCTGGAGCGCATCCGTCGCCTGCGCCAGCTTGATGACAAGCACAACTTCACCTTGGTGTGCCGCGACCTGTCGCAGCTGAGTACCTTCGCCAAAGTCGACACCGCAGCTTTTCGGCTGCTGAAGAACCACACGCCCGGCCCGTACACCTTCATCCTCAACGCTACGCGAGAAGTGCCGCGCATGCTGCTGCACCCCAAGCGTCGCACCATCGGTTTGCGCGTGCCCAATCATCCGATCGCTTCGGCGCTGCTGGAGGAGCTGGGCGAGACGATGATGAGCGTCAGTCTGATCCTGCCGGGCGAGGATCTGCCGATGAGCGATCCCTACGAAATGCGCCAGATCCTCGAACACCAGGTGGATTTGATCATCGATGGTGGTTTCGGCGGGTTGGAAGCGTCCACGGTGATCAGCCTGCTCGATGACGAGCCCGAGGTGATCCGCGTCGGTTGTGGCGACCCGTCTCCGTTTGCCGAGCAGCGCTGAGTTGACGACTGACACGGCCGCTTCCGTCGACAGCCAGGCCGGTGCCCAGCAGGAGCTGCCGTTCGCCTTGGTTTACGGCCAGGCGGTAACCGAACTGCCGGTGGATTTGTACATCCCCCCGGATGCCCTGGAGGTTTTTCTCGAAGCCTTCGAAGGCCCGCTGGACCTGTTGCTCTACCTGATTCGCAAACAGAACATCGATGTGCTGGACATTCCTGTGGCGGAAATCACCCGCCAATACATGGGCTATGTCGAGCTGATGCACAGCGTGCGCCTGGAGCTGGCCGCCGAGTACCTAGTGATGGCCGCCATGCTCGCCGAGATCAAGTCGCGCATGCTTCTGCCACGTTCCTCCGAGGCGCAAGAGGAGGAAGACGATCCGCGTGCCGAATTGATCCGCCGCTTGCTGGAGTACGAGCGTTTCAAGGCCGCAGCGGAAGGCATCGACACCTTGCCCAGGGTCGGTCGTGATCTTACCGTGCCGCGCGTCGAAGCCCCCCAAGCACGCGCGCGCAAGTTGTTGCCCGAGGTCAGTCTGCAGGAACTGCTGGTGTCCATGGCCGAGGTATTGCGCCGCGCCGACATGTTCGAGAGCCACCAGGTCAGCCGCGAGGCGCTGTCCACCCGCGAGCGCATGAGCGAAGTGCTGGAACGCCTCAAAGGCGGTGAATTCGTGCCCTTCGTCGAGCTGTTCACCGCCGAAGAGGGCCGCCTCGGTGTTGTGGTGACCTTCATGGCGATTCTCGAGCTGGTCAAGGAATCCCTTGTGCAACTGGTGCAGAACGAAGCCTTTGCCGCCGTGCATGTGCGCCTGCGCGTGGCGGGCGTTGAAGACGACGAGAGCGAGTTTGAATGAACTGCTAGACTCGCGCTTTTGCAGCCCTCTCGCGGTATGTCCTGACCATGAATCTGTCCGATCCCAAACAACTCGCAACTTTGCTCGAGGGCCTTCTGCTCGCGTCTGGCAAACCGCTGTCGTTCGAGCGGATCATGGAGTTGTTCGAGGAGACCGAGCGGCCGGAGCCCGATGTGTTTCGCAAGGCGCTGGCGATTCTCGGTGGCAGCTGTAAGGGGCGCGCGTTCGAGCTCAAGGAGGTGGCCTCCGGTTACCGCCTGCAGATCCGCGAAAACCTCTCCACCTGGGTCGGCCGGTTGTGGGAGGAGCGCCCGCAGCGCTACTCACGCGCGATGCTCGAAACCCTGGCGCTGATCGCCTACCGGCAGCCGATTACCCGTGGCGAGATCGAGGAGATTCGCGGCGTGGCGGTCAACAGCCAGATCGTCAAGACTCTGCAGGAGCGCGAGTGGATTCGCTTCGTCGGTTACCGCGACGTGCCCGGGCGCCCCGCGATGTTCGCCACCACCAAGGGCTTTCTCGATCACTTCAACCTGAAGAATCTCGATGAACTGCCGCCGCTGGCTGCGCTGCGCGAACTGGAGCCGGAGCCGATCCTTGCCGACGATGACGATCCCGCTGTACCGCAGAGCCTGCAGGCGCGCGCCGACCTTGCGTTGGGTGAAGAGCCCGGCGAAGCGGATGCCCGCTCGGAAACCAGCTTCGGCTCGCTGCTGGCGGAACTGGATGCCATGGAACAAGGCCTGAAAACCGATTTCGATGACCTGGCGCAAGCGGACGAAGAGCCGAACCGCGGCGACACTGAGGCTGTCTCACCTGCTGCAGATGATCCATCTGCCAGCCGTGAAGAGACCTCATGAAAGACCCCTGTATCAGCGTCTGCAAGTTCAGCGACAACATCTGCCTGGGTTGTGGCCGTAGCAAGGCCGAGATAAAGGCCTGGAAGAAACTCGACTAGGGTGAGCAGCGCCTGGTCATGGCCGAGGCGGACATGCGTCTGCTGGTGCTGGGCTCCAAGGCACGACGCAAGCGCTGAGCCGACCACCGGTAGCTGGACGCATCGCTCTCTCCAGCTATGCTCTGCGCCAGGTGCGCTGCCTGCCCGTTACGCGTATGATGCGCGCCCCTTCGACGACTTGATCGTCCCATCACCAGAGAACACCGGGAGGTGCCCAGATGAGTGAAACCGAAGAATACAGCCCCGCTGGCGAGAAACTGCAGAAAGTCCTGGCTCGCATGGGCCTTGCCTCGCGCCGCGAAATCGAATCCTGGATCAGTGCTGGCCGCGTCAAGGTCAACGGCAAAGATGCCACCCTGGGCCAGCGCGTCGACCTGCATGATGCTATCGCCATTGATGGCCGCGTGCTGCGCCGCGAAGAAGCGACGGAAAACCTGCGCCGCGTGCTCATCTACAACAAGCCCGATGGCGAGATCTGCACCCGTGACGACCCGGAAAAGCGCCCAACCGTGTTTGATCGCCTGCCACGTCCTAAAGAAGGCCGCTGGATCAACATCGGCCGTCTCGACATCAATACCACCGGCTTGCTGATGTTCACCACAGACGGTGAACTGGCCAACCGTTTGATGCACCCGTCCTACCAAATGGACCGCGAATACGCGGTGCGCGTGCGTGGTGAGGTCGACGAGGAAATGATCGAACGCCTGAAGGCCGGCGTGATGCTCGAAGACGGCCCGGCTAAGTTTACCGACATCAAGGAAGCACCGGGCGGTGAGGGCTTCAACCATTGGTACCACTGCGTGGTGATGGAAGGCCGTAACCGTGAAGTGCGGCGCCTGTGGGAATCCCAGGGGCTGGTGGTCAGCCGCTTGAAGCGCGTGCGCTTCGGCCCGGTGTTCATGACCTCCGACCTGCCGATGGGCCGCTGGCGCGAAATGGGCCAGCGTGAAGTTGACATCCTCAGCGAGGAAGTCGGCCTCAAGCCGGTCGCACTGCCGGAAATGAAGGAAAAGGCCCGCGACAAGCTGGACCGCCTGCAACGCAAGGCGGCCAAGCCGCTTGGCCGTGGTGAGCGTCCTGGCCGCACATTGCGCCCGGCTGCTGGCGGCGCTGCACCTGCGTCCAGCAGTGGCCGTGGTGCACGCGAGGAGCAAGGCGAGCGCCCAGTACGTGCGCCTCGCGCGCCACGTGGTGAAGGCCGTAGCGAGCCGTCGCGCGGCACGCCGGTGGCAGAGCGCCCACGTGATGTCGGCAAGAAGCCTGGCAAGCCACGTGGTGAGCGTCCCGAGTCAGGCGAGCGCGCACCGCGCAAGCCAGCCGATGCCGACAATCGCCGTGGCCGTCCGGCCGGCGAAGGTCAGCGTCCAGGCTTTGGGCGTGGCACTCGCAAACCGCAGTAACTGATTGCGTGGCGGCTCTGCGGAGCTGCCAGTAGCCACAAAAAAGGCCCCATTCGTATGAATGGGGCCTTTTTTGTGGGCCGTGTCCCGTCCTGAATAAGGTTTACACCTTCTACCTGAGAATCTGGAGATCTCGATGGAGCAAGGTGTTAAGCGTACGCAGCGTGATTACTCGCTGACTTTTAAATTGGCGGTGGTCGACCAGATCGAAAAAGGCGAGTTGACCTATACGCAGGCTCAGGAGCGCTATGGCATCCAGGGCCGCTCCACTGTTTTGGTATGGTTGCGTAAGCATGGTCGGCAGGATTGGAGTCAGGGGGCCTCGATTCGAGCCGACAGGAGCCAAGCCGTGACCGATCCTAAAAACTTGACGCCTGAGCAGCGCATCAAGGAGCTGGAGCAACAACTGCAGTTCATGAGCCAGAAGGCCCAGTTCTTCGAGGCTGTAGTCGATGTGCTGAAG
>NZ_FNBM01000003.1:0-292994 GCF_900102335.1 Phytopseudomonas seleniipraecipitans
TTACAGCAGCCTCATTTCCTGTCAAGCTGTTTTTGAAGAATTTTTTCTTTCTTCTCAACACCTTGCAGCGCCCCACCAGATCATCTTCTCTCCAGCGGGAGGCGCATTCTACAGCGTTACAAACCGCTGTCAACACCCTCTTTACCGCCTTCGATCAAACCTGATCGAACCATCAACAGAGCCACCCAAACCACCCTGTCGATGCCGGCGCATTCTACTCGAATTCGCCGTCCGTGCAACCTTTATTTTCATCTAACTTCTTGTTTTACAAGGAGTTTTCAGATCAGGCCACGCCGGAAGTGGTGCGCATTATAGGCCGCCAGATTCCTAGGTCAACCGTTTATTTCAGGTTTATTCGAATTTCAGCGTAATACGCGCAAAAGCCTTCTTGCCGGCTTGGCAAACGTGAGTAGCACCTACCTTAAATAGGAACGCGCGATCCACGACCTGCCCATCCACCCGCACACCGCCAGACCCCAACAAGTCGCGAGCGACCGCAGCGTTCTTTACCAACCCTGCTTTATTAAGGAGAGCGGCGATCGGCATATCCTCAACCGAGACCAGCTCGACCTCAGGCAGATCTTCCGGCAACTCGCCCTCCTTCATACGGTTGCCGGCAGAACGATGTGCGCTGGCAGCGGCTTCGTCGCCATGGAAGCGTGCCACGATCTCCTCGGCCAGCTTGATCTTGATGTCACGCGGATTAGCGCCGCTTTCAACATCCACCTTGAACTGCTCGATTTCATCCATGGAACGGAAGCTCAACAATTCAAAGTAGCGCCACATCAGCGCATCCGGCATCGACACCAGCTTGTTATACATGACGCCAGGCGCTTCCTGGATCCCTATATAGTTGCCGAGGGACTTGGACATCTTCTTCACGCCATCCAGCCCCTCAAGCAGCGGCATGGTGACCACACACTGAGAGGCCTGGCCGTAAGCACGCTGTAGCTCACGCCCCATCAGCAAGTTGAATTTCTGATCGGTGCCGCCCAGCTCGACGTCAGCACGCAACGCCACCGAGTCGTAACCCTGCACCAGCGGATAGAGGAACTCGTGGATGGCGATCGGCTGATTGCTGGTGTAACGCTTGTCGAAGTCATCGCGCTCAAGCATACGTGCCACGGTGTACTGCGAAGCCAGACGAATGAAGTCGACCGGCGTCAGCTCATTTATCCACGTGGAGTTGAAAGCGACCTCGGTCTTCGCCGGGTCGAGAATCTTGAATACCTGCTGCTTATAGGTCTCGGCGTTATCCAGAACCTGCTCGCGGGTCAGCGGCGGACGAGTCGTGCTCTTGCCGCTCGGGTCGCCGATCATCCCGGTGAAATCGCCAATCAGGAAAATCACCTGATGCCCCAGCTCCTGGAACTGGCGCAGCTTATTAATAAGCACGGTATGCCCCAGATGCAGATCAGGGGCCGTCGGGTCGAAGCCTGCCTTGATACGCAGCGGCTCGCCACGCTTGAGCTTCTCGATCAGCTCCGCCTCAACCAGGACTTCTTCCGCGCCACGCTTGATCAGCGCGAGCTGCTCTTCAACCGACTTCATAAGGACTCACAACCACCGAATGCAAAAGGGAACTAACGATACAAGATCACCGACAAATGACAAGTTTTGCCCAGCGCAATAAAAGAGGTGCACCAGCCATCACCTTCAGGGTTGCCTCAGCCTGGATTTGGTTATATTTTATACAGTTACTGCAGATTCATGATTTTCTTCTTTTCCTCTTCATCTTTTCACTTCAAAAAGCAGCCCTATGACCTCTACAACTAAAGCGCCGCCGCTCTATCCCAAGACCCATATCCTGGCAGCGAGCGGCGTTGCCGCATTGCTCAGCCTGGCCCTTCTGGTGTTCCCCACTCGTGAAGTAGAAGCAAAAAAAACCTACCTTAATCTGGACATGGATAACGGCTCGGAACAGGTTCAACAGAGCCTGCCGCCGACCTCGCCAGAAATCTCCGCAGAACAGCCAGCTTCCGACTCGCCCTTCGCGAATATAGAAGGCGCGGATGACACGCAGAACGCCGCAGCCGACGCACAACCACAGGTGGCCGAGTTGCCGCCGGAAGACCCGCTTAACAAAACCATAGCGGTGGCCAACGGCGATACGCTTGGTACGGTATTCAGCAAGGTTGGCCTGTCAGCCAACACCTTGCATGACGTGATGAACAGCAGCAAAGACGCCAAGCAGCTCAGCCGCCTCAAAGTTGGTCAGGAGCTGCAGTTCACGCTCAGCGAAGACGGTCAATTGGAAAGCCTGCACAGCAAACTCAGTGACCTGGAAAGCGTCAGTCTGAGCAAAACCGACAAGGGTTATGACTTCAAACGCGAGCTGGTCAAGCCGGACGTGCGCGACGCCTATGCTCACGGTGTGATCAACAGCTCGCTGTTCGTGTCCGCCAAGCGCGCCGGTCTCTCGCACAACCTGACCATGGATCTGGCCAACATCTTTGGCTATGACATCGACTTCGCCATGGACATCCGTCAGGGCGACGAATTCGAGGTCATCTATCAAGAGAAGGTGGTCGCCGACAAGTCCGTTGGTACCGGCAATATTCTTTCCGCGCGCTTCACCAATCGCGGCAAGACCTACACCGCGGTGCGCTACACCGACAAGCAGGGCAACGTCAGCTATTACGATGCCGACGGCAACAGCATGCGCAAGGCATTCATCCGTACACCGGTAGACTTCGCCCGCATCAGCTCGCGCTTCTCCAATGGCCGCAAACACCCGATCCTCAACAAGATCCGCGCTCATAAAGGCGTTGACTATGCGGCCCCACGCGGCACTCCAATCAAAGCAGCCGGTGACGGCAAAGTGATTCTCGCCGGCCGCAAAGGCGGCTATGGCAATACCGTGGTATTGCAGCATGGCAGTCGCTATCGCACCCTCTATGCGCACATGCAGGGTTTCGCGAAAGGCGTACGCACTGGTGGCAGCGTGAAGCAGGGACAGATCATTGGTTACATCGGCACTACCGGCCTGTCCACTGGGCCGCACTTGCATTATGAGTTCCAGGTTAACGGCACCCACGTCGACCCCCTGAGCCAGAAGTTGCCGATGTCCGATCCTATCGCTCGTAACGAGAAACAGCGTTTCCTGCAGATGAGCAAACCACTGATGGCCCGCATGGATCAGGAAAAAGCCACCATGCTCGCACTCAACAAGCGTTAAGCCGATGCTATATATCGGCGTGATGTCCGGCACCAGCCTCGATGGGCTGGATATCGCGCTGGTCGAGCAAGGCGAGCACACCCAGTTGCTCGCCCATCATTACCAAGCCCTCCCCGACTCGCTCCGCGACCAATTGCTGGCACTTTGCAGCTCCGGCGCGGACGAACTCGCGCGCGCCGCCATTGCCGAGCAGCAATGGGCAGAGTTGGTCGCTGAGGGTGTGCACAGCCTATTGGCCGAGCAGAACCTCACACCTCAGGCCGTTCGCGCTATCGGTAGCCACGGCCAGACCGTGCGTCATGAGCCCGCGCGCGGCTTCACCATCCAGCTCAGTAATGCAGCATTGCTTGCCGAACTCACCGGCATCACGGTGGTGGCCGACTTCCGCCGCAGAGATGTTGCGGCCGGCGGTCAGGGTGCGCCACTCGTGCCGGCCTTCCATGAGGCGCTGTTCGCCAGCCCCGAGGGGGCACGCGCCATTCTGAATGTGGGTGGTTTCAGTAACCTGAGCCTGCTGGAAACTGGAAAGCCGGCGCGGGGCTTCGATTGCGGCCCTGGAAACGTCTTGATGGACGCCTGGATTCACCATCACAGCGGCCAGTCATATGATCGCGACGGCGCCTGGGCTGCCAGCGGCCAGGTGCAGGAGCCGCTGCTTCATGCACTGCTTGGCGATACCTTCTTCCAGGCCACCGGACCCAAAAGCACCGGCCGCGAGCTGTTCAACCTGCCATGGCTGGTGCAGCAGCTGGATACACAGCCCGGCTACCGACCGGAAGACGTGCAGGCAACACTGCTCGAACTCACTGCCACAAGCATTGCCGCTTCATTGCGACAGGCTCAACCCCATTGCAGTGAATTACTGGTTTGCGGCGGCGGTGCACATAACAAGGCGCTGGTTGGCCGACTGCAGGCGCTGCTTAGCACCGTCAAGGTTAGCCGCACTGATGATCACGGCGTGCCAGCCGATTGGGTAGAAGCGATGGCGTTTGCCTGGCTGGCCCATTGCTGCCTGAATAATATTCCCGGCAATCGACCCGAAGTCACCGGCGCGCGCGGCCTGCGTGTTCTGGGTGCGATCTATCCAGCCTAAGCGATACGGGCTAAACGAAAAACGCCGCGCAAATGCGCGGCGTTTTCATAGGTAATGCAGCTTAGATCGAGAACGACGAACCGCAACCACAGGTTGTCGTGGCATTCGGGTTCTTGATGACGAAGCGCGAGCCCTCGAGGCCTTCCTGATAGTCCACCTCGGCGCCCACCAGGTACTGGAAGCTCATGGGGTCAACGACCAAGCTGACACCCTCACGTTCGATGATGGTGTCGTCATCGGCAACGTCTTCATCGAAGGTAAAACCGTACTGGAACCCGGAGCAACCGCCACCAGTGACGAATACGCGCAACTTCAGACGTGGGTTGCCCTCTTCATCCACCAGGTTCTTAACCTTGCTAGCCGCCCCGTGCGTAAATTGCATCGCTGCTGTGGGGGTGAAGGTTTCGACGCTCATGTTCTATCTCCCGGCGCCAGGCGCCATACTGCGTTGTAGCGCTATATTATCCGCTTACCCTACAAAAGCGGTCAACTATTGTGAGTCGTCCACGCTTTCCGGCAGCTCCAGTGGCCTGCCCTGCTCCTTGATCGGTCGCAAACCGCCCTCTACTTGAGCGCCCATGGCCATCTCCATCAACCCATAGTAGAGATTGCCGCGAACGCGCGCACGCGGGCCAAGCTCGACATGCTGACTGGCATAGACATCGCCGATGATCTCGCCATCTATGATGATATGGGGAGCACGCACCTCGCCTTCAACCAGCCCGTCGACACTCACACGCACCAGCCCTTCCAAGGTAAGAAGATTGCCCAGCACTTTACCGTCGATCTGCACAGCGCCCTGAAATTCAAGATCGCCACGAAACGCTGCGCCTGCGGCGATCAAACTGGTTTTGCCAGTAAAACGCTGCATATCTGCCTTACTCTTGCCTTTATTCCACATCGCGTACCATCACTTATCAGTCAGTCCATTCGATTAGCCGCTCAACGGGTTTGCCACCCTCGACCTCGGCCTTGATACGTATTTGTACGGGTTCGAAACCTTCCGGGAGCCGCAGCTCGCCCAAACGACCGCCTTCTGGAATGACTTGCAAGTGCTTGAAGGCGAAAGGAATCGATTGTTCGGTCGCGCCACTCGGCAGATCATCGCTCAATTGCCGCAATTGCAGGCTTTTCGCCTCGCCAGCCTGACGACCATCCACTTGTACATGCAAGCGCCCCTTCATCGGTTTGTCATCCTTGCCGACGCGGCTGAGCATGATCTTGAAGCGGAACAAACCCGCCTGTTCGGTGGGGTGAATGTCGACACTCCGGATGAGCAACCCATCGGCCCGACTATCCGGTGCCAGAACGCCTTTATAGAAGGCTAGCTCCTGTTGCTGCTTGAAGTTCTGCTCTTCGAGTAATTTGATGGTCTGCCGGCTCTGCTCATTGGACTGCTGCGCCAGTTGTTCGCCGCTGCTGAGCACTGCCATGCGCTGACGTAACTCATCCAGCTCGCGCGCCTGCTCATCGAGCCGAACCTGCAATGCTTGCGAGTCGACACCCTCAACCTGCATCTCTCTGGCCTGCCACCAAGTTCCAAGATAAAAAGCGCAGGGCGCGGCGACCAAAAGAAGAATCAGCGCACTACGGAGACGCCGCTCATTGGAGCGGTTGCTGGGGCGCACTTCCCAACCCGACATCAGCGGTCGTTTCCTTGAAGGCAGCGCCAGCAGGCGGCCGAAGTGATTGAAAAGGTAATGGGTGCGGGCATCAGCTGCCTCTTGCAAGGTGCGTAAAGGTGACGATCATAAAGGTGCACCCGGCTGCGGCCAACCGCCATCATGACTATTGAGACCTCGCACACTAGTATCGAAGCCCCTATCACGTTTGAGGAATAGCAATGCTTTACCTGTGGATCAAAGCCTTACATATCATCGCCATGGTCTGCTGGTTTGCGGGACTGTTTTACCTGCCACGGCTATTTGTGTACCACACCATGAGCGAAGATGAAGCCAGCCGCGAGCGTTTCAGCGTGATGGAACGCAAGCTGTACCGCGGGATCATGACGCCGGCGATGATCGCCACGCTGGTGTTCGGCATCGCCCTGCTGGTCCTGGTACCCGGTTGGATGAGCCAGGGCTGGATGCACGCCAAGCTGACCTTGGTGGTGTTACTGGTCGGTTATCACCACGTCTGCGGGGCAATGTACAAACGCCTGGCCCGTGGCGAGAACACGCGCAGCCACGTGTTCTATCGCTGGTTCAACGAGGCACCGGTATTGCTGCTGATCGCTATCGTCATTCTGGTGGTGGTCAAACCGTTCTGAGGGTGCTCGGAGACCTATCTCGGCATCGCGCCTGCTTATGAAGCGAGACAACCCCTGCCAGGGATCAACGCCAGGTGACCCAGGATTGACGAGCATCAGCGATGCCGTAACGACGAACCGTTCAGCGAGCTGAGAACCACTGCCCAACTGCGGATGAAAGTCTCTACGGGCGTCTTGCCGATGGTCAGGCTGCGGGATAGGGTCGGCGGCATTCCTCCCGTGCAGACAAGGACGCGCGCATGAGCCAGCTTCGCTACAAAATCGTTTTCGATGGCAGTCTGATGCCCGACGCTTCGCTGGACGGGGTCAAGAGCAATCTCGCCAGTCTGTTCAAAAGTGATCTCACGCGTATCGACAGCTTGTTCGGCAAAGGTCCCATCGCGTTGAAGCGTGACCTCGCCGAAAGCGAAGCTAACCAGTATCTGAGTGTCCTGCAGCGAGCGGGCGCCCGTGCGCGCAAGGAGCCGGATCTTGCTGCTGCCCTGAGCCTCCTCGAGACGGACGAGGAAAAAGCTGCCATCGCCACCCCTGCCGAGCAAGCCTCACAGTCGATGGACTGCCCGAAATGCGGTCATCATCAGCGCGCCGCCGCTGAATGCTCAGCGTGTGGCGTGATCATCGAGAAGTATCTGGCACGCCAGGCACTGTTGGCTGAAAGCGCGCCTGCGCTAGCGACGACGCGTAGACCCGATACACAGCCAAGCCCGTACATGCCGCCACGTGCCGATATCGATCCGCAGGCGGGTCAGGTCGGCAGGTTGAAGGCCAATTCATTCAATGGCCGTATCGGCCGCTTACGCTATCTGGCCTGGTCACTGGTGCTGATGGCCGGGTTCGCTGTCGTTTTCGCCGCGCTGTCCGCCGTTACCCTGGTGTCGGAAACCCTCGGTGGCATCCTGGTGATCGCTGCCAGCGTCGGCATGTTGGTGATCAGCGTCCAGATCGGCGTGCAGCGGCTACATGACATGGGCTGGACGGGCTGGCTGTGGTTGCTCAATCTGGTACCGATCGTCAACAGCCTGTTCTGGATCATCATGCTGGTGGTGCCGGGCAGCGCCGGCAGTAACCGCTTTGGTCCCCAGCCACCGCCCAATAGCCTGGCAGTCAATATACTGGCTGGTTTGTTTCTCCTCCTGATAGCGGGCGGCCTGCTGGCAGTGTTCGCGAGCGGCTTCGCCATCCTGGCGATCCTTGGCCTGTTCTTCGATCAGCTCGTGAGCGGGTCATAGCCAGGCTGCATTTATTTGTGCCAGATGACGTTGCCAGTGCAGCGCACACCGGTGCGTTGCGGATAGGCTATACGCCCGTCATGGATCGCATCAGGAGTACCCCATGCCCCGCTACGCCCTGGTCACCGGAGCTTCCAGTGGTATTGGCCTTGCGCTGGCCGAAGCATTGGCACGCCGCGGGCGTAACCTGATCCTCGTTGCCCGCCAGCGCGATGCGCTCGAGAGCATCGCCTGTGAGCTGACTCAGCGATTTTCTGTCGACGTGCTATTTCGCACCTGTGATCTCAGCGAGCCCATGCAGCTGTCCGGGTTGCTGCATGAGCTGGAGCAGAATGGTCTGGTCATCGAGCTGCTGGTCAACAACGCGGGTATCGGTAGCGGTGGCGCCTTCGTCACCCAGGATTGGCGCCAGGAGCAACGATTGCTGGAAGTAAACGTTCTGGCCCTTGCGCGACTGTGCCATGCGATTGGCACGGTGATGGCAGGGCGGGGTCATGGCCAGATTCTCAATGTGGCCTCGATCGCCGCATTCCAACCGGGGCCGTGGATGAGCAACTATTACGCGAGCAAGGCGTATGTCCTGCATTTCTCCGAGGGCTTGCGCGAAGAGCTGCGGCCTTACGGCGTGAAGGTCTCGGTACTGTGTCCGGGCCCCACTCACAGCGCGTTCTTCCGCACAGCTAAGCTGGACGCCAGCTCATTCGAACAAGGCAAATTGATGCTCAGCGCCGAAGAGGTTGCCTTGATCGCCCTGCAGGGTTTGGCAAAAAACCGCGCAATCATCATTCCGGGCTGGCGTAACCGTTTACTGTGTCTGGCACCGCGCTTTTCCCCACGGTTTCTAGTCCGGCGCCTTGTCGCTCGCCTCAACCGGCGCTTCGGACGCCCCTGAAGAGACCTCTCAGTTCGCGCTGACCGTACGCCCCCGTGCCCAGTCGCGCAGCTCTGCCAAGCGCTCCGCCATGATCACCGAAAGCGGCGACGTCGTCTGGATTCCGCGCATCAACAGACCATGATCCACCGATTGCTGCTGCGCCTGGGCGGCATACAGCGCGCTGACCACAACCTGCTCGATCTCCGCGCCGGAGAATCCATGGCTGGCAGCGGCCAACTGGGTCAGGTCGAATGCGGAAGCCTCTAGCTCACGGCGCTGCAGATGGATACGAAAGATCTCGGCACGGACGTCGGCTTCGGGCAGGTCGACGAAGAAAATTTCGTCGAAGCGCCCCTTGCGCACCAGTTCCGGCGGTAAGCGGCCGATGACGTTGGCAGTGGCGACCATGAACACCGAAGATTTCCGCTCGGACATCCAGGTCAGCAGCGTGCCGAGCACGCGTTGACTGACACCGCCGTCCTGATCACCGCTGGCCAGGCCCTTTTCGATCTCGTCGACCCACAGCACGCACGGCGACATTTGCTCGGCAAGCTTCAATGCCTCACGCAGATTACGTTCGGTTTCGCCAAAGAACTTGTTGTACAGACAGGCGAAGTCCAGCCGCAATAACGGCAACCCCCACAACCCCGCCACCGCTTTGGCTGCCAGGCTTTTGCCTGAGCCCTGCACACCGACCAGCATCATCCCCTTGGGCAGATCGACGCCGGCGCCGTCGAAGAATATCCGCTGCCGCTCACCGAGCCAGCGCTTCAGATTGTTCAAGCCACCGACGTCGGCAAAGCGTGCCGTGTCGTATTCATAGCTGAGCACGCCATCGAGATCGAGCAGCTCGAACTTGGCTTTGTTGAGTTCTGGCAGGTCTTCCTGGGTGATGGCGCCGTCATCGCAGATCAGATTGCGCGCCAGCAGACGGGCTTCGGCGTGACTCATGCCACGCAGGTTTTTCACCACCTGCTGCAGGGTGCGGTTATCGGTACGCACGCGACGATTGCGGTTGCGCTCGCTCCAGCGTGCCGCCTCGTCTCGGACGATGCCCAACAGCTCATCCTCGCTCGGCAAGGCGAGGTTGAAGCGCGCCGCGTAACGCTGCACTTCCGGCGGCAACTTGCACGCATGAGACACCAGCACCACGGTGGGCGCGTGGCTGCCGTCGGCCATGGCGATTTCCTTGAGCAGGCGCACCAGCTTGGGATTGTCGACCAGGAAGGGATGCAGGTCGCAGAGCACGTAGAGGTTCGCCTGCGGATCTGCCTTGATCAGGCGCAGCGCCGCCTCTGGCTCCTGGCTACCACTGTCAGCATAGGCTTCGCCAGCGAAGCCGCCGCGCTGCAAGCCTGCCGTGATAGACCAGGTGAACAGCCCAAGCCCGCGGCGCACCGCCAGGCTGGTCAGCGTTTCCAAAACCCGGCGCTCATCCCACGACTCGATCAGCACCAACTTGACCTTGGAATCGAGCACTAGGCTCAGGTCGTGAATATCGTTCTTCACAGCAACTCCTTATGCGTTAGGCAGCAGCATAGTCCCGCCTGGCGGCAGGCCGGGCAAGCAACGGATTCTGCTGGGGAGACGCAGCACACGCTAGCAGGCGTTGGCCGCACCAGCTGCCGAACACGCCCGACCTTTTACGGTAAACTGGCGGCTCATATCTTCGCCGGAGAAGCCCCATGGCCAACGACCGCCATTATTCGCCCGTCGACCGCCTGCTGCTGCAAGCCGATATGGCGCTGCGCACCCTGCTGCCCTTCAGCGGCCAGCCGAGTCGCCCGTCGCCCGCCATCGTCGAACCCGAAGCCGAACTCGACAGCAAGCAGACGCGCCACATCGCTGGTCTCATGCGCATCAACCATACCGGTGAAGTCTGCGCCCAGGCGCTGTATCAGGGCCAGGCACTGACGGCCAAGCTACCCAAGGTTCGCGCGGCCATGGAGCACGCAGCGGACGAGGAAGTTGACCACCTGGCCTGGTGCGAACAGCGTATCCGCCAGCTCAACAGCCATCCGAGCGTACTCAATCCGCTTTTCTATGGATTGTCATTCGGTGTCGGCGCCGTGGCCGGGCTGGTCAGTGATCGCGTCAGCCTGGGATTCGTCGCTGCTACGGAAGACCAGGTGGTCAAACACCTGGACGAGCACTTGCAGCAAATCCCCGAGGAGGACGGCAAATCCAGAGCCATCCTTGAGCAGATGCGCAACGATGAGCAGGAGCACGCCAACAGCGCCCTGAACGCCGGCGGCGCTCGCTTCCCCGCGCCCGTCAAACTGGGCATGACGATGCTGTCCAAGGTCATGACCAAAACCGCTTATCGAATTTGACGACTAGCAGAAGGGCGGCCCGCGGGTCGCCCTTTTGCTTCAAGCACCGAGTTCGACGATCTCGTAGTCGTGGGTAATTTCCACACCTGCGCGACCGAGCATGATCGACGCCGAGCAGTACTTCTCTGCAGACAGCTCCACAGCACGTTTGACCTGAGCCTCTTTCAGACCGCGCCCCTTCACCACGAAATGCAGATGGATCTTGGTAAATACCTTGGGATCCTCACTGGCGCGCTCGGCGTCGAGAAAGGCTTCGCAGCTTTCGACCGGCTGACGGGACTTCTTGAGAATGCTGACGACGTCGAAGTTGCTGCAGCCCCCCAGGCCGATCAACAGCATTTCCATTGGCCGGACGCCGAGATTGCGGCCACCATTTTCCGGCGGGCCGTCCATTACCACGGCGTGGCCACTGCCCGATTCGCCGAGAAACAACGCTTCGCCTGCCCACTGAACACGCGCCTTCATCGCTGCCGCTCCTCTTAACTGAAAGCCGCAAAGCTTATCACAGGCCCGCGATTTCGCTGCTCACGGCGACGATGACTAGAGTTCCCCGCCGGAACGTGGCACGTCTCACAAAACGGACCAATGGCCGCTCACCTGCCCAATAATGATGCCGAATCAATGGCACAATCTGCCGGCACCGAGATAAACCGGTTCGTTACCTCGGTTATAAGAACAAGACAGTTACCAACGCGCTATCGACTCCACTACGTTGCACACAACGTCATTTCGCTACAGAACAGGTAAGGTTCTTTTGCTTTCATGGCCAATCCAGCCATCGCCTGAGAACCCACATCCCATGCGAAATAGTCGAGCATTTGGGTCTGGACAGCGTCACTCATCACGCCTGTCACGGGCTTATATTTCTATATTCGGGATTCAGGCATGGTCGCAATTACCCTCACTCCGAAAGTCAAAAACCTCGACAAACTTCTCGCCCATTGTCATCGCCGCCGCTATACCGCCAAGAGCACCATCATTTACGCAGGCGATCGCAGCGAAACCTTGTACTTCATCGTCAAGGGATCGGTCACCATCCTGATCGAAGACGACGACGGCCGCGAGATGATCATCGCTTATCTCAACCCGGGAGATTTCTTCGGTGAGATGGGCCTGTTTGGTAAGGAAGGCGCAGAGAAAGAGCGCAGCGCCTGGGTCCGGGCAAAAACCGAATGTGAGGTCGCGGAACTGACCTATACCAAGTTCCGCGAGCTGACCCTGCAGGATCCCGACATCCTGTTCGCCCTGGGCACGCAAATGGCCGAGCGCCTGCGCAATACCACCCGCAAGGTAGGTGACCTCGCATTCCTCGACGTTACCGGACGTGTCGCGCGCACCCTGCTGGATCTGTGCAAACAGCCAGATGCGATGACCCATCCCGACGGCATGCAGATCAAGATCACCCGTCAGGAAATCGGCCGCATCGTTGGTTGTTCGCGAGAGATGGTTGGCCGTGTGCTCAAGGCACTGGAAGAGCAGGGCCTGGTCCACGTCAAAGGCAAGACCATGGTGGTGTTCGGTACTCGCTGAATCGTCGGCTCGGTATTCAAGAATACCGGGCTCCCTTCTCAGGCCTTGGCGGCAACCGTCAGGGCCTCGACTTCAGGCCGCTTGATCAGCGCGTAGACCACGCCGGTCACCAGGCTGCCCGCCACGATCGCCAGCAGATACAGCAGCGCATGATTGATCGCGTTGGGAATCAGCAGCACGAACAACCCACCGTGCGGGGCCATCAGCTTGCAGCCGAAATACATCGACAGCGCGCCGGTCAGGGCGCCACCAGCGATGCTGGCCGGGATAACCCGCAGCGGGTCTTTCGCGGCAAAGGGAATCGCCCCCTCGGATATGAAGCACAACCCCAGCACCCCTGCAGCCTTGCCGGCCTCTCGCTCGGTCTGGCTGAACTTGCGTCGCGCCAGCACCGTAGCGATGGCCATACCAATGGGCGGCACCATGCCCGCGGCCATGGTAGCAGCCATCGGGGCATAGCTCTGCGATGCGAGCAGGCCAACAGAAAACGCATAGGCCGCCTTGTTGATCGGCCCACCAAGGTCCACGCACATCATGCCGCCGAGTAGAAGCCCAAGCAGGATGGCATTGGTGGTGCCCATGTTTTGCAGGAACACCTCCAGCGCCGCCATGATCCCGGCGACCGGGGTGCCGATCACATAGATCATTGCCAGCCCCGTGACCAAACTCGCCAACAATGGGATCAGCAGGATCGGCTTGAGCGCTTCGATGCTCTGCGGCAGGCGCAACCAGCGATTGAGCGCCAAGGCCAGATACCCGGCGAGGAAACCGGCAATGATGCCCCCGAGGAAACCGGTACCCAGAGCGCTGGCCAGCATGCCGCCAATCATCCCCGGCGCTAGCCCCGGACGGTCCGCAATCGAGTAGGCGATGTAACCGGCCAGCACCGGAATCATGAGTGCGAAGGCAGCCTCGCCACCGATTTTCATCAATGCCGCAGGTAGCGTACCTTCCTGCTTGAACGCCTCGATGCCGAACACGAAGGACAGAGCGATCAACAGACCACCCGCCACCACCATCGGCAGCATGAACGACACGCCGGTTAATAGATGCTTGTACGGCCCGCTCTTGCTGCCCGACTTGGCACTGTCGGCAGTTTGCGACTGCCCTGTGCCCTGTAGCGGCGCGGCTTCGGCCAAGGCTTTTTGCAGAGTCTGCTTAGGCTGTTTCAGCGCGACACCGGTGCCACAGCGGTAAACTTTCTTACCGACGAAGCGATCCGTCTCGACTTCGATGTCAGTCGCCAGCAGCACCACATCGGCGGCCGCGATGCTGGCCTCGTCGAGCAGGTTGCGCGCACCGACCGAACCGCGAGTCTCCACCTTAAGGTCGAAGCCCAATTGCTCGGCAGCTTGTTGCAACGCCTCTGCCGCCATGAAAGTGTGGGCGACGCCGGTCGGGCAGGCAGTAATTGCTACCAGTCTCGGTTTGTCCGATGCCGATGCAGCAGCCACCGGTGCCACGTTCTCCAGTACCTGAGCCTGTTCGGCAGCGACCCGTAAAAACTGCTTGGGGTCGGCCAGCGCTTCGGACGGCGTGGATTGCACCACCCGCTTGCCGACAAAGCGCTGCAGATCCAGCTCACCGGTCTTGACCACGAGCACCAGCTGCGCCGCGGCAATATCGGCGTCACTCAGCGGCGAGCCGATGGCCTTGGGGTCATGCACTTCAACCTGGGTCGACCAACCCAGACGCTCCGCAGCAGCCTGCAGCAGGCGCGAACAGAGAACGCTGGTGACCTGGCCGTTGGGGCAGGCAGTAATGATCAGCACATTCATTGCAACGACCTCTTGTTATTGTTTCGACGTCACAGCCACCGCCGCTTCCAGGCGGGCGAGCTGTTGCCGATCATGAATACCGAAACCGATTTGCGTGACCGCCTGAGCCGCCACTGCCGTCGCCAGGCGCAGCGTGCGCTCGGCCGGCCAATCGCTGAGAAGACCGTGCAGCGTCGCGGCAAGCAGCGAGTCGCCGGCTCCCACGGTGCTGACCACCTCGACCTGTGGCGGCTGCGCATGCAGCACGCCATGAGGGCCGAACCAATCGGCGCCCAGGGCACCGCGCGACAGCAGCACATGGTCGATACCGCCATCACGCAACGCACGGACGGCGTCATCGAGACGCTCCGTTGAAGGCGACTCCAGGCCGCAAACCTCAGCCAGTTCTTCCTCGTTGGGTTTGATCAACCAGGGACCGGCGGTCAGTCCGACACGCAACGCCGCCCCACTGGTATCCAGCGCCAGCGGCAAGCCAAGCCCCGCCAGGCGCTTCAGCAGCGCACCGAACCACTCGACCGTCACACCGCGCGGCAGGCTGCCAGCGACGACCACCGCGTCGTGCCCTAAGGCAATCTGCTCGAGCTGCTCCAGCAACTGCGCCTGGTGCGCTGCGTCGACGTCCGGCCCCGGGCCGTTGAGATCGGTAACGCAGCCGTCCCGCTCGGCAAGCTTGATATTGCTGCGGGTCTCGCCTGGCACACGCACGAACGCATCGATGAATCCGCGCCGGTGGAACAGCTGCTCGAACGGCGCAGCATTGGCCTGGCCAAGAAAGCCACTGACGGTGACCTTGTGACCGAGATCGGCCAGCACCTGGGAGACATTGAGCCCCTTGCCTGCGGCATGGCTGGTCATGCCCAGGCTGCGATTGACCGCTCCGGGCTGCAGGGTGTCGAGGCTGACGGTAAGGTCCAGCGCCGGGTTCAGGGTCAGAGCAAGAATGCGCGCCATCAGTGGGTCTCCTCGACCAGCGCACGCACTGCGGCGGCGCTGCCCAGCGTCAGTGCCTGCTGAGCCTGAACCTGGCTGTGATGAAGATCCAGCTCGCGCACCCGCGCTTTGACCAGGGGGATACTACGAGCCGCAACGCTCAGTTCATCCACGCCCAGACCGACCAGTAGCGGAATGGCGAGCATGTCAGCCGCCAGTTCACCGCACACGCCAACCCATTTGCCTTCGGCATGGGCCGCTTCGACAGTCATGCCTATCAAACGCAAAACTGAGGGATGCAGGCCGTCCGCCTGGGCCGACAGCGTGGGATGGCCACGGTCGATGGCCAGGGTGTATTGGGTCAAGTCATTGGTGCCGATACTGAAAAAATCCACCTCGCGGGCCAGGACCGGGGCCATCAGGGCAGCTGAGGGCACTTCGATCATGATGCCCAACTGCAGGTCATCCAACGGAATATCCTGACGCAGTTTCTCGACCATCTCACGCGCCGCGCGCCATTCTTCAAGCTGCCCGACCATCGGGAACATGATCCGCAAGGGGCGACCGTCGGCCGCCTGCAGCAAGGCACGCAGCTGGGTTTCCATGATATCCGGGCGCTGCAGGGTCAGCCGGATGCCACGCACCCCGAGGAAGGGATTTTCTTCTTCCGGCATCGGCCAATAAGGCAACGGTTTGTCGCCGCCAACGTCCAGCGTGCGCACCACCAGCGGTCGGCCTTGCAAGGCATCGAGTACACGACGGTACTCGGCCTCCTGAGTTGCCACGTCCGGCGCCTGGGCGTGGTCCATGAACACCAGTTCGGTGCGCAGCAGGCCAACCGCTTCGGCGCCCAGCTCGACCGCGGCAGCAGCCTCACCACTGGCACCGATGTTCACCGCGACCTCGACCGCATGTCCATCACGTGTGCGCGCGGGGTGCATGCGCTCGCCATGGGCACGCTCGCGACGCAGCTCGCTGGCCTGCCGCTCACGGTCGGCCTGTGCCAGCGTGGCGGCGTCTGGCGCCACCCACACATGGCCTCGTTCACCGTCGAGCAGCAGCGAAATACCTTGCGACAGAGCCAGCAAGCCTTCACCGGCGCCGACCACACAGGGAATGCCCAAGGCGCGAGCGATAATCGCGCTGTGCGCAGTGGCCCCGCCCCGCGCGGTGACGATACCGGCGACGCGCTGGCGGTCGAGACTGGCGACATCCGAAGGGCCGACCTCGCCCATTACCAGGATGTAGGGCTCGCTCGGTTCCTGAGGCGCCTCGACGCCACACAGCTGTGCCAACACGCGGCGGCCAACATCACGAAGGTCGGCGGCGCGCTCGGCGAGCAGCGCATCGTGCAGGGATTCCTGCTGTGCAGCGGCTGCCTCGATCTCGGTGATCCACGCTGCCTGAGCGCTGGCCCCCGCAGCCAGCCGCGCGTCGACATCCTCACGCAGGGCCGGATCACGCAGCATCGCCTGATGAGTAACAAAGATATCGCGAATGCTGGCTTCCTGGCTGCGCTCGACCAGACGCTGAATCTCGCCATCGATATGCGCCAGAGCAGCATCAAGACGCGTGCGCTCGACAGCCTCGCCCTCACCCTCAGCGGGATAATCAAGGCGCGGCACGCGCCGCACAAACGCCGGACCGCTGGCGATACCAGGCGACGCCGGCACCGCCTGCAACCGTGTGCCGGCCGCTGGAGCGAGCGATGCTTTGGCGGTTTCGGGTACGGCGGTTTTTTCGACGACCGCCTCGCCAGTCTGCGGCGGCAGCGGCTCGACCTCTTCACCCAGGCCAGCGCGAACCGCCGCCTCGATGGCTGGTAGAGCATCGTCAGCGATAGACGGGTCGGCGCTGAACTCCAGCACCTGACCACGGCGCGCACCGAGGGCCAGCAGCTTGCTCAAGCTCTTCGCCGAGACACCGGAGGCAGCACCCTCAACGAGACGAACGCGAATGTCGGCGCTGTATCGCTGAGCGAGCTCACTCAACGCCTTGGCAGGGCGCGCGTGTAGCCCATGAGCGTTGGCCAAGGTGATGCGCAGCGCGGGCCAGTCGGGCGGCAGCTCGGCGCCAAGTGCTTCGAGCACGCCACGGCTGCTGCTGGCATGTGCCAGCGCGTCACCCTGACCGGCAATCAACAGATCGCAAAGACGCTCGAGCACCTTACGGTGCCCTTCACCCAGGCATGCGAGGCAGAACAGCCCGGCCACCGGCTGACCGCCGTGTTGCAGCGGTTGCACCGGGGTAACGAACGCCAGCCCTGGGCGTTCGACACTCTGCTCGCTGCTCAGCCACCACAAGCCATTGCCCAGCGGCAAGGGTTCACCTTGCACCAGGCTGCCGGAAAAGCCGGAAGACGTGCAGCCTGCTTTCTTCAACAAGCGAGCGCCCTGCCAGGCCAACTCGTCGAAATCCTCAGCGCTGACGCCCAGCCCTACCAGCTGGCTATCCAGCGCCAGTTCCTGAGGAGCACCCTGCAGCAAGGCGAGGATAGCGTCGGCATCCTTCGCGTCGCGCAGGGCCTGGCTCAAGTCACCTTCGCCAAGGGCGCGGGTCAATAGCTGCAACAATCGCAGGTGTTCATCAGAGCGCGCGGCAATCGCAATGGCCAGGTACACACGCTGTCCGTCGCCCCAGTCCACACCCTCGGGATACTGGATCAGGCGCATACCGGTCTGAAACACCTGGTCGCGGGTTTCCGGCGTGCCGTGGGGAATGGCGATGCCCTGTCCCAAATACGTCGAGCCCTGCTGCTCGCGAGCCTGCATACCGGCCAGGTAACCGGGTGCGACCAAGCCATCGGTGACCAGGCTTTCGGCCAACTCGGCCAACGCCTGCTGTTTGTCTGTGGCTTGCCTGCCCATCTGGATTTGCGAAGGGTGTAGTTCGAGCATGGTGTTCTCCTCGAGCAAGGCCGTCGTGGTGGGCGGGCTTGGCGGACATTCTTGTTAGCTTAGTCGACTTGCTTGCTGAATCGTTTCATCTAGTACTGGCACGTTACCTGATAATGGGTAATCCTTGAAGTCTGCCAGAGGAGACGCTTCGTGAAATTGACCGATATTGCCCGCCTGGCTGGCGTCTCGTTGACCACCGCCAGCTATGTGATCAATGGCCAGGCTGTCCAGCGCCGTATCAGCCCGGCCACCGTGCAACGGGTGCTGGAAGTGGTCGAGAAACACGACTACCGACCCAACCCCCAGGCCGCCGGACTGCGCCGCGGACAAAGCCGTTGCCTTGGTTTCATCCTGCCGGATCTGGAGAACCCCAGTTACGCGCGCCTGGCCAAACTGCTCGAACAACGCGCACGGGAAGCCGGCTACCAATTGCTGATCGCCAGCTCCGATGATCGCCCTGACAGTGAGCGGCAATTGCTCGAACTGTTCCGCTCACGCCGCTGCGATGCACTGATCGTCGCCAGTTGCCTGCCACAGGACGCACCGGAGTATCGTCAGCTACTCGCCTCCGGCACGCCCGTCATCGCGGTAGACCGCGCCCTCACGCCGGAACACCTGTATTCGGTGATCAGCGATGACCGCCAGGCTGGCGAACAATTGACCCGCAGCCTGCTGCAACCGGTACAACATCGAGCAGCATTGATTGGCGCACGCCCGGAGTTACCGATCAGTCAGGCGCGTGAGCAGGGCTTCCGTGACGCATTGGCGGGTTTCGATGGTGAGATAAATGTCAGCCATGGTGAGCAGTTCAGTCGCCAGTGGGGCTACCGGCAGATGGTCGCGTTGATGACTGAAGGCGAGTTACCTGACGTACTGGTAACCACTGCCTACGTGCTGCTCGAAGGCGTGCTCGATGCCCTCCAAGAACGCCCCGAAGCGGCTACCAAACGCTTACGGCTCGGCACCTTCGGTGATGCCCAGCTGCTGGATTTTCTGCCCATGCGCGTCAACGCCATCTCACAGCAACATGAGCAGATCGCTGAACGGGTCTTTCAGCGTCTGCTCGAGGCGCTCGAGGGCACCTATGCGCCTGGCCTGGATGCCATCGAGCGTAACTTGAAGGTCCGTTTCAACGGCTAGCGCCTTGACGCATTTGCTCGAGCAGCGGCGCACATTCGTTAGGCTCATCACCGCTGGGCACGACCAATGCGACCAGCGCGGCGGCAGGCGCCACCAAGGCGCCCAACGCCAGCATACCGGCACCGCGCAGCACCAAAGGACCGGCCTCCACGCCTGGGCGCGGGTTCTTGAAGGTCCCACGCACATAGAGCGGCGATCGCAATGAGAACACCCGGAAGCCCTTGGACTCTGGGGTAATGGTCAGGTCGAGCTGCTCGTTAGCGAAGTTCACCGTGCCGTCCATGCCGATCAAGGCATTTTCGGTATCGATGACCATCAGCTCCGGCTTCAACACCCCCTGTTTGATATTCAGGTTGGCGGCGGCGCAATTGATCTCCACCTCGTTATCACCGAACAGACGGCCGACCACGTAGTTGCCCACATTCAAACCGGCAATTTCCATCAGGTTGCGGCTGACCCGACCGTCGTTGATCAGCAGTTTGATCCGGCCGTTGGCGCTGCCCAGCAGGGTCGCCACCGAGTTGCCGGTACCGCTGATCGTCGCATCACCGTTCAACGCACCCAAACTGCTCTGCATCACTTCTACGCTGGGGAACAACTGGCGCAAGCGGAAATTGCGAGCACTTAGCTGGGCCTGGGCCTTGAGCGGAGTGCCGCGGCCATCCAGACGCAGGCTCGAATCGAGACGCCCTCCGGCTACGCCGAAGCGCAACGGTTCAAGGCTGAGTTGGCCTTCGTTGAGCACCACATGGGTGTACAGGTCGGTGAACGGCAAATCGTCGCTGTGCACGATACGCTTGCCGGTGAAACTGACGTCAGCATCCATGTCACGCCAGCGCTCGGTCTTGAATTCCTCGACCGGCAGTACCTTGTCGCTCGGCTGCGTACTGGCGGCGCCTCGCTGTTTTTTCTCGGTGTTCGAATCGGCACCGATCAGCGGGGCCAGGTCGGCGAAGCGCAGCTGGTTGGATACCAGCGCACCGGACAGTTTTGGCCGCGGCTCACGCGCCACGAATGTCAGGTCACCATGAATATCGCTGTCACCGATACGCCCATTGAACTTCTCATAGCGAAACAGCGGGCCATCCGGGTCCTGCAATTGAGCGATCAGTCGGCCATCGGTCGAGTAGGCTGGGGTGTCCGGCAGCGTCACGCCGGTCAATG
Source organism: Phytopseudomonas seleniipraecipitans (assembly GCF_900102335.1). GTDB lineage: Bacteria > Pseudomonadota > Gammaproteobacteria > Pseudomonadales > Pseudomonadaceae > Aquipseudomonas > Aquipseudomonas seleniipraecipitans. The sequence continues at coordinate 20,416 of NZ_FNBM01000003.1, forward strand.
GGTGCAGGTTGCCCAAGCTGGTGCCGGACAAGCGCAGGCGCAGATCCAGCGCACCCAGGTTCTTCGGGTCGGTCAGCGTGCCGGCAACCTGCACGCGGGTGGTGCCGGCGCGCACGTCGGCCTGCACCGGGAATGGCTGGCGAGCATCCTGCAACGCCAGCAAACCGCCAATGCGGCCATTACCACTGAGCGCCTGCCCTTTGTAGCGTCCCTTGGCTTGCCAGGCGAATGCGTAGTCTTGCGGTGTCACGGCGGTGTCATCGCCTGGCTGGCTAGCGGCTTTAGCAACGATTTCATTGAACGCGATGGGTTCGCCAAGTGGCTCGACCTGTAGGTTGACGCTGGCCGGCAACGTCTGGTCGTCGAAGCGCACCCGCGCCGTATCGAATCCGATGGTGCCGATGTCCATGACCCACGGCGACGCCGGCGCTTCCTCGGGTTGTTCCTGTTCGCCAAGATCCAGCGTCCAATTGTCCCGACCGTCAGCGAGTCGCTCCAACGCCGCATCGGCGCCAGTCAGCTGAATACGCGGGATCGACACGGTTTTCCACAGCAGCGGCAATGGTGAGAGGCTGGCCTCGACACGCTGCAGGCTGACGAAATGCTCGCCCTCTGCCCACTCCGGGTTGCCCAGACTGAGCTGCTCAGCTGATACGTGGGGCCAGGGAATCCAGGCGCGCAGACCGGGCTCATCGCGCTCGCGCTGCCAAGTCACGGCGAGGTTGCCTTCAATGGCGAAAGGACGGTTGAGCGCCTCGGATACGCGCGCGTTGATTGTCGGTTTGAGCAGGTTCCAGTCGAACAGCACCAGAAATAACATCAGCGCTGCGATCAATAACAACAGGCTGGCAAAACACCAACCTACTATCTTACGAAGACGCGTCATGCGGTCGCCCCTTGCTGTTGGCGATCCCCACAACCGCCTTGCCTAGAGATTCGACTGGCCAAGACCGATAATGACTCACCGAATCTTGCATCAGATATGTACACCGGCCCTCATTATCCAACTATCCGTCACCCTGGTAGCGCGCCATGAATCTGATCGACACCCACACCCATCTCGACTTTGAAGACTTCGACGCCGACCGCAGCGACGTTATCGGCCAGGCACGCGGGCGTGGTGTTCAGCGCATGGTGGTGCTGGGCGTCGCTCAGGACAATTGGCAGCGCGTGTGGGATCAGGTTCAGCAGCACGACGGCCTGTATGGCGCATTTGGCCTGCACCCGGTTTACCTCGACAAGCATATGCCGGACCACCTGCAGGCATTGCAAGGCTGGCTGGAACGCCTCCACGGCCATGCCAAGCTCTGCGCAATTGGCGAGTTTGGTCTCGATTACTACGTGGAAGAGTTAAACCGTGAGCGCCAGCAGACATTATTCGAAGCGCAACTGGCTCTCGCCGAGCGCTTCGAACTGCCGGTATTGCTGCACGTACGGCGCGCTCATGCGCCGGTGATCGCCACCTTGAAACGCTTCAAGCTGCAGCGCGCCGGAATCATCCATGCTTTCGCGGGCAGCTATGAGGAAGCCAGGGAATACCTCAAGCTAGGATTCAAGCTTGGCCTGGGCGGTGCGCCAACCTGGCCACAGGCCAAACGCCTGCGTCAGATCATTACCCGGTTGCCGCTGGAGGCGCTGGTGCTGGAGACCGACTCACCGGACATGGCGCCGGCCATGTACCCGAATGTGCGCAATAGCCCCGTTCACCTGCCTGACATTTGCAGCAACCTGGCGCAGTTACTGGACATTGCGCCAGAACGGCTGGCCGAGGCCAGCAGCCGGAACGCGATGGAGCTTTTCGGCTGGCGCAGCCTCTAGGCGAGCCTCAGGAAAACAGCGTCCACAAGGCGATAGCCGCGTACCAGAGGATCGCCGCGCGCACCAGCAATTGCCAGAGGCTGTCGAGGGTCGCGACACCCGCCTCACCGAGCGTCGGACCTGGTGTTTCGGCTGCGGCGCGGGCAGCGCCGGACGCCAGTTGCGCTGCGGAGATATCCCAGCTCAACGCCTCGTGAAGAAGTGCGCGGCTCACCGCAATGAAATTGCCGACCAGTGCAAAGCTGGCCGCCAGCACCCGCACTGGCAACCAGTCGAAGGCATGCCGCAGCTGCCCTGCCCGCTCACGCAGTGCATCGGCCTGCGAATGCTCGACGAGCAACGCCAGCAATCGATAGGCAAGCGCAGCCACCGGGCCAAGCAGGACATACCAGAAGATCACCGCAAAGAAGCTCTGGTAGGCCTGCCAGACCATGAACGTCTGCACGTTTGGCAACAAGGTAGCCTCACCTTCGCCATCCACGCCGAGATCACGCTGCGCTACCAGATAAGCCGCCTCACTGTCACCGCGCCGCCAGCTGTCGCGGAAGGGCCCCAGAGCGGCCAGCAGGTCGCCACGACCCAGGCTGTAGATCACCACCAGCAGATGCACCGGCAGCAACAGCCAGCCATAGGCCAACGGGGCCAGCAGCTTCAATAGCAGCGCAAGTAATACCAATGGGATGCCGACCAGCAAAACGATCGCCAGCCAGGGCGAATCGCTCGTCGTGCCGCTCCGCTGCAGACGCCCGAGCGCGCGCAGCCAGGGCTCATCCTGCTGAACACGCTGGCGCCAGGATGAGAACTTTTCAATCCACACCACCAACAGCAACACCAGGAAACTCATCATGCCTCCTTATCAGTCATCAATGCCGAGCGCAGCCGCGCCCAGTCGAATTCGGGCCCGGGATCGGTCTTGCGCTCGGGCGCGATATCGCTGTGCCCGCAGATGCGCTGGTTGGTAATCGCCGGATAGGCACGCTGCAGCGCACGGGTCAGTTCTATCAGGGCAGCGTACTGGGCGTCCGTGAACGGCAGGTGATCGGTGCCTTCGAGTTCGATTCCCAGGGAAAAGTCGTTACAGCTGTCTCTGCCCTCAAAGCAGGAAACACCTGCATGCCAGGCGCGATCCAGACAGGACACGAACTGAGTGACCGTGCCGTCACGCTCGATCAGGAAATGTGCCGACACCGTCATGCTGGCGATACCGGCGAAATACGGGTGAGCATCGGCCTGCAGGCAGTTACTGAAGAACGCCTGCACCTGCCCGGTACCGAACTGGCCAGGCGGCAAGCTGATGTTGTGAATCACCAGCAGGGATATTTCACCCAGCGGGCGCTCATTGAAATTGGGTGAAGGACAACGCTGAATCCCGTGATACCAGCCGTCGTCGAGTGACCTGTGCATAAGCGCTCCCGAACGAGCGCACACTCTAGGGGCTGATTGCATTTCAGCGCAAGCGGCGTGGCAGCGGCATTAACAGGTGGTCTGAAACGACTCGCGGCCCGATTAGGCCGCGAGGGAGTGACACCGAGCAATGGCAAGAGCCTAACGACTCATGCGCCCTTGAGGCGACGCAGATTGCCAATCACCGACTCTAACGCACGGTCGAACAGCAAGGCATCGTCCAGCAGGCGGATGGCATCGCGACGGAACTCGAGAGCCAGGCCTGTGCGAGTCTTTTCCAGCACCTTCATACCTGTGCGGTTAACGAAGATGAACTTGCCGGTCGGCTTGATGATGGCTGCAAGCTTGCAGCGCAGCTTGTGCTCTTCATCTTCCTGGAACTCGACCCAGCTCCCCACGCGCAGGGAATCGACCTGCTGCAGTGCTTCGTCGTCATCGGCCAGAACGGGCTCGTCTTCCTGGGCGCAGGCCTGACCAGGCGCCAGCAGGACAATCTGATCAACCACCTCGACCATCGCCGAGACGCTCTCTTCGTCTTCAGGTGGCAATTCCAACAGCGGCAATTCCAGCCCCAGGGAAGACAGCGCTGAGCGCTGAACCTCTTCGGAGTCGTTAGACGCAGAGCGCTCGCTGTCGAACTGGGCACGTTTGAAGCGCTGGAAGGCCTGAACGTGCAGCGCTTCCAGCTGGGCGAAAAATTCGCTGGTAGAGAACGGATCGAATGCCGCGCTGGTCATGCCTTCGCGTAACGCTTTCAGCAAGCCGGGCACCAGTTCGAGCAAGCGCAGGCGAGCTTCGGGGCTTTCCTGAGGTTCGACGCTCCAGATCAGCTCATCCATGGTCGCCAGCGAAGCCTGCCATTGCTCGGAGTCGGTGCCGTGCTTGAGGCAAGTCAGCATCATCACCTTGCTCCACGCTTCGCGCAGCAGACGCACCACTACTTCTGGCAGGGTCTTGCCGAGCAGGCGTTCGTTCAGCGCATGCTCAACTTCGCGGCGGGCAAGCTCCGCACGGGCACTGCCCTCTTCGGCATCCCGGGTGCGCTGCTCGAGCAGCTCACTACGCCGACGTTCGTCGCCGATAAAGGCAAGGAAGTCGGTCAACAGTTCGGAGAAGATCGCAGGATCATCGGTGAAGTCGTTGAGCAGCCGCTGCACCACCTGTTCGATCTTCTGATAAAGGCTGTCACGCTGGTTGTGATCATGATCACCCCAACCCAGTGCGGCCGTCGCAATCTCATTGAGCAGGCGACGCGCGGGGTGGCTTCCGCGGCTAAAGAAGGTTTTGTCGAGCACCGCGACCTTGAGCATCGGAATCTGCAGACGCGCGATCAGCGCCTTCAGCGAGTCGGGCAGGCTGCGGTCGTCGAGAATGAATTCGAACAGCATCGATACCAGGTTGATGACGTCTTCGTCGACCTCACCGACCACCCGCACGCGACCGCTCTTGACGCTGGCACGGGTTAGCAGATGCTCCAGCTGTGCGCGCAGATCAACATCCATCGGCGCTTGAATCGGCGCACGCTGTTGCATGTGCGACAGCAAGCGCATCAGGTCATTGGTGGAAATCGGCATGGCGTCTGCCGGCGCCTGGCGGCGCGAGGGCAGGCCATCGCGGCTCTGCGAAAGCAGTTCCTGCAACGCGCCGAACACTTCACGCACATCATCGTCCAGGTAAGCGGGCGAAGCGCGCTCCGCGCTATCTGCCTGCTCGTGACGATCGGGACGGGAATGGCTGGAACTGCGGCGCGGTGGCGCAGATTTCAACTCGGGCAACACCCCGGCTTCGACAAGCATTGCATTAGCGTCGCTGTACAGCTGCTCGAGTCCGCTGAGCACGTATTTCTCGAACAGCTTGAGGATGATCAGCTTGACCTTGATCTCGACGCCCAGACCGCTGCAAGAATCCAGGAACAGCTCGCTGAGCGAGACAGGGCCAAGCGGATTGGATTTATCATCGAGTTTCTTGCTGACCACGACGTTGAGCCGCGTGGTCAGGTGCGTCAGCGCGACATGATCACGGCTAAGCACCTTGGCGATCATCGAGTCCAGCGCGACGGTTTCTTCCAGCTCATCGTTCTGCACCAGAGACAGGCTGTCGAACGACACCGCGTCGAGCGTCGGCGGCTTACCGACTACATAGTGATTGAGGCTGGAAAAGGATTCGAAGACCTTCTGCAGGAAGCCACGCTCGATGCCCTTGCGCTTGAGACGCAAGTCGCGCATGGCTTCAAAGAAGGCGTTCTGTTCAGCGTTGCTGGTGGCACGGTCGGCCATGTCGAACAGGGTGTCGTCGGCATTATCGAACAACGCCTGCAGCGCCTGCTTGAGCTGATTGGCAGCCCGGTCCCGAACCTGAATCAGAGACGCGGGTAGCCTGCCGGCAGCGGAGTGAGCCGTATCAGAAACCATTTTGTTCAGATGCACTACGTTGGCATCGGTTTTCATCACGATCTCCTGCGCACGGCGCTGGCGGAGCAAGCTGTAACGGGGATGCGAACATCAGATTGGCGACCTCATGTCGCCAATACTTCCGTATTAAAACATTATAGGAATGCCGCAAGACTACAAAGCCGGATTTCCGCAAATATGACCAGCGTCACACGCGCGCGGAAAGCGGGCGTGTCAGGCTCCGGCATGTGACCAAAGGTTACCATCAGGGTTCATTTTTAGCCGATGAACGTAACAACCCTACCCACTGCCTCTATAATCGGCTCCCTCATCTATGGGAGGCCCCATGCCGAATCTAGTGCTTACTGAGCTCAGCGCCGAAATCGAGGCCAACGTCCGCCGCAGCCTGCGTGAGGATATTGGCAGTGGCGATATCACCGCACAGCTGATTCCCGAATCGCGCCTCGCCCATGCCACGGTGATTACCCGGGAAGATGCGGTGATCTGCGGTACCGCTTGGGTAGACGAGGTGTTCCGGCAATTGGACCCACGCGTGGCGGTGCATTGGCAAGTCCAGGATGGGCAGCGCGCAAGCCCAGATCAGGCGTTGTTCCACCTGGAAGGACCGGCGCGTGCGCTGCTGAGCGGGGAGCGCAGCGCCCTGAACTTCTTGCAGACCCTGTCGGCCGTGGCAACTCGCTGCCAACACTATGCGAATCTGGTGCACGGCACCGAGGTAAAGCTGCTCGATACCCGCAAAACTCTGCCCGGCCTGCGCCTGGCACAGAAATACGCCGTGACCCAGGGAAGCTGCCACAACCACCGGATCGGATTGTTCGATGCCTTCCTTATCAAGGAAAACCACATTGCTGCATGCGGCGGCATTGGCGCCGCAGTGAGCGCTGCGCAGCAAATCGCACCTGGCAAGCCGGTGGAAGTGGAAGTCGAAAGCCTTGACGAACTGGAGCAGGCGCTGACCGCGGGTGCCGATATCGTCATGCTCGACGAGTTGTCGCTGGATGATATGCGCCGCGCCGTGGCGATCACTGCCGGCCGCGCCAAGCTCGAGGCGTCGGGTGGGGTGAATGAAAGCACCTTGCGCAGCATCGCCGAGACGGGGGTGGACTACATTTCCATCGGCACCCTGACCAAGGATGTGAAGGCGGTGGACCTGTCGATGCGCCTGTCGCTGTAAGCAGCAGATGAAACAACAACGGCGCCTTAGGGCGCCGTTTTGTATTCAATCAATTAATCCACGTCGGGACTGACGACAAACCGCTTACGTTCGGGGAAAAACAGGCGTTCCAGCTCAGCGCCGGGATTTTCAGCGCGCATGAACGCTTCCCCCACCAGAAACGAATAGACGTTGCTGATTTCCATCAGCTCCACGTCCGCCCTGTTGAGGATACCGCTCTCGGTCACCACCAGACGATCACGGGGAATGCGCGGCAGCAGGTCCAGGGTGGTTTCCAGGCTGACCTCGAAGGTGTGCAGGTTACGGTTGTTCACACCGACCAGCGGCGTATCCAGCACGTTGAGGGCGCGTTCGAGTTCATCGCCGTCATGCACCTCAACCAGCACATCGAGATTGAACGCCTTGGCCGTGGCCGCCAGCTCGCCCATCTGTGCATCGGACAATGCCGAGACGATCAGCAGCACGCAATCGGCGCCCAATGCCCGCGCCTCGACGATCTGGTAAGGATCGATCATGAAATCCTTGCGAATCACTGGCAGCGAGCAGGCGCTGCGGCCTTCCTGCAGGTAGCGGTCGGCGCCCTGAAAAAAGTCGATGTCGGTAAGGATCGACAGGCAGGTTGCCCCGCCATCCTCGTAGCTTTGGGCGATTTCTGCCGGTACGAAGTTTTCGCGCAGCACACCCTTGCTCGGCGAAGCCTTCTTGATCTCGGCGATCACCGCCGGCTGCTTGCTCTTTGCCTTCTCGATCAGCGCGGCAGCAAAACCACGGGGCGCATCGGCCGCGCGCGCTTCGCGCTCGACTTCAGCCAGACTGACGACCGCGCGTCGGGCCGCGACTTCCTCGGCCTTGCGAGCGAGGATCTTCTCCAGAACGGTGGGAATGCTCACCCTTCATTCTCCTGTTTGAATACGGCGGTAAAGGACACCAGCTCTTCCATTTTCTCCCCGGCCAAGCCGGTGTGCAGCGCGTCGTGGGCGAGGCTCATGCCATCACGCAGGTTATCGGCATGGTCGGCGGCGTAGAGTGCTGCACCCGCATTGAGCACAATAATGTCCGCAGCTTTCTGGCCGACTTCGCTTTTGCGCCGGCCGAGGGCATCGCGGATCAGCTCCAGGGACTGCCCGGCACCCTCGACGGTGAGACCAATCAGGCTCTGGCTCTTGATGCCGAAGTCTTCAGGCTGGATGCGGTATTCACTGACCACGCCATTCTTCAGTTCGGCCACAAAGGTCGGCGCAGCCAGGCTGATCTCGTCGAGGCCATCCTGCGCATGTACCACCAGAACGTGCTCGCTACCGAGCCGCTGCAGCACTTCGGCCATCGGCCGGCACAGCGCCTGGCTGAACACGCCCACGACCTGATGCTTGGCGCCTGCCGGATTGGTCATCGGGCCCAACATATTGAACAGCGTACGCAGGCCGAGCTCACGGCGCGGGCCGATGGCATGCTTCATCGCGCCGTGATGCGACGGGGCGAACATGAAGCCAACGCCGACGGTCTCGACGCAGCGCGCCACCTGCACCGGCGTGAGGCCTAGATAAACGCCGGCCGCTTCAAGCAGGTCAGCGCTACCGCTCTTGCCCGACACCGCGCGGTTGCCGTGCTTGGCCACCTTGCCACCCGCCGCGGCGACCACGAAAGCAGCCGCGGTGGATACGTTGAAGATGTTCATGCCGTCGCCACCGGTACCGCAGGTATCGACCAGCCGCTCGGCAGCGATCTCGACCGGTGCCGCCAGTTCACGCATCACACTGGCGGCCCCGACGATTTCGTCGATGGTCTCGCTCTTCATGCGCATGCCCATGAGAAATGCGCCAATCTGCGCGTCAGTGCATTGCCCGGTCATGATCTCGCGCATCACTGCACGCATTTCCTCGGTGGAAAGGTCGAGCTGGGCAACGATGCGATTGAGGGCTTCCTTGATATTCATGCGCGCACGCCTCCAGTCTGCTTGAGGAAGTTGGCGAACAGTTCATGGCCCTGCTCGGTAAGAATCGACTCGGGGTGGAACTGCACGCCTTCGATGTTCAGGGTCTTGTGACGCAGGCCCATGATCTCGTCGACGGAGCCGTCTTCAGTACACGTCCAGGCGGTGATTTCCAGACAATCCGGCAGGGTATCGAGCTTGACCACCAGGGAGTGGTAACGGGTCACCGTCAGCGGGCGATTGAGGCCGGCGAATACGCCTTTGTCCTCATGAAAAACCGGGCTGGTTTTGCCGTGCATCACCTGACGGGCACGCACCACATCGCCGCCGTAGGCTTGGCCGATACTCTGGTGGCCCAGGCAGACGCCAAGAATTGGCAGCTTGCCGGCGAAGTGTTTGATGGCCTCGATGGAAACACCGGCTTCGGTCGGTGTACACGGGCCAGGAGACACGACGATGCGCTCGGGCTTGAGGGCCTCGATCTGCGCGATGGTCAGTTCGTCGTTGCGGATTACGTGAACGTCGGCACCCAGTTCGCCCAGGTACTGCACCACGTTGTAGGTAAAGGAGTCGTAGTTATCGATCATCAGCAGCATGTTGTAGTTAACCCTTTGATGTACTGCTCTTCAGCCAATCGCCTTGTTTTCAAAGCCCTCATTCGCACCGACCTGCGGGGAAGTCGGAAGCGTCACTGTGTGGGGCTGTGCAAGGCAGAGAGAATCGTCCGGCATAGCCGGAGAACAAAGATCAGGCGCGCCAACGCCAACGGGCGTGGGCTTTGATGACTCGCATCAGAAGGGTGCTGCTGGCATTCACGGGGAAGTCTCGCGTTTATCTGCCCGCACAGTAGCCCACAGCGCTATCGCGTGCAATATCACCCTGCCGGTTCGCAGGCCGATCAGCGGCCCTCGCGCCACCGACGTACGGTGCCTTGGCCACTGTAAAGTTCGGTGAGACGAAAAGGCGACTGCTGTACCCTGAGCGCTTTGCAATCGGAACGGCCAAAATGTCGACGATAAATTTTGGCCCCGACCTTCGCGCAGTGGCGAAGATCGAGGCGGTTCCGATGATTCTGCGCATGGTCAAGCACGTCACCGGCATGCGCTTTGCGGCAGTTGCCCGGGTGACGAACAAACAGTGGGTGACCTGCGCGGTCGATGATTCGATCGAGTTCGGCCTCGCGCCGGGTGATGAGCTCGCCCTCGAGACGACCATCTGCGACGAGATCCGTCAGCACCGCACGCCCGTCATCTTCGGGCATGCGAGTGAACACCCGGTGTTCTCCAAGCACCACACGCCCAAGCTGTATGGCCTGGAAAGCTACGTGTCGATCCCGATCGTGCGCGCCAACGGCGACTTCTTCGGCACGCTCTGTGCGATCGACCCCTCCCCGGCCGACCTCGATGTGGCCACGGTCACTGAAACGCTCACGCTGTTCGCGCAACTGATCGCGGCCAACCTGGACATGCAGGCATCCGTTGACCAGAGCCGTAGAGCACTGGAAGACGAGAAGGAAACCGGACACCTGCGCGAGCAACTGATCGCGGTGCTCGGCCACGACCTGCGCACACCGCTGAGTGCCATCCGCATGGGCGCCGACCTGCTGGAATCCAAGCTGGTGGAGCGCCCCGAGCGTCGCCTTGCCGTGGCGATTCAACGCAGTGCGAAAAGCATGGGTTCGCTGATCGAGAACATCCTCGACTTCGCCCGGGGCCGTCTGGGCGGCGGTATTCCGGTCGAGCCACGCATCGTGGACACTCTCCAGGCTGACCTTGAGCGCGTCATTGGCGAGATCGCTACCGCCCACCCGCTCGCCAGCATCGAGCACTCGGTGCAGGTGCCGCCACTCAACCGTTGCGACCCGGTACGCGTCTGCCAACTGCTGTCCAACCTGCTGGCCAACGCAGTCACCCATGGCCGTCGCGGCGCACCGATCAAGGTCATGATCAGCTGCGACGATTATCAGTTGGTGATCTCTGTCTGGAACCAGGGCATGCCGATCGAACCGGCACTGATGCCACGCCTGTTCCTACCGTATACCCGGTCGGAACTGGGCCAGCGCGAAGGACTGGGTCTGGGGCTGTATATCGCCTCGGAAATCGTCAAAGGCCACAAGGGCACCATTGCCGTCACATCCAGTGAAGCGGACGGCACCCGCTTCACTGCCACGCTACCGAGCGCAGCGCCTGATCAGCCGCAGGCGCTCATCGCACCGACCGAGCCCAGCACGCCGGACTCTCACCCCTAGCCGGGATCGTGACTGACCGCCTGCACATACGCCTGGCACATGCCTAGGGCGATGATGGCGCGGTCGCCGCGCTCGGCGATGCCGACAATTCGTTGAGCAGCACCTCTGTCAATGTCGGCTCGACCGCCGCCATCCACCAGGCATCCGGCGTGGGCGGCGGCAGGCAGTCGGCCGCGATGATGTGCGCCGGCGGCGTCTGGGTTGGCGAGAAGGACTGACAGCCGTAACTCAGCAGTAGCGAGACGGTCACGCAGACGGGCAGCAATCTGTTCGGCATCGGTGAGCTTCCTGTGCTGGTGTTGTGATGAAGCCTGCAGCTGATGTTCCAGCGTAAGGCGTTTTTCCTGCGCACGGCGGGCCTCGCCAATGGCGGCGTTCTGAGCCACCGCCAGGCTGTCGGCATGGCGCTTGTCGCGCACCGATATCTGCCGCTCAAGCTCCCGGCCCTGATCGGCCAGCTCCTCACCCAAGCGCCAGCCCTGGACAAGCCAGCCAACAGCTGCGGCGCTGAGCAGCGCCGTCACTGCCAGACTGCCGATGACCACCACGCGGTAATTGAGCGGGGTCAGTGGCAGGCCGTTCACGCCGCCGCCCGACCGCCGTACGCGGTATACATGGCCAGCAGATCGTCCGGGGCGCAGGTATCGACGCCGCGCTCGGCGTTATAGATACCCAACAGCGCGCGGAGTGGATGCTCGTTCTGACCATAGCCAGCGCCGGGCAGGCTGGCCCAGATTGGCGCAGCGGCAGCAATCGCCCGTTCGATATGGCCGGTTTTGATCGCGACAAGCGCAGCGCATTCATCCAGTAGTTTCACGGCAGCGAGATCCTGAGCCTGGGGCGTGAAACGCCCATGGAAGCCGTAAAGCCTGACGATGGCATCCCAGGTGCGGGCAAGAAATTGGTAGCGCCCGGCTGCCGAGGACTGAATACCGTAGCGCGGCAAGGCGATCAGTCTTCGCGGGTGCGCGCTGTAGTCGGTGAAGAGCGTTCCTCCCACCAGTACGTTGTAGCCGTCGTCGCTGTGGGTGACGGTCGAGGTGCCTTCGCTCCAGGCGAGCATGTCGAGAAAGGCGAGTACGTTGGTGCCACCCGCCTGGGTAGCAGTAAGACGTGCCATGAGGGATTCTCCGGAATGGAATGGCCCGCCGAAGCGGGCCATACGGGTGGGTTAGCGGGGCCCGTAGGCCGTGGTGGTATTGCCAATGCGGGCCATCAGCGACCGCGTGTTGGGCTTCAGCGTGCCGTCGTTACGGTCCATGCCGTTGGGGTCGTCGTCGGCATCACCCGGCCCGGCGAGCCACTGGAAGCGCAGCATGTGGTTGTCGTCGAAGTACTTGTGCAGCTCGGTGAAATAGGTGCGCATGCCCGGCACGTGATCCGGCCCGCCGTATTCACCGGCGATGCCGCGCTTGCCGTTGGCCTTGAGCCAGTTGATGAAGGGATGCCAGTCAGCCACCCGGTCCCGGTAAGTGATCGATTCGCTCGCCTGGGTCCACTTGCCGCCGCCCTGCCCCGCCTTGTCTGGGTACTGGTGCGCCTCGTAGAGCAGCCGGCCTCCAGGGTCCTGAAGATTCTTGAGCATGTCGGAGCGGCGCGGCCATTCCAGGGCCGAGCTGAATGCATTGCCCGCCACGGTGATGAAGTGCCGAGGATCGACCGTGCGAACCGCAGTGATGAGGCCCTGCACGTTGCTGCTCCACAGTGCTTCGACGTTGACGCCGCCGTCAGGCACGCTGCCCATGTTGTGGGGCTCATTCATCAGCCCGTAGCCGAACAGCCCCGGCTCATCGCGGAACTCGCGGGCGATGGCCGCCCAGATGCGCCCCAGCAGCCCGTAGTTGACCGGGCAATCGGCCGCGCCGATCGCCGTCCACAGGGCGAAGCCTCCACCCCAGGCCTGCACCACTCGACCGCTTACCGGGCCATTGGCCCGCACGTACCAGCGACAATAGTTGTGCATGTCGAGCAGCGAGAAACCGCCCCAACTGTGCACATGGCGGATGGCGCGGCGAATCTCCTCGACATAGCCTTGGCGCAGCGTAAAACCGCCTGCACCGTCGAGAATCACCATGCGCTCACCCGCGAATGGCAACCGAACCGCGAAGGGCTTGCCGCCAATGCCACCCGCGTAGGACTTGATGTAGTCCGGCTGGTGGCCACGGGGAGCGATGGTGCGGTAATGGGTGTCCAACCGCGCAGTGGTGATGGGGTCGACATACGGGTTGTTGCCCAACCCTGCCGCGTTGAAGCCGATCAGCGGGAATTCGCCGGCAGCGGCCATTTGGTCAAAGGTTTTGATAGCCATGGGTGTTTCCTCCAGACATGAAAAAGCCCGCACGATGGCGGGCCAGGTTTTTTCCAGCGGCACGGGTGCGCCGCTGGACGGGTTCGGAAATCAGTACGTGCGAATCGGGTAAACGGTCGAGTTATTCCTCCCCGCCTTTCGGCGCTTTGTTGCGCGGCGCATCGGCACGCCGGCGAATTGCCGCGAGCATCAGCGTGACCACCAGGCCGGCACCAGCGAAGCCGGCGGGCCCTGGGTAGGCGAACGGGTGAATGCCGTAGAACTGGAAGTCGGTAATCGCCGGGGCACACAGATAGCCCATCACCGCCGACGTCATAAAAAACGCCAGGCGATTCCAGGTAGGCAGCTCTTGTGTGGTGGTGAAATACACCAACGCTCCGCATAACGCCCCCAGCGCTGCTTCGCGGTCGATGGCCGCGAGCAGCGCTGAGAGGTTGGCGCCAAGCATGCTTAGCAGCGCGCTGCTGCTGAACTCGTTCATTGTTGTTGTCCTCCCCGCGGCCCCGTGACCGCGACGAAATTAGGGTTACCCCGCCCCCTGAAACGACAAAGCCCCGCACGGTGGCGGGGCTTTGCTAACGGAGGGTCGGTTTGTTGCAGCGCGCCTTTAGAGCACGCAATCAGCAGAACGCTGTCGCAAGGCTGGCTGACTGCTCGCCCACCTCGTTGACGTTGATGACTTTATATCTGCCGATTCTCACGGTCACAAGAGACCGGGAGCCATCAGCGGAAACGCACCGAGAAACAGCGGAAACGATCGGGGTTGAAGCATCACCTGGGCAATTGAACGGGCACAGTAACGTGCTGGGCGCAGCGACGACTCCTTTCGGGGCAAGCACATGAACAGAGCATGAGCCAACATTGCGGCTGGCTGCCGCTGGCAATCGGTAGCGTGCAGAACTGAGGCATATGGAATTAAAAAGCGCGCTCAGGCGGCGCGCTTCAGGAGCTGGAGTTGGATGGCCTTGTGGGCCTGACTCAGCCTTCGATAGTACTGGGCGCGGCTGCAGCCACAGGCCGCCCACTTCTGTGACGGCGAGGTCGAGTGGCCACAATATTGCTCGATGACTACCTGCCTTTGCTCGGGCGCCAAGTGCTTATCGACGATCCATTCGATCTCCGCAGATCTGTCGAGCAGCACACGGCTGCCGCGAGCTCCGCGAATCAATACGCCCTGTGATGCCATCAGCGAGGCAATCACATTGCCGCCCAGCCCCAAGGCAGGATCGTTAGCCCCGCGTTCGTCAGCCCAACGCTCTAATGCTTCATCAATATAGGTAATCATGCTGCCCCTCCCCGCCGCCCTAAGACGGCGTCATTGCTGGTGGCGCCTTCAATGCTGTAACGCGCCGAGTTGATGACAGGCGCCACCGCCCGGTGATCGCCTAAAAGAAAAATAATCACGATACGTGTTTTATTCAAGGCACGAGTTGCGCTATAAATATTTCACAACGTGATTAACGGAGAACCGACATGGAAACCCTTGGGCAACGCATCAAGCACCTGCGCAAAAGCCGGGGCCTCAGCCAGCAGGCACTGGCCGAAGCGTGCGGCTGGTCGTCCCAGTCGCGTATCGGCAATTACGAAAGTGATCTGCGCGAGCCCAGCCTGGCGGATCTGCTGCTGCTGGCTCCTGCGCTTGGCGTGAGCATCGCCGAACTCGCCGGCAGCGAGGCGCTGCCAGTGGCGACGGACACCCTGGATGTGGGCCACGCCCGCGGCGGAGCAGTGCCCGTGGTGGGTCATGCGCAGCTGGGTACTCAAGGCTATTTCGAGGAAATCGATTTCCCTGTCGGCCACGGAGACGGCTACCTGCGCATCCACAGCGATGACCCCAATGCCTACGGCTTGCGGGTCAGCGGAGACAGCATGCACCCGCGGATCAAGAACGGCGAATACGTACTGATAGAGCCGAACAAGCCCTTCCACGCAGGCGACGAGGTGATGGTTCGCACGCTGGATGGCCAGGCGATGATCAAGGAATTCATCTACCTGCGTGACGGCATGTACCGCTTCGATAGCGTCAACCAGAATCACCCACCGATTCACATCCCCCAGGGCGAAGTCAGCAAGGTTCACCTGGTCGGCGGCATCCTCAAGTCGTCGCGCTTCGCCGAAGAATGATCACCAGTCCCATCAACTCGATCGAGCGTACTTACCCATACCGAGCCCCTATCATGACCACTCAGCCTGAGCAGCCACTGCCGCTCCAGACGCTGGAGCTCCTTTTCCGCACCCACGGCGACGTGCTGGTGCCCATCGACCGGGTGCGCGCGGTGTATTTTCGTCACCTGAGCCCCGACAACTTTATCCGCGCCATTGCCTCCGGGCGACTGAACCTGCCGGTGACCACCCTGGACAGCAGCGCGAAAGCGCCGAAGTTCATCGAGTTGCATCACCTGGCGACCTACATCGACAGCTGCGCAACGGCCGCCAACGGCGCCGGGGCGCTATGCGCCGAAGAGCGCAGCACCTACGCGGTGGACTGACTCTCAGGCGCCGCGCCGCGCATAGGCCGCGAGGATGGTGCGCTCGGACTGCACCAAGTAGGCATCAAGGGCCTTGGCTGCCTCGTCCGGGCGCCCGGTCTCCAGGTGTTGAAGGATCGCCGCATTCATGTCGATGTACGGCGCATGCAGGAACTCAGCGTCGTTGAGCAGCCCGAATACCAGGCGCAATTCAGCGGACAAATGCCCGTAAAAGGTATTCAACCGCTGGCTGTCGGCCAGCTCGACGATAGCGGCATGGAACGCCATGTTGGCAGTACCCACCGCTCCCCATTCGGGCACCTCGGCGCTGCGTTTGGCGGCGGCAACGGCCTCGCGCATGCGCTTGACCGCTGGATGCTTGGGATACGCCTGGGCCAGCGCCTGGCACTCGACGAAACGGCGCGCACGGTAGATCTCGATAATCGACGCCATGTCGGGCACCGACACGAACACGCCGCGGTTGGGCTCGTGCTTGAGTAACCCTTCCTGAGTCAGCACGCGAAAGGCCTCGCGAAGGGTATTGCGGGAGATAGCCAGGCTCTCGCTAAGCGCCGCCTCGGACAGCCGCTGTCCGGGCACCAGCTCGCCATCGACCAGCTTGCGGCGGATCTCCGCGGTCACGGTTTCACCGAGAGTTCGCGGATTGTCAGGTAGTTGTTTATTCATCAGTGTTTCACCAGGTACTAGCCGCGCTCCACACAGACACATGAGAGCCATAGAGCACCGATGGTCACCGAGCGGAACGCTTCAGGCAAGCGAATGCAGTGTCACCTGCCGCACCAGAAGCAATCACAACTGGGTAATGAGGTAACAAAATGGTGCGCTTCAACCACCAATACATTATTGATTGTTGAACAATATATGCGCCTAGAATCAACAAATGAGGCAATTTGGTCTGATCTGGCATGCCGATTGCCTTATCCATGTAGCACGTTACCCAGCCATCAGGAGTGTTCCATGCAAGCCCAGACCACCGGCGAATTCGCCCGATCACGTCGTTCCTCCTTGCTCGCGGCCATCTTCCTGATGGCGACTTCGGCCATTGGCCCGGGCTTCATTACGCAAACCGCTACCTTTACCGCCAACATGGGCGCGGCATTCGCGTTCGGCATCCTGGCGTCGATCCTTATCGACTTCGTGGTGCAACTGAACGTATGGCGCATCGTCACCCTGACACGCATGCGCGCTTCCGATATCGCCAACGCGGCAATTCCTGGCAGCGGCTATCTGCTCGCCGTACTGGTGATCTTCGGCGGTCTGGTGTTCAACGTGGGCAATATTGCCGGTGCCGGATTGGGCCTCAATGCCTTGATGGGGCTCGATACCAAATGGGGCGGCGGCCTGAGTGCCCTGCTGGCCATCGGCATCTTCATGTCGCACCGTGCCGGCGTCGCCATCGACCGCCTGATCGTGGTGCTCGGCGTGCTGATGATCGTGCTGACGCTG
The DNA here is from genome assembly GCF_900102335.1 of Phytopseudomonas seleniipraecipitans. GTDB lineage: Bacteria > Pseudomonadota > Gammaproteobacteria > Pseudomonadales > Pseudomonadaceae > Aquipseudomonas > Aquipseudomonas seleniipraecipitans. Next base: position 37,644 of record NZ_FNBM01000003.1, read on the forward strand.
TTCGTGGCCTTCGCGTCCAACCCGCCATTGGGTGAGGCGCTGCGCCAAACCGTACTGCCGGATGAAATCAACTTCGCCACCATCACCACCATCGTCGGTGGCACGGTGGGCGGCTACATCACCTATGCAGGCGCTCACCGTCTGCTCGATCGCGGCCTGGTCGGCAAGGAGCATGTCGGCGAAGTTACTCGTGCGGCCCTTAGCGGCATCGCGGTAACGGGCGTGATGCGCTACGTGCTGTTCCTGGCAATTCTCGGTGTGGTTGCCAGTGGCGTGGTCATCGACACGTCGGGCCAAGGTGCAAACCCGGCGGCCCAGGCATTCCAGGCTGCCGCGGGCGACCTCGGCCTGCGCACCTTCGGCCTGGTGCTCTGGTGCGCGGCGATTACCAGCGTGATCGGCGCGGCCTACACCTCGATGTCGTTCATCACTACCTTCAAGCCCGGTATCGGCGAACGCGGCCGCAACCTGGCCACCGTAGGGTTCATTGCCGTGTCCATGAGCGTCTACCTGGCGCTCGGCACGGCGCCTGCGGCCCTGCTGCTGTTTGCCGGTGGTTTTAACGGCCTGATCCTGCCCATCGGCCTGACCATTTTCATCTACGTGGGCTGGCGCCGCTCCGACCTTATGGGTGATTACCACTATCCACGCTGGCTGCTGGTTGTCGGGGCTATCACCTGCATCCTGACCTGGTACATGGCCATCAAGTCGGTTGGCCCTATCCTGGCCTTCGTGAATCTCTAGGAGACCCAATATGCCCACCATCGATCTGAACAGCGACCTGGGCGAAAGCTTTGGCCAGTGGCGCATGGGCGACGATGCCGCAATGCTCGACATCGTGACCAGCGCCAACGTCGCCTGCGGTTTTCACGCCGGCGACCCGGCCGGCATCCTGCGCACATTAAAAGCCGCCAAGGCCAAGGGCGTGACCATCGGTGCACATGTTGCCTACCCGGACCTGGTCGGCTTTGGCCGCCGCAACATGGACGTAGCCAGCGACGAGCTGACTGCCGACGTGATCTACCAGATCGGTGCGCTGCAGGCACTGGCCCACGCAGCCGGCACCCCGGTCCGTTACGTGAAGCCCCATGGCGCGCTGTACAACACCATCGCCCACGACAAGCGTCAGGCCTTGGCAGTAATCGAGGCGATTCGTGCCGTCGACCCAAATCTGGTGCTGGTCGCCCTGGCGGGTTCCAGCCTGATCGAGCTGGCCCGCAATGAAGGCCTGACCTGCATCGCCGAAGCCTTTGCCGACCGCGCTTACACGCCACAGGGCACTCTGGTATCACGCCGCGAAGCGGGCGCCGTGCTGCACGACGCCGAGCAGGTCGCCCAGCGCATGCTGCGCCTGGTGAAAAGCGGTACGGTTGAAGCCATCGACGGCAGCATCACGCGGATCGAGGCCGAGTCGATCTGCGTGCATGGCGACAGCCCTGGTGCCATTCAAATGGCCCGCGAAGTACGCCAGCTGCTGGAGCAGTCCGGCGTGTCCCTGCAAGCCTTTGCCGGAGCCTCCCAATGAATGCCCTCCAACGCGCCCAGCAGGCGGCGATTGCTGCTGCCCGAGAAGCCCGTGCCGAATACCGTAACGGCCGCGTCGCGCCGTCGGCCGGCGTCGCCCCCGGTATGACCCAGGCCAACCTGATCGCCCTGCCCCGCGACTGGGCCTATGACTTTCTGCTCTACGCCCAGCGCAACCCGAAAGCCTGCCCGGTGCTGGACGTCAGCGACGCCGGCAGCCCACACACGGTATTGGCCGAAGGTGCCGATTTGCGCACCGACATTCCGCTGTACCGCATCTGGCGTGACGGCAAACTCGCTGAGGAAGTCAGCGATGCGACCCAGGCCTGGGCCGAGCATCCGGACCTGGTGGCGTTTCTGATCGGCTGCAGCTTCACCTTCGAGACTGGCCTGCAGGAAGGCGGCATCGAAGTGCGCCACATCGCCGACGGTTGCAACGTGCCGATGTACCGCACCAACCGTGCCTGCCGACCAGCGGGTCGCCTGCATGGCGAAATGGTCGTGTCGATGCGGCCGATCCCGGCGGATCGGGTCGCCGAAGCGGCTGCTATTTCCGGGCGCTACCCCTCGGTGCACGGCGCCCCGGTGCATGTCGGCGAACCGCAACGCCTGGGCATCGCCGACCTGCAGCAACCGGACTTCGGCGACCCCGTGCGCATCGAGGCGGGTGAGATTCCGGTGTTCTGGGCCTGCGGCGTGACGCCCCAGGCAGCGGTCATGGCGTCCGGCGTGCCGTTCGCGATCACCCACTCGCCAGGTCATATGTTCATCACCGACGTGCCCGACAGCACGTACCACGTGTAGGAGCTCCCAGTGCGTTTTCTCCCCGTCAATCTGGATGCGCTGCTGGTGGAACTGGCCGATCTGGACGAAACCCTGGCGCTGTTCGACTCTCTGCAAGCCGAGCCCATTGCCGGCATCGAGGAAATCGTCCCCGCTGCACGAACCCTGTTGATCCAGTACCGGCCCAGCGCGGTTGATCGCCAGGTGCTGATCAACACCATCGCCCGCCGCGACCTGAGCACCCGCAGCACGCGGGAAAGTCGCCGCGTGGAGATTCCCGTGCATTACAACGGCGAGGATCTCGATGAGGTGGCCGGTTTGCTGGGCATCAGCCGTGAAGAAGTAATCAGACGCCATACCAGCGCAGACTACGAGGTCGCCTTCTGCGGCTTCGCGCCGGGCTTCGGCTATCTCAATGGCGGCGCGGGCTTTGAAGTGCCGCGTCGGCAAACCCCGCGCACGCGCATCCCGGCGGGTGCCGTGGCGCTGGCGGGCAACTTCAGCGGCGTATACCCCAAGGCCAGCCCCGGTGGCTGGCAGATCATCGGTGTTACGCCGCTGCAGATGTGGGACCTGCAGCGCGCCGAACCGGCCCTGCTACGCCCCGGCTTCAAAGTGCGCTTTCAGGATGCCGGGCCGCTGCCAGCTGGTGGTCTGCCTATGCACCCGCAGCCGACTGCCAGCGAAACCCCCACTGGCAACCACCTGGAAATTCTCACGCCAGGCCTGCAAAGCGTGCTGCAGGACCTCGGCCGCGCTGGCCACACCGACCAGGGCGTATCGATGTCCGGTGCGCTGGATCGTGGTGCGCTGCGTGCGGCCAATCGCGTGGTGGGCAATGCGTCGTCCAGTGCCTGCCTGGAGGTGGTGCTGGGTGGTCTGAGTTTCGTCTGCCATGGCCGCGCGATCGTCGCCGTCACCGGTGCGCAGACACCGGTCACCGTCACCACCGCCGGCGGCCTGCAATGGCAGCCCGGTAACTACCAGCCCATCGAGCTGGACGATGGCGACCAGGTCAGCCTCGGTGCGCCCAACGCCGGGCTGCGCAGCTACCTGGCGATTCGCGGCGGCTTCGCTGTCGCGCCCGTGTTGGGCAGCCTGGCCACCGACACCCTGGCCCAGGTCGGCCCGCCGGCCCTGGCAGCGGGCGACCGGCTGGGCTTCAACGCCAGCGCCGCCGGCCCCAGCGTGTCGGTGACTGAGGCGCCTGCCTTCTCGCCCCCAACGGCCGCCGACATCGTCACCCTCGACGTGGTGATGGGCCCGCGCAGCGACTGGTTCACCCAGGCCGCCATCGAACGCCTGAGCAGCCAGCTATGGCGCGTCACCCCGCAGTCCAACCGGGTCGGTATTCGCCTGGCCGGTGAGGTGCCACTGGAACGTCGCAACCATGATGAGCTGCCCAGCGAAGGCACCTCACTCGGCGCCATCCAGGTGCCGGCCAGCGGCCAGCCGGTGCTGTTTCTCGCCGACCATCCGCTGACCGGCGGCTACCCGGTGATCGCCGCCGTGGCCAGCCATCACCTGGACCTGGCCGGGCAGATACCGATCAATGCGCAGATCCGCTTCAACCCGATCGATGCGTTTGCCGACCTGCAGGCCGACGCCCTCCTTTCCACTGCCGACGCGAAAGAGATCCCATGAAAAAAGTACTGATCGCCAACCGTGGTGAAATCGCCGTGCGCATCGCTCGCGCCTGCCGCGACCATGGCGTGGCCTCGGTGGCCGTGTATGCCAATGCCGACATCGACGCCCTGCACGTGCGCCAGGCCGACGAAGCCTATGCCCTGGACGGTGAGCGCCCCGCCGACACATACCTCGACATTGGCAAACTGCTGGCCATCGCCAAGCGCGCCGGCGCCGATGCTGTCCATCCTGGCTACGGCTTCCTCTCCGAGCGTGCCGACTTCGCCCGCGCCGTGCAGGCCGCCGGCCTGATCTGGATCGGCCCCAACCCGGAAACCATCGATGTGCTCGGCGACAAGGTTGAGGCGCGCAAGCTCGCCCAGCAGGTCGGCGCGCCCCTGGTCGCCGGCACGCCCGGGCCGGTGGAAAGCGCAGCCGAGGTATTGGCCTTCGCCGAGCAGCACGGCCTGCCCATCGCCATCAAGGCCGCGTTCGGCGGTGGCGGGCGTGGCATGAAGGTCGTCTGGCGGATGGACGAAGTCGCCGAGCTGTTCGCCTCGGCGGTACGTGAAGCGGAGGCGGCGTTCGGTCGCGGTGAGTGCTTCGTCGAACAGTTCCTCGACCGCCCACGGCACATCGAAGCGCAGGTGATCGCCGACACCCACGGTACCGTGGTAGTGGTCGGTACACGCGACTGCTCGCTGCAGCGGCGCAATCAGAAGCTGGTGGAAGAAGCGCCAGCGCCGTTCATCAGTGACGAGCAGCGCCAGCGCATCCACCAGTCGGCCCACGACATTTGCGCCAAGGCCGGTTACATCGGCGCCGGCACCGTGGAGTTCCTGCTCAGCGCCGACGGCACCCTGTCGTTCCTGGAAGTGAACACCCGCCTGCAGGTCGAACACCCGGTGACCGAAGAAACCGCCGGCGTCGACCTGGTGATCGAACAGCTGCGCATTGCCGATGGCTTGCCGCTGTCGTTCAGCGAGACGCCAACGCCGCGTGGCCACAGCTTCGAGTTCCGCATCAACGCTGAAGATGCCGGCAAGGGCTTTCTGCCCACGCCGGGAAAAATCGACGCGTTCCGCCCACCGTCCGGTCCTGGCGTACGCCTGGACAGCGGCGTGGAAAGCGGCTCGACAGTGCCCGGCACCTTCGATTCGATGATGGCCAAGCTGATCGTCACCGGTGCCACCCGCGAGCAGGCCATCGTCCGCGCCCGTCGCGCATTGGCCGAGTTCCAGATCGAAGGCATTGCCTCGGTGCTGCCGTTCCACCAGGCGGTGATGGATCACGATGATTTCACCGGCCCCGAGCGCTTTGCCGTGCATACGCGCTGGATCGAGACCGACTTCGCCGAGCAGATCACCCTCGCGCCGCGCAGCCTTCCGGAGGCGGGTGAGACGGTGCTGCGCACCTTTATCGAAATCGACGGCAAGCGTCATGAGCTGGGCCTGCCCAGCGCCCTGCTGCAAGGCCTGGCGCCGTTGGCCGGCGGATCGCAAGCGGCTCCCCAGCCAACAGCACCTGCAGTGGAAAAAGGCCTAGTGACAGCACCGATTTCCGGCAACCTGCATGCCTGGCTGGTCGAAGACGGCGCGAAGGTCAGCGCCGGCGAGGTAATCGCCGTGATGGAAGCCATGAAGATGGAAACACAGATCACCGCACCCGCCAGCGGCAAGCTGGCCATCCGCGAACAGGCCGGCGCGTACCTGGATGCAGGCGCAGCGCTGGCCAAGCTGGAGGGCTGAGGCCGACGCTGCGGATCGGGTGACTAGCCGTAGGGTGGATCGGGGCGCGTAGCCGACGCTCTTTTCATCCACCGCCTTGCACCTCATGGTGGACGGATAAAGCGACGTCCACCCTACGGCCTGGGGTGAAGCGCCGCAATACCCGGGAAGCCAAACGCAAAGGGGCAGCCTAAGCTGCCCCTTTTTACATCTGCCCGGATCAGTGCGAACCCTGCTCCGCCAGCGCCACGGCGCGGAACATAGCGCGGCGCTTGTTAAGGGTCTCTTCCCACTCCAGCGCAGGAACCGAGTCGGCGACGATGCCGGCACCAGCCTGCACATGCAGTTCGCCGTCCTTGATCACCGCAGTGCGGATGGCGATGGCGGTGTCCATGTTGCCGTTCCAGGCGTAGTAACCGACCGCGCCGCCGTACACGCCGCGCTTGACCGGCTCGAGCTCGTCGATGATCTCCATCGCCCGGATCTTCGGTGCACCCGAGAGCGTGCCGGCCGGCAGGATGGCGCGCAGAGCGTCCATTGAGGTGAGGCCCTTCTTCAGCTCGCCGGTGACGTTGGAGACGATGTGCATCACGTTGGAATAACGCTCGATGACCATCTTCTCGGTCAATTTCACCGAGCCGATTTCCGAGACGCGGCCGGTGTCGTTGCGGCCCAGGTCGATCAGCATCAGGTGCTCGGCGACTTCCTTGGCATCGGAAAGCAGGTCTTCTTCCAGCGCCAGATCGGCCTCTTCGGTGGCGCCGCGCGGCCGGGTGCCGGCGATGGGCCGCACGGTGACCAGGTTGTCTTCAACGCGCACCAGCACTTCCGGCGAGCTGCCCACCACGTGGAAATCACCGAAGTTGAAGAAATACATGTACGGCGTCGGGTTGATGCAGCGCAGCGCGCGGTACAGGTCGATCGGCGCGGCCTTGAAGGGGATCGACATGCGCTGGGAAATCACCACCTGCATGCAATCGCCGGCGAGGATGTAATCCTTGATGGCATTGACCGAGCGCTCGTAGTCCTCGCGGCTGAAGCTGGAGCGGAACGCCGGCTCTGCGCCTGCGGCCTTGTTCAGGTCCACGCCCAGGCGCGGGGTGAACGGCTGGCGCAGCTTGTGAAGGATGTCCTGCAATTGCGCCTGGCCGCGTTCGAACGCCTCCGGCTCGGCCGGGTCGACGAGCACGATGGCGTGCATCTTGCCGGCCAGGTTGTCGAACACCACCACGGCATCGGACACGTTGAGCAGGATATCGGGGGTGCCCAGCGCATCCGGGTTGACCCCGGCGGCCAGCTTGGGCTCCACGTAACGAACACTGTCATAGGCGAAGTAACCGACCAGCCCGCCGTTGAAGCGCGGCAGCCCGGCTATCGTCGGCACCCGGTAACGGGCCTTGAAGGCCTCGACGAAGTCCAGCGGATCGGTGCAGTGGTGGCGCTCGACCTCGACGCCGTCGGTGCTGATCACCACATCATGGCCGTGCACACGCAGCACGGTGCGCGCTGGCAGGCCGATGATCGAGTAACGGCCCCACTTCTCGCCGCCCTGTACCGATTCGAGCAGGTAGGAATTGGGCGCGTCGGCCAGTTTCAGGTAGATCGACAGCGGCGTGTCGAAGTCCGCGATGGTTTCGCAGGCGAGCGGAATGCGGTTGTAGCCTTCAGCGGCTAAACGCAGGAATTCTTCATGGGTCATGATCAGCCTCGTGGCTTGGAAAATCGGTCAGTGCGAAACGAGCCGCCAGGTGCGGCAGAAGAATGTCAGGTGCGCCAACGCCAACGGGCCAGGGCCTTGATGACCTTCATCCAGAGTTTGCAGGTGACCGCCACGGGAGCATCTCGAAGAGGGGAAATAACGAGCGGCCAAGGTAGCTTAGCCGCTCGTTTCAGGCAACCACATGGCGCAAGCGCCCGCTCAGTTTTCAAGCCCGCTCTTACAGCAGTTCAGCAAGGCTATCGACAACACGATCCGGCTCTTCCTCGGCCACCGGGCGGCCGTGGTTATAGCCGTAGCTCACTGCCACGCAGGGCACGCCGGCCGCGCGAGCGGCCAGCACGTCACTGCGCGAATCGCCGACGAACAGCGACTGCAAGTTGCTGACGCCAGCCAGGTGCATCACCTGCAGCAAGGCGGCCGGGTCTGGCTTTTGCTGTGGCAGGGTGTCGCCACCGATGATCCAGCGGAAATACCCGCCTAGGCCAACCTGCTCGAGCAGCGGCGCGACGAAACGCTCCGGCTTGTTGGTGACCACGGCCAGCTCGACGGCGGCGGTGCTCAGCGCTTCCAGCAATTCGTGCACACCGGGATACAGCGTGATCAGCTCATGGCAATCGGCGTAGATGTCGAGAAAACGCGCCAGGGCGACCTCCGTCTCGGCATCACTGACCGCGCCATGCTCGATGCCGCCAGCCAGCGCCCTGCGTACCAGCACCCGCGCGCCGTTACCGACCCAGCGGCGCACCTGTTCGACGCCAGCCGGCTCACGCCCCAACTCGGCCAGCATGCGGTCGACGGCGGTGGCCAGATCCGGCACCGAATCGACCAGCGTACCGTCCAGGTCGAACATCACCAGCCGCGGCAGCTCACCGGCGCACAGCGCGCGCAGCGGTTTCATCCACGCACCTGGGCCAGCTCGGCACGCATGGCGTCGATCACGGTTTTGTAGTCCGGCTGATTGAAGATCGCCGAGCCGGCGACGAAGGTATCGGCGCCAGCTTCGGCGATCGCGCGGATGTTCTTGGCACTCACCCCACCGTCGATCTCCAGGCGGATATCACGGCCGCTGGCATCAATCAGCGCGCGGGCTTCGCGCAGCTTGTCGAGGGTACCGGGGATGAACGCCTGGCCACCGAAACCGGGGTTGACGCTCATCAGCAGGATCATGTCGACCTTGTCCATCACGTACTTCAGCGACTCCAGCGAAGTCGCCGGGTTGAACACCAGGCCGCACTTGGCGCCGCCATCCTTGATCAACTGCAGGGAACGGTCGATGTGCAGGGTGGCTTCGGGATGGAAGGTGATGTAGCTGGCGCCAGCTTCGAGGAAGTCGCCGATGATGCGGTCCACCGGGCTGACCATCAGGTGCACGTCGATGGGCGCGGTCACGCCGTGCTTGCGCAGCGCCGTGCAGACCATCGGGCCGATGGTCAGGTTGGGCACGTAATGGTTGTCCATCACATCGAAGTGAACGATATCGGCGCCAGCGGCGAGCACGTTATCCACTTCCTCACCCAGGCGGGCGAAGTTGGCGGAAAGGATCGACGGGGCGATGGCGAAGGGTTGCATGGCGCACCTCTTGGGGGGCATGGATCACGGTGGCGCGCATTGTACCGACTGGCACGCCGTTGATCGACAGGCACTCGGCTCGAGCCTGCACCGCTCGTAGCCTGTGGTTGAGCGAAGCGATACCCAGGAGCGCATTCCCGGGTGTCGCTGCGCTCTACCCGGCTACATGCTGGCAAGCCAGATCCTACGGGGCGCGATCCGAGTCGTAGGGTGGACGACGCGTTACCCGTCCACCGCGCACCACCCACGAGGGTGGATGAAAAGAGCGTCAGCTACGCGCCCCGATCCACCCTACCTGCTAGCGCAGCCGTGATTGGCGTTCTTCGACGGGGCGCGCCATGCAACGATGGCCTCTACAAGAACCTATGCCCGTAGCCTGTGGTTGAGCGAAGCGATACCCAGGGCGCTCCCGGATTGTCAGCGCGCTCGATCCAAGCTGGCTTTTCTATCAACGCCTCGAAAGAGCCGCTCAAATACCCAGGCAGAGGTACTTGATCTCCAGGTACTCATCGAGGCCGTACCTGGAGCCCTCGCGGCCCAGCCCGGAGGCCTTCATGCCGCCGAACGGCGCCACTTCGTTGGAGATCAGGCCGGTATTGATACCGACCATGCCGTACTCCAGCGCCTCGGCTACCCGGAAGGTACGGCCCAGATCACGGGTGTAGAAGTAACAGGCCAGACCGAACTCGGTGTCGTTAGCCTGGCGTATCACGTCGGCTTCGTCACTGAAGCGGAACAGCGGCGCCAGCGGGCCGAAGGTTTCCTCGCGGGCCACGCACATCTCGGTGGTCACACCGGTCAGCACGGTCGGCTCGAAGAAGTTGCCGCCCAGCGCATGGGCCTTGCCGCCCTGCAGTACTTTTGCGCCTTTGCTCAACGCGTCGGCCAGGTGCGCCTGCACCTTGGCCACCGCATTGCCATCGATCAGCGGACCGGTGGTTACGCCCGCCTCGTCACCGTGCCCCACCTTCAACGTGGCCACCGCCGCGGCCAGCTTCTCAGCGAAGGCGTCGTACACCGCGTCGTGCACGTAAAGCCGGTTGGCGCATACACAGGTTTGCCCGGCATTGCGGTACTTGGACACCATGGCGCCTTCCACGGCCGCATCCAGGTCGGCATCTTCGAAGACGATGAACGGCGCGTTGCCGCCCAACTCCAGGGACAGCTTCTTCAGGGTGGGCGCGCACTGCTCCATCAATTTGATGCCGACACCCGTAGAGCCGGTGAACGACAGCTTGCGCACGGTGGGGTTGGCACACAGCTCAAAGCCTACCTCTCGGGAGCGCTCGGTGTCGGCTGGCAACACACTGAACAGCCCTGCCGGAATGCCGGCACGCTCGGCCAGCACAGCCAACGCCAAGGCGCTGAAAGGCGTTTGCGGCGCAGGCTTGAGCACCATCGCGCAACCGGCAGCCAGGGCCGGCGCCACCTTGCGGGTAATCATCGCGGCCGGAAAATTCCAGGGCGTGATCGCCGCCGTCACACCGACCGGTTCCTTGGTCACGATCAGGCGTTTATCTGCCTGATGGCCGGGAATGGTGTCACCGTAGACGCGCTTGGCCTCCTCGGCGAACCACTCGATGAACGAGGCGGCGTAGAGCACTTCGCCCCGCGCTTCGGTCAGTGGCTTGCCCTGCTCGGCGGTCATGATCTGCGCCAGGTCTTCCTGATTGGCGAGCATCAGCTCGTACCAGTTGCGCAGGCGCGCAGCGCGTTCCTTGGCCGTCAGTGCCCGCCACGCCGGCTGGGCAACGCGGGCGGCCTCGATGGCGGCGCGGGTCTGCTCGGCGCCCAGGTTCGGCACGCGGCCGAGGGAATCACCAGTGGCCGGGTTGAAGATTTCCGTGGTCGCGCCGTCGACGGCGTCGCACCACTGGCCGTTCATGTACGCCTGATGGCGCAGCAGATCCGGATCGTTGAGATGCATAGTCACTCCTGTAGCCGGGGCGCTCGGCTCCCGGCGCTGGTCTCTAGTCTTTAGCAGCCGGCTCGGTCGGCAGGTCTTTACTGAAGGTCTGGTCGTTCTCGCCGCGGAAGAAGCGGGTGCCGTAGATCAACAGGCACAGACCAAGACCGATGGCGAACGCCCAGCCGGCGCCCTTGATCGCCAGCACGGCGCCGATCACCCCGGCGATGCCCAGATCACGCTGGCTGCGTGCTTCCATGATGCCCAGGCGCACGCTCACGTAGCCCTGGATCAGCAGGGTAAGTGCCAGGGCCACGCCAAGAATGGGCTGCACAAAGGTCACCACCGGCAATAGCAGCAGGCCGGTATTGGTGCCCCAGCGGAACGAGCCGACGCCGCCGTAGATGGACTTCATCGCCTTCGGGCCACCCTTGAAACGTTCGGTAATCACCACCTGCATGGCCGACCATTGCGGCCCGCACATGGCGACATCGGGGCCGAAGAAACTCATGAAGGCATTGCGCCCGCCAAATATCAGGTGGGAGCGATTGGGGTCGAAATCGACTTTCTCGTCGCGGCGAACGTCATCCGCCTCGGAGAGAATGGCCTTGGCGCCCAACACATCACCGAATACCACTAGGTAGGCTGCAAATACCGTGGGAATGGCCGTTACGAACATCATCAACGGCGGCATACCCAGGCCGAATACCGTGTACTCGTTCCACAGGGTGACGAAATCCGGCCGGCTGAAGCCCCACTCGATGCTTGGCCAGGCCGCTTCACCGAAAAGGGGAGCGACGATCACCGCCAGCAGAATGATCGGAAAGATGCCCAGCTTGGCGAAGTTCCACCAGAAGCGGTTGCGCTTCTTCAGCTCCTGGAAGTGGATGGAGAACACCAGGTAGAACGCAATGCCAATGGCAATCGAGATGGTCCAGGGGAAGCTATCGAAACGACCGCCTTCCTTGAACACGGTGACCACCGCGCTGAGCCCGGCCCCCATGATGATCCCGGCCTTGAGTGCTGACGGCACCAGCGACACCACCTTGCGCGCCATGCCGGTCATGCCCAGGCCGATGGAAAATACTCCCAGCATCAACTGGAAGGCGATTAGCGCATGCACCCGCTCCGGGCCCTCCGGAAACTGGCTGCAGTAGGCCATCAACAGGGGAATCGCCGGGGTAATCCACCCCGGCACCACCGGATCGCCCAGCAGATGGTGAGTGAGGTACAGCAGGCCATTGAGCATGACCACCGCCAGCGCCACCTCGAACGGCATGCCAAGAAATTCGGTCATCAACGGGATGGCCGCCAGGTCCACTGCACACATGAGCAAGCCCTGCATGTAGTCGGAAATCTCGAAACGGTAGTGAATGAACGGCAGGCGAAGTTTGAACGGGCCAAGTGCGGTGTACGGCGCTTCCGGGCCTTGTTGTTGGAGTTCGGACATGTGGATTACCTGGAGTTATTAGTATTGGTCGTAAACCAGCGCGCCCCGGCGGATCACCGGGGCGCTTCATCGCGTGTTGCTGAATCAGTAGGCAGCGCGGTAGATCTGCTCGATGTCGCCGGCCGTCAGGCGGCGCGGATTGTTGCGCATGAGGCGATCAATCTTGCTGGCCTCTTCGGCCATTGTCGGAATCGCCTCTTCCGGCACGCCAAAACTGCGCATGCCCTTGGGAATGTCGACGCTGGCACACAGCTCGGCCATGGCCTCGACCGCAAGATCGGCAGCGGCCTTGTCACTCAGCCCATGTGTCTGCACGCCCATGGCGGTGGCAATCTCGGCCATGCGCTCGACGCACGCCAACTTGTTCCAGGTCATCACGTAGGGCAGCAGCAAGGCATTGCTGATGCCATGAGCGATGTTGAAACGCCCGCCCAATGGATAGGCCAGCGCATGCACCGCACCCACGCCCGCGTTGCCGAAGGCCATGCCGGCCATCAGGCTGGCAGTGGCCATGTCTTCGCGCGCGGCAAGGTCCGCCGGATTGGCATAGGCCTTGGGCAGCGCCTTGGCGATCAACTTGATCGCACCGATGGCCAGGGCGTCGGTGATCGGCGAAGCATTCACCGACAGGTACGACTCCACGGCGTGCACCAGGGCATCGACACCACTGGCGGCCGTCACGCTGCGCGGGCAGGTCAGGGTCATCAGCGGGCTGACCAGGGCGACGTCGGGCAACAGGTAGTCACTAACGATGCCTTTTTTCAGTTGCGCCTTCTTGTCGGACAGAATGGACACATTGGTCACTTCCGACCCGGTACCGGCCGTGGTTGGGATAGCGATCAGCGGAGGGCCTTTGCGTTTGACCTGATCGACGCCGAACAGCTCTTCCAGCGCGCCGTCATGACCGACGTAACCAGCTACCGCCTTGGCGATGTCGATGGCGCTACCACCGCCGACGCCGATCAGGCCATCGTGGCCGCCAGCCCGATACGCCTTGGCGCACGCCTCGACGATGGCGATTTCCGGTTCCGGTTCGACACCATCGAAGATGCCGTAGGGTCGCTCGCCCAACTGTTGAAGAACGTGATCGACGGTACCGGACTTGATCAGGATCGCATCGGTGACGATCAGCGGGTTGTGCATGTTCAGGCGGGGCAGCTCGTTCGCCAGTTGCTCGACGGCACCTTGGCCGGTCAACAGCTTATTGGCGATCTTGAAGGCGGCAACACTCATCATCAGGCCCTTTTTTGTGATGTCTAACTGGACGGGTTCGGGCCTGTCATAGCGATTCCTGTGCCAGCCTGACGAAACCCTCGCCGTAGACGGGTTGCGTCGATTTGCCACAGGCTATCGGAGCATCGCAGCGATCAGCAAATGGATCAAAAAGCCATCGCTTGATCCATTTTCCAATCAGCCTTGCTCCCAACGTTTCATCTTCTGCACCAGGGTGGCCTGGCTCAGACCGAGCGCACGGGCTGCTTCACGGGTGGTCTTGTGCTGCACCAGGGCCTTGCGGATCAGGCGCCGCTCGAGCTGTTCGACCTGCTTGCGCAACGGCAGCAGGCTGTCGTCATCGGCGTCTCGCGCACGGCTACGCATCTCTTCGGGTAGGTCGAACAGCTCCACGACTGCGCCGCTGCAGGTGACCACCAGGCGCTCGACCAGATTGATCAGCTCGCGGATGTTGCCCGGCCAGCAATAGTCGGTCAGCGCATCCAGGGCCTCCAGCCCCCACTCGAGCTCGCGCCCGTAGCGCTGATTGAATTCGGCCAGATAAAAGTCGAGCAACGGCTGAATTTCCTCGCGCCGCTCGCGCAAGGCGGGAATGTGGATCGGTACCACATTGAGCCGATAATAGAGGTCGGCGCGGAAGCGCCCTTCAGCCACCATGGCGCGCAGGTCATGGTGGGTGGCGGTGATGATGCGCACGTCCACTTCCTTCAGCTCCAGGCCGCCGACTGCAATGAAGCGGCTTTCCTCGATGACCTTGAGCAGCTTCACCTGCAGCGCCAGCGGCAGGTCGCCGATCTCGTCGAGAAACACCGTGCCGTGGTTCGCCAGCTCCAGCAACCCGCGCTTACCCTTGCTGCCGGCGCCCGTGAACGCGCCTGGCACGTAGCCGAACAGCTCAGCCTCGATAAGGTTCTCCGGCAGCGCACCGCAGTTCAGCGCCAGGAACGGCTGCGCGGCCCGCGGACTGCTTTTGTGGATGTACTGGGCGATCAGCGTTTTACCCACACCGGTTTCGCCCTGCAGCAGGACTTTCACATCGCTGGCCGCGACTTGGCGGGCCTGGGCAAACACCCGGCCCGAGACCGGCAGGCTGGCGACCGGCGATGCATCGAGCAGATCGTCACGCTGGCCGGCATGCAGCTTCGCGGTGCTGTTGCGCAGCTGCTTGAGCTGTTGCAGCTCGTCGCGCTCGTGCTTCATGCGCAGCAATTCGGTCATGTCGCGCACGGTGCTGACCACGTAACGCACCCGGCCCTCAGTAGTGAAAATCGGCGTACCGCTGACCAACAGGCGCTTGCCCTGGCTGACGCTCTGCATCAGCGACAGCGCCCTGCCCTCCTTGAGCACGCGCAGCGACACCGACTGGGAAATTACGCCCTGTTCGACCAGCGCCTGCATGTGCTGACCAACCACATCCTCACTGCGCAGCCCGGTGAGCCGCTCATAGGCGCTGTTGACCTTGAGGGTAATGCCATCGGCATCGGTGATGTAGACGCCGTCGTGCAGCGCATCGAGCAGCTCGCGAAAACTGGGATCGTCGAAATCCATGGGGCTTTCCGGGAAACGCGGGAGAGCGCGCAAGTTTACTCCGCTCGATCCCCGGCCATAAAAAAACCGCCGCAACCGAGGGTCTGTTGGCGTTTCAGCGCGAGCCGTGTTGCTGCGAGAAATCTCGCCAGGCTAGGCGGAGGACGCAGGGAATGGTTGTTCCCTTGCCAAGTCCTCCAACGACGCATGGCGAGATTTCCCGCGCAACCCGCAGGGCCGGGCCCGTTTTGCCGCGATGCTGCGTTTCTCGCCGGCTCATTTAGCCAGCTAAACTTCACGGCTCGCGCCTTGCCTCGCGACAAAACGGGCTCCGGCGCGGCCGTGCGTGAAACGTCAACAGACCCTAGAGGGTGCGGCGGTTACGGCAGCGCCGTATAACCTTATTCAACCTGGGTGCGCAGCTTCTCGCTACGCCCGCGCAGCCATTCCAGCGTCAGCAGCAGCAGGATCGAGAAGCCGATCAGCAGGGTCGCGGCGGCAGCGATGGTTGGGCTGAGGTTCTCGCGAATGCCACTGAACATCTGCCGAGGCAGGGTGACCTGCTCGGGGCCGGCGAGAAACAGGGTCACCACCACTTCATCGAACGAGGTGGCGAAGGCGAACAGCGCACCGCTGATCACCCCGGGCGCGATCAGCGGCAGGGTTACCCTGCGAAAGGCGGTGATCGGCGAGGCGCCGAGGCTGGCAGCGGCGCGCACCAGGTTGTAGTTGAAGCCCTGCAGCGTGGCGGACACGGTGATGATCACGAACGGCACGCCCAGCACCGCGTGCACCACGATCAGCGACAGGTAGCCGTTGGCCAGGCCCAGCGGCGCGAAGAACAGGTAGCTGGCAACGCCGACGATCACTACGGGCACCACCATCGGCGAGATCAGCAGGCTCATCACCAGTGCCTTGCCGCGGAATTCCGAGCGGGTCAGGCCGATGGCCGCCAGGGTACCGAGCACCATGGCCAGAACGGTCGCCGCCGGTGCAATGATCATGCTGTTCTTCAGCGCACGCATCCAGCCAGCCGAGCCAAAGAAGTCCTCGTACCAGCGCATCGAGAAGCCCTGCATCGGGTAGATCAGGAAGGTGCCGGAGTTGAACGACAGCGGCACGATCACCAGGATCGGCAGTACCAGGAACAACAGCACCAGACCGCAGAGCAGCCGTAGGCCGTAGTACCAGGCGCGCTCGACGGGAGACATATAGGGACTCAGCATTTTCTATTCTCCGCTCATTAACCCAGACGCAGGCGACCAGCGCCCACCAGCCAGCTGTACACCACGTAAAGCAGCAGCGTGGCGACCAGCAGCAGGCCGCCCAACGCGGTGGCCATGCCCCAGTTGATGGTGGTGTTGGTGTAGAAGGCAACGAAGTAGCTGACCATCTGATCGCTCGGACTGCCGAGCAGCGCCGGGGTGATGTAGTAGCCGATGGACAGGATGAACACCAGCAGGCAACCGGCACCGACACCGGCCAGGGTCTGCGGGAAATACACTCGCCAGAAGCTGGCGAACGGGTGACAGCCGAGGGAAATCGCCGCACGCATGTAGCTCGGCGAGATGCCCTTCATCACGCTGTAGATCGGCAGGATCATGAACGGCAGCATGATGTGCACCATGGAGATGTACACGCCGGCGCGGTTGAACACCAGTTCCAGCGGTTGGTCGATCAATCCCAGCTTGATCAGCGCCGAGTTGATCAGGCCGCCCGACTGCAACAGCACGATCCAGGCGGCGACACGCACCAGGATCGACGTCCAGAACGGCAGCAGTACCATGATCATCAGCAGGTTGCCCTGGCGAGTCGGCAGATTGGCCAGCAGGTAGGCCAGCGGATAGGCCAGCGCCAGGCAGATGGCGGTGATCACCGCGCCCATCCAGAACGTGCGGGCGAAGATGTCCAGGTAAATGGCCTGGTCCGGGGTGGTCTTGACCACGGCGCCGGTGTCGTCGACGCGATGGTCGAGCGAAGCCAGCAGGTAATAGGACGTCCAGGAACTGGTGTTGCGACGGATCACCTGCCAGTAGGCGGGGTCACCCCAGCGTTCGTCGAAGGATTCCAGGGCGTCCTTGTAGGATGCCGGCTCGGCTTCGAACGGCAGTGCACGTCCCGTCTTGGCCAGCAGGCTGCGGTAACCCGCCAGCTCCATGTTCAGGCGCTTGGACAGATCGCCCAGCTTCTGCTGTTCACGGGCCTCTGCCAGATCCAGCGCCAGCGCCTGGTACACCGGCTCCGCCGGCAGGCCACGGCCATCCCACGACTCGATGGCGGTGACGGTTCGCGGCATCGAGCCGATCACGTCCGGGTTATCCACGCTGCGATTGAGCAGCGCCACGATCGGCACTAGGAAGGTGAAGACGAGAAACAGCACCAGCGGCAGGATCAGCGCCTGCGACTTGAGGCGGTTCATCCGCTCGGCGCGCGCCAGACGCTGCTTGAGCGAGGGGCCGGCGACCTCGGCATGGGGCACTGCTAGGGCCATGGGGCTAACTCCGGTGAAGCGAATAAGGAATTCGGGGGTGAAGCCAGAGCGCCTGCACGCAGGCGCTCCTCACAACCTTGCTCGTGTAACGACGACTTGCTCAGGCGTTACTTGGCAGCCCAGGAGTTGAACCGCTGCTCCAGCACTTCACCGAAGTCAGCCCAGAAGGTCACGTCCATGGCCACCTGGTTGGCAATGTTCTGCGGGGCGGTCGGCAGGTCGGCAGCGACCTTGGCGTCCAGCAGATCGACGGCTTTCGGATTGACCGGGCCGTAGGCGATGTTTTCCGAGTAGGTCTTCTGGTGCTCGGCCTGCAGGGTGAAGGCAATGAATTTCAGGGCTTCGTCCTTGTTCTTCGCGCCCTTCGGGATGGCCCAGGCGTCGAAGTCGTAGATGCCACCGTCCCACACCACTTTCAGGCTGCTGCCTTCTTTCTGGGTAGCGGCGATGCGGCCGTTGTAGGCCGAGCTCATGACCACGTCACCGGAAGCGAGATACTGCGGCGGCTGAGCGCCGGCCTCCCACCACTGGATGTACGGCTTGAGTTCGTCGAGTTTCTTGAACGCGCGCTCCTGGCCGTCCTTGCTCGCCAGCACCTTGTAGACGTCTTTCGGCGCAACGCCGTCGGCCATCAGGGCGAATTCGAGGGTGTATTTGGCGCCTTTGCGCAGGCCGCGCTTGCCGGGGAATTTCTTCACGTCCCAGAAATCCGCCCAACTGGTCGGCGCGGTGGTCAGTTTGTCGGCGTTGTAGGCCATGACGGTCGACCAGACGAAGAAGCCGACGCCACACATCGACGCAGCACCTGGCACCAGGGCGTTCTTGTCGCCGACCACCGAGTAGTCGATTTCTTCGAACAGGTCTTCGTCGCAACCGCGAGCCAGCTCGGGGGATTCAACCTCGACCAGGTCCCACGAGACGCTGTTGGTGTCGACCATGGCTTTGACCTTGGCCATTTCACCGTTGTATTCGCCAGCGATGATCTTGCCGTTACCCGCCGCTTCCCACGGCTGGTAGTAAGCCTTGACCTGGGCGTCTTTGTTGGCGCCCCCGAAGTTGACGACAGTGAGGTCCGCGGCGTGAACCTGTGCAGCACAGACCAGCCCAAGGGTCAGCGCGGAAAGGGAGAATAGCTTCGACATTTTTATGTTGGCTCCGAGTGCTGTGGTAAAGCGGATAACGCCGATCATTCCGCCAACTGCGGATCAAGGGCGCGAACGTGCTCGACCTGCCAGCCGAGCGGGATCACATCACCGACGGCGAGCGCAGTATCGAGCTCGGCAATCGGTTGTTTGACGAAGAAGTCGGTCTTGCCGCACACCTCAAGGCGCACGCGCACGTGGTCACCGAGGTAAATGAACTCCGATACACGACCGGAAAACCGGTTGTCGCAGCCTTCGGCCGCGGCGTTCAGGCGAATGCGCTCGGGACGGATCGACAGGCTGACCGAGTCACCCGGCTGACCGACGTTGACGGCCAGGGCCTGAACCTTCTCGCCGCGGCTCAACTGCACGGTGCAGTTGTCGCCGTCGCGCGACACCAGCTCGCCGGCGAAGCGGTTGTTCTCGCCAATGAACTGGGCCACGAAGGTATTGCATGGCGCCTCGTAGAGTTCGCGCGGCGGAGCGATCTGCTGGATCTCGCCCTGGTGGAACACGGCGACGCGATCGGACATGGTCAGCGCTTCGCTCTGGTCGTGGGTCACGTACACCACGGTCACGCCGAGGCGCTGGTGGATGTGCTTGATCTCCATCTGCATGTGCTCGCGCAGTTGCTTGTCCAGCGCGCCGAGGGGTTCGTCCATCAACACCAGTTGCGGCTCGAACACCAGCGCGCGGGCCAGGGCCACACGCTGCTGCTGACCACCGGAGAGCTGCGCCGGGTAACGGCCGGAGAAAGCGTCGAGTTGCACCATGGACAAGGAGCGCTTGACCTTCTCGGCGACGTCGGCCTTGCTCATGCCGCGCACGGTCAGGGGAAACGCCAGGTTCTCGGCCACGGTCATGTGCGGGAACAGCGCGTAGTTCTGAAACACCATGCCAATGTCACGCTTGTGCGGCGGCACGTTGTTGAGGCGCTTGCCAGCCAGGGTGATTTCGCCGGCCGTGGGCGTTTCGAAACCGGCCAGCATCATCAGGCTTGTGGTCTTGCCGGAGCCGGACGGCCCGAGCAGGGTCAGGAACTCGCCTTTGCGAATATCCAGATTGAGGTCTTTGACGATCAGGTTCTCGCCGTCATAGCTTTTCTGCACGCCACGAAAGCTGACCAGGATGTCGTTCGAAGAAGTGTCGCCCATCACCGCACCTGCCTGTTTTTCTACCGTGGCTCAAGCCTAGAACCGGGGTTAGAGCCTGAAAATCGGGCGTGCTGACAGTTTGATATAAGGCGGTCGGACACCTGACTGTAGGGCGATCCCTACAGCGATGTCGTGGATGGGCAAGAAGCAGACGCGCAGACCTCATGGGCCGGCAGCGCGGCCCGAAAGGTGTGTCGCGAACAGATATGCCGGGCTGTCAGACCAGCTTGTGCTCGACGGCGTAACGCACCAGGTCGGCGACCGAGTGCAGGTTGAGCTTCTGCATCAGCCGCGCCTTGTGGGTGCTGATGGTCTTGCTGCTGAGCGCCAGGTGCGCGGCAATCTCGTTGACGCCCTCGCCCTGCACCAGCCGCTCGAACACCGAGAACTCACGCTCGGACAGGCGCGCGTGGGGCGGTCGCGAGTCGGTCAGCCCCACCTCGAAAACCATCCGGTCGGCCAGGTCCGGGTCGATATAGCGCCCGCCTGCCGCCACCTTGCGGATCGCGGTGAGCAGCAGCGCCGGGTCGCTGTCCTTGGTGGCGTAACCGGCCGCGCCAATCTTCAGCGCACGGGCGGCCATCTGCGCCTCGTCGTGCATCGACAGCACCAGGATCGCCGGTGGCTGGGCCAGGGCGCGAATCCGCGGAATCGCTTCCAGGCCATTGACGCCAGGCATAGAGATATCCAGCAGCACCACCTCGCAGGGCGTATTGCGCAGGGTTTCCAGCAATTGCTCGCCGTTACTTGCCTCGCCGACTACCTGCAGGTCGCGGGCCATGCCGATCAGCTGCTTGATGCCCTCGCGGACGATGGTGTGGTCTTCCGCCACCAGTACTCGGATCACGTGCTCAGCCTCTGCTCAGTCATTGGATACACACTCCTGCAGCGGCACCCTGACGCGCAACAGCGTACCTTCGCCAGGGCGGCTGTCGAGGGTCAATTGCCCACCCAGCATCAACACGCGCTCGCGCATGCCCACCAGGCCGAAGGAATCGGCGCGCACCGCGGCGGGATGAAAGCCACTGCCGTCGTCGCTGATCGACAGATGCAGGCTGTCGCCCAGCCACTCCAGACGCACGGTCACGGTGTGCGCTTGGGCATGGCGCATCACGTTGGTCAGCGACTCCTGCAGGATGCGAAACAGCCCGGTCGCCTTGGCATCGCTGAGTGGCGGCAGGTGTTCGGGCACCTCGACCAGGCAGGGAATCTGCGTGCGCGCTTCGAAGCGCCGCGCCTGCCATTCGATGGCCGAGGCGATACCGGCATCGAGAATCGGCGGGCGCAGCGCAGTGGCCACGTCACGTACCAGCTGGAACAACTGGGCGATCAGCTTCTTCATGTTGTCCAGGCGCTCGCGCAGCCCGGGATCGAGATCGGCAAAGCCCAGCTCACACATCGAGGTCTCCAGCTTGAGCACGGTCAGCACCTGGCCCAGCTCGTCATGCACCTCACGGGCAATGCGCGCCTTTTCCTCTTCGCGCACGCTCTCCAAGTGCGCCGACAGATCGCGCAGGCGCACCTGGGAGTCGGCCAGCGCCAGCTCGTTGCGCTTGTTGTCGCTGATGTCCCAGACCACGCCATCCCAGATCAGCCGGCCATCGGCCATGCGCCGGGCCATGGCCTTGATGTCGACCCAGCGCGACTCGCCAGTGTGGGTCAGCATGCGTCCCTGCCAGTGCCAGTCGCTGTCGCTATCGAAGGCCTGGTCCTGAACACGGTGGTAGTCGGCCTTGTCATCGGGGTGCACCAGGCTGCGCAGGCCATGATCCGGCGCCAGCAATGTCGCCGCCGGATAACCGACCAGGCTATCGCTGCCCTCGCCGATGAACGCGAACAGCGCCGGGTCGCCCGGGCGGGCGCGCTCCAGGCGGAACACCACGCCAGGGACGTTGGACGCGATGCCCTGCAGCCGTGCCTCACTCTCCTGCAACGCGGCCAGGGCGCGGCGGCGCTCGGTGACATCGGTGATGAACACCACCAGGTATTCGGTATCGCGGTACTGCAGAAAGCTCAGCGATACGTCCACCGGCAGGCGGCTGCCATCAGCGCGCAGGCACTCGGTTTCGAAACGTGGCGGTCGCTCGTCGCCCTTGCGCGCCAGCCGCCACAGGTTGAGCCAACGGTCCATGTTCAGGCTCGGCTCGAAATCGCTCAGCGGCCGGTCGACCACGCCACCACTGCGACAACCGAGCATCGTCTCGGCAGCGCGGTTGGCGTACCGCACGTGGCTGTCCCAGTTGACCCAGAGGATGCCCACCGTGCTGTTGTCGATGGAGAACTGCGACAGCCGCAGCGCATCGCGGGCCACCTCGCGCAGCTCGATTTCGTGGCGCGCGGCGAGCAGGCGAAACTCCAGGGTGTCCCGCTGGCGGCGCATCCATAGCGCCAATAACAGCGCGAACACCAACAGCAGGCCGAGCAGCAGACTGATCCCGCGCCAGAAGCTCGACGAGTTCTCCTGCTGCAGATAACTCGGCGGCAGCCAGCGGTTGTGCAAGTCGTCCAGCTCGCGGGCCGATACACTGCGCAGCGCGACATCGACGATGCCGGACAGCGCCGGCCAGTCACGCCGGGAGGCGACCCGCAGCAACTGCGGAAAGCCGATATCGCCGACGATGGCCAGGCCGAGGAACTCCGGCTCGCGGGACAGCCGCCCCAATTGCGCCTCATCGAGCACCGCGTAGCTGGCCTGCTGATTGAGCACGCGCTGCAGCGCCTGACGCGGTGAGCTGGCGATCTCCAGCTTGAGCCTCGGGTAGCTGCTGCGCAGGTAATCGAGCACGGCGTCGGATACCTTCAAGGCCACCGGCGAGCGGCCGTCGAGCTGTTCCAGATCGACCGAGCCGCCGCTGTCACGCTCGCCAATCAACAGGTGCGACACACGCAGGAAGGGATCGGAAAACACCCATCGGCGCAGCCCGGAGGGCGTCTGGCCAAGACCGCTGGCCAGATCGATCTGGTCGTTGTGCAGCGCCTGCTCCAGCTCCTCGACGCTCTGGAAGGTTCGCCAGCGCAGCTGCACGCCCATCAGCGTGGCGAGGGTGTTCATCATCTCCACATTGGCACCGGTAAGACGATGCAATCGCCGGTCGAGCTGGGCGTACGGCGCCTGCAACACGACGCCGGCACGCAGTACCGGATGCTCGGCGAGCCACTGCTGCTGGGCAGCATCGAAAATCGCCGCAGGTGCGGGCGGCGGCTCGTCGGCCCACAACGCAGGCGACGCGCTCAGCAGCAGAAGAAACAGCCAGCGGTGGATCATGCTCGGGCACCGAGAAAGCGCAGGAAGGTAGCGCGGCGAGACCGCCGCTAAAGCCGCATTAAGCTACACCAGCAGCAAACAAATCCACGACAACGTGCTGCCGCCCGCGTATCGCCAGCGGCCGTCTTGTAGCTTGCACTGCAACGCCAACAGCCCCTAGGCTCATCACCATCCATTATTCGGGCAACACGATGACGCGCTTTCGATATTCGCCCCGCCACTTGCTGGGCCTGACGCTGCTGAGCACTGCCCTGGCTACAGCGGGCGAGCAGCCTCCAGCGACCGAAACAGGCAAGAAAGATGATGCCGCTGTCGAGCAGCGTGCGCCGCTGGCCGAGCGCAGCGAACTCGAGGCGCTGGCGCTCGAACGTCAGCTGGCGGCCGCTGAGCAACAGCGTCTGGATGCCGCCGGAGCGCCATTTCTCGCCCTCTGGTTGCCGGCCAACGACCCGGCGCCCAAGGGTGCGGTGATTTTGCTGCCGGGCGATGAGGAAAACGCCGATGCGCCGCGGACCATTGGCCCACTGCGGCACAAACTGCCGGATGCCGGCTGGCACAGCCTGAGCCTCAGCCTGCCTGATCCGCAAGGCGCCAGCCTGCCGGTGCGGGTCGCCGAGCCGCCAGCAGCCAAGGTTGAAGCCACCGCCGAGCAATCGCCAGAAGCAGCCGCAGCCGCCGAACCGGCGCCACCAGTCGAGTCAGCCCCCAGCGCCGAGGCCGTGCGTGCCGCTCATGTCGAGCGGGTGTTCGCCCGCATCGACGCCGGCATCGCCTTTGCCGAGCAGCAACAGGCCAAAAGCGTAGTGCTGTTGGGGCATGGCAGCGGCGCCTATTGGGCTACCCGCTACATGGCCGAGCGCAAGCCGGCGACCATTACCCATTTGCTCTTGGTGGACATCCGCCAGCCAGAAGGCTTCGCGTCGCCGATCAATGACCTGTTGGCACAAATCACCGCAAGCGTGGGTGATTTCTACTACCGGGACAGCGTGACAGCACGTGAGGCGGCACTGCAGCGCAAGCAGCTCAGTCAACGGCAGAAGCAACCCACCTTCGTGCAGGTTGGCCTGGATGCGTTACCAGGCAACCCCGCAGTCGGCGAGGAGCAGCTGTTCCGTCGCCTGCGCGGTTGGCTCGACAAGCAGACCGGCGGCAACAAGTAGACGCCCGTCTCGCCTCCGCCCCTGCTATCCCATATGAGTGACACTGCACTCAGCGGAAGCCCTGACGCTGGCGGATCAGGGCATAGGCGTTGTGTAGCTCGCGGGTTTTCTCGGTGGCTTCGCGGACCTTATCGGGCGCGGCACCGCTGCCGGCCAACTTGTCCGGATGATGACGACTCAGCAGCCGCCGGTAGGCCTTCTTGATCTGCTGCGCGTCGCTGTCGGCGGTCACACCCAGCAGGCGCAGCGCCTGCTGGTAGCTGTCCGGCGCTGCGGTCGGCGGGCCTCGACGGGGTGAGTAAGCGGCATTGAGCGCTTCTTGCGACTGCGCCGAAACACCCAGCCATTGGCCCCATAACAGAATCAGCTCGCGCTCGGCCTGCCCGACCCGCCCGTCCGCCCAGGCCATGCGCCAGCAGGCGCGTAGCAGCGCATCCGCATCGCTACGTCGACGCTGCAGGGCGCCACGCAGGTTGTCCTGACCGGTCTTGCCGCGGGAAAAGGCCTCGATGGCAGCAGCCTTACCCGCCTCACCAGCAGACAGTCGCTGCATTTCGGCACGCGCCTGACGGATATGCGCCTGCTGCACCACACCGTCACTTTTCGCTAGGCGACCCAGCATCACGAACAACAGCTGCTCATCGTCCACCGCCGGCCGACTGCGCAAGCGTTCACCCAGCGCGCGCCAGCCGCGCAGGCCAAGGCGCCGGTCAAGCACCTGCCCCAGCAAGCCACCGAGCAACAGGCCAGGAATACTCGCCAGCGCATAGCCTGCCACGGCGCCGAGCAACGTCAGGGGCCAGTACATTTCAGGCCTCGTCCCGGAGCAGGCGTTCGACCTCGGCCAACCGCTCATGAGTGCCGACATCCACCCAGCGACCGGCGAAACGCTCACCGCTCACCGCCCCCGCGGCCATGGCCGAACGCAGCAGCGGCGCAAGCTTGAACGCCCCCGGCTGGATGCCCGCGAACAGCATCGAATTGAGCACGGCAATACCGCTGTAGGTCAGGCTCGCGTGGCCTGCCACGGCATCCGCGACCTGCCCGTCCTGCAGCAGGAAATCCCCGCTCGGGTGATGGGGCGGGTTGTCCACCAGCACCAGATGCGCGCGACCCTGCAATGGCCGCCGCAAGTTGGCGAAATCGTAGTCGGTGAAGATGTCGCCGTTGACTACCACAAACGGCTCCGCACCCAGCAAAGGGAGCGCCTTGAAGATCCCGCCACCGGTTTCCAGCGGCTCGCCCTCCGGCGAGTACTGGATACGCAGGCCGAAACGCTCGCCATCGCCGAGATAATCCTCGATCTGCTGGCCCAGCCAGGCGTGATTGATCACCACATCCGTGAACCCCGCCCGCGTCAGCGCTCGCAGGTGATACTCGATGAGCGGCACGCCCGCCGCGCGCACCAAGGGCTTCGGCGTATGCAGGGTCAGCGGTCGTAGGCGCTCGCCTTTGCCCGCCGCGAGGATCATGGCCTTCATTGCGCAGCCTCTGACGCGCGCTTGAGCTGGTCGATCAACTCGCCCAGTTCGGCCAGCTCCGGCCGCCGCTCGAGCACTGCCTCTATATAGGTGAAGAACCGAGGCACATCAGCCAGGTAGCGGGGCTTGCCGTCACGGTGGCAAATGCGCGCGAAAATGCCGATCACCTTGAGATGGCGCTGCACACCCATCAGGTCGCTGGCACGCAGGAAGTCCTGCAGATCGCCGTGCACGGGCACGCCGGCGACCCGGGCCTGCTGCCAGTAGCCTTCGAGCCAGCTGCGCACGCGCGCTTCCGGCCAACTGAGGAAGGCGTCCTTGAACAGGCTGGTGATGTCGTAGGTGACCGGACCGTAGACCGCATCCTGGAAATCCAGCACGCCGGGATTGGGCTCGCTGATCATCAGGTTACGGGGCATGTAATCGCGGTGCACCAACACCTTGGGCTGCGCCAGGGCACTGTCGATCAGCAGCGCACAGATGCGTTCCCAGGCGGCCTGCTGCGCGGCATTGAAGGTGATACCCAGCGCCTTGGCAACATACCAGTCGGGAAACAGCTGCAGCTCGCGGCGCAGCAAGGCGTCATCGTAGTGCGGCAGCGGTGTGTCCATCGGCAGTTGCTGGTAGGCCAGCAGTGCATCGATGGCCGGGCTGAACAGGCTGTCTGCATTACCGGCGTCGATCACATCCAGGTACGTTTGCCGGCCCAGGTCGCTGAGCAGCAAAAAACCCTGTTCAAGATCCGCGGCATGGATATACGGGACATTGAGATTGGCGCGCGCCAGCAGGCGGGCAACATCGACGAACGGTCGGCAATTCTCCTGCGGCGGCGGCGCGTCCATCACGATCAGGCTGCGACCCTCGGCCTCCCAGCGGAAATAACGACGAAAGCTGGCATCACTGCTGGCCGGCTGCAAAGCAGCCTGGGGCACCTCCCCCCAGAGTTTGGAGGCGAATAATTCTCGCAACTGCGGCTCGAGCCACTGCTGCAGGCGTTGCAGACGTACATCTTGATCAGGCATTACAAGGGTCTCCGACGGCGCTAGCCGTTGTGCGGGTCATGCTTTATTATCCAGCATCTTTTTCAGCCCATCGAGAGGCGTGCGGCCCCTGGGCCAAAAGCGCACAGGAAGCCCGGAAAACAAGATGGCAGTAAAATACCCCGCTTTTCGAAAGAAATTCCCGCTTCTGGTAACGGGCGGCCTGTTGGCCCTACAGCCCTTCGCCAGTCCATTCGCCACCGCTGCCGAACAGTTCGACTGCCAGGCATCGCCAACTGGCGGCTGGGCCTGTGCGCCGAAATCCAGCGCTGCCAATCTGCCTGTTCGACCGACTCATAGCAGCAATGCGGTGAGTGCCGGCACGGCGGGCACGGCGGTTGCCAAGCCTGAGACCAAGGCCGCGCCAACGCAAGTCACCGAAAGCGGTGGCCGAGCATTGGCGTCGCGTAGCGCCGACTACAGTCACCTCGACTGGGTGCCACGCGAGCAATTGACCAGCGCGCAGTTGGCCGAGATCGGTCCGTCCTGCTCCGGTGCTTATATTGAGCCGAGCCGCCCGGGCATGAATGACACCACGCCGATGAGCGAAGCGCCGATGTTCGTATCGGCCAAGGCCTCTCGCTATCAGCAGGAAGAGCAAGTCGCCACGCTCGCGGGCGATGTGGTCGTGCGCCAGGCCGGCATGCAGGTCGAGGCTGACGAAGCCAACCTGCATCAGGCAGAAAATCGCGGCGAGTTGATCGGTAATGTGCGCTTGCGTGACAAGGGTGCACTGGTCGTCGGTGATCGTGGCGAGCTGCAGCTCGACAATGGCGAGGCGCGCATCGACAACGCCGAGTACGTGATGCACGCTGCGCACATTCGTGGCAGTGCGGCTTACGCCAAGCGTGAAGAAACCGCGATCATCCGCCTCAAGGACGGTACCTACACCAGCTGTGAACCGGGCAGCAACGCTTGGCACCTGACGGGTAACAACATCACTCTGAATCCGGCCACCGGCTTCGGTACCGCGACCAACGTCACGCTGCGGGTCAAGGATTTCCCGGTGTTCTACACACCGTACATCTACTTCCCGATCGATGACCGTCGGCAATCCGGCTTTCTGCCGCCGAGCATCGGTAGTTCGAGCGACAACGGACTGACCCTGCAGACACCGTACTACTTCAACCTGGCGCCGAATTTCGACGCGACCCTGTACCCGACGTACATGTCCGATCGCGGCCTGTTAATGGAAGGCGAGTTCCGCTACCTGACGCCAAACAGCGAAGGTCAGGTTGGGGCTGCTTATCTCGACGACAGCAATGACGATCGCAAGCGCCAATCTGATTACAAAGACCAGCGCTGGATGTATAGCTGGCAGCATAAGCAGGGGCTCAATGACCGCTTGCTGGCAGAAGTTGATTACACCGACATCAGCGATCCTTACTATTTTCAGGACCTGAAGACTGATCTCGGTATCGAGACGTCTACCTATGTAAATCAACGAGGTACGCTCACCTGGCGTGGTGATAGCTATACGGCGCGGCTTAACGCTCACGCCTATGAGCTGGCTACGATCACAGATGTAACGCCGTATAACCGCCTGCCACAGCTCACGCTCGATGGTAAGTTGCCGTTCGAGCCGCAAGGCTTGAACTTTACCTACGGCACTGAGCTGGTGCGGTTTGACCGCGATCTGCGTAGCGGCAACTTCACCAATGAGGATGGCATTGATGAAGGCCCTTGGAATGATGCCAACATCCAAGGTATAGCTCGCGCCAACGGCACGCGCATGCACGTCGAACCTGGGGTCAGTTTGCCGCTGGACTGGACATGGGGTTTCATCAAGCCTCAAGTCAAGTACCTGCAAACCAACTACGATCTGGATCTCGATCAGCAGGGGAAAAATACCCTGCTCGCCGATGAACAGTACAGCAGCAGCCAGAACCGCGGAGTCGGCATGTTCAGCGTCGACAGCGGCCTGTACTTCGACCGCAACACCTCGCTGTTCGGCCGTGAAGCTCGCCAGACCCTGGAGCCTCGACTGTTCTACCTTTATGTGCCCGAGGAAGACCAGACCGATATCCCGGTATTCGATACTGGCGAAAGCAGTTTCAGCTATGCCTCACTGTGGCGCGAAAATCGCTTCAGCGGCAAGGATCGCATCGGTGACGAGAACAAGATCTCGCTTGGTGTGAGCAGCCGCTGGATTGAGCCGAACGGTTTCGAACGCCAGCGTTTCAGCATTGGCCAGGCGTTCTACTTCGAAGACCGCAAGGTACAGATGCCCGGTATCGACTACCGCACCCGTGATGAAGCGCAGTCGTCAGTATCGCCCTACGCCCTGGAATATATGTATCGCTACAACCAGGACTGGCGCTTCACCTCTGACTTCAACTGGGACCCGGATGCTCACCGCACCCGCTCCGGCAGCGCGATGTTCCACTACCAACCTGCTGATAACCCACGCAAGATCGTCAACGCCGGCTACCGCTACCGCAACGACACCCTTAACTACGACCAGAGTACCGGTCGCTGGGGCTTCGGTACTGATTACGGAACGCCAGGCACCGACACCTACATCAAGGACTACTACAAGATCAGTCAGCATGACTTCTCCGTCATCTGGCCGCTCGGTCCGCAGTGGAGCGTGATCTCTCGCTGGCAGTACGACTACGGTCGCAATCGTACGCTGGAGGCCTTTGGCGGCTTCGAGTACGACAGCTGCTGCTGGAAACTGCGCGTCATCAACCGCTACTGGATCGACTACGACGAGGTCAGCCTCAACCCCTCGCGCAACGACGAGCCGGATACCGGCATCTTCCTGCAGATCGTCCTCAAAGGCCTGGGCGGCGTGACGGGTAGCAACGTTGAGACATTCCTCGACCAAGGCATTCAAGGTTATCGTAAACGTGAAGATGAAGCTTTCTGATTGCGTGCGCCCGCTGTTGTTGGGCGCGCTGTTTCTGGGTACCGCGGCACATGCCGAGGTACAGCCCCTTAACCGCGTGGTGGCGATCGTCGATAACGACGTGATCATGCAAACCCAACTCGACGCCCGCGTCCGCGAGGTTCAACAGACCATCGCCAAGCGCGGTGCCGAGGTACCGCCAGCCAATGTGCTGACTCAGCAAGTGCTGGATCGCCTTATCATCGAGAACATTCAGCTGCAGATGGGCGAGCGCTCCGGCATCCGCATTAGCGACGAAGAGCTCAACCAGGCCATCACCACCATCGCCCAGCGCAACGGCATGAGCATCGAGCAGTTCCGTGCAGCACTGGCACAGGATGGCCTGTCGTTCAACGAGGCTCGTGATCAGGTCGCTCGCGAGATGGTCATTAGCCGTGTACG
Source organism: Phytopseudomonas seleniipraecipitans (assembly GCF_900102335.1). GTDB lineage: Bacteria > Pseudomonadota > Gammaproteobacteria > Pseudomonadales > Pseudomonadaceae > Aquipseudomonas > Aquipseudomonas seleniipraecipitans. Next base: position 67,734 of record NZ_FNBM01000003.1, read on the forward strand.
CCAGCGCCGCGTGGCGGAACGCATTCAGGTGACGGACCAGGAAGTGAAGAATTTCCTGGCCTCCGACCTGGGCAAGATGCAGCTGTCCGAAGAGTTCCGCCTGGCCAACATCGTTATCCCAGTGCAGGAAGACGCCTCCTCCGATGCACTGCAGACGGCTGAGCGTCGCGCTCGGGCTATCTATGAGCAAGCGCGCCAGGGTGCTGACTTCGGCCAGTTGGCGATTGCCAACTCGGCCAGTGAAACTGCACTGGAAGGCGGCGAAATGGGCTGGCGTAAAGCCGCTCAGCTGCCGCCACCTTTCGATAGCATGCTTGGCGCGATGAGTGTGGGCGATGTCAGCGAGCCGATCCGCACGCCGGGCGGTTTCATTCTGCTCAAAGTGCTGGAGAAGCGTGGCGGCGAGTCAGCTGCGGTACGTGACGAAGTGAACGTGCGCCACATTCTCATCAAGCCCAGCGAAATCCGCAGCGACGATGAAGCCAAGGTTCTGGCTGAGCGTCTTTATCAACGCATTCAGGCGGGCGAAGACTTCGCCGAACTGGCGAAAAGCTTCTCTGAGGACCCAGGTTCTGCCCTCAACGGCGGCAGCCTGAGCTGGATCGACCCTAACGCGCTGGTGCCCGAGTTCCGCGAAGTGATGAACAACACCGCCAGCGGTGAAGTCTCCAAGCCGTTCAAGAGCCAGTTCGGCTGGCACGTGCTGCAAGTCATGGGCCGTCGCGCCACCGACAGCAGTGAGCAGATGCGCGAGCAACAAGCTCTCAACCTGCTGCGCAACCGCAAGTACGAGGAAGAGCTGCAGACCTGGCTGCGCCAGATCCGCGACGAAGCCTACGTGGAGATCAAGCTGTAACAACAGCTTGATGCTGCACCAGGAAGCCCGGCCGATGCCGGGCTTTTTCATTTGTGCCTGCGCTAGAATCGCCAGCGCCCTACCTTCGAGATACCGATCATGCCCCCTAGCCTGCGCTTCGCCCTCACTCCCGGAGAACCCGCCGGCATCGGCCCGGACCTGTGCCTGCTGCTCGCCCGCGAGCGCCAGGCGCATCCACTGATCTGCATCGCCAGTTCAGCGCTGATGAAGGAGCGCTCGATGCAGCTGGGATTGCCTATCAAGTTGATCGAAACAGGTCCGGGCGACTGGCCTGCACAACCCGCACCCGCCGGCAGCCTGTATGTCTGGGATACGCCACTGGCACGGCCGGTAAAAACGGGTCACCTGGACCAAGCCAACGCCGCTTATGTACTGCAGACTCTGACCCGTGCAGGTCAGGGCTGCCTGGACGGCAACTTCGCCGGCCTGATCACCGCGCCGGTCCATAAAGGCATCATCAATGATGCTGGAATCAGTTTTTCCGGCCACACCGAGTTTCTCGCCGAGCTGACGCAGACCGAGCAAGTGGTAATGATGCTGGCGACACGCGGCCTGCGCGTTGCCCTGGTGACCACCCACCTGCCGCTCAAGGATGTGGCGAGTGCGATTACCAGCGAACGCCTGGAGCGGGTGACGCGCATCCTGCATACCGACCTGCGCGACAAATTCGCTATCGCGGCTCCGCGCATTCTGGTCTGCGGTCTGAATCCGCATGCGGGTGAAGGCGGTCACCTCGGTCGCGAGGAAATCGACATCATCGAGCCGGCGCTGCAACGCCTGCGTGACGAAGGGATGAACCTGATCGGTCCGCTGCCAGCCGATACACTGTTTACTCCCAAGCATCTGGAGCACTGCGATGCGGTGCTGGCCATGTATCACGACCAAGGGCTGCCGGTACTCAAGTACAAAGGCTTTGGCGCGGCCGTGAATGTGACCCTGGGTATACCGATCATCCGCACCTCCGTGGACCACGGCACTGCCCTGGATTTAGCGGGCACTGGCCGGATCGACTGCGGCAGCCTGCAAGTCGCGCTGGAGACCGCCTATGAAATGGCTCAGAGCAGTCTCACGGCGAAGTCCGCGCGACCATGAGCGGCTAGTGGGCGAGTGGCGACGCGCTTGGTGGTCGTTCCCTGCTAAACTGCGGGTTTTCGCCTGATCGCTTTACGCGCTTGCTTGACGCTTGCAGCTTGAAGCCTGGAGCTGCTTTTCCGATGTCCGAGCCTTACCAACACCGTGCGCGCAAACGCTTTGGCCAGAATTTTCTTCACGACGCCGGGGTGATCCACCGCATCCTGCGCGCTATCCATGCACGCGATAGCGACCACCTGCTGGAGATTGGCCCAGGTCAGGGCGCATTGACCGAAGGGCTACTCAACAGCGGCGCTCAGCTCGATGTGATTGAGCTGGATCTTGACCTGATCCCCATTCTGGAAGCCAAGTTCGGCAGCGAGCCGCGCTTCCGCCTGAATCAGGGTGATGCCTTGAAGTTCGACTTCTCCCGCCTGGAGGCCGAGCCCGGCAGCCTGCGCGTGGTCGGCAACCTGCCCTACAACATCTCCACGCCGCTGATTTTCCACCTGTTGGCCAATGCCCACCTGATTCGCGACATGCACTTCATGCTGCAGAAGGAAGTGGTCGAGCGCCTCGCAGCGGGCCCTGGTGGTGGAGACTGGGGACGCCTGTCGATCATGGTGCAGTACCACTGCCAGGTGGAACACCTGTTCAACGTCGGCCCCGGTGCCTTCAATCCGCCGCCCAAGGTCGACTCGGCGATTGTCCGCCTGACGCCGCACAAACAGCTGCCACACCCAGCCAAGGACCACCAGCTTCTCGAGCGCGTGGTGCGCGAAGCCTTCAATCAGCGTCGCAAGACCTTGCGCAACACCCTAAAAGCGCTGTTGCCGGCCAGCGAGATAGAAGCAGCCGGTGTCGACGGCAGCTTGCGCCCCGAACAACTGGATCTGGCCGCCTTTGTGCGCCTGGCCGACCGGTTGGCAGAACAACCCGCCCCTTCGCTCACCTGACTTGCCGAGTGCCCATGTCCGACCCTCGTTACCAGATCGACGTCAGCATCGTCACCCGCTACCTGGCGGAGCAATCACAGCCGCAGCAGAACCGTTTCGCGTTCGCCTACGACGTAACCATCGCCAACAACGGCAGCCTGTCCGCACAGCTGCTGTCGCGCCACTGGTTGATCACCGATGGCAATGGTCAGGTTCAGGAAGTGCGCGGCGCCGGCGTGATCGGCGAGCAACCGCTGATCGAGCCAGGCGACAGCCACAGCTACAGCAGCGGCACGCTGATGGCGACGCAGGTGGGCACCATGCAAGGCAGCTATCAGATGATTGCCGACGATGGCCAGCGTTTCGACGCCCCCATCGCGCCCTTCCGCCTCGCCGTCCCCGGTGCCCTGCACTGATGACGACTTACTCCGTTGGTGATCTGCACGGCTGCCTGAAGCCGCTGCAGCGCCTGCTCGAGCGCGTCGCTTTCGACCCTCGGCATGACCGTCTGTGGCTGGTCGGTGACCTCGTCAACCGCGGCCCTGAGTCACTGGAAACCCTGCGCTTCCTGTACCGCATGCGTGACTCGCTGGTTTGCGTGCTCGGCAACCATGACCTGCACCTGCTCGCCGCGTCTCGCCATATCGGGCGCTTGAAGCGCGGCGATACGTTGCGCGAAATTCTCGAGGCGCCGGACCGTGACGACCTCCTCGACTGGCTGCGTCAGCAAAAGCTGCTGCATTACGATGAGCCACGCAATATGGCCCTCGTGCATGCCGGCATTCCCCCGCAATGGAACATCGCAAAGGCGCTCCGACGGGCAGCGGAGGTCGAACATGCCCTGCGCGATGACGCGCTCTACCCGATGTTCCTCGATGGCATGTATGGCAACGAGCCGGCCCGCTGGGACAAGGAACTGCAGGGCGTCACGCGCTTGCGGGTGATCACCAACTACTTTACCCGCATGCGCTTCTGCAAGCCGGACGGTACTCTGGACCTGAAAAGCAAAGAAGGCCTAGGCACCGCGCCCGTCGGCTACCTACCCTGGTTCAGCCATACCCAACGCAAGACTCGCGGCCAGAAGATCCTTTTCGGCCACTGGGCTTCGCTGGAGGGGCGCTGCGACGAGCCGAATGTTTTCGCGCTGGATACCGGATGTGTGTGGGGCGGCAGCATGACGCTGATGAATATCGACAACGGCGAATACCATCGCTGCGACGCTAGCGAGGAGACAATATGAGCGAGTTCAAACGAATCCCCCCGGAGCAAGTCCAGGCTCTACGCGAGAATGGCGCAGTGGTGGTCGACATTCGTGACCCACAGAGCTTCGCTGCAGGGCACATCAGCGGGTCGCAGCACCTGGATAATTTTTCACTGCCCGATTTCATCGCCAAGGCCGATCTCGATGGGCCGGTTATCGTCGCCTGTTATCACGGCAACTCCAGCCAAAGCGCTGCGGCGTACCTGGTCGGCCAGGGATTCTCCGACGTATATAGCCTGGACGGCGGCTTCGAGCTATGGCGTAGCACGTTCCCTCAGGAAACTGCCTCCAGCCAGCCGGACTGAAAAACGCCACCGACGCCACTTTCCAATGTCGCTTGCGACCCTCCGCTGAGCGCCTTCAAGCGACGACCGGCTATAAAAAATTTCCACAGCCAAGCCCGCGTCGATGCTGGGCTTGGCTGGTACGTGAGCGCTGCAATGGCGCTACGGTTGTCGATTGCGCCTTGACCTTGGCGATTCCGAACTATCCTTACCTCAGGCCATCCCAATTCAGGTAGCCGGCCAATCGGCCGAACGGGCCATCGGTAACCACCTTCAGCAGACAGTCAGGCCATGCAATGTTTGGTCATGGCGGGAGAAGGCAGCCGATACGCCGCGGGTTACACACCCGGCGGCGGCTGTCCTAACCTGCTTACGCCACGGACGGGCTGACCACCAGGTTCTGACCAGCTGCGGGGTGCTCGGGGGATTCATCCCGGTTGCGCAAGCGCCGGAGCTGCATGCACCCGCTCGACCGATCCCGGCCGGTTCCAAGCATCGAGCGAGGTGAAGTCATGAGCATTTTCAGTCACTTCCAACAACGATTCGAGGCGACCCGCCAGGAGGAGTACTCGCTGCAAGAGTACCTCGAGCTGTGCAAACAGGATCGCAGCGCCTACGCCAGTGCTTCCGAACGGCTGCTGATGGCGATTGGCGAACCGGAATTGGTCGACACCTCAAACAACTCACGCTTGTCACGGGTCTTTTCCAACAAGGTGATCCGCCGGTATCCCGCATTCGCCGACTTCCATGGGATGGAAGAGTGCATCGAACAGATCGTGTCGTATTTCCGCCACGCGGCCCAAGGTCTGGAAGAGAAGAAACAGATCCTTTATCTGCTCGGCCCTGTCGGGGGCGGCAAATCGTCGCTGGCAGAAAAGCTCAAGCAACTGATGGAAAAGGTGCCCTTCTACGCCATCAAAGGCTCGCCGGTATTCGAATCACCGCTTGGGCTGTTCAATGCTGCGGAAGATGCGGCGATCCTCGAAGAGGACTACGGCATCGAGCGGCGCTACCTGGGCAGCATCATGTCGCCATGGGCCAGCAAGCGCCTGGCCGAATTCGGTGGCGACATCAGCCAGTTCCGCGTGGTCAAGCTCTACCCTTCGATCCTTAACCAGATTGCTATCGCCAAGACCGAGCCGGGCGACGAGAACAACCAGGATATCTCCGCACTTGTCGGCAAGGTGGATATTCGCAAGCTTGAAGAATACCCGCAGAATGACGCCGACGCCTACAGCTATTCGGGCGCGCTGTGCCGGGCCAACCAGGGCCTGATGGAGTTTGTGGAGATGTTCAAGGCACCGATCAAGGTGCTCCATCCGCTGCTCACCGCGACTCAGGAAGGCAACTACAACAGCACCGAAGGCCTGGGGGCGATCCCCTACAGCGGCATCCTGCTGGCCCACTCCAATGAGTCGGAATGGCACACCTTCCGCAACAACAAGAACAACGAGGCGTTCATTGACCGTATCTACATCGTCAAGGTGCCTTACTGCCTGCGCGTCAGCGACGAGATCAAGATCTACGACAAACTGTTGATCAGTAGCTCGCTGGCTAACGCCCATTGCGCGCCAGACACCCTGAAGATGCTTGCGCAGTTCTCGACACTGTCGCGCCTCAAGGAGCCGGACAACTCCAACATCTATTCGAAAATGCGTGTCTACGACGGCGAGAATCTCAAGGACACCGACCCCAAGGCCAAATCGATTCAGGAATATCGGGACGCGGCTGGCGTCGATGAGGGCATGAACGGCCTGTCGACCCGCTTCGCCTTCAAGATTCTTTCCAAGGTGTTCAACTTCGACCCCCATGAAATTGCTGCCAATCCGGTACACCTGCTCTATGTGTTGGAACAGCAGATCGAGCAAGAGCAGTTTCCCGGCGAAGTGCGCGAGCGTTACCTGCGCTTCATCAAGGAATACCTGGCGCCGCGCTACATCGAATTTATCGGTAAAGAGATCCAGACTGCTTATCTGGAGTCGTACAGCGAATACGGCCAGAACATCTTCGACCGCTACGTGCTGTACGCCGATTTCTGGATTCAGGATCAGGAGTACCGTGACCCGGAGACCGGCGAAATCCTCAACCGCGTGGCCCTTAACGAAGAGCTGGAGAAGATCGAGAAGCCGGCCGGCATCAGCAACCCGAAAGACTTCCGCAACGAGATCGTCAACTTCGTGCTACGCGCCCGGGCCAACAACAATGGCAAGAACCCGACCTGGCTCAGCTACGAGAAGCTGCGCGTGGTGATCGAGAAAAAAATGTTCTCCAACACCGAGGACCTGCTTCCGGTCATCAGCTTCAACGCCAAGGCCAGCAAGGAGGATCAGCAGAAGCACAACGATTTCGTCAACCGTATGGTCGAGCGCGGCTACACCGAGAAACAGGTGCGCCTGTTGTCCGAGTGGTATCTGCGCGTACGTAAATCGCAGTAAGCGGCCTCGGACGCCGGGCCACTGTGCTGTTGTGGCCTGACGTCTGCAGTGCCCGGAGGGCTTGTATGAGCTACGTGATCGACCGTCGCCTGAATGGCAAGAACAAGAGCACGGTGAACCGCCAGCGGTTCATCCGTCGTTACCGTGACCACATCAAGAAGGCCGTGGAAGAGGCGGTCAGTCGCCGCTCCATCACCGACATGGAGCATGGCGAGCAGATCAGCATCCCCGGCCGCGACATCGATGAGCCGGTGTTGCACCACGGCCGTGGCGGCAAGCAGACCGTCGTGCACCCCGGCAACAAGGAGTTCGTTGCTGGCGAACGCATACCGCGGCCGCAGGGTGGCGGCGGTGGTCAGGGCGCCGGCAAAGCCAGTAACTCCGGCGAAGGCATGGACGAATTCGTCTTCCAGATCACCCAGGAAGAGTTCCTCGACTTCATGTTCGAAGACCTTGAACTGCCCAATCTGGTCAAACGTCACCTGACCGGCGCCGAAACATTCAAGACCGTTCGCGCCGGCATCAGCAACGAGGGCAACCCGTCACGCATCAACATCATCCGCACCCTGCGCTCGGCTCACGCCCGGCGTATTGCGCTGTCCGGCAGCAGCCGTGCAAAGCTGCGTGAAGCCAAGGCTGAGCTTGAGCGCCTGCGCCGCGAAGAGCCAGACAACTTCGGCGACATTCAACTTATCCAGGCAGAAATTGAACGCCTGAGCGCACGCATTCACCGCGTGCCGTTTCTCGATACCTTCGACCTCAAATACAACCTGCTGGTCAAACACCCCAACCCCAGCTCCAAGGCTGTGATGTTCTGCCTGATGGACGTATCCGGCTCCATGACCCAGGCCACCAAGGACGTCGCCAAACGCTTTTTCATCCTCCTGTACCTGTTTCTCAAGCGTAACTACGACAAGATCGAGGTGGTGTTTATCCGCCACCACACCAGCGCCAAGGAAGTCGACGAGGAGGAGTTCTTCTACTCACGGGAAACCGGCGGCACCATCGTTTCCAGCGCCCTGAAGATGATGCAGGAGATCATGGCCGAGCGTTATCCGGTCAACGAGTGGAACATCTACGGCGCCCAGGCTTCCGACGGCGACAACTGGAACGACGATTCGCCGGTGTGCCGCGACATCCTGATCAAGCAGATCATGCCCTTCGTCCAATACTTCACCTACGTGGAAATCACCCCACGTGAGCATCAGGCGCTGTGGTTCGAATACGAGCGAGTCTCCGAAGCCTTCGACGAAACCTTCGCACAGCAGCAACTGGTATCGGCAGGCGATATATACCCCGTGTTCCGCGAACTGTTTCAGCGGAGGCTATCGACATGAACGCCAGCAGCAAGAAACGTCAGCCCCTCTCCACCGGGTCGGAATGGACGTTCGAGCTGATCCGTGACTACGACCGGGAGATCAGCCGCCTCGCCGAGCGCTATGCGCTGGATACCTACCCCAATCAGATCGAGGTAATCACCGCCGAACAGATGATGGACGCCTACGCCTCCGTCGGCATGCCGCTGGGCTATCACCACTGGTCATACGGCAAGCAGTTCCTCAGCACTGAGAAATCCTACAGCCGCGGGCAGATGGGCCTCGCCTACGAGATCGTGATCAACTCCGACCCGTGCATCGCCTACCTGATGGAGGAAAACACCATCACCATGCAGGCGCTGGTGATCGCCCACGCTTGCTATGGGCACAACAGCTTTTTCAAGGGCAATTACCTGTTCCGCACCTGGACCGACGCGGCGTCGATCATCGACTACCTGGTGTTCGCCAAGCAGTACATCACCCAGTGCGAAGAACGCCATGGCATCGATGCGGTCGAGGACCTGATCGATTCCTGCCACGCGCTGATGAACTATGGCGTGGACCGCTACAAGCGCCCCTACCCGATCTCCGCCGAGGAAGAGCGACGCCGCCAGAAGGACCGCGAGGAACACCTGCAACGGCAGATCAACGACCTGTGGCGAACCATTCCCAAAAGCGCCAGCAAGACCGGCGACCAGGACAGCAAGCGCTTTCCCGCCGAGCCCCAGGAAAACATCCTGTACTTCCTGGAGAAACACGCGCCGCTGCTCGAACCCTGGCAGCGCGAGGTGATCCGCATCGTGCGCAAGATCGCCCAGTATTTTTACCCGCAACGCCAGACCCAGGTGATGAACGAAGGCTGGGCGACGTTCTGGCACTACACCCTGATGAATGATCTCTACGACGAAGGCCTGGTCACCGATGGCTTCATGATGGAGTTTTTGCAGTCGCACACCAGCGTAGTGTTCCAGCCGTCATTCGACAGCCCTTACTACAGCGGCATCAATCCCTACGCCCTGGGATTCGCCATGTACCGGGATATCCGTCGCATCTGCGAGGAGCCTACCGAAGAGGACCGCCACTGGTTCCCGGACATCGCTGGCAGCGACTGGCTGAGCACCCTGAAATTCGCCATGACCAGCTTCAAGGATGAAAGCTTCATCCTGCAGTACCTGTCACCCAAGGTGATCCGTGATTTGAAGCTGTTCAGCATTCTCGATGATGATCAGAAAGACGAACTCAGCGTGCCCGCCATCCATGACGAGCCCGGTTACCGCACCATTCGCGAAACCCTGGCCGCTCAGTACAACCTGGGCAACCGCGAGCCTAATGTGCAGATCTGGAATATCGACCGCCGAGGTGACCGCTCCCTGACCCTGCGGCATTTCCAGCACGACCGCAAACCGCTCGGCAGCTCTACCGAAGAGGTGCTCAAACATCTGCATCGCCTGTGGGGTTTCGATATCCACTTGCAGACGTTGCATGGGGAGCAGATCGTCAATACCCAGCACGTACCGCCTAAGAGCGACAAAGCGGCCGACCCTGAATTCCCACGCCTCGACCTGCACATTCCACCGCTTTGAAACCGGGCCCGAGATGGACCCGGTACCTCCACGCAACGACAGCCTCCGGCGCAGCGGTTATTCTTTGCCCATGACGGAGAACCCTATGCACATCTACAAAGTTGGCGGCGCCGTGCGCGACCGCCTGCTCGGCCGCCCGGTTACCGAAGTGGACTGGGTGGTTGTCGGCACCACTGCCGAGGCCATGCTGGAACAGGGCTTCCGCCCAGTTGGCGCGGATTTTCCAGTTTTTCTGCACCCGCAAACCGGCGAGGAATACGCCCTGGCGCGTACCGAGCGCAAGAGTGGCCGCGGCTATGGCGGCTTCACCTTCCACGCCAGCCCGGACGTGACGCTGGAACAGGACCTGATTCGCCGCGACCTGACCATCAATGCCATTGCCGAAGATGAGCACGGGCAGCTCATCGACCCCTACGGCGGGCAACGCGACCTGGCCGACAGGCAATTGCGCCACGTATCCCCGGCGTTCGCAGAAGATCCACTGCGGGTGCTGCGCGTAGCCCGCTTCGCCGCTCGCTATGCCGAGCTGGGCTTTGTCGTGGCGGGCGACACGCTGGCGCTGATGCGCCAGCTTGCCGAATCGGGCGAGCTGGATGCACTGACACCCGAGCGCAGCTGGAAGGAAATCTCCCGAGCCCTGATGGAGCCGCGCCCCGATGTATTCATTCAGGTGATGCGCGACTGTGGTGCGCTCGCAGCCCTGCTGCCGGAGGTCGACGTGCTTTTCGGCGTGCCGCAGCCGCCGGCTCATCACCCGGAGATCGACACCGGCGTTCACGTGCTGGCCGTACTGCAGCAGTGCGCCGAACATCAGCAACCGCTACCGGTGCGCTGGGCCTGCCTGCTCCACGATGTGGGCAAAGGGCGGACCAAGCCTGCCGACTGGCCGCGGCACATCGCACACGAGCACCGCGGCGTCCCGCTGATCAAGGCGATCAACAGCCGCTGCAAGGTGCCCAGGGAATGCCAGGAGCTCGCCGAGCTGGTTGGCGAACTGCACACCCATGCCCACAGAGCGCTGGAGCTACGTGCGACCACGCTGCTGGAGCTGATGCAGCGCTTCGACGTGTTCCGCAGACCGCAGCGTTTCGAGGCGTTCGTCTCGGCCTGCGAGATGGACGCACGCGGCCGTCATGGGCTGGAGCAGCGCGATTACCCGCAAGCCGCTTATCTGCTGGACGCCATGCACGCAGTACGCAAGGTGGCGGTGCAACCGCTGCTAGAGCGCGGCTACAAGGGCGCAGAGCTCGGCGAGGCGTTGAATCGTGAACGCCTGGCTGCACTCAAGGTGTTCAAGCAGTCAGCTCAGGCGGGCTAAGGCGAAGGCAGCAGATCGGCGGGTGTCAGCTCGGCACCGCGCCATTGGAAGGCCACCGGCCACAGTTGCTGCTCGATGCGCGCCTCACGCCACAACTCGCCGAAGCTGCGTTGCACGCCCGGATGCAGCGCATCCGGCACCAACAACGCCAACGGCCTGAGCACGAAGGCGTTCTTGAGAATTTCTTCGCGGGGCAGCACCAACCCATCGAAGCTGCCAACCAGCCCGTCGTACATCAGCACGTCGATATCCAGCGGCAAGCCCTTGCGGTCAGGCGCATAGCGGCCGTTATCGGCCTCGATGAACTTCAATCGGCGGTCCAGCTCGGGCAGTGGCAAGGCCGTTCGTCCGGCGATCACCAGGTTGAAGAACGGCCCACTCTTGATGCCGACAGCCAGACTCTCGAAGACCGGCGAGCAGCGCATGTCAGTGACCATATCGGCCAAAGCATCGAGCCCGGCACGCAGATGCACCTCGCGCTCGATGTTGCTGCCCAAGCCCAGCAGTATCGGGGTTAGCGACATCCGCGCTCGATCTCCACGCCGACACCGCCACGGGCCGCGGGCACAGCACCCGGTTTGGTCAGCCGCAGGCGCACCCAGGGAATGCCGAACTCGTTCATCAGCAACGCAACCAGGCGCTCGGCGAAAGTTTCCACGAGGATGAATTGAGACTCGCTGGCGAACGCCTGGATGCGCGTGGAGACCGACGCATAATCCAGCGCCTTGCTCAAGTCGTCACCCTCGGCTGCGGGACGGTTGTCCCAACCCAGCCATAAATCCAGTTGCAGGCATTGGCGGATGGTGCGCTCCCAGTCGTAAGCACCGATGACGGTATCGACTTCCAGGCCCGCGATAAACACTGTGTCCAAGCACGCTCTCCACGGCACGACAAGCTGGCCGTACCTCGTTAGAATCGGGCATCCCCCGGCGCGGAATGGATACCATGTTTTGGTTACTGGCGATCCTCGCCTACCTGCTCGGCTCGCTGTCCTTCGCTATCCTGCTCAGCCGCATGAGCGGTCTCGCAGACCCGCGCGCCAGTGGCTCGGGCAACCCCGGCGCAACCAATATGCTTCGGGTAGCCGGTAAACGCCTGGCCATTCTCACGCTGATTGGCGATCTATTCAAAGGTTTGCTGCCGATCATGGTTGCCGCGCACCTCGGTTATGGGCTGCAGCAGCAGGCCTGGTTGGGGCTCGCGGCGGTGGTCGGCCACCTGTATCCGCTGTATTTCCGCTTCCGCGGCGGCAAGGGCGTGGCCACCGCCGCCGGCATGCTGTTGGGTCTGTACCCACCAGCCGCACTGTTGGCCCTCTGCACGTGGCTCCTGACCTTCGTACTGACCCGCACCAGCTCCCTCGCCGCCTTGACCGCCGCACCACTGACACTGCCCCTACTCGCTTGGCAGCAACCGGCCGCGCTGTTGCCGATGTGTGTGCTCAGCGGGCTGATCGTCTGGCGGCACCGCAGCAATCTGCGTGACCTATGGGCTGGCCGTGAGCGGCATTTCTGAATCCATCTGATGAGCGGATCTGATGCGATGGCCTGCAGCGCGCTCACAGCGGCGGCAGTTGCTCCATCGGCCAGCGCGCCTGCACGGTGATGGCCAGCCCCTCATGCTGCCCGGCCAGCAGCCGCTGGCAACCGGCGTAAGCGATCATTGCGCCGTTGTCTGTACAGAATGCCGGACGAGCATAAAAAACCTTGCCCTTCAACGCTGCCAGCATGTCCTCCAACGACAGACGCAGCGCCTTGTTGGCACTTACGCCACCGGCGATCACCAAGCTGTTCAGACCGGTCTGCTTGAGCGCCCGGCGGCACTTGATGGTCAATGTCTCGACCACTGCCTGCTGGAACGCGAGGGCCACGTCGCAGCGGGTCTGCTCGCTGTCGTCGCCATTGGCGCAGCACTGCTGCCAGGTATTCAGAGTGAAGGTCTTCAAACCACTGAAACTGAAGTCGAGCCCAGGGCGATCGGTCATCGGCCGCGGAAAAACGAAGCGCCCGGGCGTGCCGCGTTCAGCCAGCCGAGCGATTTCCGGGCCGCCGGGATAGCGCAGGCCCATCAGTTTGGCAGTCTTGTCGAAGGCTTCACCGGCCGCATCGTCAAGCGACTCACCGAGCAACTGGTATTCACCGATGCCGTCGACGCGGACCAGCTGGGTGTGCCCGCCCGACACCAGCAGCGCTACGAAAGGAAAAGCAGGTGGCGTTTCTTCCAGCATGGGTGCCAGCAGGTGGCCCTCCATGTGGTGCACACCGATTGCCGGCACATCCCAGGCAAACGCCAGCGCCTGCGCGCACGAGGCGCCAACCAGCAGCGCGCCGACCAGGCCGGGGCCTGCGGTGTAGGCGATCGCATCGATGTCGGAAGCCACGCAGCCGGCCTCGTCCAGCACCTGGCGGATCAGCGGCAGCATGCGTTTGACGTGATCCCGTGAGGCCAGCTCGGGCACTACACCACCGTAGGCACGGTGCAGATCGATCTGGCTGAACAGTGCATCGGCGAGCAGCCCGCGCTCGCTGTCGTAGAGCGCGACACCGGTCTCGTCGCACGAAGTTTCCAATCCCAGCACCAGCATGGTTTCGCCTTGAATTAAACAGCCCACAGGGCGTGAAAGGCCGGCATAATAATCGCCGCCAAGCGGCACAGACCAGTGCTTTTCGATCAGAGGCTTTGCATTCCGCTTGCGTAGGCGGTAACATCCGCAACCCTTAAAAACCTGTGATCTTTCCGCGCTGTTGCCAGGAAGACACAAACCTCCGTAATAAAGAAGGTAGCCCTGGATGCCAGCCGTCAAAGTTAAAGAGAACGAACCCTTCGACGTAGCTCTGCGTCGTTTCAAGCGCTCCTGCGAAAAAGCCGGTGTTCTGGCTGAAGTTCGTAGCCGTGAATTCTACGAAAAGCCGACTTCCGAGCGTAAGCGTAAAGCAGCTGCTGCTGTTAAGCGTCACGCTAAAAAAGTGCAGCGCGAACAGCGCCGTAGCGTTCGCCTGTACTAATACAGTACTCGCAACGTCTGAATGCCCGGCTTACGCCGGGCATTATCGTCAAAGACTCCGCATCGCCTTCCGGCGAATGATCGGAGTTTTTGCGTTTTTGCCGCTACTGTTTCGCACAGCTCTGCGGCACTATTGAGCACCTATGGCCGGCCTTATCCCGCAGTCTTTTATCGATGACCTGCTCAACCGCACCGACATCGTCGATGTGGTGAGTTCGCGCATCCAGCTGAAGAAAACCGGTAAGAATTACAGCGCCTGCTGCCCGTTCCACAAGGAAAAATCCCCCTCCTTCACCGTCAGTCCGGACAAGCAGTTCTATTACTGCTTCGGCTGCGGCGCTGGCGGCAACGCCCTGGGCTTCGTGATGGATCACGACCAGATGGAGTTCCCCCAGGCGGTCGAGGAACTGGCCAAACGCGCCGGCATGGATGTTCCGCGCGAAGACGGAGGGCGCGGTGGCAAACCCCGCCAGCCTTCCGACTCGCCGCTCTACGCCCTGCTCCAAGCCGCTGCGGACTATTATCGCCAGGCACTAAAGAGCCATCCGCAACGCCGCGCCGCGGTGGATTATCTGAAAGGCCGTGGCCTGTCCGGTGAGATCGCCCGCGATTTCGGCCTCGGCTTCGCGCCACCGGGCTGGGACAACCTGCTCAAACACCTGGCCGGCGACAGCCTGCAGCACAAGGCGATGATCGATGCCGGACTGCTGGTAGAGAATCCCGACAGCGGCAAACGCTACGACCGCTTCCGTGACCGGGTGATTTTCCCCATTCATGACAGCCGCGGTCGGGTCATCGCCTTTGGCGGTCGGGTGCTGGGAGACGACAAGCCCAAGTACCTGAACTCGCCGGAAACGCCGGTGTTTCACAAGGGCCAGGAGCTGTACGGGCTGTTCGAGGCGCGCAAGCACAACCGTAACCTCGATGAAATCATGGTGGTCGAAGGCTACATGGACGTCATCGCTCTCGCCCAGCAGGGCCTGCGCAACGCCGTTGCAACCTTGGGCACCGCGACCAGCGAAGAGCACCTCAAGCGCATTTTCCGCCTGGTGCCCAGCGTACTGTTCTGCTTCGACGGCGACCAGGCCGGCCGCAATGCGGCATGGCGCGCTCTGGAGGCAGCCCTGCCGAACCTGCAGGATGGCCGCCGGGCACGGTTCCTGTTTTTGCCTGACGGCGAAGACCCGGACACCCTGGTGCGCAGCGAAGGCACCGACGCTTTTCGTGCGCGCATCCAGCAGCACGCTCAGCCACTGGCGGATTATTTTTTCCAGCAGCTCAGCGAGGAAGCCGACCCACGATCACTGGAAGGCAAAGCGCACTTGGTCACCCTGGCCGCGCCGCTGATCGACAAGATTCCCGGCAACACACTGCGCGCACTGATGCGCCAGCGCCTGACACAGATTACCGGCCTCAGCGTCGAGGCCCTGAACCAGATGTCAGCACCTGCAGGCCGACCAACGCACGCCCCAGCCCAGCAAGCCGACACCAGCTTTGCGCCACCCCTTGAAAACATCCCGGATAGCGCCTATTACGATGTGGCGCCAAGCTATGAGGCGCAGCCACCCGCATCGGCTTTCGAGCGCCCAGCCAGAAAACAGGGCAAAAGCGAGTGGAAAAAGGAAGGCGGCAAGTGGAGCAAGAAAGGCCGCGACGACTATCATCCGCCGCGTACGGCAGTGAGTGTCGAGTCGCCCCACCTGGCTGCGCTGCGCAGCCTGCTGCATCATCCCGAACTCGCGCAAAGAGTCGATGATGTCAGCAACTTTGCCGCAGAAGGCGATACGTACGCTCAATTACTTGTAGCACTGGTGGGCACCCTGCAGAAACAACCAGGGCTGCGTTCGCTGCAGCTGATCGCCCGCTGGCACGGCACCGACCAGGGTCGCCTGCTCAAGGTACTGGCAGAAAAAGAATGGCTAATCGATCACGACAACCTTGAACGGCAGTTTTTCGACACCATTACTACACTTGCCCATAGCCAGTCGTTAAGACGACGCGAAACCGCTCTGCGCAGCGTCATGCAGAAAAGCCCGAGCGAACTCACCGACGAGGAAAAGGCACTGCTCCGTGAGCATTACAGCAGCCTTAACTCGCCCAGCAAGACCCCAACTGGCGCCTGAGCGCCGAGCTGAGGTATAATCCTCGGCTTGTTTTCAGCCCGCCAAGACCTTCAGTGGATAGGGTGTTATGTCCGGAAAAGCGCAACAGCAATCTCGTATCAAAGAGTTGATCACCCTGGGTCGTGAGCAGAAGTATCTGACTTACGCAGAGGTCAACGACCACCTGCCTGAGGATATTTCAGATCCTGAGCAGGTGGAAGACATCATCCGCATGATCAATGACATGGGGATCCCGGTACACGAGAGTGCTCCGGATGCAGACGCCCTGATGCTGGCTGATGCCGACACCGATGAAGCCGCCGCTGAAGAAGCTGCTGCTGCGTTGGCTGCGGTTGAAACCGATATCGGTCGCACCACGGACCCAGTGCGCATGTACATGCGTGAAATGGGCACCGTGGAACTGCTGACCCGTGAAGGCGAGATCGAAATCGCCAAGCGTATCGAGGAAGGCATCCGTGAAGTCATGGGTGCCATCGCTCACTTCCCCGGGACCGTAGACGGCATTCTTGCCGAATACACCCGCGTCACCACCGAGGGCGGCCGTCTGGTCGAGGTACTCAGTGGTTATATCGATCCGGATGACGGCATCGTTCCTGCTGAAGCTGCTGCACCCGTGCCTGCCACGACTGATGCCGCTACTGAAAAGGACGATGAAGAAGAAGACGGCGATAGCGACGACGAGGAAGAAGAAGGCGACGGTGGCCCGGATCCTGAAGAGGCCCTGCGCCGCTTCACCGCAGTCGCTGATCAGCTGGAAATCGCCAAGAAAGCGCTGAAGAAGCACGGCCGCAGCAGCAAGCAGGCGATCGCCGAGCTGCAAGCGCTGGCCGAGCTGTTCATGCCGATCAAGCTGGTGCCCAAGCAGTACGAAGCGCTGGTTGTGCATGTTCGTGGTGCACTGGATCGTCTGCGTGGTCAGGAACGCGCCATCATGCAACTGTGTGTGCGTGATGCCCGCATGCCGCGTGCCGACTTCCTGCGCCTGTTCCCAGGCAATGAAGTGGACCTGGGTTGGGCTGCCAGCCTGGCCAAAGGCAAGTCCAAATACGCAGAAGCCATCGGCAATCTGGAAGCGGATATTCAGCGCTGCCAGCAGAAGCTGATTGCCCTGCAGGACGAGAGCGACCTGACGCTTGCAGAGATCAAGGACATCAACCGTCGCATGTCGATCGGTGAGGCGAAAGCCCGCCGCGCGAAGAAAGAGATGGTCGAAGCCAACCTGCGTCTGGTGATCTCGATCGCCAAGAAGTACACCAACCGTGGCCTGCAATTCCTCGATCTGATCCAGGAAGGCAACATCGGTTTGATGAAAGCGGTAGACAAGTTCGAATACCGTCGCGGCTACAAGTTCTCGACCTATGCCACCTGGTGGATTCGTCAGGCGATCACTCGCTCGATCGCTGACCAGGCACGCACCATCCGTATTCCGGTGCACATGATCGAGACGATCAACAAGCTCAACCGCATCTCTCGTCAGATGCTTCAGGAGATGGGCCGCGAGCCTACTCCGGAAGAGCTGGGTGAGCGCATGGAAATGCCTGAGGACAAGATCCGTAAGGTATTGAAGATCGCCAAAGAGCCGATCTCCATGGAAACCCCGATCGGCGACGACGAAGATTCACACCTGGGCGACTTCATCGAGGACAGCACCATGCAGTCCCCGATCGACGTAGCCACCGTGGAAAGTCTCAAGGAAGCCACGCGCGACGTGCTTTCCGGTCTGACTGCCCGCGAAGCCAAGGTCCTGCGTATGCGCTTCGGTATCGACATGAACACTGACCACACCCTTGAGGAAGTGGGCAAGCAGTTCGACGTTACCCGTGAGCGTATTCGTCAGATCGAGGCCAAGGCGCTGCGCAAGCTGCGTCATCCGACCCGTAGCGAACACCTGCGCTCGTTCCTCGACGAGTAAGGATTCACGGGCAGAAAAAATGCCGGTCAGCGTGAGCTGCCCGGCATTTTTTTCGTCGGCTTATAGCAGGGTCTCAGGCTGTGAGCGCTGCAAAGCTTTCCTGAATCGCCTCGTTAGGCAGGCTGTCGCCGATGAAGACGATCACGCTCTCGCGCGCCTCATCGACGCCCCACTCCTCGTCCCAGTCGAAGCCATACAGCTGCAATACGCCCTGAAACACCATGCGCCGCGACTCTCCGGCGATATCGAGCACGCCCTTGTAACGCAGCAGAGCGTTGCCGTGATCGTGTAAAAGGGTCTCCATAAAGCCACTGAGCCGCTGCAGATCGATTGGCGTGGTGGTGGTCAGCACCAGTGTAGCGATGCGGTCGCTGCTTTTGCCAGCCGCCACGGGGCGCAGCCTTGGCGTGGCGTTACCGTTCAACTCGAAGCCCTGTACACCAAACAACTCGCCCAGGTCGACAGCCCCGTGCTCGACCACATGGATAGGCGCCTGCCGATTGATGCGTTGCAGCCGCGCACTCAATGCCTCAAGGGTCGCCGCATCAACCAGGTCGGTCTTGCTCAGCAGGATACGGTCAGCGAACCCAACCTGAGCCTGGGCGATGGGTTCCTGAAGGTGGCGCCCGGCATTGACGGCATCTACCAGGGTGATGATGCCGTCCAGGCGGTAGCGCTCGCAGAGCTCCGGCGTGGCGAGAAACGTCTGGGCTACCGGCGCGGGATCAGCCAGGCCGGTGCACTCGATCACCAGCCGATCAAATTGCAGCTCACCGGCATCACGCTTCTCCAATAACAGCAACAGCGCCTTTTCCAGTTCGCCGAGAATGGAACAGCACACGCAACCGTTGGCGAGCGTCATGACCTTGACCGGCGCATCGCCCAGCAAACGACTGTCGATCGGCGTATCGCTGTATTCGTTTTCGATGACCGCAAGCCGCAGCCCATGCTCGGTTCTCAACATGTGGCGTAACAGGGTGGTCTTGCCAGCCCCGAGAAAACCACTGAGCACGGTGACCGGGATGGGCGTAACAGGCATAAACACAGCTCTCTGAATGAAGGGTGCAGCAACCCGGGTGCCGCAAAAAAAGGTGAGCCTCGTGAGCATGCCGCTGATAAGCGAGGCCTAAAACCTAGCGATCAAACATCAACGTCTGCTCGCAGCAAAGGTCTGATCCGCATGCATCATCCCTGCGAAGCGGGTTCACGTCACTCATCCCCCACTGAACAATTGCACGATGAGTGCGCTTCATCAGCGTCGTCGCGCTCACTTGGCTATAGTGAGCGAACCAATAGAGGACATTTTTCCATGAGCGACAACCACGAACGCCGGCGCTTCCAACGCATCGCTTTCGATGCCCCTGCGGAAATCATCCAGGGCGAGCAGACCTGGCAGGTAGAACTGCACGATGTTTCCTTCAAGGGCGTGCTGGTACGGCGCCCTTGGAACTGGGAAGGCGAGACTGGCCAGGACTACCTACTGCGCATCATCCTTGATGACAAGCTGCAGGTGAGCATGCAGGTGGAGTTGGTGCATCGCGAGGAGCGCGTGCTCGGTTTTCTCTGCCACCACATCGATCTCGACTCCATGAGCCACCTGCGTCGTCTGGTCGAGCTAAACCTGGGCGATGAACAATTGCTTGAGCGCGAGCTGGCTGCGTTGTGCGAGGAAGACTGAGGGTGTGCGGCGTACTGCCGCGGTGGCGCTGCGGCGATTATTGACCTCGATCAAACGCCGGCAAGGCGGCAGGTCGCAGGATAAAGACGAACCCAACAGGGGAACATTCCCCAGGAGGCACCGTCATGATCAGCGCCGCGCTTACCCAAGCAGTCAATTTTCCCTCGCCTCGCCCTGCCAAATCCCAACAGGGTGCAGCGCGCCCGGCGCGGGCCAGCAGCTGGCTGGCGCTGATCGGCCAGCGTGTAGAACGTCGCAAGCAGGCCGATGCCAACTGCCTGATTCACTGACCAGGCAATGAATGCCGGACGCGCCTATTCGAAGAGCGCGTCCAGCGCCTGCTCCAGACGCGTCACAGCCACAACCTGCAAACCAGCCGGTGCTTCTTTAGGCGCGTTGCCCTTTGGCACGATGGCGCGCTTGAAGCCGTGCTTGGCGGCCTCCTTGAGACGCTCCTGACCACTCGGCACGGGACGTATCTCGCCAGACAACCCCACCTCACCAAACACCAGCAAATCGTGCGGCAGCGGCCGGTTGCGCAAGCTGGAGATCACGGCCGCCATCAGTGCCAGATCAGAGGCGGTTTCCAGCACCTTCACACCACCCACCACGTTGAGAAACACATCCTGGTCGTAGGTGGGAATGCCGCCGTGGCGATGCAGCACGGCCAGCAACATGGCCAAGCGGTTTTGATCCAGACCGAGCGTGACCCGGCGCGGATTGCCCATATGGCTGGTATCGACCAGCGCCTGAACTTCTACCAGCATTGGCCGCGTGCCTTCCCATGTGGCCATGACGATGCTGCCCGGCACTTCCTCTCGCGCTCGTGTGAGGAAGATTGCCGAGGGATTGCTGACTTCCTTGAGGCCCTTGTCGGTCATGCCGAACACGCCAAGCTCGTTGATCGCGCCGAAACGGTTCTTCACCGCGCGCAGCAGGCGCAGACGGCCATCGGGGTCACCTTCGAAATACAGCACGGTGTCGACCATGTGCTCGAGCACTCGCGGCCCGGCCAGCGCGCCTTCCTTGGTGACGTGGCCGACCAGAAAGATCGCCGTACCGCTCTGCTTGGCAAAGCGCACCAAAAGCGCAGCACTCTCGCGCACTTGGGCAACTCCGCCGGGCGCCGACTGCAGCTGTTCGGTGAAGATGGTCTGGATCGAGTCGATCACCATCACCTTGGGCTTTTCCTGGCGAGCCGTGGCGATGATGCTTTCGATGCACGTCTCGGTCATCACCTTGAGCTTGTCTTCAGGCAGGCCCAGACGCCGGGCGCGCATCGCCACCTGCTGCTGGGATTCTTCACCGGTGACGTAAAGCGCAGGGAACCGCTGGGCAATATTGCACAACGTCTGCAGCAGGATGGTCGACTTACCGATGCCTGGGTCGCCGCCGATCAACACCACCGAGCCATCGACCAGGCCGCCACCGAGCACTCGGTCGAGCTCTGCAGACGCGGTGGAAAAGCGCGGCGTCTCCTCGACACTCACCTCGGCCAAGGTCTTCAGCTGAGCCTGCGCACCCGTCCAGCCGCCTCGCCCGCTGGGGGTCGCCGCGCCCGCGTCGATCATGGTTTCGGTTAGCGTGTTCCAGGCGCCGCACTCGCCGCACTGCCCGGCCCATTTGGGGAAGGTCGCGCCGCACTCGGTGCAGCCATACAAGCGTTTGGCCTTGGCCATGGGGGTCGTCCTGCTGAAAAGCGAAGGTCGAAACGATACCGAACAACTGGATAAATTTACAGACTTTCGGCAGCCGGGCTACCCGCTGGTCCCGCGTCCATCGATAATGCGCCGCTCACCTGCGAGATACCCACCATGTCGATCGAACTCGTTCCTGTCAGCGCCGAGCAATTGCCGCTGATCCGCAACCTGTACCAGTTCTACGCCTATGAGTCGTCGGATTGGGAGCAGGAGGATGTCGAGCTCGACGGGCGCTTTTACGTCCACGAGCCGCACCTGCAGCGCTACTGGCAGGACGCCGGCTGGAGCGCGCAACTGATTGTGGTCGATGGCTTTATTGCCGGCTTCCTGCTGCTGGAAACCAGCGAAGACCTGAATATCGCCGAGATGGAGTTCGCCGATCTGTTTCTGCTGCGCAAATACCGCCGCCTGGGCATCGGCCGCGCGGTGCTGCAGCAAACGGTCAGCGATGGGCGCCGCTGGCTGATCTGCTGCTACGAGCAGGATGCCCTGGCCACGGCCTTCTGTAGCCAGGTACTCGCGGCGTTGCCCTTGAAGATGCAAACGCTGCACGCCGATAAAAACGAACCCGGGCTGCACCGCTTCGTCCTGCATCCGTAGCCTGCGAGAGGGATTGCGCCGCCGAGAAATCCCCAGCGGCGCGGTTTCATAGCCTGCGGTTGAGCGTAGCGATACTCAGGAATCGCTATCGATCAGGCGACCTGCCAAGCCCCAGGGATTACTGCGTTCAAGGCAGGGCTACGTTAGTGATCGCTGGAGCGAGGCCATCAGGCCGCTGTCAATTGCTGGACGATCTTGTCCTTGAGTAGCACGCGCTCGCGGCGCAGCCTCCCCAGCGTTTCGTCATCGAACGGCTGGTCGCCGGATTCGAGATCGACGATCTGCTTGTCCAACTCCTGATAGCGGCCTACCAGGCCATCGAAGCCCGGATCGCTTTTGCGCCGCTCGGTCAAAGCGTCTCCGTACTCACGAAATTCCTCACGTAGATTGTGCTCGGCAGTCATGGGTCACTCCTGTTCACAGAGGGTGTTCAAGGATTGACCTCAGGCTACCGTGGCCTATTCAGCCCCCCGACGAGCTGCGTCAGCCCGCGCAGTTCTTGCCGCAATTGCAGCAGCCGCTCTCGGACTTGCGCAGGTGTCGCGCCAAGTCTTCGCGCAAGCCGGAACGCCGCAGTTTAAGCGCAGCAAGCGGCAACCCGTCGGACCGCTCAATACCGTTTTCGATGCGCGCGATACGTCGGTCGACATCATCGTACTGCTCGGCCAGCGCGGCATAGGTCGGGTTGTCGCGGTACGCCTTTTCTGACTGAGCGGAATAATCGATGTGCATGGCCGAGCCTCGGTTAATGGGTTTGAGGCGACTTTAATCGTGCCACTGGTATCCGATGTTGACCCGCATCAACGCAGGCGAGGTCAGGTCCGTCACGCCAAATAGGCTAACGGCCAACCTTGCGCGAAGAACCAGCCCTGTAATGAATTCGGACAATTTCACAACGACGGGGTCACAAGCGATACGCCTGGCCCGGCAGCGGCGCATGGCAAACGAGCAGGAGTGACTTACACTTCAGCGCACGAATTAGACCAGTGGGAGTTGCACATGGGCATGATCAATGAATTCAAGGCGTTTGCCGTCAAAGGCAATGTCGTCGACATGGCGGTCGGTATCATCATCGGTGCCGCGTTCGGCAAGATCGTCTCATCGTTCGTCGGTGACGTGATCATGCCGCCATTGGGCCTGCTGATCGGCGGCGTGGATTTCTCCGACCTGGCGATCACCCTCAAGACGGCCGAGGGCGATCTGCCTGCCGTGGTGCTGGCTTACGGGCGCTTCATCCAGACGGTTCTTGACTTCGTGATAGTCGCGTTCGCCATCTTTATGGGCGTCAAGGCCATCAACCGCCTCAAGCGTCAGGAAGCCGTGGCACCGTCGGTGCCGCCAGCACCGAGCACTCAGGAAGTCTTGCTGACGGAAATTCGTGACCTGTTGAAAACCCAGCAGCACAAGGACTGACCGTACCGCACAACGAAAAACGGCGCCCCATGGGGCGCCGTTTTTGTTCAGCCAATGATCGTCACTGGATGGTTTCGCTATCGACACGCTTGAGCAGCACGCGTGTAACCCGACGCTCCTTGACCTCGATGACCGTCAACTCCCAGCCCAGGTACTCGACCTTGTCACCAATCAGCGGCAGACGATCAAGCAGGCTCATGGCCAGGCCCGCCAGCGTCTGATAGTCGTCGGTCGGCCGTGCAGAAAACTCCAGGCGATCGCGCAGCACCGCCAGATTGACCGCGCCATTGACGCGGAAACCACCCTCCACTTCCTCGACGTCGGGGCCATCCACTTCGCTGGCGTCGGGCAGCTCGCCGGCAATCGCCTCGAGAATGTCAGTGAGGGTCAGCAACCCTTCAAAGCCGCCAAACTCGTTGACCACGAAGGCCACGTGGGTAGACGCCTGGCGCATCTGCTCCAGGGCCGTAAGCACGGTCGAGCTGTCCGGCAGGTTGATCGGTGCACGTACCAGGCTCTCGATATCCGGCTGCTGGCCCTTGAGCAACTCCTTGAACAGCTCCTTCTTGTGGATATAGCCCAGCGGCTCATCACGGGAGTCGTTACGGGTGACCACGAGGCGCGAATGTGGCGAGTCGAGCAGCGCCTGGTGGATCTTCTCTGGCGCGTCGTCGAGGTTGATGCGGTCGACTTCCATACGGTCGGTCATGACCTTCTGGATCGACAGTTCGGCCATGTTCAGCACACCGCTGATCATCACCCGCTCACGGCGGTCGAACAGCGCGGTTTCGCCCTGCTCGCCGTCGAGCATGTCGGCGATGTCCTCACCCACTTCGTCGGCCTGCACCTTGCCGCCGAGCATGCGCATTACCGCGTGTGCCGTGCGGTCACGCAAGCCACGCTGGCCCTGCAGGCTGCGCTTGCGGCGCGAACGAGCGATCTGGTTGAACAGCTCGATCAGAATCGAGAAACCGATGGCCGCGTACAGGTAGCCTTTCGGAATGTGAAAGCCCAGGCCTTCAGCAGTCAGGCTGAAACCGATCATCATCAGGAAGCCCAGACACAGCATGATCACCGTCGGGCGCGCGTTGACGAACGCAGTCAGCGGCTTGCTGGCGACGATCATCAGACCCATGGAGATCACCACAGCGATCATCATCACCTGCAGGTGTTCAACCATGCCCACAGCAGTGATCACCGCGTCCAGCGAGAACACCGCGTCGAGCACGATGATCTGCGCCACAACCGGCCAGAAACGCGCATAGACCTTACTGCCACCATGCTGGTGGGTGCGGCCCTCGAGGCGTTCGTGCAACTCCATGGTGGCCTTGAACAACAGGAACACACCGCCGAACAGCATGATCAGGTCACGGCCGGAGAAGGTCTTGCCGAATACGTCGATCAGCGGCTCGGTCAACGTGACCAGCCACGCGATACTCGCCAGCAGGCCCAGGCGCATGATCATCGCCAGGCTCAGGCCGATCAGACGGGCACGGTCACGCTGCTCGGGGGGCAGCTTGTCGGCGAGGATGGCGATGAACACCAAGTTGTCGATGCCCAGGACAATTTCCAGGACGATCAGGGTCAACAGGCCCAGCCAGGCCGTAGGATCAGCGATCCATTCCATTTAGTGTGTAGCTCTCTTTAGGGGAAAACGAAGGCAGCCGAAAGCATCGCGCAGGCACAAGGCAAGCGCGTGGAAGCTCGACTGAAGGGAAATAGGCGCAACGTTCTGCTGCGCGGAAGACTGGCACCGGGCGGCGCTGCCTTTGGGAAGTAACGCCCTCGTCCAAGTTGGCGAGGGCGGTCGTCTACTGTCGCTGTCCATGAAGACCGAAAAATGGGAAACAGACTCGGCAATCTACTGGAGCGCGAGTCACACTGAAAGCGGCAAGTTTGTAACCGCGCTTTACCAGTAGTTTTCCACCGCCACCTGACCGGGCCGCCGCGTCAGGCTTAGGTTGAGGTTGCGGGCCTTCAGGCGCTGGCGAATGTCGTCGATCATCTGCGGGTTGCCGCAGATCATCAGCCGTGAATGCTCGGGCGTCAGCTCCAGACCGGCGGCACGCTCCAGCTCGCCACTGTCGAGCAGATCGGTGATACGCGCGTTCAGGCAACCCGGCGCCTGCTCGCGCGTCACCACCGGCAGGTAGGTGAGCTTGTGGGTGTACTCGGCCAGGTGTTCCAACTCGGCGAAACCGTGGATCATCGGCTGGTAGGCCAGCTCGTCGAGCGACCTCGCGCTGTACACCAGCACGATGCGCTCGAAACGCTCCCAGACCTCGAAGTCCTGCAGCATCGACAGGAACGGCGCGATGCCCGTGCCGCTACCGAGCAGCCAGAGGTCCCAGCCATCGACAAAGCGATCAAGGGTCAGGTAACCGGTGGCCATCTTCTCCACCAGCAGCGTATCGCCGACGCGCAAGCGGCTCAGTTCGCTGGTGAACTCGCCGCCAGGCACCACGATGGAAAAGAACTCCAGGTGCTCGTCATGGGGCGCCGACACCAGCGAATACGCGCGCCAGACCACCGAACCATCGGCCTTTTCCACGCCCAGACGCACGAACTGCCCGGCGCGAAAACGAAACCCGGCGTCACGGGTGGTGCGCAAGGTGAACAGACTCGGGGTGAGCGTCTGCACCTCGAGCAAGGTCTGGCGGGTGAATTTTTCTTCGCTGACGCTCATACGGGGCTCCTGGGCGATCATGACGGCAGTGTCGCGCAAAAGCTGCGCAACAAAAACCGCTAAATCGCAAGGACATCCACTGTAGAGCGTTCCCAGGCTACAGCGTGGGAACGCAGCTCAGGACGCTCTGCGTCCGTGTGCCTGGCAGCCGAGCCGCAACATGACATGACACGGAGCGTGATTGACGAGACTCCCGTACAGCGCATGGGAATACTCATCACTGGTAGGGGTCAGGCACGACGGGCGAGCAGATCCAGCGCGACATCGACGATCATGTCTTCCTGGCCGCCGACCATGCGCCGTTTGCCAAGCTCGACGAGGATGTCGAGAGTTTTCAGCCCATACTTCTCGGCAGCCACTTCAGCGTGACGCAGGAAACTGGAGTAGACGCCGGCATAACCCAGGCCGAGGGTTTCGCGATCAACCCGCACCGGGCGATCCTGCAGCGGACGCACCAGATCATCAGCGGCGTCCATCAGCTTGTAGAGGTCGGTACCGTGGTTCCAACCAAGGCGCTCGGCGGCGGCGATAAACACTTCCAGCGGCGCGTTGCCAGCGCCCGCGCCCATGCCGGCCAGGCTGGCATCGACGCGATCACAGCCTTCTTCTACAGCGACGATGGAGTTGGCCACGCCGAGGCTGAGGTTGTGGTGGGCGTGCATGCCGGTCTGAGTTTGCGGGTTCAACGTCGCCTTGAACGCACGCATGCGGTCGCGGATGTCGTTCATGTTCATGGCGCCACCGGAATCGGCCATGTAGATGCACTGCGCCCCGTAGCTCTCCATCAGCTTGCCCTGGCGGGCCAGCTCGTCGGCCGGAATCATGTGGCTCATCATCAGGAAGCCTACGGTGTCCATGCCGAGCGAACGGGCGTATTCGATGTGCTGTTTAGATACATCCGCCTCGGTGCAGTGGGTGGCCACCCTTACGGTGCGGGCACCTGCATCGTAGGCGGCTTTGAGGTCATGCACGGTGCCGATACCCGGTAATAGCAATACGGCGATACGCGCATGTTCGATGACATCGGCCGCCGCTTCGATCCACTCAAGGTCGCTGTGGGCGCCAAAGCCGTAGTTGAAGCTGGAGCCTTGCAGACCATCGCCATGGGTGACTTCGATGGAGTCGACCTTGGCTTGGTCCAGGGCACGGGCGATGTCCTGCACGTTCTGGATCGAGTACTGGTGGCGGATTGCGTGGCTGCCGTCGCGCAGGGTCACGTCGGAGATATACAGTTTCTTGCTCATGCCGAGGCTCCCATCGACAGCGCCATACGCTCGGCGGTGGCCAGCGCAGCGGAGGTCATGATGTCGAGGTTGCCGGCGTAGGCCGGCAGATAGTGGGCGGCGCCTTCCACTTCGAGAAAGATCGAGGTCTTCAGCCCGCTGAAGCGACCATGGCCGGGAATGTTCAGCGGCGCCGATTCGGGGATCACGTCGAACTGCACCCGCTGCTTGAGGCGATAGCCTGGCACGTACGCCTGCACGGCGGCCGCCATCGCCTCGACGCTGGCTTCGACCTTGGCCTGATCCACCGCCTCCGAAAGCACGAATACGGTGTCGCGCATCATCAGCGGCGGCTCGGCGGGGTTCATGACGATGATCGCCTTGCCCTTGGCCGCGCCGCCGATCACTTCGATGGCCTTGCTGGTGGTTTCGGTGAACTCGTCAATATTGGCGCGCGTGCCGGGGCCAGCCGACTTGCTGGCGATCGAGGCGATGATCTCGGCGTAATGCACCTTGGCCACTTGAGATACGGCAGCGACCATCGGGATGGTCGCCTGGCCGCCGCAGGTGACCATGTTGACGTTGAGCTGCGCCAGGTTCTGCTCAAGGTTGACCACCGGCACGCAGTAGGGACCGATAGCCGCAGGCGTCAGATCGATCAGGCGGATACCGGGCTTAACGCTGCGCAGAAAGGCATCGTTCTTCACGTGGGCACCGGCGCTGGTGGCATCGAAGACGAAATCGATGTCGGCGAATACCGGCAGCCGGGTCAGGCCTTCGACGCCTTCATGGGTGGTGGCAACGCCCAGGCGGGCGGCACGCGCCAGGCCGTCGGAGTTGGCGTCGATGCCAACCATCGCCCCCATCTCCAGATATTTGGCGTTGCGCATCACCTTGATCATCAGGTCGGTGCCGATATTGCCCGAGCCAACGATGGCGACTTTCAGCTTTCTGCTCATTTATATTCTCCAGAACACGGGCGTCCTGCCCGCCGGTAATTAGGACGTCTGCTCGACCGCCACGCCAGGAGCGCCAGGGCTTTTCTTTTCGAGCTTGCGGTAGACGATGTAGGTCAGCAGCACACCGCTAATCATCACGAGCGAGAGGAAGTACAGACCCGAGGACAGGGTGCCGGTGTACTCCTTGAGAGCACCGATCCCGAAGGGACCAATATAGCCGCCAAGGTTGCCGAAAGAGTTGATCAGGGCAATGCCGGCTGCCGCGCTGGCGCCTGTGAGGAAGCGCCCTGGTAGCACCCAAAAGATCGCGGTGACCGAGAATAGGCTGAAGGCAGTCAGACACAAGGCGGCCAGTTGCAGCACAGGCGAGGCCAGCCAGGCGCTGAGGAACAGTCCAGAGGCGCCAAGAATGTAAAGCAGGGTCAGGTGGCCATAACGGTCGTTCAGACGATCCGAGCTACGCGGCACGACCAGCAGGCCGATGATCCCGAAGATGTACGGAATAGAAGAGATGAAGCCAGTTTTCAGGTCACTGCCGCCAAACTGGTGGACGATGGTCGGCAGCCACAGGCTTAGGCCATAGGTGCTCAGCGTGCTGGGCAGGTACAGCAGCGCCAGCAACAGAACCCGTCGATCGGTCAGCGCACGTAGCGGATTAGTGTGCTCGGTTTGACCGTACTCCTTGCGATCCTTACCCAACTCCCCCTGCAACCACTGGCGATCCGACTCGGTCAGCCAGGTGGCGTCTTTGGGCGTATCTGGCAGCACCCGCAGGGTGGGCCAGGCCAGTATGACGGCCGGCACGCCGATGATGATGAACAGCCACTGCCAGCCGGCCAGACTCCAGATACCATCCATGCCCAGCAGCGCCCCGGCCAGAGGTCCGGTGACCATCAGTGCGATGGGCTGCGAGAGGATGAAGAAGCCAAGCACCTTGCCGCGATGGCGTACCGGATACCAGCGGGTGATGTAGTAGAGCACGCCTGGGAAGAAACCTGCCTCGGCCGCACCAAGCAAAAAACGCATCAGGTAAAAGCTGTACGGCCCGGTCACGAAGGCCATGCCGACGGTGATGACGCCCCAAGTAATCAAGATGCGGGCGAACCAGCGACGCGCACCAAAGCGTTCAAGCATCAGGTTGCTGGGTACTTCGAAGATGAAATAGCCGATGAAGAACAGGCCGGCACCGAAGCCGTAGGCCATGTCGCTGAGGCCGATGTCCGCGTTCATGTGCAGTTTGGCGAAACCGACTGCGGAACGATCAATGAAGGCGACCAGGTAGAGCAGGATCAGGAAGGGAATCAACCTGAGTGTCAATGTACGAATAATCCGAGCTTCCGCATTCATGGCGGCTCTCCATATTGTTTTTGTTATGGACTTTTGTCAGTCAGACCAAGGGAAACCTCAAGCCGCCAACTGACACGGACAATATAGTAATACTTTTTAAAGCACAACTATTTGAAATTCAGTCTTTATAGGGTAGATTCGATCAACCAAAACGAATTAGTCATACTAATAAGAGTTGACCGCGCCATGACTGAGAAGAAGACCAACCTCCGCTCCGCCCAGTGGTTTGGCACCGCCGACAAGAACGGCTTCATGTATCGCAGCTGGATGAAGAATCAGGGCATTCCCGATCACGAATTTCAGGGCAAGCCGATCATTGGTATCTGCAACACATGGTCGGAACTGACCCCCTGCAACGCGCACTTTCGCAAGATCGCCGAACATGTGAAGAAGGGTGTGCTGGAGGCAGGTGGCTTTCCTGTCGAGTTCCCGGTGTTCTCCAGTGGCGAATCGAACCTGCGCCCCACAGCCATGCTCACCCGCAACCTGGCCAGCATGGACGTCGAGGAAGCTATCCGCGGAAACCCGATAGATGCCGTGGTGCTACTCACCGGTTGCGACAAGACCACCCCTGCTCTGCTGATGGGTGCCGCCAGTTGTGACGTGCCAGCCATCGTGGTCACCGGCGGGCCGATGCTCAACGGCAAGCACAAGGGCAAGGATATCGGCTCAGGCACCGTGGTCTGGCAGATGCATGAAGCCTATAAAGGTGGGCAGATCAGCCTCGACGAATTTCTCAGCGCCGAAGCCGGCATGTCGCGCTCGGCCGGCACCTGCAACACCATGGGCACCGCTTCCACCATGGCCTGCATGGCTGAAGCTCTGGGCACCTCGCTGCCTCATAACGCGGCAATACCCGCAGTGGACTCGCGTCGCTACGTGCTGGCGCACTTGTCCGGTATGCGTATCGTCGACATGGTGCATGAGGACCTGCGCCTGTCGAAAATTCTCACCAAGGCCGCCTTCGAGAATGCCATCAAGGTCAACGCCGCCATCGGCGGGTCGACCAATGCGGTGATTCATCTCAAGGCCATCGCCGGGCGTCTCGGTGTCGAATTGGATCTGGAAGACTGGACACGGGTAGGCCGTGGCACGCCGACGCTGGTCGACCTGCAACCGTCCGGGCGTTTCCTCATGGAGGACTTCTACTACGCTGGCGGCCTGCCCGCGGTGATCCGCCGTATCGGCGAAGCAGGCCTGCTGCCTAACCCCGAAGCCCTCACTGCCAACGGCAAAAGCCTGTGGAGCAATTGCCAGGCCTCGCCGCAGTACAACGACGACGTAGTACGCCCGCTGGACAACCCCCTGGTTGCAGACGGCGGCCTGTGCATTCTGCGTGGCAACCTGTCGCCACGCGGTGCAGTGCTCAAGCCTTCAGCAGCCACCCCGGCATTGATGCAACATCGAGGTCGCGCCGTGGTATTCGAGAACTTCGATGACTACAAGGCACGCATCGCCGACCCGGATCTGGATGTCGACGAAACCTGCATTCTGGTCTTGAAGAACGCCGGGCCCAAGGGCTACCCAGGCATGGCCGAGGTCGGCAACATGGGCCTGCCGCCCAAGGTACTGGCCAAGGGCGTGACCGACATGGTGCGGATTTCCGATGCCCGCATGAGTGGCACCGCCTACGGCACCGTGGTACTCCACGTGGCCCCGGAAGCCGCCGCCGGTGGGCCACTCGCAGCGGTGCGCAATGGCGACTTCATCGAACTGGACTGTGCTGGCGGTCGCCTGCACCTAGATATCAGTGACGAAGAGCTGGCTGGTCGGCTGCTCGACCTGAAACCCGATACCAGCGCCAAGATATTCGACAGCGGCTATGCGCGCCTGTACGTCGACCATGTATTGCAGGCCGATCAGGGCTGCGACTTCGACTTTCTGGTCGGCTGCCGGGGGTCTGCAGTGCCTCGCCACTCGCACTGATCACCCATGCAAAACGCGCAACATTGACGCGCGCCTTAATCTGGACAGGACGTCCGGCGGGTGCATGGAGCGGTGCTATGATGCGCGGCATTCAGTCGGATCAGTGTCGGATACATGGATTACCAGACCCCCAAGCCGCGCAAGAGCATGCACGCCCAGATCGTTCAGGAGCTGGGCGTTCGTATTGTTTCCGGGCGTTTCAAACCAGAAGAGAAGCTGCCTCTGGAAGCGTCGCTTTGCGAAGAGTACAAGGTCAGCCGACCGGTATTACGCGAGGCCACACGAGTACTCAGCGCAAAGGGCCTGGTCCACTCCAAGCCACGCGTCGGCACCGTGGTACGCCCACGCAACGAATGGCACCTGCTCGACCCCGATGTACTGTTCTGGCTGGTACAGAGCACCCCACAGAGTCAGTTCTTCAATACCCTGGCCGGCGTGCGGCGGATTCTCGAACCGGAGATCGCGGCCCTGGCAGCGACTACTGCCACCGAGGAAGATATCGCCGCTATCGAAGATGCCTACCTGCGCATGGAACGGGCACAAACCCGCCAGGAACTGCTGCAACCAGACATCGACTTCCACCGGTGCATCGCCGAAGCGACCCACAACGACCTGCTCGCCTATATGTGCAACATGCTTTCGTCACCATTGCGCGAATCGATCAATGTCACCAACTTGCGCCCGAACACCCAGCAACTCAGCCTGCCGCGGCACAAAGCAATTCTCACCGCTATCAAGAACCGCGATGCTCTTGGCGCCCGGCACGCCTCTCTGGTACAGCTCGACGACACTCGTCTCGCCCTCGACACCGTGATGAACGCGCTTACGCCGTTGTAGCGTCCAGCTGGGACTGTTTCAGAAGGAGCCTGCCATGAATGCCCACGCCCCACTTCTCCCGTCCCGCGAACTGCCCGTAGCGTTGCTCGAAGCCCTGACGCAATTGCTCGGCGAGCGCTTCAGCACCGCCCAGGCGGTGCGTGAACACCACGGCCGCGATGAATCCATGTACGACCCGGTACCGCCGGACGCCGTGGCCTTCGCTCACAGCCAGAACTAAATCAGTGCGGTGCTGCGCCTGTGCAATGAGCACCGAGTGCCGGTGATTCCCTACGGCAGCGGCTCGTCCCTGGAAGGCCATCTGCTGGCAGTCAACGGCGGCATGTGCGCCACCCGTGCCTCGGGCACCAACGCCGTGCGCTACGGCACCATGAGCGAGAATGTACTTGGGCCTGACCGCAGTACTAGCCAGCGGCGAAGTGATCAAGGCCGGCTCGCTGGCCAAGAAATCCGCTGCCGGTTATGACCTCACCCGATTGTTCATTGGCAGCGAAGGCTGCTCTGGGCGTCATCAGCGAGATTACCCTCAAGCTGCATCCGCAGGCCGAGGCAATCAGCGCTGCGGTGTGCAGCTTCCCCAGCATGCATGCCGCCGTGCAGACAGTAATTCAGACCATTCAGATGGGTATTCCGATTGCCCGCGCTGAACTGATCGACACGCTTACCACACAGGCGCTGAACGGCTACTTCAAATTGGGCCTGACCGAAGCACCGACCTTATTCTTCGAGTTTCACGGCAGCGAAGCCGGGCTCGCCGAGCAGGTCAGAATGGTCGAGGCGCTGGTCGAGGAGAACGGCGGCAGCGGCCTGCAGTGGGCCACCGCCCAAGAAGATCGCAACAAGCTGTGGAGCGCCCGACACAATGCGCTGTTCGCCATCTTACAGCTCAAGCCCGGCAGCCGAGCGTGCTCCACCGATGTCTGCGTACCGCTGTCACACCTGGCCGACTGTGTAGTAGCGACCGACGAGGATGTGCGCTGGTCGAACATTCCGGCACCGATCTTCGGCCATGTCGGCGACGGCAACTTCCACGTCTGCCTGCTGCTCGACCCCCGCAATGCCGACGAACGGGATGAAGCCGAACGCCTCAACCGTCGTATCGTCGAACGCGCCCTGGCCGTCGGCGGCACTTGCACTGGCGAACACGGCATCGGTCTGCACAAGATCGACTACCTGATACAGGAACACGGCGAGCCAGCTATCGACGTGATGCGCTCGATCAAGCGCGCTTTGGATCCGCATAACCTTATGAACCCGGGCAAGATCTTTCGCACGGAGTGATTGCCCTGAGTGCAACGAAAATGCCGACCCGAAGGTCGGCTTTTGTTTGCTGCCTGCGGCCAGAGCCTTTTAACGCCGCAGAGCCGGCGCGCAGCAGACTTTAAATGAACACCTACAGCATGTCGCGGCTACTGGCCCCATCCACCAGACGGGCGATGCCCAGCGGGTTGGCGTTCTTCAGCGCATCGGGCAGCAGAGCGTCCGGGCAGTTCTGGTAGCACACCGGCCGCAGGAAGCGGTCGATGGCGAGAGTGCCCACCGAGGTACCACGGGCATCGGAAGTCGCCGGGTACGGGCCGCCGTGCACCATCGAATCGCAAACTTCCACACCAGTCGGGTAGCCGTTGAACAGCACGCGGCCAACTTTCTGTTCAAGCAGTGCGAACAGTTCTTCGCTGCCTGCCAGATCGCCCGGTTCGGTGATCAGCGTGGCGGTCAGTTGGCCGTGCAGGCCCTTGATGGCAGCCAGCAACTCAGTCCGATCAGCCGCTTCGACGACGATGGTAGTCGGGCCGAAAACCTCTTCCTGCAGCCGCTCGTCACCGTTCAGCAACAAGTTGACATCGGCCTTGAACAACTGCGGTCGAGCCTGGCTGCCTTCCTGCGTGGCGCCACTCAAATGGGTGATGCCAGGGTGCGCGGCAAGTGCAGACACACCTTTGCCGTAGCTTTCCAGGCCGGCGGCGTTGAGCAGGGTCTGGGCCGGTTGTTCGGCCATGCGGGCAGTGAGGTTCTCCAGAAAAATGCTGAATTCTGGCGAACGTATACCAATCACCAGGCCCGGGTTGGTGCAGAACTGGCCGGCGCCCAGCACCACCGAAGCGGCCAGCTCGCTGGCAACCTTGTCGCCACGAACCCGGAGGGCTTCGGGCAGCAGGATCACCGGATTGATGCTGCTCATCTCGGCGAACACCGGGATCGGCTGCGGGCGCGCCGCTGCCATGTCGCACAGCGCGCGACCGCCACGCAGCGAACCGGTGAAGCCGACGGCCTGAATGGCCGGGTGCTTGACCAGTGCCGCACCAACGCTGCCACCGTAGATCATGTTGAACACGCCCGTCGGCATGGCGGTTTTCTCGGCAGCGCGAAGCAGCGCCGCACCAACCAGCGCGGTGGTGGCCATGTGGCCAGGGTGCGCCTTGAACACCACCGGGCAGCCGGCAGCCAGGGCGGAGGCGGTGTCGCCGCCAGCGGTGGAGAACGCCAGCGGGAAGTTGCTGGCGCCAAACACGGCCACCGGGCCGAGGCCGATGCGGTACTGGCGAATATCCGGGCGCGGCAATGGCTGGCGATTCGGCAACGCACGGTCGATACGCGCGCCGAAGAAATCGCCACGACGCAGCACGGTGGCGAACAGGCGCATCTGGCCGCTGGTACGGCCACGCTCGCCCTGAATGCGGCCGGCAGGTAGCGCGGTTTCGCGGCACACGGTGGCGACGAATTCGTCACCCAGGGCGTCCAGCTCGTCGGCGATGGCGTCGAGGAAATCGGCGCGCTTGGTGGCCGGCAGGCTGCGGTAAATCGGGTAGGCCGCCGCGGCCGCTTCGGCAGCAGCGTCGACTTCATCGGGGGTGGCTTCGACGAATGCGTAAGGCAGCGCTTCGCCGGTCGTGGCATCGACGCTCTGCAGGTTCACCAAGCCTCGGGCACTGTAGGCGCCGCCGATGATGTTATGGCCGTTAACGGACATGAATATTCCTCCAGTGCAGAAACCAAGCGGGGCCTGAAGGCCCCGGTGAATGCTGTTTAGAGGGCGGTAACACCGCCCGGCTCGAGCGGCTCGTCGGCCGCCACCAGCCCGTTGCGCAAGGGTGCGCCGAACTCGTTCATTTCGATCTCGAAGGTATCGCCAGGCTGGGCCTTGATACCGTCGGCATAAGACAGCGTAGCGGTTCCGAAGTAATGCACATGCACATCACCCGGGCGCAGGAACTGCTGGTACTTGAAGTGGTGGAACTCCAGGTTCTCCAGGCTGTGGCACATGTTTTCCTCACCGCTGAGAAACTCCTTTTCCCACAGCACGGCGCCATCGCGGTGAATGCGGCTGGTGCCGGACAGGTGCGCCGGTAGCTCACCAACGCGCAACTCCGGGCCGTAGGCGCAGAAGCGCAGTTTGGAATGCGCCAGGTACAGGTAGCTGCGGCGCTCCAGCACGTGGTCGGAGAACTCGTTACCCAGCGCGTAGCCGAGGCGATACGGCTTGCCGTCGTCACCGATCACATACAGCCCGACCAATTCGGGCTCCTCGCCACCATCCTCGGCGAACACCGGTACTGGCAGGTCGGCTCCGGGGCGCACGACGATGCTGCCATCGCCCTTGTAGAACCATTCCGGCTGCGCGCCAACTTTGCCCGCGCCCGGTTTGCCACCGTCGACACCCCAACGGAACATGCGCATGGTGTCGGTCATGGTGGCTTCGTCCTGGCCCTTCTGCTGGTGCATCTTGTCGCGGGTCGAGGCGCTACCGAGGTGGGTCAGGCCGGTGCCGGTGATCAGGCAATGCGCCGGGTCTTCATGATCCAGCGGCGGCAGGATGTGGCCGCCTTTCTGCAAATCGGCATATGCCGGCCCCGTGTCGGTGCCGCGGCTATCGACTTCGCCCTGCAGGCTGCGCCCGGCGCGGATCGCCGCCAGCGCCAGCTCACGGGTGCTGGCAACACCATGCACGGTACGGATGGTGTCGCCATCGACAACGCCAACCTGGCGCTGGCCTTGGGTGGATTCGAACTGGATCAGTCGCATGGCTTATCTCTCTTGTTTGGCGGTTGGCCCGAACGGGTATGAAGCAGACTTTACGAACTGCGCGCCAGCCTGCCTAATGACAGGCTCTGATCAAGCAATAACTACTGGTTATCCCCATGATCGCTTCCCTGCCCGCCCTGGTTTCCCGACTGCGCCTGAAACAGCTGCGCCTGCTGATCGCCCTCGACGAGCAGGGCTCGCTGCACAAGGCCGCAGAGGCCGTCGCCATCAGCCAACCCGGCGCGACCAAGGCGCTCAACGAGATCGAGTCGGCGTTCGGCATGCGCCTGTTCGTCCGCACCAGCCAAGGGCTGGAGGCCAATGATCTGGGGCGTTGCGCGATCCGCTACGCGCGGCTGATCCACAGTGATCTGGCGCACCTGCGCGAGGAGATGCTGGGCATCCTGCAGGGCCAGGGTGGGCGTTTGGTGGTGGGCGTGATCATGGGCGCGGTGCCGCAGCTGACCCGCGCACTGTCACGCTTGCGGGCGCGCCAGCCGGAGCTGTCGGTGGAGATCGTTGAAGACACCAGCGCGCGGCTGCTCAGCCTCATCGACCAAGGCCGCCTGGATCTGGCGATCTGCCGTACTAGCGTGAGCCGCCGGCCGGACGACTACGACTGCCTGAGCCTGCATCAGGAACAACTGAAGGTGGTGGCCAACCCACGGCATCCGCTGGCCGCCAGCAGCAGGCTGACCCTGGCACAGTTGGCCGCCTACAGCTGGGTGGTATTCCCGGCGAACATGCCGATGCGCCTGGTGCTAGAGCGTGCATTCAGCGACGCCGGCCTGGAGTTTCCGCGCTACCCGCTGGAAACCGCCTCGACCTTTGCCACGCTGATGCTGCTGCAGGAAGATCCCAACCTGGTCGCCCTGATGCCACGGGAAACCGCGCAGTCGGCGGCGCGCTTCGGCACGCTGGCGTGCCTGGAGCTGGATCAGGTGTTGCGTAGCGAGCCCTACGGCGTGATCAGCCGGCGCGGCGCGCCGCTCTCATCGCCAGCACGCTTGCTGCTGGAAGAGTTGCGCGCTTCGTAGTTGTAGGGTGGATGACGCTTTTTTCATCCACCATTACGATTGCAGCGGTGGACGGGTGAAGCGTCGTCCACCCTACGAACTGCGTGCCGAGCCGACAGAGGTGCTCAACGCCGATTGACGGTCTGCGCCGCACGCAGCACATCAGCCCCGATCTCCGCCTCGAACCGCTGCCACACCGGGCGCATCGCTTCGCGCCAGGCGTCGCGCTGCTCCGGGGTCAACGACAAAATTTGCGCGCGACCGGCGGCAGCGATCTGCTCGCGACTCTTGCGGTTCAGCTCTTCGGCATCCTGGTTCACCTTGAAGCTGACTTCCTCGATGATCGCTTCCAGTTGCGTACGCACCTGATACGGAATGCTGACCCAGAACTTGGAGTTGCTGATCAGCATGTAGTTGAGCGAGCCGTGATTGGTTTCGGTGATGAACGGCTGCACGCTGTCGAGCTTCTGGCTGGCCAGGTTCGACCAGGGGTTTTCCGCACCCTGCACGGTGCCCTTCTGCAGCGCCGCCAGGGTTTCACTGAAAGCGATCTTGCTGGTAGTCGCACCAATCTGCGCGAACTGCGTCTCCAGCACTGGCGACGGCTGAATGCGGAACGCGAGGCCCTTGGCATCGGCAGGCAGCTTCAGCGCGCGATTGGCGGAGAGCTGCTTCATGCCGTTGTTCCAGTACGCCAGGCCATAGATGTCATAGGCGGCCATGGAGCGCAGCAGTTCGCGGCTCTTTTCGCGTTTCTGGAAGCGCTTCACGGCCTCCAGGTCATCGAACAGGAACGGCAGGTCGTACACCTGCAGTTGCTTGGTGTAAGCATCGAACTTGGAGAGCGACGGTGCCAGCAGCTGCACCTTGCCATCGCGCAGGGCCTGCAGCTCATCGTCGTCACCGAACAGCGTGGAGTTCGGGTACACCTCGACCTTCACTTTGTCGCCCAGGCGCTCTTCCACCAATTGTTTGAACAGCAGGGCGCCGCGGCCCTTGGGCGTGTCGTCGGCGACCACATGGGAGAACTTGATGACGATGGGTTCGGCGGCAACAGCCGAATTCGTGCAGACCAGCATCAACGCTGTCAGGGCAATGTAAATAACGGGCTTGAACATGCAATACCTTGGCAATGGCAGACACAGGCGCATGCGCGAGGCAGGCACCTGAAGGAAATGGGGTTATCGAGTGACCTCAAGCGAGGCATCGGTTAAGCGCTGTCGGCTGCGCCCAGCGCATGGCGCAGGGGTCCGACTATTATTGGAGGGGCTGCGGCAACGGCCCGGGCTAACGGGTGCGTTTTGGCAGGGGCGCGATTCTTGTCGATCCCCCGCCGCCGAACAAGCTGCAATTACGCCAACTGCTGCACAGCTTGAAGATTCAATAGCCGTGCCGTGGCAGAATGCGCGCCGCCACACCATCACGAGATCAGCATGTCGTCGTCTTTCGTCACCCCGTTCGCCACCCTGGAACTGCAGCGTCAGCCCGAGCAGCCCGGCATGCCGCTGCAGGCCTTCGACGCCGCCGACGCCTACCTGCTCGAGCAGGCTCAGGCGCTGCCTGCCACCACCCGCGTGCTGGTGCTCAACGACAGCTTTGGCGCACTGGCCTGCGCCCTGGCTGGGCGCGCCCAAGTCACCAGCAGCGGTGACTCGCACCTCGGCCACCTGGCGCTGCGCCTGAACCTCGCGCGCAACGGCCTGGCCGATGATGCCGTGACCTTCGTGCCGGCCAGCGAGCCGATACGTGGGCCCTTCGATCTCGTACTGATCCGCGTGCCGAAAACCCTGGCACTGCTGGAAGAACAGCTGATCCGCCTGCACGGCCAACTGGCGCCGGACGCCCAGGTGATTGCCGGCGGCATGATCAAGCACCTGCCGCGTACGGCGGGCGATCTGCTGGAAAAATACATCGGCCCGGTGCAGGCCTCGCTGGCGGTGAAAAAAGCCCGCCTGTTGCATGCCACGCCAGAAGCCAAAGCCGCGCCGACATCCCCCTACCCGACCCGCTACCGCCTCGACAAGCCGGCGCTGGAACTGAGCAACCACGCCAACCTGTTCTGCCGCGAAGGCCTGGATATCGGCACCCGTGCTTTTCTGCCTCACGTGCCAAAGCATCTGGACAACCGGCGAGTGGCCGACCTGGGCTGCGGCAACGGTGTGTTGGGCATCGCCTACGCACTGAGCAGCCCTGGTGCCGAGCTGACTTTGGTGGACGAGTCCTACATGGCCGTGCAATCCGCCACTGAGAACTGGCGGGCCGCGCTGGGCGACCGCCCGGTAACCGTGCGCGCCGGTGACGGCCTGGCCGAACAGCCGGCCGACTCGCTCGACCTGGTGCTGTGCAACCCGCCGTTTCACCAGCAACAGGTAGTCGGCGACTTCCTCGCCTGGCGGATGTTCCAGCAGGCGCGTAACGCCCTGGTCACTGGCGGCGAGCTGTGGATCGTCGGCAACCGCCACCTGGGTTACCACGCCAAACTGGCGCGCCTGTTCCGCGGCGTCGACCAGGTAGCGGCCACGCCGAAGTTCGTGGTGCTGAGGGCGACCAAGTAAGCGCGTCGGGTCAGCTTGCCGACTGGGTTTCACTGCGCTCGATCCAGGCTGCAGTTCGAGCTCGAATGTTTGGCGGACTCACTACCGCTCCCCGGGTATCGCCGACCTACAGCGTCAAGGTAAAGCGCGACAGCAACGCCCCCGGCAACGCCATCGAGCCGGCCGGGCTACCAGAGTCATCGCGCAGTCGTAGCCTGCGGTTGAGCGCAGCGATACCCAGGAGCGTGCACCGCCGACCTACAGCGTCAAGGTAAAGCGCGACAGCAACGCCCCCGGCAACGCCATCGAGCCAGTCTGCCGGGCGCCATAGGTGCCGTTCGGCAACAGAAGCTCCGGCTCACGGGTCAACGCTTCCAGATTCGGTCCGAGGAAATCGAACAGCGAATCGTCGAAACGCATGGTGCCTACCGGCGCCTGGATACGGCCGTTTTCGACCCAGAAAGTGGCGAAGCGGGTCATCCCGGTCAGGCGCCCGGCCGGCAGGTCGGAGAAGTTGCTGTACCAGAGGTTGCCGATATACAGCCCGGTGCCGAGGCGTTGCAGGATCTCGCCCTCCTCCAGCTCGCCGCCGTGCAGGTGTAGCGCGAACGGGTACTCGCCGCTGCCCGCGCCGTTGGCGATCAGCCCGTGTTCGGCGGCGCTGCGTGAGCTGACCAGGCGCTCGCCCGGCTGCCCCTGGCTAAGCAACCGCAACCGCTGGCGCGGCCCTTCGCGGGTAAAGGCCGGCGCCAGGCCGCCTTCGATGCGTTCATCCAGCGTCACCTTGTCGCTCAGGCTTGCGCTGCCGGCGAACAGCCGCTGCAGCGGGCTGCCACCGGTGGCCAGCGCTTCGGCGGAAAAGCCCCAGGCGAACAGCCCGAACAGTTCCTCCAACGCCGCTGGCGTCAGGTAGGCCCGGTAAGCGCCGGGCTTCAGCTCATGGGCAGGCTTGCCCAAGTGTTCGAGCTGCTCGCGGGCGAACGACAGTTTGCGGGCAAAAGCCTGAGCATCCCACTGCTCGCCGGCGTAGATACTTTTCACTGCCTGGCCGTTCTGGTGGAACAGGCTAAATTCGAAGTTGAAGCTGCTCGCCGCGTGCCAGCCAAAGGCGCCCCAGGAACTGGCGAAACCCTGGTACTGCGGCCCGGCGGCGTAGAAGCCGACCAGATCCAGCCCGGCCGAGGCCTCGACGATTTGCGCGATGGCCGCCTCGCTGTGCTGAACAGCCTCGCCCGCCGCCGTCTCGCTGCGCCAGGCCTCGCGGTTCAGGCGCAGGTAAGGGTCGTCAGCTAGCGTCGGCAATACCGCGCGCAGCCGCTGCAGCGCCAGGTCGAGGTGCGGGCGGTCATCGTCGATAGCCCCGCTCAGGGCCAGTTCGAAGTCGCCATGCCGTTCGCCCTGATACAGCGCCAGCGTGGCGTACACCTGCTGCACCTGGCCGGCCTGGCGCACGCGGGCGTGGTTGAAGCGGATAAAGTCCGACGCCTCGGCCTGGTACTCCAGGGTGAACCCTTCGCCGGCCTGCAACTGGGTTTTGATGTAAGTGAGCAAATCCTCGAAATGCTGACGTGCGTTCATCAGGCGGCCCCTCCAAATACATCGATATCGGCGAACACGCATGCTGGCGTGGCGTGCCCGACGCGGATCACCTGATTCGGTTCGCCCTTGCCGCAATACGGCGTGCCCAGCACCTCGAAGGTACTGGCGTCGCCGACCGCCTTGAGGTTGCACCAGAAGCGCGCGGAGATGCCGCGATAATTGGGGTTCTTCACCACGCCCTTGAGTTCGCCGTTCTCGATCAGCTGGCCCCACTCGCAGCCGAACTGGAATTTGTTGCGCGCATCGTCGATCGACCAGGAGCGGTTATTGCTCATCAGAATGCCGCGCTCGATGCCGCCGATCAGCTGCTCCAGGCGCTGCGTGCCGGGCTCGACATTGAGGTTGGCCATACGATCCAGGGTCGGCCGGTTCCAGCTGCAGGCACGGCTGTTGGCCACGCCCTCAAGCCCGCTGCGCCACTGCGACAGCGCGCCACCGAGCGGTCGCTGCAGGATGCCCTCGCGAATCAGGTAGTCGCGCTGCGCCGCCGTGCCGTCGTCGTCATGCCGGTAGCTGGCCAGCTCGCCCGCCACCGTCGGGTCGAAGGTCACGTTGAGCAGCGGCGAGCCGTACTGGTAGCTGCCGAAATCTTCCTGGCGGATAAAACTGGTACCGGCAAAATTGCGCTCGTCACCGAGGATGCGATCCAGCTCCAGCGGATGGCCGATGGACTCGTGGATCTGCAGGATCATCTGGTCCGGCATCAGCAGCAGGTCGCGATGGCCACTCGGCGTATTCGGC
This sequence comes from Phytopseudomonas seleniipraecipitans, assembly GCF_900102335.1. Classification (GTDB taxonomy): domain Bacteria; phylum Pseudomonadota; class Gammaproteobacteria; order Pseudomonadales; family Pseudomonadaceae; genus Aquipseudomonas; species Aquipseudomonas seleniipraecipitans. The sequence goes on from NZ_FNBM01000003.1 coordinate 110,135, forward strand.
GCCAGCAACAGCTGCAGCGCCTCGTCGGCGATACGACCGGCAGTGCCGACTACGCCCAGCTCATCGATCACCTCGGCACCGCCCTGGCGCGCCAGGTGAGTGCCGCCGAAGCTGCGGCTCTGGCTGTCAGCGCCATCGCTGGCGGTGACGCCTAGCTGCGGGAATACATAGTGCTGAGCGCGGCGCAGACGGGCGCCGACGCTGTTCAGGTAGATTTGCTCGGTGGCGGTAAAGCTCAGGCCGGCGTACCAGTCCACCAGCCGTTCGTCCCGCGGCACCCGCGCCGACTCGGCCGCCAGCAACTCGTACCAGTGCGCCGGGCTGGCCAGGCTGCGTTGGTAGCCGGGCATCACGTCATCGGCCTGCTCATGGGGCACCGGCAGCTCGTGCAGATCGAGCAGATTGCGCCCCGCCAACTGCCGCGCCAGCCGCTCGGCCTTGTCGAGCGCCGCCTGCAAGCCGGCCTGACTGAGATCGCTGGTCGCCGCATACGCCTCCACCCCGGCCACCCGCACACTGAGCATGGCGCCAGCATCGTCACCGAACGACGGCGCCCGCGCCACATTGCGGCGCACCCAATAGCGCTCGGTGGTTTCCCGCACATGGCGCAACGACCAGAAATCGGCGGTGGAATGCAGGGCGGCGAAGCGGCGTTCTAGGGTCTCGCTGAAGGCGAACATGGGGGCTCCCTTGGTAGGCGGCATTAAAGAGGCAGTATGGGAAGGATTGGCGGGATGGGGCAACCAGAGCGGCGGGCATGGTATCGACAGACGGCTATTTGAGGGCGCACTGTCGGAGCCGATTTTGTATTCAGCTCGATTAACAACAGGTCGCGCCTTGTAGCGAAGGTCTATCTGTTATCGCTATGGTGGATGAGAAAAGCGTCATCCACCCTACTTGCTCAAAGTACCTACGTCAGAATAACAACTAAAAATTCCCCGCCTTCCTCTAGGTCTTGCCCCACCAAGCCCCAGTCCTTACCTTGTCCCCTCGCTACCCCCGCCTTCAATCGCGAGTTCGACCCACCATGAAAAATCTAAAAATCAGCGCTATCACCACCTTGCTTATCGGGCTATCGGGTTTTGCCCAAGCTCAGGAAACGCCTTCACACCTAGACAAGGTGCTGGAGAAGGGACAGCTGGCGGTGTGCACCACCGGCGATTACAAGCCCTACACCTTCCTGCGCCAGGACGGCGGGTACGAGGGTATCGATATCGAGATGGCCCAGTCGCTCGCACAGAGCCTTGGGGTGAAGGTGCAGTGGGTGCCGACCACTTGGAAAACCCTGATGCCGGATATGGTGGCGGGCAAATGCGATATCGGCATGGGCGGTATTTCGGTGACGCTGGAGCGCCAGAAGAAGGCCTTTTTCAGCAGCATGCTGGATGTCGACGGCAAGATTCCGCTGGTGCGCTGTGAAGACGTTTCGCGCTACCAGACCATCGAGCAGATCAACCAGCCTTCGGTGCGTTTGATCGAACCGGCCGGCGGCACCAACGAGGCCTTTGCGCGGGCCTACCTGCCAAAGGCTCAGCTGAATTTCCACGATAACAAGACCATTTTCCAGGAACTGCTGGATAAGCGTGCCGATGTGATGATCACCGACTCGTCCGAGGCCCTGTATCAGCAGAAACGCATGCCCGGCCTGTGCGCCGTCAACCCGACGGACTACATGCAATACGGCGAGAAGGCCTACCTGTTGCCCCGCGACGATATGGCCTGGAAGAGCTATGTGGATCAGTGGCTGCACTTGAGCAAGGCCACCGGCGCCTATCAGAAAACCCTGGGGCACTGGCTGGCGGTGCCGGGGCAGTAACGGGACACCGGATCGTTCCCACGCTCTGCGTGGGAATGCATCAGCAGGACGCTCCGCGCCTGACTCCTCGGTAGCCAAGCCTGCATATGCGGCGCGGAGCGCCACGGGAGGCGTTCCCACACGGAGCGTGGGAACGATCAATGGTGGATGGATAAAGCGTCATCCACCCTACGCCCTACCGACAAGTAGGGTGGACAACGCGAAGCTTGTCCACCATTCGTAACCCGAACAGCCCCACTGAGACCGCTCCTAAGCGGAGCGTGGGAACGATCAGCCCTCCTACGGGGTACTCAACCCCGCCGCATTCATAAATAGCCGCAGCAGATACGACACCAGCCCCAGGCTCAGCACGCTGACCGTCCAGATGCCGGCCAGCCAGGCGATGCGTTGCCAGAGGGGTTTCTTTTCGGTGGGTTTGCCTAGCATCAGTGGTACCCCTGATCCGGTGTGACCTTGCCGCGGAACACGTAGTAGCTCCAGGCGGTGTAAACGAGGATGATCGGGATGATCAGCAACGCGCCGACCAGCGCGAAGCCCTGGCTTTGCGGCGGTGCGGCGGCCTGCCAGATGGTCAGCGAGCCGGGCACGATGTTCGGCCACAGGCTTATACCCAGGCCGCTGTAGCCGAGGAAGATCAGCGCCAGGGTCAGCACGAACGGCTTGCTGTTGTCGTAGTTGGCCACCGAGCGCAGCAGGTAGAAGAAGCTCGCCAGCACCAGCAGCGGCACCGGGGCGAACCAGAACAGGTTGGGCAGGGTGAACCAGCGCTCGGCGATGCTCGCCTGGGACAGCGGCGTCCACAGGCTGACGATGCCGATCACCGCCAGCAGGGCCAGCGCCAGCGGGCGGGCCATGTCGTGCATCTGTTGCTGCAGGCGGCCTTCGGTTTTCATGATCAGCCAGGTGCAGCCGAGCAGCGCGTAGGCGGCGATCAAGCCCAGGCCGCTGAACAGCGGGAACGGCGCCAGCCAGTCCAGCGAGCCACCGGAAAACGCCCGCTCCTCGACCGGAATGCCTTCGATGAAGGCGCCGAGCGCCACGCCCTGGAAGAAGGTCGCCGCCACCGAGCCGCCGATAAAGGCTTTGTCCCAGATATGCCGCTTGTGGTCGCGTGCCTTGAAGCGGAACTCGAAGGCCACGCCGCGGAACACCAGCCCCAGCAGCATGAAGATCAACGGCAGGTACAGCGCGCTGAGCACCACCGAATAGGCCAGCGGGAACGCTGCGAACAGCCCGGCGCCGCCGAGCACCAGCCAGGTTTCGTTGCCGTCCCAGACCGGCGCCACGGTGTTCATCATGATGTCGCGCTCGCCCTTGTCCGGCACGAACGGGAAGAGGATGCCGATGCCCAGGTCGAAGCCGTCCATGATCACGTACATCATCACGCCAAAGACGATGATCACCGCCCAGATGATCGAGAGATCGATACCCATGGTCATGCCCTCCCTTCTGTGTTTTCACCACCGTGGTCACTGTCGTGCGTCCCCTCCTTGGGTGCAGACAGCGGCCGCGCGGGCGTATGCCGAGTGCCCGGCCCGCCTTCGTGCTGATGGTCACCTTCGCCGGTGACCGGGCCTTTGCGCACCAGGCGCATCACGTAGCTCATGCCGGCGCCGAACACCGCGAAGTAGATGACCACGAAGAGCACCAGGGTCAGGCCCAGCTGCCCGGCGCTGTGCGCCGACACCCCGTCGGCGGTGCGCATGATCCCGTAGACCACCCACGGCTGGCGGCCGATCTCGGTGGTGAACCAGCCGGCGAGGATGGCGATCAGCCCAGAGGGCCCCATCCACAGGCAGAAGTACAGAAACGCCCGCGACTCGAAGAGCCCGCCGCGCCAGCGCAGCCACAAACTCCACAGGCCGGTGAGGATCATCAGCATGCCCATGGCGACCATGATGCGGAATGACCAGAAGATGATGGTCGAGTTGGGCCGGTCTTCCTTGGCGAACTCCTTGAGCGCCGGCACTTGCTTGTCCAGGCTGTGGGTGAGAATCAGGCTGCCCAGGTAGGGCACCTCCACCTTGAAGCGGGTTTCCTCACGCTCCATGTCCGGCCAGCCGAACAGGATCAACGGGGTTGGCTCACCGGAGCTGTTGTCCCAGTGGCCTTCGATGCCGGCGATCTTCGCGGGCTGGTGCTCAAGGGTGTTGATGCCATGGAAGTCGCCGATCACCGCCTGCACCGGCGCGACCAGCAAGGCCATCCACAGCGCCATGGAGAACATCTTGCGCATTGCAGGCGTGTTGCGGCCACGCAGCAGGTGCCAAGCCGCCGAGGCGCCGACGAAGAACGCGGTGGCGAGGAACGCGGCGGTGGCCATGTGCGCCAGGCGGTACGGGAACGAAGGGTTGAACACCACGGCGAACCAGTCCACCGGGATCACCCGGCCGTCGACAATCTCGAAACCCTGGGGCGTCTGCATCCAGCTGTTGGAGGCGAGAATCCAGAAGGTCGAGATCAGCGTGCCAACCGCCACCATGATCGTCGAGAAGAAGTGCAGCCCCGGCCCGACGCGGTTCCAGCCGAACAGCATGACGCCCAGGAAGCCCGCTTCGAGGAAGAACGCGGTAAGCACCTCGTAAGCCAGCAGCGGCCCGGTCACCGAGCCGGCGAAATCCGAGAAGGCGCTCCAGTTGGTACCGAACTGGTAGGCCATCACCAGGCCGGAGACCACGCCCATGCCGAAGTTGACCGCGAAGATCTTCGCCCAGAAGTGGTAGAGGTCGCGGTACACCGTTTGCCCGGTTTTCAGCCACAGGCCTTCGAGCACCGCCAGGTAACTCGCCAGGCCGATGGTGATGGCCGGAAAGATGATGTGGAAGGAAATGGTGAAGGCGAACTGGATGCGCGCAAGATCCAAAGCCTCTAGGCCGAACATGTAGGCGTCCTCATCAGGTTTGTCGTTGACCGACTTCTGGTTGTCTGCAACGGCTCGAGCAGGTCCGGCAAATGCCGCCTTGACCTGGATCAACCGCTCTGCAGAAGACTACGCCCCACCGCGCGTCTTGCCGCCGTGGTGGGTTGCCGCGCGACAGGCCGTCACGTGCGGCGTTCTGACTTAGTTCCATGAGCCTGGTCGCTGTGCGGACTATCGGACGAAGGGAAGACGTGGCTTATCCTGCGCGGCGGCCGTCCTATCCGGCGCTGCCTGCTACAACCGCTGCCAGCTGTTCCCATGGAGATTCCCGATAATGCGTTCCCTGCCCCCCTTTGCCCTGCGCCCGTGCCACCTGCTGGCAGCCAGCCTGCTGACCTGTGCGGCGCTTCCCGTCGCCCATGCCCAGACCACACCGGGCGCCCTTCAACTGGACGGCATACGGGTATCCGACCAGCCGCTGACCGAACAGCAGGCGGCCGAGGAGCAGCTCAAGCGGGTACCGGGCGGCACCAACCTGGTTGATCTGCAGCGCGTCGAAGAAGGCCGCGTGGCTGGCGATCAGGATGTATTGGCCTACCAGCCGGGCGTGTATGCGCAATCGCCCGGCAACGAGGGCATCAAGATTGCCATCCGCGGCTCGGGCATCAACCGCGGCACCGGCTCCCACGCCTCCGGTAACCACATCATGCTCGACGGTCTGCCGTTGACCGGTTCGGGCGGCACGCCCTATGAGTTGCTGGAGCCGCTGTGGCTGAGCCGCGCCGAAGTGCTGCGCGGCGCCAATGGTTTCGACAAGGGCTCGCTGGCCCTGGGTGGCGCCATCGACTACATCACCCGCACCGGCCGTGATGCCGACAAGTTGCAACTGCGCTATGAAGCCGGCAGCCACGGTTACCAGAAACGCAGCATCAGCTCCGGCCAGGTGCTGGGCGACTTCGATTACTACATCAATGTTACCGACAGCCGTTACGACGGTTATCAGGATCATTCGTCGGGCAAAGGCCAGGGCGTTGCCGCCAACGTCGGCTATCGCCTCAACGAGAACCTGGAAACGCGCTTCTACCTGCGCTACCGGGAGACCGAACACGAAGTACCAGGCCGCCTGAGCAAGGCACAGATCGAGCACGATCCACGGGCAGCCGCCGCCAACAACCTGCGCATCGACGCGCACCGTGACCAACCTGGCAGCACCTGGCTGGCCAACAAGACCACCTGGCAGATCGATGACGATTCCACCCTGGTGGCCGGCCTGGCTTATCACCATTACCCGATGGATATCGTCGAAAACAGCTCGCCCAACGGCAACACCTACCGGGTGCGCGTGGACTACAGCGATGTCAGCGGCACCCTGAACTACACCCGTCGCCACAGCCTGTTCGGGCTCGACAGCACCACCACCGTCGGCTTTCGCAGCACCACCAACCTGCCGAGCAGCAAGTCCAAGGAAAATGCAGCGCTACCGATCAGTGTCGGTGGCACCGATTACCCGGCCGGCACCCTGATGCGCGCTTACGAGCACCTGGGTTCGGACAACGTGCTGCACATCGGCAACGAAACCGAACTGGCGCCCGATCTGTGGCTGACCAGCGGCCTGGCGTTGATCTACACGCGCCGTGAAGTACAGGTGACCTGGCCGGCCACCGACGACAAGCTTAGCGAACATACGTGGGACTACGCGCCGCGCATCGGCCTGCGCTACCAACTCAACCCGGACGTACAGCTGTACGGCAATATCAGCCGCTCGGTCGAGCCGCCTCACGCCTGGTCGATGCTCTGGAGTTCGCCGCTGCGCTTCCCGAACAGCAATCAGCCCTACAGCGCTCGCCAGCGCGCGCCGATCTCGCTGGACAATCAGACGGCTACGACCTTTGAAATCGGCGGCCGTGGCGACTCCGTGCTGGGCCAGTGGGATCTCGCTTACTACTACTCGCTGGTGCGCAACGAATTGCTGACGGTGGAAATCACTCCTGGGATTCCTCCCTCTGAGGCCAACGCCAGCCCGACCATCCACCAGGGCATCGAACTGGGCCTCGACAGCCCGCTGTGGAACGGCGGTGCGGCGGGCGCCCTGGCCCTGCGCCAGGCCTACACCTTCAGCGACTTCCACTACCGCGACGACGATGCCTTCGGCGACAACCGTCTGCCGGGCCTGCCGCGCCATTACTACCAGGCCGAGCTGCGCTACGACCACCCGAGCGGCTTCTACGCCGGGCTCAACAGCCAGTACGCCTCCAAGGTCGCGGTGGATTACGCCAACTCCTACTACGCCGACGCGTACGCGATCTTCGGTGCGACCTTTGGGTACGCCTCGCCGAAAGACGACTGGCAGACCTGGCTGGACCTGCGCAACCTGACCGACAAACGCTACGCCGCCACCGTCACGCCGGGCTACAACGACAACGGCGCCGACGTTGCCCGCTCGACGCCGGGTGAGGGCTTCGGGGCGTTCGTCGGCGTGTCGTACAGCTTCAATTGAGCCCGGCGCCCTACCCAGTAGCCTGGGTCGAGCGCAGCGACACCCGGGAGCGTTTCCCGCATAGCGCGACGCTTCACTAGGCGCCGCGCTATGCGTTGGGTTGATCAGAAATCCAGGGTGGCCGATACCTTCAACGTACGCGGCTCGCCCTGAGTCAGATAACCGCCATTGGTGGACGCCCAGTAGGCCTTGTCGGCAACGTTTTCGAGGCCGGCGCGCAAGGTCAGCTGGCGCTCTTCATCCAATTTCAGGGCGTAGCGGGCACCCAGGTCCACGCGGGTCCAGGCGGGGATGCTCAGGGTGTTGGCGGTGTCGTAGTACTGCCCGCCGGTACGCAGTAGCAGGCCGTTGAAACTCAGGCCGGCAACGCCAGGCACGTCCCAGTCAGCGCCCACGTTGTACTGAAACTCGGGCACGCCAACGGCGCGGTTACCATCATTGGCGCCATTGGCCGTACCGCTGAGTTCGGTGTCCATCAGCGTCGCGCCCGCCAGCACGCGTAGCCCGGGAAGTGGCTCGCCAAACAGGTTGAGTTCCACACCGCGGTTACGCTGCTGGGCGTCCACGCTGAAGGCGCCGTTCTGGGTCACGCCCTGCGGCTGTTCGATCCGGTACACGCCAAGGCTGCCGCCAAAGGTGCCCCAGTCCAGTTTGACGCCGGCCTCGATCTGCTTGGTGCGATAGGGCGCGAACATCGTTCCGCGGTTGCTGGCGGCAGCCGGCGCAGTCGGCCCCTGCTGCAGAGACTCGATGCGGTTGGCATACAGCGACACGACATCGGTCGCCTTGAACACCAGGCCGTAAGCAGGCGTGGTGATGCTGTCCTGGTAGTTGGCGGTGCGAGCGCCGGTGCCCGCGCTCCAGGCATCCGCGCCGATGGATTGGCGGCGCAGCCCCAGCGTCACCAGCAGCCGGTCATCGAAAAAACCCAGCGTGTCGGAAACGGCCACACTGCGAGTGATCACCTTGGCGGTCTTGCGCGGGTCGTGTAGATCGCCACTGACGCTGGCGACCGGTTCGCGCACCGGTTGCGGATCATAAAGATTGCCGGGCACACGGTTGTTGACTGGGGTCGTTGATGTCGATTCAAAAGCGTTGCGCCGCTCTTGCCAAAGCCCATTCATGGAAACGTTAAGCTGATGGCTCACCGGACCGGTCTGCAGGTTGCCACGCAGGCCAGCCACGCTGCTGAAAGTTTCCTGATCGAGGGGCGAATACAGCCGGCCAACCTGACCGCGGCCATCCGGTGATGCCACGTACACCGAGGAATACACACCGTTCTCACGCGTGTATTTGCCGCCACCAGCCAGGTACGCCGTCCAGTTTTCACCCAGGTCGTATTCGGCGTTGAACATGCCGTAGGTGTCTTCCAGCTGCGACCAACTCCAGGGCTGCGAATAGTTGGCGTCGGAGTCAGGCACCTTGGGCACCTTGCCGCCCAACCCGTCCGTGGTCAGGTAGACCACCGAGCGGCCTTCGTTGATGCGCTGTTTCTGGTAGCCGAAATCAGTCGACAGGCGCAGACGCTCGCCGCGGTAGTCCAGGCCGACGGTGGCCAGGCTGAAGTGCGAATGCTCGCCGTCGACGGCCGATTCACCGTCGCGCTTGGCCACATTGACGCGGGCCCCGAAACGGTTGTCTTCGCCGAAACGGCGGCCAAGGTCGACATGGCCGCCAGTGCGCGAGTCGCTGGCGTAGTCCAGTGTGATGCTGCGGTTGGGCGTGTCCTCGGCCCGCTTGGAAACCACGTTGATGGCCCCTCCCACCCCGCTACCACCTGGCGCGACACCATTGAGAAAGGCGTTGGCGCCCTTGAAAACCTCAACGCGTTCTACTGCTTCGGTGGAGATGATCTGCCGCGGCAAAATGCCGTACAGGCCGTTGAAAGCAATATCGTCGGTGTACAGCTGAAAGCCGCGCACCACGAATACCTGGGAGAAATTACCGAAACCATTGGACTGGCGAATCGCCGGGTCGCTGGCCAGCACCTCGCCGAGGCTGCGCGCCTGGCGGTTCTCGATCAGTTCGTTGGTATAACTGGCGGCGCTGAACGGCACGTCCTGCATATCCTGATTGCCCAGCATGCCGATGCGCGCACCGCGGGCGACCTGGCCACCGGCGTATTCCACCGGCAGGTCGAGGCGCCCCTCGGCCTGGCCGTTGACGGTGGTGGCATCGAGCTGCAGTGAAGTCGCGTCGCCGCTGAGTGGCACCAGACTGACCGTGCCGTCGGTGCCGATCAGGTAGCTCAGGCCACTGCCCTGCAACAGCCGCTGAAGGCCTTCGGCAACCGAATAGTCACCCTGCAGCGCCGGCGCCTGACGGTCGCCTTCGGTCAGGCTGGCGTCGTAGAGCAGGCGTACATTGGCCTGCTCGGCGAAATCGGTGAGCGCCACGTCGAGGCGCTGGGCCGGAAGGTCGAACTCCACTGCCGACGCGCTGGCGGCGGCGAGCAACAGGTGGGCGGCAGCCAGTGCCTGGAAAAGAGGAGAACGCGTCATACGCATGCGGGTGTCCTGTTCTGCGAAGGTTCATGCGAAAAAGTCGCATTTGCAGAAACGGAAGACGAAACAGCCAGGCACTTCTGAACCGCCAATGAAAACTATTTTTCATCGCGCGCGCTTCAGAGGCGCGCAAAGCCGCTCAACTGCGGCTGACCAGCAGCAGACCAGGCAGGCGCACGAGCCGCACCGGCAGGTTGCTTTCGATGGCACGCAGCACCGCCTGCGGGTCATCGTGGGCGAATACGCCAGTCACCTTGAGGTCGCGCACACTCTGGTCGAGAAAGATCACCCGCTGGCGCTGGCTGCGCTCCAGCTCAGTGAACACCTCGCTCAGCGGTTGCGCGCGAAACACCAGCTTGCCACGCTGCCAGGCCAGTTGCTGACGGGCATCGAGGGCTTGTAGCGGCTGCAAGCGCTCGCCGCTCCAGCGCACCTGCTGGCTGGCACCGACCAACAGCGGCGGCGCCTGGGCATCGCTGGCCTGCACCTGCCCTTCGGTCACTGCAAGCAAGACGTCCTGGCCGTCGTAGTCGACATCGAACCGCGTGCCGGTGACGCGAATGCGCGCCGGGCCGGCCTCGACGAAAAAAGGCCGCGTGGAATCTTTGGCCACCTGGAAGTCCGCTTCGCCGCGGTACAAACGAATCTCCCGGCGGCCCTCGCTGATCGTCCAGTCCAGCGCGGTCGCGCCGTTGAGGGTGAGGATGGAGCCGTCTTCCAGTTCGACGCTGCGTATCTCGCCCGGCGCGGTGGCGAAGTCGGCGTTCCAGCTCATCCACGCGCCCTGCGGCAGCCAAAGCGCCAGCACCAACAGCGCGGCGCTCGCCAGCGGCACGGCCCAGCGCAATGATCGTCGCCGACGCAGCGGGCGCACTTGCGCAGCGGCTGGTTCGCTGGCCGGTTGTTCACCCAGCTGCCCAAGCAACGCCCACAACCGCTCCACGTCCATGGCGGCCTGCTCGTGCGCAGGCGAGGTGCAACGCCAGGCACTGGCGGCGGCGCGATCAGCGGCAGTGGCGCGGCCGGAATGCAGCAGCACGTGCCATTCCCTGGCCTGGGCGAGAAGCGACGAATCGGCGGTCACGGCATCACATCCATTTTTTGCTGACACTGCTCCAGGGCCTTGAGGATATAGCGCCCGGCCATGCTTTCGGAGACGCCGAGACGCAGGCCGATTTCCTTCTGGGTCAGGCCCTCGAGGCGGTTCCACAACAGGGCCTGACGCAGGTGGGGTGGCAGATCCTGAAGAATATCCTGCAGGCGGGCAAGCTGTTGGCCGCCTTCGACGATCTGTTCGGGCCCTGGCTGATCCGACTCCAGTTCGACCGACACGCTTTCCTGCACCGGCCGCGCCTGCTGCTGGCGCCGGTGGTCGATGATCAGGTTACGGGCGATGCGGTAGAGAAACGCGCGCAGGTTCTCCACATCGCCGCTGCCACGACGCTGAAAGCGCAGCCAGGTTTCCTGGCGCAGGTCAGCGGCCAGCTCGTCGCACTTCACCTGGCGGGTAAAGAAGCGCAGCAGCTCACCGGCATGGCGCTGAAACTGGCCGTCCTGGGCATCGGAGTCGTGGGGCGGACGCACTCGAGAAATCTCGTGCAGGGGAACGGGTTGCGAACATATCGCCGCTGATAACTATTTTCAACAAAAGGCGACCGCCAACCGCTTGCATGAGCGCTGGGGCACCGGGCGCCGCATCCAGGCGCCCGGTGCCCAACGGCTCAATCGACCGCGTACCCCAGAACCCGCGGCAACCACAGCGCGATTTCCGGAAAAACGGCGACCAGCACCAGCGCACAGCCCATCACCGCAACGAACAGCAGCGCCCAACCGATGGTCTGCTCGAGGCGAATCTTCGCCACTTCGGCGGTGACCATCAGGTTGATCGCCACCGGCGGGGTGAACTGGCCGATAGCGATGTTCATGGCCAGCAAAATGCCGAACCACACCGGGTTCCAACCGAAGTGCTGCATCACCGGGATGAGGATCGGCATCAGGATCAGGTAGATCGAGATGGCGTCCAGCAGCATGCCGGCCAGCAGCACGGCGATCATCACCAGCACCAGCAGCACCGTGCCGTTATCGGACAGCGAGATCAGCCACTCGGCCATGTGCCGGAATGTGCCAAGCATGGTGCCGGCCCAAGCGAAAATCCCGGCCAGGGCGATGATCAGCATCACCACCCCGGAAATCACCGCGGCCTCACCACACAGGCGCCACAGGCTGCGCCAGTCCAGTTCACGGGTGACGAACAGCCCGACCGCTACACCGTAGGCAACGCCTACCACGGCAGCTTCGGTGGGTGTGAACAGGCCGCTGCGCAGGCCGCCGAGAATCAGTATTGGCGCGAACAATGCCGGTAATGCCTGCTTGAAGCTCGGCCACAACGGCGGCCGCTCGACGCCTTCAGGCGACTCCCAGCCGTAGCGGCGCGCCAGCAGCCAGACCGGCAGCAGCAGCACCGCACCGGCGAGGATGCCGGGAAACAGGCCGGCCGCGAATAGCGCACGCAAGTCGACGCCCGGCACCACGATCGAATACAGAATCAACGCGATCGACGGCGGAATGAGGATGGCGGTCGAGGCTGATGCGGCGATCAGGGTCGCGGAAAACGGCTTGGGGTAGCCCGCCTTGGTCATGCTCGGCAGCATCACCATGGCCACCGCGGCCGCGTCCGCCGGACCGGAGCCGCTCATGCCGCCCATGATCAGACAGACCAGCACCGCCACCATCGCCAGGCCACCGTGGCGCGGACCGATCATCGCCTGGGCGAAACGCACCAGACGCAGCGCCACTCCGGCCTTCTCGAATACCAGGCCGGTGAGAATGAACAGAGGGATGGCGATCAGCGGGTATTTGGCCACGCCGTTGTAGGTGTTGGTGCCGAGGGTCGCGAGCATCTCCGGCGACAGCCCGGCGATGATGCCGATAGCGCCAGAAAGCCCTAGGGCAAACGCCACCGGCACGCCGAGCAGCAGCAACACCAGAAAACTGGCGATCAACCACAGATCAGGACTCATCGTGTTCGCCCCCGCGCAGCCGCTCCAGGGTCATCTGGCACAAGCGCACGAACATCAGCAGGCTGAGCACCGGTAGCCAGACCACGTACCACCAGTTCGGCAGCCCCAGGCCTGGCGACTCGGATTGCCACTGGTATTCCTCCAGCGCGAATTGCCCGCCGAACCACAGCACCAGCCCCAACACCAGCGTCGCCGCCAGCCATTGCAGGATGATCAGCGGCGTGCGCAGCGCCGGGCACAGCCGTTCGAGAAACCCGATGCGAATATGCCGATTGCGGCGCAGCGCCACCGAGGCGCCCGCGAACGTCAGGACGACCAGAAGGAACACCGACAATTCTTCGGTGAAGGCAAAAGAGGCGTTGGTGAAGTAACGCACCACCACGTTGGCCAGGCTGATCAGGCCGATGATCAGCAGCGCCAGGGTGGCGAGCCCGCGCTCGAGCGGCGCGTCCGCTTGTTTGTTCATGAGGTTCTCGCAGCAAAACGGGAGCCGGGGCCGGCTCCCTCACACTTATCAGGGCTGGGCAATGGCGCTGCGGGCAGTGTCGAGCAACTTGTCACCGATTTTCGGTGCCCACTTTTCGTGGACGCTCTGGGTCGCATCGACGAACGCCTGGCGTTCGGCCTCACTGAGCTCGACCACTTCAACGCCGCGGCTGCGGATGTCTTCCAGGCGCTTCGCCTGCTGACCACGCGACAGCTCGACTTCCCACTTGCCGGCATCGATCGCCGCCTGTTCGAGCAATTCACGGTCGGCTTCCGGCAGGGTTTTCCACACGCGCTGGTTGACCGCGAAGATCAGCGGGTCGGCCATGTAGTGCCACAGCGTCAGGTACTTCTGGCCGACCTGATCGACCCGCGCCACGTCGAACACCGACAGCGGGTTTTCCTGGCCGTCGACGGCGCCGGTGGTCAGCGCTGGCTTGGCATCGGCCCAGCTCATCTGCGTCGGGTTGGCGCCCAACGCGCTGAAGGTATCCTGGAACAGCGGCGAGCCGACCACACGGATCTTCAGGCCCGCCAGATCAGCCGGCGCACGCACGGGCTTGCGGGAGTTGGAAACTTCACGGAACCCGTTCTCGCCCCACGCCAGCGGGACGATGCCGCGCTGCTCGATGGCGGCGAACGCCAGCTTGCCAGCCTCGCCTCCGGTAATGGCATCGAGATCCGCGTTGTCGCGCATCAGAAACGGCAGGGAGAACAGGTTCAGCTCAGGCACTTGTGGCGACCAGTTGATGGTCGAGCCGACGGCCATGTCGATCAGCCCGGAGCGCATCGCCGAAAACTCCTTGGTCTGGTCACCGGCGACCAGCTGGGCGTTGGGGTAGACGCGCAGAGTGACGCGCCCCTCGGATCGTTCGTTGACCAGATCTGCCCATTTCTGCGCAGCCTGGCCCCATGGGAAAGCATCCGACAGGACGGTAGAAACGGAATATTCGCGAGCCTGGGCAGCGAAGCCGGCCGACAGTGCAGCAGTTGCGGCCATGGCCGCAAAGAAACGAGTGAATTTCATGGGGCATCCTTGAATGGATCGCGGTTCTAGTTGTTTTAAGTGCGTGCGCCTCGACCAAGGTCAACAGCGCAGCAGATCCAGCGGCGAGCGGATGGTTCGCCAGACGTGCCGGGGTCGGCACGGAGAACGGCACCCTGGGGCGCCAGCGCAGCCAAGTCGTCTTGTGGACGAGCGGGCCACCTTGCAGTGATACGACGTGTGGCAACTATCCCAGAAGCGCGGCGTGCATGCCATATCATCGTGAGCGCTGCATGCGCACCACCAAGCCCGCGGCATGCGGCGGTTCTGCCCCTATAATGCGCAGCCCAAAGGAAGCCCTGCATGTTTCGTGATGCCTGGCGCGACGCGCCGACCCACCGCAAGGTGTGGGCGCTCGCCGCGCCGATGATTCTCTCCAACCTCTCCGTGCCGCTGGTGGCACTGGTCGACACCGCTGTGGTCGGCCACCTGCCCCACGCCCATCAGCTGGGCGCGGTGGCAGTGGGCAGCAGCCTGTACATCCTGATCGTCGGGCTGCTCGGCTTCCTGCGCATGGGCACCACCGGGTTTGCCGCGCAGGCATGTGGGCGCGGCGATGGCGGCGCGTTGCGCCAGGTGTTGGTGCAGGGTCTGCTGCTCGCCGCAGTATTGGCGCTGACCCTAGGCGCGCTGGCAGTGCCGTTCAGCGGCCTGGCCCTCGGGCTGATGAACCCGTCGGCGGAGCTGGATGCGCTGACCCGCGAGTTCCTGCAGACCCGCCTGCTCGGCCTGCCTGCTGCGCTGGCCAACTATGCGCTGATCGGCTGGCTGCTCGGCGCGCAGAACGCGCGCGCGCCGCTGGTGATGCTGCTGGTCACCAACCTGCTGAACATCGTGTTGTCGCTGTGGTTCGTGCTCGGCCTGCATTGGGAGGTGGTCGGCGCGGCGCGCGCTGCGGTGCTCGCCGAGTGGGGCGGCCTGCTGGTCGGCCTGGCGCTGACCCGCGGTGCGCTGCGCCGTCACCCTGGCCGTACGCAGTGGGCGGCGATGGGCAAGTGGCAGAGCTGGCGAGCACTGCTGGCAGTCAACCGCGACATCTTTCTACGCTCGCTGGCGCTGCAGGCGGTGTTCCTGCTGATCACCATCCAGGGTGCGCGCCTCGGCGATGCCACGGTGGCGGCCAATGCGCTGCTGCTCAACGGCCTGCTGGTCACCGCCTACGCGCTGGATGGCCTGGCCCACGCGGTCGAAGCGCTGTGCGGCCACGCCATCGGCGCGCGTGATCGCCTGGCGCTCAGGCGCAGCCTGATCGTCGCCGGTCTCTGGTCGCTGCTGGCCAGCCTGCTGTTCGCGCTGTTCTTCGCCGCGGGCGGCCACCTGTTCGTGGATCTGCAGACCAACATTCCCGCCGTGCGCGAAACCGCCATGCAGTACCTGCCCTATCTCGCCCTGCTGCCCCTGTTCGCGGTGTGGAGCTACCTGCTCGATGGCCTGTTCATCGGCGCCACCCGCGCCCGCGAAATGCGCAACGCGATGCTGGTGGCCCTGGCCCTCGGCCTGCCCATTGCGCTGGCGCTACAGGGCTTCGGTAACCACGGACTGTGGATCGCCTTCCTGATCTTCATGGCACTGCGCGGCCTGGCACTCGGCGCCCTGGCCTGGCATTTGGCGCGTCGCGATCGATGGCTGGCGGCGCCCGGCGGATAAGCGCGCCACGCCCGCAGCCGCCTACCCATAAAAAAGCCCGCCTGAAGAGGCGGGCTTGCGGGTCACGCTGCAGGGCTCAAGGCACCAGCGGCAATTCGCGCTTGTGCTGGGTCTTGTCGTAGGTCTGCACGATGGCCTGGTAGACCGTGTCGCTGACCGGCTTGCCTTGCAGGAAGGCGTCGATGTCTGCGTAGCTGACGCCGTGCACCTGCTCGTCGGGGATGCCCGGGCGCTCGTCTTCCAGGTCGGCGGTCGGCACCTTGGAGAACACCGCGGCAGGTGCGCCGAGGCGCTCGGCGATCTGCCGCACCTGGCCTTTGACCAGGCCGCTGAGCGGCGCCAGGTCACAGGCGCCGTCACCGAACTTGGTGAAGAAGCCCATCACCGCTTCGGCCGCGTGGTCAGTGCCGATGACCAGCCCGTTACGGGCGTTGGCGACCGTGTACTGGGCCAGCATGCGCATGCGCGCCTTGGTGTTGCCGAGCACGAAGTCGCGGCGTGACGATGCCAACTCTGCCAGCTCACCGATCTGCCCCGCCAGCCCCGCTACCGCCGGAGCGATGTCGATGGTCTGCACTTCGTCGGCGGCGATGAAAGTCAGTGCGGCCTGGGCGTCGGCCTCGTCGTGCTGCACCTTGTGCGGCAGGCGGATGGCGATGAAGCGGTAGTCCTGATCCTGTTTTTCATCACGCAGCTGCTCCACCGCCAGCTGGGCCAGGCGACCGGCTGCGGTGGAATCCACCCCGCCACTGATGCCCAGCACCAGCGCCTTGGTGCGCGAGGCGATGAGGGTGTCCTTGATGAAGGCGATGCGCCGGGCGATCTCGGCGTCCACGTCGGCGTCCGAGGTGAACGGGGCGATGACGCCCAGGGCGTTGGCGATTTCAGCTTGTCGATTGCTCATGGTGTCTCCCTTGGTTCGCTTCAGTTGGCTTCGAGGCGAAAAACATGTTTCAGGTAGGTCACGAAGTTGGGATCGCGGCACTGGGTCTTGCCGGGCGTATCGGAGATCTTCGCCACCGGCTGGCCGTTGCAGTCGATCATCTTGATGACGATATTCATCGGCTCTACGCCGGGGACGTCGCAGGTCAGGTTGGTGCCGATACCGAAGCTGACGTTAATGCGATCATGCAGCGCGCGATACAGTTCAAGCGCCTTGGGCAGCGTCAGACCGTCGGAGAAGATCAGCGTCTTGCTCTGCGGGTCGATGCCCAGGCTCTCGTAGTGGGCGATGGCCTTTTCGGCCCACTGCAGCGGGTCACCGGAGTCGTGGCGCAGGCCGTCGAATAGCTTGGCGAAGTACAGATCGAAATCTTCGAGAAAACTCGACATGCCGATGGTGTCGGTCAGCGCGATTCCCAGCAGGCCACGGTACTCCTTGACCCAGCATTCCAGCGCCGCCTTCTGGCTGTCGATCAAGCGCGGGCCGAGCTGCTGGTGCGCCATGAACCATTCGTGGGCCATGGTGCCGATCGGCCTCAGATCGAGCTCACGCGCCAGGTGCACGTTGCTCGTACCGACAAAGCGACCTGGGAAGTCACGCTTGAGGATATGCAGCACTTCCTCCTGCACGCGGTAGGAAAAGCGCCGCCGGGTGCCGAAATCGGCCAGCTGGAAGCCCGCCAGTTCGGACGCGGTGGCCTCACCCTTGAGCCAGTCGAGCTTCTCGTACAAGCGCTCGCGCACCTGCTCGATCACCACTTCGCGGTAGCGATAACGGTTGCGCACTTCCGAGACGATGGCCAGCAGCGGGATCTCGTAAAGAATCACGTGCAGCCACGGTCCGCGCACGCGAATCGCCAGTTGGCCGGCGTCGTCGGTGCCGACGTGCACGTAGCGCATATTGAAGCGAAACAGGCTGAGGAAGCGGATGAAGTCCGCCTTGATGAAAGGAATCTTCTCCAGGTAGGCCAGTTGATCCGGGGTGATCGAGGTGTTGACCAGTTGCTCGATCTGGTAGCGAATCTCTGCCAGATACGGCGTCAGGTCCTCGTTGCTGCGGCAACGGAATTCCCACTCCACTTCGGCGTTGGGGTAGTTGTGCAGCACCGCCTGCATCATGGTCAGCTTGTAGAAATCAGTGTCCAGCAGGTTCTGGATGATGCTGGGGGCGAATACGCTCTCACTCATGGTCACTCTCCTCGAGGCGGGCCAGCTCGCTGTCGAGCGCTCCGCTGCCTTCGCAGATGATGATGCCCTGCGCGCGCATCTGGTCGATGGCTTGCGTCGCGCCGGCCTCGGAAATGGCCCGGCACGCCGGAAGATACAGCAACACCTGAAAACCGGCGCCGCGCAATTGCAGCGCTGTGTTCTTTACGCAGAAGTCCAGCGCCAGGCCACCAACCACCACCGCGCCCACGCTGGCGACCTTAAGGTATTCGATGACGCCGGTGCTGCGCGCGCCCGCCAAATCATGGAAGCAGGCGCCGTAGGGGTGCAGGTCGGGCTCGACGCCCTTCCAGACAAAGAAATCGTAGTCGATCGGTGCGGGCAACTCGTCCAGCAGCTCGAAGCCCGGCGTGCCCGGTACGCAGTGGCTGACCCACGTCAGGTCGGCGTTGGCGTGGGTCAGCGGCTGGAGCATCTGCGCATGGCTGTCCACCACCCAGATGGCGTTGGGCGCGTGGGCGTCCTTGCTGCCCAGACGCAGGGTGCCACGACGCGCCATGTCGTTGAGCGGCGCGGCGATCTCATGGCCGCCGGCCACTGGCAGTTCGTCGGGGCACAGGCTGGTGAAGCCTTTCTGCGCATCGACATCGAACGTGGCGATCTTCATCTAACACCTCCTGCTGGTGGAGCCGCATCGCTGCGGGGTGGAAACATATTCCACCAGGTGTATTATATCTGTCAACACCTTCCCTTCAGGAGCGTCGCGATGCTGCCGTCATCCCTTCATACCTTCGCTGCCGATTGCGCCGAGCCCGCATCACAGCGCTTTGCCGTGGCCGTCTATGGCGGCGCCTTCGACCCGCCTCATGCGGGCCATGCCAGCGTGATCCGCCGCACCCTGGAGACTTGCGATCACGTGGTGGTGGTACCGAGCTATCGGCACGCCGATGCCAAGCGCATGGCCGACTTCGATTTGCGCTGCGCCTGGGTCGAGCGTATGGCCGCGCGCTTTGGTGGGCGGGTAACGTGCTCGCCCGTGGAGCGCGAGCTGGGCGCTGACGGTCGGGTGGTCTACAGCTACGACCTGATGTGCCGGATCGCTCAGGATCACGCCCTGACCTCGCAGCGTCTGGCGCTGGTGATCGGCGAGGATAACCTGACGCGGCTCGGCACCTTCCACCGCGCCGCCGAACTGCGCGAGCGTTTTGGCCTTCTGGTGGCGAACGAGGAGATGACCGTGCACAGCAGCGCGATTCGCGCGATGATCGCCAGCGGACAAGCGATTCCCGCGGCCTGGCAACTGCCGGAAATCCAGGCTGACATGACGATTTACAGGAGGACGATGTGAGTGCTGCGGAAGTATTGGCGAGTGTCGACCTGGTCGCCCTGCGCATGGATGCCGAGAGCCGGCAATTGCACCTGTTGCTGCACTGCCGTGAGCGCGATCCCTTTGTCGGCCAGTGGGCATTGCCGGGGGTGATCGTCAATGGCAGCACCCGCGATGCCAACCTCGAAGAAGCGGCCCACCGCGTGCTGCGCGACAAGGCCCAGGTGATGCCGCGCCACCTCGAGCAGGTCGGCACCGAAGGCAGCGCCAGTCGCGATCCGCGCGGCTGGTCGATGAGCACCTATTACCTGGCCCTGCTGGCGCCGGAGACCGAAACAGCGGATGACGGCCTGCGCTTCGTGCCACTGGCCGAGGTACTGGACGGGCGCATCGCCCTGCCCTTCGACCACGCGGCGCTGACCCGATTGAGCGTCGAGCGCCTGGCTGGCAAGGCGGTGTATACCAGCCTGCCGCTGTACCTGGCGCCGCCGCGCTTCACGGTGCTCGACGCCCTGAACGCCGCCCAAGCCTGCCTGGGCACGACAATCAATAACACCTCACTGCGCAAGCGCCTGGAGCGGATGAAAGACGCCAACTGGATCCGCGACACCGGCGAAAAGAACTTCCCGAAGATGGGCCGCCCGCAGCAGCTCTGGGAGCTCACCGAGCAAGCCAGCGGCGTGTTTATCTTCGACCGCAGCCTGCTGGCGGACCGCGCCGGTAGTTGATCGTGCTGCTCGAAGCGACTGCGATGCTGCAGATATGAAGGGCAGCAGAGCGGCGATAGTGGACGGTCGTAGGGTGGACGACGCCTCACCTACGCGGCCCGACCCGTCCACCGCTCTGCGATTGCAATGGTGGATGAAAAGAGCGTCATCCACCCTACGGTTGCTCTCGCTTTTTAGCGTCTCTGCGAGCTACTGGCGCATGCCGATCGCCAGCCGGTTGAAGGCATTCATCAGCGAGATGGCGAAGGCCAGGTCGCTGATCTGCGCATCATCGAAATGGGCTTTGAGCGGCTCGAAAACTTCGTCCGGCGCGTTGGTTCGTGCCACCTCCGTCAACGACTCGGCCCACGCCAGGGCAGCTCGCTCGGCCTCACTGAAATGCCCGCTGATCCGCCAGCCGGCCAGACTGTCGAGTTTGCCCTGGGCCATGCCGCCCTGGCGCAAGGCCTTGGCGTGCATTTCCAGGCAAAAGGCGCAGCCATTGATCTGTGAAATGCGCAGGTAGACCAGCTCGATCAGCGGCAACCCCAGGCTGCTGGCAGCCAGGGCGTTCTTGGTGGCCAGCAGGCCCTTGTAGGCGTCTGGTGATAACTGGCTGTAAGGCAGGCGCAAGGTGCTCATGAGGCGATCTCCGTGGACAGGCTGAGGGGAAAGTAAGCGGTGCGTTCCAACTGCGCCAACGCGCCCTGCAGAGCAGCATTCGCCGCATCGGCACCGTGGGCCATGCCCTGCAGATGGATGAACTCGACCTGCGTGATGCCCAGCGTGCCGAGCACGTGGCGCAGGTAAGCGGTGAGAAAATCCGGCTGCCGCGCACGCTCACCCTGGTAGAAACCGCCTGCGCTGACCAACACCAGCGTCGGTCGATCCTCGAGCAGGCCGACTTTGCCCTGCGGCGTGGCGGCGAATGTGCGGTGGATGCGCAACACGTAATCGATCCACAGCTTGAGCGCCGCAGGCACCGTAAAGTTGTGCATGGGTGTGGCGATGATCAGGCAATCGCTGCGCTCCAGCTCCCCAATCAACGTCTCCGAACAGGCGAACGCCGGGTCATCGAAGGGCGCGGAGCCGGTAAGCGCGGTTGCGTAGTCGCCGCTCAAGGGCGGCAGCGGTTGGGTGGCCAGGTCGCGCTCGATCAGTTCGGCGGCTGGCCAGCGTTGCTCGATTACCTGGCGAGCCAGGCGATTGCCGCGCGCATGCTGCCCATGAGGGCTGCATTCGAGTAACAGGATGCGTTTCATGCGCCGATCTCCTGCAGCGATTGGGCGAAGTGCATGCCGCGCGCCAGCAAGCCGTTCCGAAAATAGAAACGTTGCGCCAGCGCATTGCCCAAGCCGGTATCCAGTACCAGATATGCACAGCCCGCACGCAGCGCTTCGCCGCGCACCGCCTCGATCAACTGCTGACCGACGCCGCTGCGCTGTTCCGATGCGCGGGTCACCAAGTCATCAAGATAGACGAACCGCCCGTAGAGGGTGTTTTCCTGCAGCCGGTAGCCTGCCAGGGCGACCACTTCATCGCCTCGCCAGGCAGCCAGCAGCCGATAGCCCTGAACAGCCTGACGGCCGATCTGCTCGACGAATGCCTGCGCATCGTGAAGGTGGGGTCGTAGTTCGCACATGACCGCGAAGCACGCGAGGGTTTGGGCCTCGTTCTCCACGGCCTGAAGGGTGATAGGGCTCGACATGGCAGCGTCCTCGGTAATCGATGGACGCTACTTTAGGGAGAGACTGGACTTGCCAATAGAGCCAAGATTGCGCAAACGCATTGATCCATCAGCAGATCATTCACTCTGGCGCATCGGCATGCGGTCGATGGTATTGAAGATTGCCTGCAGGTCGGCATCGGCGCCTTCCTGAATCTTCTTACCGCCGTCCTTGCCGACCAGAATCACTTGCGGTCGGTTGTTGCCGGCGTCCAGCGCCAGCAGCAGGCGCTTGGTGGCGATGCTGTCCAGCGGCTGGTCGTTGCGGCTGCCGTGCTGGCCAACCACGGTGTACAGCACCATGTCGCGTTCGACGAACGCCTCACGGTTGGCAGGCTCTTGCAAGGCCTGCCGCACGCGCGCCAGCAAGGGATCATCGGCAGAGGCAGCCAGCACGATCAGCGGGCGGGTTTTCCAACGTTCGGCCTGCAGCGGGTCGTCAGCCGCTTGCGCAAGCAATGGCAACGCCGCCGACAGTAAAGCCACAAAGGTCTTCATCACGGGTCTTCTCTCCTGTGTTGGGCGCCTGAGTGCTGCCGCCGTGCCTGAAGCCGCCAGCGCCTGCTCGACCGAACATCCGCGTCGGTCGAGCAGGCACCGCCGTGTCAGTACGACAGGTACGAGGAGCGCGTCAGGCCCAGGCGCAGCGCGTCGAGGTACTGGGTACGCTCACGCGCGGTGATCTTGGCGCTGGCCACTTTGTCGCGGTAATGGGTCATCAACTCCTCGGGCGACAGGTGCACGTAGCGCAACATGTCCTCGATGGTGTCGTGGGTCTCGATACCGGCGTGGTAGATGCTGCCGTCGGCGTTCTGGTAGATGTTTACCGAATCGGTGTCACCGAACAGGTTGTGCATATCGCCGAGAATTTCCTGGTAGGCGCCGACCAGGAAGATGCCCAGCACGTAATCCTCGCCGTCGCGCAGTTCGTGAACCGGCAGGCTGGTTTCGATGGACTGCTCGTCGACGTACTGGTTGATCTTGCCGTCCGAGTCGCAAGTCAGGTCCTGCAGCACGGCACGGCGCAGCGGCTCCTCGTCCAGGCGGTTGAGCGGCAGGATCGGCAGAATCTGGCCGATCGCCCAGGTGTCCGGCAGGCTCTGGAACACCGAGAAGTTGCAGATGTACTTGTCGGCCAGCTTGTCGTTGAGCTCGTCGAGCACCTGGCGGTGCGAACGCTGGCGCGCCTTCAGCTGGTTGTACAGACGACGGCAAATGGCGAAATAGCATTGCTCGGCCAGGGCTTTTTGCGGCAGGTCGAGCTTGCCCGCGGAATACTGCGCGGCCACTTCACTGACGTAATGGGTTGCGCGCCAATAGCTTTCAGCGACCATTTCCGGATCGCTGTCACCGAGCAGATCGATCAGTACCTGCAGCACTTCCGGCTGCTCGATGCTGCGATCGATTTCCGGCACGTCGTCGTTGTGGCGCTCGACGTCGGTCACCTGCACCAGCAACACGGCGTGGTGCGCGGTCATCGCCCGGCCGCTCTCCGAGAAGATGTGCGGATGGGGGATTTCCTGGCGGTCGCAGAACTCCTTGAGCATGTCGACCACCGCGTCGGCGTAGTCTTCCATGTCGTAGTTGATCGAGCTGGCGTTGCGCGAGTGGGTGCCGTCGTAGTCCACGCCCAGGCCGCCGCCGACATCGATGTGGTCGACTGGCAAGCCGAGCGCGCGCAGCTCGCCGTAATAACGAATCGCCTCACGGAAGCCCTTGCGATAATCCGCGATGTTGGCGATCTGCGAGCCCATATGAAAGTGCAGCAGGCGAATGCCCTGATCCAGGCCGGCCTTGCGGAAACGCTCGACCACCGACAGCAGCTGCGCCGCGGACAGACCGAACTTGGACTTCTCGCCACCGGTGTCGGCCCACTTGCTTGAAGCCAGCGACGACAGGCGTACACGCAGACCGATCTGCGGCGCGACTTTGAGCTCGGCGGCCTCTTCGATCACCAGGGAAACTTCCGATTCCTTCTCGATGACGATGAACACGTTGTGGCCGAGCTTCTGGCCGATCAGCGCCAGGCGGATGAACTCGCGGTCCTTGTAACCGTTGCAGACGATGGTGCCGCCCTTCGGCGCCAGCGCGAGCACAGCCAGCAGCTCGGGCTTGGAGCCGGCTTCGAGGCCGATGGCGACGTTCTGCGTGGCGATGATGTTCTCGACCACCGCTTCCTGCTGGTTGACCTTGATCGGGTACAACGCGGTGTAGCGATTGTTGTATTCGAGGCGCGCGATGCTGGCATCGAACGCGCCGGTCAGCTTGCGTACGCGGTCTTGCAGAATGTCCGGGAAACGCACCAGCAAGGGCAGCGACAGGCCGCTCTGGCGCAGCTCGTCGACCTGCTCGTAGAGGTCAATGGGTGTGCTGTCCGGCCCGTTGGGGCGAACTTCGACACGGCCTGCGTCATTGATCGAGAAATAACCCGCGCCCCAATGGCGGATGCCATAGACACTGCGGCTGTCGGCCACGGTCCATTGGCTTCCATCGTCCTTGCGTGTGCGTCGTGCGGCCATCGAGGTCTCCCCTGTAGCGGATTGGCTGATGCGGTCGATCAGGTCGACGAGCATAAGGCCTGAAAATGACGGTTGCTCGGCAATGGACTGGCCGGACAATCGGTAAGTTTAGAACGTTGCCTGCCGGCGGCTTTCAGCCACCGGATTTCTTGGCCTTGAAGCCGCGCTTGAGCAGCTCGGCGAGCAGCAATTCAACATGGTCGCCCTGAATCTCGATCACCCCGTCCTTGAGCGAACCGCCGCAACCGCAGCGTTTCTTCAACGCGGTGGCCAGCTCCTTGAGCGGCTCTTCGGCCAATGGCACGCCGCTGACGGTGGTGACCGTCTTGCCGCCACGCCCCTTGGTCTCGCGGCGTACACGGGCAATGCCGTCGCCTTCCGGGA
This sequence comes from Phytopseudomonas seleniipraecipitans, assembly GCF_900102335.1. GTDB lineage: Bacteria > Pseudomonadota > Gammaproteobacteria > Pseudomonadales > Pseudomonadaceae > Aquipseudomonas > Aquipseudomonas seleniipraecipitans. The sequence goes on from NZ_FNBM01000003.1 coordinate 134,782, forward strand.
TCGCCGTGCGCGAGCAGATGCAGGCATCCACAGGCTGACCGCAATCAGGGCAATGCCGTCCGGCATCGGTGGAATACACCAGGCCACCGAGACCGGCGAGTGAAGACGTTTTCTTGGCCACCGCGTTTTTCCTCAGTGGATTGGCAAAGCCGCGCAGTGTAACGACAAAGGCCGCCCGTGCTAAGAAGCGAAATGCGCCACTGGCTGATGGATTGGCGACCCGCCAGGCCTCGCGCCGCGGTGACGGAGTTATCGACGCGCCAGATAATGCTGCAGTGCCTGCAGCGAGTCAGGGCAATAGGGATTGTTGCGGGTATCTTGCAGCGCTGCCTGCACCGTCACGAAACGGGCTTCGAGCACTTCCTCGGGCTGCAGCACCAGCGGTGCATCGGACACGGCAGTGAACACCGCGCACCACAGACGGTTGTCCGGTTGTTCGAAATAGAAGCGGCCCTGGTCATGCAACACCGCGTCACGGATGCCCAGCTCTTCGGCCAGCTCACGCTCGGCCGACTCCAGATAACCTTCGCCCGCCGCCACCATGCCGCCCGCCGCCACATCCCAATACCCAGGATAGACCGCCTTGCTCAGGGTGCGCCGATGCACACAGAGTTCACCGGCAGCATTGAACAGCAGGATGAACGTGCCGCGACCGATCAAACCACGATTACGTAATTCGGCGCGTGGCAGTGCACCGAGGAGTTGATCCTGCTCGTCGACCCAGGCGATCAGCTCGGCGTCCGAGGCGGCGCGGTGCGCCACCTCGGCTTCGGCGATGGCCATCAATCAGCCCTGGGACAGCAGTTGGCGCAGGTCGATCACTGCGGCATTGGCACGCGAGATGTAGTTGGCCATGACCAGCGAGTGGTTGGCGAGAATGCCGTAGCCGCTGCCGTTAAGCACCATCGGGCTCCACAAGGTGGCTTGCGCCGCCTCCAGCTCGCGGATGATCTGTCGCACGCTGACGGTGGCGTTCTTCTTCGCCAGCACATCGGCAAAGTCCACTTCGATGGCACGCAGCAGGTGCGACAGCGCCCAGGCCTGACCACGCGCCTCGTAGAAGACGTTGTCGATCTGCAGCCACGGCGTTTCGTAGGTGCGCTCGGTCACTTCCGGCACCTGGCCTTCAGCCAGCTGCGTGGTTTCGGTGATTTCGGTGTTCAGGCGTACCTGACCGACACTGGCCGACAAACGCTGGGACAGCGAGCCCAGGCGCGTGGCGACGTCACCAAACCAGTTATTCAGGTTGTCGGCGCGGGTATAGAAGCGCGCACCACCCTGGCCCTGCTCGGACAGCCTGCCCAGGTAGCGATCCAATGACTTGATGCCTTCGCGGTACTCCGACTCGGCCGCTGGCAACGCCCAGCTGCGGTGGTCAAAGTTGAAGCGCGGCTCGGCACGAGCCAGGTCGCCATCTTCGGTCGACTGCGACTGCGAACGGGCGAAGTCCTTGCGCAACGCGCGGGAGAAATCACGTACCTGGACCAATACGCCGTATTCCCAACTCGGCATGTTGTCGAGCCAGAGGCCCGGCGGCGCCAAATCGTTGGCCAGATAACCGCCCGGTTTGTCGAGCAGGGTTTCAGCCACCTGCTTGAGCGTTTCCACCGTGGTGTAGCCGGCCACCACCTGGCGTCCACTGCCTTCGGCCGCCGCCTGGATGCGCTGCTGGACGGGAAACAAGCCCGGCTCCTGGCTCCAGTACCAGCCAACCACCAACGCGACCAGCAGGTAGACGCCCAGCAGAACGCCGACAAGGCGACCCACTCGACCACCGACACGGCGGGACCCGGGCGCAGCGCCGTCGTCGGCACTGCGCGTGCCGGAGGTGCGGTTTTTCCAATCGAGCATGGCGTTTATCCTTTGATCTGCGACGTACAGGGCTTCGACCACAGGCCGTTAGCAGGGTTGCGCTAATACTTACCGGTCTGAACGGAGCCAGCCTACGCCGGCCACTATAAGGGAAGGCTACTTCACTGCGCAGCGCAGCAAGCTGTTCACGACGTGACGCGTAACAAATCCATTCAGCGCCACGGCACGGCAGCGGACGGCATCTCTGCCCAGCATGCGGGGCGATTCACAGCTTTGCCGGCCCGAGAGTGGCAAAATGCGCCACTTGATAGCAGGAAGCCACCAATCGGTAGCGATCACCGCCCCATATAGATTGAAGGCCAATGAGCGACCACGAAGATCCCAGCCGCGACCGACTCAAGCAGCATTTCGCGCAGCGCGTGATCCATCAGGCCCGTCAGGTACTCGAGGTCTGGCAACGCCTGCAGCGCGTGGAATGGAACGACTCCGGTATGCAGGAGCTGCGCGAGGCCGCGCAATTGCTGCAGCGTTATGCCGAGCGCTTCGAGCAGACCGAGCATTGCCAGCTGGCCCTGCAGATCGTCGCTTGCCTGAGCACCGTAGGTGCCAACCGCGGCCGCCTCAGCAGTGAGGTGATCAGCGAGCTCAACCAGTTGATGCAGCGCCTGTCGCGCACCGGTCTGCGTCACGGCGACCGCTTCGAGCAGACCACCTTGCCACCTCTGCGCAAGCCGGTGTACCTGGCGTTGCAGCACTTGGAGCGCGCCGAGCGCCTGGCGCAGCAGCTGGATTTCTTTGGCATGAACGCCAAGCCACTGGATACCGCCAACGCGTTCCGCGCCGCCATGCTCGAACGTCATCCAGCGGCCATTCTCATGGAGATCGACTTCGCCGGACCCGGTAACGGGCTACTCCTGGCGCAGGCCGTGCAGGAAGGGCTGCAGGAGAAAATCCCGCTGTTGTTCTACAGCCATGAAGACACCGATACGCCGACCCGCCTGGCTGCCGTGCGTGCCGGCGGCCGCGAGTTCTTCACCGGCACGCTGGATGCTTCCAGCCTGCTGGAGCGTATCGAGGTGCTGACCCACGTTGCCCAGTACGAGCCCTACCGGGTACTGATCATCGACGACTCCCGCGCTCAGGCCACCCACACCGAGCGTGTACTCAACAGCGCCGGCATCGTTACCCGCACCCTGACCGAGCCGATCCAGGCGATGGCCGAGCTGGCTGAATTCCAGCCAGACCTGATCATTCTCGACATGTATATGCCGGCCTGCAGCGGTACCGAGCTGGCCAAGGTGATCCGCCACAACGACCGCTACGTCAGCGTGCCGATCATCTACCTGTCGGCCGAGGACGATCTCGACAAGCAGCTTGACGCCATGAGCGAAGGCGGTGACGACTTCCTCACCAAGCCGATCAAGCCGCGTCACCTGATCGCCACCGTGCGCAACCGCGCCGACCGCGCGCGCAACCTGAAGGCACGCATGGTCCGCGACAGCCTCACCGGCCTGTTCAACCATACGCATACCCTGCAGTTACTTGAGGACGCGCGCTTTCGCGCCGAGCGTGACGGGCAGCCGCTGAGTTTCGCGATGCTCGATATCGACTTCTTCAAAAAGGTCAACGACAACTATGGCCATCCCATGGGCGACCGGGTGATCAAAAGCCTGGCGCTGTTTCTCAAGCAACGGCTGCGCAAGAGCGATTGCATCGGCCGCTACGGTGGCGAGGAATTCGCGGTGGTGATGCCCAATACCGACGCCCGCACAGCCGCCACCGTGCTTGACGAAGTGCGCAAACGCTTCGCTGAAATCCATTACCCGGCCCAACCCCACGACCTCAGCTGTACCTTCAGCTGCGGTATCGCCGAACTGCGTGACGGCTTGGATGGCAAACATCTCTCTCAGCAGGCCGACGAAGCGCTGTATCGCGCCAAGCATGCGGGCCGCAATCGCGTCGAGGTGCATGGCTGAGGCGCGAGATCGCCTTTACCACTGCCGCCCGGATAGGCGGTTGCCGTCCGATCGCGTGATCAATACGGCGACCGCCAGTCGCCTGTTTGACGCCATAAGGGTGACGCATAGCTCGTCGTCATAGCCCTGTAATGAAAGCGCAATAACTTACCGACTTCGCGGCACTGCATGGCGCAGTGCCAGCACCGTTAAGCCGTCGGTCGAGCCCTCATGCGCCTTAAATCGCTTACCAATCTCAATACGCTGCTGCTGGTCGGTGTCGGCATCGCCCTGGCCTGCACGCTGTGGTGGTCGCAGCGGGCGCTGGAGCGCCCATATGTACTGATGGAGCAGTATCTGGGGCTTTCCCAGCACTTCCAGCGCGAGGCCGCAGGCAACATCCTGGGCTATCTGGACAGCGGCGATGCGCTGCGCCACAGCGCCGCCGTGCAGAGTCTCGATGCGCTGCAACAGGACGTCGCCCAGTTACCTGCCAACCTCACCGGCGACCTGATCAGCAGCCTCGGTGAACTGAAAACCTTCGCTGCCGACCAGTTGCTCGCCGCCGGCAAACTCTCGGGTGATCCGCAAGGCCTGTTGATCCAGGCGGAGCGCGAACTGGCTGGCGCCCTGTCGCAACTCGCGCGCTATGCCGACGACGGCCAGGGCGAGGCGGCGCAGGCTTACCGCCGACCGCTGTTCGAAGCGGCCCAGCACCTCGCGCGGCTGGCTCTGGCACGCGACAAGCTGGTCAGCAGCGGACGCGGCGAGCTGGCGGCCGAAGTCGAGCGCGAAGTGCAAGCCTTGCAAGAGCAGGCGAAAACACTCGATGGCCTGGCGCTGCTTGGCGTCAGTGATGAAGCCGCGTCAGGCGGCAATGCCTTTGCATCGTTGATGGGCCTGGAAAGCGACAGCCAGGCAACCGAGACGGGAGATCGCGGCATCGCCCTGAAACGCGAGTTCAACAGCCTGCTGAGCCGCTACCCGGCAGAATTGGCCCGCACTCGCACGCTTATCGAACAACGTGGCCAGCTCGCCGCAGCCACACGCGCCCGACTCGATGCCGTGCAGCAGTCATTCAATACGCTGGAACCGCAGGTGCGCGGCGAGCATGGCCGCATCCAGGGTGAGGTGCGCCTGATCCTCGGCGTCATGGTGGCGCTGATTTTGCTCATCGCGCTGATCATCGACACCTTGCAGCGTCGTCTCAGCCGCTTGTTAGAACGCCTGGTGCCAGCACTCTCGGCCTGGGCCGCTGGGGATTTCAGCGGCGAGATTCATCTGGATACCAACACCCGCGAGCTGCGCGATATCGAAGAGTCGCTCAATCGCCTGCGCGCCTATCTGGTCGATCTGGTCGGCACCATCCGTCAACATGCCGGCCAGGTCTCGGCGTCCAGCCACACCTTGGCCGACCTAAGCGGCGGCCTGCATGAGGGTGCAGAACGCCAGGCCAGCGATACCGCGCAGATCCGCGACGCCCTTGGCGAACTGGAAGCGACCATCCTGCAGGTCGCCGACGATGCCAGCCAAACCGCTACCGCGAGCAGCGACGCCGACCGCGCCCTGGCGCGAGGCCAGCTGGTAATTGGCAACAGCCTGACCGGCCTGCATGCGCTGGTCGAGGAAGTACAAGGCAACGCCCAGACCATTGAGCGCCTCGCCGAAGAGACGGGCACCATCGGCAGCGTGCTGACAGTGATTCACAGTATCGCCGAGCAGACCAACCTGCTTGCCCTCAATGCGGCCATCGAAGCCGCACGTGCCGGTGAGGCCGGCCGGGGGTTCGCCGTGGTGGCGGACGAAGTGCGCACGCTGTCGCTACGCACCAGCGCGGCTACCACGCAGATTCAGGATGTGATCGGCCGCCTACAGAAAGCGGCGAATGGCTCGCTGGTAGCGATGCGCAGCCAGGTCGAACATGCCGAAGCCACAGCCAGCCAGGCGAAAGCAGCCGATGGCGCGCTGGATGAAATTGTCGGTGCGATTCGCACCATCATCAGCATGGCCGGGCGTATCGCCGATGCCACCGCCTACCAGGGCGGCGCCGTCAGCGAAATCCGCGACCACAGCGAACGCATCCACCAGTTGGGCGGCGACAACCTGCAGCGCATCAGCCGGGGCCGCGAGCAGAGCGGCGAACTGCAGGAGCTGAGTGGCCAGTTGAACCAGGCGGTACAGGCGTTTCGGGTGTAGGCCGGCAAAAGGCGAGAGTAGCCGTAGGGTGGATGACGCTCTTTTCATCCACCATTGCAATCGCAGAGCGGTGGACGGGTCGGGCCGCGTAGGTGAGGCGTCGTCCACCCTACGACCGGCCGCTCTCGCCTTAAACCAGCCAACGCTATTTCGGATAATGCTCGCGGCCTTATGCCGCACAATTTCCCCTCAGGCCAGGCGACACCCCGCCAGTGCAACGCTCACTTACCGCGTGGTTCATGCCGCAGAGCGCCAGCTCCGCTATCATGCTGCGATTGCCGCCTCACGAGATGCCCATGCCACGCTTCCTTTGCCTGCTGCTGTTGCTCGTCGTTCTGCCCGCGAGCGCCGGGGTTTTCGACAGCCGCCCGAATGCCGCGCCACTTGGCCAGGCGCTGAACAACAGCGCGGACTTCCTGCCGGTGCGCGAAGCGTTCAAGCTGAGTGTGGTCAACAGCTCGCCGACCTCGGCGACTCTGCGCTTCGTCGCCGCCGAGGGCTATTACCTCTATCGCCACCAGTTCAAGTTCAAGATCGAGCCCGCCGAACTGGCAGGCGCTGCGGTCGAGGTGCCGGAAGGGCTGCACAAGAACGATCAGTACTTCGGCGATGTGCAGGTGTTCTACGAAGTACTGGATGTCGAGGTACCACTCAACAACCCGGACAACAGACCACTCAACCTGGCCGTCACGTACCAGGGCTGCGCCGACAAGGGTCTGTGTTATCCGCCGGAAACCGAGACGCTGGCCATCAATGGCGGTGTAGCCAGCGTGGCGAGCGCAACCGTGCCGGCCAAGGCAGGTTGGAACTGGGTCGACCTGGCGCTGATGTTCGCCGCAGGTTTGACGCTTACTTTCACCCCTTGCGTGCTGCCGATGCTGCCGATCCTTTCCGGCGTGGTGTTGCGCGGCCGACCGAGCAGAGGCCGCGGCCTGGCGCTTTCGCTGGCTTACGTGCTGCCGATGGCCGCCTGCTACGCCGCCCTCGGTGCGCTGATGGGGCTGTTCGGTGCCAAGCTCAACCTTCAGGCGATGCTGCAATCGCCGTGGATTCTGGTGCCGTTCGCACTGTTCTTCGCAGTGTTCGCGGTGGCCATGTTCGGCGTATTCGAACTTCGCCTGCCGGCGTTCATTCGCGAGCGCCTGGACCGCAAAGCGGCGCAGACCCAAGGCGGCACGCTGGCTGGCGCAGCGACTCTGGGCGTGCTGTCCAGCCTTATTGTTTCGCCGTGCATAACCGCGCCGTTCACCGCGCTGCTGCTCTATATCAGCAGCACGGGCGATGCAGTAGGTGGTGCCCTGCAACTGTTCGCGCTGGGTTTGGGCATGGGTACGCCGCTGGTGATTTTCGCCGCAGGCGGCGGTGCGCTACTGCCGAAATCCGGCACCTGGATGGTCGCGGTGCGCAATGCCTTTGGCGTGATGCTGCTGGCAGTGTCGGTGTGGCTGCTTGAGCGCGTGCTGCCCGGCAACCTGGCCTTGGCGCTGTGGGGCCTGCTGGCCGCCGGTATCGCGCTGTTCCTCGGTGCGCTGGAGTTCACCCCGAAATCGTCGCGCGGCAAGCTGGCGCAACTCGCCGGCCTGGCGCTGCTGGTCTATGCCCTGGCCGCCTGGACAGGCGCTCTGCAAGGTCGTGACGATCCGCTACGGCCTCTCGGCAGTGGCTTTGCAGCCGCTCAGCAGGGCAGCGCAACGGCCGGCAGCTGGCAGACCGTCAGCGCCCCCGCCGAGCTGGATGCCGCCCTGGCGCAGGCGAAGAATACCGGCCAGCCACTGCTGCTCGACTGGTATGCCGACTGGTGCATCAGCTGCAAGAAGATTGAGCGCGAGGTGTTCAACTCACCGCAAGTCGGCCCGCAACTGGCTGACTATCATCTGGTGCGCTTCGACATGACCGACAGCACCGCCGCGCAACGCGCGCTACTCGATCGCTACCAGCTGTTTGGTCCGCCAGCCATTCAGGTATTCGCCGGTAACGGCGAGGAAATGCACGACCTGCGCGTGGTCGGCGAGATCGACGCTGCGGGGTTTTCCGAGCGACTAAGTCGGGCCCGAGAACGATTTTAGGCAATTCGGTCACATATCCGGCCAACCCTGCACTGATCGTGCTGACTACTCCCGAAAACTGGACAGCCCTACGGCACTTCTGGCAGAGTCCGCGCAGCTAAAAAGAAGGAAGCCCGGATCATGTCGACCCTGTTGGTTTTGCACGGCCCCAATCTGAACCTGCTCGGTACCCGCGAGCCAGGCACCTATGGCGCCACGACCCTCGAGCAGATCAACCTCGACCTGGAGCAACGTGCCCGCGAGGCCGGCCATCACCTGCAGTATCTGCAGAGCAATGCCGAGTACGAGCTGATCGACCGCATCCATGCTGCCAGGGGCGAGGGTGTCGACTTCATCATCATCAACCCGGCCGCCTTCACCCACACCAGCGTCGCATTACGTGACGCATTGCTGGCGGTGAGCATCCCATTCATCGAAGTGCACCTCTCGAATGTGCACAAGCGCGAGCCTTTCCGGCATCACTCCTACTTTTCCGACGTGGCAGTGGGCGTGATCTGCGGTCTTGGCGCCAGCGGTTATCGGCTGGCCCTGGATGCCGCTTTGGAAAACCTGGCAAGCAAAAACACCTGAAACCGGCGCCATTACAGATCGTGTGAAAGCATCGCGAGCGAAGGTCAGGCAAGGCAAAAAACGGCGAGAAAGCGCAGTTTACGAGGTGTAAATGAGCATTTTGAGCCGGTTTTTAACGCAGCATGACCGAGCGCAGTAGCTTTCACACAATCTGTTCAAGCGGCGGTTCATTCCCACAACTTGAACGACCCTGACCAGACTGGGAGTTGAACACCTATGGATATTCGCAAAGTCAAAAAACTGATCGAGCTGCTGGAAGAATCCGGCATCGACGAACTGGAAATCAAGGAAGGCGAAGAGTCCGTACGCATCAGCCGTCACGGCAAGCAGCCGACCTACGTGCAGCCTAGCTATGCACCAGCTCCTGCGCCAGTCGCTGCCGCCGCTCCGGCTGCCGCTGCTGAAGCTGCTGCACCTGCCGCTGCCAAGCTGAACGGCACCGTCGTACGCTCGCCAATGGTCGGTACCTTCTACCGCGCCGCTTCGCCAACCTCGGGCAACTTCGTTGAAGTCGGTTCGACCGTGAAGAAAGGCGACATCCTCTGCATCGTTGAAGCGATGAAGATGATGAACCACATCGAGGCCGAAACCAGCGGCACGATCGAATCCATCCTGGGCGAGAACGGCCAGCCGGTGGAATACGATCAACCGCTGTTCACCATCGTCTGATGCACGGGGAACCCGTAATGCAGAAGCTGGAAAAAGTTCTGATCGCCAACCGCGGCGAGATCGCTCTGCGCGTCCTGCGTGCCTGCAAGGAACTGGGCATCAAGACCGTAGCCGTGCACTCCACTGCCGACCGTGAATTGATGCACCTGGCCCTGGCCGACGAGTCGGTCTGCATTGGCCCGGCGCCTGGCAACCTGTCCTACCTGAACATCCCGGCGATCATCAGCGCCGCGGAAGTCACCGGCGCGACCGCCATCCACCCCGGCTACGGCTTCCTCGCGGAAAACGCCGATTTCGCCGAGCAGGTGGAAAACTCCGGTTTCGCCTTCATCGGCCCGAAAGCCGACACCATCCGCCTGATGGGCGACAAGGTGTCCGCCAAGCACGCCATGATCAAAGCCGGCGTACCGGTAGTCCCCGGCTCTGACGGCCCGCTGCCGGAAGATGAAGACACCGCGCTGGCGATCGCCCGCGAAGTCGGTTACCCGGTGATCATCAAGGCCGCTGGCGGCGGCGGTGGCCGTGGCATGCGCGTGGTCTGGAAGGAAGAGGACCTGATCAAATCGGCCCGTCTGACCCGCAGCGAAGCAGGCTCGGTGTTCGGCAACCCGATGGTCTACCTGGAGAAGTTCCTCGGCAATCCGCGTCACGTGGAAGTCCAGGTACTGTCCGACGGCCAAGGCAACGCCATTCACCTGTATGACCGCGACTGCTCGCTGCAGCGCCGTCATCAGAAGGTACTAGAAGAAGCGCCAGCGCCGATGATCGACGAAACAGCCCGCGCCGAAGTACTGCAGCGCTGCGTCGATGCCTGCATCGAGATCGGCTACCGCGGTGCCGGCACGTTCGAGTTCCTCTATGAAGATGGTCGTTTCTACTTCATCGAAATGAACACCCGCGTGCAGGTCGAGCACCCGGTTACCGAAATGGTCACGGGTATCGATATCGTCAAGGAGATGCTCAGCATCGCCGCTGGCAACAAGCTGTCGTACAAACAGGAAGATGTGAAGCTTCTGGGCCACGCCCTGGAGTGCCGCATCAACGCCGAAGACCCGGATACCTTCATGCCTTGCCCCGGCAAAGTGAAGCACTTCCACGCACCAGGCGGCTTCGGCGTACGCGTCGACTCGCACCTGTACAGCGGCTACACCGTACCGCCGAACTACGACTCGCTGATCGGCAAGCTGATCACCTACGGCACCACCCGTGACGAGGCCCTGGCCCGCATGCGCAACGCCCTGGAAGAGATCGTCGTCGACGGCATCAAGACCAACGTGCCCCTGCACCGCAATCTGGTTGTGGACAAGGGCTTCTGCGAAGGCGGCGTGAATATCCACTACCTGGAAAAGAAACTGGGTATGGATAAGCACTAAGCAACGAGCAGTATGTTGTGTGCATGACAGGGAGCGGCCAAGGCCGCTCCCTTGTTTTTTCCGGTCGTATTATCATTGACCGCCTATTTTTTGCAGCCCGAGCCTCAACTCTCGGCGCTGCCCTCACGGGAGTCTTCCATGCCCTGGTTACAGCTGCGCCTCGCCATCACCCCAGAACAGGCGCCGACCTATGAAGACGCCCTGCTGGACGTCGGCGCGGTATCGGTGACCTTCATGGATGCCGAGGATCAGCCAATCTTCGAGCCCGACCTGGGCACCACCCCACTGTGGAGCAATACCCACCTGCTGGCGCTGTTCGAGGCGGACACCGATGCCGACGCCCTGCTCGCCCACCTGCAACTGCTGACCGGCGGCGCACTGCCCGAGCACCAGGTGGAGCACATCGCCGATCAGGATTGGGAACGCAGCTGGATGGACGGCTTCGCGCCGATGCGCTTTGGCCAGCGGCTGTGGATCGTGCCGAGCTGGCACGAAGCGCCGGAGCCGGATGCCGTCAACCTGCTGCTCGACCCTGGCCTGGCGTTCGGCACCGGTACGCATCCGACCACCTCGCTGTGCCTGCAATGGCTCGACGGGCAGCCGCTGGACGGCTGCAGCGTGCTCGACTTCGGCTGCGGTTCGGGAATCCTGGCTATCGCCGCGCTGCTGCTCGGCGCTCCGCACGCCGTCGGCACCGATATCGATCCTCAGGCCCTGGAAGCTTCCCGCGATAACGCCGGGCGCAATGGCATTGCTGCCGAGCGTTTCCCGGTCTACCTGCCGGCGGACCTGCCGCAGGAGCCGGCTGATGTAGTGGTCGCCAACATCCTCGCCGGCCCGCTGGTCAGCCTGGCCCCGCAGATCACCCGGCTGGTGAAGAGCGGCGGTCGCCTGGCGCTGTCGGGCATTCTCGCCGAGCAAGCCGAAGAAGTCCGCGCCGCCTATGCAGCCGACTTCGTGCTCGACCCCACCGCTACGCAGGACGGCTGGGTGCGCATCAGCGGTATTCGTCGCTGAGCCAGCGCCCGCTTTGAGGGCGCGGCACTTAATGCTGCATTTGCAATCTGTTGGGTTAGACTATCGCCCCGTTTTTGCCGCCCCGCGGCCGTCGGAATACGCATGACCGAAAGCTTCGTCACCCAATGCCCGAACTGCAGCACCAGCTTCCGCGTGAACCTGGCGCAGCTCGGTATTGCCCAGGGTTCGGTGCGCTGTGGCGCCTGCCTGCAGGTGTTCAATGCGGCTCGCCAGCTGCGCGAGCAGGGTCATCACATTCCCGACATGCGCGCGGCCGCGCCGGCAGCTGCCAAGCCACCTGCACCTGCACCTGCACCTGCACCTGCACCTGCACCTGCACCTGCACCTGCACCGAGCGTTGCCCCAGAAGCGGCGCCTGCCAAGCCGACCGGCAAAGCCGACGACGAAACCCTGTGGATTCACGACGATCTGGACCTCGATGACCTGGACCTGGATGAAGAGCTGGCCAAGCTCGAGGCCCAGGAGCAGCAGTTGTCCCGCCAGTTTCTGGAGCTGGATCAGCCCTCGCGGCAGACGCCCCGCTTCGAGCAGCCAGAAGACGATGACGAGCCGACCGATGACGAACGCTGGGCCGAAGCCCTGCTGCGCGACGATCCTCCGGCCGGCAAACTGGCGCTCGAACCGCTGACCGAGCAGCCGTCACTAAGCTCGACCGACTTCGGCCAGCCACCGCCCAGCACCTACAAGCCGGAAGACCTGCCGCCGATCCCCAAGACACCGGGCATTCGCGACCTGGTCGATGCGCCAAACAAGGCGACCGTGACGCGTGAGGATAACGAGCCGACGTTCAGCCTCAGTGCCCAGCGCGACGAAGAGCCAGCAACCATCGAGCCGCTGCCGGAACACGACGATGCGGATGAACCGCCACCGGCAAAGGCGAAGCCTGCCGCACGGGGGCGCTCACGCAGCGAGCCGAACCTGCGCGACGATCCCCTCTTCGAGCTTGAAGAGGAGCCCCTGCAGCTAGACTGGCAACCCGCGCGCAAGCCGTGGGGGCGCTGGTTCGGCTGGGCTCTGCTCAACCTCTTGGCCGCTACCGCGCTGGCCGGCCAATACGTGATTTATCACTACGCCGAACTGGCTCGCCAGGACCAATACCGGCCGTGGTTCGAACAGGCTTGCCCAGTGATCGGCTGCACGCTGCCGTCCAAGGTGGATATCGAGCAGATCAAGAGCAGTAACCTGGTTGTGCGCAGCCATCCAGAGTTCAGCGGGGCGCTGGTCGTCGATGCGATCCTCTACAACCGCGCGCCCTTCTCCCAGCCGTTTCCGCTGCTGGAGATGCGTTTCGCCGACCTCAATGGCCAACTGATCGCCAGCCGGCGTTTCAAGCCCAGCGAATACCTGGCGGGCGAGCTGGCCGGCCAGGCAGAAATGCCGCCGCAGATACCTATCCATATCGCCATCGACATTCTCGACCCTGGCGCCCGCGCAGTGAATTACAGCCTGAATTTCCACTCGCCGGAGTAGTGCGCGGCTCCCGGATAAACGGCACCTGCGCGGCAGCCGTCTGCAATGCGCTCGCTGGCTAGCGCGACCAGAGACCACAGGTCAACTGTTCAGATTTTGTTCAAAACGATCTTTATCCGGTCATTCAGAGCGGGTATGATCTCCACCCTTTTTCGCACTCTGTTAGGGTCTTTTTCCATTTCGGCACGACCGCGCCGGAGCCAGTTTTGCCGCGAGGCAAGGCACGAGCCGCGAAGTTTGGCTGGCCGAATGAGCCGGTGAGAAACGCAGCGTCGCGTCAAAGCTGGCCCGGCTCTCCGGGTTGCGCAAAAAATCTCGCCATGCGTTGTTGGAGGACTTGGCAAGGGAACGCCATTCCCGGCGTCCTCCGCCTAGCCTGGCGAGATTTTGTGCAGCAACTCGGCTTGCGCCGAAATGGAAACAGACCCTAATGGCCTCAACAGTACTGCTCTTGAGCAGGGAAGCCCTATGTCGGCGCTAAGCATCGGCCCCTACACATTGCCCAATCGACTGATCCTGGCCCCCATGGCCGGCGTCACCGATCAGCCATTCCGTCAGCTTTGCCGCCGCCTGGGCGCCGGCATGGTGGTGTCGGAAATGGTCACCAGCGATGTACGCCTGTGGAATACGCGAAAATCGAGCCTGCGCATGATCCACAGCGGTGATGCGGAGCCACGCTCCGTGCAGATTGCCGGTGGCGACCCGCAGATGCTCGCCGAGGCAGCCCGCGCCAATGTGCAACTGGGCGCCCAGATCATCGACATCAACATGGGTTGCCCGGCCAAGAAGGTGTGCAACAAGGCCGCTGGCTCCGCGTTGCTCAAGGATCAACCACTGGTCCAGGCCATCCTCGAAGCAGTGGTAGCCGCCGTCGATGTGCCGGTAACCTTGAAGATCCGCACCGGCTGGGACCGCCAGAACAAGAACGGTGTAGAGGTGGCGCGCATCGCCGAGCAGTGCGGCATCGTCGCCCTCGCCGTGCATGGCCGCACCCGCGCCGACCTTTACACCGGCGAGGCCGAATACGACACCATCGCCGCGATCAAGCAGGCCGTGTCCATTCCGGTACTGGCCAACGGCGACATCGACTCGCCGGAGAAGGCTGCCCATGTGCTGGCTGCGACTGGCGCCGATGGCCTGCTGATCGGCCGCGCGGCTCAGGGCCGCCCATGGATTTTCAGAGAAATTGAGCATTACCTGCGCACCGGCGCCCACTGCCCCGCCCCTGCGCTGAACGAGATTGAACGCATTCTGCTCGAGCACCTGGCCGCCCTTCACGTCTTCTATGGCGACGTGATGGGTGCGCGCATCGCCCGCAAGCACGTCGGCTGGTACCTCGCGACGCTGCCCGGCGCCCGTGAATTCCGAGCCGAGTTTAATCGTCTGGACAGCCAGGAGGCGCAGTGTGCAAGCGTTCGCCAGTTCTTCGGTGAGCGCTACAACGACGAAAAAGGGGTGGCCGCATGACCATGTTGAACGAGACTTTAGGAAGTGGGATTGCACCCGTGAGCGACAACGCCAGTTTGAAACAGCACCTCAACACACCGAGCGAAGAAGGCCAGACCCTGCGCGGCAGTGTCGAGAAAGCCCTGCACAACTACTTCGCTCACCTTGAAGGGGCTGACGTCACCGACGTCTACAACCTGGTGCTCACCGAAGTGGAAGCCCCGCTGCTGGAAACCGTCATGAATTATGTGAAGGGTAACCAGACCAAAGCCTCGGAGCTGCTCGGCCTGAACCGCGGCACGTTGCGCAAGAAGCTCAAGCAGTACGATCTGCTCTGATCCCGAACTCCTGAAAAGGGCGGCTCTAACGAAGCCGCCTTTTTTGCTAATACTCTGCTCTGATGGATTCTGAAATGACCGACCAGACCACCCGCCTCCCCGTCCGCCGTGCGTTGATCAGCGTCTCCGACAAGACCGGCATCCTTGAATTCGCCCGCGAGCTCGTTGCCCTCAACGTGGAAATTCTCTCCACCGGCGGCACCTACAAGCTGCTCAAGGACAATGGCGTGGCGGCAGTGGAAGTGGCCGATTACACCGGTTTTCCAGAGATGATGGATGGCCGGGTGAAAACCCTACACCCGAAGATCCACGGCGGCATCCTCGGTCGTCGCGCCCTCGACGGCGCGGTGATGGACGAGCACGGCATCAAGCCGATCGACCTGGTGGCAGTCAACCTGTACCCCTTCGCCGCCACCGTGGCCAAGCCGGGTTGTGACCTTGCCGACGCCATCGAGAACATCGATATCGGTGGCCCAACCATGGTGCGTTCGGCTGCGAAAAACCACAAAGACGTGGCCATCGTGGTCAATGCCGGCGACTATGCCGCGGTCATCGACTCCCTGAAAATCGGCGGCCTGTGCTACGCGCAGCGCTTCGACCTGGCCCTCAAGGCCTTCGAGCACACCGCGGCCTATGACGGCATGATCGCCAACTACCTGGGCACCATCGACCAGGGCCGCGACACCCTGTCCACCGAAGACCGCAGCCTGTTCCCGCGCACCTTCACCACCCAGTTCATCAAAGCGCAGGACATGCGCTACGGCGAGAACCCGCACCAGAAGGCCGCGTTCTATGTCGAGCATGCCGATGAGGCGTGCGTGGCCACCGCCGTGCAGCTGCAGGGCAAGGAGCTGTCGTTCAACAACGTGGCCGACACCGACGCCGCACTGGAATGCGTGAAGAGCTTCGTCAAGCCGGCCTGCGTGATCGTCAAGCACGCCAACCCGTGCGGCGTGGCCGTGGCCCTGGACAGCGAAGGCGGCATTCGCAAGGCCTATGACCTGGCTTACGCCACCGATACCGAGTCGGCATTCGGCGGCATCATTGCTTTCAACCGCGAGCTGGACGGCGAGACCGCCAAAGCCATCGTCGAGCGTCAGTTCGTCGAAGTGATCATCGCCCCGAAAATCAGCGCCGCCGCCCGTGAAGTGGTTGCCGCCAAGGCCAACGTGCGCCTGCTCGAATGCGGCGAATGGCCGACCGATCGCGCCCCGGGCTGGGATTATAAGCGTGTCAACGGTGGCCTGCTGGTACAAAGCCGCGATATCGGCATGATCACCGCCGATGACCTGAAGATCGTCACCCAGCGCGCACCGAGCGAGCAGGAAGTCCACGATTTGATCTTCGCCTGGAAAGTGGCCAAGTTCGTTAAATCCAACGCGATCGTGTACGCCAAGAATCGCCAGACCGTTGGCGTCGGCGCCGGCCAGATGAGCCGTGTCAACTCGGCGCGCATCGCAGGCATCAAGGCCGAGCACGCTGGCCTACCGGTACCGGGTGCCGTGATGGCCTCCGACGCCTTCTTCCCGTTCCGCGACGGCATCGACAACGCCGCCAAGGCCGGCATCACCGCGGTGATCCAGCCAGGCGGCTCAATGCGTGACAACGAAGTCATCGCTGCCGCCGACGAAGCCGGGATTGCCATGGTGTTTACCGGCATGCGCCACTTCAGGCACTAAATCGGCCTCACTCGGACAGGCATCTGCCGCGTTGCAGCTGGCTCCGATCGCGACCTCGGAATTCGTAGGGCGGATAACGCTTCGCTTATCCGCCGAAAGGGCACTCGGCCCGCCTCCATAAGGAGAGAGACATGAACGTATTGATCATCGGCAGCGGCGGTCGTGAGCACGCCCTGGCCTGGAAAGTGGCACAGGACAAGCGCGTCGAGAAGGTCTTCATCGCCCCCGGCAACGCGGGCACGGCCACCGAAGCCAAGTGCGAGAACGTCGCCATCGACGTGCTGGATATTCAGGCACTGGCCGATTTCGCCGAGAAGAACGTGCAACTGACCATCGTTGGCCCGGAAGCGCCGCTGGTCAAAGGCGTGGTCGACCTGTTCCGCACCCGCAAGCTGGATATCTTCGGCCCGACGGCAGCCGCCGCCCAGCTGGAAGGTTCCAAGGCGTTCACCAAGGATTTCCTGGCTCGCCAGAACATCCCAACCGCCGATTACCAGAACTTCACCGAGATCGAGCCAGCGTTGGCTTACCTGCGTGAGAAAGGCGCACCAATCGTGATCAAGGCCGACGGCCTGGCAGCGGGCAAAGGCGTGATCGTCGCCATGACCCTGCAGGAGGCCGAAGACGCGGTACGCGACATGCTCGCCGGCAATGCCTTTGGCGAAGCCGGTTCCCGGGTGGTGATCGAGGAGTTCCTCGATGGTGAGGAAGCCAGCTTCATCGTCATGGTCGATGGCGAGAACGTGCTGCCGATGGCCACCAGCCAGGACCACAAGCGCGTAGGCGACGCCGACAGCGGCCCGAACACCGGCGGCATGGGCGCCTACTCGCCAGCCCCGGTGGTGACTGCCGAGGTGCACAAGCGGGTGATGGACGAAGTCATCTACCCGACGGTGCGCGGCATGGCGGCCGAAGGCAACGTCTACACCGGCTTCCTGTACGCTGGCCTGATGATCGACAAGGCTGGCAAGCCCAAGGTCATCGAGTTCAACTGCCGCTTCGGCGATCCGGAAACCCAGCCGATCATGGTGCGCCTCGAGTCGTCGCTGGTATTGCTGGTGGAAGCCGCGCTGGCCAAGGCGCTGGACAAGGTCGAAGCCCGCTGGGACCCACGCCCGACCGTTGGCGTGGTGCTGGCTGCCGGTGGCTACCCGGGCGACTATGCCAAGGGTGATGTGATCGAAGGCCTGGACCACGCTGCAGCGCTCGACGGTAAGGTATTCCACGCTGGCACCGCCTTGAAAGACGGCCAGGTGGTCACCGCTGGCGGCCGCGTACTCTGCGCCACCGCCATTGGTGCCAGCGTCGCCGATGCACAGCAACAGGCCTACCGCCTGGCGGAAAAGATTCGCTGGAACGGCATGTTCCACCGCAACGACATCGGCTATCGTGCGATCGCTCGCGAACGTGGCGATAAGTGATGTAACAACGCGGCGGCACAGTTGAGTGCCGCTGGTCAGCAATACCCGGGCCTCGTTGACCTTCAACTGTGCCCGGCGGTCAGGATAGCGTCTAGGTTTCATCGTCTGCGTCACTACGGCTGGCTATAATTCAGCGGTATCACCTAAAGGGACTGCCACGTGCGACGGCTCAGGATCGCCATAGGTTTACTCGTCAGCCTGCTGTTGGCCGGTGCATGCATATCGAGCACCGCCGCCGAACAGCGGGTCGCGGCACCCTATGCCACTGGCTGGTCGGTGTTCACTGACGACAGCGCGCAGATGGATCTCGACGACGTGCGCAGCCGACGCAACCAGTTCCTGCCCCTCGACACTCTCGCCTTTACCTTTCCGCCCAGCGAAAAAGCCGTCTGGCTGCGCTTCGATGTGCCCGAACACCAGGCACCCTACTGGCTCTGGGTGTTCGCACCGCGGGTGCAGTTTCTCGATTACTACTTGCTGCAAAACAATCAGGTCGCACAAAGCGTGCATACCGGCGAGTCGATGCCGCTGAGCTCGCGACCGCTGCCCTCACGCGCCTACCTGATGGCCTTGCCGAATGACGGCCAGGCGCGTGAAGTCTATGTGCGAATGACCTCCAATCATCCGCTGATGGCCTGGTTCAAGGTCATCGACGAAAGCGAACTGGTCAGCCTGGAAAAACCTGCCTACCTGTTTGGCGCGCTACTTGGCGCCCTGCTGCTGGTGGTGGTCTACAACCTGATTCGTTTCGCCTATGCCCGCTCGATCTGCAGCCTCTGGCTGGCCGGCCTGCATGCCGGGCTGGCGGTCTGCGCGGCGGCGAACCTGGGCATACTGGCGGCGTGGGTGCCGAGCCTCGGCTACAACCAGTCGTTGATTGCCGATATCAGCGCGCTGCTCGCGGCCTTCTGCCTGTCGTCCTTCGCACTCGGTTTCTTTCACAGCACCCCGATGCAGCGCAGCAAACTCAACTGGCTGCTAACCGGCCACGCGCTGCTGACCCTGATGCTGGGCCTGACCATTCTGCTCACCGGTTTGCTCTGGTACAGCGCGCTGGTCTACCTGACAGTCTTCGTCGGCACGCTGATCGTGCTGCTGGTGAGCGGCGTGCATTGGCACAACGGTTACCAGTCAGCGCGACTGGTGGTCAGCGGCATGGTGGTGTTCAACGTCGGCTTTGGCTTGTTCATCCCGATTCTGCTTGGCTTCGACCAGCTTGATCCTGGCTGGCTGGTCACCGGTGTATTCACCATCGCCACCCTCAGTGGCGTGGTGCTTAGCGCCGCGCTGGCCGAGCATCAGCGGCATATTCAGCGGGCTGCCGCACGAGCGCGAACCGCACTGGCCGCCAGCGACGCAGAGCTGAAGGCCAAGGCCGAATTCCTGGCCAAGATCAGCCATGAAATCCGCACGCCTATGAACGGCGTGCTGGGCATGACCGAGCTGCTGCTCGGCACGCCGCTATCGGCCAAGCAACGCGACTACGTGCAGACCATCCACAGCTCCGGCAACGAACTGCTCAACCTGATCAACGAGATTCTCGACATTTCCAAGCTGGAATCCGGGCAGATCGAGCTGGATGACGTGCAGTTCGACCTCAATGCCCTGACCGAAGACTGCCTGGATATTTTCCGCGCCAAGGCCGAATTGCAGAAGATCGAGTTGATCAGCTTCATCCAGCCGCAAGTGCCGCGAATCGTCAGCGGCGACCCGACCCGCCTGCGCCAGACCCTGCTCAGCCTGCTCGATAACGCCTTCAAGCAAACCAGCGAAGGCGAGATTCTCCTGGTGGTGGCGCTGGACACCAGTGGCGAGCAGCCGCGCCTGCGCTTCGCCGTGCAGGACAGCGGCCTGCCGCTGAACGCCACCGAGCGCGATGCACTGCTCAACACTGAACTGCAGAGCCGCGACTTTCTCTCGGCCACCCGCCTCGGCGGGCGCCTGGGACTGATCATCGCCCGTCAGCTGATCCATTTGATGGGCGGCGAGTTCGGCATCCAGAGCGGCGGCAGCCAAGGCTCCACCCTGTGGCTGACGCTGCCGCTGGATGACGCGCGCCTGCAGCAGCCAGGCACCGATATCGACGGCACCCTGCAAGGCACCCGGTTGCTGGTGGTGGACGATAACGACACCTGCCGCAAGGTGCTGTTGCAGCAGTGCAACGCCTGGGGCATGAACGTCAGCAGCGTACCGTCCGGAAAAGAGGCGCTGGCCCTGCTGCGCACCAAGGCGCACATGCGTGAGTACTTTGACGCAGTGCTGCTCGATCAGGAAATGCCTGGCATGAGCGGCATGCAGCTGGCTGCCAAGATCAAGGAAGACCCGAGCCTCAACAACGATATTCTGATCATCATGCTCACGGGTATCAGCCATGCACCGAGCAAGATCATCGCGCGCAACGCGGGTATCAAGCGCATTCTCGCCAAGCCAGTAGCCGGATACACGCTCAAGGCCACCCTGGCCGAAGAGCTGGCCCAGCGTCAGCGTGGGGTTAAAACCCACGCGCCGGCCAGCACCCCTTCACTGCAGGTGCCGGAGGACTTCCGCATCCTGGTCGCCGAAGACAACAGCATCTCCACCAAAGTGATCCGCGGCATGCTCGGCAAGCTCAACGTGCAGCCCGATACCGCCAGCAACGGCGAGGAGGCGCTGAGTGCGATGAAAGCGCAGCGCTACGACCTGGTGCTGATGGATTGTGAAATGCCGGTGCTCGATGGCTTCTCGGCGACCGAACAACTGCGCGCCTGGGAGATCACCGAGCGCCGCCCACGCACACCCGTGGTGGCGCTGACTGCGCACATTCTCACTGAACACAAAGAGCGCGCGCGGCAGGTCGGCATGGACGGCCACATGGCCAAGCCGGTGGAGCTGTCGCAACTGCGTGATCTGATCGAATACTGGGTTGGCGAACGCCAGGCTCAGCCCGAGGACGACACGGTTCCGTCCTGATCGGGCTGCTAAACTGTCGCCACCAACTGCCCGACAGGCGGTTTCCGCGCCGCAACAGCGCCGCCCACGCCCGACTAAGCGCCCATGGACATCAAGCAACTCAAGTTTCTGATCGCCCTCGACGAAACCCGCCACTTTGGCCAGGCGGCCGCGCGCTGCCACGTCACTCAGCCGACGCTGTCGATGCGCCTGCGCAACCTGGAAGACGAACTGGGTCTGGAACTGGTGCGCCGCGGCCAGCGCTTCGAGGGTTTCAGCGCCGAAGGCGAACGCATCCTCGCCTGGGCACGCAGCGTGATGGCTGCGCATGACGGCCTGTATGCCGAGGCGGCGGCCTGCCGCGGGCAACTGGTCGGTACCTTGCGCCTCGGCGTGGTGCCACTGTCCGGCTTCGACCCGATGGACCTAGTACAGCTGTTCGCCGAACAACATCCGGGGCTGCGCTTCCAGTTGTTCGCACTGAGTAGCGACCAGATCCTCGAACGCCTCGGCAGCAACCAGCTCGACCTTGGCCTGTCGTACCTCGACCGCCTGGATCGCGAGCATTTCGACAGCCTCGAGCTGGCCGCGACGCGCATGGGTCTGTTGTATGACCGTCGTCACTTCCAGTTCACGGAAACCACTCTGCGCTGGGAAACTCTCATCGACCTGCCGCTGGGCCTGCTGTCCGCTGGCATGCACTTTCGCCAGTCAATCGACCACAGCTTCCGCTCCCGCGGCCTGACGCCGCTGCCAAAGCTGGAAACCGATGCCGTTCACCAGTTGCTGCAAGCGGTCAGTGCCGGCCTGTGCTGCTCGATCATGCCGCTACAGAACGGCCTGGCCGAGTTCACCAACGACCTGGTGCTAACGCCCATCGAGGATGCCCACACCCTGGCCCCGCTGGGCCTGATCATGCGCCGCAGCGCGCCCCGCTCGGCGCTGGCCGAAGCCTGCTTCGCCGAAGCGCGCACGCTGATCAACGCGTGATGGACGCCTCGCTGTCGTCACCTGGCGGCGGCAGCCCGGTGTCGCCCCGATCAGCGCGGCCACCCAGGTACCAGCCGAGCAGCCCCCAGATGGCCGCACACAGCGCGCCGATCACAGCGATCAGCGCCACACCGTAGCCGAGCAGGTCGATCAGGCTCTTGGCCCAACCGCTGAGCGCATCGCCGCCACGATAGACCACGGTGTCGATGAAGTTCTTGGCCTTGTACTTGCTCTCGGCATCCAGCGGCGCGAAGAGCATCTCGCGGCCCGGGCGCACGAACGCGTATTCACCGATGCGCCGCACGATCATCAGGCCGGCGAGCACGGCGAACGTCGGCGCCAGCGCCAGAGCAAGAAACCCCACGCACATCAGCAGAGGCACGGCGGCCAACAAGGCGCGCACGCCCAGCCGCTGGGCTACGCGCCCGGTGACGAACAGCTGGGCGAGCAGCGCGCCGGCCTGCACCACGAAATCGATCAGGCCGAACACCCGCACCTGCTCGTCACGATCCGGGAACAGCTCGGCGACCAGCCGGGCCTGCTCGAAATACAGAAAGGTGGTGACCGTGGCGAGCAGGATCACGAACGCGGAAATACCCAGCAGGTAGGACGAGCGGAACACCCGGGTCATGCCGCTGAACGGATTGCCGGCAACCGGCCGCCGTGGGCTTTCCGCCTGGCTGGCACCTGGCCGCCCGGCCCCGGCACGCTCGCGCCAGCCCATCAGGTAGTGTTTCAGCGCCAAGGCTCCGGCCAGCAGCAGCGCGGCCAGCAACGCCAGGCCGCTGGCACCGAGCGCGCCGACCAACAACGCACTCAGCGCCGGCCCGGCCAACCCGCCGACGCTGGCGCCGGCGGCAATGAAAGCGAACAGCCGTTTGGCCTGGGGCGAGTCGAACACGTCGGCCATCAGGCTCCAGGCCACGGACACCACGAACAGGTTGTAGACCGAGATCCACACGTAGAACACCCGCGCCATCCACAGGTTCTCGGCCATCACGCTGAACGCCACGGCGAAAGCCAGCAGGTTGAGGCAGAAGAAGCCGTAGACCCAGTCGATGAAATGGATGCGCGGCACCCGGGAGTTGAGCCAGGCGAACAGCGGCACAGCCAGCAGCATGACCAAGAAGGTCGCGGTGAACAGCCACTGCAGGTTTTCCACGCCGGCCTGAATGCCCATCGACTCGCGGATCGGCCGCAGCATGAAGTAGCCGCAGAACAGACAAAAGAACAACGCGAAGCCCGCCAGCGCCGCGGCTAACTCGCCTGGCTGCGCGTTGATCGCACGGGCTACACGCTGTTGCAGAGGCAGAATCATGGCAGCACGGGCTCCTCACTCGAAGCCTTGCAGTATGGCCTACTCGGCTGCAATGAATCGCGTGACGGAGCTCAAGCCGTGTTCAGCCATATCCGTATGTCGCCGTACGGGTAGTCCTCCAGCGCTGCGAAACCAGGGATCTGCCGGGCCTTGAGGCGGGTGAACAGCGGCACGCTGATGCCGCAGAGAAAGCGTGCAAGGCATTCGTTACTGGGCAATTCACCACCGCGCGCGGCCTGGTATCGCTCGATGAACGCGCCACACAGCGCGTTGCAATCCAGCGTGGCCAGCGGCGTGAGCGAAGGTAGCTCGGGCAGCCGCGCGACCTGGCCGCGGCACACTGAACAGTGCCCGCACTGGCGGGGTGCCTGCTCGTCACCGAAGTACTGCGCCAAGCGGTGACTCAGGCATTGCTCGCTGGCGAACAGCTCAAGCATCGCCTGGATGCGGCGGATTTCGCTGCCCTCCTGCGCCACGAAGTAGTCGTGCAGCTCAGCCGCCAGCGCCTGCCCGTCGAAATCAGGCTTTAGCAGCGCGTAGACATCGGTCATCTGCTTGCTTTCCAGCTCGATCCAACCGCGCTCCTGGAAGAAGTCCAGCGCTTTGACCACCCGCGAGCGCTCCGCCTGGTGTGCGCGATACAGCGCATCGAAATCCACGGTGCACCAGGTGCGCGCCCGTGTCGAAGCACTGACGATGGCCTCGACGAATTGCCGCCGCTCACCCTCGAAGCGCGCCAGCAAGGCATCCGGCTCGATCAAGTACTTGAACCGGTATTCGGCGAAATACGCATAGCGCGGCGCGATGATGCCGCGCAACTCCAGCTGCACGAGCAATGTCTTGAGCGGCAGCTGGCGGATGTTGCTGTGGTCACTGAGCGCATTGAGGGTCATTTCCCACTGACCGTCCCTGGCGTTACTGCGGATCTCCTCAAGGACGCGCTCGATACCGTCGCGCTCCGGCGTGTCACCATAGACGAAGTTTTCCAGCACGTTGAGGCTGTCGCGGTTAGCCAGTACCAGGCAGTCGGACGGCTCGCCATCACGGCCGGCACGGCCGATTTCCTGGCTGTAGTTCTCCACCGACTTGGGCAAGTCGAAATGCACCACATTGCGGATGTCGCGCTTGTCGATGCCCATGCCAAAGGCGATGGTGGCGACGATACAACCCAACTCACCGGCCATGAAGCGACGCTGGATCGCCTCGCGTACGTCGTGCGCCATGCCGGCATGGTAGGCGCTGACGGAAAGCCCCCGCTGGCTCAGCTGTTCGGCAACCTGCTCGGCAGTCTTCTGCTGGGTGACATAGACGATGCTCGGCTCACCTTGCCTGGCGCCGAGCCACTGCTCCAGGCGCCGCTGCTTGTCACGCCCGGCCACCGGTTCGACCAGCAGATTCAGGTTGGGCCGGTAGAAACCGGTGGTGACCACGTCATCGGCGGCGATGGCGAATTTCTTCTGCATATCCGCGATTACCGGCGGTGTCGCCGTAGCGGTGAGCAGCAGCACCTGGGCGATGCCGAACTCGCGCTGATAGTCCGGCAGTTTCAGGTAATCGGGGCGGAAGTTGTGGCCCCACTCGGAAATGCAGTGGGCTTCGTCAACCACCAGTAGGGAAATCGGCACGCCGGCGATGAAATTGCGGAAGCGCTCGTTCTTCAGGCGCTCGACCGAAATCATCAGGATTTTCAGCTCCCCGGATTTGGCCTTGGCCATGGTTTCGCTGATCTGCTCACGGCTCTGCGCCGAGTCGATGCTGGCCGCACTGATAGCGTGCCGGTGCAGGAAGGCCAGCTGATCCTGCATCAGCGCCAACAGCGGCGAGACCACCACTGTGAGGTGCGGCAGATGCAGTGCCGGCAGTTGGTAGCACAAGGACTTGCCCGAACCGGTGGGAAAGATCGCCGCCGCCGAGCGGCCGGCGAGCACTGCGCTGATCACGGTCTCCTGGCCAGGGCGTAGCTGGCTGAAACCAAAAACACGTTGCAAGGTAGTCATCGCGGGTCACTCCTTTGACTGTGCTCTGAGCCGCAAGAGTCTAGTCGGTAAGGCGGGCATCGTTTTTGTACGCGCGCATTGTTCTGCACCATAAATGACAAAGCCGCCCGAAGGCGGCCTTGTCGAACACGGCGCGAGCTTACAGCTGCGGGCCGGCGCTCTTGATCGCATCGCTGACATCGAACTTGGTGAAGTTGTCGATGAACAGCTTGGCCAGACCTTTGGCGGCCTCGTCGTAGGCATTCTGGTCAGCCCAGGTGTTGCGCGGGTTGAGCAGGTTGGTCTCGACGCCTGGAACGGCCTTCGGCACGCTCAGGTTGATGATCGGCAGGTGCTCGGTTTCAGTACCGATCAGCGCGCCGCTCTGGATAGCCGCGATCACGCCACGGGTGGTCGGGATATTGAAACGCTTGCCGACGCCGTAGCCACCGCCAGTCCAGCCGGTGTTGACCAGATAAACCTTGGAGCCGAAGGCCTGGATGCGCTTGATCAGCAGCTCGGCGTAAACGCCAGCTGGACGCGGGAAGAATGGCGCGCCGAAGCAGGTGGAGAAGGTCGACTTGATGCCAGGACCCGAACCCATTTCGGTGGAGCCGACCAACGCGGTGTAGCCGGACAGGAAGTGGTAGGCCGCCTGCTCTTCGTTGAGGATCGACACCGGCGGCAGTACGCCAGTCAGGTCGCAAGTCAGGAAGATCACTGCGTTCGGCTCGCCACCGAGGTTCTTCTCGCTGCGTTTTTCAACGAACTCCAGCGGGTAGGCGGCGCGGCTGTTCTGGGTCAGGCTGTCGTCGGTGTAATCCGGGGCGCGCTGCTCGTCGAGCACCACGTTTTCCAGAACGGTACCGAACTTGATGGCCTTCCAGATCACCGGCTCGTTCTTCTCGGACAAGTCGATGCACTTGGCATAGCAACCGCCTTCGATGTTGAACACTACGCCAGTGCCCCAGCCGTGTTCGTCGTCACCGATCAGGTAACGGCTTTCGTCAGCGGACAGCGTGGTCTTGCCAGTGCCGGACAGACCGAAGAACAGCGTCACGTCGCCTTCTTCGCCGATGTTGGCGGCGCAGTGCATCGGCAGCACGTCGGCGGCCGGCAGCAGGAAGTTCTGCACGCTGAACATGGCTTTTTTCATCTCGCCGGCGTAACGCATGCCAGCGATCAGCACCTTCTTCTGAGCGAAGTTGATGATCACGCAACCGTCGGAATTGGTGCCGTCACGCTCAGGCACGCATTCGAAGTTGGCAACGTTGAGTACTTGCCACTCCTGCTTGCCAGACGGGTTGTACTGGCTCGGTTCGATGAACAGCTGACGGCCGAAGAGGTTCTGCCAAGCGGTGGCAGTGGTCATCTTGACGGGCAGGTAGTGGGCTTCGGCGGAACCTACATGAACGTGGGAAACGAAGCTGTCCTGGGCGTTGGAGAACGCTTGCACGCGATCCCACAGGGCGTCGAACTTGTCCGCCGGAAACTTGCGATTGATCGGGCCCCAGCCGATGTCGGCCGAAGTACTCGGCTCATCGACGATGAAACGGTCGACCGGAGAACGCCCGGTACGGTGGCCGGTGCGTACAACCAGAGCACCAGTGGACGCCAGTTCGCCCTCACCGCGACGAAGCGCTTCCTCGACCAGTTGAGCGGTGCTGATGTCGGTGTACACAGCGTTGTTGGCTTGCGTCATGTAAGTCCCCGTCGGCCGAACGGCCGAGTCTTCCAAACGTTTGTAGTCATGCCAAAAGCAGACTACAGCTAAAAAAGTGCGCGGATTATGCCAGAAAAGCGGGCCACGGGTGCAGCCCCCAATCAGAACACCCTACGCGTTGCTGGCAGGCCTCAATGACGGGTGTCAGAGGGCTGCTGGCTGCCTCCACCGGCGAACAGCTGGGCGATGTCGGCGGCATCAAACCCATAGCGCTCATTGCAGAATTGGCAGTCGATTTCCACGCGGCCGTGATGCTCGCTGAGCAGCAGCTCGGCATCGGCCTGCCCTAAACTGACCAGCGCTTTGGCAGAGCGTTCACGCGAGCAGCTACAACGGAACTGAATAAGGCGCGGATCGAACACGCGCACCGTCTCCTGATGATAGAGACGGTGCAGCACGGTTTCATTGTCCAGGCCCAGCAACTCCTCGTTTTGCAGGGTATCGGCAAGAGCCACCAGGTGCTCCCAGCTGGCAGCGCGCTCTTCATCATCGGTAAGGCGATCGGCAGGCAGTTGCTGCAGCAGGAAACCGCGCGCGCGCATTCCGTCGGCGCACAGCCAGAAACGCGTAGCCAGTTGTTCAGAGGTGGCGAAATAGTTGGTCAGGCAATTTTCCAGGGTGTCGCCTTCCAGCGAGACGATGCCCTGGTAGCGCTGGCCCTGCTTGGGATCGACGGTCATGGCCATCACGCCGTTGGGCATCAGTTGCAAGAGGCCGTCGCCATCGGCGATGCGCTCGGCTTCATAGCGGGCGATACCGCGCACTTCGCCTTCACTGGAGCACTCCACCATCAACAGCGGCACCGGGCCTTCCGAGCGCACTTGCAGCACCAGCAGGCCGTCGAACTTCAGCGTACCGACCAGCAGCGATGCCGCAGCCAGCAGTTCGCCGAGCAACTGCGCAACCGGGCGCGGGTAATCATGCTTGGCCAGCACCTGTTGGTAACTGCCGGACAGCCCGACCAATTCACCGCGCACATCGGTGTCGTCGAAAAGAAAACGTTGGGTGAAGTCGGACATAACGGATCGCCTGCTTATAGATGCGAGACAGACCGGCGGTTTTACCGACGGGCCTGGGGGCGGGCAATTTTAGGCGCAAATGTGACGTCTACCAAGCTGAATGCGAAGAACGGCCTTGCTGCGCGAGCCTGAACCCGCGCTGAACAAGTCCGTGAAAGCCCACAGCATGGCGAATCGGCTGCCTAAAATCGGCGGTTTTCCTTGTAAGCCCTTCGCCATGCACCTCGCTCTAAACGCTCAATGGCGCCCTCGCGCGCTGATCATCAGTCACCTCTGCATTGCCGTGTTGTTTGCCAGCTGGCTGTGGCCGGTAACCCGCGTCTACTGGAATCAATTCGATCTCTGGCTGTTCCACCTGCTCAACGACCCGGTGCATGCCGCCGGCGTGTGGGCGCACGTCTGGGCCATCGGCAGTATGCGACCGGTGGACGCCGGTGTTGGCGTGGTGATGCTGGCCATCATGCTACGCGCCGGTCTGATATTCCCGGCGGCGCAGGTACGCACCGGGCTGTATGCCTTCCTTGTGGCGCTCATCGTCATGTTGTTGATGCGCGTCGGGTTCGCCGACCTTGTCGAGTACATGGGCTGGCAGCACGCCAGTCCTTCGCTGCTGATAGAAGGCAGCGCTCGACTCACCGAAATGTTCCCGGCCTGGGAAGAACGTTGGGACCTGAAAGACAGCGCCAGCCGTAGCTTCCCCGGTGACCACGCCTCGGTGCTGATGGTTTGGGCGATGTTCTGCAGCTTCTTCGTGGCCGGCTGGCGCCGAGCGCTGGTCTGGGTGGTTGCGGTGATCGGCATGCTGCCACGCCTCGTCGCGGGTGCCCACTGGGGTGCGGATGCGCTGGTCGGCGGCGTACTGCTCAGCGTGCTGGGTATCGCCTGGAGCTGCTACACGCCCCTGGCCTTCCGCGCCAGTGCTGCGCTGGAGCGACTGACCGCACCGCTGGCACGCGGCCTGGCCAAGCTGCCGCTGCTCGGTTCGATCAGCCTGATTGGCGGGCGCTGACGCCCTACTCCACCCAGTCGCCGGAGCCGCCGCGCAGATAGAACAGCTGCCGGCGCTGCTTCTTGCTCGGCCGGCCCTCGGTCTGTACGCCGAGGGCGCCAGCCTTGCGCTGCTCGGCGGCGCGCTCACGGCGCACGATGCTTTCGCCAGTTTCGGCATACAACGCCTGCGCTTCCGGCGCTCCGCGACGCACCACCGACAGCGCTTGGACGACCACCGTGCGCTCGTCGAAACCAGTGCGAATCACATATTCCTCACCCACCTTCGGCTCCTTGCCAGGTTTGCAGCGCTCGCCACGGCAGTGCACCTTGCCGCCCTCTATCGCCGCCTTGGCCAGCGCGCGCGTCTTGAAGAAGCGCGCAGCCCATAGCCACTTGTCCAAGCGTACCTTGTCATCGGTATCCTGCTTTGCCACCATCACCTCACCGCTGAATGAATTGCCGTCATAATTTGCTGGTACATCAGCCTGTCTCTATTGTCACAACGACACAAGTATTTGATCGAGCACCAGCCGTTGCGGAGTTGCAGTGACCCATTTTCCCAGTGACCTGACCCATCCCGAAAAATGCCGCGGCTGCCAGGCCAGCCCCGAGCTGGATTTCGCGTTCAATTTCGCCTTCCAGCCCATCGTCGACATCCGCACCCGCGACGTGTTCGCCCACGAAGCGCTGGTGCGCGGGCCCGCGGGTGAAGGCGCGCTGAGCGTGCTCGACCGGGTCAACGACAATAACCGCTACCGATTCGACCAGCGTTGCCGCACCCAGGCGATTGCCGAAGCGATGCAGCTGGGCATGCAATCGTTTCTGTCGATCAACTTCCTGCCCAACGCCGTGTATCGCCCCGAGCTGTGCATCCGCAGCACCCTGGAGGCGGCCCGGCAGCACAACTTTCCGCTGGATAAGCTGATCTTCGAGACCATCGAGAGCGACCACCTGCCGGATAGCCGGCACCTGACCAACATCCTGCGTCAGTACCAGGAGTTCGGCTTCAAGACAGCGATCGACGACTTTGGCGCCGGTTATTCAGGCCTCACGCTGCTGGCTGACTTCCAGCCCGACCTGATCAAACTGGACATGGCGCTGATTCGCGGCGTCGATCAGGACCGGCCCCGCCAGGCCATCGTGCGCGCTATCGTCGCCATGTGCAGCGACCTCGGCATCCAGGTTATCGCGGAAGGCATCGAGACCCCGGGCGAGCGGGATTTTCTCGCCGACAGTGGGATCGAACTGATGCAGGGCTACCTGTTTGCCAAGCCGCAATTCAAGGGGCTGCCAGTGATTGCCGACGCCGCCTGGCGCGCAGCCGATACCGCTCACTGACAGGCGCGCATCTCAGCGCATTTCAGTACCATGAGCGCCATCGCCATCGCGCCAGATCCAGCAGCCACGGAAGCCTTTCTTGAAGACATTCGACCACCTCAACGTGATCGGCCTGCGCGAATGGGTCAACCTGCCTGACCTCGGCATCATCGGCCTGCGCGCCAAGATAGACACCGGAGCCAGCACATCCAGCCTGCACGCCAGCGACATCCAGACCTTCGAGCGCGAGGGTGAAGAATGGGTGCGTTTCACAGCCTACATCGGCACCCAGGTGCAGCGTCGCCATCGTTGCGAAGCGCGCCTGGTCACGGTGAAAAGCATCAAGAGCTCCAACGGCCAGGCACAAAGCCGCTACGTTATTCGTACCAGCCTGATGCTCGGTGATTTGTCATGGCCGGTGGAGTTCACACTGGCCAGCCGCAAGACCATGCGCTACCGCATGTTGCTCGGTTCCAAAGCGCTGATCGACGGCCAACTGGTGGTCAACCCGGCGCTAACCTACGTGCAAGAAAAACCTTCGCTTACCGACCTTAGCGGTGCCCAATGAAAATCGCTGTGCTGTCGCGCAATCCGCGCCTGTATTCCACCCGCCGCCTGGTTGAAGCCGGGCAGCAGCGCGGCCATGAAGTGGTGGTTATCGACACCCTGCGCGCCTATATGAACATCGCCAGCCACAAGCCGCAGATCCACTATCGCGGCAAACCGCTGGAAGATTTCGACGCGGTGATCCCGCGTATTGGCGCCTCGGTCACCTTCTACGGCTGCGCGGTGCTGCGCCAGTTCGAAATGATGGGCGTCGTGCCGCTCAACGAATCGGTGGCCATCGCCCGCTCGCGGGACAAGCTGCGCTCGCTGCAACTGCTGTCGCGACGCGGCGTCGGCCTGCCGGTGACCGGGTTTGCCCACTCGCCAGACGATATTCCCGACCTGATCCAGATGGTCAACGGCGCACCCCTGGTGATCAAGGTGCTGGAAGGCACCCAGGGCATCGGCGTGGTGCTGTGTGAAACCGAGAAGGCCGCCGAGTCGGTGATTGAGGCGTTCATGGGCCTCAAGCAGAACATCATGGTGCAGGAGTACATCAAGGAAGCCGGCGGTGCCGACATCCGCTGCTTCGTGGTCGGCGACAAGGTCATCGCGGCGATGAAACGCCAGGCCAAGCCGGGCGAGTTCCGCTCCAACCTGCATCGCGGTGGCACCGCCAGCCTGATCAAGATCACCCCCGAGGAACGCATGACCGCGATCCGTGCGGCCAAGGTCATGGGCCTGTCGGTGGCAGGCGTCGACATCCTGCGCTCCAACCACGGCCCGCTGGTCATGGAGGTGAACTCCTCGCCCGGCCTGGAAGGCATTGAGGTCACCACCGGCAAGGATGTGGCCGGGATGATCATCCAGTACCTGGAAAAGAACGGCGGCCCCAACCTGACCCGCACCAAGGGTAAAGGATGAGCACGCCATTCGCTGGCCGCCTGGCCCTGATCGCCCCCGCCTCGGCCGTTGCCGATGAGGTGTTCGACGCGACCTTGGCGCAGCTTGAGGTGCAGGGCATCGACTACCACCTGGGCCGCCATACGCGCGCCCGTCACCGCTACCTGGCCGGCACCCCGGCGCAGCGCCTGGAGGACTTGCATGAAGCCTTCTCGCTGCCCAACATCGATGCCGTCTGGTGCCTGCGTGGTGGTTACGGCTGCGCGCACTTGCTGCCGGGTATCGACTGGTCGCTGCTGCAGAACGCCAGCCCGCGCCCACTGATCGGCTACTCCGATCTGTCGCTGCTGCTCGATGCTTTCGGCCGTCATGGGCTGCCTGCCATCCACGGGCCAGTCACTACCGCGCTTGGCTTGCAGGCGCTGTCCGCGCCAACCGGTCAGCGCGAGCGGCTGGCCTCCATGCGCTCGTTGTGGGATGTGCTGCAGGATCGCGGCCAGCCCCTGCCGGTACGCCACATCAGCGGGCCTGAAGCGCAGGTAGAAGGCCCGCTGGTTGGCGGCAATCTCACTGCCCTGGCCAGCGGCTGCGGCACGGTCGCCGGTATGCAGTTGCCGGATAACGCGATTCTGATCCTCGAAGACGTCGGCGAGCCCTACTACCGCCTGGAACGCAGCTTCTGGCAGCTGTTCGAAAGCTTCGGCGAGCAACGCCCGGCCGCGGTGTGCCTGGGCAGCTTCACCGATTGCCCCCGGCGCGGCGTGCTGCACAGCATCGAGGAAATCATCGGTGAATACCTCGCACCCTTCGGCATCCCGCTCTACGGCGAGTTGCCCAGCGGCCACGGCGACGCCAACTTCGCCTGGCCGTATGGCCGTTTGGCGCGGTTGGAGCGCAATACACTCGCCTGGTAGCGCAACCCACTAAGGCGTGGGCGACTGCGCCTCTAGCCAGACCTGGAAATCCGCCTCGGCCATAGGCCGGCCAAGCAGGTAGCCCTGGCCGAATTCGCAACCCAGCGTTTTCAGATGAGCGAGTTGCTCGGGCGTCTCTATCCCTTCGGCCACACACTCGAGGCCGAGATTGCGGGCAATCATGAGGATGGTTTCGACCAGCAGCGCGTTACTGCTGGTCTCGCTGTCACCTAGGTCCTGGGTGAAGCTGCGATCGATCTTCAGTCGATTCAGCGGCAGCCGTTTGAGGTAGGTCAGCGATGAATATCCCGTTCCGAAGTCGTCGATGGAAAAACGCATGCCCAACACCTTGAGCGCCTGCATATTGGCAATGCACTGCTCGACATCCTCGAGGAGCACGCCCTCGGTGATTTCCAGCTCCAGTGCGGCGGCCGGCACGGCATAGCGCTGCAGGCAATCGCGGATCCGCGCAACGCAGCCGCGGCTGCGCAGCTCGCGCGGGCTGAGGTTCACCGCCAGTACCAGTTGTGGGCGTTCCGGCAGCCAGCGTTGCAGGGTTGCACAGGCTTGCTCAAGCACCCAGTTGCCAATCTCCTGGATCAGCCCGGTTTCTTCTGCCAGCGGGATGAACTGCCCCGGCGGTACTTCGCCGCGCTCAGGGTGGTGCCAGCGCGCCAGCACTTCGGCGCCGATAACGCGCCCACCGCTGAGCTGCAGCTGCGGCTGAAACGCGAGATAAAGCTGGTTACGGGCGATGGCCTGGCGCAAGTCACCCTGCATCTGTAATCGCTCATCGATGGCTGCCTGCATCGCTGGCGCAAAGAAATGCAGAGCATTGCGGCCCGCCTGCTTGGCCCGGTACATGGCGGTGTCCGCTTGCTTCATGACGTCGGCAGCGTTCTGCTTGCCAAACGGATGCAGGGTGATGCCAATACTGGCACTGACCGATAACTCGTGACCATCCACCAGACACGGCGACTGCAGGCTCTGCAACAGCCGCTCCGCCGTCATAGCGGCCTGCTCTCCCGCCAACTCCGGATTGACGCCCAGTGCTTCGAGCAGCACCACGAATTCGTCTCCGCCCATACGCGCCAGCGTATCTTCGGTACGCAGCTGACCTGCTAGGCGCGCCGTGACCTCCCGCAATAAGCCGTCGCCCACCACATGCCCCAGGCTGTCGTTGACCGTTTTGAAGTGATCGAGATCGATGAATAGCAAGGCCCCCAGGTTGCCCTCGCGCATTTCCCGGTCCATGGCGTGCTGCAGACGGTCGAGCAGCAGCCGGCGATTGGGTAGTCCGGTCAATTCATCGCTGAAGGCGAGGCGTTCGATTTCTCGCTGGTAGCGCTGACGCTCCGATATATCCGTAATGCTGCAACGAATCAGCGCAGCTTCCCCAGGCAGACGTACCAGACGCACCTCGCAAGGAAAGTGCCGCCCGCTGCTGTCTCGATGCGTCCACTCGAACACTGGCACCTCACCGCTTAACGCGGCCGCCAGATAACCCTTTTCCGCCTCGACCGAGAGCACGCCGTTTGGCTGCCTCAACGGGCTCAGCTCGAAGGGCCGGCGGCGCAGCAGCTCCTCCCGGCGGCAGCCGAACAGGCGCAGTGCGTTCTCGTTGAAATCGACCATACCGCCGTCTTCGGTATACAGCAGGATCGCTTCAGGGGCGTGCTCGACAATGGTGCGATAACGCGCCTCAGCCTCGAAGCGCGCACTGATATCCTCGACCAGCAGCAGAAACATACTGATTCCCGCGCTGCCCCGGCGCACGGCACGCAAGTTGAGCCGAGTGTGCACTTCGCTGCCATCCGGGCGGATAAAACGCCGATCGCGCTCGAAACCTTCACGCCTTCCCTGTAACACATCATCGAACAGCCATCGCTCGGCGTTGAGATCGTCCGCCACGCTGATGCTTTGCCAACTGCTCTCGAGCAACTGTTCGCGGCTGCGGCCGAGGATGCTGCACAGCTTGAGGTTGACTTCCTCCCAGCCGAAAGTAGGGGTAATCAGCGCCATGCCGATCAGTGGTGCCTCGAAGAATAGCCGCAGACGATCATCGCGCTCCCGAAGCTGTTGCTCGGTGCGGCGCCGCGTGGTGATGTCCTGGACGGCGCCATACAGACGAACCAGCTCGGCGCCATCTCGCTCTGCCGCTCCGCGCAAACGGATCCAGCGTGTCTTGCCCAGAAAGGTGGTAACCCGCACCTCGATATCGAAACGTTCACCGCCCTCGATCATCGCCTGCAGGGTCTTGTGAATCAGGGCCTGGCCAGCCGCATCGAACTGGCCGACCGATTGCTGGAAAGTAAGCGGCGCATTTCGTGGATCAAGCTCGTAAATCTTGAAGCAGCCGAGACTCCAATACATGCTCATATCCTGCAGGTTGAGCACCCAGCCACCAATGTCGGCGATGTCTTCGGTCTGGCTGAACAGGTGACTCTGCTGCAGCAGCTCCTCGCGCTGGCGAGCCACCTCCTGGGCCAACTGCTCGCGAGCGGTGACATCCTGCTGCATGACGATGAAGTGGCTGAGGCCCTGCTCGTCGTGCATGGGCGCAAGGATCACCTCGCTCCAGAACGGCTGTCCGTCCTTGCGCTGCAGCTGCAGCACCGCGTTGCCAGGCGTGCCGCGGCGGATGGCGGTTTCCAGCACCCGCATATCTTCATAGCGCTGCTCGTCCCGCAGCAGACGGCGCAGGCCCTGGCCGAGGCTGCCCTGAGCGTCCTGCCCGGTGATGCGCTCGAACGAGGGGTTGCAGTAGATAAGCGGCAACTCTTCACGGCGCGCATCGGCGATCACCACGCCCAACGGGCTGGCGTCCAACGCCAGATTGGCCAGTGCCAATTGTTGCTGCATCGCTGCGCTGCGGCTCAGCGCCAAGCGCAGATCGCTGAGGCTACGCCCGACCAGTAGCGCCGACACGGTGAACAACAGGACGCTGAAATGCAGTTCCAGTTGCTGCGGGTCTATCCACCGGGCGCTGCTGTAGACGTCACGAAACCACGGCAAGGTGAGGACGCTCAGCACACTCACCGCGGCGCCACACAACGCGCCTGAGAAGCCCCACACCATCGCCAGGCTCAGCATGACCAGACCAATCAACGGCAGTTTCAACGTCAGCGGTAAGAATGCCAGCAGCACCGGTATGCCCACCAATATTGCCAGGAGCAGCAGCTTCGGTGGCAGGGTGCGCAACAACGCAGGCACTTCCTGCTGCGGCACCGCAAGGCCCTCCTGTGGCTGCAGCCAGCCACGGCGGCGCAACCACGGGCTCAGGTACGTCAGCAGCGGGATGGAAATCATCAGGGCGGTCAGGCTGTCTGCTAGCCACAGCGCAATAGCTACCCGCGGAGCTTCATGGGCTGGCAGCCCACCCAACACCAACAGGTTGCACAGCAGCGCCAGGCTGGTGAGTGCTGCCGGCAGCAACACCCCCAGCAGCGTGAAACGCAGCAGGTGGCTGATATCCGGCAAGGCCGCATCGAAAGGTCGCCAACGCAGCAGCAGGTAAGAGAGCGCAACGCCCAGCATCTCCGGCAGGGCGTGCACAGGCGCCCAATGCCAATCAAGCCCCCACAGAGGCGTACAGATAATTGAATTGACGTACAGCGCCGCCAGCACCCGCGGGCCCCACCAGAGCGCGAGCGCCAATCCCAGGGCAAATGGCAGATAAAAGATCGCCAACCCACCTTCAACTTGGGTAACAAGGGAAAGCAGGGTGGCCAGGTGGAATACCGGGAGTGGCAACCACCAGGTCCAGAAAGGCAGCTGTTGGGATGTGCGGGGCATGCGAAATCTCTGTCAATACGCCAGCACAGCATAGAGCAGCGTGTATGCGCTGTGCAGTCACATGCCGTGAATCACCGGCTAGGCGAGAATCACACCGCGTCGCGCGGCAGCAGCAGGCCCAACGGCAGACAGATGCGTGCCTCCAGCCCACCACCGGAACGGTTGCGCAACTCGACACTGCCACCGTGCAGAGCGGCGATGCGTTTGACGATAGCCAGCCCCAAACCGGCGCCCTGCCCGCCCCGGGCACGGTCGCCGCGAATGAACGGGTTGACGATATTGCCGAGTTCGCTCGGGTCGATGCCGGTGCCCCGATCCAGCACGCTCAGCACCACATAAGGCGCGCTGCTGTCATCGGCGACGGAGAGGACAATCTCCACAGCACTGCCGCCATAGCGCAAGGCATTCTCGAGCAGATTGACGATCAGCCGCTTGATCGACACGCGACGTAGCGGAAACGCAGGCACGGCTTCGAGGCACAGGCGTACCTGCTCCTGCTTCTGGTTGTAGGGCGCGACCACCTCGCGGATCAGCCCAGGCAGGCTTACTTCTTCAACCGGCTCGTCACGCCCATCGCGGATAAAGGCCAGGAACTGGTCGAGGATGGCGTCCATGTCCTCGATGTCGCGCACCATGTCGTCGGTCAGCTCGGAGTCGTTATCGAGAAACTCCAGGGACAGGCGCAGCCTTGTCAGCGGCGTGCGCAGGTCATGGGAAACCCCGGCGAGCATCAACTCACGTTCGCGGGCCGCCTGCTCGACATCCTCGGCCATCTGGTTGAAGGCCCGGTATACCTCGGTCATCTCGCTTGGAGTGTCGCTGACCGGCAAGCGCACGCTGCGTCCCTGGCCCAACTGCCGGGCTGCGACTACCAGACGCTTGAGCGGCGCACTGAGCTGTCGAACGAAAATCCATGCGGCTGCCGTCGACAGCAAACCGATGCCGAGGAACCAGCCGAGTACGCTCCAGATGCGCTGGCCTCGTAACGGATGGGGATAGAGCGGCACACGAATCCAGTCTTCGCCGAGCGTTGGGGCATGCACCCACAAGGCTGGCGGGCTCTTCGCGCGCACCCGCGTCTCGGTAAGCGGGCCGAGCTCGGACTGCATCTGACGCTGGAAAATCTCGCTGTAGGGCCAGTGTTCCTCACTGGCCGGCACCTCGGTACGCGGCACTCGCTTGAGCCCCGCAGCGTCGGCGATGGTGGTTCGCACCTCAGGATCAGCCGCCCAGTAGGCGCGCAGCGTCAGGGCCGCGCCGTGACTGTACTGCCGGTCAACGAGCACATCCTCGTTCATCAGCAGATAGACCAGGGTGAGCGCCTTGGAGAACAGCACGACGATCAGCACCAACCAGAGGGTGCGCGAGAAGAAGCTTTGTGGGAACCACAGCGGGGCTTTCATAGAGTAACGGCGCAATCCATCGACGGGTCGGGCGGGGCGGTGCCAAGCCTGACAGAACGCAGGCTGGGTGGATGCTGGACGGCAAGCACGCCGCCCAACCTACAGGAAGAAAACTACTTGTTGCCGTCCGGCACGAATACGTAGCCCACGCCCCAGACCGTCTGGATATAGCGAGGTTTGGAAGGGTCCGGCTCGATCAGTCGACGCAGACGGGAAATCTGCACGTCGATGGAGCGCTCCAGGGCGTCCCACTCACGGCCGCGGGCCAGGTTCATCAGCTTGTCGCGGGTCAGTGGTTCACGGGCATGCTGCACCAGCGCCTTGAGGACGGCGAACTCACCCGTGGTGAGCATGTGTACTTCCTCGCCCTTCTTCAGTTCGCGGGTAGCCAGCGACAATTCGTAATCACCAAAGGTGACACTCTCGTCTTCGCTGCCCGGCGCGCCTGGCACGACCGGCGCTTGGCGCCGCAGCACGGCCTTGATCCGCGCCAGCAGCTCACGGGGATTGAACGGCTTGGCCAGGTAATCGTCGGCGCCCAGCTCCAGGCCCTGAATACGGCTGCCCTCGTCGCCCTTGGCGGTGAGCATGATGATCGGCACCTGGTTGTTGGATGCGCGCAGGCGGCGGCAGGCACTCATGCCGTCCTCGCCGGGTAGCATCAGATCGAGCACCACCAGGTTGAACAGTTCGCGCGACAGCAGACGATCCATCTGTTCGACGTTCTCCACCGCACGCACGCGGTAGCCTTGCTCGTCGAAGAAACGCTCGAGCAGACGCCGCAGACGGGCATCGTCGTCGACAATCAGGATCTTCTCACCTTCGACCGGTTGTGCTGCTGTGCTGCTCATAGGGGCTCCTTGACCGAGAATCCGCGACGCGGCGCGTCCGATTCCAACGGCGGCATTATGGCTCAGAGGCCGTATAGACCACGTATTGTCCATTGTTAGCAGATTTTTCGCTGCCCTTGGCGCACTTCAACCCGTTTCGGGGTCTGACAGCAGCGCGCGGCGGGTGGCATGCGCGCCTTCAGGCGTGGCTATAATGCGCCGCTTTATCGTCCGGCCATCATGAGCGAGGCCGGTTCTTGTTCGTTTCAGGGTAGGTTTATTCTTTCTATGCTCAGCATCAACAACCGTATCGCCGAAGAACTGGGCGTGCGCCCGCAACAGGTCGCTGCCGCCGTCGCACTGCTCGACGAAGGCTCCACCGTGCCGTTCATTGCGCGCTACCGCAAGGAAGTCACCGGCAGCCTCGACGATACCCAGCTGCGTAATCTGGAAGAGCGCCTGCGCTACCTGCGCGAACTCGATGATCGCCGCGCCAGCATCCTTGCCAGCATCGAGGAACAGGGCAAACTGACCCCTGAGCTGACCCGCGAAATCAACCTCGCCGACACCAAGACGCGTCTCGAAGACCTCTACCTGCCGTACAAACAGAAGCGCCGCACCAAAGGCCAGATCGCTCTGGAGGCCGGTCTTGGCGAGCTGGCCGACGCACTCTTCAACGACCCGAACCTGGCCCCGGAAACCGAGGCGGCACGTTTCGTTGATGCAGAGAAAGGCTTCGCCGACACCAAGGCCGTGCTGGAAGGCGCCAAGTACATCCTCATGGAGCGCTTCGCCGAGGACGCCAGCCTGCTCAGCAACCTGCGCGGCTACCTGAAGGACAACGCCACGCTCAGCGCGCGGGTTGTCGCCGGCAAAGAAACCGAAGGCGCCAAGTTCCGCGACTACTTCGAGCACGACGAAAAGCTCAAAAGTGCTCCGTCGCACCGTGCTCTGGCGATATTCCGCGGTCGTAACGAAGGCATCCTCAGCGCCAGCTTGAAAGTCGGCGACGAGCTCCCTGGTACCCTGCATCCGTGCGAGGGCATGATTGCCGAGCGTTTCGGCATCTCCAACCAGGGCCGTGCCGCGGACAAGTGGCTGGGCGAAGTGGTGCGCTGGACCTGGAAGGTCAAGCTCTATACCCACCTGGAAACCGACCTGCTGGGTGAGCTGCGCGAAGGCGCCGAGAACGAAGCCATCAGCGTCTTCGCCCGCAACCTCCACGACTTGCTGCTGGCCGCCCCGGCTGGCCCACGCGCGACCCTGGGCCTTGACCCCGGCCTGCGCACCGGCTGCAAGGTCGCCGTGGTCGATGCCACCGGCAAGGTGCTCGATACCGCTACCGTTTACCCGCACGCGCCGCGTAACGACTGGGACGGCACCCTCAACGTGCTGGCCAAACTGTGCGCCAAGCATGGCGTTGATCTGATCGCCATCGGCAACGGCACCGCCAGCCGCGAGACCGACAAGCTGGCCATCGAGCTGATCAAGAAGTACCCCGGCCTGAAGATGACCAAGATCATGGTCAGCGAAGCCGGCGCCTCGGTGTACTCGGCCTCGGAGCTGGCGGCCAAGGAATTCCCTGATCTCGACGTGTCCCTGCGTGGCGCCGTGAGCATCGCCCGTCGCCTGCAGGACCCGCTGGCCGAGCTGGTGAAGATCGACCCGAAATCGATTGGTGTCGGCCAGTACCAGCATGACGTGTCCCAGCTCAAGCTGGCGCGCAGCCTCGACGCCGTGGTGGAAGACTGCGTGAACGCCGTGGGCGTGGACGTCAACACCGCATCCAGCGCCCTGCTGGCACGTATTTCCGGCCTCAACACCACCCTGGCGCAAAACATCGTCGCGCACCGTGATGCCCACGGTGCGTTCAAAACCCGTGACGCGCTGAAGAAAGTCCCGCGTCTGGGCGACAAGACCTTCGAACAGGCGGCCGGCTTCCTGCGCGTGATGAACGGCGACAACCCGCTGGACGCCTCGGCCGTGCACCCGGAAACCTATCCGCTGGTGCAGCGCATCGCGGTCGATACCGGCCGCGATATTCGCTCGCTGATTGGTGATGCAGGCTTCCTCAAGCGTCTCGATCCGAAAAAATTCACCGACGAGACCTTCGGCCTGGTGACGGTCGGCGACATCCTCAGCGAACTGGAAAAGCCCGGCCGCGACCCGCGCCCCGAGTTCAAGACCGCCGAATTCCAGGAAGGCGTGGAAACCCTCAAGGACCTCGAACTGGGAATGATCCTCGAAGGCGTGGTAACCAACGTCACCAACTTCGGTGCTTTCGTTGATATCGGCGTTCACCAGGACGGCCTGGTGCACATCTCGGCGCTGTCCGAGAAGTTCATCAAGGACCCACACGAAGCGGTCAAGGCCGGTGACGTGGTCAAGGTCAAGGTCATGGAAGTGGACATCCCCCGCAACCGCATCGCCCTGTCGATGCGCATGGGCGACACGCCCGGCGAGAAAGTCGAAGGGCCACGTGGTGGCGCTCGACAGGGCGGCGGCAAAGGCGCTCAGGCGCCGCGCAGCGAGCGACACTCCGGCCAGGAAAAACCGGCGCCGGCCAATGCGGCAATGGCATCGCTGTTCGCCAACGCCAAGCAACTGAGGAAGTAGACGGTGAGCGAGCCCCTGGAACAAATCGGCAAGAGCAGCGCCTTCGGGCGCCTGCTGGGCCTGCAGATCGTCAAGGCCGAAGGCGGCGAGGCGATCATCGCGCTGAGCATGCACGACGGTCTGCGCAACCTGCACGGCAAGCTGCACGGCGGCGCGCTGTTCTCGCTGATCGACACCGCCATGGGCCAGGCCAGCCATAGCCTCAGCGATGGCGAGCCGACCAGCGTTACCCTGGAGTGCAAGGTCAACTACATCCGTGGCGTCACCGACGGTGATCTCAGCTGCCGCGCCTGGGTGGTCCACGCCGGGCGCCGCACCCAGGTGATCGAAGCCGAAGTGCACCAGCACGACAAGCTGGTGGCCAAGGCCCAGGCGACCTTCGCCTGCCTCTAAGTACCTGTTCATGATCTTTCAGTAGCGATTCGTCGATTTTGGCAGCTCGTAGGGTGGACGACGCTCCATCCGTCCACCGCCCCGTGATCGCAACGGTGGATGAAAAGAGCGTCATCCACCCTACGTCCGCTTCTGCCTTGTAGCTGCCGCGTCATGCTCATAAAGATCATGAACAGACTCCGAGGCCCCATGTCCACGGGCAGCGGCGGCGTGAAAGCCGTCTGCGCGTGTCGCTAAAACGTACATGCCTTTCGCCAGACGACCAACGTCAGCCATTCGCCCCTTGTAGAGTCCAGCGTCCACCCCCATATTGGGGCGACCGCTGCGTGAAGGAATGCAATCTTGAGCGACCTGTTCTCCCGCCGTCTGGCCCTGCTCAACGAGCACGCCAACCTTTCCCTGCTGTCCCAGTGCCTGCATGGCATCGAGCGCGAATGCCTGCGTGTCGATGACACAGGCGAACTGGCGCTGAGTGGGCATCCGGTCGCCCTGGGCTCTGCCCTGACCAACGGGCAGATCACCACGGATTACTCCGAGTCGTTGCTCGAGTTCATCACCTCGACCGCGGTCGACCCGAGTGTCACGCTGGCCGAGCTGGATCGCATCCACCGTTTCGTCTACAGCAAGCTCGACGGTGAATACCTGTGGAGCCCGTCGATGCCCGGCCCGTTGCCGGACGAAGAGACGATTCCGATCGCGCGCTACGGCCACTCGCATATCGGCCAGCTCAAGTACGTGTACCGCAAGGGCCTGGCCCTGCGTTACGGCAAGACCATGCAGTGCATTGCCGGCATCCACTACAACTTCTCTCTGCCGGAGCAGCTGTGGGCCGTGCTGCAACAGGCCGAAGGTGACACGCGTAGTGCCCGCGACTATCAGTCGTCGCGCTATATCGCATTGATCCGCAACTTCCGCCGTTACAGCTGGCTGCTGATGTACCTGTTCGGCGCCTCGCCGGCGCTGGACAAGAATTTCATGCGCGGCCGTGCACACCAGTTGCAAGAGCTCGATGCCGAAACGCTCTACCTGCCCTACGCCACCAGCCTGCGCATGAGCGACCTGGGCTACCAGAGCGAGGCCCAGGCCGGGCTGACGCCCTGCTACAACGACCTGGCCAGCTATACCGACAGCCTGCGCCAGGCGGTTGGCACGCCCTACCCGCCTTATGTCGACATCGGCACCAAGAAGGATGGCGAATGGCTGCAGCTCAACACCAACGTCCTGCAGATCGAAAACGAGTACT
This sequence comes from Phytopseudomonas seleniipraecipitans, assembly GCF_900102335.1. GTDB lineage: Bacteria > Pseudomonadota > Gammaproteobacteria > Pseudomonadales > Pseudomonadaceae > Aquipseudomonas > Aquipseudomonas seleniipraecipitans. Next base: position 177,719 of record NZ_FNBM01000003.1, read on the forward strand.
ACTCGAACATTCGTCCTAAACGCGTCACTTACAGCGGCGAGCGCCCCATCCAGGCGCTGATGGCGCGTGGCGTGCAGTACGTGGAAGCCCGCTGCCTGGACATCAACCCGTTCCTGCCGCTGGGCATCGACCTTACCGAATCACGCTTTCTCGACGCCTTCCTGTTGTTCTGCGCCTTGCAGGACAGCCCGGCGCTGAGCAACGGCGAGTGCGGCAACTGTTCCGACAACTTCCTCAAGGTGGTCAAGGAAGGCCGTCGCCCCGGCTTGCACCTGCAGCGTCAGGGCGGCCCGGTGGTGCTGCAGAGCTGGGCTCATGAGCTGCTCGACGGCATCGAGGCCATCACCCTCCTGCTCGACAGTAGCCAGGGCGGTAATGCCTATGCGGAGGCCCTACAGGCGCAGCGCGCGAAGATCGATGACGCCAGCCTGACGCCATCGGCCCAGGTGCTGGCAGAGCTGCAGAAAGGTGAAAGCTTCTCGGCATTCTCCCTGCGTCAGAGCAAACGTCACGCCGAACACTTCCGTGCGCAGCCACTGAGCGCTGAGCAGCAAGCTGAATTCGAACTGGCAGCGCAGCGCTCGCTAGACGAGCAGGCAGAGCTGGAAGCACATGAAGACGGCGACTTCGACAGCTTCGCCGCAGCCTATCAAGCGAGCATCCTGGCGCTCGCGGTCTGAGCGGATACACCGAAAACGGCCGGAATAGACCGGCCGACGCGTCAACTGCGTCACAAAAAAAACCAGCGGTCATAAATCCGAGACCGGTGGCCCGGTTCTTGGCGCTGGATTTGGCTAGCATTGTCGTCAGGCACTCATTGCGAACCCATCTCATGCCCCACCGCGAACAAAACCAGCACTGGAGCCTGGAAAGTCTTACCAAGGCTTACCAGCAGGGCTACATGGCAGGTCTGGCTGGCCATGCTTCACACACCCAGCCGTTCAGTGCGAGTGTACCCGCTGCGGCCTGGGAAGCCGGCTGGACCGACGGCGAAGGCCAACGACGGCTCAGCGAAGAAAAACTCAATCGCCCAGACGCCGACGGCAGCCCCTCAGACGCGAAAAAAAGCGCCTGACCCGAAGGTACGAGGCCGCAGCCGCCACCCCGTAGCGGCTACTCGGCTGTCGCCTAGATAGTCTTTTCGAAAATCTTCGAATTACGCTGAAAGTTGTAAAGCGACGCCCGCGCTGTCGGCATGCGGTCGACGCTGCTCGGCTCGAAACCGCGCTCACGAAACCAGTGCGCCGTGCGCGTGGTAAGCACGAACAGGGTGTTGATGCCCATTGCCCTGGCGCGCCCTTCGATGCGTTCGAGCAATTCGTCACCACGACCGCCGTGTCGGTATTCCGGATTGACCGCCAGGCAGGCCAGCTCGCCGCAGTTGGAGTCGGCGATCGGATACAGCGCCGCGCAGGCGATGATCATGCCGTCACGCTCGACGATGCTGAATTGACCGATCTCGCGCTCCAGCACTTCCCGGGAGCGGCGCACCAGAATGCCCTGTTCTTCCAGCGGGCTGATCAGCTCGATCAAGCCACCGACGTCTTCAATATTCGCCTCGCGCAGCGATTCAAACTGCTCGGGGTCGACCATGGTGCCGCCACCGTCGCGGGTGAACAGTTCGGTGAGCAGCGAGCCGTCCCCCGCGTAGCTGACGATATGGCTACGCTTGACCCCGCCGCGGCACGCCTGAGCCGCGGCATCCAGCAGCTCGCCCTGATAATCGCTGCCCAGACGCGACACATGCGCCGGGACCTGCTGCGGGCGCAATTCGCGGATCAGCTTGCCGTCGTCGTCGAGCAGCCCCTGCTGGCTGCTGAACAGGATCAGCTTGTCAGCGGCCAGGTCGATGGCGGCGCGCATGGCGACATCTTCGCAGGCCAGGTTGAATATCTCGCCAGTTGGCGAATAGCCCAGCGGCGACAGCAGCACGATATTGCGCTCGTCGAGTTGGCGATTGATGCCCTTACGGTCGATACGCCGCACCTCGCCGGTGTGGTGGTAATCGACACCATCCAGCACGCCGATCGGCCGCGCGGTGACGTAGTTACCGCTGCTTACCCGCAGGCGTGAGCCCTGCATCGGCGAGGCGGCGATGTCCATGGACAGCCGCGCTTCGATGGCGATGCGCAGCTGACCCACTGCATCGATCACACATTCCAGCGTCGGGCTGTCGGTAATGCGCAGGTCGCGATGGTAATGCGGCGTCAGCCCGCGACCGAGCAGGCGCGCCTCGATCTGCGGGCGCGAACCGTGCACCAGCACCAGGCGCACGCCGAGGCTGTGCAGCAGCACCAGATCGTGAACGATATTGCCGAAGTTGGCATGAGCAACCCCTTCGCCCGGCAGCATGACCACAAAGGTGCAGTCACGGTGAGCATTGATATAGGGCGAAGCGTGGCGAAGCCAGTTGACGTAGTCGTGCATGTGCAGCGGAACCCTTGTGAAAACGAAAGAAGCATCAATGGGCGCGAAGCACGGCGCTTCGCAGGCGGACTCGGTGCGTTATCGTCGTCGCAACGGCATCAGGGACCTGCTCCTCATATCAAGCTGGGGTCAGGCAGTAATGCTGGATCAACTGGCGCAGCAGGTGCACCGTTGGCAGCAGCCGGTCGGTGTCCAGATACTCACCTGGCTGGTGGGCGCAATCGATATCGCCTGGGCCGAGCACCAGGGTCTCACAGCCCAGTTGCTGAAAATACGGCGCTTCGGTGCCAAAGGCCACTGCCGCAGCAGTATGCCCGGTCAGGCGTTCGGCAAGGCGAACCAGTTCGGCATCGGCAGCTTGCTCGAAAGGCGGCACCGCAGGAAATAACGGTGCGAAGTCGATGCTCACCTGATGCTGCTCGGCCAGCGGTTGCAGCTTTTGCAGGATTGCCGCGCGCAGAGCTTCCGGTTGCATGCCCGGCAGTGGGCGCAGGTCGAACTCCAGTGAGCATTGCCCGCAGATGCGATTGGGGTTATCACCGCCATGGATGCAGCCGAAATTGAGCGTCGGTTGCGGCACGCTGAATTGCGGATTGCGATAGTCCTGCTGCCACTGCCGGCGCAGTTGCATCAGCTCGCCCATGACGCCGTGCATGGCGTCCAGGGCGCTGTGGCCGAGCGATGGGTCGGAGGAATGACCGCTCTGCCCGAGGATATCGATGCGTTCCATCATCACCCCCTTGTGCAGGCGGATCGGCTTGAGCCCGGTCGGCTCACCGATCACCGCGGCGCGGCCGAGCGGCCGTCCGGCTTCGGCTTCGGCCAGGGCGCGGGCACCGGACATTGAGCTTTCTTCGTCGCAGGTGGCAAGAATGATCAGCGGTTGCTTGAACGGTTGGTCCAGCAGACCCTGCAGCGCCTCGATGATCAGCGCGAAGAAGCCCTTCATGTCGCACACACCCAAGCCGACCCAGCGATCACCGGTATCGGTCAGTGTGAGCGGGTCGCTCTGCCACAGGGCTTCGTCAAAGGGAACCGTATCGCTGTGCCCAGCCAGCACCAGGCCGCCGGGGCCGCTGCCGTAGGTGGCGATCAGGTTGAATTTGCCCGGTTCGACCTGCTGTTTCTCGCAGGCAAAACCCAGCTCGCTCAGCCAGTTGGCCAACAGGTCGATAACCAGCAGATTGGATTGATCCAGCGCAGGCTGCGTGCAGCTGACCGATGGCGCGGCTATCAACGCCGCGAAGCGATCCTTGAGGGGGAGAAATGACATGGCGGCTCTCTCGGGTCGGTCGCTTCATCATAGAGTGAAGCAACGCCCGGGAGAACCGCCAATAGAGAATCGCCGCGTGCTTACAGGAAAATCAGCATGAATACTTCGAAGTAGATGATCGCCAGCACCGCACCGACCGGCAGGGTAATCACCCACGAGGTAAAGATGCGCCCGACCACGGCCAGGTTCAGCGCGCCGATACCACGAGCCAGGCCAATGCCCAACACAGCGCCGACCAGCGTATGGGTTGTGGAGACCGGCAAGCCGATGCCCGAGGCGGCAACCACGGTAGCCGCCGTCGCCAGCTCGGCCGCGAAGCCTCGGCTTGGGGTCAGCTCGGTGATGCCCTTGCCGATGGTGGCGATCACTTTCCAGCCGTAGGTCGCCAGGCCGATGACGATACCCACCGCGCCCATCAGCAACACCCAGCCCGGAACGGCTGATTTGCCACCGATGACCATGTCGCCACCGGCTTCGATCACACCCACGACGGCCGCCAGCGGGCCGACGGCATTGGATACGTCGCTGGCACCGTGAGCGAATGCCATGGAACACGCGGTGAAGATCATCAGCACGGCGAAGACCCGCTCCACGCTGGCGAAATGGAAGTCCTTGTCGGCCTCCGGATCGAGCTTGATGCGCCGCAGCAGCAGAATCCCCAGGATCGCCACCAACAGGCCAACACCGGCTGCCAGCACCACGCTCTGGCTGGTAGTGAAGTCCAGGCCGACGTGCTTGAGGCCTTTGGTGAAGGTCATCAGGGCCAGCATGAAGCCGGTCAGGAACATGTACACCGGCACCCAGCGCTTGGCATTTCGGAAGGGGTCTTCGGTGTCAATGATCAGCCACTGCACACTCATGAACAGGCCAAAGGCAAGCAGGCCGGAGATAAACGGCGTGACCACCCAGCTCGACACGATGGGAATCAGCCCGGACCAGTTCACCGCATCGACCGACACACCGACCGACGCGAAACCAATGATGGCGCCGACAATCGAGTGGGTGGTCGAGACCGGCCAGCCCCGCGTGGAGGCGACCATCAGCCAGGTACCGGCAGAGAGCAGTGAAGCCATCATGCCCAGCACGAACATGTCGGCAGGAATCACCGACGCGTCGACGATGCCGTTCTTGATGGTTTCGGTGACCTGGCCACCGGCCAGATAAGCACCGCAAAACTCGAAAACCATGGCGACGAGAATCGCCTGCTTGATAGTCAGCGCTTTGGCGCCCACCGAGGTGCCCATGGCATTGGACACATCATTGGCACCAACGCCCCACGCCATGAACAAACCAAAGCAGCAGGCCATCACGAGGAGTACGAAACCGTAGTCCGCGACAAGAGACATAGAGATTTACCTGTAGACCCAGAAAAGGATGCTGGCGGCTTAGCGCGCCAGCAGTTGTTCCAGCCGGTTGCCAACGCGCTCTGCGCGATCGGCAATGTCACCGACCCAATCGATGATCCGATAGAGGAACATCACATCGACTGCGGGAAGATCCTTTTCCAGTTTGAACAAGGCGCGGCGCACCCCGATCTGCTGGCGATCGGTTTCGCGCTCGATTTCTTCGAGCTCCTCGACCATGCGCTCGACCAGGGTGGCCTCACGGCCGGCGAAACCGGCCTCGAGCAGCGAATCCAGCTCCTTCATCGCTTTCAGCGCCTGCGCACTGGCATCCACACAACGCTGCACGTACGCCAGCATCAGCGGTTGCAGGTCGACGGGGATGGTCATGCAGCGGCCCAGCATCAACCCGGCAATATCCTTGGCGCGGTTGGCGACCTTGTCCTGCGTGCTGAGCAACTCCAGCAGATCGGAACGCGGCACGGGCAGAAACAGGCTCTTGGGCAGGTGCATGCGCACATTCTTCTTGAGTTTGTCCGCTTCGTTCTCGAGGCGAACCATCTCTTGCTGCACCTGCTCGACGCGGTCCCAATCCTGGGCCATCACCGCCTCGAAGAAAGGCACCAGGTTGGCGGCGCATTCATGAGCCTTGGCGATATGCTGCTGCATCGGCCCGATCGGCGAGCGGCCAAACAGGCTGCTGATGAACGGATTGCTTGGCATGGGGGTGAGCCCTGTCTGTCAAAGAGGCGGCAAGTATACGGATGACATTGGAGGCAAGCCAGCACGTGTCATCGTTCGGTCACAATGTTGCATTTAAGACGGTTTTCTCAGTGATCGCCGGGGAAATCACCACGAAACTCGTCAACACATCCAGTCTATATCCTCTCCCGCCGACAGCCAGTGCCGTTCGCCGACCTGCATCCGACGCGCTTTTCCACTACCCTGTACGGCCAAAGGTGCCGGGCAGCGTCCCGCACCGTGCATTTCCCGCCGCAGTCGCCGCTTCACCGAGCCCTCGCTATGAATAAAGAAACCGAAATCAAACTGCGCGCCAGTCGCGAAACCCTGGCCGCCCTGCAAACCCATCCCCTGCTGAAGAAACGCAGCAAGGCCGGCTGGGAGACAAGCGAGCTGTTCAACCAGTATTTCGATACCGAAGCGCGCGACCTCGCCGGTGCCAAAGTCGCTCTACGCCTGCGCAAAGACGGCGATCAGATCATCCAGACCCTGAAAAGCCGCGGTCAGAGCGTAGCCGGTCTGTCCGAGCGTAACGAGTGGGATTGGCACCTGGCCAAGGCCAAGCTGGACCTCAAGAAACTCGACGACAGTTGCTGGCCCGCCAGCCTTGCCGAGATGGACAAGAAACAGCTGAAGCCGATCTTCACCACCGACTTCGTTCGTCAGCGCGCCGAGATCGCCTGGGGCCGTGGCAAGGCCCGCGTAATCATCGAGGCGGCCCTGGACCTGGGCAAGGTCGTAGCTGGCAAGCAGCAGGAAGAAATCTGCGAGCTGGAGCTGGAGCTGCGCCAGGGTGAACCTGAAGCGCTGCTCGAACTGGCCGCCGAATTGGCTGCAGACCTGGCCTTGATGCCTTGCGACATCAGCAAGGCCGAACGCGGCTACCGCCTGTTCGACGAAGGCAGCTACAGCCTGCAGCTGCCAACCCCGGAGTTGCAGCCCGAGCAGAGCCTGGACGATGCAGTTGCCGCCATCGGTTGGTACCTGCTGGGCAGCAGCCAGCGCCTCGCCGAGCAGTACCGTCATAACGGTCACTGGCGTCTGCTGGTCGACTGGCAGAATTGCTTGGTGAACCTGCGCGCGCTGCTGGGCAGCCTCGGCCAGGCAGCTCCGCGTGCCAGCAGCAGCGAGCTGCGTAAAATCCTCGACGCGCTGCTCGACGACTGGCGCCCGCGCGTACTCGCCGGGCAGGACGAAGACGCCGCGCGCCAGGATGCGCCTGCGCAGTTCGCCGCTGAATTGATGGACACCCGCTGGGGCCTGTTCTCGCTGAATGCCTCGCGCTGGCTGCTGGCTCGCACCTGGACCGCCTCGCGCAACAAGCGTGGCGATCGTCAGGGTGCTGCTGCCCTGCAAAGCTGGCTACCGACCTTCATTGCCGAGGAAGGCCGCGATCTGCAACTCAAGCGCTACCAGCAGCAACCTGAAGACCTCGCAGAGCAACTGCCGCGTATCGAACGCCTGCTGCTGTGGCTGCACTTGGCGCGCAACGTTCTTGAAGTCGCCGAAACCGACCGTCTGTTCGGCGAGCTGAACAAACTGGCTGAACTGGCCAAGCGCCCGCTGAGTCCAGAAGAGCTGGAGCCACGCATGACCCAGGCGCAGATCCTGATGAGTTTGAAACCCTGGAAGACCCTGCTGAAAAACGGCTGATGGAAGTGGGTAGATGGCGATTGCCATCTACCCACCTTGAGATAGGACGACCACCGATGTTCAAACACAGCCTGAAATCCATCATTGCGACCTGGCTGACCGGCCTGTTGGCGTTGTTGCCCCTGGCTTTAACCATGGTGTTGCTGACCTGGATCGTCAGCCTGCTGAACAACCTGATCGGCCCCTCGACTGCCATTGGTCGCCTGTTCGCGGCACTCGGCACGCCGTTCGCCAGTAATCCGTTCCTGGCCTATGTACTCGGCACTCTGGTGTTGCTGATCAGCCTTTACCCCCTTGGCCTGGCCGTGAAGCTGGGGCTGCGCCGGCCGCTCGGCTGGCTTATCGACGTGACGTTGCGGCGTACGCCGCTGATCGGCAACTTCTACAACCTGGCCGACCGTTTCGTGGGCCTGCTCGACAAGAAAAACACCGATATCACCAGCATGCGCCCGGTATGGTGTTTCTTCGGCGGTGATGGCGTTGCCGTTCTGGCCCTGCAGCCCAGCTCGCAGCCGGTTATTCTGGAAGGCCGCCCGCACTACGCGATTCTTGTGCCGACCGCGCCGATTCCGATCGGTGGCGGCCTGCTCTATGTGCCAGCCGAATGGGTCAAACCCGCCAATATGGGCGTGGATGCGCTGACCAGCATCTACGTGTCCATGGGTTTGACGCCACCCCCCGCGCTGCCTGCGCAGAGCCTCGAAGATGGCAGCAACGACGAAGACCAACTGCAGCCGCCCCGGCAAGGAAATCTGCCACTGAGCGGCGGACCGTCCGTCTCGGGTTCCTGACGGGCACGTCAGCCCTGCCCGGCCGATTCTCGTTGGGCTTTGCCGGGCGAGCTCGGCAAAGCTTGAACAGGCGCTTAGTCAGCCTCAGCGTAATCAGGCATGCTGAACGCCGCACTGAGCATGTCTTTACCGCCGACCAGGAGCCTGCATGGCCAGCCTTACGCCTTCCGCACCCGACCGTTTGCTGGACCTCAACGAGCTGTTGCGTGAGCTGGTTGCCCAGGGGCGAATCGCTCAGGAAAGTGCCGAGCAATGCCTGGCCATCCGCCGCAGTGGCGCCAGCAATGATCTTCACCCGCTGGAGTTTCTGGCCGCCCAGCAACTCGCCGACCTGTCGCGACCGGGCCGCACGCTCGACCTGGAAAGCCTCACTCAGTGGTTGGCGCAACAGGCGGGCCAGCCCTACCTGCGCATCGACCCGCTGAAGATCGACGCCGCGGCTGTCACCCCATTGATGTCCTACGCCTTCGCCCAGCGCCACAAGATTCTGGCCGTGGCGGTCAACGCCGAGTCGGTGACCATCGCCAGCGCCCAGCCGTACATGCACGGCTGGGAAGCCAACCTTACTCATGTGCTGAAGCGCTCGATCAAGCGCGTGGTCGCCAACCCGGCGGACATCCAGCGCTTCACCGTCGAGTTCTATCGCCTCGCCCGCTCGGTCAGCGGCGCTACCAACAGCGACGCGAAAATCAGCAATGTCGGCAACTTCGAGCAATTGCTCAACCTCGGCGCTCAGGACCAGGAACCGGACGCCAACGACGCCCACGTGGTGAACATCGTCGACTGGTTGTTCCAGTACGCCTTCCAGCAGCGCGCTAGTGACATTCATATCGAGCCACGGCGCGAACAAGGCAGCGTGCGTTTTCGCATCGACGGTGTGCTGCACACCGTCTACCAGTTTCCCGCCCAGGTCACCATGGCCATCGTCAGCCGCCTGAAAACCTTGGGCCGCATGAACGTGGCCGAGAAGCGCAAGCCCCAGGATGGTCGGGTGAAAACCAAGACGCCGGCCGGCAACGAAGTGGAATTGCGCCTCTCGACCCTGCCCACCGCGTTCGGCGAAAAGATGGTAATGCGCATCTTCGACCCCGACGTACTGCTGCGCGGTTTCGATCAGTTGGGCTTCAGCCCGGACGACCTCAAGCGCTGGGAGAGCATGACCCGCCAGCCCAATGGCATCATTCTGGTCACCGGCCCCACCGGTTCGGGCAAGACCACCACGCTGTACACCACACTCAAGCAACTGGCGACGGACGAGGTGAACGTCTGCACGATAGAAGACCCCATCGAGATGATCGAGGGCGCCTTCAACCAGATGCAGGTGCAGCACAACATCGACCTGACCTTCGCCAGCGGCGTGCGCGCCCTGATGCGGCAGGACCCGGACATCATCATGGTCGGCGAGATCCGCGACCTGGAAACCGCCGAGATGGCCATCCAGGCGGCGCTGACCGGCCACTTGGTGCTGTCCACTCTGCACACCAACGACGCGCCCAGCGCCATCACCCGCCTGCTCGAACTGGGCGTGCCGCATTACCTGCTCAAGGCCACCCTGCTCGGTGTCATGGCGCAGCGCCTGGTCCGCACGTTGTGCCCACATTGCAAGGCGCCGTTCGACCTCGACGAGGCGGATTGGCAGGAGCTGACCAAGCCCTGGAACGCACCGCTGCCAACCGGAGCGCACCGCGCGGTGGGCTGCGTCGAGTGTCGGGAAACCGGTTACCGTGGCCGTGCCGGGGTATACGAAATCATGGTGCTTAACGACGGCCTCAAGCCGCTGATCAGCGCCGACACCGACCTCTCGCCGCTGCGCCGTCAGGCCTTCAAGGACGGCATGCGTAGCCTTCGCCTGTCCGGCGCCCAGAAGGTCGCGGCAGGTCAAACCACCATCGAGGAAGTGCTGCGCGTGACGCCGCAGAGCGAACAGCGCTAATCTGCAGGAAGCGAGGCTTGCCCGAGCTCGATATTCCTGCCAGGAGCGGCGCCATGAATATCCGCCAGAAGATGATTGCCTGTGGGGCCGTCAGCATCATCGTCACGCTTCTGGTCGGGGGCATCGGCCTCTGGAGCCAGGCGCTGCTGGGCAATGCGCTGATTGCCACTGAAGTGAATGCCAACGCACTGCGCCATCATATGGATGGCGACATGATGCACGACGCCCTGCGCGCCGATGTGCTCGCCGCCTTCCTCACCCCGCCCGGAGACAAGGCCGCCGCGGCGCAGGTACGCGAAGACCTGCACGAACACAGCGAGCGCTTCCGCCAAGCCATGGCGGAAAACAGCCAGCTACCGCTGGCGGCTGACATTCGCCAGGCCATCGACCAACTAGGCCCGGTTCTGGAGGCCTACATTCAGTCCGCTGAACGCATCATCGATCAAGCGTTGGTCGATCCTGCAGCGGCGCGCGCCTCGATGGCAGAATTTTCGCGCAGTTTCGCCGAACTCGAAACGCGCAACGAAGCGATCAGCGCGCAGATCGAAGCCAGCGTGGCGCAGACCCGAACGGACAGCCAAACCATGGTGCGCCAGGCTGCCTGGTGGCAATGGGGCAGCCTCGGCCTAGGCTGCCTGCTGATTCTGTGGATCACCCGGCGCCTGCTGCAAACGGTGCTGCAGCCGCTGGCGAAAATCATCCACGCTGCAAAGGCCATGGCCAAGGGCAACCTGCGCACCACCATCAGCGTCGACAGCAACGACGAGGCTGGCCAGCTGCAACAAGCGCTGGCGGACATGCAGGCAGGTTTGCGCCGCATGATCGAGACCATTCGCAGCGAGAGTGAAGAGCTGCGCAAGGCCTCGCACAGCCTCAGCGAGACCTCCAGCGAGGTCGCCCGTGGCGCCAGCGAGCAGGCCGATGGCGCCACCAGCATGGCCGCTGCCATGGAGCAGATGATTGGCAACATCGCGCAGATCGCCGAGCACACGCGCAGCGCCCGCGATATTTCCGAACAGTCGGAGCAGCTCACCACCAGCGGCGGGCAGGTGATTCTCGGCGTGGTCGACGGCATGAACGGTATCGCCGATGCGGTCAATCAGTCCTCGCAGACGATAACCGCACTCGGCCAGTCCTCCGAGCAGATCAACTCGATCATCCTGGTGATCAGGAGCATCGCCGAGCAGACCAACCTGCTTGCCCTCAACGCCGCCATCGAAGCCGCGCGTGCCGGCGAGGCAGGTCGCGGGTTCGCCGTAGTGGCCGACGAAGTGCGCAGCCTGGCGGCGCGCACCGCGCAATCGACCCAGGAAATCACTGTAATGATCCAGCGCATCAGCGAATCCACGATCGTTGCGGTGAAGAGCATGGACGCCGGCGTCAGCCGCGTGAGCGACGGCGTAACCATGGCTCAGCAAGCCAGTGCATCGATCAGTGAAATCCGTCGTGGCGTGCAGCGCTCCGCGCAAATGGTCGACGAGATTGCCCACACCATTACCGAGCAGTCCAAAGCCAGTAACGAAGTCGCCGAACGGGTGGAGATGATCAGTGAGGTAGCCCAGCGTAATAATCTGGCCATGCAGGACCTCGCCAGCATGCTCGCGCAGATGGACAACTCGGCACAGGCCATGGAGGCCTCAGTGCGACGATTCGAGCTTTGAGACAACAGTCAAACAGACGAGACACAGGACAGGTATCATCCGTTTTCGATAGTCACTCACAGGGATCTTCTTGCACATGGAAATCGGTACAGCAGTAGTTTTTCTATTCGTCGGCCTGGCCTTTGCCGTGCTGTTCATGGGCTTCAAGGTGGTGCCGCAAGGCTCGCAGTGGACGGTCGAACGCTTCGGGCGCTACACCACTACCCTGCGCCCAGGTCTCAACATCATCGTGCCGGTGATGGACCGTATCGGTCGCAAGCTCAATGTCATGGAAAGCGTACTGGATATTCCGCCTCAGGAAGTCATCACCGCCGACAACGCCACCGTGCAGATCGATGCGGTGTGCTTCTTCCAGGTGATCAATTCAGCCCAGGCCGCCTACGAGGTGAACAACCTCGAACACGCCATCCGTAACCTGCTGCAGACCAATATCCGTACCGTGCTCGGTTCCATGGAGCTGGACGCCATGCTCAGCCAGCGTGACGGCATCAACGAGAAGTTGCTGAGAACCGTTGACGAGGCTACCGCGCCCTGGGGCATCAAGATCACCCGGATCGAGATCAAGGACATCAGCCCGCCTGCGGACCTGATGGCGGCAATGTCGGGGCAGATGAAGGCCGAACGTATCAAGCGTGCGCAGATTCTCGAAGCGGAAGGCCTGCGTGCCGCCGCCATTCTCACGGCGGAAGGCAAGAAGCAGGCACAGATTCTCGAGGCGGAAGGTGAGCGTCAGGCCGCCTTTCTTGAGGCTGAAGCCCGCGAACGAGCTGCCGCTGCTGAAGCTGAAGCGACGCGCGTGGTGTCCGTGGCGATTGCCGAAGGTAACGTCCAGGCGGTCAATTACTTCGTGGCGCAAAAATACATCGATGCTCTCGGCCGACTGGCCAGTGCCAACAACAGCAAGGTCATTCTGATGCCGCTGGAAGCCAGCCAGATGATCGGCGCAGTTGGCGGCATTGGCGAGATCGTCAAAGCCACGTTCACCGACAAGAAGGCCTGAGTCATGCTGGCTTATCTGCAGACCCTGACATTCTGGGACTGGCTGGCGCTCGGTACTGTGCTGCTGATTCTTGAAGTGTTCGGTACCGGCGGCTATCTGCTGTGGATTGGCCTGGCAGCAGCCGCCGTCGGCGTGTTGGTCTACCTGATCCCCGATACGCCGTGGGCGCTGCAGTTCATCCTGTTTGGCAGCCTGTCGCTACTGACCGCGGTGCTGTGGTGGCGTCGCCAACGCAGCAGTGATGAGCGGTCCGAACAACCGGGCCTCAATAGCCGCGGGCATGAGCTACAGGGGCGCCAGTTCGTGCTGCACGATGCCATTGTCGACGGGCGCGGCAAGATCAAGGCCGGGGATTCACTGTGGCTGGTGGCGGGCCCGGATCTACCGGTCGGCACACACGTCGAAGTCATCGGCCAGGAGGGCGTAGTGCTCAAAGTGCGCCGGGTAATCGCATAGCGTGGCACGGCTCGATCCGCATGATCGACCTGCGATGGTCGATCAGTGGAACCAGTAACAAGGTGGTGCACTCCTAAGCAATAGGAAAATCAACAGGAGTTACCGCTATGCGCCGCTTGAGTCCGCTGTTGTTTGCCGGCCTGTTTCTGGCCATTTCATCTCAGACCTACGCTGCCGGTCTGCGCGATATTCTGTCCTCGGGTGCGACCACCGCGTCGACTTACCTGACGTTCAAGGACAACAAGATGATTATCCCTGCGCAGGATGACGCCAGCAGCTACGTGGCCAGCAACGGCGAAATCCGTGGCCCGTACCTGGAAGCTGCACTGCAGAAGATCCGCGCGGATCATCCGGATCTGCAAGCCAGCGATCTGGAACTGGCAACCGCCATTCTTACCGCAGAACAGTGATGAAAAAGCCGGCCTAAAGGCCGGCTTTTTCTATGCATCGAGGGCAGCTCAGCCGTCGATGCTGGCGCCGTAAGCAGCGCTGTCGAGCAGCTTCTCCAACTCCGCGGCATCACTGGGCTGCAGCTTGAAGAACCAGCTGCCGTAGGGGTCGTTGTTGACGCTTTCCGGGCTGTCAGCCAGCGCTTCGTTGATCGCGATGACTTCACCACCAACCGGTGCGTAGATGTCGGACGCAGCCTTCACCGACTCAACCACTCCGGCTTCCTGACAAGCATTCAGTGCCTTGCCGACTTCCGGCAACTCGATGAACACCACATCGCCCAACGCTTCCTGAGCATGGTCGGAAATGCCCACGGTTACGCTGCCGTCGGCCTCCAGGCGCGCCCATTCGTGGCTGGTGGCATAACGCAGATCGGCGGGGATAGAACTCATGTTGTCGTTCCTCATCAGACAGGACGGCGACCGGGCCGTCGGGGAAATTTAGCAGGCGTACGGGGGCTACGTCAGATCAACACTTTGCCATGGCGCACGAAACTTGGCTTGACCACTCGTAGCGGGTACCACTTGCCACGAATTTCGACTTCAGCGCGATCCCCAGTACTCGCTGGTACGCGGGCCAGGGCGATCGACTTGCCGAGCGTCGGCGAGAAGCTGCCACTAGTGATTTCACCCTCGCCTACGCCATCCACCCGCACCACCTGATTAGCACGCAGCACCCCGCGCTCCTCAAGCACCACGCCAACCAGGCGCGAGTGTGAGCCCTCCTGCCGCTGACGCTGCAATGCTTCGCGGCCGATGAAGGCGCGCTCGGCTGGCTCCCAGGCCACTGCCCAGGCGAGGTTGGCAGCCAGTGGCGAAACCTGCTCGTCCATGTCCTGGCCGTAGAGGTTCATGCCGGCTTCAAGGCGCAAGGTGTCGCGGGCGCCCAGACCGATCGGCGAGATGCCCGCGCCCACCAAATCATTGAAGAACGCGACCGCTTCGCCAGCTGGCAGCATGATTTCCAGACCATCTTCGCCGGTGTAGCCGGTCCGCGCGATGAACCATTCGCCGTCAGCCAACCCCTGGAACGGCGCGAGGTCGTGAATCAGCTTGGCGCGCGACTGACTGACCAGCTCGGTAGTTTTGGCGCGCGCTTTGGGACCCTGGATGGCGAACATCGCCAGGTCGCTGCGTTCACGCAACTCGACCACGAAGTCGCCACTCTGCGCGCGCATCCAAGCCAGATCCTTGTCACGCGTGGCCGCATTGACCACCAGTCGATAGGACGGCGCAGGCGATGAGTCGAGCAGGTAAACGATCAGGTCGTCGATAACCCCGCCGTGTTCATTGAGCATGGCGCTGTACAGCGCCTTGCCCGGCGCCTGCAGGCGCGCCACATCATTAGCGAGCAGGCGCTGCAGATAATCTTTGGCTTCGCTGCCGAGCACATCGACCACGGTCATGTGCGAGACATCGAAAACCCCGCAATCGCGGCGCACCTGATGGTGCTCCTCGACCTGCGAGCCGTAATGCAGCGGCATGTCCCAGCCGCCGAAATCGACCATCTTCGCGCCGAGTGCGAGGTGCAGGTCGTAAAGAGGTGTGCATTGTCCCATGGGATCTCCTTCCGGGCGTTGCAAGGCTGTAGCGCGCGCGGATAGGGCCATTCCAGATGATTTTGGAAGTGGCTGCATGGCGGGCCGCAGCGAATGGCGCGCATTGTAGCCGCATGGCCGGGGCCGGTCATCTTGGACATTGGCAGCCCTTGTAACAAAGCCAGCAGGATGGCTCACCAGACGCCCTGGCATCTGCCTGATGCCGTCTATCCGATTCGATGCGCAGAGCGGCGAATCAGCACGATCACAGGCAACAGACCGACCAGCACCAACGTCAGCGCCGGTAATGCCGCGCGGGCCCATTCGCCTTCACTGGTCATTTCAAAAATCCGCACGGCGAGGGTGTCCCAGCCGAACGGCCGCATCAGCAGCGTGGCGGGCATTTCCTTGAGTACATCGACGAACACCAGCAGCGCGGCCGACAGTGCGCCGGGCGTCAGCAGCGGCAGATACACACGCAGAAATAGCGGCGCACCGCCCACGCCCAGGCTGCGTGATGCCTGCGGCAGTGTCGGGCGAATGCGCGCCAGGCTGGCTTCCAACGGCCCGTAGGCCACCGCCAGGAAGCGGATCAGATAGGCGAGCAGCAGCGCGCCGAGACTGCCGAGCAACACGGCCTTGCCAGCGCCGCCCAGCCAGCCCGACAGAGGGATGACCACCCTGTTATCCAGCGTACTGAAGGCCAGCATGATCGCCACCGCCAGCATCGAACCTGGCAGCGCGTAGCCCAGGTTGGCAAGGCCCACGGTGGCGCCCATCACTCGCGTTGGCGCCATGCGCCGAGCGAATGCCAACAGCAATGCCACCGAGACGGTGATCAGCGCCGCGATCACCCCCAAGTACAGCGTGTGCTGGATCAGCGCTAGGTAACGCTCATCCAGGTCGAAGCGGCCACGCTGCCAGAACCACACCAGCAACTGCAGCAACGGAATGACGAAGGCGCAGGCGAACACCAGCAGGCACCAGGCGCTCGCCGCGACCGCGCGCAGGCCGCTCAGGCGATACAACGGGCCACTACGTGCACGCTCAGTCGAAGGCCGCGTGGCGCCTCGGGCACGACGTTCACCGTAAAGCACCAGCATCACCGCGAACAGCAGCAGGCAGGCCAGCTGTGCGGCGCTGCCGAGGCTGTAGAAGCCGTACCAGGTCTTGTAGATGGCCGTGGTGAAGGTGTCGTAGTTAAACACCGACACGGCGCCGAAATCCGCCAGCGTCTCCATCAACGCCAGCGCCAGGCCGGCGCCGATAGCCGGACGAGCCATCGGCAAAGCGACCCGCCAAAACGCCTGCAAGGGCGTATGCCCAAGCGTACGCGCCGCTTCCATCAGCCCTCGGCCCTGAGCGAGAAAGGCATTGCGCGCGAGCAGGTAGACGTAGGGGTAGAACACCAGCACCAGAACGATAATCACCCCGGCCGTGGAACGCACCCGGGGAAACCGTACGCCCGTGCCAAACCACTCACGCAGCAGGGTTTGCACCGGCCCGGAGAAATCCAGCAGGCCGACGAACACGAACGCCAGCACGTAGGCGGGAATCGCGAACGGCAGCATCAGCGCCCAATCCAGCCAGCGCCGGCCGGGAAACTCACACAAACTGGTCAACCAGGCAAGGCTTACGCCCAGCACCGTCACGCCGACACCCACCCCGAGCACCAGCGTCAGGGTATTGCCGATCAGCCGTGGCAATTGGGTCTGCCACAGGTGCGACCAAATCTGCCGATCCACCTCGTGCCAGCTGGACAGCAGCACTGCCAGCGGCATCAGCACCAGCAGGGCCACGGCGAAGGCGATGGGGTACCAGCGGCGCTGGGCGGGGTGGGCCACACAAACTCCTAGAAAGCGCAAAGCACGACGCCCCGGACCAGCCGGGGCGTCGTAGTCAGCACCTGAAGAACGCTCAGCAGGGAGCTCAGGCGCAGCGGTCGGTAATCAGTTCCAGCCGGCGCGATCCATCAGGCGAATGGCTTCGGCCTGGCGCTTACCGGCCACTTCCACGGCAATGCTGTCGGCCTTGAATTCACCCCAAGAGGCTACTTCAGCAGACGGCTTCACGTTCGGGTTGGCCGGGAACTCCTTGTTGGCGTCAGCGAAAATGTTCTGCGCCTCGGCACTGGTCATCCACTCGACGAGTTTTTGAGCAGCTTGCGGGTTCGGCGCATGCTTGGTCAGGCCAACACCGGACAAGTTGACGTGCACGCCGCGATCCTGCTGATTCGGCCAGAACAGCTTGGCTTTAAGGTCCGGTTTCTGTTCATGCAGACGACCGAAGTAGTACGTGTTGACGATCCCCACGTCGCACTGGCCAGCGGCAACGGCGTTGACCACCGAGTTGTCATCGGGGAATACGTCGGTGGCGAGGTTGTTGACCCAGCCCTTGATGATTTCTTCGGTCTTGGCCTCGCCGTGGGCTTCGATCAGCGTGGCAGTCAGCGACTGGTTGTAGACCTTCTTGCTGGTACGTAGGCACAGGCGGCCTTCCCAGTTCTTGTCGGCCAGCGCTTCGTAGGTGGTCAGCTCGCCATCCTTGACCCGCTCCGGGGAGTACACAATGGTCCGCGCACGCAGCGACAGGCCGGTCCACGCGCCACTGGCTGCGCGGTACTGGGCGGGAATATTGGCGTCGACGACGCTGGACTTCATCGGCTGCAGAATGCCCATCTGCTCGGCCTGCCAGAGGTTGCCGGCATCCACGGTGAGCAGCAGGTCCGCCGGCGTGTTTTCGCCCTCGGCCTTGATGCGCTCCATCAGCGGCGCTTCCTTGTCGGTGATGAACTTGACCGCCACGCCAGTCTTGGCGGTGTAGGCATCGAACACCGGCTTGATCAGTTCATCGATGCGCGAGGAATAGACAACCACCTCATCGGCCGCCTGCACGGCGCTGGACAGAGCACTCAGGGTAAATACTGCTAGCAGCGCGCGACGTACCGACATGACAACGACCTTGTTGGAGTGAAAGAAGCGAGGATGATAGTTACTCGCATCTAAGACGCACACCAGCAGGTCGTTGCCAGATATTACCGTTCGTCCCAAAACCACGTGCCGCCGGCGCACGCCAATCCTGTGCAAGCGCGTGGCAGCGGCTGAGGCTGGGTCAGTAGGTGTATTGCAGGCTGGTCATGACGTTGCGCGGCGCGCCATACAAGCCTGCCGCTGTGGTGGTGAGGTACTCCTTGTCGAACAGGTTGTTGAGGTTCACCGCTGCCGACAGCGCAGGCGTGAGCTGGTACCTCGCCATGAGATTGACCAGCGCGTAGCTGCCTTGGGTGGTCGCATAGCTGAGGTCGTAGCCGCTCTCGCTTTGCCAGTTCACCCCGCCGCCGACGGTGAGTTTGTCCAGCGCGCCGGGCAACCGGTAGCTGGTGAACAGCTTCACGCTGTTGCGCGGAATTTCGGTGACGATACGTCTGTCGTCGTCATTGAAACTCACGCTGTAGGAGTAGCCCCCGGTGAGCTGCCAACCGTCGGCCAGCTCACCATTGACCTCCAGCTCCACACCTTCGCTGGTGGTGCCATTTTCCGCCTTGTAGGCCTGGAAGCCGTTGGGCTGCAGCAAGCTGCCGTTGGCCACCGCGAGGTTGTCCTGCTCGACACGAAACACCGCCAGGCTGCCATTGAGCCGCCCGTCGTAGAAACCGGCCTTCAGCCCGACTTCATAGCCAGTACCTTCCTGAGGATCCAGCGGCGTGCCGTTGACGTCGCGGATGTTGGCGTTCTGCGGGTTGAAGATTTGCGTGTAGCTGGCATAGGCCGTCCAGACGTCACTGAGATCGTAGACGAAGCCGGCATAGGGAATGACGATGCCGGTTTCGGTGCGCTCCGTTTTGCTGGTGGCGCCGCCATACAAGCGGCTTTTGCTTTCGCGATTCCAGTCCACCACACGCGTACCGAGGATCAGGCTGGCCGCATCGGTCAGGTGCCAGCGCGACGTCAGGTAGGCGGCGTACTGGGTTTCGGTCAGGTCGCTCTCGCCGATCTTGTTGAATACCGGCTTCGGCGCCTGGCCGTCCCAGCCGTAGATGTTGTCGATGCTGCCGGCATAACCGGAGCCCGGACGCTGCCAGCCGCCATAGTTGGAGGTTCCCCGCTCCTCGAGGCGCGACAAGGTCACCCCACCGATAAGCTCATGCTCGCGCCCCAGCAGCGGGAAGAAACCCGTGAGGTAGGCGTCGAGATTGTCCTGCTCGGGCGTCGCTTCCCAGCGGGTCGGCATGATGTAGGCACCTGAGCCAGTAGCCGGATTGATCAGGCCATCCATGTAGCTGACCACGGTGTCGTAATCGTTGCGCGCGTGGCTGTACTCCACCTTGCCGCTCCAGCCATTGGCGAACTGCTGCTCGACGGAGGTGAACAGCGTGCTCTGCTGGCGATCGTAGTACGTCCAGTCAGGCGAGCTGTTGAACGAGCGCTTGATGTCGGTTCTTTCGCCGCTGGTGGTGAACAGCGGAAAGCCGGTACGCATCGGTGCGTTGCTGTTGGTCGTTTGATGGCTGAAGCCCAGGGTCAGCAGGGTGGATTCACTCAGATCCAGCTCGGTGATGCCGTACAAGGTGCTCACCTCCTGGCTGAAGCGGTCGATCCAGGCATGCTGATCCTTGTGATCGACGACGAAACGCCCGCGCACATTGCCACTCTCGGTCAACGCGCCGCCGACATCCACACCCAGGCCATAACGATCCCAGCTACCGGCTTCGGCCGACAACTGCACCTTGGGCTCGATGCCCGGGCGTTTGCGGATCAGGTTGATGGTCGCAGACGGGTTGCCCAGGCCGCTGACCAGCCCGGTTGCGCCACGCACCACCTCTATCCGGTCGTACATGGCGGTGTTCTGGGTGTAGTTGTCCATGCCCGCCGACGTCGGTACGCCGTCGATGGCGAAGTTGCGGATGGCGAAGCCGCGCGACAGATAGGTGGTGCTGTCAGCGCCCAGGCTTTCGCGAATCACGGTGATGCCAGCGGTGGCATCCAGCGCATCGGTCAGGCTGTCGAGGTTCTGGTCATCCATACGCTGGCGGGTCAGCACGGTGACCGATTGCGGCGTTTCCTTGAGGGACAGGTTCAGGCGTGTCGAGCTGCTGGACGACTCCGTGGTGTAGGAGCCCGTGCCCTCAGTGGTCGACCCCGGCGCCTTGCCAGAAATGCTCAATGCGGACAGCTCCAGTCCTTTCCCCTGACCTTGGCTGGTCGGCACCAGCACATAACTGCCGTTGCCCTGGCGCTGGGCCTGCAAGCCGCTGCCCTGAAGCAGGCGCGCGAGCCCTTCGTCGACGCCGTAGTCGCCCTGCAGGCCCGGCGAATCCAGCCCCTCGGTCTGCACCGCTGCGAATGAAAGCGTCACCCCGGCGACCGTCGCGAACTGGCTCAGCGCGGTGCCCAGCGAGCCTGGGGCAATGCGGTAGCTCAGTACCGCCGCCTCCTGCGCCAGAACCTGGCCTGGCATTGCAAAGAGAAGAGGTATCGACGCGCAGGTCAGCCCGAACAGGGCCAGGTGAACGGCGCGGGCCATCGGCTTGGCCGGCGAGAGAAAGCGGGGCATGGTCATTTCCTTGTCATGAGCTGGGCAAATCCGCGGTGATGCAAAACCGCTTCATGTGCTTGGCCGAATGAGAATGAAAATCGGCAACCCCCAATAGCTGTTTTTTTGCAAAACCGTTCAGGCAGGCTCGATACGCGCCCAATAGCGACTCAGGTAACGCACCCGAATGGGCAACGAGGCGCCCAGGTTTTCCAGAATGATGTCCGTGTCGTCGACCCGAAAAGCGCCAGACAGGCGCAGACCAGCCACCGCATCAGCACACTTCAGATAACCGGGACGGTAGCGCGCCAACTCGGCGATGAAGGCATCTAGACGCCAGTCGATCACCGTCAGCATGCCCTGGGCCCAGGCACCCGCTCCCGGCGGCAATGTGTCGGGCGTACCGACAGCAGCGGCCTCGACAGCGACCCGTTGATTGGCGCCGATGCGCACCGCCCGATTGGGCTGCCGGGCGGCACGTACCTCGACCGCATCCTCCAGCACCGCAACCTGAGTGCTGTCGCCCTCGCAGCGCACGCTGAAACACGTCCCCAGCGCGCGTACGCTGCCCTGCGCGGTATGCACCACGAAGGGCCGTCCAGCCGGATCGGCAGCGGTACGCACGAGTATCTCGCCGCGATGCAGCTGCAATTGCCGCAGGTTGGCGTCGAAACGGATATCCACTGCCGTCGCGGTATTCAGATCGAGCACGCTGCCATCGCTCAGTTGCAGGTGGCGGCGCTCGCCGGTAGCCGTGCGCTGATCGGCAAGCCAGCCCTGCTTAGGTGCGAGGTCGAAGGACGCCCAGCCCGCCGCCCCGGAGGCGAGCAGCAAGCCCAGCGTCTTCAGCACCACACGCCGGCGCGCCCGCACGCCGTCCAGCGCCGGTAGCGCGACATCGGCAGGCAAGCCGCCGAGCTGATGCTGCAAGCGCTCCACCCGCGCCCAGGCCTGGCGATGCCGGGGGTGCTGCGCCAGCCACTCACGGTGCGCCTTGCACTCGGCTTCGCTCGGCGGCGTGGCGTTGAGCTGCACGTACCAGGTGGCGGCCGCTTCCAGGGTCTGGCGATCCATGGCTCAGTCTTCCATCAGCAACAGGCAATGGGTCATGGCGCGGATCATGTGCTTCTTCACCGTGGTCACCGACACGCCCAGGCGCTCGCCGGTGGCGACATAGCTGAGCCCTTCCAGCTGCACCGCCAGAAAGATCCGCCGCGTGCGCTCGCCAAGACCGTCGAGCATGGCGTCGACCGCAGTGAGGGTTTCGAGGATCAGCAGACGGGTTTCCGGCGAAATGTCCATCGGCTCCGGACGCAGTGCCAGCACATCGAGATAGGCCTGCTCGACGGCCTGGCGACGGAACTTGTCGATCATCAGCGCGCGGGCAATGGCGCTCAGGTAGGTGCGCGGCTCGCGAATGGCCTGCACGTCACGGGCACTGAGCATCCGCAGGAAGGTGTCCTGAGCCAGGTCGGCAGCATCGCTGGCATTGCCCAGGCGAGCCCGCAGCCAGCCCTTGAGCCAGCCGCTGTGTTCTACGTAGAGAAGATGCAACTCGGAATGATCCGGGCCGGACATGGCAGCACCAGCGACTAAAGATGATAATGCATCGCATTGTCATGCAGTAATCAACGTCACGCAAGGGATGAGAATCCCCAGGATGCTTAGCGGGCCTTGGCCAGCTCCGGCAGATCACCGCTCAGACCCAACGCCTGGCGCACGAACAGCGCTTTGGCCTCATCCAGGCCATCGACCAGCCCCAAGCCAGTGTTGCGCAACAAGCGCAACGTCAGCGAGTCACTCTGGAACAGCCGTTGGAAGCCTTCCATCGCCGCCATCATCGCCAGGTTGTGCGGCATGCGGCGGCGCTCGTAGCGACTCAGCACGCGCTCGTCGGCCAGGCGTTCACCGCGACCGGCGGCTTGCCCCAGCACCTCGGCGAGTACCGCTGCGTCGAGGAAACCCAGGTTGACGCCCTGCCCCGCCAGCGGGTGAATGGTATGAGCGGCGTCACCGATCAGTGCCAGCCCGGGCTCCACATAACGCTTGGCATGGCGCTGCCGCAGCGGAATGCACAGCCGGCGATCCGCCTGCAAAACCTCACCGAGGCGGTGCTCGAATGCCTGCCCGAGAGCGCTGCAGAACGCCTCATCGGAGAGCGCCATCAGTTCGCTGGCTTGCTCCGGCGTGGTCGACCAGACGATCGAGCACCAATGTTCGCCGTTGCGCTCGCCCAGCGGCAGAAAGGCCAGCGGGCCGTCGTCGGTAAAGCGCTGCCAGGCAGTGGCCTGGTGTGCAGCGGCGCAGCGCACGCTGGTGACGATGGCATGGTGCAGGTAGTCCCACTCGCGTGTTTCGCAGCCGGCCAGACGGCGCACTGCAGAATTGGCGCCGTCGGCGGCCACCACCAGCGGCGTGCGCAGCTCTCGGCCATCGGCGAGGGTCAGCAGCCACTCATCACCGGAATGGCGCAGCCGCTCCAGCCGCGCGGTGGCAAGCAGGGCCACGTCGCTGTCATGCAGACGTTCGAGCAACGCATCCTGCACCACACGGTTTTCGACGATATGTCCAAGGGTATCGGCATGCACGCTGGCTGCGCTGAAATGGATGTTGCCGGTGCCGCTGCCGTCCCAGACGTACATGTCGCGGTAGGGGCAGCTGCGCCGCGCCAGCACGCCAGGCCAGGCGCCGAGGCGCTCGAGAATGCGCTGACTGGCCATCGACAGGGCGCTGACCCGGGGCTCGTAGGCGGAAGCGGCGTCAAATGGCTCGGCCTGCAGCGACCCGCCGTCCACCAGCAGGCACTCCAACCCCTGCTGGCGCAAGGCAAGCGCCAGGGCGCTGCCAACCATTCCGGCACC
Source organism: Phytopseudomonas seleniipraecipitans (assembly GCF_900102335.1). Lineage (GTDB taxonomy): Bacteria > Pseudomonadota > Gammaproteobacteria > Pseudomonadales > Pseudomonadaceae > Aquipseudomonas > Aquipseudomonas seleniipraecipitans. The sequence goes on from NZ_FNBM01000003.1 coordinate 201,377, forward strand.
GACGATGATCAGGTCTGCACGCATCTCGTCCATTTCCTCAGGCTGCCTGCTGCAGGCGCGGTTTGCGCCGCACGTAAAGCGTCTTGTGTACCCGCGCCACCAAGGCGCCCTCGCCGTCACGCACTTCCACCTGCAGCTCCGGCAGGTATTTGCGTCCCGCCGCCGTGCACTGCCGGACGTCATCGATAAAAGCCTGGTCGATAGCGAACGACGCATACACCGGGCCGCGGCCCGGTGCGATGAAATCAATGCTGGCGGCCTTGTCCCAGACCACGTAATCGCGACCAAGGTTCTCCATCAGCATCAGCATATAAAACGGATCGGTCATCGAATACAGGCTGCCGCCGAACTGGGTGCCCACGTAATTGCGGTTGTACCAGCGCAGTGTCATTTTCACCTCGACCTGGCGAAAGTCCGAGGCGATGCGGCGGATCCAAACGCCGGCGCCCAGATAGGGCGGGTAGACGTTCATGACCCAGCGCAGCAGGCGCGCCTTGCGTGCCAGCCGGCGAGCATTCATTGCGGCGTACCGCGAGTGCCCATACCCATTGCCTGACGCGCGAACCAGCGCTTGGCCGGCGGCAACAGTTCCAGGCCGAGCAAGCCGAGGTTGCGACCAGCAGCAAGCAGCGGCTGGTCGGTGCTGAACAAGCGGGTCACCTGATCCGAGAAGCCGACTGTGACAGCCTGATCACCGGCCTGCGCGGCGGCATAGCGCTGCAGCGTGGCCAGATCACCGAGCGGCGCGGCGCTTGCCAGCAGGGTATCGGCCAGGGCGCGCACATCGCGCAGCGACAGGTTGAAGCCCTGCCCGGCGATCGGATGCAGGCTGTGGGCCGCATTGCCGAGTACCACCAGATTGGCGCGCACCTGTTCGGCCGCCTCGACCAACACCAGGGGATACGGCACGCGCGCGCCGACCTGGCGAAGCGCCCCCAGGCGATAGCCGAAAGCTGCTTGCAATTCAGCGAGGAAGGCGCGCTCGTCGAGGTGCAGCAACCGCTCGATATCGCGGCTCGGGTGGGTCCACACCAACGCGCAGCGATTGTCGGAAAGCGGCAGCAGCGCCAGCGGGCCGGACTCGGTGAACCGCTCGAAGGCCTCGCCGCCATGGGCAAGCGCCGGGGTGATGTTGGCAATCAGCGCGGTCTGGCCATAAGGCCGCTGGTTTACCGTGATGCCCAGCTGCTCGCGCAGTGAAGAACGTCCACCATCGGCCAGCACGGCCAATGAACAGTCGATCAGGGTCTCATCATCAAGGGTCAGGCGGTAGCCATCCGGCAGTGCTTCCATGCGCTCCACCTGCGCCGGACAGCGCCACTGGATCACCTCGGCATCCAGCGCTTGCCACAGGCATTGGCCGAGCCAGGCGTTTTCCACCACGTAACCGAGGGCCGGAACGTCCTCCTCGTCGGCACTCAACCGCGCGGCAGCGAAGCGCCCGCGATCGGACACATGGATCTGCTCGATGGCCGTTGCCCGCTCGGCAATCGCCGACCACACGCCGAGGCTTTCGTAGATCAATCGCGAGCCGTAGGACAGCGCCGTGGAGCGGGCGTCGTAACTTGGCTGGTAGGCTTCACCGGGCGCGAACGGCTCGATCAACGCAATGCGCCAGCCGCGTTTGCGCGCCTCGGGCTGCAGCGCCAGCGCCAGGCTGGCACCGACCAGCCCACCACCGATAATCGCCAGATCGACCCGAAGCATGGCGTCAGGCGACCTGGGTACGGGCAGCGGCCATCAACGCCTCGATCTCGGCGACGGTCTTGGGCACGTCGCCGGTGAGAATTTCGCAGCCGGTCTTGGTCACCACCACATCGTCCTCGATACGGATGCCGATACCGCGCCATTTTTTGGCAACGTTCTGGTTGTCTACCGCAATGTAGATGCCCGGTTCGACGGTCATCGCCATGCCGACTTCGAGCACGCGCCACTCACCGCCGACCTTGTACTCGCCGACATCGTGAACGTCCATGCCCAGCCAGTGCCCGGCGCGGTGCATGTAAAACGGCTTGTAGGCTTCGGCGGCGATCAGCTCGTCGACGTTGCCCTTGAGCAGACCCAGCTCGACCAGGCCAGCGGTGATCACCCGCACAGTTGCTTCGTGGGCTTCATTCCAGTGCCGCCCAGGAGCGATGTACTTGAATGCCTCCATGTTGGCCGCCAGGACGATCTCGTAGATGGCCTTCTGTTCGGCCGTGAACGTACCGCTGACCGGAAAGGTGCGGGTGATGTCGCTGGCATAGCAGTCAATCTCGCAGCCGGCGTCGATCAGCACCACGTCGCCGTCCTTGAGCAGGGCATCATTCTCGCGGTAATGCAGGATGCAGGCATTCTTGCCCGCCGCGACGATGGAGCCGTAGGCCGGCATCTTCGAGCCACCCTTGCGAAACTCGTAATCCAGCTCGGCTTCGAGGTGATATTCGTACAGCCCGGCGCGGCTTGCCTGCATCGCACGCACGTGGGCACGGGCGGAAATCTGCGCAGCCTCGCGCATCACTTTCACTTCACCGGCCGATTTGTAAAGCCGCAGGTCATGCAGGAAGTGGTTCAGCGCCACGAACTCTTTTGGCGGCGTGGCGCCCTGGCGAGCCTTGGAGCGGATCACGTTGACCCACTCCATCAGGTGGCGGTCGAATTCCGGGTTGGTGCCCACCGCGTAGTAGACGCGCTCACGCCCCTCGATCAGCCCCGGCAGGATGTCGTCGATATCGCCGATGGGAAAGGCATCGTCCGCACCGTAGCGGCTGATGGCGCCTTCCTGACCGGCGCGCAGACCATCCCACAACTCGCGCTCGGGATCACGCTCACGGCAGAACAGTACGTATTCGCCATGCTCGCGACCGGGAATCAGGGCGATCACCGCCTCGGGCTCGGGAAAGCCGGACAGGTACTGAAAGTCGCTGTCCTGGCGATAGACGTGCTCGACATCACGGTTGCGGATGAACACCGGGGCCGCCGGCAGAATGGCGATGCTGTTGGGTTCCATCAACGCCATCAGCGCCTTGCGGCGACGGGCGTATTCCGCTTTGGAGATGCTGGTCATGGGCACGCTGGGTTCCGGTCAGTCGAATGGAGGTGGTATCAGTGCAGCGACGGCTTCGGCGCAGGAGCCACCGGTTTGTTGCACTCGGCGAACAACAGCAGGGGCGCCACACGCAGGTACTCGGTGACCTCCATGTAATCGTTCTCGCCGTCCTCGGATTCGTCCAGGGCATTTTGCACCTGGGCAATGGCAGACAGATCCTGCAGCACTTCCATGGCTTCGGCGCTCAGAGCGGCGTCCCCGGAAGTCAGCCCGAAACCGCCAAGGAAACCCTGACACCACTGCCCCAGCGCGGCAGCACGTTCGGCCAGCGGCGCATCGTCGGAGGGCAACAGCAGCACCACGGTGACATCATCACCGGTCAATTCGCCGCACACCATCTCCTGCAGGCCGATCAGCGCCTGACGGACATTTTCCGGCGGCTCGCTGCCCAGCAGCTCAGTGGCATCGACCAGCCAGGGGCCAGCCTCGAAGCCTGCGCCAGCGCAGCTGCGGCCCAACAACAGGCCGTGCAATTCGGCGGGGGAAACGGAAGAGCCGCCACTGGCGAGCAGGGTGGCGAATGCAGCGTAGGGAGAACTGGAAGTCGGCATTGATCACTAGGCGCCAAGAGGCGCAATCACTAGAATAGAGGCCTTGTATCCTAGCACCGGCAGGCGCGCCAAGACCATCAGCGGGTTTGACCACTGCTGACCTCGCGCCTATACAGTCCGGACAACCCTGCCAAAGCGAGAGCCAATGGAAGACGCCGATCTACAAGCCCTGACGGCCAAGCTGGAGCTGCTGATCCAGCGGGTCGAGCGACTCAAGGCGCAAAACCGTCTCCTGCTGGAAAGCGAGCAGGCGTGGCGTGAAGAACGCGCTCATCTGATCGAAAAGAACGAAATGGCTCGGCACAAGGTCGAATCGATGATTTCGCGCCTCAAAGCCCTGGAGCAGGACTCATGACCCAATCGAATACCGTTACCGTCCAGATTCTGGACAAAGAATATTGCATCGCTTGCCCTGCGGATGAGCGCAGCAACCTGCAGAGCGCCGCCCGCTACCTGGACGGCAAAATGCGCGAGATTCGCAGCGCCGGCAAAGTCATTGGTGCCGACCGCGTTGCGGTGATGGCCGCCCTGAACATCACCCACGACCTGCTGCACAAGCAGCAGCACCTTGATCAGCAGGCCACTGCGACGCGTGATCATGTGCGTGACCTGTTGGGCCGTGTCGACAATGCCCTGGTCGATGATGCAGATGGCCGCGGCGTCTGACCAACGGTCGTCAGTTTGCGTTATACTGGCCGCAGCTCCCTGGAGTGTGCGCCAGTCGGTGGTGTCCCTGAGCCGATACGCACAACCCCGGGGGTTGTCAGTTGAGGCCGGTGTGCATGTCCGCTTGACGGAAAGCCTTAAGGTTTCCTGCAACCTCCACCTTGAACTTTCGGGTTCAAGGGCTAAACCGACAGCGGCATGCTGGGGAGTCACAATTTATAGCCCGTTGCTGGCTTCGGCTGGCAACGGGTTTTTTATTGCCCGCGATTCCTACATGCACCGCCGTGCGGCTACTCCTTCCCAGGTTGCCGCTCACCCATGATCGATGCCAGCGACCTTACGCGCAGCCAGCTGCGTCGCACCTTGCGCCAGCAGCGTCGCAACCTGCCTGCCATGGCGCAACGGCGAGCCGCTTTGGCGCTGTATCGCCAGTTGGCTCAGCATCCACTGTTTCGCCGCGCCCGGCATGTCGCGCTGTACCTGGCCAATGATGGGGAAATCGATCCGCATCTGCTGATCGCAGCAGCACATGCTCATGGCAAGCAGGTCTACCTGCCCGTGCTTAAGTCATGGCCGCGCACCAGCATGGTGTTCCAGCGTATCGATGCGCACGAAAAGCTCGCCCGCAATCGCTTTGGCATTCCCGAGCCGCGCCGCGACAGCAAGCGTCAGCGCAAGGTATGGGCGCTCGACCTGATTCTGCTGCCGCTGGTGGGCTTCGATAGCCATGGCGGGCGACTCGGCATGGGTGGCGGTTTCTATGACCGTAGCCTGAGCTACCGGGCGCGGCGCAAGAATTGGCACAAACCGACACTGCTCGGTCTGGCTCACGACTGCCAGCAGGTCGACCGGTTGAGTATGGCCAGCTGGGATATTCCGCTGGACGGCACGGTGACCGACCAGGGTTGGTATTAGCGCGCGGAAATGTCCGTCTCGGCCACAGCGGATGTAGCGGAACCGCTTTGCCACTGACTTTGCGTATAACCGGTAGTCACCATCCCCAGGCTGAACACCACCACCAGCACCCACAACAGATCCGGTTTGCGCCTCATGTATCGCCCCCTTCCGGCTCTCTCGTCCGGGCCTAACAAGGTATTATTCATCGAATATCGCTGCGTAACCGCGCTGTCGGCTACGTTCACCGCCCGATCCGAGAGCAAAGTTCATGCCCTACTGGCTGATGAAATCCGAACCCGACGAACTCTCCATCCATGACCTGCAGCGCCTGGGCAAGACGCGCTGGGACGGTGTGCGCAATTACCAGGCGCGCAACTTCATCCGCAGCATGCAGGAAGGCGATCAGTTTCTGTTTTATCACTCGAGTTGCCCGCAGCCAGGCGTAGCCGGCATTGCCCGCATCGAAGGCAGCCCGTACCCGGACCCAGCGGCACTGGACGCCAAGAGCCACTATTTCGATGCCAAGGCGAGTGCCGAAAAGAACCCCTGGACGGCCATCGACGTGGCATTCGTCGAGGCCTTCCCACAGGTTATAGAACTGGCGGAATTGAAAGCTCAGGGCGCGCTGCAGGAGCTACCGCTGGTGCAGAAGGGTAGCCGGCTTTCGGTGATGCCCGTCAGCGAAGCGCAGTGGACTGCGATTCTGCTGCTGAGGTGATCAGCCCTGCAGAATCAGGTTGTTGAACAGCAGGTCCTCGACCAGCGGCTGGCCCTCTTCATCGCTGAGCACCTGTTGCACCTGCTTGAGCGCTTCCTGGCGCAGCTTTTCCTTAGCATCCGGGGTGGCCAGGTTTTCCTCGGTCTGCTGGGAAAACAGCATCACCAATTGATTACGAATCAGCGGTTCATGGTGAGTGACCTTGGCTTCGGCCTCGGCGCCGGTGACGCGCAGGGCAACGTCGGCCTTGTAATACTTGAGCTTCGGCCCGGCCCCGAAGTTGCCGACCAGCGCGGGCGTCAGGCTGTGATAGATCACTTGGGGCGCGGCGCCCTCGCCTTCCTTTTTTTCTTCTTCATTGGCGAAGGCAGGCAACGACAACGCACAGGCGAGCAACAGGGTCAGGAAGGTTTTCACGGGCGATCTCCATTGAACTGCCGGCAAGCATAGCAACGCCTGCGGCCGATCCCAATGGTTATGGGCACCCATCAGAGGCGCCGATGCTGATTGACCCGACCGCTGCCGCTCCTAGACTGCATGAAACAGGAGGTGACCATCATGAAAGCGCTGCTCTGCAAGGCCTTCGGCCCCGCCGACACCCTGATACTGGAGGAGACTGACAACCCGCACCCCAAAGCCAACGAGGTGCTGATCGACGTCCATGCCGCCGGGGTGAATTTCCCTGACACGCTGATCATTGAAGGCAAATATCAGTTCAAGCCACCCTTCCCGTTCGCACCGGGCGGAGAAGTGGCCGGCGTAGTCAGCGCAGTGGGCGAAAAGGTCAGCCACCTGCAAGTCGGCGCGCGGGTCATGGCGCTGACCGGCTGGGGCGGCTTCGCCGAGCAGGTCGCGGTGCCCGCCTACAACGTTTTGTCCATGCCGGACAGCATGGACTTCATCAACGCCGCGGCATTCGGGATGACCTATGGCACCTCGATGCATGCGCTCAGCCAGCGCGCTGACCTGCAGCCTGGGGAAACCTTGTTGGTATTGGGTGCCTCTGGCGGCGTCGGCCTGGCTGCCGTTGAGATCGGCAAAGCCATGGGCGCCCGAGTGATCGCCGCAGCAAGCAGCGCTGCCAAGCTGGACGTGGCGAAACAGGCGGGCGCCGATGAGCTCATCGACTACAGCACGCAAAGCCTTAAAGACGAAGTGAAGCGCTTGACCAATGGTCAGGGTGCCGACGTGATCTACGACCCGGTCGGTGGCGACCTGTTCGACCAGGCCGCGCGCAGCATTGCCTGGAACGGCCGCCTGCTGGTCGTCGGCTTCGCCAGCGGACGTATCCCTGAGCTGCCGGTCAATCTGATGCTGCTCAAGGGCGCCGCGGTAGTTGGCGTGTTCTGGGGCTCGTTTGCCCAACGCCACCCCGCCGATAACGCCGCCAACTTTGCACAGCTCTTCGCTTGGCATGCCGCCGGCAAACTCAAACCGCTGGTTTCGGAAACATTCGCCTTGGCGAACGGCGGTGCAGCCATCGATGCGCTCGCACAGCGCAAGGCAGTCGGCAAGCTGGTTGTGCAGGTTGTCGACTAGGCAGCGCTGACCAGCGGGCGATTGCAGCGCTATCACGGTCAGAAGCGTGCATGAGCCCGCTTAACCGCCTGGGATCATGCACGCCGCTCCGCCGCTTGGCCTAATTGCAGGCAGGTAGCCCAGGAACTGCCGTTGCAAGCGCTACTGCTGCGATGGACGCTACGAACGAGCCATTCAGACAGTCGTCAACGCCACGCGCTAACGTGACTGACGTGAGTTCACGGTTGGCGCTGTCTGCTGCCGGTATTCAGGGCTCAGGTTCTCGGCGCGTATGCGAACACGTCGGCGCGCATCTGGTGAGCGTCCATGCCCGCTTCGACCAAGGCGTCCAGCGTGGCGTAGACCATGTTTGGCGAGCCGCTGGCATACACATGCAGTGGGCGCAGATCCGCGAAATCTTCGCGAATGGCTTCGTGCAGCAAACCGCAACGGCCCTTCCAGCCACACTGATCGCTGACCACTTGGTGCAAGAACAAGTTAGGCAACGCCTGCCATTCTTCCCAGTGCGGCAGGCTGTAGAAGTCGTCGGGTCGCCGAGCTCCCCAATACAGATGGACCGGATGCGCGAAGCCGCGAGCGCGGCATTCCTCGATCAGGCTGTGCATCTGCGCCATGCCGGTGCCCGCGGCGATCAGCACCAGCGGCCCGTCCGGCAGGTCAGCCAGGTGCGCATCACCAAATGGCAACTGCACCCGCGCCATGCCTTGCTCGCGCAACTGCTTCAGCAGGCTGAGAGCGCTCGCTTCACGGCCAAGGATATGCAGCTCCAGATCGCGGCCATCCTGCGGCGCCGAGGCCAGCGAAAACGCCGACTTCTCACCATCCTGGCGCTCGATCATCAGATACTGCCCGGCGTGGTAGCGCGGCGGCTTGCCGGCCGGGGCGCGCAGGCGCACTCGCCAGACATCGCCGCCAGCGTCGATGCATTCCAGCACCTGGCAGCTCACACTCCGCACCGCCAGCTCGCCCGGCACCAATACACCATCCCAATGCAGCACGCAGTCTTCCAGCGGTTCGGCGATGCAGGTGTACAGCTCACCATGATCAAGCTCCGCGCCGTCCTGGCGCACGCGCCCTTCGACCAGCAATGCCATGCACACATGGCAGTTGCCGTTGCGACAGCTTTGCGGGCAGGTGTAGCCCAGACGGCGGGCCGCATCGAGGATGCGTTCGCCCGCATCGACGTCAAGAACGGCGCCTGACGGTTGCAAGGTGACTTTCATCAATCGATTCCCAACTGGCTCCAGATTTCATCCACACGGCGCGTGACCGCCTCATCCTTGACGATCGCCCGCCCCCATTCGCGGCTGGTTTCGCCTGGCCACTTGTGGGTAGCGTCGAGGCCCATCTTCGAACCAAGGCCGGAGATCGGCGACGCGAAATCCAGGTAGTCGATCGGCGTGTTTTCGATCATCACCGTGTCGCGTTTGGGATCCATGCGCGTGGTGATGGCCCAGATCACGTCGTTCCAGTCGCGGGCATTGATGTCGTCGTCGGTGACGATAACGAACTTGGTGTACATGAACTGTCGCAGAAAGGACCATACACCGAGCATGACGCGCTTGGCATGGCCGGGGTACTGCTTCTTCATCGTCACCACCGCCATGCGGTAAGAGCAGCCTTCCGGCGGTAGGTAGAAGTCGGTGATCTCGGGGAACTGCTTCTGCAAGATCGGCACGAACACTTCGTTCAGCGCCACGCCGAGAATCGCCGGCTCATCGGGCGGACGGCCGGTGTACGTGGAGTGGTAGATCGGGTCGCGGCGCCGGGTGATGCGCTCGATGGTGAACACCGGAAAGGTGTCGACCTCGTTGTAGTAACCGGTGTGATCGCCATAGGGCCCTTCCGGCGCGGTCTCGCCTGGATGGATAACGCCTTCGAGGACGATTTCAGCGCTGGCCGGCACCTGCAGGTCACTGCCGATGGCCTTGACCAGCTCGGTGCGATGGCCACGCAACAGGCCGGCGAATGCGTACTCCGACAGCGTATCGGGCACCGGTGTCACCGCACCGAGAATGGTCGCCGGGTCAGCGCCCAGGGCTACGCAGACGGGATACGGCTTGCCTGGGTGCTTCTCGCACCACTCGCGATAATCCAGCGCACCGCCACGGTGGCTGAGCCAGCGCATGATCACCTTGTTACGACCGATGACTTGCTGGCGGTAGATACCGAGGTTCTGGCGCTCCTTGTTCGGCCCCTTGGTGATCGTCAGGCCCCAAGTGATAAGCGGCGCCACATCGCCTGGCCAGCAATGCTGAATAGGCAGTTTGGCAAGGTCGACGTCATCGCCCTCCTCGATCACCTCATGGCAGGGCGCGTCCTTGAGCACCTTGGGCGCCATGCTGATGACCTTCTTGAAGATCGGCAGCTTGTTCCAGGCGTCCTTCAGCCCCTTCGGCGGCTCGGGTTCCTTGAGGAACGCCAGCAGCTTGCCGATTTCGCGCAGCTCCGAGACCTCCTCGGCACCCATGCCCAGCGCCACGCGTTTGGGCGTGCCGAACAGGTTGCCAAGTACCGGCACGCTGTGCCCAGTGGGGTTCTCGAACAGCAGCGCCGGGCCGCCCTTGCGCAGGGTGCGGTCGCAAATCTCGGTCATTTCCAGGATTGGCGACACGGGCGCCTGAATACGCTTGAGCTCGCCGCGCTGTTCCAGGCCGCGGATAAAGTCGCGTAGATCGCGATACTGCATGCTGGAGCCTCTCGAATCGGGGCGCAAAGTTTAGCGCCGAAGTCGGTCTTGCAATACGACAGACAGACAAAAGCCGGGTTTCCCCGGCTTTTGTCGTGCCACCAGACGTTACTTGCGCTTCATGGACATGAAGAACTCGTCGTTGGTTTTGGTCGCTTTCAGCTTGTCGATGAGGAACTCGATAGCGGCGATCTCGTCCATCGGGTGCAGCAGCTTGCGCAGAATCCACATGCGCTGCAGCTCGTCTTCGGCGGTCAGCAACTCTTCGCGACGGGTACCGGCGCGGTTGATGTTGATGGCCGGGAATACGCGCTTCTCGGCGATACGACGATCCAGGGGCAGTTCCATGTTGCCGGTACCCTTGAATTCTTCGTAGATCACTTCGTCCATCTTCGAGCCGGTTTCGACCAGCGCGGTAGCGATGATGGTCAGCGAACCGCCTTCTTCGATGTTACGCGCGGCACCGAAGAAGCGTTTCGGCTTCTCGAGAGCGTGGGCGTCGACACCACCGGTCAGTACCTTGCCGGAGCTCGGGATCACGGTGTTGTAGGCACGCGCCAGACGGGTGATGGAGTCGAGCAGGATGACTACATCCTTCTTGTGCTCGACCAGGCGCTTGGCCTTCTCGATCACCATCTCGGCAACCTGCACGTGACGGGTTGGTGGCTCGTCGAAGGTCGAGGCAACCACTTCACCGCGCACGGTGCGCTGCATTTCGGTCACTTCTTCCGGGCGCTCGTCGATCAGCAGAACGATTAGGTGGCACTCGGGATTGTTACGCGCAATGTTCGCTGCGATGTTCTGCAGCATGATGGTCTTACCGGCTTTCGGCGGTGCGACGATCAAGCCACGCTGGCCCTTGCCGATCGGCGCACAGAGGTCGATCACACGGCCGGTGATGTCCTCGGTGGAGCCGTTGCCGGCTTCCATGGTCAGGCGCTTGTTCGGGAACAGCGGTGTCAGGTTTTCGAACAGAATCTTGTTCTTCGCATTCTCGGGACGATCAAAGTTGATCGTATCGACCTTGAGCAACGCGAAATAACGCTCGCCTTCCTTTGGAGGGCGGATCTTGCCAACGATGGTGTCACCGGTGCGCAAGTTGAAGCGACGGATCTGGCTAGGCGAGACGTAGATATCGTCTGGGCCGGCGAGATAGGAGGCGTCTGCAGAGCGGAGGAAGCCGAAGCCGTCCTGGAGAATCTCCAGCACGCCATCACCAGAGATTTCCTCGCCGCTTTTCGCATGCTTTTTCAGCAGGGAGAAGATCACGTCCTGCTTGCGCGAACGGGCCATATTTTCTATGCCCATCTGTTCGGCCAGTTCGAGCAGTTCGGTAATCGGCTTTTGCTTGAGTTCAGTCAGATTCATATAGGAATGACGTAATCGTATAAGGAGGGGATGGTAAGCATTGAGCTTGAGAGGCCGCAGCGCAGATAGGCGACAGGCGCCCGCTTTATTGTCGAATGTTCGATTAGGAATGCGTCGGCAGCGGCGTGCAGGGGGTCACTTAGGAAAAGCAACGGCCCGAATGTAACATCGGCTTTACGAATGCGTCTAGCCTTTAGACAGAAAAAAGCCCCGCTGTCTACGGGGCCTTTAGGACGCTTTTAGATGTTGGCGTCGATGAAGGCAGCCAGCTGCGACTTGGACAGCGCGCCAACTTTGGTGGCCTCTACGCTGCCGTTCTTGAACAGCATCAGTGTCGGGATGCCACGCACGCCATACTTCGGCGGGGTGTCCTGGTTTTCGTCGATGTTCAGTTTGCAGATCTTCAGCTTGCCCTGATATTCCTTGGAAATTTCATCCAGAACCGGGGCGATCATCTTGCACGGGCCGCACCACTCAGCCCAGTAGTCGACCAGTACCGGGCCTTCTGCCTGGATGACATCCTGGTCGAAGCTGGCATCGCTGACGTTGGTGATGAATTCACTCATGGGAAGTCTCCGTGTTCACAGGCATAACGATAAAAGTGGCGACCATCATAGCCCGGCTAGCCTGACACAGGAAGGCGCTGCCCATTGAGCGTAGCTATATCGCCTATCGACGGCACCGATGGAAAACACCGCTGGCAGACGGCTCGCCGGCCCCAGGCACGACCCTCTGCCGACCTGATTCAGCTGCCCTGCCACGGCGTTATGCGTTGGCGCCAGCGCCCTATCGTGGCACGATGACGGGGTTCTGCCTCGAGATTGACTGATCATGCCGCATTCCCATGCCGAGTCCTTCCCCCTGGTCGCCGCCATCGACCTGGGCTCCAACAGCTTTCACATGGTATTGGCCAAAGCCGATCACGGTGAGATCCGCATTCTTGAACGGCTGGGAGACAAGGTGCAGCTGGCAGCGGGCATCGACGAGCAGCGCCAGCTCAGTGAAGAGGCCATGCAGCGCGGTCTCGACTGCCTGAGGCGCTTTGCGCAACTGACCAACAGCCTGCCCCAGGGCGCCGTACGCATCGTCGGTACCAACGCCCTGCGCGAAGCGCGTAACCGCGCCGAATTCATCCGCCGCGCAGAAGCATTGCTGGGCCATCAGGTGGAAGTCATTTCCGGGCGCGAAGAAGCACGCCTGATCTACCTCGGGGTTTCCCACACCATCGCCGACACGCCCGGCAAGCGCCTGGTCGCCGATATCGGCGGGGGCAGCACCGAGTTCATCATCGGTCAGCGCTTCGAGCCGTTGCTGCGCGAAAGCCTGCAAATGGGCTGCGTGAGTTACACCCAGCGTTACTTCAAGGACGGCAAGATCACCCCGGCCCGCTACGCCCAGGCGTATACCGCCGCGCGCCTGGAAATCATGGGCATCGAGCACGGCTTGAACCGCCTCGGCTGGCAAGATGCCGTCGGCGCCTCGGGCACCATCAAGGCGATCGGCCTGGCGATTCAATCCGCCGGGCTGAGCACCAATGGTGAAGTCACCAGCGAAGGCCTGGCCTGGCTGAAGCGCAAGGTATTCAAGTACGGCGATGTCGAGCGCCTTGAACTCGATGGCCTCAAACCGGATCGCCGCCCGATCTTCCCGGCCGGCCTGGCAATTCTCGAAGCCATTTTCGATGCCTGCGAGCTCAATCGCATGAGCCACTCAGAGGGTGCACTGCGCGAAGGCGTACTCTATGACCTGCTTGGCCGCCACCAGCATGAGGACGTCCGCGAGCGCACGCTGTCGGCCTTCATGGAGCGCTACCACGTCGATCAGGAACAAGCCGCCCGCGTCGAGGCCAAGGCGCTGTCTGCGCTGGATAAGGTTGCCAAGGACTGGGAGCTGACCGAAGACTGGCACCGTGAGTTGCTCAGCTGGGCCGCCAAGGTGCATGAGGTCGGCCTGGACATCGCTCACTACCAGTACCACAAGCACGGCGCCTACCTGATCGAGCATTCGGATCTTGCCGGCTTCTCGCGCCAGGATCAGCAGATGCTTGCCCTGCTGGTGCGCGGCCACCGCCGCAACATTCCCAAGGACAAGCTCATCGACTTCGGCGATGACGGGGTAAAGCTGGTTCGTCTGTGCGTGCTGCTGCGCTTCGCCATCCTGTTCCATCACATTCGTGGCAGCCAGAACATGCCGGCCGTGCGACTGAAAGCGGGCACCAGCAGCCTGGCGATCGAATTTCCTGACGGCTGGCTGGCCGCCAACCCACTGACCCACGCCGACTTCGAGAGCGAAGCCGAGTGGCTCAAGCGTATTGACCTGACACTCACCGTTCGCTGATCACCCTTGGGCACCGCAAACGGTGCCCTAACGTCGCGCGGGCCTTTTCCCTGCGCCACGCTCTGCCAGCTGATCATGCGTACATTCGTGCCGCGAAGCGCTTTCAAGGTCATCCACGCGATGCCGACTCGGGTGGAAACAGCCCAGCACAGCCCTGTAAACGGCATGGCGCCAATGTTTGGCGACACCTATTATTGACACCCGCGCGCCCTGTCACGATAGTATCGGGTTCGACTTAAACTGACTGATGCGAGATGCCGTTGGAAAGCACCACCGTTAACAGCCTGTTCTTGATTGGTGCCTTGATGGTGGGCGCCAGCATCGCCGTCAGCTCCTTTTCTGCGCGTCTTGGCGTTCCGATTCTGGTGATTTTCCTGGCGGTGGGCATGGTCGCCGGCGTCGATGGCATCGGCGGCATCGTGTTCAACGATTACTCGCTCGCCTACTTGGTCAGTAACCTGGCGCTGGCGGTGATTCTGCTCGATGGCGGCATGCGCACGCGCAAGGCCACATTCCGGGTGGCGCTGTGGCCGGCATTATCGCTGGCGACCGTCGGCGTCGCGATTACCGCAGGCCTTACCGGTCTAGCGGCAGCCTGGCTGTTCAACCTGACGCTCATCGAGGGCCTGCTGATCGGCGCGATCGTCGGTTCGACCGACGCTGCTGTGGTGTTCAACCTGCTCAATGGCAAGGGGCTCAACGAACGTGTCGGCTCCACGCTGGAGATCGAATCGGGCAGTAACGACCCGATGGCCATGTTCCTCACCGTGTCGTTGATCGCCATGCTCGCCAGCGGGCAGACCAGCTTCAGCTGGGGGCTGCTGACCGATCTGGTCTGGCAGTTCGGCCTGGGCATCGTGCTCGGCCTCGCCGGCGGCTGGTTGCTCCTGCAACTGATCAATCGTCTGACCATTGCCGATGGCCTGTATCCACTCCTGGCCGTCAGCGGCGGTATTTTCATTTACGCCCTGTCCGGCTACCTGGGCGGCAGCGGTATTCTTGCCGTGTACGTGTGCGGCCTGCTGCTGGGCAATAAGCCGATCCAGAACCGCAATGGCATCCTGCACATGTTCGATGGCCTGGCCTGGCTGAGCCAGATCGGCATGTTCCTGGTGCTCGGCCTGCTGCTCACGCCAAGCGACCTGCTGCCAATCGCCATACCGGCCCTGGCGCTGTCGCTGTGGATGATCCTCTTTGCGCGGCCTCTTTCGGTGTTCATTGGCCTGCTGCCGTTCAGGGCATTCCATCTGCGCGAGCGGCTATTCATCTCCTGGATCGGCCTGCGCGGTGCCGTGCCGGTGATTCTCGCGGTGTTCCCATTGATGGCCGGCCTGGAGAACGCCCAGCTGTTCTTCAATGTCGCGTTCTTCATCGTCTTGGTTTCGCTGCTGCTGCAAGGCACCTCGCTGGGTTGGGCAGCGCGCAAGGCCAAGGTAGAGGTGCCACCGCTACCCTCGCCTATTTCGCGCAGCGGCTTGATGATTCACAAGACCAGCCAGTGGGAGATGTTCATTTACCGCCTGGGCGCCGAAAAATGGTGTATCGGTGCGCCGCTGCGCGAGCTGAATATGCCCAAGGACACGCGCGTTGCTGCGCTGTTTCGCGACCATCAGTTGTTGCACCCGTCCGGTAGCACCCGGCTGGAAGCAGGCGACTTGCTGTGCGTAATCGGCCACGAGCACAACCTCAAAGCGCTCGGCAACCTCTTCAGCCAGGCGCCCCAACGCAGCAAGGACCTGAGGTTCTTCGGCGATTTCGTGCTCGAGGGCGATGCCCAGCTCGACGCAGTTGCGGCGCTCTATGGCCTGCCGGTGGACGAAAAAGACCACGGTCTGTCGCTGGCCGACTTCATGAGCCACCTGATTGGCGGCGAAACCGTCATTGGTGATCAGATCGAGTGGCGCGGCCTGACCTGGACCGTCGCCGAGATGGACGGGAACAAGATCCGCAAGATCGGCGTCAGATTCCCGGAAGGCGCCACCCCGGGGCCGACGCTGCTTCTTTGACCGGTCGCTAGGCGCGGTAGGGGGCGGCCTGTAGACTCAGCCGGACGCTCCCCACGACAATGACCATGCGCTCTCTCCGTCGTTTTCTCGCCCTATCCCTTCTCGGCCTGTGCCTTGCACAGGCGCCCGCCTGGGCCGATGCCAACCCGACCAGCGCAGAGGTACAGCGCAGCCTCGACACGCTTGCCGAACGCAAGCTGGTGGAGCCGGAGCAGTCGCAGGTCCGCCAGATGCTCGAAAAGACCCTGGCCTCCCTCACCGCTCAGGCGGAAAGCCAGCAGAAGCTCGCCGCTCTGGAGAAGCAGCTGGCGCAAGCGCCGCGCCAGACTCAGGACGCACAGCGCGAGCTGGAAAAGCTCAAGGCCAGCAAGATCGTGCCGGTGGCCCAGCGCTACGCCAACAGCAGCGTTGCGCAGCTTGAGCAGATCCTCAGCGATCGCAGCGCGCAGTTGAGCGAGTGGCAAAAACAGATCAACGATGCCAACACCCTGGTCATCACCGCGCAGACCCGCCCCGAGCGCGCTCAGGCGGAGATCAGCAGCAACCAGACACGCACCCAGCAGATCAACAACCTGCTCAAGAATGGCCGCGAAGACGGCAAGCGGCTGAGCACCGAACGCAGCAATCAGCTCAAGGCCGAGCTGGCCCAGCTCGGCGCACAGACGCAATTGCGTCGCCAGGAAATGGCGGGCAACAGCGTGCTGCAGGACCTGGGCACTGCTCAGCGCGACCTGCTCGATGAGCAGATCAAGCGCCTCGATACCGAGCTGCAGGAGCTGCAGACGCTGATCAACGACAAGCGTCGCGACCAGTCCCAGCGCACCGTCGAAGAACAGTCCATCGAGGCCAAGAAGGCCGGCGACTCCGACACCCTGCTGTCGCGCGAGAGCGCGCTCAATCTCAAGCTGTCCGACTACCTGCTGCGCGGTACCGATCGCCTCAACGAGCTGACCCAGC
Source organism: Phytopseudomonas seleniipraecipitans (assembly GCF_900102335.1). Taxonomy (GTDB): domain Bacteria; phylum Pseudomonadota; class Gammaproteobacteria; order Pseudomonadales; family Pseudomonadaceae; genus Aquipseudomonas; species Aquipseudomonas seleniipraecipitans. The sequence goes on from NZ_FNBM01000003.1 coordinate 218,193, forward strand.
TCAACCTGCGCACCCAGCAGCAGCTCGATGCGTTGAACCAGACCGATCAAGCCCTCGACGAGCAAATCAGCGTACTGCAAGGCAGCCTGCTGCTGTCGAAAATCCTCTATAAACAGAAACAGGCGCTGCCCAAACTCAAGCTCGACAACGGCCTGGCCGACGAAATCGCCGACATCCGTCTGTACCAGTTCGAGCTCAACCAACAGCGTGAGCAGATTTCCAACCCGGGCGCCTATGTAGACAAGCAGCTGGCCGCCGAGGCGCCGGAAAGCGTGACGCCGGAGCTGCGCAAAGCGCTGATGGACCTGATCGATACCCGGCGCGCGTTGCACGACAGCCTCAACCGCGAGCTGAATGCGCTGCTCAACGAATCGATCACCCTGCAGCTCAACCAGAAACAGTTGCAGGACACATCCACCGCGCTGCGCGCCACCCTTGACGAGCAGATGTTCTGGATTCCCAGCAACAACCCGCTCAATCTCGACTGGTTCAAGAACGTCCCAAACCAACTGCAGCGGCAGATAGCCGATCTGCCGTGGCTCGACAACCTCAGCCAACTCGGCGCCGGCCTGACGGAACGCCCGCTGCTGTTCCTGCCGCTGCTACTGGTAATCGGCCTGGTGCTCTATAACCGCCGCTACCTGAGCCACAAGCTCGCCGACCTGCACAAGGACATAGGCCACTTCAAGCGTGACAGCCAGCTGCACACGCCGATGGCGATTTTCCTCAACGTACTGCTGGCACTGCCCGGCACGCTGTTTCTGGCGCTGTGCGGCTTCGCCCTGCAGATGGATGCGCGCGGGCTCAACGTCAACCTCGGTTCGGCGTTTCTCGGCATGGCTCAGGCGTGGCTGGTGTTCTACACCGTGTACCGCATCTTCACGCCGGGCGGCGTAGCCGAACTGCACTTCCATTGGGCCCGCGCCCATGTGGCTTACCTGCACCGGCAAATTCGCTGGCTGGGCGTGGTGGTAGTCGCGCTGGTGGCTGTGGTCACGGTGGCCGAGCACCAACCCTCTAGCCTGTCCGATGACGTGATCGGTATTGCCGTGGTGCTGACGTGCTACGGCCTGATGATCTGGCTACTGCAAAAGCTGCTGCTGCGCGGCCCTGCCCGCGAAAACGCCTCGACCTTTCGCATGTTCATCGGCGTGCTGTTCAGCATGCTGCCGCTGGGCCTGTTCCTGGCCGTGTGCTTTGGCTACTACTACACCGCGTTGAAGCTGAGTGACCGGCTCATCGACACCCTGTACCTGCTGCTCGTGTGGCTGGTGGTGGAGGCAGTGTTCGTGCGCGGCCTGGCCGTGGCAGCGCGGCGCCTTGCCTACCAGCGCGCCACCGCACAGCGCGCGGCGCAGACGGCAGAAAACAGTGAAGGCACAGAGATTCAGCTGGAAGCGCCGACGCTGGATATCGAGCAGGTCAATCAGCAGTCGTTGCGACTGATTCGCCTGGCCCTGCTGGGCAGCTTCATTGCCGCGATGTATTGGGTGTGGGCCGATCTGATTTCAGTGTTCGCCTACCTCGATAACATCACCCTCTACGAGTACAACAGCAGCAGCGTAGTCGGCAGCGCCGCCTCGCTGATCCCTATCACCCTGCTCGACGCCTTGTATGCACTGATCATCGCCGCATTCACCCTGATTCTCGGTCGCAACCTGCCTGGCTTGCTCGAGGTTCTGGTGCTGTCGCGCCTGCGTCTGGCCCAGGGCAGCGCCTACGCCACCACCACGTTGCTGTCCTACGTGATATTCGGCACCGGCATCGTGGTCACGCTGTCGACCCTTGGGGTGAGCTGGAACAAGCTGCAGTGGCTGGTTGCTGCGTTGTCCGTGGGGATTGGTTTCGGCATGCAGGAGATTTTTGCCAACTTCATTTCCGGGCTGATCATCCTCTTCGAGCGCCCCGTGCGTATCGGCGATCTGGTGACCATCGGCACAGTGACTGGCACGGTTAAGCGCATCCACATCCGCGCCACGCACATCATCGACAGTGATCGCAAGGAAGTGATCGTGCCGAACAAGACCTTCGTCACCAGCCAGTTGATCAACTGGACGCTGACCGATACGGTGACCCGTATCGTGCTGACCTTCGTGGTCAACCGCGGCTCGGACCTGGAGAAGGTTCGTGACCTGCTTCTGCAGGCCGCCCAGGAAAACTCACGCGTCATGCGCGATCCGGCGCCGACAGCCCAGTTGAGCCTGTACACGCCCAGCGGCCTGACCCATGAATTGAAGTTCTACGTGAAGGAACTCGGCGACCGCGGCGCAGCCACCGACGAACTCAATCGGCGCGTCGATCAACTGTTCGCCGACAACGACATCAACCTGTCCGGCACGCCGAAGATGGATATCGTGCTGAGCCGCGCCAGCGCGCCGCACGACACGCTGAAACTCGACGAGGCGCAGCTAGCGGCCGCTGACAAAGATGGTGAGGCCAAACCGTGAAAACCCTCGACACGCTGACTTTCGACAACCGCTTTGCCAGGCTGGGCGACAGCTTCTCAACCGAAGTGCTACCCGAGCCTATCGCCGAGCCGCGCCTGGTGGTAGTCAGCCAGGACGCCCTGGCGCTGCTCGACCTCGACCCACAGGAAGCGCAACGCGAGGTATTCGCCGACCTGTTCTCCGGCAACCAGCTGTGGAGCGATGCCGAGCCGCGCGCCATGGTTTATTCCGGCCATCAGTTCGGCGGCTACAGCCCACGCCTGGGGGACGGCCGCGGCCTGCTGCTCGGCGAAGTACTCAACCACGCGGGCGAGCACTGGGATCTGCACCTCAAGGGCGCCGGCCTGACGCCCTACTCGCGCATGGGCGACGGCCGCGCGGTGCTACGCAGTTCGATCCGCGAGTTTCTTGCCAGCGAAGCGCTGCATGCCCTCGGCATTCCCAGCTCACGGGCGCTGTGCGTCACCGGCTCGAGCACTCCGGTATGGCGTGAGAAGCAGGAAACCGCGGCCATGCTGGTACGTCTGGCGCAGAGCCACGTGCGCTTCGGCAGCTTTGAATACTTCTACTACACCCGCCAGCACGATCAGCTGAAACAACTCGCCGATCACGTGCTGGCTTGCCATTACCCCGAGTGCCTGCAACAGCCGCAGCCTTACGAGGCGCTGTTTCGCAGCGTGCTGGAGCGTAATGCCGAGTTGATCGCCCGCTGGCAGGCCTACGGTTTCTGTCACGGCGTGATGAACACCGACAACATGTCGATCCTCGGCATCACGTTCGACTTCGGCCCCTACGCCTTCCTCGACGACTTCGATGCCAACCACATCTGTAATCACTCCGACGACACCGGCCGCTACAGCTTCAGCAATCAGGTGCCCATTGCCCACTGGAATCTCTCGGCGCTGGCCCAGGCGCTGACGCCGCTGATCGAGGTCGACAAGCTGAAGGAAATCCTCGAGCTGTTCCTGCCGCTGTACCAGGCGCACTACGACGACCTGATGCGCAAGCGCCTGGGCTTCACCACCGCCGAGGACGGCGACGAAGAACTGATCCAGCGTCTGCTGACATTGATGCAGGCAGGCAAATCCACGGACTACCACCTGTTCTTCCGCCATCTCGGCGAGCAGGCGCCAGCCGATGCACTGCAGGTAGTACGCAACGACTTCGTCGACCTCCAGGGCTTCGACGCCTGGGGCGCCGACTACCTGGCCCGCAGCAACCGCGAGGGCAGCGATCAGGCCGCCCGCCAGGCGCGCATGCACGCCGTCAACCCGCTCTACGTGCTACGCAACTACCTCGCCCAGGAAGCCATCGCAGCCGCCGAACGGGGCGACTACGCGCCGGTGCGCGAACTGCACGAAGTGCTGAGCCGCCCCTTCGAGCAACAGGCCGGCAAGGAGCGCTATGCGCTGCGGCCGCCAGATTGGGGCAAGCATCTGGAAATCAGCTGTTCGTCATAGCTCGGATAAGAAACACACGCTCAGGGCACTCGATCATCCGCCGCGAGCTCGCTGGGCAGATCCGTCGGATGAAGCCTGCCAAGTTGATCCACAGGGAAAGTTCATCGTGCGACTGAAGCTGCTGCTTATCATGCTTGTGCTGACTGGCAGTCACCTCGCCATGGCAAGCGACGTGGTGCTGCTGGGAGACGAGGCCAGGCTGACGCTGGCCGGCTATCCGAATACAGACGCTCCCGCACGAAACGCATCCGCTGCGGAAGTGGCTGACATGATCGCCAAAGCCCGGCATGCCATTTTCGTCGTCGATGCAGCGAACGGCCCGATGCAAGTCACGCGCGAACACATCATTATCGCGCGGCAGGCGAGGATTCCCTCGCTGTCGATGTTGTTGGTCAACACCGAGGCCGTTAATCAATCGGCATTGATACAGCAGGTCATCACCGAGATGCGTGAGCTGTTCGATGCCTACGATACCGATGGCAGCGCCGTGCCGCTGTTCATCGGCAAGCAAGGCCTGAACGCCGCTCTCGGCAAGGTCGCTGCATTGCCACGCAGAGAACCGGAACACCTCGATTCGACGATGCACAACGAGATCGCAGGCTTCATTTATCTACTGAGCAAGCCGGAGTCCCCAGCCACTATGGTTCTGGGAAATGGCGAGCCGGTAACGATCTGGCTGGGCGGGCAAACGGTTCAGGTCAGAGGCAAAGCCGAGCCGGCCTTACAGCCCGGCGACTCCAAGCCCATCCGTTTGATCACGGAAGCGCCCGTAACAGCAGGCCCGGGGCAACGGTTCTTGCTGCAGAGTCAGGGGCGGATAATAGCCGCCGGGGTTGTCGCCGAATAATACCGGCGGCTCTCACCACACCACCCTCAAGCTTCACGCCCACTACCATCAGCTCCAACGGATGAGGCGGCGGAAGACGACCTGTCGGAAACCTGAAGCCCGGACGCTGCCGAACGAACGCTTGCCGTCGCCGATGGCATGGTGGGCATGGCACGGCCCTGACGTCGGTTTCCCCAACGCGGTAAGACGGAAAATAACCCGTAGATGGATCGAGGTGCGTAGCCTAGCCGAGGCGTAATCCGCCGTTTACCGCGAACCGCTTCGTCGATTCCATCTAGCGGATCATGCCTTGCGAGTACGCCCTACACCTCGGGCGCTTTGCTCAAATACCGGTTATGAGCAGATCAAGCGCCGCGATGATTTCGTCACGCCGCGCAGCTAAATTCGCCACCTTGGCGCCCAACTGTTTGTTGGCAATACCGGCCATTTGCGGCGTCATCATCACGTAAAGCTCGCCCTCGATATCAAACTGCGGGGTGAGGGTTTTCAGTATTTTCCCCTGCATGGTGCTGGCTACATAAAGCGGTACGACGACCCGCGTACCGAGTTCCGCGAGCAGATCGCTCTGCACATTGAGCAGCAAGGGCACGGCGGCGCTGGTGGCAGGATTGATGTTCTTGTAAACGGCAAACTGCGCCATCAGAAGCTCCGCAATTCGTCGCTGAACAGGCCATTGAACTCTACGTGCTCATTGTATGCTGTGATGGCCTGGCGGTTGTCTGCCAGCCATTGTTCACGCTGCTTTTCCTTTAGCGCCTGGGCCAGAGCCTTCTCCAGAGTGGCAGAGAGGTTGATGTCGAGAGACTTGGCCTTGTTGAGCAGATCCTCGTTGACACGAAGGTTGGCGGCTCGTTTCGGGGCGTTCAGATCGTACGAAGACAGCATGAGAATTTCCTTGCCAAGTAATACGCACAATTTATGCGCATAAAAGATCTTGGTAAAGCGGCTTTCCGATGCATTCAGCTAACGGGCCACCACTTAGCCGCCAACCCCGCCACGCACAAGACTTCCTGGCGAAAACCCGGATAATGCCGGCCATTCGTTTTACTCGCTGGTGCCCGCTCATGGAAATCAAGGTCAATTTTCTCGACAACCTTCGCCTCGAAGCCAAGTTCGACGACTTCACGGTGATCGCCGATCAGCCCATCCGCTACAAAGGCGATGGCTCGGCGCCGGGGCCGTTCGACTATTTCCTGGCTTCGTCGGCCTTGTGCGCGGCCTACTTCGTCAAGCTGTACTGCCAGACGCGGGACATTCCCACCGAGAACATTCGCCTGTCGCAGAACAACATCGTCGATCCGGAAAACCGCTACGCGCAGATTTTCAAGATTCAGGTCGAGCTGCCTGCTGATATCTCGGAGAAGGATCGCTTGGGCATCCTGCGCTCCATCGACCGCTGCACGGTCAAAAAGGTGGTGCAGCAGGGCCCCGAATTCATCATCGAGGAAGTCGACAACCTCGACGCCGATGCCCAGGCGCTGCTGATGCCAGTGTCCGATACCACCACCTACATTGCGGGCAAGGATCTGCCGCTTGAGCAGACCATCGCCAACATGTCGGGCATCCTCGCCGACTTGGGGATGAAGATCGAGATCGCCTCCTGGCGCAACATTGTGCCCAACGTCTGGTCGCTGCACATTCGCGACGCGCAGTCGCCGATGTGCTTCACCAACGGCAAGGGCTCGACCAAAGAAAGCGCCCTGGCCTCGGCGCTGGGCGAGTTCATCGAACGGCTGAACTGCAACTTCTTCTATAACGACCAGTTCTGGGGCGAGGACATCGCCAATGCCGAGTTCGTCCATTACCCCAACGAGCGCTGGTTCAAGCCGGGCCCGAAAGATGCGCTGCCCGAAGACATCCTCGACGCGCATTGCCTGGCCATCTACAACCCGGATGGCGAGCTGCGCGGCTCGCACCTGTACGACACCAACTCGGGCAACACGCTGCGCGGCATCTGCTCGCTGCCCTTCGTGCGCCAGAGCGATGGCGAGACGGTGTATTTCCCCTCCAACCTGATCGAGAACCTGTACCTCTCCAACGGCATGAGCGCCGGCAACACGCTGGCCGAAGCGCAGGTGCAGTGCTTGTCGGAGATTTTCGAGCGGGCGGTGAAACGCGAGATTCTTGAAGGCGAGCTGTGCCTGCCGGATGTGCCGCAGGACGTGCTGGCCAAATACCCAGGCATCGTCGCCGGCATCCAGGGCCTGGAAGAACAAGGCTTCCCGGTGCTGGTGAAGGACGCCTCCCTGGGCGGGGAATTTCCGGTGATGTGCGTGACCCTCATGAACCCGCGTACTGGCGGTGTGTTCGCCTCCTTCGGCGCGCACCCGAGCCTGGAAGTGGCGGTGGAGCGCAGCCTCACCGAACTGCTGCAGGGCCGCAGTTTCGAGGGCCTCAACGACCTGCCGCAGCCGACATTCGACAGCCTGGCGCTGACCGAGCCGAACAACTTCGTCGAGCACTTCATCGACTCCAGCGGCGTGGTGTCCTGGCGCTTCTTCGGCGCCAAGGCCGATTTCGAATTCGTCGAGTGGGATTTCTCCGGGCAAGGTGCCGACTCCAACGAGCAGGAGGCCGCCACCCTGCTTGGCATCCTCGAAGACCTCGGCAAGGAAGTGTACGTTGCGACCTACGGCGACCTCGGCGCCAACGCCTGCCGCATCCTGGTGCCGGGTTACTCGGAGATCTATCCGGTCGAAGACCTGATCTGGGACAACACCAACAAGGCGCTGCTGTTCCGCAAGGACATCCTCAACCTGCATGCCCTGAGCGACCGCGAACTCAAGTCGCTGCTGCGTAACCTGAACAACACCGAGGTCGACGACTACACCGACATCAGCACATTGATCGGCATCGAATTCGACGACAACACGGTGTGGGGCCAGCTGACCATTCTCGAGCTGAAGCTGATGATCCACCTGGCGTTGAAGAAATACGACGATGCCAAAGAGCTGGTCGAGGCCTTCCTGCAGTACAACGACAACACCGTCGAGCGCGGGCTGTTCTATCAGGCGGTAAACGCGGTGCTGGAGATCCAGTTGGAGGACGATCTCGAGCTGAGCAACTTCGAACACAACCTGCGGCGCATGTTCGGCGGCGAGCGCATGGACGCGGCAATCGGCTCGGTGAACGGTAGCGTGCGCTTCCATGGCCTGACGCCGACCAGCATGAAACTCGAAGGCCTCGACCGGCATCTGCGCCTGATCGACAGCTACAAGAAGCTGCATGCGGCACGGGCCAATGCAGTGGCCTGATTCGGCTGATAGCGTTAACCGAAAGAGCCTTCTGATCAATAGCGACCAGAGGGCTCTCAAGGAACAGTGCCTCTACAGAAGAGCGGTAAACGCCGCACGCGTAGGAGCGTCGACCTCGGCGCGAACAAGTGTGGCCATACCGCGACTTTCGCGCTGGCCAGACAATTCGCCGCGGGGTCGCGGCTCCTACAGGGCCCGCCTTGCACTCGCCAACCCGAACTACTGTCTGGGCGCCTCGAACCCGGCATGCTCTACCAACCGCTCGACCAGATACGGGTAGAACGGGTTGGACGTCACCCGCTGTAACGCTTCCATGTTGACCAGCAGCACGCCGCGCTCGCCGCGCACCGACAGCGCGCCGAGGTGCACGCCATAGTCTTCCGGCTCTTCCGGCTGCAGACCGTACAGCGAATCGCTCAGCGGAAATGGCAGGGCGACATGGGACAGTGAGAACACTTCGCGCGGGAATGCCAGGCCGAGCGGCGTGAGCTGTTCGTCCGTAGCGCCGGCTTCGGTGATGCGCGCAGATGCCTGCAATGTCTGCGACGAGGCATTGCCAATCAGCGTGGTGCGGTAACGTCGCGGCATTGGAGGCAGCAGGTCTGCAGGCGATTTGGCGTGGGCGCCGAGTAGCGGGCCGAAGTCGACGACCCGGTTGAGATCGAACAGCACCAGCTCGCTGCCATTGGCGGGCAAATGGGCATACAAGGCGTCGACCACCGCAGGCGTGCTGACCGTGTAATCGACCAGCGACTGGAAGGTCAGCAGCGGCGGCAGATCCTGCAGGCCGCCGCGCTCGCTCAACGTGGTGATCTGCTCCTGCAACGCCGACGTAAACAGATAGGACTGGCGCGCGGCGTTGAGGGCGAAGGAGTTGTACTTGAACGGGTTGTACTCGGGCAGCACATCCAGCCAGGCGGCCTTGGCGAAAGCCGGGAATATGGCAGGTAGCCCCGCCAGCCCGGCGAAGCGGGCATAACCGGCCACGCCGATCATTGGCGAAATCAGTGTGAGCCGATCCGCACGGGCCAGTTCATCGTTGCCCAGCGCATCGAGGGCGTATTTCAACGCCAGACCGCCACCGGCCGAGTAGCCGACCAGATGCAACGGCGCTGCATCGCCGCTCAGACGCCTGGCTTCACGCACGGCCAGGCGCGTGGCGGCCAGCCAATCCTGCCAGGTCACGTCAGTGAGCGCCCCCGGGGTAGTACCATGGCCCGGCAGACGCAAGCCGACAACGACGAACCCGGCGTCGCGGTAAAGTCTGGCGATATGCCGCAAGCTGTAGGGCGAGTCGGTCAGCCCATGGAGCATCACGGCGGCGCCTTTCGGCGCGCCATCAGGCTCCAGCACGTAGGAGCGGTTCCAGTCCCACTCGAAGCGCGAGGCGTTCAGCGGGCTGTCGGCAAAGTAGCGGTTATCCGCCACGCGCTCGGCGTCATCGAGACGCTGGTATACATTGTCCGGCAGCGAGGCGAACAGTGCCTGCTCGGCCAGCAGATAGTCCTGCCAGCTGGCGGCATCGAGTTCGTCGGCATCCAGTTCATGGGGCACGAAGGTATGCCACGGGCTCAGATCTGGCTTGCTCTGGGCGTCGTAGATACGCAGTGCGAACGCGGTCAATGCCACCACGGCCATCACCAGAATCGCCAACCGCAACCCCTTGCCCACTGTCCTGTTCATCCACCTGCTCCGGTCCTGATTGCGCCGCGCCGATAATAGCGCCGCAGCGCCCGTGACGCCCGCTTCCGAGCAATAGCACCAGGTCGATCATTAACTGCAGGGCGTGCCTTATCGGGCAAATCGATAAGGCATATAGACCTTTCCAAACGTTCTTAGACTAAGCCCGTGACTATCACTATCTTGGCGCCCCACGTGGCCGCTACAGCTTGCGGCCGCCGATACCTCACACGAGATTCGACGCGTTAAGGATGCTCATGTCTTCGGCTTCCCTGCCCCTGCTGTTTGTCGGCGCCCTGCTGATCTGGGTGCTCTATGCCTTCGTGCGCGAGAAATGGAGCCCGGACATCGTCGCCGCGATCGCCGTTGCGGCGTTGCTGGTAACCCAGCTGCTAACGCCCGCAGAAGTGCTCAGCGTGCTGTCCAACTCGGCACCGGTGACCATCGCCTGCATGTTCGTGCTCTCCGCTGCGCTGGAGCGAACCGGCTGCATCGATGCACTCGGCAACTGGCTGGGCGACCTGGTCGGCACCAGCCCGATACGCGTGCTCACCGGCCTGACGATCACTGCCCTGGTGATTTCCGCCTTCCTCAACAACACCCCGGTGGTCGCCATCCTGACGCCAGTGGCCATTTCCCTGGCACGCCGCGCGGGCACCTTCCCTTCCAAGCTGCTGATTCCGCTGTCGTACGCCACCATTCTGGGCGGCACGCTGACCATGATCGGCACCTCCACCAACATTCTGGTCGACGGCGTGGCGCGCAAGGCCGGCATCGAGCCGTTCGGCATGTTCGAGATCACCGGCGCCGGCTTGATTCTGGCGGCGGCGGGCATGCTCTATCTGCTGACAATCGGCCGTCATCTGCTGCCGGAACGCGAGACCTTGTCGCGCCAACTGCGCCCCGATCTAGGCCGCACCTTCATGAGCGAGCTGCTGGTCCCCCATGCATCGCCGATGATCGGCAAAACCCTGGGTGAAGCCAACCTCAACGGCGGCAGCGGGCTGCAGGTGCTCAAGCTGTTTCGCGAGCAGACCGAGCTGACCGAACCCGGCAGCGACACGGTGCTGAGAGCCGGCGACCAGCTGGTGATACACGGGCAGGTCAAGGACGTGGTCGAGCTGCGCGGCAGCGGTCATCTGGTCTTCAACCGCAGCGAAGCGTTCGAAACCATCAGCAGTAACGATGTGGTACTGGCCGAGGCCATCGTCGGCCGCAACTCACGCTACAGCAACCGCCCCATGCGCGACCTCGACCTCACTGCACGCTACGGCATCGCCGTACTGGCCGTGCACCGTCAAGACGAAAACATCTCCGGCAACCTAGACGACTTCCAGCTGCAGTTCGGCGACGTGATGCTGGTTGAAGGCACCCCTACGCAGATCAAGCGGTTCGCTGACAATGGTGAGCTGATCAGCCTCAATACTGTGCAGGAACGCGCTTTTCGCCGCGACAAAGCGCCCATCGCCATCATCGCGACGCTGGCGGTGATGCTGCTCGCGGCAGTCGGCGTGATGCCCATTGAGGGCTTGGCGATCATCGGCGCGGTAACCGTGCTGGCGACCCGTTGCCTGGACGTCGAAGATGCCTACAAGGCCGTCGACTGGAAAATTCTCAGCCTGATCTTCGGCATGCTGGCGATCAGCATCGCCATGGACAAGGTTGGCCTGGTGAAGATCATGGTGGAAAACGTCATGGGTCTGATGCCCTGGGCCGGCCCGTTGCTGATGCTCTCGTTCATCTACCTGCTGACCTCGATCCTCACCGAGTTGCTCTCGAACAACGCCGTGGCGGTGCTGGTCACGCCCATCGCCATTGGCATGGCGCAGCACCTGGGCGTAGACCCGAGGGCCTTCATCGTCGCGGTGATGTTCGCGGCCAGCGCCAGCTTCGCCACCCCCATCGGCTACCAGACCAACACCTTCGTCTACAACGCTGGTGGCTACCGCTTCACGGACTTCATGAAAGTGGGCATTCCGCTGAATCTGCTGCTCTGGATAGTCGCCAGTTTTGTGATCCCATGGTTCTGGCCGCTGGTGCCGATTTGACCGAATAAGGCAGACTGACGGCCGATCACAGCTTTTTCAGGAGCGCACACCATGGCTGATTCCCTCGTCATCCCCTGCCCCATCTGCAGCAGCCTGAACCGCTTGCCCGCCGCCCGTTTGCAGGAAGCGCCGCGCTGCGGCCATTGCAAAGCCGAGGTACTGCCCGGCGAGCCATTCGAAGTGAATCAGGGCAATTATGCGGCGCAGCTCAAGGGCGACCTGCCGCTGTTGGTCGACGTGTGGGCCGCCTGGTGCGGGCCGTGCCGCAGCTTTGCGCCCACCTTCACGCAGGCAGCGAAGGAGCTGCGCGGCCGCTGCCGGCTGGGCAAACTGGACAGCGAAGCCAACCCACAACTATCCGCCCAGTTGGCGATCCGCTCGATCCCAAGCCTGATTCTGTTTCGTAACGGCCAGGAAGTGGCCCGACAAAGCGGCGCGCTGCCACTGCCGCAGCTACTTGCCTGGCTCAACACTCAGGGCGTTTGACGGGCAGCGCCTGCGACTTGATCCCAGGCGTCGTCGCGATCAGCGCTGCTGCAAGAGGTCGTGCAACTCGACGTACTGCTGGGTGAGTTTGTGCCGCGGGTCGAGGTAGATCAACGGCATGCAGGCCTGATGGGACTCGCGCATTTTCACCGAGCTCATCAGGTTGACCGGCAACACCGGCAAGCCCTCGGCGATAAGCTCGTCGAGCAGCTGTTGCGGCAGTGCTGCACGAGGCTGGAACTGGTTGACCACGATGCCTTCCACCTCTAGGGCTTCGTTATGGTCTTCTTTCAGCTCGTCGATTTCGCGCAGCAGGCCGTATAAGGCGTTGCGCGAGAACGTGTCACAATCGAAGGGAATCAACACACGATCTGCCGCGATCAGGGCGGAAACGGTATAGAAATTCAGCGCTGGCGGCGTATCCAGGTAAATCTGCTCGTAATCCTCCGACAACTCTTCGAGCAGTTTTCGCAGTTTGTTGATCTTGTGCTTTTGTTCCAGCTTTGGCTGCAGATCCGCCAGCTCGGACGTGGCGGTGATCACGTGGAGGTTGTCGAAGGGGGTTTCGTAGATATCGACCTTGCCCTTCTTGAGACCGCCCGAGAGCGTCTGCTTGAAGAAGTCGGCGATACCTACGGGAATGTCATCGCCGGTCAGGCCGGTCAGATAATGGGATGAGTTTGCCTGGGTATCCAGGTCGACCAGCAACGTCCGATAACCCTGAGAGGCGCTGACCGCCGCCAGGTTGCAAGCGATACTGGATTTGCCCACACCACCCTTCTGATTGAATACCACGCGTCGCATCTGCACCTCCTCACTAGTACATTGATACTAGGCATAACCTCGTGACAGAAGCGAGAAACAAGCGAAACGGGTTACCCATCAGAAAATCGCTACATAATGTTTGCGGGTGCTCGCCATCGCCCGGATAATGCCGGACGCAGCATCGCTCCCATCGACATGTTTTTTTGTCGCGCAGGGCAGTCGCATAGACAAGGAATGCCCAGCGGGCCAAGCAGAGTTTCATCTAGACATGCATTTCAGGATCGATCAATGGCGTGCCTGGGCTCCTGGCCTGGACAATACGGATAAGTGGCTCGCCTGGAGCAGGGCACCCGAATGCCTGCTCGATACCGGTGAGCAACCTGACGTCAGCTTCCTCCCCGCCCTGCAACGCCGTCGCTTGAGCCGCCTGGCTCGCATGGTGTTTCAGGTCGGCTGGCCGCTTGCCGAAGGTCACTCTGAACTGCCGCTGGTATACATTTCGCGGCACGGCGAAACCCCGCGCAGCCTGTCCATTCTTCAGGATCTTGCAGCAACAGAACCCCTGTCACCGACACAGTTCAGTCTTTCGGTGCACAACGCGATTATCGGCCAGTGGTCGATCCTGCGTGCTGATACCAGCGAGATGACCGCCCTGGCGGGTGAAGGCGATGGCTTGGAGATGGGCATGCTGGAAGCCGCCACGCTGCTCGCCGAGGGTGCGCCCGCCGTGCTGCTGGTGATCGGCGAAGAAGCGCAGCCGGCGCTGTATGCTCCGTTCATTGAGGATGTGCCGTTTCCCTACGCCCTGGCCCTGCTATTGGTACCAGGCGACGACTGGAATCTGCAGCTACATAAAGGCACTGGCGCACGCGCCGCCTGGCCACATCCGTTGAGCCTGATACAGAGCCTGTGCAACGGCTGTGAAACCCTCGAACACACCTGGAAAGAGCGCCAATGGACCTGGTCACGCAAGATCCCGTGAAGCGCTACAGCCCCCCTTACTGGTGGCGGCTGATGGCCACTGCGGCCAGCTTCACCCTGTTCGGAATCGGCGGCCTGCTGCTGCGCGTGCTGGTGTTTCCAGTGTTATCGCTGCTGCCGGGCGACGCTGCCGCTCACCAGCGCCGCGCTCGCCAGGTGGTGAGCTGGAATTTCCGCACCTTCGTCAAATTCATGCACCGTAGCGGCGTGCTTACTTACGAAGTGGAAGGCGCCGAGCGCCTCGGCCGTCCGGGCCAGATGATCATTGCCAATCACCCCTCGCTCATTGACGTGGTGGTCACCATCGCCTTTACCCGCAACGCCAATTGCGTGGTGAAACAGAGCCTGTGGAACAACCCGTGCATGCGCGGTCCAATCCGCTCGGCGGGTTACATCAGCAACAGCGGCAGCATGGACATGCTCGACGAAGCGGCGGGCGTACTGCAGCAGGGCCAGACCCTGGTGATCTTCCCGGAGGGCACACGCACCACGCCCGGCAGCCCGCCCGAGTTTCACCGCGGCGCGGCGGCGATCGCCTTGCGCGGCGCCCATGTGATTACCCCGGTGGTGATCAGCGTCTCACCTACCACGCTCACCAAAGCGGAGCCGTGGTACCGGATTCCGGCGCGGCGTTTTCACATTCACCTGCGAGTGGGCCAGGACATCGACCCGGCGCAATTCACGGCCATGGGATCGGCACCGGTCGCGTCCCGCAAACTCAACGACCACTTGCATCAGCATTTCATAAAGGAGCTCGCCAGAGATGAGCGCTCTACAGCTTGAGATCAAACACCTGATCATCGATTCCCTGGGTCTCGAAGACATCACCCCGCAGGACATCGGCGACGACCTCACCCTGTTCGGCGAAGGCCTCGGCCTGGACTCGGTGGATGCCCTGGAGCTGGGCCTGGCGATCCAGAAGCGTTTCGGCATCAAGATCGACGCCGAAGCCAAGGACACCCGCACCCACTTCGCCAACGTGGCCAGCCTGGCAGCCTTCGTTGCCAGCCGCCAGGCCGCCTGAGGACACCACCATGCAAACCCGTGACGAAATTTTCGCCACCTTGCAAGACGCGCTGGTGGAGCTGTTCGAGCTGAGCCCGGAGCGGATCAGCCTGGACGCCAACCTCTACGAAGACCTGGAGATCGACAGCATCGACGCCGTCGACCTGATCGACCACATCAAGCGCCAGACCGGCAAGAAGATTGCCGCCGAAGCATTCAAGTCGGTGCGCACCGTCGGTGACGTGGTCGAAGCGGTGTATCAGCTGGTCAACGCGGAACCGGCATGAGCCGCCTGCTCGGCCTGCTGGTCGCGCTGGCCAGCGTGGCCTATCCGTTCGCCGTGTACTTCGGCGCCGGCCACCTGTCGCCAACGCTGTTTGCCGCTTTGCTCGGCGGCCTGTGGTTTGCCCGGTTGCTCAGTAACCCGCGTGACCGCAACAGCCAGCAGATGACCGGGGCCGTGCTGGTGTTCTGTCTGCTGTTGGTGCTGGCCGACGAGCCGGCGCTGCTGCGCTGGTACCCGGTGCTGGTCAGCCTGCTGCTCGGCTTGCTGTTCGCCAGCAGCCTGAAACTCGGCATGCCAATGGCTGAACGCCTGGCGCGGCTGAGCGAGCCTGAATTACCCGAGGTCGCGGTGCGTTACACCCGCCGGGTGACCGAAGTGTGGGCCGTGTTCATGCTCGCCAATGGCCTGGTAGTGGTTGCGTTGAATCTGTGGGCACCCTTGTCCTGGTGGGCGCTGTACACCGGGCTGATTTCTTACCTGCTGATGGGCCTGCTATTCGCCGGCGAATGGCTGGTGCGTCAACGTGTAAGGAGATTTGCATGAACTGGCTTAGCCTCGACACCCTGCTGCTGGAGGCGGATGCCAGCCGCCAGGTCACGCCGCAGCTCAACCACGCCGCGCTCCGCCAGCGTGCCCTGAGCCTTGCCGGCCACTGGCAGGCGAGCGGAGTGAAACGCGTAGCTCTGCACCTGCAGGATGCCGCCGACCTGGCCGTTGCCCTGCTCGCCGCCTGGCACGCCGACGTGCATGCCTTGCTACCGTCGGACGCGCAGCCCCAGACCCGCCAGCGTCTCGGCGCCGAGGTCGACCTGTGGCTGGAGCACCTCGATGAACCGATCACCGCCGCACCGCTGCCAGCTCATCGCCTCGACCTGGAGCGCTGCCGCCTTACCCTGTGCACCTCCGGCTCCAGCGGCGAGCCGAAGCTCATCGACAAGAGCCTCGGCCAACTGACCAATGAAGTACAGGCGCTGGAAACCCTGTGGGGCGAGCGCCTTGGCGATGCGCTGATCATCGGCAGCGTGGCCGCCCAGCATATCTACGGCCTGTTGTTTCGCGTGCTCTGGCCGCTGTGTGCCGGCCGCGTGTTTCTGCCCAGGGCACTACCCTTCCCGGAAGACCTGCAGCTGGCCAGCCTGCCGCATCCCGACTTTGCCTGGGTCACCAGCCCGGCGCTGCTCAAACGCATGGGCGACAACCTCGACTGGTCGGCGCTGGGCCGCGTGCGCCAGGTGTTTTCCTCCGGTGGTGCATTGCCGGCCGAGGCAGCCACCTCCGTGCAGCAGCGCCTCGGCCAATGGCCGACGGAGATCTACGGCAGCTCGGAGACCGGCGGCATCGCCTGGCGCCAAGGCGGCGAGTCCTGGCAGCCGTTTGCCGACGTGCAGTTGGCACTGAACGACGAAGGCGCCCTGCGTCTCAGCTCGCCCTACCTGCCGGCCGGCCATTGGGAACAGATGGCCGACGCCGCGCAGATCGATGCCGACGGCCGCTTCACCCTCGGCGCGCGCCTGGACCGCATCGTCAAGCTGGAAGAAAAACGCATTTCTCTGCCGCTGCTCGAGCAGGCGCTGGCCGCGCACGAGTGGGTCAGCGAAACGCGCCTTGGCGTTCTGCAGCAAGGTCGTGCCTTCCTCGGCGCGCTGGTCGCACTGTCGCCGGAAGGCCTGCATGCGCTGCGCAACCAGGGCCGCCGCCAGGTAACCGAGGGCCTGCGCCAGCACCTGGCCGGCCACTGCGAGGCCATCGCCCTGCCGCGCCGCTGGCGCCTGCTGCCGCACCTGCCATACAGCAGCCAGGGCAAGCTGGGTCAGGCGCAGGTCAACGAGTTGCTGGCCGCCGATCGCCCGACGCGGGTCGAGCCGTTCAGCGCCCGGGAAGAAGCCGGCGAATGGCACCTCGAGCTGGACGTGCCGCTCGACTTGGCACATTTCAGCGGCCATTTCCCTGGCACGCCGGTGCTGCCGGGCGTGGTACAGGTCGACTGGGCGCAGCAGCTTGCACGCGCGCTGATCAGTGATCTGCCACCGCTGTTCGGCGGCATGGAAGTGCTCAAGTTCCAGCAGTTGGTGCGCCCCGGCGACCGTCTGCAACTGACTCTGCGTTTCGACCGCGAGCGAAACAAGCTGTACTTCACGTTCCGCAACGGCGAGGCCAACTGCTCGTCCGGGCGCATCCTGCTCAAGGCGGCGCCATGAACCTGGCAATCGGCAGTCATCGCCCGTGCGCACTGATCCCGGTGTACAACCACGAGCACGCGCTGCCCGCTGTAGTAACCGCGCTGCTCGAAGCCGGGCTGCCCTGCGTGCTGGTCGACGATGCCTCGAGCCCGGCCTGCGCCGCGGTAATCGACCAGCTCGCCGTGGCGCCCGACACCTACCTGCTGCGCCTTGCGGAGAATCAGGGTAAGGGCGGGGCGGTGATGGCCGGGCTGCGCGAGGCCCAGCGTCTCGGTTTCAGCCATGCCCTGCAGGTGGACGCCGACGGCCAGCATGACCTGCACGCGGTGCAGGCGTTTCTCGACGAATCCCGCGCACACCCCGAGGCCATCGTCTGCGGCTACCCGCAGTACGACGCCAGCGTACCCAAGGGCCGCCTGTATGCGCGTTACCTGACTCACGTGTGGGTGTGGATCAACAGCCTGTCGCTGCAGATCCGCGATTCCATGTGCGGTTTCCGGGTCTACCCGCTGGCCGCCAGCGTGGCGCTGATCGACTCGGCGACGCTGGGTACGCGGATGGATTTCGACTCGGAAATTCTTGTGCGCCTGTCCTGGCGCCAGCAACCGATGCGCTGGCTGCCAACCCGCGTGCATTATCCCGCCGATGGCATCTCGCACTTCCGCTTGTGGCAGGACAACGTGCTGATCTCGAAAATGCACACCCGGCTGTTCTTCGGCATGCTCTGCCGGGCGCCCTGGCTGCTCTATCGGCGGTGGCGCTGATGGGCCAGAACGAGCATTGGGCCGGCCAGCGTGAGCGCGGCAGTTTCGCGGCAATGAAATTTACCGCCCTGGCGTCCCGTTACCTCGGCCGCCGCGCGATCAGCCCGTTGCTGTACCTGATCGTTGGCTATTTCTTTCTGTTTGGCGCCAAGGCGCGGCGCAGCATTCGCCAGTACCAGAGCCATCTGGCCACCTGGAGCGGCCGGGCCGAACTGCGTCCGACCCGGCGCTCGGTATTCGCCCAGTTCATGGCGTTCGCCGACAGCCTGCTCGACAAACTGGACGTGTGGAGCGGACGCCTGCATTTCCGCGATATCGACCTGATCGACCCTCACGGCCTGCACGGCCAGATGAGCGGCACTCGCGGCCAACTGCTGGTCGGCGCCCACCTCGGTAATCTCGAAGTGTGCCGCGCCCTGGCCGAGCTGAGCGCCCAGGTGCGCATGAACGTGCTGGTGCACACCCGCCACGCTGAGCAGTTCAACCGTCTGCTCAAGGAAAGCGGCGCCAACAATCTGCGATTGATTCAGGTCAGCGAACTGGACCCAGCGGTGATGATGCGTCTGGCCGATCATCTTGAGCGCGGCGAATGGCTGGCGATTGCCGGTGACCGCGTGCCGCTGCACGGCGAGCGTACCGTCAACGTTGATTTCCTCGGCCACTCGGCGCCCCTGCCGCAAGGCCCGTGGCTGCTCGCCGGCCTGCTGCAGTGCCCGGTCAACCTGATCGACTGCCTGAAGATCGATGGCCGCTACCAGGTCATGCTGCAACCCTTTACCGATGCCGTGCAGTGGAAGCGCAGCGAGCGCGAAGCGGTCATCCAGGGGTGGGCACAACGTTACGCCGACCACCTTGCCCAACGCTGCCTGCAAGCCCCGCAGCAGTGGTTCAACTTCTATCCGTTCTGGAACGACCATGACAATCCATCAGCCTGAAACGGTGACCTTCGGCGCTCAGCCGCTGCGCCTCGAACAGATCGTCAGCCTGGCTCAGCGCACGGCGCGCGGCGCGCTGGACAGCAGCACCGAATGGCGCGATCGCATTGGCCGCGGCGCGCGCTTCGTCGACAGCCTGCTCGACCGCGAAGGCATGATCTACGGCATCACCACCGGCTACGGCGACTCCTGCGTAGTGGCAGTGCCGTTGCATCAGGTCGAGGCGCTGCCGCGTCATCTGTACACCTTCCACGGCTGCGGCCTGGGCAAGCTGCTCGACGAGCAGGCCACCCGCGCAGTGCTGGCGGCCCGTTTGCAGTCGCTGTGCCAGGGCATGTCCGGGGTTCGCCTGGTGTTGCTGGAGCGCCTGCAGGCGTTCATCGAACACGACGTGCTGCCGCTGATCCCGGAAGAAGGCTCAGTGGGCGCCAGTGGCGACCTGACGCCGCTGTCCTACATTGCCGCGACCCTGTGTGGCGAGCGCGAGGTGATGTATCGCGGCGAGCGCCGCAGCGCCGCTGACGTGCACGCCGAGCTCGGCTGGACGCCGCTGGTGCTGCGCCCCAAGGAAGCCTTGGCGCTGATGAACGGCACTGCGGTGATGACCGCCCTGGCCTGCCAGGCCTATTCCCGTGCCGATTACCTGCTCAAGCTGGCGACACGCATCACCGCGCTCAACGTGATCGCCCTGCAGGGCAACCCGGAGCACTTCGACGAACGCCTGTTCGCCGCCAAACCGCACCCGGGGCAGAACCAAGTCGCCGCGTGGATTCGCCAGGACCTGGCCATCGATGCGCCGACCGCACCACTGCATCGCTTGCAGGATCGCTACTCGATCCGCTGTGCGCCGCACGTGCTGGGCGTATTGGCCGATAGCCTGGGGCTGCTACGCCAGTTCATCGAAACCGAGCTGAACAGCGCCAACGACAACCCGCTGATCGACCCGGACGAAGAACGCGTGCTGCATGGCGGGCACTTCTATGGCGGACACATCGCCTTCGCCATGGACAGCCTGAAAAACCTGATCGGCAACCTCGCCGACCTCCTCGACCGCCAGCTTGCGCTGCTGGTCGACACCCGCTACAACCACGGCCTGCCGAGCAACCTGTCCGGTGCCCCGGTGGAAACCGCGATGATCAACCATGGCTTCAAAGCCGTGCAGATCGGCGCCAGCGCCTGGACCGCCGAAGCCCTTAAGAACACCCTGCCGGCCAGCGTCTTCTCGCGCTCCACCGAGTGCCACAACCAGGACAAGGTGAGCATGGGCACCATCGCCGCCCGCGACGCCCTGCGCAGCCTGGAGCTGGCCGAGCAGGTCGCGGCTGCCACCCTGCTGGCCGCCAACCAGGGCGTGTGGCTGCGCCAGCGCGCCGAAGCCACGCACCTGCCGAGCGCCCTGGCGAACATGCACACGCAACTCGGCGAGGATTTCCCGCCGGTGATCGAAGACCGCGCCCTGGAAGGCGAGTTGCGCCTGTGCCTGCAACGCATCCGTGCCCAGCACTGGAGCCTGTATGCGCAGTAAAGGCGTACTCCAGGCCGAGGTGGAAATCCTCGTGCCGTTCTTCGACGTGGACATGCTGGAGATCGTCTGGCACGGGCATTACGTCAAATACTTCGAGCAGGCCCGTTGCGCCCTGCTTGAGCGCCTAGACCACGGCTACCTGCAGATGCGTGCAAGCGGTTACGCCTGGCCAGTGATCGACCTGCAACTGCGCTACATCCGCGGCGCCACCTTTGGCCAGCGCATCACCGTATGCGCCGACCTGGTGGAATGGGAGAACCGCCTGAAGATCCACTACCTGATCAGCGATGCCGCCACCGGCGAGCGCATGACCCGCGGCAGCAGCGTGCAGGTCGCGGTGGAAATCGCCAGCCGGGAAATGCAGCTGGCCTCACCCAAGGTGTTCATCGATGCCGTGCAACGGGTGATCGCATGAAACGTCTTCTCAGCACCGCCCTGGCGCTGACGCTGGTCATTCTCAGCCCGCTGGCCCTGGCCTTCGATCTCGACCAGCTCAGCAGCCAGCTGGGCAAACCTGCGGTGGTGCGCGGCGACTTCATTCAGGAAAAACATCTGCGTGCCCTGCCACAGGCGCTGACCAGCCGCGGTCAGTTCGTCTTGAGTCGCGAGCACGGGCTACTGTGGCTGCTCAAGCAACCGCTGCAGCAGGACTACCGCATCGACGGCAATGGTATCGCCCGGCGTAGCGGCCAGGGCTGGCAAGCTGTCGCCCAGCAAAGCGCCACCGCCCAACAAAATCGCCTGTTTCTCGCCGTGCTCAAGGGCGACAGTAGCGGGCTGCAGGAAGATTTTGAGCTCAAGCTGAGCGGCACGGCCGACAACTGGAAGCTCGACCTGACGCCGCGCGGCGTGCTACTCAAGCAGGTATTCAGCGTGATCCACATCAGCGGCGGCGCACTGGTACAGCGCATCGAGCTTCGCGAGGTGCAGGGCGACAGTACGGTGCTGCGCCTGGAAAACAACCGCGCCGATCAGGCCCTGAGCGAAGCCGAGCAGCATGACTTCGCGGATTGAACGCTGGGGGCCGCGGCTGTTTCCGCTGGCCCTGCTCCTGCTGATCGCCGTGGCGGCCTGGCAATGGCGAGCCGGCGCGCCGGTATCTGCCAACCTGCTGGAGCTGGTGCCTAGCGGCACGCCGGACAGTCTCGAGCAGCTGGCCGAGAAGCGCATGCAGGAGCCGCTCAATCGCGAGCTGGTGGTGTTGATCAGCCACCCGGATCGCCAGCGGACGATGAGCCTGGCCGCCGAGCTGGGTCAACGTTGGCAGCAGCAGGGCCTATTCGAGAAGGTTCAGTGGAACCTGCAGACCGATCTGCAGGCGTTGCGACAGCAGCTGCAACAACAGCGTCTGGCCTTGCTGCCCGCCGCCACTCGCTCACGGATCATCGATGACCCCGCCGGGTACATGGCTCAACGCGCGGACGATCTGTTCGACCCGTTCCGTAGCCAGGGCGTGGTTGCCACCGCCGACGATCTGCTTGGCCTCAGCGTCGTCGCGGAAAAAAGCCTGCCGATCAGCCAGAACGTTCAGGTCGACCTGAGTGGCGCCCTGATCGCCGACTACCAGGGAACCACCTGGGCGCTACTGCGGGCGCGCACCACCGCGGATGCCTTCGATGGCAACCTGCCGCTTGCCGTGAGCGACCTGCTCGAGCAGGCGCGCCAACAGGTCACCCGCGACGGCGGCGAGCTGATCGCCAGCAGCGGCCTGCTGTACTCGGCGCACGCCCAGCGTCAAGCCACCCGGGAAATCAGCCTGATGGGCAGCCTGGCCAGCGCCGGCGCCCTGTTGATGATGCTGCTGGTGTTCCGCCGCGTGCGCGTTTTGCTGGCTTTCATCCCCGCCGCCATTGGCGTGCTCGCCGGGCTGACCACCTGCGTCGCGGTTTTCGGCCACATCCATGTGATGACCCTGATCCTCGGCTCAAGCCTGATCGGCGTGGCCATCGACTACCCGCTGCATCTGCTCTCGAAAAGCTGGACGCTGCAACCCTGGAACAGCTGGAGAGCCCTGCGCGCCACGCTGGTCGGGCTGAGCCTGGCCCTGGCGACCAACGTCATCGGTTACCTCGCTCTGGCCTTCACCCCGTTCCCGGCGCTCACTCAAGTGGCGGTGTTCTCGGCGGCGGGCCTGCTCGGCGCCTACTTGTGCACGGTGTGCCTGCTACCGACGCTGCTCGGCAAGGTGGAGATCACGCCGTGGCACGCGCCTCACGACCTTGCCAACCGCCTGCTGGCCTGTCGCACCGCGCTGCTGCAACGGGTCGGTACGCCCTGGCTGCTGCTCATGTTCATGGTGTTCTGCATCGCTGGCGTGGCTCAACTGTCGCACAAGGACGACCTGCGGCAATGGGCCAGCGTACCGCCTCATTTGCTGGAGCAGTCGCAGCGGGTCAGCCAAGTCGTCGGCATTCAGCCCACCAGCCAGTTCTTTCTGGTGCGCGCCGACAACCAAGACCATTTGCTCGAACGCCAGCATCTGCTGAGCGAGCGCCTGGACAAGCTGATCGCCGCCGGCCAGTTGAAGAGCTACATGGCCCTGAGCCAGGTGATCGCCCCTGTCGAACAGCAGAACCAGCTGCGCACTGCCGTGGCCGCCCTGCCAGGGTTCAGCCAGCCGCTCAACGCCCTGGGTATTCCACAGAGCGCCATCGAACAGGAAGCCCAGCGCATGGGCGAGCTGCCGCCGCAACGCATCGAACAGGTGTTGAGTGGCCCGATTGGCGAGCCGTGGCGCCCGCTTTGGCTAGGCACCGCCGCGGACGGCCAAGTCGCCGGGCTGGTCAGCTTACAAGGCTTGAGTAATAGCGACCTGCTGCCGGCGCAAAGCGAAGGGCTGGATGGCGTGAAGCTGGTCGACCGCCTGGGTGAGCTGAATCGCCTGTTCGCTGCCACCCAGATCAGCGCGGCCGAACTCAAGCTGGCGTCCTGCCTGCTGATCTTTGCCGTGCTGTGCATTCCCTTTGGCCCGCGTGGCGCCACCCGTGTGCTGGCGGTGTCTCTGCTAGCGGCGCTGGCCAGCCTCGCCAGCCTCGGCTGGCTAGGTCAGCCGTTGACCCTGTTCAGCATGTTCGGCGTGCTGCTGGTCACCGCCATCGGCGCCGACTACGCCATCCTGATGCGCGAGCGGATCGGCGGCAGCGCCACCAGCCTGCTCGGCACCCTGCTGTCGGCACTTACCACCTGGCTTTCGTTCGGCCTGCTGGCCGTGTCCAGCACCCCGGCAGTGAGCAACTTCGGCCTGACCATCAGCATCGGCCTGGCCTTCAGCTTCCTGCTCGCGCCCTGGGCGGCTGACGGCCCGCCCCGGAATGCGCAGCCATGACGGTCGCACTGTTCTGGCTTGCAGCCCTGGCGTGCTACGCCCTGGTCGGCATCCTAGCCGGTCGGCGGATCATTCCCATCGTTGGCCAACTGTTGGTCGCCAGCCTGGCGATACCCGCACTGCTGCTCGGTTGGGTCGAGCCGCACCTGAACCTGACGGCGGCAGAGCTGCTCGCCCCGGCCTGGGTAGACCTGCTCTACGGCCTGTGCTTCGCCCTGCTGCTGGGCTATATCCTCAGCGACGTGGTCGACCTCGAACTCAGCCCGGCCTGCCTGAAGATCGCCCTGCCAAGCTTTCTGATCCCCATGCTTGCCGGCCTGGCCTGCGCCCTGTGGGTGTTGCCCGGCGAGTACATCTGGCTGAGCGCGGTGGGCATCGGCCTGCTGTTCTCGATCACGGCCATTCCAGTGCTCTATCTGTTCCTGCAGAGCATCGACTACCCGTCGGCGGCGACCAAACGCCTGCTGCACGCGGCGATCCTCATGGATTTCCTGTGCTGGAGCCTGTTCGGCCTGGCCCAGGGCAGCAGCCACCCGGCGAGCCTGCTGTGGCCATTGCTGGCGGCCGCCCTGCCGCTGCTGCTGCACGGGCTGAAGTGTCGCCATCCGCTGTTCTACAGCCTGCCATTCTTCGCGCTGATGGTGCTGTTTCACACCCTCCAGCTCAACGCCCTGGTATTCGGTATCGCCTACCTGCTGTGCCTGGCGTGGGTCGGCCAGCCGCTGCGCCTGCCAATGCCGGAGTCGCTGTGGAAACGCCTGATGAACGGTCTCGCCGTTCCGCTTATCCTTACCTGCGGCGTGCTACGCGTGGACTTCCACGGCATCGACGCGCAGTACTCGTGGCTGGTGATCGGTGTACTGCTGGTAGCGCCGGTGGTGAGCAAAGTGTTGGGCAGCTGGCTGGGGCTGCACTGGGCCGAGCCGAGCGCGGCGGCGCAGGTCAAATGGCGCGAAAGCCTGCTGCTGAATATCCGCGGGCTGACGGAAATCGTGTTTCTCAACCTGCTCCTGCAATTGCAGCTGATCGATGCCATGGTCTATTTCGGCCTGCTGCTGATGAGCCTGTTCTCTACCCTGCTGCCAGCCGTACTCGGCCGGCGCGCCTATCAAGACGAGGCAAAGAGCCGCTATGAAGTCTCCTGAAATCGAGCACCATCAGATCGTCGTAGTGGGTGCCGGCCCGGCCGGTGCCATCGCCGCCGCCATCCTCAAGCGCAAGGGCCACGAGGTACTGATTCTCGAGCGCCAGCGCTTCCCGCGGTTCTCCATCGGCGAGAGCCTGCTGTCGCACTGCCTGGACTTCGTCGAAGAGGCCGGGATGATCGACGCGGTACGTGCTGCCGGTTTCCAGACCAAGCATGGCGCGGCTTTCGCCTGGGGCGAGCGTTACACCGACTTCGATTTCCGCGAGACCTTCACGAAAAGCTTCGGCTCGACCTTCCAGGTACAGCGCGCCAATTTCGACAAGGTGCTGGCTGACGAGGCCGAGCGCCAGGGCGTGACCATTCGCTACGAGGAAGAAATCGTCGCCGTGGACTTCAGCGGCGCGCAGCCGCTGCTGTCGGTACGCCGCCTCGCCGATGGCCATGAATACCAGGTGAGCTGCACCTTCGTGCTCGACGCCAGCGGCTACGGTCGCCTCCTGCCGCGCCTGCTCGACCTGGAGCTGCCGTCCAACCTGCCGATGCGCAAGGCGCTGTTCACGCACATCGAAGACCGCATCGATCACCCGGACTTCGATCGCGAGAAGATCCTCATCACCACTCACCCGACCCTGCGTGATGTGTGGTTCTGGACCATTCCCTTTAGCAACGGCCGCTGCTCGCTGGGCGTGGTCGGCCTGGCCGAGCGCTTCGACGGCTACCCGGAAAACAAGGACGCCGCGCTCAAGCAGTTCGTCGCCGAGACGCCGAGCCTCACCAAGGTATTGGGCAACGCCGTGTGGGACACCCCGGTCGGCGAGATCAAGGGCTACTCGGCCAACGTCAAGGCGCTGCACGGCAAGGGTTTCGCGCTGCTGGGCAACGCCGCCGAATTCCTCGACCCGGTGTTCAGCTCCGGCGTGACCATCGCCATGCGCTCGGCGAGCATGGCGGCCAACCTGCTGCACCGCCAGTTGAGTGGCGAGCAGGTGGATTGGGAACAGGACTTTGCGATCCCGCTCAAACGCGGCGTCGACACCTTCCGCGTGTATGTGGAAGGCTGGTACGACGGCAGCTTCCAGGACGTCATCTACTACCCCAATGCATCGCCCGAGATTCGCGCCATGATCAGTTCGATCCTCGCCGGCTATGCCTGGGATGAGCGCAACCCCTACGTGGCCGAACCCCGTCGTCGCCTGCGGGTTCTCGCGGAGTTGTGCGCCAGTGCCTGAGAACGCTTCGATGAACCGCGCCGCCGCTACCTATGTCGAGGAAACCGGCTTCGGTTTCTGGTTTCTGCAAAGCCGCGTCTGGCAGCACCATGTGCTGCGCGTGGCGATCGACGACCTGCGCGGCCTGATCGACGGCCCGTTGCCGCAGGCCCCGGTGCTGCTCGACGCCGGCTGCGGCCAGGGCAAATCCTTCGGTCTGCTGCAGCGCGCCTTCGCGCCCGCCCGCATGATCGGCCTGGATGCCGATCCGCACAGCCTCGACTGCTCGCGGGCCGAAGCCCAGCGGCTGGGTCTGGACGTGCAGCTGCTGGCCAGCGACTGCGCGGCGATTCAGCTGCCGGATGCCAGCGTCGACCTCCTCTTCTGCCATCAGACTTTCCATCACCTGGTCGAACAGCAACAGGCGCTGGCCGAATTCTGGCGGGTGCTCAAGCCGGGCGGCCTGCTGCTGTTCGCCGAGTCGACCAAGTACTACATCGACACCTGGGTGATCCGCTGGCTGTTCCGCCACCCGATGGAGGTGCAGAAGAGCGCCGACGAATACCTCGGCATGCTGCGTGAACAGGGTTTCACGTTCAGCGACGCCAATGTGTCCTACCCGTACTTGTGGTGGAGCCGTTCAGAAGATTTCGGGCTGCTGGAGCGCCTGGGAATTCGCCGGCCCAAGCCATTCGGCCAGCGCAACGAAACCCTGGTCAATGCCGCAGTGCGCAAACCGCTGGGGCCGACATGAAACCCTGGATGCTGCTCGCCTGCGCCCTGCTGCTGACGGCTTGCGCCGCTCGCACGCCGCTGCCTGTGGCGTCGCCGGTGCTGGAACAACCGCTGCCGATTTCCCTGCAGGTGAGTACGGCCGACGGCCAGGACTGGCTGCTGGTGATTCAGGCCGAAGGCCGCGCCCTGCGCTGGTCGCTGTTCGACCCGCTTGGCGTGCCACTGGCGCGGCAGTCGCTGGTTGACGGCGCCTGGCACAATGACGGCCTGCTGCCGCCCAACGCGGCCGCCCGCGAGTTGTTCGCCGCCTTGTTGTTCGCCCTCACGCCGGCCGATGAGCTGGGGCAGGCTTACGATCAGGCGGACTGGCAGCAGAAAGGTACTGACCGTCAACTCGCGCCGCACTGGCACATCCAGTACGCAGCGCAGCAGACCATCCGGCTGGACAACGGCACGCAGCGCTACCGGGTCAGCCCACTGGAGACGCAACCATGATCGCCCGACTCGATGCGCTCGGTGTGGTCTGCGCCCTCGGCCAGGGTAAGCAGGCCGTGGCGGATGCGCTGTTTGCCGGCGACACCGGCGGCATGCGGCGCCAGGAGGGCTGGATTCCCGAGCGCAGCGTCACCGTCGGCGCGGTCGAAACGCCGCTGCCGGCAATGCCCGCAGGCTTTGAACAGGCGGCAAGCCGCAACAACCGGCTGCTGCTGGCCGCCGCTCTGGAGATCCACGACGAGATCCAGGCGACCATCGCCCGCCACGGCGCCGATCGCATCGCAGTGGTGCTGGGCACCAGTACCTCGGGCATCGCCGAAGCGGGCGAGCACATCGCCGGGTTCATGAACACCGGCGTGCTGTCTGACGAGTACCGTTACAGCCAGCAGGAAATCACCGCGCCAGCAACCTTTCTCGCCGACTGGCTGGGGCTGAGCGGGCCAGTGTATTGCCAGTCCACCGCCTGTACCTCCAGCGCCCGCGCGCTGCTCAGCGCGCAACGCCTGCTGCAGCTGGGCGTGTGCGATGCGGTGCTATGCGGCGGTGTCGACAGCCTGTGCAAACTCACGCTGAATGGCTTCGCCAGCCTGGAGGCAGTCTCCGACGAGCGCTGCAACCCGTTCTCGGTGAACCGCCACGGCATCAATATCGGTGAGGCCGCCGCGCTGTTCGTGATGACCCGCGCAGACGGCGACGATCAGACTCCTGGCATCGCCCTGTTCGGCGGTGGCGCGACGTCCGACGCCCATCATATTTCCGCGCCCCATCCCGAGGGGATCGGTGCCCAGCAGGCCATGCGCAAAGCGCTGGCGGCAGCGGGCCTGGCAGCCGAGCAGATCAGCTACCTGAATCTGCATGGGACGGCCACTACCCACAACGACGCCATGGAGAGCCTCGCCGTGCAGGCGCTGTTCCCGGCGGGCGTGGCTTGCTCGTCGAGCAAGTCGCTGACCGGCCACACCCTGGGCGCCGCCGGAGCGCTGGAAGCGGCCTTTTGTTGGCTGAGCCTGAGCGAGCACAACACAGGCAGGCAACTGCCACCGCACATCTGGGACGGCAAGGGCGACCCGCAGCTGCCGCGCCTGAACCTGGTGCCCGCCGATGCGACCGAACAGCTGCCCGCCCGCGGCGGACGTTACCTGATGAGCAATTCGTTCGCCTTTGGCGGCAACAACCTGTCCTTGATTTTAGGAGACCTGCCGTGAGTGTATGGCCCGTCGCCGAGCTGGTGCCTCACGCTGGCGACATGATTCTGATCGACGAGGTGCTGGAGTTCGGCACCGACCACATCGAGACCCGCCTCGTGGTGCGCTCGGGCGGCCTGTTCAGCAACGCCGATGGCAGCCTGCCGGCCAGCGTCGGGATCGAGCTGATGGCGCAGAGCGTGGCGGCTTTCGCCGGCTGCCATGCCCGACAGGAAAACCGCCCGGTGGAGCTCGGCTTCCTGCTCGGCACACGCAATTTCGCCTGCAACGTGGATCGTTTCCCGGCCGGCAGTACACTGCACATCAGCGCCACCCGCTCGCTGCAGGACGACAACGGCATGTGCGTTTTCGAGTGCCGCCTGCAAGGCCCGGACATTCTCGTCGAGGCCCGGCTGAACGTGTTTCAGCCCCGCGACGTGGCCACCTATATTCAGGAACCCCCTTTAACTCAGGAGCCGTCTGCATGAGCGAGACCATTCTGGTCACCGGATCGAGCCGCGGTATCGGCCGTGCCATTGCCCTGCGCCTGGCGCGTGCCGGTTATGATCTAGTGCTGCACTGTCGTTCGCGCCGCGACGAAGCCGAAGCCGTGCAGGCGCAGATCGAGTCCATCGGCCAACGCGCGCGCATCCTGCAGTTCGACGTGGCCGACCGCGAAGCCTGCCGCACGGCCCTGGAAGCCGACATCGAGGCCCACGGCGCACCGTACGGTGTGGTGTGCAATGCCGGCCTGACCCGTGACGGCGCCTTCCCGGCGCTCAGCGAGGAGGACTGGGATGTGGTGCTGCGCACAAATCTGGACGGTTTTTACAACGTCCTACACCCCCTCACGATGCCCATGGTGCGCCGCCGCCAGCCAGGGCGTATCGTCTGCATCACCTCGGTGTCCGGGCTGATCGGCAACCGCGGCCAGGTCAATTACAGTGCCTCCAAGGCCGGCATCATCGGCGCCGCCAAGGCACTAGCCATCGAGCTGGGTAAACGCAAGATCACCGTCAACTGCGTCGCTCCGGGGCTGATCGATACCGAAATCCTCGACGAGCATGTGCCGCTGGAGGAAATTCTCAAGATGATCCCCGCTGCGCGCATGGGCACCCCGGAAGAAGTCGCCGGTACGGTGAATTTCCTGATGTCCGAAGAGGCGGCCTACATTACCCGCCAGGTAATCGCCGTGAATGGCGGTCTGTGTTGATCAAGAGTGAAGTGGCATGAAGCGCGTAGTCGTTACCGGCATGGCCGGCATTACCTCCCTGGGCGATAGCTGGGACAGCATCGCCGCGAATTTCCGCGCCAACCGCAGCGGTATTCGTGTCATGCACGAGTGGGATCGCTTCAGCGAACTGAATACCCGTCTGGGCGGCCCGGTCGACGAATTCGTCGTACCCGCCCACTGGACGCGCAAGCAGCTGCGCAGCATGGGCCGCGTGTCGCGCCTGTCGGTGTACGCCGCCGAACGCGCACTGACCGACGCCGGCCTGCTTGGTGACGATTCGATCAAGGATGGCCGCATGGGCGTGGCCTGCGGCTCGTCTACCGGCAGCACCGACGAGATCAAGGCATTCGGCAATATGCTGCTCAACTCGGTGGCCGACGGCCTCAACGCCAACTCCTACATCCGCATGATGCCGCACACCACGGCGGCCAACATCAGCATCTTCTTCAACCTCACCGGCCGGCTGATTCCCACGTCCAGCGCCTGCACCAGCGGCAGCCAGGGTATCGGCTACGCCTATGAGGCAATCAAGTTCGGCCGCCTGCCCCTGATGCTCGCTGGCGGCGCCGAGGAGCTGTGCCCCACCGAAGCCATGGTGTTCGACGCGCTGTACGCCACCAGCCTGAAGAACGACGCACCGCACACCAGCCCGCGCCCTTACGACGCCGGCCGTGATGGCCTGGTGATCGGCGAAGGCGCCGGGATGCTGGTGCTCGAAGAACTGGAACATGCGCTGGCCCGCGGCGCGACCATCCACGCCGAGATCGTCGGTTTCGGCTGCAACGCCGACGGCCAGCACGCCACCAAACCGGTGCAGGCGACCATGCGCCGTGCCATGGAGCTGGCCTTGGAAGACGCCGCACTGGCGCCCGAAGCGATCGGCTACGTCAACGGCCATGGCACCGCCACCGAGCAGGGCGACGTGGCAGAAACCCAGGCCACCAGCAGCCTGTTCGGCACCCGCATGCCGATCAGCTCGCAGAAGAGTTATTTCGGCCACACCCTCGGCGCCTGCGGGGCGCTGGAGTCATGGTTCAGCATCGAAATGCTCAACCGCGACAGCTACGTGCACACCTTGAATCTGGAGCAAATTGATCCGCGCTGCGGCGAACTGGACTACCTGCGCGACGGATTTCGCGAGATGAGCAACGAATACGTGATGAACAACAATTTCGCCTTTGGCGGTGTCAATACCTCGCTCATCTTCCGCCGCTGGCGCTAACCGAACCGTTCACTGACAAGGAACATGGATGATGTCTCGCTTCAACCGTATCGCCCTGCTCGCCCTGCTGCTTGTGGGCATCACCGCCTGCACCTCGAAGCCCGTGGTGGACATCGAAAACAGCGCACCGCCGGCGGCCGTAAGGGGCGAGGACGACATGCGCCGCGCCATCCTCACCGCGCTGCAGCGCCGTCAGTGGACGGTTGAGCGCGCCGATCAGGGGCAGATCCTGGCGTTGATCACTCGGCGCAGCCATCAGGCGCAGGTGACCATTGCGTACACTGCATCGACCTACGCGATCCGCTACCGCGACAGTCACAACCTCGACTACCGCAAAGGCAAGATCCACCGTAACTACAACCGGTGGGTGCAGAACCTGGATCGCGGCATCCAGCAGGAATTGAGCAGTCCTTCCCTTTACATGCCCCAGTAAAAATCAAGGAGATACCCATGAAAGCAAAAACCTGGACCGCTGTTGCCCTTCTCACCGCTGCCCTGTTGCCAGCTGTCAGCCAGGCCCGTGATACCGCCCACTTTCTGGACTTCCAGTCGGTGGTCAACGAAGCCATCCAGGCTGGCCGTCTCGACGGTTCGGTGAAGTTCTACCTGAACAAGACACCGGGCGGCGCCAAGATCATCAACCCCAACGTCACCACCAGCCAGAAGACCAACGCCTTCAACAAGACCGATGAAGAGGCCTGCCGCTGGGTACTGCAATCGGCCCTGATCAAGCTGCAAAACTCGGCCAAGTCTGCTGGCGCCAACGCCGTGGTCGACCTGGCCAGCAACTACCAGAACAAGGAATACCGCGACAGCAGCAAATTCGAATGCCACGCCGGCGCCATCATGGCCGGTGTTGCCCTGAAGGGTAAGTACGCCAGCGTCAAGTAAACGGCTCTCGGCGACCGGCTTATGGCAGCTCTCAGAGCCTGTTCACGATCTTTATGCGCCTGAAGTAGCAGCTACAAGGCAAAAGCAGACGGTGAGCAGATTTTCTTTTGTAGAGTGGACGACGCTTCACCTACGCGGCCCGACCCGTCCACCGCTCTGCAATCGCAACGGTGGATGAAAAAAGCGCCATCCACCCTACGGGTCGAACGTCCGTTTGCGCCACTTAGCTGCCAAAATCGGCGAATCTGGGCTGAAAGATTATGAACAGGCTCTCAGAGCACGAATGGTATGAACATCCGGCTGCGTGCCATATAGTCGCGGTAGGCGTCGCCGAAATAGGCCAGGCATTCGCGCTCCTCGCAGCGAGCCGCGAGCCACAGCGCGACACTCGACAGCACCGCCAGCAACAGTGTCACGCTGCTTGGTTGCTTCCAGGCGATGCCCCAGGCGAGCAGCAGCAGCGAGCAGTACATCGGATGGCGGATGTAACGGAAGATGCCGCTGGTGACCAGCGCCGAGGTGCGCTCGAAGGCGAACAGCTCGTCGTCCTGACGCCGCTCGCCAGCGCGCCCGAAACGGCGCATCTGGTAGATGCCGGCGAACAGCACCGCCAGCGAAGCCGTCAGCAACAGCCAGGAAACCTGCTGATGCATCGCATCGCGATTTTCCAACCAGAATGGCACATTGAGCACCAGCAGCACCGCCATCAGCTCCCAGGCGATATAGCGGTAAAAACCATGGCTGCGCGGGTTGCACAGCGACCGCCAGGAGAGCGCCGTCAGGACGCTGCTCAGCCCCACAAAAACCAGTAATTGCCAGAACTCCACCACACGCCTCCCTTATTACCCTCTGTTACACTGCTGCGCTCGCACGCCCAGATACCCGCCATGGATCGCTCTCAACTGCACACACTGCTGCCGCACCAGGGCAAGGCGCTCTGGCTGGATGCGCTACTCGAACACGACGCCAGCACCATCCGCGGTCTGAGCGGCTGGCACCACCTGAACAGCCTGGGCGAACATGCGTCACCGTGCCTGCTGTTCGAAGCCGCTGCCCAATTATGTGCCGCGCATGGTGCCTTATACGGCAGCGACAGCGCCATCGAAATGGCCCTGGTTGGCAAACTCTCGCAACTGCAATTGCACCACCATCCTGCGCAGCGGGACGGCGAATTGCGAGTCAGCGCGACCCAGGAGGCGATGAGCCCGGCCGGGGCCCTGTATGGGTTCACCGTGCATACCGACGAACGCCTGCTGCTCGATGGCAAACTCCTGCTGGTGCTCGTCCGTGCTTGAACTCAACCAACTCGGCTACCGCTACCCCAACTCGCAGCAACCCGCCTTGCAGGGCATTGACCTGCACCTGCAGGCCGGCCAATGCCTGGGGCTACTGGGCAGCAACGGCGCAGGCAAGACAACCTTGCTGTCGCTGCTCAGCGCCGTGTTGCCGCCGTCGAGCGGTGCGATCACCTGGCAGGGCGAGCGCCGCCTTGGCCTGGTCCCACAGCAACTGGCGTTCTACAGCGGGCTGAAGGTGAGGGAAAACCTCGAGCTGTTCGCTGACCTTTATCGGTTACGCGGCCACGAACGGCGCCAGCGCCTGGATCGCTGCATCACCAGCACGGCCCTGGAAGATAAACTCGAACGTCGCGCAGAGCGGCTTTCCGGCGGCGAACAGCGCCGCCTCAACTTCGCCATTGGCCTGCTGCAACCGGCGGATCTGTACCTGTTCGACGAAGCCACCGTGGGTGTCGATGCCAGCAGCCGGCAACTGCTGCTCGCAGCCGTTCAGGAGCTGGTCGCCGAGGGCAAGGCGGTGATTTACACCAGCCATTACCTCGATGAAGTAGAGCGCGTGGCGGATCGTATCCTGCTACTCCACGAAGGCCGTGTGCAGCTGGATGTCGACACCCACCAGTTGCTTGGCGACCAACCAGGACTGTTTCTGGAATGGCCTGAGCGCATGCCCGATGCCTTGTTACCGCTGCTGGGTGAGCTGGGGTTGATGGCCGAGCAACTGCCTAACGGCGTACGTATCGCCTCGCTGGACGTGGCGCAACTGCTGGCGATCACCCGTTTCATCACCCTGCAGCCGCAAGCGCCCAGCCTGCTGCGTTTCGGCCGCCCCTCGCTGGAGCAGCTCTACCTGCGCCTCAACGGAGGTCGGCTATGAGGCTGCGCGCCCTGGTTCGCAAAGAGATCCTCCTGCTGCTGCGCGACCCACACGCGCTGGCCGTACTGTTCATCATGCCGACACTGTTTCTGGTGATCATGGCCGGGGCCATGTCCAGCTACCTGCAGGATCGCCTGCCGCCATTGGAGCTGGTACTCGAAGCGCCGCAGCAGAGCGATTCCAGCCGCTTCTTCCAGAGTGCGCTGCAGGCGCAACTGCCGGACAGCCAGTTGTTGAGCCGCGGGCCGGCGGAGATGACCCGCATTCGCCTCGCCGCCGATTTCGACGAGCGCCTGCTGGACACGCCCCACCAGGGCCCAAGTCTGAGTTTCCCCGCGCAGTTCGACCGCCTTTCGCGCCAGCGCCTGCACGCTGCGGTGACCATCGCCCTGGCGCAGACACGTCTGCGCGCCTACCTGCAGGACAGCGGCGCGCTGCAGGAAGGCCTGACACCGGCCGAACAGCTGGAACTGATCCAGCAACGCACCGAGAGCCAGATCGACGAGCAGGAGCGCCTGGCCAGCGGCGACCTCAGCAACCAGGCCAATGCCACACAGATGAGCGTGCCGGCCTGGCTGATCTTCGGCATGTTCTTCGTCGTGCTGCCGATGGCCGGCAGCTTTCAGCGCGAGCAGCAGAGCGGCGCGCTGTTGCGCTTCCGCTGCCTGGGCCTGGGCCTTGGCACCCTGGCGCTGAGCAAGCTGCTGCCTTATCTGGCCATCAACCTGCTGCAGTTCGTGGTGCTCCTGAGCATCGGCATCTATGGCCTGCCGTTGGCCGGCCTGCCCGCGCTGGAGCTCAATGGCAGCCTGGCGGCGTATGCCTTGCTGGCCGCGAGCATCGCACTGGCCACCAGTAGCCTGGGGCTGCTGCTGGCAGCATTGGCACGCAGTAGTGAACAAGCCCTATTGCTTGGCGGCGGGATCAATATCATCCTCGCAGCCATTGGCGGCATCATGGTGCCCAAGAGCGTGATGCCGGAGGCCATGCGCCAGCTGGCGGAAATATCCCCGATGAGCTGGGCGCTCGACGCCTTCCTCACCCTGCTGGTGGGCCACGGCTCACTGAACGACGTAGCCCCCTGGTGCGTGCGCCTGTTGCTGTTCGCAGCACTGGCCGGCGCCAGCGGCTTGTTCCTGTTCCACAAACGAGTACAGCAAACGCAATGGACCACACACTACTAGAAGAAAAGCTCAAGCAATTGCTGATTCGCGAGTGCGACAAGGAAGACGACATCGACTGGCAGAGCATCGACAACGACGAGCCGCTGTTCGGCCAGCAGAGCCGTATCCAGATGGACAGCCTGGACGCGCTGCAGGTCTCGCTGGCGCTGCAACAGCACTATGGCGTACGCATCGAGGGCGCCAAGGATGGCCGGCGCATCCTCAACACCATCGCCAGCATCGCGGCGTTCATCAGGCAGCAGCAGTGACCCCTGTGTACCTTCAGCGCGGCACGCTGCACAGCGCCTTGGGCGCTGATTTACGCGCCGCTGGCGACGCACTGCAGCGTGGCGTACCGCCGACTGCCAGCACCTTTGTACTGAACGAACTGCAAGAGCCGCGCCCCTATCTCGGCCAGGTCGCGACCGGGGAAAGCCTGGACCAGCAGTTCGACCGGCTGATTGGCGAAACCTTCGGCGAGCCTGCCGGCGCACTGGATGATTGCCTGCTGATCGTCGCCAGTACCAGCCTGGATATCAACGAGCTGGAAGATCGCGCACGCCGCGAGGGCGGCTTCAGCCCGGATCACTCGACCTCGCTCGACCTGATCGCCGAGCAATTGCGCCAACGCTGGGGCTTCGCCGACGCCTTCACCCTCAATACAGCATGCACCAGCGCCGCCAACGCCCTGCTGTACGGTGCCCGCCTGATTGCGGCGAACCGCTACGCGCGCGCGCTGGTGCTCGCCTTCGAAACGCCAAGCGCCATCGCACAGCAAGGGTTCGGAGCGCTGGGCCTGATATCGCCCAGCGGCCACTATCGGCCGTTTCATCCCCAGCGTGATGGCCTGGTGCTCGGCGAGGCTTTTGCCGCCGCGCTGCTGACGGTAGAACCGGGCGCTGAGCCGCTGGCGAAGTTGCTCGGCGGCTTCAGCGCGTGCGATACCAGCAACCTGACCACCACCCGCGAAGACGGCAGTCATATCGATTGGGTAATGCGCCAGGCGCTGCGCAGTGCCGGCATCGAGGCCGAGCAGATCGGCCTGGTCAAGCTGCACGGCACTGCCACCGGTGCCAACGACCGCGCCGAGAGCAACGGCGTGCGCCTGCTGTTCGGCGACGCGCTGCCGCCGCTGTGCGTGCTGAAACCCTGGCTCGGCCACACCCTGGGCGCCTGCGGCCTCAGCGAGACGTTGCTACTGGTGCAGAACCTGGCGCATTTGCCGGCCTGCGATTACGCCAGCGAAGCCTTGCTGCCGCTGCCGTCCGCGCCGCTCGCCATTACTGACGATAGCCTGCTGCTGGCCAACTTCTTCGGCTTTGGCGGCAACAACGCCAGCCTGGTGCTGCAACGCTGCACAGGAGCTTCATCATGAGCACGGCGATGGCTGCCTGCAGCGTACGCGGCGACGCCGGGTGCTCGGACAAGGACCTGAAAGCCGCGCTTACCTCATGGTTGGCAAGCCCACCACGCCGCATCGACCGGATGATCCTCCAGGCACTGCTGTGCACCGCGCCGCTCAAGGTGAAAGTGCTCAGCAATTGCGGCCTGTACCTGGCTTCGCGGCACCCGGCGCGGGCCACCATGGGCTCATTGCTCGATGCGGTGTGCGTTCATCAGCTGCAGCCCAAGCCGTTCGAGTTCGTCAACAGCGTCAGCAACGCGGCGGGTTTTCACGTTGCCGCACAGTTGGGGCTTGAGGGACCGAACCTGTTTATCGGCGCCGGCCCGCGGGCCTGGCAACACCTGCAAGCACTGGCTGCGCTGGACCTGGCCGACGGCCTGATCGCCCAGGCGCTGCTGGTTGTGATCGACGAGAACGGCGAGTTCGAGGCCAAGGCGGTGCTGATCGAGAAGCCAAGCCAGGCAGCAGATTTTGCCGAGCTGACGGTGGGAATAGACGTACTGCAATTGCAGCTATAAACCAGCGGCGGCATTGTGGCGAAAGCAGCCGCTAGCTATGTAGGGTGGATGACGCTCTTTTCATCCACCATTGCGATCGCAGAACGGTGGACGGATGAAGCGTCGTCCACCCTACAACAGGCCGCCTCTGCCTTCCTGCAGCGCTAACTTAGCCCTTGCGCTTGGCCCAGGCGCCCAGCTCTTTCATCAGCACGCGCTCCTGGCCAGCGATGTCGCGCAGCATGTCGGCAATCGGAGTGAAATTCGGCGACTCGCCCTTGCTGCGGCTGGCGCGCACGCAAGCCGAGGCGAACTGCCGCCAGTCATCGCCCACCGCGGTCATGCGCACCGAGGCTTCCTGCAGCGTGGCGTCGCCAAGTTTTTCGCCGGCCTCCTGCAGAAAGCTCGCATACATGAAGCGGAACCCTGCACCACCGGTGCCGATTTCTTCCTGCATGCGCACGATGTGAGTGAGGTACAGGCGGTTGTACTTGATATTGGCGGGGTCGAGAGCTTCGACACGACTGGCCAGGTGGCCGATGCCACGAATGCCGATCCACGGCAGCGGCATGCCATCGAGAATGCGCGCGGTGGACAGCACGCTGGTGCGAATCAGGCGCTGCCAATCCTGCTCGGGCGATACGTCGTCCAGGTAGTACATCAGCCCCTTGGCTGCCAGGGCACCTTTGGCGAAGCGCGCCTTCTGCAGGTCCTCGGCGGCACAGCGCACCGGCGCCTCGAACACCGGATCGCTGAGCAGGTACTCGTTGCCTTCTCGCCCGTAAGCCAGCAGGTTGTGGGCGTTGAAGTGAAAGCGCATCTCCGGCGGAAAGTACGGCAGCCAGAACACCGAACTCTGCAGCCCGGCCAGGCGGCCGCTGTCGAGCGCCGCGTCGAGCGCAATGCGCCCCTGTTCGGGGTTGGCGAAGGTGCGGCTGGTCAGGCGCACGCCCAGGCGCTTGCTGAGGGTCTTTATCAGGTGCCGAGGCGGCATGCGATAGGCAATCAGCGGCATGCCACCAAGCTTGACGATCGGCAGGTAGGCGAACGCCAGGCCAGAGGCCAGGCCGAACGCCATCGGCTCGCTCATTGGCAGACCGGCATGGGTCAGCAGACTGGCCATCACACCGCTTTCGCAATGGGCGCTCTGGCGGTGCTCGAATGCGTTCATGGCAGCTCCTTCTGGTAGCGACGCAATTCTTCGACAGGCAGGCCGAACGCCTCGGCATAGCGCGCCAGCAACGCGGAGTTCAGGCGCCGATAGATATCCGGTCGGAAATGCCGCCGCACGCGCCACTGCCAGAGCCCGGCGATCTGCGCCAGCGCCGGCTCGTCCATGCGGTAGCGGTACATCAGGCACTTCAACGGCGACAGCTCGCCGCGCCGCCAGGCAGCCTCGGCTTCGGCCTCCTGGGTTTCCAGTTCGGCTACCGCCAGTTGCGTGGCATAGGCTTCCGGCTCCCAGCCATCGCTCTGGGTGCCCTGATAATGGCCGCTCGCGTCTACGGCGTAGACCAGCTTGCTGTGGCCACCGTAGGTAGAGCTGTGATCCTGGGGAACCTCGTCAAGCTTCATTGCCGACCACCGTGAGGTGCATGAATGCACTGGAGAAGCGCCCGCTTTCCGGTACGTAGCAGAGCAGCGTCTGGCCACTGCGCAGTTGCGCGCCGTTGAATAATTCATCGAGGATGATGAAAATCGACGCCGCGCCTGTATTGCCCTTGCGGGTCAGGTTGGTGAACCAGCGCTCCTGCGGAATCGGCAGATCGACATTGGCCAGGCCCACGGCCAGGCGATCCCGAAAGAACTCCGAAGAGTAATGCGGCAGGAACCAATCGATGTCCGCCACGCGCAGCTCACGGCGCGCCATGATGCGCCGCAACGCCTCTTCCACGGTGTATTTGACGATGTTCTCGTTGAGCAGTTTGACGTCCTGCTTGATCGCCATCACCGACTGCCGCGCGCGTTCGTCGGCGTCGTAACGGCTCCAGCCGCGCAGGTTACCGCCTTCCATTTCGGCGCCGGCGTACATGCAGGCCGGCATCTGGTCGGCGAACGAGAAGATGTCCAGCCAGTCGACCCGCAGGCTCAGGCCACTGGCGTTGGGGCGATCCTGCAGCAGCACGGCGCCGGCGCCGTCGGAGAGCATCCAGCGCAGGAAGTCCTTCTCGAAGGCGATCTCCGGGTGCTTCTCCAGCTCGTCGACGCGACTTTCGTACTCGGCATTGAAGTTGTGCGCCTGCATCAGCGCCGAGGCGACCTCCGAGCCACAGGCCACGGCATTGCGACTTTCACCACTGGCCACACTCATCCAGGCATATTTCAGCGCGGTCATTCCGCACAGGCAGATGCCCGCTGTTGTTGCCACTTCGCAGGGCGGATTGCCCAACTCGCCATGCACCATCACCGCATGACCGGGCATCACCTGATCAGGCGACGAGGTGCCGGCAACCAAGCAATCCAGACTATCGAGCGCGAATCCTTCACCCACCAACCCACGAATCGCCTCGGCGCTCAGCTGTGCGTTGTTCATGCTCGGCTCGCCGCTGTGCGGATCGATCACGTAGTGACGCTGCTGGATGCCGTTACGGCGCAGCACCAGCTTGCGGGCACGCGATGGCTTGCCACCGACCAGGCCGAGACGCGCTTCCATCTGCTCGTTGTCGACTGGGTCATGGGGCAGGAACGCACTGATGCGGTTGATGAATACGGGTGATGCCACGGGACTACCTCGGTTACATCATTCGCCGGACGGGCCAGCGAAATAGGCCTTTTCACGCTGGATTCGCGCCTTGAACAGCGGGGCCAACAACTTTTTCAACAGGGCAGTGATCGGTACCACGGTCACGATCAGGCAGATCAGGAACACGATGTATACCACCAGCCCGGCGCCACGCCGCCTGCTTTGCTGCGGGCCGAGTGCGCTCAGCAAGCGGCTCCACAGGGTGAAGCTGCGATTACCGACCTTCTCGCTGGCAATCAGCTTTTCGTCCACCTTCACCGCGCCAAGGCCCCTGAGCATCGGCCGATCAATGGCAAGATCGTCGGCCAGCAGGCGGTTCGCCATGGCGGCGCCGAAACGGCTGGCAGCGGCCATCTCCGTCTCGTCGATACCGGCACGCGGCACCCAGCTGTAGGGCTTCTGCCGGCCGGTGAACATCCACAAAGGCGTTGCCAGAAAACTCGCGGCGGTGCCGCAGGCATCGGTCAACACTACGTTGTCGACCAGCCTGGCGCCCAGGTCCTGCAGGCGCGCCTTGACCTTTTCCTGTGCCATCAACCACATGTTGCGGCAGCCGAT
Organism: Phytopseudomonas seleniipraecipitans; assembly: GCF_900102335.1. Classification (GTDB taxonomy): domain Bacteria; phylum Pseudomonadota; class Gammaproteobacteria; order Pseudomonadales; family Pseudomonadaceae; genus Aquipseudomonas; species Aquipseudomonas seleniipraecipitans. Next base: position 258,835 of record NZ_FNBM01000003.1, read on the forward strand.
CAGGGTCACCACCGGTTTGCCTTGTAACAAGCGCGCGGCTTCGGGGGTTGCCAGGAAACTGGTGAACGGTAGCGAGGGCGACAGGAACCACACTTGGTAAGCCAGGATGATCAGGTCGTAATCCCGGCCCGCGTCGACCGCCAGCGGCAGCAGTGGCTGCGGCTTCATCAGCACGGTTTCAGGGAAAATGCGAAAGAAGCCGAGAAACGGCCACGGGAAGGGAAACGGCTTGGCCGGCTGCAGCGCCAAGAAATCCACCGCAATGCCTTCACTCGCTTGCAACGGCGCACAGACCGATTGCACCAGGCGGTTCAATTGGCCAGTCTGTGAGAAGTGAACGACTAGAACCCGGCGCATTTGAATGCCAATCCCTGCAAAATAGGCGGATTATGCCACAGAGAATTCTTCAAATCGTAACCAAACGCTGCACCGTCTGCGCAGTGGTTCTCCTGTCTGGCTGTTTGTCGGCGCAGGCGAGCGATCTTTTGGTCCGCGTGGAAGGCAACCAGAGCGAGGCCATGCTCTACGTAGCACTGGTGCCTGCCGAGCAGAAAGGCTGGGAGCCCACCCTGCAGACGCTGCAGGGCAGCGGAGAACAGCTGATCATCAAGAACGTGCCGCCTGGACGATTCGCCCTGCAACTGTTTCAGGACAGCAACGGCAACGGCCGACTTGACCTCAGCGCGCGCGGCATACCGCTGGAGCCGGTTGCCTTCTCCGGCAACCCGTCATTGTTCAAGGGCAAGCCCAAGCCGAAGGATGCGCAGTTCGAGCACGGTGCCGAAGACACGCTGCTCACCCTGCGCCTGCACCAGCCGAAGGGCGGGCAGCAGGCACGCTGACGCGCATCAGCGGTGATAGTCGCCAGACAGCTCGTGCACGGCTTCCAGGAAGGCACCGGCGTGGGCCGGGTTGACCTCAGGAGTGATGCCGTGGCCCAGGTTGAACACATGACCGCTGCCGCTACCGTAGCTAGCGAGAATGCGCGCCACCTCGGCGCGAATGGCCGCGGGCTTGGCGTACAACACGGTCGGATCCATGTTGCCCTGTAGCGCCACCTGGCCACCCACGCGGCGGCGCGCTTCGCCGATGTCGCAACTCCAGTCCAGGCCCAGCGCATCGGCACCGGTCGCGGCCATCGATTCCAGCCACAGCCCGCCATTCTTGGTGAACAGGATGACCGGAATGGTGCGTCCGTCATGCTCGCGGATCAGGCCGTCGACGATCTTCTGCATGTAGGCCAGGGAAAACGTCTGGTAAGCCGCCGACGACAGGTTGCCGCCCCAGGTATCGAAGATCTGCACCGCCTGAGCACCCGCGAGAATCTGCCCGTTGAGGTAGGCCGTCACCGACTGCGCCAGCTTGTCGAGCAGCGCGTGCATGGCCTCGGGATTGTCGTAGAGCATCGCCTTGGACTTGCGGAAGTCCTTCGACGAGCCACCCTCGACCATGTAGGTGGCCAGCGTCCACGGGCTACCGGAAAAACCGATCAGCGGCACCCGGCCGTTCAGCGCCGACTTGATGGTACGCACCGCGTCCATCACGTAGCCCAGATCCTTTTCCGGATCGGGGATCGGCAGCGCGTCGATGTCGGCTGCGCTGCTGATGACCTTCTTGAAGCGCGGACCTTCACCCGTCTCGAAGTACAGCCCCTGGCCCATGGCGTGGGGGATGGTAAGGATGTCGGAAAACAGAATGGCCGCATCCAGTTGCGGGTAGCGATCCAGCGGCTGCAGAGTCACTTCGCAAGCGAATTCAGGGTTCATCATCAGCTTCATGAAGTCGCCCGCCTTGGCACGGCTGGCCCGGTATTCCGGCAGGTAACGACCGGCCTGCCGCATCATCCACACCGGCGTAACGTCGACGGGCTGCTTGAGCAGGGCACACAGAAAACGGTCGTTCTTCAAGGCAGTCATGGGATTTCCCGAGCAGAAGCGGTGAGCAAAAAGTGTGCACATTGTCGCAGAGCAAGCAGCAAAAGGCACGGCGTGGGACGCCGTGCCGCAGGCAGGAGACGGCCGGTGCAGCTAGGCAGCCTTGCGGCGACGCCCCTCGGCATCCGCAGTACGCATGGCGGCAACCACGCTCCGAGCGTCCACCGCGAAGGGTTCGTTGTGGATGCTCTCACCGGCGGCGCAGGCCAGCCCGGCAACACGCAGCAGGTCGGCATCGGCGACCTCGGCCAGGCCGATGTCGGCAAGCGTGACCGGTAGGCCGACGGCGAGGCAGAAACCGTACACCTCATCGATCAGTTTCGGTTCGCTGTCACGCAGCATCAGCATGCTCAGCACACCAAAGGCTACCTTCTCGCCATGCCAATAAGCGTGGGTGCCTGGCAGCACAGTGAAGCCATTGTGGATCGCATGGGCAGCCGCCAGGCCGCCACTCTCGAAACCCAGCCCGGACAGCAATGTGTTGGCCTCGATGACATGCTCCAATGCCGGCGTCACCACCTGCTGGTGGCACGCCTGAGCGGCCAGCGGGCCATACTCCAGCAGGGTGTCATAGCAGAAGCGCGCCAACGCATGAGCGGTGCGCGGCCCTTGGCGACCAGTCATGTTCGCGGCGCCGCTGATGCGACAATCCTCGGCTTCAAACCAGGTGGCCAGGGCGTCGCCCATGCCGGACACCAGAAAACGCACCGGCGCCTGGGCGATCACCTGACTATCAACCAGCACCAGATCGGGATTGCGCGGCAGCACCAGGTAACGCTTGAAGGCGCCCTGTGCGGTGTAGATCACCGACAGCGCGCTGCACGGCGCATCGCTGGAGGCCAGGGTCGGTACCACGGCCACGGGCAGGCTCAATTCATAGGCGAGGGCCTTGGCGGTATCCAGCGCCTTTCCGCCCCCCATACCAAGGATTACCTCGGGCGCGATCTGCTGCGCCAATACCACCAGACGGGCGATTTCCTCGTCACTGCATTCGCCGCAAAAGCGCACGCGTTCGCAGTCGAGATGACCCGCACAGCTGGTTTCCAGCTGATCACCCAGGTGGTCGTCGGCAAACGGATCGAGCAGCGCCAGCGCCTTGCCACCGAAACGCGATAGCTCAAAGCCGAGCCGCTCGAGCGCACCGCGCCCCTGCACATAACGGGATGGAAAAATGGCCGTGGTGAGCATGGGAACCTCCAGAGAAAACCATGGAGGCACTGTGACTGCGCAATGAACGCGGCGTATTGCCTCAGGTCAGCAAAGGCGCAGAAACGACGAGGCCGGCATGCAGCCGGCCTCGTCGGGAAGATGAATACTCAGACACCGAGGTAGTCGAGAATCCCTTCCGCCGCATTGCGGCCTTCGAAGATGGCCGTTACCACCAGGTCGGAGCCGCGCACCATGTCGCCACCGGCAAACACTTTCGGGTTGCTGGTCTGGTGCTTGAACGTGGCCTTTTCAGGCGCGACTACACGACCCTGGCTGTCGATACTGATTGCGAAGTCATCGAACCACGGCGCCGGGCTCGGGCGGAAGCCGAAGGCGATCAACACGGCTTCCGCCGGGATGATTTCCTCGGAGCCCGGAATCGGCTCGGGACTGCGACGACCACGAGCGTCCGGCTCGCCGAGACGGGTCTCGACCACTTTCACGCCCTCGACCTTGTCCTCGCCAACGATGGCGATGGGCTGGCGGTTGAAGAGGAACTTCACGCCCTCTTCCTTGGCGTTCTTCACTTCCTTGCGCGAGCCCGGCATGTTCGCTTCGTCGCGACGGTAAGCGCAGGTCACGGCCTTGGCGCCCTGACGGATCGAGGTGCGGTTGCAGTCCATCGCGGTGTCACCGCCGCCGAGGACTACGACGCGCTTGCCCTTCAGGTCGACGAAATCTTCCGGCGCCTTCTCGAAACCGAGGTTGCGGTTGACGTTGGCAATCAGGAAGTCCAGCGCATCGTGCACGCCCGGCAGGTCTTCGCCCGGGAAGCCGCCCTTCATATAGGTGTAGGTGCCCATGCCCATGAACACGGCATCGTACTCATCCAGCAACTGCTGCATGGTGATGTCCTTGCCGATCTCGGTGTTCAGGCGGAACTCGATGCCCATGCCTGTGAACACTTCGCGGCGATTGCTCAGCACGGTCTTTTCCAGCTTGAACTCGGGAATGCCGAAGGTCAGCAGACCGCCGATTTCCGGGTTCTTGTCGAACACCACTGGAGCCACGCCATTGCGCACCAGAATATCCGCACAACCGAGACCCGCCGGGCCGGCACCGATCACCGCGACACGCTTGCCGGTCGGTTTGACCTTGGACATGTCCGGGCGCCAGCCCATGGCGAACGCGGTATCGGTGATGTATTTCTCCACCGAACCGATGGTCACCGCGCCAAAGCCGTCGTTGAGCGTACAAGCGCCTTCGCACAGGCGGTCCTGCGGGCACACGCGGCCGCAGACTTCCGGCAGCGTGTTGGTCTGGTGGCTCAGTTCGGCTGCCGCCAGGATGTTGCCTTCGGAGACCAGCTTCAACCAGTTGGGGATGAAGTTGTGCACCGGGCACTTCCACTCACAATACGGGTTGCCGCAGCCCAGGCAGCGGTGCGACTGCTCGCCGGCCTGAGCCGGTTTGAAGGTGTCGTAGATTTCGACGAATTCTTTCTTGCGCTGACGCAGCAGCTTCTTCTTCGGGTCTTTGCGCCCGACTTCGATGAACTGGAAGTCGTTATTCAGACGTTCAGCCATGTCATAAACCTCTTAGCAGCAGCTGCCCGCCATAAGCGCGGAGCTGCAAGACAATCACGTTGAGCGACAAGCCCTCAGTTGGGCTTGCCGCTTGAAGCTGCTTATTGCGGGTTGGCGCGGATGCTGGAGAGCAGCGACTTGAGGTTCGCGGCCTTGGGTTTGACCAGCCAGAACTTGCGCAGGTAGTCGTCCAGGTTTTCCAGCAGATTGCGGCCCCACTCGCTTGCCGTCTCTTCGACGTACTCGGCCAACACGCGCTCCAGGTGGCTGCGGTAAGCCTCCATGGATTCGTTGTTGATCCGTTGAATTTCTACCAGCTCATGGTTAACCCGGTCGTAGAAGCTGTTGTCCAGGTCGAGCACATAGGCGAAACCACCGGTCATGCCGGAACCGAAGTTGTAGCCGGTCTTGCCCAGCACGCAGACGAAACCACCGGTCATGTACTCGCAGCAGTGGTCACCCACGCCTTCCACCACCGAGTGGGCGCCGGAGTTGCGCACCGCGAAACGCTCGCCCGCAGTGCCGGCAGCGAACAGTTTGCCGCCGGTAGCACCGTACAGGCAGGTGTTGCCGATGATGGCGCTGTCCTGGGTTTTGAACGGGCTGCCCTTCGGCGGCACGATCACCAGCTTGCCGGCGGTCATGCCCTTGCCGACGTAATCGTTGGCGTCGCCTTCGAGGTACAGGTTCAGGCCGCCGGCGTTCCACACACCGAAGCTTTGCCCGGCGGTGCCTTTGAAGCGGAAGGTGATCGGCGCCTTGACCATTCCCTGGTTGCCATGCACCCGGGCGATTTCGCCGGAGACACGGGCACCGATGGAGCGGTCGCAGTTGCAGATATCCAGCGCATAGTCGCCGCCACTGGCACTGTCGATAGCCGATTTGGCCATGGACAGCATTTCTTCAGCCAGCAAACCCTGGTCGAACGGCGGATTGCGGTCGACCTGGCAGAACTGTGGTTTGTCCGCCGGAATGTGATCGCTGCCGAGCAGGGGGGTCAGGTCCAGGTTGTTCTGCTTGGCGGTTTCGCCCGGCAGAACTTCCAGCAGATCGGTACGGCCGATCAGCTCGCCCAGGCTGCGTACGCCCAGCTTGGCCAGCCACTCGCGGGTTTCTTCGGCGACATAGGTGAAGAAATTCACCACCATGTCCACGGTGCCGATGAAGTGATCCTTGCGCAGCTTGTCGTTCTGCGTGGCTACGCCCGTGGCGCAGTTGTTCAGGTGGCAGATGCGCAGGTATTTACAGCCCAGAGCAACCATCGGCGCGGTACCGAAGCCGAAGCTCTCGGCGCCAAGGATAGCGGCCTTAACCACATCCAGGCCGGTTTTCAGGCCGCCGTCAGTCTGTACCCGTACTTTGCCGCGCAGGTCGTTGCCGCGCAGGGTCTGGTGGGTTTCCGCCAGGCCCAGTTCCCACGGCGAACCGGCGTATTTGATCGAGCTCAGCGGTGAAGCTCCGGTGCCGCCGTCATAACCGGAAATGGTGATCAGGTCCGCATACGCCTTGGCGACACCGGCGGCGATGGTGCCGACACCCGCTTCAGACACCAACTTGACCGACACCAGCGCGCTGGGGTTGACCTGCTTGAGGTCATAGATCAGCTGCGCCAGGTCTTCGATCGAATAGATGTCGTGGTGCGGCGGCGGCGAAATCAGCGTCACGCCCGGTACCGCATAGCGCAGCTTGGCGATCAGACCGTTCACCTTGCCACCTGGCAGCTGACCGCCTTCGCCGGGCTTGGCACCCTGGGCCACCTTGATTTGTAGCACTTCGGCATTGACCAGGTATTCCGGCGTCACACCAAATCGGCCCGTGGCGATCTGCTTGATCTTCGAGCTCTTGATGGTGCCGTAGCGCGCCGGGTCTTCACCGCCTTCGCCGGAGTTGGAGCGTGCACCGAGGCGGTTCATCGCCTCGGCCAGGGCTTCGTGAGCCTCTGGCGACAGCGCGCCCAGGGAGATACCGGCAGCATCGAAGCGCTTGAAGATCGACTCCAGCGGCTCGACTTCGTCGAGTGCCAGCGGCGAATCGGCAAGCTTGACCTGCAGCAGGTCACGCAGCATCGACACCGGGCGGGTATCCACCAGCTTGGTGTATTCCTTGAACATCTCGTAGCTGCCCTGCTTCACCGCCGCCTGCAGGGTATTCACCACATCGGGGTTGTAGGCGTGGTACTCGCCGCCATAGACGAACTTGAGCAAACCGCCCTGCTGGATGGACTTGCGGTTGTTCCAGGCTTCACCCGCCAGCGCCTTCTGCTCGGCTTCCAGATCCACGAAACGCGCACCCTTGAGGCGGCTCGGCACGCCACGGAAACACAGGCCGGTCACTTCATCGGCCAGGCCGACGGCTTCGAACAGCTGAGCACCGCGGTAGGAACCGACGGTGGATATACCCATCTTCGAGAGGATCTTCAGCAGGCCTTTGGAAATGCCCTTGCGGTAGTACTTGAACACTTCGTACAGATCGCCCAGCACTTCGCCGGTGCGGATCAGATCACCCAGCACTTCGTAGGCCAGGAACGGGTACACCGCCGAAGCGCCGAAACCGATCAGCACCGCATAGTGATGCGGATCGCGGGCGGTGGCGGTTTCGACCAGGATATTGCAGTCGCAGCGCAGACCGGTCTCGGTCAGGCGATGGTGCACCGCACCGGTAACCAGTGCCGCATGCGCCGGCAGCTTGCCCGGGGCGATGTGACGGTCGGTCAGAACCAGCAGCACCTTGCCGGAACGCACGGCTTCTTCCGCCTGGTCGGCCATGTTGCGCACGGCTGCTTCCAGGCCGATCGACTCGTCGTAGTTGAGGTCGATGATCTGCCGCTCGAAACCCGGGCGTTCCAGGTTCATCAGCGTGCGCCACTTGGCCGGCGAGATCACTGGCGAGCTGAGGATCACCCGCGAGGCATGCTCCGGCGACTCCTCGAAGATGTTGCGCTCGGCACCGAGGCAGATCTCCAGCGACATAACGATGGCTTCACGCAGCGGGTCGATCGGCGGGTTGGTGACCTGCGCGAACTGCTGGCGGAAGTAGTCGTACGGCGAGCGCACGCGTTGGCTCAGCACCGCCATCGGCGTGTCATCGCCCATCGAGCCGACCGCTTCCTGGCCCTGCTCGGCGAGCGGGCGCAGCACTTGGTCACGCTCCTCGAAGGTGACCTGGAACATCTTCATGTACTGCTTGAGCTGATCCGCGTCATAGAAGGCCGAACCATGGTCGTTATCTTCCATGGTCGCCTGAACGCGCAGCGCACTCTTGCGCAGCCATTGCTTGTAGGGGTGGCGGGACTTGAGGCGATTGTCGATGTCGTCAGTAGTCAGCACCTGGCCGGTTTCGGTATCGACCGCGAGGATCTGACCCGGGCCGACACGACCCTTGGCCACCACGTCCTCGGGCTGGTAATTCCATACGCCGATTTCCGAAGCCAGGGTGATGTAGCCATTGTTGGTGGTGACCCAGCGCGCTGGACGCAAACCGTTGCGGTCGAGCAGGCACACAGCGTGGCGGCCGTCGGTCAGCACCACGCCGGCCGGGCCATCCCAGGGCTCCATGTGCATAGAGTTATATTCGTAGAACGCCCGCAGGTCGGCGTCCATGGTCTCGACGTTCTGCCACGCTGGCGGAATGATCATCCGCACGCCACGGAACAGGTCGATACCGCCAGTGACCATCAGCTCAAGCATGTTGTCCATGCTCGAGGAGTCGGAACCGACACGATTGACCAGCGGACCGAGCTCTTCAAGGGCTGGAATCTGGCCATTCTCGAACTTGGTGCGGCGTGCCTGAGCCCAGTTACGGTTGCCGGTGATGGTGTTGATCTCGCCATTGTGGGCGAGAAAGCGGAACGGCTGAGCCAGCGGCCATTTCGGCAAGGTGTTGGTGGAGAAGCGCTGGTGGAACACACAGATCGCGGTCTGCAGGCGCTCGTCACCCAGGTCCGGGTAGAACTGCTGCAGGTCGGCCGGCATCATCAAGCCTTTATAGATGATGGTCTTGTGCGAAAAGCTGCAGATGTAATGCTCAGTGTCCGCGGCATTGGCCACCGAGGAGCGGCGGCGAGCACAGAACAGCTTGATGGCGAAGTCCTGATCGCTCAGGCCATCGGCGCTGATGAACACCTGTTCGATCTGCGGTAGGCGCTCAAGGGCCAGACGGCCGAGCACGCTGGTGTCGATCGGTACCTTGCGCCAGCCGACCAGGGTCAGACCAGCGGCTTCGATCTCGCGGTTCATGTTGTCGCGGGCAGCGCTGGCCTTGGTATCGTCCTGATTGAGGAAGACCATGCCCACGGCATACTGCTTGGGCAGTTCGACGCCAAAGGTGTCCTGGGCGACAGCGCGCAGGAACAGATCGGGTTTTTGAATCAGCAAACCACAGCCATCACCCGTCTTGCCGTCGGCATTGATGCCGCCACGGTGGGTCATGCAGGTCAGTGCTTCTATCGCGGTTTGCAACAGGTGATGGCTCGCCTCCCCCTGCATGTGCGCGATCAGGCCGAAGCCGCAGTTATCCTTGAACTCATCAGGATGGTACAGACCTGCTTTCATAGGGAACTCTCACCAGACTGCCTTACTCGGCATTTTTCTTTCTAATTCAATCAATTACCCTGCGCGCAGGTCGATGCGCCCGGCTTTGCGCAGGCAAACGGAGGTCATTGTACATAGCGAGATAAGCGTCACAAAGAACAATGTGACGAAAAACAGGAATAAAATGTCGCAAAAATGAAAGAGCCCATTGCGTCAGTTTGTACGCAACGGGCTCGTTTCGATCAGTTCGCCATTTCCTGAGTAACACTGGCGAAGGTCTTCGGCCAGGGCTTACCGGCCTGAACCTTGGCGGGCAAGGTCTTCACGGCTGCCTGGGCGGCGTCGCGGCTGGCAAAGCTACCATAAGTGATGACGAAAAGTGGCTTGCCCTGGTGCATCTTCTTGAAATACCGATACTGCGCGCCGTTCTGACTGACGAAGGAGCGTGCAGCGCTTTCGGTACTGGTGCCGAGCACCTGCAGGGTGTAGTGGCTCTTGGTTTGCGTGGCGTACCAGCCATTGGCCTGAGCTGGGCCCGCAGGCGCCGGCCTCGCGGCGGGCGCGGGGGCAGCGGCCGGCTTGGGCTGCTCCACCGGTTTGGGTTGCTGGGCGACAGGCTGCGGCGGCTGAGGGGCCGGGGCAGGCGTAGTAGGCGCTGGGGTTGGCGCAGGCTGCGAGGCTGTCGGTGGAACAGTCACCGGGGTGCTCGCGACAGGCTCTGGCAATTCGACATTGGCCTCACCGTCGGTCTCACCCGCCGCCTGAGCCAGTGGCTGGCGAATGACCGGCTGCGACTGCCCCACGAGCGGCAATGGCAACGGCTGGTTGCTCCCGGCGAATTCGATGGCAGGCCGGCCGTCAGCACCCACTTCGGCTTCAGGCTGCGGCTGTGCAGGCGTGCCCGCCTGTTGTTGTGGCCGCTCATTGGCACCCAGCGGCAGCTGCGCCTGAGGCGCTGGGGCTTCCGGAGAATCCGAACGCCCTTGCATCAGCAGGGCCGCCGCCACACCGACGCCAATCACCGCCAATGCCAGCAAGTGTTTTTTCGGCAGACTGAAAGAGAAGCCGCCGCCCTTCGCCGCGCCTCGGCGAGACGCCATGGCGTCGATCAGCACATCGCGCGCTACCCGGTTGATTTCGCCCGGCCAACCGCCGGAGCGGTCATGAATCAGCTCGACTTGTTCGTCGGACAATAATTCGATGCCCTGCGCAGCACCCTCCAAGCGCAGCGCCAGGTATTCACGGGTCTCGTCCTCTGCATAAGGCTGGAGCTCGATGACATGGAACACTTCATCGGCACCGGCCAGCGCATCCAAACGCGGGATGACATCAGAATCGGCAAACAGAAAGACATGAGGACGACCATCAGCGTTGCCTTGCGCCAACACCAGCAGCGCTTCTAGCGCAGCTTCGCTGAGCTCCTCGGCATCATCGATCAGCAAATAGACTTCCTGCCCGGTCAAGGCAAGCTGACCAACCTGAGCGAGCAGCGCCGCGCGATCCGTCTGCTGGGTGTTCAGGCCTTGGGCGATGTGTCGCATCAACGTTGCCGGATCGGCTGCGCCTTGCGCGGAAACCACGACGTTGTGAACAGCCTGCTTGTTGGTGCTGGCGACCAGTGCCTGGCGCAACAGGGTCTTGCCACTGCCTTCCGGCCCGGTAACAACCAACACCAACTGACTGTAGCGTGCCAGATGATGAAGCTGCCCCAGCACCGGCTTGCGCTGCGCCGGGAAGAACTTGAAGCCTGGCACCCGCGCCGCGAAGGGATCATGGGTGAACTGATAGTGGTCGAGAAACGCTTCGTCGGCGTGCAAACTGGTCATTGAATACTCACTGATTGTTAAGCCGAGCCACCAACGCCGGGTAATCGGCAGCCAGGGTGGCATTCAAGATGTCTCGCGGGTAATCACTGGTCACTACCGCCTCGCCCAACGAGCGCAACAGCACCAGGCGCAACTGGCCATCCAGCACCTTCTTGTCGACCGCCATATGCTCGAGAAAATCCGCGGGGGTCATTTCCTGCGGCGGCACGACAGGCAAGCCTGCCGCCAGGAACAGGCGAACACCACGGTCACGCTCATCCGCGGTTATCCAGCCCAGACGGTGAGACATCTCCAGCGCCATCGCCGTTCCGGCGGCCACCGCTTCACCATGTAACCAGACGCCATAACCCATGTGGGTCTCAATGGCGTGACCAAAGGTATGCCCCAAGTTCAACGTGGCACGTACACCGGTTTCGCGCTCGTCGGCACCGACAACGCGGGCCTTGGCAGCGCAGGATCGCTCGATCGCCTCGGTAAGCGCAGCCTGATCCAGGCCGCGCAACGCTGCCACGTGCTCTTCGAGCCAGCCTAGAAACGGCTCGTCGCAGATCAAGCCGTACTTGATCACCTCAGCCAACCCAGCCGATAGCTCGCGCTGCGGCAAGGTCTCCAGGCTGCGCGTGTCGATCAGTACAGCCTGGGGCTGATAGAACGCCCCCACCATGTTCTTGCCCAGCGGGTGGTTGATACCGGTCTTGCCACCCACCGAGGAGTCGACCTGGGAGAGCAGCGTGGTAGGAATCTGAATGAAATTCACACCGCGCTGGTAACAGGCCGCTGCGAAACCCGCCATGTCACCGATTACGCCACCGCCAAGGGCGATAACCGTGGTCCGACGATCATGACGAGCCCCAAGCAGACCATCAAAGATGGTTTGCAGGGTCTGCCAATTCTTGAAGGCCTCGCCATCGGGCAGCACGATCGAAGTGACCCGGTAATCGGCCAGGGTCGCTTGCAGTTCAGCCAGATACAGCGGCGCAATGGTCTCATTCGTGACGATCGCGACTTGCTGCCCCACGATATGCGCTGCCAGCAGATCAACACGGCTCAGCAGGTCTGCGCCTATATAGATGGGGTAGCTGCGCTCAGCGAGATCGACATGGAGTGTTTGCATAGAGCCCCCGATTGAAATAGGGCGCTAGGATACCGCAGTTCGGCCCAGTCATTAACGGGGCGCCAGCGCTTCCAGCCGCTCGAGGATTTCCTGAACCACCATACGCGGCGGACGTTCATCGGTTTCGATGATGACGTCGGCAATCTCTCGGTAAAGCGGGTCGCGGATGGCCAGCAGATCGGCCAATACCTGCCCCGGATTGGCGGTGCGCAGCAAGGGTCGATTGCGATCACGTGCCGTGCGGTCAATCTGCTGTTCCACTGAAGCATGCAGATATACCACTCGCCCGCCAGCACGTAACGCCTGGCGATTTTGTGGTCGCATGACCGCCCCGCCGCCGGTAGCCAGCACCAGACCATCGGCATCACACAGCGAACAGATCACCGCTTGCTCACGCTCGCGAAAACCCTGCTCGCCTTCGACGTCGAAAATCCAAGGAATATCTGCGCCGGTCCGCTGCTCGATCTCCTTGTCGGAGTCTTTGAATGGCAACCGCAACTCTTTGGCAAGGAGACGCCCGATGGTGCTTTTTCCAGCGCCCATCGGGCCAACAAGGATCAGATTACGCACTAATTACCGACTCACGGCCACCGCTTGACTGTTCATGATGCGCGGCGTGATGAAAATCAGCAACTCGGTCTTGTTGTCGGTGACCATGTCGCGGCGGAACAGCCTTCCCAAATAAGGGACATCCCCGAGAAACGGAACCTTCGATACCGCTTTACTCTGCGCATTCTCGAATACACCGCCGATCACAATTGTCTCGCCATCAGCTACGAGAACCTTGGCGTTGACTTCGTTCTTGTTGATCGGCGGCGCCCCACCAGCGATCGCGCGCTCATAGTCAGCCGAGTCCTTGGTGACTTTGACTTCCATGATGATGCGATTGTCGGGCGTAATCTGCGGAGTCACTTCCAGCGACAGAGCGGCTTCCTTGAACGACGTGGAGGTCGCACCGCTGGAGCTGGCTTCCTGATAAGGAATTTCCTGGCCGCGCAGAATCTTCGCGGTTTCCTTGTCAGAGGTGACGACCTTTGGCTGGGAAACGATTTCGCCGTTGCCGGAGCTTTCCATGGCAGAGAGCTGCAGATCCAGAACCACGTTATTGGTCAGGAAGCCAATACCGATACCCGAAGTGCTGTTGGCTAGCCCCATATCAACGAACGGAACGGGCGCCGTACCTTCCTCGGCTTCGAAGTTGCCAACAGTGCTGGAGCCTGGAAGGAATGCCTGGCCGTCTTCGAACGTGGTGGCACCGTCCTTGCCATATACGCTCCAGTTACCACCGACACCTGCACCACCCCAGCGCACGCCGAGGGATTTGCCGTAGTTAACGTTGGCTTCCACGATCCGCGCCTCGATCATCACCTGGCGCACTGCCACGTCCAGCTGAGCCACAATGCGGCGCAGCTCGTCCAGGCGCTCCTGAGTCTGGTAGGCAATGATGCTGTTGGTGCGCTCATCGACAGTGATGGAGCCGCGCTCATCGACGGCACCATCAGCGCTGGTCACCGACTGGAACAGCTTGGCCATGTCGGCCGCCTTGGCGTAGTTGACCTGAATCAGCTCGCGGCGCAGCGGAGCCAGCTCGGCGATCTGCTTCTGCGACTCAAGCTCCTGCCGCTCGCGAGCAGCAATTTCCTCAGCCGGAGCAACCAGCAGTACGTTGCCGATCTGACGCTTGTCGAGACCCTTGGTTTTTAACACCAGATCCAGTGCCTGATCCCACGGCACGTTCTGCAGGCGCAAGGTGATGTTGCCGGCAACCGTGTCACTGGCGACTAGGTTGAGGTCGGTGAAATCGGCGATCAACTGCAGCACCGAACGCACGTCGATGTCCTGGAAGTTCAGCGACAGCTTCTCGCCCGTGTAGGCAAAGCGCTCGGCCTGACGCTTCTCGGCATCTTCAGGAGTCAGCGGCTTGACGCTCAGGGTCAGCTTGTTTTCGGTCTGGTAGGCCAGGTAATCAAACGCGCCAACAGGCTCGATGACAATGCTGGCGTCATCGCCCGTGCCGCTGGCGCTGACGAACTGCACCGGCGTGGCGAAGTCCTTCACATCCAGACGCACGCGCAGCGCTTCTGGCAATTGCGTACGGTTGAAATTCAGGATGATCTTGCCACCACGCTCCTGAATATCAGGGCTTACCGAGGCGTCGGAAAGGTCGATGACAATGTTGCCTTCGCCCTGCGTGCCGCGCTGGAAGTCGATATTGCTGATCGCCTTGTTCACCGCACCGAATACCTTGGGTGCTGCCGGCGCAGCAACAGGCGTCGCCGCTGCTGGGGCCGGGGCCGGGCGTGCCGCAGCGGTGCTGGCAGGGGCTGCGCTCATGGCGACGCCCGTACCAACCTGCACGAACAGGTTATTGCCTTCGGTGCGCGTGTTGTACGGCGCCAGGTTGGTCAGGTTGATGATCAGGCGGGTACGGTCCTTGGCCTCGACCACGGTAACGCTACGGGCGTTGCCCATTCCCAGCTCACGGTTCTTGACGCCCAGCTTGTTGGAAACGCCCGGCATATCCAGCGCAATACGTGCTGGCTGCTCGATGGTGTAACCACGCGGCGCGGTAACAGGCTCGTCAAAAGACAGTTTCAGCTCGACACGGTCACCCGGCAGCGCAGCGACATCCAGCGCCTGCAGGTTGGCCGCCAGGGCTGCGGGAGAGAGCAGAATGGCCAGCAGCGAAACGCTGAGGCGTGAAAAAGAGCTGTTCATGCTTGGATTCCGTTTGGCAGACCGGTTATTTCTATTCATGGCTCACCTCGCTCCTCAGGAGCGCTCCTTCAGAGTGAGGGTACGGGGGCGCTCGAGCCAGCCACCATCACCGTCAGGGACGATTTCGACTACGTCGATTTTTGCACTGTCGATAGCGACGATCCGGCCCTCATTGCGTCCCAGGTAATCCCCAACCTTGACGCGATGAACACCACCGGCACCGCTAACCAACGCGAACGAGCCATTGTCATTGGCCAGCGTGCCGACCATTTCAAAGAGTTCGATATTGAAGCCTTCGAGGAACTGCTTGACCCGATTTTCATCCGGTTTGATTTGCTTGTCCCCCTTCACCCGATTCACCAGGTCGACCTTGACGGGCGGCTGGAACGGACTGCGCAGGGCGGCGGCGCTGTAGGTAAAGCTCTCGTAAGGTTCGGGCTGAGGCAGCGGTTCGATCTGGCCTTTCGGACGCGCACGCACCTCATCCATATACGCTTGCAGATCGCTGAAATCACCGCCACCGCAACCGCTCAGGCTAAGAAACACCAGACTCGACAGGAAGACGCGCTTCATGGCTGAGCTCCCTTGTCATTGTAACGATAGGTCTTGGCCAGAATGCTCATACGCAGTTTGGATGTGCTGTCCTGAGAGGCTGGGACGAGTTCAAAGTCATGCAACGTGACGATGCGCGGCTGGCTGGCCACCCCACTGACGAACGTCGCCAGATCGTGGTAACCACCGACGACCTGAATTTGGATCGGCAATTCGATATAAAACTGCTGGGTAACTTCCGGCAGCAGCTTGATTTCCTCGAACTCGAGGCCGCTGTCCAGGCCAATGCGCGTGATGTCTTCGAGCAGGCCAGGCACCTCGGTATCGCTCGGCAGCTGCTTGAGCAGTGCACCGAAGGAAACCTCGGCTTCTTTCATCTGATCGCGATAGGCCTCGAGGTTGGCAGCCTGAAACGCCTTGGAGGAAAACTGCTGTTTGAGATTCTCTTCCTCCATCCGCTGTTGATCGAGGTTCGCCTGCAGATCCTTGAGGTGGAAGTTGTAGCCCAGCGCCAGCACCAGTACCACGGCAAGAATGCCAGCGATAACCTTCACTGCTGCCGGCCAGGATCCAATGTTGTTCAGATCAAGGTCGTTGATATCGACCTTGCGCAGGCCTGCGAGGGATTCGCTGAAACTCATGGCTTCACCTCCGCTTCTGCCTTGACCGGTTGCGACTGCTGCACGGTCAGCTGAAAGGTATTGGCCTGCTCAAGCGCCCCGGCGGTGACGGCCTTGACTTCGGTCAGGTTGGGAGCTGTCAGCCACTCGGAGGCGTCCATGTCGCGCATCAGTTTGGAAACGCGACTGTTCGACTCGGCCGCGCCGACGATCGCAATACTCTTGCCCGTCATTTTCACCCCGGTGAAATACACGCCATCGGGCAGGGTTCGCACCATCTGGTCGAAAACCCGACCGATGATCGGGCGATTGCCCTGCAGGTCCTGAATGATCTTCATCCGCTCGAGCAACTGCTGACGACGTGTGCGCAGCTCGCTGATCTCGGCGATACGGGTATCCAGCACGGCAATTTCCTTGCGCACGAAATCGTTGCGCGCCTGCTGGTTCTCGATCTCGCCACTGAGGTACTGGTCACCCAAAAATATCAACGCCGCTGCGGCGACCAGAAGGCCACCCAGAGACACCAGAAAGCGCTGCTTGCGTTCTTCGCGCAGCTGCTCGCGCCAGGGAAGGAGGTTAATCCGTGCCATCAGTCGAAACTCCTCATCGCCAGGCCGCAGGCAATCATCAGAGCCGGCGCATCACTGGCCAGCGCACCCGCATTGACCTTGCCGCTGAGGGCCATGTCGGCGAACGGGTTGGCGACCAGGGTCTGGGTGCCGATTTTCTGCTGAATGAGACGGTCAAGATCAGGGATCGACGCAGTGCCGCCAGCCAGCAGGATGTAATCGACATCGTTGTACTGGCCAGCAGCGAAGAAGAATTGCAGGGAACGGGACACCTGTTGCACCAGGGCATCCTTGAACGGTTGCAACACTTCGCTTTCATAATCGTCCGGCAGCCCGCCCTGCTTTTTGGCGAGGCCGGCCTCGTCGACGGACAGGCCGTAGCGACGCTGAATTTCTTCGGTCAGCTGGCGACCACCAAACAGCTGCTCACGGGTGTAAATGGTGCGCCCGTTATGCAGCACGCTCAGGGTGGTCATAGTCGCCCCAATGTCGACGACCGCAACCGTCAGGTCGTCATGGCTGTCGCCGAGCTGTTCGGCCAGCAGGCCATAGGCACGCTCCAGCGCGTAGGCCTCGACGTCCACCACCTTGGCAGTCAGGCCTGCCAACGCCAGAGCCGCCTCGCGAACCTCGACGTTCTCTTTGCGGCAGGCAGCCAGCAGCACTTCGACCCGCTCGGGATTGCGCGGTGAAATGCCCTGGACTTCGAAATCGATCGCCACTTCTTCCAGTGGATAAGGAATGTACTGATCAGCTTCCAGCTTCAGCTGATTTTCCAACTCGTCGTCAGACAGACCGGCTTCCATCTCCACGGTTTTGGTGATGACCGCAGACCCGGCGACGGCGACTGACACCGAGCGCACATTGGTCTTGGCTTTCGCCAACACGCGCGACAGCGCCTGACCGACACCCTCTAATTCGGCGATGTTCTTTTCGACGATTGCGTTGGCTGGGAGCGGCTCGACAGCGTAGGCCTCTACTTTGTAGCGGCTTCCCGAGCGACTCAATTCAAGGAGCTTGACCGAGGTCGAACTTATATCGATCCCCAAAAGCGTATTCGCTTTCTTACTGAAGAGCCCTAGCACGACCGATTTCCTATTGGCATCCATAACTTACGGACGATTTATGTTTTTCCACATTAAATAGCAGGCTTGACAGAAGCGCAAATGGCTCCCCGGCAGAAAAAGCGCTTATAATGTGATCAGTTTTTGCCTTTTCGCATTGCCTTCCGCTTAACTCATTCTTTTATCTGGAAATTCAAAAATCTTGATGCGTTTGCTGAAGTTTTTCTGCTGGTCCGTTATCGCTGTTTTTTGTGCGCTGTTACTCAGCGTCAGCGGTGCCTTCCTCTATCTGAGCCCGACGCTACCCTCCGTCGATGCCCTACGCAGCATAGAGCTACAGATTCCTCTGCGCGTCTACAGCAGCGATGGAAAGCTGATTGCCGAATTCGGAGAAATGCGCCGCTCGCCCATCGCATTTGCCGATATTCCGCCCGACTTCACCAGCGCACTGCTTGCCGCAGAGGACGACAACTTCGCAAACCATTATGGCGTTGATCTTACAAGCCTGATGCGCGCTGCCACGCAATTATTGAAAACGGGACAAATTCAGTCAGGCGGCAGCACCATCACCATGCAGGTGGCGAAGAACTTTTTCCTCACGAGCGAACGCAGCTTTTCCCGCAAGATCACTGAAATACTCCTGGCCCTGCAGATCGAGCGCGAACTCAGCAAGAACGAAATTCTCGAGCTGTACGTCAACAAGATCTATCTGGGCCACCGGGCATACGGCATCGAAGCTGCCGCCCAAGTCTATTACGGCAAATCCATCCGAGACTTGAGCCTCTCCCAGCTTGCGACGATAGCCGGTCTTCCCAAGGCACCTTCGGCTTTCAATCCGCTGACCAACGCCCCCCGCGCCAAAGAGCGCCGTGACTGGATCCTTGGTCGTATGTATCGACTGGGTCGCATCGACCAGGCGCGCTACGAAACGGCGTTAGCCGAGCCTGTCGATGCTAGCTACCACGTACAGACGCCTGAAGTGCCGGCCCCTTACGTGGCGGAAATGGCACGTGCCGAGATGGTCGGACGCTATGGCGGCGACGCGTACACCCAGGGTTTCAACGTCACCACCACGGTGCCAAGCGACCTGCAGCTGATGGCCAGTAAGGCACTGCGCGATGGTTTGATCGACTACGACCAGCGCCACGGCTATCGCGGACCGGAAAGCCGGCTGCCGGGCATGACGCGCGAAACCTGGCAGACCGAGCTGAGCAAACAAGGGCCGCGCGGCGGGCTGGACCCCGCCATCGTCACCCAGGTCGAGAAGAGCGGCATTCTGGTGCTGACGCGTAGCGGCTCCGAGGAGGCGGTTTCGTGGGATAGCATGAAATGGGCGCGCCCCTTCCTCAACACCAACAGCCTGGGACCACGGCCGCAGCAACCTGCCGACGTGGTTCAGATCGGTGACCTGATTCGCGTGCAGCGTCAGGATGATCAGAGCCTGCGCTTCGTGCAGCTGCCCAGCGCCCAGAGCGCGCTGGTGTCACTCGACCCACAGAACGGTGCGATCCGCGCGCTGGTTGGCGGATTCTCCTTCGAGCAGAGCAACTACAACCGCGCCATCCAGGCCAAACGCCAGCCAGGCTCAAGCTTCAAGCCGTTTATCTACAGCGCCGCGCTGGACAATGGCTACACGGCGTCGAGCTTGTTGAATGATGCGCCCATCGTGTTCGTCGATGATTACATGGATCAGGTTTGGCGCCCGAAGAACGACAACAACACCTTCCTCGGCCCGATCCGCCTGCGTGAAGCACTCTACAAGTCACGCAACCTGGTATCGATTCGCCTGTTGCAGGCTATGGGCATCGAACCGACGCTCAACTACATCGAACGCTTCGGTTTCAATCGCCAGGACCTGCCCCGCAACCTGTCTCTGGCGCTTGGCACCGCCAACCTCACGCCCATGGAGATCGCCACTGGCTGGACGGCATTTGCCAACGGCGGCCACAAGGTTCAGCCCTATCTGATTCAGCGCATCGACAACCGCCACGGCGACCCGCTGTTTATTGCCAACCCGCCGACCGTGCCGGATGCTGCCTTGTCGGAGGTGCCGCCGCCAGTCAACGAAGAAGGCGTGATGAACCCCGAGGAAGCCAAGCCGGAACAACTGCCGGAGGCACCAGAACCGGCAGCTGCCGAACGCATTCTGGATGAGCGCACCGCCTACATCATGACCAGCATGCTGCAGGACGTGATCAAGCGCGGTACCGGCCGCCGCGCCATGGCCCTGGGGCGAACCGACCTTGCGGGCAAGACCGGCACCACCAACGAATCGAAAGACAGCTGGTTCTCCGGTTACAACGCCGATTACGTGACCACGGTGTGGGCCGGGTTCGACCAACCGGAAAGCCTCGGCCGCAACGAGTACGGCGGCACTGTGGCGCTGCCCATCTGGATGAGTTACATGGGCGCTGCGCTCAAGGACAAACCCAACCATGCGCCAGCCGAGCCCGAGGGCATCCTCACCCTGCGCGTCGACCCACACAGTGGTCGCGCCGCCTCGCCAGGGACGCCGGATGCATACTTCGAGCTGTTCAAGAGCGAAGACTCACCGCCGCCGATGAGCGAATTCGACCCTGGCATGGGCGCACCTGGCAGTCCGCTGCCTGCCGACGAGGCCGCTCCGATCGATCTGTTCTGACGCGAGCGCCTGCCGCTGCGAGCCCTACGCGCGCTCGCAGCGGCCTCTTTCCGAACCAGACCGCGCTGAGCTGACGCTTCACAGCCCTGCGATTGGCAAGCCAGCAGTCGCCGAGCGCTTGAGAAGCTGCCGACGAAGCTGACAGCAGACTTACCAGCAAAGTGCAGACGTAAAAAAACCCGCCGAGGCGGGTTTTTTTGTCTTCAGCTGATATCGATCAGCCGTTGAACACGTCGTTGACCGACTGCAGCGGGTAGTGCTTCGGATACGGCAGAGTCGCCACACCACTCTCGATGGCGGCCTTGGCCACAGCATCGCACACCACGTTGATCAGACGAGCATCCATCGGCTTCGGAATGATGTACTCACGACCGAACGACAGCGCGATGCCGCCGTAGGCGTCGCAGACTTCCTGAGGCACCGGCAGCTTGGCCAGCTCGCGCAGGGCGTTGGCAGCGGCGATCTTCATCTCTTCGTTGATGCGGGTGGCACGAACGTCCAGCGCACCGCGGAAGATGAACGGGAAGCCTAGTACGTTGTTGACCTGGTTCGGGTAGTCGGAACGACCGGTTGCCATGATCACGTCATCGCGGGTGGCGTGAGCCAGTTCCGGGGAGATTTCCGGGTCCGGGTTCGAGCAGGCGAATACGATCGGGTTCGGTGCCATCAGCTTGAGGCCTTCGGCGCTCAGCAGATCCGGGCCGGACAGACCGACGAACACGTCGGCGCCGGTCAGCGCGTCATCGAGGGTGCGCTTGGTGGTTTCGGTGGCGAATACCGCCTTGTACTGATTCAGGTCGTCGCGGCCGGCGTGGATCACGCCCTTGCGGTCGATCATGAAGATGTTCTCGACCTTGGCGCCCATGCTCACCAGCAGTTTCATGCAGGAGATGGCGGCAGCGCCGGCGCCCAGGCAGACGATCTTGGCGTCAGGCAGAGTCTTGCCGGCGATTTCCAGGGCGTTGAGCATGCCGGCTGCGGTGACGATCGCGGTGCCGTGCTGGTCATCGTGGAAAACCGGGATGTCGCACTGCTCGATCAGGGCGCGCTCGATCTCGAAGCACTCGGGTGCCTTGATGTCTTCCAGGTTGATGCCACCGAAGGTGATGGAGATGCGCTTGACGGTGTCGATGAAGGCCTGCGGGCTTTCAGCATCGACTTCGATGTCGAACACGTCGACGCCGGCGAAACGCTTGAACAGCACGCCCTTGCCTTCCATGACCGGCTTGGAAGCCAGCGGGCCGAGATTGCCCAGGCCGAGGATCGCGGTGCCGTCGGAAATGACTGCTACCAGGTTGCCTTTACCGGTGTAGCGGTAGGCGAGCTCCGGATCGCGAGCGATCTCGCGCACTGGCTCGGCAACACCCGGGCTGTAAGCCAGAGACAAGTCACGGGCAGTGGCGGTGGGCTTGGTGAGCTCGACGCTCAACTTACCCGGACGGGGCTTCTCATGGTATTCGAGAGCGGCAGTTTTCAGATCAGACATAGTGGCATTTCCGCTTTTTTGGGCTATTGACTGGCAGGCGGCCGAGGATACGCAAAGTGCAGGGGCCTGCACAAGACTATGCAGTCAGCCTGCAAACGTGCCTCAGCGAACCGTCTTGAACCAATCACCTGGGCGAGGCTCGCCCTGTGGATAAAGATTATTGAGCAGGCGCAGGCTGCCTTCTGCGTCCCCGGACAGCCCGCTTTTGGCAGCCAGCGACTTGACCGTCTGGCCCTGGCCTACACGCACCAGTTGCAATCGCAATGGCTCGGCCAGCTTGCGCTCGGCGGCCTGCAAAGGCCGAAAGCTGCTGATCGCCGCGATGAACTGCGCATCGTCTTCAGCACGCACTGCACGGCCTTTCACCGCACCAACGAACAGGAACGCCTTGCCGCCTTTGAGGATAGCCGCCACACGGCGCGGCGTGTTGCCGTCGATCAGCCCCATATGGCCCTGCAAGCCGGCCTGTTGCAGCGGCCTCTCGTCGCGCAGACGATTGCCACCGATACGTTGACGCAACAGCGTGGCGGCGTCGAGTTGGCGTGGATTGTCTTCCAGGGTCATGGCGACAAACACCTGTTCATCAGCCGAATGACCGATCAACACCTCAGGTTGATTGACGATGCTCCAGCCCTTGGCGAAGGCCAGGGTGAAGTCGAGGTCACGGTGATAGAAACGCTCGCCGCGCCGAATGCCGCTCTGCGCCGAATCGCCATAGGGCAGGTTCTGCAAACGCTGCAGGAATACGCCGCGGTTGACCTCCTGCTGGCCGGCTACCAAGGCCCGCGCGGGGCCGATCACCTGCTGCAGCCGACGGTCGTTGTCCGGGTGAGTATCGAACAGCCCGTGATAGCCGGCTGCAGGTGGCTGCTCGCCTCGTTTGGTAGCCTGATCACGGGCGAAATCCTCCTGCAGCTTGAGCACCTTGACCACTTCGATCATCGCCTGTGGATCGTAACCGCCGCGTGCCAGGTACTGCGCGCCCAGCCCGTCGGCCTCAAGCTCCATGTCACGGCCATAGCCGCGCACGAACGCGGTGCCCAGTGCTCCCGTTACATCTGCCGCCGCGCCCACACCGGTGCCCATTGCCACAGCCTGACCAAGGATGCTCCAAGCCGTCGACTGGCTCTGCTGGCGCACCCCATGACGGGCCGTTACGTGGCCGACTTCATGCCCCAGCACGGCGGCCAGCTCGGCTTCCGAACCCAGGTAGGCGAGCAGACCCCGGTGTATATAGATGTAGCCGCCTGGCAGCGCGAAGGCGTTGATGTCCGGGCTGTCGATCACCGTGAAACGATAATCCAGCTGGCCTCGATGGCTGTGCCGGGCCACCCGCTCGCCCACACTCTGCACATAAGCCTGCAACGCCTCGTCGGCATAGCGCGGGTATTGTTGAAGGATCTGCTGGTGGGCATCACGGCCGAGCGTCAGCTCCTGCGCCTCGCTCATCATCACAAAGTCGTTGCGTCCAGTGGCGGGATTCACTGCACAGCCCACCAGCGTGGCCGACATCGACATCAGCAACAGCATGCGCAACGTCATCGCAACACCTCCAACATGGCGCTGTGAGTCAACGGCAGCATCCAGCGCGCCTGACCGGCTTTCAGCTTGCCCTGGCGGGAGCGGTCCGTCATCCAGCCCCGCGCTTCGATTCGCTTGCCCTGCAAGTCGCGCAGCAGAGATGGCTCGAAGGTGTCCAGCACCTGCGGGGCAATCCGCAACACCACCGAGCTGCCCATTTCTATCCAGACACCGCCCCGATTATGCTCCACGCGCTGCACCTGGTCCTGGAGCAGCACAAAGCCGCCGCTTCGTATCGCCTTGGCAGACAGAGGCCGCTCCTGCGCCCAGAGCCCGACTCGCTTGGCGCGGGCCGCGCTCTCCGCTTCTCGGTGGCACCCGACCAGGGCGCTATTCGGCGCAACCGCAACCATTCGGCCGAGCCCTTCGGCCAGCATCTGCGCTTCAAGATTATTGCCCGCGGCGTCGTAAAGATGTGCCAGGGTACGACCGTAACGGTCCCGCCTTTGCGCGCCCTGCTTTACCCCGACACCACCGCCATTGGCGTTCACCAGTTGCAGCAAACGCTTGCGCGCGGCCTCGGCGAAAGGTTCCGCCGTACGCCCTTGGCGTGCCAGCTCAGGCGTGTCGATGCCAATCAACCTGACGCTACGGCCGTCGACCAGGCGCACGGTATCGCCGTCCACCACCCGCTGCACTTTGATCTGCGGCAGCTTGCCCGGCGATGGGCAGAAAGCCTGCGCCGGCAGGCAAACCATAGAAACGAAAAAGGCGCCCACGAGGGACGCCTTCTTCAGTAGCGCGAAAACAGCCATGTGGGCTTTCTTCGCTGCTCGGCCGCTTACTTGGCGCCGAACACACCGAAACGCTGCTTGAAGCGGTCGATACGGCCGCCAGCGTCCAGAACCTTCTGCTTGCCGGTGTAGAACGGGTGGCACTCGGAGCACACGTCCAGGCTCAGCGGCTTGGCCAGGGTGGAGCGAGTCTTGATGACGTTACCGCAGCTGCAGGTAGCGTCGATGGCAACGTATTCCGGATGGATATCGGCTTTCATGATTGTTTCCTCAGGTCTTGTGCCGCCACCAGACTGGATGCCCGGTACCGCACGTAGGTTGGCCGCGGATCATACCAGAGCGCGACAATGATGCAACTCGGCTGCGGCTACCGGCCGTCGCACGCGTGCAGGCCAGGCAGGTCGTTGAAAAACGTCACCGAGGCAGTCAGCGCAATACCGAGGGCGGCCCCGCAAGTAGGCGAGAAAGCGGAGTTTACGGTTGTAAATGAGCATTTTTTTGCCTGCTTTTAACGCAGCGATGGCAACGTAGGTAGTTTTCCAAGGGCCTGCTAATATCGCGCCTCGCCTGCCTGGAGCCTTTGCGTGCCCGACGCCATCCTGCGACTCGCCCTGCCCTCGCCACTGCGCCGCCTGTTCGACTACCTCGCCCCCGAAGGCGTGTCGGCCCGGGATCTGCAGCCCGGCGCGCGGCTGCGCGTGCCGTTCGGCCGCCGCGAGATGATCGGCGTGCTGGTCGAAGTCAGCGATCACAGTGACGTCCCGGCCGACAAACTCAAGCCTGCCCTGCAACTGCTCGACCTGCAGGCGCCCATGCCGCCAGCGCTGCTGCGCCTGTGCCAGTGGACCGCACAGTACTACCAGCACAGCCTTGGCGACACGCTCAGTTGGGCACTGCCGGTGCTGCTGCGCCAGGGCGAGCCGGCCGAAGCCCGTCAGGAGCGTTTCTGGCTGATTGCCAAGGACGCGCATCTGGATGACCCGCGCCTGGCCCGCGCGCCGCGCCAACGCGATGCGCTGAAAACCATCGCCCAGCACCCCCATGGGGTTGCTCACCAATTGCTCAGCCAGCTGCAGATCAACCGCGACAGCCTGCAACTGCTGCAGGAGAAAGGCCTGGTGCGTGTGGAAGTGCGCCGCCTGAGCAGCCCCGAGCGCCACGCCAGCTGGCTGGCCCAACCGGAGTTGCCGCTAAATGCCGAACAGCGCGCGGCAACCGAGGCGATTCGCGCAGGCTTCGGCAGTTTCAATGCCTTCCTGCTCGCCGGGGTGACTGGCAGCGGCAAGACCGAGGTCTATCTGCAACTGATCCGCGAGACGCTGGAGGCTGGCAAGCAGGCGCTGGTGCTGATCCCCGAGATCAACCTCGGCCCGCAGACCCTGGCGCGCTTCGAGCGCCGCTTCAATGCACGCATCGCCCTGCTGCACTCGGCAGTCAACGACCGCGAGCGCCTGGACGCCTGGCTGGCAGCGCGCGACGGCGAGGCCGACATCATCATCGGCACCCGTTCCGCACTGTTCACACCGATGAAGCGCCCTGGGCTGATCATCATCGACGAGGAACACGACGCGTCCTATAAACAGCAGGAGGGCCTGCGCTACCACGCCCGCGACCTGGCCGTGGTGCGCGCCCACCAGGAAAACGTGCCGATCGTGCTGGGCTCGGCAACGCCCTCACTGGAAAGCCTGCACAACGCCCACAGCGGCCGTTACGCGATGCTGCGCATGAACCAGCGCGCTGGCGGCGCGCATCCGCCGCGTTTCCTGCGCCTCGATATCAAGAGCCGACCACTGGATGCCGGCATGTCACCACCGCTGCAGCAGGCCATCACCCAGACCCTGGCCGCCGGCCAGCAGGTGCTGGTGTTTCTCAACCGCCGCGGTTTCGCACCGACCCTGCTGTGCCACGAATGCGGCTGGCTATCGGAATGCCCGCGCTGCGATGCGCGGATGACCGTACACCAGCGCAGCCGCGAGCTGCGCTGCCACCATTGCGGCCACGCCGAACGCCAGCCGAGCAACTGCCCGAGCTGCAACAATGTCGACCTGCGCCCGGTTGGCGCTGGCACCGAGCGCGCTGAAGAACGCCTGGAGATTCTCTTTCCCGATGTGCCGGTGCTGCGCGTGGACCGCGACAGCACCTCGCGCAAGGAAGCCATGACCACGCTGTTCAACACCGTACAGCGTGGCGAGCCGTGCATCCTGGTCGGCACCCAGATGCTCGCCAAAGGGCACCATTTTCCGCGAGTCACCTTGGTGGCGATCCTCGATGCCGACGGCGGGCTATTCTCCGCCGACTTCCGCGCCAGCGAGCGCATGGCTCAGTTGATCGTCCAAGTGGCCGGCCGGGCCGGACGCGCGGAGGAGCCGGGCAAGGTGATCATCCAGAGCCACCTGGCCGACCACCCGTTGCTGGTGCAACTGACCGAGCAGGGTTATTTCGCATTTGCCGACCAGGCACTCAGCGAACGCCGCGCCGCTGGCCTGCCGCCGTTCTGTCACCTGGCCTTGCTGCGCGCCGAAGCGCACAAGCCGGGCCAGGCCGAGGGGTTCCTCGATGAAGCCTGCAACGAAGCAGAGCAACTGCTCGGCGAGCTGAACCTGAGCGGTATCGAGCTGCTGGGCCCGGTGCCCGCGCCGATGGAGCGCCGCGCCGGCCGCTATCGCGCCCAGCTATTACTGCAAGGCAACGCGCGCGCGCCTCTGCACAAGCTGCTCGCGCACTGGCTACTGATGCTCGAGAACCTGCCGAGCGGACGCGCCGTGCGTTGGTCGCTGGATGTCGACCCGATCGATCTTTTCTGAGCAGCGGTACTCGCCGTCGAAACACCCCGCAGCCGTTATGGCTTGAAGCGGCGCCCTTGCCCCGTCGATAATGCGGGGTTTTCAACCCACGCTTTCGAGCGGCGCCGCGTCTCGCGGCCGAACGAGCAGACCATGAAAGACAGTATTCGCCACCTGATCCAGCAAGCCCTGACCCGCCTGACCGCCGAAGGCGTGCTGCCCGAAGGCCTGAGCCCGACGATCCAGGTGGAGAACACCAAGGACAAGACCCACGGCGATTTCGCCAGCAACATCGCCATGATGCTGGCCAAGCCGGCAGCAATGAAGCCACGCGACATCGCGCAGAAGCTGATTGACGCCCTGCCTGCCGACCCGCAGATCAGCAAGGTCGAGATCGCCGGCCCAGGCTTCCTCAACTTCTTCCAGAACAGCGACGCCCTGGCCGAGCGCCTGGAAGCGGCGCTGGCCGACCAGCACTTGGGCGCGCGCAAGAACGGCGCAGCCGAACGGGTGGTCGTCGATCTGTCCTCGCCGAACCTGGCCAAGGAAATGCACGTCGGCCACCTGCGCTCGACCATCATCGGCGACGCAGTGGCACGGGTGCTGGAGTTTCTCGGCGACGAGGTAATCCGCCAGAACCACGTGGGCGACTGGGGCACCCAATTCGGCATGCTGCTGGCGTTCATGGAAGAGAACCCGGCCGCCGCGGAAAGCGAGCTGGCTGACCTGGAAGGCTTCTACCGCGCCGCCAAAAAGCGCTTCGACGACTCCGCCGAGTTCGCCGAGCGCGCACGCGCCCTGGTCGTCCAGCTGCAGGCCGGCGAGCCGGAATGCATGCGCCTGTGGCATCGTTTCAACAGCATCTCCCTGAGCCACTGCCAGAAGGCCTACGACCGCCTGGGCGTGAAGCTGACGCCAGCCGACGTCAAGGGTGAGAGCGCCTACAACGCAGAGCTGCCGGGTGTGATCGAAGCCCTGCGCGAGAAGGGCCTGCTGACCGAAGACAACGGTGCGCAATGCGTCTTCCTCGACGACTACAAGAACGCCGAAGGCAACCCGCTGCCGGTGATCGTGCAGAAGGCCGGCGGCGGCTACCTGTACTCGACCACCGACCTGGCAGCCATGCGCTATCGCAGCCAGGTGCTTAAAGCCGACCGCGCCCTGTACTTCGTCGACCAGCGCCAGGCCCTGCACTTCCAGATGGCCTTTGAAGTGGCACGCCGTGCGGGCTTCGTGCACGAGGGCATGCAGCTCGAACACATGGGCTTCGGCACCATGAACGGTGCCGATGGCCGCCCGTTCAAGACCCGAGACGGCGGCACGGTGAAGCTCATCGACCTGCTCGACGAAGCCGAAGTGCGCGCTTACGAGCTGGTCAAGGAACGCAACGACCAGCGTGCCGCCAAGGGTGAGACGCCGTTCGACGAAGCCGAACTGCGTGAGATTGGCCGGATCGTGGGCATTGCCTCGGTGAAATACGCCGACCTGTCCAAGCACCGCACCAGCGACTACAGCTTCAACTTCGAGCTGATGCTCAGCTTCGAGGGCAATACAGCCCCCTACCTGCTATACGCTTACACCCGCACGGCAAGCATCTTCCGCAAGCTGGGCAAGGGCATCGACGAGATCGATGGCCACATCGAACTTCATGCACCTCAGGAAATCGAACTGGCCGGCAAGCTCGCGCAGTTCGGCGAAGTGCTCGGCAGCGTCGCCGACAAGGGCACGCCGCATCTGCTCTGCGCTTACCTGTATGACGTCGCCGGGCTGTTCTCCAGCTTCTACGAGCACTGCCCGGTACTCAGCGCTGAAGACGAAACAACCCGCACCAGCCGCCTGCGGCTCGCCGCGCTGACCGGCCGTACCCTCAAGCAAGGCCTGCAACTGCTTGGCCTGGAAACCCTGGAGCGCATGTAAGTGGCAGCCCGTAAAAAACCAGCCCCCAAGCGCGGCGCCAGCCGCTACAAGGCCCCGAGCAAACGCCCGGTACCAGGCTGGATCTGGCTGGCCTGCGGGCTGGTAGTCGGGGTATTTGCCATGCTGCTGTTCAATCTGCAGCCGGGCAGCGACGCGATCAAACGCGACAAGCCACAGCCCGAGCGCGCCAGCACCACGCCAAAGCCGCAACCGTCTTCCACCAGTCAGGAGCCGGGCAAGCCCAAATACGACTTCTACACCCTGCTGCCAGAGTCGGAAGTCATCGTGCCGCCGGATGCCTTACCCCCGCCGGCCACACCCACGCCTGAGCAGAAGCCCGTCACCCCGGAAGAAGCCGCGAAGATCGACGCAGCGCGTGCACAAGCGGCCCTGAACGGTCAGACGCCACCGCCGGCGCCACCCGTGGCTGCGCCGCCTGCCGCCGTGCAGGCGCCACTGACCACGCAGTTTTTCCTGCAAGCCGGTTCGTTCCGCCGCAAGGACGACGCAGAAGGCGTGCGGGCGCAAATCACCCTGCTCGGCCAGAGCGTGCGCGTCGAGTCCGGCACGGTGCGTGACGAAACCTGGCACCGCGTGCTGGTCGGCCCGTTCGCCAATCGCGAGCAACTGGCCCAGTCGCAAAAGACCCTAGCCGCCAATGGCTTCAGTAATCTGTTGCTGCAACAGCGCCAGAGCCGCTAAGCCCCATACGGCTCTGCAGCCTAGACAGGCTGCAGCGTGGGGATAGGGGCCGCTCAACGATGATGGCTCCCACCCTCCAGCGTGGGATCTAAGGCCCAGGCGCTCTGCGCCGTGTTGCCCCAACAGCGGACGCGGAGCGTCCTTGGATGCATTGCCACGCGGAGCGTGAGGAACGATCCGATCACGGCTTCGGCCCCGGATTGCGCCTGCGAGCTAATCCAGGCTACATCCAGCCAGACAGACAGTAACGTGGCGGGGGCGGCCCCTCGTAGGGTGGACGACGCTTGCCTGCGCGGCCCGATCCGTCCATCGCAATGGTGGACAAAAAGAGCGTTGTCCACCCTACGGGCGTGAGTGTCTGCTCCCGTCTTAGGCCAGCCGCTCGCAGGCAGAGCCGTTTTGTGACCGCTCATGCCTTCCGGCTTGAACCGCACGCAATCCATCCCCATATAACAGGTCAACCCCGGAGCTGCCGAAGGAGCACGCCCTTGACCACTATCGTTTCTGTTCGCCGCCACGGCAAAGTCGTCATGGGTGGCGACGGCCAGGTTTCCCTCGGCAATACCGTGATGAAAGGCAATGCGAAGAAAGTTCGCCGCCTGTACCACGGTCAGGTCATCGCCGGTTTCGCCGGCGCCACCGCTGATGCCTTCACCCTGTTCGAGCGTTTTGAATCGCAGCTGGAAAGGCACCAGGGCCACTTGGTTCGCGCGGCCGTCGAACTCGCCAAAGACTGGCGTACCGACCGCTCGCTGAGCCGCCTGGAAGCCATGCTGGCGGTTGCCAACAAAGACGCCTCGCTGATCATCACCGGCAACGGTGACGTGGTCGAACCCGAGCATGGCCTGATCGCCATGGGCTCTGGCGGTGGCTTCGCCCAGGCTGCGGCGCTGGCACTGCTGCAGAAAGGCAGCGAAGACCTCGACGCCCGCGAGATTGCCGAAACTGCGTTGAAAATCGCTGGTTCCATCTGCGTTTTCACCAATCAGAACCTGACCATCGAGGAGCTGGACTCGGCCATCTAGGCCAGTCCGGATCGGAGCCCGCTCATGTCCATGACACCCCGCGAGATCGTCCACGAACTCAACCGCCATATCATCGGCCAGGATGACGCCAAGCGCGCCGTGGCCATCGCCCTGCGCAACCGCTGGCGGCGCATGCAGCTGCCGCTGGAGCTGCGCGCTGAGGTCACGCCGAAGAACATCCTGATGATCGGTCCGACCGGTGTCGGCAAGACCGAGATCGCCCGTCGCCTGGCCAAGCTGGCCAATGCGCCGTTCCTGAAAGTGGAAGCGACCAAGTTCACCGAGGTCGGCTATGTCGGCCGCGACGTCGAGTCGATCATCCGCGACCTCGCCGATGCCGCCCTGAAAATGCTGCGCGAGCAGGAAATCCTGCGCGTTCGCCATCGCGCTGAAGACGCCGCCGAAGATCGCATTCTCGATGCCCTGCTGCCACCGGCGCGCAATGGCTTCGCCGAAGAGGCGGCGTCAGGTGATTCCAACACCCGCCAGCTGTTCCGCAAGCGCCTGCGTGAAGGCCAGCTGGACGACAAGGAAATCGAGATCGAGGTAGCCGACAGCCCTGCCGGCATCGAGATCATGACGCCGCCCGGCATGGAAGAAATGACCAGCCAGCTGCAGAACCTTTTCTCCAACATGGGCAAGGGCAAGCAGAAGAGCCGCAAGCTCAAGGTCAAAGACGCCTTCAAGCTGGTGCGTGAGGAAGAGGCTGGGCGCCTGGTCAACGAGGAAGAGCTCAAGGCCAAGGCCCTGGAAGCGGTCGAGCAGCACGGCATCGTATTCATCGACGAAATCGACAAAGTGGCCAAGCGCGCCAACGCCGGCGGCGCCGACGTGTCTCGGGAAGGCGTGCAGCGCGATTTGCTGCCGTTGATCGAAGGCTGCACGGTCAATACCAAGCTGGGCATGGTCAAAACCGACCACATCCTGTTCATCGCTTCCGGCGCTTTCCACCTCAGCAAGCCCAGCGACCTGGTGCCGGAGCTGCAAGGTCGCCTGCCGATTCGTGTCGAACTCAAGGCGCTGTCGCCAGAAGATTTCGAGCGCATCCTCAGCGAGCCGCATGCCTCGCTCACCGAGCAGTACGTAGCGCTGCTGCAGACCGAGGGCCTCGGCGTGGAATTCGCCGCAGACGGCATCAAGCGTCTCGCCGAAATCGCCTGGCAGGTCAATGAGAAGACCGAGAACATCGGGGCCCGTCGCCTGCACACGCTGCTCGAACGCTTGCTGGAGGAAGTCTCCTTCAGCGCTGGCGACCTGGCTGGCCAGCAGAATGGCGAGGTAATCCGCATCGACGCGGCCTACGTCAATAGCCACCTCGGCGAGCTGGCGCAGGATGAAGACCTGTCACGCTATATTCTGTAAGTAGCGCAGAGCCGCGCGGCACCAGGCAGCTGCCTGGGCGCTTCGCGGCTCGTGGCACAGCTGGAGGCTGTCGTGCTCATCCCCACCTCGATCAAGCTGCACAAGGCGTCGCGCACGCTGGAGCTGCACTACGGCAACGACAGTTATCAGTTGCCCGCTGAGTTTCTGCGCGTGCATTCGCCGTCGGCCGAAGTGCAGGGACATGGCAAACCGATTCTGCAGACCGGCAAGATCAATGTGGGGCTGATCGGCATCGAGCCGGCCGGCAATTACGCTCTCAAGCTGACGTTCGACGACGGTCACGACAGTGGGCTGTTTACCTGGGATTACTTGCACCAGTTGGCCTTGCGCCAAGAGGAACTATGGTGCGATTACCTGGCCGCCCTGGCCGCCGCCGGCAAGTCCCGCGACCCTGATGAATCGGTGGTGCGCCTGATGCTTTGATCTGCCGCTGACGCGATCACAGCGCCACGACCAAGATTCGATCAGTAATAAAACGCCCGGCATAACAGCCGGGCGTTTTCATTTACACGGTGCACTGTCAGGGCTGGTTATCTGCGGCTGGCGGCACGCTGCTGGCCGGGCTCGCCGCCGTCGTGCTCTTGGGCGCTACCTTGGTGGCTGAAGGCTTCTTGGCAGCCGGTTTACGCACAGGCTTTGTACCCGACTGCGGCGTTGCATCGGCTGCGGCTTTGGCGGTGCTTTTAACAGTGGTTGCCGCCTTGCTTAGCGGTGCGCGTTTCGCCGCGGCAGGCTTGGCTGCAACGTTGTTAACCGCAGTCTTGGCGGGCGA
This sequence comes from Phytopseudomonas seleniipraecipitans, assembly GCF_900102335.1. Taxonomy (GTDB): domain Bacteria; phylum Pseudomonadota; class Gammaproteobacteria; order Pseudomonadales; family Pseudomonadaceae; genus Aquipseudomonas; species Aquipseudomonas seleniipraecipitans. The sequence goes on from NZ_FNBM01000003.1 coordinate 291,520, forward strand.
TTTCGAGGCCTTCTCCTTGGCCGCGCTATTGCCCACCGCCGGTTTGGCGACGGCCTTGGCGGCAGCTGGCTTGCGTACGGCCGCCTTCGTCGCTTGCGGTGCCTTGGCCGATGAGCCCAGCAATGCTTCTAACTGGGTGGTCAGCACATCGACCTTATCGTTGAGCGCCTTGACCTCGCCGCGGCTCGGTACGCCCAGTCGCGAGATAGCGCTGTTGAGACGTTTGTCGAAGGCCTCTTCGATCACACCCCACTTGCCGATGGCCTTTTCCTTGACCTCATCGACACGGGATCTCGTGCCGCCCGGCTTGGCGGACGAGGCTGCTTCATCGGCTTGGCTCGAGGCCGCGCTCTTGGCTGCCTTCTCGGCTTTTTCGCCGTCCTTGACCAGCGTATCGAACAGCTTGGTGCCGTCCTTGCTGACCTTGGAGTAGGCGCCAAGACCCGCCAACCAGATCTGCCGCGAGTACTTCTCGACCTCGCCGACCCACGAACCGGTCTGCTTTTCGATTTTCTTTTTGACAGCCATCCTGCTCTCCTCATTGAGTTGCGTGATGTGCTCGCGCTATGGCTCAGCCCATCCACTTTTTTCGACAGGCGCGAACCTATCGGGAGGGAATGCCGAGCTGGTGCGGGACGCTGCCACGCAATCAAAGGGCTGCCCGATCTTCCCAGGTGTGCGCAGTGGTCGTTCTTACGTACGGCGCTATCGATTCGGCTGGCGCCTGCCTCGATCTCTCATTGACCTGTTTCCCGCTGCGCTGTTCCGCTTATGCGTCGATGGGGCTATAGGCTGACGAGGTTTACCGGCCAGCAAGAACGAACTTCATCAGACGGGTCAGGCACATAGCTGGGCTAACACATCGCTGGATATGCGCGAAGCAGTTTGAAGAGGGGATTCATAGCGCACAGTTATCTGCGCGTCGGGATAGCGCGCTATGCTGGTAAGGAAGGGAGGAAACCTGCCAATCGACGCGAGCCTGACGCCCGCAGCAAGCAGCCTGTGAAAACGTCCGGGTGAACGAGGTCACAGGCTTCGTGCAGTTTAATCAGCTGCCGGTAGGCGGCGTGACACCATTGGCGGTGCTGGTAGCAGGAGCCGCCGTGGCAGGCGTTTCATTGGCAGGCTTGCTCGCGCCTGGAGTCGCGGCTGCAGGCTTGGTGGTGACGGGCTTCGCGGCAGCTTTGGCGGCTGGCTTAGCGGCAGCGGGCTTCGCGGCAGCTTTGGCGGCCGGCTTGGCAGCAGCAGGTTTCGCAGCAGCTTTAGCGGCTGGCTTGGCAGCAGCCGGTTTCGCAGCGGCTTTGGCGGCTGGCTTGGCAGCAGCCGGTTTCGCAACAGCTTTAGCGGCTGGCTTGGCAGCAGCGGGTTTCGCAGCAGCTTTGGCGGCCGGCTTGGCAGCAGCCGGTTTCGCAACAGCTTTAGCGGCTGGCTTGGCAGCAGCGGGTTTCGCAGCAGCTTTGGCGGCCGGCTTGGCA
>NZ_FNBM01000003.1:293004-501635 GCF_900102335.1 Phytopseudomonas seleniipraecipitans
GGCTTGGCAGCAGCCGGTTTCGCAACAGCTTTAGCGGCTGGCTTGGCAGCAGCGGGTTTCGCAGCAGCTTTGGCGGCCGGCTTGGCAACGGCAGGTTTCGCGACCGCTTTGGCAGCTGGCTTGGCTGTGGATGATTTCGCGGCGGTTCTGGCAACTGGCTTGGCGGCAGCGACTTTAGCTGCAGGCTTAGGAGCAGCTGGCTTCGCAGCAGTCTTGGCAACCGGCTTGGCGTCGGCCTTGCTGCGGCTAACCAGAGCCTTGTTGGCGGCTTCGCGGACCTTGCCGACGCCCTGGGCCAACTTCAGGCTTTCCTGCGCGTCACGCTTGAGCTGCACGATGTACTGGCGGGTCTCGCTCTGGCGAGCCTGCAGGGCGTCCAGCACGCCTTCCAGCTCATCGACAGCGGACTTGGCTTTCGCTTGCGCCTTGGCTTTGCCTGCACTCACAGTGGCTTGCAGCTTACCGCGCGCCTTGTGCAGCTTTTCCTGAGCACCGCCGCGCTGCTTCTCGAGTTTGGCGAGTACTTTTTCAGCGTCTACCAACGCTTGCGAGCAAGCACTTTCGAGATGCTCAAGCAAACTTCCGGACAGCTGTTGCAGCAAATGCAATGGGGTAGTGACCGACTTCTTTTTCACGTTCTTCGTGGCCGACATGACGCGCCTCCTGGCGGATGAGATGGAGCCATACTAGACGTGCGAATTGGCGCCCGCTAGAGGCACTTTGCAAGCACCTGCGCAAAGCGCATCACGCACGCTTGAGCAAGCGCAAGAGCCATACAAAAACGCCGCGAGTAATCGCGGCGTTGAATGTCATACCACCGCGGCGGTGGCCTGCTGCTGGTGGGCAGTGTGCAGCACTTCGATCAGACAATCCTCGAGCTCGAAGCGCTCGTGAAGCATCTGACCAAGACGCGTGAGCTCGGCGCTCACTGCTTCGGTATCGCCGCAGTCTCCCGCGTCACAGCGATCATTGAAAGCCAGTGCAGCCTCGGTGATCACTTCGATACGCGGATAGATCTGCTTGGCCAGTTCGAGACCGCGCTGATCATCGAATGCCCGAGCTTCGTCGGTGAGCTGCTGATAAACCTCGAAATGCCCAGCAGACACATAATCGACGAGGATTTCGCAAAATCGCTGCATGAGGATCTTGTCGCTCACATCGTCAATGGCGGCGTAGGCTTTGATCAGCTCCGCGCGCTCCTGCAGCCAGCGATCAATCAGCAGGTGTACACCGCCCCATCGCTCCTGCGCATTCTGGCAACTCTCGAGCATGGCGCTCTCCTTCCCTTAACGGTCTGTCATGTAGGCATCCGGGCAACGGCTGTCGTTCAGCGAATCTTCAATGCCCCGAATCGGAAGCTGGCTAATCGCCAAATGGCAGCACTTCCCTGCTGCCGTTTCGGTGTGAGACTCGCTCAACCCGATAACGACGAAGCGTCACGCATCACCCCTTGAACGTGCAGCCGAACCCCGACACTAGCATGATTCGCCCCGGCAGTCCGAACACTCATTTCCACCCCGATAATACCCGCCAGACGGAGCCGGAAAAACGCCTCTTTGGCGCTCCCGGCTCACGCGTGGCAGCGCACTCTCGATCAGATCCCGATCAGCTCTCTGGCCGCACTGGCTGCGGCTTGACGGCAGGCACCACAGCGACCTGCCCACTCAAACGATGGTCCAGCAGCCCCAGCCCTTCCTGAAACAAGCGGTTACTGCGTTCCACATCACCCAACTGAGCGAGCAGCCGCGCCAACTCGGCACAGGTTTCCGGGTGGCGCTCGAAGGTCAGGCTGGTTTCAAAATACTCACGCGCCTTGCCCCACAGTTGGTTGTGCAGGCTCAGCCGGCCCAAGGTCAGCAACAAACCCGCATCACTGGGGTGCTGCTTCAACCAGCCCTCGGCAGCCTGCAATTGGCGCGCTGAGTCACGGCCACGCAGCAGACCATAAAGACGCGCCAGACGGCTGTCGTAGTCGCGGTTCAGTGCCTTGTTGAGCAGCTCCTCCGCACCAGGCTCGGCGCCCAGTACACGTAGCCGCTCCGCGTAGACAGCGAGCAATTCAGGCTCGCCGCGCAAGTTGGGCGACAGCCGCTCCCATGCTTGCGCCAGAGACGGCAAGGCACTGTCATCGGCGCCGTGCAGATCGATGCCCGTCAGGTACTCGCGCCAGGCACGGCGCTCCAACGCCATCAGCTCAGCCGGCACCAACGCCTTTTCCTTGCGCAATGTCGGCAGCAGTTTGAGCAGCGCCTGCCAATCGCCACGTATCACGTAGAGCTGCTGCAGCTGACGCAGCACCTGCGGGTTACGCGGATGACGCTCCTGCATGACCAGCAGGGTGTCCTGAGCCGTGTCGATCTCGCCGCGCGCCAGCTGCAATTCGGCATGGGTCAAGGCGATAGCCAGCTCAGCGCTAGGCTGGCGCTCCAGCGCCTCGGCCAGCAACGCATCGCTTTCCTCGTAATGCTCAAGATTGTTCGCAGCGCGCGCTGCGCCGAGGTAGTGAATCAGCGGGCGTGGCTCGTTACGAGCTATTCGGCTCAGGTGCGTCTGCGCCTTCGCCCAGCGACCTTCGATCAGCTCCTGAAAGCCATGCTCGGACGCGCTACGCACCCGGCGCTCACGGTGCAAACGCGACCAGGGATTAACCAAACCCAACGAGGTGAGCAGCGCGCGAATGACCAGGCGCAACAGCCAGAATGCCAGGCACACCGCCACAATCAGCAGCACGAATGCCCAGAGTGTCGATTCGTAGCGAAACCCCTGATAAGCGAACAGCACGTAGCCCTTGTGTTCGGAAATGGCCAGCCCCAGCAACGCCAGGCCACCGATCACCAACACGGCGAGCAACAGCAGGTAGACGCGCTTCATGGGCGCTCCTCCTGATCATCGCCAGCCCCGTCGCTCGGTGCGTCCTTCAGGCGCTCACGCGCCGACTGCTTGTGTTCGATATAGGCCTGTACGGCATTGAGCGACTCGCTCAGCTCGGGCACTTCGACTTCGATAGGCTTGTCGACCAGCTCGGCGACACGTGTGCGCAGAGCGCGGCTGTCCGGATTGTCACGATTGAAGTTAGCGTCCAGTACTTCGCCGGCCTGTTGCAGCGCCTGACGATACACCTGAGTCTCGCCGTGTAACGCCGCCCATTGCGCCTGCTCGAGCGCCAGGCTCAAGGCCAATCTCACTTGAGTCAGGCTCTGCCCGGCGAGCAGCGGACGAACGTTCTGGTCGGCATTGAAGTCGAGGCGGAAATACTGCGACAACGTCTGCAGGCTGTGGCCCCACCAGGTGCCGGGCTCGCTTTCTGCAGCCATTTCACCCAACACGCCGCCGTCGGCAACGAATTTCGGATTCAGCGAGCTGAGCTGCGACGCCTGCTCGCGCAATGCGCCAAGCTGCAGGAACAGGCCGGTGCGGTCCGGGTTGTCAGTGGAGCGCAAGGTTTCCAGGCTCTTCGCCAACTGCTCGCGAGCAGCGAATGCGGCTGGGTCATCCTGATCACGCAGAATCTCGTCGGCCGCCTGCACCAGTGCTGTGGCGCTGCTGGTGTCCTGCAACGCAGAGAGACGCAGGCTGGCCAGGCGCAGCAAGTGCTCGGCCTCGGCGAGTCGCCAGTCCTGCCGGCTGGCGCCGAGCACGGTTTCCAGACGCTGGTTGAGCAGTTGCTGATCACCCTGCAGTTGGGCGACCAGCCGGCGACGTTCTTCCAGCTCCTGCACAGTCGGCAGTTGCTCGAAACGGCCATTGAGGCTTTCGGTACGCTGCGACAGTGCAGCAGCCTGGCTGCGTGCCTGCTCGAGCTGACTCGCCTGCTGCTGTGCATCGCTTTGCAGCGCGCGCAATTGCCAGGCGCTCCAACCGCCTACACCGACTCCGATCGCGCCGACCAGCAGCGCCACGGCCGCCAATGCAGAACCCCGTGAGGCGGGCCTGGTTTCGCCGGCGACCGGAGACTTGAGGGCGGGTTGTACAGGCTGCTCCTGCTCTTTCGGGGTAGTCGCTTCGCTCACGTATCCATCCTTTGCTTCAAGAGTCGGGCGAAGCCTGCGCACGCAAGGCCGCCAACAACGCCGGGGTATCTGCACCACGGCAATCCACAACATTCAGCGCACCCAGCTCGCGCGCCATTTGGGCGACCCGCGGGCTGGGCACGAACAAGGGTAGCTGCGCCAGCTGTAGCCAGTCATCCGCCGCCAATTGGCGCAGATGCGTCAGGCCCTGCCCACTGCTGACCACCAGCCCATTCAAGCGTTCCACCTGTAATAGCTGCTGCAACGCGCCGGCAGGGTAACTCGGCAGTACGCGACGGTAGACGGCTAGATGATCGACCTCCACGCCCTGGCTCTGCAAGCGTTCGGCGAGCAGGGTACGCCCGTCTTCGCCGCGAATGATCAATACGCGGGGGAACAACGCGTCGCGCAACGGCGCCTGCAGCTCGGGCAGGTCCAGCAATGCCTCACTGTCGTCGCCTTTGCTGGGCCAGAAAACCGGTAAGCCGTAATCGGCAAGAATCTGTCCGGTGCCGGCGCCAACACTGAACCAGGGCTGGTCGCCGAGCGGCTGCGGCCAGTAGCGATCGAGCAGCTCCAGACCCAGACGAGCAGCTGGCTTGCTGACCACAATCACCGCCGTGTAGCGGTGCAGGTCGCAGATCAGCGCGCTCTGCTGCGGTGTTTCTGGCAGCGCTTCGATGCCCAGCAGGGGCAGACAGGCGCTGTGAATGCCTTCACTGGCGAGCGCCGAGGACAGCGTTTGGCATTCCTGCTCAGGACGCGTCAGCAGCAGCCGCCAGCCGCTCACTCGACGCTGGCCTCGCCGTAGATGGCTTTCAAAATCTCACCTGCGCCCTGGGCCAGCAACGCTTCGGCCACCTCGATGCCCAGGCGCTCGGCATCTTCTACCGCAGCGCGTTGCTCAGCACGCAGCAGACGGCTGCCATCGGGCTCGCCGACCAGGCCGCGTAGCCACAGTTGCTCGCCTTCGTGAATCGCATAGCAAGCGATAGGCACCTGGCAGCCGCCGTTGAGGTGCTTGTTCAAGGCCCGCTCGGCGGTAACTCGAGACGCCGTTTCAGGGTGATTGAGCGGCGCGAGCAGCGCGTGCAATTCGCTGTCGGCAACCCGGCATTCGATACCGACCGCGCCCTGCCCGCCCGCCGGAAGACTGTGCTCGGCGCCAATCGAGTCACGGATACGCGACTCAAAACCCAGACGGATCAAACCGGCGGCGGCGAGAATGATGGCGTCATACTCGCCAGCGTCCAGCTTGGCCAGGCGCGTATTGACGTTGCCACGCAGAAACTGAATCTTCAGGTCGGGCCGGCGCGCCAGCAGTTGCGCTTGCCGACGCAGGCTCGAGGTGCCCACCACACTTCCGGCCGGAAGCGCGTCGATGCTCTCGAAATGATTGGAGACGAAGGCATCACGCGGGTCTTCGCGCTCGCAGATGCAGAACAGACCCAGGCCTTCGGGGAAATCCATCGGCACATCCTTCATCGAATGCACGGCGATGTCGGCCTCGTTCTCCAGCAACGCAGTTTCCAGCTCTTTGACGAACAATCCCTTGCCGCCGATTTTCGCGAGTGGCGCATCGAGCAATTTATCGCCACGGCTGACCATCGGCACCAGGCTCACCGACAGGCCGGGATGGGCCTGTTCAAGACGCGCTTTGACATGTTCGGCCTGCCACAGGGCCAAGGCGCTTTTGCGGGTAGCGATGCGAATTTCGCGGAGCATGGGACAATTCCAGAAAACGAACTGTCGCCGATGATAACAGGCTATCGAGGTGCCAGCCCGCAGCCGCCTGCGACGCTTCGCCCTACCAGGAGCGGCGGTGGTGCTTGCTAGCGCACTCGCCCGATTAGCCGATCAGGCAATAAAAAGCCGGAGTGGACATGCGATTTACCAACGGTAAAAGCGCATTCCAAACCGGCTTTTTGGAGCATCCGAAAGGCGTAACGCAGGCAGCAAACCTAGATGTGGTTCATCAGCTTGCGCACACCTGCCACATGACGGCGGCTAACGACCAGCGCATCGCCATTGAGACCTTTAAGATAGAGCTGGAAGTGCCCAAGCGGCGTACGCTGCAAGCGCTCGATGCGTTCGCGGGCAACCAATGCATTACGGTGAATACGCACGAAACGATCACCGAACTCATCCTCCAACGCCTTCAACGGCTCGTCGAGCAACACCTCCCCGCCCTCATGGCGCAGGGTGACGTATTTATGGTCGGCGATGAAGTAGATGACGTGATCCAAGGGGATCAACTCGATGCCCTTGCGGGTCCGTGCGCTGATATGGCTGCGCGGGCCGACGCCGCTTTCCGCTGCCGGTCGTGTCAATGCGGCCAGCTGTACGCGGTTGAGGCGCTCGGCTTTTTTAAGTGCATCCTCCAAGTGTTCCGGCCGCACCGGCTTGACCAGATAACCCACCGCACTAACCTGAAACGCCTCAACGGCGAATTCATCGTGGGCGGTGCAGAAGATCACGGCGGGTGGTGCTTCGCGTTCGCAGAGCCGAGCAGCCGCCTGCAGGCCGTCGAGCCCAGGCATGCGAATATCGAGCAGCACCACATCAGGCCGAAGGCTTTCGACCAGAGCCAGGGCCTCTTCGCCGTTGCTCGCTGAGGGCTCGACAACACGGTAACCCTCCAGCGCAGAGACCATCCGGCCTAAACGCTCGCGGGCAAGGGGTTCGTCATCGACGATCAAGACATTCATAGTGCTCTGGCTTCCTGCGTGGGTCTCGCACATGGATAGCGTAGACGGGTGTAGTGTCGACCATCGCGGCGCTCTACGCTGAGGCTGGCTTGCGGCCCGAACAGCGCCGAAAGACGAGCATCAATATTGGCCAGCGCCTGATGAGTTCCGCGAGAGGACCGCTGCTCGCCGTCCTGATAAGGATTGCTAACAATCAGATGGAATATGCCATCGCTGTAATTGGCTGTGATCTGCACCAGTCCCCCCTCGATTCGCGGCTGGATTCCATAGATCAAGGCATTCTCCAGCAACGGTTGTAAGGTCAGCTGGGGAATGGGTAAATCAGCGGGTACATCGTCTACATCCCACTGCAACTGTAGCCGCTCGCCGAGCCGGTAATGCTCGATCGACAAATAGCGGCGGGCCAGCTCCAGCTCCTCGCTCCAGCTTACGAGGCTACCGGGCCTGGCCAGGCTTGCCCGGAACAGGTCGGATAAATCCAAAACGGCCTGTTCTGCCTTGCCTGAGTCTGTGACAACCAGGCTCGCGATGCTGTTCAAACTGTTGAACAGGAAATGCGGGCGGATCCGTGCCTGCAGCGATTCGATGCGCGCTCGCAACTCAGCCTGCTCCTGGCGCCGCCACTGGCTTTGCAGGTAGAAATAACGCAACAGCAGTGCCGACATGATCAGACTGATCAGCGCATGACGCAGGTACAGATTCACTTCGCCGTCGCGCTGCAGCGGGCCGCCAAGGTCGTAATACTCGGCGACGGCGGTGCAGCCCAACGTCAGGCCGACGACCAGCGCACAACAGGCCGCACCTGCCCACATTGCGGGAAGCTTCGCCAATAGAGGGCGCAAGCGACACAGCAGCGCCGAGGACAAGAGCACGATCCACTGCACGAACAGCGATGTCAGCGCCAGGCGGACCCAATCGAAGGCCGGAAGCATCGGTTCAGCCAGCACCAACACGAACACCAGCAGCTCGGCGAGCAGCACGGTGCTGAGCAGCGCTTCGGGCTGGCACAGTTCCGGCACGAAGAAATCGTTGGCCGCAATGATGGGCGAGGTCTTGCGAGTCTTGTTCATTGCCGCAGTGTCCGCGCACGCAAGAACGCCGGCAAGCGGGGGTGAGCGCAAGTGAGTGATAAACGCCGCTGAAACGCGTAATAGCGCGTGAAATTGTGATCGAGGCAGCACTCGTCCGGCCCGCTGCCTGGACAGCCACGTCTGTTATCATCAGCGCAAATTTCCGTCGTGCCGGAAGCTTCCGGCCCGTCTGCACCTGCCTACAGCCGAGCCCACTCATGAGCAACGAAAAAACCAATCAGTCCTGGGGCGGCCGCTTCAGCGAGCCCGTCGATGCCTTCGTCGCCCGCTTCACCGCCTCGGTGGAATTCGACAAGCGCCTTTACCGTCACGACATCATGGGCTCCATCGCCCATGCCACCATGCTGGCCAAAGCCGGCGTGCTGACCGACGCCGAGCGCGACGCGATCATTGACGGCCTGAAGCAGATACAGGCCGAGATCGAGGCCGGCCAGTTTGACTGGCGCGTCGACCTGGAAGACGTGCACATGAACATCGAGGCGCGCCTTACCGACCGCATTGGCGTGACTGGCAAGAAATTACACACTGGCCGCTCGCGTAACGACCAGGTGGCCACCGACATCCGCCTGTGGCTGCGCGATGAGATCGACATCATCCTCGCCGAGATCACCCGCCTGCAGCAGGGTCTGCTCGAGCAGGCCGAGCGTGAAGCCGAGACCATCATGCCCGGCTTCACCCATTTGCAGACCGCACAACCGGTGACCTTCGGCCATCACCTGCTGGCCTGGTTCGAAATGCTCAGCCGCGATTACGAACGCCTGGTCGACTGCCGCAAGCGCACCAACCGCATGCCCTTGGGCAGCGCCGCACTGGCCGGCACTACCTACCCGATCCAGCGTGAAATCACCGCCGAACTGCTGGGCTTCGACGCCGTGGGTGGCAACTCGCTGGACGGCGTGTCGGATCGCGACTTCGCCATCGAATTCTGCGCCGCTGCCGCCGTGGCGATGATGCACCTGTCGCGCTTCTCGGAAGAGCTGGTGCTGTGGACCAGCGCGCAGTTCCAGTTCATCGATCTGCCGGATCGTTTCTGCACCGGCTCCTCGATCATGCCGCAGAAGAAAAATCCCGACGTACCCGAGCTGGTGCGTGGCAAGACCGGCCGCGTGTTCGGCGCCCTGACCGGCCTGCTGACCCTGATGAAAGGCCAGCCGCTGGCCTACAACAAGGACAACCAGGAAGACAAGGAACCGCTGTTCGACGCCGCCGACACGCTGCGCGATTCGCTGCGTGCCTTCGCCGACATGATCCCGGCGATCAAACCCAAGCACGCCATCATGCGTGAAGCGGCGCTGCGCGGCTTCTCAACCGCGACCGACCTGGCTGACTACTTGGTACGCCGTGGCCTGCCATTCCGTGACTGCCACGAAATCGTCGGCCATGCGGTGAAATACGGCGTGGACACCGGCAAGGACCTGGCAGAAATGAGCCTGGAAGAGCTGCGCCAGTTCAGCGATCAGATTGAGCAAGATGTGTTCGCCGTGCTGACTCTGGAAGGCTCGGTCAACGCCCGCGACCATATTGGCGGCACCGCACCCAATCAGGTACGCGCTGCCGTGGCACGCGGCAAGACCCTGCTCGCGTCGCGGTGACCGCACCCGGCCGCTGCATCTCGGTGGTCGGCTGCTCGGGCGCCGGCAAGACCACGCTGTCGCGCCGCCTGGCGCAGCAGCTCGGTTATCGGCATGTGGAGCTGGATGCACTGTTCCACCAGCCGGGCTGGCAACCGCTTCCCATCGAGCAATTTCAGCAGGCGACCCGTGATGCGTTGCAGGGCGATGGTTGGATCGCAGAGGGCAATTATTCAGCCGTGCGCCCGCTGGTGCGTGAGCGTTCGGACATGGTCATCTGGCTGGATCTGCCACGCCATAAAGTGATGCGCCAGGTGATCTGGCGCACCCTGCGACGCCTGGCCTGCCGGGAAGAATTATGGAATGGCAACCGCGAACGCTGGAGCAACTTATTCAGGCTCGATCCGCACCAATCCATTCTGGCCTGGTCCTGGACGCGCCACCCGGTGTACCGACAGCGCTACGCCGAGGAAATGCGCAACGCGCCGCCATCGTGCCGGTATCTGCGCCTGCAATCATCACAGGCCATCGACGCCTTTCTGGCGAGCCTGCCACCCCGTTAAATCCTGTTTGAGAGTCTGCCGTAATGCCCTTGAATATCCGCCCTGCAGTGCGCGAAGACGCCGCTCTGATCCTGCGTTTCATTACCGACCTGGCCATCTATGAAAAGGCCGAGCATGAAGTCAAAACCGACGTCGCCGGCATCGAGAACAGCCTGTTCGCCGACGGAACCACCGCCCACGGCCTGATCTGCGAGTTGGATGGCGAGCCCATCGGCTACGCGGTGTACTTCTTCAACTACTCGACCTGGCTGGGTAAGCACGGCCTGTACCTAGAAGACTTGTACATCACTCCAGAGCAGCGCGGTGTCGGTGCCGGCAAGGCGCTGCTGCGCCACCTGGCCAAACTGGCGGTGGCGCGTGGTTGCGGTCGCTTCGAGTGGTCAGTGCTGGACTGGAACACGCCGGCCATCGACTTCTATGATTCCATCGGCGCCAAGCCGCAGAACGAGTGGATCGGCTACCGCCTGACCGGAGACGCCCTGAGCCAGTTCGCCGCTGGCTGATCAGCCCTTGAAACGCGCCTGCATGTGGGCCATGAACGGCCCCATCGCCGCGTCCTTGTCGACCGCAATACGCTGCACGTTGGGGTTGCCGGCGAAACGTTCGAGCAGCGCTCGGGCTTGTGGCAAATCGGCCAGCAGGTCGATCTCGAACAGCTTGTGGGCGACGCCGGCCGCCAGGTCGATGCTATACAGAAAATACAGATCGGCCAGCGTCAGGCTATCACCTGCCACATAGGGCGCAAAACGCCCCAGACGCTTGAGCGAATCGACACCGGCAAGCAGCTCTTCGCGGCTTTTAGCCAGAATTGCCGCATCGACCTGCATGCCGAAAAATGCCTGCGCATAGCAGGCTCGCGCAGGCAACTCGATATACAGCTCGATGTGCTTGGCAAGCTCGCGAACCCGCGCCTGCTCAAAGGCTCCTCCTGGCAGCAAGGCAGGACCCTGGCCCAGGCTCTCAACATACTCGAGAATCGCCGATGTCTCGCTGATATAGCCCACCTCGCACTGCAGCACCGGCACCTTGCCTCGCGGGCTGATGGCAAGAAATGCCTCGTCACGGGACGCGTAAACAGTGGCCTCCTCGAACGGCATGCCCTTTTCCAGCAGGGCGAGCTTGACCATGTTGTAGTAGTTACTGACCGCGAAACCGTGAAGTCTGAGCATGGATAGGTATCCTCTGAAGAGACCGGCGAAACACCGCTGGAAGGAGCACGCTAACTCCATTCATGGAGCTTTGCCATGGGCTTTTCCTGGCGGCTGGCTGCGGCCGCTCTGGGCTGCTACTCTGCGCCCGCCTCGGGCGCTCACTGCGCCGCATGCGGTAGCCTCTACCGCCCGGGTATCCCTACCATGGACTGGAGTTACACCATGAAGAACCTGTTCTTCTTCGACGCGATGCTCACCCCGAAAATCATCACCTTCGTCTACTGGCTGTTGCTGCTCAGCGTGGCAGTCAGCGGCCTGGGCATGATGTTCAGTGGTTACGGCAGTTTTCTCGGCGGCCTCGGCACCCTGATCGGCGGCGCCATCGGCGCGCGCATCTGGTGCGAGCTGATGATAGTGCTGTTCAAGATCCACGAAAACCTGCAGAAAATCGCCAACCGCGCTTGAGCAAGCTAGCCCGCGCACGTTGCATGCGCGGGCGCTCTGTCAGCCGAGCGCGGCCGCGCCGGCCAGCGCCACCTGCCCGTCCTGAGTAGGATGCATGCCCGATACGCCGATGGCGCCGATGACCTTGCCGTCCTGCACCAGCGGTACGCCTCCTTCGAGCAGAATGGCGTTGTGCATCGACAGCAGCCGCAACGCCGCTCCACCGGTGGCCAGGGTTTCCTCGAAGCCCTTGGTCGAGCGCTTGAACAGGGCCGCCGTGGAAGCCTTCTTGATCGCCACGTCGACACTGCCCAGCGCCGCTTCATCGAGCTTGTGCAGCAGCACTAGGTGGCCGCCGCTGTCGGCCACGGCAATCACCATCGGCCAGCCATTGGCCTGAGCCTCACGCTGCGCAGCCGCTGCGACATGCTGCGCCTGCTCCAGGCCAATCGGCGCACCGTAGCTCAGCACGCCGGGGGCCAATGCGACAGGCATGCTCATGGCATGGCCTGCCCGCCGTTGACGTCGAGCACCTGGCCGGTGATGTAGCCGCTGCAGGCGTGTGACGCAAGGAACAGGTAAGACGGCGCCATCTCGTCCGGGGTGCCAAAACGGCCCATCGGAATGGTGGTGCTTACTGCCGCGCGCGCGGCCTCGTCCTTGTCGGCGTGGAATGCGGTGTCCACGGTACCGGGTGAGACGATATTGAAACGGATGTTGGCTGGGGTGAACTCCCGCACCCAGTTGCGCTGGATGTTATGCAGCCAGGCCTTGGCTGCCGCGTACAGGCTGGCACCCGGACCACCGCCACCGTGGGCGGCGATCGAGCCGGTGGTGATCACCGCGGCGCTCTGCCCGCTGGCCTCGGCCGATGCGCGCAGATGGGGAATGGCCTCGCGAGTGACCATCAGCGCCGAACGCAGGTTGACGTCGGTCATGGCGTCGAAGAAGGCATCGTCGATGCTTTCCAGGCCACGACGTTCCAGCAGCGCCCCGGCGTTGTTGATCAGCACATCGATGCCGCCGAAGCGCTCGACGAATGCCGCGACGGTGGCCACACAGGCCTCGGTCTTGCCGAGGTCGCCGGCGAAGAACGCGGCCTGGCCGCCATCGGCCGACAGCTCGCTGAGCAGCGTATCGAGGTTGGCCGGCGTGTTGCGTGCGGTGATGCCAACGTGGGCGCCCAGCTTGGCGAAGGCGCGGGCAGTGGCCAGGCCGATACCGAGGGTAGAACCGGTGATTAGAACGCGCTTGCCGCGCAGGTCGTTGAACGTCATAGGGTGCATTCCTCTTTACGATGAGCAGGGGATTCAGGGGTGATACCGGCACGGCGCTTGAGCAGGCGCAACAGCACCGGCAGCATCCACAAAGACAGGGTAATGATGGCCAGCGCCAGCGAGACCGGGCGTTCGAAGAACACCATCAGGTCGCCCTGGGCACGCATCATCGAGGTGATGAACGTTTCCTCGAGCATCGGCCCGAGGACGATGCCGAGAATCATTGGTGCCAGCGGAAAACCGTTCTCTTCCATGAAGAAACCGATGATGCCGAAGGCAAGAATGATGACGATGGCGAACAGGGTGTTTTCCACCGCGAAGGCACCGACCATGGAGAACGCGAGGATCACCGGCATGAGCATGCTCTGCGGCACCTGCAGCACCCGTTTGAACAGCTTGATAGCGAGGAACCCGAACGGAATCAGCAGGATGTTGGCGAGCAGGAACGCCAGGAACACCGCGTTGATCATGTCGGCGTTTTCGGTAAAGATCGTCGGTCCCGGATTCAGCCCCTTCATGAACAGCACGCCAATCACGATCGCGGTGAGCGAGTCGCCGGGAATGCCGAACACAGTGGCCGGAATGAAACTGCCACCCACCGCCGCGTTGTTGGCCGCCGTGGCCGGGACGATCTTGGCCATGTTGATCTCGTCCTCGGTAGGCCGCTTGGCCGCGGCGCGCTTGGACATTGCATAGGAAATGTACGCCGCCACATCAGCGCCAGCGCCCGGCAAAATGCCCACCAGCACCCCCACGAACGAACCCTGAACAACGCCAGCCTTGTATTTGAAGATGTCGCGCAGCGCCTGCAGCAGCATGGGTTTCTGCGGCACCAACGCGGCCTGTCGGGAGTTGCCGGTGCGGCTGTTACGAGTGCAGAAACGCAGGATTTCCGCGACGGCGAACAGACCGATGATCACCGGAATGAACCCCAGGCCGCCGAGCAGATCGGCATTGCCGAAGGTGAAGCGCGACTCGCCGGATACCGGGTCCAACCCGACGCTGGCCACCAGCAAACCGAGCAACAGCGACACGGCGCCTTTGACGGGTGAACTGTCGGACACCGCAATGGCGGCCGTCAGGCCCATACAGGCCAGCCAGAAATATTCGAACGAGCTGAAGTTGAGGGCAAATTCGGCAAGAAACGGGGCGCAGAGAATCAGCGCCAACACGCCCACGCTGCCACCGATGGCCGAGCTCACCGCACTCATGCTCAGTGCGTACTCACCCAGGCCGCGCTGCGACAGGCCATAGCAGGGCTCGGTGTAAGCAGCGGAGGCCGGAGTGCCGGGCATGCGCATGTAAACCGCCGGCAGGTCACCGGAGAAGATCGCCATGGCGGCCATGGTGACAATGGCGGCAATCGCCGGCACCGGGTCCATGAAAAAGGTCACCGGCACCATCAGCGCCACCGCCATGCTGGCAGTGAGGCCGGGAATGGCACCGACGAACAACCCGTACAGCGCGGCGATCACCATCACTGCCAGGACTTCGAAGGTCATGACCATGCCGAATGCATTGATTATCGCTTCCACGATCAGCCTCCCAGGTAGCCGGTGAGAAAGCCCATGGGCAATTGCACGCTCATCACCTGCTGAAAAAACAGGTAGAGAAACAGCGTGACCAGTATCGCGGTGACCCAAGACAGCAGTGGGCGGCCACTGAAGCGCTGGCAGAGCACGCCGATCAGCAGCACACCGCAAACCAGGAAGCCGGCGTGTTCGACCACGGCGATGAACACCGCGACCAGCAGCGGCACCAGCACGATGTTGACTACCCGCTCGCGATCACGCAGCCAGGGCCCGGCTTGTACCAGCCAGAAGCCGCTTTGCTGGGCCAGCGCCAGGCGCATGCCCTTGATCAACAGGATCGCGCCACAGACCGCCAGCAGGCTGCCGATGATCGACGGAAAGAAGCCGGCGCCGTATTGGAAGAACGGCGAGGTTTTCATCTGCTGGCCGTGCAACAGAACACCCAGCCCGAGCAGAGTGAAGAGCACCCCGAGGGTGATGTCGCTGAATTTCATGCTGTGCGCTCCTGTCGATCAGCAACACCGCCCGCGGGCGCGGGCGGCTGCGCCGGTTAAGGATTGAGCTTGCCGATCAGGGCCTGAACGTCCCGGGTGTGCTGTTCCAGGTACTGCCCGAAGGCTTCGGCATTGCGCCACTGCGGACGGAAGCCACGGGCTTCCATTTCCTTGCGCCATTCGGGGTCGTTGTAGATTTTCTCCAAGGTCGTTTCGAGCTTGACCTTGATGTCATCCGGCAGGCCGGCAGGCGCCACCAGAGCACGAAACGAGCCCAGCTCCAGATCCAGTCCGGTTTCTTCTTTCAGGGTCGGCACGTCCGGGTAGGCGGCCTGACGCTCGGAGCCGAACACCGCCAGGCTGCGCACCTTGTTCGAGCGCAGCAGCGCGTCGGCCTCGGGCAGCGAGCACGGCACGAAGTCGACGCCACCGGCCGCCAGGTCCTGCATCGCCGCAGCGGCGCCCTGCCCCGGGATCATGCGGACTTTCTGCAGGTCGACCTGCCAGGCGTCGAGCAGCCCGGCCACGGCCATCGGCCAGGAGCCACCGCAACCGCCAGCGCAGGCAATGGTGTACTTGGCAGGGTCGGCTTTCAGTGCATCGAGCGCCTGGCGCAGGCTGGTGAAGGGCGAATCGGTATTGACCTGAAAACCGGCCAGGTCGAAGTTGTACTGGCCGATGGGCGTGAAGTCGCTGGCCTTGAAATCGGCCTGGCCCATCTCCTTGTAGTGGGCGTAGTTGAACAGGATGCCCAGGGTGTAGCCGTCAGCCTTGGAGCTGATGATCTTCTGGAGGCCGACGACGCCACCGCCCTGCCCCAGGTTGATCACATTGAACTGCTGGCCAAGCTCCTGCTTGAGGTACTTGGACAGGATCCGCGCGGTGCCATCGGAACCGCCGCCGGCGCCCGCAGGCACGATGATGCTAACCGGTCGGCTCGGCCATTCAGCGGCCATCGCTGGCATTGCTAGGCCTAGCGCCAGGGTCAGTGCGGCCAGCTTGCAGCCGGCGCGGCTCAGCAGTTTGCCGAGGGTGGAAGACTGCGACATGCGGGGTGCATGGTTAATGAGCATAACGAGCTCTCCTTTTATTATTGTCGAGTACGGCTGTCATGTTGATCGGGTGCAGCGAATCTCAGTGTTGTGTTGCCCTCCAGGCGGCCACGAAGGCCTTGCCGTTTTCGCCCACGTCGGCGGCGCTCATGCCCGGCTTGTACAGCGCCGAACCGAGCCCGAAGCCACTGGCGCCCGCGTCGACGTAGGCGGCCATACCGGCGGGCGTAATGCCACCAACCGGCAGCAAGGCGATATCTCGCGAGAACACCGCGCGCCAGGCCTTGACGATCGACGGGTTGAACTGCTCGGCAGGAAACAGCTTGAGCACCTGCGCACCGGCCTCAAGCGCGGCGAAGCCTTCGCTCGGCGTGGCGACACCCGGCGAGCTGAACAGCCCAGCGCGGCGTGTGGCGCGGATCACCTCGGGGTTGCAGTTGGGCGATACGATCAGCCGCCCACCGGCCTGGGCCACTTCCTCGACCTGCCCGGTGCTGAGCACAGTGCCAGCGCCAACCAGGGCGTTATCCCCCAGCTCGGCGGCCAGCAAACGGATGCTCTGCAACGGTTGCGGGGAATTGAGCGGAATCTCGATCAAGCGGAAGCCGGCTTCATACAATGCCAGGCCGACGGGCACGATCTCCTGGGGCGTAACACCGCGCAGGATGGCAATCAGCGGCAATTGCTGCAGATAGGAATCAGACATGCAAAGCATTCCTCGATGTAGGGGTGGGCATCACGTTGACCAGGCCGGCGGCGCCGGCCAGGTGCCAGAGGCCAGCGACTCCGGCGTTTTCCAAGGTGCGCACTGAAGTGACGCCGAAGCGCAGCAGGGCCAGGCGATAGCGCTCGCACAGCTGTGCATCGCCAATCAGTACCAACGGTGGGCAGACGCCACCGACGAGGCCGGCGAGCACGCTGCGCAGCTCCTCACCAATCAACAGGCCGGATAGGTAGTCCAGGCTTTCGGCCGCGGTCAGGCGCCCGGTGAGCAACAAGCTACGGGTGCTGAACAGGCGAGCGGATACGCCTTCAGCGGCGCTGTCTCGGGCCGCGTCGAGGCCGCGATAGAACGCGTCGTCGCTGCGTTCACTGCCCTGTTCACGTGCCGGGCGGCCGAGAATCGAATGGTCACGCAGCACCGCGAACAGCTCACCGGTCATGTGCGTAGCGAAGTGACTGATCGCGCCGTCGCGCACCGTCACCCATTTGCTGTGGGTCCCGGGCAATACCAGCAAGGTGTTGTCGCATAGCTCGGGCGCCAGTTGCAGGGCGCCGAATACTTGGGTTTCTTCGCCGCGAATCACGTTGGGCAGCGCGCTGGCGTCGAGCACACCTGGCACCAGATGCAAGGTACCGCAGGCGGTATCTAGCGCCAGCAGCCCATCGACCAGATCGTTCGCCGTAGCGGGGCAACGTGCGTAAGGCACTTCGCGCCAGCCTTGGCGGCTGCCGATCATGCCGCACGCCAGCGCCGGCAGGCCCGGCCATTTCTGGCACCAGTCACCGACCAGCTCCGCATAGGCGCGGGCGAAGTCGCCGTCGGGGGTGTGCTGGATGCCCCAGGGCCGGTGCAGGGTAGCCAAGACCTGACCGCCGTCACCCAGCAGATAGGCTCGTAGCGATGAGGTGCCCCAGTCGAGGGCAATCAGCGTCGGCGCGCAGCGTTCGGTCATGAGGCACTCCAGCCCAATTCATGGGAAATGGCCATGGCACACGCCGTCACATCCGGGCGCAACTCGTGCAGCCGGGCTTCCGGCATATAAGGGATCGCGCTGGCAACACTCAGCGCGGCGACAATCTGCCCACTGGCATCGCGCACCGGCGCGGCGACGCAGCGCACGCCGAGTTCGTTCTCTTCCAGATCAAAACTGAAACCGCCTTCGGCATAGCGGTTCATCAGGCTGCGGAAGTCTTCCCACGCGGTGAATTCTTCGCGCAGACCGGACTGCCCAGCGCGGCGCTGCAAGCCCTGCTCGTAGAGGTCCCGCCACTGCGCTTCAGGCAGATCAAGCATCAGCGACTTGCCAATGCCGGTCAGTGCCAGTGGCATGCGCAGGCCGATTCGCGAACGCATCTCCAGGCCGCGACTGCTCGGCAGCTTCTCGATGTAGAGCACATCGCCGTCGTCGCGCACGCCGAGGTGCACGGTGTCTTGCGTGAGCCGCGCCAGCGCTTCCAGATGGGGGCGCGCCACGTTCGCCAGTGGCATCTGTGCGCGGGCTTTGTAGCCCAGCTCGATGAGTTTGGGACCGAGCTGATAGCCACCGTTACTGCCACCGATGGCGCGCAGATAACCTGCCTGCACCAATGCGGCGATCAGCCGATGGGTAGTGCTGCGCGTGCAGCCGATGGTCGCGCCGATGTCGACCAGGCTGCTGGCACCCTGGGCAACGGCGTCGATTACAGCCAGGCCCCTGAACAGCGCCTGGGCACCCGTGGGTGCGTGATTGTTGTTTTTATCGGGCATTGGACTCTCCTGGCGATGGACTCTAATCGGGTTTTTCGCAATTCTCAATATGCGAAACAAACTCCCACATTATAGGATCATTACGGACGAAACGGCATTTGCATGGCCAGCACGCAGGCTGGCTGGCAAACTGAAGGCTCTTTCCAGCCACATGGACCTGCACCATGAGCACTGCCGACGAGCACGACGACGAAGCCTTCACCGAGAACACGCTGGTTCAAGCCATCGAAAATCAGCTGGAATCAGGCGAGCCGGCGTTCGCCCAGTCGGTGCTCAACAAGCTGACGCTGGTCGGTTACGAGCGCGAGGAAATCGTCCAGATGATGGCCATGGTGCTGGCCCACGAAGTGGACGTCATGTTGCGCGAAGACCGCCCGTTCGATGCCGAAGGCTATGAACAAGCACTGCGCGCGCTGCCGACACTGCCAGACGAAAGCTGAGTCGACGACAGCGACAGTCGGCCGCCTTCTCGCGTACGTGGTGTACTGCTAAGGTGTGCCGACAAACCGCGTGGATAGTTACGGATGCGCCATTCGACCTCTATCCGTTTTTGCCTGGCGCTGCTGATCGCGGCGAGCGCTAGTGCGCGGAGCGAGGAACCCCTGCGCATCGGCGCCGAAGACGATTGGTACCCCTACACGGCGTACCGCGACGGCAAGGTTCAGGGCATGTCGGTAGATATCGTCAAGGCAGCCTTTGCTGCGAGTGGCACGCTGATCGAACTGGTGCCCTACCCCTACTCGCGTTGCATGCAAATGGCCCACGACGGGCAGCTGGCGGCCTGCTTCAACACCTCGCCCGACAAGCGCATCGACAGCGATTTCCTGATTCCTCACGAACCGCTGTTCAGTGACGACATCCTGCTCTGGGCGCTGAAGAGCAACCCAACGCCGAATCCTGAGCACTTAGGCGGGCGCAAAGTCGCTGTCACCATCGGCTACGAATACGGTCCACGTCTGGATAACGACGAGCAGGTGATCCGCGTACCGGTGCGCCGAGACCTAAGCGGCTTTCTCATGCTGCAGCATGGCCGCGTCGACTTCGTTGCCGCTTACCGCGGCACCGCTCAGGCGCTGTTCGAAGAAAACCCGGTGCTGCAAGATCAGTTCGTACCAGTTGCCACCCTGCATCGTCCTTCGCTGTACCTGAGCTTTTCCCGCCACCACACCAACGCCAGCGAGTTGCTGGGGCGCTTCGAGCGCGGCATGCAGACCATCCACGGCAATGGCCGTTATCAACAGATTCTCAACCAATGGCAGCACAGCCCGGCGAACTGACGCCGGCTTGACTACACTTCGTCTGCGGGGCGCCAGACACCCCGCAGCCCACGGCCGACGCCGTGCACGACAACGACAGGCAGGAGTCATCATGGTCTTTACCGCCGAATTGGTCGCCGAACTGGAAATACTTTTGCTGTTCAACCTGGGCAATGGTCAGGAGGGTTTGAAGATCCACCACGATGCCGCTCCCGCCGCAGTCGCAGCTGCCAAGCGCCTGCATGATAAAGGGCTGATCAGCCTCGCCGATGGCGGCTACCTGACCCGCCTTGGTCATGAAGCCGCCGAACATGCACAGAGCCTGCGGGCCATTCTTACCACCCCGCAACCCGCTTGATATCGACCCGACGCCTACCGCTGCGAAGACGGTAGGCTCTTCCCACTGAACGATTGCGACACCGCCCGGCACGACGGTAGTCTTGCTCATCACCTGGCCGAGCCCGAGCATGACGCGCCACCTGCCCTTGCGACCGAATATCGACGACGGCATCGACCGCAAGGTGCTGACGCAGTTGCGCGCCCGCTTCCTGCGTGTCAATCAGGGCCGTCAGCTGCGCGCCATGCAGGCCTTGTCGAGCCGCCAGCAACGGGTACTGACGCTGTTGCCGCTGCTGTTTCACGTCAACCATCCCCTGCTACCCGGCTACGTGTCCGCACAGACGCCGGCCGGCCTTAGTGGCTTCGAGCCAAGCGCAGAACTGCTCGTCGAAGCCCAGCGCCTGACCCGTTCGTTCGGCTACAAGCCAGCCCGTGGCCCGGCGCCTACGCCAATCCATGGTGTGTTTCTGATGGGCAGCCTCGGTACCGTGGCGCAGGCCGAACAGAGCGACATGGACTTCTGGGTCTGCCACGCCAGCAACCTCAGTGAAGCCGCGCGTGGCGAGTTGCGCCGCAAGTGCGACCTGCTGCAAGACTGGGCCGCCAGCCAGGGCACCGAAGCGCACTTTTTCCTCATTGACCCGCAGCGCTTTCGTTCTAGAGAGCGCGAGGCCCGGCTGACTTCGGATGACTGCGGCAGCACGCAACACGTCCTGCTGCTCGACGAGTTCTACCGTACGGCAATCTGGCTGGGCGGCCGCATACCACTCTGGTGGCTGGTGCCCGCAGTCGATGAGCATCGCTACGAGCAGGTGACCGGGGTGTTGCTGGGCAAGCGTTTCATCCGTACCGAGGAGGTTCTCGACCTCGGCCATCTCGCACACGTGCCCTGTGGAGAATTCATTGGCGCCGGCATGTGGCAGCTGTTCAAGGGCATCGAATCTCCGTACAAGTCGGCGCTCAAGCTGCTGCTTACCGAGGTTTATGCCAGCGAGCATCCGCGAGTGGAGTGTCTGTCGCTGCGTTTCAAGCAGTCGGTATACGACGGCCAACTGGACCTCGATGAGCTTGACCCCTACATCATCATATATAGACGGCTGGAGGACTATCTGCAGGCGCGCAATGAGCCCGAGCGCCTGGAGTTGATGCGCCGCTGCCTGTATTTGAAGGTCAACAAGAAAATCAGCAAACCGCCGCGCAACCGCGCCAAAAGCTGGCAGCGCCTATTACTCGAACGCCTGACCCGTGAATGGCGATGGAGCGAGCGACAGTTGGCGATGCTCGACAGCCGCAGCCAGTGGAAGGTGCGCCAAGTCAGTGTGGAGCGACAGGCGCTGGTCAACGAGCTCAATTACAGCTACCGATTTCTCTCCTCCTTTGCGGGCAGCCAAGCCGGCGACGTGCCACCCGAAAGCCGCGAACTGGCGCTACTCGGGCGGCGCTTGTATGCAGCCTTCGAGCGACGCGCCGGCAAGGTCGAGTTCATCAACCCCGGGATTGCCCCGGACCTCGGCGAAGACACGCTGACGCTGGTGCACTGCCCAACACCCAGGGCAGAGCGCTGGGCGTTGTTCAACGGCAACCTTGGCGCTCACGAATGGCAGGATTTCGCGCCCTTGCGGCAAGCTCGCAGCCTGGTCGAATTGCTCGCATGGTGCCACCGCAACGGGGTAATCGACAGCGGTACACACCTTTCGCTGCACCCCGGTGAGAGTGACCTTGGTGAATTCGAACTCAATCACCTGCTCAGCTGCCTGACGCAGGCGTTACCCATGCCGCTAGGCAGCGTGCCGGAACGTGTTCTTGCGCGTGCTCGTCGGCCCATCCAGGAGCTTCTGCTGATCAACGTGGGACTCGACCCGCTCAAGCAGCACAGCCAGATGAACGTGCACATGACCAGCGAGCGCACGGACCCCCTGAGCTACTCAGGGGTGCGCGAGAACCTGGTGCTGACCCTCGACCGAATCACGCTCAACAGCTGGCATGAACTGATGGTCGAGCGCTATGAAGGCCCGAACGCGCTGCTCGACTGCCTGACTGATCTGCTCAACGCACTCCCGGCCGAGGGTGAACGACCCGAACTACGCGTGCAGTGCTTTTGCCGCAACAGGGCGAGTGCCATTGCCGAACGCACCGAGGAACTGCTGCGCGAGCTGATCAGCAACCTCGACAGCAAGGCACGCCCGCGTTATCTGCTGCAGGTCGCCCGGCACTATCACCTGCTCGAACTGACGCCGGGCCAGGTTCGTCACACCACCCTCGAGGATCTGCCCGTCCTGCTCGAACACCTGGCCCAGGATCGCGCCGAGTACAACCCGATACGGCTCGACCGCAACGTGCTGGAAGGTGAAGACTTGGCGCTGATCCTCAGCGCTGGCAAGCCCGGCTGCGTTCAGGTGTTCTACCGCCTGCATGAAACGCACACCCAAGCGCAGATCACCGTGCTCGACGAGCATGGCGCAGTGTGGCGCACCTCGGCGCCGTTCCATGACGAGGCCAGCCTGCTGGCGCCCCTGCAACGGTTCCTGCAGTCGCTGCTGTATCGGCGTAATGCCGCGCTCGCTCTGGAAAGCCCACAGGCGCCACTGGAGATCATCTATCAGCAGTTACAACCTGCCGCGCCGTTACGCGTCCAGCATCTGGAGCCACGCCCTGCGCCGCTGACTCAAGTCAGCCAGCCTTTCTACGATGTGCAGGCGATCGTCGAACCCGGCA
Source organism: Phytopseudomonas seleniipraecipitans (assembly GCF_900102335.1). Lineage (GTDB taxonomy): Bacteria > Pseudomonadota > Gammaproteobacteria > Pseudomonadales > Pseudomonadaceae > Aquipseudomonas > Aquipseudomonas seleniipraecipitans. The sequence goes on from NZ_FNBM01000003.1 coordinate 315,678, forward strand.
GCGGCCAGCGCGCCTACATCAGCCTGTACTGCAATCACCGGGAATTCTGCGAACTCGAATACGGCGGCAGCCTGTTCAGCAACGTGGCTCGGCATATCCTCACCCTGCGCAGCGAAGCAGAACGCTATCCCTGCTACATCACCGACCTGGATCTTTCCGCCCTGCTGGGCGACCGCCAGCCTTCGGTGGTGCATTACCTGCGCTACAAGGCCAGCCTGGAAGAAGCGCTGAACACCGCTCTGCGTGCGCTCTAGGAGTTATTGATAATAATTCTCAGCGTGAGCTAACATGCGCGTTCGCTGTTGCACGCCCGCTGTGCACGGCCCTCGGCAGCCCGCATCGTGTCCTCAGCACCCAACCTCAAACTCGACCTCTACCTCGCCCACCGCAACGCGCTGGTGGACTATGCCGCGTCCCTCGTCAGTTGCCGTGCCCAGGCCGAAGACGTGGTGCAGGAGGCTTGGCTGCGTTTCAACAACCGCGACAGCACCGAGGCGGCGATCGACCAGCCCGTGGGCTACCTGTACCGCATCGTGCGCAACCTGGCCTTCGACCTCAGCCGTCGACTCGCCACCGAGCGTCGCCAGCCGGGCAGCGAAAGCCTGCTCGAAACCCTCTCCGATGACAGCCCCGGCCCTGAACAGCAGGCCAGCAGCAGCGCCGAGCTGCGCATCGTCAACGCGGCCCTGGCGGAACTGCCGGAGCGCGTGCGCCGGGCCTTCGAGATGCATCGCCTGGATGGCCACACCCTGCAGCACATCGCGACCACATTGGGCATATCCGTCGGCCTGGCACATCAGTTGGTGCACCAGGCGCTATGCCATTGCGCGGACCGTTTGGAGCAGGCCAATGGTTGATCTGAAAATTTTCGCAGCTGATACGTCCTTTGTTCAGTGCATAGGAATATGCGACCCTCTGGCGCCTTTTCACATGACCCCGACCCGACCATGACCGGCAACCTCAGACACACCGCACTGGACTGGCTGCTACGCATCCAGCAGAGCCCGGAGGATGCCGAGCTGCGTGGCGGCTTGGCGGCCTGGCTGGCGGTGGATGCCAGCCATGTCGAGGCTTACCGCAAGGCCGAGCGGGTCTGGCGCATCACCGGCATGGCCGAAGCGGCGGCTGCTCCTGCCGAACGCCCTGCAACACCACCCTCGGCAACTCTCAGTTTGCGTCCAGCACCGGTCACGGCTCCCGTGCGTCCGCGCCGACGCCGCTGGCCGGCCCTGTTGGCAGGAGCTCTGGCCGCCTGCCTGGTGGTATTCATCGCACCCGGCAGTTACCTGGCCTACCAGAGCGACTACCGTACCAGCCTCGGCCAACAGCGTACGGTTGAGCTGGAAGACGGCAGCCGCGTGCATCTGGACAGCGAATCAGCGATTGCGGTGAGCTACAGCAGTGCCCGTCGCGAAGTCCGGCTACTCACCGGGCAGGCGTTCTTCGAGGTGACGCAGGACAAGAGCCGACCATTCAGCGTCGATGCCCAGGCGCTGCAGATCACCGTTACCGGCACAGCATTCAACGTCACCAATCGCAAGAGCGCGCTTGCCGTGGCCGTGCAGCACGGCTCGGTGCAAGTGGCCGAAGGCAGCGTCATGCTGGCTGATGCACTGCGCGCCGGCGACCGCTTGCGCTGGCAAGCGGACAGCCACGAAGCGACCCGAGACCGGGTGCCGATCAGCCAGATCGCGGCCTGGCAGAACGGCCAACTGGTGGTACGCGATGCACGGATCGCCGATGTGTTGGAAGAACTGCGCCCTTACCTGCCTGGCAAAGTCGCGCTACACGACCGCGCCTTGGGCGAGCAACGCGTGACCGGCGTTTACGCCCTGAGTGACCCAGATGCTGCGCTACGTGCAGTGATCCGCCCTTATCAGGGCCAGGTCAGTAACTGGACACCTTGGCTGCGGGTCATCACTCGCCAGCCCTGAGCGCCTGCCAGTCCATATTTCGAACAAATGAAAAATAATTCGTGAATTGCTGAAAATTCATCGAGCCAGCACGTCTTTGCCTCGAACACGAATCGATAGGGATTCGTATTAGCTTTCAACAAAGGCCGCTTGGCCTGCTCGGGGAAGACCATGAACACGCAGTCGCACCGGCTCAAACGCTCCTCCACAGGCACCCCGACACTGAGCAAGGCCGTCAGCCTGGGGCTGCTCAGCCTGTGCGCCGCGTTGCCCCTGGCCACCAGCCATGCCCAGGAAGCGGCCGAGCCGGCCAGCGCTTCGATGCAGCGCCAACACAGCTTCGATCTCGACGCCCAGCCCCTGGCCGACTCACTGATCGCCTTTGCCCAGCAAAGCGGCCTGCAGGTCAGCGTCGACCCGAGCCTGGTCGGGCACTTGCGCGGCAATGTCGTGCGCGGCCAGATGAGCAGCGAGCAGGCGCTGTCGCGATTGCTCGATGGCAGCAATGTCGGTTGGGATTATGAGCAGCAGGTGCTGACCTTTCACGCACTCAAATCCAGCCAGAATGCCATGGAGCTTGGCAACACCGTTGTCCTGGCAGCCGCCGACCAAAGCTTCATGGGCGAAACCGTCGTCGATCGTCGCGCCATCGAAGCATTTCCCGCCGCCAATGGCGATATCACCACGCTGTTGCAAATGCACCCCAGCGTGCAGTTCAGCAACACTCAACAAAGCTCGAGTACGCCTGGCGAAATCGACCCTGCGGACATCAGCATCAACGGCGCAGCGTTCTACCAGAACAGCTTCATGATTGATGGCGTGGGAATCAATAACGACCTGGATCCTGGTCGCCATGAGTGGAGCACCATCGCCGATGCCCGGGGCACGCCCAGCCGTAGTCATGGCATTGCCCTAGACGCCGACTTGCTCGAAGAAGTGCGGGTCTACGACAGCAACGTGCCGGCTGAATATGGCGGATTTAATGGCGGCGTGATTAACGCAGTCACCCGCCGCCCGAGCGAGGACTTGCACGGCAAGCTATCGATGAGCATGAGCCGCTCAGCCTGGGCCAATTACCACATCAACGAAGAAGACCGCGAAGATTTTGAAAACTCCACCACCAGCCAGGAGCAGCCGGAGTTCGACAAATGGACCCTCAGGGGAACGCTGGAAGGTCATGTCACCGAAAACTTCGGCGCCCTTTTCAATTTCTCACGCAAGCATTCCACCATTCCGCTCAACAGCTATAGCGATGGTTTCAACAGCACGGGTGACAAGAGTAAAAAAGACCAGACACGCCAGATCGACAACTTCCTCCTGAAGACCTATTGGCAAGTCAACGACCGCCTGCAGCTCGATGTATCGCTGACTCATGCGCCTCAGGAAAGTGAGTATTTCCGCGAAAACTCCAAGAACTCGGACTTCGTCATTCTTCAAGGCGGCCAGCAGGCGGCTATCAAAGCCACTTGGTTCGGGGACGCGGCGAAATTCACCCACAATCTGGCGTACACCAACCTGCAGAGCTCGCGCGACAGCGACAGCAATGTGAGCAAGCAATGGCGCTGGTCGAGTGAAAAGAACTGGGGCAATCCCCTTAGAGATACGAGCTTGAGCCGCGAAGGCAGTTTCGGCGATATCGAGCAACGCCAGAAAAGCATGACGTACACCTTCAAATCCGATTGGGAGCCGATTCAGGCGCTGGGAATTGAACACAACTTCCAGGCAGGTCTGGAGTTGGCCTATCAACAGGCTAACTACAAACGGCCCGAAAGTGCGACCACGGCGGCTGGCCTGATCGCCACTGCGGCAGGCAGCAATAGCTGCAGCTTTGCCAGTGGCGAGCTGGACAGCGAGTACTGCTCTATCGGCACCAACGTATCAGGCACGCTTACTCGCCAATATTTCCGCAACCTGACGCACTACAACGCAGGGGAAATATCCATGAATGAAAAGCGCTATGCCCTGTTCCTGCAGGACCGCATGCAGTGGGGGCGCCTGCAAGTACGTCCGGGCGTTCGTTTCGATGGCGATGACTACATGGAAAAGAAGACCATCGCTCCGCGCTTTTCCGCTGACTACGATCTGTTCGGCGACTCATCCACGGTGCTGACGACAGGTTTCAACCGCTACTACGGACGCAGCATGTTCAAGTATCGCCTGGCGGATGGCCGCGAGTCCCTGGAATACCGGCAGTCACGCGCCACTGCATCAGGCACAACGGTGAACGAGTTCGGCGCGATCACCAGAGGCGAGGCCGACAGCAGCTCATTCCGCAAAATCGACATCCCCTACAACGACGAATGGATGGTAGGTATCGCACAACGCTGGCTGAACACCACCTTCGAGCTGAAGTACGTGCACCGCGATGGGCGCGACCAAGTTGTCAGGACACAGGGCGTGAACCTCGGACTGCCACCTGGCGATGGCGTTGATGAAAGTATCGTTTACACCACCTATACCAATGCCGGCAGCAGCGAGACCGATGCAGTCTCCCTGGCGATTACTCCCGATGCCGAGTTGCGCCTGTTCGGCACCCGTTCGAGCATGCAATTCGCCGCAGACTGGACGCGTACTCGCAGTACCAACAACTCCAACTACGACGTCTCGTTCTCCCGTGATGAGCTGAACGATGAACTGGTGATGTACGACGGCAAGCTCATGCGCTTCAGCCAGTTGCCAGCGGCCAACTTCAACCGCCCATGGACAGCACGTATAACCACCATTACCCATGTTCCTCAAGCAAACCTGACGCTGAGCAACTTCCTGCGCTACCGCGCTGGGTATGAGCAGATCGTGACGGACGGAACCATTGAGGTCGAGGGAGCTACCTACGACAACTACAGCTTCGGCGAGGTCAATGCTGCCTTCACTTGGGACCTGCGGGCCAAGTGGGAAATACCGGTAATTCGCGACCAGTCCGCCTTCGTCGCCGTGGATGTGAAGAACGTCCTGGATGAGGTCGCTGAGATCTATAGCAGCACTGGGTACAAGTACGAGATGGGCCGCCAATACTGGCTCGAAGTCGGCTACCAATTCTAAAAGGCGCGCGCCATGCATCCCGTGAGAGTCCTCTTCACGGCACTGGCAGCGCTGCTGCTCGGTGCCTGTGCCCATTTGCCCGCAGGCGACACGCCACTGCAATGGCACCCCATCGTCACACGTGGCGAGCTGCCCAACGGCCTGCGCTACAACCTGATCTCCGTGGACACGCAGAAAGGCCGTCTGGATATGCGCCTGACGGTGCATGCCGGCTCGGTGGATGAGGCCGACGATCAGGTCGGCGTCGCCCATATGCTCGAACACCTGGCCTTCTACAGCCACGGCGGCGATGCCCTGGACGTGCGCCAGCGCCTGCAAAAAGCCGGCTGGCTGCAAGGCCGTCACTTCAACGCGGTGACCAATTACGAGCGCACCCAATACCTGATGAGCCCGCCTGGCGGTACCGCCAGTGCCGATCTTTCGTTGAAGGCGCTGGCCACGATGGCCTTTGCCGGCGATTTCACGGCGGACGATCTGCAGCGCGAGCGGCCCATCGTCATCGAAGAATGGCGTGGTGGCCTGGGAGTCGCGCAGCGCATGAACGCCAAACGCGCCGCCGCACAGCGCACCGGCTCGCGTTATCCGGCGCATCGCACCATCGGCAACCGCAAGGCCATCGAGCACGCGCAGTTGGCGGCGCTGCAGGCGTTCCAGCAGCGCTGGTACCTGCCAAACAACATGGTGCTGAATGTCGTCGGCGACTTCGATCCCCAGCAGATGGCCACGCAGATCGAACGTCATTTCGGCACGGCGCAACGGGGCGAGCGCCCCTCGCGCGAACACCTCGAACTGCCGCTGGACGACAAGCTGAAAGTCTTCCGCGTGCAGGACAGCCAGAGCGGCAGCAACCAGGTCGCTCTGCTGATGCGTTTCCAGCAGGTGGATATTCGCGAACAGACGCTCGCCGGTGGACGTGACCGACTGCTGGACCGCCTGGCACTCACCGCTCTATCGCGGCAACTGCGCCGCCAGCCACTGGACGAAGGGATTGGCAGCCTGACGGCGGTGAAAACCCAGATCGGCAGACGCACCGGCGTGCTGGCGGTGGCCGCCAGCGTCAAAGGCCAACACCACGAGCAAGCGCTACAGACCCTGCTGCGCGAGCTGGAACGGCTGCGCCAGCATGGCTTGTACGACGAGGACGTGGCCGCCGTGAAAGAAGAGGTACGGCAGATCGCCGAGCGCATGCTGGCGAAGCCGACGCCACGGGACTTCGACGCCTGGGTGCGGCAGCTCAACGATGCCACCGTGGGCGAGCGCATGCTGCAGGACCCCGAGGCCATCGCGCGCAATACCCTGGTCAATCTGAGCAGCATCAGCAAACGCGAGCTGCAGCGGCGCATCGTCAGCTGGCTCGACAGCCCGGATCGGGTGCTGCAACTCAGTGCGCCAGGCGGCGTGCAGCTGATACTGCCTGATACCAAGGGCGTCGAGCAGCAGATACGACACCTGGCAGATGGCCGCCTGGAAGCCCCTGCAGCTCCCGCCATCCCGCAACAAATAGCCATTCCCGACCTACGGAGCAACACGCCGCAGGGCAGCATCGAAACACGTCGCAGCTTCACCCGTGAGAAGGTCGAGCATTGGCAATTGAGCAACGGCGACCGCCTGGTGTGGCTGCGTACCAAGGGCGCTGATGGCAAGGCGCAGCTGCGCGTCGATTCCAGCGCCGGCTTCCTGCACCAGGGCGCCCAGTCCTGGCGCGCGCAGATCGCCAATCAACTGGCCCTGCAAATGCCCCCGCACGGCTGGAGCGATGAACAGCTCAACGCCTGGAAAAAACGCGAAGCCGTGCAACTGTCCTTCACTCAAGGCCCGCAACGCCTCGAAGCCCAAGGCAATGCAGCGTTGGACAAGCTAGGCAGCCTGCTGGCGCTTTATCAGGCGCAGCAGGTCCGTCGCGACCTGGATGAGAAGGCCTACCGCGAGAGCCTGGCCGATCTGCGCGAAAGCCTGTTGCGCCGGCGAGATAACGTGCGCAGCGAACAGGACGCTACCTGGCGAAGCGTCAAGCAGGGCCACGATGACTGGCTGCAACCCACCGCCCAGGAACTCGACGCCCTGAGTCGCTCCACGCTGGAAGCGCAATGGCGCCGCCAGGCTGCTGCGCCAGTGACCTACTACCTGATGGCCGACCTGCCCGAGCACGAGCTGCAAATGCTGGTCAATCGCTACTTGGCGGGGATCCCGCGTGGCGAGCCGCTGATGATCACGGCCAAGCCACGCCAACCTGGTCAACGCCAGGCCACCCTGGCCATCGCTCGCGAGCCACGCGCCAGCCTTTACGCGGGCAGCTTCCAGCCCCATCCATGGAACCCGGCGGATGCTGCCCGGGTGGCGGCGTTGCGCGAGATCGCCAACGGCCTGCTGAAACAACGCCTGCGCGGCGAAGCCGCTGGCATCTACAGCCTGCAGTTCGACAGCGAACTGAGCCCGGAACACCAACGCATCGACAGCGAGCTGCGCTTCACCAGCGACCCGCAACGCGCCGACGAGCTCTGGCAGCTGGCTCGCCAGACCCTGTCCGCCTTGCCCGATAGCATCGACGACAAGCGTGTGGCGGCGCTGCGCCGCGAACTGACCCACCAGGAAGCGCTGCGCGTAAAAGATCCGGCCACCCAGTTCAATCGCCTAGTTCTCAGCGAGCGCGCCTGGCACGACCCACGCTACCTCAGCGAGCAACATCGATTGCCGGCAGCCCTCGAGCCCAAGGCCCTGAAGCGCCTGGCTCGCCAGGTATTTCCAGAAGGCAACGAAGTACGCCTGCAGGTGCTGCCCGCGCAGGACGTCGGCTTATGAAGACACTGCGGTTGTTCTTCAACCTATCGCGTCCATTCTGGGCCAGCCGCGCCGGCTGGCCGGGCTGGCTGCTGTTGGCGTCGATATTCGCCATGGGCGTCGGCATCGTCCAGGTCAACTTCTACATCAACGCCTGGAGCAAGACGTTCTACGACACCCTGGCGACCTTCGACGGCAGTGCGCTGCTCGATCTCATGGGTAGCTATGCACTGGCCATCGGAGCACTGATCCTGGTGATCGTTTCGAAGAACTGGCTGACCAAAGCGCTGATCCTGCGCTGGCGCCAGCATCTCAACGATCACATGCTCGACCGCTGGCTGGGTGAGCGTCGCTACTACCGGCTGGGGCTGAGCGGCGAGCCGGATCATCCCGATCAGCGGATCGCCGAGGACGTGCATTTGCTGACCGACAAGACCGTCGGCCTGGTCGTTTCGCTGTTCATCAACACCCTGCAGATCGGCGCCTTCGTCAGCGTGCTCTGGCAGCTCTCGGGCACCCAGACCTTCACCCTCGGCGATTACAGCGTCACCCTGGATGGCTACCTGGTCTGGGCCGTGGTGATCTACACCCTGATCGGCACCCTGGTCACCCATTGGCTGGGCCAGCCGCTGCACGATCTCAACTATGAACGGCAACGCAGCGAGGCGGCCTTTCGAACAGATCTATTACGCAAACGCGAGCATGCCGAGCAGATCGCCCTGTACGGCGGCGAGCATGCCGAGCGACAGAGCCTGGCCCTGCGCTTCACTGCTATAGCCGAAAACTGGCGCGGCCTGATGCGCCGGGAGCTGAAACTTGGCACATTCACCGTCGGTTATGACCGCATCAGCAACATAGTGCCGGTATTCATCGCCCTGCCCGCGTTCCTGGCCAAGACCATCACCTTGGGCGGGTTGATGCAGATCCGTACGGCTTTCGGCGCCGTGCACGGTTCACTGAGCTGGCTCATCTACTCCTACCGCACACTGATGGAGTGGAGCGCCACGGTACAGCGCCTCGGCCAGTTCCAGCAGGCCATGGAAGGGCTGCCGGCGGTCGAGCTCGAGCATGGCGAAACGCTCAACACCTGCGGGCTGGATGTGCTGCGCCCCAACGGCGAGCCGCTGCTGTGCGGATTGGCGTTGCATGCCCAGCCTGGGGAATGGCTGCGCCTGGCGGGCGCCAGCGGCCTGGGCAAGACCACCTTGCTGCGTACCCTGATGGGTCTGTGGCCTCATCATCGCGGCAGCTGGCAGCTACCGGGCGGACGCAGCCTGCTGCTGCCGCAAAAACCTTACCTGGCCGGCGGTCGCCTGGATGAGTTGCTGGCCTATCCGGCTACGCAGACGCCAGGCGGCCTTGAGCTGATCGGCGCACTCAAGGATGTGGGCCTCGATCATCTCGCCGATCAGCTGGACAGGGACGCCGAGTGGAGCCGGGAACTCTCCGGTGGCGAGCAGCAGCGCCTGGCGCTGGCCCGCGCCCTGCTCTATCGCCCGAGCACCCTGTACCTCGACGAAGCCACCAATCAACTCGACGAGCAGGCAGCCTGCCAATTGCTCGAGCGCCTGCGCATGCGCCTGCCCGACTGCACGCTGATAGGCGTCAGCCACCAGCCAGCGGTGCAGCGCCTGTTCGAGCGCAGCATTGATCTTCAGGAGTGTGGAGCGGCATGCAGGCCGGTAACGCTGGAGCTCGCGACGGCCTGAGCAGACTCCCGGGGCGCGGCGATCGACCCGGGATACGCAGCACTGACTTCTTGCGAGTCAGGCGAAGCGGGCCGTCTTAACGGGCGTATTCACCTGCCGCTTCCGGCTGATATTCCACCGCCAGCAGCGTCAGTTTAAGCTGCTTGCCGCCGGGCGCGGGCCAGTCGATGTGCTGGCCGACGCTCAAACCCAGCAGTGCAGTGCCCATTGGCGCGAGTACCGAGACTTTACCTTCCCCGCCAGCATCCTGAGGATAAACCAGGGTCAGGTGGTAGTCCTTGCCACTGCTCTCCTCACGGCAATGCACGCGCGAGTTCATGGTGACCACGCCCGCCGGAACCTGATCGTGGCCAACCACTTCGGCGCGGTCCAGCTCGGCCTGCAAGGCTTCGGCTGTAGGGCCAAAATCATCGAGGCTGTCGAGCAATTGCTCAAGACGCTGTAGATCAAGACGGGTAATGGTGATGTTCGGTGTGCTGGCCATGGTGCGGGCATATCTCCTTTGCTGGACGCCAAAAAAGCAAAACCCCATCGAGACGACGGGGTTTTTACACAGGTTGAGTCGACCGTAACACAGCCACTCAAATAAACAAGAGCAGGCCTATCCGCTCGCCAGGCGACCCTCGGCAAGTGCCCTGATCGCCAGCCGCCGACCATCATCGGCACCGCTCCACTCGAGAATTTCCGCCAACAGGCGCCCGCACCCCAGGCACCGGTCAGCATCGTTCAGGCAACAGCGTCGCTGGCAGGGCGAAGCGACCGGCACTGAAGCCGACGGCGCCTCGCACACGGCAATCTCAGATTTCATCGAACTCAAGGCTGGCGCCGGACTGCTCAAGAACGATGCGCTCGAGCATTTCGCTGAGCAGCTCGTCGGTGCTGTCGCAGATCCAGCGCTGGTTGTCTTCGTCATAATCGAAATGGAAACCACCGGAGCGGGCGGCCAGCCACAGCTGACGCAGAGCCGGTTGACGGCTGAAGATCAGCTGCGAGCCGTTGGCAAAGCGCGCTGTCAGCACGCCCGCGGAGTTCTCCAGATCGAGATCCAGATCGCTGTCATCGAAGATGTCTTCCAGCGCTTGCTGTACGGTATCGACCAGGTCGTGGAAGCGGGCTTCGGTCAAACTCATTGCACTTACCTCATGAAAGATTCAGCAGCATCGTACGCAAAAGAAAGCATCGCCGCGCTCTGTTCGGTGCAGCTCAGCGTACCAGAGCAAAGCCCCGCCGGACGGGAACCCCGCCGCATAGGCAACATGCCGGGGGGTCGGTATACTCCGGTGCAATTATGCTTTATTACAAGGATTTGACCATGAAGCGGCTGTTCACTGCCCTCATCGCGCTTGTCGCCGTTACCACCCTGCTCAGCGGCTGTGGCCAGAAAGGCCCCCTGTATCTGCCGGATGATACTCAGTCTGCACCTGCGCAAGATCAATAAGGACGGCTCATGAACACCTTCGAATACCGCGACGGCTTGCTGTTCGCGGAAGGTGTGGCGTTGTCCGCCGTGGCCCAACGCTTCGGTACGCCCACTTACGTCTACTCGCGCGCCCACATTGAGGCGCAGTACCGCGCCTACGCTGATGCCCTGGCCGGCATGCCACACCTGGTGTGTTTCGCCGTCAAGGCCAACTCCAATCTCGGCGTCTTGAACGTGCTGGCACGTCTGGGTGCGGGATTCGATATCGTTTCACGCGGTGAACTGGAGCGTGTTCTGGCCGCCGGTGGCAGCGCTGACAAAATCGTCTTCTCCGGCGTCGGCAAGACGCGCGACGACATGCGCCGCGCGCTGGAAGTCGGTGTGCACTGCTTCAACGTCGAGTCGACCGACGAGCTAGAGCGCCTGCAGCAGGTCGCCGCCGAGCTCGGCAAGACCGCGGCGATCTCCCTGCGCGTCAACCCGGACGTCGATGCCGGCACCCACCCGTACATTTCCACCGGCCTTAAGGAAAACAAGTTCGGTATCGCCATCGCCGACGCCGAAGCTGTTTATGCTCGCGCCGCCGCGCTGCCGAACCTGAACGTGGTGGGCGTTGATTGCCACATCGGCTCGCAACTGACCAGCCTGCCACCGTTTCTCGACGCCCTCGACCGCCTGCTGGCGCTGGTCGACCGCCTCGCCGAACAAGGCATCCGCATTCGCCACCTCGATTTGGGTGGTGGATTGGGCGTGCAATATCGCGACGAGCAGCCGCCCCTGGCCGGCGACTACATCAAGGCCGTGCGCCAGCGCATCGAAGGCCGCGAGCTGGCCCTGGTGTTCGAGCCGGGCCGCTTCATCGTTGCCAACGGCGGCGTACTGCTGACCCGCGTCGAATACCTCAAGCACACCGAGCACAAAGATTTCGCCATCGTCGATGCGGCGATGAACGATCTGATCCGTCCAGCCCTGTATCAGGCGTGGATGGAGGTGGTTCCGGTGCAGCCGCGCGACGGCGCCAGCCGCCAGTACGACATCGTCGGGCCGATCTGCGAGACCGGTGACTTCCTCGCCAAAGAGCGCGACCTGAGCCTGGCCGAAGGCGATCTGTTGGCCGTGCGCTCGGCGGGTGCCTACGGCTTCGTCATGAGTTCCAACTACAACACCCGCGGCCGCGCCGCCGAGGTGATGGTGGATGGTGATCAGGTTTTCGAAGTGCGTCGCCGCGAAACCCTGGACGAGCTCTTCGCGGGCGAAAGCCGCCTGCCGGAGTGATGCCGATGTTATTGCGCTTTACCAAAATGCACGGCTTGGGCAACGACTTCATGGTCCTCGATCTGGTCAGCCAGCATGCACATATCCAGCCCAAGCACGCCAAGCAGTGGGGCGACCGCCACACCGGTGTGGGCTTTGACCAGTTGCTGCTGGTCGAGCCGCCGCACAGCCCGGACGTAGACTTCCGTTACCGCATCTTCAACTCCGACGGCAGCGAAGTGGAGCAGTGCGGCAACGGCGCGCGCTGCTTCGCCCGCTTCGTGCTCGACAAGCGCCTGACGGTGAAGAAGAGCATCCGCGTGGAAACCAAAGGCGGCATCATCGAACTCAATGTGCGCGCCGATGGCCTGATCACCGTGGACATGGGCGCACCGCGCCTGGCGCCAGAGCAGATCCCTTTCCAGGCCGACGCCGAGGCCCTGAGCTACGCCGTCGAGGTCGACGGCACCGCCCATCAGTTGGCCGCGGTCTCGATGGGTAACCCCCATGCGGTGCTGCGCGTCGAAGATGTCGACAGCGCGCCGGTGCACGAACTGGGGCCAAAGCTGGAACACCACCCCCGCTTCCCGCAGCGAGTGAATGTCGGCTTCCTGCAGATCGTCGATCGTCAACGCGGCCGTTTGCGGGTCTGGGAACGCGGCGCCGGGGAAACCCAGGCCTGCGGTACCGGCGCCTGCGCCGCCGCCGTCGCCGCGATCCGCCAGGGCTGGATGGATTCGCCGGTACAACTGGAGCTGCCGGGTGGCAAGCTGACCATCGAGTGGGCAGGCCCTGGCCAGCCGGTTATGATGACCGGCCCCGCCGTGCGCGTGTACGAAGGACAGGTTCGCCTATGACTGACCAACAGGATTCGCCCAAGCCCCTGGATTCGGAAACGGTCGCCGCCTACCTGCGCCTGCATCCTGAGTTCTTTATCGACCACGATGAGCTGATTCCCGAACTGCGCATTCCGCACCAGCGCGGCGATACCGTGTCGCTGGTCGAGCGTCAGGTCAAACTGCTGCGCGAGCGCAACATCGAGATGCGCCAGCGCCTGTCGCACCTGATGGACGTGGCCCGCGACAACGACCGGCTGTTCGACAAGACGCGCCGCCTGATCCTCGATCTGATGGACGCCAGCAGCCTCGAAGAGGTCGTCAGTTGCGTGGAAGACAGCCTGCGTCGCGAGTTCCAGGTGCCCTTCGTGGGGTTGATCCTGTTCAGCGATATGCCGTTGCCGGTTGGCCGTAGCGTCAGTAGCGCCGAGGCTCACCAGGCCATCGGCGGCCTGCTGGCCGGCGGCAAGACCATCTGCGGCGTGTTGCGCGAGCACGAGCTGAATTTCCTCTTCGGCAGTGCCGGCGCAGATGTCGGTTCGGCTGCTGTAGTCGGCCTTTCACATAATGGGCTGCATGGCGTGCTGGCGATCGGCAGTGCCGACTCCCAGCATTACAAGAGCTCGCTGGGCACTCTGTTCCTCGGCTATATCGCCGAAGTGCTGTCTCGCGTGCTGCCACGCTTCTCCACGCCGCTGCGTTCTGTCAGATAACAGGCGAACGCTGCAGCGGGACGATCGGGCCGGTAGCTGCACGCCGATCATTCGATAGGTTGGGTGGTGCGCCGACATCCGAGCTTGCAAGGGCCTTGTAACAGGCGCCGCTAACCCATCCCACGGAGTTTTTAGCGTGAAGCTTGCCGCCAACCTCGAGGCCTACCTTGAACACCTGCGCAGTGAGCGCCAGGTGTCCGTCCACACACTGGACGGCTATCGCCGGGATCTGGGCAAGCTGCTCACCTACTGCGAGAAAGAGGGGCTGGCCGACTGGGCAGCTCTCGACACCGCACGCCTTCGTCGCCTGGTCGCACGCCTGCACATGGAAGGCCAGTCAGCTCGCAGTCTGGCCCGTTTGCTGTCGGCCACCCGCGGCCTGTACCGCTATCTGATTCGTGAAGGCCATTGCCGCCATGATCCAGCCAACGGCCTCATGCCGCCCAAAGGCGAGCGCCGGCTCCCCAAGGTGCTGGATGTGGACCGCGCCAGCCAACTGCTCGACGGCGCGCAGGAAGACGACTTCATTGCCCGGCGTGATCACGCCATGCTCGAGCTGTTCTACTCATCGGGCCTGCGCCTGTCCGAATTGGTCGCACTGAACCTGGATGGCCTCGACCTACCTGCCGGGTTAGTGCGCGTGGTCGGCAAGGGCAACAAGGTGCGCGAGCTGCCAGTCGGTAGCAAAGCGCGTGAGGCCCTGGAACAGTGGCTGCCGCTGCGTGCCCTGGCCAACCCGGCGGATGGCGCAGTGTTCATCAGCCGCCAGGGCCGGCGCATCGGCGCTCGCGCGGTGCAGCTGCGAGTGCGCCAGGTGGGCATCAGCGAACTGGGCCAGCACATTCACCCGCATATGCTGCGGCACTCTTTCGCCAGCCACATGCTCGAGTCGTCTCAGGATCTACGCGCGGTACAGGAGTTGCTCGGGCATGCCGACATCGCCACCACGCAGATCTATACCCACTTGGACTTTGGCCATTTGAGCAAGGTCTACGACAGCGCCCATCCACGGGCCAAGCGCCGCAAGGAACAGGACTCATGAGTATCCGCCTGATCACCTTCGACCTCGACGACACGCTGTGGGACAATCGCCCGGTGATCCTCGGCGCCGAAACGGCCATGCGCGACTGGCTCAGCGAGCACGCACCGCGCCTGGCGAGCCAGCCGGTGGATTACCTGGGGCAAACCCGCAGCCGCCTGCTGGAAGGCGAGCCGGGCCTGAAATATCGACTGAGTGAATTGCGCCGCCGTACCCTGCGCCATGCTCTGGAAGGGGTCGGCTATGCAGCCGACGAGGCTCAGCATCTGGCCGAAGGTGCCTTTCAGGCGATGCTCGAAGCACGTCACGCCATCACCTTTTTTGCCGACACCGTGACCACGCTGGAACGACTGGCCAATCACTACAAACTCGGCGTGATCACCAACGGCAATGCCGATGTACGTCGACTGGGTCTGGCCGACTACTTCAGTTTCATTCTGTGCGCCGAGGAGCTGGGTGTCGGCAAACCGGATGCCACGCCGTTTCGCGAAGCGCTCAACCGCGCTGGCCTGACTGCCGAGCAAGCGGTGCACATCGGCGATCACCCCGGCGACGATATCGCCGGCGCACGCGCCGCTGGATGGCGCGCGGTGTGGTTCAACCCGCAACGCAAGGTTTGGGCCGATGACGGCGAAGCGGACGCGGAGATTGCCAGCCTCAGCGAGCTGCCGGCCTTGCTGGAACGCTGGGCATAGGTCGTAGGGTGGACAACGCTCTTTTTGTCCACCATTGCGATTGCGGAGCGGTGGACGGTGAAGCGTCGCCCCCCCTTACAAAAGATCGTTAACGGCCGTAGCAATGCCCCATAACGAACGGCCGCTACCGCCATTAATCTCCCGTGCCGCAGCAATATTCTCCGACACAAACGCAAAAGCCCGCCTGAGAGGGCGGGCTTTTGCGTTTCCTACCAGCTTTCGCGTCAGATAGGGCGACTGCCGTACTTGCTGTCAGGCTTCTTGGGCGGGTCGGAAACCACGTTGGGCTCCACTTCCTGCACCTTGCCGCCACGCGACAAGAACTCTTCCATGGCGCGAGCCAGCGCATCGCGTTCCTTCTGCTTAGCTTCGACACTCGGCAGCTCTTCTACTTCGACGGCTTTCTTTGCCTTGCCTTTGGCAGGCGCCGGGCTGTCGGATTCGCTGTCGTCATCTGCCACATCGCCATCCGCGGCCGCCAGCTCCTCGCCGTCGTCCTCGTCTGCGCCTTCCAGCTCGTCTTGTTCCAGTTCTTCGTCGCTCATGTTCAGCCTCATGACTTGCGAAAAGCAGGTTAGTTATAGCCCAGTCGTCCGATACCGCACGCCTGGAAAAAATTCAATTTGCCGTACCTTGCAAGGTCGCTAGCACCCGACGCGCACCACCCTGTTCACGGTGCTCGCCGAGGTAAATCCCCTGCCAAGTGCCCAGCGCAAGACGACCCTGACTAACGGGTATCTGCAACTGCACGCCCAGCAAGCTCGACTTGAAGTGCGCCGGCAAATCATCCGGGCCCTCGTCGCAATGCTCGAACCCGGTTGCATCCTCGGGAACGAGACGGCGAAAAAAGCGCTCGAAGTCGCGGCGTACTGCCGGGTCGGCATTCTCGTTGACCGTCAACGACGCCGATGTGTGCTGCAGCCACAGGTGTAACAGACCCACCCTGCAGCTCGCCAGTTCCGGTAACGCATCCTGCACTTCGTCGGTTACGAGGTGGAAGCCTCGCGGCCTTGAACGCAGGGTGATCAGCCATTGCTGCCACATGTTCGTCGTCCTCTTCAACGCGCGCATTCTAGCGTGCCGTACAAAAAAACAAAGGGCGCCTGAGCGCCCTTTGCTGTTGTTCGACCACTATTTAGCTGCAAGAACATCTTGCAGCCTCGCCATTACTGAAATGCTGGCGAGGCGAGTCGGTTATTTCTTGCTGGTGAACTCGGGATAAGCCTCCATCCCGCACTCGGCCAGGTCGACGCCCTCGTACTCTTCTTCTTCGGAAACCCGCAGGCCGAACACCGCCTTGATAATGGCCCAGACGATCAGGCTGGCGATGAATACCCAGGCGAAGATGGATACGATACCCAGCAGCTGGGCGCCCAGAGTCGCCTCGCCATTGGTCAGGCAGACCGCCAGAGTGCCCCAGATACCCGCCACACCATGTACCGAAATGGCGCCGACCGGGTCGTCGATCCGTATCTTGTCGAGTGCCAGGATGGAGAACACCACCAGTACACCGCCCACGCCGCCGATCAGGGTGGCTTGCAGCGCACTTGGGGTCAGCGGCTCAGCAGTGATCGACACCAGGCCGGCCAATGCGCCGTTGATGGCCATAGTCAGGTCGGTCTTACCGAACAGAATGCGCGCGACGATCAATGCGGCAATCAAACCGCCAGCGGCGCCCATGTTGGTGTTGACGAACACCTGAGCGACGGCATTGGCGTCTTCAATGGTGCTCATCTTCAGCTGCGAACCACCGTTGAAGCCGAACCAGCCCATCCACAGGATGAACATGCCCAGCGTTGCCAGCGGCAAGTTGGCGCCAGGGATGGCGTTGATCTGGCCCTTGGCGCCGTATTTGCCCTTGCGCGCGCCAAGCAGCAGCACCCCAGCCAGAGCTGCGGTTGCACCCGCCATGTGCACTACGCTGGAACCGGCAAAGTCGAGGAAGCCGGCAGCGTCGAGGAAGCCGCCGCCCCATTTCCAGAAGCCCTGGACCGGGTAGATGATCCCCGTCATGACCACCGCGAAAGCGATGAAGGCCCACAGTTTCATGCGCTCGGCGACCGCACCGGAGACGATCGACATGCAGGTAGCAGCGAACACGATCTGGAAGAAGAAATCGGATCGCGCGGCATAGTAGGGCGCGTCTTCACCGCCGGCGAGCACCGCTTCGACGCTGTGTTCATCGCCGATCAGGAAGCCCAGGCTCGGCAAGATGCCACCTTCCGGGCTGGAGTACATGATGGTGTAGCCGACCAGCAGATACATCACGCAGGCAATGGCGAACAGCGCCACGTTCTTGGTCAGGATCTCGGTGGTGTTCTTGGCGCGCACCAGGCCCGCTTCGAGCATGGCGAAGCCCGCCGCCATCCACATCACCAGGGCGCCGCAGATCAGGAAGTAGAAGGTATCGAAACCGTACTGCAGTGCAGTCAATGCTGTGTTGTCCATTTTTCACCTCTAGCCGTCACGCCTGTTCAGGCATGGAGCGGTCGAGGCGCCCGGGTTGGCTCCGGGCGCACTCCGTGTGCTTTAACCCACCACTGCGTGGCGGGCGATGGGTTTACAGGATGTAGCCACGCTCGTTGTGTTGCGCCAGGTCGAGGCCGACCGACTCTTCTTCCTCGCTGACCCGCAGCCCCATCACTGCATCGATGACCTTGAGGATCACGAAGGTGACGATGGCGGTGTAGATCACCGTGAAGGCAACGCCTTTGAACTGAATCCACAACTGCAGGCCGATGTTTTCCACTTCGCCAAAACCGCCAAAAGCCGGTGCCGCGAAGATGCCGGTCAACAGCGCGCCGACGATGCCGCCCACGCCATGCACACCGAATACATCGAGAGAGTCGTCGTAGCCCAGCTTGCGCTTGAGGCTGGTGGCGCAGAAGAAGCAGATCACCCCGGAAGCCAGGCCGATGAACATCGCGCCCATCGGGCCAACGGTGCCGGCAGCCGGCGTGATGGCGACCAGGCCAGCCACCACACCCGAGGCGATGCCCAGGGCACTTGGCTTACCGTGTGCAACCCACTCGGCGAACATCCAGCTCAGGGCGGCAGCCGCGGTGGCGATCTGCGTCACCAGCATGGCCATGCCTGCGGTCTGGTCGGCGGCAACAGCCGAACCGGCGTTGAAGCCAAACCAGCCGACCCACAGCATCGCAGCGCCGATCAGGGTGTAACCGAGGTTGTGCGGCGCCATGGCCACGCTCGGGAAGCCCTTGCGTTTGCCCAGCACGATGCACGCTACTAGCCCGGCGATACCGGCATTGATGTGCACCACGGTGCCGCCGGCAAAGTCCAGCACACCCCAGTCCCACATCAGCGCACCGTCGCCGCCCCAGACCATGTGGGCGATAGGTGCGTAGACGAGAGTGAACCACACCGTCATGAACACCAGCATCGCCGAGAACTTCATACGCTCGGCGAACGCGCCGACGATCAGCGCCGGGGTGATGATGGCGAAGGTCATCTGGAAGGTGATAAAGACACTTTCAGGGAAAGCCGCGGTTAGCGATTCCTTGGTCAGGTTGCCGAGGAACATGTTGCCCAAGCCGCCCACGAAGGAGCTGAAGTTGGTCACGCCGGCTTCCATCCCGGTGGTGTCGAACGCCAAGCTGTAGCCGTAGGCGAACCACAGGATGCTCATCAGGGCGGTAATGGCGAAGCACTGCATCATCACCGACAGTACGTTCTTGGAACGCACCATGCCTGCGTAGAACAGCGCCAGGCCTGGAATGGTCATGAACAGCACCAAGGCGGTCGCAGTCAGCATCCAGGCGGTATCACCGGAATTCAGCGTCGCTTCCTGCGCCATGGCCAGGCCTGGGAAAAACAGGGACGAAAGGGCTCCAAGCCCTGCGAATTTTCGCAGAGTCATGATTTAACTCCTGGGGACGATTGGGGTGGGGGCGGAGCTTTAGATCGCGTCGGTATCGGTTTCGCCGGTACGGATGCGGATCGCCTGTTCCAGGTTTACAACGAAAATCTTGCCGTCACCGATCTTGCCGGTGTTGGCAGCCTTGGTGATCGCTTCAATGACTCGGTCCAGTTGATCGTCGGCGATGGCCACGTCAATCTTCACCTTGGGCAGGAAGTCGACGACGTATTCGGCACCGCGATACAGCTCGGTATGGCCCTTCTGACGACCGAAGCCTTTGACTTCGGTCACGGTGATGCCTTGCACGCCGATTTCAGACAGCGACTCGCGCACGTCGTCCAGCTTGAACGGCTTGATGATGGCAGTGACTAGTTTCATGAAACTCTCTCCCGTAAAGGTGGACTTGCCCCAGGAATTGTTACCCCGTCGCAAGTCTAAGCTCAGTGTCTGGCTTTTGTATGCATCGGTTGCCAACACAGGCCCATCCGATTGCGCTAACTGTTGCCGACGAACCGCGCAGTGCCCGCCCGGTTCACCCGAACCGCATCGGTGCATGGGCTACTAGCGACTAAGCAGAAAGCTTGCCAATACCGGCAAACCGCCGCATTTCAGGGAGTTGAGAGGATCTGCGGCTTCGCTTGATAAGCTTTGGCGCTGTTGGCGCACCAAGAGGGCGCCAAACTGCACGCAACTCTGCACGGTATTGGTGCGCAGCCTTGGTGCCGTGCCTGAAAATCACCGTGCTACACTGCGCGCACTCGTTTTCGGAAGGTTCTCATGCTGCCACCCAAAGCCTTGTTCGACGCCCTTAGCAGCCAGGCTTCGCGCCTGCTCAGTGGCGACACTCCCCTGCCCCGTAGCGAAATCGAAAGCCAGCTCAAAGCGCTTTTGCAAAGCAGCTTCAGCAAGCTCGACCTGGTGAGCCGTGAAGAATTCGACAGTCAAATGGTCGTCCTAGCTCGCACGCGCGCGCGTCTCGAAGCGCTGGAAGCCAAGATCGCGGAAATCGAAGCACGCACCACCTCAGCGCAGCAGCACACACCGGTCGAGTAACCTGCTCGGCCGGCAGCCGATCAAGGAGTGATCGATGTCATTGGCCATAGTCCACAGCCGCGCCCAAGTCGGCGTTGACGCCCCCATCGTGACCGTAGAGGCCCACCTGGCCAACGGACTGCCCTCACTGGCGCTAGTCGGCCTGCCGGAAACCGCGGTCAAGGAAAGCAAGGATCGCGTACGTAGCGCCATCCTCAACTGCGCATTGGATTTTCCCCCGCGACGCATCACCCTGAACCTGGCACCAGCCGATCTTCCCAAGGATGGCGGCCGTTTCGATCTGGCCATCGCGCTGGGCATTCTGGCCGCCAGCGGCCAGCTCCCGGCGGAGTCGCTGACCTCACTTGAATGCCTCGGCGAACTGGCGCTATCCGGCGCGATACGTCCGGTGCAGGGCGTGCTGCCGGCGGCACTGGCCGCGCGCGAAGCAGGCCGCACACTGGTGGTGCCCAAGGAGAATGCCGAGGAAGCCAGCCTGGCGTCCGGGCTCACGGTGCTGGCCGCTGGGCATCTGCTTGAGTTGGTCGGCCACCTCACCGGGCAAGCGCCAATGGCGCACTACCAAGCCCAAGGCTTATTGCGCCACACCCAACCCTATCCGGACCTCGCCGAGGTGCAGGGGCAGCTTGCCGCCAAGCGTGCGTTGCTGGTCGCCGCGGCGGGTGGTCATAATCTTCTATTGAGCGGCCCGCCCGGCACCGGCAAGACACTGCTCGCCAGTCGCCTGCCCGGGCTCCTGCCACCTCTGACGGAAGAAGAGGCCTTGCAGGTCGCCGCGATTCGCTCGGTGGCCAGCCATACACCGTTGCAAAGCTGGCCGCAGCGCCCTTTTCGGCATCCTCATCACAGCGCGTCAGGGCCGGCACTGGTGGGGGGTGGCAGTCGCCCGCAACCGGGCGAGATTACGCTCGCCCATCACGGCGTGCTGTTTCTTGATGAGCTACCCGAATTTGATCGGCGCGTGCTTGAGGTCTTGAGGGAGCCACTGGAGAGCGGTCAGATCGTGATTGCCCGCGCCCGAGACAAGGTCAGTTTCCCTGCCCGTTTCCAGCTGGTGGCCGCCATGAATCCCTGCCCTTGCGGATTCCTCGGCGATCCCAGCGGCCGTTGTCGCTGCAGCCCGGAGCAGATTCAGCGTTACCGCGGCAAGCTATCCGGCCCACTGCTCGACCGTATCGACCTGCATATTACCGTCGCCCGGGAGAGCACGGCACTCAGCCCACCGCAAGACAGTGGTGAAAGCAGCGCGACTGCTGCCGCCCGGGTGGCGACGGCACGGGACATTCAGTTACGCCGCCAGGGTATCGCCAATGCCTTTCTCGACCTGCCGGGGCTGCGCGAGCATTGCGTGCTGAACGATATAGACCGCGAGTGGCTGGAGCATGCTTGCGAGCGCCTGACGCTGTCGCTGCGCTCCGCTCACCGGGTGCTTAAGGTCGCGCGCACACTGGCCGACTTGCAGAGCGAAACCGCCATAAGCCGCCAGCATCTGGCGGAAGCGCTGCAGTACCGCACGAACCTGTAAGGCGAAAAATAAGCTGAACGAACAACAAGCAAACCTATCGATAGCTGGCACTTTCAAGAAACTCACTATCGATGATGGTACTATGCCGGGCCTTCCGCCCTTGGCGGCCATCCGATAAACCGAGTCGTTTCTCCATCCGACTGTTCGCTTGATCTAGCCTAAGCTCGAACAAGTGATGCATCTGTCATGGATAGACTCTGACCAAGGAGAGCTAGCTCATGGAGGCACCCCTGTCTTCTCGCTCCACACTCAACCCCCCGGTATTTTTCGGCTCCACGTTCCTGATTGCCTGCCTGGTGATCTACAGCACTGTGTTCAAAGACAATGCGCAGAGCGTCTTCGGTGCCACCCAGACATGGATCATCGAGAACGCCAGTTGGGTATATATCCTCTCCGTCGCGCTGATCCTGTTGTTCGTGGTATTCCTCGCTGTCAGTCGATACGGCGACATCAAGCTTGGCCCCGACCACAGCGAACCCGAATACAACAACACCACCTGGTTCTCCATGCTGTTCTGCGCAGGCATGGGTATCGGCCTAATGTTCTTCGGCGTGGCCGAGCCGGTGATGCACTTCATCGCCCCGCCAGTTGGCGACCCGCAGACCGTCCAGGCGGCCAAGGAGGCGATGAAGCTCACCTTCTTCCACTGGGGCCTGCACGCCTGGGCCATCTACGCCATTGTCGCGTTGATCCTCGCCTACTTCGCCTACCGGCATAACCTGCCGCTGACGTTGCGCTCGGCGCTCTACCCGCTGATTGGCGACCGCATCTATGGCCCGATTGGCCATGCCGTGGACATCTTCGCGGTGATCGGTACGGTGCTCGGCGTTGCCACGTCACTGGGTTACGGCGTACTGCAGATCAATACAGGGCTTAACCACCTCTACGGTTTGCCGACCACCACCACCGTGCAGATCGGCCTGCTGATCTGCACTATGGGGCTGGCGACCATTTCCGTGGTCAGCGGCCTGGACAAGGGGATTCGTCGCCTGTCCGAGCTGAACATGATGCTCGCCGTCGCGCTGCTGCTGTTCGTGCTGGTGCTTGGCCCGACCGTCTTCATCCTGCAGACCTTCGTGCAGAACACTGGCGGCTACCTGTCGGAGATCGTCAGCAAGACCTTCAACCTCTACGCCTACGAGCCAACCGACTGGATCGGCGGCTGGACCCTGTTCTACTGGGGCTGGTGGCTGTCATGGTCGCCCTTCGTCGGCCTGTTCATCGCGCGCATTTCCCGTGGCCGCACCATTCGCCAGTTCATCAGCGGCGTATTGGTCGTGCCAGCCGGCTTCACCCTGCTGTGGATGACCGTATTCGGCGATACCGCGATCCACATGATCATGGTCGATGGCATCACCGACCTGGCCGAAGCGGTGGACGAGGACAGTGCCCTGGCGTTGTTCGCGTTCCTGGAACACTTCCCGCTGTCCATGATTCTGTCGCAGATCGCCATCATCATGGTCGTGGTGTTCTTCGTCACCTCGGCTGACTCCGGCGCCATGGTGGTGGACATGCTTGCCTCCGGAGGCCAGGACAAGACGCCGGTCTGGCAGCGCATCTTCTGGGCCGTGCTGATGGGCGTGGTGGCCGCTTCGCTGCTGCTCGCCGACGGCCTCAAGGCCCTGCAGACCGCGACTATCGCCAGCGCCCTGCCGTTCGTGATCGCGCTGATGGCGTCCATGTGGGGGCTGCTGCGTGCCTTGAGACTGGATGCTGCCAAGCGGGGCCTGCGTGATCAGGTCTCGCTCAGCTCGCGCAGCAGCTCCGCCCCGGGCGGCTGGCAGCGCCGTCTGCGCAGCATGGTCATGTTGCCGCGTCGCTCCCACGTGAGCCGCTTCATCACCGAAACCGTTCTGCCCGCCTGCGAGCAGGTGGCCGACGAGCTGCGCAAGCAAGGCCGCGACGCCAAGGTGGAAAGCGGTGAAGACGGCCGCGTTACGCTGTCGGTCAGCCATGGCAGCGAAGCGGACTTCCAGTATCAGGTTCGTCCCCGTGCGCTGATCCAGCCAAGCTTCGTGATGCGCGATACGCGCGATGACACCAGCGAAGAGCGCAAGTACTTCCGCGCCGAAGTCCACCTGGACGAAGGCGGCCAGGATTACGACGTGATGGGCTGGAACCGTGAAGAAGTGATTGGCGACATTCTCGACCAGTACGAGCGCCACATGCACTTCCTGCACCTGACCCGCTGATACGCCACGCAAAACGAAACGCCCGGGCCGATGCCCGGGCGTTTTTGGTTGTGGCGCATATTCATATCGACTGATGGGTTCAGCGGGCATCGGATGAGGCGAGCCGAACAGCCGGCGCGGATAGAGTCGGCGTGCTGGCGACCCCGTGGCCGCACGGCTCGTCAGCACGACGGCGCCTGCAGCCAGCGGCAGCAGGCTTGCCCCGGAAAAGACAATGCCCGCCCTGCTGACGCAGACGGCGGGCATTGCCTGTAGACCAAGCGGACTCAGTGGGCTGGCTTGGCCTCTGGCCGGGCGGAAATCGCTGCCTGGCTTTCTTCCATGACCTGCTGCAACGCCTTGCGCCGTTGCTCCTCAGCGCGGTGGGCGAAGAACCAGACCAGGAAGGTCACCAGCGATACTGCGAGCAGGATCAGACTGGCCACTGCGTTGATCGCCGGCGTCACGCCCAGACGGACCTTGGAGAATACCTCCATCGGCAGCGTCGTGGCGCCAGGGCCAGACACGAAACTGGCCAGCACCAGGTCATCCAGAGACAGCGCGAACGACATCATGCCGCCAGCCATCAGCGACGGCGCGATCATCGGGATGGTGATCAGAAAGAAGACCTTCCACGGCCGCGCGCCGAGATCCATTGCCGCTTCCTCGATCGACAGATCGAGCTCACGCAGGCGCGCCGACACCACCACAGCCACGTAGGCCGAGCAGAACGTGGTGTGAGCGATCCAGATCGTCAACATGCCGCGCTCTGCTGGCCAGCCGATCAGTTGCGCCATGGCGACGAACAGCAGCAGCAGCGACAGACCGGTAATCACTTCGGGCATTACCAGGGGCGCGGTGACTAGGCCACCGAACAACGTGCGGC
This sequence comes from Phytopseudomonas seleniipraecipitans, assembly GCF_900102335.1. Taxonomy (GTDB): domain Bacteria; phylum Pseudomonadota; class Gammaproteobacteria; order Pseudomonadales; family Pseudomonadaceae; genus Aquipseudomonas; species Aquipseudomonas seleniipraecipitans. Next base: position 340,586 of record NZ_FNBM01000003.1, read on the forward strand.
CCTTGAACCGGTTGATCCGCGTTAGCACAAAGGCTGCGAGCGTACCCAGCGCCACGGCGGCAATCGCCGTGTAGCAGGCGATTTCCAGCGAGCGCCACACGGCCCCCATGAGCTGCCGGTCATCGAGCAGGCTGGCATACCATTTGGTCGACCACCCACCCCATACCGTCACCAGCCGCGAGGCGTTGAACGAATAGATCACTAGGATCAGCATCGGCAGATAGATAAATGCGAAGCCAACCCAAAGCATCATCGTGGAGAAACGGAAGTTCTTCATGCCCGGCCCTCCATCTCTTTCGCCTGGTTCTTGTTGAACAGGATGATCGGCACCAACAACAGCGCCAGCATGACCACCGCCAGGGCGGAAGCCACCGGCCAGTCGCGGTTGTTGAAGAACTCCTGCCACAACACCTTGCCGATCATCAGCGTCTCCGGTCCACCGAGCAGCTCGGGGATCACGAATTCGCCCACCACCGGGATGAACACCAGCATGCAGCCGGCGATGATGCCGTTCTTCGACAGCGGCACGGTGATCTTCCAGAAACTGTTGAAGTTGCTCGAACCAAGATCCGATGCAGCTTCCAGCAAGCTCTGGTCATGCTTCACCAAGTTGGCAAACAGCGGCAGGATCATGAACGGCAGGTACGAATAGACGATGCCGATGTAAACCGCGGTGTTGGTGTTGAGAATCTGCAGCGGTGCGTCGATCAGGCCAATGCTTTGTAAAAAACCATTGAGTAGCCCGTTGTTGCTGAGGATGCCCATCCAGGCGTAAACGCGGATCAGAATCGCCGTCCAGGTCGGCATCATCACCAGCAACAGCAGCACCATCTGGGTTTCTTTCTTGGCACGGGCGATCGCGTAAGCCATCGGATAGCCGACCAGCAGGCACGCAATGGTGCTGAAGAACGCGATCTTCAGCGAGCCCAGGTAGGCAGCCACATACAGCTCATCTTCGCTAAGAAAGATGTAGTTGCCCAGGTTCAGCACCATCGAAAACGTGTTGTCTACCCAGGTGAACACTTCGGTGTAGGGCGGAATCGCCACATCGGCTTCGGCGAAACTGATCTTCAGCACGATGATGAACGGCAGCAGGAAGAACAGAAACAGCCAAATGAAGGGGATGCCGATCACCAGGTGTCGGCCGTTTGGCATTCGCTTGGTCAGGCTGCTCATCTTCATGACTGCAGTACCACGCCACTATCGTCTTCCCAGAACACCACCACCGGGTCATCCCAGGTCGGCCGCTTGCCACGGCGCTCGGCGTTGGCGATAAAGCACTGCACAATCTGCCCCGAGGTCAGCTTGACGTAGTACACCGAGTGCCCGCCCAGGTAGGCGATATCGTGAACGATGCCGTGGCTCCAGTTGTAATCGGGGTGCTCGTGGTCACTGGGCAGTTGCGTGGCCATCAGCAGTTTTTCAGGACGCAGCGCGTAGGTGACCTGGGTCTCCTGAGCGCGGGTGCTGATGCCATGACCGATGTAGATTGGCTTGTCGAGCTGCGGGCAGTCGATCACCGCGTGGTCGGTGTCATCGTGAACAAGCTGGCCTTCGAACAGATTGACGTTGCCAATGAACTCGCAGACCAGGCGGCTGGCCGGCGTTTCGTAGATGTCGATCGGGCTGCCGATCTGCGCGATCCAGCCCAGGTGCATGATCGCGATGCGCTGGGCCATGGTCATGGCCTCTTCCTGATCGTGGGTGACCATCACGCAGGTCACGCCCACGCGCTCGATGATTTCCACCAGCTCGAGCTGCATCTGCGAGCGCAGCTTCTTGTCCAGCGCGCCCATCGGTTCGTCGAGCAGCAACAGCTTGGGCTTCTTGGCCAGCGAGCGGGCCAGCGCCACACGCTGGCGTTGGCCACCGGAAAGTTGGTGCGGCTTGCGCTTGGCATATTGGCTCATCTGCACCAGCTTGAGCATCTCGGCTACACGGGCCTCGATCTCCTGCTTGGGCAGCTTGTCCTGCTTGAGGCCGAAGGCGATGTTGTCGGCCACGCTCATGTGCGGGAAAAGCGCGTAGGACTGGAACATCATGTTGATCGGCCGCTCGTAGGCCGGCATGTCGGTAATGTCCTGTCCGTCGAGGAAGATGCGCCCCTCGGTAGGCCGTTCGAAACCCGCGAGCATGCGCAGCAGCGTCGACTTGCCCGACCCGGAGCCACCGAGCAGGGCGAAAATTTCGCCCTTGTTGATGGTCAGCGAGACGTCTTCGACGGCGATGGTCTCATCGAACTTCTTGGTCACACGCTCGATCTTGACCAGCACCTCTTTAGGTTGCTGACTCCCCTCGATGACCTTCTTATAGGTACTGGAAGCAACTGCCATTACCAAACTCCCGCAGCAAAAATGGCGCCCGGCATGGGCCGGGCGCTAAAGGGTTCATCTTCCGGACTTGATCTTCGTCCAGCTTCGCGTCATCAGCCGCTGCGCCTTGGGCGGCAGTTCGGCCATCACGTACAACTTGTCCAGCACGGGCTGCGGTGGATACACCGACTCGTCTTGGCGAATGTCCTGATCCATCAGCTCCCCGGCCTTGGTGTTGGGGTTGGCATAACCGACGTAATCACTGACCCCGGCGATCACTTGCGGATCGAGCAGGTAGTTGATGAACGCATGGGCCTGTTCGACATTGCTGGCATCCTTGGGGATGGCGAGCATGTCAAACCACAGATTGGCGCCCTCCTTGGGGATCGCATAGGCGATTTCGACGCCCTTTCCGGCCTCCGCGGCACGGTCTGCTGCCTGTAAAACGTCTCCGGAGTAGCCGAACGCTACACAAATGTTGCCGTTGGCCAGGTCACTGATGTATTTCGAGGAGTGGAAGTAGCTCACGTAGGGTCGCACTTCCAGCAACTTGGCTTCAGCCTTGGCGTAATCGTCGGCGCTTTGGCTGTTCGGATTCATGCCCAGGTAGTTGAGTACCGAGGGAATCATCTCGTCTGCCGAGTCCATGAATGAAACGCCGCAAGCCGCCAGCTTTTTCATATTCTCGGGTTCGAACAACACAGCCCAGGAGTCGATTTTCTCGACGCCCAGCACTTCCTTGACCTTGGCGACGTTGTAGCCAATGCCATTGGTGCCCCACAAGTAAGGCACTGCATATTGATTGCCCGGGTCGTTGGCTTCGAGCTGCTTGAGCAGCGCCGGGTCGAGGTTGTTCCAGTTCGGCAGCTTGCTACGGTCGAGCTTCTGAAAAGCCCCCGCCTTGATCTGCTTGCCGAGAAAATGATTGGACGGCACCACCACGTCGTAGCCGCTGCGGCCGGCGAGCAGTTTGCCTTCCAGGGTTTCGTTGGAGTCGAAGACGTCGTATACCGGCTTGATGCCCGTAGCCTTCTGGAACTCGGCCAGGGTCTCCTCACCGATGTAATCGCTCCAGTTGTAGATATGCACAGTACCGTCCGCATAGGCGGAGGTTACGAGGCCAACTGAAAGCGCCGTCGTGGTCAGAATCTTGCCCAGGGGAAAATGCACAGGTCGTCCTCTTCTCATGGCCCATCACCGTCAAGCGATGCGTCGCGGTTTGGGTAAGCATTGCAACAGGTCACAACGCTCGGCGGCGGCGATCCGCCCGTTATCAGTGCAGGAGCGAACCGCGGCGATGATAACCGCCGCGGTTGCAGCTCGATCAGCGACCAGACTTGATCTTCGTCCAGCTGCGGGTCATTGCGCGCTGGGCTGCCGGTGGCAGATCCGGGAACGCGTAGAGCTTGCCCATGGTTTCCTGGGTCGGATACACACCCGGGTCGTTGCGGATAGCCTCATCCACCAGCGGCGTGGCCTTGGCATTGCCGTTGGGGAAGTGCACCTCGTTGGTGATTTCCGCCATGATTTCCGGCTTCATCAAGAAGTTCATGAAGGCATAAGCCGACTCGACGTTCTCTGCATCAGCCGGGATGGCCACCATGTCGAAGAAGGTACCGGCGCCTTCCTTCGGAATGTTGTAGGAAACCTCGACCCCACCGCCCGCTTCTTCAGCGCGAGACTTGGCCTGGTAGATATCACCCGAATAACCCACGGCTACGCAGAGGTTGCCGTTGGCCAGGTCGGAGATGTACTTGGAGGAGTGGAAATAGGTGACCGATGGACGGATCTTCAGGAACAGCGCTTCGGCTTCCTTGAGCTCTTTCGGGTCGGTGCTGGTCGGCTCGTAGCCCAGATACTGCAGCGCGATCGGCAGGATCTCGGTTGGCGAATCCAGGAACGACACGCCACACGCCTTCAGCTTCTCGATGTTCTCCGGCTTGAACAGCAGGTCCCAAGAGTCCACCGGAGCGTTCTCGCCCAGCACAGCCTTGACCTTTTCCGCGTTGAAGCCGATGCCGATCGAGCCCCACATGTACGGGAACGCGTACAGGTTGCCCGGATCGCTGACTTCCACGGTTTTCAGCAGGTTCTTGTCGAGGTTGTCCCAGTTCGGCAGCTTGGACTTGTCCAGCGGCTGATAAACCTTGGCCTTGATGTGCTTGGCCAGGAAGTTGTTAGACGGCACTACGATGTCGTACCCGGATTTGCCGGCGAACAGCTTGGCTTCCAGGGTCTCGTTGGAGTCGAAGACGTCGTAGGTGACCTTGATGCCGGTTTCCTTGGTGAACTTGGCCACCGTGTCTGCAGCGATGTAGTCCGACCAGTTGTAGATGTTCAGTACCTTGCCATCAGCCTGCGCCATACCGGCCACGCTGCCAGCCAGCGTCACGGCCAGTAGAGTTTTGCCGAAAGTCTTGATCATGCGGTTCAGCTCCATTTGTGGTGTCGATTATCGGCAACCATGCTAGATCGCATGGCCGCCTTTTTTGGCCGGCGCAGTCTGGCGATAAGTGCCCTATCGCTCAACCCTTAAACCAGTAAAGCACGGGCGGTGAGGTCCAGACAGGTGCGAGCCTTTTCCACTAACTCGTCGATTTCATGCTTACTGATCACCAACGGCGGCGAAATGATCATGGTGTCGCCGACGGCGCGCATGATCAATCCATTGTCGAAGCAGTGCCCCCGGCAAACCATGCCGACAGCCCGATCACTCGGATAACGTTCACGGGTCTGCTTGTCCTTCACCAGTTCGATGGCACCCAGCATACCAACGCCACGAACTTCGCCCACCAACGGATGATCCGCCAGCTCACGCAGTCGTTTTTGCAAATACGGTGCCGTTTCTTCTCTGACTGTCTCGAGGATCTTTTCTTCGCGCAGAATTCGAATGTTTTCCAACGCCACCGCCGCTGCCACCGGGTGCCCGGAGTAGGTGAAGCCGTGGTTGAAATCGCCGCCCTCGCTGAGCACCGCGACGATCTCGTCACGCACCACCAGGCCGCCCATCGGCACGTAGCCGGAGGTCAGCCCCTTGGCGATGGTCATCAGGTCCGGTGTATTGCCGTAATAATCGCTACCAAACCACTCACCGGTGCGGCCGAACCCGCAGATCACCTCATCGGCGACGAACAGGATGTCGTACTTGGCGAGAACCTCGCGTACCCGCGGCCAGTAGCTGTCCGGCGGGATGATCACGCCACCCGCACCCTGAATGGGCTCGGCGATGAACGCCGCGACATTGTCTTCACCGACCTCGAGAATCTTCTTCTCCAGCTCATCGGCCGCCCAGATGCCGAAGGCCTCGGGCGTCATGTCGCCACCCTCGCCAAACCAGTACGGTTGCGCGATGTGCACGATACCCGGAATCGGCAGGTCGCCCTGCTCGTGCATGCCTTTCATGCCGCCGAGGCTGGCACCCGCCACGGTAGAGCCGTGGTAACCGTTCTCGCGAGCGATCACCACCTTCTTGGCGGGCTTGCCCTTGAGTGCCCAGTAATGGCGCACCATCCGCAGCATGGTGTCATTGCCCTCAGACCCCGAGCCGGTAAACACCACGTGGTTCATGCCAGCCGGAGTGATCTCGGAGAGCGCCTTGGCCAGCTCCAACACCGGCGGGTGGGCGGTCTGGAAGAAGGTGTTGTAGAACGGCAGTTCCCGCATCTGCTTGCTGGCCGCTTCGACCAGTTCCTCACGGCCGTAACCAAGTGCGACGCACCACAGGCCGGCCATGCCATCGAGAATCTTGTGGCCTTCGCTGTCCCACAGGTGCACACCGTCGGCCCGGGTGATGATGCGCGGACCCTTTTCGGCCAATTGTTTGAAATCGCTGAAGGGCGCCAGATGATGGTCGCGGCTCATGGCCTGCCAATACTGGGTTTGCGGGTTGTTGACCGACATGTTCACCTCCTTCTATAGACGGGGCCGTGCGGATCGCGCAGCAGCCCCGGTTGAGTCATACCGAGAGCAGCAGAAACTCGCGTTCCCAGGAGCTGATCACCCGTTTGAAGTTCTCGTGCTCGGCACGCTTGACCGCCACGTAACCGCTGACGAATTTTTGGCCGAGGTATTGCTCGACCACCTGGCAGGTTTCCATACGCTCCAGCGCAGCCTCGAGGGTCAACGGCAGGCGCAGGTTGCGCCGCTCGTAGCCACGGCCGACCACAGGTGCGCTCGGCTCGATGCCTTCGACCATGCCGATGTAGCCGCACAGCAGGCTGGCAGCCAGCGCCAGATAAGGGTTGGCGTCGGCGCCGGCCAAGCGGTTCTCGACCCGGCGATTCTGCGGCGTCGCATCAGGCACGCGCAGGCCAACGGTGCGGTTTTCCTCGCCCCACTCAACGTTCACCGGCGCCGAGGTGTCCGGCAGGAAGCGGCGGAACGAGTTGACGTTCGGGGCGAACAGCGGCAGCAGCTCGGGAATGTACTTCTGCAGCCCGCCGATGTGGTGCATGAACAACTGACTCATCGAGCCATCTTCGTTGGAGAAGATGTTCTTGCCGGTGCTCATGTCGACGATGCTCTGGTGCAGGTGCATGGCGCTGCCCGGCTCATCGGTAATCGGCTTGGCCATGAAGGTCGCGGCCACGTCGTGCTTGAGCGCCGCCTCGCGCATGGTGCGCTTGAACACCAGAATCTGGTCAGCCAGATGCAGCGCTTCGCCGTGACGGAAGTTGATTTCCATCTGCGCCGGGCCTTCTTCGTGGATCAGGGTGTCCAGATCCAGGCCCTGCAGCTCGCACCAGTCGTACATGTCTTCGAACAGCGGATCGAATTCGTTGGCCGCGTCGATCGAGAAACTCTGCCGACCGGTTTCCGGACGCCCGGAGCGGCCCATGGGCGCTACCAGCGGAAAGTCCGGGTCGCTGTTGCGCTTGGTCAGGTAGAACTCCATCTCCGGCGCCACGATCGGCTGCCAGCCTTTATCGGCGTAGAGACGCAGGACCTTCTTGAGGATATTGCGCGGCGACAGCTCGATCGGATTGCCTTGCTTGTCGTAGGTGTCGTGGATCACCTGGGCGGTGGGCTCGATGGCCCAAGGCACAATGAACACGGCGTTCTCGTCCGGGCGGCAGATCATGTCGATGTCGGCCGGATCGAGCAGATCGTAATAAACGTCGTCTTCGACGTAGTCGCCGGTAACCGTCTGCAGCAATACGCTTTCGGGCAGCCGCATGCCCTTTTCGTCGAGGAATTTATTGGTCGGCGAGATCTTGCCACGGGCGATACCCGTCAGGTCGCTGACCAGACATTCGACTTCGGTGATCTTGCGTTCTTTCAGCCAGCTGGAGAGCTGGTCCAATTTGGTGCTCATAGAGACCTCAGGTTTTTTGAAACCGGCATCCTCGGCCGGCTCGACATGTCCCGCGCTCAGGAAATCTCTGCTCGACGTTTGCCAGAGCGCAGGATAATTCGGCTTGTCACGCAGCCTCCGGCACGTGCTCGTGACGCCATATCGGTGCGGTAGACAGCCCGCTGTTGCACGTGGCCAGCCATTGTTCACCACACCGCTCACGACTGTAACCGACCTGGGTTACAGCCGACAGACCCAGGCTCTGCTGCAATGAGCGAGCCGCAGCGCCTGCGTTGCAAAAAAACCAGTCACCGGGGCGAACGGATGACCATCGTCGGCTACCACACATGATCAGCAGGGTAGATATAGAAGGTGTCAGGGAATCGATAGGGTTGCCACGCTGTGCGGTTTCTTGAGCGGGGCAAGCGCGGCTGATTGCTGCGCTCTGCACAGGGGATGGGCGCGGGTCAATTGCTTGTGGCAGGGGCCCGCGGTCGATGGGCAAGCACGGGCACACCCCATGCTGCGCGGCACCGGCAATGACGCTGACTAGCGACATGCGAATCATCAGACACCCGTATTGTTGGATTATTCTGGGTCGTGACGGAGCTTAGCTTTGTTCATTTTTTTATACAACAGGACTCACAGCGCCAATCTGACTTGCGGCACACACGGCCAAATTGGCGCAGAGACGAGCTGTCGAAATGCCCTGAAACGCCCTGAAAATGGCCACTACGCCCTAATTCAGGGCAGACTTCGCATATCTTGACAGCCTCTGACGTTTGGGATTGACTCCAGACTAATCAACCACTGATTGATATTTTCAACAACATAGGTGTTGCATCATGTCGGTACCCCTGCGTGCCGTTCAGCTCAATGAAGCGAACGCGTTCCTCAAGGAACATCCTGAGGTTCAGTTCGTCGACCTTCTGATTGCAGATATGAATGGCGTGGTGCGTGGCAAACGCATCGAGCGCGCCAGCCTCCACAAGGTGTATGAAAAGGGCATCAACCTGCCGGCCTCGCTGTTCGCGCTGGATATCAACGGCGCCACCGTGGAGAGCACTGGCCTTGGCCTGGATATCGGCGATGCCGATCGTATCTGCTTCCCCATCCCCAATACCCTGTGCAAAGAGCCCTGGCAGAAGCGCCCAACCGCGCAGTTGCTGATGACCATGCACGAGCTGGACGGCAGCCCCTTCTTTGCCGACCCGCGCGAGGTATTGCACCAAGTGGTGCAGAAGTTCGACGAACTTGGCCTGACCATCTGCGCGGCCTTCGAACTGGAGTTCTACCTGATCGACCAGGAGAACGTGAATGGCCGCCCGCAGCCGCCCCGCTCGCCGATCTCCGGCAAGCGTCCTCACTCGACCCAGGTCTACCTGATCGACGACCTTGATGAATATGTCGATTGCCTGCAGGACATGCTCGAAGCCGCCAAGGAGCAGGACCTGCCCGCGGACGCCATCGTCAAGGAGAGCGCCCCCGCGCAGTTCGAAGTCAACCTGCACCACACCAAAGATGCACTCAAGGCCTGCGACCATGCGCTGCTGCTCAAGCGCCTGATCAAGAACATCGCGTACGACCATGAAATGGACTCGACCTTCATGGCCAAGCCCTACCCGGGCCAGGCGGGCAACGGTCTGCATGTGCATATTTCGCTGCTCGACAAGAAGACCGGCGAGAACATCTTCGCCACCGAAGATCCGGAGCAGCATGCGCCGTTGCGTAATGCCATCGCTGGCATCCTCGACACCATGCCCGCGTCGATGGCTTTCCTGTGCCCGAACGTCAACTCGTACCGCCGCTTCGGCGCGCAGTTCTACGTGCCGAACGCGCCGAGCTGGGGCCTGGATAACCGCACCGTCGCGGTTCGTGTGCCGACCGGCAGCAGCGATGCCATCCGTATCGAGCACCGTGTGGCCGGCGCCGATGCCAACCCGTACCTGATGATGGCGTCGATCCTTGCCGGCATTCACCACGGCCTGACCAACAAGCTGGAGCCGGGCGAGCCGATCGAAGGCAACTCCTACGAGCAGCTGGAGCAGAGCCTGCCCAACAACCTGCGTGATGCGCTGCGTCAGCTGGACGACAGCGAAGTGATGAACAAGTACATCAGCCCGGCGTACATCGACATCTTCGTGGCGTGCAAGGAAGCCGAACTGCAGGAATTCGAAACGACCATTTCCGATCTCGAATACAACTGGTACCTGCATACGGTCTGAGTGATTCTGCGTCGCTAATGCCGCCACTTGCAGTTCAAGCCCCTGAAAAAACGCAGGCTGAGATAGACTTCGGTTTATCTCAGCCGCGCCCTGTCACGGAGTAACACCATGTCCACCCTGACCACCACGCCCCGCGCCGATGGCTTCCGCATGCCGGCCGAATGGGAACCGCACAGCCAGACCTGGATGGTCTGGCCAGAACGCCCCGATAACTGGCGCCTGGGCGGTAAGCCTGCGCAGCATGCGTTCGCCGCCGTGGCCAGGGCCATCGCTGAGTTCGAACCCGTAACGGTCTGCGTGTCGGCGGCGCAATACGAAAACGCCTGCGCGCATTTGCAGCACGAGCGCATTCGCCTGGTGGAAATGACCACCGATGATGCCTGGGTGCGTGATACCGGCCCGACCTTCGTGACCAGCGCAAGCGGCACGCTGCGCGGCGTCGACTGGGGCTTCAATGCCTGGGGCGGTTTCGAGGGCGGTTTGTATTTCCCTTGGCTGCGCGACGATCAGGTGGCGAGCAAGGTGCTCGGTATGGAGGGCTGCGACCGCTATCGCACCGAGGGCTTCGTGCTCGAGGGCGGCTCGATCCATGTCGATGGCGAGGGCACCTTGATCACTACCGAGGAATGCCTGCTCAACCACAACCGCAACCCGCACCTTAACCGTGAACAGATCGAAGTCGTGCTGGCCGAACACCTGGCCATCGACAGCGTCATCTGGCTGCCGGATGGTCTGTTCAACGATGAGACCGACGGGCACGTGGATAACTTCTGCTGCTACGTACGCCCAGGCGAAGTGCTGCTGGCCTGGACGGACGATCAACAAGACCCTAACTACTCGCGCTGTCAGGCCGCTATGCGCGTATTGGAAAACAGCCGCGATGCCAAGGGCCGAACACTGACCGTGCACAAGATGCCGATCCCTGGCCCCCTGCACGCGACCGAAGATGAATGCGCGGGCGTCGATCGCGTACTCGGCAGCCAGGAACGCAGCCCAGAGGTGCGCCTCGCCGGCTCCTATGTGAACTTCCTGATCGTCAACGGCGGTATCGTCGCGCCAAGCTTCGATGACCCGAAAGACCAGGAAGCCAAGGCCATTCTCGAGCGCCTGTTCCCCGAGCACCGTGTCGTCATGGTGCCGGGTCGAGAAATTCTCCTGGGCGGTGGCAACATTCATTGCATCACGCAACAGCAACCCGCCGTGACTGCAGCAAGCTGAAACCAGGCAATTCCAGACAATAAAAAGCCCGGAACCAGTCCGGGCTTTTTATTGATACGAGCCGCCGCGTAGAGCGACTCGGACGCTGCTTACATCAGCGGGATGCTGTAGCTGACGATCAGGCGGTTCTGATCTACATCGCCGGTCGACGTTTGGCTACGCAGCGAGGCATTCCGCCACGCAAAGCCCATGCCTTTCAGCGAGCCTTCCTGCAGCACGTAGCTGACGGTCAGGTCGCGCTCCCACTCCTTCTGATCGCCACCAACGGCCTTGATGTTGTCACCCTTCATGTACAGCACGTTGGCGGTCAGGCCTGGGACGCCAACCTTGCCGAAATCGTAGCCGTACTGGGTGATCCAGGTACGCTCGCCAGCACGGGCGAAGTTGGTGATCTGACGGTCGGTGATCAGGTAAGTGGTAGCACCACCCTGCCCAGGGATCGAAGTTTGGTTCAGCTGCATGAAGTTGCTATCACCCGAAACCTGCTGATAACCGGCGCTCAGCGCGTGGCCTTCCAGGCTGTAGGTGAAGAAAGCACTCCAGGTGCGGTTGTCAGCCTCACCGTTGTTACCCGGCTTACCAGCGGCGCGGAAACCTTCAGCACGTCCAGCGGTGCTGCCGTTCTTCCCATCGGAGTTGGTGTCGAAGTAACGCAGATCGGACTTCAGCGAGCCAGCGCCCAGAGCCAAAGTATGGGTCAGACCCAGGAAGTGCTGCTTGTAGAAATCATCCAGGTTGCCGTAGTAGTACTGAACCAGCAGATCCTTGTTGATCTTGTAGTCGGCACCACCGTAGTAGAACTTGTTGCTATCCGCGCCATTGGTGGCGCCGGCGATGGCAAGTGAATCAGCATTGCTGGAAGTACGGCCCTTGGCGTGTTCCAGCTGACCGGCAACCAGTGTCAGGTTGTCGATTTCATTGGAGGTAATCTGCGCGCCTTCGAAGGTTTGCGGGATCAGACGACCATCGTTGAAGGTCACGACTGGCAGCTTCGGCTGCAGGGTGCCGACATGGGCTACGGTCTTGGAGACACGAATCTTGCCAGTCAGGCCCAAGCTGCTGAACTCATCAACAGCGCTGTTATCGCTATCGGTAGGGAACAGAACGCCCGGAGTACGGCTACGGTCCGCCTTGTTAGTCCGACCACCGGAGTCCAACTTGACACCCAGAAGCCCTAGCGCGTCTACACCGAAACCAACTGTGCCTTCGGTGAAACCAGACTGCAGGTTCAGCTGGAACGCCTGACCCCACTCTTTGTTGCTGGGGGTATCGGTATCACGAACATCGTTATTGAAATAGAAGTTACGCAGGTCAAGCTTGGCCTTGCTGTCTTCGATAAACGCCGCGTTCGCGACGTTGACCAGGGTCAAACCCAGAGTGCCGGCGGCTACGGCCAGCGCTAGGGAAGTCTTTTTCATCGTGATCTCTCCAGTGTCTTTTCTTTTATTGGTTTGCAGCACATCGGACTGACGGGGCTTCATGGGCGAAAGATCAGCCGAATTCGGGGCACGACCGCCATTGCCAGGCAGCCGAAAAGACGCCACAGGCAAGGACAGCAGCACGCAAGCTCAGTAGTTGGAATTAATCGAATTCAGGGAACGGCAAGGAATGCATAAAAAGCGCATCGTACATTCTCGGCATTGTTATTCTCGGCCTCGCACGGGCCGTTGCTGGGCAAATCTAACACAGCAGGTTACATGCCATGGCTGACTCGCGTCGCATAACTGCAAAGATTTCAGTTGGTTACCGAGAATGGCGCACAAGCCAGCGGACGCTCAAAAAGCAACCATGAGCAATTATCCGCTGACCCTCTAGAAGCATACGGCGGCTTTTCGCCACTTTCAGCTGGTGACGATCTGATTTTTCCCCTGCCGTTTGGCCTGGTACATGGCCGCATCGGCGCGCGCATACAGCACATCCAGACCTGGATCGCCGCTGCGCAAGGAGGTCAGGCCCTGGCTGACCGTAACACCAAAGGTCTTACCCTCGTGATTGAAGGCCAGACGCTGAATTTCGCGCTGCAAACGCTGGGCAATCTGCGAGGCCAGCTCCGGCTCGCAGCCCGGGAATAGCGCCGCGAACTCTTCCCCACCGATACGCCCGAACAGATCGCCACGGCGCAGCACCGAACTGGCGCAGTTGGCCAGCTGCTGCAGCACCTGGTCACCGACCTGATGGCCATAGTTGTCGTTGATGTGCTTGAAATCGTCGAGGTCCAGCAGCAGGAAACCCAACGGCTGCCCTTGATTGCGGGCCAGTTCGAACTCGCTTTGCGCGCATTCGAAAAAGTGCCGACGGTTGCTGCTCTGGGTCAGCACGTCGGTGGTTGCCAGGCGGTGCAACTCGCCTTCCAGCTGCTTCTTCTCGGTGATGTCTTCGGCAATACCAAAAATGATCGGCGTTGCCCGGCTGTCACTGTTGCGACCGATGAAGCACTTGTCACTGAGCCAACGAATCTCGCCATCCGCCCTGATGATGCGGTATTCGCGCGCTTCGACAGCGCCAGTTTCCAGCACCTTGGCCATACTTTCGGCGGCGAATTCCAGATCATCTGGATAAATGCTGTTACGCCACTCGCCGTAATCGGCAAGCAACAGCCCAGCTGAACGCCCAAACACGCGCTCATAGGCCGGGCTGACGTAGGTGATCTGCTGGCTTGCCCAATCGAACGCCCAAAGTACCGCGTTAACGCTGCCCAGCAAGGTGCTGAACAGTTCTTCACGCTCGCGTAACCGGGTGCCCTCGGCGCGGCTGTGTAACAGCGCCATGGTCAACTCTTCCAGGTCGATAGTGCCGAGTTCGTCCATATACCGATCCTGCAGTGCCAGATTAAGTGCGGTGGGGCTGCCAAACAGGATCAAAAAAGCCCGCCGAACGGCGGGCTTTCATGTGGCAACCGGGTCACTGCTATGACCATGGCCGCTTCAGGCGGTTCAGAGCGCCTTATGCGAATGAGCGCCGGGTCACACTGCAACCGGGCGCAATGAGTAGGTCTTGAGCTGCTCGGCGAAATCCCGAAGGGATTGAATGCCACTGGCTTCGGCATCCTGCACCCAATGCTTCATCGCCTCGAGCATGTCGTGGCCATTCGCGCTGGTCTTGGCCCAGATCTGCTGCAACGCCAGGCGCTTCTCGTAGATGACCTTGAGCGAATGGCTGTGCGCCAACATCGCATCGATATGCACTTGCTGGTTGTCCTGCAGCAGGCTCGGCTCGCGCGACAACAATCGCTTGGCACGGCGGAATTGATGGCGCACCGACTCGTCGGCCTTGGCCAGCTCCTGCTTGACCAACGGGCCGATGACTAACTTGCGGTACTGGGCCATGATCTGGAAGCGGTTGTTGAGAATCGCCATGGCAGTGTCCATGTCCAGAATGCCCTTGCCCGGCACCCGGTGCGCGATCGGCGCGACACGCTGCACCTTGGCCAGGCGCAGGAAGCTGAACACGCGTATCCACGCCCAGCCCATATCGAACTCCCAGCGCTTGACCGACAATTTGGCCGAATTGGGATAGGTGTGGTGATTGTTGTGCAGCTCTTCACCGCCGACGATGATGCCCCACGGCACCAGGTTGGTGGCGGCGTCACGGCATTCGAAGTTGCGATAGCCAATCGCATGGCCCAGGCCATTGATGACGCCAGCGGCCCAGAACGGAATCCACATCATCTGGATGGCCCAGACGGTAAGGCCGAGCGCGCCAAACAGCGCCACATCGATGACCATCATCAGGGCGATACCGCCCATGGGAAAGCGCGAATAGACCTTGCGCTCGATCCAATCGTCAGGGCAGTTCTTGCCGTAGATGCGCAAGGTATCCTGATTCTTCGCCTCGTCGGCATACAACTCGGCGCCCTTGCGCATCACCGTACCCAGGCCCTTGATGACAGGGCTGTGAGGATCATCGGCGGTTTCGCACTTGGCGTGGTGCTTGCGATGGATGGCAGTCCACTCGCGGGTGTTCATGGCCGTGGTCAACCACAGCCAGAACCGGAAGAAGTGTTTGAGCGCAGGGTGCAGCTCGAGGGAGCGGTGCGCGGAATAACGATGCAGATAGACCGTGACGCTGACGATGGTGACATGAGTCATCAGCAAGGTGGTGAGGATGAGTTGCCAGACCGAGAGGTCGAGAAAACCGTTGTACCACATGGGCAGGGGTACCTCTTGCAGAGAAAGACGCAGCGGCCGACAGGCCGACGACGCATTATCAACGACACTCTATGGAAAACCACTGGGACTTTTGGCTAAGGATGTTACAACGGTGGCCACAGCGATGACCTTCCCACGAACCCCAGAACCGAATCGTCCGTTATGACTACTCGCCAAGGCGCACTGCGCCTGACTTTGAACTACTTGGTAGTCGCCAGCCTGTGGGTTTTCTGCAGCGACATGCTGTTGACCTCATTGGGCCTGACTGTCCGACAGACGGAGCAGATTCAGGTGTGGAAGGGGCTCACCTTCGTCCTCCTGACCAGTGCCCTGCTGTATGTCACGATACGTTGGCACCTCGAGCGACAGGCGCGTATTGGCAGCGCACTGCAGGCCAGTGAAGAACGCCTGAGCCTGGCTCTCTCGGCCACCGAAGATGGATTGTGGGATTGGGATCTGCAGCGCCAGAAGGTCTTTTATTCGGCGGGTTATCACGCGCTGCTCGGCTTGCCCGAGGGCGCTCTGAGCAATGACCGCGCGCAATGGGAGCAGCTGCTGCACCCGGATGATCATCCGCGCTACCAGCGCGCCCTCGCCGAGATCCTGCAGGCCGACCACGACACACCCTACGAGAACACCTTTCGCCTGCGCCACCATGATGGCAGCTACCGCTGGATACTCTCGCGAGGCCGCGTGCAGGTGGACGCCAAGGGTCAGCCTGCGCGGTTCATCGGCACGGTCAAGGACATCACCCAGCGGCGCGCCGATGCCGACAGCCTGCGCCAGGCAGCCGCCGTATTCGAAGCCACTCAGGAAGGCGTGCTGGTCACCGATGTGCAGCAGAGGATTGTGCACATCAACCCCGCCTTCAGCCGCATCACGGGTTACAGCGAAGCGGAAATTCTCGGTCAGCATCCGACGCTGCTGAAATCGGGCCGTCATGACGCTGCGTTCTACCAGCATCTCTGGCAGACCCTGCAAACCGAAGGCATCTGGAGCGGCGAAGTCTGGAACCGCCGCAAAAACGGCGAAATCTATCCACAATGGCAATGCATCCGCGCTATTCACGATGACAATGGCCTGCTCAGTCACTATGTGGCGGTGTTCTCCGACATCAGCGTGCTCAAGCACTCACAGGATGAACTCGACCACCTCGCCCACCACGATCCGCTGAGCAATCTGCCCAATCGCCTGTTATTCACCGAGCGTGTCGAGCACGCCCTCGGTCGCGCGCAAAACGAAGCACACCGTGGCGCGGTGATGGTGATCGACCTGGATCACTTCAAACATATCAACGAAAGCCTCGGCCACAACATCGGCGACCTGCTGCTCAAGGCCGCTGGCGCACGGTTTGCCAGGCAACTCGGCAAAGCCGCGACGCTGGCAAGGCTGGGCGGTGACGAATTCGGCCTGCTCAGTGAAGACTGCGGCCAGGCCGAGCAGGCCGCTCAATTGGCCCAACAGCTGATCGACTGCCTCACCGAGCCCTTTGTGCTCGAGGGCCAGGAGCTGTTCATTTCCGCCAGCATCGGTATCAGCCTGTACCCGCAAGATGCGCAGACCGTCGAGCAGGTGCTGCGCAATGTGGACTCGGCCCTGTTCAAGGCCAAGAACAGCGGTCGCGAAGGATTCGCCTTTTATGATCATGCGCAGACCGAGCACGCACGCCAACGCATAGAACTGATCGCCGGCTTGCGACACGCCCTCGAAAACGAAGAGCTGCGCGTGCATTACCAACCGCTGTGCCGCCTGGATGATGGGCAGATGGTTGGCGTCGAGGCGCTGGTGCGCTGGCAACACCCGCAGCGTGGGCTGGTGCCGCCCGGTGAATTCATTCCGGTTGCCGAGGACAGCGGCATGATCAATGCCATCGACGCCTGGGTACTGGAGCATGCGTGCCGGCAGATGGTCGCCTGGCGCGCGGCCGGCAGCCCGCTGCAGTTCGTGGCGGTGAATATCTCCAGTCGCCTGTTCAGCCGCGGCGAGCTCGATCAGCGGGTCGCCAGGGTGTTGGCACAGACAGGCTTGCCTGCCGATTGCCTGGAGCTTGAGGTGACCGAAAGCGCGGTCATGGATGACCCGGACCAGGCCCAAGCGCTGCTCGAGCGTTTACGCAGCCTGGGCGTGCGTCTGGCCATCGATGATTTCGGCACCGGCTACAGCTCCCTGGCCCGCCTCAAGCGCCTGCCGGTGCAGAAACTGAAGCTCGACCAAAGCTTTGTTGCCGGCCTGCCCGACGACAAGGACGACCGCGCGATCACCCGCGCAGTAATCGCCCTCGCCCACAGCATGGAAATGAACGTACTGGCCGAAGGCATAGAACGCGTCGAGCAGCAGGATTATCTGCGCGAACTCGGCTGCGATTATGCCCAGGGCTATTTCATCGACCGCCCCGTGCCAGCCGATGCGTTGAAACTGACCTAGCCTCGATTGGCTGGGCGGGACCCTACCGCTGAAAAGAGCCCGCAACGCATCGCGCCTTAGAACAGCGCTTTGCGCGCCTCGCTGCTGAGCACTTCCTCAGGACGCTGCGCGACCGCCTCGGCAACCTGATAGGCACGCTGCACAGCAGGACGGTTACCCATGCGCGCCAGCCAGGCAGCCATATTGGGAAAGTCTTCGAGACGCTGACGCTGCAGCTCCCAGCCCTTCGCCCACGGATAGATGGCGATATCCGCGATGGAATAGTCCCCGGCTACATATTCGCGCCCCTCCAGCTGACGATCCAGCACCCCGTAAAGACGCGCCGTCTCCGTCACGTAGCGCTCGATGGCATACGGAATTTGCTCGGGAGCAAAACGCACGAAATGGTGATTCTGCCCAGCCATTGGCCCCAGTCCGCCCATCTGCCAGTGCAGCCACTGCTGCACCTCTACCCGCAGGCGCGGCTGCAGCGGCAGAAAGCGGCCAACCTTGTCGGCCAGGTATTCGAGAATCGCCCCGGATTCGAACACTGAAAGCGGCTCTCCGCCATCGCTAGGGTTGTTGTCGACGATGGCCGGAATGCGGTTGTTTGGGGATATTTTCAGGAATGCCGGCTCGAACTGCTGGCCGGTGCCGATATTCACCGGATGCACGTTGTAATCGAGCCCGCTTTCTTCGAGGAAAATGCTGACCTTGTGGCCGTTGGGGGTCGTCCAGTAATGGAGGTCGATCATGGGGCGCTCCTGTCGGTCGGGCACAGCCGCCTGACGGCTGTCGGTTTGGCGATGAGTAGATTTGGAGCGGAGCCGGCGGCGCAGAGTTCAGGCTCGGTGACCTCGCCGCCCGGCGAGGCGTCCAGCATGCTCGTTGGATGAATAGACTGGTAGCGCGCATTTTCGGAGCGCCGTGCAAACCGCCGCTCGCTCTGCTGGTCACAAGCGAGGCACAATCGAAATGCCGCAGCCCCAAGGCCGCGGCTCCGTCCCTTACCCGAGAAGGTTTCCGATCCGGATGTCGTCCCCCTCCCTGCGCCACTCGCTGCGTCGTCTCTGGGCGCTGGACAAGTTCAGCTACAGCCTGCGGGTGTTCATTGCTCTCGGCGGCAGCCTGGCGCTGTGCTGGTATCAGGGCTGGATGCACAGCCTGATTCCGCTGTTTCTCGGGGTGATCGCCAGCGCCCTGGCCGAGACTGATGACAGCTGGCAAGGCCGGCTGGCGGCGCTGCTGGTAACCCTGGGCTGCTTCAGCGCCGCCGCCTACACGGTAGAGTTCCTGTTTCCCTACCCGTGGCTGTTCGTTAGCGCGCTGGCACTGTCGACGTTCGCACTGACCATGCTGGGGGCGCTCGGCGAGCGCTTTGCGACCCTCGGCTCGGCGACGCTGATCCTGGCGGTGTACAGCATGATCGGCGTGGAGCAGCGCGGCGGCGTTGCCGGCCTGTGGCTGGAGCCCCTGCTGTTGGTCGCTGGCGCGGCCTGGTACGGCGCCCTGTCGGTGCTGTGGCACGCACTGTTCGCCCATCAGCCGGTACAGCACAGCCTGGCGCGGCTGTTCCGCGAACTGGGCCTGTACCTCAAGCTCAAGGCGGCGCTGTTCGAACCGCTGCGCCAGCTGGATGTGGAAGCGCGTCGCCTGGCCCTGGCAAAGCAGAACGGCCGCGTCGTGGCGGCGCTCAACGCGACCAAGGAAATCATCCTGCACCGGGTCGGCAACGGTCGGCCAGGCCCGAAGGTCAGCCGTTACCTGAAGCTGTATTTTCTTGCCCAGGACATCCACGAGCGCGCCAGTTCCTCGCACTATCCATACAACGACCTGGCCGAGGCATTTTTCCACAGCGACGTGATGTTCCGCTGCCAGCGCTTGCTACGTTTACATGGCAAAGCCTGCCACGCGCTGGCCCAGGCCATCGAGCTGCGCCAGCCATTCGAATATGGCGAGCAATACAGCCAAGCGCAGGCTGATCTGCAGGCTTCACTGGAACACCTGCGCATCCAGAGTAATCCGGCCTGGCGTCACCTGCTGCGCTCGCTCGGCGCACTGGCTGGCAACCTCGGCACGCTCGACCGCCTGCTCGGCAGCGCCAGCAACCCCGACGCCCTGGCCGAGGAGCAGGACAGCTCGCTGCTCGACCGCGAGCCGCAGTCGCTGCGTGACGTCTGGGAACGCATCCGCCTGCAGCTCACGCCCACCTCGCTGCTGTTCCGTCATGCCCTGCGCCTGTCCATCGCGCTGGCGGCGGGCTATGGCGTGCTGCACTGGATTCATCCGACCCAGGGCTACTGGATCCTGCTGACCACGCTGTTCGTCTGCCAGCCGAACTACGGCGCCACCCGGATGAAGCTGGTGCAGCGCATCATCGGTACGGTGCTCGGCCTGCTGCTTGGCTGGGCGCTGATCGATCTGTTCCCGGCTCCACTGATCCAGGCATTCTTCGCCGTCGCGGCCGGCGTGGTGTTCTTCGCCACCCGCTCCAGCCGCTACACCGTGGCCACCGCCGCGATCACCCTGCTGGTACTGTTCTGCTTCAACCAGGTGGGTGACGGCTATGGGCTGATCCTGCCACGGCTGTTCGACACCCTGCTCGGCAGCCTGATCGCCGGACTCGCGGTATTCCTGATTCTGCCGGACTGGCAAGGCCGGCGCCTTAACCGCGTGGTGGCCAACACCCTGAGCTGCAACAGCACCTACCTGCAGCAAATCATCCGCCAATACGCCGAGGGCAAGCGCGACGACCTCGCCTATCGCCTGGCGCGGCGCAACGCCCATAACGCCGATGCAGCACTGTCTACCACCCTGGGCAACATGCTCATGGAGCCCGGGCACTTCCGTAAGGAAGCAGATATCGGCTTCCGCTTCCTGGTGCTCTCGCACACTCTGCTCAGTTACCTGTCGGGCCTTGGCGCGCACCGCGGTGAGGCCTTGCTGGTGGAAGAACACAGCGACCTGCTCAGCAGTGCCGGGCGCATCGCCGAAAGTCTCGACGAGATTGCCCGCGGCCTGGTTGAACAGACCCAGGTCGCCATCCAGAGCGACAGCGAGGAGCAGCTAGCGGCGAAGCTAGAGCAGATACCGGATGAAATGGATGACTCGCAGCGCCTGGTGCAAACCCAACTGTCGCTGATCGCCCGGCAGCTCGGCCCGTTGCGCACGCTGGCCGCGCACTTGCTGAAGAATCGCGCCGCAGCGGCTGCCACGCGATGAGCCAGGCGCCTGTGGATAAGCAGCTGATTGCCCGGCAGGTCGTCGAGCAGCTCGGCACAGACCTGCTGGCCGCCGAGCAGGCCGCGCGGGTCGCCCACGAAACGGCGACCCACGAGGAAAACATCGCCGAGAACAAATACGACACCCTGGGCCTGGAGGCGGCGTACCTGGCCGCCGGGCAAGCTCGGCGCGTCGAGGAGATCGGCTTGAGCCTGCGCGCCTGGCGCCAGTTGCAGTTACGCCCCTACGACAAGGCGCTGGGCATCCGCCTGAGCGCGCTGGTGCTGGTAGCTGACGAAAACGGCCACGAACAATGGCTGTTCCTCGGCCCGGAGGGAGCGGCCCTGAAGATACATATCCAGCAGCAGGCCATTCTCGTCCTCAGCCCCCACGCACCTCTAGGCCAACGGCTGCTGGGCCGACACCCGGGCGACGAGATCGAGTTGACGGTTGCGGGGCGGGTGCACCACCATGAAATCATTGCGGCGTACTGACGTCAGGCCGGCGCGCCAGCTTGCAGGTCCTTCCAGGTCAGGTACAGGCGCAGGTCGAACTCCAGCTGCCCGTAGTCCGGCAGCATGTATTCGCAGAGTTTATAGAACGCCTTGTTGTGATCGCTTTCCTTCAAGTGCGCCAGCTCATGCACCACGATCATCTGCAGGAACTGCGGCGCAGCCTCGCGAAACAGCGACGCGACGCGAATCTCTTTCTTGGCCTTGAGCTTGCCGCCCTGCACCCGCGAGATGGTGGTGTGCAGGCCAAGCGCGCGATGGGTCAAGTCCAGGCGATTGTCGAACAGAACCTTGTCGATAGCCGGCGCGTTCTTCAGGTGCTCCTGCTTGAGCGCCATGACGTAAGCATACAGCGCCTTGTCGCTCTGAATCGTGTGGTGGCCGTCGTAACGCTGGGCCAGGTAATCGCCCAGGCGCCCGCCCGCGATCATCTGGCGCACCTGCTCCTGCAGCGAGGCCGGATAGGCCTGGAGGTACTTCAATACTGTCATGACGGCTCACGGATCGAGGCGGGCCTTGAATTATGCCTCAACCTACAGCGGTACGACCCGTAGCAGCCGGCCTTCGGCGCTGTCGGTCAGCAGGTACAATGCACCGTCAGGTCCGTCGTACACGCCGCGGATGCGCTCTTCGAGCTCCTGAAACAGCACGTCTTCACCGGCTAACCGGCCTTTTTCCAGACGCACACGGCGTACGCTTTTTTCTGCCAGCGTCGATACGAACAGATCGCCCTTCCAGAGCGGGAAGCGATCACCGCTGTAGAGCGCCAACCCGGACGGCGCTACAGAGGGCGTCCAATGCAACTGCGGCGGCAGGTAGCCGGGCAACTCGGTAAACGGCGTGACCATCGCGCCGGTGTAGTCGACGCCGAAAGACGTCAGCGGCCACCCATAGTTGCCACCGGCCTGCAGCAGATTGAGCTCATCACCGCCCTTGGGACCATGCTCGTGGCTGTACAGCCGCTCCCGTGCGCTGTCGTAAACGATGCCTTGCACGTTGCGGTGCCCCAGGCTGTAAATCTCCTGCGCGGCGCCCTGTTGGCCGCGCAGCGGATTGTCGTCGGGGATGCTGCCGTCACGGTGCAGGCGCACCGTCTTGCCCAGATGATTGGCCGGGTTTTGCGCTTGTTCGCGCCAGTCGAAGCCATCACCGAGGGTCAGCACCAGCGTGTCGTCAGGCAGGAAGGCGATCCGCCCGCCGTAATGCGAGGCGCCCGCCTTGGCCGGTTGGGCCGTGAACAGGACCTCGAAGTCCCTTAACTCAGTGTTGACCAGACGCGCCCGCGCCAGCCGCGTGTTGTTAGCGTCGATATCGCCATGGGCATAGCTCAGGTAGATCCACGGGTCGTCGGCGAAGTGCGGATCCAGCACCACTTCCATCAAGCCCGCCTGGGTGGCGACGAAGGGCGTCGGCATCCCCGCGATCGGCTCGGCCTGCAATTTGCCCTGGGCGTCGATCATACGCAGCTGCCCGGTACGCTCGGTGACCAGCATGCGGCCATCCGGCAGGAAGGCCAGGGACCAGGGATGCTCCAGGCCGCCGGAGACGGTTTCGATCCGGTAATCGGCCCGGGCCAGCACGCCTGCGCAAAGCCCGAGAACCAGCAGCACAGCGCTTACCGTCACGCGTTTATTTCGAGAAAGGGTCATCGGCGGCCACCACTGCGCAGGCGCGCATAGGCCAGGCTGCCGAGGCTGCCGCAGACCATCAGCGCCAGGGTGCCAGCCAAGGTACGGTTGGCACCGATCAGGGTCGGCATGGGCGCTACGGCATTGGCCACACTCAGCGCCAGCCAGACAGCCAGGGCGCCGGCCAGCGCAAATACCAGCCAGCGCAACGGGGCGAGGGCAGATGACAACCAGGTAGCTACCGGCAACGCGACGATGAAGGCGGCGATGATCAACACGGCGAACGTCGGGCTGAAACTGAACAGGTCATGCACGGTGGCGTGCACGCGAATACTGCCGGGAATGGTGGCGCCAAGCTGTTGCAAAGCGGCGAGGTTGAACTGGGTCTGAACGATGCTGCCAAGCAGCGTGGCCACCAGAACGGCGCCGCAGAACGGCAGCCAGGGGCGGGAATTTTGAGGCATGGTGCCGACATCCTGAAACGCGTGACGGCAGTATGGCGTAGAGCGCGCGGCAAGACGGTGCAGGTGTTTTACATGGTTTTACACCGCTGCGCCGGCTGCCGAAAAAGCCAGGCTGGGTGCGTGCCTGAGCAACGCATCCATGACGATGCACCGCTGTGAGTCAAGCCGTGATCACCCTGCACATGGCCCAATAAAAAGCCGCTTGTCCATGACGGACAAGCGGCTTGTGGCCAGCGAGGAACGCTTCGATCAGTTGATCTTGGCGGCCAGCTCACCCTTGGCGTAACGCTGGAACATGCCTTCCAGGGAGATCGGTTTGATCTTCGAGGCGTTGCCGGCGGTGCCGAAGGCTTCGTAGCGGGCGATACAGATATCACGCATGGCAGTGATGGTATGGGCGAAGTATTTGCGCGGGTCGAACTCGCTCGGGTGCTCGGCCAGGAAGCGGCGGATGGCTCCGGTGGAGGCCAGACGCAGGTCGGTGTCGATGTTGACCTTGCGCACGCCGTACTTGATGCCTTCGACGATCTCTTCGACCGGCACGCCGTAGGTTTCCTTGATCTCGCCACCATGCTCGTTGATGATCGCCAGCCAATCCTGCGGCACCGAGCTGGAGCCGTGCATCACCAGGTGGGTGTTGGGAATGCGCTTGTGGATGGCCTTGATGCGCTCGATCGACAGCACGTCACCAGTAGGCGGCTTGGTGAACTTGTAGGCGCCGTGGCTGGTGCCGATGGCAATGGCCAGGGCATCGACCTGAGTCTTCTTGACGAAATCGGCCGCTTCTTCCGGGTCGGTCAGCAGTTGGCTGTGATCGAGCACGCCTTCCGCACCTACGCCGTCTTCTTCACCGGCCATGCCGGTTTCCAGGCTGCCCAGGCAACCCAGCTCACCTTCAAC
Source organism: Phytopseudomonas seleniipraecipitans (assembly GCF_900102335.1). Taxonomy (GTDB): domain Bacteria; phylum Pseudomonadota; class Gammaproteobacteria; order Pseudomonadales; family Pseudomonadaceae; genus Aquipseudomonas; species Aquipseudomonas seleniipraecipitans. The sequence continues at coordinate 364,911 of NZ_FNBM01000003.1, forward strand.
CGATACGCCGCAGGCGTGGGCGAAGGCAACGGTCTGCTGCGTGACACGAACGTTGTACTCGTAGTCAGCCGGCGTCTTGCCGTCTTCTTTCAGCGAGCCGTCCATCATTACCGAGCTGAAGCCCAGCTGAATGGAGCGTTGGCAGATGTCCGGGCTGGTGCCGTGGTCCTGGTGCATGCACACCGGGATGTGCGGGAATTCTTCGATGGCGGCAAGAATCAGGTGACGCAGGAACGGCGCACCGGCGTACTTGCGGGCACCCGCAGAGGCCTGGACGATGACCGGCGAATCGGTCTTGTCGGCAGCTTCCATGATGGCGCGCATCTGCTCGAGGTTGTTGACGTTGAAGGCCGGCACGCCGTAGCCGAATTCGGCGGCGTGGTCGAGCATCTGGCGCATGCTGATAAGTGCCATGTTTTGCTATCTCCCGATAGGGCTCGTTAATCGTGCAAGCCTGCCGCAGTGGCAGGCGCTATTCAAGTTCTGCGCGTGAAAGCGCGTGTCGCTCAAGGCGCCTTGCAGCCACGCCCGAGCAGATCATCATTGGCGGTGCGGTAGATCAGGCCTTCCTCACCCTTGGTGTGAAAGGACAACGTACCGTCGCTGTACAGCACGCCGGAGCCCGCGGGCTCCTGGCTCAAGCGATGAACGACATCGCTGCCGCCCATCCGTACATCGACTTTCTCATGGGTGCTGTCGGCATAGCGCCAGAACACTTCGGCCTGGCTGTCGCACACCCAGCGGTTCCATTCCTGGGTATCCGCGTAATCCTTGCCCGCGCAGCCGGCGAGCATGACCAGACCGAGTAACGCGGCGGCGCCTGTATAACGGTTCATCGCACTCTCCTTGTCACTTAACAGTTCTGCTCACTGACCGGCGCCGCGGGGTCACCGCTCGTCTGCCCTTCAATGCGCGGCTCTTCGCGGGTGGTCGGCAGGTCGATGGCCGCCGGACTCAACACACTGCACGCCTCATCACGCGGTGAACCGCCCCCGGCACAACCGCCCAAGGCAGCACATAAGGTCAACACAACGGCCACATTACGCATCGGTCACTCCTTGCTGGTTAATTTCCGTACAAGGTAATGACCGTGGCGAGGCGCAGAGGTTTAGCCCTTTGCGCGTTGCTGCAGGACTTCCACAGCCGGCAGCACCTTGCCCTCGACGAACTCGAGGAACGCGCCGCCACCGGTAGAAATGTAAGAAATACGCGAAGCCACATCGTACTTGTCGATGGCAGCCAGGGTGTCGCCACCGCCTGCAATCGAAAACGCCGGGCTTTCGGCGATGGCCAGGGCCAACGTCTTGGTGCCTTCACCGAACTGATCGAACTCGAAAACGCCGACTGGGCCGTTCCACAGGATGGTCTTCGAGGCCTTGAGCAGCTCGGCGAACTGCGCCGCGGTCTGCGGGCCGATGTCGAGGATCATGTCGTCGTCGGCCACATCGGCCACCGCCTTGACGGTCGCAGTCGCCGATTCGGAAAACTCTTTGGCGACTACCACATCCACCGGCAGCGGCACGCTGACCTTGGCGGCGATGGCTTTGGCAGTGTCGACCAAGTCGGCTTCGTACAGCGATTTGCCGACGGGGTAACCGGCAGCGGCCAGGAAGGTGTTGGCAATGCCGCCGCCGACGATCAACTGATCACAGATGCTGCTCAGGCTGTTCAGCACGTCCAGTTTGGTCGACACCTTGGAGCCGGCGACGATCGCCGCCATTGGCTGAGCCGGGGCGCCCAGGGCCTTGCCCAGCGCATCCAGCTCAGCCGCCAGCAGCGGGCCGGCAGCGGCAACCTTGGCGAACTTGGCCACGCCGTGGGTCGAGCCCTCGGCGCGGTGAGCGGTGCCGAAAGCGTCCATCACGAACACGTCGCACAGGCCGGCGTATTGCTGAGCCAGCTCGTCGGCGTTCTTCTTCTCGCCCTTGTTGAAGCGCACGTTCTCGAACAGCACCAAATCACCGGCATTCAGCTCGACGCCGCCAAGGTAGTCCTTGATCAGCGGCACATCACGGCCCAGAGCCTTGCTCAGGTAGGCAGCTACCGGTGCCAGGCTGTTCTCTTCGCTGAATTCGCCTTCGGTCGGGCGGCCCAGGTGCGAGCAGACCATCACCGCAGCGCCTTTTTCCAGGGCCAGCTTGATGGTCGGCAATGCGGCCAGGATGCGCGCATCGCTCTTCACCACGCCGTCCTTGACCGGCACGTTGAGGTCTTCGCGGATCAGCACGCGCTTACCTTGCAGGTCGAGGTCGGCCATTTTCGTGATGTTTACGGCAGCTGCAGTCATTGAGTCAGTCCTTAACAGGGGCTGGTGAAAGGGAAGCGGCGGCATCGAGAAAATGCACGGCCATGTCTAGCATGCGATTGGCAAAACCCCACTCGTTGTCGAACCAGGCCAGCAGGTTGACCAGGCGAGGCCCGGAAACCCGCGTCTGACTGCCGTCGACGATGGCCGAATGGGGATCATGGTTGAAGTCGCAGCTGGCGTGCGGCAACTCGGTGTACGCCAGCAGACCCTGCAGCGGCCCCTGTTCGGCAGCCTGTCGCAAGATCCGGTTGATCTCTTCGGCACTGGTGTCGCGGGCGGTCTGCAAGGTGATATCCAGGCAGGACACGTTGACCGTCGGCACCCGAATGGCTTTGGCCTGAATTCGTCCGGCAAGTTCCGGTAGCAGACGCTCGATACCGCGGGCCAGGCCGGTGGACACCGGAATCACCGACTGGAAGGCCGAGCGCGTACGGCGCAGGTCTTCATCGTGATAGGCGTCGATCACCGGCTGGTCGTTCATCGCCGAGTGGATGGTGGTGATGGAGATGTACTCCAGCCCGATCGCCTCATTGAGCAACTTGAGCAGCGGCACGCCGCAATTGGTGGTGCAGGAAGCGTTCGACACCAGGCGCTCGGCGCCTGTCAGGCAGTGCTGATTGACGCCATAGACCACGGTCGCATCGACGTCGCTCTCGCTGGCCATCGGCTGCGACAGCAAGACTCGCGGCGCGCCGGCCTGCAAAAAACGCTCGGCCTGTTCGCGGGTGGTGTACTGCCCCGAGCATTCGAGCAGCAGGTCGATATCCAGCGCGGCCCAGTCCACGCCTTCCGGTTCGCGCTGACGCAACACGCGCACCGACTCCCCGTTGATGTGCAGGCAATCGCCCGCCACCTTCACCTCGCCGGGAAAGCGCCCATGGGTAGAGTCGAAGCGGGTCAGGTACTCGATGCTGGCCTGATCGGCCAGGTCATTGAGTGCGACGATTTCCAGACGTGCATCGCCGACACGTTCGTGCAGGGCACGCAGCACACAACGGCCGATGCGGCCGTAGCCGTTCAGAGCAACGCGGTAGGGACGATAGGACATCGCAGATCTCGGATGAACCCGTAGGGTGGATCGCGCTTTATCAATCCACCGGGCGCTGTAACGGTGGATCGAAAGCGTCAGCTGCGCGCCCCGACCCACTCTACAGCGTCGTTCTCACTCAGGCGTCGAGCAGCTCTTCGGCAGTGCCGATGATGTTCTCGACGGTGAAACCGAAATGCTCGAACAGCTCGCCGGCCGGGGCCGACTCACCGTAGGTTTCCATGCCGATGACACGACCTTCGAGGCCGACGTACTTGTACCAGAAGTCAGCATGGGCAGCTTCGATGGCGATACGCGCGGTGACCTGCAGCGGCAGTACGGACTGCTTGTAGCCAGCGTCCTGCTGGTCGAAGACGTTGGTCGACGGCATCGACACCACGCGCACCTTGCGGCCCTGCTCGGTCAGCTTGTCGGCCGCCTGAATGGCCAGGCCGACTTCCGAACCGGTGGAAATCAGGATCAGTTCCGGCTCGCCGACACAATCCTTCAGCACGTAGCCGCCACGGCTGATGGCCGCTTCGGTTTCATGGTCGCGCAGGTTATGCGGCAGGTTCTGGCGCGAGAAGATCAGCGCGCTCGGGCCGTCCTTGCGCTCGACCGAATGCTTCCAGGCCACCGCAGCTTCGACGGTATCCGCCGGGCGCCAGGTATCCAGGTTCGGCGTGGTGCGCAGGCTGGTCAGTTGCTCGACCGGCTGGTGCGTCGGGCCGTCTTCGCCCAGGCCAATGGAGTCGTGGGTGAACACGTAGAGCACGCGCAGCTTCATCAGCGCGGACATGCGCACGGCATTGCGGGCGTATTCCATGAACATCAGGAAGGTCGCGCCGTAAGGCACCAGGCCGCCGTGCAGGGCAACGCCGTTCATGATCGCGCTCATGCCGAACTCGCGCACGCCGTAGTACATGTAGTTGCCTGAAGCGTCTTCGGCGACCACCGGCTTGCAGCCTTTCCACAGCGTCAGGTTGGAGCCGGCCAGATCAGCCGAACCACCGAGCAGTTCCGGCAGCAGCGGGCCGAAGGCATTCAGGCAGTTCTGGCTGGCTTTACGGCTGGCGATGGTTTCGCCCTTCTCGGCCACGGCGCGGATGAACTCGCTGGCCTTGGCGGAGAAATCAGCGGGCAGCTCACCGGCCATGCGGCGGATGAATTCGTTGGCCAGCTCAGGGTAAGCGGCGGAATAGGCGGCGAAACGCTGATCCCACTCGGCTTCGGCAGCCAGACCGGCTTCCTTGGCATCCCACTCGGCATAGATGCCGGCAGGCACTTCGAACGGCGCATGGTTCCAGTTCAAGGCAGCGCGGGTCAGGGCGATTTCGTCATGGCCCAGCGCGGCGCCGTGGGATTCTTCCTTGCCCTGCTTGTTCGGCGAACCGAAACCGATGATGGTCTTGCAGCAGATCAGGGTCGGCTGATCGCTCTTGCGCGCGGTGTCGATGGCCATTTTGATCTCTTCCGGATCATGGCCGTCGACATTGCGGATCACCTGCCAGCCGTAGGCTTCGAAGCGCGCCGGGGTGTCGTCGGTGAACCAGCCGTGCACTTCGCCGTCGATGGAAATGCCGTTATCGTCGTAGAAGGCGATCAGCTTGCTCAGGCCGAGGGTACCGGCCAGCGAGCAGACTTCATGGCTGATGCCTTCCATCATGCAGCCATCACCCAGGAACGCATAGGTGTGGTGATCGACGATGGTGTGGCCGTCGCGGTTGAATTGCGCCGCCATGATCTTTTCTGCCAGGGCGAAGCCCACGGCGTTGGCGATCCCCTGGCCGAGCGGGCCAGTGGTGGTCTCGACGCCGGGTGCGTAGCCATATTCCGGGTGACCCGGGGTGCGGCTGTGCAGCTGGCGGAAGTTCTTCAGGTCGTCGATGGACAGGTCGTAGCCGGTCAGGTGCAGCAACGAATAGATCAGCATCGAGCCGTGGCCGTTGGACAGCACGAAGCGGTCACGGTCGGCGAACTTCGGGTTGGCCGGGTTGTGCTTCAGGTAGTCACGCCACAGCACTTCGGCGATATCCGCCATGCCCATCGGGGCACCCGGGTGGCCGCTGTTGGCTTTTTGCACAGCATCCATGCTGAGGGCACGAATGGCATTGGCACGCTCACGACGGCTGGGCATCGATGAATCTCCTGCGGGGTGGCTGCCGAAGCAGCTAGGTCGGAAAAAGGCGGCCATTTTCGCCCAGCCACCCCCTGCGGGGCAATCACAGATGGTCGTTGGCGGGACGATTCCCGCGGATTTACTGGATAAAACCGTTCTTGCTCGTCAATGAGGCCCGGCCTCGGTCGCTTGAGAGCAATCGCCAGATGCAATATCAAAACTTTTTGATATTGGTCTTGCTGCACGAAAAATGACCGTCTAGACTGCGCAACCTATGAATCTGCGTGCCTCCCCGCTCGATTTCGAGCCTGCTGATGCCCTCTCCGCCCTGTGCAAGGCCGCGGGCGATCCGTTGCGTCTGAATATTCTGCGCGCACTGACCAACGACTCGTTTGGCGTGCTGGAGCTGGCGCAGATCTTCGCCATCGGCCAATCCGGCATCAGTCATCACCTCAAGGTGCTGGCCCAGGCCGGCCTGGTGGCGACGCGCCGGGAAGGCAATGCGATTTTCTACCGCCGCGCCCTGGCTCACGCCGATGTCCTTGGCGGCACCCTGCATGGTGCGCTGCTCCAGGAAGTCGAACGACTGACCTTGCCTGGCGACGTACGCGCACGCATCGACCAGGTACATCTGCAACGCGCCAACGCCAGCCGCGACTTCTTTGCCCGCAGCGCCGAACGCTTTCAGGCTCAGCAGGACCTGATCGCCGGCCTGCCGCAGTACCGCGACAGTGTGCTGGCACTACTCGACTCGCTGGATTTCGCCAGCAGCGCCAGCGCGCTGGAAATCGGCCCCGGCGACGGCGGCTTCCTGCCCGAACTGGCGCGCCGCTTTGGCCAGGTCACCGCACTCGACAACAGCCCGGCCATGCTCGAACTGGCGCGCCTGCGCTGTGAGCAGGATGGCCTGGGTAACGTTCACCTGCAGCTCGCCGACGCCTTGCTCGACGATTACCCCAGCGCCGACTGCGTGGTACTGAACATGGTGCTGCACCATTTCGCCGCGCCCGCCCAGGCCCTGCAGACACTGGCAAGCCGTGTGAACGACGGCGGTAGCCTGTTGATCACAGAACTGTGCAGCCACGACCAGAGCTGGGCACGCGATACCTGCGGCGATCTGTGGCTAGGCTTCGAACAGGACGACTTGGCCCACTGGGCCATCGCCGCCGGTCTGACTGCGGGCGAAAGCCTGTACGTCGGCCTGCGCAATGGATTTCAGATTCAAGTGCGCCACTTCCAGTGCACGCCTCCACTCACGCATGTGGCCGACAGGCCCTCACTCGCCAGGACAATCAATCGATGAGCGAATACTCCCTGTTTACCTCCGAGTCCGTGTCCGAAGGCCACCCGGACAAGATCGCCGACCAGATTTCCGATGCGGTCCTCGACGCCATCATCAGCGAAGACAAGCACGCCCGCGTAGCTGTCGAGACGCTGGTCAAGACCGGCGTGGCGATCATCGCCGGCGAAGTCACCACCAGTGCCTGGGTCGACCTGGAGCAGATCGTTCGCGACGTGATCTGCAACATCGGCTACACCAGCTCGGACGTCGGCTTCGACGGCGCCACCTGCGGCGTGATGAACATCATTGGCAAGCAGTCCCCGGACATCAACCAGGGCGTCGACCGCGCCAAGCCGGAAGACCAGGGCGCGGGTGATCAGGGTCTGATGTTCGGCTACGCCAGCAATGAAACCGACGTGCTGATGCCTGCACCGATCCGCTTCTCCCACGCGCTGGTCGAGCGCCAGGCCGAGGCGCGCAAGTCCGGCCTGCTGCCGTGGCTGCGCCCGGATGCCAAGAGCCAGGTCACCTGTCGCTACGAGAACGGTAAAGTGGTCGGCATCGACGCCGTGGTGCTGTCTACTCAGCACAATCCCGATGTCAGCCTGAGCGACCTGCGTGAAGCGGTGATGGAGCTGGTGATCAAGCACAGCCTGCCTGCCGAACTGCTGCACAAGGACACCCAGTACCACATCAACCCGACCGGCAACTTCGTGATCGGCGGCCCGGTGGGCGACTGCGGCCTGACTGGCCGCAAGATCATCGTCGACAGCTACGGCGGCATGGCTCGCCATGGTGGCGGCGCGTTCTCCGGCAAGGACCCGTCCAAGGTCGACCGCTCGGCAGCCTACGCCGGCCGTTATGTGGCCAAGAACATCGTCGCCGCCGGCCTGGCCGAGCGCTGTGAGATCCAGGTGTCCTACGCCATCGGCGTGGCCCAGCCGACCTCCATCTCGATCAACACCTTCGGCACTAACAAGGTAGCCGACGAGACCATCATCAAGCTGGTGCGCGAGGTGTTTGACCTGCGTCCGTACGCCATCACCAAGATGCTCGACCTGCTGCACCCGATGTATCAGCCGACCGCCGCCTACGGCCACTTCGGCCGCGAGCCGCAGCAGCTGACCGTCGGTGATGATACCTTCACCAGCTTCACCTGGGAGAAGACCGACAAGGCCGCCGACCTGCGCGCCGCTGCCGGCCTCTGAGCCTAGACGGGCTCTGCCGGGAGCCTGCTCCCGGTGGCTCACATCGACAGCTGAGATCAAAGCCTCCGTAGACATAGCGTCTGCGGAGGCTTTTTCATTTCCGGCAGGGACTTCAGGTTTGCGGCGCGCCCGGTCTGTGGCTAGCCTGCAAGAGTCGTCACTCGAGCAAGGATGCTCTGCCATGAACCACTGGATCGTCGCCGCCCTTCCCACCCTGCTGAGTGCATTCGCCCACGCTGATGCATGTCCGGAGCCGACAGCTGCACAGAGCCGGCAACTCGGCGAACTCACCACTCAAATCGCTCAATGGGACGACGCCTATCATCGTCAGGGCCGCTCGCTGGTTAGCGATGAGCTCTATGATCAGGCCCGGGCTCGCCTGGAGCACTGGCAACATTGCCTTGATGGCGCATCCGCCACCAATCCGCTGGGTAGCTCGGCCGGCCCGGTTCAGCACCCCATTGCTCAGACTGGCCTGCGCAAGCTGGCTGATGAACCTGCGGTGAAGCGCTGGATGGCCTCGCGCGAAGACCTGTGGGTGCAGCCCAAAGTGGACGGGGTTGCGGTCACGCTGCTCTACAGCGCCGGCCAACTGCAGCAGGTAGTCAGCCGCGGCGATGGCGCCACAGGCCAGGACTGGACATCGCGCGCCAGACGGATCACCGCCATTCCCCAGCACCTCGACAACAACGCCGAGATCGTTCTGCAAGGCGAGCTGTATCTGCGCCGGCCTGCCCACAGTCAGGCCGAGCACGGCGGCGCTTCGGCGCGCAGTACGGTTGCCGGCCTGATGGCGCGTGATGATCTGGACAGCGACCAGGCGGATGGCATCGGTCTCTTCGTGTGGGACTGGCCCAACGGGCCGCAGGCGATGGCGCAGCGCCTCGACCGCCTGGCCCAACTGGGTTTTGCCGACAGCCGCGATTACAGCCAGGTCGTCAGCTCCATTGACGACGCGCGACAGTGGCGCGAACACTGGTACCGCACCCCGCTGCCGTTCGCCACCGACGGTGTGGTCTTGCGCCAAGGTCAGCGCCCGTCTGGCGAGCGCTGGCAGGCCGAACCGCCACACTGGGCAGCGGCCTGGAAGTACCCGCCCAGCGAGGCCCTGGCGTTGGTCGATGCCGTGGAGTTTCGCATCGGCCGCAGCGGGCGTATCACCCCGACGCTGCGCCTGCAGCCGGTGAAGCTCGACGACAGAATCATTCGCTCCGTCAGCGTTGGCTCACTGGAGCGCTGGCAGCAACTGGACATCCGGCCGGGCGATCAGGTCGCCATCCGCCTGGCCGGGCTGACCATCCCGCAACTGGATAAAGTAGTGCTGCAGACCGCAACCCGCGCAAACCTCGACATTCCTCAGCGCGACGACTTCCACGCACTGAGCTGCTGGCGGACCAGCGACCGATGCGCCAGCCAGTTCCACGCGAGGCTTACGTGGCTCAGCAGCAAACAAGCCTTGAACCTGCACGGCATCGGTGCCGGCACGTGGCACAAGCTGCTGCAAGCCGGTCAGCTCGACAGCCTGCTCGACTGGCTGGAACTCAGCGACGAGCAACTGCTTGCGGTACCAGGCATCGCCGAGCTGAGTGCGGCGAGTCTTGGCCGCCGCTTTGCCGAAGCGCGGCAGCGCCCGTTCAACGATTGGCTGCGCGCACTGGGCACACCCGTCAATCCGCAAACGCTGGCGGCCACTGATTGGGCGCAGTTGCAACAGCGCAGCCTGGCCGAATGGCAGACACTGCCCGGTATCGGCCCGACCCGCGCGACCCAGTTGCAGGCGTTTTTCCAACACCCGGAGGTCGTTGACCTGGCTGTCCGCTTGCGCCAGGCCGGCGTGGAGGGCTTTTGACGGAAACCAGCTTGGCTGGCCCGCAGGCAGCATCCGGCTCAGTCCTTGAACTGGTCTTTGATATAGCTGATTTCGGTTTTGCCATGCGGCGCTGGCTGGCCGTTCTCGTCGAGATTGACGAAGACCATCTTGTCGATGGTGAGGATGCTCTTGCGGGTGATTTTGTTGCGCACCTCACAACGCAGAGTGACCGAGGTGCGGCCGAACTCGCTGGCGGTGATGCCCAACTCGATGATGTCGCTCTGCCGCGCCGAGCTGACGAAGTTGATCTCGGAGATCAGCTTGGTGACCACTCGCTGACTGCCGAGCTGGATGATCGCGTAAATTGCCGCTTCCTCATCGATCCATTTCAACAGGCTGCCGCCAAACAGGGTGCCGTTGGGGTTGAGGTCTTCGGGTTTTACCCACTTGCGGGTGTGGAAGTTCATGCGCGCTCCTTATCCAATCGCTATCGTCGCCCAACCATGATCGCAAAGGCCTGCTGGCGCTGTCGCGGCCGGGTTTTCAATCGCGCCGATTAACACTCGGTATCAAGCCGGCCCGCAGCCTGTTTACCACCGGCAGATGACGACGGAAAACCTTGGGCTCGCGCGTCGGCACGGCTATAATCGCCGGGTTATACGCCCGGCTGCGCCCGGGCGTTCCCGCCACCTGTCCGAGGGGCGCTGCAGCAAGCCAAGGCTTGTCAGGCTCGGATAGGGCGTTACCCAAACGCATCAACGGCGCCCAATCGGACTGCGTGAAAACGTGGCAAGCCATGGCCTCCCGGCCCGGCATCGCGGTTTTACCTATCTGATCCCAGATCAACGATTGGAGAGCTTTTGCATGAGCGCTGCTTTTAACGACTTTAAAGTTGCCGATATTTCCCTGGCCGATTGGGGCCGCAAAGAGCTGATCATCGCCGAATCCGAGATGCCTGCACTGATGGGCCTGCGTCGCAAATACGCGGCCAGCCAGCCGCTGCAAGGCGCGAAAATCCTCGGCTGCATCCACATGACCATCCAGACCGGCGTGCTGATCGAGACGCTGACCGCGCTGGGCGCTGAAGTGCGCTGGTCGTCGTGCAACATCTTCTCCACCCAGGATCAGGCCGCTGCCGCCATCGCCGCCGCCGGTATTCCGGTGTTCGCCTGGAAGGGCGAGACCGAAGCCGAATACGAGTGGTGCATCGAGCAGACCATCCTCAAGGACGGCCAGCCGTGGGACGCCAACATGGTGCTCGACGACGGCGGCGACCTGACGCAGATCCTGCATGACAAGTACCCGCAGGTGCTGGAAAACGTCCACGGTGTGACCGAAGAAACCACCACTGGCGTACACCGTCTGCTCGACATGCTCAAGGCCGGCACCCTGAAAGTCCCGGCGATCAACGTCAACGACGCGGTCACCAAGAGCAAGAACGACAACAAGTACGGCTGCCGTCACAGCCTCAACGACGCCATCAAGCGTGGCACCGACCACCTGCTGTCGGGCAAGCAGGCGCTGGTCATCGGCTACGGCGACGTGGGCAAGGGCTCGGCGGCTTCGCTGCGCCAGGAAGGCATGATCGTCAAGGTTTCCGAGATCGATCCGATCTGCGCCATGCAGGCCTGCATGGACGGCTACGAGCTGGTTTCGCCGTACATCGACGGCCGCAATGACGGCACCGACGCCTGCATCGACAAGGCCCTGCTAGGCAAGATCGACCTGATCGTCACCACCACCGGCAACGCCGACGTCTGTGACGCCGGCATGCTCAAGGCGCTGAAAGCCCGCGCCGTGGTCTGCAACATCGGTCACTTCGACAACGAGATCGACACTGCCTTCATGCGCAAGAACTGGGCATGGGAAGAGGTCAAACCGCAGGTGCACAAGATCCATCGCACCGGCGCTGGCCAGTTCGACCCGCGCAACGACGACTACCTGATCCTGCTGGCCGAAGGCCGTCTGGTGAACCTGGGCAACGCCACCGGTCACCCGAGCCGCATCATGGATGGCTCCTTCGCCAACCAGGTGCTGGCGCAGATCTTCCTGTTCGAGCAGAAGTTCGCCACCCTCTCCGCCGAGAAGAAGGCCGAGCGCCTGACAGTCGAAGTGCTGCCGAAGAAACTGGACGAAGAAGTCGCCCTGGAAATGGTGAAAGGCTTTGGCGGCGTGGTCACTCAACTGACCAAACCGCAGGCTGATTACATCGGCGTTCCGGTCGAAGGCCCGTTCAAGCCGGACAGCTACCGCTACTGATGGGCGGTGTGGATCGTGGGCCATGGGCCTGCGATCCACAGCCTGAAGGAATTGCCATGTCTCAGAAACGCCCCACTGTCAGCTTCGAGTTCTTCCCGACGAAGACCGATGCCGGACACGAAAAACTGCTGAATACCGCACGCGAGCTGGCCGGCTACAACCCGGACTTTTTCTCCTGCACGTACGGCGCCGGTGGCTCCACCCGTGACCGCACCCTGAATACCGTGCTGCAGCTCGATGGCGAAGTGAAGGTGCCGACCGCACCGCACCTGTCCTGCGTCGGCGACAGCAAAGCCGAGCTGATCGAGCTGCTCAATCTGTACAAGAGCAACGGCATTACCCGCATCGTTGCCCTGCGCGGGGACCTGCCATCGGGCATGGGCATGTCCAGCGGCGAGCTGCGCCACGCCAATGACCTGGTCGAGCTGATCCGTCGGGAAACCGGTGATCATTTCCATATCGAGGTGGCCGCCTACCCGGAAATGCATCCGCAGGCACGCAACTTCGAAGACGATATCGCCAATTTCGTGCGCAAGGCCAAAGCCGGCGCCGACAGCGCGATTACCCAGTACTTCTTCAATGCCGACTGCTATTTCTACTTCGTCGAGCGCATACGCAAGCTGGGGGTCGATATCCCGGTGATCCCGGGCATCATGCCGATCACCAACTACAGCAAGCTGGCGCGTTTCTCCGATGCCTGTGGTGCCGAGCTGCCGCGCTGGGTGCGCAAGCAGCTGGAAGCCTATGGTGACGATACCCAGAGCATCCAGCGCTTCGGTGAAGAGATGATCACCGGTCTGTGTGAGCGCCTGGTCGAAGGTGGCGCGCCCGGCCTGCACTTCTACACCCTCAATCAGGCAGCCCCCAGCCTGGCGGTGTGGAAAAACCTGCAAGGCTGAATGGCCAGCGCCCGCTCACCGCGCACCATGTTGCGACGGGGCGTAGCCAACGAAACAAACAACAGGGCCGCGAAAGCCAGAACTTTCGCGGCCCTGTTGTTTCCTACCTCAGTATCCGTTGACCCAGAGCCCTGCGCTGGTCGACAGTACAGCGCTATTGCCCGGACGCCCCAACATGGGTCACGACGACCGGGACTGAATTCTTCACCGCGCGATCAGCCAGGATCGGCTCGAGTTGTCGCGTTAAAACACGGGATGCCTGCATGCTCACTCGCCAGAAAATCAACGCCTCTGTCTCACCCAAAGGCAGCCTGGAAACCCTCTCCCAACGTGAGGTCCAGCAACTGCGTGAAACCGGTTCCGGCAGCGTCTACGCGCTGTTCCGCCAATGCGCCCTGGCGATTCTCAATACCGGCTCGCACAGTGATAACGCCAAGACCATTCTCGAGGCCTACCCGGACTTCGAAGTGAAGATTCACCAGCAGGACCGCGGCATCCGCCTGGAGCTGATCAACGCGCCAGCCGACGCCTTCGTCGATGGCGAGATGATCGCCAGCACCCGCGAGATGCTGTTCAGCGCGCTGCGCGACATTGTCTACACACAAAGCGAGCTGGAAAACAAACGCGTCGACGTGGACAGCTCCAGCGGCCTGACCGACTACGTGTTCCACCTGCTACGCAATGCCCGCACCCTGCGTGCCGGCGCCGAACCGCGGATGGTGGTGTGCTGGGGCGGGCACTCGATCAGCACCGAAGAGTACAAATACACCAAGAAGGTCGGCCACGAGCTGGGTCTGCGCGCCCTGGACGTGTGCACCGGCTGTGGCCCAGGCGTGATGAAGGGCCCGATGAAGGGCGCGACCATCTCCCACGCCAAACAACGCATCGTTGGCGCGCGCTATCTCGGCCTGACCGAGCCGGGCATCATCGCCGCCGAAGCGCCGAACCCGATCGTCAACGAGCTGGTGATCCTGCCGGACATTGAAAAGCGCCTGGAAGCCTTTGTGCGCATCGGTCACGGCATCATCATCTTCCCGGGCGGTGCCGGTACCGCCGAAGAATTTCTCTACCTGCTCGGCATTCTGATGCACCCGGACAACGCCGAGCTGCCGTTCCCGCTCGTGCTCACCGGGCCGAAGAGCGCAGAGCCGTACCTGCAACAGCTGCACGATTTCATTGGCGCCACGCTGGGTACCGAGGCGCAGAACCGCTATGTGCTGATCCCCAACGATCCGGCCGAAGTGGCCCGCCACATGGCGGCCGGCATCAAGGCGGTCAAGCAGTTCCGCCGCGAGCGCACCGATGCCTTCCACTTCAACTGGCTGCTGAAGATCGACGAAAGCTTTCAGCGCCCGTTCGAACCGACCCACGAGGCCATGGCCAGCCTCAACCTGACCCGCAATCAGCCCGTGCATGAGCTCGCCGCCAACCTGCGTCGCGCCTTTTCCGGCATCGTCGCGGGCAACGTCAAGGCCCACGGCATTCAGCTGATCGAGGAGCATGGCCCCTACGAGCTGCGTGGCGAAAAGACCATCATGCAACCGCTCGATCGCCTGCTGCAGGCCTTCGTCGAACAGCACCGCATGAAGCTCCCCGGCGGCAGCGCCTACGTGCCGTGCTACCGGGTCGTCAGCTGATGTCACCACTTAGCCTTCGCCTGGGTTGAGCGTAGCGATACCCAGGTCGGGCGCGCCACCGCGCCACCGCGCCTACGCACCAGCACCAGCACCAGCACCAGGTCTTAGCGCCGCCTTAAGCCTGCCGGAACACGGAGAGTGCAAGCCCGCCGGCGGCTCACACTGGCAGACGCCAGCACTAAGTGATAATAATTCTCACATCAACGACGCCTTACTGCCGTCGCAACAGGAGAGTTCAATGGCACGCCCTGCCCCGCGCAACCTGCAGGTCATTTCATCCACGCCGATCACCCCGCACATGCTGCGCATTACCCTCGGCGGTGCCGAGATCGACAGTTTCCCTGCCGACCAGGAAAGCGCCTACATCAAACTGGTCTTCACCGCCCCGGGCAGCGACACGACACTAATGCGCACCTACACCGTGCGCCATCAGCGGCCCGACCAACTCGACGTCGACTTCGTGCTGCACGAGGATGCCGGCCCGGCGTCCCAGTGGGCCAAGGCTGCCAAACCCGGCGACAGCATTGTCGTAGGCGGCCCGGGCCCCAAGAAGCTGGTAGATAACGCGGCCGACTGGTTTCTGATCGTCGGTGACATGACCGCGCTGCCGGCCATCAGCGTCAACCTCGAACAACTGCCGGCTGATGCCCGCGGTCACGCCGTGATCGAAATCATCGACGAGCGTGACATCCAGTCGCTGCGCCACCCGGACGGAATCCGCCTGCATTGGTTGGTCAACCCGCACCCTGGCGAAGACAGCCAGCTGCTGGTCAATCAGGTGCGCCAGCTTGAGTGGTTGCCAGGTCAGCCGAGCATCTGGGCGGCCTGCGAGTTCAGCAGCATGCGCGCGCTGCGCAAGCATTTCAGAGAGGAGCGTCAGGTCGACCGCCGCAGCCTGTACATTTCCAGCTACTGGAAGCTTGGCAACAGCGAAGACCAGCACAAGCTCGCCAAGCGCGAGGATGCCGATGCCGCGGGCGATTGATCATCGTGACGCGGGCCACAACGCCTGTAGCGTGCACAGGCCGGTCGGCGGCAAGTTGTGCCGATCGTCCGCAATCCTGTTACACTCGGGCCTTCCCGCCAGGCTTGCGCCCGGATGCTGACCCCCAGAGGCCAGCAGTACCGGACGGGATTGCGCGCCCCACGTGCGATTCAAGCCAGGCACTACACCTATAGGGCCACGCCCTCACCAGACAGGATTGCACATGTCCTTTGCCTCCCTCGGTCTCTCCGAGGCTTTAGTCCGTGCGGTCGAAGCCGCCGGCTACACCCAGCCCACTCCGGTGCAACAGCGGGCCATCCCCGCCGCGTTGCAAGGTCGCGACCTGATGGTAGCGGCCCAGACGGGTACAGGTAAGACAGGCGGTTTTGCACTGCCGATCCTCGAGCGACTGTTCCCCAACGGTCACCCGGATCGTGAGCAGCGCCACGGCCCGAAACAGCCCCGCGTGCTGGTGCTCACCCCCACTCGCGAATTGGCCGCCCAGGTGCATGACAGCTTCAAGCTGTATGCCCGCGACTTGAAATTCGTCAGCGCCTGCATCTTCGGCGGCGTTGGTATGAACCCGCAGGTTCAGGCCCTGGCGAAGGGCGTCGACGTACTGGTCGCCTGCCCCGGCCGCCTGCTCGATCTGGTCAACCAGCGCGCCATCGACTTGTCGCACGTGGAAATCCTCGTGCTCGACGAGGCCGACCGCATGCTCGACATGGGCTTCATTCACGACGTGAAGAAAGTCCTCGCCAAGCTGCCGACCAAGCGTCAGAACCTGCTGTTCTCGGCGACCTTCTCCAAGGACATCACCGATCTCGCCGGCAAGCTCCTGCATGATCCGGAGCGCATCGAAGTCACGCCGCCGAACACCACGGTCGAGCGTATCGAACAGCGCGTATTCCGCCTGCAGGCCAGCCACAAGCGCGCCCTGCTCGCTCACCTGATCACCGCGGGCGCCTGGGAACAGGTGCTGGTATTCACCCGTACCAAGCACGGCGCCAACCGCCTGGCCGAGTACCTCGACAAGCACGGCCTGCCCGCCGTGGCGATTCACGGCAACAAGAGCCAGAACGCCCGCACCAAGGCACTGGCCGACTTCAAGGCGAGCAAGGTGCGCATTCTGGTGGCTACCGACATCGCCGCCCGTGGCCTGGACATCGACCAGTTGCCGCACGTGGTCAACTTCGAGCTGCCCAACGTCGAGGAAGATTACGTGCACCGCATCGGCCGTACTGGCCGTGCCGGTCGTAGCGGCGAGGCGATTTCCCTGGTCGCGCCGGACGAAGAGAAGCTGCTCAAGGGCATCGAGCGGATGACCAAGCAGAGGATCCCTGACGGCGATCTGCTCGGCTTCGATGCCAGCAAGGTCGAGGCCGAGCGCCCCGAAGTGCGCGAGCCGCAGAAGCCTCGCCCTCCGCGCGGCGCCAAGCCGGAAGGCGGCGGTCGCAAGGACAAGGGCAAGGACGCCGGCAAAGCCAGGACCCAGGGCAAAGCCCGCCCTGCCCGCGAGCAGCAGCCACGTGGCACGGCACGCGCCAGCGCGCCAGCAGTGCCTGCGTTGCCTCCGGATCGCGCGCCGGATGAGTTCCGCGATGACGAAATCGACAACTTCGGCAACCGTGCCGACTACGTGAGCCCGAACCAGAACAATGGTCAGGGTCGCGGCCGTCGCCCGGGCGCCGCCGCTAGCGGCCCAAGCGCCAGCAATGGCGTTGGCCAACCTCCTCGCGGTCAGGGCAAAGGCCCACGCAGCGGTGGTGGCGGTGCAGGTGCTGGCAAACGTCCGGGTCAAGGCCAGGGACAAGGTGCCGGCAAGGGCCGTAGCGGTTCGAGCAACCGTGGCCGCGGCCAGCAACGCGACTCCAGCACATCGCTCAACCGCGATGAGCTGCCACGCCAGGAACCTGCCGTACGCGCTTCGCGCGACAAGCAGCCGGTCATCGTGCACAAGCCTTCACGCAGTGATCGCCTGCCGACTCCCGAGCAGCTTGATCAGTTGCCGAGCAGTCGTCCGCGTGGCGAGAAGCCGGCACTGTTGACGCGCAACCGCGACAGCTGAGTAATGGCTGATTGAAAACGCCGGCCCCTGTGCCGGCGTTTTCATATGTGCGCCCTGCCGCCGATGCATATGTTCGAGCGCGTGGCGAATCACGGGCAAAAAAACGCCGACCCTTGGGTCGGCGTTTTTCATGCTGCGCTCAGGCTTACTTGCGTACGCCTTCCACGGAGATGATCAGCTCGACTTCCTGCGAAGCCGGGCCCAGATCCTTCTCGATGTTGAAGTCTTTCAGCTTCAGCGTGGTGCTGCCCTCGAAACCGGCGCGGTAGCCACCCCACGGATCGTTGCCCTGGCCAATGAACTTGGCAGCAATCACCACCGGCTTGGTAACGCCGTTGAGGGTTAGGTTGCCGGTAATGTCTGCAGCGTCCTTGCCAGTCGACTTGACGGCCGTGGACTCGAAGGTGGCGGTGGGGTTCTTGCTGACATTGAGGAAATCGGCGCTGCGGATGTGCTTGTCGCGCTCCGCATGGTTGGTGTCGACGCTTTCGGTCTTCAAGGTCACGTTGACTTTACTGGCTTCCGGGTTCTTCTCATCGAAGCTGAAGCTGCCGTCGAAATCCTTGAACGTGCCGTACAACCAGCTGTAGCCCAGGTGGCTGATCTTGAAATTGACGAAGGCGTGCTGGCCTTGTTTGTCGATGGCGTAATCAGCAGCCATTACCTGGCCGGCGCTCAACAGCGCGGTGCCCAGTGCCAGTGCAGCGAAAGTCTTCTTCAACATGAGAACTCCTTGTGTATCGAATGGACGACGCCGCAAGACAGCGCCGAATCAGCTGGAAGATCAGCGCCCGAAGATACGCAACAGCGTGCGATCACGGTCGATGAAATGATGCTTGAGTGCGGCCAGGCCATGCAGCACAGCAAAAATCACGATAGCCCAGGCCAGGTATTCGTGGATCAAACCGGCAACATCACCCTGATTAGGAATGCTGGTCACGCTCGCCGGTACTTCGAACAAACCGAATACGCTGATGCCGCGACCATCGGCCGTGGAGATAAGGTAACCGGAGGTCATCAGCACGAACAGGCCGAGGTACAGGAAGCTGTGGCCCAGCTTGCTGGCGATGCGGGTCAGGCGGCCATGCTCGCTAAGCGCCGGAGGCGGCGGGCTGATCCAGCGCCACAGCAAGCGGGCAGCCATGACCATGAACAGAAGGATGCCGATGCTCTTGTGGATGTTCGGCGCGGTCTGGTACCAGCCGCTGTAATAACTCAGCCCGACCATCCAGAAGCCGAGCGCGAACAGACCGAATACCGCAATTGCCACCAGCCAGTGCAGGGAAACACTGACAAGACCGTAACGAACCGCCGAATTACGCCACTGCATGGCCTGATCTCAGAAAAGTGATGGGCAGAGATTAGCAACAAACCTATCGAGTAATAGCAGAAATTACTGCTTTGAAATATCGATAAAGGCGATGCTTGGCTTATCAAACATGCCTTGTAGGGCGATGAGCAACCTAAGCGCTGAGGCAAAGGCATCCCAGATGGGGCAGGACCCACCTTCTGGTGCATCTGATAGGCTTGCCCGCTGTTGATTTGGGAGAGCGCGTCGATGAACAACCACCACTGGATGCAGCGTGACCTGGATGTGCTCTGGCACCCCTGCACGCAGATGAAGGATCACGAACGGCTACCCCTGATCCCGATCCGCCGCGGTGAAGGCGTGTGGCTGGAAGACTTCGAGGGCAAGCGCTACCTCGATGCCGTGAGTTCCTGGTGGGTCAATGTATTCGGCCATGCCAACCCGCGTATTGGCGAGCGCATCAAGGCGCAGATCGACACCCTCGAGCATGTGATGCTGGCCGGCTTCAGCCATCAGCCGGTGGTCGAGCTGTCCGAGCGCCTGGTGCGCATTACTCCCGAAGGGCTGAATCGGGTGTTCTACGCCGACAACGGCTCTTCGGGTATCGAAGTGGCGCTGAAGATGAGCTTTCACTACTGGCTCAACAGCGGCAAACCGGCCAAGAAGCGCTTCATCACCCTGACCAACAGCTACCACGGTGAAACCGTGGCGGCGATGTCGGTGGGCGATGTGGCGCTGTTCACCGACACCTACAAGGCGCTGCTGCTCGACACCCTCAAGGTGCCCAGCCCGGACTGCTACCTGCGCCCGGACGGCGTGAGCTGGGAAGACCATTCGCGGACGATGTTCGCGGCGATGGAGCAAACCCTGGCCGAGCATCACCACGAAGTCGCTGCCGTGATCGTCGAGCCGTTGATCCAGGGTGCAGGCGGCATGCGCATGTATCACCCGATCTATCTGACGCTACTTCGCGAGGCCTGTGATCGCTACGGCGTGCACTTGATCCATGACGAGATTGCCGTCGGCTTCGGCCGCACCGGCACAATGTTCGCCTGTGAGCAGGCCGGCATCACCCCGGACTTTCTGGTGCTCTCCAAGGCGCTCACCGGCGGTTACCTGCCGATGGCAGCAGTGTTGACCACCGATGATGTCTACAGCGCCTTCTATGACGACTACGCGACCTTGCGGGCCTTCCTGCATTCGCACACCTACACCGGTAACCCGCTGGCGTGCGCGGCGGCGCTGGCGACGCTGGATATCTTCGAAGAGGATGGGGTGATCGAGGCCAACAAGGCGCTGGCCAAGCGTATGGCCAGCGCCACCGCACACCTGGTCGATCATCCGCACGTGGCCGAGGTGCGCCAAACCGGCATGGCGCTGGCCATCGAAATGGTGCAGGACAAGGCGGGCAAGGTCGCCTACCCGTGGCAGGAGCGACGCGGCCTGCAGGTGTACCAGCACGCCCTGACACGCGGCGCACTGCTGCGCCCGCTGGGCAGCGTGGTGTATTTCCTGCCACCGTACGTGATCACCGAAGAGCAGATCGACTTCCTCGCCGACGTCGCCAGCGAAGGTATCGATCTGGCAACCCGCACCTCGGTCAGCGTGGCAGTTGGCGACAGCCGCTACCCCGGCTTTCGCGACCCGGGCTGACCGAGCTGGCAGGCAGGCTTGCCCCGCCTGCCAGCACGCAAGCGTCAGAGCACGCTAAGCGGGTATTCGACGATGAAGCGCACCTGGTCGGAGTCGACATCCGAGGTGCCGGAAATGCGGTGCGTCGCCTGACGCAGGCGGAATTTCAGATCCTTGGCTGCGCCGCTCTGCACCACGTACTGCACGTTCACGTCGCGCTCCCAGTGCTTTTCGCTGTCCGCATAGTCACCTGCATAGGCGCTGGTGGCGTCCATCTTGTTGCCATCGACGTTGTCACCACGGATGTAGGACACGTAAAACGACAGCCCCGGTACGCCGTAGCTGGCCAGGTCCATGGCGTATGTAGCGCGCCAGGAGCGCTCGCCCGGCCCGTTGAAGTCCACCAGTTGCGACGAGTTGGCCAGGTAGATGGAATCCTGAAAACCTCCGCCGCCCAGGGTCAGGTAATCGAACGGCTGATCGCCATGCACCCGCTGATGGGCGACGGTGAAGGTGTGTGCGCCCACCGAGTAGGCAGTGGCCAGCGACCAGGCAGTGACATCAATGTCACCAGCCAGCGACTTGCCGTTATCCCGGGTGTGGTAGATGTTGAAATCGAAATTCAGCGCCTGCTCGTCGCTGAGCGGCAGGTTGTAGATGGCATTGCCGTAGTACTGACGCCACAGGTCCTCGTAACGCGAGGCGTAGGCGCTGAGACTCAGGGCGTCGCTGGCCACCCAATTGGCCCCCAGGTAATCGACATTACCGCCTTCGACACCCGCGTAACCGGCATAGAATCCGTCACGATTGCCGGCCTGGTTGAAGTCTTTGGAGGAGGTGAAATGACCCGCGTCGATCAACAGCCCATCGACCTCGGCACTGGTCAGCTGGAAGCCGGTGGCGGTAGCGGGCACCAGGCGGGCGTCAGCCACTGCGATGACCGGGTTGTAGGGGCGCAGTTGGCCATACTTGAGCTCCGAGTTGGAGAGACGCATCTTCACGGCGCCGCCCAGTGAGCCGAACTCGTCCTCGGCGCGCTCGGTAGACGAGTCCACCGGTAGCAGACCGGAGCCCGAACGCCCGCGGCCACTGTCCAGCTTGATACCCATGTAGCCATTGAGGTCGACACCAAAACCGACGGTGCCCTGGGTGTAACCCGAGCTGTAGTTGAGGTGAAAACCCTGACCCCATTCGCGATTGTCCTGGGCACCGGGCGCATGACCGTCCATGTGCCAGTAGACGTTGCGTGCCAGGAGATCCAGCGTGCTGTCTTCGATAAATCCGTTGGACTCGGCCTGCCCCGCCTGAGCGGTGGTAATGGCTAGAACACTGGCGCTGAGCGCCATCAACGAGAGTCCGCTACGTTGCACTTTCATTCTTATTCCCTATGCGTGGAATGTGTCGGCGCAATACTGTCGCCATTGGAACGGGGCCGGCTGCAGCGCCCACGACACTGCACGGCAACAGGTCTCCCCAGCCTGACGTG
This sequence comes from Phytopseudomonas seleniipraecipitans, assembly GCF_900102335.1. Lineage (GTDB taxonomy): Bacteria > Pseudomonadota > Gammaproteobacteria > Pseudomonadales > Pseudomonadaceae > Aquipseudomonas > Aquipseudomonas seleniipraecipitans. The sequence goes on from NZ_FNBM01000003.1 coordinate 386,940, forward strand.
CGCATGTGTGAGCCACCCACCCCTTAATCAGCCCTGCCGTGTTGAAGCCCCCCGGGAATGCAGCCCGGGAGCAGAGCCGTTCTTTTTTTACCCTATGGCCTATTGCCGGCTCGCCGCAACCCTTCAACCGCCCCGCCACGCTCCTTTTCAAGGCACATCAAGCGCTTCTACCGCCCTCACCATGGGGCCTGCGGCACACTGGCCGGCGGCTTGCACCCTGCAGAAAAAAACCTATGCGGTTATGCTTGCCCACCCTCAGCTCATATCAATGATCGCCCATGCGCCTCTCCCGCTTCTTCATCGATGCCCCTCTTTCCCTCGGCCAGCACGCGCTGCCGGAAGCCCAGGCCCACTACATCGGCCGCGTGCTACGGCATGCCGTGGGCGACGCGGTGCAATTGTTCGATGGCAGTGGTCAGGAGTTTCGTGGTGAGCTGATCGAGGTCGGCAAGAAGACCGTGCGCGTCGAGCTGCGCGAGCAGTTCGATGGCCAAGCCGAATCGCCGCTGCACATTCACTTGGGCCAGGGCCTGTCCCGTGGCGAACGCATGGATTGGGCAATTCAGAAAGCCACCGAACTGGGCGCCCAGGCAATCAGCCCGATCATCAGTGCGCGCTGCGAAGTGCGCCTCAAAGATGAGCGTGCCGACAAACGCATGGCGCACTGGCGCCAGATAGCTATCAGCGCCTGCGAGCAGTGCGGTCGCTCGGTGATTCCGGTGATCCACTCGCCGATCACCCTCGAAGAATGGCTGCAGCACAGCCAGGCCGACCTGAAGCTGGTGCTGCACCCCGTCGCCGAGCCGTTGAGCAGCCATACCAAGCCGCAGTCGCTGGCCTTTCTGATCGGCCCCGAGGGTGGCCTCAGCGATGCCGAAGTCGCGCTCGCACAAACTGCCGGCTTCCACGCTGCGCGCTTAGGGCCGCGGGTGCTGCGCACCGAAACTGCGCCCGTGGCCGCGCTGGCGCTCGCCCAGCACTTGTGGGGCGATTTATGAACGGGGGCGAGGCAACAACCCGCGTCAGAGGTCCAGTAAAAAAAACGGCCGTTTCGTTGACAGTTCGCAGTCTTAGCCGCTTGAATCAATGCTTGCACAACCACAAAAAATGTCCGGCCATGTAGGCATGATCGCGCGCTGACCGCAGGCATCAATCAGGTGCCTGATTAGAGACGATTCCATGAATGATCGCTATTCGAGCGCCCAGATCGGCCTGCACTGGCTCACCGCCGTGCTGGTGCTCTGCACGATATTTCTGCCTTACGGTCAGGACCTGGTTGCCGACTGGCTCGGCGGCACCGGTGGCGTATTCACCCTGCACAAATCCCTCGGCCTGACCATTCTGCTACTCACCGTGTTTCGCCTACTGGTTCGCAGCGTGCATGGCGCTCCGCATCTGCTTGCCGACAACGCGGTCTGGCAGCGTCGCGCCGCCAAGGCCGGGCACCTTGCGCTTTATCTGCTGCTATTGCTGATGCCGCTGAGTGGCCTGCTGTTCGGCAGGAAACCTGTCGAGCTGTTCTGGCTCGTACAGATCGACCCGCTGCCACTTTCCGATGGCGCGCGCGCACTTGCCCGCCAGTTTCACCTGACGGCCAAGTACCTGCTGTTCATCTTGATTCTGGGCCACGCCGGTATCGCCCTCTGGCACCACTATCGCCTGCGCGATGGCGTACTCCGGGCGATGCTGCCGCGCCGGAACTGACGCCCGCAGCGCGTGCTGTGGCGCAACAGCGAGCGCCCGAAGCTAGGTGACCTAGAGGTCTTCAAGGATATCGGCCATGTCGTCGGCGTGTTCCTCTTCCTGAGCGAGGATTTCCTCGTAAATACGTCGTGTCGTGGGGTCGTCATTGCCGAGAAAGGTGATGATCTCGCGGTAGCTGTCGATGGCGATGCGCTCGGCTACCAGGTTTTCGGTGACCATTTCCTTGAGCGATGTGCCGGCGACGTACTCGGCATGGGAGCGTGCCGTCAGCGTCGAAGGGTTGAAATCCGGCTCGCCACCTAACTGGGTAATGCGCTCGGCCAACTTGTCCGAGTGCTCAAGCTCCTGCTGTGCGTGCTCGAGAAACTCGGCAGCCGCCACACTCGCCTTGAGCCCGCTGGCCATATGGTAGTGGCGCTTGTAGCGCAGGTAGCACACCAGTTCGGTCGCCAGCGACTCGTTGAGCAACCGCAGCACCGTGTCGCGGTCCGCCGAGTAGCCTTCGGTGATCGCACCGCTTTCAATATGCTGTCGGGCACGCTGGCGCAGGATGCTGATATCGGTGAGAGGGGTGGCGCTCATGTCTTTTCTCCATCGGCTTACGGTTGAGTGCGCCCGCTCTGCTGGCCGGCGGCACTCGGTTGTGAGTCGTGGTGAAAGAGAAAAGTTTGATCTGTTTCCAAATGCTACAAAGATTTCTAGCGTGATATTCAGATCAGCCCGACGTCGGCGAGCAGCTGTTCCAGCCCTTCGAGATCGGGGATGCGCAGCACGGCGTCATCGACTTTGACGGCGGCCAGCTCCAGCGGCGCCAACGGCACATCGGCACGCGGCAGGTCTTCGGCAACCCGCAACGAACGCGGGATGCCCTGTACCAGCAGGGCGATGAACTTGACCTGCGGCCGACCACCCAGCGCATTGAGGATGGCGATACGCGCGCCCTCAGCCACCACCGGTTGCCCACCGGACGCTGCCTCGAACGACAACAGCGGCAGGCGCAGGTCACGCCAGGCAACCTGGCCGAGAAACCAACCTGGCATGCCGGCAATGGCCGGTGGGGCGCGGTAGGGGATCAGCTCCGCGACGGCCACGTTGGGCAGCAGCAGCGTGCGGTCGGCCAGCGGCACGACCAGACCGGTCAGGCTGCTGACGCTGTTCTGGGTAACGACGGCTTGGCTCATGACGACATCCTGTAGACGGGTAAACGCGATAAAAGAAAACGCAGGCGATCAGCGACACTGCTCGGCAAGGTGGTTGACCAGGGCCGCAGCCAGCTCCCGCGGATCGGCACTGAAGCTGCTGTAGCCGCCCTCGCGCAAGCTGTCCGGCATGCTCGAGCAGACGCAGCTGTCAGCGCGCTGGGTCCAGATCAGCCCACCCTGACGCTTCACATAGGCGGCCGCGGCGCTGCCGTCGCTGCCCATGCCGCTAAAGGCGATCACGCCACTGCAATCGGCGTAGCACTGCGCCAGGTTGAGCATCATCTGGTCGATGGACGGGCTGTACGGCTCTGGCCAGGGGCGGTCGGTAACCTGCAGGGCGCCGTCTTCGCTGAAAGTCAGCTCATTGCTGATCGGCACCACAACCACCTCACCGCAGCGCACGCTGTCACCATCACGTACTGTGCCGACGCGCCATTGGCTGTGGCGGCCAACAGCCTGGGGCAAGGTGTTTTCGAAACTGGGGTCGATGTGCTGCGCGTAGATGAACCCTACCGGCAGCCCGCCGGGCAACGCGTCGAGAAAAGCCTTCACGGCGGCTGGGCCGCCCAGCGACGCAGCCAGCAACCAGACCTGCCTGGCCGGCTCGCCAGCCTGCAGCGGTGTATTGGCCAGCGCAGCCGGCAACTCGACACGCTCTGGCCGCTGCGCTTCGGCAAGCAGCCCTTCCAGGCCAGCGCCTGCGGCAAGCGCAGGATCACCCACCAGTTTTTTCAGCTTGCCGACCAGGCGACGTTCCCAGCGCGGATAGTTTTCAGAACTGCGCTCCGGCGCATGGCCTTCGCCGAACAGCACCGGCACGCTGGACTCGGCCATCAGCGTATCGATCAGCGGCAGGTCATCGGACTGGGCCAGGTCGACCAGCCACAGCTCGGCTTCGCAAGCCTGCAGTGCGGCATCGTCGAGCCGCGCCGGATCGCTGTTGAGCACCACTTGATAGCCGTTGCTGCTCAATGCCTGCTGCAGCACATGACGCTGCAGCGAGGTGTCAGCGATCACCGCTATTCGTGCGGCGCTACGTTCGCTCATGAACGCTTCGTCCATTTACCGATGGCTTCCAGCAATTGCGATTCCTGGTAGGGCTTGCCGAGGTACTCGTTGACGCCGATGCTGATCGCGCGGTCGCGGTGTTTCTCACCGGTACGCGAGGTGATCATGATAATCGGCAGATCCTTCAGCCCGTCATCGTGACGAACCAGGTTGGCGACCTCGAAACCGTCCATGCGCGGCATTTCGATGTCCAGCAACATGATGTCCGGGCGCCGTTCCTGCAGCTGGGCGATGGCATCGACCCCGTCCTTGGCAGTCAGCACGTTCATGCCGTTGCGCTCGAGCAGGCGGGTGGTGACCTTGCGTACGGTCACCGAGTCGTCCACTACCATGACCAGCGTTGGGCGCTCGGCTTCGGCTTCGGCAGCCGTGCCGTAGTCCGTGGCCAGGCGCGGCCGCACCGGGTGCAGCAAATGCGCATGCAGTTCGCGGATGGTCGCCAACAGGTCGAGAATCACCACCACACGGCCGTCACCGAGGATGGTCGCACCGGAAATGCCGTGTACCGCGGCAAACTGCGGACCGAGGCTCTTCACCACGATCTCCCGCGAGCCAGCCAGCGAGTCCACCTGCACGGCCACCGTATGGTCGTTGGAACGCACCAGGATCACCGGCAACGGCAGGCTCTGGCCGACCAGTTTGGGGTGCTGACCGTTGTTTAGCAGGTCGCCCAGATAGCGCAATTCGTAAGCCTGACCGGCATACTCGAAACGCGGCGCATCGGGGCCGTAATAGGCTTCCAGCTCATACGGCGAAACACGCACGATACCTTCGATGGTGTTCAGCGGAATGGCGTACAGATCTTCGCCCGACAGCACCATCAGTGCGCGGTTGACCGACACGGTGAACGGCAAGCGAATGCGGAAGGTGGTGCCCTGCCCCGCGACCGACTCGATGCTCATCGAGCCACCGAGCTGCTTGACCTCGGCATTGACCACGTCCATGCCGACGCCGCGCCCGGAAATCTGCGTGACCTTTTCGGCCGTGGAGAAGCCGGCCTCGAGAATGAACTGCAGAATCTCGTACTCGCTGAGGTCGGCACCGGCATCCATCAGCCCGCGCTCGATGGCTTTGCGGCGCACGGCATCGAGGTTGATCCCGGCACCGTCATCGGCCAGGGTCAGTACGATGTCGCCGCCTTCACGGGCCAGGCCCAGGCGGATGCAACCCTGCTCGGACTTACCGGCGTCACGGCGCGTCGCAGCGCTTTCGATACCGTGATCGACGGCGTTGCGCAGCATGTGCTCGAGCGGTGCAACGATACGTTCAAGTACCGTACGGTCCATCTCGCCGTCAGCGTTGCCGACGATGAACTCGACCTGCTTGCCGAGCTCGCCAGCGACCTGCCGGACGATACGCCGCAGGCGCGGCACCAGGCGATCGAACGGCACCATGCGCGTACGCATCAGACCTTCCTGCAGCTCGGTATTGACCCGCGCCTGTTGCAGCAACAGGGTTTCCGCATCGCGGTTACGCGAGGCCAGGGTCTCCTTCAGATCCAGCAAGTCGGAAGCCGACTCGAAGAGCGCGCGGGACAGCTGCTGCAGCTGTGAATGACGGTCCATTTCCAGCGGGTCGAAATCTTCGTACCCCGCGCGTTCGGCCTCGGCCTGGTAACGGCTGAGAATCTGCGCCTGGGTTTCGGTATCGAGGCGGCGCAACTGGTCGCGCACACGGTCGATGGTCGCTTCCATCTCACTCAGGGTGAAGCCGAAGTCGCTGACTTGCTGCTCCACTCGGCCGCGGAAGATCGACGTTTCACCGGCCAGGTTGACCAGGCCTTCGAGCAGATCCGCTGGCACCTTGACCAGTTCCTGCGGCGCGCGACGTGATGCGGCTTCTTCAGCGGCCAGTTCGGCGCGCTGTACGAAGGGCAGCACGCGGTGCTCGGTCGGCACGGCGGGCTGCTGGCTGGCGGCAATCAGCGAGGTAGACGAAGCCACCGGCGCCTGTTCGGGCTCGGGCTCGGACTCCTTTGGGCGCTCGTCAAGCGGTTGCTGCTGCAAGTGCAGACGTAGCGCGTCGACGCTCTTCTGCAAGCCTTCGAACCCCGATTGCACGTCGAGATACAGGCTCTCGGGCCAGGGCGCGCCCTGCGTCTGCGCATCGGTCAGGTGAGTTTCCAGGTCATGGCTGAGGTCACCGAGGTGCTTTTGCCCAGCCAGGCGTGCACCGCCCTTGAGGGTGTGCAGCACGCGCAACAGTTCGTCGATAGCGCCCGTGTCGTCACGGCGCTCTTCCCAGCGACCGATGGCGGTTTCCATGGTCTCGAGCAGTTCATCCGCTTCTTCCAGGAAGATATCGAGAATATCTTCCTCGTTGTCGAACGCGTCGTCGTGCACCGCACGCAGCGGTACCGAGGTGGGCATGCTCAGTTGTTCATCCGGGTTGGCGCGCAGCCGGCGGATGGTTTCGATCAGCTCGTCACCGTTTGGTATCGACCGCTGAGCACGCACGGCATCGAGCATCTCAGCCAGACGGTCATGGCAAACCTGAAGCAATTCGAAGAGCATCGGACTGGCACGCAGGCGGCCATTACCAAGGTCTTCGTAGAGGAATTCCAGCTCGTGAGCCAGATCACCAATCTCACGAATTTCCGCCATCCGCGCACCGCCCTTGAGGGTGTGCAGATCGCGCTGTAGCGATTCCAGATCGAGGCTGTTGTCGACGTCGCCCATCCAATGCGACAGCGCAGTTCCGGCGCTGTCGATGATGTCGAAACCTTCTTCGAGGAAGATGTCCACCAGCTCGGGATCGCGGCCGTCATCGATCGCGGCAGGCTGCATCGGCAGGCTGCCTTCGACAGCCATCGGTGGTTCGCTGAGGGGCTCACCAGCGACCGGCTCGTCCGCCAGGGAAACGTCCTGCGGCGGCGTATCGATCACTTCGCTCGGTTCGAGCAGCGTCGGCGCAGCTGCTTCGCTGAACGGTTGCTCCTGCCCACCACGCTGGCGGAACTGGCGAATGGACTCGACCAACTCGTCGGCCGGTTGCGCCTGCTGACGCTTCTGCAGACTGGCGAGCATGCCGACCAACAAGCTGTGCCCCTGCTGGACACTGTCGGTCACGAACGGCGATACGCCATAACGGCGATCCACCAGCCCTTCGTAAAGCGCCTCCAGTTCATGGGCCAACTCGCCGATCGGCGCGATGCCCGCCATGTTCGCGCCACCTTTGAGTGTGTGCAGGTCGCGCTGCAGCGACGACAGTGCAGTGCGGTTATCCGGCTCGGCCAGCCAGCGCTCCAGAGCGAGGCCGGCGCTGTCGAGAATATCCACCGCTTCTTCGAGGAAGATCGCTACCAGCTCGTCGACTTCGTCTTCGGCGGCTGCCGACTCTTCGGCCGCATTGATGACGTCGGCGGCATCGGCATCGGCGTGCAGAGATTGCTCCAGAGCACGCGTCGCCTCTTCGAGTTCGACCGCTTGCAGGCCCGGCACGTCGCCGGACAGCAGGGCCAATTTGGACGGATCGAGGGCCTCGTCGAGCAGCGCACGCAACGCAGCAACACGCTCGGGTGATGCGCTGACCTCCAGGCCCGCGGCGACCTGGTCCATCATGCTGACCAACGCTTCGTGGGCCTGTTCGGCCTCGTCGAAGAACCGTTCGCTGACCGCCAGGCTACCCTCTTCAACGGCGCCGTAGAGATCGAGCAGCGCTTCGCACAGCCCGTCGATCTGCGGCAGCTCGGCCATTTCCGCGCCGCGCCCCAGGGTCGTCAGCTCTTCGAGCAGAGCATTGAGTTCCTGGCGCTCCGACGGGTGCTCGCGCCAGCGACGCAGCAGGTCTTCGGCATCAAGCAGAATATCCATGCCTTCAGCGAGGAAGATGCTGATCAGCTGCGGGTCGCGGGTTTCGCCTGGCACGTCCTGGCGCTGGCTTTCCGCGTGCTCGAGGCGCTTGTGGTGAAGCTGACGCACTCGCTCGAGGTAATCCTCGATACCAGGCAGTGGCTGCAACGGGTCGCTTTCCAACTGTGCAAGGCCCTGGCGGAACAGCGCCTGCGCCTCGACCAGTATTTCCGCTTCGCTCAGCTCCAGCGGCAACAGGTTGGCTTTGAATTCCTTGACCATCTTTTCCAATGGCGCGGCAACCTCTGCCATTGGCAAGATACCGGCCATATAGGCGCTGCCCTTGAGGGTGTGCAGCGCGCGTTGTAGGTCATCGGTTACCGGCTGTGGCAACTCGCGGGCGCAGTCGTCGAGAAACGCCGACAGGGTGTCGAGGTGGGTGTCTGCTTCGTTGCGGAAAATCTCCAGCAATTGGGGATCCAACCCCTCATGCGGATCGACCATTGGCGCGGCAGCCTCGACGTCGCCCGCGGGCTCGGCTACCGCAGCAGCCGGGGCGTCATGCTTTGGGAGGCTCTGCCCTTTCGCCAGGGCGTGCGCATCGGCAGCCAGACGATCGACATCGTCGCGCTGACGCTGGGTCTGGGCGGCAAATTCATCGACCAGCTCGGGCATCAAGGCGACGACCTGACCGATCACCTGCTGCACGTCGGCACCTGGCTGGATGCTGCGGTCGAGCACGCGGTTGAGCAGGTTTTCGATCGACCAGGCCAGCTCACCGATCACCAGCGCACGCACCATGCGCCCGCTGCCCTTGAGGGTGTGGAAGGCGCGACGCACTTCAATCAGCGCATCCTTGTCCTCAGTATTGGCGCACCAGCGCGGCAGGAATTCGGCGATGGTTTCCAGCACCTCGCCGGCTTCCTCGATAAAGACTTCGCGCAGATCTTCATCAATCGGCTCTTCATCGGCCGGCGGCGGCAGCAGGCTGGGCGGCACATCCAGCGCAGGCGGGTTGATCGCCTGCACCGGAGCGGCCATCACGTCAGCCATGGAAAGCGCTTTCTCGGCAGCCGGCTCTTCAATCAACGCCGGTTCAGGCATTCCGGGCAGATCGACCTCAGGCAGATCCGCCAGGTCGACTTCATCCCACTGCATATCGCTTTCGGCATTGAACGCCTGCGGATCAAGCAACAGGTCGTCAGCAGGCAGTTCCAGGGTTGGCAGCTCATTGGCTGGCGGCTCGACAGCCCCCAGGTCGAGGTCGCTTTTCAGCTCCTCGGTCGACCACAGCGCGTGTTCGGCAGCCTGCGGCTGTTCTGCGTCGGGCAGCTGTGCGGTGGTGGCGGCTTGTTCATCAAGATCGAAAGACCAGCCGTCATCGGCCAGCGAAGGCTGCTTCTCTGCCGGAGGCAACGCCTCGAGTTCACCGAGATCGAACGACTCGGCCGAGGCAAGCGCATCATCATCCAGGACCAGCGGCTCGAAAACATCGGATTGCTCGGCGAGCAGGTCACTGTCATCCAGCGACCAGCTGTCATCGGCCACCGACGCGTTCGCATCGGCATAGGGATCAAGCACCGGCTCATCGAGGCCGCTGGTTTCCGACGCAGTTGCCGGCGATGCGTCGGACTCCGCGGCGAGCTGCGGCTGTTCGTCAGCGTGCGCTGGCCAGTGATCGTCGGCGACCGGCAGGCTTTCGTCAGGCTGCTCGGACAGGTCAGCGTCGGCGCGTTCGAATCGAGGCTCGTCGGCTGGCGATGTTTGTGTATCGGACCCATTGTCGACATCGACGGCAGAAGTAGAATCCGACGCAGGAACCGCCAGCACATCGATATCGTGCAAGGGATCATCGAGCGGAGCGGGTTCGTCGTCGGCCGCTGGCGCATCGAGAATCGACGGTTTTTCCTGCAACGGATAACCCAGCGTCGCGAGGCTTTCTTCCGCGACATCGAGAATCAGATCGCCCTGGGTGGCATGATCCTCGGAGAGGCGCTCCAGGTAATACTCGACGCTGGTGATGGCGTCGGCGAGGGTATCGAGGTTCTGCCAGTTCGGCACGGCCTTGCGGGCCAGCAGCTGTTCCTGGATGTAGCGGTTACAGGCATTGAGCAGCGCGGCGGCGCGGTCCAGCGGAATCATCGCCAAACCACCACGCACTTGCGTCAGCAGCTCCGGCACGCGGGCCAGATGCTCGTGGTTCCATTGCGAGGCGATGAACTCGATGATCGCGTCCTTGGCCTGTTCCAGGCCGGTGCGCGCTTCCTTGATCACCAGCTGGTGAATCTGCCCGACATCGGTGGTGGGCAGGTGGCTTTCTTCGCGTTTGCCACTGTCGTTCTGGCCGACCATGCCGGTCAGCGTCGCCTCGACGTAGAGCAGCGCGCCTGCGACGTCCATCAGCACCGCATCACCCGGCTCGCGCGCACCCTGAGCCAGGGCGCGGACCACGTCGAGCTGGTCGACGATGATCTTGCGCGGCTGCGCGAAGCCGAGCACGGCGAGGGTGTCGGCGATCTGCTTGAGCGGCACCAGCAGCGCGTCCAGATCGGCGACCTGGGCACGGTCGCTGCGTACGAACAGGTCGAGGCTGTCCTTGACCCGCACCAGCTCTTCACAGAGAGCGCCAACCACCGAACGCATCGCGTCGCGATCGGGGCCGGCGAGGCGAGCACGCTCCTCATCGACGAGGTCGTTATCCGGCAATGCCTCGTCAAGGCTGTAGCGCTCACGCAGCACCTGATTGCGCGGTGACTGCGGCGACGCCTTGGCGACATAGAACAGGAGGTTTTTGGTGAGTTCGTCCGGCGCGGGCTGGTTAAGGCCATCGGCGCCCTGCTCGGTGAGGCGCTTGAGTTCCTTGTCGACCTGGCGCAACAAAGTGCGCACGGAGGTGCCGTTGGCAACGCTGCCGTTGGACAAGCCCTCGATCATGCCGGACGCGATCTGCCACAGCGATTCCAGCGGCGAGTCGACGCAGAGGGTTTCCAGGCGTGCGAAGACTCGCGCCATGTACCCCAGGTTGGTGGGCAGATCCTGCTGACGGATAACCCCGACCAAGGCGACCTGAAGCATCTGCCGGAGCTTGCGCAGCAGCGCCGGCAATTCGGCGGTGCGCAGCTGGGTCAACGATTCGGGCGACAGTGCCGCAGCGCGAGCGGAGAGGTCCGGAGAGAACAGGCTGGTTTCCGACAGCAGCTTCTCGCCGCGCGCTGCGCGCAGGTCGTTGAGCAGCGGCAGCACCACCATCGGCAGGTCGCGACGGGCGGTCTGGATGCGATCCAGATACACCGGCAACTGCAGGATCGCCTGCATCAGCACTTCCAGCGCTTCGCCCTGGTTGGCGACGCGGCCATCGATCAGCGCCTGGGACAGGTGTTCCATTTCTTCGGCGAGCAATGCCGCGCCGAAGAACTCGACCATCTGCAGAGTGCCGTGAACCTGATGCACATAGGTCTGGCAAAACCGCATGCGTGTCGAATCCTGCGGATTCTCGACGAACGCCTCCAGAGCCTGCCGCGCCTGCTTCAGGGTTTCTGCGATTTCGCCCTTGACCCACTCCAGGGCGACATAGTCGTGCCGATCACCCATACACACTCCGTCTCTTAGCCCTTGCGGGTATACGCCAGCACTCGCTCATCGGCGACCGGAAGCATGTCCGGGTGCTGCCAACCGACCACCTCGCCCACCCCGACCACCAGCAAGCCACCAGGCGCCAGGCACTCGGCCAGGCGGTTGAGGATCTCGCGGCGCCGCCAGCGGCGAAAATAAATCAGCAAGTTCTGGCAAAAAATAACGTCCATGCCGGCCATTGGCGCTTTGTCCAACTCCAGCACATTGAGCTTGGCGCAACACACTCGTGCAGCAAGTTCCGGTACGACCTTGAAGCGTCCATCCGCCTGCGCCAGGAAATAGCGCGCCCGCAGGCTGTCATCGATCTCTTGCAGGCGGCGGGCGTCATAAACCCCCTCACGCGCCTTGCTCAGGGCAATACGGCTGACATCGGTGCCAGTGACACCAAACTGCCCGTCCGCGCCCAACACCTCGCTGGCACCAATGGCCAACGAGTAAGGTTCTTCACCACTGGAGCAACCTACGCTCCAGATCGCCAGCGATTGCTTCAGTCCTTGCTCGCTGCGGCAGGCGAGGTACGCCTGGTACACCTCGAACGAAGGCGGATGTCGGTAGAAGCGGGTTTCTTGGACGGTCAGTCGATCCAGCAGGTTTGCCCACTCCACCGCACCGCGCGGGCCATCGGTGACCTGCCGGTAGTAACTGGCGTAATCACTGATGCCCAATTCGCGCATACGGGCGGTGAGACTGGTCTGCAGGAACACGCGGCGCGGTTCGTTGATCACCATGCCGAGCCGCGACTCCAGCAGTTGCTGCCAGTCGCGGAACTCCGTGGCGGACATTTCCACCAGCGGTTGCAAGGCCCAGACGCCTGACTGCATGTCGTACCCCTCGCTCGTACCGCCCTCTGCCGGGCCGCGCATTCACGATGCGCGGCCCGGCAGCCGATCAGGCCCGCTCGCTGTCTTGTGGCAGGGTAAAACCGGACACCGAATTACGCATTTCACTGGCCATCTTGGCCAGATTACCAATGCTCTTGGCGGTGGCGGTGGTACCGGACGACGTCTGCGAGGTGATCTCCTGAATCACGTTCATGGTGTTGGAGATATGACCGGCGGACGATGCCTGCTGACGTGCAGCGTTAGAGATGTTCTGGATGAGCGCAGCGAGGGTCTTGGATACCTTCTCGATCTCTTCCAGTGCCACACCCGCATCCTGGGCCAGTCGAGCACCGCGTACCACTTCGGAAGTAGTCTGCTCCATGGAGATAACGGCTTCGTTGGTGTCGGTCTGAATGGTCTTTACCAGGGCCTCGATCTGCTTGGTCGCGCCCGAGGAACGTTCAGCGAGGCGTTGTACCTCGTCCGCTACCACGGCGAAGCCGCGGCCTGCGTCACCGGCCATGGAGGCCTGGATCGCGGCGTTGAGTGCGAGGATGTTGGTCTGGTCGGCGATGTCGTTGATGAGGCTTACGATGTCACCGATCTCCTGGGACGATTCACCGAGGCGTTTGATTCGCTTCGAGGTGTCCTGGATCTGCTCACGGATGTTATCCATGCCGGTGATGGTGTTGTGTACGACTTCGTTGCCCTTGTTGGCGATGGCTACGGAACGCTCCGCTACCGCCGAGGACTCCGAGGCGTTCGCCGATACCTGGTCAATCGACACGGCCATTTCGTTGACCGCGGCGGATGCCCCGGCAATTTCCTGGGCCTGATGCTCGGAAGCCTCGGCCAGATGCATGGCGGTGGCCTGGGTTTCCTGGGCCGCGCCCGCTACCTGAACGGCGGTCAGGTTGATCGTCGCAACCAGATCACGCAGCTGGTCGATGGAGTAGTTGATGGAGTCGGCGATGGCACCGGTGAAGTCCTCGGTTACCGTCGCAGCTACGGTGAGGTCACCGTCGGCGAGGTCGGCGATCTCATCGAGCAGACGCAGAATCGCAGTCTGGTTACGCTCGTTCTTCTCAGCGGTTTCGGCGAGACGGCGGTTGGTCTCACGCACCATCACCAGACCGATGATCAAAATCGAACCCAACGCCAACGCACCCAGCACGTAACCTGCGATGACGTTCAGCGAACGACCATCGGCCATGGCTTCGAAGCCTTCGGACAGCGCGGCGGCCTTGTCGAGGAACTGTTGCGAGACGGTGAAAATGGTGTTGGCCGACTCACGAACTTGGAACAGTTCTGGCGAGGTTTCGAGGATTTCGTCCACGGAACCGGAAACGAATTCGAACAGCTCGGAAATCTCAGCCAGGCGCTCGAGGGCTTCCTGGTCGCTGACCTTGGCGATCTCCATCGCTGCGTTGCCTTCCTGCATCGCACTCAGCACGCGGCCGAACAGGCTGGCGTCACGGCCGAACATGTCGGCGGCCTGTACCGAGTCCTGGTCACCGGCCAGTACCTTGTTGACCGAACCAAGGATACGCTCGGCCAGCAGTGACTGACGTTGAGCCACCGCAACCTGACTCGCCGGCGCGCCGCTTTCCAGCAGAATGTCGACGACTTCCTCGTACTCGACCTGCAGCTGCGGAATGGTTTCCGCGAGCGTGCCGGCAACCTGATTCAGCGACAGAACTGTCTGCTCGCTGGCCAGAATGGCGTCGGCGTTCTGGCGCAACTTGTCCCAATCCTGCTGCACGACAGCCATTTGCTCCTGAACCTCAGCAGGCGCGGCGGGCAGGCCGCTCTGCGCGTTACCATCAGTCAGGTAGGCCCAACGCGTTTCGAAGCCATTACGCGCATCACGCAGCAGCGTGAAGGCTGCAGGCGTGCCGGTGGCCGCTTCGGTGGCATCCTTGGAGATACGCTGGGACAGTACCCGCAGCTCACCCGCGTGACCGATATATTCGGTGTCGAAGTTACTCTGCGTATTCATATAGGCAAAGTTGGCGAACAGCATCACGATCGACACGATCAGGACGACGAACAGCCCCGCTACGAGTGCGCCAACGCGCGTTCCCGCCAGCACATTGTTTGAGCTTACTTTTTTCATTATCTGGCCCCCGCCTGGACCCTACCGCACTTCGAATTCCATCTAACGTCAGAAGGCCGGCTACGCCGCCTCCACCGAAAAGCTCTCAATACGCAACGTCGATAAACCCCGGCGCCTGTGCCAGCGCGTGAGGGCTGAACACCAGCCAGGCCTGCTCGCGCTGGAACACACCCTGGATAAAGGGTTGGATGGACGCCTCGAGCGGTGGCAGCTGCTCGGTGAAGGTGTCCACTGCAAAATGCTGCATGCCGAACACTTCGTCGACCGTGAGGCCGGCAAAGACGTCCTGATGATCAACGACCAGCACCCGCCGCTGCTTGCGCAGCGGTGACAGCTCGCCGCCGAAAAAACCGCACAAGTCCATCACCGGCAGCAGCCGCCCACGCACGTTGGCCACACCCTTGACCCAGCTTTTCACCCCGGGTAGCAGGGTATGCCGCGGTTCGTGCAGCACTTCACCGACCTCTCCCATCGGTGCGACGAACAAGCGTTCGCCCATGCGAAAACCAATACCGCTCCAGGTCTGTACCGCTACCTGCTGCGATGGCAAGCCAGCCGCCAGCACACGGCAACGCTGCTCGATACCGAGAAGAATCTGAAAAGGGGTGCGTGTCTCTGACATGCCTGCCGTGACCTTCTTCTTATGCCGCGCCGTTAACCGGCCTCAGCCGGCCAGTACCGCATTCAGGGTTTTCAGCAAGGTTGCTTCGTCCACCGGCTTGGTCAGGTAATCCTTGGCGCCTTGGCGCTTGCCCCAGACCTTGTCGGTTTCCTGGTCCTTGGTGGTGATGATGATCACCGGAATGTGGCTGGTCTCGGCATCCTTGGTCAGTTGCCGTGTCGCCTGGAAGCCGTTGAGGCCAGGCATGACGATATCCATCAATACGGCATCGGGCTTTTCCTGACGGGCCAGAGCCACGCCATCAGCGCCGTTTTCCGCCTTGAGTACCTGATGGCCGTGCTTTTCCAGCATGGCGGTCAGCTTGTACATTTCGGTGGGTGAGTCATCAACAATCAGAATTCGAGCCATGGTGTTTCCCCATACATAAGAAGCAGCGTGTGCAGTGTCAGCCGGACGTCAGGATGCGTGTTCGACCGGAGTGAATTCCGGCACGTGAGCCTTGATCGCGCCGAGCAGCTCTTCCTTGCTGAAGGGTTTGGTCAGGTATTGATCAGAACCGACGATGCGCCCCTTGGCCTTGTCGAACAGGCCGTCCTTGGACGACAGCATGATCACTGGCGTGGACTTGAAGGCGCTGTTGTTCTTGATCAGGGCGCAGGTCTGATAGCCATCGAGCCGCGGCATCATGATGTCGACGAAAATGATGTTCGGCCGGGTATCGGCAATCTTCGCCAGGGCGTCGAAACCGTCTACCGCGGTGATCACCTCGCAGCCCACTTTTTTCAGCAGGGTTTCTGCTGTACGACGAATCGTTTTCGAATCGTCGATCACCATCACCCTCAAGCCTTCGGAATGCTGTTCCATGTCTGCCCTGCCACCACTTCGGTGAGTCGTTGTGTTACGCCATATCCAGTGTGCCGCAAGCCCTGAAAACAAAGGGCCCGGCCCATCGCTGGGCCTTTTTAGCACACTCTCCACATGCAAGCCATCAGCCCGGTTTCCCTTGACCACCAGCCCCGTCAGCGCCAACCTTGGCGCCCAACCCCGCTACCTTTGCGGCTGCTTCTGCCGCCCTTCACGGAGATACCTCAATGAGCGTTCGGCTCGGCATCGTCATGGATCCCATCGCGCAGATCGCCTACAAGAAGGACAGCTCGCTGGCCATGCTGCTGGCTGCCCAGGCCCGCGGCTGGAGCCTCTTCTATATGGAGCAGAAGGATCTCTATCAAGCCGCTGGTGTTGCCCGGGGTCGCACTCGCGCCCTTCAGGTATTTGCCGATCCGCAGCGCTGGTTCGAGCTCGGCGACGAGCAGGACCTGCCACTGGCCGAACTGGATGTGATCCTGATGCGCAAGGATCCGCCCTTCGATACCGAATTCATCTATTCCACCTACCTGCTCGAGCAGGCCGAAGAAGCCGGCACGCTGGTGGTCAACCGACCGCAGAGCCTGCGCGACTGCAACGAGAAGCTCTTCGCTACCCGATTTCCGACGCTCACGCCGGAAACGATTGTCAGCCGAAGACCCGATATTCTGCGCGATTTCGCACGACAGCACCGTGACATCATTCTCAAACCCCTCGATGGTATGGGTGGATCGATGATTTTTCGGCACCGCGAAGGCGATCCCAATCTGTCGGTGATTCTCGAGGCGCTGACCGCTCACGGCAGCCAGCAGATCATGGCGCAGGTCTACCTGCCGGCCATCCTCGACGGTGACAAGCGCATCCTGATGATCGACGGCGAGCCGGTGCCGTACTGCCTGGCGCGGATTCCGGCCAGCGGCGAAACCCGTGGCAACCTGGCGGCGGGCGGTCGGGGCGAGGCGCGCCCACTGACTGATCGTGACCGCGAGATTGCTGCAGCGGTTGGCCCCAGCCTGCGCGAGCGCGGCCTGCTGTTCGTCGGTTTGGACGTGATCGGCGACCGCCTGACCGAGATCAATGTCACCAGCCCGACCTGCATTCGCGAGATCGATGCGGCCTTCGACACACGCATCGGCGAACAGCTGATGGACAAGATTGCCGAAAAGCTCAGTGCGCGGACTGCTTCATAGACTTTTTTTGGACGCCTCGGCAGACTGCGCGGCAATCCTGAACCGACAGAATCGCGATGAACGCAGCTGCCACCTCACCCGATAACATCGCCTCCGGCGTCCGCCCGGCGGATCGCCTGGGGTTTACACTGTTTCTCGCCGCGGTGCTGCATGCCGCGCTGATCCTTGGCCTGGGCTTCACCTTCACTGAGCCTGGGCAGATCAGCAAGACCCTGGAAATCACCCTGTCCACCTTCAAGAGCGATGAAAAGCCCAAGGAGGCGGACTTCCTCGCCCAGGACAATCAGCAGGGCAGCGGGACGCTGGACAAGAAGGCCGCGCCGACCACCAATGAACAGGCGCCCTTTCAGGACACCGAAGTTCGCAAGGTCACGCCCGCGGCGGCTCCGCCGCCGCCGCCCGCAGTCAAGCCCCAAGCACCCAAGGCTGCGGTTACCACCAAAGCGCCCCAGGCCCAGAAGGCACCCGCCAAACGCGAGGAAACCAAGCCGACGCCGCCGGCCCCGACAGCGCCGTCATTCGACAGCGCGCAACTGTCCGCCGAGATCGCCAGCCTGGAGGCAGAGCTGGCCAATGAGGTGCAGCAGTACGCCAAACGCCCAAAGATTCACCGCCTGAATGCCGCCTCGACCATGCGCGACAAGGGCGCCTGGTATAAAGACGAGTGGCGCAAGAAGGTCGAGCGTGTCGGCAACCTCAATTATCCGGACGATGCACGCCGCCAGCAGATTCACGGCAGCCTGAGGCTGCTGGTATCGATCAACCGAGATGGCAGCCTGTACGAAGTGCAGGTGCTGGAATCGTCCGGCCATCAGGTACTCGACCAGGCAGCCATGCGCATCGTTCGCCTCGCCGCGCCGTATGCACCCTTCACCGGTGACCTGGCCGATATCGACCGCCTGGAAATCATCCGCACCTGGCGCTTCGAGCGCGGTGACCGCCTGTCGAGCAACTGACCCGTCAGCGCGGGCGCACGGCCTACTTTTGGCTATGCGCCCCTGGCTGCAGGCTTTAAGCTAGCGCCCATGAAAGACGCCAGCTCTAGCATCCTGAAAAATCACTTTCTGATCGCCATGCCTCACATGGCCGATCCGAATTTTGCGCAAACCGTCATCTATCTGATCGAGCACAGTGATCAGGGCGCCATGGGATTGGTGATCAACCGCCCCAACGGCCTGACCCTGGCCGATGTGCTCGAGCAACTGCGCCCTGACAGCGAGCCTGCGGTACTCTGCCAGAGCCTGCCGATATTCAGCGGCGGGCCGGTACAGACCGACCGCGGCTTCGTGCTGCACCCCAGCGGCGCGCAGTTTCAGGCAACCCTGGACCTCGGCGAGCTGGGCATGTCCACCTCCCAGGATGTGCTATTCGCGATTGCTGAAGGCAACGGCCCGGCTCGTCACTTGATCGCCCTCGGCTACGCCGGTTGGGGCGCCGGCCAGCTGGAGGCCGAGCTGGCCGATAACGCCTGGCTGACCTGCCCGGCTGATCAGACGATCCTTTTCGAAACCCCTTATGAACAACGCCTCGGCGCCGCCGCGGCATTGCTCGGCATTGACCTCAATCTGCTGACGGCCCAGGCAGGACACGCCTGATGGCCGAAATCCCAGGGAAACCACTGCGCCTGCTGCTCGGCTTCGATTACGGCGCCAGGCAGATCGGTGTCGCCGTCGGCCAGCCGATCACCGGTTCGGCCCGCGAGCTGTGCATTCTCAAGGCGCAAAATGGCGTACCGGACTGGCAGCAGGTCGAAGCGCTGATGCGCGAATGGCAACCCGATGCCCTGGTAGTCGGCCTGCCGCTGAACATGGACGGCACGCCCAGCGAAATGAGCGAGCGCGCGGAGAAGTTCGCGCGCCGCCTGAATGGCCGCTTCAACCTGCCGGTTTTCACCCACGATGAACGCCTGACCACCTACGCCGCCAAGGGCGAACGCCTGCAGCAAGGCCAGACTGGCGGCTATCGCCAGCGCCCGGTGGATGCCCTGGCCGCCGCGCTGCTGCTGCAAGGCTGGCTGGAAGAGAACAGTCCGGGCTGATCCAGCCCTGGCCACAAGGAGCTTTCGATGAGCCTACCCAACCCTGCCGAACTGCTGCCACAGATGGCGTCCTCACTGATCAGCCATCTCAACCGGCGGCAGATTGCCGAGCCGCGCTTCATCGGTATCCGCACCGGTGGCGTGTGGGTCGCCCAGGCGCTGCTCGAGCAGCTGGGCCGCGATGAACCGCTGGGCATTCTTGACGTCTCCTTTTACCGCGACGACTTCAGCCAGAATGGCCTGCACCCGCAGGTTCAGCCTTCAGAGCTGCCGTTCGAGATCGAAGGGCAACACCTGGTGCTCATCGATGACGTGCTGATGAGCGGCCGTACCATCCGCGCCGCCCTCAACGAACTGTTCGACTACGGCCGCCCGGCCAGCGTAACCCTGGTCAGCCTGCTCGACCTGGACGCCCGTGAACTGCCGGTGCGCCCGGACGTTGTCGGCGCAACGCTGTCGCTGGCTGCCGATCAACGGGTAAAATTGTCCGGCCCAGCGCCCTTCACCCTCGAACTCCAGACGCTCTCCGACCAAGGCCGTGCGCAATGACCCCGATCGATGCCAAGCGACCGCTGCAACTCAATGACCAAGGCCAACTGCGCCATTTTCTGTCCCTCGACGGCCTGCCCCGCGAGCTGCTGACGGAAATCCTCGACACTGCCGACTCGTTCCTCGAAGTGGGCGCCCGCGCGGTGAAGAAAGTCCCGCTGCTGCGCGGCAAAACCGTGTGCAACGTGTTCTTCGAGAACTCCACGCGTACCCGCACCACCTTCGAACTGGCGGCTCAGCGCCTGTCAGCCGACGTGATCAGCCTCAACGTATCGACCAGCTCGACCAGCAAAGGCGAGACGCTGTTCGACACCCTGCGAAACCTCGAGGCCATGGCTGCCGACATCTTCGTGGTGCGCCACGCTGATTCGGGTGCTGCGCACTTCATCGCCGAACATGTGTGCCCGAACCTGGCGATCATCAACGGCGGTGACGGACGCCACGCGCACCCGACGCAGGGCATGCTCGACATGCTGACCATCCGCCGCCACAAGGGCAGCTTCGAAAACCTGTCGGTGGCCATCGTCGGCGACATCCTGCATTCGCGGGTCGCACGCTCGAACATGCTTGCGCTAAAAACCCTCGGCTGCCCGGACATCCGCGTGATTGCGCCAAAAACCCTGCTGCCGGTGGGCATCGAGCAGTACGGCGTGACCGTCTACAGCGACATGGCCGCAGGCCTCAAGGATGTCGACGTGGTGATCATGCTGCGTCTGCAGCGTGAGCGCATGACCGGCGGCCTGTTGCCTAGCGAAGGCGAGTTCTACCGCCTGTTCGGCCTCACCGAACAACGCCTCGCCCTGGCCAAGCCGGACGCGCTGGTCATGCACCCGGGGCCGATCAACCGCGGCGTCGAGATCGAGTCGGCGGTTGCTGACGGCCCGCAATCGGTGATTCTCAATCAGGTCACCTACGGCATCGCCATCCGCATGGCCGTGCTGTCCATGGCCATGAGCGGCCAGAACGCGCAACGACAACTCAACTCCGAGGAGCACAACTGATGCGTACCCGTATCCTCGGCGCCCGCGTCATCGACCCGAGCAGCGGCCTCGATCAGGTCGCGGATCTCTATGTAGAAGGCGGCAAGCTGAGCGCCATCGGCCAAGCGCCTGCCGGCTTCGAAGCTGACCAGACGCTGGATGCTCAAGGCCTGATCGCCGCGCCCGGCCTGGTCGATCTGTCGGTGGCCTTGCGCGAACCCGGCTACAGCCGCAAAGGCAGCATCGCCAGCGAAACCCTGGCAGCCGCTGCCGGCGGCGTTACCAGCCTGTGTTGCCCACCGATCACCAAGCCGGTGCTGGACACCTCGGCGGTCGCCGAACTGATCCTCGACCGCGCTCGTGAAGCCGGCCACACCAAGGTGTTTCCCATCGGCGCGCTGAGCAAGGGGCTCGATGGTGAACAGCTCGCCGAACTGGTTGCCCTGCGCGATGCCGGCTGCGTGGCGTTCGGTAACGGCCTGAACAACTTCCGCAATGCACGCGCCCTGCGCCGCGCGCTGGAGTACGCAGCGACGTTCGATCTCACGGTAATTTTTCACTCCCAGGATCATGACCTCGCCGAAGGTGGTTTAGCCCACGAAGGCGCGACAGCCAGCTTCCTCGGCCTGTCAGGCATTCCGGAAACCGCCGAAACCGTGGCCTTGGCCCGCGATCTGCTGCTGGTCGAGCAGAGCGGTGTGCGCGCGCACTTCAGCCAGCTCACCAGCGCACGCGGCGCCCAATTGATCGCCGAGGCTCAGGCCCGTGGCCTGCCGGTGACCGCCGACGTGGCGCTGTATCAGTTGATCCTCACCGACGAGGCGCTGATCGACTTCTCCAGCCTCTATCACGTGCAACCGCCGCTGCGCACCCGCGCTGACCGCGAAGGCCTGCGCGAGGCGGTGAAAAGCGGCGTGATCAGCACCATCTCCAGCCATCACCAGCCCCATGAGCGCGACGCCAAGCTAGCGCCCTTCGGCGAGACCGAGCCGGGCATGAGTGGCGTTCAGTTGCTGTTGCCGCTGGCCATGACGCTGGTGCAGGACGGCCTGCTCGACCTGCCCACCCTGCTCGCCCGCTTGAGCAGCGGCCCGGCCGAGGCGCTACGCCTGCCAGCTGGAAAGCTGCAGGTAGGTGGCGCGGCGGACATCCTGCTGTTTGACCCGCAGGCTTCCACCGTGGCCGGTGACAGCTGGCATTCGAAAGGCCGCAATAGCCCATTCCTCGGCCACTGCTTACCGGCGCAAGTGCGTTACACGCTGGTCGACGGGCACGTAAGCTTCAAGGCCTAAATAGCCAACCTGCACAGCCCCGAAATCTCTTGCCTGATCAAGCCGCCGATACCCCGCACCGGGTATCGGCGGCTTCGCCTTAATAGCGCTCCCGCGCATTCTTGATCGACACCTGGTTGTTAAGCGTCCAGAAGTCATAGAGCACGCCAACCAGAAACAGCCCGCCGGTGAACAGGTAGATGATTCCGGTGATCCACTTGCCCTGGTACATCCGGTGCACGCCGAAAATCCCAAGGAAGGTCAGCAGTAACCAGGCGATATTGAAATCCGTCCGCCCTGCGGTGAAGCGCAGATCCGCTTCGCGATCCATCGCCGGGATCAGCAGCAGGTCGATGATCCAGCCGATGAAGAACAGCCCCAGCGTAAAGAACCAGATGGTGCCGGTCACCGGCTTGCCGTAATAGAAGCGGTGCGCGCCGAGGAAACCGAATATCCATAACAGATAGCCGATGATCTTGCTGTGGGTGTCGGGACGCTGCATCAAATTCTCCAGAATAAACTTACTCATGGGTTGGAGCTGCATCCAGGCCGCAGGTTTCCCTAAACGGCGACGAGACGACCTTGCATGTGCAGCGGGCATACCGAATACTGTACATAAATACAGCTATCGAATCGTACCCATGGAATTGATCGACAAGCTTACGGTACTCGCCGATGCCGCCAAATACGATGTGTCCTGCGCCAGCAGTGGCGCACCCAAGCGCAGCTCCAAAGGCCAGAGCGGCATGGGCGCCACCGACGGCATGGGCATTTGCCACAGCTTCACGCCGGATGGCCGCTGCGTCGCGCTGTTGAAAGTTCTGTTGACCAATTTCTGCCTGTACGACTGCCAATACTGCGTCAACCGCCGCTCCAGCGATGTACCGCGAGCACGCTTCACGCCCGAGGAAGTGGTCACGTTGACCTTGGATTTCTACCGGCGCAACTGCATCAGCGGGCTGTTCCTCAGCTCCGGCATCATCCGTTCTGCCGACTACACCATGGAGCAGTTGGTGCGTGTCGCCAAGCTGCTGCGCGAAGAGCACGAGTTTCGCGGTTATATCCACCTCAAGACGATCCCCGATGCGTCACCGGAATTGATTGCCGAAGCAGGCCGGTACGCCGATCGCCTCAGCGTCAATATCGAACTGCCCACCGAAAGCAGCCTGATCCGTCTGGCGCCGGAAAAAAGCGTGGCGCCAATCAAACTAGCCATGGGCACCATCCGCAATGGGGTTGAAGAAGCCAGCAGCGAGAAGCGCGCACCGGCCTTCGCGCCAGCCGGTCAGAGCACGCAGATGATCGTCGGCGCTGATGCCACCGACGACAGCACCATCCTGCACACCGCGCAGTCGCTGTATGGCGACTTCCGCCTCAAGCGCGTCTATTACTCGGCGTTCAGCCCGATCCCGCAAAGCCCCAAAAGCGTACCCTTCGAGGCGCCGCCACTGCTACGCGAGCATCGCCTGTACCAGGCGGATTTCCTGATGCGTGGTTACGGCTTCAAGGCCTCGGAACTGCTCGATGGCCCCGGCAATCTGGCCCTGGATATCGACCCGAAACTGGCCTGGGCACTGAACAACCGCCAGCATTTTCCCGTTGACCTGAATCGCGCCGACGTCAGCCTGATCGCGCGCATCCCCGGTATCGGCGTGCTCAGCGCCCAGCGCCTGGTGGCCCTGCGCCGGCAGAAACGCATACGCTTTGCGGACGTCAGCCGCCTGCGCTGTGCTCTGGAAAAGGCCAAGCCGTTCATCGTCACCCAGGATTACCGCCCCGTTCAGGCGACTCGCGAATCGTTAGTGATCCGTCAGCAACTGAGCGAGGCGCCGCGCCAGATGGGGCTGTGGTGATGTACCCGGTTCGCTTCGATGGCAGCTTCGCCGGCTGGCGCGAGGCTGCTCGCCACCAACTGCAGCGCGGCCTCGCGCCTCATCAATTGAGCTGGGAGGACGGCCGCCAGGAAGCGGACCTGTTCGGCCAGTTGGACACGATAGAGCCACCTGCCGCGAACGAATGCTCAGTTCGGGTACCGCGCGCGTTGCTTGACCAGCTGGAACGTGCCGCGCGCTTTCGTTGCAACGGCCGCTGGGCCTTGCTGTATCGCATTCTATGGCGCGTTGCACAGGGTGATCACGCAGCCATGATGGCCGGCGATGTCGACGGCAGCGAACTGCACATGCGCCTAAAGGCCGTGCGCCGCGAAGCCCATCATCTGCACGCGTTTTTACGATTCAAACCACGCGATGCAACGGCAGGCGGGCCGGAACTCGTGGCCTGGCATGAGCCGGCTCACGACATTCTAGCCAGCGCGTCGGGCCATTTCGCCGAACGGCTGGGCCGCCAGACCTGGATGATCGCGACACCAGACGATGGCGTGTACTGGGACGGTGAAAACCTGCACCACATCAACCCCTGCCCACCCGAATGGAAACAGTTGGCGCAGGGTACCGATGACCGAAACGAAGCGATGTGGCTGGCCTACTACGGCAGCACCTTCAACCCGGCGCGGCTCAACCGCAGTGTGCTGGAAACCAACATGCCGGTACGCTTCTGGCGCAACCTGCCGGAAGGTCCGATGATTCCCAGGTTGATGAGCCAGGCCAGAGCAGGCGCCCAAGCCGACGGGCAGGCGCAGGCTGTCTCTGTCCGGCCTGGAAAGCGCATCCAGGCCGAAGCGGAGCAGGTACTGCCTGTTCGGCCACCGGCCTGAATCGCTTCACGCCGCCTATCTCAGCCAAACAGGCTAGCTGAGTTCAGCGGAAACGCCGACCTGGATCTTCGTCGGTGACCTCCAGGGCCAGGCCCTGGGCCATGCTGGTCAGGTGTTCGCCGTCGGTTTCCGAGCCCAGCTTGATCATCAGGCGCAGATCGTTCGCCGAGTCGGCATACAGCAGGGCGTCTTCGTAGGTGATTTCACCCTGGCTGTAGAGGTTGTACAGCGCCTGGTCGAAGGTCTGCATGCCATGCTCGGTCGAGCGCTTCATCAGGCTTTTTAGCTCGTGCACTTCGCCCTTGCGGATCAGGTCCGCTGCCAATGGCGTGTTGATCAACACCTCGATCACCGCGCGACGGCCTTTGCCGTCTGGCGTGGGGATCAGTTGCTGGGCGACGATGGCCTTGAGGTTCAGGGAAAGGTCCATCCACACCTGGTTCTGCCGGTCAGCCGGGAAGAAGTTGATGATCCGGTCCAGCGCCTGGTTGGCGTTGTTGGCGTGCAGGGTGGCCAGGCACAGGTGCCCGGTTTCGGCGAAGGCCACGGCGTGATCCATGGTTTCGCGGGTGCGCACCTCACCGATGAGGATCACGTCCGGCGCCTGGCGCAGGGTGTTCTTCAGCGCTACCTCGAAGGAATCGGTGTCGATACCCACTTCACGTTGGGTGACGATGCAATTCTGGTGCTGGTGGATGTATTCGATCGGGTCTTCGATGGAGATGATATGGCCGCTGCTGTTCTTGTTACGGAAGCCGATCATCGCCGCCAGCGAGGTGGACTTGCCGGTGCCCGTGGCGCCCACGAACAGCACCAGGCCGCGCTTGGTCATGGCCAGTTTCTTGAGGATTTCCGGCAGCTTCAGGTCATCCAGCGTCGGGATGTTGGTTTCGATGCGGCGCAGCACCATGCCCGCCAGGTTGCGCTGGTAGAAGGCACTGACACGGAAACGGCCGATGCCGCGGGCGCTGATGGCGAAGTTGCACTCGTGGTTCTCGGCGAATTCACGACGCTGCTGCTCGTTCATCACACCGTGTACGGTTTCGCGAGTCATCTCCGGCGACAGCGGCGTCTTGGTCACCGGCATGATCTTGCCGTTGACCTTCATCGACGGTGGCACGCCGGCAGTGATAAACAGATCGGAACCGCCCTTTTCGACCATCAGGCGCAACAGTTTTTCGAATTCCATGGGTGCCTACCTACAATGCGCTGGAGCGACGTTCAGCTACCGGGCGGGTGCGCCGGCGACCAGGAGCGCGGACGATTGAGCATCGTCCGGCTTAATCTTGAACCTGTTCACGGTCTCGCGAGCTAGACCCTGCAAGGCCTAAACAGATGAGAAAGCGCGCAGTTTACGACTGTAAATGAGCACTTCGCGTCTGTTTTTAATGCAGCAGTGACGAAGCGCAGCAGGTTGTGAACTGGCTCTCAGAAGTTCTCTGGGGTTTTGGCCTTTTCGCGCGCGCTCTCACGGCTGACCAAACCTTTGGAAACCAGGGTTTTCAGGCACGCATCCAACGTCTGCATGCCCAGCGCACCGCCGGTCTGGATAGCCGAGTACATCTGCGCCACTTTGTCTTCGCGGATCAGGTTACGGATTGCCGGGGTGCCGATCATGATTTCGTGGGCAGCCACACGGCCACCGCCGATCTTCTTCAGCAGCGTCTGGGAAATCACCGCTTGCAGCGATTCGGAGAGCATGGAGCGCACCATGGATTTCTCTTCGGCAGGAAACACGTCGACCACGCGGTCGATGGTCTTGGCCGCCGAGGTAGTGTGCAGAGTGCCGAACACCAAGTGACCGGTTTCCGCAGCGGTCAGCGCCAGGCGGATGGTCTCCAGGTCGCGCATCTCGCCGACCAGGATGATGTCCGGGTCTTCGCGCAGTGCCGAGCGCAGGGCTTCGGAGAAGCCCAGCGTGTCGCGGTGAACCTCGCGCTGGTTGATCAGGCACTTCTTCGATTCGTGGACGAATTCGATGGGGTCTTCGACGGTGAGGATGTGGTGATACTTGTTGCTGTTTATATAGTCGAGCATCGCCGCCAGGGTGGTCGACTTGCCCGAACCGGTCGGCCCGGTCACCAGCACCAGCCCACGTGGCACGTCGGAGACCTTCTTGAAGATCTCGCCCATGCCGAGGTCTTCCATGCTCAGCACCTTGGACGGAATGGTCCGGAATACCGCACCGCTGCCGCGGTTCTGGTTGAAGGCGTTGACCCGGAAGCGCGCCACACCCGGTACTTCGAACGAGAAGTCGGTCTCGAGGAATTCCTCGAAGTCCTTGCGCTGCTTGTCGTTCATGATGTCGTAGATCAGCGCGTGCACCTGCTTATGATCCAGGGCAGGCAGGTTGATCCGGCGCACGTCGCCGTCGACCCGAATCATCGGCGGCAAGCCTGCCGAGAGGTGCAGATCCGACGCGCCTTGCTTGGCGCTGAAGGCGAGCAGCTCGGTGATATCCATGGGACTCCCTAATGACGGTAGAATGCCGCGTAACTCAGGATAGGGGGCCTTGCGGGATCACCATGCGGCTGCGCTAGCACGCCCTTCGGAGACCACCGTCAAGCCCGCAGAAACGCTCAGGCGGCAGGCGCAGGTAATGTCCACGATAGCAGAGAATATTGCAAAGGTCGGTGTGCGTATCCGTGAGGCGGCGCAAGCCTCGCAGCGAGATTTCGCGACAATTGGCCTACTCGCGGTGAGCAAGACCAAGCCCGCCGAAGCCATCCGCGAAGCGTTCGCAGCCGGCGTGCGTGACGTTGGCGAGAACTACCTGCAGGAAGCCCTCGACAAGCAGCAGGAGCTGGCTGACCTGGCGCTGACCTGGCATTTCATCGGCCCGATCCAGTCGAACAAGACCCGCCCCATTGCCGAACACTTCGCCTGGGTGCACTCAGTGGATCGCCTGAAGATCGCCGAACGCCTGAGCGATCAGCGCCCGCCCGAACTGCCGCCATTGAACATCTGCCTGCAGGTCAACGTCAGCGGTGAGGACAGTAAATCCGGCTGCCACCCTGACGAACTCGCAGCGCTGGCACAGGCAGTTACACAACTGCCCAACCTGCGCCTGCGCGGATTGATGACAATTCCCGAGCCTACCGATGACGTCAGCGCGCAACGTGCCGCCTTTGCCCGCTTGCGCGCGCTGCGGGACGCCCTGGACCTCGATCTCGACACCCTGTCCATGGGCATGAGCCACGACCTCGAAGCGGCCATCGCCGAAGGCGCGACCTGGGTGCGCATTGGCACGGCACTGTTCGGCGCGCGAGACTACCGCACCTCCTGAATGCCCGATCTCGACTCCCCAGATAGGAAACTCACCATGACCACTCCCCGCATCGCCTTTATCGGCGCCGGCAACATGGCGGCCAGCCTGATCGGCGGCATGCTCGCCCAGGGGCTGCCGACCAGCGCGATCCGCGCCAGTGACCGCGGCGCCGAACAACGCGAGAAAATCGCCCGGGAACATGGCATCGAGGTGCTGGCCAGCAATGCCGAGGCCTGCCGCGAGGCCGATGTGATCGTCCTGGCCGTCAAGCCACAAGTAATCAAAGACGTCTGCCTCGACCTGGCGCCACACCTGCAGGCCGGCCAGCTGATCGTCTCCATCGCCGCCGGCATCACCAGCGCCAGCCTGGAAAACTGGCTCGGCCCGCGTGCCGTGGTGCGCTGCATGCCCAACACGCCGTCGCTGCTGCGCCTCGGCGCCAGCGGCCTGTACGCCAACGCGCGGGTCAGCGCCGAACAGCGCCAGCAAGCCGAACAACTGCTCAGCGCGGTCGGCCTGGCCGTCTGGCTGGACGAAGAGAAACTGATCGATGCGGTGACGGCTGTCTCCGGCAGCGGCCCGGCCTACTTCTTTCTGCTGATCGAGGCGATGACCGCCAGTGGCGAAAAGCTCGGCCTGCCGCGCGACGTCGCCGCCAAACTCACCCTGCAGACCGCACTCGGTGCGGCGCAGATGGCATTGAACAGCGACGTGGATGCCGCCGAACTGCGCCGCCGCGTCACCTCCCCGGCCGGCACCACCGAAGCGGCCATCAAGACATTTCAGGCTGGCGGCTTCGACGCGCTGGTCGAGCAGGCCGTCAAAGCCGCCGACCATCGTTCGGCCGAGCTGGCCGAACAACTGGGTCAATAAGGAGACAATCAATGATCGGTCTGAACACCGCAGCCGTTTACATCCTGCAGACCATCGGCAGCTTCTACCTGCTGATCGTGCTGCTGCGCTTCATCCTGCAACTGGTGCGGGCGGACTTCTACAACCCGCTCAGCCAGTTCATCGTGCGCGCCACCCACCCGCTGCTCAAGCCGCTGCGCCGGATCATCCCGAGCCTTGGCGGCCTCGACCTGGCGTCGCTGGTGCTGGCGCTGATCGTGCAGTACGTGCTGATGGCGCTGACCTTGATGCTGATGGGCGTCGGCGTTGGCGATCCGCTGCTGATTCTGGTCTGGTCGCTCATTGGCGTCACCGCCCTGCTGCTCAAGGTGTTTTTCTTCGCGCTGATCATCAGCGTGATCCTTTCCTGGGTCGCCCAGGGCACGCACAACCCGGCGGCGCTGCTGGTCAACCAGATCTGCGAACCGCTGTTGATGCCGATCCGCCGCATCCTGCCAAACCTGGGCGGCCTGGACCTGTCGCCGATCGTGGCGTTCCTGATCCTCAACCTGCTCGACATGCTGGTGATCCGCAACCTGGCGGTCAGTACCGGCATGTTCAGCGGCCTGAGCCTGGCGATCTAAGCACGCATGAGCTTCCATCGCTGGGACGGCGATGCGCTGATTCTCGATGTGCACCTGCAGCCCAAGGCGAGCAACGACATGTTCGCCGGGCTGCACGGTGAGCGCCTGAAAGTCCGCCTAACCGCCCCGCCGGTGGACGGCAAAGCCAACGCCCACCTGCTGGCCTTCCTGGCCGAGGCGTTCGGCGTTGCCAAGAGCCAGGTGATACTGGAAAGCGGCCAGCAGAGCCGGCAGAAACGCGTGCGGATACAGGCCCCCAGGCAGCTACCTGCCGATCTCGGCCTGACCGTTCGACCTGCCTGAGCGACCATCAGCGCCATTGCCGCGCGCCTCCCATTGACGCCGACGGCGCCCTTCGCATAATGCTCGGCAGCCCGCATCGTCGCCCGATGCCTTGTCTGGGAATTGTCCATGAGCATGGAACGCCTCAGTGAACAGGTCGATATCTACGTCGACTGGAAGCGCCAACTGGTTCGCGAGATCACTCGTTACCGCAGCTGGTTGGCTCACAACCGGCTGAGCAGCGAGGGGGTTGAAGCCCGACTAGAGCGGGCGTTGCGCCTGCTGCGTACCGATCACATCACCCTGGCGTTCGTCGGCGAGTTTTCCCGTGGCAAGACCGAGCTGATCAACGGCCTGTTCTTTTCCGAATACGGCCAACGCATGCTGCCCTCCCAGGCCGGGCGCACCACCATGTGCCCCACCGAGATTCTTTTCGACCCTGGCGCCGAAGGCTCCTACATTCGCCTGCTGCCGATCGAAACGCGTGTCGCCGCGGCCAGCGTCGCGCAGTTCAAGCGCACGCCGCGCCATTGGGTGAACATTGCGCTGGATACCAGCGATCCGGACAACATGGCCAAGGCCTTCGCCCAGGTGGCGGCCAGCAGGAGCATGCCGGTGGAGAAAGCCATTGGCCTGGGTTTCCACCCAGACAATCTGGAGACTGCCGACGCATCCGGCCACGTGCTGGTGCCGGCCTGGCGCCACGCCATCGTCAACTTCGATCACCCGCTGCTGCGCCAGGGCCTGCGTATTCTCGACACGCCGGGCTTGAACGCCCTGGGTTGCGAGCCGGAACTGACCCTGTCGATGCTGCCCAGCGCCCAGGCGATCATCTTTCTGCTGTCCGCCGACACCGGCGTGACCGCCAGCGATCTCGACATCTGGCAGCAGCATGTGCAACCCCTCGACGACGAGACGAAAAGTTGCCTGTTCGCCGTCATGAACAAGATCGACGTACTCTGGGACGACCTCGCCGGTGATGCATTCGCCGCCAGCGCCATCGAGCGCGTGCGTGTTCAGGCAGCCCGCCATCTGGGCATCGACAGCGACGCCATACTGCCGCTGTCGGCCAAGCAGGCATTGCTCGCCAAGGTGCGTAAAGACCCGGCCTTGCTCGCCCGCAGTCAGCTGGCCACTCTGGAAACACTGCTCTGCGAGCGTATCGTCGCGCAGAAGGAGCAACTGCTCGAAGAGCGCGTGGTGCGCCAGGTACTGGCCATGCTCAACAACAGCCAGCACACGCTCGGTCTGCGTTTGGGCAAGGTCAATGAGCAACTGGAGCTGCTCGACGGCCGCCGCCAGGACAACGGGCAGATGCTGATGGAGCTGACAGCCCGCACCAAGGATGATCACACCCTGCACCACAAGCGCCTGCTGGCCCTGAAGACCAACCAGCGCCTGCTGCGCAATCAGGGCGAACGTTTGAAGGCTGCGGCAACACCGGAAAAGCTGGACACCCACCTCAACCGGCTTCGTCGTCAGCTCACCGGCAGCTGGACGACCCTGGGCATCAATCAATCCATCCTGCAATTTTTCACGGCTGTCGAGGACGATCTGCACAGCCTCTCCCACGACGCCGAAATGGCCAACCGCATGGTTGACGCCATCTACCGCCGGCACAACCAGGAGAATCCGCTGCAGGCCGTTGACGCCCCGAGCTTCGAGCTCGCTCGGTACGTGCGCGAACTGCGCCACCTGCAGAGCAAGGCTGATCGCTTCCGCCTGGGCCTCAAAACCCTGCTCACCGAGCAACGCACCCTCAGCCGACGCTTCTTCGCCACCCTGGTGCAGGAAGTCATCGGCATGCACCGCCGTCTGCGCCGGGACGCCGAGCAATGGGCCGACGAAGCGCTGATGCCGTTGATGCAACACAGCCTGGAACACAAGCAGTTGCTGGAAGGCCACATGCTGCGCCTCAAGGCCCTGGCGCAGGACACTCAGCACGGCCGCCAGCGCCGTCAGCAATTGGCGCAGTACAGCGAGGAGTTGCAGCAGCAACTGGTGCAGGCGGCCGACATGTTGCGCATCATGCGCCGCCCCGCGCCGATCCAGCGCCAGGGCAAGGTGGTGACACTGCCCGGCATGCCAATGCCGCAAGGCAACGCTGAATAGCCGGCGGCGCCCCTCGCCGACGGCTTCTCGCGGTACGGGGCGCCCGAGCAGCACGGCGACGAACGCGCTTACCTTGCCGCTGACAGGCGCGCTCTTTAGACTGCTGCTCTTTCTTTCGCACCTTTCATTATCCGAGCAGGGTCGATGTCGACTGCCTTTCCTGAAGATTCCGTTGGCCTGGTCACGCCGCAGATCGCCCGTTTCGCCGAGCCCCTGGCGCTGGCCTGCGGACGTAGCCTGGCCGATTACCAACTGACCTATGAAACCTATGGCGAGCTGAACGCCAGCGCCAGCAACGCGGTGCTGATCTGCCATGCGCTATCCGGCCATCACCATGCCGCTGGCTATCACAGTGTGGACGACCGTAAACCGGGCTGGTGGGACAGCTGCATCGGCCCCGGCAAGCCGCTCGATACCAACCGTTTCTTCGTCGTCAGCCTCAACAACCTCGGCGGCTGCAACGGCTCGACCGGGCCGTCCGACACCAACCCGGCGACCGGCAAGCCGTTTGGCGCCGACTTCCCGGTGATGACCGTGGAAGACTGGGTCAACAGCCAGGCACGCCTGGCCGATCTGCTCGGCATCACGCAATGGGCGGCAGTGGTTGGCGGCAGCCTCGGCGGCATGCAAGCCATGCAGTGGACGATCAGTTACCCGGAGCGCGTGCGGCATTGCCTGGCCATCGCCTCGGCGCCCAAGCTGTCGGCGCAGAACATTGCTTTCAACGAGGTCGCCCGCCAGGCGATCCTCACCGACCCGGAATTTCACGGCGGCCACTTTCAGGATCAGGGCGTGATTCCCAAGCGCGGGCTGATGCTGGCGCGCATGGTCGGCCACATCACCTACCTGTCGGATGACGCCATGGGCGAGAAATTCGGCCGTGGCCTGAAGAACGAGAAGCTCAACTACGACTTCCACAGCGTGGAGTTTCAGGTCGAGAGCTACCTGCGCTATCAGGGCGAGGAGTTCTCCGGGCGCTTCGATGCCAACACTTACCTGCTGATGACCAAGGCGCTGGATTACTTCGACCCGGCGGCCGAGCATGGTGGTGATCTGGCGAAAACCCTGGCCCAGGTCAAGGCGGATTTCTGCGTGATGTCGTTCACCACCGACTGGCGCTTCTCGCCTGCTCGCTCCCGGGAAATCGTCGATGCGCTGATCGCCGCGCGCAAGAACGTCTGCTACCTGGAAATCGATGCGCCGCAGGGCCACGATGCTTTCCTGATGCCAATTCCGCGCTACCTGCAGGGCTTTGCCAGTTACATGAAACGGATCGAGGTATAAGCATGCGAGCCGACCTAGAGATCATCCAGGAATGGATTCCCGCCGGTAGCCGCGTGCTCGACCTTGGCTGCGGTGATGGCGAACTGCTCGCTTGGCTGGGCGCCAACCGGCAGGTGACTGGCTACGGCCTGGAAATCGACCCGGACAAGATTGCCCAGTGCATTGGCAAGGGCGTCAACGTCATCGAGCAAAACCTCGACGAAGGCCTGGGCAACTTTGCCAGCGACAGCTTCGACGTAGTGGTCATGACCCAATCGCTGCAGGCGCTGCACTTTCCCGACAAGGTGTTGGCGGAAATGCTGCGCGTCGGCAAGACATGCATCATCACCTTCCCCAATTTTGGCCACTGGCGCTGCCGCTGGTACCTGGCGAGCAAGGGTCGCATGCCGGTGTCGGATTTCCTGCCGTACACCTGGTACAACACGCCGAATATCCACTTCTGCACCTTCGAAGACTTCGAGCGCCTGTGCCACCAGCAGAGTGCCCGAGTGCTCAACCGCCTGGCAGTCGACCATGAACACCGGCACGGCTGGGCCAGTCGCGCGTGGCCGAACCTGCTGGGCGAGATCGGCATCTACCGCATCAGCGGGCACAATGCGCGCGACGTGCGCGTCGCCAGCTGAGCGCGGAGCCAAGCATGCGCCTGATCCTGTTGCTGATCGCTCTGTGCCTGAGCCTGCCGGCCAGTGCCGCAGAGCGCATGCAGCGCCTCGGCGATCTGCAGGTGCATTACAGCGCGTTCAACGCCAGCTACCTGCAACCACAGATCGCCAACGCCAGCGGCCTGGTACGCAGCGGCAAGCAGGGCGTGCTCAACATCAGCGTGCTGCGCGGCGGCACCTCCTCTGCAGCCAATGTCAGCGGCACAGTGAAAAACGTGCTCGGCCAAGGCAAGACGCTAACCTTTATCGAGCAGCGTGAGGGCGAATTCATCTCGTACCTGGCGCAGTTTCCCATCACCTCGCGTGAGGTGCTGCTGTTCAACCTGCAGGTGAACGGCCAGCGCCTGGACTTCAACCAAGAACTCTTTCCGGAGCCATGATGCTTTTCCCAGAACTCGTCCTCGCCAGCCACAACGCCGGCAAACTCAAGGAACTGCAAGCCATGCTCGGCGCCAACGTGCGCCTGCGTTCGGTCGGTGAATTCAGCCAGGTGGAGCCCGAAGAAACCGGCCTGTCATTTGTCGAGAATGCCATTCTCAAGGCCCGCAACGCAGCAAGGCTGTCCGGCCTGCCGGCGCTCGCCGACGACTCCGGCCTGGCGGTCGACTGCCTTGGCGGCGCGCCGGGCATCTACTCTGCCCGCTACGCCGATGGCCTGGGTGATGCCGCCAATAATGCCAAGCTGCTGGCGGCCCTCAAGGAGGTACCCGACGCCGAGCGCGGCGCCCAGTTCGTCTGCTGCCTGGCCCTGGTGCGGCACGCCGACGACCCGCTGCCGATCCTCTGCGAAGGCCTGTGGCACGGCAGTATTTTGCATGAGGCCCGCGGCGAACACGGTTTCGGCTACGACCCGCTGTTCTGGGTCGAGGAGCGCCAGTGCTCCAGCGCCGAGCTGTCCCCGGCGGACAAGAATCAGCTCAGCCACCGCGCGATTGCGATGGAACTGCTCAAGCAGCGCCTGGGCCTCTAAGAACCTGCTCTAACAACACGCTAGCGGGGCGTTTCGTCCACGAAGATTGGCGCTTTGCCCAACTCGTGCCACGATAGCGCCCCGCAATTACCCTGCCGTGACCCAACGCCTGTGTTCCAGCTGCCTCCTCTGGCCCTGTACGTCCATATTCCCTGGTGCGTGCGCAAGTGCCCCTACTGCGACTTCAACTCCCACGCCGCCGGGCCGAATCTGCCGGAAGAGGCGTATGTCGACGCGCTGCTTGCCGACCTCGATAGCGATCTGCCGCATGCTCATGGCCGCCCGCTGACCTCGATTTTCTTCGGCGGCGGCACACCCAGCCTGTTTTCCGCCAAGGCGCTCGGCCGGCTGCTGGAAGGCGTGGAGCGCCGAATCCCGTTCGCCAGCGACATCGAGATCACCCTGGAAGCCAACCCGGGCACCTTCGAGCAGGAGAAGTTCGCGGCTTATCGGCGCCTGGGTATCAATCGCCTGTCGATCGGCGTGCAGAGCTTCCAGGCGGAGAAACTCAAGGCCCTGGGGCGTATCCATGATGGCGACGAAGCGATTCGCGCCGCCGACATGGCCCGTGCCGCCGGCTTCGACAACTTCAACTTGGATCTCATGCACGGCTTGCCGGATCAGTCCGTGGACGACGCCCTCGGCGACCTGCGCATCGCCATCGCCCAGGCACCCACGCACCTGTCCTGGTACCAGCTGACGGTGGAGCCGAACACGGTGTTCTGGAACCAGCCGCCCGTGCTGCCGGAAGACGACACCCTGTGGGACATTCAGGAAGCCGGCCAGGCCCTGCTCGCCGAACACGGCTACGCCCAGTACGAGGTCTCGGCCTACGCGCAACCTGGTCGCGCTGCCCGGCACAACCTCAATTACTGGACCTTCGGCGACTTCCTCGGCATCGGCGCCGGCGCCCATGGCAAGTTGAGCACGCCGGACGGCCGCATCAGTCGCACCTGGAAAACCCGCCTGCCCAAGGACTACCTGGACCCCGCCAAGCACTACAGCGCGGGCGAACGCATCCTCAGCGTCGATGAGCTGCCGTTCGAGTTTCTGATGAACGTGCTGCGCCTGAGTGATGGCTGCGCCGCCGAGCTGTTCAGCCAGCGCACCGGCCTGCCTCTGGACCAACTGGCCGCCGCACGCGAGCAGGCGCAGCGCCGTGGCCTGTTGCAGAAAGACCCAACTCGCCTGACCGCTACCCGCAAAGGCCAGCTGTTTCTCAATGATCTGCTGCAGTACTTCCTGCCCTGAGTCACGGGTGCCATCGAACAAACGGCACACCGCGTGATCCCAGGCAGCAGGATTAATCGTCATGCCCAAGGAGCAACCATGGATTTTCTGCTGGACCTGATCGCCACCGTTTCACGCTGGAGTCGCGGCCACCTCGGCGAGATTTCCCTCGGGCTCATGGCCACCCTGCTGGTGCTGTTCGGCCCGGCCATCAACGCCTGGGTACAAGGCCGCATCGGCAGCCTCAACTTCGTGCTGCGCACCTTGATCTTCGTGGTGGTCTGCGTGGTCGGTTATGGCCTGGCGCTGGTCTACCTGACGCCCTTACTGACCCAGGTGCTCGGCCACTTCAACAATTACACCCTGGCGCCGGTGCTGCTGGTGGTGATGTTCCTGATCGGCGTGCTGGCCGACCGCAGCTGAAATCGTCGACCTGCAGGCATAAAAAAGCCGGCTCGAATGCCGGCTTTCTTGTTTAGGCGATCACT
Source organism: Phytopseudomonas seleniipraecipitans (assembly GCF_900102335.1). Classification (GTDB taxonomy): domain Bacteria; phylum Pseudomonadota; class Gammaproteobacteria; order Pseudomonadales; family Pseudomonadaceae; genus Aquipseudomonas; species Aquipseudomonas seleniipraecipitans. Next base: position 423,273 of record NZ_FNBM01000003.1, read on the forward strand.
TCACCAATCGCAGGCAGAAGGGATACCGATACGGCCGTCCTTCCCCTGCCTTGATGCCCGCGATGATGGTTAGCACCAGCGTGCCGATGCACAGCAGGCCCATCAGCACGAAACCGATCAGCACCAACATCAATATGATGCAGACGATAGCGGCGATGCACGCCGTCAGCTGGAAGTTGAGTGCTTCCTTGCCCTGCTCATCGATGAAGGCGTCCTGATCCTTCTTGATCTGCCAGACAATCAGCGGACCGATCAGATTGCCGAAGGGAAAGATGAAGCCGAGGGCGGCAGCGAAGTGACAGATCATCGCCCACTGGCGCGCTTCCTTGCTGGGCTCGGGCGCGGGTGTCAACGGGTTGCTCTCATGCATCGCAGCTCTCCTCGGTCAGTCAACGGTCACTCGGCCAGAGCGGCCTTTTGCAGCGCGAACAGCTCGGTCATGCCGTGCTGCGCCAAGGCCAACATGGCGTTCAGCTCGGCCGGCTGGAAGGGCGCACCCTCGGCGGTGCCCTGCACTTCGATGAAACCGCCGGTGCTGGTCATCACCACGTTCAGGTCGGTCTCGGCAGCGGAATCTTCCAGGTAATCCAGGTCGAGTACCGGCTCGCCCTGATAGATGCCCACCGAGACCGCAGCGATCATTTGCTTGAGCGGGTCGCCGCCTTTCAGGCCGCCACGCTTCTTCATGACCTTGAGGGCATCGACCAGCGCGACCATGGCACCGGTGATCGATGCGGTGCGGGTACCGCCATCGGCCTGGATCACGTCGCAGTCGACGTACAGGGTGTTCTCGCCCAGCTTGCTCATGTCCAGCGCGGCGCGCAGCGAGCGGCCGATCAGGCGCTGGATCTCCAGGGTACGGCCGCCCTGCTTGCCCTTGCTCGCTTCACGCTGGTTACGGTCGCCGGTAGCGCGCGGCAGCATGCCGTACTCGGCGGTCACCCAGCCCTGGCCTTGACCCTTGAGGAAGCGCGGTACGCCCTGCTCGACGCTGACGGTGCAAATCACCTTGGTATCGCCGAATTCCACCAGTACCGAACCCTCGGCGTGCTTGGTGTAGTTGCGGGTGATGCGAATCGAGCGCAACTGATCGGCCGCGCGGCCACTGGGACGTTTCATCAAGGAATACCTGCTCGTGCTCTATAGAATCGGAAATCTGGCGCGCATTATAGGGGCTGTTGCCGTCCCGCCGCGACCGCGCCCGTCCAACGGCCACGGTGGGTGATTGGGAGCCATCGCCGCACTGCGCTACAATCGCCGCCTTTGGCTGGTGCCAAGCCGGCAAATTCACGAGGTAAGCAGCATGATCCACAGCATGACAGCCTTCGCCCGCACCGAGCAGGCAGGTGCCAACGGCACCCTGAGCTGGGAGCTGCGCTCGGTCAACCACCGCTACCTCGAGCCCCACCTGCGCCTGCCGGAAGCCTTCCGTGACCTTGAAGGTGCGGTGCGCGAAGCCCTGCGCCAGGGCCTGTCGCGCGGCAAGGTGGAGTGCACCCTGCGCTCTACCGAAGACAGCGCCGGTAAGCCGCTGCAGGTCGACCGCGACAAGGCCACGCAACTGATCACCGCCGCGGAAAGCGTCGCTGCATTGATCAAGCAACCGGCCCCGCTCAACCCGCTGGAGGTGTTGGCTTGGCCCGGCGTACTGGTAGCCGACAGCAGCGACCCTCAGGCCCTTAACAAGGCAGCACTGGCCCTGTTTGCCAGCGCGCTGGACGAACTGAAGCAGGGCCGCAGCCGTGAAGGCGCCGAGCTGGCCAAGCTGCTCAATGAACGTCTCGACAGCATGCTCGGTGAAGTGGCCGCCCTGCGCGAGCTGGTGCCGCAGATGCTCGACGTGCAGCGTCAGAAGATTCTCGAGCGTTGCCGTGAGATGCAGGCTGAGCTGGACCCGCAGCGCCTCGAGCAGGAACTGGTGATGCTCGCGCAGAAGAGCGACGTCGCCGAAGAGCTGGATCGCCTGAACACCCATGTCAGCGAAGTGCGCCGCGTGCTCAAGGCCGGTGGCGCAGCTGGCCGCCGCCTGGATTTCCTGATGCAGGAGCTCAACCGCGAAGCCAACACTTTGGGCTCCAAGGCGTTTGACCCGCGCAGCACGCAGGCCGCGGTGAACCTAAAGGTGCTGATCGAGCAGATGCGCGAACAGGTACAGAACATCGAATAATCGCCGCCCGGCCCTTCCGCGCGACCTCCCGACCCAATCGTTTCAGGACAGATCCATGAGCACCACCACCGGCACGCTCTACATTATTTCCGCCCCCTCCGGCGCAGGCAAAAGCAGCCTGGTAAAAGCACTGATCGACAGCGAGCCGCATGTGCGCGTGTCGGTGTCGCACACCACCCGCGCCATGCGTCCGGGCGAGAGTGACGGCGTGCACTACCACTTCGTTGATCACGCGCAGTTCACCGGCATGCTCGAACAGAACGAATTCCTCGAGCACGCTCAGGTCTTCGGCAACTACTACGGCACCTCGCAACGCGCGCTGGAAAAGACCCTGGCCGAAGGCATCGACCTGATCCTGGAGATCGACTGGCAGGGCGCCCAGCAAGTACGCCGCCTGATGCCGCAGTCGAAATCCATCTTCATCCTGCCACCGACCCTCGAAGCGCTGCGTCACCGCCTGACCAGCCGCGGCCAGGACAGCGGTGAAGTGATCGAGCAGCGCATGCGTGAAGCGGTGAGTGAGATGAGTCACTATGTCGAGTACGACTACATCGTGATCAACGATGATTTCTCTCATGCCCTCAGCGACCTGAAGGCGATCTTTCGCGCCAATCAGCTGCTGCAACCGGCCCAGCAACAGCGCCACCTTGGCCTGCTCAACGAGCTGCTGGCCTGATGCCAGGCGTGGCGGATCGCTGCGCCTGACCAGCCAGCCCGCCACGGCTCGTGCAGCAGCGAAAATCACCTCCAGCGTTGCGAACTTGAGCCTTCCAGCGACTTTCGCTTCCCTTAATGCTGGCGTTTTTCTAGACTATCCAGTCCGCTCGCCCTTTTTGGGCCCAGCTTATTTTTGCATTCGCTACGAGGAACACCATGGCTCGCGTTACCGTTGAAGATTGCCTGGACAACGTCGATAACCGCTTCGAGCTGGTCATGCTTGCCACCAAGCGTGCCCGTCAACTCGCTACCGGCGGCAAAGAGCCCAAGGTTGCCTGGGAAAACGACAAGCCAACCGTGGTTGCCTTGCGCGAAATCGCCAGTGGCCTGGTTGACTATGACGTCATCGCCCAAGAAGAAATCGTCGAAGAAGAGCCGCTGTTCGCTGCCTTCGATGAAGAGGCGAACGAGCCTCTGTAAGCCTATGCCTGGTCGAAAACGTTCATCGCAGGTGCACAAGGCCTGGCAAGGGAGCTTCCCATGCCGAGCATAGACGCCCTCGCCGATCGACTTTCGACCTACCTCGGTGATGACCAGGTCAACCTGGTCCGCCGCGCCTACTTCTATGCCGAACAGGCGCACGACGGGCAACGCCGCCGCAGTGGCGAAGCCTACGTCACCCATCCGCTGGCCGTGGCCAGCATCCTTGCCGACATGCACATGGACCATCAGAGCCTGATGGCCGCGATGCTGCATGACGTCATCGAGGACACCGGCATCGCCAAGGAAGCGCTGCACGCGCAGTTCGGCGAGTCGGTGGCGGAGCTGGTGGACGGGGTCAGCAAGCTGACCCAGATGAATTTCGAGACCAAGGCCGAAGCCCAAGCCGAAAACTTCCAAAAGATGGCCATGGCCATGGCGCGCGACATTCGCGTGATCCTGGTCAAGCTGGCCGACCGCCTGCACAACATGCGCACTCTGGAAGTGTTGTCCGGCGAGAAGCGCCGGCGCATCGCCAAGGAAACTCTGGAAATTTACGCTCCCATCGCCAACCGGCTGGGCATGCACAGCATGCGCGTGGAATTCGAGGATCTCGGCTTCAAGGCCATGCACCCGATGCGCTCCGAACGCATCCGCGCCGCCGTACGTCGCGCCCGCGGCAACCGCAAGGAAATCGTCACCCGCATCGAAGAATCATTGCTGCACTGCCTCGAGCTCGAAGGCATGAGTGGCGAGGTGATGGGCCGCGAGAAGCACCTGTACAGCATCTACCAGAAGATGCGCGGCAAACGCCGGGCCTTCAACGAGATCATGGACGTCTACGCCTTCCGCATCGTGGTCGACAAGGTCGACACCTGCTACCGCGTGCTCGGCGCCGTGCACAACCTGTACAAACCGCTACCCGGCCGCTTCAAGGATTACATCGCGATTCCCAAGGCCAACGGCTATCAGTCCCTGCACACCACGCTGTTCGGCATGCACGGCGTGCCCATCGAAATTCAGATCCGCACCCGCGAAATGGAAGAAATGGCCAACAACGGCATCGCCGCGCATTGGCTGTATAAATCCAACGAAGACGAAGCGCCAAAGGGCAACCACGCCCGCGCGCGCCAGTGGGTCAAGGGTGTGCTGGAGATGCAGCAGCGCGCCGGTAACTCGCTGGAATTCATCGAAAGCGTGAAGATCGACCTGTTCCCGGACGAGGTCTACGTGTTCACGCCCAAGGGCCGCATCATGGAGCTGCCCAAGGGCTCGACGGCGGTGGATTTCGCCTACGCGGTGCACACCGATGTCGGCAACACCTGCATCGCCTGCCGCATCAACCGGCGCCTGGCGCCGTTGTCCCAGGCTCTGGAAAGCGGCTCGACCGTGGAAATCGTCAGCGCACCGGGCGCGCGTCCCAATCCGGCCTGGCTGAATTTTGTGGTCAGCGGTAAGGCGCGCACGCACATTCGTCACGCCCTCAAGCAACAGCGCCGCTCGGAGTCGATCAGTCTCGGCGAGCGCCTGCTCAACAAGGTGCTGACCAGCTTCGAGAGCCATCTGGACAAGGTGCAACCCGAACGGCAGCAGGCGGTACTCGACGAGTACCGGATGGAGACGTTCGAGGACCTGCTCGAGGACATCGGCCTGGGCAATCGCATGGCTTATGTGGTGGCGCGCCGCTTGCTGGCTGGCGAGGGAGAGGAACTGCCCAATGCCGAAGGCCCACTGGCGATTCGCGGTACCGAAGGTCTGGTGCTCAGCTACGCCAAGTGTTGCACACCGATTCCGGGCGACCCGATCGTCGGCCACCTGTCGGCGGGCAAGGGCATGGTGGTGCACATGGACACCTGCCGCAATATCAGCGAAGTGCGCCACAACCCGGAAAAATGCATCCAGCTGTCTTGGGCCAAGGACGTCACAGGCGAGTTCAACGTTGAACTGCGTGTCGAACTGGAACACCAGCGCGGCCTGATCGCCCTGCTGGCCGGCAGCGTCAATGCCGCCGACGGCAACATCGAAAAGATCAGCATGGACGAACGTGACGGGCGCGTCAGCGTGGTACAACTGGTGGTCAGCGTGCATGACCGCGTCCACCTGGCCCGCGTGATCAAGAAGCTGCGCACCCTGCCCGGCGTCATGCGCATTACTCGCGTCAAGGCCTGACCGAATCGCTCAGGCCACCCATGATCGGTGCGCTCCGCGCATCTTCAACCAGGAGCCTTTATGAGCAAGAGCGTTATCAACAGCGACAAAGCCCCCGCCGCCATCGGCACCTATTCCCAAGCAATCAAGGCCGGCAATACCGTCTACCTGTCCGGGCAAATTCCGTTGGATCCGCAGACGATGGAGCTGGTAGAAGGTTTCGAAGCGCAGACCGTGCAGGTCTTCGAAAACCTCAAATCGGTCATCGAAGCGGCCGGCGGCTCATTCAAGGACGTGGTCAAGCTGAACATCTTCCTCACCGACCTCTCGCACTTCGCCACCGTCAACGAAGTCATGGGCCGCTACTTCCAGCAGCCTTACCCGGCCCGCGCCGCCATCGGCGTTGCTGCCCTGCCGAAGGGCGCGCAGGTCGAGATGGACGGCATCCTGGTCATCGACTGATCCGGCCAGCGCCCGGAGCCAAGCTCCGGGCGACTCGCTCTCAACGCTCGCGCAACACCGCGGCGTAGCCCTCGCGATAGCTCGGGTATTGCGGCGTCCAGCCCAAGGCACGCGCCCGCGCATTGCTACAACGCTTGCTGCCGGAACGGCGCACAGCCGATTCTTCAGCCCAATGCTCGATACCAAGGCGTTGGCGCAACCAACCCACCACCTCATGCAGCGGCGCCGGCTCGTCATCGACACCGATGTAGCAGTCCTGCAGAGGTTGCCCGGCAGAATCCGCCTGCAGCAGAAAGGCTAGCAGCCCGGCCGCGTCATCGGCGTGAATACGATTGCCATACAACGGCGGGTCGACCGACACGCGATAGCCCATGCGCACCTGCTTGAGCAGCCACTCACGGCCAGGACCATAGATGCCGGTCAGGCGCACCACGGTCGCCGGGACACCACTGTTCCAAGCTAACTGCTCTGCCTCACGGATCACCTGCCCTGAAAAACGCTGCGCATCGGCCGGCGAGGTTTCGTCGATCCACTCGCCATCCGCCTGGGCATAAACACCGCTGCTCGACACGAACAGCAGACGCTTGGGTCTTTGCCCACGCGACTGTAGCCAGCTGAGTACATGCCGCAGACCGTCGACGTACGCCTGGCGGTAACCTGGCTCGTCGTGCTGGGTAGCAGCGGCGCTGTACACCAGATAATCCAGCTCGCCGTGGGGCCATTGGTCCGGACAGCCGGGCTCATGCAGATCCGCGGCCACCGGCAGGATACCGCTCGGCAATTGCGACACCGTCCGGCGCAGGCCGTAGACCTGCCAAGCGGCGTCGCGCAGACGCACCGCCAAACGCCCACCGACATCACCACAGCCAGCAATCATCACGCTTGTAACTCTATTCATCACAGTCCTCTTCTAACGCGGCGGACGCTCTAGCACGACGACCAACGTGTAATACAGTTACGCGAACGCTTTCATAAACAAGAATTACTTGCAATAATGTTCAACCTTTTTGCCGCGCGGCGTTTCGCCAGCGCAGGTCACCGTCCTCACTTTTAGGTCCGGCAAGCATGAACTCTACCGCCCATAGCGCTAAGCCAACCACCCTCACCGCTCGGCCGCAACGCCGCCTCGGCGCGCTGCTCGCTCTGCTGCTCAGCCTGTCACTGGCGCCGACCGCGAGCTTCGCTGATCAATCGGTCAGTGCACCAGCCGAATCTGCTACCGCCCAACAGGCTCCGACCGACGCGGCTCAGCCGGCCGCCAATCCTCAGGCGCAGGCCGCGCCGCTGTCGCCGGAAGCTGCCGCACAGGTCGATGCGCTGAGTGACCGCCTCGAGGCTCTGGGCCCGCAAGCCACTCCTGAGCAGCTCAATGAAGCCCGTCAGCAGTTCTTCAACGAAAACAACATTGCTGCGCAGGATGCCGAAGTCCTGCAGCAGGCACTCGCGGCCCAGCAGAACGCTGATACCCAGGCAATGAACAGCGACGCCGCCGAGGCGGAAGCGGTGTTTCATGATCTGTCCCCATGGGGCATGTACCAGGGCGCCGACGTGGTGGTCAAAACCGTGATGATCGGCCTGGTGCTGGCGTCGATCCTGACCTGGACGATCTGGATCGCCAAGACCATCGAGCTGGTATCCGCACGCCGCCGCCTGCGTCGTGAAATCGTCGAGCTGAAAGGTGCGCGTACCCTGGCCCAGGCCAGCGATCAAGCCCGTGCCAAGCACAGCTTCAGCGAAATCCTCATCGAAGACGCCCGTGAAGAACTGAAACTGTCGGCCACCAGCCGGGAGAAGGAAGGCATCAAAGAGCGTGTCAGCTTCCGCCTCGAGCGCCTGGTTGGTGCCTGCGGCCGCGACATGAGCAAGGGCACCGGTGTGCTTGCCACGATCGGTTCTACCGCTCCTTTCATCGGCCTGTTCGGTACCGTATGGGGCATCATGAACAGCTTTATCGGCATTGCCAAAACCCAGACCACCAACCTCGCCGTGGTCGCTCCCGGTATTGCCGAGGCTTTGCTGGCCACCGCGCTGGGCCTGGTTGCAGCGATTCCGGCGGTGATCATCTACAACGCCTTCTCGCGCTCGATCAGTGCTTACAAAGCGCAGGTCGCCGATGCATCTGCCCAGGTACTGCTGCTGGTCAGCCGCGATCTGGACATGCTGCCCGGCAGCGATCGCACCCAACAGCCTCACATGGTCAAGGTAGGTTAAGACCATGGGTCTTCATCTGAACGATAACGGCGACGATCTCCAGGAAAACCACGAGATCAACGTCACGCCATTTATCGACGTGATGCTGGTGCTGCTGATCATTTTCATGGTCGCCGCGCCGCTGGCCACGGTCGATGTGAAGATCGACCTGCCCGCCTCCAGCGCCAAACCAGCGCCGCGGCCGGACAAGCCGATCTATCTGAGCATCAAGGAAGACAACAAGCTGTTCCTCGACAATGACGAGGTGCAGCCGGCCATGCTCGGTGCAATGCTGGACAAGCTGACCCGGAACGACAAGGAAAAGACCATTTTCGTGCGCGGTGACAAAGGCGTCGAATATGGCGATCTGATGGAAGTCATGGACAGGCTGCGCGGCACCGGCTACCTGAAGATTGGCCTGGTAGGCCTGGAGACGGTCGGCGCGCAATGAAGAAATCCAGCCGCACGTTCTCCTGGTTCGCAAGCCTGGTCATCGTGGTTGGGCTGCACATCGGCCTGTTCCTCTGGGCCATGTATTGGCAGCCCCAGGCGACACCCATCGAACTGCCGCCAGCAGCGATGATCGTCGAACTGGAACCGTTGCCTCCAGCCCCGCCCAAGCCTGCGCCGCCACCACCACCGGAAGTCGTTCCAGAGGAGCCAGAGCCGCAGCCGAAATTGGTCGAAGCGCCCAAGCCGACGCTGGCGGTCACCCCGCCAAAGCCCAAGCCGAAGCCAAAACCCAAGCCGCCGAAGCCCAAGCCTCCCGAGCCCAAACCTCCGGAGCCTCAGGACGAGCCACCAGAAGACGCACCGCCTGCGCCTCCCGCACCGGCCGAAGCCAAACCGGCTGCGCCGCAGCAGGCACCGGTCAGCGCGCCGAGCAAGGCGCAAGCCACCTGGCAAAGTCAGTTGCTGACCCACCTGGCGAAGTACAAGCGCTACCCGGAAGATGCGCGTCGTCGTGGTCTTGAAGGCGTTAACCGTTTGCGCTTCGTGGTCGATGCCAATGGCATGGTGTTGTCGTACACGCTGGTCGGCAAATCCAGCAGCGCGTCCCTGGATCGGGCAACGCTGCAGATGATCCGCCGTGCGCAGCCGCTGCCTAAGCCGCCAGCGGACATGCTCAAAGATGGCAGCGTGGAAATCGTCGCGCCGTTCATCTACTCCCTGGAGCGTGGCCGCGGTCGCTGACCGACTCGATGCGCCCTGCCCAACGCAGGGCGCATCGAAGGATCGCTAGAGAGACGATTCTGTTCCATACCGTGTTTCAGATCCGCCTCAGTGGTTGGTTACATTGAAGACAGCCGCTATGCTTGGCTGCATCTCAATGGACTAAAACTATGACCCTTACTGAACTGCGCTATATCGTGACGCTCGCTCAGGAGCAGCATTTCGGCCGAGCTGCGGAGCGCTGCCACGTTAGCCAGCCCACCCTCTCGGTCGGCGTCAAGAAACTCGAAGACGAGCTTGGCGTGCTGATCTTCGAGCGTAGCAAGAGCGCAGTGCGGCTGACCCCGGTCGGCGAAGGCATCGTCACCCAGGCGCAAAAGGTCCTGGAGCAGGCCCAGGGTATCCGTGAACTGGCACAGGCCGGCAAGAACCAACTGGCCGCACCGCTGAAAATCGGCGCCATCTACACCGTCGGCCCGTACCTGTTTCCCCACCTGATTCCGCAGCTGCACCGCGTGGCCACGCAGATGCCGCTATATATCGAAGAGAACTTCACTCACGTACTGCGCGACAAGCTGCGCACCGGCGAGCTGGACGCGATCATCGTCGCCCTACCGTTCCAGGAAGCCGACGTGCTGACCCTGCCGCTGTATGACGAGCCGTTCTACGCCTTGCTGCCCGCCGATCATCCGTGGACGGCAATGAAGACCATCGACACCAAGCTGCTCAATGACAAGAGCCTGTTGCTGCTCGGTGAAGGCCACTGCTTTCGTGACCAGGTGCTGGAAGCCTGCCCGACCCTGCGCAAGGGCGAGGAACAGGCCAAGCACACCACGGTGGAATCCAGCTCCCTGGAAACCATCCGCCACATGGTTGCCTCCGGGCTTGGCGTGTCGATCCTGCCGTTCTCGGCCGTAGACAGCCATCACTACGCGCCCGGTGTGATCGAAGTCCGCCCGCTCAGCCCGCCGGCACCGTTCCGTACCGTAGCGATCGCCTGGCGCGCCAGCTTCCCGCGGCCCAAGGCCATTGAAGTGCTGGCTGACTCGATCCGCCTGTGCTCCGTCGCCAAACCGCTGCCTCGTAGCGTCTGAGGACAGCGATGAGCGAGCTGTCGACGGTCTCCGTCACCGAACTCAAAGGCGTCGGCGCGGCTCTGGCGGAAAAGCTCGCCAAGGTGGGCCTGGAAACCCTGCAGGACATTCTGTTCCATCTGCCGCTGCGCTATCAGGACCGCACCCGTATCGTGCCGATCGGCGCCCTGCGGCCGGGCCAGGACGCAGTGGTCGAGGGCACGGTGTCCGGCGCCGACGTGGTCATGGGCAAACGCCGCAGCCTGCTGGTGCGCCTGAATGACGGCAGCGGCACGCTCAGCCTGCGCTTCTACCACTTCAGCAATGCACAAAAAGAAGGCCTCAAACGCGGCACTCAGGTGCGCTGTTATGGCGAAGTGCGTCCAGGCTCGTCCGGCCTGGAAATCTATCACCCCGAGTACCGCGCACTGGCCGGCGACGAACCCGCGGCGGTGGAGCAGACCCTGACGCCGATTTACCCGACTACTGAGGGGTTGACGCAACAGCGCTTGCGCCAGCTCAGCGAACAGGCGTTGGCGCGTCTGGGCCCGCGCAGCCTGCCGGACTGGTTGCCCCGCGAGCTTGCCGATGACTATCAGTTGGCGCCGCTGGATGAGGCGATTCGCTACCTGCATCGGCCGCCCCCAGATGCAGATGTCGAGGAGCTTGCCGAGGGCCGTCACTGGGCGCAGCATCGGCTGGCCTTCGAAGAGCTGCTTACCCACCAGCTGTCGATGCAGCGCCTGCGAGAAAGCGCGCGTGCACAACAGGCACCTGCGCTGCCGGTAGCGAAAAAGCTCCCCCAGCAATTTCTTGCCAACCTCGGCTTCGCGCCCACCGGCGCGCAGCAGCGGGTGGGCGCGGAAATCGCCTACGACCTGAGCCACAGCGAGCCAATGCTGCGCCTGGTGCAGGGCGATGTCGGCGCGGGCAAGACCGTGGTTGCGGCCTTCGCCGCCCTGCAGGCCATCGAAGCCGGCTATCAGGTGGCACTGATGGCGCCCACGGAAATCCTCGCCGAACAGCACTTCATCAACTTCACCCGCTGGTTGCAGCCGCTGGGCCTGGAAACCGCCTGGCTGGCCGGCAAGCTCAAGGGCAAAGCGCGCGTCGCCGCGTTGGAGCAGATCGCCTCGGGTGCGCCAATGGTCGTTGGCACCCACGCGCTGTTCCAGGAAGAGGTGCGCTTTCGCAACCTGGCCTTGGCAATCATCGACGAGCAGCATCGCTTCGGCGTTCAGCAGCGCCTGGCCTTGCGCCAGAAGGGCGTGGGCGGCCGGCTCGCCCCGCACCAGTTGATCATGACCGCAACACCGATCCCGCGCACCCTGGCGATGAGCGCGTATGCCGATCTGGATACCTCGATCCTCGATGAGCTGCCGCCAGGCCGCACGCCGGTAAACACCGTACTGGTCGCCGACAGTCGCCGCTTCGAGGTCGTCGAGCGGGTGCGCTCGGCCTGCAACGAAGGCCGGCAGGCCTATTGGGTCTGCACGTTGATCGAGGAATCCGAGGAGCTGACCTGCCAGGCAGCGCAAACCACCTATGAGGACCTGGCAGCGGCTCTGGTCGGCCAGCAGGTCGGGTTGATCCACGGGCGCATGAAGCCTGCCGAAAAAGCCGCGGTAATGGATCAGTTCAAGCAGGGTCACCTGCAGCTACTGGTGGCAACCACGGTGATTGAAGTGGGCGTGGACGTGCCCAATGCCAGCCTGATGATCATCGAGAACCCCGAACGCCTTGGCCTGGCTCAGCTTCACCAACTGCGTGGCCGGGTGGGCCGTGGCAGCGCGGCCAGCCACTGCGTGCTGCTCTATCACCCGCCGTTGTCACAGATCGGCCGAGAGCGACTGGGCATCATGCGGGAAACCAGCGATGGCTTCATCATCGCGGAAAAGGACCTGGAATTGCGTGGCCCAGGCGAAATGCTCGGCACTCGACAAACCGGTCTGCTGCAGTTCAAGGTAGCTGACCTGATGCGTGATGCCGACCTGCTGCCAGCGGTACGCGACGCGGCGCAGGCACTGCTCGAACACTGGCCGCAGCATGTCAGCCCGCTACTGGAACGCTGGCTGCGCCATGGTCAACAATATGGACAAGTGTGAGCGTACCCGGACGTTAGTGCTCTGATGGGCAATGCCTCCAGCTTGCTGGTTATACTTGGGGAGCTGCATCCCCCTTTACGACGGAACACGTCATGACTGAAGTAGCCATCGCCGACATCTCCCCCCAACCGCCTCTGGTGATTCGTCAGTTGCTGGACAAGCTTGGTCTGAGCTACCAAGTGCGCGCTGAGCAGCCTGGGCTGCCGACGGCTCAGCGGGTGCAGACCGTGCTCCTCGAGGACGCGGTGGGCGCGTTACTGGTGCTGTTTCCGCAGAGCCAGTTGCTTGATCTCAATCGCCTGGCGGAACTGACCGGGCGCAAGCTCACCGCGGTCAAACCCGAGCGCCTGGATCGCATGCTCGGCAAGCATGAACTGGTGGTGTTGCCTGGCATTCCCGCGCTGACCAGCTCGCCGTGTCTCTACGAAGAACGTCTGCTCGACGCCCCCGCTCTGTACATTCAATCGGGCGAGCCCGGTGTGCTGCTTGAGTTGACCACGGACACCTTCAAAGGCTTGCTCGGCAAGGCCAGTGCTGCTCGTTTTGGCGAGCCCGTCAGCAAGCTCCGGCTCAACCTGAGCCGCCCTGAAGACGACCGCAGCGAGATCACTCAAGCGGTTCAAGCCTTCACGGCACGGCGTATTCAGCAACGCCTGGAAGAAACCATCGAGATTCCGCCCCTGGCGGAAACCGCACAAAAAATCATCAAACTGCGCGTGGACCCCAACGCCACGGTCGATGATATTACTGGTGTGGTAGAGACCGACCCGGCACTGGCCGCGCAGGTGGTTAGCTGGGCCGCATCACCGTATTACGCGGCGCCCGGCAAGATTCGCTCGGTAGAAGATGCGATCGTCCGCGTGCTGGGCTTCGACCTGGTGATCAACCTGGCGCTGGGCCTGGCTCTGGGCAAGACCTTGAGCCTGCCCAAAGACCAGCCACAGCAAACCACGCCTTATTGGCAGCAGGCGATCTATACCGCCGCGGTGATCGAAGGGCTGACCCGCGCGATGCCGCGCGCACAGCGCCCCGAAGCCGGCCTCACTTACCTGGCCGGCCTGCTACATAATTTCGGCAATCTGGTGTTGGCGCATGTATTTCCGCCGCACTTTTCGCTGATCTGCCGTCACCTGGAAGTCAACCAGCACCTGCCGCACAGCTACATCGAGCAGCACCTGCTGGGCATCAGCCGCGAGCAGATCGGCTCCTGGCTGATGCGCTATTGGGACATGCCCGAGGAGCTGGCGGTCGCCCTGCGCTTCCAGCACGACGCAAGCTACAGCGGCAATCACGCCACCTACCCGAATCTGGTGTATCTGGCCGTCAGCCTGCTGCGCAACCGTGGCATCGGCAGCAGTTCGGGGCCCGAGCGGGAAATTCCGCAGAGTCTGCTCGACAACCTGGGCATCACCCGGGATAAGGCTGACGAAGCGCTGAACAAGGTATTGGCCGCCGAGGTCGCCTTGCGCGACCTGGCCTCGCAGTTCGGCTCACCGAACTGACACCCGGGGCGTGGCTACTCGCTTGACGCGAGGCCACGCACTGCCCGATTAGGCGGCTTTCTTTTCAGCCGTGCGCTTCTTGGGGCGCAGGTACTTGGTAAGGCCCTGGAACCACATCACCAGCGCCGTATTGCCCTGGATCTGGATGTCTCGGCTCTGAATGCCCTGCATGAATGCCAGCTGCTTGTTCTTTGCCGTCAGGGTAGCGTAACCGCTTGCTGCATCCTTGAAGCCGATCGCAAACGCGGGCTCGCTGGCCACACCACGCTTGCTGCTGACCCGCTGATCCTTGACGATGAAGTGACGCGCAATCCTGCCGTCCAGCGTGTGCAGTTGGAATACCAGATCGCGCCCTTCGAGTTGCTGGCGGAACGCCGGGTTTTCACGACTCGCTTTGGCCATGAGACGGCCCAGCATCCACAGCAGAAAACGAAATTTCATGACATGCCTATTGGCTGAATAAGAGGGTCGCGCATTGTAGCGGCTTGCTGGAAGCCTGGCAGCCGTCTGGACGACGATGCCGCGCCGGCAAGGGAACGAGGGTCTGCTGAGATTTCAAGACGGCCGCGCCCAGTGGCTGACCGGTTGCGCTGAAACCTCAGCAGACCACGTGACTCAGTTGACCGAGTCCTTGAGGGCTTTGCCGGGTTTGAAGGCAACGGTGTTGCTGGCCTTGATCTTCACCGGCTCTCCGGTTTGCGGGTTCTTCCCGGTGCGGGCCCCGCGGTGGCGCTGTACGAAAGTGCCGAAGCCGACCAGTGTCACACTGTCCTTGCGGTTCAGTGCCCCGGTGATTTCTTCGAGAACGGCATTGAGTACACGATTGGCCTGATCTTTGGTCAGATCAGCTTTTTCCGCGATAGCAGCGGCGAGTTCCGGTTTGCGCATAATTGCCTCATTTACGGTTTGTTGTTGTTGTGTCCGTGCCGTGCAGCGCCAAAGCGCCGCGACAGCTCTACGCTGCGGCAGGCTCGGGGAGAATGGCACGCTCTAGGAGGCACCGCCAGCCCTCCCTCCGGCTAAATCCGGCATTTTGTCGAGCAGACAACAGAACGCTCAGGGCAGCAAGGGCGGCAACTGACGGTTCAACACCAGCTTTTCCTGCACGGCCGCACCGGTCAGCGCGTAGCCCAGCAAGGCGCCGGAAGGGTCATGACACAACGCCTTGATGTCGGCGCCGCTGCCCTCGATGGTCCAGCTGCCTTGGGTACCACGCGGCGGCGGTGAGACGATCAACGGGCATGCGGGAGTTTTCACCGTGACCGGCATGGCCCCGTAGACCACGCCGCCGGGCGTGCCGCTCAGCGTCTTGGCCAGGGCACGCGCGCAGGCCATCAGCGGCATCACGTAGAGCAGGTTGAGCCCGTCGACTTCGGCGCAGTCGCCCAGCGCGTAGATGTTGGCGTGCGAAGCACGCAGCTCGCGATCGACCATGATGCCGCGGTTGATTGCCAGCCCGGCAGCGGCAGCCAGGT
Organism: Phytopseudomonas seleniipraecipitans; assembly: GCF_900102335.1. Lineage (GTDB taxonomy): Bacteria > Pseudomonadota > Gammaproteobacteria > Pseudomonadales > Pseudomonadaceae > Aquipseudomonas > Aquipseudomonas seleniipraecipitans. The sequence continues at coordinate 438,705 of NZ_FNBM01000003.1, forward strand.
CGGTGCGCGGGCGCAAGCCAACCGCCGAGATGACCGCATCACAGGCGATCACCTGGCCATCGGACAGGTGTGCTTCAAGGCCGTCCTCGGCATATTCCAGGCGACTCAACACCGGGCCGAGATGAAAGCGCACGCCGAGGCTTTCCAGGCCGCCACGCACGGCGGCTGCCGCTTCGGCCGGGAGCAAGGCAGGCATCAGCTGTTCGCAAGGCGCCACCAGATCCACCTCCAGGCCACCCAGCGACAGATCGTTGGCAAATTCACAGCCTATCAGCCCGGCGCCGAGTATCAGCACCCGCCGCTTGCCCTGCACGGCCAGGCGGAAGCGCCCATAGCCCTCTAGGTCGTTGACCGTGAACAGCTCATCACGCGCCTCACCTTCGATAGGCACACGTATCACCTCGGCGCCCCAGGCGAGTACCAGATCACGATAGGACACCGCCTCTTCACCAATCCACAGGCGCTTGTGGCCAGGATCGATGCCAGTAACCCGCGTATGCGTCCACACCTGGGCGTCCAGCTGCTCGGCCATCGCCCCGGGCTCAGCCATGCACAGGCCGTCGGCGTCCTTGCTTTTGGCGAAGCCGGTGGACAGCATCGGCTTCGAGTAGGAGCGGCCATCATCGGCGGTAATCAGCAGCAGCGGCGTTTCGCTGTCCAGTTTGCGAAACTCGCGCGCCAGGTTGTAGCCCGCCAGGCCGGTACCGATGATTACCACGGGGTCGCTCATTGCTCTGTCCTGCTGCTGATGGGTTGTGCGATTCAACTCAGTTGATTTCGATCATCTCGAAATCCATCTTGCCCACGCCACAGTCAGGGCACAGCCAGTCTTCCGGCACATCCTCCCAGCGCGTGCCGGGCGCAATGCCGTCGTCGGGCCAGCCGTCACGTTCGTCATAGATCAGTCCACAGACCACACATTGCCATTTCTTCATAAACGCTCTCCGGCGTAGCTCACGGTTATTGCGCGGGCACGCTACCGCAAATGCAGGGGTGCGCCAAGCAGCCGCGACGAACGCCACGGGCGGCGCCAATCTGCGCCAAGGCCCATGGTAGACTCAGCCTTCCTTCATACCGCGAATCCGCACTGTGACCTGCTCCGCCTCCCAGACGCCAGATTGGTTTTTCCGTGATCAGTTGCAACAGGCCCCGTCGCCTGCCGTCTGCGATTGGCTGTTCGACGAGGGCTCGCTGACCCGGCGGCTGACCGCGCTGTCCGACGATGGCTTCAGCGTCACCCCGCTACGCGAGGGCTGGTTCGAGTTGCGTGGCGATGAATGCGCCGCACTCGATGCGCCGCCTGGCAGTCTCGGCTGGGTGCGCGAAGTCTATTTGCGCGGCAACGGCGAGCCCTGGGTATTCGCCCGCAGCGTAGCGGCGCAACGAGCCCTGAACGGCTCTGGCCTGGATTTGCAGCAGCTCGGCAGCCGCTCCCTGGGCGAGTTGCTGTTCAGCGACCAGGCCTTCACCCGCGGCGTGCTGCAGGTCTGCCGTTACCCCAATGCGTGGATGCCGGCCAGCGACGAACACAAGCAGCTGTGGGCGCGGCGCTCCTGTTTTCGTCGCGAGGGGCTGGCGGTGCTAGTCGCCGAAGTATTCCTGCCGGCGTTCTGGCGCATTGCCGACCCCGCAGCCTGAAGCCCAATTCGCCTGATCCGCACACCCCGTCTGGAGAACCGTACGATGTACACCCGCCTGCTGCACTCGCTCAATCGCCTGCATCCGCGCGCCTGGGACTTCGTGCAGTTGACACGCCTGGACAAGCCAATCGGCATTTATCTACTGCTGTGGCCAACGTTGTGGGCCCTGTGGATCGCTGCTGAGGGCGTGCCGAGCGCCAAGAACCTGGTGATTTTCGTGGCCGGGGTGATCCTGATGCGTGCGGCCGGCTGCGTGATCAATGACTACGCCGACCGCAATTTCGACGGCCACGTCAGCCGTACCAAGGCCCGTCCGTTGGCCAGCGGGCGGGTCAGCGCCCGCGAGGCGTTGATTCTGTTTGCCGTGCTGATCGCCCTCAGCTTCGCTCTGGTGCTGCTGACCAATGCCACCACTGTTTGGCTGTCGTTCGGCGCGCTGGCCGTCGCCGCGCTCTACCCATTCATGAAGCGCTACACCTATTACCCGCAGGTGGTGCTGGGCACCGCATTTTCCTGGGGCATGCCGATGGCATTCACCGCCGAGACCGGCGAGCTGCCTGCCGCGGCCTGGCTACTGCTACTGGCCAACGTGATCTGGACGGTCGCCTATGACACGTATTACGCCATGGCCGACCGCGAAGATGACTTGAAGATCGGCGTAAAATCCACCGCCATCCTGTTCGGCGACGCCGATCGGGTGATCATCCTTGGCCTGCAAGGGCTGGCGCTGCTGTGTCTGCTGCTGGCAGGCGCCCGCTTCGAGCTCGGCCTGTATTTCTACCTCGGCCTGGCGGTTGCGGCCGCCTGTTTCGCCTGGCAATTCCATATGACGCGCGGGCGCGAACCACAAATCTGCTTCCGCGCCTTCCTGCATAACCACTGGGCCGGCCTGGCGATCTTCATCGGTATCGTGCTGGATTACGCCTTGCGCTAGAGGCCATCCGCCGCACAGCTGTCATATCACTGCAATAATTCCGTTATCTAATGCGCCGCATGACAGTTGAATGAACCGAGGCAGGACCCATGGTTGGCAAGAACATCCTGATCGTCGATGACGAAGCGCCGATCCGCGAAATGATCGTGGTGGCGCTGGAAATGGCCGGTTACGAGTGCCTTGAAGCGGAAAATACCCAACAGGCCCACGCCATCATCGTCGACCGCAAACCCGATCTGATCCTGCTCGACTGGATGCTCCCCGGCACCTCCGGCATCGAGCTGGCGCGACGCCTGAAGCGCGACGAGCTGACCGGTGACATCCCGATCATCATGCTCACCGCCAAGGGTGAAGAGGACAACAAGATCCAGGGCCTGGAAGTGGGTGCCGACGACTACATCACCAAACCCTTCTCGCCGCGTGAACTGGTGGCCCGCCTGAAAGCCGTGCTGCGCCGTGCAGGCCCGGCCGACAGCGAGGGACCGATCGAAGTGGGCGGCCTGCTGCTCGACCCAATCAGCCACCGCGTGACCATCGACGGCAAACCGGCAGAAATGGGCCCAACGGAATACCGGCTGCTGCAGTTCTTCATGACCCACCAGGAACGCGCCTATACCCGCGGCCAGCTGCTCGACCAGGTGTGGGGCGGCAACGTCTACGTCGAGGAACGAACCGTCGACGTGCATATCCGCCGCCTGCGCAAAGCACTCGGCGAAGCGTACGAAAATCTGGTGCAGACGGTGCGCGGCACCGGTTATCGTTTCTCCACCAAAGGCTGACCAGCAGCCTGCAACGTAACCCAACAGGGATAGGCTGACGGATGAGCGCACTGTGACGAGCAATTGGCGTGGCGCCATTACCCGCCGTTTGCTGCTGCTGATCGCAGCCTGCCTGTTTCTTGGCGTGATCACTGGCCACTACGCCTGGGCACTCGCCCTGGGGTTGGCCATCCACCTGGCATGGACGCTCAGCCAATTGCTGCGCCTGCACGCCTGGCTCAAGGATCACCAGCCTGATGAACCACCGCCCGATGGCTACGGTTTGTGGGGCGAAGTATTCGATAGCATCTACCACCTGCAGCGTCGCAACCAACGCGCACGCGGGCGCCTGCAAGCGGTGATCGACCGGGTTCAGGAGTCCACCGCCGCCCTGCGTGATGCGGTGATCATGCTCGACAGCCACGGCAACCTGGAATGGTGGAACAATGCCTCGGAGACCCTGCTGGGTCTGAAGACGCCACAGGACAGCGGTCAGTCGATCACCAACCTGGTGCGCGACCCTCGCTTCAAGGAATATTTCGAGCGCGGCAATTACCTCGAGCCGCTGGAATTGCCCTCGCCGATCAACCCGCGCAAACAACTTCAGCTGAATATCACCCGCTACGGCAATCAGGAGCATCTGATGCTGGTGCGTGATGTGACCCGGCTTCACCAGCTTGAACAGATGCGCAAAGACTTCGTCGCCAACGTCTCCCACGAGCTGCGCACGCCGCTCACGGTGATTTCCGGCTACATCGAGACCCTGCAAGACAACGTCGACGAGATCAACCCGCGCTGGCGCCGCGCGCTACAGCAGATGCAACAGCAAGGCTCGCGCATGCAGTGCCTGCTCAACGACCTGCTGCTGCTGGCCAAGCTGGAAGCCACCGACTACCCCTCAGACAACCAGCCAGTGGCGGTCGAGCAGATGCTCAGGTCGATCAAGACCGACGCCCATGCACTGTCGGCGGAAAACAACCACCGTATCAGCCTGGAGGCCGATGCCGGGCTGAAACTCAAAGGCAGCGAGGCCGAGCTGCGCAGCGCCTTTTCCAACCTGGTGTTCAACGCTGTCAAATACACCCCTGCCGGCGGCGAGATTCGCATCCGCTGGTGGCAGGACGAACAGGGCGCGCACCTCTCCGTGCAAGACACCGGCCCAGGTATCGAGGCGAAACACCTGCCGCGCCTGACCGAACGCTTCTACCGAGTCGACGCAAGCCGCGCCAGCAACACGGGCGGTACCGGGTTGGGCCTGGCTATCGCCAAACATGTGCTGCTGCGTCATCGGGGCCAGCTGGATATCACCAGCGTGGTCGGCAAAGGCAGCCTCTTTACCTGCCATTTTCAGCCGGCCCAAATCGCCCACCGTGACCGCTGAGCGCGCCGGGATTCCCGGCCTATTGCAAAGCACCGTTCGAGGCCCCACCCTTTAGCAATATCTGGTCACACGAACTCCCCATGGATCCCTCTACGAGCGTCTCTTTCTCTAGTTACTTCGCCGATTTCGGCCTCGTTTTGTTCGCCCTTTTTCTGGTTCTGCTCAACGGCTTTTTCGTTGCGGCCGAATTTGCGATGGTCAAGCTACGCGCCACAAAGGTCGAAAGCCTGGCGGCCAAGAACGGCTGGCGTGGTCATATCCTGCGCACCGTGCACAGTCAGTTGGACGCTTACTTGTCCGCCTGCCAGTTGGGCATCACGCTGGCCTCTCTCGGCCTCGGCTGGGTGGGCGAGCCGGCCTTTGCCCACCTCCTGGAACCGCTGTTGATTTCAGTCGGCATCGAGTCGCCAAAGCTGATTCACGGCATCGCCTTCTTTACCGCGTTCTTCATGATTTCCTACCTGCACATCGTGATCGGCGAGCTGGCACCCAAATCCTGGGCGATCCGCAAACCCGAGCTGCTGTCGCTGTGGACGGCCGTGCCGCTGTACCTGTTCTATTGGGCCATGTATCCGGCGATCTTCCTGCTCAATGCCAGCGCCAACGCTATCCTGCGCATCGCCGGCCAGGGCGAGCCGGGTGCGCACCACGATCACCATTACAGCCGCGACGAACTCAAGCTGATCCTGCACTCGAGCCGCGCCAGTGACCCGACCGACCAGGACATGCGCGTGCTCGCCTCGGCCGTGGAGCTCGGTGAGCTGGAAGTGGTCGACTGGGCCAACTCACGGGAAGACCTGATTTACCTCGAGCTGCACGCCGCGCTGGACGAAGTGTTCAGCGTGTTCCGCCGCCACAAGTACAGCCGCTACCCCATCTACGATGAAGCCGCCGGCGAGTTCGTTGGCGTGTTGCATATCAAGGATCTGCTACTGCACCTGTCGCTGCTGGAAATGCTGCCGTCTACCCTGCGCCTCAGCGAGCTGATGCATCCGCTGGAAAGGGTTCACCGCAACATGCCGCTGTCCGAGCTGCTGGAGCAGTTCCGCAAGGGAGGTGCGCACTTCGCCCTCGTCGAGGAGGCCGATGGCAAGGTGATCGGCTACCTGACCATGGAAGACGTACTCGAGGCGCTGGTCGGCGACATTCAGGACGAGCACCGCAAAGCCGAGCGCGGCATTCTTGCCTATCAGCCCGGCAAGCTGCTGGTACGTGGCGACACGCCACTGTTCAAACTGGAGCGTCTGCTCGGTGTCGATCTCGACCACATCGAGGCGGAGACCCTGGCCGGCCTGATCTACGAAACGCTCAAGCGCGTGCCCGAAGAAGAAGAGTCGCTGGAGGTCGCTGGCCTACGCCTGATCGTCAAGAAAATGAAGGGCCCGAAAATCGTTCTGGCCAAGGTCATCAAACTGGATTGATGCGCGCAAAACCCCAGGCGCTCATGCGCCTGGGCACTTCTCTCCAAGGCCTGCGGCAAGCTGACCGATCGGTCATTTATGCCCTGCTGGCGCTTCGACTCATTCCTTCCGAAACAATCACTTACGACCGTTCGTCGGGCTTCTCGAATAGTCACCGACGCCTGGTAGTCCACCGCGTGCACCGATTGAACCGGTGCATGCCTTCATATGAACCGACTGCCAAGGATTCAGCCATGCAACTCAATGGAATTACCTCGAAAACCGCTCTCGCCCTGTGCCTCGCTGGTGCATCTCATGCCTACGCCGACTCCATCACTGACCCGATCTCGACCGTCGGTGTGATCGGCTCGCACAACCAGTACAAGATGAGCACCTTTGGCGAAAGCGACAAGGAGCGTCTGAATCAGGGCGGTCTGTTCTACAACTTCGGCAACAAGCTGACCGGCCACGAAGGCTTCATCTACCAGGCGGGCATCGAAGCCCAGTATCGCGAAAAAGACGATGACGAGTACAAAGCGGCCCGCGCAGACCTCGACCTGGGCCTGCGTGCCGCGCTGAGCACCAATAACTACATCGACTTCATCGTGGGCGGCGGCTACGACTGGGGCCGTATCGAGCAAGACGATGTCGGCCCGTTCGACACCAACGTCAAGCTGACCAGCAAGGCGCCTTTCGCCAAAGCTGGCATCGGCTACAACTACCTGACCCCGGATTACACCGTGCGTCTGGAGGCCGGCGCGCGCTACTCGCTCGACGCCGAAGCCGAGCTGAAAGTCAGCGGCGAAGGCCGCGACACCGTTGACCTGAAGGACAAAGCCAACCCGTACGCCGAACTGACCGTGCTGTGGAACAAGGGCATCAACAACCTGCCGATCAGCACCAGCCTGTACTACACCCGCACCAACTACAAAGTCGACAGCGACAGCGTGTTGGCTGAAAACAGCAAGCTCAAGCAAGAGCAGGTCGGCCTGAAAGTCGGTCTGGCGTTCTAAACACGCTGCTGTAATCAAATCGCCCGGTTTGCCGGGCGATTTGCATTCTGGTGGCGAGGTTGCCAGGCGCCGCGGCTCTCGCTGGCAGGCCTCAGGTATACTGCGTGTCCGCTTTATAAGCGGCCTTGCGCTCGATGCGCCCTATCTCCACCGCAATCATCGATTACCTTCATGTCCCTTAACATCGCCTCCATCAATATCGAACGCTCCAGGCACTTGGCGCGCGTCGAAGCCTTCATCACTCGTCAACGCCCGGATCTGCTCTGCCTGCAGGAACTCTGCGAGCGCGATATCCCGTTCTTCGAAGCGCTGATGGGCGGTCCCATGTTCTTCGCGCCCATGGCGCGCTACCCGGAAGAGGGCCCTGCCAACATTGTTGGCGTCGGCATGATCGCCCGCGATGATGCGTTGCTCGACGTGGCCGCCGAATATTACTCGGGCAGCCCCGAGCGCATTCAGGAGATGGCCTTTATCACTGCCGAGGGCAAGCGTATGGCTGACCCGCTGAGCATTGCCGAAGTGATGCTCAGCGCCACGGTTCGCGGTTTGCGTGTCGCCGTCACCCACCTAAACGTGACCCCGCTCGGCACCTCCACGCCGTACCAGCGCGAAAGCGCAGGCAAGGTGATCCAGCTGGCCCAGGCGCAAGCCCAGCGCAATGGCGACCTGCTGCTGACCGGCGACTTCAATGCCCCGCGCGGCCGCGCCACCTTCGACCTGATTGCCGAGCACTTCATCGACGGCGTACCGCCGCACTACACCAGCAGCATCGACGGCTCGCTACACCGCGCCGGTGATATTCCGTTCATGGTCGACGGGTTGTTCCACACGCCAGGCTACCGGCTGGAGAACGTCAGAATGAGCACCGGTGTTTCCGACCACTGCGCGCTCAGCTGCCGCTTGAGCAAAACCTGATGCCGTAAATTCCGGCTAGAGACGCAAAGGCGGGATAAACCGAAGCGCTGGGCGGCTTACTCGCCGCCCACGGCGAAATTCGGCAGGCTGTCCACTGGCTGACTGAACTGGAAAGGAATCGACTCGAGCGCCATGCCCACGTTGCGCTGTACCACGAAGTGCAGATGCGGGCCGGTGCTGTTGCCGGTGTTGCCAGAGCGGGCAATGGATGCACCTGCGGCGATGCGCTGACCCTCGCGTACGCTCACCGAGCCCTGCATCAAGTGCAGATAAACGCCCATGGTGCCGTCATCATGGAGGACACGCACGAAGTTGCCCGACGGGTTGTTACCACGCCCGCTCTGCGCGTTTTCGGTTTTCACCACCATACCGCCGCGAGCGGCAACGATGGGCGTGCCTTCGGGCATGGCGATGTCCATCGCGTAGCGCCCTTTCGGCGTGAAATGGCTGTACTGGCCGTTGGCGCCCTGAGTCAGGCGAAACGGCCCGCCGCGCCACGGCAGCGGGTAGCTGTTCTGTATCGGCAGCAAGCGCGGGTCACCCAGCGCGTACTTCAGCTTGGGCGTATAACGCAGCGGCTTGGAAGGGTCGAGCGGTGCCAGGGTAGCTAGACGAATTTCACTGCGCGGCGGTAGTACCCAATTGATCGGCTTGTCCGGCGCGCCACTGGCATTGGCGACCTGCTCCAGCTTGAGCTCCACCTGAACGGGTGCATACAGGTCGTTGCGCACCAGCAACGTCTCACCGGCGGCATGCTTGCGGGTTTCCAGCTTTACCTGGTTATCGAGTTTTTCGACCATGCGGTCGCTGAACACGAACACCTTCGCACCGGGCGCAGCCTGATCACTGTAAGTGACCACGCCATTGGCATCGGTGTATTTGTAAACGGTCACCGCATTGGCCTGACAGGCGAACGCAAAGAGGCCCAGGAGAAGTGAGAAACGCCCTAGCATATCGAGTCGATCTGGTTATTAAGTGTTCGGCGAGGCAAGACTAGCAGCGTCTCGCTGACCGAGCGACTGTCACTGCCGCGCTTTGCGACAACCGGCACAGCCTTGCCATCGCCAGCACGGTATCTGCAGGGGCAGCACGCTACGGGGGGAGGTGAGCCGGTCGGCTCATCGAGTCGGCCAGACTGATGCCCAGAAGTACCGGGCTTTCATTCGCAGGCGTGATACGCGAGGGCTGCGCTGCCGGCTTAACCCTGCTCGATATGGTTGCGGCCACTGCGTTTGGCGCGATAGAGCGCCTGGTCGGCGCGTTCGAACACCTGCTCGCTGCGCTCTGCCGCCACAAACGCGCTGATGCCGCCAGACAGTGTGATGGTCACGCGTTCGCCCTTGAAGTGGAACGGGCAGCTTTCGATCGCCGTGCGCAGCGTTTCGAGCAACTTCAAGCCGCCTTCCATGGGCGTGGAGGGGATCAGCAGCACGAACTCCTCGCCGCCGAAGCGGGCGATGAAATCGGTCTTGCGCAGACGTTTGAACAGCTCGCCGGCGATGATCTTCAGCACCTTGTCGCCGGCCAGGTGGCCGAAGTCATCGTTGATGCGCTTGAAGTGATCAATATCCAGCACCGCCAGCAGCAAGTCGCCGCCGTAACGCTGCCAGCGCGCCAGTTCGAGATCCAGGCGTTCCGTCCAGGCGGCTCGGTTGGGCAAACCGGTCAGGGGGTCTAACAGCGCCTTTTGCCGCTGCTCTTCCAGATGGTCGCGAAAGCCCTTGGCCTCCAATTCCATGCTCGCTACCCGCTCGACCAGCGTCTGCAGCCGCTCACCGACTTGCTGCTCACGCTCGTCGCGCTGGTGCTGATATTGCGCCATGGTGCCGAGCAGACCGCTGAGACGGTCCTCGACCAGGCTTTTCAGGCTGTCGAGATCGCTCGCTTCCTGCACGCTGCTGTGCAACCCGTCGACCTGCTGACGCAGCTCGATGTCCAGGCTGCGCGCGGCATCGGCCGAGTCGACATAGTTGGTATGCACCTCCTGCAGGCTGCCCTGGAAAGCCGCCAGGCGCTCGTTGAGCTGCTTGAGGTAGCCTTCGAATTCACGCTGGCCCACATCGGCGATCGCCAGCATCAGCACGCCGAAATCATCCAGTACGGGCACCAGCTCATACATGTTCAGGCCAGCTGTGATGCGCTGGCGCAGCACATCGGCCTGAGCCTGATGCCGTTCGGGCAGCGGCAGCTCTTCCAGCAAGCCCAGCAGGCTGCTTTCGACGTGGCTGGCGATGGCGCTGTAACCAGGCTCCGGCGCAGGCGGCAGGGCATAGTCGGGATCAGCCTGCAGAAGCGCCTCTGAGACTGCAGGCTCTTCTACCGTAACCGTAACCGTATCCGGTGCGGTTGCTTCTGTTTCTACTGCTATCTCTTCTGCGGTGTCTGTCTCTGCGCCTGGAGTGACGAGCTTAAGCGCTGGCTTCTCTACAGCGGTCGGCATCAATAACGACGACGGCAATGGCAGGCTATCCAGCAACACCGCACCGTTGGCAGCCGCCGGGCTGGTCGCGGTGCAGGCAGGCTCGAGCAGCGGCGGCTGCGGCAAGGGCTCGGCGACTGCGCCAAGGGCCGATTCCGGTGCCGTCGGCTGCTCCGCCACTACAGTGGGCGCGTTGTAGGGCTCGAGCGTTTCCGCTGCGGGTAGCGTTTCTACAGCTGCCTCTGCGGCCGAATCCGCAGGCGTAGGCGAATTCGCTGGATCGCGGCTGCCAAATAGGCGCTCGATAAAGCCTGGCCGCTCCACCTGCTCCGCTCCCAGCACAGCCAGCGCCTGCTGCTGCAACTGGCTCAGTTCGGCTAATAGAGCGGGCAACTCGCGCGACTGCCGCGAGCGCTCATCGACCTGTTTGGCGTAGCGTTTCAGCGGTTTGCGCACGTCGCTCGGCAAGTCCATTTTCAGCAACTGCGCGACCAGATTCGACAGACCGCTGGCTACCTGCTCGACCCGCTGCTGGCGACGCTGCTCGGAGTCCAGCACGGTTTTTTCCAGACGCGGAATCAGCGCACTGAGGCCCGCGTCCATATCGTCACGGCGAAGAATTTCGCGCAGGTCGTGCATGCACTGATCGACCGCCTTGTCCGCACCCTCGGCCGCCAGGCTGCTGCGCACCAAGCCTCGTCGCAGCAAGTCGATGCGCGCATCGAAGCGGCGCTCCAGTTTCTCCTGCTGCTCAAGGTTGGAGAGGTATTTCTCGCGCCAGCGCTGGGCGTCGTCGGCCATGCTCAGGGTTCCTGTACAAGGGGCGGCAACGGCGGTGCGAAGGAGTTGGGCAGACGGATTTCCACGGCCACCGGCAGGTGATCCGAGATCGGCTGGGCCAGCACCTGAAAGCGCTCGAGCTCCAGGCCAGGGCTGAGCAGAATATGATCGAGACAGCGCTGTGGACGCCAGCTCGGAAAGGTCGCTTCGACCTGTGGCGCAATCAGGCCAAGGTCGCGCAGCGGCGAATTTTCCAGCAGATCGTTGGCGTGAGTGTTCATGTCACCCATGAGGATCTGGTGGCGGTAGCCACTGATCAGCTCGCGGATGTAGGCCAATTGCCGGGTGCGCGTACGCGGCCCGAGCGCCAGGTGCATCATCACCACGGCAATGGCATCGTCGCCTTCACCGATGCGCAGCAGAATCGCGCCGCGGCCGGCAGGACCTGGCAGCGGGTGATCCTCCAGCTGCGTCGGTCGCAGGCGGCTGAGCAGCCCGTTGCTGTGCTGGCCGAAACGGCCGAGATTGCGGTTGAGCTGTTGATACCAGTAGGGGAATGCACCCAGGCGGGCCAGGTGTTCGATCTGGTTGACGAAACCGGAGCGCACGCTGCCGCCATCGGCTTCCTGCAGGGCGACAATATCGTAGTCACCGAGCAGATCACCGATGCGCTGCAAATTACCGGCACGCCCCTGGTGCGGCAGCAGATGTTGCCAGCCGCGGGTCAGATAATGGTGATAGCGCTCGGTGCTGATGCCGACTTGAATGTTGAAACTGAGCAGACGCAGGCGCCCGTTTTCCGGCCAGTCGCCTTGCGGGGTGCAGTCCGGGTTGACCTGTGGATCACACAGGCCAGCCTGACGAGGCATTGAACGGCGGCGCAACATGGCAAGGCGCTCCGTAAGGGCCGTTTACTTGGCTTCGCGCTCTTTGGCGATCAGGTGGTCGGCGACTTGCAGTGTCTGCTCCGGGCCGCCCGAGCTGGAGATATCGAAACGGTATTTGCCGTTGACGATCATCACCGGTACGCCATTGATCTGGTAGGCCATGGCCAGCTTTTTGGCTTTTTCCATCTGGCTCTTCACGCCAAAGGAATTGAAGGCCTTGAGGAAGGCATCGCGGTCGATATCCTGGGTGACCAGGAAATCTGCCATTTCTTCTGGAGTGGCCAGCTTGCGGCCTTCCTGGTGAATGGCGCGGAATACCGCGTCGTGCACCTTGTGCTCGACTTTCATGCTTTCCAGAGTGATGAACATCTGACCGTGGGCGTTCCATACGCCGCCGAACAAGGCAGGGATGCGCACGAAGTTGACATCACTCGGCAGCTTCTCGACCCACGGGTTCAGCGTAGGTTCGAACTGGTAGCAATGCGGGCAGCCATACCAGAACAGCTCCACGACTTCGATCTTGCCGGGTTTGGAAATCGGTACTGGATTGCTCAGCTCGACATACTGCTTGCCGGCTTCGATCTCGGCGGCATGAGCTGCAACACCGAACAGGCTGGCACCGGCCAGAACCGCGGAAAGGATCAGATTACGCATGCATGACTCCTAGCTATGATGGTGCTGCGGACAGCTTCGGTTCGACTGAGTCGCTACCCGGCAGGTTCCCTCCATTGTAGCGGGCTCGCCAACGAAAAAGGGTGGCCACGCCACCCTTTTTCGTTTCCGGTATGCAGAGGCCGATCGACGAGTCAATGCAGGCCTTGGATGTACGCCGCCAGCGCTTCGATATCCTTGTTGCTGAGCTTGGCGGCGATGTCGCGCATGATCATGCTGTCGCCGTCATTACTGCGCTCGCCCTCACGAAAGGCGGTCAACTGCTTGGCGGTGTAGTCCGCGTGCTGACCACCCAGATGGGGATAGCCGGCAGTCGCAATGCCGCTGCCATCGGGTGAATGGCAACCCATGCAAGCCGGCATGCCCTCCGCCAGTTTACCGCCCCGGAACAAGTCTTCACCGCGCTCGACCAGCGTCGGGTCAGCAGCACCGATGATGGTTTTTTGAGCGGCATAGTAAGCAGCGATATCGGCCATATCCTGATCACTGAGCGGATCGAGCATGCCGGTCATCTCCACCACCGGCCGCGCGCCGGATTTGATGTCCTGCATCTGCTTGAGCAGATAGCGCTCCCCCTGGCCGGCGAGCTTGGGAAAGTTCGCCACCGGGCTGTTGCCATCCACGCCATGACACGCGCCGCAAACGATGGTCTTCGCCTGCCCTGCCGCAGGGTCACCAGCGGCCTGGACAGCGCCGATGAGGCCCAGGCACAACAGCAGACTCACGATTATTTTGTTCATCAGCTAATCCAAGTACGGCCAAGAAAAGAGTTCTGAGCGAGGTATCCCCATCGCGACGAGCCCGCCGTAAACGTACCCCGCGTACCCGCAATCGGGCCGAGGCGTCGACCGGGTATTCCATGATTGCTCAGCACAGCGGCGCCGATAATGACTGGCATCAATCCCTTGGCAGATCGCAAGCAATACGCTGCCCCAGGCAGAGCCGAGGCTGGCGGCACGCGCTGCGGGCGCCACGTTAACGCAGCAAGGGCGCGTTAATACATCGATAAAAGGAGCCCATCGTATCTGCGCGTTACCCGCCTGCCTACTTGGCCAGGCCGCTTCGACAGGCTGCGCGGATTGCCAGGCCGGGCGACGCTGCGGGACAATCCGCGCCGATTCAAGCCAGCGGACCGCACGCCATGCAGCAGAACACCGTACTTTTCGATCTCGACGGCACCCTGACCGACCCGCGCGAGGGCATCACCCGTTCGGTGCAGTACGCGCTGGCGCAACTGGATATCCATGAGCCCGATCTGGTCGCGCTCGAACACTTCATCGGCCCGCCGCTTTTGCAATGCTTCATGCAGACCTACAGCCTGAGCGAGCCCCGCGCCTGGGACGCCGTCAACCATTACCGGGTGCGTTTTCGCGAGGTAGGCCTGTACGAGAATCAGCTCTTCGAAGGCATCATCGAGCTGTTGCAGTTGCTGGGCGAACAAGGCCGCACCTTGTATATCGCGACCAGCAAACCGACGGTGTTCGCCGTGGAGATCGCCCGGCACTTCGACTTCGGGCGCTACTTCAAGGGCATTTACGGCAGTGAACTGGATGGCACCCGCACCAACAAGGTCGAGCTGATCAAGCACCTGCTCGAGCAGGAAGGCCTTGAGCCCAGCGACACATTGATGATCGGCGACCGTAAGCACGACCTGATCGGCGCCCACAGCAACGGCCTGAACGCGGTAGCGGTGGGATATGGTTTCGGTAGCCTGGAAGAGCTCAGCGGCGAGCGGCCGGCCCACCATTTTCAGACCCTGACGCAGCTGCGTCACGCCTTCGCGCGCTAGCTGCAGCGGCGCTTGCCGCTACATCATCCGCGAACCGATTAGGTCGTTGCGCTGATAGATCACCTTGCGGCTAGCGTTGTCGCACGTGCCGATGACCATGCTGTCGTCCTCGACTTCCTCGTTCGGCACGATTTCCAGGGTATAGCTGGTCACGCCGGCTGCCTGGATCTTCACCTCGATTTCCTGCTTGAGCTCCTCGCACGACTTGGGCGCGGCCCAGGCATTACTCATCAGGCCGAGCACCAGCATCACCGCCGTCAAACCTTTCATCACGACTTCCTCTGTGTGTTGTTAATAGCGACTGTTGGCTTGCAGCAACACAGCTTGCGCCGTCGTGTCACCAGCCTCTAGTTTCGGACAGCGTCCAGCGCTTGCAGTTGTATAAGCCGTTTCGCTTCTGGCAGGGCGCCCAGCTCGGCCACTCGCAGGTAGAAGGTTGGCCAGTCGCCGCCAACCTCGTCGAACAGCGTGGCGAATGCCGCCACCCAGCGGTCATAGAGGCCGAAGGGCAGCATTTTGGCGTTGTTAAGCGGCCCGTTTATCCAGCCATCGTAGTAGCCCACGCCCTGCCAGTGCGTGGCCTTTAGCTGTTGGTAGTCGCGGCGCAGACGGTCGAACTCGGCCTGCTTGCCGGCACGCATTGCTTCGTCGCTCAGGCCGCTGGCGTACAGCGCTTCCAGGCGTGCGCGGCTGGCCAGCACCAGTTCGCTGAACTGCTCGCGCGGCCTTGGGCCCGCCTCGGTAGACGCAGGCGAACCGCGTGCGGCATGCCATTCGCGCAGGCCCTGCTGCTCGACGAAGGTGGCGTAAGACTCGTTGAACGCGGTGTCGCCCGCCAAGTAATACTGCTGGTGCGCCAACTCGTGGAAGATCACGGCGACCAGGCGCTCATCACTCCAGCGCAGCATGGTGTTGAGGATCGGATCATCGAACCAGCCCAGCGTCGAGTAAGCCTCAACGCCGCCCAGATAGGTATCCAACCCTTGCGCGTTTAGCAACGCCGCCGCCCCGCGGGCACGGCCCTGCTCATAGAACCCGCGATAAGCCACGCACCCGGCAATCGGGAAGCAGTGCAGCTGCGGCTTGAGGGAAAACTCCGGCGTGGCGAACAGGTTCCAGACCACAAATGGCCGTTGCAGGTCGGCATACACGCGGTAACTGCGATTGTCCGGCAGCCCCAGCTGCTCACTGGCAAAACGGCGCGCCTGCTGTGATAGCGCCAGGCGCTGGCGCAATTGCGGCGCTGTCGAGGGATCGTCGATCACCGCCTGCACTGGCTGCCGCGCCTGCAAGAGCTGCAGTTGCCCGCGGGCCAGTTGCCCGTAGTAATCCACGGTGCTACAGCCCGTCAGCAGCAGACAGAACAGGGGAACCGCCGCGCGGCGCGTCAGGTCGACAAGAAAGGAGGTGCAAGACTCGTGCATGGCATCGTCATGTGAGGGGTCAACGCCTCATCCTACCGCGAAGTCGCGGCTGCTTTGCGCGATACTGCAGCACCTTCAGTATGCGCTTCATGGGAGATATCACGATGCGCCAGCCCCTTATGCTCGCCAGCCTGCTGATGCTCGGCGCATGCGCCTCGCCGCTGCCCGCCGTCGACCCGAACATGGCATGGGTCGACCTCAAAGGTGAAGGCATCGACCTGTTGATGGCCGAGCGCCTGGACCGCAAGCGCGTCAACGACGGACGTTACTTTCAGGTCACGCCTGGCGCGCATGAGCTGGAGATGCGTTTCAGCTTCGAAATCAGTGGTGGAGGTGGCGCGTCACTGATGTCCGAGCCCCAGCAGCTGACCTGTGACATTCGCATTCGCTACGATGATTTCAAGGCGGGAGAACGCTACAGCATCGAGGCTCGCCCGGTCACGATGCGCGGCCACGCGACGCTCTACGACGCCGAGCGCAATGTGCTGGCGCGCGGCAAGAACCTGCGCTGCGGCAGTTTCTGATCAGAGGGGGAAACCAAACCGCCGCGACGGGCGTCGCGGCGGCAAAGCTTTTCTAGAAGCCGATCAGGCCTCCAGCACTACTTCCAGGGTGATTTCCGCGTTCAGCACCTTGGAAACCGGGCAGCCGGTTTTGGCCGTTTCCACGGCTTTCTCGAACGCCGCACGATCGGCGCCAGGCACCTTGGCCTTCAGGGACAAGTGAACGGCAGTGATGGCAAAACCGCCATCCTGCTTGTCGAGGGTGACCTCGGCCTTGGTGTCGATGCTCTCGGCAGTCATGCCCGCCTCGCCCAGCTCCTTGGACAGCGCCATAGAGAAACAACCGGCGTGCGCAGCGCCAATCAGCTCTTCCGGGTTGGTACCCGGCTCGTTTTCAAACCGGGTATTGAAGCCATAAGGCTGCGCGGAAAGTGCACCGCTCTGGGTGGAGATTGTGCCTTTGCCGTCTTTGATGCCGCCCTGCCAATGGGCCGATGCTGTCTTCTTCATCTCATGCTCCTGTTGATGAGGGGTACAGAGTTCAGAGAGACAGCGGCCCGGCAAGTTCGAGTTTTTTGGAAATCACAGCGGCGCAGCAGCGAAATCAGCGCAGCCCGGCGAGAATGTCGAAGGCATGCAAACGGTCAGCGAAATCGTAATGGTCGCAGGTGAAGATCAGCTCGTCGGCCTGGGTCTGCTCGAGCAGCACCTCCAACCGTGCACGAATCTTCTCCGGCCCGCCGATTACCGCCATACCGAGGAAGCTGCCGACCGCATCGCGCTCGTGAGGCAACCACAATCCTTCCATCGACTCCACCGGTGGGCGCTGTACCAGGCTCTGGCCGCGGATCAGCGAGAGAATGCGCTGGTAAGCCGAGGTCGCCAGATGCTGAGCCTGCTCGTCTGTGTCGGCGGCCATCAGCGGTACGCCAAGCATTACATAGGGCTTGTCGAGCACCTCGGACGGCTTGAAGGCATTGCGGTAGACGCGAATGGCCTCGTGCACGTAGCGCGGTGCGAAATGCGAGGCGAAGGCGTAAGGCAAGCCACGTTCACCGGCCAGCTGGGCGCTGAACAGGCTGGAGCCCAGCAGCCAGATCGGTACATTGGTGCCGGTACCGGGCACGGCGAGCACGCGTTGATCCGGCGTGCGCGGGCCAAGGTAACGCTGCAGCTCGGCGACGTCCTGTGGAAAGTCGTCAGCACTCCCGGAGCGTTCGCGACGCAGCGCCTGAGCGGTGAACTGATCGGCACCGGGTGCACGACCAAGGCCCAGCTCAATGCGCCCCGGATACAAGGTCGCCAGGGTGCCGAACTGCTCGGCAACCACCAAAGGCGCGTGGTTGGGCAGCATCACCCCGCCAGAGCCCAGGCGAATGCGCGAGGTGCCGGCAGCCAGATAGCCCAGCAACACCGCAGTTGCGGAACTGGCGATACCGTCCATGTTGTGGTGTTCAGCGACCCAGAAGCGATTGAAGTTCAACGACTCGACATGCTGGGCCAGCGCCAGCGAATTGTGCAGCGCCTGCTGTGCGCTACCAGTGTCGCGGATTGGCGCCAGGTCAAGAACGGAAAAGGGAAGTTTCGCGAGTGCAGTCATGAGAAAAAACCTTGGCTGTGGATAGGGCCGGAGCTATACCCGAGTAAAACAGTAGGTCTTACTCTACGCCTCCCGACACCTCGTGCCAAACGCCGCGCATCAAAAAGCCGGCGGCAGACAGGCTGCGCGCCGGCTTAGCGACCATCGGCGTCAGTTGCGCTGATAGACGATTTCCTTGGTGTCTCCATTGCAGCTGCCAACCACTTGACGGTCAGTCACGCTGCCCTTGTCGACAACCTCAAGGGTGTAGGACGACACGCCATTGGCCTGGATTTTCGCGTCGATTTCACCTTTCAACTCTTCGCAGTCTTTAGCCGCGAACGCCGAACCGGCCAGAGCCATCAGCCCCACCGCAAACAACACTTTTTTCATCACAAACGCTCCCTCGTTACTAATGAATAATCCGGACGCCATGGATAGAGCCCGTTTCAATAAAGCCGTAAATCGCCGCAATGACACGCGAGCACGGCTGTAGTTTTCCGCCGTCAGCTATTCGCGACGCGGAACCCGACCTTCAGGGTGACCTGATAGTGAGCCACCGCACCATCGGCGATGTGGCCACGGGTTTCGGTGATCTCGAACCACTCCAGATGGCGAATGCTCTTGCTGGCCTCGGCCAGGGCATTGTTGATGGCCTCTTCGATGCTCGACGTGGACGAGCCAACCAGCTCGACCTTCTTGTAGGTGTGGTGATCTGACATATCCGCCTCCGGGCTGATTACACATGTGGGCCGATTGCCCTTAATCAATCAGTCCATGAGGCGTACCGCTAAGTTCAGGTTTTCGATTGTGGTGCCACTGGCGATTGCTCGGCTGGAGCGGCGCACAATAGAATGAGAAGTATTCATATCAACTCATGGAACGATCCCGCCGTGTCCAGCCCGTCCTCCGCACTGGGTTTTTTCTTCAGTGATCACCATCGCTGGCTGCTCCAACATGTGCAGCGCCGCCTGCGCAACCAGGCCGACGCCGAGGACACGGCTGCAGAAACCTTCTGCCAACTGCTTGCCGCCAGGATCGATCCCGGCAGTATCGAGCAACCACGAGCCTATCTCTCGACAATCGCCCGTCGCCTGATCTACGACCGCCATCGCCGTCGCCAGCTGGAACAGGCTTATCTGGCACGCCTCGCCGCCCTGCCGGAAGAACTCGCACCCTCGCCGGAGGAGCGTCACCTGCTGATTGAAGCACTGGCGGCTATCGACCGTGCCCTCGACGGCCTGCCGTTGGTGGTCAAGCGAGCGTTTCTCTACAGCCAGCTGGATGGCCTGACCTACGTCGACATCGCCATACGCCTGAACGTTTCCGAGCGCACGGTAGGCCGCTATATGACCCAGGCCCTGCGCCAGTGCTACCTGACGCAACTGGCATCATGAGGCAGACGCGCCTCGACCCGGCCGCCGAACAGGCCATCGACTGGATGGTCAAGCTGCGCGCCGGGCGTACCAGCCAGGCGCAGCAGGCGCGGTTCGAGCAGTGGCTGCACAGCGACGCGGCTCACGCCAACGCCTGGGCCACGCTGCAGCACAGCCTTGGCCAGCCCTACGACACCCTTCGTCAATTGAACAGCCGGCTCCCCAGCGGCACGGCGCAGGAGCTGCTGCTTCAACCGAGCTCATCACGACGCAACCTATTGCGCGGCCTGGCCGCATTCGGCCTGCTTGGCGGCGCAACCTGGTTAGGCGCGCGTAGCCAGCCTGGCCAGGCGCTGCTGGCGGACTTCAGTACCGGTACTGGCGAACGCCGCCATCTACAACTGAGTGACGGCAGCGGCCTCGACCTGAACGCCTCCAGCGCCATCGACCTGCGTTTCAGCAGCCGGCAGCGTCTGTTGCTGCTGCGTCACGGCGAGCTGGTGGTGCAAGTCGCGGCGGATGCCGGCCGCCCATTCATCGTGCGCAGCGCCCAGGGCAGCGTACAGGCGCTGGGCACCCGTTTTCTGGTTCGCCAGGAGGCGGATGCAACGCGTGTGGTGGTGCTCGAACACAGCGTGCGGCTGAGCCTGGCAAATGGTACCCAACGTGTGTTGCTACATGGCCATGGCGCCCTGCTGCGTGGTGACCGTATCGATCTGCTGACCGGTGAGCAGCCCTATCAGGCGGATTGGCTGAACGGCCGCCTCAGCGTTCTCGATGCACCGCTGGGTGACGTGATCGAGGCCTTGCGCCCCTATCGACGCGGGCTGATTCGTGTCAGCCCGCAGATCCGCCAACTGCGCGTACAAGGTGTATTTCCACTCGATGACACGCAACGCAGCCTCGCGGCGCTGGCGGAAACCCTGCCGATCAGCGTCGACCATTACGGCCCCTGGCTTACCCTGCTCGGCCCAAAAAATCAGTGAGCGCGTGACGATTGGCGTTTATTCATGAAAATCGTTCGCATCGCTGTCCGGTTTTTCCGTTTCGTTACACCTATCTCCTGACAGCCAACATAATCAGGAGCGTTTTCGTGTTCAGACCCTGGCCCCTCGCCGTTGCCATCGCCTTCGCTGGCCTCCCTTGCACGGTCGCCATGGCCGATCCGGCGGCCCAGCAGCAAACTTTGCAGTTCGACCTACCAGCCTCAAGCCTGGCCAGCACCCTCAACGCCATCGCCCGGCAGAGCGGGCAGGTCATTTCTCTCGACCCCGCACTGGTCAGTGGCAAACAGGCACCTGCCGTGCGTGGCGAGTTGAGCGTCGAACAAGCGCTGCATCAGGCATTGGCGGGAAGCGGCTTGCAACTAGTGGTCACGGGAAGCGGCAGCTTCAGCGTCACGCATGAAGTGAGCGCTAGCGGCGCACTGGAGCTTTCTTCGTTGAGCATTTCCGGCAAAGCGCCGGGGTCGATCACCGAAGGCACGGGGTCCTACACCACCGGTTCGACGAGCAGTTCCACGCGGCTCAACCTGTCGCTGCAGGAAACGCCTCAATCAATCACCGTACTGACCCGTCAGCGCCTCGATGATCAACGGCTCGATAATCTGCCCGACGCGCTGAGCGCGACCACCGGAGTTATCGTCAAACCCTTCTCTGTCGGCGGCGACGGCCCACAGATCTGGGCACGCGGCTCGACGATCAGGAACTACCAGATCGATGGCGTGCCCAGCTCGTCTTCTCTGTCGAACTATGTGCAAAGCACTGCCCTGTATGACCGGGTGGAGATCGTCAAAGGCGCCACCGGCATGATGAGCGGCCTGGGCAATCCCTCCGCTACCGTCAACATGATCCGTAAACGCCCGACCTACGAACCCCAGGCCAAGATCAGCCTAGAGGCTGGCAACTGGGATCGCTATGGCTCGATGGTGGACGTAGCCGGGCCACTGACCGAGAGCGGCAACCTGCGCGGCCGCTTCGTCGCGGACTACAAGCATCAGCATGGCTGGACCGACAACTTCGAGCAGGACTACCAGACGCTTTACGGCATCGTCGAAGCAGACCTGAGCGAGTCGACATTACTCACCCTGGGCTTCAGCCAGATAAACCGAGATACCAACTCGCAAACGACCATCTACCCAGCGCTCTACAGCAATGGCCAGCCGACTGGCGCCGACGCCTCCGACAACGACTCTCCGGCGTGGGGTTATTACAACCATGAGCTGAAAAACGTTTTCGCCTCCATCGAGCATCAATTCGACTCGGGCTGGAGCGTGAAGAGCGATCTCAGCCACGCCGTATACAACCACAATGCGACAGGCGCTGGGCTAAATGGCACGTTCAGCACAGGAACAGCCAGCGGAGGTAGTGTGCTGTTTCAGCGTTACAACGGGCACAGCGAGCAAGACAGCCTGGACACCTACGTAACCGGACCCTTTTCACTATTTGGCCGCGAGCATGAGTTGATTGGCGGCATCACCCTCTCACGGCTCGACAGTTACAGCCCGAGCGAGACACGAACTTCGGGCTTGTTTACCAACCCGAATTTGGGAACCTGGACCGACGATGTGTCCAAACCGACCTACATCAAGACAGGCAAATCGAATACTACCGAGGATCAACGCAGTGCCTACCTCAGTACTCGACTGCATCTGACCGAAGACACCAAGCTGCTGATTGGCAGCCGCGTAATGGACTGGAAAACAGATCGCGAGGCCGTCACTTATGCGACAGGTGCACGGAGCAAGAGCAGCGATAGCAGAAACGGAATCTTCATCCCCTACGCTGGCGTCGTGCATGACCTGGACGAAACCTGGGCGCTCTACGCGAGCTACACCAAAATCTTCCAGCCCCACGACTACCTGACCAACCTCTACTCGAACTCGACCATCGCGCCAACGGAAGGAACGAGCTACGAAACGGGTATCAAAGCCAACTTCAATGAAGGCCGGCTCAATGCCAGTCTTTCCCTGTTCAAGACCGATCAGGAAAACCTGGCCGTCTGGAGTGGCGCTCTTTATTCCTACGTCGGGGAAACGGCAACCACCGAAGGCGTCGAACTCGAACTCAGTGGTGAATTGGCTGAAGACTGGCAGTTCAGTAGCGGCTACGCCTACAGCGTGAGTCGCAACGACGACAACCAACGCATTCTGACGCGGGCGCCGTTGCACAGCCTGAAAACCTTCACCACCTATCGACTGCCAGGCACGCTGGACAAGTTCACGGTCGGCGGTGGCTTCAACTGGGAGAGTCGAACCCACGACGGCGCACAAACAGAACAGAACAGTTATGCACTGTTCAACCTGCTGGGCCGTTACGACATCAATGAAAACCTGTCTGCGTCGGTCAACGTCAACAACCTGTTCAACAAGGAGTACTACCTGTCCATCGCCGGAAACAACGTGAGCTACGGTGCGCCGCGCAATGTCATGACGTCGTTGACGTACAGCTACTAATCGCGCTGGCCGCCATGTAATGCGTGGCGGCTATTGGCGGATGCCTCGCACACGCCAGCATGGCAGTCAGACGCAGGAGCGCCGTTGCCCATGCGGGCAGGCCACGGCGTCAAAGAAAGGCAAGATATCCAGCAGAAGAGCGCATTGACCATCGGCAGCTTACGCCGCCTCAAATCAGTGCACTTACCTATAAAGACGGATGAGTGCGGCAAAACCCGCACGGCTTTTACCAACTTTTCAAACCTCTCACCCACGCTTGGCCCAGGCATTTTCCATCCCCCTGTTCCCAAACCTTCAACGCCCTCCTACAATCGCGATCAATTCTTATCCGCACTGGCGCACGCCAAGGGAGTGTCGGTGTCCAGCGCTCAGCCCCCATCACCGTTGCAAAGCGTCGCTACTCTCTACCGTGATCACCACGGCTGGCTGCATGGCTGGTTGCGCAAGCGCCTCGGCGACCGTGAGCAGGCGGCAGATATTGCTCAGGACACCTTCTTGCGTCTGTTGCTCGGTGGCCGCCTGCCCAGCCTTGATGAAAGTCGCAGCTACCTGGCCCAGATCGCCCGCAATTTAGTGATCGACCAATGGCGCAGGCAGCGCATCGAGCGGGCCTACCTCGACAGCATCGCCCATCTGCCAGAGCCCGAATCGCCGTCGCTGGAAACCCGCGCGATGGTTATCGAGACCCTACTGCAAATCGATGCGATGCTCGACGCTATGCCGGCCAAGGTGCGCGAAGCCTTCCTGCTCTCGCAGTTCGAAGGGCTGACGTACCCACAGGTCGCCGAGCGCCTGCAGGTCAGCGTTAGCTCGGTGCAGAAGTACATGCAGCGCGCCATCTCGGCCTGCTATCAGGTGCTGTACGCCGAATGAAACGCACCAGCGATGCGCCGATCCCGCTAGCCGTCGTCGAGCAGGCCAGTCACTGGCTGATGCTGCACTGGGGCGGCGAACTGGATGTCGAGCAACGACAGCGCTTCGCTGCCTGGCAGGCCTGCGACCCCGAACACCGGCGCGCCTGGCAGCGCCTGGAGCACTTACAGGGCACCCTCGCCGGCGTTCCCGCCCACACCGCCAACGCCGTGCTGCGTGAGCTACCCGATGCACGTCGTCGCCAAGCCCTCAAGCTGCTTGGTCTGGCGCTGCTCGCGGGTGGCAGCGGGTACCTGGCCCAGTCGCAGTTACCTTGGCGCGAAGCCATGGCAGATCTGCGCAGCAGCACCGGCGAGCGCCTGCAGCGCACCCTTGCCGATGGCAGCCGGCTGGCCCTCAACAGCGGCAGTGCAGTGAATATCCGCTACAGCGCCAGCGAGCGGCGCATCCAGTTGCTGAGCGGCGAACTGCTGCTCGATAGCGGCCACGATCCGGCTAAGCGCTCGCTGATTGTCGAAACCGTCGCCGGGGAAATCCAGGCCCTGGGCACCCGCTTTGCGGTGCATGAAATCAGCGGCGGCAGCCGCGTCGATCTTTATGAAGGCGAACTGGAGCTGCGGCCCCGCTATGCCGAAACCTCGCGCCTGCGCACCGGCCAGCAACGCTGGTTCTCCGCCGAGCGCAACGCCTCAGTCGGCCTGGCCGACCGCAATGCTATCGCCTGGAACGAAGGTCGCTTGATTGCCGAGCGTATGCCGCTGGGCCGCTTTATCGCCGAACTGTCGCGTCACCGCCCCGGCATACTGCGGTGCGATCCGGACGTCGCTGAACTACCACTGACTGGCGTATTCCCATTAGCCGACACCGACCGCGTACTCGCCGCGTTGCAGCAATCACTACCTGTGGAAATACAGCGCGTCACCCGCTACTGGGTGACCGTGCGGCCGAGAGGCTGACCACTGATCGATCCTCACGCTCCGCGTGGGAATGCCACGTGTGGCGCTCCGCGCCTTAAACCATCGTCGACTGCAGAACCTGACGGACGCAGAGCATCCTGACATGAGTTCCCACGCAGAGCGTGGGAACGATCATCAGAGCAATCAGCAAATAATTTCCAGAACCCATTGTCGGTTTTGCCAGCTCGCCCGGGATACCTCTTGAACCCAACAAAGACGCATTCTTAGAGGATATCCGGAATGCCGTACCTGCCTGCATCCCCCCGTTCGACGCTGAGCCTGTCGATCACCCGTGCCCTGCTCACCGGCCTGCTGGCCACCAGCCCGCTGCTGATCGCTGCCAGCGCTCAGGCGCAATCGGCCGCCACTGAACAGACCCGCGCCTACGCCATCCCCGCGGGTGACTTGGACGGCGCGCTGAACCGCTTTGCCAGCGAGGCCGACATCCTGCTATCGGTGGATTCACGCCTGACCGCCGGCAAACGCAGCCCCGGGCTGACCGGCAGCCACTCGGTGGACGCCGGCCTGGCTAAGCTGTTGGCCGGCACTGGTCTGCGCCCGCTCAAGGCCGGCCGCAATTATGCCGTGGAACTCGCGCGTGACAGCGGCAGCTCACTGGAGCTGGGCGCGACCAGCATCAACGCCAGCGGTCTGGGTGATATCAACGAGGGCAGCGGCTCCTACACCACGGGTGCGGTGACCATCGGCAAGGGTCAGCATTCCCTGCGGGAAACGCCGCAGTCGGTTACGGTGATGACCCGCAAGATGCTCGATGACCAGAACCTCAACACCATCGAACAGGTCATGGAAAAAACCCCGGGCATCACCGTGTACGACTCGCCCATGGGCGGCAAGTACTTCTACTCCCGCGGCTTCCGCATGACCGGACAGTATCAGTACGACGGCGTACCCCTGGACATCGGCAGCAGTTATGCACAAGCCGACAGTTTCTCCAGCGACATGGCCATCTATGACCGGGTCGAAGTGCTGCGCGGTGCGGCGGGGATGATGAAAGGCGCCGGCGGCACTGCGGGCGGCGTCAACTTCGTGCGCAAGCGCGGCCAGTACACGCCCCACACTCAGTTGTCCCTGTCGGCCGGCACCTGGGACAACTATCGCGCGCAGGTCGACACGGGCGGCCCGCTCAATGAAGCCGGCACGGTTCGCGGCCGGGCCGTGGCGACCCAGCAAAGTCGCCATTACTTCTACGACGTAGCCGAGCGCAAGGACCAGGTCTATTACGGTGCGCTGGATGTCGACCTGAGCGCCGACACCACCGTCGGCGTAGGCGTCGCCTACGAGGACCTCGACGCGACGCCCTGCTGGGGCGGCCTGCCGCGCTACGCCGATGGCAACGACCTGAAACTCGGCCGCTCGACCTGCCTGAACCCGGCCTGGAACAACCAGCGCAGCAAGCGCACCACGGTATTCGGCGACCTGAGCCACCAGCTCAACGACAATTGGGCGCTCAAGGTAGCGGGTGTCTGGTCGCGCAATACCCAGGATATGGAATACGCCTTTCCCAGTGGCTCAGTGCCGGTAGGCGCCAGCAGGTCAAACACCCTGGTACTGGGCAGCATCTATGACTACGACCAGGTGGACTACGGCCTCGATGCCTATGTCGACGGCACGTTCGATGCCTTTGGCCAGCAGCACGAACTGGTGGTTGGCGCCAACACCAGCCGCTCCCACAAGGACGACTTCTTCGCCGTGGCGGCCCTGCCGCAACGGCAGAACGTGCTCGATCCTGACCATCATCTACCGCAACCGGACGAGAGCTACTACCTGGCCAATGCCTCGCGCGGCGGCCCGCTGGACATCCGCATCAAGCAGTACGGCGTCTACTCCACCGCTCGCCTGAAACTGGCCGAGCCGCTGACAGTCGTAATCGGCAGCCGCGTCAGCTGGTACAAATCCGAAACCGACTCAGTCGCCTACTTTCGCGGCGTCGGCACCCCAGCCAATTCCGAGACCACCGAAACCGGGCAAGTCACGCCATTCGCCGGCCTGCTGCTCGACCTCAACGACAACCTGACGGCCTACGCCAGCTACACCGATATCTTCACGCCCCAGGGCAACCTCAAGACCCTCGATGGCAGCACCCTGAAACCGCTGATCGGCAAGAGCTATGAGCTGGGCATCAAGGGCGAATGGTTTGCAGGGCGCCTGAACAGCGCCTTCAACCTGTTCCGCACCATTCAGGAAGACGCGGCGCAGACCGACCCGAACTGTGCCGACGGCAGTTGTTCGCAAAACTCCGGCAAGGTGCGCGCCCAAGGCTTCGAAGCGGAAATCAGCGGTGAAGTCATCGACCGCCTGCAACTGCTGGCCGGCTATACCTACACCCAGACCAAGGTGCTGGAGGATGCTGACCCGAACCAGAATGGCGTGTCGTACAACTCCTACGTGCCGCGGCATCTGCTGCGCGTGTGGGGTGATTACAGCCTCAGCGGCCCATTGGAGCGTTTTACCGTGGGCGCCGGCTTCAACGCCCAGAGCGACAACTACCGCACCTCGCCGATCAGCGGCAACGATATCTCCCAGGCAGGCTACACCGTGTGGAACGGCCGCATCGGCTACCGCGTCGATGACACTTGGTCGCTGGCACTCAACGGCAACAACCTGTTCGACAAGCGCTATTACACCACCGTGGGCACCGAAGGTTTCGGCAACTTCTACGGTGAGCCGCGCAACTTCATGCTGTCGGTCAAGGCGGACTTTTAAACTGGCTTCGGCAGCCCGACACGCAGAGCTGCCCGCCACCTTCGCAGGAGGCTCGATTCTCTGATTCGCCACTTGGGAACTGTCTGCTGATGCCAGTAGAATCCGCACTCCTTTTTTTGGGCTCTGACCATGCACCCAGCCGACTCCACTCCCAAGGCCGCTGCGAGTAACAGCGAATTGATCTACGGCCTCGAAGACCGCCCGCGGCCGCTGGTGGCGATTCTCGCTGCGCTGCAGCATTTGCTGGCGATCATCGTGCCGATCGTCACGCCTGGCCTGTTGATCTGCCAGGCCCTGGGCGTGTCGGCCCGTGACACCAACTTGATCGTTTCCATGAGCCTGGTGATCTCCGGTATCGCCACCTACGTGCAATGCCGTCGCTTCGGCCCGCTGGGTGCAGGGCTGCTGGTGGTGCAGGGCACCAGCTTCAACTTCGTCGGCCCACTGATTGCCGGCGGCGCGCTGATGGTCAAGCAGGGGACGCCGGTCGAAGCGGTGATGGCGGCGATCTTCGGCGTGGTGATCGCCGGCTCGTTCATCGAAATCGGCATTTCGCGCATCCTGCCGTTCGTGAAGAAGCTGATCACCCCACTGGTGACCGGTATCGTGGTGCTGATGATCGGCCTGACGCTGATCAAGGTCGGCCTGATCAGCATGGGCGGTGGTTACGGTGCCATGGCCAACGGCACCTTCGCCAACGGCGAGAACCTGCTGTTGTCCGGCGTGGTGCTGGCGGTGATCGTGGTGCTCAACCGCATTCCCGTGGTGTGGATGCGCAGCTGCGCGATCGTCATTGCCCTGCTGGTCGGCTACGCGTTGGCCGGCTACCTGGGCCGCCTGGATTTCACCGGCATGCATCAGGCCGAGCTGTTCCAGGTACCAACGCCGCTGCACTTCGGCCTCGGTTTTTCCTGGAGCCTGTTCATCCCGATGCTAGTGATTTACCTGGTCACCTCACTCGAAGCCATCGGTGACGTGACCGCCACCAGCAAGGTGTCCAAGCAGCCCGTCGAAGGCCCGCTGTGGATGCAACGGATCAAGGGCGGCGTGCTGGTCAACGGCGTCAATTCGCTGCTGGCCGGTGTGTTCAATACCTTCCCAAGCTCGGTCTTCGCCCAGAACAATGGGGTGATCCAACTGACCGGTATCGCCAGCCGCCATATCGGTGTGTGGATCGCCCTGATGCTGGTAGTTCTCGGCCTGTTCCCGGCGGTTGCCGGCGTGATCCAGGCCGTTCCCGAGCCGGTGCTTGGCGGAGCAGCCATGGTGATGTTCGGCGCCGTCGCGGCCTCGGGCATCAACATCCTGGCGGGCATCGATCTGGATCGCCGCGCCCTGCTGATCATCGCTGTGTCTCTGGCCCTCGGCCTCGGCGTGTCGCAGGTACCGGAATTCCTCGCCCACATGCCGGAGGCACTGCGCAACGTACTGGAATCCGGCGTGGCTACCGGTGGTATTTGTGCGCTGGTGCTGAATTGGTTCCTGCCGGACAGCCCGGCCAAGGGCGAGCAAGCCTGACGCCAATCCGATGATCGTGACCGGGGGGAGCGTCGCCCCCGGCGCGAACTACTTACAGCAGCCTGGTATCGGTGTTGTCTGCACCATTCGCCGCGGGGTCGCGGGTCCTACAAAAGCGGGTAGACCTGCAGACGCGTAGGAGCCCGACCTCAGGGCGCGGTACAACTCCAGGCACGAATCAAAAGGGCCGCATAAGCGGCCCTTTTCATATGTGGCAGATGGCTCAGAAGTCGTAGCGCGTGGTCAGCATGACGTTACGCGGCTCGCCCCAGGAGTAAACGCTGTAGAAGTCCATGATGGTCAGGTACTTCTTGTCCAGCAGGTTGTTGACGTTGAGGGTCGCCGAGAGGTTGTCGGTAACCTGATACTTGGCCATCGCATCGACTAACCAGTAGGCGCTCTGGCCAAAGTCTTCGCTGCCACCGAGCGGCGTATTCGCAACGGAGCCCCAGCTTCTGCTCTGCCAGCGCGCACCACCGCCGATGGTCAGCGGCTCGAACTGCCCCTTGAGCTTGTAGGTGGTGTAGAAGCTGAACTGGTCTTCCGGCTCGACGGTGGATAGCTTGTCGCCATCCTGCCTGGCGATCTTGTGCGTGTAGCCGAGCTGGGCCTGCCAACCGGGCATCAGCTCACCGGAAAGCTCTGCTTCATAGCCCTTGGTGATTACGCCATCTGCCGCCTTGTAAGCGACTTCGTTGGAGTTCTGCACGTTGCCAACCTGAACGCCGAAATTGTCCTGGTGGACCTCAAAGTAGGCGAGGCTGGTATTGAGGCGGCCGTCGTAAAACTCCCCCTTGATACCCAGCTCGTAGTTATCACCCTCGAGCGGATCAAGCGCCGAACCGGTAACGGTACGGATCGATTGCGGTTTGAAAATACTGGTGTAACTGCCATAAACGGAGAAGTTGTCGTTCAGGTCGTAGATCAGCCCGGCATAGGGAACCACCACGCCAGTCTCGGTCTGGGTTTGATGCGTGACAGGCGGGTTGTAGATACTTCTACCTTTGTTGACGCTTCGGTAGTTGGCGAAGCGAGCGCCCAGTATCAATTTCAGGTCATCACGCAAATTGAAGCGTGAGGCCGTGTAAAGGCCATTCTCCCAGGTCACCCGGTCGTCTTCACCGGTGTACTCCCAAGCCGGCTCGGGGATATCGCCACGCCATTCGTAGAAGTTGCCCACGGAGCCGGTGTAATCCGCCGGAGCGCCTTTGCCATCATTTTCCCAGTGGCTGCGCTTCACGCTTCCTCCAACCACCAATTCATGCTCACGCCCGAACAGCTGGAAAGGGCCGCTGCCGTATACATCCACGGCATCGCTGGTGGTTTTACCCACGTACTTGCCCAACCACAGGCCAACCCCAGCGCCGGTAACCGGATCCGGGTTACCGGCGGCGGCGGCACCTAGCGCAGCGTCATAACCATTGATCTGGTGATTGAGCTGCATCTTGCCCACCCAACCGTTGTCGAACTGGCGCTCCAGGGTCGCGAAAACCGTGCGGGTGTATTGATCCCAATGGCTCCAGTCAGCGGCATTGCTGAACGAGCGCGAGACCTTACTAAAATCGCCATCACCGTTGAAGATCGGGTTACCACCCCAGGTCGACCCCTCGGGGTTGCTGTCCTGATAATCCGCCCCTACCGACAGCAGAGTGCTCTCGTCTAGGTCGAACTCGAGGATTCCATAGAAGACCTGGGTTTCGCGCTCGTAGCGATCCTGGGCCGAATGCTTGTTCTGATAGGCAGCGACCGCACGACCACGCACATTACCGGTTTCGGTGAGTGGGCCCGCGACGTCCAGCTCGCTGCGGTAGGTATCCCATGAGCCGGTACCCAAAGTGACGTGGCCGCTGAATTCGTGCGTCGGCTTCTTGCGGATCAGGTTGATGGTCGCACCCGGATCACCACTACCGGTCAGTAGGCCAGTCGCACCTTTCAATACTTCGATGCGGTCATAGATCGCCATGTCACTGAGCGTGTTGCCCGACGAGTACCCTGCGTCGCGCGTCATCGGAATGCCGTCGTACTGGAAGTTATTGATCGCGAAACCACGGGAGTAGTACTCGTTACGCTCGGTGTCGTACGTAACGATGCTGACCCCCGGCGTATGCCTCATGACATCGTCGATACTGTTCAGCGCGAAATCGTCCATGTGCTTGCGGGTGATCACGCTGATCGACTGTGGCGTTTCGCGCGGCGTTAACACCAAACGAGTCGCGGTGGCGATGGAGCCTGGGGTATAGGATTGTGACTCCTCGGTGATGGTACCGAGCTGGTTGCTGGTAACCGAGGTGGCGCCCAGCTCCAGGGCTCCGTTCTGAGATTCCAGTACCACTGCATTCGCACTATCGCTCTGCGCCGCCTGCTGCGCGTGGGCCATCAGCGGCATCGCGATGCTGGCCAGGGTGACGGCAACAGCTAGCAGGTTGGGGGCACCGGGAACCGGACGCCGGGCACAGCCAAAGGCCGCCCTGGTAGAGGCATTCATGGGAGTCTCCTGTTGTTTTTGAGTTAAGTGATACGCAGAGCGATTAACGATATCACTTCTCATTATCTCCTTAAATCTTATTACCGGCTGTTGCAGTCATTGTGTGAGCTACCGCAACCCATCGCAGCAGACACTCAGCGCCAGGAAATGGAGGACGAAGGGAGTCGAGCTGCACGATAAATGGCAGCTGTACGAGGGGAGAATTAACGGTTAACGGTTAACGGGATAAGCAGGTGCGATGCCGATAGCAGGTGAGCAGCGCGTCGCTTCTCAACTCACGCCCATATAGCGACCGGCGCGGTGGTTGATCGCCAGCACCATGTTCAGCGCCACGGCACCGAGCACCGACAGCGCGACCTTTTCCGGGGCGACAACGAAGATCGAGGCCAGCACGATGGCAGCGTCCACGCCCATCTGTACGGCGCCGGCACGCCACCCGAAGCGCTCCTGCAGATACAGCGCAAGGATGTTCACGCCACCGAGGCTGGCGCGGTGACGGAACAGCATCAGCAGGCCAAGGCCCATGGCGAAACCACCGAACAGCGCCGCATACAGTTCATTGAGCGCCGCGAAAGTAACCCAATGTGGCGTCAGCTCGGCGAGCAGTGAAACCAGGCCGACCGCGCACACCGTGCGCAGGGTGAAGGCCCAACCCATGCGCCAGAGTGCTAACGCATAGAACGGCAGATTAAGCAGGAAGAACACCATGCCGAATGGCCAGCCGACCAGGTACTTGAGCAGGAAAGCCAGGCCCACCGTGCCGCCGGTCAGCAACCCGGCGTGGCTGTATAAGGTGATGCCCAAGGCCACCATCGCTGTACCCAGCACGAGCGCCAGCGCGTCCTCCCAAAGCGGGTGACGAATGAAAAAGTCGGCAATCGTCTCTCGCTCACCGGAGCCAGGGGTGTCGTTCATGGCGTAACTGTCTCGCTGGGCGCACACGGAAAAACGCCACCGGATCAAGGTGGCGAATCAGAATGTATAAGGGGGCGGACTAGAGGCGAGCCCAGGTCTCGAAACTGTGCGCGGGCGCCGCCTCGGTGGCGGGCTGGTCGTCACGCTCCACACGCTGCCATTGTGCTTCATCGAAGGCTGGAAACCAGGCGTCGCCCTCAGGCTGCAAAGCCACGCGGGTGAGGTACAGGCGGTCGGCAATCGGCAGCGCCTGTTCGTACAGCTGGGCGCCGCCGATCAGCATCACTTCGTCTACGCCTTGCTCGCGGGCCCAGGCTTCGGCGCGCTCGTGGGCGGCTTCAACCGTCGCGAAGACCTCAGCGCCGTCCAGCTGCAAGCCAGCCTGACGGCTGACCACCAGATTGAGCCGGCCAGGCAGCGGGCGGCCGAGGGAATCCCAGGTCTTGCGACCCATGATGATCGGCTTGCCAAGGGTCTTGGCCTTGAAGTGCTTGAGGTCCGCCGGCAGGTGCCAGGGCAGTTGGTTATCGCGGCCAATCACTCGGTTTTCCGCGAGGGCGGCGATCAGACAGAGGGGGAGTCGTGTGGTCATGGCGGCGAGCATAGCAGAGCGCCCCATCGGCCCGCATGACTTGCCGCACTGTCATCGTCACGCCATCTTTGTCGGTGCAGGCTGTTGCAAACGACCAATCAACGTCGCTCAGGAGAGATGCCCAATGCCGCTACGCCAGCCCCGTCTGTTAGTGCTCAGCGCCCTGCTGGCCCTGCCCTTCACGGCCAGTGCCGATCCATCAGCAATGCCCGCCGCCCAGCGCGCCGATGCCGGTAAACCGCTGATTATCGCCCACCGTGGCGCCAGCGGTTACCTGCCGGAGCATACCCTCGCGGCCTACGCGATCGCCGTGCTGCAGGGCGCCGACTATGTTGAACCGGACCTGGTGATGAGCAAGGACGGGCAGCTGTTTGCGCGCCACGACAATGAACTCGGCCTGACCACCGACGTGGCCAGGCACCCGGAATTCGCTGATCGCAAGCGCAAGCAGCGGATCGATGGTGTCGAGCTCGACGGCTGGTTCAGCGAGGACTTCACCGCCGCCGAACTCAAGCGTCTGCGCGCCATCGAGCGCATTCCCGATATCCGTCCGGGCAACACCCGCCTCGACGGCCAGTTCGAGATTCCCACCCTGCAGGAAATCATCGACCTGGTGAAAGCCCTGCAGGTCAGCCAGGGTCGCGAGATTGGCTTGTACATCGAGACCAAGCACCCGCAGCACTTCCAGGACCTGGGCTTGGCCATGGAAAAACCGCTGGTCGAGGCGCTCGCACGCAGCGGCTACCGCGACGCAACGGCGCCGGTTTACATCCAGTCGTTCGAAGTCAGCAACTTGAAAGCGCTGCGCCAGTTGAGTTCGCTGCGTCTGGTGCAGCTGTACGGCAAGGGCCAGCCCCATGATCAGGTGGTGCAAGGTAATCCGCTCACCTATGCGCAGATGGCCACGCCCGCCGGGCTGCGCGCTGTCGCGCAGTACGCGGTCGGTGTCGGGCCGGACAAAGGCTACGTGATCCCGCGGCAGGCGGACGGTAGCCTGGGCCAACCGACACGTTTCGTGGCCGATGCCCACGCCGCAGGCCTGCTGGTGCACCCGTACACCTTCCGCGCCGAGAACTCGTTCCTGCCGACCGAGCTGAAACGCGGCGACAGCCCGGCGACGCGCGGCGATATCGACGCCGAGGTTCGCGCCTTCCTGGCGACCGGTATCGACGGCCTGTTCATCGACCAGCCGGATATCGCCGTGCGTCTGCGCGCGGAAGCCCGACGGTAACTGCGAGCTTTTGTCATTCACCTTGCAACGGTATGCTCCCGGAGACTGCTACCCACCGGGAGATCGCGTGGCCTTACCCAAGCTGCAACGCCTATGGCTCTGCGAGGCCGTGCGCCTGCGAGAAGAACATGCCGGGTTGCTGGAAGACAGCGAGGCCAACCGCCGCGCCCAGGCGGCTGGCGGTGACCTGGCCAGCCGGATCGAAACCCGTGCCCTGCTGCTCGCCGAGCGCGACGGCCAACGGCAGGCGCAACGGCACTGGCTGCAGGGCGCGCGGCTGGCGCTGCTGCTGCTCGGCCTGCTGGCACTGGCCAGCGGCGCCGGCCTGGCAGTAGCGGCACTGGGCGACGGGCAGACGCCGGTCAACGTGTTCTGGGCGCTGGGCAGCCTGCTCGGCCTGCACCTGCTGATGTTGCTGGGCTGGGTGGTCGGCCTGCTGTTCGGCGGTGGCCATGGCGCGGCGCTCGGGCGCATCTGGCTGTGGCTCAGCGAAAAACTCGCCCGCGACTCCAGCGCGCTGCACACCGGCCCCGCCCTGGTGCTGCTGCTGCGCCGCCAGCGCCTCAATCGCTGGTTGGTCGGCATGGCCGTGCATGGGCTCTGGCTGGCGGCACTCAGCACCGCGCTGCTGATGCTGCTGGCACTGCTGTCCACCCGCCGTTACGGCTTCGTCTGGGAAACTACGTTGCTAGGCGGCGACACCTTCG
Organism: Phytopseudomonas seleniipraecipitans; assembly: GCF_900102335.1. GTDB lineage: Bacteria > Pseudomonadota > Gammaproteobacteria > Pseudomonadales > Pseudomonadaceae > Aquipseudomonas > Aquipseudomonas seleniipraecipitans. The sequence continues at coordinate 473,630 of NZ_FNBM01000003.1, forward strand.
TCGCGCTGACCCAGGCCTTGGGCGCCCTGCCCGGCCTGCTGGGCTTTCCGGTGCCCGACGCCGCCACCGTGCGCGCCAGCGGCGACAGCCCGCTGCCGTTGGAATCGGCACGGCATGCCTGGGCCGGCTGGCTGATCGGCGTGGTGGTGCTCTACGGCGTGCTGCCACGCCTGTTGCTGGGGCTGGTGTGCCTGTGGCGCTGGCGGCGCGGTGTGGCGCAGTTGCAACTGGACGTCGACCTGCCCGGTTACGGCCTGCTGCGCGAGCGCCTGCAACCCAACAGCGAACGCCTGGGCGTGTGCGATGCCGAGCCGGCGCAGCTTTATCAGGTGCAATCCGCTGCCGGCGTTGACGCCAGCAGCGGTGCACTGCTGGTCGCCATCGAACTGGACGACCGTCGTCCCTGGCCGCCGGTGCTGCCCAAGTCGGTGTCCGATGCCGGAATCATCGACAGCCGCGAACAACGCCGCCAATTGCTCGACCAGCTCACCCGCTTTCCGCCCGCTCGCCTGGCCATCGCCTGTGACCCGCGACGCTCGCCGGATCGCGGCAGCCTGGCGCTGCTCGCCGAGCTGGCCCGCTGTGCAGGAAGCACCCGGGTCTGGCTGCTGCAACCACCACCAGGGGAAACCCTCGACAGCGAACGCCTCGGCGACTGGCACAAGGCGCTGGATCAACTGCAACTGGCGCACCACGGCAGCTCGCCCCTGACTTGGCTGGAGACGGGCCATGATTGAAGAACACCGTAAGGGGGGATCGGGGCGCGTAGCCGACGCTCTTTTCATCCGCCCTGCAGATGTAAAGCCTGGTGGATGGGTGAAGCGTCATCCACCCTACGTCGGTGTAGGAGCCGCGCCCTCGCGGCGAATGGTGGCCGCACCGCCACTGCGGCGGCATGGCTACTATCGCATCGCCCCGAGAGCGGTGCTCCTACAGGATCGACGCCCATGAGCAAGGCACTGAAGCTCGCCGTGGTCGGCCACACCAACGTCGGCAAGACCTCACTGCTGCGTACCCTGACCCGCGACATTGGTTTCGGCGAGGTCTCGCATCGCCCCAGCACCACCCGCCACGTCGAGGGCGCGCGCCTGTCGGTGGACGGCGAAGCGCTGCTGGAGCTGTATGACACGCCGGGACTGGAAGATGCCATCGCCCTGCTCGACTATCTCGACCAGCTGGATCGCCCCGGCGAGCGCCTCGACGGCCCGGCCCGCCTGGCGCGCTTCATGGAAGGCAGCGAGGCGCGTCAGCGTTTCGAACAGGAAGCCAAGGTGCTGCGCCAACTGCAGGCCTCCGATGCCGGCCTGTACGTGATCGACGCCCGCGAGCCGGTGCTGGCCAAGTACCGGGACGAGTTGAACGTGCTGGCTATGTGCGGCCGGCCGCTGCTGCCGGTACTGAATTTCGTGGCCAGCGCCAACCATCGCGAAGACGACTGGCGCGAGGCGCTGGCACGCCTGGGACTGCATGCCCTGGTGCGTTTCGACAGCGTGGCGCCGCCGCTCGATGGCGAGCGCCGGCTCTACGAAAGCCTGGCGCTGATGCACGAGAAGTCGCGCCCGCAGCTGCAACGCCTGATCGATGATCACGAGGCCCAGCGCGTGGCCCGGCACCGCAGCGCCAAGCGGCTGATCGCCGAATTGCTGATCGATTGCGCTGCCTGCCGGCGCAGCGTGGCGGGCGACGCCGAGCGGGCCACGGCCGCCATTGGAGAACTGCGCAACGAGGTTCGCCAGCGGGAACAACGCTGCGTGGAAGCCCTCCTGCGCCTGTACGCCTTCCGCCGTGAAGATGCCCGGGCCGACGACCTGCCCTTGCTGGACGGCCGCTGGGGCGACGACCTGTTCAACCCGGAAACCATCAAGCAACTGGGCATCCGCCTGGGCGGCGGTGCTGCCGCAGGCGCTGCGGCCGGCGCCGGCGTCGACCTGCTGGTCGGCGGCCTGACCCTCGGCACCGCGGCCCTGGCCGGCGCGCTGCTCGGCAGCGGCGCGCAAACCCTGCGCAACTACGGCGCGCGTCTCAAGGGCAAGCTCCAGGGGCAGCGTGAGCTGACCGTCGACGACGCCGTGCTACGCCTGCTCGCACTGCGCCAGCAGCACCTGCTGAAGGCCCTCGATCTGCGCGGCCACGCGGCGGTCGAAGCGGTGCGCCTCGATGCCCTGCAGGAAAGCCAGTGGCGCGAGGGCAAGCTGCCCGGCGCCCTGCGTGTCGCCCGGGCGCGGCCGGAGTGGTCGTCGCTGAATCCCGGTGCCCGCCTCGATCAGGTCGAGCGCCTGGAGCAGGTCGAGCGCCTGGAGCAGGTCGAGCGCCTGACCAGGGAAATCGATGCGGCGCCGACTGCAAAATGAGCCTGTGCAGCGAACTGGCCGCCATCCTCGAACGCGAACTGCGCTTGGGCAACAGCCTCGGCCAGGCGCCCCATCGCGCCGGCTGGCCGCAGGCGGACTCACTGTTCGCCGCCCTGCGCCAGGACTTCAAGAGCGACCTGAGCCAGTTGCCGCCGTCGGTACAACACGGCCACTGCAACGACCCGCACTACGGCTGGTACGAAGAGCTCTACTGCCGTGATCACCACCACCTGCTGGTCGCCGGCGTGCCCAAACCCGGCCGCCGCTGATACCTGATTGCGAGCCTCGAACATGCCTGTTGCCAACCTGTTCCACGACAGCGAGCCGCCCGCCCAGGGCGAGCGCTTTGACACCCTGCTCAGCCATCGCAACCTGCAGATCGAGCGGATCCTCAGCTCGTCACGCATCGAGTCGGTGGATTACCTGCAGGAGCAGGACGAGTGGGTGCTGCTGGCGCGCGGAACGGCTAGCATGACCGTTGCGGGCAAGGTGCTGGAACTGGTCGCCGGCGACCACCTGTTCCTGCCCGCCGGTACGCCCCATCGGGTGGAGCACACCAGCGAGGGCGCGCTGTGGTTGGCCATCCACCTGCATCCTGGCAATGGCGTTTAAGTGTGGGAGCGCGCCATGCGCGCGACAATTTGTGGGTATCGCCCTGTAGGGTGGAAGACGCTTCACCCTTCCACCATGGCATCGCCACGATGCCCTTCAACGCCTGAGCAAGCTCGTCCACAGCGTTGCCGCCACGATCAGCAAGCCACCGATCCAGGCCTGCACACTCAGTTCCTCACTGAGCCACAGCACGGCGAACAGTGCGCCGAACAGCGGCTCGCTGCCCATCAGTAGCGACACCCGCGTGGGGCTGCTGCGGCGTAGCGCATAGTTCTGCACGAAGAACGCGAACAGTGTGGCGAACAGCACCAGGTACAGGGTGCCGATCCAGAATGCCGGCTCCTCGGGCAGGGCCGGCAAGCCACCGGGCAGGGTGAAGGTCCCGAGCAGCAGGCAGCCGATGCCGATCACCCCGGTCTGCACCGCCGTCAGCGCGAGCGCCGGTACCTGGGTGTGGGCGGTCAGCCGCCCGGTCAGGCATACCAGCACGGCGCGCAACAGCGCTGCCATCAGCATCAGGCCGTCGCCGAGGTTGAATTGCAGGTCGACGCCACCGCTGAGCAGCCAGGTGCCGAACAGCGACAGCGCCACCGCCGGCAGCAGCCGCGAGTCAGGGCGGCGGTCGAACATCAGCCATTCGACGAAGGGCGTGATGACCACGCACAGGCTGATCAGAAACGCCGCATTGCTGGCCGAGGTGTGCAGCACGCCATAGGTTTCGCATAGGAAGATGGCCAGCATCACGCCGCCCAGCGGAATGCCCGGCGCCCAGGCCTGGCGCCCCTCGCCGCGTAACTGCGGCAGCAGAATCACGAAGGTCAGGCAGAAACGCACCGCCAGGAAGCCAAGCACCGGGTAGAACACCAGCGCCTCCTTGGCCACCCCATAGCTGGTGCCCCACACCAGCGCGACCAACAACAGCAGCAGGTCGCTGCCCTGCAACAGGCGTGAGGGGGCGCGGCTGGTCAAGGTCGTCATGGTGAAGTGTTCCTGAGGAATCGGTAGGTGCGCATTGTCCATTGCGTCCATCAGCGTGATAATCCATAAACTCTGAACAAGACCTGTTCTCCATGCGCACGAATCTCACGCCACAGCTACTTCCTTATCTGGCCATCTTCGTGCGTGTAGTCGAAGCTGGGAGCTTCTCTGCCGCTGCCCGCCAGCAACGCAACACGGCGTCGGCGGTGAGCCGACAGATCGCCCACCTCGAACAGACCCTCGGAGTGCGCTTGCTGGAACGCACCACCCGCCGCCTGCGCCTGAGCGAGGCCGGCAGCGAAGTTTTCGAGCGCTGCAAGGACATGCTCGACGCCGCGCAGGCCGCCCTGGATGTGGGCGAACGACTGATGAGCCAACCGCGCGGCCGGGTGCGCCTGAGCGTGCCCAAGGCCTTTGGGCGCTTTCTGGTCATGCCACTGATCAACGACTTCCTGCAGCGCTACCCAGAGGTGGATGTCAGCCTCAACCTCAGCGACCGCAGCCCGGACCTGATCAGCGATCAATTCGACCTGCTGGTGAGCATCACCGACCAGCCGCCGCCTACCCTGGCCGGTCGGCCGCTGTGCAATGTCCAACAGCTGCTGTGTGCGAGCCCCACCTACCTGCAGCGTCACGGCATGCCCCAGCACCCCAGCGAGCTGGTGCGCCACGCCTGCCTCTATCTGGACGAAACCGCGGACGACCACCGCTGGCACTTCAGCAATGGGCCGGAGCAATGCGTGGTGGCGGTAAGCGGCCGCTTCGCCAGCAACCACAGCGAAGTCCGCCTCAACGCCGCGCTCGAGCACCTGGGCGTCACCTGCCTGCCGCACTTCACGGCCGCGGCGTCACTGGCCAATGGCGAGCTGCTGCGTGTGCTACCGCAGTGGCGCTACACGGGCTCCTACCAGGGCACGGCGTGGATTCTCTACCACCCGACCCGCCACCTGCCGCCCAAGCTGCGGGTGCTGATCGACCACCTCGCCGAGGGACTCGGCAAGGGGCCATCGACATGACGGAATTGATGGGCCGGTTTCGTCAGTGGCTGGAGCGGCGCCATCTGGAGCGTCAGCCGGTGTGCAAGGCCGATGACGTCACCTTGAAAAATATCGAAACCGAGGTCGGCAACCGGATTCTGGACAGCCTTAAGGCCGAGGGCTGGCGGCAGGTCGCCCGATACAGCCCAATGGCGTTCGATAAGGGCATCGATTACGACAGCTACCGGCTGCGCCGTGGTCTGGATGAGCTGAGGCTGGAGTGGGACAACTGGTTCGAGTGGACGCTCAGCGGCCCGAGCGAGATCGTCGAGGAAATCGCCGAACGCTTTTCATTGCACCCCTGACAGACTCCATCCCGTAGGGTGGGCTTCAGCCCACCAAGCCCGACCAAGCTGCCGTACGAAAACCAACCTTCATTCGCCAAAGTTTCCAGCATCATCGTAACCGCCCCAGCCCATCGGAAGAACGCCTCGCTCAACGTACCGATGGAAACTGGAAAACGGCCAATCCGCGACGCAATTGACCAACCAATGCTTGACGGGATTGAAGTGGATGTAATCGACGTGTCGGGCAAGATCATTCTCATCGCGTATCTGATGCTCCCAGAAACGCCTCTGCCATATCCCCTTCTCGCGCTTTCGGTGCTTGCTGGCGCTTAAGGATGTGGCTTTGGGAAGCGCGCGTGAAAAGCGACTCTTGATCAGCGCCCAACGTTGCGAGTAGTCACTGTCGCCATTCGGCAATGTCCAGATCGCATGTAAGTGATCAGGTAGCACGCAAATAGCGACGGTCTCGAAGGGCAGTCGACCGCAAGCCTCGGCGTAGGCTCGACGCAATAAGGGAATTTTTTCGACCAGCAAACCAGACTGCCGATCCGCAAGCATGACGGTGAAGAAGTAGCGCCAGGAACCGATTGGCGGCGGTAGTTCGACATGGGCAGTCCTTTGCCTGACTTGCAACACATATTGGGGCGGTGGGCTGAAGCGGACCGCCGCCCGGCCCACCCTACACGTGAAAGCCTGGCTCAGACCGCGACCGGCGCCTTGATATGCGGGTGCGCTTGGTAGCCGACCAGCTCGAAATCCTCGAAACGGAAGGCGAACAGGTCCTTCACCTCGGGGTTGAGCTTCATGGTCGGCAACGGCAGCGGCTCGCGGGTCAGCTGCAGGTCGGCCTGTTCCAGGTGGTTGGCGTACAGGTGGCAGTCACCGCCCGTCCAGATGAACTCGCCGGGTTGCAGGCCGCAGACCTGCGCGACCATCAACGTCAGGAGCGCATAGCTGGCGATGTTGAAAGGCACACCCAGGAAAATGTCCGCCGAGCGCTGGTAGAGCTGGCAGCTGAGCTTGCCGTCGGCGACGTAGAACTGGAACAACGCATGACACGGCGGCAGGGCCATCTGCTCGACCAGCGCCGGATTCCAGGCCGAGACGATCAGGCGGCGCGAGTCCGGGTTCTTTTTGATCATCTCGATCAGCTTGCTGATCTGGTCGACCGACTCGCCATTCGGCGCCGGCCAGTTACGCCACTGATAACCGTACACCGGACCGAGGTCGCCGTTCTCGTCGGCCCACTCGTCCCAGATACGTACGCCGTTTTCCTTCAGGTACTTGATGTTGGTGTCGCCCTGCAGGAACCACAGCAACTCGTGAATGATCGACTTGAGGTGGCATTTCTTGGTGGTCACCAGGGGAAAACCGTCGGCCAGGTCGAAACGCATCTGGTGGGCGAACACGCTGTAGGTGCCGGTGCCGGTACGGTCCTGCTTGAAGGTGCCGTTCTCGCGCACGTGGCGCATCAGGTCGAGGTACTGTTTCATCGGGCTATCTCCGCTGCGGGCTGACGCTTGTAGGCGTAGACCATCACACCCAGGCCGGCGAGCACCATCGGCACGCAGAGCACCTGGCCCATGGTCAGCCAGCCCCAGGCCAGGTAACCGAGCTGGGCATCCGGCACGCGGACGAACTCGACGATGAAGCGGAAAATCCCGTAGCACACCGCGAACAGACCCGAGACCGCCATGGTCGGCCGCGGTTTGCGCGAGTAGAACCAGAGGATGGTGAACAGCGCCACGCCTTCCAGGGCGAACTGGTACAGCTGCGAGGGGTGGCGCGGCTCCGGCCCGCCGGTCGGGAAGACCATGGCCCAGGGCACGTCGGTGACCTTGCCCCACAGTTCAGCATTGATGAAGTTGCCGATACGCCCGGCACCCAGGCCGATCGGCACCAGCGGGGCGATGAAATCCATCAGCTCGAAGAAGCTCTTGCCGTTGCGCCGGGCGAACCACAGGGTGGCCAGCATCACGCCGATCAGGCCGCCGTGGAACGACATACCGCCCTTCCACACTTCGAGAATCAGCAGCGGGTTGGCGATGTACGCCGGCAGGTCATAGAACAGCACGTAACCCAGGCGACCACCGAGAATCACCCCCATCGCCACCCAGAACACCAGGTCGGAGAGTTTCTCCTTGCTCCAGGTCGGGTCGAAGGCGTTCAGGCGCCGCGAGGCGAGGAACCAGGCCCCGCCGATACCGACCAGGTACATCAGGCCATACCAGTGGATCTGCAGGAAACCCAGGTCGAGGGCGACCGGATCAATATTCGGGTAGGGCAGCATCAGGATTCCTCACAACAGAAAATTCAGGCCGACGATAAACAACAGCAAGGCGAACAGACGCTTGAGCACGCGCGGCGACAGCCGATGGGCCAGGCGCGCGCCGGTGCTCGCGAAGAATACGCTGGTCAGGGCAATGCCCAGCAGCGCCGGCAGATAAACGTAACCCAGGCTCCAGCCCGGCAGGCGCGCGTCACCCCAGCCCAGCCACAGATAACTCAAGGCACCGGCCGCCGCGATAGGCCAGCCGCACGCCGAAGACGTCGCCACCGCCTGCTGCACGGAGACGCCGCGCCAGGTCAGGAACGGCACGGTCAGCGAACCGCCGCCGATGCCGATGATCGCCGAGGCCCAGCCGATCACCCCACCGGCCGCGCTCAACCCAGTCTTGCCGGGCACTTCACGACTGGCCTTGGGCTTGAGATCCAGCGCCAGTTGCAGGGCGACGCACAAGGCAAACACGCCGATGATCTTCTGCAGCACCTGGCCATCAATGGACTCGGCGGTCAGCGCACCGAGCACCGAACCCAGCACGATACCCACCGTCAGCCAGACGAACAGCCCCCAGCGCACTGCACCGCGGCGATGATGCTCGCGCACCGCATTGACCGAGGTGAACAGAATGGTGGCCAGCGAGGTACCGACCGCCATGTGGGTCAGCACCGAGCTGTCGAAGCCCTGGGCGGTAAAGGTGAAGATCAGCACCGGTACGATGACCATGCCGCCACCGACGCCAAACAGCCCGGCCAGCAGGCCCGCTGCGGCACCGAGCAGGATGTACAGTAAGAAGACCATGGTGTGCTCTGAAAAGCGATGCGGCATGGTAACGGAAGCGGGTCACGCACTCTACTTCAGGCGATGGATGCGCCGACGCGTGTTGCGTACAGTGATGCTTTCCGTGGACGAGAAACGCGCCGTGTTCAACACCCTCTACCTGCGCATTGCCTGCGATCACTTGCACATGACGCACCTGGAAAGCGGCCGCGAAGCGACTCTGCAGGCCAACCCGCCTTTCAGTAACGTGCGGCTACTGGTCGCTGATTTCAGCGTTGCCGATCGCCTGATACGCGACGCAGCCCAGTCCCTGATTGCCAAACGGTTCTTACGCCTGAGCTTGCCGCCGCGCCTGGTCATTCATCCGCTCGAGCGTCTGGAAGGCGGCCTTTCTCAGGTCGAGGAACGTATGTTGCTGGAGCTCGGCAAAGGCTGCGGTGCGAACAAGGTGGTGATACACATTGGCGATCGACTGGATGCTGCCGGTGTACGCGCCAAGCTGGCGCGCCCATGTGCCTGATCGTCCTCGCCTGGCGCCCAGGCCATGAGCTGCCGCTGCTGGTCGCGGCCAATCGCGACGAATTTTATGCACGGCCTACCGCCGCACTGGCAGAGTGGCCGGATACGCCAGGGCTGATCGCCGGGCGGGATCTGCAGGCGGGCGGTACCTGGCTGGGCATCGGCCCTGGCGGACGCTTTGCCGCACTCACCAATATTCGTGACCCACGTACCGCCCAGGGCGCGCGCTCACGTGGCGAGCTGCCGCTGCGTTTTCTGCGCAGCGATCTGACGCCAGAGGACTTTCTGAACAGCTTGCGCGGCGAGGCGAACGATTACAGCGCCTTCAATCTGCTGGTCGGTGATCGCCAGCAGCTGTGGCATTTCAACTCGCAGCGTGGCCTGGCCAAGGCACTGCCACCTGGCATCCATGGTGTTTCCAACGCCGACCTGGACACGCCCTGGCCAAAGCTGCAGCGCGCCAAGACGGCGCTGGCTGGAGCACTGCAAGCGGCTGATGAACAAGCCCTGTTCGCGCTCCTGGCCAATACCACACGCCCTGACGATGTGAGGCTGCCGAATACTGGCGTGAACCTGGATCTCGAGCGACTGCTGGGCAGCGTGTTTATCGCCAGCCCGACCTACGGCACCCGCGCCAGCACGCTGCTGTTCACTTACGCCGATGGAACGCGGCGCATCATCGAGCGCAGCTTCGGGCCTGAGGGAATGCCGAGCGGTGAGGCACGATTCGAGAGCTAGGCTGGCAGCTTGGGGGGCGGAAGCGGCCGTAGGGTGGATGACGCTCTTTTCATCCACCATTGCGATCGCAGAGCGGTGGACGGATGAGGCGTCGTCCACCCTACGACCGGCCGCTTGCGCCTTGCAGCAGCCGCTAAGCCTGAATATCCGACGCCGGGTTGATCATCCGGCCTAGGCCGAGGTTGCGCAGGGCCAGTTGCAGGGTGCTGTGGATAACCTGCGGGTTGTCGATGCGCATCACCTGGCCAAGCAGGTCCTTGGCCTTGCCCATGCTGATCTGGCGCAGCAGCCATTTCACCTTGGGCAGGTTGGTGGCGTTCATCGACAGGCAGTCGAAACCCATCGCCATCAGCAGTACGGCAGCGGCCGGATCGCCGGCCATTTCGCCACAGATGCTTACCGGCTTGCCTTCGGCATGCGCGTCTTCAACCACTTTGGTCAACGCCTGCAGAACGGCGGGATGAAGGAAGTCGTAGAGGTCGGCGACGCGCGGGTTGTTGCGGTCCACCGCCAGCAGGTACTGGGTCAGGTCGTTGGAGCCGACCGAAAGGAAGTCCACCTGGCGGGCCAGGTCGCGGGTCTGGTAGACGGCCGCAGGGATTTCGATCATCACACCAATCGGCGGCAGCGGCACATCGGTGCCTTCGTCGCGCACTTCGCCCCAGGCGCGGTGAATCAGGTGCAGCGATTCTTCCAGCTCCTGAATACCGGAAATCATTGGCAGCAGGATGCGCAGGTTATCCAAGCCCTCGCTGGCCTTGAGCATGGCGCGCACCTGCACTAGGAAAATTTCCGGGTGGTCGAGGGTCACACGGATGCCGCGCCAGCCGAGGAAGGGGTTGTCTTCCTTGATGGGGAAATAGCTCAGCGCCTTGTCGCCACCGACATCCAGGGTGCGCATGGTCACCGGCAGCGGGTGGAAGGCGGCCAATTGTTCACGGTAGATCGCCAACTGCTCTTTCTCGCTGGGGAAACGATCCTTGATCATGAACGGCACTTCGGTGCGGTACAGGCCCACGCCCTCGGCGCCGCGCTCCTGCGCCCGCACTACGTCGGCCAGCAGGCCGGTGTTGACCCACAGCGGCATGTGGTGGCCGTCCAGGGTCTCGCAGGGCAACGCACGCAGTGCATCGAGGCCCTTGGTGAGCTGGCGATCTTCCTCGACCACATCGGCATACTGCTTGCGCAGGATTTCGCTCGGGTTGGTAAAGACCTCACCGTGATAGCCATCGACGATCAGCTGAATGCCGTCGATCTTTGAATATGGCAGCTCGACCGCGCCCATCACTGTGGGGATGCCCATCGCACGGGCGAAGATTGCTACATGGGAGTTGCCCGAGCCCTGCACCGAAACCAGACCGACCAGTTTGCCTTCCGGCACTTCGCCAAGCATGGCGGGGGACAATTCTTCGGCGACCAGGATGCAGTTATCGGGGTAGACCAGCGTCTGTTGCCGCGCCTGCTGCAAGTAGGCGAGCAGACGGCGGCCCAGATCGCGGACGTCCGATGCGCGCTCACGCAGGTAAGCGTCGTCCATCAACTCGAAGCGGTTGATGTGCTCGCTGACCACATGGCGCAACGCGCCCTGGGCCCATTGGCCGGTCTTGATGACCTTGACCACCTCGTTACCCAGCGCGGCGTCTTCAAGCATCATCTGATAGACGTCGAACAGCGCCCGTTCTTCTGGGCGTAATTGGGTCGCCATGCGCTCTGACAAGCTGCGCATATCGGCGCGCACGCCCTCCAGCGCACTCTGGAACAACTGCAGTTCAGCGTCGATGTCGGCGACGCTCTTGTCCGGTACCACTTCCAGGTCGGCCGGCGGCAACATGACCATGGCAGTGCCAATGGCCGCGCCCGGCGAGCCCGGTACGCCGACGAACTTGGCTTCCTGAATACCTTTGCCCTGCTTGCCCAGGCCGCGGATCGAACCGGTCGCCTCAGCGTGGGCGATGACCCCGGCGAGCTGCGCGCTCATGGTCACCAGAAAGGCTTCTTCACCTTCGTCGAACTGACGGCGCTCCTTCTGCTGCACCACGAGCACGCCCATCACCCGTCGGTGGTGGATGATCGGTGAGCCAAGGAACGAGGCATAGCGTTCTTCACCGGTCTCGGCGAAGTAGCGATAGCGGGGATGCTCGGAAGCGTTCTCGAGGTTCAACGGCTCTTCGCGGGTACCCACCAGGCCAACCAGGCCTTCGTTGGGCGCCATGCTGACCTTGCCGATGGAGCGCTTGTTGAGGCCGTCGGTGGCCATCAGCACGAAGCGGTTGCTCTCCGGGTCGAGCAGGTAGACCGAGCACACCTGGGTGCCCATGGTCTCCTTGACGCGCTGCACGATGATGCCCAGCGCCGCCTTGAGATCCTTGGCAGCGTTGACTTCCTGGACGATCTTGCGCAGCGTGTTGAGCATGCCTGACCCTGCCTAGTCCCGAGCCAGCAGGCGCGGTGCGAGTTCCTTGAGTGCGCGACGATAGACCTCGCGCTTGAATGTAACTACCTGTCCCAACGGATACCAGTAACTGACCCAGCGCCAGCCGTCGAACTCGGGCTTGCCGGTCAGATCCATGCGCACCCGCTGCTCATCGGCGGTCAGGCGCAACAGGAACCACTTCTGCTTCTGGCCGATGCACAGCGGTTGGCTGTGCGTACGCACCAGGCGCTGCGGCAGACGATACCTCAACCAGCCACGGGTGCAGGCGAGAATTTTCACATCCTGCTGCTCGAGACCCACTTCTTCATTCAATTCCCTGTACAACGCCTCTTCGGGCGACTCGCGGTCATTGATGCCGCCTTGCGGGAACTGCCAGGCATCCTGGTTAATTCGACGCGCCCAAAGCACCTGGCCGACATCATTGGTCAGAATGATACCGACGTTGGGGCGAAAACCATCAGGATCGATCACGGCGCATAACCTCGTAAACGCATGTTCCGGCATTGTTCCACAAAGCTCGGGACAGCGGCAACGCGCCTGGGCGGGAGTGCCCCGCTGGCCAGTCATGAGGCCTCAGGCGGTTTTCCCCCGCCCACCAAAAGCCGCTATTCTGGCGCCTCGATGGTTCTGTATAAGAAGAGGTGGCGCTGTGCGTTTGGCTTTATTCGATCTCGACAACACCCTGCTCGGCGGCGACAGCGATCACGCCTGGGGCGACTGGCTGTGCGAGCGCGGGATTCTTGATGGCGCGACCTACAAGGCGCGCAATGATGCCTTCTATCAGGATTACCTGGCCGGACGCCTGAATATCACCGACTACCTGAACTTCACCCTGGACATCTTCGGGCGCACCGAAATGGCCCAGCTGCACGCGTGGCACAAAGAATTCATGGCCGAATGCATCGAGCCGATCGTCCTGCCCAAGGGCTTGGCGTTGCTCGACGAACACCGCGCGGCAGGCGACAAGTTGGTGATCATCACTGCCACCAACCGCTTCGTTACTGCGCCAATCGCCGCGCGCCTGGGCGTCGATACGCTGCTGGCGACCGAATGCGAGATGGTCGATGGCCGTTACACCGGCCGCACCACCGATGTGCCGTGTTTCAAGGAAGGCAAGGTAACGCGCCTGGAACGCTGGCTGCAGGAAACTGGCTTCAGCCTGGAGGGTGCGACGTTCTACAGTGATTCGATGAACGATTTGCCGCTGCTGGAGCGGGTCAGCCGACCGGTAGCGGTCGATCCCGACCCGAATCTGCTGGCTGAAGCGCAGAAACGTGGCTGGCCGGTGCTGTCGCTGCGCTGACAGTGCAACCATAAAAAAACCGGCGCTCATGGCGCCGGCTTGCGTACAGCCAACCACCGTTACAGGTGCTTGGTCTTGGTCGCCACAGCCGTCGGAATAACTTCCGGCATGGCCGAAGAGTGGTGATTGAGGATCTTCCACTGCCCATCGACTCGGGTGTAGACGAAGGTGTAGCGCGCCTGCACATCGGTCTTCTTGCCGGCGGCATCGGTCAGGTGGAAGGTGTACACGCCGCTATCGAGGGCAGTGGTCGGCCCAAGGCGGCGGATCTCACGGTAATTGATCTCGCCGACCGGCTTCAGCGCCATGAAGTGGTCGAAGTAGTCACGAATCTCTGCGGAGTTGGCGCGCACCCGGTTGGAAACCGTCGGCTGCAGCACCGCGTCAGCGCTGTACAGACCTACCACCTTCGACACATCGCCACTCTGCAGCGCCTGGTTCCATTGCTCGAACAGGCCGGCGACCTCACGATCCGCCGCATCGGCAGGTGCCTCGGCAACATTGGCGTAGTGGTAAGGCTTCTGCTCGACGGCAGCGAACAGCGGCGTGCTGACGGTGAACAGCAGAGCAGCGGCGATGGCATGTACTTTCATGATCATTTCCTGTCGTTGGGTTGATGCCTGCACTTTGCCCTGCCCACTTGCCGCTGCCATCGGCCGGTTGGCGACCACGGCCTATGCCGATCGGCGTATGGGCGACCACCGCGAGAAGCCGATTTAATGGGATGATGGCGCCAATGATCGGCGTCGCCCGCGCTGGAGAAACGTCCCATGCATAACGACAACGGCAGTGCCCTGGCGCTGCGCAGCCAGTACCGGCAATGGGAAAGCAGAGCGGCACGCCTCAGCCTGCTGGTTGATACGGGCCGCGAGCTCGGCGCCCTGTCGCCCGCCGAGATGGGTGAACGCATGCTGCAGCGCGCCTGTGCGTTCTGCGCCATGGACAGCGGCCTGGTGGTTCGCGAGCTGAATGGCGAAGGCCAGGTGCTGGCAAGCCACGGCGCTCACTCGAACGAGCAGCGCGTGGCGTTGCTGGCACTCGGCGACAGCGCCGCGACACAGGCGCAGTGCCTGCCCATCGACAAGAGCGAGCTGCAGTTGGTCATCCGCCTGCCTCTGACGACAGCCCAGGGCCAGCCGTTCGGCAACGTGCTGCTGGCCAGCGCAGTGAGGATCAACCCGCCGGACGACGAAGACCTCGAATCCCTGCAACTGCTCGCCACCCTGCTTGCCGCGCACCTGGACAACCAGCGCCTGCACGGCGACCTGCTGGCCCGCGAACGCACCATGTCGGAGTTGGTGCACCGCCTGCTCAGCGCCCAGGAAGACGAGCGCCGACGCGTCGCCTACGACCTGCACGACGGCCTTGCACAAACGCTGGCGGGCCTGCATCAGCGCTTGCAGGGTTTCGCCAGCCAGTGTCCAACGCTACCGCAAACCCAGCAACAGGAGCTGCGCACCATCCTTGAACTGGCCCAGCGTTGCGTGCGCGAAGGCCGCCAGGCCATTGGTGGTCTGCGTCCGCAGTTGCTGGATGATTTCGGCCTGCTGCACGCCATCGACAAGGAAGCCGACCGCCTGCGCGACGCCGGCTACCGGGTGCAGTGGCTGCAACGCAGCGACGCGCGGCTGTCAGCCAACGTCGAAATCACCCTGTTTCGTATCGCTCAGGAAGGCATCAACAACATCCTCAAGCACGCCGGCCCCTGTAGCGTGCGGGTGAGCCTGGATAACCAGGCAGGCCAGGCGCAACTGCGGGTCGAGGATGACGGCCAAGGCTTCGAGGCCGCGCCCGACGCGCCGCGCAAGGGCAACAGCGGGCTGGGCCTGGCCGCCATGCACGAGCGCGCCAGCCTGCTGGGTGGGCATCTGCGCTGCAGCAGCGAACCGGGACGCGGCACTCGCTTGCTGGCCCAGGTGCCGAGCGCCGAGGTGCATCAGCCATGACCGCCCCCCTGCGCCTGGTCGTGGCCGACGACCATGAAGTGACCCGCGCGGGCTTCGTCGCCATGCTGGGCGGTTGCGATGAATTCGAGGTGGTCGGCCAGGCGGCCGATGGCGATGCTGCCCTGCAGTTGTGCGAACGCCTGCTGCCCGACATCGCCATCCTCGATATCCGCATGCCAGGCCTCAACGGGCTGGGCGCAGCGCGCCTGTTGCAGCAGCGCCTGCCGCACCTGAAGGTGGTGATGTTCACCATGTACGACAGCCCCGAGCACCTGGAAGCCGCCATCGCCGCCGGAGCCGTCGGTTACCTGCTCAAGGACGCCACGCGCGACGAAGTGATCGCTGCTCTGCGCCGCGTCGCAGCGGGTGACGAAGCCCTCAACAGTTCCGTCAGCGCGCGGCTCCTGCGACGCATCGCCGACCGCAGCAACGCGGGCGCGCCGCCCACCGACGCACTGACCAGCCGCGAGCGCCAGGTGCTTGGCCTGGTCGCTGGCGGTTTCAGCAACCGCGAGATTGGTGAAAAGCTGGGGATCGCGGCCGGCACGGTGAAAACTCATGTCGAACGGGTGATCGCCAAGCTCGGCGTGGCCGATCGCACCCAGGCGGCTGTACGTGGCATTGCCCTCGGGCTGGTGGCACAACCTGCGGCAGACTGGTTCGGTCCGTCCTCATGATGCGTCGCATCGATCATTTCTGGGCTGACCTGCCCTTGCGTGGCAAGGCATTGGTTGGCATCTCGCTGCCGCTGGTGATCCTCCTGCTGTCGCTGGTGCTGATCTACATCACCGAGCGGCGCACTGCCGAGGCCGAGGAGGACGTGCGTCGTGTGCTGAAAGTGCAGGGCGACATCCAGGCGGTGCAAACCCTGCTGGCCGAAGGCGCGGCGAGCGTGCGCGGCTACCTGCTGACCCGCCGGGACAACTTTCTGACGATCTATCAGCAAACCGAGCCGCGCATCGCAGCGGCCCTGGCGCGCCTCGATGCCAATATCCGCGACACCGAAGTGCGCGAGCGCCTGGAGCGTATCAAGCCGCTGATCCGCACCAAGCTGGAAGGGCTGGACGTGCTGCGCGATGGCGACATGGGCGAAAACCGTGAGCGACTGACTGCGGTGCTGATCGAAAACAAGCGCATGCTCGACAGCCTGCGCGACGAAATCGACGCCATGCGCGTGCGCGAAGACGCTCTGCTCGCCGACCGCACCGCCAACGCCGCCGACAACCGCCAGCGGATGCTGCTGGCTACGCTGCTGGCGGCAGGTTGCGGGCTATTCGGGGCGATCATCGCCGTGCTGTTGCTCTCCAGCGGGATCGTCAGCCGCGTCCAGCGTGTGCAGCGTAGTGCCCGTCACCTGGCGCTCGGCAACCCTCTCGAGCCGCGGCACCACGAACGCGACGAAATCGGCCGCCTCGGCGCCAGCCTTGAGGAAGCCAGCCAGCTCCTCGCCCAGCGCGAGCGGGCGTTGCGCGACAACGAGGAGCGTCTGCGCCTGATCATCGAAGGAGTGCGTGACTACGGCATCTTCGCCCTCGACCCGCAAGGCCACGTCACCACCTGGAACGCCGGTGCCGAACGTATCAAGGGCTACAGTGAAACCGAGATCATCGGCCGCCACTTTTCCCTGTTCTACCCCGACGAACAGCGCCCGCATCATCCGCTGCACGCGCTGCAGGTGGCCGCCGACAAGGGCCGCTACGAGGAAGAAGCCTGGCGCCAGCGCCGCGACGGCTCGCGCTTCTGGGCCAGCGTGGTGATCACCGCGCAACATGACGCCAGCGGCACCCTGCGCGGTTTCTCCAAGGTCACCCGCGACATCACCGACCGCCGCGCCGCCGATATCGCCCTGCGCGACGCCCGCGAGGAAGCCGAGAACGCCAGCCAGGCGAAAAGCGAGTTTCTCTCGCGCATGAGTCACGAACTGCGCACACCGCTCAATTCCATTCTGGGCTTCGCGCAACTGCTTGATCTGGAGTCGCCCAGGCCACAGGTCACTCACATCCTGCGCGCCGGCCAGCACCTGCTCACGCTGATCAACGAAGTGCTCGACATCGCCCGCATCGAAGCCGGTCGCCTACCCATGAGCCCGGAGGCCATAGACCTGCACGCCGTGGTGCAGGAGGCGATGACGCTGATTTCACCGTTGGCCGACGAGGCCGGTATCCGCCTGCGCCCGTTGCCGCCGAGCAGTGCCGCGGTTGGCGTGATGGCTGACCGGCAGCGGCTGATCCAGGTGCTGCTCAACCTGCTGTCCAACGCGGTGAAGTACAACCGCCCCGGCGGCGAAGTGCACCTGGATATCGAACTGCAGGGTGAGCGCCTGGCGCTGGCGGTCAATGACAGCGGTGCGGGCATCGCAGCGGATGACCTGGAGCGTCTGTTCCATCCGTTCGAGCGTCTGGGCGCCGACCAGCACAGCGAAGGCACCGGTCTCGGCCTGGCCCTGAGCCGCAACCTGCTGCAGGCCATGGATGGCACGCTGGAAGTGATCAGCGTAGTCGGCACCGGTAGCCGCTTCGTGCTGACCCTGCCATCGGCGCAGGTGGGATCACTCGCCACGGGTGACGACCTGTGGCGCGCCCTGCCCATGCCGGCTCCGGTCCGCATCGCAGAAAGCGCCAGCCTGGCCCGCGTGCTGTGCATCGAGGACAACCTGTCCAGCCAGGCGCTGATCGAAACCCTGCTGCAGCGGCGTCCCGGCGTGCAATTGCTGTCGAGCATGCAGGGCCAGTTGGGCCTCGACCTGGCGCGCCAGCATCTGCCGCGGGTGATCCTGCTCGACGTCAACCTGCCGGACATGACCGGCATCGAGGTACTCAAGCGGTTGCGCGCCGACCCGGCCACGGCAGCCATCGCCGTGCTGATGATCACCGCAGATGCCAGCACCGCCGCACGACGTGCCATGCAACAGGCCGGCGCCACGGCGATTCTCACCAAACCCATCCACGTACCGACCTTCCTGGCCTTTCTCGACCAACACCTGCCGGAGCCTGCATGAGCGACGACTACCGCATCCTGATCATCGACGATCAGCGTCCCAACCTGGACCTGATGGAGCAGTTGCTGGCCCGCGAAGGCCTGCACAACGTGCTCAGCAGCACCCAGCCACTGCGCGCCCTGGAGCTCTACAACAGCTTCGAACCGGATTTGGTGATTCTCGACCTACACATGCCCGACTTCGATGGCTTCGCGCTGATGGAGCAGCTCAACCGGCGCATTCCGCAGAACGATTACGTGCCACTGCTGGTGCTGACCGCCGATGTGACCCGCGCCACCCGCGTGCGTGCCCTGGCACTGGGCGCGCGGGACTTCATCAGCAAGCCGCTGGATGCCTTGGAAACCATGTTGCGGGTGTGGAACCTGCTGGAAACCCGCGCCCTGTACAAGGCCCTGCGGGCCACGCTGACCGAGCCACAATTGGCCGCCCTGCTGCAGCCGCTGGTGGCGCACCGTCAGGGCAGGCGTTAAACGGGCTTGGCGCCCATCACCGCCATGATCACCACCAGCAGCACGACGATCAGCGCGGCATAGGCCATCGCGAAACGCAGCGACTTGGCAGGCACCGTGCCGCCGGCCTGAGCCTGCCAGGCACCCAACCGGCCGAGCAGCAGCAGGCCGACGATCATCAGCACGCCGAACAGGATGCTGCCCAGCAGCAGCCAGGTCTGGCTCAACGGCCAACCAGCCAGGTTGACCATCCACCAGCCGGTCACCGGCAGGCTCAACGCCAGCACGGCGAACACCGGCAAACTGATCCGGCGCGTGCGCTGCAGCTTGCGTTGCAGCACGGCGCTGTCGCCGCTGCGCCACGCCTTCCAGAGCATGAATGCATGAGCCAGCACACCCAGCAGCAGGAGGATGCCGGGCACACTGTGGACGATACGCAGCAGCAGGTAATGTTCCATCACGGTTTCCTTTGGTTTTTTATAGCCCAGCCCTGGGTATCGCTGCGCTCACCGCCAGGCTACCAGTCGACCCCCGTAGCCTGGGTGGAGCAGCGCGATACCCGGCAATCGTCTGCGCGAATCAACTAGCCAAGAAACAGCTTGTAGGCCGGGTTGTCACTTTCGTCCCAGTACGGGTAGCCAATTGCATCCAGCGCCGGCGCGAGCAGATGGCGTTCGTCTTCCGGCACCTGCAGGGCCGCCAGCACGCGGCCGTCGGCAGCGCCGTGGTTGCGGTAATGGAACAAGGTCATATTCCAGCGCCCGCCCAGCTTGTCGAGGAAGTTGAACAGCGCACCCGGGCGCTCCGGAAACTCAAAGCGGAACACGCACTCGTCCGGCACTGCCGCGGCGTGCCCGCCGACGGTATGGCGAATGTGCAGCTTGGCCAGTTCGTTGTCGGTCAGGTCGATGACCGGGAACCCCTGGCTACGGAGGTTTTCCACCAGTGCCGCACGCGGGTCGTTCTCGGGGTGGGTCTGCACGCCGACAAAGATGTGCGCCTCGCCATCCTGGTGGTAGCGGTAGTTGAATTCGGTGATCTGGCGCTTGCCGACCGCCTCGCAGAAGGCCTTGAAGCTGCCCGGTTGCTCCGGAATGGTGACGGCGATGATCGCTTCGCGCTTTTCACCCAGTTCTGCACGTTCCGCCACATGGCGCAGGCGATCGAAGTTGACGTTGGCGCCCGAATCGATGCCCACCAGAACCTGGCCGCTGATGCCCTCACGTTCGACGTACTTCTTGATCCCGGCCACGGCCAAAGCACCGGCGGGCTCGGTGATCGAGCGGGTGTCGTCGTAGATATCCTTGATTGCCGCACAGATTTCGTCGGTGCTGACGGTGATCACTTCATCGACGCACAGCTTGCAGATATCGAAGGTGTGCTGGCCGATCTGCGCCACCGCCACGCCGTCGGCGAACAGCCCGACCTGCGGCAGCACCACGCGCTCACCCGCGGCCAGCGCCTGCTGCAGGCAGTTGGAGTCGTCCGGCTCGACACCGATGATCTTGGTCTCCGGGCGCAGGTATTTGACATAAGCGGCGATGCCGGCGATCAGGCCGCCACCACCGACCGGTACGAAGATCGCGTCCAGCGGGCCCTGATGCTGCCGCAGGATTTCCATTGCCACGGTGCCCTGGCCGGCGATCACATGGGGGTCGTCGTAGGGGTGCACGTAGACCAGGCCCTGTTCCTCGACCAGCTTTAGCGAATGCGCCAGCGCTTCGGGAAAGGCGTCGCCGTGCAGCACCACCTTGCCACCACGCGAACGCACACCCTGCACTTTCAGCTCAGGCGTGGTGCGCGGCATGACGATGGTCGCCTTGACGCCCATGTGCTTGGCGGCCAACGCCAGGCCCTGGGCATGGTTGCCCGCCGAAGCGGTCACCACGCCGCGGGCCAGCTCTTCCGGGCTCAGCTGCGCCAGCTTGTTGTAGGCGCCACGAATCTTGAACGAGTAAACCGGCTGCAGATCCTCGCGCTTGAGCAGAATCTGATTGCCCAGGCGTTCGGAAAGTTGGCGAGCGGGTTGCAGCGGGGTTTCCACGGCAACGTCATAGACACGAGAGGTCAGGGTCTTCTTGACGTACTGTTCGAGCATGGCGGGCATCGCAGTCGGCTTCATGGGGAACCCAGGAGTCTAACGCAGCCATCTGCCGAGCGACCATACGAATTCCGGGGTTTTGCCGGCTATAATCTCCGCCTCGTTTCCCTCTCTCTCGTGGAACCCGCATGACCCAGGATCAGCTCAAACAAGCCGTGGCCCAGGCCGCCGTCGACTTCATCCTTCCCAAGCTCGACGCCAAGAGCGTCATTGGGGTCGGTACCGGCTCCACAGCCAACTGCTTCATCGATGCGCTGGCCAAGCACAAACTGGATTTCGATGGCGCCGTCGCCAGCTCCGAAGCCACTGCCGCCCGCCTCAAGGGCCATGGCATTGCGGTGTACGAACTGAACACCGTCAGCGATCTGGAGTTCTATGTCGATGGTGCCGATGAGAGTGACGAGCGCCTGAACCTGATCAAGGGTGGCGGCGCCGCCCTGACCCGCGAGAAGATCGTCGCCGCTGTGGCGCGCACCTTCATCTGCATCGCCGACGGCAGCAAACTGGTGCCGGTGCTCGGCGCTTTCCCGCTGCCGGTGGAAGTGATTCCCATGGCCCGCAGCCACGTGGCGCGCGAATTGGTCAAGCTGGGCGGCGACCCGGTCTATCGCGAAGGCGTGCTGACCGACAACGGCAATGTAATCCTCGATGTGCACAACATGAGCATCACCGACCCAGTGAAACTGGAAGCGGACATCAACGCCATCGTCGGCGTGGTTACCAACGGCCTGTTCGCCGCGCGCCCGGCCGATTTGCTGCTGCTCGGCACCGCCGAAGGCGTAAAGTCGCTGCAGCGTTAAGCATCGACGGCCGTATCGAAAAGGCCGAGTGAGCGATCACTCGGCCTTTTTGCTGAAGGTATAAAACAGGTTGGGCTCGCTGATCAGGTAGATCACGCCGTTCTCGTCCAGCGCGATGCCCTCGGCCTGCGGCACCGATTCCTTCAGCCCCTGCTGACCGCCAATCAGCGACAGGCTGCTGACCGCCTTGCCCTGGGTATCGAGTTCGACCAGCAGGCGCGAGTCATCGGAAAGCGCCAGCAGGTGTCCGCTGCCGGCCACATATTGCAGGCTGGACAGGTCGCGGACGAACAGTCCGGCATCGCGCTCTCGATCATCGATGATGCGGATCGCCGATGGACTGTGCGGGTCGAAATGCGGGAAACCCTGCACCTCGTAGATGCGCAGCGGGTCGCGCTCCTTGGCAACGAACAGACGTTTGCCGGCCAGGTCATAGGCCAGACCTTCGAAGCCCTTGTTCTTGGCCTCCATCTCCAGCCCCAGCGAAAGCTGCTGACCATCGGCCGCGTCGACGCGGGTGGTGGCGTCGTCGATGCGCACCTCGACGAGGCGCTGCGGGCGCTCGTCGGCGATCACGAAAATGCCTGGGCCGACATATTCCACCGCCTCTGGGTCACCGAAGCCAACCAGTTCGATCTCTCGCAGCACCTTGCCGTCGAGGGACAGCTCGATCAGCCGGGGCTTCTGGTTGGTCACGGTGAACAGGCTCTTGCGCAGCGGATCATAGGCCAGCGCCGAGACGTCATCGTCCAGGCCTTCGATGACCTGCGCGTCGCGGGTGACCTGATACCCATCGAGCCACAGGGCACTGGCCGGCGCATCCTCTGGCTGCTGCAGGTTGAACCAGGCGCGCTCGAACACTCGCAACTCCTGACCCCAGACCGCCAGCAGTAGCGCGGCAATGAGTAACAGGCTGACGAGGATCGCCTTGAAGGAAAACAGTCGACGCATACCGGTTCACATGTCCATCAGTGGGAACGACAAGCCGTCTCCCACTCAACGCAGACAGACGGCCATTCAGAAACGGGCGACGCTAACAGCCTTGGTTACGGTTCACCAGCTCGGCAGCGGAGCCAGGGCCATGGCTTACTCGGCCTGATCGGCCTGATCGGACTGATCGGCCTTGCTGAAGACATAGAACAGATTCGGCTCGCTGGTCAGGTACAGCACGCCCTTGTCGTCGACCGTGATGCCTTCGGCCTGCGGTACCGATTTGCTGAGACCATGCTGACCGGGCAGCAGCGACAGGCTACTGATCGGCCTGCCGTCCTGGTCCAGCTCGACGACCAGGCGCGATTCGTCGGACAACGCCAGCAAGTGACCGGTGCGGCTATCGAAATGCAGGCTGGACAGGTCGCGAACGAAGATGCCCGCATCGCGCTTGCGGTCATCGCGGATCTGCAGCGGGTCGGGCGCCTGCGGGTCGAGATTGGGAAACCCGTGCACTTCATAGATGCGCATGGGATCACGCTCCTTGGCGACAAACAGGCGCTGACCCTTGAGGTCATAGGCAAGACCCTCGAAGCCCTTGTTCTTGCCGCCCATCTCCAGGCCCAGCGACATCTGCTGCCCGTCAGCGGCGTTGATCGATGTGGTGTCGTTATCGACCCGCACCTTGACCAGCCGCTGGGCCCGCTCGTCAGCGATCACGAAGCGGCCTGGGGCCACATACTCCACCGCCTCGGGGTCTCCGAAGCCGACCAACTCGATCTGCCGCAGCACCTTGCCGTCAAGTGACAGCTCGATCAGTTTGGGGTGCTGGTTGGTGACGGTAAACAGGCTTTGCCGATCCGGGTCGTACGTCAGCGCCGAGACGTCGTCCTCGAGCCCTTCGATAGGCTGCGCCTCGATCACCACCTTGTAGTCGTTCAACCACAGCGAGTGGGACGGCGCATCGTTCGGCTGGCTTACATTGAACCAGGCCCGCTCGAACAGCCGAAACTGCTGACTGGTAATCACCAGTGCGGCAAGCACAACCAGCATCAACAGCAGAAACAATCCTTTGACTGAAAGCAGACGACGCATGGCGATTCACATATCCATCAGCAGAAATGACAACGCCGCCTCTCGGTATTCCGAGAGACGGCCATTCAGTGCAGAGGTGGGACGCTAACAGCGCCCGCCTTATTTCACCAGTTCAACGATGTCGACATCGATTTCGCGGCTGGTCAGGTCCTTGTCGACTTCACCGGTCAGCTTGACGTTGGCCTTCTCGGAGACAGCTTGCGGCGGCCAGTCTTCGTCGTCGATTTCTACGTGGATGGTGCCCGTGGCATCCTTGAACTCATAGAGTTCGTCCTGCAGACGCTTGACGATCTGGCCTTGCAGCACCACCGGGGTGTCGTCGGCGGCTTTCAGCGCCTGCTCGACAGTGGTGACCTGAGCGACCTGGCCTGGGCCGGTGTAGCCGGCAGCCATGGCAGCGGAAGAGAACAGCGGAACGAGCAACAGTGCGAGTGCGGGAGCTTTCATGTGGGATGACCCTCTATCTGTAGATGACGGGGGTCAGGTTAAGTCCCGGAGCTGAAGCCAGCCTTAAAGCCGGCTTAAGCGAAGCTTAATTGCAAACGCGGATTGACGGCTGATGCGTGGCGGGAGCGGGCGGTCAGCCATTAGACCTGATCGCTCCCACGCTCCTGCGCGGGGGCCCGGCCTGGGGCGCTCTGCGCACGCTTAGGCTTACCGGTGTGCTCGGCATCGGACGCAGAGCGTCCCGGAAGGCATTCCCACGCGGAGCGTGAGGAACGATCAGCTGAGCGGCCGCTCCCGCCACTCAGCGGTCTTGTCAGAGGACGCGGCTGGCGAAGCTGGAGTGGTCGACCAGATCCAGTACCAGTTCATCGCCCTTGTGCAGCGGGCCGACGCCGGCTGGGGTGCCGGTGAGGATCACATCACCAGGCTGCAGGTTGAAGTTGCCGGCCATTTCCTGAATCACCGGCACGATCGCAAAGATCATGTCGCCGCTGATACCGTCCTGGCGTACTTCACCGTTGATGGTCAAGCGAATGCCGATGCCGGCGAGGTCTTCGACCGCGTCGCCCGGCACGAACGGTGCGAGCACACAGGCGCCGTCGAACGACTTGGCCGGCTCCCACGGGTGACCCTGGTTTTTCAGCTTGTTCTGTACATCACGCAGGGTCAGATCCAGGGCGGGGGCGAAACCGGAAATGGCGTCGCGCACTTCTTCTTCGCTCGGCTTGCGCGACAGCGGCTTGCCGATCAGCACGGCGATTTCCACTTCGTAGTGCACCGAACCGCGGTCTTCCGGAATGCTGAAACCGCCTTCAAGCGGCACAACGCAGCTGCCGGGCTTGATGAACAGCATCGGCTCGGTCGGCAGTGGGTTATTGAGCTCCTTGGCGTGCTCGGCGTAGTTGCGGCCTACACACACCACCTTGCCCAGCGGGAAGTGGATTCGGGTGCCATCGATGTATTGGTGCTGGTAGCTCATGGTCGCTCCTTTTGTTATTCCAACCCCGGACTCAGACGAAGATCTTGCCCGGATTCATGATGCCGTTGGGGTCGAATATCGCCTTGACCGCTTTCATATAACCGATTTCCGCCGGTGAGCGGCTGTATTCCAGATAATCGCGCTTGGTCATACCGACGCCGTGTTCCGCGGAAATCGAGCCGTTGTACTTCTCGACCGTCTCGAACACCCAGGTGTTGACGGTGGCGCACTTGCCGAAGAACTCTTCCTTGCTCAGCGCGTCGGGCTTGAGGATGTTCAGGTGCAGGTTGCCATCGCCGATGTGACCGTACCAGAGCACTTCAAAATCCGGGTAGCTGCCGGAAACGATGGTGTCGATGTCGGCCAGGAAAGCCGGTACCTGAGAAACCGTCACCGAGATATCGTTCTTGTACGGTGTCCAGTGGCTGATGGTCTCGGAGATGTATTCGCGCAGCTTCCACAGGTTCTGCAACTGCTGCTCGCTCTGGCTCATTACGCCGTCGAGGACCCAGCCTTGCTCGACGCAATGCTCGAAGGTCGCCAGCGCGGCATTGGCGACGTCCTCGTTGACCGCTTCGAATTCCAGCAGCGCATAGAACGGCGTGCGGCTCTCGAACGGTGCGGGAATGTCGCCACGGCCGAGAATCTTGTCCAGGCATTTGTCGGAAAAGAACTCGAAGGCGGTGAGGTCGAGCTTGCCGTGAAAGGCATGCAGCACCGGCATGATCGAATCGAAATCGGGGGTGCCGAGCACCATGGCAGTGAGGTTGCGCGGTGCGCGATCCAGACGCATCGTCGCCTCGACCACGAAACCCAGGGTGCCTTCGGCGCCAATGAACAGCTGGCGCAGGTCATAGCCCGTGGCGTTCTTGATCAGGTCCTTGTTCAGCTCGAGCAGCTCGCCGGTGCCAGTGACCACTTTCAGGCCGGCTACCCAGTTGCGGGTCAGGCCGTAGCGGATGACCTTGATGCCACCGGCGTTGGTACCGATGTTGCCACCGATCTGGCTGGAACCGGCGGAGGCAAAATCCACCGGGTAATACAGGCCCTTGTCCTCGGCGAACTGCTGCAGCGCGCCGGTGACCACCCCCGGCTGGCAGACCACGGTGCGGTTGGACTCGTTGAAATCGAGAATCTGGTTCATGTAGTCGAACGACACCACCACCTCGCCGTTGGCCGCAACGGCCCCTGCCGACAGACCGGTGCGCCCGCCGGAGGGCACCAGGGCGATCTTGTGGGCATTGGCCCAACGGACGATGGCCTGCACCTGCTCGATGGTCTTGGGGAACACGATGGCGGTGGGCGCAGGCGCGTAGTGCTTGGTCCAGTCCTTGCCATAGGTTTCCAGCGAGGCGGCGTCGGTCAACACTTTGCCGGGCTCGACCAGGGTTTTGAGTTCTTCAATCGGCAGGTGATCGGTCATTTCAACTCTCGAAATATTCATGGTCGCCCTGAGAACCGTTCAGGTCGCAACCGAGCAAGGAAAAGGGAAGCCATGCTAGCATATGCCCCCCGCAAATCATGCTTTGCAGCGATTTGCCGGCCCATCGGCGCCAGCGCCGATGCTTCTCCTGACACTTAAAATTAGTGGGGCAACAGGTACTCCGATGAGCACGACCTCTCTCGACAAGAGCAAGATCAAGTTCCTTCTTCTTGAAGGTGTCCACCAGAACGCAGTGGATACCCTGAAGGCGTCCGGCTACACCAACATCGAGTACATCAAGACCGCGCTGTCCGGCGAGGAGCTGAAGGCGAAGATCGCCGATGCCCACTTCATCGGCATCCGCTCGCGCACCCAACTGACCGAAGAAGTGTTCGATTGCGCGAAGAAACTGGTCGCAGTCGGCTGCTTCTGCATCGGCACCAATCAGGTCGACCTGAACGCCGCCCGCGAGCGCGGCATCGCCGTGTTCAACGCGCCGTATTCCAACACCCGCTCGGTCGCCGAACTGGTGCTGGCGCAGGCCATCCTCCTGCTGCGCGGCATCCCCGAGAAGAACGCCTCCTGCCACCGTGGCGGCTGGATCAAGTCGGCCGCCAATTCGTTCGAGATCCGCGGCAAGAAGCTCGGCATCGTCGGTTACGGCTCCATCGGCACGCAGTTGTCGGTACTCGCCGAAAGCCTGGGCATGCAGGTGTTCTTTTACGACGTGGTAACCAAGCTGCCGCTCGGCAACGCCACTCAGGTCGGCAAACTGCACGACCTGCTGGGCATGTGCGACATCGTCTCCCTGCACGTGCCTGAGCTGGCGTCCACCCAGTGGATGATCGGCGAGAAGGAAATCCGCGCCATGAAGAAGGGCGGCATTCTGATCAACGCCGCCCGTGGCACCGTGGTCGAGCTCGATCACCTGGCTGCCGCCATCAAGGACGAGCACCTGATCGGTGCCGCCATCGACGTGTTCCCGGTCGAGCCAAAATCCAATGATGACGTCTTCGAAAGCCCGTTGCGCGGCCTGGATCGCGTAATCCTGACCCCGCACATCGGCGGCTCCACCGCCGAAGCCCAGGCCAACATCGGCCTGGAAGTGGCCGAGAAGCTGGTCAAGTACAGCGACAACGGCACGTCGGTGTCGTCCGTCAACTTCCCGGAAGTGGCCCTGCCGGCGCACGCGGGCAAGCACCGTCTGCTGCACATTCACGCCAACATTCCAGGCGTGATGAGCGAGATCAACAAGGTGTTTGCCGACAACGGCATCAACATCTCTGGTCAATACCTGCAGACCAACGAGAAAGTCGGTTACGTGGTCATCGACGTTGACGCCGAGTACTCGGATCTGGCGCTCGAGAAGCTGCAGCACGTCAATGGCACTATCCGTAGCCGCGTGCTGTTCTAATCACGCTGGCTGTCTAGTCCTGAAATAGGTTTACACCGTTTCAGTTAGATTTGTGGTTCCAAAAACGCCCGATGCACCGCATCGGGCGTTTTGTATTTCAGGGC
>NZ_FNBM01000004.1:0-178889 GCF_900102335.1 Phytopseudomonas seleniipraecipitans
AATCGAGCGGGTGTCATTGCCGATCTCAATTGCCTGGCCAGAGGCTGCACAAAACAGGCTTAGGGAATCTTTAGCAACATCGATACCGATAACGGGCGTGGGGCTTGTCATGGCGTGCTCCGACGGTGAAGATTGAGCGACCTGTCGAAAACTCACGTTGCGCAGGCTTGCCGGTATTGTCGGCTCGGGTTGTCGCTCCGACCGAAGGATTCTTTATCGGCGCTTGTGGTGAGTAAGGGGTGGGGGAATTCTCCTACTGTCTGGCTTGTCGCTTGCAGAAGCCTCGCACGTCCCTCCACCCCTCGACAGGTACCTAGCCTAGAACATACAAGCGTCGACCTCGGCGCGAGGAATGTAGGCAGACCTGCCATCTTGGCATCGCCTGGGCCATTCGCCGCGAGGGCGCGGCTCCCACGGACGGGGTATTGGTCCAGCGGCTAGCGGAATGACCGAGCCCCAGCGCAGGGGCTTCTGTCCCATTCGGCACTGAATAGGCTCAGCGACACGCCCTTGCCGGGAATGGCGACGAAGCCTAGAGGTGTGCTGCGTTTGCCGTCGCGGCCGATGTAGCTGAACGTCCCGCAGGTGCCATGGTGGTCGCTGAGAATCAGCGATTCGGGATCGGCGCCGGCACCTCGCACGTAGTCTTTCATCATTTCGATGGACGCCGGGTTGGCGGGCACGCCGGTCAGGTACCACGTGTTCTTGCTGAACAGCAGAATGCAGCACAGCAAAACCGCCGACCACATCGCCCAACGCTTGAAACGTTGCGCATTGCGGTGAATCGCCAATACATCCCGATAGTGCATTCCCTTGCCCTGTTCATCTTCACCAGACCGACCCTATCCAATCGCTCGTCGCCAGGCTGCCGAACACGCCACGCTTCAGCGGCCTGCAACGCGCTGCGCCAGAAATGCCGCCACGGCATCCGCTGCCGACTGCAGATGCTGTTCATGGCTGTAACCGGACACCTTGAGCGGTTTCAGATCATGGTCGCCTGCGGGCAGCCAGAACAGTTCGATGGCGCTTGATAGTTGGTAGCTCGCCACAGTGTGGCGGTCGCCCATGGCGTCGCGCTCGCCCTGCACGATCAGGGTCGGCGTTTTCAGATCGGCCAAATGCACAGTGCGCGGTTTGTCGGCCTTGCCGATGGCGTGGAACGGGTAGCCCAGGCAGACCAGCGCATCCGCTTCCAGCTCGTCGGCGAGCAAACTGGCCATGCGCCCGCCCATGGACTTGCCGCCGATGGCCAGCGGCCCGGTGACCTGTTGCCGCACGGCGGCATGCACCTCGCGCCAGCGCTCGAGCAGTTTGGCCTGGGGGTTGGGTGGGCGTTTCTTGCCGTCTTCGCGGCGCGCGGCCATGTAGGCGAATTCGAAGCGCACCACCGTTACGCCACGGGCGGCGAGCTTGCCTGCCATCAGGTTCATGAAGTCGCTGTCCATCGGCGCGCCCGCGCCGTGGGCGAGGATCAAGGTCACCAGGCTGTCGCCCGTTGGCCGATCCCACAGCAGCCCTGCGGCTGCACTTCCCTGCGCCTGTTGATCGGCGTCAATACCGCTTCGCTGCCCTTCTCGCATGCTTGCCTCGCTCATAAAAAAGCCCTTTTCCGTGTGCGGACTTATCCGCTGCTTGGGGGCTGCAGATGCTCTGCCATAACCGTGGATGGAAACCCAGACATGAACACAACAACCAGTTCCGCCTACAACTACAAGGTGGTTCGCCAATTCGCCATCATGACGGTGGTGTGGGGCATCGTCGGGATGGGAGTCGGCGTGCTTATCGCCGCACAGCTCGCCTGGCCGTGGCTCAACTTCGATCTGCCCTGGACGAGCTTCGGTCGCCTGCGGCCACTGCACACCAATGCGGTGATCTTCGCCTTTGGCGGCTGCGCCCTGTTCGCCACCAGTTACTATGCCGTACAGCGCACCTCACAGGCCACGCTGTTCGCGCCCAAGCTGGCGGCCTTCACCTTTTGGGGCTGGCAGCTGGTGATTGTGCTGGCGGCCATCACCCTGCCGCTGGGCTACACCAGTAGCAAGGAATACGCCGAGCTGGAATGGCCGATCGACATTCTGATCACCATCGTCTGGGTCAGTTACGCGATCGTGTTCTTTGGCACCATCATCAAGCGCAATGTCAGCCATATCTATGTGGGTAACTGGTTCTTCGGCGGGTTCATCCTCACCGTGGCGCTGCTGCACGTGGTCAACAACCTCGAAGTGCCGATCTCGCTGACCAAGTCCTACTCGCTGTACGCGGGCGCCACGGATGCGATGATCCAGTGGTGGTACGGGCACAACGCGGTGGGTTTCTTCCTCACCGCGGGCTTCCTGGGGATGATGTATTACTTCGTGCCCAAGCAGGCCGGGCGCCCGGTGTATTCGTATCGCCTGTCGATCGTGCACTTCTGGGCGCTGATCACCCTGTACATCTGGGCCGGCCCGCATCACCTGCACTACACCGCGCTGCCGGACTGGGCACAGAGCCTGGGCATGGTGATGTCGCTGGTGCTGTTGGCGCCGAGCTGGGGCGGCATGATCAACGGCATGATGACCCTCTCGGGCGCCTGGCATAAGTTGCGCACCGACCCGATCCTGCGTTTTCTCGTCGTCTCCCTGGCGTTCTACGGCATGTCGACCTTCGAGGGGCCGATGATGGCCATCAAGACCGTCAACGCCCTCTCCCACTACACCGACTGGACCATCGGCCACGTGCATGCCGGGGCGCTGGGCTGGGTGGCGATGGTCTCCATCGGTTCGCTGTACCACATGATTCCCAAGGTGTTCGGCCGCGAGCAGATGCACAGCATCGGCTTGATCAACGCGCACTTCTGGCTCGCCACCATCGGCACCGTGCTGTACATCGCCTCGATGTGGGTCAACGGCATCGCCCAGGGCCTGATGTGGCGTGCGGTGAACAGCGACGGCACGCTCACCTATTCCTTCGTCGAAGCGCTGGAAGCCAGCCATCCCGGCTACGTGGTGCGGGTGATCGGCGGCGGCATTTTCTTCGCCGGCATGCTGGTGATGGCCTGGAACACCTGGCAGACCGTGCGCGCCAGCAAGCCGGCCGAGCTCGAGGCTGCAGCTCAGTTCTCGGTACAGGGGGCCCACTGATGAAACACGAAATCATCGAAAAGAACGTCGGCCTGATGGCGCTACTGATGGTGTTCGCCGTCAGCATCGGCGGCCTGACGCAGATCGTCCCGCTGTTCTTTCAGGACGTGGTCAACGAGCCGGTCGCCGGCATGCAGCCCTACACCGCGCTGCAGCTCGAAGGGCGTGATGTGTACATCAAGGAAGGCTGCGTCGGCTGCCACTCGCAGATGATCCGCCCATTCCGCGCCGAGACCGAGCGCTACGGCCATTATTCGGTTGCTGGCGAAAGTGTCTGGGACCACCCGTTCCTGTGGGGTTCCAAGCGCACCGGGCCGGACCTGGCCCGGGTGGGCGGGCGCTACTCGGATGAGTGGCATCGCGCGCACCTCTACAACCCGCGCAACGTGGTACCGGAATCGAAGATGCCGTCCTATCCGTGGTTGGTCGAGAACGTGCTGGATGGCAAGGACACCGTTACCAAGCTCAAGGCCATGCGTTTCATGGGCGTGCCCTACACCGACGACGACATCGCCGGCGCCAGCGCCGCGGTGAAGGGCAAGACCGAGATGGACGCCCTGGTCGCCTACCTGCAAGTGCTCGGCACTGCCTTGAAAAACAAGAGGTGATCCCATGCTTTTCGACTTTATCGACATCGGCATGGTGCGCGGCTTCGGGACCGCACTGGTGCTGATCGCCTTCACCTGCGTGACGCTGTGGGCATACAGCGGCCGGCGCGCCAAGGCCTTCGACGAGGCGGCCAACCTGCCCTTCGCCGATGAACCCAACAAAGCAGCAGTAAGGAAAGACACCCCATGAGCACCTTCTGGAGCTGGTACATCACGCTGTTGACGGTTGGCAGCCTGGTCGCGTTGTTCTGGCTGCTGTTCGCCACGCGCAAAGGGGAACGCAAGAACACCACCGACCAGACCATGGGACACTCTTTCGACGGCATCGAGGAGTACGACAACCCGCTACCACGCTGGTGGTTCATGCTGTTTCTCGGCACGCTGATCTTCGCCGCTGGCTACCTGGCGCTTTATCCAGGCCTGGGCAATTTCAAAGGCCTGCTGCCGGGTTACGAAGACGGCTGGACGCAAGTGACGCAGTGGGAGCGCGAAGTGGCCAAGGCCGAGGCGGAATATGGCCCCATCTTCGCCAAATATTCGGCCATGCCGCTGGAACAAGTGGCGCAGGACGAACAGGCGCTGAAGATGGGCGGCCGGCTGTTCGCCACCTACTGCTCGATCTGCCACGGCTCGGACGCCAAGGGCGCGGTGGGCTTCCCCAACCTGACCGACCAGCATTGGCGCTGGGGCGGCGAGGCCGAGACCATCAAGACCACCATCTTGAATGGTCGCATCGGCGCCATGCCAGCGTGGGGCAATGCTCTGGGTGACGACGGCGTACGCAACGTCGCCGCTTTCGTGCGCAACGGCCTGGCCGGATTGCCGCTGCCCGAGGGCAACAACGCTGACCTGGAACAAGGCAAGCAGCTGTTCGGCAGCACCTGTGCGGCTTGCCACGGCCCGAACGGAACCGGCATGGCGTTGCTAGGGGCGCCCGACCTGACCCAACCGGGCGGCTGGATCTACGGCTCGAGCCTGGCGCAATTGCAGCAGACCATTCGCTATGGCCGCAATGGCCAGATGCCGGCGCAGGAGCAGTACCTGGGCAACGACAAGGTGCACCTGCTGGCTGCTTATGTAATGAGCCTGAGCCGCAGTAAGGCGGCGGGCGACGTTAGCAAGTAAGCGTGAAGTGATGCCTGGGATGCCCCCTCCCGGGTTTCGCTTCGCTCTACCCAGGCTACAAATGCAAACAGCGCACCCGTAGCCTGGCGTTGAGCGAAGCGAAACCCAGGAACCCTACCCAATGCCCCCGGATCGCTCCTTCGCTGCGCGTGGGTATGTCTTGCGCATCGCTCTGCGGCCCACACTAGGAAAACATGGCCTGCACTGATCCAGGTCAGGGCGCGCTTCGGGTACCGCCTTTACCATCCCCTGGCCTGATCGCTGCAGCGGGCGGCCACACCAGCTAGCGCAGCGAACGATCCCGACCGGCACGTATCGGTCGCGACATGCCCGACCAACCGTTGTGGTAGCCATCGATGAGCCAACAGATTCCCATCAAGAACGTATCGCCTGCCGAAAGCGACACCGTCGACCTTTATGCTGCACGCGAGAAAATCCACACCCGTGCGTTCAGCGGCTTCTATCGCAACCTGCGCCGGGTAGGCGGTGCCCTACTGTTCACCCTGTACTTCGGCACCGTGTGGCTGAACTGGAACGGCCACCAGGCGGTATGGTGGGACCTGCCGGCGCGCAAATTCCACATCTTCGGCGCCACCTACTGGCCTCAGGATTTCGTGCTGCTCTCGGCGCTGCTGATCATCGCCGCCTTCGGGCTGTTCTTCATCACCGTGTTCGCCGGGCGCGTGTGGTGCGGCTACACCTGCCCGCAGAGCGTCTTCACGTGGATATTCATGTGGGCGGAGAAAGTCACCGAGGGCGATCGCAACCAGCGCATGAAGCTGGAAAAAGCGCCGATGAGCGCCAACAAGTTCACTCGTCGCGTAGCCAAGCACAGCATCTGGCTGGGCGTGTCGCTGATCACCGCGCTGACCTTCGTGGGTTATTTCTCGCCGATCCGCGAACTGCTTGTCGATCTGTTCACCTTCGAGGCCGGCGGCTGGGCGCTGTTCTGGATCGGCTTCTTCACGCTTGCCACCTACGGCAACGCTGGCTGGCTGCGCGAGCAGGTGTGCATTCACATGTGCCCCTATGCGCGCTTCCAGAGCGTGATGTTCGACCAGGACACGCTGATCGTGTCGTACGATCCGCGCCGTGGCGAAGCCCGCGGCCCACGCAAGAAAACCGCCGACTACAAGGCCCAGGGCCTGGGCGACTGTATCGACTGCACGCTGTGCGTACAGGTCTGCCCGACCGGCATCGACATCCGTGACGGCTTGCAGATCGAATGCATCGGCTGCGCGGCGTGCATCGATGCCTGCGACAGCATCATGGACAAGATGAGTTACCCCCGCGGGCTGATCAGCTACACCACCGAACACAACCTGTCGGGTCAGAAAACCCGCCTGTTGCGTCCGCGCCTGCTCGGTTACGCCATCGCCTTGCTGGCCATGCTCGCGGTGTTCGCGTGGGCAGTGAACGACCGCTCACTGGTCGAGCTGGACGTACTCAAGGACCGCGTCCTGTATCGGGAAAACGAGCTGGGCCGGATCGAAAACGTCTACACCCTGAAAATCATGAACAAGGCGCAACACGACGTGGTGTACCGCATCGACGCCGAAGGGCTGGACGGGCTGGTCTATGAAGGCCGCCGCGAAGGCCGCGCACTGGCCGGCGAAGTGCTGGCGATTCCGGTGGAGCTGTCCATCGACGCCGAGAAACTGCCGTCGAGCACCAACGAAATCACCTTTCGCATCCGCGCCACCGATGACGACAGCATCCATAACGACGCCAGCAGCCGCTTTATCGGCCCCAGTGTGAGGTAGAGGAACGGCAGGTTCGCGTAGGGTGGACAGCGCTCTTTTGTCCACCATCTCGATTGCAAGGCCATCGCCGGCTGAGGCTTGTGGCTCACGAATACAAGGAACCAGAGCACCATGAACGAAGAGCTCCAACCCGCCCCCTGGTACAAGCAGTTCTGGCCCTGGTTCCTGATCGCCCTGCTCGGCTACTCGGTGATCCAGGGGCTGACCCTGCTGACCGTGGCCACACGCAATCCGCCAGGGTTGATCTCCGATGATTACTACAACGTCGGCAAGGGCATCAACCAGTCACTGGAGCGCGAGAACCTGGCCGCGCGCCTGCAACTGCGTGCCAGCCTTGATCTCGATGACGAACGCGGCGTCGCTGAACTGCAGCTGCAGGGCAACAGCGCCCCAGCGCAGCTGATCCTCAATCTGGTGTCGCCCACGCAGCCCGAGCGCGACCGCCGGGTGGTGCTGCAACATCAGGGCGCAGGCCTGTATCTCGGTAACCTGCAGGACAGCGTGCAGGGCCGCCGCTTTGTCGAGCTAATCGGCCAGGAAGGCGATGGTAACTGGCGCCTGTTCGAGGAAGAAACCCTGCAGCCCGGCGAGACCATCCAGCTTGGGGATGAACACTGATCGACGCTTCAATTCCCCGCGCGGCGCCGTTGGAACGTAGCGGCCCGTCGTTCTGCTATCACTGCAGCCTGCCGATTCCTATGGGCGCGTGCTTCGAGACGATGGTGCTCGGGCATTCCCGGCCCATGTGCTGCCCAGGCTGCCAGGCGGTGGCCGAAACCATCGTGCAGAACGGCCTGGAGCACTATTACCGCCACCGCAGCGAAACCGCCAACAACCCGCAGCAGTTGCCCCAGGCGCTGCCGGACGAGCTGGCCCTGTACGACCGCAACGATGTGCAGCAGCCATTCGTGGAACAGCACGGCGACCTGAGCGAAACCAGCCTGTTGATCGAAGGCATCACCTGCGCGGCTTGT
Organism: Phytopseudomonas seleniipraecipitans; assembly: GCF_900102335.1. GTDB lineage: Bacteria > Pseudomonadota > Gammaproteobacteria > Pseudomonadales > Pseudomonadaceae > Aquipseudomonas > Aquipseudomonas seleniipraecipitans. The sequence continues at coordinate 7,590 of NZ_FNBM01000004.1, forward strand.
GGCTGGCTGATCGAAAAACATCTGCGCTCCCTGCCCGGCGTGGCCGATGCCCACCTCAACCTGTCCAGCCATCGGCTGCTGGTGCGCTGGAACCCGAGCGCCGTGCCGCTCAGCGAGCTGCTTGGTGAAATCCGCCGGATCGGCTACGCGGCCCATCCGTGGCAGGCTGACGTCGCTGCCGAACAGCTGACCCGCGAGAATCGCCGCGCCATGCGCCAGCTGGGGGTGGCCGGATTACTGTGGATGCAGGTGATGATGGCGAGCATGGCCACCTGGCCGGAGTTCAACGTCGACCTGAGCCCAGAGCTGGACAGCATCCTGCGCTGGGTCAGCCTGATCCTTACCACGCCCGTCGTCTTTTATTGCTGCGGCCAGTTCTTCCGTGGCGCGCTGCGTGACCTGCATACCCGCCAGCTGAGCATGGACGTATCGGTGTCGCTGGCCATCGGCGGTGCTTATGCGGCGGGCATCTGGTCGACCGTCACCGGCCATGGCGAGCTGTATTTCGACGCGGTGGGCATGTTCGCGCTGTTTCTGCTCAGCGGCCGGTATCTGGAGCGCCGCGCCCGTGAACGCACCGCGGCGGCTACCGCGCAATTGGTCAAGCTATTGCCGGCCTCCTGCCTGCGCCTGGATGAACAGGGCCAGAGCCAGCGCATCCTGCTCAGCGAACTGCGCCTGGGGGATCACGTATTGGTCTCGCCCGGCGCCCTGGTGCCAGCTGATGGCATGGTGCTGCAGGGCCATTCCAGCGTCGACGAATCACTGCTGACCGGCGAGTACCTGCCGCAACCGCGCACCGCGGGCGACGGCGTGACTGCGGGCACGCTGAATGTCGAAGGCCCGTTGACCGTCGAGGTGCAGGCGCTAGGCGATGCCACCCGGCTATCGGCCATCGTGCGCCTGCTGGAGCGCGCCCAGAGCGAAAAACCACGCCTGGCAGAAGTCGCCGACCGGGTCGCGCAGTGGTTCCTGCTGATCGTTCTGATCATCGCGGCCATCGTCGGCCTGGTCTGGTGGCAGCTCGACCCATCGCGGGCTTTCTGGGTAGTGCTTGCCCTGCTGGTCGCCACCTGCCCGTGCGCCCTCGCCCTGGCCACGCCCACCGCGCTGACCACCGCCACCGGAGCGCTGCACCGACTCGGCATGCTGCTGACCCGCGGCCATGTGCTCGAAGGGTTGCAGCAGATCGACACGTTGATCGTGGACAAGACCGGCACCCTTACCGAAGGCCGCCTCACGCTGCGCTCGGTGCATGCGCTCGGCTCGCTGGACAACGACGCTTGCCTGGCCCTCGCTGCGGCCCTGGAGAGTCACTCCGAACACCCCATCGCCCGTGCGTTCGGCCACACATCGGCGTGCGCCGAGGCGCTGGAGAGTTTTCCCGGCCTCGGTTTGCAAGGCGTGGTGGACGGCCGCCGGCTGCGCATTGGCCAGGCGGCGTTCGTCACTGCGCTGAGCGCCAGCCCCGCTCCAGCCATTCCGGGCGATCAGGGCCAGTGGTTGCTGCTTGGCGATGAAAGCGGCCCGCTGGCCTGGTTGGTCCTCGATGACCGGCTGCGAGACGACGCGGGCGAGTTGATCGCAGCTGCGCGGGAACGCGGCTGGCAGATCATGCTGCTCAGTGGCGACAGCTCGCCGATGGTCGGCGAAGTGGCCGCGCAGCTGGGTATCGAACAGGCCCGCGGCGGGCTGACGCCAGACGCCAAGCTGGCCATCCTGCGTGAATTGCAGCAACAAGGGCGACGCGTGCTGATGCTCGGCGATGGGGTCAATGACGTGCCGGTACTCGCGGGAGCCGATATCAGCGTGGCCATGGGCTCGGCCTCCGACCTGGCGAAGACCAGCGCCGACGCCGTGCTGTTATCCAATCGTCTGAGCAGCCTGGTCGAGGCACTGCGCCTGGCCCGCCGCACCCGCACCATTATCATCGAGAACCTGGCATGGGCCGGGCTCTATAACGGCCTGGTGCTGCCCTTCGCCGCGCTGGGTCTGATCACGCCGATCTGGGCCGCGCTGGGCATGTCGTTCAGCTCATTGCTGGTGGTACTCAACGCACTGCGACTGGGGAAATCGTCATGACCGCGCTGTACATCCTGATTCCCGTTGCGTTGCTGCTGGTGGCCTTCGCCGTGTGGCTGTTTTTCTGGGCAGTCGACAGCGGCCAGTACGACGACCTCGACAGCCCCGCGCATCGCATCCTCTTCGACGATGACGACCCACGCCATACCGCCGCCGTGAAGCAGGCCAGCGAGGCAGACGCTAAGAACCATGACTGACCTGTTACCGCAATTGCTGTCGGCGTTGATTCTCGGCCTGCTCGGCGGTGGCCACTGCCTGGGCATGTGCGGCGGGCTGATGGGCGCGCTGACCCTGGCCATTGCGCCCGAACCACGGCAGCAGCGCTTGCGCCTGCTGCTGGCCTACAACGCCGGGCGCATCCTCAGTTACACCCTGGCCGGCCTGCTGCTCGGCCTCGCTGGCTGGGCCGTGGCCAGCGGCCCGCTAGCTACGGCGCTGCGCGGTATCGCTGGCGCGCTGTTGATCGTGATGGGCCTGTATCTGGCGGGCTGGTGGGGCGGGCTGACGCGCATCGAAGCGCTGGGCCGCGGGCTGTGGCGAAACATCCAACCGATTACACGGCGCGTCATGCCGGTCACCACCGCGTCCCGTGCGTTGCTGCTCGGCGGGTTGTGGGGCTGGCTGCCCTGCGGGCTGGTGTACAGCACCCTGCTGTGGGCAGCGAGCCAGGGCAATGCCTGGCACAGCGCCGCGCTGATGCTGGCGTTCGGCATCGGCACGCTGCCGGTGCTGCTGGCCACCGGGCTGGCGGCCGAGCGTCTGAAACATCTGCTGAGCCGCCGCGGCGTGCGAATGGCCGGTGGGCTGCTGGTGATGCTGTTCGGCCTGTGGACACTGCCTGGCCCGCACCAGCATTGGTTGATGGGGCACTAAGGCAGCCGACAGCGGCGTGGGTTGAGCAGCGCGAGATCCCGGGCATCTTCTCCCGGGTATCGCTGCGCTCAACCCAGGCTACGAGGCGCGCGCTTAACGGTAGTTATGCCCCTGCGCCCCCATGACTCAGATCAAAAAGGCCAAACCGGCCGCGCCCTAGACTGCCAGGCATTCAATGCTGACGCGGACCTCGCCATGCTCAACGCCATCCACTGGGATACCGACCTGATCCGCCGCTATGATCAAGCCGGACCACGCTACACCTCTTACCCGACCGCCGTGCAACTGCACGAGGGCGTTGGCTCCTTCGATCTGCTGCATGCCTTGCGAGAGAGCCGCCGCGCCCAGCGCCCGCTGTCGCTGTACTTGCACCTGCCGTTCTGCGCCAACATCTGTTACTACTGCGCTTGCAACAAGGTCATCACCAAGGATCGCGGCCGCACCCAGCCCTATCTGCAAGCGCTGGAGCGGGAAATGACGCTGATCGGCCACCATATCGACAAGCGCCAGCGCATCGAACAACTGCACCTGGGCGGCGGTACTCCAACGTTCCTGAGCCATGACGAGCTGCGGCGGCTGATGAGCCAGCTGCGCGAGCACTTCAGCCTGCTTGACGACGACTCCGGCGACTACAGCATCGAGATCGACCCGCGCGAGGCGGACTGGTCGACCATGGGCCTGCTGCGCGAACTGGGCTTCAATCGCGTCAGCCTCGGCGTGCAGGATCTCGATCCCAACGTGCAGCGCGCCATCAATCGCCTGCAGAGCCTGGAAGAAACCCGCGCCATCATCGAGGCCGCGCGTACCCTGCAGTTTCGTTCGGTGAACATCGACCTGATTTACGGACTGCCACAACAAACCCCGGAAAACTTCGCCCACACCGTGCAGCAAGTGATCGCCCTGCAGCCGGATCGCCTGTCGCTGTTCAATTACGCTCACCTGCCGGAGCGCTTCATGCCGCAGCGGCGCATCGACAGCCGCCAGTTACCCAGCGCTGCAAACAAACTGGCCATGCTGCAAGGCAGCATCGAGCAATTGGCCAGTGCCGGATACCGCTACATCGGCATGGACCACTTCGCCCTGCCCGACGACGAGCTGGCCAGCGCCCAGGAGGACGGCAGCCTGCAACGCAATTTTCAGGGCTACACCACGCATGGCCACTGCGACCTGATCGGCCTTGGGGTGTCGGCGATCAGCCAGGTCGGCGATTTGTGCTGCCAGAACAGCGCAGACCTGGCGGCCTACCAGGCCAGCCTCGGCAACCAGCAACTGGCGACCCAGCGCGGCTTGATCTGCAACGACGACGATCGCGTGCGCCGTGCGGTTATCCAACAGCTGATCTGTCACTTCCAACTGAATTTCTCGGCGATCGAGCAGCGCTTCGCCATCGACTTCCATAGCTACTTCGCCGATCTCTGGCCGGCCCTGCAGCAGATGGATCATGACGGCCTGATCGAATTGAATGACGACCGCATCGAAGTTCTGCCAGCCGGGCGGCTGCTGGTACGCTCGCTGTGCATGCTGTTCGATCGCTACCTGAGCGAGCAGAACCTGCAGCGCTTTTCGCGGGTGATCTGAACCACGCCGCGCGGCGCAGATGCCTGGCTCAACCGTTCAGCAATGAGCCGACCGCGGCGCTTTGTTCGGTGCTGAGTTTCTGGTCCCGCATCACCCTGGCCAGCTCGGCAGTGGCTGTGGTCAGCGCGCCGCTGATCGAACCGACTTCGGTCTGCAGGGCCTGGGCGCGGGCCTGACGTGTTTCGTCATCCATGTCGCTCTGCGCCATGAGCGCTTGTAGCTCGGCCATCTTCTCGGCGAGTTGCGCCTTGAGCTCACGGATCATCTTGAGCAATTGCTTGACGGCGTCGGGCAGGCCGCTTTCATCAATGTCGCTGTTCTTGCTTTCGGTCTTCGAGCGCATCAGGCCCTCGGCAGACAGCGTCACTTTGAGGCCAGGCTCTGCCGGTGCGCCTGCAGCCGGCGCTGCCCCGCTTTCGGATACATCGACAGGCGTGACGGCAGCCGTCGCCAACGTAGAATTAGTCGTCACGGCGCTACGCTCGACCACCGCAGGTACATCCACTCGCATCACGCCACTCCTTGCCTAAAGCCGATCATTACCGGTTATCGGCCTCGTGCAGCGACACTTGAGCGCACCGCATGCGCTGGCCGCGCGCCCCTCTGGCGCGGTACCCTTACGACTTCTGTGTGTTTACCCGTTAGGAACACTGCCGATGTCCGAAAGCATCAAGCTGCGCACCCCTCATCAGGCCCACTGCAAGGATTGCAGCCTCGCCAGTCTCTGCCTGCCTCTCTCGCTAGACCTTAAGGACATGGACGCGCTCGACGACATCGTCAAGCGTGGCCGCCCGCTGAAAAAGGGCGAATTTCTGTTCCGCCAAGGTGATGCCTTCAGCTCGGTATTCGCGGTGCGCTCCGGTGCGCTGAAGACCTTCGGGCTGAGCGATGCGGGTGAAGAACAAATCACCGGCTTTCATCTGCCCAGCGAACTGGTCGGCCTGTCCGGCATGGACACCGAACTGTATCCGGTGTCGGCCCAAGCGCTGGAAACCACCTCGGTGTGTGAAATTCCCTTCGAGCGCCTCGATGAGCTGTCGGTAAGCCTGCCGCAGCTGCGCCGCCAGTTGATGCGCGTGATGAGCCGCGAGATTCGCGATGATCAGCAAATGATGCTGCTGCTGTCGAAGAAAACTGCCGACGAGCGCATCGCCACCTTCCTGGTCAACCTGTCCGCGCGCTTCAGTGCCAGGGGCTTTTCGGCCAACCAATTCCGCCTGGCGATGTCACGCAACGAAATCGGCAATCACCTTGGCCTGGCAGTGGAAACCGTGTCGCGGGTGTTCACACGCTTCCAGCAGAGCAAGCTGCTCGAAGCCGAAGGCAAGGAAGTGCATATTCTCGACCCAATCGAGCTCTGTGCCCTGGCCGGTGGTAACCTTAACGGCTGATGGAGCTTTAAGCTCAAGAGACCGTTTCAAGGATTACCGATGATTTTCGACGAATTCAGCATCAAGACCCTCATCCGCCCGGTTAACGACTTTCCAAAACCGGGCGTGGTGTTCCGCGATATCACGCCATTGTTCCAGTCGCCGCGTGCACTGCGCATGGTCATCGACAGCCTGATCCAACGCTACGTCGAGGCCGATTTCAGCCACGTCGGCGCCATGGACGCACGAGGCTTCCTGATCGGCTCGATCATCGCCTATGAGCTGAACAAACCGCTGGTGCTGTTCCGCAAACAAGGCAAGCTGCCGGCCGACGTAATCAGCCAGGCTTACCAGACCGAATACGGCGAAGCCTTCCTGGAAGTGCATGCCGACAGCCTTTGCGAAGGCGACAGCGTATTGATCGTCGATGACCTGATCGCCACTGGCGGCACCCTGCTCGCCGCCGTGCAACTGGTCAAGCGCATGGGCGCTGGCATTCACGAAGCAGCGGCGATCATCGACCTGCCGGAGCTGGGCGGCTCACGCCGACTGCAGGACATGGGTATCCCCACCTATAGCCTGACCGCTTTCGCACTCGACGAACGCTAAGAGCATGGACCGAGGCGTGTAGTTGACGCTTCATCCGTCCACCTGATTAGCAGTCATCGCACAATAAAAAGCCCCGGCACATGGCCGGGGCTTTTTATTGCGCGCCGTGTGATTAACGCAGCGCCGGGCCCTGGAAGCCCATCCACAGTGCCAGGTGCTCCGCCACGCTGGTGCCGAGCTTCTTAGTGAAGCGGTCCAGCGGGCTTTCCTGCACGGTGAAGTCGACCAGTTCTTCCTGGCCAATCACGTCACGGGCCACCGAGCTGGTGTTGCCCAGCGCATCGATCAGGCCCAGTTGCAGCGCCTGCTCGCCGGACCAGATCAGACCGGAGAACAACTCGGGATGCTCGGCATCCTTGAGGCGGTCGCCGCGGCCTTTCTTCACGCTGTCGATGAACTGTTTGTGAGTGGTTTCCAGCACGGTCTTCCAGAACGCCGCTTCTTCAGGCTTCTGTGGCTGGAACGGATCGAGGAACGCCTTGTGTTCGCCCGAGGTGTACACGCGGCGGTCGACACCCAGCTTGTCCATCAGCCCGGTAAAACCGAAACTGGCCGCCGTCACGCCGATGGAGCCAACCAAGCTGGCCTTGTCGGCGTAGATCTGGTCGGCAGCACTGGCGATGTAATAGGCACCCGAAGCGCCCAGGTCGGAAATCACTGCGTAGACCTTGATGTCCGGGTGCTCGCCACGCAGGCGTCCAATTTCGTCATAGATATAGCCAGACTGCACCGGGCTGCCGCCTGGGCTGTTGATGCGCAGGATGATGCCCTTGGTGTTGGAGTCCTTGAACGCCGCACGCAGGCTGCCAACGATGTTGTCGGCGCTGGCCGCTTCCTTGTCGGCGATCATGCCGCGCACCTCAATCACTGCGGTGTGCGCCGTGCTGGTGGCGCCCTTCTGCAGGTTGAGCAACGGCGAGAACAACGCCAGCGCGCCAAACAGGTAAATGAAGGTCAGCAATTTGAAGAAAATCCCCCAGCGGCGCGAACGACGCTGTTCATGCACACTGGCCAGCAAGGTCTTTTCAAGCAGCTTCCAGCTCTTCGGATCGCTCTCGGAGACCGTCGGCGTCTTTCTGTCACCCCACATGCTCAATCTCCTCGGTTCGGGACTCGGCGACCGTCTGGTTCAGCCAGGCACTCAGTTCCATAAAATGGTTGATCGACAGCTTCGGCTCGTAGGCGCTCAACGCCGCCAGCGTCTGCGCACCGTAGCCTACTGCGACCGCATCCATACCCGCACGTTGCGCCATCAGTAGATCAAATGACGCATCACCGATCATCAGCGCCTGGCTGGCAGGTACGCCGCAATGCTCAAGAATCTCATGGAGCATCCTGGGGTCCGGCTTGCTCGCCGTTTCATCGGCGCAGCGTGTGATATCGAAATAGTCCTGCCAGCCGAGCGCATCGAGAATCCGCTGCAAGCCACGACGACTCTTGCCGGTAGCCACAGCCAACTGATAGCCCTGCTCACGCAACGCTGCCAGGCTCTGCTCCACGCCAGGGAAAAACGCCGACGGGATGCGATCAATGGCTACGTAGCAGTCGCTGTAGCAGGCATGGAAGCGTTCGACGTGCCCGGCCTCGACGAGTTCCGGGTACAGCGTGGCGATCGCTTCCGGCATCGCCAGGCCGATGATGCCCTTGACCGTTTCATCGTCCAGGCGCGGCATACCGCACTGTTCCGCTGCCTGGTGCATGGCGGCGACGATGCGGCCGATCGAGTCGACCAGCGTGCCGTCCCAATCGAAGATCAGAAGTTTGTAATCAGGCACTCAGGCGCTCCACGGTGCGCGCCCACATCTCGTCGACGGGCGCCTCCAACTTCAGCACGCCGCCTTCGGGCAGCGGGATATTCAGCTCATAGGCATGCAGGAACAGGCGCTTGCCACCCAACTCGCGAATCTCGCGACTGAAGTCGTCATCGCCGTACTTGCTGTCACCCGCGATGCAGTGACCGCCGTACTGGGCATGCACACGAATCTGGTGCGTTCGCCCAGTAACCGGCTTAGCCTCGACGAGGGTCGCGAACTCACCGAAACGGCGCAGCACGCGGAAGAGGGTCAGCGCCTCCTTGCCTTCGGAATTCACCTCGACCATGCGCTCGCCCGAGCGCAGGTTGCTCTTGAGCAGCGGCGCATTGATCTGCTTCTTGGCAGTCGCCCAATGGCCGCGCACCAGCGCCATGTAGCGCTTATCGACGCCATCGCCTCGTAACTGCTCATGCAGATGACGCAGCATGCTGCGCTTCTTGGCGATCATCAGCAGGCCGGACGTGTCGCGGTCGAGGCGGTGCACCAACTCCAGATCCTTGGCATCCGGGCGCAGCTGGCGAAAGGCTTCGATCACGCCGTAGTTCAGGCCGCTGCCACCGTGCACGGCGATGCCAGCCGGCTTGTTAAGCACGATCAGCGCCTTGTCTTCATACACGATGGCTGCTTCCAGGCGTTGTAACAGGCCTTGAGCCAGGGGCTCAGGCTCGTCACGCTCGGCCAGGCGCAGCGGCGGTACACGCACGATGTCACCGGGCTGCAGCTTGTACTCGGGCTTGATCCTGCCTTTATTGACCCGCACCTCACCCTTGCGCAGGATGCGGTAGATCAAAGTCTTGGGCACACCCTTGAGCTGGGTGCGAAGGAAGTTGTCGATGCGCTGACCCGCGAGTTCAGGCGCGACCTCAAGCAGCTGGACGCCGGAGGTTGGAGTAGTGGGTGTCGTCATGGTCGAGATGATACAATTTTTATGGATTTGAAGCACTTAATCATTGCTGCTATAGTCGCGAATGCCGCCAAAAGCGGCCTGATTCACGGATGTTGCCAAACCGCCATCGTGAATCAAGCAACCCTTTCAGGACGTAAGGCCGTCCGACGGGTTCCTCATAGAGCGATAGGCCACCAAGGCTGCTCGAGAAACTCGGAAATAAGGCCTGAGACACAGATGCGTAACCTGCCCACATGGACGGTTGCGGTAAATGCCAACCCGCTGCGGATTTCGTGAGCGGCACCCGATTTTCAGCGATACGTGTAGGGTGGAGATGCACAACGGTCGGCCTGCGTAGCAAACAGCTTTAACCAAGACGCTTTATCTCGTCCGCTACCGACCCTTGATTCCTCCTCCTGACTGAGAACGTACTTACGGTCTCGCGAGCTAGAGCCATGCAAGGCGCTACGTCAGTTACAGCCTCCGGCTGGACACTACGAGCAGGAAGCAACGCTTACCGCGGTAAGCCAGCTCCCAGCCCGTTTTAATGACGCAGTGCGGCCAATGTGCAGCGGACTACAAGCCTGTTCTGAGTGCTTTCTGTCATATACAGCGAGCAGGAGACGTCCGTCGCGGCCCAGCACAACTGGCTGCTGCCGCTCGACAATGAAACGATTTACGCCCGTTTCTGACGCGCCTGACACCGACCCTGAGCGTCGTGTGTGCCTAACGCGGCTTCCGGCAGCACCGGAAACCATTGGTACCACATGAAAAGAATGCTGATTAACGCGACTCAACCTGAAGAGTTGCGTGTTGCGCTGGTAGATGGCCAGCGCCTGTACGACCTGGACATCGAGTCAGGTGCCCGTGTACAGAAGAAATCCAACATCTACAAAGGGCGTATTACCCGCGTAGAACCAAGCCTTGAAGCCGCATTCGTCGACTTCGGCTCCGAGCGTCACGGCTTCCTCCCCCTCAAAGAAATCTCCCGCGAATACTTCAGCAAGGCCCCCGAAGGCCGCGTCAACATCAAGGACGTGCTCAAGGAAGGCCAGGAAGTCATCGTTCAGGTCGAGAAAGAAGAGCGTGGCAACAAGGGCGCAGCCCTGACCACCTTCATCAGCCTCGCCGGCCGCTATCTGGTTCTGATGCCTAACAACCCGCGTGCTGGTGGCATCAGCCGCCGCATCGAAGGTGAAGAGCGCAACGAACTGCGCGAAGCCCTCAACGGCCTCGACATTCCCAACGATATGGGCTTGATCGTACGCACCGCCGGTTTGGGCCGCAGCAGCGAAGAAATGCAGTGGGATCTCGACTACCTGCTGCAACTGTGGAGCGCCATCAAGGAAGCCTCGCTGGATCGCCCTGCCCCATTCCTGATCTATCAGGAAAGCAACGTCATCATCCGCGCCATCCGCGACTACCTGCGCCAGGACATCGGCGAAGTACTTGTCGATAGCGTCGAAGCCCAGGAAGAAGCCCTGACCTTCATCCGCCAGGTGATGCCGCAGTACGCCAGCAAGATCAAGCTGTACGAAGACAGCGTGCCGCTGTTCAATCGCTTCCAGATCGAAAGCCAGATCGAAACCGCCTTCCAGCGTGAAGTGAAGTTGCCGTCCGGTGGTTCGATCTATATCGATCCGACCGAAGCACTGGTGTCCATCGACATCAACTCGGCGCGCGCCACCAAAGGCAGCGACATCGAAGAAACCGCGCTGCAGACCAACCTGGAAGCCGCCGAAGAAATCGCCCGCCAGCTGCGCCTGCGCGACATCGGCGGCCTGATCGTCATCGACTTCATCGACATGACGCCGGCCAAAAACCAGCGCGCCGTCGAAGAGAAAGTACGTGAAGCACTGGAAGCCGACCGCGCCCGTGTACAGGTTGGTCGCATCTCGCGCTTCGGCCTGCTGGAAATGTCCCGTCAGCGCCTGCGCCCCTCTCTGGGCGAAAGCAGCGGCATCGTCTGCCCGCGCTGCAACGGCCAAGGCATCATCCGTGACGTCGAATCGCTGTCCCTGGCCATTCTGCGCCTGATCGAAGAAGAAGCCCTGAAGGACCGCACCGCCGAGGTTCGCGCCCAGGTGCCAATCCCGGTCGCTGCTTTCCTGCTCAACGAGAAGCGCAACTCGATCACCAAGATCGAACTGCGCACCCGTGCACGCATTGTCATCCTGCCGAACGATCACCTGGAAACACCGCACTTCGAAGTGCAGCGTATCCGTGATGACAGCCCGGAAGCCCAGAGCACCCAGACCAGCTACGAGATGGCCACGGTCGAGGTCGAGGAAGAGAAACCGGCTGCCGCCACTCGCACCTTGGTTCGCCAGGAAGCCGCGATCAAGGCCGCCCCGCCGCGCAGCGCACCAGCTCCGGAAGTGGCCGTTGCCGCCCCGGCGACTCCGGTTGCTGCCGCACCGCAAACCGGTCTGTTCAAAGGTCTGGTGAAGTCCTTGGTGGGCTTGTTCGCCAGCGCCGAAGAGCCGCAGAAACCAACCGTCGTCGAGAAGAAGCCAGGCGAGCGTCAGCCGCGTGGTGACGAGCGTCGCAACGGCCGCCAGCAGAACCGCAACCGCGGCAGCCGCCGTGACGAAGAGCGCAAGCCGCGCGAAGAACGAGCCCCACGTGAAGACCGCGCCCCGCGCGAGGAACGTGCGCCGCGTGAAGAGCGCGCACCGCGCGAAGAACGTCAGCCGCGTGCCCCGCGTGAAGAGCGCCAGCCGCGTGAGAACGTGGAAGTGCGTGAACCGCAGGAAGTGCGTCAGTCCCGTCCGCCGCGCGAAGGCCAGGAAAACCGTCGTGAGCGTCGCCCGCGTGAAGAGCGTCAGCCGCGTGAACTGCGTGCCCCGCTTGATGCCGAGCCGCAGAACGAAACCGCTGGTGAAGAAGCACGTGCAGAACGCCCACAGCGTGAACCGCGTCAGCCACGCCAGCCGCGTGAAGAGCGTCAACCGCGCGCTGAGCAGGCTCAGGCCGATAGCGCTGAAGAGGAAGTGCTGAACAACGACGAGCAGCAGGACGACGATCAGGACGGCACCGAGGGCAGCGAACGCCCACGTCGCCGCTCCCGTGGTCAGCGTCGCCGCAGCAACCGTCGCGAGCGTCAGCGTGATGCCGATGGCAACCTGATCGAAGGCAGCGAAAGCAGTGACGACAGCAACGAGGAGCCGGTAGACGGCGCCCGTATCGCAGCCGCCGCCACCGTAGCCGCTGTAATCGCGGAAACCGAGCAGCCTGCCGAACAGCAGCTTGTCGCTCAGGAAGCTAGCACTCCTGCCCCTACTGAAATCGCAGCCCCTGCTGCGACTCAGGAAGCACAGGCAACGGCCGAGGTCGAGCAGCCAGCGCAAGCAGCCATCGAATTCGCCGACGCAGCTCCTGCGCCAGCCGAAGTGCCAGCTGAAACAGTGGCCGAACGTGCTGATGCAGTGATTGAGCCTCTGCCGGAAATCGAGCAACCACGTGCTTCGGCCACCTCGTTCGAAGCCGAGCCACAGGTCGCCCCTGCGGATGCCGAGCCGGTGCGTGAAGCGGCCGTTGAAGCAGCGGTTGCTGAAACGCCGATCATCGAAGCGCCAGTTGCTGAAACCACCTTCGAGACTGCTCCGGCAGCCCCGGAAGCGGTAGTGGAAGCACCGGTAGCCGAAGAGCCGGCAGCACCTGCGGCAGCAGTGACCAGCAATGGCCGCGCACCGAACGACCCGCGTGAAGTGCGTCGCCGCAAGCGTGAAGAAGAGCGTCTGGCCCGTGAAGCTGCTGAGGCTGCCAAGACTGCTCCAGCTGTTGCTGTCGTCGAAGCTGCTCCGGCTGTGGAAGCTGCTCCAGCAGTGGAAAGCGATACCGTGGTCGACACTCAACAGGCCAACGCGCCGGTCGAGCCGGTCCAGCCCGCTGACGTGATCGTCACTCCGCTAGACGAAAGCGCCCAGCAGGATCAGGACGAGCGCAAGCCGCAAGCCTGATAGGTAACGCGGCAAAGAAAAGGGGATGCTTCGGCATCCCCTTTTTTGTGGCTGGCATTTAGGTTTGAGCATGACCGCCGTTGGCCGGCGCACGCGACATCGGCAGCCCAGGAATGGATCAAAGGAGAAAAGGAACCGGTGCACCTCGCCACTCGGCGAAGTGCACCTGGACGTCGATCAGAGCACGTTCGGCTCGATCTCCAGGCTCACGCCAAAGCGCTCTGCGATATCCGCCTGAATGCGCTGCGCCAGCCCGAGCAGTTGCTGCCCGGTGGCATGCCCATAGTTGACCAGCACCAGCGCCTGCAGGCGATGAACGCCTGCATCGCCGTCACGGAAGCCTTTCCAGCCGGCCTTCTCGATCAGCCAGCCGGCCGCCAGCTTCACCTGACCATCGGCCTGAGGATAGGCAACCAGATCCACATGCTGTTGCTGCAACCGCTGCGCCAGCTCAGCCGGCACCAGCGGATTCTTGAAAAAGCTGCCAGCATTGCCAAGTACGGCGGGGTCGGGCAGCTTCTCGCTGCGAATGGCGCAGATGGCCCGGCTGACATCGCTGGCGCTCGGCGCCTCGATACCCTGCTCGGCCAGGCGCTGGTGCACCGGGCCATAATCAAGATGCAGGCTCGCATTGCGCTCCAGAGCAAAGCGCACACGCAGAATGATCCAGCGGCCGCTCTCCCGCTTGAAGCGGCTGTCGCGGTAGGCAAAGGCGCAATCCTGAAGATCGAACTCGCGGATCTCGCCGCTTCGCCGGTCAAGCGCCGTCAGGCCAAGGAAACAGTCCTTCAGTTCGACGCCGTAGGCACCGATGTTCTGCACCGGCGAAGCGCCGACCGTGCCCGGAATCAGGCTGAGGTTTTCCAGACCTGCGAAACCCTGCTGCAGCGTCCACAGTACGAAACCGTGCCAGGGCTCGCCCGCCTCGGCTTCGATCTCTACGCGCTGGCCGTCATCGGCGACGACGCGAATGCCACGGCTGGCCATGCGCAGCACCAGTGCCTCGACGTTGGCGGTCAGCAGCAGGTTGCTGCCGCCCCCGAGCACCAGCAGCGGCACCTGCCGGTCCCGCGCGGCGTCCAGCGCCTGGCGTACCTGGGCATCGTCAGAGGCCTCGGCCCAATAGCGGGCGGCCACGTCGACGCCAAAGGTATTGTAGGCCCTGAGCGACACGGCAGACTGCACCACCAAGGTCATAGACGCCCCTTGAGTTCGATAAGCAGCGCATCGCTGGCCGCTTCGAGCAGATCCAGCACGTGCTCGAAGCCTTCATTGCCGCCGTAGTACGGGTCGGGCACCTCATCCACCGCCAGTTGGTAACGGCGCAGATACAGATCCAGTTCGCCGCGCGCCTGAGCCGGACGCATGCGCTGCAGGTCGCGCAGATTGGCGACATCCATGGCCAGCACCAAGTCAAAACGAGCGAAGTCATCCGGGGATACCTGGCGACCGCGCAGGTTCGACAAGTCATAGCCGCGCCGACTGGCCACTTCTTGCGTACGCGAATCCGGCGCTTTGCCGACGTGCCAGTCGCCTGTACCGGCAGAATCCACGTCGATGCGTTCCGCCAGGCCTGCCTGTTGCAGGCGCTGGCGGAACACCGCTTCGGCGGTGGGGGATCGGCAGATATTACCCAGACAAACGAACAGGACGCGCATCAGGCGCCCAGCAATCGGCGGACGCGATCGAGGTCTTCCTGGGTATCGACACCGGCGGGTGGCGCTTCCAAGGCATCGGCGACGTGAATGCGCACGCCGTGCCAGAGTGCTCGCAGTTGTTCCAGGCACTCGGTATTTTCCAGCCAGCATGGGCCCCAGGCGACGAAGTCCTGAAGGAAGCCGGCGCGGTAGGCATAGATGCCGATGTGTCGGCGATAAGGAACATCAGCAGGCAAGCTATCGCGATCAGCGGCAAAGGCATCACGCGCCCAGGGCAGCGGCGCGCGGCTGAAGGTCAGCGCCAGGCCGTTGCGGTCGGTAGCGACCTTGACCACATTGGGATTGAACAAGGCGGCAACATCGCTGATCGGCTCGGCCAGGGTGGCGATGGCGGCCTGCGGATTGGCCGCGAGGTTGGCGGCGACCTGATCAATGATCGCGGGCGGCACCAGCGGCTCGTCACCTTGCACGTTGACCACAATGGCATCAGCCGCCAACCCCAATGCAGCCGCCACTTCAGCCAAACGGTCGGTGCCGGAATTATGATCGGCGCGAGTCAGTATCACCTGCGCGCCGAAGCCCTGACAGGCTTCGACGATGCGCGCGTCGTCGGTGGCGACCACCACCTGCCCTGCACTGCTCTTGCAGGCCTGCTCCCAGACATGCTGGATCATCGGCTTGCCGGCGATATCCTGCAACGGCTTGCCCGGCAGGCGGGTGGACGCATAACGCGCCGGAATCACCACGGTAAAGGCGTTGCTCATCTTACTTGTCCAGGCGTTCGTCATCGTTGAGGGTGCGGGCTTCGCTTTCCAGCATGACCGGAATGCCATCGCGGATCGGATAGGCCACGCCAGCACCTTTACTGATCAGTTCGGTCTTGTCCTGGCTGAGCTTGAGCGGGCCCTTGGTGATCGGGCAGGCCAGGATATCGAGCAGTTTCGGGTCCATGGGTAATCCTTGAGAGCTAGAGGAGTGAGCGCGCGACGCCGTTACTGCTCGCCGAGCAGGCGATCCAGCCGCGCGTCGAACCACGCGCGGAACGCCGCCGAGGGCTGCGCGTCGACGGCCAGATACCACCAGTCGTCGCCTGCGAAAGCCCGGCATTTCACCGCATCCTTCTCCGTCATCACCAACGGCAGCGCCGGCAAGAAACTCAGCAGCTCGGCGCTGTAGGCAGCATGGTCGGCGAAGGCATGCGCAACAGGCCGCCAGTGTAGCGCCTCAAGGGTTGTGAAGAAACGCTGCGGGTTGCCGATGCCGGCCACCGCGTGCACGGCCTGACCGGGGGCAAAGTGATCGAGCGGACGACGCTCACCACTGCGCAGGTTGATCAGGGCGCTGGGCACCAGAGTAAAAGCATAACCGCCCTGCGGATCGTGCGATGCGCCGTTGTAAAGGCAGGCATCCACACTCTGCAGCCGCTCGGCCGGTTCGCGCAGCGGCCCGGCGGGCAGACAACGGCCGTTGCCCAGACCACGTGCGCCATCGATAAGCACCAGCTCCACATCACGCGCCAGGCGGTAATGCTGCAAGCCGTCATCGCTGAGCAATAGATCCAGCGGTTCCTCGGCCAGTAACGCGCGAGCGGCCCGGCTGCGATCTGGATCGATCATCAGTGGCACGCCACTGCGCTGAACGATGAGCAACGGCTCATCGCCGGCATGCTCTGCACTCTGCTCGGCACGAACTCGCCAAGGCAGACTCGGCGGCTTGGCACCGTAACCGCGGCTGATCACGCCAACGCGCAGGCCGCGGGCCTGGCACTGCTCGACCAGCCAAAGAATCAGCGGGGTTTTACCGGTACCGCCAACAGTGACGTTGCCGACCACGATCAGCGGAACAGCCGCGCGATAGATATCCCCTTCGCCAGCGAGAAAGCGCGCGCGCTTGCGCTGCACAACGCCCCGGTACAAGGCCTCCAGCGGACGCAATAGCGCCAGCGCCGGATGGCCTTGGTACCACGCCCTCACTAGGCGATCGGAAAAGCTCGCCATCAGGGCGCGGCCTGGGTCTCGACGGTGGTGATGCGCAGGTGCGAGAAGCCAAGTTTACCGGCCGCATCCATGGCGGTAACCACCGACTGGTGAGCCGTCTTGGCATCGGCGCTGATGGTCAGCGGCAAGCTGTTGTCGCCGCCGGATTCCTTCTGCAACGCGGCCATCAGGTTATCCAGATCATTCTTGATCAGTGCCTGGCCATTCAGCGAGAAACCGCCGTCGGCAGCGATCACCACCTCCAGCTGCGTCAGCTCACTCTGCTCTGGCGGCGTACCGCTGGCAGCCTCAGGCAGGTCGACCTGCATGCGCGTTTCACGGGTGAAGGTGGTGGTCACCACGAAGAACAGCAGGAGGATGAATACCACGTCGATCAGCGAGGCGAGATTGATCTCGACCTGCTCGCGCCGTCTACGTTTGAACTTCACGCCTTCTTGCTCCCCTTGGCCGGCTTGGGCTCCTCGGCCAGGTCGACGTCACGCTCGCCCTGCACCATCTCCACCAGCTTGATCGCTTCCTGCTCCATGCCGACCACCAGCTCGTCGACACGGCGCTGCAGAAAGCGATGGAAGAACAGCGCCGGAATGGCCACGATCAGGCCTGAGGCTGTAGTGACCAGCGCCTTGGAAATACCACCAGCCAGCAAAGCCGGATTGGCCGTGCTGCCCCCCATGAACGAGCCGAAGATATCGATCATGGCGATCACCGTGCCGAGCAAACCGAGCAGCGGCGTGATCCCGGCGATGGTGCCCAGCGCATTCAGATAACGCTCCATCTCGTGCACCACACGGGCGGCCGCCTCCTCGATGCACTCCTTCATCACCTCACGGCCGTGCTTGGAATTGGCCAGGCCTGCGGCGAGGATTTCTCCCAACGGCGAATCGGCACGCAGTTCCTTGAGCTTCTGGTTGTTGAGCTGCTTGTCCTTGATCCAGCGCCACACCTGCCCGAGCAGGTTGGGGGGCGTGACCCGGCTGACACGCAACGTCCAAAGCCGCTCAGCGATAATGCCCAGAGCGGCGATTGAACACAGAATGATCGGCAGCATCACCCAGCCGCCAGCTATAACCAGTTCCCACACGGTGGCAGATCCCCTTCGCAAAAGTGGCGCCACTCTAGCATAGGGTCGTGATGCCGCCGACGGCTGCGGTTCTCATTTTTCCCGCCAGAAACGCGGTATTTCACGCAATGCCTGAGGCTCATCGAACGAACCGAGGTCAATACGCAGTGCGCCGGTCTTGACGCTGTCGTAGGCACGGGTATCGAATGCCTGGTACCGCGAGACGACCGCGGGATGAGGATGCCCGTAAGCGTTGTGGCGGCCACGCGAATACAACACCGCTTTTGGCTCGACGGCCTTTAGCAGGGCCCATGATGAGGAGCTGCGACTGCCATGGTGCGGCGCCAGTAACCACTGCGCGCGCAGATCACGACCGCTGTCGATGAGGGCTCGCTCGGCATGTGCGTCGATATCACCGGTGAGCAACATGCGCTCACCTGACGCTTCGATCATCAGCACGCAGGAGGCCTGGTTGCTGTCGGTCGCATCAGCCCATCGCCAAGTAGAGAACTGCACGCCGTCCCACTGCCACTGGCGCTCGTCACAAGGCTGCGCCTGCAGTACGCCTGGCAAGCCGGGCACATCACCACTCACCACCTCTGCGACCGGAAGGTCGCGGAATACGGCTTCGGCGCCCCCGGAATGGTCGTTATCGGCGTGACTGAGCAGCAACATGTCCAGCGTGCGTACATCCAGCGCGCGCAGCGATGGCATGACCACACGCTCGCCGATATCGAAGTCACCGAACTTGGCGCCAGCGTCGTACAGCAACGCATGACGCTGCGTCAGTATGAGCATGGACAGGCCCTGCCCGACGTCGAACATCCACAGTTCTGCTCGGTTCTCGGCCGGGCGCTGCGTCGGGGTAAACCATAACGGGAGCAGCAACAACAGCCCAAGGGCGCGTAGCGGCACGCCACCTGGCAGCAGGATCAATACGGCGCCCAAGGCGACGAGCAACCACGCCCAGAACGGCAAGCGACTCGGTAGCCAGGCCGGAGCCAGCGCCGCCGTCCACTCCAGTAATTGAAACAGTACGGCCAACGCACCACCTGCCAGCCATTGCGTCGTCTCGCCGAGCCACGGCACTGGCAGCAGCACGGCGCTCGCCAGTGACAACGGCACAGCCACCAGCCCCACCCACGGAACCGCAAGCAGATTGGCCAGCGGGCTGCTGATGCTGATCGGCAGCCCTAACGCCAACAGCATCGGCGCCAGACCAACCGCCATCGTCCACTGCGCGCGCCCCAACGTGCGCCACCAGGGCCAGGCCCCCAGCCGGCCGGCAAAGCTCAAGATCAGCAAGCCGACCGCCCCGAAGGACAACCAGAACCCGGGCTGCAAGACGACCAGCGGCTCGTACAGCAGCACGGCGGACAGCGCCATCAACAGCGGCAGCGTCACGCCAAGATGGCGGAAGCGCCAACGCCACAGCAGCACCAGACCGATCATGGCACTGGCGCGCTGCACCGGAACGTCGAAACCGGCCATGACGCTGTAAGTAAGGGCGCCAGTGAAAGCCGCAAGGCAGGCCGTGGGCAGCCAGGGTACACGCTGGGGCCACCAGCCCAGACGCGCCAACCAGAAGATCAACCCGTACAGCATGCCGGCCACCAGCGATACGTGCGTTCCGGAAATCACCAGCAGATGAACCGTGCCGGTGTTCTGCAAAACACGCCAGTCCGCCGCCGACAGACCGGAGCCGTCGCCCAGCACCAGCGCTGCGACAACGCCGGCGCGGCCGTGCGGATCGTAAGCAACCAGACGCTCACGCAGGCCATCGCGCCAGAAGGAAAACCCGCTCGCCTCGCCCAGGCGCTGGCCCGACTTCACCGTGCCAACCGCGCCCACGCGCTGGGCCAAAAGCCAGGCCTCATAGTCGAAGGCCTGCGGGTTGACCAAGCCGTGAGGACGCTTCAGATTGACGGCCAGACGCCAGGTTTCGCCAGCGCGAACGTGCGGGCCGCCATACCAGGAAACCCGCAGCAGCTTCGGCAGCGCAGCCCGTCGCGACTGCGCATGCGCCAGCTCGAACCTCACCACGCCGTCACGCATTTCCGGCAACCCGACTACCTGCCCTTGCATCCACAGTGTGCGGCCGTCGAGTGCCGCGTCGAGGCGATCATCCAACGCCCACTGTGCCGACACACACGCCCAGCTAAACCCCAGCAGAAACAGGCCGACGGGATAGCTGCGAAACGGTACAAGCACGAGCCCGACAACGCCCAGCGCCATCAGTGCCGAAGCAGGCGGCAGCTGCGGCAAAAAGCGCAGCAGTAATACCCCGGCTGCCAAACCCAGCAACCCGTTACGCAGGTTGCCTGATCGAATCCCATCCATGGGCGCCCTTCTGGCTCAGAAACAAAAAAGGCCGCTATTCACATAGCGGCCTTTCGAGATTAGCAGGCTGTCGACAAACTACCCGCGTACCCTCATTCGTAACGCAACGCCTCGGCCGGTTGCGTACGCGACGCACGCCAGGACGGGTACAGCGTAGCGAGGAAGCTGAGGATCAATGCCGCGCTGCAGATCAGCACAACGTCACCGGTCTGCAGCTCAGACGGTAGCGTGCTGATAAAGTACACATCCGAGCTGAACACGTGCTGCCCCGTAACGCGCTCCAGCCAGCCCACCAGTTCGCTGACGTTGAGCGCAGCGAGCACGCCGAGCACACCGCCGATCAGTGTGCCGATCACGCCAATCACCGTTCCCTGAACCATGAAAATGCCCATGATTTGCCGCGGCGTGGCGCCCAACGTGCGCAGGATGGCGATGTCCGCGCCCTTGTCAGCGACCACCATGATCAGCGTGGCAATGATATTGAAGGCTGCCACCGCAACGATCAGCAGCAGCAGCAGCCCGATCATGGTCTTCTCCATTTTCATGGCGCTGAACAGGCTGCCCTGGGTCTGCGTCCAATCACTGGCGTGGTAGCCCTCGCCTAACTGCGTGGCAATCGCGCCGGCCACTTGTGGCGATTGGTAGAGGTCCTTGAGCTTGAGACGGATACTCTGCACCGAACCGGGGTCCAGGCGCTGAATCTGCGCCGCATCGGCGACGTTGATCAGTGCCAGCGAGCTGTCCAGATCAGCGCCGACCTTGAAGACTCCGACCACGTTCAGACGCTGCATGCGCGGCGAGATGCCGCCGGGCACCGAGCTGATTTCCGGGACGATCAATGCCAGCCGGTCACCGACCTGCAGCTGGAAGCGGCGCGCGGTGATTTCGCCAATCACCACGCCATACTCACCCTCGCGCAAGTCGCTCAAGCGCCCTTGCACCATGTGATCGCCAATGATCGAGACCTTGGGCTCGAGCGCTGGGTCAATGCCGTGCAGCTGGATCGGCTGCATCACACCGCGATAGGAGAGCATGCCCTCCAACTCGGCGAACGGCACTGCGGCCTCCACTTGCGGGTTCTGCAGCGCGACCTTGGCGGGCGCTTGCCAGTCGGCCAGGGCCGGTGAGCCAGCGATGGTCGCGTGGGGCACCATGCCGAGAATTCGCGAGCTCATTTCCCGGTGAAAGCCGTTCATTACCGACAACACCACGATCATCGCCAGCACGCCGAGGGCCAGGCCGATCATCGAGGTCAGGGAAATGAACGAGATGAAATGGTTGCGGCGCTTGGCACGGGTGTAACGCAGGCCGATGAACACACTCAGCGGGCGAAACATCAGGCGTGCACCAGCTTGCCGTCTTCCAGGCTCAACACCCGGTCCATCTGCCGCGCCAGTTGCAGGTCATGGGTCACCACCAGAAAGGCAGTCTGCGACTGTGTGCTCAGCTCGCGAATCATGTCCTGAATACCCTGAGCGGTATGATTGTCGAGGTTACCGGTGGGCTCATCGAGCAGCACCAGCCCCGGACGATTGACCAGCGCTCGGGCAATCGCCACACGCTGGCGTTCGCCGCCAGAGAGCTCGGCAGGCTTGTGGCTCAGGCGATGGCCGAGACCGACGCGCTCGAGCAGCTCGGTGGCGCGCTGACGCGACTCGCTGATCGAAGTCTTGCCGATCAGCAGCGGCATGCACACGTTCTCCAACGCGGTGAACTCGGCGAGCAGGTGGTGGAACTGATAGACGAAACCCAGCGCGCGGTTACGTAGCAGCCCGCGCTGTTTCTCGTTGAGGGCCGACAGTTCTTCGCCAGCCAGCCAGACGCTGCCACTGCTGGGTGTGTCGAGGCCGCCGAGCATGTTCAGCAAGGTGCTTTTCCCTGAGCCGGAGCTGCCCACGATGGCCACGCGCTCACCGGGCAGCAGTTCCAGTTGCAAATCGTCGAGGACCACCACCGACTGCGGGCCTTCTTCGTAGCGCTTGCTCAGGTTGCGGCAGCTGAGCACGGCGCTCGCCTGCGCCTGCACGACCGGATCACTCATAACGTAATGCCTCCGCGGGCTGGGTGCGCGCCGCGCGCCAGGCCGGATAAAGAGTAGCGAGGAAACTCAGGACCAATGCCGCACCGCACACCTGCAACACGTCGGCAAGCATCAGCTGCGACGGCAGGTAGTCGATGAAGTACACATCGGCATTGAGAAACTTGAAGCCGAGCAAACGCTCGACGCCAGCGATGATCGAACTGATATTGAGCGCAGCGAGAATGCCCAGCAGCGCGCCGATCAGCGTACCGATCACGCCGATCACCGTGCCTTGCACCATGAAAGTGGCCATGATCTGCATCGGCGTCGCGCCGAGGGTGCGCAGGATCGCGATGTCACCTTTCTTGTCGGTGACGACCATTACCAGCGTGGAAATGATGTTGAACGCCGCCACCGCGACGATCAGCAGCAGCAACAGACCGATCATGGCTTTTTCCATGCGGATGGCCTGATACAGGTTGCCGTGAGTGCGGGTCCAGTCACGCGCCAGGTAGTCCTGCTCGCCGAAGCTCTGCGCCAGCTGCCAGGCAGTGCGCGGCGCCTGGAACAGGTCGGCGAACTTGAGGCGGATACCCTGCACCTGATCCGGCTTGTGACGCTGCAGACGGGCCAGATCCTGGATGTGGGTCATGGCCACGAAACCGTCGATTTCACCCGCGCCAACGTGAAAGATGCCAACCACCGTGAAACGCTTGAGGCGCGGAAACATACCACCAGGTGTAACGGTGACTTCCGGCGCCACGAAGGTCACTTTGTCACCCACGCCAACGCCGAGCTTTTCTGCAGCCTTGTCGCCAATGACGATGCCGAAGGTGCCGGGCTGCAGGTCCTGCAGACGCCCCTCGCGGAAGAAGTCGCCAATGATCGACACCTTGGGCTCTTCGACCGGATCGACAGCGTTGATCAGCACCTTCTGCACCTTGCCGTCATTGGTCAGCAGCCCTTGCATCTGGCTGAACGGCGCGACAGCAAGGACCTGCGGGTTCTGCATGGCACGGTCGGCGAGCTGCCGCCAATCGCTGATCGGCGTGGAGCTCTCGACCGTAGCGTGCGGCACCATGCCAAGCACGCGGGTGCGCATTTCATGGTCGAAGCCGTTCATTACTGACAGCACCAGAATCATCACCAGCACACCGAGTGCCAGCCCGATCATCGAGGTCAGGGAAATAAACGAAACGAAGTGATTGCGACGCTTGGCCCGCGTGTAGCGCGTGCCGAGAAAAACGGACAGGGGTCTGAACATGTGGGGCGCTTGTTCGAGGGAAAGAGAAACGTCCTTGTGGCGGGGCCTGGCAAGCGGCCTTACACTCTGACCACCACCGCTGCCATGGGTTCGCCATGTCGACTCAAGACGAAAATGATCGCCGAGAATACTACCGTATCGAGGACACGATCGCACTGGATTTCACCCTACTGGCGGGCGCCGAAGCCCTGGCCAGTGACGAGCTTCACGATGCCTCGCCGCTGTTCAATGTGCTCAGCGAGCTACACGTCATGGACTTCGAATCCCAGCATCTGCTGCGCAATATAAGCGAGCGCGATCGCACCCTGGCCAGTTACCTGAAGGTGGTCAACAAGCGCATCGACCTACTCGGCCAGGCGATGGCCCAGAGCCTGCTGCGCGACATCGGCCCACCGAAACGCGTCACCCTGTCCGAAGGTGGCATCAGCTTCCTCAACGCCCAGCCAGTGGCGGTCGACAGCCACATGGCGCTAAAGATGGTGTTGATGCCGCAAGCGCTGGGGCTGCTGCTGCGCGCCAGAGTCATGCACTGCCGAGAACACGAAGGGCAATTCGAGATCGGCACCGAATTCGAAGCGATGACTGACGCACAGCGCCAGTTGCTCGCCCGGCATATCCTGCAGCGCCAGGCGCAGGAGCGCCGTCAGGCTCGCGAGGATTCTGCATGATCCCTTCTCCCTTGTTACTGGCACTGGCGTTGCTGCTGCCAATGGCCGCCCAGGCCGATACGCTGACGATTCCCATCGGCCAGCAAGGCGCCGACCTCACCGACCTGCCACAACTCGGCCAATCCAAGCGCTCGGTGCTGGAGCGCTTCGGCTTGGCGGATGAGGAGCATGCGCCCATTGGCAAGCCGCCGATCACCCGCTGGGATTACCGCGAATTCAGCGTCTATTTCGAATACGACCACGTGATCAATAGCGTGCGGCACCAACAGCCACGCACGATACGAACCGAGTAAGGAGCAACCGTGACCCTGATCTACGGCCATCGCGGCGCCAAGGGCGAAGCCCCGGAAAATACCCTGACCAGCTTCCAGCAGTGCCTCGAACACGGCGTACGTCGCTGCGAGCTGGACCTGCACCTGTCCCGCGACAGTGAGCTGATGGTCATCCACGACCCGACGCTCAAGCGCACCACCGGCCAGCGCGGCAAAGTGGTCGAACACGATGCTGCCGACCTGGTGCATTACGACGCGCGCCGCGGCGGTCCCGGCTGGCGTCACCCCTGCCCGATTCCACGCCTGAGCGAGTTGTTCGAACAGTGCGATTTCGACCACTGGCAACTCGAGGTCAAGAGCGCCTCCAAGGTACGCGCCGCCCGCACCGTCGAAGCCATCGCCCTGCTCAGCCGGCGTTTTGGCCTGGACGACAAGATCACCATCACCTCCAGCTCCCGCGAAGTGCTCAGCGCCGCCCAACGCCTGACGCCGCACCTGGCCCGTGGCCTGGTCGCCGAATACGCCTGGCTGGACCCGATCAAGGTGGCGCGTAACTACGGCTGCGACCTGCTGGCCCTGAACTGGACGCTGTGCACCCCGGAGCGCCTGCTGAAGGCGCAGAAAGCCGGTCTGCACGTATCGGTGTGGACAGTCAACGAACCCGCGCTGATGCGCCGCCTCGCCGACTTCGGCGCAGACAGCATCATCACCGACTTCCCGGGTATCGCGGTCAGTACGCTGCGCGGTTGAACAGCAGCGAAGCGGCGGCGCAATGGCAGCCGCCGCGTGAACAGACAAGGACTGGGCGATGCTCATCGTCTTCAGCGGCCTTCCGGGCACTGGGAAAACCACGCTGGCGAAAACGCTGGCGGACAGCTTGAACGCCGTGTATCTGCGTATCGACAGTATTGAACAGGCACTGCGCACTAGCGGAGCCCTGCGCGGGGATGTAGGAAGCAGCGGTTATGAGGTGGCCAACATCGTCGCCCTGGATAACCTCAAGATAGCGCGGACGGTGGTAGCCGACTGCGTGAATCCGGTACTCGAAAGCCGCACGGCCTGGGCTGACACCGCACGGACTGCCGGTTGCCCGCTGCTGAATATTGAAATCCTCTGTTCTGACAAACGCCAGCACCAACAGCGAGTGGAGTCGAGGGTTGTCGATGTGCCCGGCCTCGTCGCCCCCAGCTGGCAGTCGGTACAGGCCCATGAATACGAAGCCTGGGGCGAGCCAACGTTCACAATTGATACTGCCTTCACGTCGCCGGAAACCGCGCAGAAATTGATACTTGAGCGCGTTTCGGCTTATGCAGCCACGCATTGGGAACGTGTTGAGCGTTAAAGAACGCGGTGGAGAGAGGAAGCATTGAGCGCTCGCGCCCATAAAAAAACCGATCCACAAGGGATCGGTTTTCGGGCCTGTTCAGACGCTCTCGCGATTTGGCCAGCACCAGTCGCGGGAGTCGGCAAACGGATCCCCGACCGGCTCAGGCCGCCGGCCGGAGCCGCTCAAAAAAGCCGGTTGAGCCCGTCGAACGCTGCCACCCGGTAGGCTTCGGCCATGGTCGGGTAGTTGAAGGTGGTGTTGACGAAATACTTCAGGGTATTCGCCTCACCCTTCTGGTTCATGATCGCCTGACCAATGTGCACGATCTCCGAGGCCTGATAGCCGAAGCAGTGCACACCCAGCACTTCCAGCGTTTCACGATGGAAAAGAATCTTCAGCATGCCCACCGGCTCGTGGGAAATCTGCGCGCGCGCCATGCTCTTGAAGAATGCCTTGCCCACTTCGTAGGGGATTTGCGCCTTGGTCAGTTCATGCTCGTTCTTGCCGATCGAGCTAATCTCCGGAATGGTGTAGATACCCGTCGGGATATCATCGACGATCCGCCAACTGCCGTTGTCGACGATGCTACCCGCTGCAGAGCGACCCTGGTCGGCTGCCGCACTGGCCAGACTTGGCCAGCCGATAACATCACCGGCGGCGTAGACGTTGGCCACTTCGGTACGATAATGCTCATCGACATGCACCTGACCACGGCTGTTGACGTTGATGCCGATGTTTTCCAGGCCCAGCTTGTCGGTGTTACCCGTACGCCCGTTACACCACAGCAGCGCATCCGCCTTGATCTTCTTGCCGGACTTGAGGTGCAGGATCACACCGTTATCCAGCCCCTCGATGCGCTCGTATTCTTCGTTATGGCGAATGAGTACGTTGTTGGTCCGCAGGTGGTAACTCAACGCATCGGAGATTTCCGAATCGAGGAAGCTGAGCAGCTGGTCGCGGTTGTCGATCAGGTCGACCAATACGCCCAGGCCGCTGAAGATCGACGCATACTCGCTACCGATAACCCCGGCACCGTAGATAATCAGGCGGCGCGGTGTGTGGCTGAGGGTCAGGATGGTATCGCTGTCGTACACGCGCGGATGACTGAAATCGACATCCACCGGGCGATAGGGGCGCGAACCAGTGGCGATGATCACCTGCTTGGCCGACAGGGTTTCTACCACGCCGTTGGGGCAGACCACTTCGATGGTCTGCTCGTCGGCGAAGCTGCCGGTGCCGAAGAACACGTCGATACGGTTGCGCGCGTAGTAGCCGGTGCGCGAGGTGACCTGTTTGGCGATCACCCGCTCGGCGCTTTTCAGCACGTCAGGGAAGGAGAACCAGCGCGGCTCACCGATCTGGCGGAACATGGGGTTGGTGTTGAACTGCATGATCTGCCGCACCGAGTGGCGCAGCGCTTTCGACGGTATGGTGCCCAGGTGAGTACAGTTGCCGCCGACCTCACGACGGTCATCGACCACCGCCACCTTGCGACCCGCCTTGGCCGCATTCATCGCCGCCCCTTCACCCGCCGGGCCGGAACCCAATACCACGACATCGTAGCTGTAGACCGCCATGTTCTCTCCTCAGATCGTACCGGAGCGCGCGTCGTCACACCGGCAGGGCCAGGCCAGCGGCCTGGCATGCAACATTCTAGTAACCGGGCAATGAGCCGCGGATAAGGATCAAGCCTTGCCGGGATCGTAGGTCTGCACGCTTGTGCCCGTGTCAGCCGCGTCACGGTTGACCTCCTCGCACTTCTCGCGGCTGCCACCACAGATCGAGCATTCCTTTTCGATGCCCAGCGCAGCGATGCCACCGCACGAGCCGGCAATGGGCTTGCGGCCCATGATGACGCCGACGGCCATAAGGCCTACGACAGTCAGCATGGTCAGAAAAATGATCAGCCACATCATGGTTTGTCTCCTTCGGCGAATAGCCGATCGAACATTTCGGTGTTACGCGTGACGAAGCCGTCGCCCTCTCGGGTCACGAAAAACGCCGCGATATTAGCGCGGGTCGCGTATTCGAAGCCCTTTTCGGGGCCGAGCACCATCAGCAATGTAGACAACCCATCTGCCATCAAGGTCGATGTAGATGCGACCGTTACTGCCGCCAGCTTGTGCTGGATAGGTGCAGCAGTCAGTGGGTCCAGTGTATGGGAATAGCGAACGCCCTGCTCTTCGAAATAGTTGCGGTAATCGCCGGACGTGGAAATACCGTAACCGTCGAGCTGCAGAATCCGTTGAATAGCGCGCGGACCGGAGCGAGGTATTTCCAATGCGATGCGCCATGGCTGGCCATCAGGCTTGATACCCGCCGCCTTCAGCTCTCCGGTTACCTCAACCAGATAACTGTCGACCCCCAATTCGATGAAGCGATCGATGACACGATCAACCGTGTAGCCGGCCGCGATGCTGTTGAAGTCCAACTGAACGTCGCGGTCCTTGCAAAGCTGATCGCCTTCTACACGCAGGTACTGCATGCCAACACGCTGCAGCGTTTGCTGCACTGCGCCGGCATCCGGCACCTGACGCTGCCCATGACCTTTGGGGCCAAAGCCCCACAGATCGAGCAACGGTTCAAGGGTCAGGTCGAACGCACCGCCGCTGTCGCGGTTCAACTGCTGGCCAGCGTTTAACAGCGTGAATACACCCTCAGGCATGGTCATGCAGGTGCCGGCTGGCGAGTCGTTGAATTGCTCGACGAGCGAGTCACTGCGATAAGTGGACACTTGCCTGTCCACCTCGGCGAAAATCGCCTCGGCTTCCAGCTTCAGCGTCCCCATATCCGGGCCGCCCTGCTTGTGCACGTATTTCACGGAGTAGGTACTGCCCTGGGCAGGGCCACCAAACCCTTCGATACTTTCTGAAGCGTCACACCCCGCGAGCACGGCGATGAAACCGATGCATGCGAGGCGCGACAGGGTGACAACTTTACTCATCCGCCGAAGTCATCGAGGAGGATGTTCTCCTGCTCAACACCCAGGTCGGTCAGCATCTTGATGACGGCTGCGTTCATCATGGGCGGACCGCACATGTAGAACTCGCAATCTTCCGGCGCCGGGTGGTCCTTCAGGTAGTTTTCATACAACACGTTGTGAATGAAACCCTTCAGGCCTGTCCAGTTGTCTTCCGGCTGAGGATCGGACAACGCCAGGTGCCACTGGAAGTTGGGGTTCTCCGCCTGCAGCTGATCGTACTCTTCCACGTAGAACGCCTCACGCATGGAGCGCGCGCCATACCAGAAGCTGATCTTGCGGGTTGATTTGAGACGCTTGAGCTGATCGAAGATGTGCGAGCGCATCGGCGCCATGCCGGCACCACCGCCGATGAAGATCATCTCGGCGTCGGTATCCTTGGCGAAGAATTCACCGAAGGGACCGTAGACCGTGACCTTGTCGCCTGGCTTGAGACTGAACACCCAGGACGACATCTGACCCGGCGGCAGATGATCCTTGCCCGGTGGCGGCGAGGCGATACGGATGTTGAACTTCACCAGGCCGACTTCTTCGGGATAGTTGGCCATCGAGTAGGCACGAATCACCGTCTCGTCGACTTTAGACACGTACTTCCACTGGTTGAACTTGTCCCAGTCGCCGCGATATTCCTCTTGAATATCGAAGTCCTTGTAATGCACTTCGTGCGGCGGGCATTCCAACTGTACGTAACCACCGGCACGGAAGTCGACGTTCTCGCCTTCTGGCAGCTTGAGCGTCAGCTCCTTGATGAAAGTGGCAACGTTCGGGTTGGACTCGACCGTGCACTCCCACTTCTTGACGCCGAAAACCTCTTCCGGCACTTCGATCTTCATGTCCTGCTTGACCGAAGCCTGGCAGGACAAACGCCAGCCCTCGCGGGCCTCGCGCTTGGTGAAGTGCGACTCTTCGGTGGAGAGCATCTCGCCACCGCCCTCTTCGATGATGCACTTGCACTGGGCGCAGGTACCGCCGCCACCGCAAGCCGAAGACAGGAAGATGTTGTTGGCAGCCAGGGTTTGCAGAAGCTTGCCGCCGGCCGGAACGGTGATGGTCTTTTCGCCGTTGATTTCTATGTTCACGTCACCGCTGGACACCAGCTTGGCACGCGCAGCCATGATGATCAGCACCAACGCCAGCACGATGCCGGTGAACATGCCAATCGCAATGAAAACTTCGTAATTCATCCGTTCATCCCACCCTTAAAGCTGCACGCCGGAGAAGGACATGAAGCCCAGCGACATGAGACCGATGGTGATAAAAGTGATACCCAGGCCCTGCAAGCCGGCTGGTACGTCACTGTATTTGAGCTTCTCGCGGATACCGGCCAACGCTGCAATGGCAAGCGCCCACGACACACCGGCGCCAACACCGTAAACGGTACTTTCGGCCAGGTTGTAGTCGCGTTCGACCATGAACAGGGAGCCGCCCATGATCGCGCAGTTCACGGTGATCAGCGGGAGAAAGACGCCCAGCGCGTTGTAGAGCGCGGGTACGTATTTATCCAGCGTCATCTCGAGAATCTGCACGATGGCCGCGATCACGCCGATGAACGTCAGCAGGCCAAGGAAGCTGAGGTCCACCTCCGGCAAGCCCGCCCACGCCAGCGCGCCTTCTTTCAGCAGGTTGGCGTAAATCAGATTATTGACCGGCATGGTGATGCCGAGCACCACCACCACCGCGACACCCAGGCCGATGGCGGTTTCCACCTTTTTCGAGATGGCGATAAAGGTACACATGCCCAGAAAGAACGCCAGCGCCATGTTCTCGACGAACACCGCACGGACGAACAGGCTGATGTAGTGTTCCATCAGTAGGCCTCCTTGCTGGAAACCTGAGGCGCCATCTTGAAGCTAGGCTTCTCGATCTGTTCGGTTTTCCAGACACGGATCGCCCAGATGAACAGGCCGATCAGGAAGAACGCCGAAGGCGGCAGCAGCAGCATGCCGTTAGGCTGGTACCAACCACCGTCGTTGACCACCGGAATGATCGTGTAACCCATCAACTTGCCAGCACCGAACAGCTCACGAATGATGCCCAGCGCAACCAGCATGGCGCTGTAGCCGAGGCCGTTACCAATACCGTCGAAGAACGACAGCACTGGCGGGTTCTGCATGGCAAAGGCTTCGGCACGACCCATCACGATACAGTTGGTGATGATCAGACCGACAAACACCGACAGCTGCTTGGACAGGCTGAACGCGTAAGCCTTGAGCAACTGATCGACCACGATCACCAGCGAGGCGATGATCACCATCTGCACGATCATGCGGATGGAGCCTGGGATCTGGCTGCGGATCATGGAGATGAAGAAGTTGGAAAACCCCGTCACCAACGTCAGCGCCGCGGACATCACCAGCGCAGTCTTGAGGTTGGACGTTACCGCCAAGGCCGAACAGATCCCGAGGATCTGCAAACCAATCGGGTTGTTGTTGAAGATAGGGTTGAGCAATACGTCTTTAACAGATGGCTGTGCCATATCAAGCCTCCCCTGCACGCAGGTTAGCGATAAACGGACCGAGACCATTCTGGCCGAGCCAGAACTTGAGCAAATGATCGACGCCGTTGCCGGTAAGGGTAGCGCCTGCCAAGCCGTCAACCTGATGCACGGCATCCGGGCTTTGCGGGTTTACCCCACCTTTGACGACCTGTACTGCGAGGTCACCGTCTTCGTCGTATATCTGCTTGCCAGGCCATTGCCCCGTCCACTTGGGATTGTCGACTTCGCCACCCAGCCCCGGCGTCTCGGCATGCTGATAGAAGCCCATGCCGACCACGGTATTGAGATCGCCTTGCAGTGCAATGAACCCATACAGGGTCGACCACAGGCCGTAGCCACGCACTGGCAATATCACGGTATCGACCTGACCGTCCTTTTCCACCACATAAACGGTGGTGTAACGCTCCAGGCGGCGGATCGACGCGATGTCCTGAGCGGCAGGCAGTCGCTTGGACAGTTGCGGATCCTTGGCGGCAGCCAGCGGATCGAAGGTCACCGGGTCGTACTCATCGGAGAACTTGCCCGTTTCCAGATCGACCAGGCGAGCCTTGATGGTGTCATCGAACATCGCCTTGACCTCGGCGCTCGGCATACCCGGATTGCCGAGCCCGGCAATCGCGAGAATGCTGCGCTGCTTGTCGAGCAGGCGGTTATCCAGCTGCGTGGGTTTAAGCGCGACCGCAGCCCCCGCGACGAAAACCGAACAGACCAGGCACACCAGCAACGCGACGAGCAGCGTGCGAGCGGTGGATTCTTTTTGACTAGACATTGCGCGCCAGCCTCCGCTTGATGTTGGCCTGAATGACGAAGTGGTCAATCAGCGGTGCAAACAGGTTGGCAAACAGAATCGCCAGCATCATGCCTTCCGGGAAAGCCGGGTTGACGACACGAATCAGCACGACCATCACACCGATGAGAATGCCGTACAGCCATTTGCCGGTATTGGTCATCGATGCCGAAACAGGATCGGTGACCATGAAGATCAAGCCAAATGCGAAACCGCCCATCACCAGGTGCCAGTACCAGGGCACGGCAAACATGGCGTTGGTTTCGGAGCCGATCATGTTGAACAGCAGCGACAGAGCGATCATGCCCGCCATGGTGCCAGCCACGATTCGCCAGGAGGCGATCTTGCTGCCGACCAGAATCAGGCCGCCGATCAGAATGGCCAGGGTACTGGTTTCACCGATGGAACCATGAATGGTACCGACGAACGCATCCATCCAGGTGATGCCCTGACCGACGACGCTTTCTATACCACCCGACGCGGCAAGGCTCAGCGAAGTAGCGCCAGCATAGCCGTCCACTGCCGTCCACACGCCGTCACCGGAGAGCTGGGCGGGATAGGCGAAAAACAGGAATGCCCGTCCGGTCAGTGCCGGATTGAGGAAGTTCTTGCCGGTGCCGCCGAACACTTCCTTGCCGATCACCACGCCGAAGCTGATGCCCAGGGCAACCTGCCACAGCGGAATGCTGGGCGGCAAAATCAGGGCGAACAGCACAGAGGTGACGAAGAAGCCTTCGTTCACTTCATGGCGACGGATGGAAGCGAACAGCACTTCCCAGAAGCCGCCAACGATGAAAGCCGTCAGGTAAATCGGCAGGAAGTACGAAGCACCCTGAATAAAGTTGTCCCACAGGCTGTTCGGATCGAAACCCGCCATCGCGCCGATCAGGGAAAACCGCCAGCCTTCCTGGCTAGCCAGCAGGTCGGGGCTTTGCGCGAAAATCAGGTTGGCCTGATAGCCGGTGTTCCACATACCGAAGAACATCGCCGGGAAGGTGCACATCCACACCGTGATCATCATGCGCTTGAGGTCGAGACCGTCGCGCACGTGAGCGGTGGTTTTGGTCACGCTGGCAGGACGATAGAAAAACGTGTCGACGGCTTCGTACAGGGCGTACCACTTTTCGTGTTTGCCGCCCTTCTCGAAGTTATGCTCGATCTTGTCGAGAAACGCTCGGATACCCATGATTAACCTTCCTTCTCGATACGAGCCAGGTTGTCCCGCAATATGGGGCCGTACTCATATTTGCCCGCGCACACGTAGGTGCACAGCGCCAGATCCTCTTCATCGAGTTCCAGGCAGCCCAGTTTCTGGGCCATCTCGGTATCGCCGACGATCAGGTAACGGAGCAGGTGCGTGGCGAGGATGTCGAGTGGCATGACTTCCTCATAGTTGCCAACCGGCACCATGGCGCGAGGGCTGCCATTGGTGGAGGTCGAGAGCGCCAGGCGCTTCGCTGCGTTGAGCTTCGACACGAAGATATTCATTATCGAATGCTTGTTAACGCCGGCGCGCAGGTAATGCATGATTTCCCGCTCGCGGCCTTCGGCCAGGCACGACACCTGTTGGTGATAGCGACCCAGATAGGCCACTGCGCCATGGGCAGTACGGCCGCCCAGCAGCGAACCCGAGACCACGCGGTTATCACCCGGCTGCAGCTCACCCGCCGTCAATTCCTGAAGGTTGGCGCCAAGGCGGGTACGCAGCAGACGAGGCTTCTCCACCACCGGACCGGCCAGGGAGACAATACGCTCGACCCAGAGTTGGCCAGTAGTGAATAGCTTGCCGACGGCAATGACATCCTGGTAACCGATGGTCCACACGCTCTTGGTCGCACTGACCGGATCGAGGAAATGGATATGCGTACCGGCCAGGCCTGCCGGATGCGGGCCTGCGAAGGATTCGGTGCGGACCTTGGCCAGTGTCTCGCCCGGCAGGCTGACACCGGCGGCCTTGCACAGGAACAGATTGGCCAGGTTGGACAGCACCTTGAGGCCATTTTCGAAGTCGTTTGCCTGCTCGGCGATGATCACTGCCGGGTCCGCCGCCAGCGGATGAGTGTCGATCGCGGTCACGAAGATCGAGGCAGGCACGGCATCGACAGCCGGAACCTGGCTGAATGGGCGTGTGCGCAACGCCGTCCACAACCCGGACTGCTGAAGATTGCCACGCACCTGAGCGTCGCTCAGGCTTTCCAGCTGCTCGACGGCATACTGCTCGAAGGTCTCCTGCTCGTCGCCATCCAGGTCGATGACCACGGACTGCAGGACACGCTTCTCGCCTCGATGAATGGCACTGACGATGCCGGCACCGGGCGCGGTGTAATTGACGCCCTCGAGCCGTTTGTCAGAGAAGAGGATTTGTCCCAGTTTGACACGGTCACCGACCTGAACAGACATGGTCGGCTTCATGCCGTGATAATCGAAGCCTATGACAGCAACGCTTCTCACGGACCGGGCAGGCTCGACATGCTGCGTCGGCGCCCCGTCTATGGGCAGGTCGAGCCCACGTTTTATCTTGATCATAGGTTGCCTAACCACTGATTTATAAACTTTATTAGAATGCGCTCGTGACCTTGCGGCCAAATAGCCAGCGCACACCGATAAGTTTTATGGCGTGGCTGATACCGAACGCGGGTAAGAAATCGCCGTGATTATAAAGACGTGCGACAACATGGCGCCACCCAAGCGCTTGTTTTTTTGGCCTTTAGGTTACAGACCGCAACAAATGCCTGATGCCGAGTGCCGTAAAGCCGCGCTAATGGCAGGCCTGTAGCGCTAAGCGTCGCGCGCTCTCCGCAGCACGGACACCACGCAAAAAAAATGGGAGCCCTGAGGCTCCCATTTTTATGCAGCGCTACGATCAACGTGGAAACGCCGGCGGGTTGACCCCAGCCATGTCTTCCATCACGCGAACCACCTGGCAGCTGTAGCCGAACTCGTTGTCGTACCAGACATACAGTACGACGCGGT
Source organism: Phytopseudomonas seleniipraecipitans (assembly GCF_900102335.1). GTDB lineage: Bacteria > Pseudomonadota > Gammaproteobacteria > Pseudomonadales > Pseudomonadaceae > Aquipseudomonas > Aquipseudomonas seleniipraecipitans. The sequence goes on from NZ_FNBM01000004.1 coordinate 42,607, forward strand.
TGTCGTTGGCGATGGTGGCTTCAGCATCGACCACACCGGCATGGCGCGAGCCGACGAAGTCTGTGGAAACCACTTCCTGGGAACTGACGAAATCGATCTGCTTCTGCAGATCCGAATGCATGGCCATCTGGCGCAGGTACTCGTTGATTTCTTCGCGGCTGCAGGCCTTCTCCAGGTTCAGGTTGAGAATGGCCATGGACACGTTCGGCGTCGGAACACGGATCGCATTGCCGGTCAGCTTGCCCTTGAGAACCGGCAGCGCCTTGGCAGCTGCAGTGGCCGCACCAGTTTCAGTGATGACCATGTTCAGCGCGGCGCTACGGCCACGACGGCTGCCTTTATGGAAGTTATCGATCAGATTCTGGTCGTTGGTGTACGAGTGAACCGTTTCGACGTGACCATTGACGATGCCGTACTTGTCGTTGACCGCCTTGAGCACCGGCACGATGGCGTTGGTGGTGCACGACGCGGCTGAAACGATCTTGTCCTCGGCAGTGATTTCGCCGTGGTTGATGCCATGCACGATGTTCTTCAAGGCGCCCTTGCCCGGCGCAGTCAGCACAACGCGGTCGATGCCCGGGCACTTGAGGTGCTGACCGAGGCCTTCGGCGTCGCGCCATACGCCGGTGTTGTCGACCAGCAGCGCATCCTTGATGCCGTACTGGGTGTAGTCGATAGCCGACGGGTCCTTGGCATAGATCACCTGGATCAGGTTGCCGTTGGCGGTCAGGGTGCTGTTTTCTTCGTCGATGGTGATGGTGCCATCAAACTTGCCATGCACCGAGTCACGGCGCAGCAGGCTGGCACGCTTGACCAGATCATTCTCGGCGCCTTTGCGCACCACAATGGCACGCAGGCGCAGGCCGTCGCCACCACCGGTGTGCTCGATCAGGATACGCGCCAGCAGACGGCCAATGCGACCGAAGCCATAAAGGACGACATCGGTGCCTTTGCGCGGCGAGGCGTTCTGCTGACCAGCAACATCGGCCAGCTCGTCCTTGACGAACTGCTCGATGCTGCGGCCCTGCCCTTCGGCCTTGAACTTGCCGACCATCTTGCCGAGGTCGACGGACGCTGCACCCAGCTTGAGCTCGCTCATGGCCTTGAGCACGGCGTAAGAATCGTGAACGGCCAGGCCATTCTCGTCAGCCTGACGGTGACGGGCGAAGCGGTGCGCCTTGAGGATCTCGATGACCGAGCGGTTGATCAGGCTGCGGCCGTGGATCGACAGCACCACATTGTTGTTGCGGTACAGCTGACCAATCAGCGGAATCATCGCCTCGGCGAGGGCTTCACGGTCAATCCATTCACCAAGACACTGGTCGGGCTTCTGAGTCACGGCAATACCTTCCACATGTAGGGGCTGAAAAAAGGGGCTACATTATGACGACACAGGGATTAGTCGGCAATCTGCAGCGGTCGAAACACTGACAGCCATCCTTGCGGATAGTTACAATCAAGGGCCAAACGTTACCAATCGCGAGCCACCTGTGCCTGTACTGCGTCTGCCGTCCTTGCCGGCCACCGCCGGCAAACAACACTGGGGCAATCTGCCCGGTGCCGCGCTGAGCCTGGCTGTAGCCGAGGCCGCCAGCAACGCCAAACGTTTCACCCTGCTGCTCACCGCTGACAGCCAGAGCGCCGAGCGCCTGGAGCAGGAGCTGAGCTTCTTCGCGCCGGATCTGCCAGTGCTGCATTTCCCAGACTGGGAAACCCTGCCGTACGACCTGTTCTCGCCGCATCAGGACATCATTTCCCAGCGCATTTCCGCACTGTATCGCCTGCCCGAGCTCAAGCACGGCGTATTGGTAGTGCCCATCACCACGGCGCTCCATCGCCTGGCACCCAAGCGCTTTCTGCTGGGTGGCAGCCTGGTGCTGGACATTGGTCAGCGCATCGACGTCAACGACATGCGTTCGCGCCTGGAAGCTTCCGGCTATCGCTATGTCGACACGGTCTACGAGCACGGCGAATTCACCGTTCGTGGCGCGCTGATCGACCTGTTTCCGATGGGTAGCAAGCAGCCGTTTCGCATCGACCTGTTCGATGACGAGATCGAAACGCTGCGCACCTTCGACCCCGAGACCCAACGCTCGATCGACAAGGTCGAGTCGATCAAGCTGCTGCCGGCACGCGAGTTCCCGCTGGAGAAGAAAGCCGTCACCGATTTCCGCGGCCGCTTTCGCGAGCGCTTCGATGTCGATTTCCGTCGCTGCCCGATCTATCAGGACCTCTCCACCGGCATCACTCCGGCTGGCATCGAGTACTACCTGCCGCTGTTTTTCGAAGAAACTGCCACGCTTTTCGATTACCTGCCCCAGGACACTCAGGTGTTCTCGCTGCCCGGGATCGAAAAGGCCGCCGAGCAGTTCTGGACGGATGCGCGAAATCGCTATGAAGAACGCCGCGTCGATCCCGAGCGCCCGCTGCTGCCACCGACCGACATCTTCCTGCCGGTCGAGGACTGCTTCGCCCGCCTGAAAGATTGGCCGCGCGTTGTAGTGAGCGCTGACGATGTCGAGCCAGGCGTTGGCCGCACCCGTTTCGAGGCCAGCGCCCTGCCCGACCTGGCCATCCAGGCGAAAACCAGCGAGCCGCTGGCCGCGCTGCGCCGCTTCATCGAAGAATACCCGGGCCGTGTGCTGTTCTGCGCCGAATCCGCTGGGCGTCGTGAAGTGCTCCTGGAGCTGCTTGCGCGCCTCAAGCTCAAGCCGAAGGAAGTCGACGGCTGGCCACAGTTCTGCGCCAGCAAGGAGCGCCTGGGCATTACCATTGCGCCGCTCGATGAAGGCTTGCAGCTGGAAAACATAGCGCTGATCGCGGAAAGCCCGCTGTTCGGCCAGCGCGTGATGCAGCGCCGTCGTCGCGAGAAAACCCGTGATGGCGGTGACAATGTGATCAAGAACCTCACCGAGCTGCGCGAAGGCGCGCCGGTGGTGCATATAGATCATGGCGTGGGACGCTACCTGGGCCTGGTGACGATGGAGTTCGATGGCCAGGCTGCCGAGTTCCTCGCGCTGATGTATGCCGAGGAAGCCAAGCTGTATGTACCTGTCGCCAGCCTGCACCTGATTGCCCGCTACACCGGCAGCGACGACGCTCTCGCCCCGCTGCACCGCCTCGGCTCGGAAGTCTGGCAGAAGGCCAAACGCAAGGCGGCCGAACAGGTGCGCGATGTTGCCGCCGAGCTGCTCGACATCTATGCGCGCCGCGCCGCGCGCGAAGGCTATGCCTTCAACGACCCGAAAGCCGATTACGAAACCTTCAGCGCCGGCTTCCCGTTCGAAGAAACCCCCGATCAGCAGAGCGCCATCGAGGCAGTGCGCGACGACATGCTCGCGCCCAAGCCGATGGATCGCCTGGTGTGCGGCGACGTCGGCTTCGGCAAGACCGAGGTGGCCATGCGCGCAGCCTTCATCGCCGTACATGGCGGTCGCCAGGTCGCGATCCTGGTGCCCACCACGCTGCTCGCCCAGCAGCACTACAACAGCTTCCGAGACCGCTTCGCCGACTGGCCGGTAACGGTGGAAGTGATGAGCCGCTTCAAGAGCGCCAAGGAAGTCAGCGCCGCCATCGAGCAACTGGCCGAAGGCAAGATCGACATCATCATCGGCACCCACAAGCTGCTGCAGGATGACGTCAAGATCAAGAACCTGGGCCTGGTTATCATCGACGAAGAACACCGCTTCGGCGTACGCCAGAAGGAAGCGCTCAAGGCACTGCGCAGCGAGGTGGACATTCTCACCCTCACCGCCACGCCGATTCCGCGCACGCTGAACATGGCTGTCGCCGGTATGCGCGACCTGTCGATCATCGCCACACCGCCCGCGCGCCGCCTGTCGGTGCGCACCTTTGTCATGGAGCAGAACAAGCCGACCATCAAGGAGGCGCTGCTGCGCGAGCTGCTGCGCGGTGGCCAGGTCTATTACCTGCACAACGACGTGAAGAGCATCGAGAAGTGCGCGGCGGACCTCGCTGAACTGGTGCCCGAAGCACGTATCGGCATCGGCCACGGGCAGATGCATGAGCGCGAGCTGGAACAGGTGATGGGCGACTTCTACCACAAGCGCTTCAACGTGCTGATCGCCTCGACCATCATCGAGACCGGTATCGACGTTCCGAGCGCCAATACCATCATCATTGAGCGCGCCGACAAATTCGGCCTCGCCCAGCTGCACCAGCTGCGCGGCCGTGTCGGACGCAGCCACCACCAGGCCTACGCCTACCTGCTGACACCACCGCGCAAGCAAATGACCGACGACGCGCAGAAACGCCTCGAAGCCATCGCCAACGCCCAGGATCTGGGTGCCGGCTTCGTACTCGCCACCCACGACCTGGAAATCCGCGGCGCTGGCGAGCTGCTCGGCGACGGCCAGAGCGGGCAGATTCAAGCGGTCGGTTTCACTCTCTATATGGAGATGCTCGAGCGCGCGGTCAAATCGATCCGCAAGGGCGAGCAGCCGAACCTCGACCAGCCGCTGGGCGGCGGCCCGGAAATCAACCTGCGCGTCCCGGCACTGATTCCCGAGGACTATCTGCCCGACGTGCATGCGCGCCTGATCCTCTACAAGCGCATCGCCAACGCGGTCGACGAGGATGGCTTGAAAGAGCTGCAAGTGGAAATGATCGACCGCTTCGGCCTGCTGCCCGAGCCGGCCAAGCACCTGGTGCGCATCACCTTGCTCAAGCTGCAGGCCGAGCGGCTGGGCATCAAGAAGATCGATGCCGGCCCACAAGGCGGGCGCATCGAGTTCGCGGCGGAAACACCGGTCGATCCACTGACGCTGATCAAGCTGATCCAGAGCGCACCGAGCCGCTACAAGTTCGAAGGCGCCACGCTGTTCCGCTTCTCGGTGCCGATGGAACGCCCCGAAGAGCGCTTCAACACCTTGGAAGCGCTACTCGAGCGATTGTTGGCGACGGTCAAGAGCTGAAAACGATCAGGGCCGCTTATGCGGCCCTGATCGTTTATAGCGTGGCCCTGGCGGACCGATACGCCGAGCCTGCTTGCTGCCCTATATCGGCCGCTACAAGGCAAAAGCGGCCTGTCGTAGGGTGGACGACGCCTCATCCGTCCACCGCTCTGCGATCGCATGGTGGATGAAAAGAGCGTCATCCACCCTACGTCTGCTTGCGCCACTTTGCAGTCAGCCCGGTAAGACCAGACAACCGCTCTCCTCTCGCCTTACTGCACCAACTGCGCTGCCCGCAACGCCGACAGCGCCTGAGCCCAGCGCGGATCCTGGCGGTAGTCGACACCAGGGAAAGCGCGACGGCGCATACGCGCCAGCCCCTTTGGCGCCACGACCTTGAGGCGCTGCGCCGCCGACAGCGCCAGCTCTGCCGCCGCCCGATCATTGCACACCAGACCCATGTCGCAGCCGGCGGTCAGCGCCGCCTCGATGCGACTGGCCGCATCGCCGACCACATGGGCACCGGCCATCGACAGGTCATCGCTGAAAATCACCCCGGCAAAGCCCAGCTCGCCACGCAGGATGTCCCGCAGCCAGCGGCGCGAGAAGCCGGCCGGCTGGCTATCGACCTGCGGGTAAATGACATGGGCCGGCATCACGGCCGCCAGGTCACGGCTCAGCGCCGCGAAGGGTTGCAGGTCGTTCTGGCGTATTTCATCCAGGCTGCGCTCGTCGGTTGGAATCGCCACGTGGGAATCGGCCTCGGCCCAACCATGGCCAGGGAAATGCTTGCCGGTCGCTGCCATACCCGCCTCCGCCATGCCGCGGATAAAGGCGCCGGCCAATTGCGTGGCGCGCAGCGGATCGCCCTCGAAGGCGCGATGACCCACCACGGCACTGCGCTCGTGGTCGAGGTCCAGCACCGGGGCGAAACTCAGGTCCAGCCCTGCGGCCAGCACCTCGGTTGCCATCACCCAACCACACTGCCTCGCCAGGTTGTCGGCATCCGCACAGCCTGCAATGGCGCGCATCGCGGGCAAACGCACAAAGCCTTCACGCAACCGCTGTACCCGACCACCCTCCTGATCAACCGCCAGCAACAGATCTGGACGCACGGTACGAATGGCCTGGCACAGCTCACGCACCTGCTGCGGATTCTCGATATTGCGGGCGAAGATGATCAAACCGCCGACTTCAGGCTGACGCAGCAGCTGCCGGTCCTCGGCAGTCAACCAGGTACCGGCGATATCCACCATCAGAGAGCCATACAGAGGTGTACTCACAACGGGTATTCCTTAATTCAATGGCGGCACCGCCTACAACGAGTCAGCCTCTATAAAGGGCGCCGGGAAATAGTGTGCAATTGGGCAGGCTCAACATCGGACAGCGAGATGCATACAGGTTCCGCTGCGCCCAACCGAGACACGCGGCCAACGCACCGCACTGGCGTCAGTCGGCCTGACTGGCAGCGGGCTGCCAGATCAGAGCGCCGTTGCAGACGCAAGCTTATGGGTTGTGACAATCGCGCCGCAAGCAGGACGCAGACGCTCAAGCCTTGGTGATGGGCGCAGTTTTGCTACGCGGGATGAGTTGCGCAGCGGCCAAACGCGACTCGGTCACGCCGCTTTCGGAACGCATGCCGGCAGCCAGGAACGGCACCATTAAGCGCATGACCTGCTCGATAGAGGTATCCACGCCAAAATCGCTCTCGGCCATGGCACGCAGCGCCTTGATGCCCGACATGCTGAAGGCGGCAGCGCCCAGCATAAAGTGCACACGCCAAAACAGCTCAAGCGGCGGAATGCCCGGCGCTGCCTCGTGAACCAGCAGCATGTAACGACGGAACACCTTGCCGTAAACTTCTTCGAGGTACTTGCGCAGGTGCCCCTGGCTTTGGCTGAACGCCAGCCCGAGCAGGCGCATGAAAATGGACAGATCGTTACCACTGCGCGGCTTTACTGCCAACGCCTGCTCGACCAACAGCTCGAGCAATTCTTCAAGGCTGAAGGTGATGCCGGGTTTGCTCTGACGCTTGTCGAGCTCACGCTCAAGGCTCACGCAGAACGGCCCTAGAAATCGCGAGAAAACTGCTTGGATCAAGGCCTTTTTGGAGCCGAAATGGTAGTTAACTGCCGCTAGGTTGACACCCGCTTTGCTGGTGATCAGGCGCAGCGACGTCTCGGCGAACCCCTTCTCCGCGAACAACTGTTCTGCGGCATCAAGAATGCGTTCAACGGTTTCCGATTGCGCCATGACATCCATCCGACAAACAAGTGTTTGAAACATACGTTTCAGCGGACTTACCTGTCAAGTCGCGCGAGCCGTATTCTGGATGCCTGGTCATTATTTGGCGAGAGCGTCAGCACCGCTTTGCGTAGCAACCCGAGCATAGCCCGTTGCGTAAGCTTTATCAGTGGCCGTCGGCAAATCCAAGTGGCCAACGCACAGCAATGGATTGCCAGGCGCCACTTACTGTATATAATCCCAGGCACTGTATATAAAGACAGAGCCGCCCACATGATCAAACTGACGCCCCGCCAAGCCGAAATCCTCGCCTTCATCAAGCAGTGCCTGGAAGACAACGGCTACCCGCCGACACGGGCAGAGATCGCTCAGGCGCTCGGCTTCAAGTCGCCCAACGCCGCCGAAGAACATCTCAAGGCCCTGGCCCGCAAAGGGGCCATCGAGATGACGCCAGGCGCCTCTCGCGGCATTCGCATTCCAGGCTTCGAACCTAACCAGGTCGAGGAAGAAGGCCTTCCAGTCATTGGCCGGGTCGCTGCAGGCGCACCTATCCTGGCTCAGCAACACATTGAAGAAGCGTGCCGGATCAATCCGGACTTCTTCCGCCCTAGAGCCGACTACCTGTTACGCGTACGCGGCATGAGCATGAAGGACATCGGTATCGTCGACGGCGACTTGCTCGCCGTGCATACCACCAGCGAAGCGCGCAACGGCCAGGTAGTGGTCGCGCGGATCGACGACGAAGTCACGGTCAAACGCTTCAAGCGTGAAGGCAATACCGTCTGGTTGCTGGCGGAAAATCCCGAGTTCGCCCCAATTGAAGTGAACCTCGAAGAGCAGGATTTGATTATCGAAGGCTTGAGTGTCGGCGTCATACGCCGCTAATGGAGGCTTTATGCAATTCCCGCAGTCGCTGAGCCGTAACCAGTTGCCACTGTTCGATGCCTTTCTGGGCTCTACCGTGGCAGTGGCAGAACCTGAACCAGTAGGCCAACAGACAACCTTCAGTGAAGTGTCGCTGAGGGGAGCCGCGAGTCATTGCCTGACGCTACTGGCGCCGATGCTGCGAGAACTGAGCGAGAAGGAAGATGAGCGCTGGCTCACCCTGATCGCACCACCCGCTAGTCTTACGCAAAGCTGGTTGCGCGAAGCCGGCCTGAACCGCGAACGCATCCTGCTGCTGCACCCGCGCAACAGCCAGAGTGCGCTGCAGCTGGCTCAGGAAGCGCTGAAGCTAGGCCGCAGCCATACGGTCGTCAGCTGGCTGCACCCTTTGCCCCAATACGCACGCCAACAGCTGGAAGCCGCGGCACAACTGGGCCAGGCGCAAAGTCTGAATATCAGCCTGGGCTGAAACGCCCGACAGGTTTACAGCAGAAGCGCAAAGAGCACTTGTCGAGACCCGCTTTCCGCCTAGCTCGGCTTCGGGCAGGTAAAGAAGAACCGAATCAGTGCAGGACGCGCGGTTCGTCTTCTTGCTCGAAATCACCTTCCGCCATCCGGCCGGCCATTTGCACACCGACGTTGAGCATCGCCTTGGCGACCTCCACATGCTGGCCTTGAAGAAAGGCTTTGGCGTCCTCGGAAAAATCCAGCACTACCAACGATTCCTCGTCGTCGGCTCGACGCAGGGCAATACGCCCATCGGGCAATTCGACGATCTCAAGGAAGGCAGTAGACATAACTCGGATTCTCCACGAAAGGCTGCGCATTGTAGCAGCCGCTCCGGTCAACTGCCTGGCGAAAAGCCGCTAGGCGCCGAACGGACTGTTCAATTGGCGGTGGCGTGCATGCTCACCATTCGCTCAGACCGACGCGAAAGCGCTGCGCCAGCGCCTTCAATTCCTGTCGCCAGCTTTCTAATGTTTCCCGAGCTAGCGCAGGCTGCTCCCGGTCCAGGCTCACGGCTTGGATCAAGGATGCCGTTTCGGCAGTGGCCTTGGCTTCCTTTGCCTGACGCGGCGGCTGATACAGCCCTGCGTGTGCAGCTAGCAGCTGGCCAAGCCAGGTGTGTGCGCTTTCGGAAAGCTCAACCAGCTCGGCCAACTCCGGGCTTGGCGCCGACGCCAGACTCTGGCGATCGAGCAATACCTCTGCGCGCGACGCGGTGCTGTTGGGCAGACGGTAATAACCGGCAATTTCATGGCACAGCCCGAGCAGCGCGCCATACAGGTGAAAGAGTGTCGCCTCACGCTCAGCCTGGATCAGCGCCTGGGCGTTCATCACGCGGCTTTCTTCGGCCTTTTGCCAGGACTCCAAAGCAAGCCCGGCGTAGAAAATTTTCTGGTTGGTGCGGGTATACAGTTCGCCAGCCATAGGCACTCCTGATGCTCAGGCATGCCCCAACGGAGCATGCCCGGCGCAGATCAACGCTTGTCTTCGACCTTCCACTTGCCACCGTCAAAGAACGCTTTCCAACCGGTGGGCTTGCCGTCCACTTCGGTCTGCACGTACTGCTCCTTGGTCTTGCGGCTGTAACGGATCACAGCGGCGCGGCCTTCCGGGTCCTTGGCCGGTGCATCAATCAGGAAGTGGTACTTCGGATCGATCTCGTCCTTGTGCGGAATCAGTTCGAGCACCAGCGGTGCACGGGTTTCGCGGTTCTTCGGGAATTGGCTGGCAGCCAGGAACAACCCCGAGGCGCCATCACGCAGCACATAGGTGTCATCGACCTTTTCGCACTTGAGCTCCGGCATCTTCACCGCATCCATCTTGGGTGGCGCGGGCTCGCCGCTGCGCAGCAATTTGCGGGTGTTCTTGCATTCGCTGTTGGTGCAACCGAAGAACTTGCCGAAGCGGCCAGTCTTGAGCTGCATCTGGCTGCCGCACTTGTCGCACTCCAGGCTCGGCCCTTCGTAGCCCTTGATACGGAATTGGCCTTGCTCGATCTCGTAGCCCGCACAATCCGGATTGTTGCCGCAGATGTGCAGCTTGCGCGTTTCATCCAGCAGATAAGCATCCATCGCCGTGGCGCAGATCGGACAACGGTGCTTGCCGAGCAGTACGCGCGACTCCGACTCGCCCTCGTCATCCGCAGCAATCTCGTCACCGGGCACCAGGTTGACCGTAGCCTTGCAGCGCTCTTTCGGCGGCAGGGCATAGCCCGAGCAACCGAGGAAAACGCCGGTCGAGGCGGTACGGATCATCATCGGCCGGCCGCAATCACGGCACGGAATATCGGTCAGGGTCGGCGTGTTGGCACGCATACCATTGTCGCCGTCGGCGGCCACTTCCAGCTTCTTCTTGAAGTCGCCGTAGAACTCGTCGAGCAGGTGCTTCCACTCGCGCTCGCCTTGTGCCACGTCATCGAGATTCTCTTCCATACCGGCGGTAAAACCGTAGTCCATCAAGTCGGAGAAGCTCTCGGAGAGGCGCTCGGTAACGATGTCGCCCATTTTTTCGGAATAGAAGCGGCGGTTGTGCAACGCCACATAGCCACGGTCCTGGATAGTGGAAATGATCGCCGCGTAGGTGGACGGACGACCAATTCCGCGCTTTTCCATTTCCTTGACCAGGCTGGCTTCCGAGTAACGGGCTGGCGGCTTGGTGAAGTGCTGGCTCGGGTCGAGCTTGATCAGCTTGAGCGCCTCACCTTCTTTCATTTCCGGCAGCACGGCGTCATCGCCCGGCTTGCTCAGCTGAGGTTGCGCACGGGTGTAACCGTCGAACTTGAGGATGCGGCCTTTGGCACGCAGCTCGAATTGCGCAGCGGTGACTGTCACGGTAGTCGACAGGTATTGCGCAGGCGGCATCTGACAGGCCACGAACTGACGCCAGATCAGCTCGTACAGCCGCTCGGCGTCACGCTCCATGCTGGAGAGCTGGGTCGGACGGAGGTTGACGTCGGAGGGACGAATCGCTTCGTGAGCTTCCTGAGCACCCTCCTTGCTGGAGTAGACATTGGCCTTCTCCGGCAGGTACTTCGCGCCGTATTCGCCATCGATAAAGTTGCGCACCATCTCAACGGCATCGGCCGACAGGTTGGTGGAGTCGGTACGCATATAGGTGATGTAACCCGCTTCGTACAAACGCTGGGCCATCATCATGGTCTTTTTCACGCCGAAACCCAGGCGCGTGCTGGCGGCCTGCTGCAGCGTGGAGGTGATGAACGGCGCCGACGGCTTACTGCTGGTCGGTTTGTCCTCACGCTTGGCGATGCTGTAGCTGGACGCCTTGAGGGTCGTCAGCGCCGCCATGGCCTGGGCTTCGTTCAACGGCTTGAAGGCAGCGCCGTTCTCACGCGCCACTTCGAAACGCACGTCGGCACCTTTGGCGGTGCCCAGATCGGCGTGCACTTCCCAGTATTCTTCCGGTACGAACGCGCGGATTTCCTTCTCGCGCTCGACCACCAGCTTCACGGCAACCGATTGCACCCGGCCGGCCGACAAACCGCGGGCGATCTTCGACCACAGCAGTGGCGAGACCATGTAACCCACCACGCGGTCAAGGAAGCGACGCGCCTGCTGCGCATTGACCCGATTGATATCCAGCTCGCCTGGGGCGGAAAACGCCTCTTGGATGGCCTTCTTGGTAATTTCGTTGAACACCACGCGCTTGTAGCGGCTGTCATCGCCACCAATGGATTCGCGCAGGTGCCAGGCAATCGCCTCCCCCTCTCTATCCAAGTCGGTCGCGAGATAGATGGTGTCGGCTTCCTTGGCCAGGCGGCGCAGTTCCTCGACCACCTTTTCCTTGCCGGGCAGGATCTCGTACTTGGCCTTCCAGCCATGCTCGGGATCGACCCCCATACGGTTGATCAACTGGCGCTTGGCCTTTTCCTTGGGCGACAGTGCAGGCCCTTCGCCGGCAGCTGCCTTGCCGCGCTTCACGGGTTCCTTCGCGGCCGTCGAGCCACTGGTGGGGAGGTCGCGGATATGGCCGATGCTCGACTTCACCACGTACTGGCTGCCCAGGTACTTGTTGATGGTCTTGGCCTTGGCCGGGGATTCCACGATGACCAGCGATTTACCCATGGATTGGAAAATTCCTGAAATTCGGTAATTGAAAGGCAGCGAATGCCTGAAAAACTGTTGGTGTATCGGCTCGACGCATGCGGCATCGGCGATGAAAGCGCCCGCTCGATAGAGCGAGCGCCAAAGAACGTGGCGCTGCCGCTTGTATCACATCGTTAGGGCGGTCATACAACGACCCGCAATGTGCTGCGACCTGCTTTGGCCCCGCTATATATAGTGGCGGTCAAGCCAAGGTCAAGGGCGAGTATGTTTTCCAGCAGCCTCAGGGACGCCGCAAAACACTTGCCTCGGCCTCGACAAAAGCAAAGCGCGCAACACGCTCGCCGTCCACCTCGACCTCACTCTGAAACATCTCCAGCGGCCGCACCCAGAGACCGAACTCGCCGTACAACGCCTGGTAGACGACGACTTCTTCCTCAGTCTCGGAATGTTTGGCGACGCCCAGCACTCGGTACTCGGGGCCTTTGTAATGACGGTAGAGACCGGGCTGCAGCGACATCATTCAATTTCCTGAAAATATTTTTCATCGATAAAAATAGTCGGCTGCATTTTTTGCAACTCGACTGCACCATCCAGCGTATTGCGGAGGGCGATGCAAAAAACAAAAACCGGGGCAGAAGCCCCGGTTGTGTCATCACCAAAACGTCAGATGCGCTCGAACACCGTGGTGATGCCTTGACCCAGGCCGACGCACATGGTCGCCACGCCGAAGGTGCCGTTGTTCTGCTTCATCACGTTCAGCAGGGTACCGGAGATACGCGCTCCGGAACAACCGAACGGGTGACCCAGGGCGATGGCGCCGCCGTGCAGGTTGACCTTCTCTTCCATCTTGTCGAGCAGTTTGAGGTCTTTCAGCACGGGCAGGGCCTGGGCAGCAAAGGCTTCGTTGAGCTCGACAAAATCGATGTCATCGATAGTCAGGCCAGCGCGTTTGAGCGCCTTCTGGGTGGACGGCACCGGGCCATAGCCCATGATTGCCGGATCCACACCGGCCACTGCCATGGCGCGAACCACGGCCATTGGCTGGATGCCGAGATCCTGAGCCCGCTGCGCGGACATCACGATCATGCAGGACGCGCCATCGGTGATCTGCGACGAAGTACCCGCGGTAACGGTGCCGCCCTTTGGGTTGAACGCCGGCTTGAGGTTGGCCAGGCTTTCCAGGGTGGTCTCGGGGCGAATGGTTTCGTCGTAGTCGAAGACCTTGAGGAAGCCGTTCTCGTCGTAACCCTGCAGCGGGATGATCTCGTCCTTGAACTTGCCTTCGACGGTGGCCTTGTGGGCCAGCTGGTGCGAACGCACACCGAACTTGTCCTGGGCTTCGCGGGTGATGCCGTGCATCTTGCCCAGCATCTCGGCGGTCAGGCCCATCATGCCGGACGCTTTGGCAGCGTACAGCGACAGGTGCGGGTTCGGGTCGACACCGTGCATCATGCCGACGTGGCCCATGTGCTCGACGCCACCAACCACGAACACATCACCGTTGCCGGTCTGGATCGCCTGCACAGCGGTGTGCAGCGCGCTCATCGACGAGCCACACAGGCGGCTGACGGTTTGCCCGGCACTGGTGTGCGGGATCTGGGTCATCAACGACGCCATGCGCGCGATGTTCCAGCCCTGCTCGAGGGTCTGGTTGACGCAACCCCAGATGACGTCTTCGACTTCTTTCGGGTCAACCTTGTCGTTGCGCTCCAGCAGCTTGCTGATCAGCTGCGCCGATATCGTTTCGGCACGGGTATTACGGTGCATGCCGCCCTTGGAACGTCCCATCGGGGTACGGCCGAAGTCGACGATGACTGCATCTCTTGGATTCAGGCTCATAAATTCACTCTCGCTCCAATCGTTGCGCGATTAACCAAAGAAGGTCTGGCCGTTTTTGGCCATTTCACGCAGTTTCTCGGTCGGCTGATACAGCGCGCCCAGATCGGCGTACTTGTCGGCCAGGGCCACGAATTGGGCAACCCCGACACTGTCGATGTAGCGCAGCGCGCCACCGCGGAACGGTGGGAAACCGATGCCGTAGATCAGGCCCATATCGGCCTCCGCAGCCGTGTCGACGATGCCGTCTTCCAGGCAGCGCACGGTTTCCAGGCACAGCGGGATCATCATGGTATTGATGATGTCCTCGTCGCTCATCTCGCGCTGTTCCACCACGATCGACTTGAGCAGCTCGTAAGCCTCAGGGTCGGTGACCTTCTTCGGCTTGCCGCGCTTGTCGGTCTCGTAGGCGTAGAAACCCTTGCCGTTCTTCTGGCCGAGGCGATTGGCTTCGTACATCACGTCCACCGCAGTACGGCCTTCAACTGCCATGCGATCCGGGAAGCCTTCAGCCATCACATCGCGGCCGTGGTGGCCGGTGTCGATACCGACGACATCGGACAAATACGCCGGGCCCATCGGCCAGCCAAACTTCTCCATGACCTTGTCGATACGCGCGAAGTCGACTCCAAAGCTCAGCAGCTTGGAGAAGCCGCCGAAGTACGGGAACAACACGCGGTTGACCAGGAAGCCCGGGCAGTCGTTGACCACGATCGGGTTCTTGCCCATCTTCTTGGCGTACGCCACGGTAGTGGCAACCGCCTTGTCGCTGGATTTCTCGCCGCGGATGACTTCGACCAGAGGCATCATGTGCACCGGGTTGAAGAAGTGCATACCGACGAAGTTTTCCGGACGCTTGAGCGCTTTGGCGAGCAGGCTGATAGAAATGGTCGAGGTATTGGACGCCAGGATGGTGTCCTCCTTGACCGCAGCCTCTACCTCGGCCAGTACGGCCTGCTTGACCTTGGGGTTCTCGACCACGGCTTCGACGACGATGTCGACATGGCCGAAATCGCCATAGGACATGGTCGGACGGATGGCGCTCAACGACTCGGCCATCTGCGCAGTGGTCATGCGGCCTTTCTCGACACGCTTGCCCAGCAGCTTGGAGGCTTCGCCCAAGCCCATCTGGATGCCTTCCTCGCGGATATCCTTCATCAGGATCGGCGTGCCCTTGGACGCCGACTGGTAGGCGATACCGCCGCCCATGATGCCTGCACCCAGCACAGCAGCCAGTTTCACGTCGTGAGCGATGGCGTCGTGAGCCTTGGCCTTTTTCTTCAATTCCTGGTCATTGAGGAACAGACCGATCAGGCTTTCGGCAACCGAGGTCTTGGCCAACTTGGCGAAACCGGCGGCTTCGACTTCCAGGGCCTTGTCGCGGCCGAAATTGGCGGCTTTCTGAATGGTCTTGATCGCCTCGACCGGCGCCGGGTAGTTCGGCCCGGCCTGGCCGGCAACGAAACCCTTGGCGGTTTCGAAGGCCATCATCTGCTCAATCGCGTTGAGCTTGAGTTTTTCAAGTTTGGGCTGGCGCTTGGCCTTGTAATCCAGCTCGCCGGAAATCGCGCGCTTGATCAGGTCCAGCGCACCAGCCTGCAGCTTGTCAGCGCTGACCACGGCATCCACTGCGCCGACCTTGAGGGCTTCCTCGGCACGGTTTTCCTTGCCGGAGGCGATCCACTCGACCGCATTGTCGGTGCCGATCAGGCGCGGCAGGCGGACGGTGCCGCCGAACCCCGGGTAGATGCCCAGTTTGACTTCGGGCAGGCCGATCTTGGCGTCTTCGGCCATGATCCGGTAGTCGGCGGCCAGGCACATCTCGAGACCGCCACCCAGGGCGATACCATTGATCGCAACGACCGTTGGCACTGCGAGGTCTTCGAAATCGCTGAAGATCTGGTTGGCTTCAAGATTACCGGAGACCAATTGCTCTTCCGGCAGCTTGAAGTTTTCGACGAACTCGGTGATATCGGCACCGACGATGAACACGCCCTTGCCACTGCTGACAATCACGCCTTTGACCGAGGCGTCGGCCTTGATCGCATCGACCGCCTGGCGCAGTTCGCCCAGGGTTAGACGATTGAACTTGTTGACGGACTCACCCTTGAGGTCGAACTTCAGTTCGACGATGCCGCTTTCAAGAGCCTGAACCGTGATGGCTTTACCTTCGTAAATCATCAACTGATCTCCACGCTAGGGAATCTGAACAGTACACACCGGAGCCAACCAGCAGACTCGCGCCACAAACACTAGACGAAAAATCTGCCACCCACCGATGCGGTATTCGGACTGGATTGGGCCCTGCCAGACAGGCAAACACTCAATTCATACGCCCGTTTGATTTGGGTAAGCACACCTTTACGGAAAAGCTGATGATTGTCAATTGGCGTTCTGTAGCGAGTCACCGCGGCCACTACCAATCAATACTGGCCAGCAAAGCGTGCGACGAAAAGTCAATCATCGGCGTCGATAATGCATCATTCGGCGGGCATGCCTGTAGCACAGCGCGGCGCTAGCCAAATCCAGGGGCGCCGGTTAGAGTCGCGCGATTCGGCTGCCACCGAATGACCAAAACAACAATAACGACGCGACTTCCGCGAGGTATCAGCATGCCGAAATGCCTGCACGCCATCTCTCTCTTTGCCCTGCTCACGGCCTTCTTTGTACCCGGTACAGCTACTGCCATCGACATTGCGTCGCACGCGCAGCATCTGCAGCGCCTGCATCTGGCCGCGCAAAAAAGCCTGGGCGACTTCTACATGTACAACAGCATGGAAGGTGATCAGCGCTATGCGCGGATGATCGAGCAATCGCGGCAAACCGCCCGCGAGCAGCTGCAGAAACTGGCGAACATGCAGGACGTCGGCGCCGCTCACCTGCACACGCAACTGCAGCAGCAATGGCAAGCCTATGACCAGAACCTGACCACCCTGATGGCCACCCTGGCCAAACAGGGCTACACAGATCTGCAACCGGTCGCCGACATGGCGGCTCGTAACCGGCAACTCCTGCTGACCTGCCAGGACTTGTACGAAGCACTGAGGCGTTCAGACGCTGCGGCGATATCCGAGCAATCCGATAACACCCGCCAGCTCGCCCTGCTGATGCAGAACATCGCAGTCAGCTACGCAGCGCGCAGTGCAGCGGTAGGCGCAAGCTTTTCCGGAGACAGCAGCGAACGACCGATCGAAGACCTTGTGGACGATTTCTCTGCACGTCTGGCTTCACTGCGCACGCTGCCAGACAACAACACGGACGTTGACGAGACGCTGGAGGGCGTGACGACCAAGTGGCGCTATATCGAAAAGTCGCTGCGTAACTACAACGAGAAGAGCGTTCCGTTTCTGGTCAACAAGTACGCGGACAGCATCATCAACGGCCTGCTGACAGTTGCTGACCTGTATGCACAGGCGCCTATGGAAAACGCTCGCTCATGACCGATCGCGCCATGCGCCGGCCATTGAACAGAGCCTCAGGCGCGCGCTTTGAGAAAGGCAGCAACGGCCTGCAACGATTCAGGCTGAGCCCGCTCGCCCCAGAACAGCGCGACCATCTGCGGGGTCGCCTCAGCCTTGTAGACGTCCGCCGGCAAGGTGCCGAGCTGCTCGGCAAGTGCGTTGTCTGCACACGGCTCCTGCCATTTGTTCAGCCACTTGCCCGGCTCGCTCTGCCAGTAGCTCCAGCTGTCCTGGCGCCCGCGTGGGCGCGGATGGTGGTACTGCGGGCACGGGTTTGGCGGCGTGTTGCTCATCCAGTACGGCCATTCGGTGCGGGCCAGCTGCATGGTCAATCCCATGCGCCGCGCCTGCATGCGCACATCCATTTGGCCACGCTGACGCCGCGACGGGACCAGCCAGACCAGTGGGCTAAGCGCGACAACCAGCAACGCAACAACGATCCATCCCGTCATAATTTCTATCTCGACCGCTTAACCTGTGGTAAATGCTCAAACCAGCCATACTTGAAATCACTGGTCACCCCGTAAGGAGACAATCTCATGTCCTACCAGCACATTCTGGTCGCCGTCGATCTGACCGAGGAGTGCGACCCGGTAATGAAGCGCGCCCAGGCTCTGGCCAACAGCACCCAGGCGAAACTCTCCGTGGTGCATATCGTTGAGCCAATGGCCATGGCCTTCGGCGGTGACGTGCCGATGGATCTGTCGATGCTGCAGCAGCAGCAGTTCGAACAGGCCAAGGAACGCCTCGATGCCTTCGCGCTCAAGTACCCTCAACTCGAAGCTGAAAGCCGCCACCTGGCTTACGGCCAGCCGCGCCAGGAAATCCACCGTTTGGCGGCCGAGCAGCGCTGTGACCTGATCATTGTCGGCAGCCACGGCCGACATGGCCTGGCGCTGCTACTCGGCTCGACCGCCAATGACGTGTTGCACGGCGCCCCTTGCGATGTGCTGGCGGTCAGCCTGAAGAAACCGTCGGCCTAAGCGAACCTCATAGCGAACAACGCCGGGCAAAAGCCCGGCGTTTTTTCGACACTCTTCACCGGGCAGATGGCTCGTGCTCGCCCTGTAACGTCATCAGCCTTCCAGTTCAGCCCAGCGCTCGACCAGCCGCTCCAGCTCTTCCTGCTGTGCCTGCAGCTGCGCCAGGACGGCCGAGGTATGCTCACCGGACTGCTGGTAAAACGCGGGGTCGGCAACTTTTGCTTCCAGCTCAGCGATCTTCTGCTCGGCCGCATCGATCTGCTCAGGTATGGCATCCAGCTCGCGCTGATGCTTGTAGCTGAGCTTCTTCTTGGCAATCGGCGCGGCTTCCGCTACCGGCTCGGCAACAGAGGCGACGACAGGCGCTTCGACGACGGCGGAGCCCAGCTCGGCCTTGCCGGACTTGGTTTCGCCCACACCCAGCAAGCGCGGCGAGCCGCCCTGGCGCAGCCAGTCCTGGTAACCCCCGACGTACTCGCGCACCTTGCCTTCGCCCTCGAATACCAGGGTGCTGGTGACCACGTTGTCGAGGAATGCCCGGTCGTGGCTGACCATCAGCACGGTGCCCTTGAAGGTCAACAGTACTTCTTCGAGCAACTCGAGGGTTTCTACGTCCAGATCGTTGGTCGGTTCGTCGAGCACCAGCAGGTTGGCCGGTTTGCTGAACAACTTGGCCAGCAGCAGGCGCGCACGCTCACCACCAGACAACGCCTTGACCGGTGTACGGGCACGCTGCGGACTGAACAGGAAGTCACCCAGGTAGCTCAGCACGTGGCGGTTCTGACCGTCGATCTCGATGAAGTCGCGGCCTTCGGCGACGTTGTCGATAACGGTCTTTTCCAGGTCCAGCTGGTGGCGCAGCTGATCGAAGTAGGCCACATCGATCTTGGTGCCCTCCTCCACTTTGCCGCTGGTCGGTTGCAGACCGCTGAGCATCAGTTTCAGCAGCGTAGTCTTGCCGGTGCCGTTGGCGCCGAGCAGGCCGATACGGTCGCCGCGCTGCAGGACCATGGAAAAGTCTTTGATCAGGAATGGGCCTTCCGGATGATGGAAGCTGACGTTCTCCAGCACCATCACCTGTTTGCCGGACTTCTCCGCCGTGTCGAGCTGAATGTTGGCCTTGCCAGTGCGTTCACGGCGTTCGCTGCGCTCTACGCGCAACGCTTTAAGGGCACGCACACGGCCTTCGTTACGGGTACGCCGGGCCTTGATGCCCTGGCGAATCCACACTTCCTCCTGGGCCAAGCGCTTGTCGAACAACGCATTGGCGGTTTCTTCGGCGGCCAACGCGGCCTCCTTGTGCACCAGGAAGCTGGCGTAGTCGCCGTTCCAGTCGATCAGGCCGCCGCGGTCCAGCTCGAGAATGCGCGTGGCCAGGTTCTGCAGGAAGGAACGGTCGTGGGTGATGAACAGCACGGCGCCCTGGAAATCCTTGAGAGCTTCTTCCAGCCAGGCGATCGCGCCGATATCCAGGTGGTTGGTCGGCTCGTCGAGCAGCAGCAGATCCGGCTCGCTGACCAGCGCCTGGGCCAGCAGCACCCGGCGGCGCCAGCCACCGGAAAGCTCGGCGAGGGTCTTGTCAGCCGGCAGCTGCAAACGGCTCAGGGTGCTGTCGACCAGTTGCTGCAGACGCCAGCCGTCGCGGGCTTCGAGTTCCTGCTGAACGTGCATCAGCTTGTTCAGATCGTCTTCGGTGGCGCAGTTCTGCGCCAGATGGTGATACTGGGCCAGCAGCTCGCCAACGCCGTCGAGGCCCTGAGCGACCACATCGAACACGGTACGCCCGTCGGCCACCGGCAGTTCCTGCGGCAATTCGCCGATTTTCAGCCCCGGCGCGCGCCATACGGCGCCGTCATCGGGTTTCTGGTCGCCCTTGACCAGCTTGAGCATGCTCGACTTACCCGTCCCGTTACGGCCGATGATGCACACCCGCTCACCGCGAGCGATCTGCCAAGACACCTTGTCCAGCAGCGGCATGGCGCCATAGGCCAGGGAAACATCGGTGAACTTGAGCAGGGTCATGGGTTGCCTCGACAATACGCTGGAGTGATGGGCGAAAGGTCTGCGAACGCCACCAATGGGTTCGCCCTGTAGCCGACCACCACGAAACTGATCTGGACGGCGCACGCGCCAGCCAAAAACCGGGGGCGTATTCTAACCGAGAAGGCCCTCGGCGTCTGTGAACCCTTCAGTGCCGGCCGTCGATGTGACATAAACAGACATGCGCCATCCTGCCACGGCCCTTTCGCGCCGAGCGGGCAAAAGGCTAAGCTAACGCCCGTTGTCATTAGCGCGCCCGCAACTGCCGAGCCAGCCTGCCGCGCTGACCGGTAACCGCCCCAAGGGCATCGAGCGACCGGCATCAGCCAGATCGCGCCCGTCCACGAGATGATCCCCGGAAGTGCCATGCGCTGTCGTTTGCCCAGTCTGCTGTCCTGCCTGATCCTTTGCGCCACCACCGCAACCCTGAGCCAGGCAGCGAGCCTGAGCCAGCAACGCCAGTATTACGATGAGGCCAAGGCCGCACTAGCCAAGGGTGACAAAGGCCCTTATGAGCGCTATGCCCGTGAATTGCGCGATTATCCGCTGACGCCCTACCTGGCCTATGACGAACTGACCGCGCGCCTGAAATGGGCCAGCAATGCCGAAATTGAGGCATTCCTTGCCGCCCATGGTGATTTGCCGCAGGCCAGCTGGATGAAACTGCGCTGGCTGCGCTGGCTGGCCGAACGCGGCGAGTGGCAGACCTTCGCCAAGTATTACGACCCGGGGCTCAACTTCACCGAACTGGACTGCCTCAACGGTCAGCGTCAGCTCAGCCAGGGGCAAACCGCCGAGGGCTATGCCAGTGCCGAGAAACTCTGGCTGGTGGGCAAGTCGCAGCCCGAAGCCTGCGACCGACTGTTCGACCGCTGGGCAGCCGAAGGGCAACTGACCGAACTGCGCCGCTGGCAGCGCGCCAAGCTGGCGGCCGAGGCGCGCAACTACAGCCTGGCCACGTTCCTGAGCAAGGACCTGCCAACCCTCAGCAACCACGGCAAGTTGCTTGTAGAGGTGGGCCAGAAACCGCAAATCCTCACCCAGACTGCGCGTTTCACCCCGGCGGACGACGCCATGGGCGACGTGGTCAGTCTCGGCTTGCGCCGTCTCGCGCGTCAGGATCCGGAGCAGGCGCTGAGCCTGCTCGAAAGTTACTCCCAGCGCATGCAGTTCTCCGAGCAGGAGAAAGTGGCCATCGCCAACGAGATCGGCCTGACTCTGGCGCGTCGTTTCGACCCGCGTGCGCTCGACGTGATGGGCAAGTACGATCCCAATCTGCGTGATGACACCGTCAGCGAATGGCGCGCGCGGCTGCTGCTACGCCTTGGCCGCTGGGACGAGGCCTACACGCTGATCAGCCGCATGCCGGAATCGCTGGCCAGCACTAACCGCTGGCGCTACTGGAAGGCGCGCAGCCTGCAACTGGCGCAGCCCAACGGCAAGGCAGCCCAGCCATTGTTCGAGAGTCTGGCCAAGGAGCGGGATTTCTACGGATTCATGGCGGCCGATCAGGTCAAAGAACCCTATTACCTGAAAAACGCGCCGCTACCGCTCAACGCCAGTGTGATCAAGAAGGTTCGCAACGCGCCAGGCATCCGCCGCGCCATGGAATTCCATGACCGCGGCCAGATTGTCGATGGCCGCCGCGAGTGGTACCACGCCAGCCGCCATTTCGACCGTGACGAGCTGGTGGCCCAAGCCCGCCTGGCTTACGACATGGAGTGGTACTTCCCGGCCATTCGCACCATCAGCCAGGCCAAGTACTGGGATGACCTCGATGTGCGCTTCCCGATGGCCCACCGCGAGCCGCTGACCGCCGAAGCCAAGAAGCGCGGCCTGCACTCCAGCTGGGTGTTCGCTATCACCCGGCAGGAAAGCGGCTTCATGGCCGATGCCAAATCTCACGCCGGCGCCATGGGCCTGATGCAGGTCATGCCCGCTACCGCCAAGGAAACCGCGCGCAAATTCGGCATCCCACTGAGCAACCCCAACAACACCCTGCTGCCCAACGTGAACATTCAGTTGGGCACCGCCTACCTGAGCCAGATCTATGGCCAGTTCAACGGCAACCGCGTCCTGGCCTCGGCGGCCTACAATGCTGGCCCCGGTCGCGTGCGCCAATGGCTGCGTGGGGCCAACCACCTGTCTTATGACGTGTGGGTGGAAAACATCCCCTTCAATGAAACCCGCCAATATGTGCAGAACGTGTTGTCTTACGCGGTGATCTACGGCGACAAGCTCAACGCCCCACAACCGCTGGTAGGCTGGCACGAGCGTTATTTCGATCAGTGAGGCGGCTGCAATCATCCCCGATTGCGCCTGGCGACACCTGAATCCTCCCAGGTGTCGCTGCGCTCGACCCGGCCTACATAAGGGATGGGCGCATCAACCTACGCCAACACCTCGACCGGCATCCCGACCTGCAGCTCGCCACTGGTGTGATTGATCAGGTTCTGCCCGAAAAGGATTTCGCCCTCGCGCTGGCGGTAGCTGCGCAAGGTGGTCAGCGGCTCGCGGTCCGCACTGCGCTCGCCGGTCTGTGGGTCGATGGTGGTGATGATGCAGCGCGAGCAGGGCTTGGCGACGGTGAACTCGACGTCGCCGATGCGGATGCGCTTCCAGCTGTCTTCGGCATACGGCTCACTGCCCTGAACCACCAGATTGGGGCGAAAGCGCAGCATCTCCAGCGGTCGGCCAACTCGCGTCGCCAGATCATCCAGCGAGGCCTGGCCGATCAGCAGGAGCGGAAAGCCGTCGGCGAAGCCGACCTTTTCGCCCCCCGATACATTACCCTCGATGTAGCGAGCCCGCTGCTCGGGCACGTGCACCAGGCGGCACGGCTTGCCGATGAACTCACTGGCCCAGGCCGCGGCCTCGTCACCCGCGTCCGGCACGCGCATGGCATCGCGCCAGATGATTACCCCACGCAGCGCCTCATCCGGATCAGGAAGCGCCACCTCAAGAGCAGGCCGATCAGGCGCTTCGAGCGTCAGGCCGCCTGCCTGATTCCAGCGCGCCCTCAGGCGGCTCATTTGCGGAAAGGTGCGCTGGGTCAGAAAGCGGCCATTTTCTTCGCTTGCCAGCATCCAGCGGCGATCGCCCACTACGCCCAGACCGTCGAGCTGCAGAACAGGAAGCGACTCGCCCATGGCGGACTTGAGAGGGAAGCGGTAGAGGGAAGAGAGATGCATGGCTCGGCGTCCTGACATGAGCGAAACGGCGGTTATACGCAAACCGCCGGCCTCGCTCAAGCCAAGCCCGGTTTATTGCTCGTCGAGCGTCAGGCGTTCGCGAATCACGTCGACCAGCTTGTCGGGCTGGAATTTGGAGAGGAAGTTGTCGCAGCCGACTTTTTTCACCATCGCATCGTTGAAGCTGCCAGACAGCGAGGTGTGCAGGACCACATAGAGGTCACGCAGACGTGCATCCAGACGAATTTCCGTGGTCAGGCGATAGCCGTCCATTTCCGGCATTTCGGCGTCAGTGAAGATCATCAGCAGCTTGTCGGTCATCACCTGGCCGGTATCGGCCCAGGCCTTGAGCATGTTCAACGCTTTCAGGCCGTCGGTGGCTACATGCATCTTGATGCCGAGCTGGGACAACGTGTCGCGCAACTGCGACAGGGCGACGCTGGAATCATCGACCAGCAGCACCTCACGACCGCGCGCCTTTTCCAGCAGCGGATCGGCCAGGCGATCACTGGAGATGCGCGTGTCGTAAGGCACAATTTCGGCCAGCACTTTTTCCACGTCGATGATTTCCACCAACTGATCATCGACCTTGGTGATCGCCGTCAGGTAATGATGGCGCCCTGCTCCGCCAGGCGGTGGCAGGATAGATTCCCAGGTGAGGTTGAGAATGCGGTCGACGCCGCCGACCAGGAATGCCTGAATCGAGCGATTGTATTCGGTGACGATAATGGTGCTGCGCTCATCCGGCACGATTGGTCGCATGCCGATGGCTTGGGACAGATCGATTACCGGCAGCGTCTGGCCGCGCAGATGAATCACCCCACAGACGAACCGATGCCGCTGCGGCATCAGCGTCAGCTTGGGCATCTGCAGGACTTCCTGCACTTTGAACACGTTGATCGCGAACAACTGCCGGCCTGCCAGCCGGAACATCAGGATTTCCAGGCGGTTCTCGCCCACCAGCTGCGTTCTTTGGTCAACGCTGTCGAGAATACCGGCCATTATTCGCTCCTGTGAGGCGTGATGTTCATGTGAAGCTATCGGCCGGCAATGAAGTTACTGAAGGCGGCGTAGCGCACTGTCATCCTGCCTCAGCTGCTGGCGATAAGCCATCAGCTGAGTGTTCAGTCGCGCAGCAATGGAGAGTTCTGCGGCAGATGCAGCCGAAGCGCTTGCGGGCGTGCGGAAAAGCGCATGGTATGGCCTTCGCGAGGCTCACCATCGAGGTTGAGATCGAGCCCTTCAGGGGCATCGATTTCCAACCACGGCAGACGAGCGGTAACCGACACGCCTTCGATACCGTTCAGGCTTCCGGAAAACAGCGTTCCCAAGGTACCCACGACGTCGTTGGCAGCCGGCACGATGCAGATATCCAGCAGACCATCATTGACGCGGGCATGCGGGCACAGCACATGCCCGCCGCCCGCCTGGCGCCCGTTGCCGATGCCCAAGGCGAGAAATTCCCCTTCCCAATGGAAGTCCGGGCCTTTGAAACGGCCGAACGCAGAGCGCACTTCGGCAAAGCGGGTCAAGCCAGTAAGCATATAGGCAGCCCCACCGAGCACCCGCTTGAGTTCCTCAGAGGTATTGGCGGTTACATTGGAGCCGAAGCCACCGGTGGCCATATTGAGAAATAGCTGACCATCGACCTCGCCCAGATCGATCGGCTGCGCGGGCACATCGAGCAGTGCGAGCGCCTCGGAAGGCGGCAACGGAATGCCGGCTGCATTGGCGAAATCATTGGCAGTGCCCAGCGGCAGCAAGGCCAGGCTGGCGTCCGTCTCTGCCTTGGCCATCGCTTCGGCAACATCGCGCAACGTGCCGTCGCCACCGCCGGCTATCACAGTCGGATAACCTGCCTGCAAGGCGTCGGCCACCAGACGCTGGGCGTCGCCTGCCTCCCACGTCAGGCGCACGGCCAGGTCCCAGCCGAGCTCGCGCTGGGTCTTGACCGCAGCACGCACGTCCTCGTTGAGGGACTGCTTACCATGAAGGATCAACAGCGCTTTACGCTCTTGCATAACGGCTCCGGAAGCGGGATTGAAAACGATGCTGTTTATGCAGACAGCGGACAGGCGAAATAATCACGGCTACTCGCGCTGTCTCATCGCACAACGATCGTACACCTCAGCCGAGCAGCTCACTCATGGGAATGAAGCGCAAGCTGTCGCCTTCTTCAAGCGTCGTACCTTCCAGCACCTCGGCCAAACCCTCGGCCCATGCCGCGCTGCGCAGCACTCCGGAGCTTTGATTGGAATACGGCACCACTCGACCGTTTTCCAGGCGTGCGCGCAGGTACTCACGGCGCTTACCTGGCTTGCTCCAACTGAATGCGGCAGGCACCGCGAAACCCAGCGGCTCGACTTTTTGCACGCCCAGCCGGCGCAGCAGATAAGGCCGCGCCAACAGGCCAAAGGTCACCAACGTGGAGGCGGGATTTCCCGGCAGACCGATCACCGGGCGACCACGAAAGTCGCCTACGGTAAGCGGCTTGCCCGGTTTGATCGCCAGCTTCCACAAGGCCAGTTCACCGGCCTCGCGCAGGGCAATGCCGAGGAAGTCCGCCTCGCCGACGGACACACCGCCCGTGGAAAGGATCAGGTCGACATCCTGCAACGCGGCCAGCGCCTCACGGGTACGCTCGAGATCGTCGACCAGAATACCGCCATCGACGACTTCGCAACCCAGGCGCTGCAGCCAGGCGACCAGCAGATACCGATTGCTGTTGTAGATCTGCCCAGCGCCCAGTGCCTGGCCCGGTTCGACCAGTTCGTCACCGGTAGACAGTACTGCGACACGAGGCCGACGGCGCACCGGCACCTGCGCCAGACCAATCGAAGCGGCCAGGCCCAGCTCGACCGGCCCAAGACGCGTACCAGCGCTCAGCAGCGTTTCACCCTTGCGGTTTTCCTGCCCCTGCGGACGAATGTTCTGAGCGACTTTCATCGGCTGCTTGAAATGCACACGGCCGTCATCGCCTAGGGTGACGTTCTCCTGCATTTCCACCGTATCGGCACCTTGCGGCACTGGCGCGCCGGTAAAAATGCGCGCGCAGGTGCCAGGCTGCAGCGCAGCCGGGGCGGTGCCAGCGAGAATGCGCTGACTTACCGCCAGCGCCTCCCCCTGCCAGTCGCCAAGGCGCAGGGCGTAGCCGTCCATCGCGCTGTTCGGCCAGGGCGGCAGATCGAGCCCGGCAATCATCGGCTCGGCCAGCACGCGGCCGTCAGCCTGGGCCAGATCGACTCGCTCGAGACCTTCGATTGGCGTGGCCTCAGCCAGCGCCAGCAACCGCGCCAGCGCCTGCTCTACCGGCATCAGGGGCGAATGCGGCTCGCTCATCCGCGGCTCTCGCAAGGCTGCGCAGCCTTGAGATGCGGCACGAAGTTACAGGGGCGATGACGGGCGTCGAGCTGTTCCGCGAGGATGCCGTCCCAGCCGGTGCGGCAGGCGTTGGTCGAACCCGGCAGGCAGCAGACCAGTGTGCCGTTGGCCAGGCCGGCCAACGCGCGGGACTGGATCGTCGAGGTGCCGATGTCGACGGTGGAAATTTGCCGGAACAGCTCGCCGAAGCCGTCGACCTGCTTGTCCAACAGGCAGGCCACCGCTTCCGGCGTGCTGTCGCGACCGGTGAAGCCTGTGCCGCCAGTGATCAGCACGACCTGCACCACATCCTCGGCGATCCAGGTGGCGACCTGGGCGCGGATCTTATACAGGTCATCCTTGAGCAACACACGCTCGGCAAGGTTATGGCCGGCCGCTTTCAGGCGGTCGACGAACAGCTGTCCAGAGGTGTCGGTTTCCAGCGTGCGGGTATCGCTGACGGTCAGCACGGCGATATTCAGGGGCACGAATGGCGCATCGGCCTTGTGGCTCATGGCGGGCTTCCAGTTGTCGTGAACAATGGCCGGTGTTATACCACAGCGCCACCTCCGGAGCCCCTTGCCATGCCTATTGCAGCCCCACCGCAAAGCCTTTCCGTGGTCCTCCTCGCTGGCGGTCGAGGGCAACGCATGGGCGGCCGTGACAAGGGTCTGATGACGTGGCGAGGCCGGCCGATGATTGCCTGGCTGCACGATCAGGTGCGACCACTGACCGATGATTTGATCATCTCCTGCAACCGTAACCACGAGGCGTACGCGCCCTACGCGGACCGCCTGGTCAGCGATGACAGCAGCGACTATCCAGGGCCATTGGCCGGCATCCGCGCCGCTCTGCAGATTGCCCATCACCCGCTCCTGCTGGTGCTCCCCTGTGACGCACCGAGGGTTGACCGCGCGTTACTCGCCGACCTGCTTGCGCTGGCCGGCGAGAGGCCAGTGATGGCGCAGCGTGACGGCCATTGGGAACCGTTGTTCGCGGTGATCCCCGTCAGTCTGCTGCCCTCTCTCGAGCAAGCCTGGCGGGACGGCCAGCGCAGCATGCAACGCTGGCTGCAGGCCCATCAGCCCGCAGCGCTGGTCTGCACCCCGGACGATTCGCGGCTGAGCAATATCAATTCCGCCGAGTTGCTCGAATAAAGCAGGCTTGCGAGACACGCCAGCGAAGCGGATAAATAGGGTGGAACTTGGGCTCGACGTGCCCGTCTTAGCCCAAGTAATCATTTAGCTTCGGTTTAAGGAGACATGCCATGAAACAACGGACTATCGCTGCATTTCTACTCGCGCTCGGCCTGGTAACCCTGGCAGGTTGCTCCACCCCATCGGTGATCACGCTGAACGACGGCCGTGAAATCCAGACCGTGGATCGCCCGGACTTCGATGACGACACCGGGTTCTACGAGTTCGAACAGCTGGATGGCAAGCGCACCAAGGTCAACAAGGACCAGGTTCGCACCGTCAAGGAACTGTAAGCTCGTTTGCCGCTAGTGGGTGCTCGTACGCAGTGCGACACCCGCTCAAAAATTTCGCGCTAACCCCTTGTGCTGCAAAACTTTTTCAGTACAATTTGGCGAATTCGGAGTGTAGCGCAGCTTGGTAGCGCGTCTCGTTCGGGACGAGAAGGTCGCAGGTTCGAATCCTGTCTCTCCGACCAAATCCCCAAAAAAACCGGCCCTAGTGGCCGGTTTTTTCGTTTCTGCCCTTTACGTCGAAATTGCCCTTGGCAGTTGGTGCTCCTCCTTTGTAACAGGCCAAAAAAAGCCCGCCAGATGGGCGGGCCAGTGACCTTCCCCTAGCCGGGAAAGTCGACGACATCGGCGATCATCAAACCTTGCCGGCTGTTGGCTCAGGAGCGATCACGGCTTCAGGGCGACCACCGGAAGCCAGCTCTCGCTGCAGAGTGTCTTCGTCCAGTTGCTTGCACCATTTGGCGACCACCAGAGTGGCAACGCCGTTACCGACCAGGTTGGTCAGGGCGCGGGCTTCGGACATGAAACGGTCGATACCGAGGATCAGTGCCAGGCCAGCGACCGGCAGGTGACCGACCGCCGAGAGCGTAGCGGCCAGGACGATAAAGCCACTGCCGGTCACGCCGGCTGCGCCTTTGGAGGCCACCAGCAGCACCAGCAACAGGGTGATCTGATGGGTGATGTCCATCGGCGTGTCAGTGGCCTGAGCGATGAACACCGCGGCCATGGTCAGGTAGATCGAGGTACCGTCGAGGTTGAAGGAGTAACCCGTAGGAATCACCAGGCCGACGACCGACTTGTTGGCGCCGAGTTTTTCCATCTTGGTCAGCATGCGCGGCAGCGCCGACTCTGACGACGAGGTACCCAGCACGATCATCAGCTCTTCACGGATGTAGCGGATCAGGCGCAGCACGCTGAAACCATGAGCACGAGCGATACCACCGAGCACCACTAGCACGAAGAACACGCAGGTGATGTAGAAGCAGATCATCAGCTGACCGAGCTGCACCAGCGAGCCGACACCGTACTGGCCGATGGTGAAGGCCATGGCGCCGAAGGCACCGATGGGCGCGAGCTTCATGATCATGTTGATGATGCCGAACATCACGTGAGCGATGCGATCGATGAACTCGAGCACTGGCCGACCGAACTCACCCATGCGCTGCAGGGCGAAGGCGAAGATCACCGAGAAGAACAGCACCTGCAGGATATCGCCATTGGCGAACGCGCCGACCACGGTGGAAGGGATCACGTTGAGCAGGAAGCCGATGGTGCTCTGTGCCTCACCCGCCTGGGCATAGGCAGCGATTTTGCTGGCATCCAGGGTAGCTGGATCGATGTGCATGCCAACGCCCGGCTGCACCACGTTGACCACGACCAGGCCGATCATCAGCGCGATGGTGGAAACGATCTCGAAATACAGCAGCGCGTAGCCGCCGGTCTTGCCGACGGCCTTCATGTCCTGCATGCCGGCGATACCGCTGACCACGGTGCAGAAGATGATGGGCGCGATAACCATCTTGATCAATTTGACGAAACCGTCACCGAGCGGTTTGAGGGCAACACCTGTTTCCGGGTAGAAGTGACCGAGAAGGATGCCCACGGTGATGGCGAACAGTACCTGGACATAAAGCATTTTGTAGAACGGTTGACGGACAACGTCATTCGTTGTGGCAGTCATGGTGAATCCTCATGGGCACGGCAATGACATCCTGCGACGTCCGCACCACTTTCTTGTTTAGGCGCCAACCCTCATGACCTAGAGGGGTTGTTAGAGGTGCGAAAAACGCAACCTTGACGCAGCAAGAGCAAGGGCCATGCCACACACATGAAAACAGTAAAAGCTTTGATTATCAGGGTGTTCGGAGGGAATAAAGGGTGCTCGAAAGATCATCGTGGCGGCTTTCCGCACGAAGGCTTCGCTAACCGTGGCGGATTCCCACCACGCTTAGCAAGGCAGGATCAGAGCCGCACCCGGAACGCTGCGCCACCCAGTTCGGACTCTTCGAGGAACAGCTCACCTTCGTAGCTTTCGATGATGTCCTTGACCACTGCGGTGCCAATGCCCTGCCCCGGATGCTGAGCATCCAGGCGTTCGCCACGACGGAGAATACGCTCGCGCTGATCGACCGGCACGCCCGGCCCATCATCCTCGACGCAGAGGTGGCAGGCGCCATCCTCGATGCGCGCGGAAAGCCGAACCTGCCCGAGGCACAGGCGATAGGCATTCTCCAGCAGATTGCCCAGCAACTCGAGCAACGCGGCGCGCTCCATGGGGATTTCCAGCCAAGGATCGAACTGCCGCAACACCGCCACCTGTTTGTCGCGATAAACCTTGTCGAGTGCCTCGCAGAGGTTGTCCACCACCCGCGCCAGCGGCACACGGTGGCGCACCAGACCGCTTTTGCGCAGGCTGGCGCGCTGCAGCTGGTAGCCGATCTGCTGGCTCATGCGCTCAATCTGCCCCTGCAGGATATGCGACTGCTCGCGGTTTTCAGGCTTGGCCGCGATGACTTCCGCTGCGCCTTGCAACACCGACAGTGGCGTCTTCAGGCTGTGCGCCAGATCGTCCAGCGAATGACGATAGCGCTCACGCTGCTGGCGCTCACTGTCCAACAGGCGGTTCAACGAGCCGGTCAGGCGCAGCAGCTCGCGGGGATGGTCATCGCTGAGCCGGTCGCGCGTGCCAGCCTCCACCTCGTCCAGCTCTTCACGCAGCCCGCGCAGGCTGCGAAAGCCCCAGGTAAGGCCAAACCACAGCAGGCCGAGAAGCACCAGCAGCGCGCCAGCCAGCCACAGGTACAGCTGGGTCATGAAGTCGTGGTACAGCGCGCGGGTATCGCTGGCCGGCTGCATGGTGACGATGCTGAACGCGGCACTCTCGCCACGCAGCAGCTTGATCTCTACGTCATAGACATAAAATTCGACGCCCTGGCGGTCACGAACGCGCAGCAACTGATCACCACGCCCGTCATAACGCGGCAGATAGGAGACCGATATATCGCGGGCAGAGCGCGACTGCCAGAGCAGATTGCCGTCGCGGTCATAGATGAATCCCAGCAGCTCCGCATCGGGAATATTGAATTCCTCGTCAGGCAGCTTTTCGGGCATTCTCAGCTTGCCCTCGTCGGTACGGGCTGCGGATATCAACGCACCGGCGTCAGCGGCCAGGCGCTTTTCCACTGACTGTTCCAAGGCAATCAAAAACGCACTGCGCAGTGCGGGCAACAGCGCCAGCATGAACAACACTGCCAGCACCGCACTGCCAAGCATCAGGCGCAGCCGCAGGGAAGAGACCCAATGCTCGCGCAAACGCCTGAAGCCTGCCTTCATCGACAGCGCTCAGTGAACAGGTAACCCTGGCCGCGCACCGTCTCGATAGGTTTGAAGCCGTTGCTGCTTTCCAACTTGCGACGCAGACGACCGACCAGCACTTCGATCACGTTGGGATCGCGCTCGTCGTCATCAGGATACAGTTGCTCGATCAGGCGCTCTTTCGGCACTACCTGCTGATGATGGCGCATCAGGTATTCAAGAATGCGGTACTCGTAGGCGGTCAGGCCCATCCCAGTACCATCGATGAGTGCCTGCTTGCGGTTCATGTCCAGCAGCAACGGGCCGGCTTCGATAGTCGACTGGATAAAACCGGAGGAGCGGCGCAACAGGGCGTTGAGGCGGGCTTCCAGCTCTTCGAACTGGAACGGTTTGACAACATAGTCGTCAGCGCCGGAGGCGAGGCCTTCAACCTTGTCCTGCCAGTTGCCGCGGGCGGTGAGAATCAAAATGGGGAAGGTCTTGTCGCGGCTGCGTAGCTGACGGATCAGATCCAGCCCGCTGATGCCCGGCAAACCGAGATCGATCACAGCCAAGTCATGGTGGTATTCATCGACGCGATACAGCGCCTCTTCGGCGTTGGCGACCGCGTCCACCACGTGGCCCTGTTCGCCGAGTCGGGTATAGAGATGGTGACGCAGCAGCGCCTCATCCTCCACGACCAGCAATTTCATCGTCGTATTCCCTCTTCATCAGGATTGAAGCCGGATCACCTCAGAGGTGATCCGGACCCGCTACAACAGATTAGAACTTGTAGTTGGCACCCAGGTACCACTGGCCGCTGCTGTGCAGGTCGATAGAGCCGACCTTGCCTTCGCCATGCGGTGCGAACTCGGTGCTGGCATTGGTGCGCAGGTAACGGTAGCCGCCTTCGACGGAGGCATTTTCGTTGACTTCCTGCAGCAGGCCCGCCTGCAGGCCGGCAGCATACCCGACATTGGTGTCACGCGAGACACCCGCGCTGTTCTGCTCCAGCTTGACCAGACCCAGCGTGCCACCACCGAACAGCTTGGTGCCGTCCTGGTTCAGCGGCAGGAAGGCGTCGTAGCTGCCGAGCAGGTTTTGCTGGCGCAGCTTGAGACCGTTGTTGCTGCCAGAGATGTATTCGTAGGTCGCGTAGTAACGACCAGCGTCGTTCTGCTGACCGGCACGGACACCCCAGGTGCTGCTGTTATTGATGACGCTGTCGAAGTTCGGGTTGCCGAGGTTGGCATTCAGCGCCGAAGACTTCTGGATGTTGTTGCTGGTTTGGCCCCAGGTCAGACCGGCGAAATTGTTGTCGGCGTGGGCGACGGTAGCAGCGCCGAACACCATGGAAGTCGCCAGAGCCAGCTTGGTAAGAGTCGATTTCATGAGATGCCTCTCGAATGGCAGTGGGTGAATGAAAAACTCGAGAATCATCCTGCCCGGTGTCGACTGAACCCTCGCTGAACCCCTCCTGAACCTCACCTGAACAGCCGGCCCAATGGCCATTTCCACACGACTGACAGGGAAAATCGCCGCATCATTGACCAAGATCAATTCCCCCACAGAAAACGTGACTATAGTCAACGCATAACAAACAGAGACCGCTGAGAACCGAGCACCCTGCCCGTTTCTCGCATCGCGGCACATCAACCAGCCTGACCGATGAAGAACTGCCCATGCCCAGCCCATCCGAAGATACCGGGGGAAAACGCCGCGAACGCCGGCTGTTTCTGTTCCTGGTGATATTCCTCTTCCCGCTGCTCTCCGTGGCCCTCGTCGGTGCCTACGGGTTCGCCGTGTGGTTCCTGCAGATGCTCTTCGGCCCACCCGGCCCGCCGCATTGACCGTTAACCGGACACAAGAACCCGACATGGACGCCCCCCTGCATATCGCCAGTTTCGTCGTACATGCCCGCCCCGAGCAGCTCGATGCGGTGCTCGCCAACCTGCGCCTGCTCAATGACCTTGAAGTGCATCAGCACAGCCCAGAAGGCAAGGCCGTGGTGGTGATCGAGGCCACCGACGAGCAACTGATCATGCAGCGCATCGAGCAGATCAACGCCCTGCCCGGCGTGCTCAATGCGGCCCTGATTTATCACGAATGCCTCAGCTCGGAAGGAGCCGCTCCATGAGCATGACCCGCCGCGAATTCACCAAGGCCCAGGCCGCCGCGATTGCCGCAGCCGCCGCAGGCCTGCCATTCGCCTCGACCGCCAGCAACCTAGTGGCCGACGCGGACACCACGCGCCTGGATTGGAACAAGGCGCCCTGCCGCTTCTGCGGCACTGGCTGCAGCGTCATGGTGGCGACCCGCGACAACCGTGTGGTGGCGACCCATGGCGACATCAAGGCCGAGGTCAACCGCGGCCTGAACTGCGTCAAAGGCTACTTCCTGTCGAAGATCATGTACGGCGTCGATCGCCTGACCACACCCCTGCTGCGCATGAAGAACGGCGTCTACGACAAGCAGGGCGAGTTCCAGCCGGTCAGTTGGGAGCAGGCCTTCGACATCATGGAGGACAAGTTCAAGCAGGCGCTGCGCGAGCATGGCCCGCAGGCCGTGGGCATGTTCGGCTCCGGTCAATGGACGATCTGGGAAGGCTACGCCGCCAACAAACTGATGAAGGCCGGCTTTCGCAGCAACAACATCGACCCCAACGCCCGCCACTGCATGGCCTCGGCGGTGATGGGCTTCATGCGCACCTTCGGCATGGACGAACCAATGGGCTGCTACGACGACATCGAAGCCACCGATAGCTTCGTGCTGTGGGGCTCGAACATGGCCGAGATGCATCCGGTGCTGTGGAGTCGGGTCACTGACCGGCGCCTGAGCAAGCCCGACGTCAAGGTTGCCGTGCTGTCGACCTTCGAGCACCGCAGCTTCGACCTGGCCGACATCCCCATGGTGTTCAAGCCGCAGACGGATTTGCTGATCCTCAACTACATCGCCAACCACATCATCCAGAGCGGCGCGGTGAATCGGCAGTTCGTCAGCAACCACACGCGCTTCGCCCTTGGCGCCGACGACATCGGCTACGGCCTGCGCCCGGACAATCCGCTGGAGCTGAAGGCGAGGAACGCGAAGAACGCCAATACCTGGAGCGACATCTCTTTCGAGCAGTTCGCGGCCTTCGTCAAACCCTACACCCTGGAACGCGCCGCCAAAGAATCTGGCGTACCGGCGGAACGCCTCAAGGCGCTGGCCGAGCTGTATGCCGACCCACAACGCAAGGTGGTCTCGTTCTGGACCATGGGTTTCAACCAGCACACCCGCGGCGTATGGGCCAACAACCTGATCTACAACATCCACCTGCTGACCGGAAAGATCAGCGAGCCGGGCAACAGCCCCTTCTCGCTGACCGGCCAACCCTCAGCCTGCGGCACTGCCCGAGAGGTGGGTACCTTCTCCCACCGCCTGCCAGCTGACCTGGTGGTGACCAACCCGAAACACCGCGCCACCGCCGAAAAGATCTGGAAGCTGCCCGCCGGCACCATCCAGGAGAAACCCGGCTTTCACGCCGTGGAGCAGAGCCGCATGCTCAAGGACGGCGTGCTCAAGGTGTACTGGACCCAGGTCAGCAACAACATGCAGGCCGGCCCCAACGTGATGCAGGAAGTGCTGCCCGGCTGGCGCAAGCCGGACAACTTCGTGATCGTCTCGGACGTCTACCCGACCGTCTCCGCCCAGGCTGCCGACCTGATCCTGCCCAGCGCCATGTGGGTCGAGAAGGAAGGCGCCTACGGCAACGCCGAACGTCGCACACAGTTCTGGCATCAACTGGTCAGCGCGCCGGGCGAGGCGAAATCCGATCTCTGGCAGCTTGTGGAGTTCTCCAAACGCTTCACCACCGACGAAGTCTGGCCCGCTGAACTCCTCGCCAAGGCGCCCGAGCTCAAGGGCAAGACGCTCTATGAGGTGCTGTACAAGAATGGCCAGGTGGACGCGTTCCCAACTGAAGAACCAGAAGGCAGCTTGCGCAACGATGAAGCCAAGGCATTCGGCTTCTATCTGCAAAAGGGGCTGTTCGAGGAATACGCGCAATTCGGTCGCGGCCACGGTCACGACCTGGCGCCCTTCGAGCGCTACCACACAGAACGCGGCCTGCGCTGGCCAGTCGTGGACGGCTCGGAAACCCGCTGGCGCTACCGCGAAGGCCATGACCCGTACGTGGCCAAAGGCAGCGGCGTGCAGTTTTACGGTTACCCGGACAACCGCGCGATCATCTTCGCCCTGCCCTATGAGCCGCCGGCCGAGGCGCCGGATAACGATTACCCGTTCTGGCTGAGCACCGGCCGCGTACTCGAGCACTGGCACACCGGCAGCATGACCCAACGCGTCGACGAGCTGCACCGCGCCGTACCCGATGCCCTGGTGTACATGCACCCGGACGACGCCCGCGCGCTCAACGCCCGGCGCGGCAGCGAGGTGAAGGTGATCAGCCGGCGTGGCGAGATTCGCGCGCGCATCGAGACCCGCGGGCGCAACAAGCCGCCACGCGGCCTGGTGTTCGTGCCGTTCTTCGATGCCAACAAGCTGATCAACAAGGTCACCCTCGACGCCACCGACCCGATCTCCAAGCAGACCGACTACAAGAAGTGCGCGGTGAAGATCCAGTTGATCAGCGCAGCCTGAGGAGAACAGCGATGAACGTGCGTTATCTGCCCCTGCTGCTGCTCGCCGCCTTTGGCGTGGCGCTGGCCGCCGACCTGGGTTACCCACTGGATGCCCCGGCACCGGATGGCAGGCGGCCCGGCGGTACCCTGACCCAGGAATTCCCCGCGCCGCGCATCGCCCCCGAGGAGAACAAGGACATGCGCCGCGAGCGCAACTACCCGGAACAACCGCCGACCATTCCGCACACCATCGCCGGCTACCAGGTGGACAAGTACGGCAACCGCTGCCTGGCCTGCCACAGCCGCGCCAACAGCGCGCGCAGCCAGGCGCCGATGATCAGCATCACCCACTACATGGACCGTGACGGCCAGCCGCTGGCGGCGATGTCGCCGCGCCGCTATTTCTGCACCCAATGCCACGTGACCCAGGCCGAGGTAAAGCCGCTGGTGGAGAACGGCTTCGAGAACATCGACCGGCTCTTGCAGCAAGAAGCCAACCCCGCCGGGCACCCCTGAGGAGGCACTATGAAATCGCTGCTCGCTTTCCTTGGCGCTTACTGGACAGTGCTGCGCCGTCCCAGCGTGCATTACAGCCTGGGGTTCCTGACCCTGGGCGGTTTCATCGCTGGAATCATTTTCTGGGGCGGTTTCAATACCGCGCTCGAGGCGACCAACACCGAACAGTTCTGCATCTCTTGCCATGAGATGCGCGACAACGTGTATGTCGAACTGCAGGACACCATCCATTACAACAACCGCTCCGGGGTGCGCGCCACCTGCCCCGATTGCCACGTGCCGCACCAGTGGACGGACAAGATCGCGCGCAAGATGCAAGCCTCCAAAGAAGTCTGGGGCAAGATCTTCGGCACCATCAGCACCCGCGAGAAATTCCTCGAAAAACGCCGCGAGCTGGCCGAACACGAGTGGGCGCGCCTCAAGGCCAACGACTCGCTGGAATGCCGCAACTGCCACGACTTCGACTTCATGGACTTCACCCGCCAGAGCAAGCGCGCCGCGCAGATGCACTCCACCGCGCTGGCCAATGGCGAAGCCACCTGCATCGACTGCCACAAGGGCATCGCCCACAAACTGCCGGACATGAGCGGCGTGCACGGCTGGTAAGGATCTGAGCAGCGCGGCAGAATGCCGGCCATGAAAACAGCCCACCTGCCCCGCTGCTGCAGCCCTCTAAACGATCATTGGCCGTTCACTCAGCCATTGCTCGGTGCGCACCTGATCAGCACGCATTTCGACGCCGCGCTAGTCGATGATGCCGACTATGCGGCCGCTGGTGTGCACCCGGTTCGCGGCGTTGCCAAGCGGCAGGCCGAACACCTGGCCGGGCGTATGTGTGCTCGCGAAGCCCTGTATCGGGTAACGGGTGTGGCAAGCGTGCCAGCTGTAGGTGAGGACCGCGCGCCACAGTGGCCGGAGCAGGTTAGCGGCTCGATTACCCACAGTCAGGGCTGGGCAGCCGCCATCGTTGCGCCAGCGCAGCAGTGGCGCGGCCTGGGTCTGGATGTCGAGCGGCGGCTGTCGAGCGAACGGGCCGAACGGCTGGCGGGGGAGATTCTCACCGCAGACGAACTAAGCCGCATCGCGCCTCTAACGCCCGAGCTGCGGGCTTGGCAGATCAGCCTGACCTTTTCCCTCAAGGAAAGCCTGTTCAAGGCGCTCTATCCGCTAGTGCTCACGCGCTTCTATTTCCAAGATGCAGAAGTGCTCAGTATCGACTCGGCGCAACAGACCGCACGCCTGCGCCTGCTCATTGACTTGAGCGAAGCGTGGCCAGCCGGCAGCGAGCTCAGTGGCCTGTATGCCGAGTTGGATAATCAGCTACTCAGCCTGGTGGCGATTGCCGCAGATTGATCAACGGCTCTCGTAGCCTGCGGTTGAGCGCAGCGATCCCCAGGGTGAACGCGCAGACGGCGCCGATCTCAAGACAGCTCCCGGGTATCGCTTCGCTCAACACCGGGCTACCTGAACTGATCCCAGCATACGCAAGGAAACGTCAACAGCGCCGCGGGCAAATCCGATAAACTTGGCCGCATTGCCGTCCGGAGTGCCCCATGCGCGAAGAACTGAACCAAGGCCTGATCGATTTTCTCAACGCCTCACCCACGCCCTTCCATGCCACCGCCAGCCTGGCCATGCGTCTCGAGACTGCAGGCTTCCGTCACCTCGACGAGCGCGCGCCCTGGCAGACCGAAGCGGGCGGCCGTTATTACGTGACCCGCAACGACTCCTCGATCATCGCTTTCAAGCTGGGCCACCGTGCGCCGATCGACGGGGGCATCCGCTTGGTCGGGGCCCACACCGACAGCCCCTGCCTGCGCGTGAAGCCGAACCCCGAGCTGCAACGCCAGGGTTTCTTCCAGCTTGGCGTGGAAGTCTACGGCGGCGCCCTGCTCGCCCCCTGGTTCGACCGTGATCTGTCGCTGGCCGGCCGCGTGACCTACCGCCGCGATGGCAAGGTGGAAAGCGACCTGATCGACTTCTACCAGCCGATTGCCGTGATTCCCAGCCTGGCCATCCACCTCAATCGCGAAGCCAACCAGGGCTGGGCGATCAACGCCCAAAACGAACTGCCGCCGATTCTCGCGCAGCTCGCGGGTAGCGAAAGCGCAGACTTCCGCGCCCTGCTCAGCGAGCAGTTGGCGATGGAACACGATTTCAATGCCGATGCGGTGCTGGATTACGAACTGAGCTTCTACGACACCCAGAGCGCCGCGGTCGTCGGCCTCAACCAGGATTTCATCGCCGGCGCTCGCCTGGACAACCTGCTGTCCTGCTACGCCGGCCTACAGGCGCTGCTCGATGCCAGCGACGACGAAACCTGCGTATTGGTGTGCACCGATCACGAAGAAGTCGGCTCCAGTTCGGCCTGCGGGGCCGACGGCCCGATGCTCGAGCAGGTGCTGCGCCGCGTGCTGCCGGACGGTGACGGTTTTGTACGCACCATTCAGCGCTCGCTGATGGTCTCGGCCGATAACGCCCACGGTGTGCACCCGAACTACGAGAGCAAGCACGACAGCAACCATGGCCCCAAGCTCAACGCCGGCCCGGTGATCAAGATCAACAGCAACCAGCGCTACGCCACCAACAGCGAAACCGCCGGATTCTTCCGTCACTTGTGCCTGGAGAACGAAGTGCCGGTACAGAGCTTCGTGACCCGCAGCGACATGGGTTGCGGCTCGACCATCGGCCCGATCACCGCCAGCCAACTGGGCGTACGCACCGTCGATATCGGCCTGCCGACCTTCGCCATGCACTCGATTCGTGAGCTGGCCGGCAGTCAGGATCTGGCGCATCTGGTGAAAGTACTCGGCGCCTTCTACAACAGCCATGACCTGCCCTGAGGCCTGCATGATCGAACATATCCGCAACAGCCTGACCGAAGCCCAGCGCGCGCTCGATGCCTTCCTTGGCAACGAGCAGACCCTGACCCACATCGAGCAGGCCGCGCGCCTGCTGGTGACCAGCTTTGAAGCCAAGGGCAAGGTATTTTCCTGCGGTAATGGCGGTTCCATGTGCGACGCCATGCACTTCGCCGAGGAACTCACCGGGCGCTACCGCAAGAACCGCCCAGGCATCGCTGCCGTATCGATCAGCGACGCCAGCCACATCAGCTGCGTAGCCAACGACTTCGGTTATGACCACATCTTCTCGCGCTACGTGGAATCCCACGGCCGCGAGGGCGACGTGTTGCTGGCCATCAGCACCAGCGGCAAGAGCCCTAACGTGGTCAAGGCCGCCGAAGCCGCCAAGGCACTGGGCATCAAGGTGATCGCCCTGACCGGCAAGCCCGGCTCACTGCTGGAAAGTCTGGCCGACGTGTGCATCTGCGCGCCGGGCGGCGACT
Organism: Phytopseudomonas seleniipraecipitans; assembly: GCF_900102335.1. Classification (GTDB taxonomy): domain Bacteria; phylum Pseudomonadota; class Gammaproteobacteria; order Pseudomonadales; family Pseudomonadaceae; genus Aquipseudomonas; species Aquipseudomonas seleniipraecipitans. Next base: position 82,851 of record NZ_FNBM01000004.1, read on the forward strand.
TCGCCGACCGCACCCAGGAGCTGCACATCAAGGTCATTCACATCCTGATCGAACTGGTCGAGCGCAGCCTCAGCCCGGAAAACTACGCGTGAGCAGGCTGCGGCGTCACCTGGCGCCGCAGCTTGAAAAGCCGCCTGAGTGATGGAGAACTGGCGCGTGACCCGCCTGAACAACCTGCTGCCACGTTTCCTGTTGCTGGTGCTCTTGGCCCTGCCCTGCTTCGCGGTACACGCGGCAGGCATTCCCGGGCTGTTTCCCAGCACTGGCAGCCAGAATCCGCAGCCCTCGGCAGAGCAGACCCTGGACCGCTCGCTGGATGAGGTGATCCAGTCGCTGGAAAACGACAAGCAGCGCACCCAGCTGCTCAATGACTTGAAAACCCTGCGCGACGGCACTCAACAGGCGCAGCCCGATGTGCGTGACGGCGTGCTCGGGCTGATTGGCAGTACGCTTTCAGGCATCGAGAAGCAATTTTCCGGCGAGCACAGCCCGCTGGCGCGCTGGCAACTGGAAATCGCCCGCAGCAAACATGAGCTGGCCGAGTTGATGCCAGAAGCCGGGGAGCGTCTGGCGCTGATCAGCAACTTCGCACTGATTCTTGGCGTCTGGAGCCTGCTGGCTTTCGGTTTGCGCGCGCTGAGCCATCAGGTGCGCACCCGCTTCGGGCTGGCCGAGGAGTTGCCGCAAAGCCCGCGACCCAGTGACCTGCTGCGCTTTGCCTTGCGCAAGCTCGGGCCGTGGTTCGCCGCACTGCTGATCACCGGCTATCTGAGCTACGTACTGCCCGCCTCGCTGGGCCGTGATCTGGCGATGGTGCTCGCCTACGCGCTGGTAGTGGGTACCTGTTTTTCGGCGATCTGCGTGATCGGTTTCTCGCTACTCGACGGCCCGCACCGGCGCACCGCCCTGCACATTCTCCGCCGTCGCGCGTTCCGGCCATTGTGGTTGATCGGCAGCTTCGCGGCGTTCGGTGAAGCGCTGAGCGACCCACGTCTGGTCGCCAGCCTTGGCGCCAACCTGGCCCACACCACCGCTACGCTGACCAATGTGCTGGCAGCCTTGTGCTCCGGGCTGTTCATCCTGCGCTTCCGCCGCCCGATCGCTCACCTGATGCGCAACCAACCGCTGGAGCGCCGCCTCAAGCAACGCGGCATCAGCGAGACGGTCGAGCTGCTCGGCAGCTTCTGGTACCTGCCGGCACTGGCGCTGGTGGCGATTTCCCTGGCTGCCACCTTCGTCTCCGCAGGCGATACCAGCACGGCATTTCGCCAGGCACTGGTATGTACCGTGCTGCTGGTGACCTGCATGGTGATCAACGGCCTGATCCGCCGGCGCATGCTCAGGACGCGCCTGCGTCATCGCCGCCATGCAGCCTATTTCGAACGCTTCCAGAATTTCTTCCATGCCTTGCTGAGCGTGGCTATCTGGCTGTTCTTCCTCGAGCTGGGGCTGCGGGTATGGGGGTTCTCACTGATCCGATTTGCCGAAGGTGACGGCCATGAGATCAGCCTTAAGTTCATTGGCCTGGCAGCCACCCTGGCCTGCGGCTGGTTGGTGTGGATTCTCAGCGACACTGCGGTTCATCACGCGCTGACGCGATCGCGCAAGGGCCAGACCAACGCCCGTGCGCAGACCATGATGCCGTTGATCCGCAACGTGCTGTTCATCACTATCTTCATCATTGCCGCCATCGTCGCCCTGGCCAACATGGGCATGAACGTCACCCCGCTGCTAGCCGGTGCCGGCGTCATCGGCCTGGCCATCGGCTTCGGCGCGCAATCGCTGGTAGCGGATCTGATCACCGGGCTGTTCATCATCATCGAGGATTCCCTGGCGATCGACGATTACGTCGATGTCGGCGGCCACCTTGGCACTGTCGAAGGGCTGACCATTCGCACGGTGCGCCTGCGCGATATCGACGGCATCGTGCATACCATCCCGTTCAGCGAAATCAAGAGCATCAAGAACTACTCGCGCGAATTCGGCTACGCGATCTTCCGCGTTGCGGTGCCCCACGACATGAACATCGACGCGGCCATCAAGTTGCTGCGCGATGTGGCCACCGAGCTGCGCAACGATGTGCTGATGCGCCGCAACATCTGGTCGCCGTTGGAGATTCAAGGCGTGGAAAGTTTCGAGTCGGGCAACGCGGTGCTGCGTGCACGCTTCAAGACCGCGCCGATCAAGCAGTGGGACGTGTCACGTGCGTTCAACCTGGCACTCAAGCGTCACCTCGACGAATCCGGGCTGAGCCTCGCGACGCCGCGTTTGAATATCCAGATGACCGCCGTCAGCCCGACGCACCAGAGTAACCATGCCAGCCAGCCGCATCCGGCTGACCAGTAGGAACCAGCGCACATCCCGATGGGCGAGCCCGGTCTCGCCCATACAGGTTGCATACTTTCCGCTACCATGGCGGCACACTTGCCAATCGATAGGGACATCCCATGGATATTTCCACCCTGATCATCATTGCCGTGCTGGTCGCTGTGGTCGTTTACGTGATCAGTATCTACAACCGCCTGGTCAGCCTGCGCAATCGTTACCAGAACGGCTTCGCGCAGATCGAGGTGCAGCTCAAGCGCCGCTACGACCTGATTCCCAACTTGGTGGAAACTGCCAAGGGCTACCTGAGCCATGAGCGTGAAACCCTGGAAGCGGTGATCGCGGCACGCAACGGCGCGGTCGAAGGCCTCAAGCAGGCCTCGCAAAACCCCGGCGACGCGCAAAGCATGAACCTGCTGGCCAACGCTGAAGGCGTGCTGAAAAATGCCATGGGCCGCCTCAACGTCACGGTTGAAGCGTACCCGGATCTCAAGGCATCGCAGAACATGCAGCAGCTCAGCGAAGAACTGACCAGCACCGAGAACAAGGTAGCGTTCGCCCGCCAGGCCTATAACGACGCGGTAACCGCCTACAACGCCTACCGCCAGAGCTTTCCGCCGGTGGTGCTGGCCGGTGCGTTCGGCCACGGTAGCGACGCCGCACTGCTCGAGTTCGCCGACAGCGCGGCGATTCAGGAAGCTCCGAAAGTCTCGTTCTAAGCGCGGCGGATTAGATGGATTTTTTCGAACAACAAGACCGCGCCCGGCGCAACACCGGGCGCCTGCTCATGCTGATGGTGCTGGCGGTGATCACCCTGATCGGCACCACCACGTTGGTGATAGCCATCGCCTGGCAGGTCTACCAGTACGGCAACTACAGCCTGCAGGCGCTCAATGCGCAGCTGCTCGGTAGCGTGGCGCTAGTGGTGGTCGGCGTGGTGTTCCTTGGCTGGGCATTCAAGGCCCTGCAGCTAAGTGCTGGCGGCAAGGTGGTCGCCGAACGGTTGGGCGGGCGCCTGCTCAATCTCAAACCGCAGGGCTTGCACGAACAGCGCGTGCTCAACGTAGTGGAAGAGATGGCGCTGGCTGCAGGCGTGCCGGTGCCGCCGGTGTACTTGCTCGAAGAAACCTCGATCAACGCTTTTGCAGCGGGCTTGCGCCCCGAGGATGCGGTGATCGGCGTGACCCGCGGGGCCATCGAGACGCTCACCCGTGACGAGCTACAAGGCGTGATTGCCCACGAATTCAGCCATATCCTGCACGGCGACATGCGCCTCAATACCCGCCTGGTCGCAGTGCTCAACGGCATTCTACTGCTCGGGCTGATCGGCGAACTGGTGTTGCGCGGCGGCAGCCACACCCGCCATGCGCCGCGCAGCAGTTCCAACGACAAGGGTCGTGGCAATGCCGTCGCCTTGGTCATGGTGGTCGGCCTGGCGTTGCTGATCATCGGCTACGCCGGCACCTTCTTCGGTAACCTGATCAAGGCGGCCGTGAGCCGCCAGCGCGAATTTCTCGCCGATGCCTCGGCGGTGCAATACACCCGCAACCCTAACGGTATCGCCGGCGCGCTGAAGAAACTCGGCCGCGGCTCGCAGCTCGAAGCCAGCCATGCGGCGGAGTACAGCCACATGTATTTCGGCCAGGGCCTGGCGCTGAGCAAGATGATGGCCACCCATCCGCCGCTGGAAGAGCGCATCCGTCGTATCGATCCGAACTGGGACGGCGTGGTGCTGGGTGACGAAGTTTTCGAACGCCCCGCTCAGCCACCATCGGAGTCAAACGAGGCCACGGCAGGCTTCAGCGCGGCGGCGGCAGGCGTGGCCATCGCCAGCATAGGCGAGCCGCAATCGCTGCATATCGATGAAGCGCGAGACAGCCTGGCGCAGATAGACGAGCGACTGCGCGACGCGGCTCACGACCCGCACGGTGCCTTGGCGATCCTCTACGGCCTGCTACTCGGCCACGACGCGGATACGCGCCAGCAACGCATGAGTTGGATGCAGGCGAACCTCGCACCGCTTATCTTTGACCGCCTGCTGGACCTGGGCAGCGCGCTGCAACAATTGCCGGCTGGCCGACGCCTGCCATTGCTGGAGTTGTCGATACCGGCACTCAAGCAACTCGAGCCGCAGGATTTCGTCACCCTCAAGCGCGATATCGGCACGCTGTTGATCAGCACCAAGCAACTGGACCTGATCGAATGGGCGTTGCTGCGCATCGTCGAACGCAACCTGGGCATGCAGCGCACGGTCGATGGCCGCTTGCCGTTGGCCTCGCTGGGTAATGAAAGTTGTGTGCTGTTGGCGGCCTTGGCGCGCCACGGCAGCAGCCACGAACACGCTGCGTCCGAAGCCTTCCAGGCTGCCTGGAGTACCCTGCCTTTTACCCCGAGAATTTTCGCCGAGCAGCCCGAAGCCAGCGTCACTGAACTCAACGCTGCGCTCCATCGGCTCAATCAGATGCGCCCGCTGCAAAAGCCGCAGCTGTTAAAGGCCATGGCACGCTGCATCGAGCAGGACGGCCGCATCAGCGCCAGCGAAGCTGAGTTGATGCGCGCCGTGGCCGATACGTTGGATTGCCCGATGCCGCCGCTGCTGAGTGATCACCTGGAAGCGGCACCGGCTTAAAGCGCGTGGCTGTCGCTCGATGCGTCACCGCCTATGCAAGGATGGACAACAAAACGTTCGCTACGCGCCCCCCGCGCCTGGTTGACCATGACAGGGCTCTGCCTCGTGATAGTCAGAGCCCTGAACGACCCACGGCTCCGAAGACCTGCGTCCAGTAGATAGTCGCCTGGCTTTGCGGGTTGCTGGCGTACGCCGCGCCCATCTCGCGGAAGTCCGGATTCATCAGGTTGTAGCAGTGCGAAGGGCTGGCCAGCCAACCTTCGACGACCTGCTTCGCCCGGCCCTGGCCAGCGGCAATGTTCTCGCCGATCACCGTCCAAGCATAACCAGCGGCCGTGGCGCGAGCGCCCACCAGGCTGCGGTCGCTGCCCTGGTGGCTGAACAGGCTGTTCATCGCCATGTCACGGCTATGGGCCAGCGCGGCCTGGCCGAGGGGTTCGCTCCAAGTCAGCGGCTCGGCGGCATCAAAAGGCTGGTCGCCACAGCGTCGTGCAGCGCCGCGGGCCTGATTGACGGCGGCAAGAATCGCCTTGCCCTCCTCCTGCCAGTCGCCGAGCCTGGCCGGCAGCAGCGCGCGGCCGAGCACAACCTGCCAGCTGTTGCCTTCATGCAACACGCCGACATCGGCAAACTGTGCATCCAGCAATTGCTTGCAGTAAGACTGACGCAGCATGACCATCGCCGCCTCGGCACTGGTCGGCCCGGTGACGCGGATCAGCTGCACGGCAGCGGCCTGATAGCCGGCTTGCTGAAGCGCCTGTTGCAACTGCTCGGAGGAGTTCGCCCGTTGCCCGGCCAGGCGACGATCCGGTGCCAGCGGGCCGGCGGCCGGGCTTGGCTGGCCGTCACAGCCTTGCCCCATTTCACGGTAGTTGTTGATCAGCCTGGTCAACTGCTCCGAATCATCGCCCCATGCGCTACCGACGGCGCTCGTGCAAAGCAGCATCACTACAGCGGCCACTTGCCGAACGTGCTTGGGTGAATCACTCATCCATGCTTCCTCTTGATCCGCACTGCTTATCTGAACATTGACACTGGGTTGAGCGAAACGCTTCAGCTAATCGCCCGATGGCATGAAACCACGTTAGACTCGAGCCCATGATTGTGAACGATTGCGTATTTAGCCTTGATTGCGCACCGCTGCTCGACAGCCTTGTCAGCACCGATAACCTACTGATTATCCAGGACCTGGATGGCGTCTGCATGGATCTGGTGCGCGACCCGCTCACCCGCACTTTGCCACACCACTACATCCTTGCGGCGCGCCAACTGGATGGACATTTCCAGGTACTGACCAACGGCGAGCATATCGGTAGCAGAGGCGTGAATAGCCTTGTCGAGCAGACGGTTGGCGCAGTGAGCGACTGCCGTGACCAGGGGCTCTATCTGCCGGGGCTGGCCGCCGGTGGCGTGCAATTGCAGGACCGCTACGGGCAGGTCTCACACCCCGGCGTCAGTGCCGAGGAACTGGCGTTTCTTACTGAGGCGCCACGGTTCCTGACCGAATCACTACAGCGACTGCTGAGCCGGCCACCCTACAGCCTGGATCGAGCGACCATCGCCCCTCTGCTGGCGAGCAGCGTGCTCGACAATCCTGTATCGCCGACGCTCAATATCAACGCCTTCTACCACCATTGGCACGCTCAGCCTGCGCTTTACGGCCAATTGCAGGCGGATAGCGCCGAACTGCTTCAACAACTGCTCGGCGAGGCGGCGAGACGAGGCCTGCAGCGCTCGTTCTTCATCCATTACGCGCCCAATCTTGGCCGTGATGCTGCCGGCCGCGAGCGCATGCGCCCAGCCCAAGCTGGCAGCGCCGGAACCACGGATTTGCAGTTCATGCTGCGCGGCGCCGTCAAGGAAGCAGGTGTGCTGGTTATTCTCAACCGCGTCTACCAGCAGCGCACGGGCGTCTACCCGCTGGGCGAGGACTTCAACGTGCGCGAGGCTCCGAGCAACAGCGATGCGCTCCTGCAACTGGCCGTTGAGCGTTTTGATCCCGCCCACATGCCACGCCTGGTCGGTGTCGGTGACACCCTGACCAGCTCACCAGATGAGCGCGACGCGGCTACCTGGCTGCGCGGTGGCAGCGACCGTGGTTTTCTGACGCTTGTGCAGGCGTTGGGCGTCGCGTTCGAACAGGACAACCGCGTGCTGTACATCGACAGCAGCCACGGCGAGGTACAGCGTCCAGGCGTGCATGGCGATTATCTGCGCGCCCAGCCGGGCGAGCCCTGGCCGGCATTGCAAGGCATCACCGATGCAGATGATCCATTACGCATAAACAGCGTTTTCCTCGGCGGCCCTGCGCAATACATCGGCTTCTTCTGCGCCCTCGCCGAGGCACGTCTCACGCGCTGATTGCGAAACCCGAGAACCTTGCCGTGCCTGCACGTTCGAAGCTCTGCGCTTTCGCCTTCATTGCTCGCAGAGAAACCCCGTGCGCCACTCCATCACCCGCGGCTACCGCTATCTTCTGAAAACGTTCGGCTACGTCGGCTGGTCACTGTTCTGGCTGTTGATCTGGGACATTATCGTTACCGTGGACTACATGCTGTTCCTGGACCGCAAGATCACCATGCCCTCGATGCCGCTGACCCTGCTCGGCTCCGCGCTGGTGGTGCTCACCAGCTTTCGTAACAGCAGTGCCTACAACCGGTGGTGGGAAGCGCGCACCATCTGGGGCGGGCTGATCAACAGCTCACGCAGCCTGGCGCGCCAGGTACTGACGCTGATCGATGACCACGGCGGTGGCAACCCAGTCAAAGTGGTGCTGCTGCGCCGCCATGTCGCCTACATCCGAAGCCTGTCGGCGAGCCTGCGAAACGAGCCCTGCGATGAAGAAGTCCGCGCGTTCGTGGCAGCCGACGAGTTCGAGCGGCGGCATACCACCAATAATTTTCCCAACGATATTCTCAATGGCTCCGCTGCCCTGCTGGCCAACGAATACAAGGCCGGCCGGCTGGATAGCATCCGCCTGGCTCGCCTCGAATCCACCCTGGTCGATGTGTCCAACTGCCAGGGCGGCCTGGAACGAATCGCCAATACCCCGCTGCCCTATCCCTACGTGTATTTCCCGCGCCTGTTCATTACCCTGTTTTGCCTGATTGTGCCCATCGGCCTGGTGGAAACCCTGGAGTGGTTCACGCCACTGGCCTCTACCGTGGTCGGCTTCATGCTGTTGGCAATCGAGCGGGTAGGCACCGACCTGCAGAGCCCGTTCAAGGTCAGTGAGCATCAGATCCAGATGGACGCGCTGTGCGAGACCATCGAAAAGAACCTCGAATCGATGCAGCGTGATGCGCAGCGCGAACGCGACGGCCGCCTCATAACGCAATGACTGCAAAGTCACTTTCAGACGCTGCAGGCTCGACAATACGGGGTCTCCAGCTGTTTATCGGCAATTATGTAGTGGATTAAAAATAACACTACAAAACTGTTGACGGCCTCTGTCCGCTTTTGCATGATGGACCTGCCTCCCCTGACGGGAGCCCTGACAAGGGCACTTGGGCAAGCTCGGTAACACCAGCCGAGCGTTCCACGATATGTACTGCCCACAAGGCAGATTGATGAAGTCGAGCGTCCGCACGGACGAGGGTGTTTGCGAGACATTGTCATGATGCCTGTGGCTGATCTGCGGATCACCTGCATCCGTCACGTCTTCGCCACCTCCTTTCCCCTGCCTGCCCGACCTCGGTTAGCCGTTCCGCGTAGCGCTATCCATCTGTCGCTACACGCTTATCGGCAGCACTCAAACGCCACGGGCAACGACGGCACCGCACGCCACGCGGCAGCCCTAGACAGATCAAAGAATGAAGGGGTACACGCCATGAACCTGAACAAACAACCCACCATCGAAGAACTCGCCCAACTGTTCGCCACGCGCAAGGACAGCCTCGACAACCACATTCTGTGGGTATGCGAATCCGGCGAAGTACGTATCGACTGCTTGCCGGCGGACCAGGATGAGTGCGCGTTCGTGAGCCAGCGCCCGACGATGCGCACTCGCCTGCGCACCTACCGCCGTGGTCAGGGTTATGTCGGTCGCCGCGCCGCTGCCGACCGACATTTCCTGAGAAATGTGCTTAGCACCCTCGAGCATGAGTGGCAGGGCCAGCAAGCTCGTCAGGATCGCCTGCTCGACCGCTATTGCTGAAAGCTCATCGCGCAGAAACGACGCCTCGCTACGATCGAGCAATAAAAAGCCCCGGCATTGGCCGGGGCTTTGTCAGAGCGACAAGGCTGTCAGCGCTTGTCGTCATCACGCGGGTTGTTCAGATCCATCACACTGGACGTCCGCTCCGGCGCGGCCTCGGCCTTGGGCTTGGTCTCAGGTTGAACTTGCGGCTCCACAGCCACGGGTTGAGGTTGCTTGTTCTTTCCACTCATGCGCCGCCATACCCAGCCGATCAGCAGCACGGGCAGGAACCAGGCCTTTTTGAGCAGGATCAGGGCGGCAGCGAACAGGCCGACCTTGGCTGCGGCCTTACCCGCGATCAGCGCGCCAAGGCCGTAGGCAGCCACCTGGTCGAGGTCGGGATTGAAGTCGGCGTAGCGGTTGCCATCGTTGAAATCGGTCATCGCCAACACCGCCGGCAGGTTCTCTTCGATCTGCGGCAACTGGTGCATGCCGGCGATGAAGTTCAGCACCAGCACGCCTTTGCGGCCCAGCACGCGGATGTTGTAGTTGAGAATGTGCTCATCGCTGTCGCCAAACTTCACTTCTTTGGCCCAGTGCAGCTTCTTGCCCTCGGCATCGTAGTGCGGTGCCGATGCCCAGCCGACAATGGCGATAGGCTCGTAACCGTTTTCGGCGCGCCATGCGTTCTCGGCCTCGGCGCCGTCCTGCAGGTCCTTGAGCATGTCGTCGTAGTTGATATCCGCGGCGTCCTCGTCGGAGACGTAGCCGTTTTCCTCGTACTCGACAGTCACCGCCCAAGACTCGTCAGCCAGCGGTGACACGCCTTTGGGCAGGATCATGCCCAAAGGCAGCTTTTCGTCAGGCGGGTTGCCCCAGGCCTCGACCAGCACGCGCTCGGCATCGGCGCCGTCGAGGAACACCAGGTTTTCGGGAAGATCGAGGGTCGCCAGGTTGCTGCCAACCACCACGTTGCCGGAACGGAAAGTAAGACTATCGAGGAACTGCTCTTCACTGATGGTGCCGTCATCAGCCGGTTCGGCAACGGGCGCCTCCTGCTGCTGCGGCGTGGCTGGGGCCTGATCGGCCCAGCTCAGGGGAACAACCGCAGCCAGCAGGCTGGCCAGCATCAACTCCTTGTACATGTAACACTCCATGATTGGCTTGAATTTCAGGCGCCAAGCCTATCATTTAGCGCCGAATCATTTGGTAACTTCCTGTCATTTCCAGATACACCTCACAAAGCTGCTGCCTTCCGCGAGCCGCTCACGAGCGCACGGAGAGCCGTACCAGATGCATCACGATCGGCCTCACGCCCATTACGCAGAGGAATGCCACGGGCATGGCCAGCGCGTAAGCGTCCAGCACGGCTGACAGGTAACCATCGCTCAAGCCACGGTTGGTCGCCGTAATCACCAGGCACATGAGAAACGCCATGATCCCGGACATGAAGAAGGCAAAGGCGACAGGCGTCAGCCGGGCAGGCAGCTTCCAGTTTCGGCGAGCGGGGCGAAGCGTTGATTCGTGCATGGATAACATCCTTGAGATAAGCGAAAAGCGCCGTTGCAGGCCACATCGGCGGCCATTATCAGGATTGCCCGTTGCTTGCGGTAGCGGGCTACAGGTAAGGTCAGTATCAAGCAAACCTTATCAATAGCCACTTCGGTTGAAAGCTTTAGCCTTGGATACGTTGCGCGGTATCGAGAGTTTCGTGAAGGCGGTGGAGACCGGCAGCATCGCTGCAGGCGCCCGCTTACTGGGGATCAGCGCGGCGGCCGCAAGCCAGAACATCGCCAGGCTGGAGGCCTCGCTGGGCGTGCGCCTGCTGACTCGCACCACGCGGAGCCTGGCACTCACCGACAGTGGCGTGCTGTATTACGAGCAGGTGCGCGATGTACTGAGTGACCTCGAGTTGGCCCGCAGTGCCGCCACCCAAGGTCACGACGCCCCGCGGGGCCGCTTGCGCATCGCGTCCAGCGCGGCCTTTGGCCGCCATGTGCTGGCGCCTCTGCTACCGACCTTCACGGCGCGCTACCCGCATATCGCCTGCGAGCTGATCACCACCGACCGCAGCGTTAACCATATCCAGGAATCGGTGGACGTCAGTGTGCGCATTCCAGCGCAGCTGGAAGATGGTCTGGTGGCGCGACATATTGCCAGCGTGCCATCGATCTACTGCGCATCGCCCGCTTACCTGCGCAAAGCCGGCGCGCCGACCAGCCCCGATGATCTGCGCGAACATGACTGCCTGGCCTTCAAGGTCGCGGCGGATGGTCGTCTGATGCCCTGGCGCTTCATGCGCGACGGCATTGGCTTCGAGGCGCAGATTCGCGTGGCACTGGTCAGCGACGACATCGACGTGCTCGCCCGGGTCGCGGCCAACGGCGGCGGTATCACCCGCCTCGCGGCTTTCGTCGCCGAGCCGTACCTCGCAAGCGGCCAGCTAGAGGCCTTGTTCAGCGTCCCGCACCCCTCGGCCAGCCAGGCGCTGAGCGAGCCCCTGGACTACTACCTGTGCGTACGCGACCGCTACGAGCTAACCCCCAAGGTGCGCGCGTTCATCGAGCACCTGCATGGCAACCTGCGCCATGAGTGGCGGCCCTAGCACCTGCGCAACGGCTACCGCGCGTCGGCCACTCTGCGTTGCAAGCGGGCTCGGCAAGTCGCTTGCGGCGGATGCGTGCTAGCGCTGCTCCGATTCAGCGTTCATTTACTGCCGGTAAGATACCCGCAACGCCCAGCGCTTCTTCGTCTGTCTTCGCTGAGGGTGCAGCTCTTGCGTAGCGCCCGTTCAAGCGCGCGGGAACCCTGCACAGGCTTTCGACGAATTTGACTCGCCGGGTGAATCCGGTAGGCTCGGCAGCTCATTTGAATGGAGTGATTCCCCCATGGCCAAAGCCACTGCCCGCCACATCCTGGTTTCCACCGAAGATAAGTGCAACGAACTGAAAGCCGCGATTGAAGGTGGTGCTGATTTCGCCCAGGTCGCCAAAGACAACTCCAGCTGCCCGTCCAGCCGTGACGGCGGCAACCTGGGCTCGTTCGGCCCAGGCCAGATGGTCAAGGAATTCGACACAGTCGTGTTCAGCGCCCCGATCAACGTGGTTCAAGGCCCGGTGAAAACCCAGTTCGGTTATCACTTGCTCGAAGTGACCAGCCGCCAGGACTGATCACCCTGCGCCTGGTGCCGCCCGGCACCAGGCCTCTGCTTCACGGCTCGGCCAGACCGGCCAATTCCCTTCGGTTAACCGCCAGCGCCCCCTCGCTACCGCTTTGCTTGTCGGCAATTGTGCGTGCCACGAGATGATCAGCCTGTGCGCATCGCAAACCCTGCATCCGCATCACGCCCCAAAGTTTATCGAGCCGCTGACCGGCACGCCCTTCGTCTGCTCTGCGGCCCTATCGTGGCGGGACGATCTAAGCTGGGAATTCATCGCGAGGAGCATCCATCATGGCTCATATGGAAAAACGCGGCAGCTGCCTGTGCGGTGCCGTCACCCTGACGTTAGAGATCGAACAGCCAGTCGTCAGCGCTTGCCACTGCGCTACTTGTCGTAAATGGGGCGGCGGGCCGCTGCTGGTGGTCGAAGGCAAGGCCGCGCGGTTCAACAGCGAACGGAATGTGCGCGTTTATGCCTCGTCCGAGTGGGCAGAGCGGGGGTTCTGCAGCGAGTGTGGCACGCACCTGTTCTATCGCCTGAAAAGTGCCGACATGTATGCCGTGCCGGTCGGTGTGCTCGAGGGCGAGGACAGCTGGCGTTTCGAAAGCCAGGTGTTTATCGATGCCAAACCGGACTATTACTGCTTCGCCAACCAGACGCGTGAGTTGACGGGCGAGCAGCTGTTCGCAGAATTCGGGCAAACCTGACCTTGGTTCACTCAGCGTCCAGTGATGGGCCTATCAGAGCTGCCAGCTGCGCATAGACCCCGGGCGCTGCAACCAGATACGGGTTGCCGCCAAGCAACCCGTCGCCGCGTAGAAAATCGTTGTGCCGGCCACCTGCTTCGCGCACCAGCACCAGGCCGGCCAGGCAATCCCAACTCTTGAGGTGAGTTTCGTAGTATCCGATCAAGCGCCCGGCCGCGACGTAGGCCGTCATCAACGCGCCGGAGCCATTGCGCACGAACATGCCGCCCTCATCCAGCAGGCCACTCAGAAAAGGCAGGAAATGCTCTTTTCCCGCACGGTGCGTGGTGCCGACACCGACCAGACCTTCACGCACATGCACTGCGTCGTGAGCTTTCAGCGGCGTGTCGTTGACGAACGCGCCGTGCCCGATGAAACCGTGGAACAGCTCGTCATGATTGGGGTCGGCAATCGCACCGAGCAGCGGCTCGCCGTCGACCAGCAGGCCGATGGAAACGCACCAATTGTGCAAGCCGTTGAGAAAGCACGCGGTGCCGTCGATAGGGTCGATGACCCAGATGCAGCGCGCCTGCAAGCCGCCGCTGCCACCCTCCTCACCGACGATCCCATCCTCGGGAAAATGCGCTGCGAGCTCGCCACGGATAAAGGTCTCGACATCCTGATCGGCGATGCTCACCACGTCCTGCATATCGCCACCCTTGTGCTCGACAATGAGACTACGGCGGCGCGCATAGTAGGCCATGCCGCGCTCGGCAGCGGCCAGAGCAACACACTTGGCGAAGTCGTAACGAGCGGTCAGGGTCACATCGAGATCGGCGAGTTCACTGGCGCTGGGCATGTTCGGGTGTGCTCCTTGGTGACGGTATGAATGGGCGGCTTGCGAGGCAGCGGCAACAGCCTCTACCCTGCGCGCTTCCTGATCGGGCTGCCATGCAATGACTCTCGCCGACCTGCTGCTGTTCGCCATTCCGGCGGTTTTTCTCACCGGCCTTTCCAAAGGCGGCTTTGGCGGCGCCCTTGGCGGCATCGCGGTGCCACTGCTGGCCCTGGCTACGTCGCCAATGCAAGCGGTGGCGGTGATGCTGCCGATACTCTGCCTGGCCGACGTGGTCGGCCTCAAGGCTTACTGGGGAAAGTGGGACGTTGCCAACCTCAAGGTCATGCTGCCCGGCGCGATAATAGGCATTGGTATCGGCTCGCTGACCTTCGAACTGCTCAACGACAACCTTATCGGCCTGCTGATCGGCATCATCGCCATTTCCTTCGTGCTCCTCGGGCTGCTCAAGAGCGACCCGGCGCCAAGACCGCTGCAGCCCAGACGCGGCCTGATTCTGTCATCACTGGCCGGCTTCACCAGCTTCGTCGCCCACGCCGGCGGGCCGCCGGTGATGATGCATTTGCTGCCCCAGCAGTTGGAGAAACTGCGTTACGTGGCGACCATCAACCTGTTCTTCCTGCTGACCAATGCCATGAAGCTGATTCCCTACACCTGGCTCGGCCAGTTCACCCGGGAAAACCTGCTGCTCAGCCTGATGCTCGCACCCATCGTGCCGCTCGGCGTGTGGACGGGCTTGTGGCTGCAATCGCGCATCAACCACACCTGGTTCTACCGTATTGCCCGCATCGGCATGCTGATCGCGGGGCTGCAGCTGATCTGGAAGAACATCTGAGACTACAGCGCCGATAGCGTGCGGTACTCATCCTGGGCGTGCTGGTCGGTCATGCCGCTGATGAAGTCTTGCAGCAATCGGCAACGGTGGTAGAACTCCCAGGCCGCCCGATCCGCTTCGCCGCATTCACGTACCGCCTGGCGATAGGCCTTGAGCAACTGGCTTGGCAAGCGCCGCACCAGCATCTGCAGGTGCGCCTCGCGGCGGCAATTGCCTTCGGTAAGGTCAAGAAAGGTCTGAGCGTCGACGCGCAGCAAGGCGCCGTAGTTGTCCAGCAACCCCTGAAGGATTCGATAGCCCTGCAGCTGCAGGGTCTCCACTTCGCGATGGCAGAACACCCGCGCCATGGCGACGTCCTTGAACGTCTGCACGATGGCGTGGGGCAGGCTGTCGTCCTCGATCAACGCGCGGTCGAGGGTACCGCTGTAGACCGCCTCGATATTGTCGATGAACTGCCGCGCCGCATGCTGCACCAGCGGGTGGATCATGCCGACACGCAGCTTGACGAAGAACTCGCCAGCCTTGTTGATCTCTTCCTGCTGATAGGATTCCAGCGCCTGATTGACCAGGCCACGAAACGAATGACGCGACCCCGGAATCTGCACATCGGGCGACTGCATGCCGGCAAAGGTGTCGATCAGCAGAGGAGCCAGTTCGGCGACGCCGAGGATGCCCTTCTCCACCGAATCCTCGATGTCGGCCAGGCAGTAGGAGATGTCGTCGGCGGCTTCCATGATGTAGGCCACCGGGTGGCGGGTGCCTGGACACTGGCCGAGCGCCTGCTGCAAACCGGCGACGAAGCCTTCCTCGGAGAGGTAGAAGCCGGGCTTCTTGTTCAGGTAGGCGTTGGCGCTGCCCTTGTCCGGCGTTGGTTGATAGGCGGGCCGCAGGTATTTGAGCAGGCCGGCGGTCTGCGTGTAGGTGAGGCGCAAACGTTGCAGGTTGACCACCAGCCGCACGGCCTGGGCATTGCCTTCGAAGTTGCGCAGGTCGGCACGCATCTGCGCATGCAGCTCATCGTTATCCGGCGGCTGCGGCAAGGCCACGGCGAACAACCCGTCCAGCGCTCTTTCAAACCACTCACCAATCGCGAACTCGCCGAAATGGCCGAACGGCGGGTTGCCGATGTCGTGCATCAGGCACGTCATCTCCACCAGGCTTTCCAGTGCGCTCTGCAGACCATCGAGGCCGTAGTCGGCAGCGCGATCACCCAGCTGCGCATACAGCGTACGGACGATAAAGCGACCGGTCTGCTGCACCTCCATGGAATGCGTCAGACGGCTGCGCACTGCTGCGTTGCGCTCCAGCGGAAACACCTGAGTGCGTTGCTGCAAGCGGCGGATCGCGGCGGAATTGATGATGCGCCCGCGATCACTTTCGAAGGCGTAGAGCAGATCAACATCCGCTGCACCGCCGGCCTGATCGCCAGGGCGCAATGCGCAGATCCTGTCTTGGAAGTTCACCACTGGCGGCATCGCTATCGTCTCGAGCTGGCGCGGAAAGCCCGAGACTAACGCGCAGCAGGCGGTTTACCAAGCGCCTGCACGTGGAGAACATGTACGCTTCTGCCATTCAGCAAACGAGAGATACAGATGAGCCGCGCCGATTTCCACCAGCAGCAGGCCGAACAAGCCACCCGTGAAGCACAGCGCTTGTTGGCTCAGCAGGCGACTCTCGGCCCGCGCTGGTTAGGTTGGGTGGCCAGCGAACTCTATCAGCTGTCGCCGCCCGAATACGCCGCGATGGTCAGGCGTGAGTTGCAACGCCTGACCTCGCCCGATTAAGCCGGCTTGTTCTCGTGCAGGCGCACATTGAGCTCATCGACCACAGGCGCCCACTCGGCGTCTTCGAGCAGCTCTTCTTTGAGAAAAGCGGCCTGGGCCTGATTCCAGAATGGAGCTTCCGATACCTTCACGTCGTCGGCCAGCGGATAGTGCTTGGCGATAAAGGTGTCGATGCTAGCGGGGTCGGACGCTAGCCCCAATTGTTCGAACAGGGTGCCGAGGTCTTTGTTAGGAAGCTCCATGGGGTTCTCCATCAAGTGGGTGGTTTTTCGTACAAGTGTTGAGTAGAGCGAGGTAGCCGAACGACAGTTCAACCTCTCCAGCCGCGCGGCCTGCCAGTTCGATGCCGATATCAGCTATGGTTGATGCCACTACCCACCTTCAGGCAATAACCATGAGCATCGGAATCCCGTGTCGCAACGCGCCTTTTCTGTCTGCAATCGCCCTGCTGCTCAGCGCCTGCACCAGCTCGCAGACGCCTCCCGCTGACAAACCCGAACTGATTGGCCGTGCCCAGGACCTCTACGAGCTGCCCCAGGCCTACCAGCCCGGCACCTACCGTCACATGGACGATCTGTTCTTCACCCGCGCGGTGCCCCGCGGCCCGCAGGTCTACCCATTGCCCGCACGGGCCGAAGTGCCCGTGCAGTACAGCATCGACGGCCAATCGCTGGACACCGCGGCGTTTATGCGTCGTAACCAGGTCAGTGGCGTGCTGATCCTCAAGGACGGCAAGGTGGCGCTCGAGAAGTACGCGATGGGCAACGATGCCAGCACCCGCTGGACGTCCTTCAGCGTGGTCAAGTCGATTTCCTCGACCCTGGTCGGCGCCGCGGTGCAGCAAGGCAAAATCGCCAGCGTCAAAGACCCGCTGACCCGCTACCTGCCGCAACTCAAAGGCGGCGCCTATGACGGCGTGAGCGTCGAGCAGATGCTGCAGATGAGTTCGGGCGCTGCCTGGGACGAAACCTACCGTGACCCGAAATCCGACCGGCGTCGGATGTTCGAGCTGCAACTGGCCAACAACCCGGGCGCCCTGCTCAAGCAGATGTCTGCACTCAAGAAAGCCCACACGCCGGGCACGACATTCGCCTACAGCACCGGCGAGTCGCACCTGCAGAGCGAGCTGGTTCGCGCCGCGACTGGCATGACCAGCGCCGATTACCTCTCTGAACGCATCTGGGCGCGACTGGGTATGGAGCGCGACGCGTTCTGGCAATTGGATAGCCGCGCCGGGCAGGAAATCGGCAGCAGCGGCCTGTCCGCAACGCTGCGTGATTACGCACGCTTTGGTCAGTTCATCCTCAATGACGGAGTCATCAACGGCGAGCGCATCCTGCCCGCCAACTGGCTGGCGAGCGCCACCCGTGCAGTGCCCGGCTCACACCTGGAGCCCGGCAAGCTGTACGACGGCGAGTATGCACTTGGCTATGGCTACCAGTGGTGGCTGTTCCCAACTGGCGCCGCAGCGCTGCCGGAGCACACTGGTGGCGCCTTTGAAGCTCAAGGCATCTTTGGCCAGTTCCTCTATATCAACCCTAAAGAGAAAGTCGTGGCGGTAATCTGGAGCACTTGGCCAAAACCGGAGATGGATGAGCGGGAAATGGAAACCTACGCGTTCATCGGCGCCGCCATCAAAGCGCTGCGCTGAACGAAGGCCAGGTGCAGGCGGGGCGCTGGCGGACTAAGATCGCTGATTGGCCGAACCCCGTCGCGCCCTGCTGGTCGATACATCAGATTTACCTGAGGGATACCTATGATTGATTGCCGACACGGCGTTGGCTGCGTGCTGTTGAGCTTGATGCTGGCAGGCTGCGCCTCGACCTCCTGCGACGAGCCATTGAGCGGTGACAGCTGCCGGGACCGCCAGCTGCTCCACCAGAACGACATGCTGCAGGCCAAATTGCTGGTGGCGTCCGGCGACATGGAAACCCATGAACTGGCCAGCGCCCTGCTACGCCGCGCCGAAAGCGAGGACGAGCTTGGCGAGGTGGCGTTCTACCAGGCGATCCTGATGATCCGCGAAGGCCCGCAGACCGACGAGGTACTCAGCAAGCTGGAGGATGCCGCGCAGCAGCACCAGCCTTATGCCGTGGCGCTGCTGTACAAGATCTGGTCCGAACCCTTTCTGGTTGACGAGGCCGACCCCATCCGCGCCGAGCAATATCGCGCCGACTACGCGGAGCTGGACGTCGCCAAGAGCGGCTATCCCTCGTTCGAAAAGGCGCTGGAGCTGGTCAACGGCCTGGTGCGAACCCCCTGATCTGAGATTTGCAGGTGCCAGCGCGGCGGCGAGCGATTAAAATCCGCCACCAGATTCGTCGTGCGGCCCCAGCAAGGGCCGCGCCAAGCCATTATCCGCATAGCCGAGAGAACAGACATGGGCGCCCAGTGGAAAGCCAAACCTAAAGAAGCCGCCGCCAACGCCAGGGGCAAGATTTTCGGCCGCCTGGTCAAGGAAATCATGGTCTGCGCACGTAATGGCGCCGACCCGGACATGAACCCCAAGCTGCGCCTGGCCATCCATCAGGCCAAGAAAGCCTCGATGCCCAAGGACACGCTGGACCGCGCGATCAAGAAAGGCGCAGGCCTGAGCGGCGAGACCGTCAACTTCGAGCGCACCACCTATGAAGGTTTTGCGCCGCATCAAGTGCCGCTGATCGTCGAATGCCTGACCGACAACGTGAACCGCACCGTAGCGGAGATACGCGTGTTGTTCCGCAAGGGTCAACTTGGCAGCAGCGGCTCGGTGGCTTGGGATTTCGATCACGTAGGCCTGATCGAAGCCTCCAGCGACAGCGGTGCCGATCCCGAACTGGCGGCGATCGAAGCCGGCGCTCAGGACTTCGACGAAGCTGATGAAGGCAACACCCTGTTCATCACCGAGCCGACCGATCTCGATCTGGTCAGTCGTGCCCTGCCCGAGCAAGGCTTCACCGTCAATTCGGCCTCCCTCGGCTACCGCCCGAAGAACCCGGTATCGAGCCTGACACCCGAGCAACGCGAGGAGGTTGAAGCGTTCCTTGAGGCCATCGACAACCACGACGACGTGCAAAATGTCTACGTGGGGCTGGCTGGCTAAGAACGGATAAATGCCCGCAGGGCCTCGGCCCTGCGGCGCTAGCACACGCTTCAAAAATCCTCCATGTACGGGAAATTGGGGCATCCATCACGGTATCGCCGCAATAACCGGATATACTGCTCGGCTTCCTTCTTTGCGAGCAATTCGCAAATTGGAATTTGCCGCCCAGGAGCTTCATCTTGCACAAGTCATTTATCTTCGCCGCCTGCTTAATGCTCGGAGCTTGCAGCAGCGCGCCTCAGGCACCGTCGCCGTCCAAGGTGGCCGCCCACGACAGCATCATTCGCAGCAACCTGGAGGCGATCCACAACGCCCAGGTCGTTCCGCTGCCGCTCGATTCACATTCCAGCCTGCAGCCTGGCAAGGCCGGCAATGCCAACATGCAGTTCGGCAGCTCGCTGTCCAACTATCGGGTGTATTCCCTGCAGTTGAAACAGGGCGAGCGCTATCGCCTGAACGTCAACTCGCTGTGTGATCACACCTGTATGGGCATCAACAAGTTCGCCCTTAAGCCGCGCGCCGTGCTGATGGATGCCTACGGCACGGTGATCCCCAACAAGCCTGCCCGCCCGTCCACCGTGGTCGGCATGACTACCCTCGGCTGGGACGGCGAAGCACCGGAGGACGGCACCTACTACCTGCTCGTCGCCGCCGACAAGGAAGACATCGGTCGCACCATCGTCATCGACGATGTGTGGATCAACAATTCGCCGCTGATGGCGGTGAAAGTCGGTCTCCTCGACGGGCTTATGCGCCCCAGCACCTTGCATTGATCCATGTCGCCACGCACCCTGCACATTGCAGCCGCCTGCCTGTTTGACGAAGCAGGTCGCCTGCTGCTGGTGCGTAAGTGCGGCACGCAGATGTTCATGCTGCCCGGCGGCAAGCGCGAAAGCGGCGAAACGCCGCTGCAAGCCCTGATACGCGAACTCGACGAAGAGCTGCATCTGCAATTGCCCGCCTCGGCGCTCACACCGTTGGGGGCACTTCAGCGAGGCAGCAGCCAATGAGCCGGACACCCGGGTCGAAGCTGATATCTTCCGCGCCCCACTTCCACATCCCGTGCAGCCTGCGGCCGAACTGGAAGAATTACGCTGGCTGAGTGCAAGCGACCCGCGGAGCGTCGATCTGGCGCCGCTGCTACGCCGCCACGTATTGCCGCTGATCTGGCCAGACGCCTGATACCCAAGCGCGCTGAGAAATTGCCGAATTGCGCTGAAGCAGCGATAGCCACTATCGAAGCGAATGATTTCTGCCCGATGCGCCCAGTGAATAGCCTATGAACCATACAAACGGACTCGTTCACAGGTGCTCTCATGCAACGCTCACTGCTCGCTCTGCTCACTGCTCTCACCCTGCTACTCACTGGCTGCGCCAGCCCTCAATCGGCGGCTGAGCGACCGTATACCAACGAAGAAGTGAAGCAGTACGCGCTGGAAATTCTAAGCCGTAGCGGCCTCTCTTACGAGGACTACGAAAAGATTCGTAGCGCGCTGCAGGCACCTACTTATCGGGTGTCGAACTCGATACGCGACATTGAGCAACTGCGCACTATCACTCCCGAAGGTTGAGCCTCGCCCGCGATGATTCGTTGACCTGCGGCAAAGGCCATTGCCGCCCGAGCTTTAGTCTGTGGTGATCCACTCTGTTATTCGCGAGGGTTCATCATGGCCATAACGTCCACCGTCATCTGCGCCGCCGCCGACCAGCTGCAAGGCTTTGTCGGCTTTAATAGCAAGACTGGCAAACACATTGTGCGTTTTAGCGAAGATTCCTTCGGCCTCGACGTCATCGAAAGCAGCATAACGCCCACCAGCGAATTCGTTTGGGAAAGCACTGCGTCGTCCGCGCTGATGACGCTCAAGCGCGACCGCCTGCAACTGCTGTGCAAGCTGCGCATCGACGAGCGCCTGCATATCGGCGAACCCTTGCAGGTTTACCTGCGCCGCGAAGACCTGCCGGAAATCTGCGCCGAACGCCATCTGCGAACTCCGACCTGATAACGCCGAACTGGTTTTTGCGGGCAGCTGGAATTTAAACTGTAAGCCCCACCATCCTTTACGATCTTTATGCTGGCGTTCTACCTCTTGCCCGACGAACAACGGCCGCTGGCGGACAAGTTCTACCGCAGCCAGCGCTCTGCAATGCGCACTCGATCTGAGCATCGCGTATGGGTCGCGAAGGATGATGAGATTGTCGCCGCCCTGTGCCTCCAGCCTGCCGCTCATGGCCAGTGGCTCACCAGCCTGCTGGTTGCCGCCGGCCACCGCAGGCAGGGTGTTGCAGGCGCCCTGCTCCAACATGCGCTAGGCGACGCTCAACTGCCGACCTGGCTGTTCTGCCATCCGGATCTGCAGCCATTCTACGAGCGTCGGGGTTTTGCACTCTGTGCGCAGCTGCCAGCGCCTCTGAGCGAGCGTCTGGCTCGATATCGTCGCACTAAAAACCTGAACGCCCTGGTGCGCTGACAATACCGCTGGTCCTGCTGGCACATATGCTGGCACTTTGACCACTTTACCCGCTTGTAAGGCGTTTCATACCCCGCCAATGTGAACGGCTGTGCCACCTCGAGACTCTATCTGCAGGTATTCAGACTTGCAGTTACCGAGCGTGCGTGCGTCCACCCCCTAGATGACAGTCATGGCTATTCACGTGAAGCGTGTGCTTGTGCGGCTGCGCAAGGACTTCCAACTCTCGATCATCACCCTCATGGGCCTGTTCGGCGTACTCGGCGTATCGCCGTACGCCGTGTACCGAGTTCTGCACGGTAATTACCTGGTCAGCATCGCCGACACGGTGATCGTGCTTTCGACCGTTCTGGCGGTCATCCATGCCTGGCGCACGGGCGACACGGTCAAGCCTGGCGTCTGCCTGGCCGGTATCTTCTCGTTGTGCGCCACGCTGATCACCATCAATCTGGGTGTCAACGGACTGTTCTGGATCTACCCGCTGATCCTCTTCAACTTTTTCATGGTATCGCCGCCACGGGCGTTGCTCGCCACGGTGCTGGTCGTCGCGGCACTGTCGATTTATGCACTGCTGCAGCCGGGCACGGTATTCGAAAGCCGCTATCAGATGCTGTCGTTTCTGGTCACAGCCCTGATGGCCAGCATACTGACGTTCATTTTTGCCTACCGCACCCAGCACCAACGCGAACAACTGCACGCCTGGGCGACCCGCGACCCATTGACCGGCGCCCGTAACCGCCGGGTAATGAACGAGGAGCTGAAGATTGCCGTCTCCACTCGCCGTCGCCACCGCACCAGCGCTGCCGTTCTGTTGATGGATCTCGACCATTTCAAACAGATCAACGACCGCTTCGGCCACCAGGCGGGTGATCAGGTGCTGGTCAGTTTGGTGGAACGGATCACCCTTAATATTCGCGATGCAGACCGGCTGTTTCGCTTTGGCGGCGAGGAATTCCTGCTGCTGCTCAACAACACCGACGAGCACGGGCTGCTCAGCGCCGCTGAGCACCTGCAGGCAGACATCGCCGAACATCTGAAGAGCCCGGGCGGCCCGGTCACTGTCTCCATGGGCGGCGCGGTCCTACGCGCCAGTGAGACCTGGGAAAGCTGGCTGCAACGGGCAGATCAACAGCTCTATCACGCCAAACATGCCGGCCGTAACTGCATCCGTATCGATCACAGCGAGACGCTGAAACTGGCCTAGCAAGCGCTATCCATGCCAGGCGAGCGAGCCCTCCGCTGTGTAGCTCGGCCATCCATTACCAATCACTACGCAAAAGAAAAGGGGCAGCCCTGAGGCTGCCCCTTTCTTGTCCTGCCCGTTGATCAGTGGGACGAAGCGCCACTGGCCCCCAGACCGGTGTGCGAGCGCACGAACTGTGGCAGGAACAGAGCGCGTTCCTCCGCAGCCGATTCGGACTTGTCGGTGATCGAGAAGAACCAGATACCGACGAACGCGACGATGATGGAGAACAGTGCCGGGTATTCGTACGGGAAGATCGCCTTCTCGTGGCCGAGTACCGTGACCCAGATGGTTGGGCCGAGCACCATCAACACGACCGCTGTAATCAAGCCCAGCCAGCCGCCGATCATGGCGCCACGGGTGGTCAGGTTCTTCCAGTACATGCTGAGGAACAGCACGGGGAAGTTACAGCTCGCCGCGATCGAGAATGCCAGACCGACCATGAAGGCAATGTTCTGCTTCTCGAAGAGGATACCCAGGCCAATGGCCAGGACGCCCAGGCACACCGTGGTGATCTTCGATACGCGCAGTTCATCCTTCTCGTTGACGTTGCCTTTCTTGATCACGCTGGCGTACAGGTCGTGAGACACCGCCGAGGCACCTGCCAGGGTCAGACCTGCAACCACCGCGAGGATGGTGGCGAAGGCTACTGCCGAGATGAAGCCCAAGAAGATGCTGCCACCTACCGCGTTGGCCAGGTGAACCGCCGCCATGTTGTTGCCGCCCAGCAGTGCGCCAGCAGCGTCCTTGAAGGCCGGGTTGGTGCTGACCAGCAGAATCGCGCCGAAGCCGATGATGAAGGTCAGGATGTAGAAGTAACCGATAAAACCAGTGGCGTAAAAAACTGATTTACGGGCTTCCTTGGCATCACCAACCGTGAAGAAGCGCATGAGGATGTGCGGCAGACCAGCGGTACCGAACATCAGCGCGAGGCCGAGGGAAATCGCCGAAATCGGGTCTTTCACCAAACCGCCTGGGCTCATGATGGCTTCGCCGTTGGCGTGAACCTTGATGGCTTCGGTGAATAGCGTGTTGAAGTTGAAGCCGACGTGTTTCATCACCATGAAGGCCATGAACGACGCACCGGAGAGCAGCAGCACCGCCTTGATGATCTGTACCCAGGTGGTGGCCAACATGCCGCCGAACAGCACGTACATCACCATCAGGATGCCGACCAGCACGACCGCCACATGGTAATCGAGGCCGAACAGCAGCTGGATCAGCTTACCGGCGCCGACCATTTGCGCGATCAGGTAGAACGCCACCACAACCAGCGAGCCGCTGGCTGAAAGGGTGCGAATTTCCTTCTGTTTCAGGCGATAGGACGCCACGTCAGCAAAGGTGTACTTGCCCAGGTTGCGCAAGCGCTCGGCGATCAGGAAGAGGATCACCGGCCAGCCGACCAGGAAGCCGATGGAGTAGATCAGGCCGTCGTAGCCCGAGGTGAACACCAGCGCGGAAATACCCAGGAAGGACGCTGCCGACATGTAGTCACCAGCGATTGCCAAACCATTCTGGAAGCCAGTGATACCGCCCCCAGCGGTGTAGAAGTCGGAAGTCGATTTGCTGCGCTTCGAGGCCCAGTAGGTGATGCACAGCGTGCCGCCAACGAACGCGAGGAACATCAGGATTGCGGGCGTGTTGACCGCCTGTTTCTGCACATCGCCGGCCAGCGCATCGGCCCACAACGCAGGGGCCAGGGCCATCAAGGCCAACGCGGAAAGAATACGGCCAATCATTTGCCCACCTCATCCAGGATCACCTGGTTCAGGTTGTCGAACTCGCTGTTGGCACGACGCACGTAGATGCCGGTCAGCACGAACGCCGAGAGGATGACGCCGAGACCCACTGGAATACCCCAGGTGACCGGGGAGCTATCAGAGATACGTGTTCCGAGCCAGCCTGGCACGAATGCGATCAGCAGAATAAAGCCAACGTAGATGCCGAGCATGATGGCGGAGAGTATCCAGGCGAACCGCTCACGCTTGGCTACCAGCTCCTTGAAATGCGGACTTTGCTCGATCCGCCGATAAATGCTGTCGTTCATTTTATTGTTATCCTCACCCAGCTGGATGCTGGTTGGGACAACTGTAAATCGGCGCTCAGCCGGCGACAGACGACCTTAGTCGAAGCCCGGTGCTTTTTAGACCAAAGTCTAATGCTCCGGTACGGTCAGCGCTGCTGCTGGTACTGCTGCGTGCCCTGCCCCGGGTACCGCTGGATTTCATAACCGTTCGGGTATTCGGTGCTCTGCCGAATGCCGCCACGGGTCTCGAACGTCGAGCTGCGCTGGCCGCTTTCATAGCGAGTCGAGTCGATGTTGCGCGGAATGTACTGGCCGCCGTGAATGTCGTAACGCTCCTGACGCTCGTAGGTCTGGATACTGCCGCTGGCGCCCGGGCTGATGTATGCCTTGGGGATCACGCGGATGGTCTGCGGCGTGCGCTCGTCGGCCCAGGCCGCCGTGGTGGCCAGCGCGGCCAGCAGCAGGGTGAAGCGGATCAGTGATTTCATCTCGAGCTCCGAATACGGTTCAGGCAGCGGGCGAATGGCGCCGCGGCCCCATGCCTAGCTGAGACAGCGTCGACGGCGGATTATTTGCTGCCCAGCGCCTCGCCGATCCCATAAAAATGACCACCGGCCACATGATGGATGCTGCGCCAAGCGGGATCGGCCTCTTCGAAGTGCCAGCGGCCGTCGTGGAAAACCCGCGAGTCCGCCCAAGCACCGATTACTTCGCCGATGAACAGGTCATACGCCTGCTGGTTATGGGGTTCAGCGATCAGGCGGCAGGCCAGCCAGGCTGAGCAACCCGCCACGAACGGCAGGTCGTGGTCACCCAGGCCGAAGCACTCGACGCCGACACTGGCCAGCTTGGCCGGCTCGTCATTGAGGCTCCGTGTACCGACCTGGTGAGTCAGCTCCAGCTGCGCGACCGTGGGCACCTGGATGACGAACAGGCCGCTGCGCTCGACCAGCACGCGCGTTGCGGTGATCTTGTCCAGCACCACGGTGAGCTTGGGCGGATCGAAATCCAGGGCACAGACCCAGGCGGCCGCCATCACATCGTCGACACCGTCGTGCCGTGCCGAAACCAGTACCGTGGGGCCGTGGTTAATCAGTCGGTAGGCCCTGTCGAGGCTAACGGGCTTGATCGGGTTATGCATGACGAACCTCTCTGAAAGACCAGAGCGCCACTTTACAGCATCACATGGCATGTCTCCGGCGCTACCCATGTGCCGAGCGCGCCCGGAACAACTTGAGCGAGCGGACTGCCCCTAACGCCTCCAGCACACTAGAATCGATGCCCGTGCCTGGCTTTGATAGCCACCAACCTATTCGGGCGCCGCGTGACGCAGCACGTCACCCGCCTGTCAGCTAACAGTGGTGAGACCATGATCGAGGTAACCGAAGCTTCCATCGCCCAACTGCGCGCCGCGCTCGAATCCGGCCGTACCACAGCCGTCGAGTTGGTCAATGCTTACCTCGCCAGGATCGACGCCTACGATGGTCCACAGACGGCTACCGCACTCAATGCGGTGGTGGTGCGCAACCCGGATGCCGTGCGCGAAGCCGAAGCGTCCGATGGCCGCCGGGCGCGCGGCGAGACGTTAAGCCCACTCGATGGCATCCCCTATACGGCCAAGGACAGTTACCTGGTCAAGGGGATGACCGCCGCCTCCGGCAGCCCGGCCTTCAAGGACCTGGTTGCCTATCGCGATGCCTTCACGGTCGAACGGCTGCGCGCGGCGGGTGCCATCTGCCTGGGCAAGACCAACATGCCACCGATGGCCAATGGCGGCATGCAGCGCGGCGTATATGGTCGCGCCGAAAGTCCGTACAACCCGGATTACCTCACCGCGCCCTTTGCCTCGGGCTCGTCGAACGGTGCCGGCACCGCTACGGCAGCAAGTTTCGCCGCATTCGGCCTGGCCGAGGAAACCTGGTCGAGCGGTCGCGGGCCGGCGTCCAACAACGGCCTGTGCGCCTATACGCCGTCACGCGGGGTGATCTCGGTGCGCGGCAACTGGCCGCTGACCCCGACCATGGACGTGGTTGTGCCCTACGCGCGCAATATGGCCGACCTGCTCGAGGTGCTGGATGTAATCGTCGCCGATGACGCCGATACCCGCGGCGACTTGTGGCGCTTGCAGCACTGGGTGCCGATTCCCAAAGCGTCGTCGGTCAGGCCCGCTGCTTACCAGGCATTGGCCGCAGGTGCAGCGGCGCTCGCTGGTAAGCGCTTCGGCGTGCCACGTATGTTTATCAACGCCGATCCCGACGCAGGCACCAGCGAATCGCCAGGCATCGGCGGCCCGACCGGGCAGCGCATCCACACTCGCGCCTCGGTGATCGCCCTATGGGAAAACGCCCGTCAGGCGCTGGAGGCCGCCGGCGCTAACGTAGTCGAGGTGGATTTCCCGCTGGTTTCCAACTGCGAGGGCGATCGCCCAGGCGCGCCGACTGTGTACAACCGCGGGATGGTTTCCAGGGAGTTTCTGCATGACGAGTTGTGGGAGCTGTCCGGTTGGGCCTTCGACGATTTCCTGCGTGCGAATGGCGACCCCAAGCTGAACCGCCTGGCCGATGTCGACGGCCCGCTGATTTTCCCCCACGACCCCGGCACCCTGCCGAACCGCGAGGACGACCTCGCTGCTGGCATGGATGAATACGTGCGCATGGCCCAGCGCGGGATCACACCTTGGAACGAGATTGCCACGCTGCCCGATGGGCTGCGCGGCCTGGAGAAAACCCGGCAGATCGATCTCGAGCAGTGGATGGAACAGCTGGGGCTGGACGCCGTGCTGTTCCCCACCGTTGCCGATGTGGGCCCGGCAGACGCCGATGTAAACCCGGCCTCTGCGGATATCGCCTGGAGCAATGGTGTGTGGGTCGCCAACGGCAACCTCGCCATTCGCCACCTCGGCGTGCCGACGGTCACCGTGCCGATGGGCGTGATGACGGATATCGGCATGCCGGTCGGGCTGACCTTTGCCGGCCGCGCCTACGACGATTCGGCGTTGCTAAAGCTGGCCTGCGCTTACGAGTCCACCGGCTCGAAACGGCAGATTCCGCCACGTACACCGCCATTGTCGAAGGACTGATCGGTCCGCGGGGCCGGCGCGGAGCGGCCGGTCTTGCAGCCCTCTCCACACCTGGCCTGAGCGCAGTTGAGTTGCACCAAGGCTCTTGCATGAGCATATCGACTGACAGCCAGTCGAATAATGCGCTTTGCCGGCGTGCCGGCCAGACGCACACTTGCAGGTTGTTGAATGGAAGAAAGCGCGATGGCGAAAAACACGCGTGCCATAAACCAGGAGCGGTACGTGCCAAGCAGTGATAAAGATCTGGAAGCGATTAACCTGTCCATCGCCTGGGCTGGCTTCAAGCAGTTCCTACCGATTTCGGCATTTGTGGTGCTGTTCGGCTTGGCGTTCGGGCTTGCCGCGACCCAGACCGGGCTGGGCACCGCGACCAGCTTGAGCATGAGTGCGCTGGTGTTTGCTGGTGCATCGCAGTTCGCCGCGCTGGATATGTGGGGCACTCATATCCCACTGGTGCCTCTGGCACTGACCGTGTTCGCAATCAACGCCCGCCACCTGCTGATGGGCGCCACGCTGTATCCCTGGCTGCGTAATCTGCCACCCGCCAAACGTTACGGCGTCATGTTCGTGGCGTCTGACGCCAACTGGGCGATGTCGATGCAGGCCTTCAGCCGCGGCGAACCCGGGCTCGGCCTGCTCCTCGGCGGCGGCTTGGCACTCTGGGCCTCCTGGCTGCTGGGCACCTGGCTGGGTATCTACTTCGGCAGCGCCATCGATGACCCGGTGAGTTTCGGCCTGGACATGGTGATGGGCTGCTTCCTGCTGGCCATGGTCGTTGGCGGCCAGAAGAACCTGCGCATGCTGATCATCTGGGCACTCGCCGCCGCCGCTTCGCTTCTCGCCTACTGGTACCTGCCCAGCAACAGCCATGTGGTGGTCGGCGCGCTGGCGGGTGGCCTGCTCGGCGCGCTGTGGATGGAGAAAAAAGCATGATGATCGAATCAGCCGGTCACGGCGCCCTGATCGTGGTTGCCGTTATGGCGGTGGTCACGCTTGCCACACGCTGGGGCGGAATTTTCGTCATGTCATTCGTGCCGATAAATACCCGGACTCAGCAATTCATCAACGCCATGTCCGGATCGGTACTGGTTGCGCTGCTGGCGCCCCTGGCGCTGGAAGGTGACAGCGGTGCACGGCTGGCTCTGCTGACCACCGCCGTCGTCATGTTGCTGGTCAAGAAACCGCTGCCGGCAATTGCTGCGGGGATACTGGTGGCTGGCATCGTGCGGCACGTCATCGCCTGAGCGGTAGCCATCATCAGCACGTTTGAAGCAACAAAGCGTCAACCAGAGACCGGTATATCCGCAGCCCCGGACGCCCTAGAGTGCTGCCATTGGTATTTCCCGAGGGCGTCGACCATGGCATCGATTCGTTTCCAGTACATATTTGATCCGCTGTGCGGCTGGTGCTATGCAAGCTCGCCTGCACTGGCTGCACTCACCCAAGAGTGGCCGGCGCAGCTCGATCTGTTGCCCAGCGGGATGTTCTCGGGCGCTGGTGCTCGGCCCATGTCCGCCGACTGGGCTGCCTACGCCTGGAGCAACGATCAGCGCATCGCGACGGCCACCGGCGAGGTATTCAGCGACGCGTACCATGATCAGGTGCTGCTGGACGGCAGCACGCCGTTCGACTCCACGGCCATCAACTTGGCTCTGACAGCGGTTCGACAAATCAGCAGCGAACTGGAACCCACGCTGCTCAGGCATCTGCAACTGGCCAGGTACGTGGCGGGCCGGAACACCTCCAGCGCCCAGGTCGTCGCAGAGGTCACTGCCGCAGCTCTCAACGATGCAGGCCATGCCGTTGAAGCTACGCAACTCAGCCAGCGCCTGGAGACAGACTCGACACTGGCTCAGCAGACCGACGCACGTATCCGCTCGACTCGACAGTTGATGAGCCGCCTCGGCATTCGCGGTGTGCCACAACTGCTGGCTGAAGTAGATGGCAAGCTGCACACCATCCCATCGACTGCTCTGTATCAGGGACGCGACGTCCTGCTGAACGAGCTTCACACAAGGTTCAGCGGCGCGCTGGGCTGATCATTGGTTGCTCTGTGTCTGCTGATGAGTCCGCCAGGCAGCACGGCGGGCAGCAATAGCCATGTGATCGGGCTAATGGCCACGCGCGCTGATCCAGGGCACGCTCGC
Organism: Phytopseudomonas seleniipraecipitans; assembly: GCF_900102335.1. Taxonomy (GTDB): domain Bacteria; phylum Pseudomonadota; class Gammaproteobacteria; order Pseudomonadales; family Pseudomonadaceae; genus Aquipseudomonas; species Aquipseudomonas seleniipraecipitans. The sequence goes on from NZ_FNBM01000004.1 coordinate 113,310, forward strand.
CTCAGACCGGTATTAATGGCCGGTTCATGCTCGAACAAGCGGCAGCCACAGGGTGATCAAACCGCGCGCAGACTAGCGTGCATCTGCGTCTACTTGGCGACTGCCGGTGGCAAGGTCGCGAGAATCTGCTCACGGCACAGGTCAAGAATCTCCTGCGCCAGCGCGCTGTCGTCCGGGCAGGCGCGCGACAGCACGATGGCGCCCACCGCATGCGCCATGGTGTTGATCTTCCTGGCTCGTTCCTCACGCTCCGAATCGCCGTCGAGTTCGGTGGCGCCCAGCTGGCGTTCAATGCCAGCGGCGAAGGTCTCCTTGACGAAAGCTGGCTGACGCGACGCATCGGCACACAGCGCGGCCAGGGTGCAGCCTTGGCCGGGGCCATCGCGGTGCTCACGCGACACGTAATACTTCACGAAGGCGGCCAGATCGATGCCTTGGCTTTCCTCGGCTGACTGCGCGAGCCCGTGTACCGCCGCTTCTGCCATCAAATCTGCCTTCGAACCGAAATGCTTGTAGAAGCCGCCGTGGGTAAATCCCGCGGCCCCCATCAGATCGGCGATGCCGATTCCATCGTAACCATGTTCGCGAAACAGCTTCGATGCCGTCTCGACGATGTGTGCACGGTTCGCCTGCACCTGCGCTTTGCTGACTTTCACGGCGTGGCCTCGCTTGAACTGAGCTCAATACAAGCGGCAATCCTACATTGATGTCGACCAAAATCAAAACCATTGACTATTATGATTACAAACATAATCATTAAAGCGACTGCATCAAACCGCTTTCCCCATCACAGAGGCATGACATGACTGACCAACCGATTTTCGAACCTTTCACCCTCGGTGCGCTGACCCTCGACAATCGCATTGTCATGGCGCCACTGACCCGCAACCGTGCCGGCAAGGGCCTGGTGCCCAGCGAGCTGGCAGCCACCTATTACGCCCAGCGCGCCTCGGCGGGCCTGATCATCAGCGAAGCCACGCAGGTCTCCGCCCAGGCTCAGGGTTATCAGGACACCCCCGGTCTCTACACGGCCGAACAGATCGCCGGCTGGCGCAAGGTGACCGATGCGGTGCACGCCAAAGGCGGACGCATTTTCGTGCAGCTGTGGCACGTGGGCCGTGTCTCGCACGTCGACCTGCAGCCTGGCGGCAACGCCCCGGTGGCGCCATCGGCTATCCGTGCCGCTACCAAGACATTCGTCAACAATGGCTTCCACGATGTATCCGAACCCCGTGCGCTGGAACTCGATGAACTGCCGGCCCTCGTCGAGGACTTCCGCCAGGCTGCTGCCAACGCGATAGCCGCCGGCTTCGACGGCGTCGAAGTGCACGGCGCCAATGGCTACCTGCTCGAGCAGTTCGTCAAGGATGGCGCCAACCAGCGCACCGACCGCTACGGCGGTACCATCGAAAACCGTGCCCGCCTGCTGCTGGAGGTGACCGCCGCGGTGGCCAAGGAAATCGGCGCTGAGCGCACCGGTGTGCGCATCTCGCCGGTTTCGCCAGCATCGGATATCAGCTGCAGCGATCCGCAGCCTCAGTACGACTACATCGTCGAGCAACTCAACGCCCTCGGTGTGGTGTACCTGCATGTGGTGGAAGGCGCTACCGGAGGCCCGCGCGATGTCGCACCGTTCGATTACGACGCGCTGCGCAGCCGCTTCAAGCAGGTTTACCTGGCCAACAACGGCTATGACCTGGACCTGGCCACCGACCGAATCGCCCAAGGCAAAACCGATCTGGTCGCCTTCGGTCGTGCCTTCATCAGCAACCCGGATCTGGTCGAGCGGCTCAGCGCCAATGCGCCGCTCGCGCCCCTGGACCCCGCCACCCTGTATGGCGGCGGCGCGAAGGGCTACACCGACTACCCCGCACTGACTTGAACCACCCGGCTTCCACACGCAGGAGCCGCACTGCCTGGCAGGCGGCCCGATTCAGTCCCCCCATCAAGGCACTTCCCATGACTACGCTCCCAACTGTTCTGATCACCGGCGCCTCTTCGGGCATCGGCGCTGTGTATGCCGACCGCTTCGCCCGTCGCGGCCACAATCTCGTCCTGGTCGCCCGTGACAAGGGCCGCCTGGATACCCTGGCAGCACGCCTACAGGCAGAAACCGGGGTTACCGTCGATGTGCTGCGCGCCGACCTGACGCAAGCTGGCGACCTGGCCGCCGTCGAGGCCCGCCTGCGTGAGGACGCCAGCATCGGCATCCTGATCAACAACGCCGGCCTGGCCCAGGCCGGCGCGTTCGTGACCCAGGACGCACAGGCTGTCGACCGGCTGATTTCCCTGAACATCACCGCCCTGACGCGGCTGGCCAATGCCATTGCACCGCGCTTTGCACAAGCCGGCGAAGGCGCGATCGTCAACCTGGGTTCAGTGGTCGGCCTGTCACCCGAATTCGGCATGAGTATTTACGGGGCGGCAAAGGCCTACGTGCTGTTCCTGTCCCAAGGCCTGAGCCTGGAACTGGCGCCCAAGGGCGTGTACGTGCAGGCGGTACTGCCCGCCGCGACCCGCACCGAGATCTGGGAGCGCGCCGGCATCGACATCAACACGCTGCCTGAGGTGATGGAAGTCGGCGAGCTGGTCGATGCCGCACTGGTCGGTTTCGACCGCCGCGAACTGGTCACCATCCCGCCGCTGCACGTCGCCGAGCGCTGGGAGGCACTGGACACCGCGCGCAAGCTGCTGCTCTCCGACATCCGTATGACCAATGCGGCCGAACGTTACCGGACAACCGGCTGATCGAAGCCACGCCTCCATGAACGCGCTCATCCCTGCCCAAACCCAGGGCTACAACGCTGCACCGAACCGCTTGGTGAGGATGAGCGCAACAACTTTCGCCGACCGCGGCCGGCCCGTCTGCATTCTTGCGTCAGCGTGAGGCCATCAAGGCCTGGGGGTGAGCAACTGCCACAGGACCTGTGCCGCATCCGTATTCCGGTGCTGATGGCCAACGGTGACCACGACATCATGGCTCCCACGACGCTGAGCCGTGAGCTGGCGGATCGGCTACCGGACGCCCGGCTGGTCATCCACCTGGACACCGGACATGGCTCGATCTTCCAGTACCCGGCGATTTCGTGGCCCGCGTCCTGGCGTTTCTGCATGAATGACCTTACCGACTGCCCCCTGAACACCAAGGAATCCGCCCTGTGAAAGCTTTCATCATTGACCGTTATGCCAAGAAGGAAGTCGGGCGGATTGCCGATGTTCCCGAGCCGGACATGCAGGACACCGATGTGCTGGTCCAGGTGCATGCCGCCAGTGTGAACCTGCTGGATGCCAAGATCAGGTCGGGCGAGTTCAAGCTGATTCTGCCCTACCGCATGCCGCTGACGCTCGGCAACGACCTCGCCGGTACGGTGCTCAGAGTCGGCGCGAGCGTCACGCGCTTCAAGGCCGGCGACGAAGTCTACGCACGGCCTGACCAGGATCGTATCGGCAGCTTCGCCGAACGCATCGCCGTAAGGGAAGACGCACTGGCACTCAAGCCGACCAACCTGTCCATGGAGGAGGCAGCCAGCGTTCCGCTGGTGGCGCTGACGGCCTGGCAGGTGCTCGTCGAAACGGCACAACTGAAGAAAGGCCAGAGAGTACTGATTCATGCAGGTTCCGGCGGCGTCGGCACCCTGGCCATCCAACTCGCCAAACACCTGGGCGCCTTTGTCGCCACCACCACCAGCACGAGCAACGTCGAGTGGGTAAAGGCGCTGGGCGCAGATGTGGTGATCGATTACCGCCAGCAGGACTTTGCCGCCGAATTAAGCGGCTACGACGTGGTGCTCAACAGCCTCGGCAACGACGTGCTGAAGAAATCGCTGCAGGTACTCAAGCCTGGCGGCCAGCTGATTTCTATCTCCGGCCCGCCCACACCCGAATTCGCCACCGAGCAAGGGCTGCGCTGGCCGCTGAAACTGGTGATGCGTCTGCTGAGCCGCCGCATCCGTAAACAGGCCAAGCAGCGCAGCGTGCGCTATTCCTTCGTGTTCATGCGGGCCGAGGGCACGCAACTGAGCGCAATCACCACGCTGATCGAAGCGGGCGCCATCCGCCCGGTGGTCGAACAGGTTCTACCGTTCGAGGCCACGGCCGAAGCCTTGGCCCACGTTGTTAGCGGCCGCGCGAAAGGCAAGATCGTCGTCAAGATGCGATGAACGCAGCCTTGGCGCCGCTCAACACACAACAAAAAGCCCGCTCGAAAGCGGGCTTTTTGTTGTGCAGATGGTGCCGGAGATAGGAATCGAACCTACGACCTTCGCGTTACGAGTGCGCTGCTCTACCGACTGAGCTACACCGGCGGGGGAGTTAATTTAGCAGCCTGCTGGCGCCGCTCAAGCAATTTTTGAGGCGCCAGACGGGCCGCAGGATTTACCCGACCAACTCGATGCGGTCTTCATGAATATGGATCAGGCCCTGCTTATATAGGCCGCCAATGGCTTTCTTGAAGTTGCCCTTGCTGACCCGGAACAGCTCGCTGATACGCTCCGGTGAGCTCTTGTCGCTCAATTCCAGCACGCCGCCACTGTCGCGCAGGCGGTTGAGTATCTGTTCGCTGAGGCTGTCTGCGGCCTGCTGGCCAATGGGCTGCAGGCTCAGGCTGATCTTGCCATCGCTGCGCAGTTCCTTAATGAAGCCGGGCTGGCGAATACCGGGGCGCATGAAGCCGATCACTTCGTTCTTGTGAATCAGCCCCCAATGCTTGCCGTTGATGACCGCCTTGAAACCCATGTCGGTCTGCTCAACCACCAGCAGGTCGACCTCTTCGCCGTTCCTGTAGCTGGCTGGCACCTTGTCGAGGTAACGATCCAGTCGCGCCGTTGCGGTGATGCGCCGGCTGCGCTTGTCGACGAACACGTGCACCACGCAGTAATCACCGATCTGCAGCGGGCGCTTCTCTTCTGAGTGCGGCAGCAGCAGATCCTTGGGCAGGCCCCAATCGAGAAACAGGCCGACGCGGTTGATGTCCACCACTTTCAAGCTGGCGAACTCGCCCACCTGCACCTTGGGTTTCTCGGTGGTGGCGATCAGCTTGTCTTCGCTGTCGAGATAGACGAACACGTTGAGCCAGTCTTCTACCTCGCTCGGCGTCTCCTTGGGGATGTAGCGCTTGGGCAGCAGGATCTCGCCATCCGCCCCGCCATCCAGATACAGACCGAAGTCGGTGTGCTTGACGACCTGCAAGGAATTCATACGTCCGATAACAGCCATGGTGCCTACCCTCATTTTCAGGCCGGCAGTTTACCCGACTCGCCCGCTGGATTCTCGGCTTGTGCGCGCCGGGCCCCAGGCATTTTCTGCCCATTGGTCATTGAATGAACAGTGAGGCGCCTCTCGGTGGTACAATAGGCGGCCATCTTGATTCTCGAGTAGGTTAAATGGCCGTCATGCGCGTCAAAGCATCCCAGAGCAAAGCTAAACCCGCCCCAGCGGTGGAAACCAGCGAATCGATCAACGCCCAGATTGCGGCGTTCCTCCAGTCCGGCGGCAAGATCCAAGAGATTGCCAAAGGCGTGAGCGGCCAGACCAACGGTCCAGCCAGCCGCCACATTACCATCGCCAAGAAGTAATACCGGTCTGTATCGACCTGCAGCGTCTGTATCCCAGGCGCCAGGTCGGCAACCTTCCCCCGCCCGTCCGGGCAATGATTTGAACGACATAATTCTCGTCTTCGCCGCTTCTCGCTGGCGATGAGCACACGTATGTTTCAGAATAATGTCAGCCCGCTTTCAATGTTGCGCTCGTACAGCTCAGCGCCCTGCCTGCTTGCCACTCTATAAAGCGATCCGACAGCGCTCACGCGGGCACGTCGATCACTGGTTTTTGTTTAAGGAATATACGTGCGTTTTTTCAGCCCCAGGCTGCAGCGACCCGGTAGTGCGCTGGCCGCGCTGGTTGTCCTGTTCATCGTCCTTCCACTGGTTAGCCGCTACGCCCTGGGCTGGTCGCATCCCTTCGGTTACCTTTCGGATCTGGCCATCGGCAGCCTGTTGCTCTGGCTGGCACAGCGTCGCGGCCTGCTGCTCGGCATTCCACTGATCGTCGGCTGGGTAACGCTGAACCTCGGCACCATTGAACTGGTGAGCGCTGTCGGCCGCATGCCGGAACCGGCTGACCTGCAGTACCTGACCGACGCACAATTTCTCAGCCACTCGACCCAAGGTGGCGGGCTCACCCATCCCTGGCTAGCTGCGGCAATGATTTCGGTGGTCCTGGCATTTTTCATTCTGCTGATCGCCGGTCGCAAACAGCAGGCTGCAAAGGCCTCGACTGCCTGGCTGCTGCTACCGCTCGGGCTGTTCGTGACTCACGCCGTGTACCAGTACCGCAGCCCCAGCGAAGCGGATCAATGGCTGCAGTTCAACCTGCCCCACAAGTTGCTGGCCGAAAGCCTCAGCCTGGCGCAAATGAGGGTCGAGGACTGGATTGCTAAAGGCCAACCAGGCAGCCCGCCAGACATCACGGGCCTGACCCTCCAGGATATGGACGGCACCCCGCTGCTGAGCGAGCCTGGCCGCGCGCGCAACGTACTGATCATCACCCTGGAAGGCATTCCCGGCGCCTACCTCGCGGCCAGCCGCCAGGCTATCGGTAGCAGCTACGATGCCGACCCGATGCCGCGCCTGAGCCAGTGGGCCGAACGCGGCATGCTGACCAGCGATTACGTGCTGCACGGCCACCAGACCATCCGCGGCCTCTATGCGATGCTCTGCGGCGACTACGACAAACTGGCCTCAGGCACTCCGAAGGGTATCGAGCTGCTGGCCAACGCCGAACGCAGTGCCCAGTGCCTGCCGGCGCAGTTGCGCGAACAGGGTTTCAGCACGCATTTCCTGCAGGGTGCCGGGCTGCGCTTCATGGCCAAGGATCAGATCATGCCGCGCATGGGCTTTGAAAAAACCCTGGGCCGCGACTGGTTTCGCAATACGCCGTACCTCGATTTCGCCTGGGGCATGGATGATCGTGCCTATTTCGAAGGTGCGCTAACCTACGTCGACGGCCTGCGTAAACAAAAAGCACCCTGGATGCTGACGCTGTTGACCGTCGGCACACACCAGCCCTACTCGGCCCCAGCCGATTACCTCGACCGTTACCCCAGCGCCAAGCAGGCGGCCATTGCCTACTTGGACGATGCGGTTGGTGAATTCCTCGATGCACTGGAAAAGCGTGGTGTGCTCGACGACACCCTGGTGGTGGTCACCTCGGATGAGTCTCACGGCATCGAGAACGTCCGCCTGGCCTCAGCCTGGGGCTTCAACCTGATGCTCGCGCCGGAGCAGGCTCAGCTGCCGTCGCTCAAGCGCGGCGTTTACGGGCACGTCGACCTGACCGCCTCTATCCTCGACTACTTCGCCCTGCCGCTGCCAGCCGATATCACTGGCCGCTCGATGCTGCGCGATTATGCCCAGGGCCGCGAGATCATCTCCTACACCAACGGCCTGCTGCGCGAGCATGATGGCCGCGGCACCTTGACCGAGTGCAACTTCCAGCAAGTGTGCCGCCGTTACGCCAGTCCCGGTTTCATCGCCGAGCATGCCGACTACCTGGGCCGGTTGAGCGGCAAGCCGGCACGACAGGTCAGCCAGCGGGCGGAATTACTGGATCGCTCGCTCAGCGACGGTCAGGGTAACCAATTGCTGCAGTTCGCCAGCAACGAGCGCATCCGCCTGCGTACTACGCCAGGCGATGACTGGGCCGACAACCTGATTGGCGCCCAGTACCTGGAATTGCCGAAAGGCACGCAGACCACGGTGACCTTGAAGATCAATGCGCTGAAGATGGCCGACTCGGGCGCCACGCTGCGCCTGAAGACCAAGGAGTTCGACCGTGATGTGCTGATCAACATTCCGGAGATCCCCCTGCTAAAGGAAGGCCAGCCGCTGGAGCTCAGCTTCGCGTTCGACAACCTCGACACGCGCAAGGCGTTTTCCTTCCACTTGGTGGGTGAAGGCAAAGGCGCGATCGAAATCACCGATTTCAGCGTCGAAACCCGGCCGATAGAAGCTGAGCTGCTGGCCGCTCAGGGCGAGGAAGACACCTCCGAGCTGGCGCAGTGAGCCACGCTCGCTGCACTTAGTAGATCGCGTAACGCCGCTCGATCTCGGCGTACTCGCCACTCGCCCGGATCTCTGCCAGCCCCTGGTCGAAGCGATCACGCACTGACTCGTCGTGCAGCCCCAGGTGGTAGGGCGTCGCAGGAAACAGCAGGTATTCGACCACCGGCTGGCCGACATCCACCTGGGCGTACACCTCACGGTTGAAGTAGTGCAGGATGCGCCGATCGCCGATCACCACATCCACGCGGCCACTGTAGAGCAGCCGGTTGCGGGCCACCTGCTGGGCCTCCTCGTGATAACGCGGGTTGCTTTCAGCCATTTGCCGGAAGTCGTCGCCGAGCAGGAACCGTGCCCGCTGGAAGGCGCGCACCGAATGGCGCCGCAGGTCACTGATGCGCTCGATCGTGTAGCCGCGAGCAGCCAGCGACATGGCAACGTTCTGGTAATGGATATAGGGCTTCGAATAGTAGGGCGCGATGCCGCCCTGGGGATTGGTGGTGGTCATGGCATCGATTTCGCCCAGCAAGAAGGACCGATGCAAGCGCTCCATGGGTGAATAATAGGGCTTGACCGTGAAACCGGCGGCCCGAGCGGCCGCCACCACGATGTCGAACTCCAGCCCTTTGTTCTCGCGCTCAAATACATAGGGAGGTTTGTGCGTACCAAACCCCACGCTAAGCTCCTCTGCCAGGCAGTTGAAGGCGACGAGAGACAGCCCGAGCATCAACACCTTCATCTGCCTACCTGCCACTCATCCGCTCCATAGCCTGTGGGTATAGCGGCAGCGCCCCAGGCTGTCCAGCGCCGCACTGCATAATAGCGGCAAGGGTGCTCACTGACGAATCAGTGCCTCATACCAGCGTCGCCTTGGGCGCCAGGCCGTCGAAAACGTCCGGCGTCAGCGCAGCCTCACCGTGTTGATCCAATACCTCGCGCGGGTGCTCTTCGCCCGGGAAGGTGCTGTCGATCATGCTCAGCAACTGCGAGCCGCGCGGCGTGAGCATGAAGTTCTCACCATTGCCGCCCTCGCATTCGGGACGTGATTCGATGAAGCCGCCCTCGAGCAGCGTGGCTTCATAGCGGTCGGCCTGAGCCTTGAGCCCGTCAACGTCCCGCACCTCCTGCCCGGCCTGTTGCAGGGCTTCGGCCAATTCCTCGGCGCAGCGGCGCGGCACGAAGGGCTGACCAGCGCTGTTCTGCACCGCGTGCAGCATGCGCTCGATGAGATCCCAGTTATGGGTTTGGGTCTGAGTCGTCATATCATCATCTCCCACCATTCAGGCACCCGATGGGACTATCGGATGCGGCACCCGCAGGCGCCTGTAAAACTGTGACGCCGCTGCGCTGGGCAAGGTTCGTCCTATCTGCCCAAACGCCGCGTGAACCAAGGCAAACGGCGCCAGTCTGAGGCGCATCTCCCCCTCGTACAAAGGACTTACCCATGCTCCGCCGGCCACCGCTGCGCCCTGTTCTCAGCGCCTTGCTTCTGGCAGCCCTCGCGCCGTCGGTACTGGCCGCTGAGCCCCTGCGGCTCAAACACCTGTATCGCTGCGAAGACGTGCTGGACACCCAGCGCCAGGCCTTCTGCCTCGACGCCCGCGGTATCGCTAACGGTGAGCTGCAGGTGCTGCTTGATGGCAAGCCGCTGCCCGCCAGCGCCATCGACCGGCGCGAGGGCCTGCGCATCACCCTGGACAGCGGCCGCTATCGCAGCGGCCCGCTGTGGTTACAACAGGGCGATGCGGCGAGCAATCCGGTGTGGCTGTCCATGGCCGGCAGCCACGTTGTGGCGGCCAAGCCCAACGAAGTGGCCAAGAACATGGACGGCCTGAATACCTACGTCGACCTGGTCAGCGTGGTCATCGAGGAGGATGCCAAGGGTCTCGAGACGGCCAGGGCGCTGGCAAAGAAATACGGCGCTGAAGTAGTGGGGGCAATTCCGCCGCTCAATACCTTCCAGCTGCGCCTGCCGGCCAAGAACCTGATTCAGCGCGACGCACTGGTACTGCGCCTGGGCAGCGAGCTGAGCGTTGATGCCGTGGTGATCGAGGAGTCCTCGGCGGAGGAGCAGGAAGCACCCAGCGGCGAGTCAGCCAACGACCATCTCGACGAGGAAGAATGGGCCGCGAACCGTTTCCTCGATGCCGTCAATTACTACCAGCGGCGCATTCCGTCGAAAGGCTCGCCCATCACGACAACCCCCGTGCGCATCGGGCTGATCGAACGCAACGTCGACTTCGACGCGCCGGACTTCAAAGACTACCTCGGCGCAGCCGACCGCCAGGGCCACACGCCGCATACCCGCCTGTACAGCCGCGACGCCGATAAACCCAACGGCCATGGTTCCACCGTTGCCGGCATTCTCGCCGCGCGCTGGAACGACGGCGGCAACACCGGCTTCCTGCGCGGCCTGGACGGCGCCGGCCCGGGCTTCGAGGTGATCGTCGACCGCAACTCCGACGCTGGCATCACCGCCAACGTCGCGGCTTCGGTGAACCTGGTGGAAGATGGCGTGCGTGTGCTGAATTGGAGCTGGGGCATTCACCGCGTCGGCGCCAAGAACATTCATGGCGACGAAATCGATTCGCTGGTGCGCTCGGGCGTGGCAATGAGCGGTTACGAGGAACTGCTTGAGGAGTTTTTCCTGTGGCTGCGCCGCGAGCACCCGGACGTGGTGGTGATCAACTCCGCGGGTAATGGTGCCTCGTTCTCCGGCGCCGACGACTACCGCTTGCCCTCGTCCTTCGTCACCGAGCAACTGTTCGTGGTCGGCGGCCACCAGCGCAGCGAACGACAGGATGTCGCGGTTGACGACCCGGCCTACGTCACTCGCCGCAGCTCCTCGAACGTCGACACCCGTGTCGACATCACGGCCGCCGCCTGCGTGCGTGCGTCCACCGCCGCCGAAAACGAACAGGGCAAGGTACATTGCGGCACCTCCTACGCCACGCCGCTGGTGGCGGGCGTGGTCGCCGCGCTGATGTCGATCAACCCAGAACTGCACCCCGATCAACTGCGCATGCTGCTGCGTCGCAGCGCCATGACCATCGGCGAAGAGTTCGACTTTGAGCCGACCGACGCCGACGACCTGACCGCGCCCATCCTGCCATCCGAACGTGGCTTCAATCTGAACGACAAGGACATCGGCCGCTCGGCGCGTCTGGACATGCAAAAGGCGCTGGATCTGACGGTCAGGAGCCTGGATCAGAACAAATAAGGCGCCGGGCAAAAGCCTGAACCTTCACGCTGGGCGGATACTCAACCGCACGGACTCAAGCGTGAGGAACCGAGCATGATCAAGCAGATAGCGCCGCTTTGCGGCCTGGCCCTGGCGCTTTATGGCATGGGCCAAGCGCAGGCCTGCACCGCCGACGAAGCCAGCGCCAAGGCGCAGGAGCTGGCGGCCAAGGTAGAGGAAATTACTCAGCGCGATCCCGAACGGGCCGCGTTGCTGCGACAGGAACTCAAGGAGGCGCAACCGCAAACCGAAGCACAGAAGCTCGGTACCGACTGCGATGCGTACGACCAACGCCTGCGCGAACTCGAAGAGATCGGCGCCGAGGTCGAGGAACAGGTGGAATGATCCAGGCAACGACTGGCGCAGCAGGATGCGCCAGTCAGCCTTGCGCGGGGATCACGCGTCGGTGGAAGGCGCCTTGCGCTTCAGTGGCGCCAGGCCGTCCTGACTGATCAGGGTCGGCGCATCGCTCTTCGGCTTGTTTACCGTATTGCGTTTGGCCGGGGTTTTCGCCGCTGGCTTCTTGGCGATCTTCTTGCCGGTTTTCGGGTCGACCTTTTTCTTTTTCGGGCCTACTGCCTTGCCAGACGCCTTGAGGTTCTTCGGCCCCTGATAGACGCCTTTGTGCTCCTTGATGCTGCGCCGCTCGAAACGCTGCTTGAGGTAGCGCTCGATGCTCGACATCAGGTTCCAGTCACCGTGGGTAATCAGCGAGATCGCCGTGCCTTCGCTACCGGCACGGCCGGTACGGCCAACACGGTGCACGTAGTCATCGCCGGAACGTGGCATGTCGAAGTTGATCACCAGATCGAGACCATCGACGTCCAGACCGCGAGCGGCGACATCGGTGGCGACCAGCACTTTTACCGCGCCCTGGCGCAGGCGGTCGATGGCCAGCTTGCGATCCTTCTGGTCCTTCTCGCCGTGCAGCACGAAGGTCTTGAATTCCTTGGCCACCAGCTTGCCGTACAGGCGATCGGCCTGGGCACGCGTGTTGGTGAAGATGATCGCCTTGTCGTAGGTCTCGTTGCTCAGCAGCCACTCGACCAACTGTTCCTTGTGATGGTTGTGGTCGGCCGTGATGATCTGCTGACGCGTGCCTTCGGCCAGTTCACTGACGCGATTGAGCTGCAAGTGCAGCGGGTCACGCAGCACCTTGGCGATCACTTCACGCAGGCTGGCGCCGCCGCTGGTGGCAGAGAACAACAGGGTCTGGTGCTCGTTGCCGCACAGCTCCGCCAAACGCTGCACGTCTTCGGCGAAGCCCATGTCGAGCATGCGGTCGGCTTCGTCCAGCACCAGCATTTCAACGTCGTCGAACAGCAGGTTGCCCGCATTGGCGTGCTCGATCAGACGGCCCGGCGTGCCGATCAGGATGTCGATCTTGCGCATCATCGCCGCCTGCACCTTGAAGTCTTCACCACCGGTCACCAGGCCAGCCTTGAGAAAGGTGAACTGGGCGAAGCGCTCGACTTCCTTGAGGGTCTGCTGGGCCAGCTCGCGGGTCGGCAGCAGGATCAGCGCACGTACGCTCAGGCGCTGCTTGGAATTACCGTCACCGAGCAGGCGATGCAACATCGGCAGCACGAAGGCCGCGGTCTTGCCGCTCCCGGTCTGGGCGGTGACACGCAGATCCTTGCCCTGCAGCGCAGGCGGAATCGCCGCTGCCTGTACCGGAGTCGGCTCGACGAAATTAAGCTCGGCCACGGCTTTGAGCAGGCGTTCATGCAGGGCAAATTGGGCAAACACGGGACAACCTCGATGCAAATGCTAAATCAGCCGCATAGGTTACCGCGTTCGCGCCTCGGGGCCGAATTGTTTCTCCGAACGGCAGGTTGAAAACCGTCAGATAGGGGTGCGCATGCGCCGCTGTTTGAGCAGCAGACGGCCGCTGTCCCAACCCACCAGCACCACCGCCAGCCAGATCGGCAAGTAGGTGAGGAACTGGGCCGAGTCGAACTGCTCACCCAGAAATACCAGGCTGACCATAAACAGTAGCACCGGCTCCACGTAGCTGAGGATGCCGAACAGGCCCAGCGGCAGCAGCCGCGCCGAGGCCATCATCGCGGCCAGCGCGACGGTGCCGAGCATCGCCATACCCGGCACCAGCCACCACAGGCGCGGGAACTCGTCGAACACGTTGGCCGGCGCCCAGTGCACGATCATCCAGATGGCCAGCGGCGCCAGCATCACCATCTCCAGAATCAGCCCTGGCAGGGCATCGAGGCGCATCCAGCGACGCAGCATGAAGTACGGCGGATAACCCAGCGCGGTCACCAGGGTCACCCAGGAAAATGCCTGAGAACGCCACAGTTCGTGCAGCACGCCGGCAAAAGCGCAGGCCACGGCGATCTTCTGCAGGGGGCGCAGGCGTTCGCCATAGAACACCCGGCCGACCAGCACCATCGCCAACGGCAGCAGGAAGTAGCCCAGCGACACATCGAGCATGTGCCCGGTTAGCGGTGCCCACACGAACAGAAACCATTGCACGCCGATCAGTGCGGCAGACAGTGGCAAGGCCGCCAGCAGCAGCGGTTCACTGCGCAGGCGCTGCAGTACGGTAAACAGCGCCGGCCACTGGCGCAGCACGGTAACCAGCAATAATACAGCGGGAATCGACCACAGCACGCGCTGCGCGAACACCTGCCAGCCATCCAGCGGTGTAAGCATCTGCACGTAGCCGGGAATCAGCGCAAAAAGAATCGAGGCGCTGACAGAAAACACCACACCACGCCCGGAAAGCGTCATCACGCACCTCGAAGGAAAGAAAGCCATTCGTTTTCAGCCTATCAGCCGACAGCAGCGGCGACGCCGAGACGGCGCTGGCGAGCACGTCAACGCCGCTATACGAATGGGCGGCGCACCATAACGGTTCACTGCCTGACAGACAATCACCTGCAGCCCGGCGCGTGCAGGAACCGGCCATCGACTAGACAACTACCAGGTGCCGTAGCCGGAAATGGAGGATGAAAGCGATTGCGTCAGATGAGGTGGGCGATGCGCTGCTCGGCCGCTTCAAGGCCCTTGGCCATGAACTCGCTGCCGAGGTTGAGCCCTTCGGCATGAATGAAGGTCACGTCATGGATGCCCATGAATGCCAACAGCTGGCGCAGGTAGGGTTCCTGATGGTCCTGAATGCCACCGGAATAGATGCCGCCGCGGGCCGTCACGACGAAGGCGCGCTTGCCATGCAGCAGCCCCTGAGGGCCATTTTCGCTGTAGCGGAAGGTTACTCCGGCGCGTAGCACATGGTCGAACCACGCCTTGAGTGTGCTGGGAATAGTGAAGTTGTACATTGGCGCAGCCAGCATCAGCACATCAGCCACCAACAATTCGTGAACCAGCTGATCGGCACGTTGCAGCGCGGCACACTCCGCCGGGCCATGGCTGGTGGCGGGCTGCGTCCAGGCGTTGAGCAGAGCGATATCCAGATGCGGCACGGGTTCGGCGCCCAGATCGCGACGGCAAATGCGGTCATCCGGATGCGCAGCACGCCAGCGTGTCAGAAAGCACTCGGTCAGTTGCCGTGAAACCGAGCCGTGCTGACGTGCACTGCTTTCAATCACCAGTAGCCGAGCCATTGGACGCTCCATCGATAGGCGGATCAAACGATGGCGCAGAGACTAGAGACGCAGGATTCGATAATAAAGCGTGATTATCCGCTGCCAACTATCGACGAAGTTGATTTGTTCCGCCGCAGACCCTAGGCTGCGAGCGCGATGAGCTACTGCGGTTCACAGGTGAGCTGCACGCGTAAACGGATGATACTGCGGGCGAATTTCACGGTCAGGTTTCCGCTCTCCCCCGCTGCCAGGCTGACGCTACGGGTACGCGGCGCTTCCGGGCCATTACGAAATACGCCTTTGCAGGAGGCAGCCTTTGCGCCGTAGTTCTGCACCCGCACCGCCGCCATGTTGTGGTCGATTTCCTGAGAGCTGGCCGCGACCTCAGCCCCATTGAGCTGCTTCTCCAACTCGATGGGATAGGCCTGCGCTGCCAGTGGCAACAGGGTGATCAGCGCGCAACAGATTTTTTTCATGGCCAGCCTCCGACGGTGGGCTGTCAGTTTAGGGCCAGTACCCTGCCCGTGCGCAAGGGACTGGCGGAGGAGATGCAATGAAGGCCCCACGCGTAACCCTCGACCAATGGCGCACGCTGCAGGCTGTGGTCGACCATGGCGGCTTCGCCCAGGCGGCGGAGGTGCTGCATCGCTCGCAATCGTCGGTCAGCTACACCGTGGCACGCATGCAGGAACAGCTGGGCGTGCCGTTGCTGCGTATCGACGGTCGCAAAGCGGTGCTCACCGAGGCCGGCGACGTCTTGCTGCGCCGCTCCCGGCAACTGGTCAAGCAGGCCAGCCAACTGGAAGATCTTGCGCACCATATGGAACAGGGCTGGGAAGCCGAGGTACGTCTGGTGGTGGACGCCGCCTACCCGAGCGCGCGCCTGGTACGCGCACTCACCGCCTTCATGCCGCAAAGCCGAGGCTGCCGGGTGCGCCTGCGCGAAGAAGTGTTGTCCGGTGTCGAGGAAGTGCTCAAGGAAGGTGTCGCCGACCTGGCGATCAGCGGCTACAACATTCCCGGTTTTCTCGGTGCGGAAATGAGCCCCGTGGAATTTATCGCCGTGGCCCATCCCGATCATGCCTTGCATCGCCTGCAGCGGCAGTTGAGCTTCCAGGACCTGGAAACCCAGATGCAGGTGGTGATCCGCGACTCGGGGCGTCAGCAACCCCGTGATGTCGGCTGGCTTGGAGCGGAGCAGCGCTGGACGGTCGGCAGCCTGGCCACCGCTGCGACCTTCGTCGGCAACGGTTTGGGCTTTGCCTGGCTGCCGCGGCATATGATTGAGCGCGAGCTGAGTGACGGCCTGCTCAAACCCTTGCCATTGGATAAAGGCGGCAGCCGCAGCCCGGTGTTCTTCCTTTATGCCAGCAAGGACAAGGCCCTCGGGCCGGCCACGCAGATTCTCACCGACCTCATTCAACGCTTCGACGCCGCTCCTTTGAACGCAGCCTTTGGCTCACCGGCAGCGCCGGCCTGAAGCCATACCGCACGGCAATGGCCTTATCCCCTGCCGTCGATGCGCCGTCTGCTTGCCTTTCTGCCGGAAGTCGAAAACACTGCTGCCACCTCACCCAAGGACTAGACCCGATGCTGAAGAAACTTGCCCTCACCGCCTGCTCGCTGCTGTTCACCGCTCACCTCATGGCGGCCGAGAACCCCACTGTGCTGCTGACCACCAGCCTGGGCGAAATCGAAGTGCAGCTCGATGAGCAGAAGGCACCGATCAGCACCCAGAACTTCCTCGCTTACGTGGACAGCGGCTTCTACAAGGGCACGCAGTTTCACCGGGTGATTCCCGGCTTCATGGTGCAGGGCGGCGGCTTCGACGAGAACATGCGCCAGAAGGACACCAAGGCGCCGATCAAGAACGAAGCCGACAACGGCCTGCACAACGTACGCGGCACCCTGGCCATGGCCCGCACCCAGGTGCGCGACTCGGCCACCAGCCAGTTCTTCATCAACCACACCGATAACGCCTTCCTCGACCACGGCTCGCGCGACTTCGGTTATGCGGTGTTCGGCAAGGTGACCCGCGGTATGGAAGTGGTCGACCGCATCGCCCAGGTGCGCACCGCCAACCGCGCCGGCCAGCAGAACGTGCCGGTTGACCCGGTGGTGATTCTCGACGCCAAGCGCCTCTGATACTGCTACGCTCTTGCCGGTAACTCGCGTGCCAAGGCACGCGAGTTCACCTCCGAGCCCCGCGCTCACGCCTATCGGCACTCTTTCATACGGCAGGCGTCGCCTGTCGGCAGCCACAAGCCAAACGCCCGCCAACTCGCCAGAGCAGACTGCGCCTCATGTTGTTCCGCCGCTTCGAAAACCTGATCGATGTCTTCAAACCCAGCCCTGACGTTGCGCCGCCCAGCGGCATGCTGCGCTTCTACGCCCATTACCTGAAACAGGTATGGCCGCTGATGATCGCGGTGCTGGTTATCGGCTTTTTCGCGGCGCTGATCGAAGTGGCGCTGTTCAGCTTCCTCGGCCAGTTGATCGACATGGCCCAGGCGACCACCGACGCGCGGACATTCTTTGCCGAACACCGCAACCAATTGCTGTGGATGGCGCTGGTGGCGCTGATCATCCGCCCGCTGGTATTTGGCTTGCACAACCTGCTCACCCACCAGGCGATCAACCCGGGGCTGACCAACCTGATTCGCTGGCAGAACCACCGCTACGTGCTCAAGCAGAGCCTGAATTTCTTCCAGAACGACTTCGCCGGGCGCATCGCCCAACGCGTCATGCAGACCGGCCCGTCGCTGCGCGATTCGGCCATGCAGGTGATCGACGCTTTATGGCACGTGGTGGTCTACGCCGGCAGCGCGTTGTACCTGTTCGCCGCCGCCGACCTGCGCCTGATCGTGCCGTTGTCACTGTGGATCATCGGCTACAGCGCCGCGCTCTGGTATTTCGTGCCACGTATCAAGGCCCGCTCGGCAGCCGCTTCGGCAGCGCGTTCGAAAGTCATGGGTCGGGTGGTCGACGGCTACAGCAACGTCGCCACGCTCAAGCTGTTCGCCCATTCGCGCGAGGAGGAAACCTACGCCCGCGAGGCCATGCAGGAGCTGCTCGACAAATTCCGCCTGCAGTCGCGCATCATCACCAGCCTGGACTTCCTGATCACCTGTATGAACGGCCTGCTGATCGTCGGCACGGGCGCCCTGGCGTTGTGGCTATGGAGCGAGGCGCTGATCAGCACCGGCGCCATCGCCCTGGCACTGGGCCTGGTGATTCGCATCAACAACATGGCCGAATGGATCATGTGGGTGGTCAACGGCATCTTCGAGAACGTCGGCACCGTGCAGGACGGCATGCAGACCATCGTCCAGCCGCGTGAAGTACTCGACCGTGAAGACGCCAAGCCGCTACAGGTTCAACAGGGCGGCGTGCGCTTCGACGACGTGCACTTTCACTATGGCAAGCAAGGCGGCGTGATCAGCGGCCTGGCCATCGACATCCGCCCTGGCGAGAAGATCGGCCTGGTCGGGCCGTCGGGCGCCGGCAAGTCGACCCTGGTCAACTTGTTGCTGCGTCTCTATGACCTCGAGAGCGGACGCATCCTCATTGATGGTCAGGATATCGCCGCGGTGAGCCAGGAAAGCCTGCGCGCCAACATCGGCGTGGTCACCCAGGATACGTCCCTGCTGCACCGCTCGATCCGCGACAACTTGCGCTACGGCAAGCCCGAAGCCAGTGACGAAGAGCTCTGGGCCGCGGCACGCAAGGCCCGAGCAGAGGGCTTTATCGCCCCCCTGGATGACAGCCAGGGGGGCCTCGGCTTCGACGCCCAGGTCGGTGAACGCGGTGTGAAACTCTCTGGCGGCCAGCGCCAACGCATTGCCATTGCCCGGGTGCTGCTCAAGGATGCGCCGATCCTGATCATGGACGAAGCCACCTCGGCGCTGGACTCGGAGGTCGAATCGGCCATTCAGGAGAGCCTCGATAGCCTGATGGACGGCAAGACGGTGATCGCCATTGCGCACCGCCTTTCCACCATCGCGCGAATGGATCGCCTGGTGGTGATCGACCAGGGCCAGGTGATCGAGACTGGCACCCACGCCGAGCTGATCGCACGCGGTGGCCTCTATGCCCGGCTGTGGCAGCACCAGACGGGCGGCTTCGTCGGCGTCGACTGACGCCGACCAGGTACCGCAGGACGTCTGAAAATCATGACAATAGTTAGCTTGCTAACATCTATCATTTTCCGTGATACCCATTAACGAAGGCATCAATTTCCGCGGTGTCGGCTTTGCTGGTCATATGAGTCCTACAGGCAACGAGACCGACCGAGCCGGCCGGGCTGCTTGTCATCCGAAATGATCGAGGACTCACCCATGAAAATCGCAACCGCTGTCACCGCTCTGCTTTCCAGTCTCGCTCCTGCCGTATTCGCTGCCGACATCCAGGCCAAGCCCGGTGCCGGCCTGCCGACCGAGGACTATCACTACGGCATGAAAGTCGACGTGCAAAAGGTGCTGTACCGCACCGACGTCTCTGAAAAAAGGGGCGTAGTCCCGGTGATCATGGTCTTCACCGACAGCCAGGGTGAAACCCACAAGATGCGCTTTCTGGAATGGGGCGGCCGTTACGACGCGTGATCGGTTGCGTGCTGCGCTGCGGGTAACCGCAGCGCGCCAGTGCCTCAGCTCAAACCTGCCGGTAAGGCAACATCTCCCGTGCCTGCTCGGCGTAGGCCAGCACGCCCACCCGCTCCTCCCGTAGAAAACCCGCCACCGCATCACGCAGCCCTTCATGCACCAGGTAATGCCAGGAATGAGTGATGACCGGTTCGAAGCCGCGAATCAACTTATGCTCGCCCTGCGCGCCCGCATCGAACCGCTGCAGCCCTTGGGCAATAGCCTGCTCCATCCCCTGATAAAAACAGGTTTCGAAGTGCAGCCGGTCGAACTCGGCCAGGCATCCCCAATAGCGACCATACACGCTGTCACCGCCCAGTAGACTGAACGCCATGGCCACCGGTTGCGAGCCACGGCAGGCGAGCACCACACGAATCGCCTCGGGCATGCGCTCGGCCAGTAGGCTGAAGAAAGTGCGGGTCAGGTAAGGCGCCTGACCGCGTATGTGGTAGGTGTTGGCGTAGCAGTGATAGACGAAGTCCCACTCCGCCTCATTCAGCTGGTGCCCTTCGCGCCATTCGAAATGAATCCCCTGCCCGGCCACCTGCTCGCGCTCCTTGCGCATCTGCTTGCGCTTGCGTGAGCTGAGCGTGTCGAGAAAATCCTGGAAATCCCGATAGCCACGGTTGTGCCAGTGAAACTGGCAGCCCAGGCGCTGCAGCCAGCCCGCGCGACCTTCCAGCAGCTGGTTGCCGGCTGCGTCGGTGAAATTCACATGCAGCCCGGATAGTCCCTGGTCCTCCAGCGATGCCGTTACTGCATCGAGCATCTGCCCTGCCGCTTCGACGTTGCCCAGCAGGCGCTGACCGGTGACCGGTGAAAAGGGAATCGCGCCGAGCAGCTTGGGGTAATAGGCGATGCCAGCCCGACGACAGGCATCAGCCCAGCTGTGATCGAACACGTACTCACCGGAAGAGTGGTATTTAACGTAGGCCGGGAGCGCAGCCAGCGGTTGGCCGTCGACGCCGAGCAGCACCTGATGCGCCGCTTGCCAGCCGCTACGGCCACCAACGCTGCCGCTGTCCTCAAGCGCCGACAGAAAGGCGTGACGCAGAAACGGCTGTGGTTCGCTGAGCAGGCCGTCCCACACTTCAGCATCGAGTTCGTTGAGGGCGTGCAGGCTGTAAACAGGCATCGGCAATATCCGCGGGCAATCAGCGCACACTATATCGTCAAGCAATGGCCAGAGCCGACCGCCCATGAAAAATGGCCCGAGCCGTTGCCTCGCTTACCACGGGCCGGAAGCCGACCGCTACACGTGGCAGATAATAAAAAACCCCGCACAAGGCGGGGTTAAAAGGGAGCACCACGTTTGGAGCGTATTGCTTAGAACGCGTATTGCAGGCGCAAGCTGACGCCATCGCCATCGTCATCACCAGCGGCGTTGACGACGTTGTCAGTGCTGGCCATCAGGTAGTTGGCCGACACCTTGATGGCTTCGTTGGCGTACCAGTTCACACCCACGGTGTGGATCTTGGCCTTGGTGTCGATGATGCTGGCCTCCTCGGCCTTGATATTGTCGTAGCGATAGACCAGTTCCCAAGCGCCGTACTGCTTGTTCTGTGGCTTGATGCTGTCGAACTTGCCGCCATCGAGCTTATAGCCGCGCGCTTCACCGGTCAGGGTGTAAGCCAGTTGTACGTTGTAGCCGGAAGCCTCACGGTCGCTACGAGCAGAACCGGAGATAGCGTCGATGTCACGGCGCAGGTATTCGCTCTGCACCGAGAACGGGCCGGCGGCGAATGCAGCTTCGAGACCCCAGGCACTGTCACCATCGAACTGCCCGGCGACAGCTGGCGCGAAGTCTGGACGGTTGCCGTTGACGCTATCTTCAGTGGTGCCACGCACGTTCATACGCGAACGAATGCGGCCGTCAAAGTTCTCTGTGCTGCGCTTGGCGTAGTTCACACCGAAGTGCAGGACATTGCCCGACTCAGCCATCGGCGCGATTACACCGCGCAGGTTGTAGGTGTTGTTGTTCTTGCCGTTGACATCTTCATTGCCTTTGGCACGGTTGAAGCCGGCAGAACCGTAGAACAGATTGCCCGCGACACCGCTGACCTGCACGCCCATGCCGTCTTGCTTGTCGTTGACCCAATCAGCCAGGTCATAGATGGCCGAACGCTCGATCGTGCTGATCCACTTGGAGCTGGTGGCCTTCTCGAGACCGAAGTCCGGGTCGAAACGGCCGATCTTCACGTTGACCGGCTTGAAGCCGGTGTAAGTGATCGAGGCCTCGTCCCACTTGCTGCCGCCGCTCTCGCCGAAGTCCACGTTGAACGCGTATTTCCAGTCGGTGTAAGCAACACCAGAGACTTCGAGAATAGCGCGACGGAAGTAGGCTTCATTGGCGGTATTGCCGTTGCGGCTGTAAATACCGTCGAACTGATCGAAATCCGCTTGCAGACGGCCGCCGATCTTAAAACCGAATTGTTTGTCGGTGGTAGCGACTTCCAGGCCGCCCTTGGTCTTAACTACGATGTCAGCGCCGTCGGTGGTGACGGTACCGGCGAAAGCCTGGGCGGAAACGGCCAGAGCCAGGGCGCTGGCTGCGAAACCGGCGAAGTGCTTACGGATCATCGAGAATTCCCCTAATTGAACTTAAGTGCTGAAAAACACCCGAGCTTGGTGCTCGTTCGTGCTGGGGGAATCTTCGCGGC
This sequence comes from Phytopseudomonas seleniipraecipitans, assembly GCF_900102335.1. Lineage (GTDB taxonomy): Bacteria > Pseudomonadota > Gammaproteobacteria > Pseudomonadales > Pseudomonadaceae > Aquipseudomonas > Aquipseudomonas seleniipraecipitans. The sequence continues at coordinate 135,471 of NZ_FNBM01000004.1, forward strand.
GGCTTATTTCAGCGCGGTTGCTGATATATAAATATTTGATGACAAGGGAACTTTTTACTCCCTTTGAATATAACGCTTGACAGACGTTACCGCACACGGGTAACCAATATGGGCTGTATGGGCTGTTCTAGAGGGGCTGCGAGCAACTAGGTAAATGGGCAGCACATTGCATGCTGCCCACGATGATTAGCGCTTGCGCAGGATCACGCTACCGATGGAGTAACCGGCGCCAAACGAGCTAAGCACGCCCAGCGACCCCGCGGGCAGATCGTCCTGGTGCTTGTGCAACGCGATCACCGAACCCGCCGAACTGGTATTGGCATAGGTATCGAGAATCACCGGCGCCTCATGCGCTTCAGGGTCGCGCCCCAGCAGCTTACGGGCGATCAGCTGATTCATGTTGAGGTTGGCCTGGTGCAGCCAGAGGCGCTTCACGTCGGTCACGCTCAACTGGTTTTCTTCGAGATGACGGGCGATCAACTCGGCAACCATCGGGCACACTTCCTTGAATACCTTGCGCCCTTCCTGCACGAACAGCCGACCTTCAGCCAGCGGGCCACCCTCTTCAGCAGCGCGGTTGAGGAAACCGAAGTTGTTGCGGATGTTGTTGGAGAACTGGGTCAGCAACTTGGTGCTGACCACGTCGAACTGATGCTCGGACGTGGCCAGGTCGGCGCGCTCGATGATCACCGCAGTGGCGGCATCGCCGAAGATGAAGTGGCTGTCGCGATCACGGAAATTCAGGTGGCCGGTACAGATCTCCGGGTTGACCATCAGGATCGCCCGCGCCTGGCCAAGCTGGATGCTGTTCGCGGCCGCCTGGATGCCGAAGGTCGCCGAGGAGCAGGCTACGTTCATGTCGAAGCCGAAGCCCTGAATACCCAGCGCCGCCTGCACTTCGATCGCTACGGCCGGGTAGGCGCGCTGCAGGTTGGAACAGGCGACGATCACCCCGTCGATGTCCGCAGCGGTCTTGCCGGCGCGGGCCAGTGCCTGCTCGGCAGCAGCCACGGCCATCTCGCAAAGGATGCCCCACTGCTCGTTGCTGCGCTCCGGAATGAACGGCACCATGCGCTGCGGGTCGAGAATGCCCTGTTTGTCGATTACGAAACGGCTCTTGATGCCCGAGGCCTTTTCGATGAAGGCGCTGTTCGATTCGCTCAACGCCTCGATGTCGCCGCGCGCGATAGCCTCGGCATTCTCGGCATTGAACTGCTGCACGAAGGCATTGAAGGACGCCACCAACTCGTCGTTGGAAATGCTGTTGGCCGGGGTATACAGGCCCGTACCGCTGATGACGACGTTATGCACGAGTATTCCTCTTGTTCTTCGCCATTCGCGGCGATAGTCAGGCAAACCGCAGGGCGGCCAAGGGTGTCAATTGCGTGGTCGACAACAGCGTGCCGTCCGCGCAAACACCTCCATTACAGGCATTCAAGTGTGCCACAGGCGCCCTGTTTTCGCCTGCCCCCGCATGAACAACGGTGCTTGCACATACGCGTTAACCATCGACGAATAGGCCGCAGGCCGTCTACATTGCGGGCGCCACCCATGCGCCAAGGATTCTGCATGAACCTGTCCCTGCTAAGCCGCTACGCCTTTTTCGCTTTCTGTGTGCTGCTCACCCTCGTCAGCCTGGCGTTCCTGCAGCATGAATGGGTCTGGCCACTGACCCTGGTCGGTGCCCTGCTGAGCCTCATCGGGGTGGGCGATCTGCTGCAGAAGCGTCATGCTGTGCGGCGCAATTACCCGATCCTGGGCAACATCCGCTACCTGGTCGAAGGCATCCGCCCGGAGATCCGCCAGTACCTGCTCGAAGGCGACAGCGAGCAACTGCCCTTCTCCCGCGCCCAGCGCTCGCTGGTCTACGCCCGGGCCAAGAACGAGGGCGGCGACAAGCCATTCGGCACGCTCACCGATGTCTACCAGAACGGTTTTCAGTTCATCAGCCATTCGATGCGCCCGGCGCCGCTGGCCGACCCTGACAGCTTCCGCGTGATCATTGGCGGGCCGCAGTGCAGCCAGCCGTACTCGGCGTCGCTGTTCAATATCTCCGCGATGAGCTTCGGCTCACTGAGCGCCAACGCGATACGCGCCTTGAACCAGGGTGCCAAGCTCGGCAACTTCGCTCACGACACCGGCGAAGGCAGCATCAGCAGCTACCACCGCGAGCACGACGGCGACCTGATCTGGGAGCTCGGCAGCGGCTACTTCGGCTGCCGCACCGCATCGGGCACCTTCGATGCAGAGCGATTCGCCGTTCAGGCCCAGCGACCGCAAGTGCGGATGATCGAGATCAAGATGAGCCAGGGCGCCAAACCGGGCCACGGCGGCATCCTGCCAAAACACAAGATTACCGCGGAAATCGCCGAAACCCGTGGCGTACCGATGGGCGAAGACTGCGTATCGCCGTCACGTCACAGCGCGTTTTCCACCCCTATCGAACTGCTTCAATTCATCGCTCGCCTGCGCGAGTTGTCGGGCGGCAAACCGGTCGGCTTCAAATTCTGCCTGGGCCACCCGTGGGAGTTCATGGGCATCGCCAAGGCCATGTTAGAAACCGGCATCCTGCCGGACTTCATCGTCGTCGATGGCAAGGAAGGCGGCACCGGCGCCGCGCCGGTTGAGTTCACCGATCACTTGGGCGTGCCGATGCGCGAGGGCCTGCTGTTCGTGCACAACACCCTGGTTGGCCTGAACCTGCGTGACAAGATCAAGCTCGGCGCCAGCGGCAAGATCGTCAGCGCCTTCGATATCGCTCGGGTGCTGGCCATCGGTGCCGACTGGGCCAATTCGGCACGCGGTTTCATGTTTGCCATTGGCTGCATTCAGAGCCAGAGTTGCCACACCAATAAATGCCCGACTGGTGTGGCGACTCAGGATCCGCTTCGCCAGCGTGCACTCGTCGTTGAGGACAAGGCGCAGCGGGTTTACCACTTCCACCGCAACACACTCAAGGCACTGGCCGAAATGCTCGCCGCAGCCGGCCTCGATCACCCCTCGCAGATGGACGCGCGCCACTTGGTACAGCGCATGTCTGCCACCGAAATCCGCCTGTTTTCGCAGCAGCACGTGTTCCTCAAGCCGGGCGAGCTGCTCAGCGGCAACATCGAGGGCGAGTTCTACGCCAGGATGTGGAAGATGGCCCGCGCCGATAGTTTCGATGCGGCTGCCTGACGCGACGCCGAGTGGCGCCGCATCCGGCTTGGCGGTCAGCTCAGGCTGTCGTCGATGACCAGCACCAGCTTGCCGTTGACCTGATTGCCTTCCAGGGTGGCGAACGCCTCCTGGGCTTCGGCAATCGGGAAGGTGCGCGCCAGCTGAGGCTTGAGCCGCCCTTCGCTGAACAGCGGCCAGACGTGCTGACGCAGGTCACGCAGCAGATCTGCCTTGAATAGGTCATCACGGCTGCGCAGGGTCGACCCGATCAACTGAATTCGCTTGCCAAGCAGCAGGGCCATGTCGAACTCTGCCTTGCGTCCGCCCATGAGGCCGATGTTCACCCAGCGCCCGTCGAGCGCCAGCAACTTGAGATTCAGCGCCGCGTAACTGGCGCCTACCGGGTCGAGAATCACCTCGAACGGACCGACCTCATGCAGCGCTTCGAGGCCGTCGCCACCGCGAATTGCGCCACCGGCAGCACCCAGGCTCTCGCAATAGGCCAGCCGTTCTGCCGATCCGACGCTCACCCAGCAAGCACTGCCGAAGGCCTTGCAGAGCTGGATCGCCGCCGAACCGACACCACTGGCGCCAGCGTGCAGCAGCACCTTTTCACCTGGCTTCAAGCCGGCCAACTGGAACAGGTTGAGCCAGGCGGTCGAATACACCTCAGGGAGCGCTGCTGCTTCATGCAGTGAAACGCCCTCCGGCACCGGCAATACATGCCGCGCATCGACCACCACTTCTTCCGCCAGACCACCACCGGCGAGCAGCGCACAAACTCGATCACCGACCTGCCAGTCGCAGCCGGCACCCACTTCGCTGATGACGCCGGCACATTCCAGTCCGAGAATATCGCTGGCACCCGGTGGTGGCGGGTACAACCCGGCACGTTGCAACAGGTCGGCACGGTTCAGGCCCGCGGCCGCCACGCGAATGCGTACTTCACCCACATCACAGGCAGGAGTGGGACGCTGTGCCCATTCCACCTGCCCTTCCACGCCTTGCAATGCTTTCACGCTGCCTCCATAGTGCATTTGAACCTCGCCCAGCGCCTCGCGCTGGGCTTTTGCATTGCGCCGATGGAACCTGGCGCCCTCAAAGACGGCCTAATATGCGTTATCAACTGTCCCCGCGTCGAATCAGCATGAAGCGATCTCTTATCAGCGCCACCCTGGCCCTCGTTCTCGGGCTGGGCGCTTTGCCCCTCGCCGCAAAAACCAGCCAAGCCGATCCGTGGGAATACTTGCAGCCTGATCGCGATCAGGTCATCGCCAGCCTCAACGTCGTCGAATTGCTGCAGCGCCATCACTACAGCAAGCCGCCGCTCGACAATGCACGCTCCGAGAAAATCTATCAGGGTTACCTGAAGATGCTCGATCCGGCGCGCAGCTATTTCACCGCGGGCGACATTGCAGAGTTCGACCGCTGGAAAGACAAATTTGACGACCTTTTGAAAAAAGGCGACCTCGAGCCAGGTTTCCATATTTACAAGCGCCACCTGGAGCGTCAGCAAAGCCGCCTGCAGTACGTGCAGGACTTGCTTGCCAAGGGTGTCGACAAAATCGACTTCACGGTCGATGAAGACCTGCTCGTGGATCGCGAAAAGGCCCCGTGGGCGAAAAACGTCGCGGAACTGGATGACCTGTGGCGCAAGCGTCTCAAGGACGAAGTCCTGCGCTTGAAACTCGCAGGCAAAGAGCCGAAGGCCATCCAGGAATTGCTGACCAAACGCTACAAGGCCCAGCAGGCACGCCTGCAGCAGACCCGTAGCGAAGACGTGTTCCAGGCTTACATCAACGCCTTCGCCATGAGCTACGACCCGCACACCAACTACCTGTCTCCGGACAGTGCGGAAAACTTCGACATCAACATGAGCCTGTCCCTCGAGGGCATCGGTGCCGTGTTGCAGAGCGATAATGAGCACGTCAAGGTCGTACGCCTGGTGCCGGCTGGCCCGGCCGAGAAGAGCAAGCAGATTTCTCCAGCCGACAAGATCGTCGGTGTGGGCCAGGGCGACGACGAAATAGTCGACGTGATCGGCTGGCGCCTCGATGAAGTCGTCAAGCTGATCCGCGGCCCCAAAGGTTCGCGTGTTCGCCTGGAAGTGATTCCCGCCAGCAACGCCCCGAATGACCTGACCAGCAAAGTGGTGAGCATCACCCGCGAGGCGGTCAAGCTGGAAGAACAGGCGGCGAAGAAATCCATCCTCAAGATTGAACAGGACGGTCGTCCTTACAGCCTTGGAGTGATCGAAATTCCCGCTTTCTATCTGGACTTCAAGGCGTTCCGCGCTGGCGACCCGGATTACAAAAGCACCACCCGTGACGTCAAGAAACTGATCACCGAGCTGCAGGCCGAAAAGGTCGACGGCATCGTCATCGACCTGCGCAACAACGGTGGCGGCTCGCTGCAGGAAGCGACCGAATTGACCGGGCTGTTCATCGACAAGGGCCCGACCGTGCTGGTACGCAACAGCGATGGCCGCGTCGACGTGCTGGCTGATGAACATGACGGTGCGTTCTACAAAGGTCCGCTGGCCCTGCTGGTCAATCGCCTGTCCGCATCGGCATCAGAAATTTTCGCGGGCGCCATGCAGGACTATCACCGCGCATTGATTCTTGGTGGGCAAACCTTCGGCAAGGGCACCGTGCAGACCATTCAGCCGCTCAACCATGGCGAACTGAAGCTGACCCTGGCCAAGTTCTACCGCGTTTCCGGGCAGAGCACTCAGCACCGTGGTGTGGTGCCAGATATCTCCTACCCTGACGTGATGGACAACAAGGAGATCGGCGAAAGCGCGCTGCCCGAGGCCATGCCATGGGACAGCATTCGCCCCGCTATCAAGCCTGAGCTCGACCCGATCAAGCCGTTCCTCACCGAGCTGAAGAACCGTTATGACACGCGCACAGCCAACAACCCGGACTTCAACTTTGCCCGTGATCGCCTGGCCTTGTCTCGCGAGCTGATGGCCGAGAAGACTGTCAGCCTCAATGAAGCCAAGCGCAAAGCCCAGCAGGCCGACATCGAGAAACGTCAACTGGTGATCGAGAACGCACGCCGCAGCGCCAAAGGCGAAGAGCCGCTGACCGAACTCAAGAAAGAAGACGAAGACGACGTGTTGGCACAAAACGAGGAAGAGAAAAAGACCAAGCCGGAGGATGACGCCTACCTGTCGGAAACCGGCCACATCCTCATCGACTATCTCAAGCTCAACACCCGCCTGGCCAAGCAATAACAGGCACACGGTAAATCCCAAGGGCGTCGTGAATACGACGCCCTTTTTTGTGCCTCACGGGTTCATCAGTCTTCCCCGAGCCTATGAGCCATCGTGGCGAGTTGTGTCGACGCCCTGCTGTTCATCAAAGCGTCATCAATCTGTAGTGAAATCGCCGACATTCAGCGGCATCGATCCGCGAGGCCTGCCTGTGCTCGCGCACCTCCCGATTTCTACAGAGTTCCCGTCATGACCGTCACCGAGCAATTGAGCGCATTGGGCCAAATCCTCGCGCACGGCGACCTGCATAGCCTGTTTCAGCCAATCGTGTCGCTCTCCGAGCGGCGCATCCTGGGCTACGAGGCGCTGACCCGTGGGCCGTCGAACAGCCCGCTGCACTCTCCTATCACCTTGTTTGCCGCGGCCCGGCAGACTGGCCTGCTATGCGAGCTGGAGCTTGCCTGCCGCAAGAATGCTTGCCGCCGATTCAGCGAGTTGAAGCTGGATGGCCTGCTGTTTCTCAACGTGTCGCCAGACTCCTTGCTCGACGCTCATCATCAGCCCGGCCGCACCCTGCAGCTGTTGCAGGCTTACGGTATTCCGCCAAGTCGGGTGGTGATCGAACTGACGGAGCAGTCGCCTACCGACGACTTCAACCTGCTCGATACCGCTCTGCATCACTACCGCGACATGGGGTTTTCCATCGCTCTGGATGACCTGGGTGCAGGGTATTCGAGCTTGCGCCTGTGGTCGGAGCTGCGCCCCGACTACGTGAAGATTGATCGACATTTCATCGACGGCATCCACCAGGATGCCGTCAAGCGCGAGTTCGTCGGCTCGATCCTGCAAATGGCCAAGGCGTCACGCGCCCAGGTGATCGCCGAAGGCATCGAGCTCGAGGAGGAGCTGGCGGTGCTGTGCGAAATGGGTGTGGACCTGCTCCAGGGCTACCTGCTCTGCCGCCCGCAAGATCAGCCGCCGACGGATGCGCGCAGCCTGCTGCCGGCACTGGACAGCCCGCCAACTTCGCTCAGCGAAGAAGGCAGCGACCTCACCGCGCTCCTTAACGAAACGCCGGCCGTGTCGATCGCCACGCCCACCGCCGATGTGCTGGAAGCCTTTCGTGCCCAGGCCAACCTCAATTCACTGGCGGTACTGGACGAACAACAACGGCCAGTCGGCATCGTGCACCGTAACTCGCTGTCGGAAGTGCTGCTCAAGCCCTTTGCCACCGAACTGTTCGCGCGCAAGCCAATCAGCCGGCTGATGAGCAATGACTTTCTCGCCGTGGAGGTCAGCCAGCCGCTGCAGAAAGTCAGCCGCCTGCTGACCAGCCGCGCACGCCAGCGTATCGAAGAAGATTTCATAATTACCGTCGACGGCTGCTACCTAGGCCTGGGCCGGGTCATCGATGTGCTCAAACTGATCACCGAACTGAAGATCCAGCAGGCCCGCTATGCCAATCCGCTGACTCTGCTGCCCGGCAACGTGCCGATTCAGCAGTGCCTGACGCGCCTGCTGCAGCAAAGCCGCGAAGCAGTGATCTGTTATGTCGACATCGACAGCTTCAAGCCCTTCAACGACCTCTACGGCTACGCCAAGGGTGACGAGGTTCTGCTGTGTCTGGCGCATTGCCTGAACGAGCGGATCGACCCGACACGCGACTTCGTCGGCCACATCGGCGGTGACGACTTTTTGCTGGTATTCGGCTCGAAGGATTGGCGCGCCCGCCTCAATCGCCTGCTGGAAGATTTCCAGGGCCAGTGCCGCCGCTTCTATCTCGATGAACACTTGGACGCTGGCTGCTTCGTCAGCCACAACCGCCAGGGCCAGCGCGAAGAGTTCCCGCTGCTGTCTCTGTCACTGGGCGTCGTTCATCTACATCCAGAGCACTGCACGCTGCTGGACGCCAGCGAGCTGGCCGGCCTGGCTTCGGAAGCCAAGCGCCACGCCAAGGCTATACCGGGTTACAGCGTGCATGTGATCGACACGCATACGTTGCAGGGCTCAGTCGCCTAGGGCGTGTCGGGATAATTAAACTCGAATACCCGCGCCACTTCCGACGCGTGCCAAGAGGCGGCAGCGACCCCGTCAGAGGCGCCTTCGAAGCGGCCCAGGCGGGTGACACAGTCGAAGAACCCGGTGCGCGGCAGGCGGCTGGCGCCCTGGCTGATTACCAGCGCGCTGCGCAGCGGTCGCTCGCCGCGGGCGTCCAGCGCGGCGAGGTGCTCGAGTGCGGCGGTCAGGGTCTGCATGGCCGGCGCGGGCAGCGACAGACGTTCGATCAGGGCGCGGTAGGTCAGCAGATGGCGCTGCCGACGGGCGTCGTCAAGAGCTGCCAGAAGGGCTTCCCAGTGCGCGCGGCTGATGCGCACGCTCACGCACCAGCCTCCCAGCCGGAAATCCCAAGTACCCACGCCAAGGCACGGAGGATCGCCGCATCAGGTTGCCGCTCGCCGCTCTCGATCATGCCCAGGTAATGCGGGCTGATACCCACTGCCCTGGCCAGCTCATCGCGGCTAAGGCCCTTGAGTTCGCGCAACGCAGCCAGCTGAGTGAGCGGCTTCGGCGCATCAGGTGTGGGCTGAGCAGCCGGCGCTGCGACGCCCTTCCCGGCCGCTTGCAACAGCGCCTGGTACTCGGCCCACGGCAGCACGGCGTATTCCGGTTCGCCGTCTCGCTCGATCACTTGTACATTCATGCGTCGTTTCTCCGCGGGGCGCAGCTTCTGTCTGCGTAATCAGGTCTGGGCAAAGCTGCCGGCCACGTTGTTCACGGCATCTTATCAGCCATCACGCTCGGCGCGCTCGTCAGTCGCTCACCCTGCCGCTGCGCCCTGCATGAAGAACTGCTGCAGCGTGGCCCCCATGCTCGCCCGCGCAACCCGCCCGCGCCGCTCGCCATCTACCAGACCGAACAGCAGCGAGGCGAACAGTTCGGTGAGAACCGGCGCGCCGATATCGATACGGAAAACCTTTTCACGCTGCCCGCGCAAAAAGAATTGATCCAGAGCATTGGTGTACGGCAGCCAGCGCGCCTCTTCACCGCAGTCATGCAATGAGTCGGGGCGCCACTGGAACATCAGGAACACCAGCAAATCGCGATGGACCAAATGACCGTCAACCAGCCGCTGGAAGACTTCGGGCACTGGTGCCTCATGCAGATCCGTTTCAACGATGATCTGATTCATGACTTCGGAGCCATAATCGAAGAGCATTTCGATCAGGTTGTCGCGGGTTCCGCAAAAACGATTCAGGGTCGCCTTGCTCACCCCGGCAGCCTGGGCTATTTCCTTGAAGGTGCCGCGCGGGTGTTCGACGATGGCGACCGCCAGGGCCTTGAGCAGTTTTTCTTCAGCAGCGGGTCTAAGCATCAATTCCAGTCTTCATTCAGGCGTCGGCAAGGGCGCGTCATTGTGCAGGAAAAACCTTTTTCCTCAAGGGGACCATCCATTTTGATCACGAAAACTGCAAATGAGTCAATATTGACTCATTTGCAGTAAAGTACCATCATCCGCGCCTTTCAAGAACTAACGAATGGGCTACGCCCCAGGTGAAGCATGAGCAGGATTCGCGAACGTTGCGTCTTTTCGACGATAGCCCTTCTGGTAGCCGTCAGCCTCGCAGGCTGTGACAAGGGTGAACAAGGCTGGGGGGAAGCACCGCCGCGCGAAGTCGACGTGCTTACCGTCAAGACCGAACCGTTTACCGTGGTCGCTGAACTGCCGGGCCGCATCGAGCCGGTACGCGTTGCCGAAGTGCGCGCGCGGGTCGCGGGTATCGTGCTCAAGCGGACCTTCGAGGAAGGCGCTGACGTTAAGGCGGGCGACCTGCTGTTCCAGATAGACCCGGCGCCGTTCAAGGCCGCGCTATCGCGTGCTGAGGGTGAACTGGCACGCGCCGAGGCGCAGCTGTTCCAGGCCCAGGCTACGGTCAAACGCTACGAGCCGCTGGTAAAAATCAACGCCGTCAGCCAGCAGGATTTCGATGTCGCCCGTGCGGCAATGCAAAGCGCCCAGGCCGACAAGCGTTCGGCCCAGGCCAACGTGGAAACCGCGAAACTGGATGTGGGTTATGCCCAGGTACGTGCGCCTATTGCCGGGCGCATCGGGCGTGCGCAGGTTACTGAAGGCGCGCTGGTCGGCCAGGGCGAAACCACCCTGCTCGCCCGGATTCAGCAGCTCGACCCGGTTTATGCCGACTTCAGCCAGCCCGCCGCCGATGCGCTGCGCCTGCGCGCGGCGATTGCTGATGGCAAGGTTTCCGGTGACGGCGACAAGACGTTGTCGCTGCGTGTAGACGGCACTGATATCGAGAGCAAAGGCACCTTGCTGTTCACCGACATCTCAGTGGACCGCAGCACCGGCCAGATTGCCTTGCGTGGGCGCTTCGACAACCCGAACGGGGTGCTGCTGCCCGGCATGTACGTGCGTGTACGCACGCCGCAAGGCCTCGATCAGGACGCCATTCTGGTGCCGCAACGGGCCGTGCAGCGCTCCGCCGACGGCAAGGCCAGTGTGATGGTGCTGGGCGCCGAGAACACCGTGGAACCGCGACCGGTCACCACCGGCGCCATGCAAGGCGCACGCTGGCAGATCACCGAGGGCCTGAAAGCCGGCGACCAGGTTATCACCAGCTCCCTGACGGCCATTCGCCCGGGCGCCAAGGTGGTGCCACGCCAGCCCAGCGCTGAGGCGCAGAACGAAAACACTCCCCAGGCGCAGTAAGCCGGAGCAACGACATGTCCCTGTTTTTTATCCGGCGCCCCAACTTTGCCTGGGTAGTCGCCTTGTTCATCACCATGGCCGGGCTGCTGGCCATTCCGTTTCTGCCGGTTGCGCAGTACCCCAACGTAGCGCCGCCGCAGATCACCGTAACCGCGACCTATCCAGGTGCTTCGGCGCAGGTGTTGACCGACTCGGTCACCAGCGTGATCGAGGAAGAGCTCAATGGCGCGAAGAACCTGCTGTACTTCGAGTCCACCAGCAACGCCAACGGCATCGCTGAAATCACCGTCACCTTTCAGCCCGGCACCGACCCGGAGCTGGCTCAGGTCGACGTCCAGAACCGTCTCAAGCGTGCCGAGGCGCGCATGCCCCAGGCCGTGCTCACGCTCGGCATCCAGACCGAACAGGCCACCGCCGGCTTTCTGCTGATCTATGCGCTGAGCTACAAGGACGGTGGCGCTGACGACGACACCACTGCGCTGGCCGACTACGCCGCGCGTAATATCAACAACGAAATTCGCCGCGTGCCGGGCGTCGGCAAACTGCAGTTCTTCGCCTCCGAAGCGGCCATGCGCGTGTGGATCGACCCGCAAAAGCTGGTCGGTTACGGCCTGTCGATCGACGACGTCAACAACGCCATTCGCGCCCAGAACGTGCAGGTGCCGGCGGGCGCTTTCGGCAGCACGCCAGGCACCGCGGAGCAGGAGCTGACCGCTACCTTGGCCGTGAAGGGCACTCTGGACAATCCGGAGGAATTCGCCGCCATCGTGCTGCGCGCCAATCAGGACGGCTCGCGCCTGACCCTGGGCGATGTCGCACGCATCGAAATCGGCAGCCAGGACTACAACTTCGGCTCGCGCCAGGACGGCAAACCGGCCGTCGCTGCGGCCGTGCAGCTGGCCCCGGGCGCCAACGCCATCCAGACCGCCGAAGCGGTCAAGCAGCGCCTCACCGAGCTGTCCGCCAACTTTCCGGACAACGTGCAGTTCTCCATGCCCTACGACACCTCGCGGTTCGTCGATGTGGCCATCGACAAGGTCATCATGACCCTGCTCGAGGCCATGGTGCTGGTGTTCCTGGTGATGTTCCTGTTCCTGCAGAACGTGCGCTACACGCTGATTCCGTCCATCGTGGTGCCGGTGTGCCTGCTCGGTACGCTGACCTTCATGTACCTGCTCGGTTTCTCGGTGAACATGATGACCATGTTCGGCATGGTGCTGGCGATCGGCATCCTGGTCGACGATGCCATCGTGGTGGTCGAGAACGTCGAGCGGATCATGGCCGAAGAAGGGCTGGACCCGGTGCCGGCGACCATCAAGGCGATGGAACAGGTGTCCGGGGCGATCCTGGGTATTACCCTGGTGTTGTCGGCGGTGTTCCTGCCGCTGGCGTTCATGTCCGGCTCGGTGGGTGTGATCTACCAGCAATTCTCGCTGTCGCTGGCGGTGTCGATCCTGTTCTCTGGCTTCCTGGCGCTGACCTTCACGCCTGCGCTGTGCGCCACCATCCTCAAGCCGATTCCCAAGGGGCATCACGAAAAAAGCGGATTCTTCGGCTGGTTCAACCGCAAATTCACCGGGCTGACCGGACGTTACACGAAACTCAACAGCAAGCTGGTGCCGCGCGCCGGGCGCTTCATGTTCATCTACCTGGGCATCGTGATCCTGATGGGCTTCTTCTACCTGCGCCTGCCGGAATCCTTCGTGCCGGTCGAGGACCAGGGCTACATGATCGTCGACATCCAGTTGCCGCCGGGGGCCACCCGCGAGCGCACCTCGTCGACCGCCAAAGAATTGGAGCAATTCCTCGCCTCGCGCGAAGCTGTGGCCACCTCCTTTGTGGTACTGGGCTTCAGCTTCTCGGGCATGGGCGAAAACGCCGCCATCGCCTTTCCGCTGCTCAAGGACTGGTCTGAACGCAGCTCGGAGCAGTCGGTGCAGGCCGAAACCACGGCAGTCAACGGTCGCTTCGCCAACCTTGATGACGGCGCGATGATGGCCGTTCCACCGCCGCCGATCGAAGGCCTGGGCAACTCCGGCGGCTTCTCCCTGCGCCTGCAGGACCGCGCCGGCCTCGGCCGCGAGGCGCTGCTCGCCGCGCGTGACGAAGTGCTCGGCAAGGTCAACGGTAACCCGCTGTTCCTCTACGGCATGATGGAAGGTCTGGCCGAGGCGCCGCAGCTGCGGCTGGTCATCGACCGCGACCAGGCACGCGCTCAGGGCGTGAGCTTCGAGTCGATCAGCAGTGCGCTGTCCACCGCGTTCGGTTCGTCGGTGATCAACGATTTCGCCAACGCCGGGCGCCAGCAGCGCGTGGTCGTGCAGGCCGAGCAAGGCGCGCGAATGACGCCAGACAGCGTGCTCAAGCTGCACGTGCCCAACGACAGCGGCAGCCTGGTGCCGCTCAGCGCCTTCGTGACCACCCAGTGGGAGCAAGGGCCGGTACAGGTCGCACGCTATAACGGCTATCCCTCGATCCGCATTTCCGGCGACGCCGCCCCTGGCGTGAGCACCGGCGAGGCGATGGCCGAACTGGAGCGCATCGCCGGCGACCTGCCGGAAGGCATCGGCTACGAATGGACGGGCCTGTCTTATCAGGAGAAGGTCGCCAGTGGTCAGGCGGTGATCCTCTTCGCGCTGGCCATTCTGGTGGTGTTCCTGCTGCTGGTCGCGCTTTACGAGAGCTGGGCGATTCCACTGGCGGTGATGCTCATCGTACCGGTCGGCGCCCTCGGCGCGGTGCTCGCGGTGACCGCCGTCGGCCTGCCCAACGACGTGTATTTCAAGGTCGGCCTGATCACCGTGATCGGCCTGGCGGCGAAGAACGCCATCCTCATCGTCGAGTTCGCCAAGGACCTCTGGGAAGACGGCTACTCCCTGCGTGACGCAGCCATCGAAGCAGCCCGCCTGCGCTTCCGGCCGATCATCATGACCTCCATGGCCTTCATGCTCGGCGTGGTACCGCTGGTTATCGCCACCGGCGCTGGCGCTGCCAGCCAGCGCGCCATCGGTACGGGCGTCATTGGCGGGATGTTCAGCGCGACGTTGCTCGGGGTGATCTTCGTGCCGATCTTCTTCACTTGGGTGCTGTCGCTGCTGCGTCGAGAGCCGCACGGCAAACACACCGACGACCAATCGGCAAAAAGCTGAGTGAACGAAGCCTGAAAGCGCAGCGGCTCCCGTGTAGGCGGGAGCCTCGACCGCCCGCGGCTCTACAGAGCGAAGTGGGCAAAAAAAACGGGGCGCCGATCAATGACCGGCGTCCCGTTTTTTCAAGCGATGCGTTCACCGAAGAAAGGTGCAGCGCGGCCTATGCCCGCGCCGCGCCCATATCAGTGACGGCCTAGCTGATCATCACCGCTCTTCACTCGGTATCTGCTTGTGCCACAAGGTCGGGATCAGGAACGCGATCGCCAGCAGGCACGCGCCGATCAGCAGGACGAAACCGCCATCCCAGCCGAAGTGGTCAACGGTGTAGCCCATGGCGGCACTCGCTGCGACCGACCCGCCCAGGTAACCGAACAGACCTGTGAAGCCTGCAGCAGTACCCGCCGCTTTCTTCGGAGCCAACTCCAGCGCATGCAGGCCGATCAGCATGACCGGACCATAGATCAGGAAGCCGATGGAGAACAACGCGACCATGTCAACGATCGGGTTGCCCGGTGGGTTGAGCCAGTACACCACGGTTGCGACCGTCACCAATGCCATGAACACCACACCGGTCAGACCACGGTTACCACGGAACACCTTGTCCGACATCCAGCCGCACAGCAGCGTGCCGGGAATACCTGCCCACTCGTAGAAGAAATACGCCCACGAGGTGCTGTCGACCGTAAAGTGCTTGACCTCTTTGAGGTAGGTCGGCGCCCAGTCCAGCACGCCATAGCGCAGCAGATAAACGAACACGTTTGCAAAGGCGATGAGCCAGAGCATCTTGTTGCGCAGGATGTACTTGACGAAGATTTCTTTGGTACTGAATTCCTTCTCGTGGCTAGCATCGTAGCCCTCGGGATAGTCGTTCTTGTACTGCTCGATGGGCGGCAGGCCGACCGATTGCGGCGTATCGCGCATGGTCATGAAGGCGAACACTGCGACCAGCAGCGCGACTGCAGCCGGTACATAGAACGCCGCGTGCCAGTCGTTGAACAAGCCCATGCCGACGAGGAACAGTGGCCCGATCAGACCACCGCCGACGTTGTGCGCGACGTTCCACACCGACACTACGCCGCCGCGCTCTTTCTGCGACCACCAATGCACCATGGTTCGGCCACTCGGTGGCCAGCCCATACCCTGCGCCCAGCCGTTGATGAACAGGAGGATGAACATCATGGTCACGCTGGAGGTTGCCCAAGGCGCGAAACCGAAAACGAACATCACGCCCGCTGACACCAGCAAGCCGAATGGCAGGAAATAGCGCGGATTGGAGCGGTCGGATACCAGCCCCATAAGAAACTTCGACAAGCCGTAGGAAATAGCGATAGCCGACATGGCCAAGCCAAGCTGGCCTCGGGTGTAGCCCTCTTCCTCGATGAGGAAGGGCATGGCCAGCGAGAAGTTCTTGCGCAGGAGGTAGTAACCGGCATAGCCGATGAATATCCCGGCGAATATCTGCCAGCGAAGGCGGCGGTAGGTGCTATCTATTTGTTCATCGGGCAAGGTTTCCCGATGCGGGGCAGGACGGAAGAAGGCGAACATCCAGAGACTCCAGTTCTTGTTTTTTAGCTGCGCACACGAATGTGACAGTTGTATGACATTTTCATTAGCGAAAATATCACTCGCAACTGAAGCGGTAAAGACAAGAAGCTGTTGGAATTCGAACAGAGATGAGCGAATCGGAAAAAAGGCCCTAATTGCACCTGGGCCATTATCACAGGGCGATAACAGGCAGCAGTCAGCAGTCAAGAATCACGCTCGACTGGGGCGATTCGTGCATTCAACGAAATTAGATGGAGGGGCAGAAACAAGAAAAGCGGCCAACGGCCGCTTTTCAGGAAACCTGCTCGAGGCAGGTGGATGTGGCGCAGCGGACGGGACTCGAACCCGCGACCCCCGGCGTGACAGGCCGGTATTCTAACCGACTGAACTACCGCTGCGTGTCGGTGGACTTGCGTCCGAACAACTCTTGCTTCGTCAGATACGAAAGCAGCTTTCGTATCACACCTCAACACAGGGTGCAGAGATGGAAAATATGGCGCAGCGGACGGGACTCGAACCCGCGACCCCCGGCGTGACAGGCCGGTATTCTAACCGACTGAACTACCGCTGCGCGTCGGTGGACTTGCGTCCAATCTCTCAAGGGAATGGTGGGTGATGACGGGATCGAACCGCCGACCCTCTGCTTGTAAGGCAGATGCTCTCCCGGCTGAGCTAATCACCCATTGCCTTGCGAGGAGGCGAAATTTACGCGGCGGCCTCACCTAAGTCAAGGCCGCTATTGAATTTTTTTCTAAAAAGACGCCATGCACCCTGCCCGCCTTCAGCGGTAGATCATCTTGCGCGTCATACCGCCATCGGTGACGAACTCCTGCCCGGTCACAAACCCCGCCTCATCCGACAATAACCAGGCAACCAGCGCCGCCACATCGTCCACCCGGCCGACTCGGCCGACGGGGTGTTGCGCATGATCATCAGCGCTCAACGGTTCGTCAGCACGCTGTTCGAAGTCTCGGGAGTCGATCCAGCCGGGGCTCACGGCATTTACCCGTATGGCCGGACCGAGACTGACCGCCAGCGCATGGGTCAACGCCACCAGCCCACCTTTGCTGGCAGCATAGGCTTCACTTTCAGGCTCGGACTGACTGGCTCGGGTCGACGCCATGTTGACGATTGCGCCACCCCTGGCGCGCAGGTGCGCTGCGCAGTGCTTGGCCAACAACATTGGTCCGCCAAGGTTGATCGCCAGCACTTGATTCCAATTATCCAGCGACAACGTGTTCAGCGGGCCGCTGTGGGGGCTGGCCACGCCGGCGTTGCAGACCAGCGCGTCCAACCTGCCAAACCGCTCGATAACCGTTGCAACACCGCGCTCGACCTGAGCTTCATCGGCGACATCCATGGCGACGAACAGCGCCTCGTCGCCGAGCGCTGTCGCCACTTCGAGGCCCCGGCTTTCAGCCAGATCACAAAGGGCTACACGCCAGCCATGGCTTAGCAGCCAACGGGCAATACCCTCGCCAATGCCACGGGCAGCGCCGGTAACCAGCGCGACCCGCCCTGGGGCGACTTCACTGCTCATTGCTCAAAGCGCCTGCAGGCCACGACTCAAGTCGGCCTTGAGATCGGCAACATCCTCCAGGCCGACCGCAACCCTGATCAGGTTGTCGCGAATACCCGCACTCTCGCGCTCCTGGGGCGACAGGCGACCATGAGACGTGGTCGCCGGATGAGCGATGGTGGTCTTGGTATCACCGAGGTTAGTGGTGATGGAAATAACTCGAGTGGCATCGATGAAACGCCAGGCGCCCTCTTTGCCGCCCTTCACTTCAAAACTCACCACCGCGCCGAAGGCGCTTTGCTGGCGCGCAGCCAGTTCATGCTGAGGATGACTGGCAAGACCAGCGTAATACACGTGCTCGATGCCGTCCTGCTGCTCCAGCCACTGCGCCAGCTGCAGGGCACTGCTGCAATGCGCCTGCATGCGAATGCGCAAGGTCTCCAAGCCCTTGAGGAAGATCCACGCATTGAATGGGCTCAGCGTCGGCCCGGCGGTGCGCAGGAAACCCACCACGTCGGTCATCAGTTTGGTGCTACCGGCCACCACACCACCCATGGCACGGCCCTGGCCATCAATAAACTTGGTCGCCGAGTGCATGACGATGTCCGCACCGAGCTTCAAAGGCTGCTGCAACGCTGGCGTGCAGAAGCAGTTGTCGACGGCCAATAGCGCGCCGTGCTCGTGAGCGATCTTGGCCAATGCAGCGATATCTACCAGCTCGGCCAACGGGTTGGACGGCGACTCGACGAACAGCAGCTTGGTGTTGGGCTTGAACGCCCCGGCCCAGGCCTGCAGATCAGCCAACGGCACGTAATCGACCTGAACACCGAAGCGCTTGAGGTACTTTTCGAACAGGCTGATGGTTGAACCGAAGACGCTGCGCGACACCAACACATGATCGCCAGCGCTGCAGAAGCTCATCACGATCGACAGGATCGCCGACATACCCGAAGCCGTGGCGACAGCCTGCTCGGCGCCTTCCATCGCGGCAATGCGCTCCTCGAAGGCGCGCACCGTCGGGTTGGTGTAACGCGAATAGACGTTGCCCGGCACTTCACCCGCGAAGCGCGCAGCGGCATCGCCGGCAGTGCGGAATACGTAGCTGGAGGTGGGGAACAGCGCCTCGCTGTGTTCACCTTCGGGCGTGCGGTGTTGCCCGGCACGCACTGCCAGGGTGTCAAAGCCGACACCGTCCAGATCACTGTTGAGCCGACCAGCATCCCATTCCTGCGTCATATCGCGTCCTCGTCCAGAAACCAGTCCGGGCCACATGGGCCCGGATATTTACGCATTGTCTACCAATCAGTTGTTGTACAGATCGATGATCTCACTGACCGCCTGTTGACTGGTCTTGGACCCGTCATTACGTGCCAGATCGATGCGATTGAGGTAGGCCTCGTCAATGTCACCCGTGACGTACTGACCATCGAACACCGCGCAATCGAAATGCTCGATCTTGATCTTGCCACCACCAACGGCCTCTTTCAGATCATCAAGATCCTGATACACCAGCCAGTCGGCACCGATCAGTTCAGCCACCTGCTCGGTGGTGCGACCATGGGCAATCAGCTCATGGGGGCTTGGCATGTCGATGCCATACACGTTCGGATAACGCACGGCAGGCGCTGCAGAACAGAAGTACACGTTCTTGGCACCGGCCTCACGGGCCATCTGAATAATCTGCTTGCAGGTGGTGCCACGCACGATGGAGTCGTCCACCAGCATCACGTTCTTGCCACGAAACTCCAGCTCGATGGCATTGAGCTTCTGGCGCACCGATTTCTTGCGCGCAGCCTGGCCCGGCATGATGAAGGTACGGCCGATGTAGCGGTTCTTGACGAAACCTTCGCGGAATTTCACACCAAGGTGATTAGCCAGCTCCAGCGCCGAGGTACGGCTGGTATCGGGGATCGGGATGACCACGTCGATATCATGCTCGGGGCGCTCGCGACGGATCTTGTCGGCCAGTTTCTCGCCCATGCGCAGGCGCGCCTTGTAGACCGAGACACCGTCCATGATCGAATCCGGACGCGCCAGGTAAACGTGCTCGAAGATGCACGGTGCGTAGTGCGGATTCGGTGCGCATTGACGCGTGTGCAGCTGGCCTTCCTCGGTGATATACACCGCTTCACCAGGCGCCAGGTCGCGGATCAGGGTGAAGCCAAGCACATCGAGCGCCACGCTTTCCGAGGCGATCATGTACTCCACGCCCTCATCGGTATGACGCTGACCGAAGACGATCGGACGAATACCGTTCGGGTCGCGAAAGCCGACGATCCCATAACCGGTGATCATCGCTACGACTGCATAACCGCCACGGCAGCGCTTGTGCACGTCCTTGACCGCGGCGAAAACATCTTCTTCGCTGGGATTGAGTTTGCCGCGTACGGCCAACTCGTGTGCGAACACGTTGAGCAGCACTTCCGAGTCGGAGTTGGTGTTGACGTGGCGCAGATCCGATTCGTAGATTTCCTTGGCCAACTGTTCGACGTTGGTCAGGTTGCCGTTGTGCGCCAGGGTGATGCCATAGGGCGAGTTGACATAGAACGGCTGAGCCTCGGCCGAACTGGAGCTGCCCGCAGTGGGGTAGCGCACGTGACCGATGCCCATGTGGCCGATCAGGCGCTGCATGTGCCGTTGTTGGAACACATCGCGCACCAGGCCGTTGTCCTTGCGCAGGAACAGCCGTCCTTCGTAACTGGTGACGATACCGGCAGCATCCTGGCCGCGGTGCTGCAGGACGGTCAGGCCGTCATACAGCGCCTGATTGACGTTCGATTTACCGACGATACCGACAATGCCACACATGTGACGCAACCCCTACTCAGTGGAACGACTAATTACCAGTGCCAACGGGAATGGAGCCCGACAGCACATCTTTGAACGGCAGTTCGACCGGCTCGCGAATACCACTCGCCAACCACTCGCTGGACATCCCCAATATGAGGTTCTTCGACCAGTCTGCAACCAATAGGAAATGCGGAATCAGTGCCGATTGCTGCCACCAGACGTCCTGTTCCACAGGCGCCAGGCTCAACAGCCCAACCGCTACCACGACCAGTAACGCCCCACGGGCAGCGCCAAACACCATACCCAGGAAGCGGTCAGTGCCAGACAGGCCGGTTACCCTAATCAGCTCACCGATCAGGTAGTTGATCAGCGCGCCGACCAGCAGCGTCAGCACGAACAACACGACACAAGCAACGATGACGCGTGCAGATGGGGTGTCGATATACGCGCCAAGGTGCTGAGAAAGCGCGCCGCCGAACATCCAGGCCACCACACCGGCGATAATCCAGGTAACCAGCGACAAGGCTTCCTTGACGAAGCCACGGCTCAAGCTGATCAGGCTCGATACGACGATGATGGCGATGATCGCCCAATCGACCCAAGTGAATGCCACGATGCAGGCTACCGATAGAAGAGGCGCTGCATTTTAGCAGAGCCCGATCCATCGGTTAAGCGCAGATACGGATGTGATGTCAGTTGCTTTCCGGCTGGAAGCGCACCACAAAGCCATTTAGCTTGTGCTGACGATTGAGCTGATCACGCAGGCGATCAGCTTCGACCCGCTCGATCAGAGGGCCGACGAAGACCCGGTTCATGCCGTCGACACTGCGGATATAGGCGTTGTAACCCTGAGCACGCAGGGTTTTCTGCAACGTCTCGGCACCCGGACGACTGGAGAGACTGGCCAGCTGAACCGACCAGCTTACCGGCAGGCTGTTGACATCCAATCGTTCAGCGGGCGCCTTTTGCGGAGGCGGCGCCACTTCCGCGGGCTTGCTGGGGGTAGGCTGCGGCGCAGCAGTTGCTGCCGGTGCTTCGGGCGCAGGCAGCTCGGCGATAGGCTGCTCCACCGGCGCCTGGGCCTGAGCCTGATCGGCAGCATTGCTGTCGCCTGGCACCGGCTCTTGCGGCAGTTCCTGCGGATCCGGGACGATCACCGGCTGCATCTCGATTTCCGGCACTACCGGCTTGGCCGGAATGGTCGGTGCATCCACGACAACATGACGCAACTCGTCAGGCCGGGACAACAGCATCGGCAGGAAGATCACGGCCAGCGCAACAAGCACCAGAGCCCCGACGATACGTTGCTTCGTTCCGCTATCCAGCATTGCCATCCTGCACACCCTCCTGGGCGTGACGCTCCAGCCACATCAGGGCTTCGGCCACGCAGAAAAAAGATCCAAAGAGCAGAATTTCGTCCCCTTCCACGGCACGCTCGCACTGCGCCTGTAACGCACTGGCAACATCAGCGTGCATCTCGGCCTGCGCTGCGCAGGCCAGCAAGTGGCCGTGCAGCTCGGGCGCAGAGCGCGAGCGCTCGGTCGGCAGCGGCGTCACGGCCCAGTGCTTCACTTCGGCCAGCAAAGGCGCCACCACACCGGGCAGATCCTTGTCGGCCAACAGGCCAAACACGGCAAGGCGCCTGCCAGCAGGCTGACTCACCTGCAGGCGACCCGCGAGAAACTGCGCAGCATGGGGATTGTGCCCTACATCGAGCAACAGAGTGAGGGACTTGCCTTGCCAGTTCAAGCGGCGACGGTCCAGGCGTCCGGTCACCTTAGTCGCTTGCAACGCCGAGGCGATGCAATCGCTATCCCAGGGAAGATCAAGCAAGGCATAGGCCTGCAAGGCCAAGGCGGCGTTTTCCATCGGCAGATCGAGCAACGGCAGGTCGGCCAGACGCAACACCTCGCCACGAGCTGTCAGCCCGTACCAGCTCCAATGGCGCTCGCCAATACTCAGGTCGAAATCGCGGCAGCGCAGGAAGAACGGCGCGTCCACCTCAGCCACGCGCTCCAGCAAAGGCAGCGGCGGATCGAAGTCCCCGCACAATGCTGGCATGCCAGGGCGCAGGATACCGGCCTTCTCGAACGCCACCGACTCACGGGTATCCCCCAGCCAGTCGGCGTGATCGACGCCGATACTGGTGATCAGCGCCAGATCGGCGTCAATCAAATTCACCGCATCCAGGCGACCACCCAAGCCCACTTCCAGCACTGCGACATCCAGCGACGCCTGCTCGAACAACCAGAAAGCTGCCAGGGTGCCCATTTCAAAATAGGTCAGCGAGGTATCGCTGCGAGCGGCCTCAACGGCAGTGAAGGCTTCGCAAAGAGCTTCATCGCTCGCCTGCTGGCCGTCGATCTGCACACGCTCGTTGTAACGCAGCAAGTGCGGCGAGCTGTATACGCCGACCTTGAGCCCCTGGGCACGCAACAGCGACGCCAGAAAGGCACAGGTCGAGCCCTTGCCGTTGGTGCCAGTAACCGTAATCACCTTCGGCGCAGGCCGAGAAAGGCCCAGCCGCCCGGCTACTTCGCGGGAGCGCTCCAGGCCCATGTCGATGGCGCTGGGGTGCAAACGCTCCAGATACGCCAGCCACTCGGCCAGGGAGCGCTGGGTCATGCCGTGACCGGCAACGCTGCAGGGGATGGCTGATGGGTAAATTGCGCCAGCAAACGAGCCAGGCGCGAACGCAGCTCTGCGCGATGAATGATCATGTCGATGGCGCCGTGCTCGATCAGGAACTCGCTGCGCTGGAAGCCTTCTGGCAACTTCTCGCGAACGGTCTGCTCGATCACACGTGGGCCAGCAAAGCCGATCAACGCCTTCGGCTCAGCAACGATCACGTCACCCAGCATGGCAAGGCTGGCGGATACGCCGCCGTATACCGGGTCGGTCAGCACGGAAATGAACGGAATGCCTTCTTCACGCAAACGCGCCAGTACCGCGGAGGTCTTGGCCATCTGCATCAGCGAGATCAGTGCTTCCTGCATGCGCGCGCCACCGGAAGCAGCGAAGCACACGAATGGGCAGCGTTTTTCCAGGGCCACATTGGCGGCCTGCACGAAACGCTCCCCGACGATGGCGCCCATCGAGCCACCCATGAAGGAGAACTCGAACGCACAGGTCACGATCGGCATGCCTTCCAGCGTACCGCTCATGGAGATCAGCGCGTCCTTCTCGCCAGTCTGCTTCTGTGCAGCGACCAGGCGATCTTTATACTTCTTGCTGTCGCGGAATTTCAGGCGATCATTCGGTTCCAGATCGGCGCCGATTTCCTCGCGGCCATCCGCGTCAAGAAAGATGTCCAGGCGTGCACGAGCACCGATACGCATGTGGTGGTTGCACTTGGGGCAAACATCCAGGGTCTTTTCCAGCTCAGGCTTGTACAGCACGGCCTCGCAGGACGGGCATTTGTGCCAAAGACCTTCTGGCACCGAACTCTTCTTGACCTCTGAACGCATGATCGATGGGATCAGTTTGTCTACCAGCCAGTTGCTCATGCTCTCGATTCTCCAACGCTGTAGGCTTCAACATGCTTGCTGCACATGACAAGCGAATTCAAAAAGTGGTCAGGACAGGGGCCGGCATCAAGCCCGCCACCTAGCCCAACCACGAAAAAAGCGCGCACTCGTTGCGGCGATAGGAGTATGGACGGTTCGCCAAGCGGCGCCGTCACATTGAGCCCTCGACCGTCCGCACGGCACGTACAAAGTCTTTTACCTTGGCCGCATCCTTGATGCCCTTGGCCAATTCCACGCCACCGCTGACGTCCACCGCGTAAGGTTGCACCTGAGCGATGGCCGCAGCGACATTTTCGGGTGTCAGGCCTCCGGCGAGGATCACCGGCTTGCCAAGGCGCGCGGGCACCAGCGCCCAATCGAACGCCTGACCGGTTCCGCCGGGCACGCCATCGACAAAGGTATCGAGCAACACGGCACGCGCATCGGGATAGGCATCGACCAGAGCCGTCACGTCATCCTGCGCGCGAACACGCAGCGCCTTGATGTAGGGTCGTTTCAATGCATCGCAATCGGCTGCGCTTTCATCGCCGTGAAACTGCAGCAGGTCCAGCGGCACGGCTGCCAGCACCTGTTCGATCTCGGCTTGCGGCATGTCCACGAACAGACCAACCGTAGTAACGAACGGCGGCAATCCGGCAACGATGCTACGAGCCTGCTCGATCGACACCGACCGCGGGCTGCGCGCATAGAACACCAGGCCAATAGCGTCTGCACCAGCAGCCACTGCGGCCAGTGCATCCTCGAGACGGGTAATCCCGCAGATCTTGCAGCGAACAACTGACAACGGACGAATACCTCCGCGAAATGCCGAATGGTAACAAATGACCGACCGGCATGGGGCCATTAATTACTGGCCGCGCCTTGCTCCGCCGCTTGCTATGGGGCTGCGACGTCTCGAAGTCCGGAGAGAAAGTGCGGTCCCAGATAACGCGTCGGCAGCTCGAACTCCGCCGGGTAATCGACCTGCACCAGGTACAACCCATAGGGGTGAGCCGTCACGCCGCCAGTACGCCGCACGCCGGTTGCCAGCACCTCGCCCGCCCACTCCACAGGTCGTTCGCCCGCACCAATAGTCATCAATACGCCAGCAATGTTACGCACCATGTGGTGCAGGAATGCATTGGCACGAATATCCAGCACGATAAAGCGCCCGTGCTGCAGCAGCTCAAGATGATGCACCGTCTTGATAGGTGATTTCGCCTGGCACTGCCGGGCTCGGAACGCGCTGAAGTCGTGCGTACCGATAAATACCCGCGCGGCCTCGCGCATGCGCTCAATGTCCAGCGGACGGTGATTCCAGGTCACCTCTTCGGCCATGTGCGCCGGGCGGATCTGGTCGTTATAGATTACATAGCGATAGCGTCGCGCCATGGCGCAGAAGCGTGCATCGAAGTGCTTCGGCATGGCCTTGGCCCAAGTCACGCTGATGTCACCGGGCAGGTTCATGTTGGCACCCATTACCCACGCATGCATCGAGCGCTCGACCGTGGTGTCGAAGTGCACCACCTGGCCGCTGGCGTGCACCAGGGCATCGGTACGCCCCGCACAGCTCAGCGTCACAGGCGCGCCTCCGGCGACTTTGGACAGGGCTTTCTCGAGCGAAGCCTGGATAGACGGAACACCGTCACGCTGGCGCTGAAAGCCACGATAGCGCGCGCCACGGTATTCGACGCCCAAGGCTATCTTATAGATGCCAACGGCAGCCATTTCGGCTGCCGACATGTTTTTAGTAATCAAAAAATCAGGACCAGGTAGTTTCGCAGTTACGCCAATTATACCGCTGCCAAAACGCAGCAACACGCGGGGCGAGGTTTTAGTTGGGGGAACGACACCGCCTTTCTTCGCCGGCCCCAGGCAATCAAAGGTCCCTTTTGCCCTATTGCGAACGCAGAACATCAGTCGCAGCCGCCCAGCGAATACCGCCTTGCAGGCTGATGGTTCAGGTATTATTTTATCAACAGGAATTATCAACGTAAGGATGCGGAATATGATGTATCACACGGTTAAGCACGGCTTTTACCCGGACGAATTCGCCAGGGTCCTGCGGGTAGCCATGAACAAGAATGATCACACGCTGGTGGCGGTCCCGGGCAACATCGATAGCCTGACCGCCCCCATTGAACGACTGCTGGGCGCGGCCGTTGCCAAGCGACTACTTGAAGAGCGCGAAGCGACAGTTGCCCTACCAGGAGCTCCGGTAAAGAAGCTCTACCTCGCCTCTATCAATGGCTGCACATCATTCCAGAAAGGCTCAGTCGTACTGCCCTGGACTCCACTCGACACGGTTTCCAAGGCGGCCGCAAAGCACCCCTCGTCGGACACGTTCTTCATTGCCAACGACGGCCCAGGTACTCCTTATCGCCAGCCGGGCAAGGACGAGTTGACGCGATACAAGACCAGCTACCCCAAATCGACCGCCGTTTGACTAGCGCGAACCCGAATAAAAAGCCCCGCAAAATGCGGGGCTTTTTATTCGGGTTCTGATTCTACCAACGCTCAACCCAAGCGAAGCCAAGACAGCTGAGAACGCGATAGCGATGAAAGGCGTGTGCTTAGCGGACCTCAGAAACAAAGACGGCAGCCATTTCGGCTGCCGTCGATGGCACGTCAGATAGACATCAAACCAGCTTGCCGATCAGCTCACGTGCTTCCTGCTGCTGACCTTCGTTGCCTTCGGCAATCACCTCATCGAGGATGTCACGCGCGCCTTCGGAATCGCCCATATCGATGTAGGCCCGCGCCAAATCAAGCTTGGTAGCCGTCTCGTCGGTGCCTGAGAGGAAGTCGAACTCTTCGTCATCATCAAGCGACGACGTATCCGCCTGCAGATACTCTGGCTCAAGCTTACCTTGCTGCTCCATGCTTTCGGCCAACTGGTCCAGTTCGGCAGTCACGTCATCAAGCTGAGCGGCGAAGCTGGCCCCACTGTTTGGCGCTGGCTGTTCGTCATTGAGTGACAGGTCGAAATCGGCTGGCAAATCGAAATCATCCTTGGCTTTCTCGCCGGCCAGCGCCGAGGAGAAATCATTTTGATCATCGTTGGCTGGCGACTTATCGGCATCATCGTCAAGGCTCAGCAGGAATTCATCTTCCTTGGCGACGGGCGTTGCCGGCGAGTCCAGGTCGAGGCTGAAATCCGCCAGCTCGCCGCCCAGGTCCTGGCGACTATCGGTTTCGCTGCCGAAATCAATGTCGAACGCATCGTCTTCGCGCTTGCTGGCGACCGGCTGTTGCGGCGTTTGCAAGTCCAGATCAGAGTCCAGGCTCAGGGTGTCGACTTCATCGAAACGATCAGCACTTTGCGCCTGCGGTAGCGGGTCCGCTGCGAACTCGGCCTCGAGTGCATCCAGATCGAGATCGAACGAATCATCAGCAGGCTGCGATGCAACTGGCTGCGCAGGCTCCTCCAGCGTCAGGTCATCCAGGCTGAAAGAATCAAGGTCGTCGGCAGCGGTGGCAGTGCTGGTCAGCGCCGCGGCGCCACCCAGCATCACCATGGCCGGGTAGCGGCTTTTCAGCTGCTCAACTTCAGCATGGGCGCCGCCAATCTCACGCAGCTCGCTTTCTTGACGAGCGAACCCATCTCGGTCGCCCAGCTCGGCATAGACTTCCATCAACTTCAGGCGCAGATCGGTGCGATGCGGCTCGTCGTTGATGGCGTTGTGCAGCAATTCCGCGGCCTGATTGAAGCGGCCGTAGGCAATGTAGATATCGGCTTCGCCCAGCGCATCGCCGGTCTGCGCGGTAACGCGCTCTTCACCGACCGGTGCCAGCAGCGTTGCGCGATCATCAGGCAGATCGTTCAGGCTGTCGGCAGGCAATTCCATATCGCTGTCGAAACGATGGGTGTCTTCCTGATACACCGCCAGGCTTTCTTCCTGCTCGGCTTCTTTGCGCGCATTACGGCGCGACAGAATCAACAGCACCAGCAACAACGCGAGCAACAGGCTGCCGCCGATCAAACCGAGCAACATCGGGTTGGCCAGCAGGTTGTCGAGGGCACTGTCTTCTTCAACGGGCTCGGGCGCGGCAGCTGCCGGCTCAGGTGCCTCGGCAACGACAGGTGCAGCCGGTTCGCTGGGTACTGGCTGCGCGGGAGCTGCAGGCTCTTCAGCCGGAGCAGTACCATCAACCGAAGCGCCTGGCGCGACCTCTGCACCAGCCTGCGGCGCTTCGGTTACCGGATCCACTGGCGCAGCCGGTGCGTTGGCATTCGCAGCGGCGTCAGCCCCTGCCTCGGCAGAGCTAGCCGCCGGATCGGCAGGCAGCTCGCCAGTTGCAGGAGCGGCAACGGCAGATTCGCTGGCGCCGGCAGCTTGCCCGGCAGGCGCAGAGACGTCCGCCTGCAGCTTGGCCAACTGATTGTCTTTGAGCTGAATAAGTCGCTGCAGTTTGTCGAGCTGACTCTGCAAGTCATTCATACGGTCTTTCAGCTCATCGTTTTCACGACGGGTCGAGTCCAGGCTTTCCTGGGTGACCGCCAGCTGATTGCTCAACGCAGCGCTGTTATTCGCCCCGTTTTCGCTGCCAGAGGTGGCCTTGCCAGCATCCGCAGCGAGCAACTTGAGCTTGTCTTCGTTCGGCACCTGAGCAGGTGCTGCGCCAGCACCGGTGCGACGGGTGGCATCGATCTGCCGAGTGCCGGCCGCCGCTGGTGCGCTGCGCGACTGGCGCCAGGAGCTGTTCTGCTCGTTGACCTGGGCCAGTGCCTGCGCCTGGGAGCGGCTAGCGATCTGCTGGTCATCCGGCAGGCGCAACACCTGGCCGCTCTTCATGCGGTTGATGTTGCCGCCGATGAACGCGTTCGGGTTGAGATCCTGGATGGCCAGCATCTTCTGGTGGACGCTGCCGCTGCCGCCGGCACGCTGGGCGACTTCCCAGAGCGTGTCGTTGGCGTTGGTGCGGTAGTCACCACCGGCGCTGGCGGCACGCGGTGCAGCAGGGGCACTGGTAACCGGGACAGTAGCACGCGGGGCGGCATTCGGTGCTGGGCGCGGTACCGGCGCTGGCGCAACAACCGGCAACTGCGGTGCGGCAGCGGCCTGAGGGGAATAAAGCGGCGGATCGAGCAGCAGCGTGTATTCACGCAGCAGTCGACCATTGGGCCACAGCACTTCCACGAGGAAATTCAGATAGGGTTCGCGAACCGGCTTGGTGGAGGTGACGCGAATCACGCTCTTGCCATTCGGTTTGACGAGCGGCGTGAAGGTAAGGTCGGTCAGGAAGTACTGGCGGTCCACCCCGGCCTTGTTGAATTCTTCTGGCGACGCCAGCGTCGGGCGTACTTCTGCCGCCGACAGGTCACGAACGTCCAGAAGCTCAATCTCAGCCACCAGCGGCTGGTTCAGAGACGATTGGAGTGTCAACTCGCCGACACCCAGCGCATGCGCCATACCGGAAGACAGCGCCGTCGCCGCAGCGATAGCCAGTACCAGTTTACGAACCCGAACCATAGCCTTTTCCTTTGTGTTAACTGCTCTCGCACAACGAGAGGGTTGGTGATCGCTGGCTGCCCCCTTTTACAGGCCCCCCAGCCAGCGATCAGCGCGCTCAATAGCTGCCAAGCTCGAATAGATCTTCACATGTCCGGATAAGTATCTTTTACAGATAGTGTTTTATCAATAACTCGCCCAGTTGCACGGCGTTCAAAGCCGCACCTTTTCTCACGTTATCAGACACAATCCACAAAGTTAGCTCGCAGGGGTCATCCAAACCACGCCGTACGCGCCCTACATATATCTCGTCCTGGCCAACTGCGTCACCGATGACGGTCGGATAGTCGCCCGCCTCGACAAGCTCGATACCGCTCGCGGCATCCAGAGCGGCGATCACCTGATTCACTTCTACAGGTGTAGACGCCTGCACGGTCACACTCAAACTATCGCCGAAGAAAACCGGCACCTGATGACAACTGACAGCAACGCTCAGCGAGGCGTTGTCGAGCAGAGCCTTGATATCCTGGTTGATGCGGCGCTCCAGCAGGCCATGCCCGTCGGCATCCGGCTCGTCGACCTGGGCGAGCACGTTAAAGGCCATCTGCCGATCAAACAGGCGCGGTTCGAATGAACGGCCGTTGAGCAACTCGGCAGTTTGCCGTGCCAACTCCGAGACACCTTCCCGGCCGCGGCTGGACACTGCCAGCGCGGCGTTGATCACCAGTCGATCGACCTGCACCTGATCGCGCAGAGCGGCGAGCACCAACGTGACCGCCACAGCTACCGAAGACGGACTGGTCAGTGCCAACGGCGCCGTACGCCCTTCCAGTATTGCCGCGTTGACCTCTGGCACCACTCGCGGCGCCTGCTCTGCCGACAATGCGCCAGACAGGTCGATAAGCGAACATCCTGCCTTGCGCACCGCATCGGCATGGGCCAGGGTCACGCTCTGGTCCGCAGCAAAAAACGCTAACTGCACCGCTTTGAAATCGAAACCCTCGACGGCCCTAACGCGCAGATTGCGGCCCTTGTAAGGGAGCGTTCGACCCGCCGATTCATTGCTGGCGAGCAAGTGCAGGTCACCCACCGGGAACCCGCGATCTTCGAGAATTTGCAGAAGGGATTCGCCGACACTGCCGGTGGCGCCGACGATGGCGATAGCAAAGGTAGAAGTCATGAGGGGCGTCTGATGCTCGATGGCTGAAACAGACTCGGCACTCTACCGAAAAGCAGAGGGGCGGGCGACGGCAATCGCTAGCGACACCGTTCTACCCGCCCCTCACTGCACGCTTGCGGCGCGCTCGTGACGATCAACGCTCCAGCAGAATCCGCAGCATGCGCCGCAGCGGCTCGGCCGCGCCCCACAGCAACTGGTCACCGACGGTAAAGGCGCCGAGGTACTGCGAACCCATATTGAGCTTGCGCAGACGGCCGACCGGCACACTCAAGGTACCCGTGACTGCCGTCGGACCGAGGTCGCGAATGCTCGCTTCGCGGTGGTTCGGCACCAGCTTGACCCAGGGGTTGTGCTGGCTGATCAGCCCTTCGATGTCGGTCAGCGGCACGTCCTTGTTCAACTTGATGGTCAGCGCCTGGCTGTGGCAGCGCATGGCGCCGATGCGCACGCAAATGCCGTCGACCGGAATCGGGTTCTTGAAACGGCCGAGAATCTTGTTGGTTTCCGCCTGGGCCTTCCACTCTTCGCGGCTCTGGCCGTTGGGCAGTTCCTTGTCGATATAGGGGATCAGGCTGCCGGCCAGCGGCACGCCGAAGTTATCGACCGGGAACGCATCGCCGCGCATGGCCTCGGCGACCTTGCGGTCGATGTCGAGGATGGCGCTGGCCGGGTCGGCCAGCTCATCGGCGACGCTGGCGTTGACCGCGCCCATCTGCTTGATCAGCTCACGCATGTTCTGCGCACCGGCACCAGAAGCGGCCTGATAGGTCATGGCGCTCATCCACTCGACCAGGCCGGCTTCGTAGAGGCCGCCCAGCGCCATCAGCATCAGGCTGACGGTGCAGTTGCCGCCGATGTAGTTGCGCGTACCCAGGTCGAGCTGATGGTCGATGACCTTGCGGTTGACCGGGTCGAGGACGATCACCGCGTCGTCGGCCATGCGCAGCGAGGACGCCGCATCGATCCAATAGCCCTTCCAACCGGCTTCGCGCAGCTTCGGGAAGACTTCATTGGTGTAGTCGCCACCCTGGCAGGTGAGGATCACGTCCAGACCTTTCAGCTCTTCGATGCTGTAGGCATCCTTGAGCGTCTCGGTTTCCTTGCCGATGGCCGGACCCTGGCCGCCGACGTTGGAAGTGGTGAAGAACACCGGTTCGATCAGATCGAAATCCTGTTCTTCCAGCATGCGCTGCATGAGCACGGAACCAACCATGCCACGCCAACCGATAAGACCTACACGTTTCATAACCACTACACCTATATGAACAAACCGCCGGCCACTTTCCGGCGGCCTGGAAGATTACAGACTACGCAGCGCTTCGACTACTGCATCACCCATTGCCGCCGTGCCGACCTTGGTCGTGCCCGCCGAATGGATGTCGCCAGTGCGCAGGCCCTGGTCGAGCACGCGGCTCACGGCCTGCTCGATGGCGTCGGCGGCCTGGGTCTGGTTGAAGCTGTAACGCAGCATCATGGACACCGACAGGATGGTCGCCAGCGGGTTGGCAATGCCCTGCCCTGCGATATCCGGTGCCGAACCGTGGCATGGCTCGTACATGCCCTTGTTGTTGGCATCCAGCGAAGCGGACGGCAGCATGCCGATGGAACCGGTCAGCATCGACGCTTCGTCCGAGAGGATGTCGCCGAACATGTTGTCGGTGACCACCACGTCGAACTGCTTGGGTGCACGCACCAGCTGCATGGCCGCGTTGTCGACATACATGTGGCTCAGCGCGACATCCGGATAATCCTTGGCCACTTCCTCGACCACAGTGCGCCACAGTTGGCTGGAGGCCAGCACATTGGCCTTGTCCACCGAGCACAGTTTGTTGCCACGTACGCGGGCCATGTCGAAACCGACCTTGGCGATGCGACGGATCTCGCTTTCGCTGTACGGAAGCGTGTCGTAGGCCATGCGCTCGCCATTATCCAGCACCTTGCTCTCACGCGGCTGGCCGAAATAGATGCCACCGGTCAGCTCGCGGACGATGAGGATGTCCAGGCCCGCAACCACTTCCGGCTTGAGCGACGAAGCGTCGGCCAGCTGCGGGTAAAGGATGGCCGGGCGCAGGTTGGCGAACAGGCCCAACTGCGAGCGGATCTTCAGCAGGCCGCGCTCGGGGCGGATGGCAGGATCGATCTTGTCCCACTTCGGTCCGCCGACCGCTCCCAGCAGTACGGCATCGGCAGCGCGCGCGCGCTCCAGGGTTTCGTCGGCCAGCGGCACGCCATATTTGTCCACGGCAGCGCCGCCCAGCTCGTCAAACGACAGCTCGAAGCCCAGTGCGTACTTGTCATTGGCCAGGCGCAGCACCTTCACCGCTTCGGCCATTATTTCCGGGCCGATACCGTCACCGGGAAGAATCAGAATCTGCTTGCTCATCGTTTTTTCCTTCGAAACTCAGGTCGCCGGGCCTCGGAATGGCCTGGCGACAATTAGAAACTGGAGCGGACCGCGAGCACTGCCCAAACCCAAAAGGGGCGCCATGTTCGACGCCCTCGCGGCATGGGTCAATGGTGCGCGCGGCCCATCGACAGACAACACGTAACCTTATCTTTCCGCCCAGAGCACCAGCACGTCAGTGCTGAACGAGCCGTCGGCAGTGATCTCGAAGTACTCACGCACTTCTTCGCCAACGGCGCCCTGCAAGGCCAGAATCGCCTCGCGCAGCACCTGAGGCGTGCGCATGCGATCGACCCAGGAGCCGAATTCCAAGTGCAGCCGCTGCCGGCTGTGGCTGCGCACCTGCAAGCCAGCTTCGCTGACCTGGTGCAGCCATTCGGCCGGCGAATAGTCGCGCACGTGGCTGGTGTCGCGCAGCACCTCGACGCTCTGCAGGTAGGTGTCCAGCAGCGGCCGACCCGGCGACGCGACATCGATGAACGCCGCCACGCCGCCGGGCTTGAGCACTCGACGCACTTCGCGCAGAGCCAGGCCGAGATCACTCCAGTGGTGCGCCGAATAACGGCTGAACACGAAATCGAACTCGCCCTCGGCGAATGGCAGACGCTCGGCAGCGCCATGTACGGTGCGCAGATTGCTCAGGCCACGCTCGGCTGCGGCACGGGCGACCACCTCGAGCATCTGCGCTGAGAGGTCGTAAGCCACCACCTCGCCGACCTGCGGTGCGATCTGGAAACTCACGTGACCAGCACCGCAGCCCAGATCCAGCACGCGAGCCTCGTCACGGCCGCTGACCTCAGCCTGTAACAGCGCGAATTCGCTGCCTTGGGCATGCACTGCACTATTCAGATAAGCACTGGCCTGTTCCCCGAACTGGCGCTGCACCACACTGGTGTGACCTTTATCCGACATGACAGCTCTCCAGCGAACCGACTACTTGATAGCGCCGAACAACCAGGGCTGGCGCTGCTGATAACCCACCTCGAACTCACGGATCGATTCCGCGTTCTGCAGGGTCAGGCCGATGTCGTCGAGGCCATTGAGCAGGCAGTGCTTGCGAAACGCATCGACCTCGAAGCGGTACTGCACGCCATCGGGACGAGTGACCGTCTGCGCCGCGAGATCAACGGTCAGCTGATAGCCTTCCTGCGCCTCGGCCTGCTCGAACAGCGCATCCACTTCTTCTTCGGCCAGCACGATCGGCAACAGACCGTTCTTGAAGCTGTTGTTGAAAAAGATGTCGGCGAAGCTCGGCGCGATCACGGTACGAAAACCGTACTCATCCAGCGCCCAGGGCGCGTGCTCGCGGCTTGAGCCACAGCCGAAATTCTCGCGCGCAAGCAGCACGCTGGCGCCCTGGTAGCGCGGGAAATTGAGCACGAAGTCCTTGTTGATCGGCCGATTGGAGTTGTCCTGGTTCGGCTGCCCGACATCCAGGTAACGCCACTCGTCGAACAGGTTCGGGCCAAAGCCGGTGCGCTTGATCGACTTGAGAAACTGCTTGGGGATGATCTGGTCAGTGTCGACGTTGGCACGGTCGAGGGGTGCGACCAGGCCGGTGTGTTGAGTGAAAGGTGTCATGTCGTGCTCCTCAGGCCTGGATCAATTCGCGAACGTCGATAAAGCGACCGGTCACCGCCGCGGCGGCGGCCATGGCCGGGCTCACCAGGTGGGTACGGCCACCAGCACCCTGACGGCCTTCGAAGTTACGGTTGGACGTCGAGGCACAATGCTCGCCGTTGCCGAGTTTGTCCGGGTTCATCGCCAGGCACATGGAGCAGCCTGGCTCACGCCATTCAAAACCAGCCTCGATGAAGATCTTGTCCAGCCCCTCGCTTTCCGCCTGGGCCTTGACCAGACCGGAACCCGGCACGACCAACGCCTGCTTGATGGTACTGGCGACCTTGCGGCCCTTGGCCACCTCGGCTGCGGCGCGCAGGTCTTCGATACGCGAGTTGGTGCAGGAACCGATAAATACCCGATCGAGCTGAATAGCGGTGATCGGCTGGTTGGCCGCAAGGCCCATGTACTTGAGGGCGCGGGTGATCGAATCCTTTTTCACCGGGTCGCTTTCACGGGCTGGGTCCGGCACGTTCTGGTCGACGGCCAAGACCATTTCCGGCGAGGTGCCCCAGCTGACCTGCGGTTTGATGTCTTCGGCACGCAGCTCGACCACGGTGTCAAAATGCGCGTCGGCGTCGGAGACCAGGTCACGCCATACAGCAACGGCCTGCTCCCAATGCTCGCCCTTGGGCGAATAAGGACGGCCCTTTACATAAGCCATGGTCTTTTCGTCCACGGCCACCAGCCCCACCCGGGCACCGGCCTCGATGGACATGTTGCAGATGGTCATGCGGCCTTCGAGAGACAAATCGCGGATCGCGCTGCCAGCGAATTCCAGCGCATGCCCGTTGCCGCCAGCGGTGCCGATCTTGCCGATCACCGCGAGCACGATGTCCTTGGCGGTGACGCCGAACGG
Source organism: Phytopseudomonas seleniipraecipitans (assembly GCF_900102335.1). Classification (GTDB taxonomy): domain Bacteria; phylum Pseudomonadota; class Gammaproteobacteria; order Pseudomonadales; family Pseudomonadaceae; genus Aquipseudomonas; species Aquipseudomonas seleniipraecipitans. The sequence goes on from NZ_FNBM01000004.1 coordinate 170,598, forward strand.
CAGCTTGCCTTCAACGCGCACCTGCATGTTCTTCATCTTCTTGGCGATCAGGCACTGGGTGGCGAGCACGTGCTCGACCTCGGAGGTGCCGATGCCGTGGGCGAGCGCGCCAAACGCACCATGGGTGGAGGTGTGCGAGTCGCCGCAGACCACGGTCATACCCGGCAGGGTAGCGCCCTGCTCCGGGCCGACCACGTGCACGATGCCCTGACGCACGTCGTTCATCTTGAATTCGAGGATGCCGAAGTCATCGCAATTTTCGTCCAGGGTCTGCACCTGAATGCGCGACACCTCATCGGCGATGGCTTCCAGGCCGCCCTGGCGCTCGGCGCGGGTGGTCGGCACGTTGTGGTCCGGCGTGGCGATGTTGGCGTCGATGCGCCATGGTTTGCGCTGAGCCAGACGCAGGCCTTCGAAGGCCTGGGGCGACGTCACTTCGTGAAGAATGTGGCGGTCGATGTAGATCAGCGACGAGCCGTCGTCGCGTCGCTTCACTTCGTGCATTTCCCACAACTTGTCGTAGAGCGTCTTGCCTGCCATCAGCCTGTCCTCATCGGTCTTTCTATGCCAGGGCAATAGCCCTTTGGCTTATGGGGTAATGCTACGACTCGCCGTCAAATTACTCAAATTCATATTTTTCATCCAAAGCATTCCCTGACAGAATGCGAGAATATCGCGAACCGACAGCGGAAAATCGTATGGACCTGGCTACCCTCAACGCCTTCATCGCCATTGCCGAGCTCGGCAGCTTTTCCGAAGCGGCCATGCGCCTGCACCTGACGCAACCGGCCGTGAGCAAGCGCATCGCCAGCCTCGAGCAGCAACTGCGAGTGCGCCTGTTTGATCGCCTCGGCCGCGAGGTGAGCCTGACCGAAGCGGGCCGCGCGCTGCTGCCGCGCGCTTACCAGATTCTCAACGTACTGGAAGACACGCGCCGCGCGCTGACCAACCTCAACGGCGAGATCACCGGTCGGCTGACGCTCGCCACCAGCCACCACATCGGCCTGCACCGCCTGCCACCCCTGCTGCGCGCCTTCACGCGTGCTCACCCGCAGGTGGCGCTGGACATCCAATTCCTCGATTCCGAGGTCGCCTATGACGAAGTGTTCCATGGGCGCGCCGAGCTGGCGGTGATCACCTTGGCGCCGGACACTCGCGAGCCGGTACGCGCGGTGGCGGTGTGGGACGATCCGCTAGACTTCGTCACCGCACCGGAGCATCCCCTGGCGCAAGGCAGCGGCGTGACCCTGGCCGATGTCGCCCTGCATCCGGCAGTGTTTCCCGGCGGCAACACCTTCACTCACCACATCGTCCATCGGCTGTTCGAAGCCCAGGACCTCATACCCAACATCGCCATGAGCACCAACTATCTGGAAACCATCAAGATGATGGTTTCCATCGGCCTGGCCTGGAGCGTGCTGCCGCGAACCATGCTCGACGATCAGGTGGCGCGCCTGCCGCTGCCGGGCATTCAGCTGTCTCGCCAACTAGGCTACATCGTGCATACCGAGCGCACGCTGTCGAATGCCGCTCGGGCCTTTATGCAGTTGCTCGACAGCCATCGCGACAACCTTGCTTTCGCGTCTGGGCAACGGCTAACGTGATACCTGTGCAGGCCAATTACCGGCCTCACCACGGTGCGCGCAAAGGATCGCCTCACCGCATGTTCCGCGTTACCTTGTAGAGGAAGGGTTATGGGCCACTCGAATAATAAACGCCCACCATTACCCTATGTTCCGGCGCTCGATCCGGCCGAGTTCGAAAAGACCTGGCACGACTCCCAGCACCTGCTGGCCGCCATCAATGGAGCCGGGCTGGGTGCGTGGTTCTGGAATGTCGACACGGGCGAAGTGAACTGGTCGCGCGGTGCGCAGAAGCTGTTCGGCCTCGACCCCAACGCCCCGCTCACTGCGCCCGTCGACTACATGGCGCTGATCCCTGAAGAAGATCGCAGCGAAGTGCTGCGCATGTTTCAGGCCGTGCTCGATGGCTCTCCCACCGCCGAGCCGATCCGTCATCGCATTCATTGGCCCGATGGCAGCCTGCACTGGCTGGAAATCACCGGCAGCCTGCAGGCTGACGAGGCCGGCCAACAGAAGATGTTCGGGGTGATCCGCGACATCAGCAGGCAGCGCGCCCAGGACCAGGCACTGGCGGACAGCCAGGAGCGCCTGCGCATGGCGCTCGAGTCTGCGGCTCTTGGCACCTGGGACTGGCACATCCCCAGCAACACCATGTTTGCCTCGGCACGCGCAGCCTTGCTGCATGGCCTGCCAGCCGAGCCTTTTCACGGCCCGTTTCTGGATTTCTTCGCCCAGGTCCCGGACGCTGACCGCCAGGCAATGCGCCAGGCCTACCTGGACCTGCTGCCAGCTGACGGCCAGGATTATCAGGTCACCTACCGTACGGTGCACCAGAACAAACAAGTGCACTATCTAGAGAGCACCGCCAAGCTGCATCGCGACGCCTTGGGGCAGCCGGTGCGCATGACCGGCATCCTCATTGATACCAGCGAGCGCACCCTGCGCGAGCAGCGTCTGCTGGCCTCCGAGCGCAAATTCGCGACCGTCTTCCAGGCCAGCCCGGATCCGATCTGCGTCACCACGCTGCCGGAAGGCCGCATCCTGGAAATCAACCCGGCGTTTACCCAGGCGTTCGGCTGGCGCTCGGCAGAAGTGACCGGGCGCAACATCTTCAAGCTTCAGCCGTGGCAGGCGTTGTCCGAAACCTCCAGTTTGCGCCGGAAGATCCTCAGCGGCACGGACCTGGACGACGAGCGCATCGACCTGATCGACCCGCAGGGGCTCAGCATGACCTGCGTGGTGTCGTGTCGACGTCTGGAGCTGAGCGGTCAACCTTGCGTGCTGAGCAAGTTCCGCGACATTACCGAACAACAGCGCGCCGAAGCCGCGCTCAAGGCCAGCCAGGAAAAGTTCTCCAAGGCGTTCCACTCAAGCGCGGATGCCATCACCATCACCACCCGCGACACGGGGCGCTACATCGAGATCAACGACGGTTTCACTCGTCTCACCGGCTACCGCGCCGATGAGGTGATCGGCAAGACCTCTGTGGAAGTGCAGATATGGGAGGATCCCGAACAGCGTCAGATGGTCCTCGATACCCTGCGCCGCGATGGTCATATCCAGCGCATGGAAATGCGTGGCTGGGATCGCAACGGCAATAGCCTGGAAGTGGAAGTGGCGGTCGAACAGATCGAGCTCGACGGGCAGGCCTGTCTACTGGTCACCGCGCGCGACATCGGCGAGCTCAAGGCCGCGCAGGCGCAGATCCAGCACCTGGCCTACCACGACCCGCTGACCAACCTGCCCAACCGCGCGCTACTGATGGATCGCCTGACTCAACAGATCGCCTTGCTGCAGCGCCATAAATTGCGAGGCGCCCTGCTGTTCCTTGACCTCGATCACTTCAAGCACATCAACGACTCGCTTGGCCACCCGGTTGGCGATGCAGTGCTCAAGCTGATCACCGCACGCCTGGAGGTCAGCGTTCGTGAAGAAGATACCGTGGCCCGCCTGGGCGGCGACGAATTCGTGGTGCTGCTGACCGGCATCGAAGGCAAGCTCAACCAAGTCATCAACCATGCCCTCAGCGCTGCGGACAAGCTGCGCATGCTGCTGAGCGAACCCATGCAGCTCAATGGTCACCGCCTGCAAGTGACGCCAAGTATCGGCATCGCGCTGATTCCCGACCATGGCCGCACCCCGGCCGATCTGCTCAAGCGCGCGGACATCGCCCTGTATCGCGCCAAGGACTCAGGCCGCAACGCCATCCAGCTGTTTCACAACAGCATGCAGCACGCGGCCAGTGAGCGCTTGCGGCTGGAAAACGAGTTGCGCCTGGCGCTGGCACGCGGCGACTTCGAACTCTACTTCCAGGCGCAGGTGGATGCCCGCACCGACCAGATCATCGGTGCCGAAGCCCTGCTGCGCTGGGTGCACCCCACCCTCGGCGAACAATCACCGACCCAGTTCATCCACGTGCTGGAAGAAAGCGGGCTGATCCTTGAAGTTGGCGCCTGGGTGCTCGCCGAAGCCTGTCGCGTCTGCGCGCAATTGCTTGAAGAGCGCGCCATCGACAAGCGTTTCAGCCTCTGCGTGAACATCAGCACGCGACAATTTCGCCAGGCCGACTTCGTTGAGCGGGTGGAGCACTGCGTGCGCAAGAACAAGCTGCCACCAGGCATGCTCAAGCTGGAGATCACCGAAGGCATCGTCATTCAGGATATCGACGACACCATCGCCAAGATGAATCACCTGCGCAAGCTGGGCGTCAGTTTTGCGATGGACGATTTCGGCACCGGCTACTCGTCGCTCACCTACCTCAAGCGCCTGCCGGTAGACGTGCTGAAGATCGATCAGTCCTTCGTACGCGACGCCACCAGCAACCCCAGTGATGCGGAGATCATTCGCGCCGTCTTGTCGCTTGGCCTCAGTCTGGGCCTGGCGGTCATCGCCGAAGGCGTTGAACAACAAAGCCAGCTGGACTTCCTGCAAAGCCAGGGCTGCCACTGTTATCAGGGTTATCTGTTCAGCCGCCCACAACCGCTTGCCGAGTTCCGCACGCTGCTTGCTCATAGCGTGCAGCGCCTGCATCGCAGCTGAAACAAAGAAGGCGCCACAAGGGCGCCTTCTCAGGTGAGTGCACAGCGGGAAATCAGCTCTCCAGCGCCGGGCGCTCAGTGCTACCGATAGGGATGCGCTTGGCCTTGGCCTCTTCCGGAACCAGACGCTCCAACTCGATATTGAGCAGACCGTTGATCAGGTTGGCGCTCTTGACTTCAATATGGTCGGCCAGACGGAACGACAGCTTGAAGGAGCGCTGAGCGATGCCCTGATACAGGTACGTGACGTTCTCGCCATTACCCGCGCGCTTGCTGCCGGTCACGGTCAGTACGCCACGCTCCACCTGCAGGTCGAGATCTTCGTCCTGGAAACCAGCCGCAGCGACAATGATGCGGTATTGGTCGTCGGCATGCTTCTCGACATTGTAGGGCGGGTAGCTGCTGCTCGTATCGTTGCGCATCGCCGATTCGAACAGATCGTTGAAGCGGTCGAAGCCAATCGACTGACGGAACAGTGGGGTCATGGAAAATGCAGTGCTCATGGTAAATCTCCTGAGATTTCAGCGAGTGATAACGTGCGAGACCCGACTTCGGCATCCCGCAATACTGAAAATGTGGATGCCCGAAAAAATTTCAAGGGCTTCCAAAATGGAGATTTCACGATGAGCAACGTGATCCTGATTACCGGTGCCAGCCGCGGCATCGGCGCTGCCACCGCTCGCCTGGCGGCGCAGCGCGGCTATGCGGTGGTGGTCAATTATCGCCAGCAAACCGAGGCTGCCGATGCCCTGGTCGGCGAGATCAGCCGCGCGGGCGGCATCGCCCTGGCGGCAAAAGCCGATGTGGCCAGCGAAGCTGAGGTCAGCCACCTGTTCGCCGCCATTGATGAGCGTTTTGGCCAGCTCGATGTACTGGTCAATAACGCGGGCATTCTCGAACAGCAGATGCGCCTCGAAGCGATGTCGCTGGAGCGCTGGCAGCGGGTATTCGCCACCAACGTGTTCGGCAGCTTCCTGTGCAGTCGCGAGGCGGTAAAGCGGATGTCCACCCGCGCGGGCGGACGCGGAGGCGCCATCGTCAACGTATCGTCGATCGCCGCGCGGCTCGGTGCGCCTGAGGAATATGTCGACTACGCTGCCGCCAAGGGCGCCGTCGACAGCATGACGGTCGGCCTGGCCAAAGAGCTTGCCGCTGACAGCATCCGCGTCAATGCGGTGCGACCTGGCGTGATCGACACCGAGATCCATGCCAGCGGCGGCGAGCCGGGGCGCGTCGCACGCGTGGCCGGGCATATTCCCCTGGGCCGCGGCGGGCTGGCCGAAGAAGTAGCCGAGGCGATTCTCTGGCTGGCAGGGGACCAAGCGTCCTACACCACCGGCACGCTGCTCGACGTCAGCGGCGGACGCTGAGCTGGCGGCTAGAGCGCCTCGCGCGCATCGTCCTGGCGCGGCAGGAAGGCCACACCGAGCAGCGCATCGATCTGCTCACAGTTGGTCTCACGGCGCAGCTGAGCAAACAGCTCCACCGCCTGTGGATAGCTGCGCGTGAGCATCGCCAGCCATTGCTTCAACCGCCCAGGCGCATAACGCGGGGATATCTTGCGGCGCGCTTGCAGCCAGAAGTCGGCAAGTAGCGGCTGAAATTCTTCCCAGCTCATCACACCCGCGTCCTGCCCTACCCGCGCGGCAGCGATTTGCCGCGCCAGATCGGGTCGCGCCACCACACCGCGGCCGAGCATGATGTTCTCGACACCGCTGACTTCGCGACAGCGCCGCCAGTCTTCCAGCGACCAGATGTCGCCATTGGCGTACACCGGCACCGCCACGGCTTCCTGTACCCGCGCTACCCACTCCCAGTGAGCGGGCGGCTTGTAGCCTTCGACCTTGGTGCGCGCATGCACGACGATCTGCGAGGCGCCGCCCTCGGCAAGAGCCTGGGCGCAGTCGATGGCCCAGTCCTTGTGATCGAACCCCAGGCGCATCTTCGCGGTAACCGGAATCGCCGCCGGTACGCTACGGCGCACCTCACGCACTATCGCGTGCAGTAGCTCCGGCTCCTTGAGCAGAACCGCCCCGCCTCGCGACTTGTTCACGGTCTTCGCCGGGCAGCCAAAATTCAGGTCGATCACCGGCGCGCCGAGCTTGCAGGCATAGGCGGCGTTGTCACCGAGGCATTGCGGATCGGAGCCGAGCAACTGCACGCGCAACGGCGTGCCCGCAGCGGTCTTCGCACCGTTGAACAGCTCCGGGGCCAGCTTGCGGTAGGTGGAGCGCGGCAGCACCCGATCCGTGACGCGAATGAATTCGGTCACGCACCAGTCAATACCGCCGACCCGGGTCAGCACATCGCGAAGGATGTCGTCGACCAATCCTTCCATGGGCGCCAGGGCGATCTGCATAACGGTTCTCTCGAAGATGACGGAAGCTCAATACACGAGCGGCAACGGCACGCCGGCCGAAGCGGCGCGTAGTGTAACGATGCGCACCTCGACAGGACAGCTACCGGTCGGCTGAACGTCACACCGCTGCACGCAGTCCATTGCAGTACCTACGCCTCGCCTGGACCGACGATGACCCGACTTCTGCTGACCGGCAGCCTGCTTGCGCTGCTACTGCCCGCCCCTGCGATCTTCGCCGCAGCCCCGATCTCCGAAGGCGTACCGATTGATCCGGCGGCCAGTGCCAAGCTGATCGTCAGTCGCGACCGCAACGCGCCCAATGCCTGCGATCTGCAGTTGCGCGTAGATGAGCAACTGATCGTGCCCATCCCGGCTGGCCAAAGCGTCACGCTGGACGTTCCGAGCGGCGAGCGAAGCGTCGTGGTCACGCCAGCGCGAGAGGGATTTTGCGCAGAGATCGATTTGGTGAGCAGCCAGTCAATTCTCCTGCTGCCCGGTGAAGTGCGCCGCTACCAGGCGGTATACGAGGCGCAGAAGCTGTTTTTGGCACCGCAGCCATAGCCTGTCAGAGCGGCAATAACGCCCTGCCATAGCCCTCGACGAATTCCGGCGGCATGCGCTTCGGCCTGCCGCTGGACAACTCGATACAAACGAAGGTGGTTTTCGCGCGCAGCAGCGTTGCACCGTCTTGAGGGCGAATCAGTTGAAAGCAGCGGTCCATCTTCAAGCGCTGATCGGACTCGACGATCCAGGTCCCCAGCTGCAGCTCTTGGCCTTCATACGCGCTGCTCAGGTAGTCGATCTCATGGCGTACCACCGCCATGGCGCGATCCAGACGACGGTACTCGACCAGATCCAGCCCAAGCGACTGCGAATGGCGCCAGGCGCAGCGCTCCAGCCAGGTCACGTACACTGCGTTATTGGCATGGCCCAGGCCATCGATCTCATCGCTGGCAACCACCAGCTCCAGCGTGAAGGGATTCGGGCGATCCCAGTTCATCGCAGAGACCCCGCCGCCGCGTGACCTACCGCTTGCACTGCGGCATCCGCTATCAGCTTCATGCAACGCTCCTTTATCGACACGAACCAGATTCAGGGCCAGACAGTAGGTTTTTTCGTTCAGACAACGCAAGCGCATCGAGCGCCATGCGTTCGGCCATACGTTTTCGAGCGCACAAAAACAAAAGGGTCACTTCGTGAGAAGTGACCCTTAAAAATCCCGCAGAGCGGGCAAATTGGCGTCCCCTAGGGGACTCGAACCCCTGTTACCGCCGTGAAAGGGCGGTGTCCTAGGCCACTAGACGAAGGGGAC